>CAWJPA010000011.1:0-83264 GCA_963844655.1 uncultured Actinomycetota bacterium | reverse complement strand
CCGCCAATTCAAAATAATAGCGGATTTTCGGGCCCGATATAACCCATTTGACGGAATTCGCGAGCGGCTTCATCATGGACCGGCCACATTCCGCGCCACGGGGAGGAATGAGATGTCAGGGCCGGCCAGATTCGACACAGTCCAGACGAACCGACTGCTCTTGCGCCGCTGGCGTGAGTCCGACCGTGAGCCGTTCGCCGCCCTCAACGGCGACCCGGAGACGCTGGTGTATTTTCCCGCGACGCTCGACCGCGTGGCCAGCGACGCCTTTGTGGACCTCATCGAGTCGCGGTTCGAGCGGCAGGGGTACGGGCTGTGGGCGCTGGAGGTCCGTGAGACCGGCGACTTCATCGGCTACACCGGGCTGAACGCGATGCCCGATGACGTGCCGGCCGCGGGCGGGATGGAGATCGGCTGGCGGCTGGCCAAGCACGCCTGGCACCACGGGTACGCGACCGAGGCGGCGAGGGCGGCGCTCGATGTGGCGTTCGACGGCGCCCGCCTGGCCGAGGTCTGGTCCATGACCGCCGTGGTCAACGAGCCGTCGATCGCGGTGATGCGGCGCCTGGGCATGACCGAAGCCGGCCGGTTCGACCATCCGCGGGTGCCGGAGGGACCGCTGCGGCCGCACGTGCTCTACCACCTGAGCTGGGCTATGGCGTCACGATGCTGACGTTCGAGTCGAACTCGCCGGGCAGCCCATAGATCACCCTGCGTGGGTGAGCTCTCCTGGCGGCGGCTTGGCTAGCGTCTCGCCCGGGAGGGCGCATGGTCCTGGACCTCGTGATCATCGGGCTCGCGATCACGCTGGAGCCGCTCACGATCGTGGCGTTCAGCCTGATCCTCGGCGCCGAGCGGGGCCTCCTGAAGGGGCTCGCGTTCATCCTGGGCTGGACGGCCTGCCTGGTCGTGGTGATCGCGGCCGCGCTCCTGCTTACCGGGGGCAATCCGCCGCGGCCGCACACCGCGCCGTCCACCGCGGCCCTGGCCATCAGGGCGCTGCTCGGCGGCGTGCTCATCTGGGTCGGCCTGCGCCAGCGGCACCGCATGGGCCGGCCCCGCAAGCAGCCGGCCTGGATGACGCGGCTGGATCATCTGTCGCTGTGGACCGCGGCCGGACTCGGGGCGTTCCTGCAGCCGTGGTCGCTCGTGGCTGCGGGCGCGGCGACGATCGTGCAGGCCTCGCTGTCCACGGCCGGTGACTGGCTCACGCTGATGATGTTCTGCGTCCTGGCCACGTCGAGCTTCCTGGTCATGGAGCTCTACGCGACGTTCGCCCCCGCGGCCGCCGCGGTCCGGCTGAAACAGGTGCAGACGTGGATCGGCACGCACACGGACCAGGTGATCGTCGTGCTGTCGCTGGCCGTGGGAGCCTGGCTGCTCGGGAAGAGCCTCTTCCTGATCGTCGCCTGAGCGGGCCGTGCGCCGTATGCCTCAATTATCGGGGTCTGCGGGCATGCGCCGGCGGCCGCCGTCCAGCAGCGCGGCGAGGTACGCGCCGACCTCGGCGGTGCGCGGGTCCTGCCACCAGGCGGAGTGGCGGTGCGTGGGCGGCGGGGTCGGGTTCGCGTCGGGGACGAGGATGACCGGGTCCCAGCATGGCTGGTCGACCTGGTCCCTAAGGTAGTCCGGGTCCAGGCACGGCTCGGGTTCGGTGAAGACCCAGGAGCCGATGTAGTCGCTGCGGCGGCGCAGGTTCTTCCAGCGCCCGGCGGCCCGGCCCGACCCGTACGGCACCGGCGCCGCGTGCAGCAGGTCGCGGAGCACGTCGAGCTGATGGCCGCCGAAGTAGGCGGGGAACGCCCGCCCGTACAGCCGCCGGGCGGGGCAGGCCAGGGTCAGCAGGGCTACGTCGCCGATCACATCGCGGGGGAGCTGGGCGATGACCGCGGGCGCGATGACCGAGCCCTGGCTGTAGCCGGTGAGCAGCAGCGGCCCGGTCGGCACCGTGATCCCGCGGGTCCGCGCCAGGTCCGGCAGCCCGGCGGCCACGTGCAGCCGGGCCACGTCGTCGTGGTCGCGCCCGACGTGCCCGGTGAGCAGCCGGATCCGGTCGACGACCTCGGGTACCGCCCGCTCGGCGTAGCACGGCGGCGCCAGCGGGTGCACCGCCCGCGGCCAGAACGTGGCCACGTCCCAGAGGGCGCCGATGGTCTTGCGGCTGGCGGTGTCGGTGTACGCCGAGCGCAGCAGCATCACCAGCCAGCCGGCCACCAGCACGCCGACCAGCGCGATCACCGACGCCAGGCCGTGCCACCAGGCGCTCAGCTGCGCGGGATGCTCCGGCGGGCCCGCATAGACCGCCGCGAGTATCTCGATGGCGACGACCGCGATCATGGCGGCACCCACGGCCAGGGCGGTCACATCCGCGGCCTCGTCGGTGAGCAGCGCAACCGCCCAGATCTTGGCGATCGCGCCGCGGTTCCTGGCGTAGCTGGTGTCGTCCCCCCGGCTGCCGGCATCCGCCGACGCCGGGCCGTTGTAGGCGGCCGCCACCGGGGAGGGGCCGTCCGCGGTCCGGGCCTGGAAATCGCGGTGGTGACCGCTGTACCGGCGCCATAGCAGCACCGCGGCGGCCGCGGCCCCGACCAGCAGGCCGAACGGCGCGGCGCCAAACGCGTAGATCGGCCACGGCACGGCCAGCGCGCCGGACGGCGCGGTGTCGAACACGAAACCGCTGGGCACCGGCGTGCCGAGGATCCGCGTCGCGCCGAAGCACAGAACCGAGGTCAGGATGCCGCCGAGGCACAGGCCCAGCAGCGCGATCAGGGCGGCCAGCCCGCCGCGCAGGTAGGGCGGGACGGTCTCGTACCGGCCTGCGGTGCGGGCCCGCCGGGCGAGCACGGCCACGACCGCCGTCAGCCCGGCCAGCAGGGCCACCTGCACCGCCAGCAGCACCGCGAGGAAGCCGGGCAGGCCGGGCAGCGCTCCGGGCTGGGGGCCGTGCAGGCGGTCGGTCACGCCGCCGATCACCGCGGTGAGGATCAGCGCGGCCGCGGCCGCGGCCAGAACACCCCGGCACAGCCGGCCAGCCTCGTCCTGCGGGTCGCCGCCGTGGACCATCGTGACCTCATGGCGGCCCGCCATCGGCAGCGTGATCAGGACCGCCGCCACAGCCAGCACGGCCGCGGCGAAGACCACCGCCACCCACCGGGCGGGGGCCGTGCCGGGCAGGGCCGCAATCAGCGCGACCGCCGCGCAGGCGGCCGCCGAGTGCAGCGCGCGCTGCCGGCGCACCAGCGCGCGGCCGCGCCAGAACCCCGGCTGGGTCAGCGGCCACAGCGCGTTGGGTTCCGGCTGGGCCGTACTGGTCCGGGCCTCGTACCTGCGCTCGGTCCGCACGCTGACCAGCCACAGCGCCGCGACCACCGCGGCCACGGCGGCCAGGGCCAGGGCCACGCGCCACCCCGCGGTCCACGCGCCGTACCAGCCCAGCCAGCCCGGCAGCATGCCCGCCTGGCCCGCGGCCTGCCAGGCCACGGTGCTGACCACGACCGACGCGGCCGCGCTCACGAACTGCACCGTGGCCGCGAGCGCCAGCAGCCGCAGCAGCATGCCCGCGGCCCGGCGCGCCGGGCCGTCACGCAGGTGCGGGGTGGGCTCGCTCACCATGGGGGCGGGACCGCCGCCCGGCCCCACCTCGGGCGGCAGCATGAAGTACGCGACGTTGTACATCATGAACGGGGCTAGCAGCAGCCACGACGCCGATGCCAGCGGCGCCTCGGTCAGCCCGCCCCAGGAGTAGGCCTCCAGCTTCCACGGGACGCTGGGCCGCGCCGCGCCGCCCGGGCTCCACCGCCGGAAGAACCCGGTCACCGCGTCCCCGGCGACCTGCAGCGCCTCCGGGTGCTCGAGCATGGTCGGGCCGTCAGAGCCGGACACCCCGTGGATGCGCAACTCGGTGACCTGCTGCTCGATCAGCGTGACGTCGATCAGGGCTCCGGCGGCGCCCGCCAGGGCCGGGCTGGTCTGGTCGGCCGGGGCGAATCCCCACGCGGCGTCGAAGCCGAGCACCACATCCGGGCCGGCCGGAGTGGCATCCTCCGTCATGAGGTCCCCCGTCCGCCGCGTGGTCAGAAGCCCGCGAGCGAGCCACGGCGCTTCCTGGCCGCGGCAGCGGGTTAGCCAGTTAGTGTCGGGGAACCGGACCCATCCGTCAACGCGCTTCGCCGTGTAAGCACGCAATGGTCCGGATCGGCGGCGCGGGCCCGGAGGCGGCCGGCTCGCCTGCGTATTGCACCGCACGTGTCGGCGGCAGGCAATTGCTGCAATGCATTGCACGGGACGACGGCGTCTCAATACGAAGCATCGGCACCGTCAGAAAAGCACAAAACCGCGTCCGCCGCGGTGACAATCCTGCACACGGACCGGTCGCACCGATCCATTTACGTGCCGGTCCTGTCGGCCAGCCTACGCAGCCCGGTGCGCCCAGCACAAGGCAGCCTGACGGATCAGGACATTTCCGGCTATAGGAAGGTCACGCGCTCCGGTTGGGCGTGGTCAGCGATTCAGGGTGCACCCTGCGGTAATGGTCGGTCAGGACGGCACTCGCCTGGCCTGGCCGGTAGGCAAGGGTGCGCCGGCAGATCTGGCAGCGGGTGACCGGAAGTTGGGTTACGGTCACCGGGAAACGGGACGAACTCGATTTACTCATTACTTGTTATTATGCCAGACCTTCTGGCGCCAGTTCAATTATCTACGGGCAGGCTGCTCCGGAAAGCCGCGCCTATGTGTGAGAGAAACCTCAGAAGTGCACTCCGGGGCTGATGGCCGTCCGCGGCGCAGGGCCAGGCGCCCGCTCGCTGACCCCGGCCGCCTTCCGCCCGATAGCCTGTCAGCCTGGGACGAGCCGAACGCAGGCAGAGGGCAGGTGGGCACCATAGCCGAGCCAGACCCGCCGACGGGGCCAGGCCCCTCGGCGCACCCGGACCCGCCGGCCGGCCCCGGTCCGCTGGCCGCTCCGGGCCTGCCGGGCGACGCCGGCATCGAGTGGATGCGCCCGTCCGGGCGGCTGCTGCGGGCCCGGCGCATCCAGGCGGCGCTGACGACCGTCCCGGCCGCGCTGGCCGGCGGCCTGATCGGCGGCCTGCTGGGATCGGCCGGGCTCGGCCTCGGCATCGCTCTCGCGCTGGTGATCATCGGGCTGCTGTGGGAGCGGTTCCTCGCCCGCCGCGTCGCCGCCTGGGGGTACGCGGAACGGCGCGACGACCTCATGGTCCGCCGCGGCGTGATGATCCGGCGCCTGTCGGTCATCCCGTACGGGCGGATGCAGTTCATCGACGTCACCGCCGGCCCGGTGGAGCGGAGCCTGGGCCTGGCCACCCTGCGGATGCACACCGCCGCCGCGGCCAGCGACGCCCGCATCCCCGGCCTGGACCGGGCCGCCGCCGCGAAGCTGCGCGACCAGCTCGCGGCCCTCGGCGAGGCGCAGGCCGCGGGGCTGTGACCGGCCAGGCACCCGGCGGCCCGCCGGCCCCGCCGGTGGCGACCGAGGACATCACGACCTGGCACCGGCTGCACCCGCTGTCCCCGCTGGTCCGGGCGGGCCGTCACCTGGTGACCATCGGCATCCTGCTGATTCTGCTGCTGTTCGCCAATCACAACCAGGCGGGCGGCGACCTCGTGGTCGACTCGGTCATCATCGGCCTGGTGCTGATCGGCGGCGTGGTCAGCTGGCTGGTCACCCGCTGGCACGTGGCCGACGGCGTGCTGCGCATCGAGACCGGCCTGATCCGGCGCGAGTCGCGGCGTTTCCCGCTGTCGCAGGTCCAGGCGATCGACGTGGTCCAGACCGGCGTGGCCCGGGTGCTGGGGCTGGCCGAGCTCCGGCTGCGGATGGCGGGCGCCGATTCCTCCGGCGGCCGCCTGGCCAGCCTGCCGCTGGCCGACGCCGAGGCGCTCCGCGAGCGGCTGCTGTCGATGGGCCACGCGTCCGGGGCCGCGAGCACGGCCGCGGCCCCGGCGGCGCCGGGGGTGGCCGCCCCCGGGCACCCGGCCGGCGCCGACGGGCGGGTGCTGTTCCGGGTGCGCTCCGAGCGCCTGGCCGGGGCCATCATCCTGAGCCGGACCGGGGCGCTCGCGGGCGTGGTGATCGCCGCGGCCGTGGCCGTGGTGGTGGTGACCGGGCATCCCGGCACGATCGTCCCGTTCCTGCCGTTCGGGATCGGGTTCGTGCTGGCGGTGTGGCGCCAGTTCAACGGCGAGTACGGGACCGTGGTGGCCACCGCGCCCGACGGGCTCCGGCTGCGGACCGGCCTGGTGCAGACCACCGCCGAGACCATCCGGCCGGGGCGTGTTCAGGCGGTACGCATCGTCGAGCCGCTGGTCTGGCGCGCGTTTGGCTGGTGCCGGCTTGAGGTGGACGTGGCCGGGCCCCGTCAGCGCCGGGAGAACCAGTCGGAGTCGCAGCGGCTGCGCGCGCTCATCCCGGTCGGGTCCCGTGCCGAGGCGGAGCAGATGACGGGGGAGCTGCTGAGCACCCAGCGCAGGCCGGCGCGGCGGCCGCCGCCGCGGGCACGCTGGAAGGCGCCGCTGTCCTATCACTTCCTGGCCTTTGACAGCGACGAGCGCTACGTAGTGGCCTCGCGCGGCCGGGTGTGCCGGAAGACCACCTGGGTCCCGCTGGAGAAGGTGCAGAGCATCCGCTGGATCCAGGGGCCGTACCAGCGCCGGCTGAATCTCGCCACGGTGTGCCTCGACGTGGCGGGCCGGCGGGTGCGGGCGGACATCGCGGACCGCGACGCCGCCGAGGCGGGCGAGCTCCTGGGCCGGCTGCCCGATCTAGCCCGGGCGGCGCGCAACCGCGACCGGGCCGGGCGGGCGGGCCGGGCCGGCCAGCCGGGCTAGCGCGCCCGCGAGCCGGGTGAGCTAGCTGACGGGCGACGCCTTCGCGCGGGCCGCCTGCTGGGCCAGCGCGGCCGCGGACACCCAGCCGTCGTGCTTGTAAATGATCTTCCCAGCCGGCGTGATCACCTCGACCCACGGGATGTCCTGGACGCCGTAACCGTCGGCGACCCGGCCGCTGGTGTCGGCGACGATCGGGTAGTCGAGTTTCGTGACCCCGGTGCGGGCCAGCAGCTGGGGCAGCGCGGCCGGGGTGGTCTCGGACTTGGTCTCGTCGACCGCGACCACCGTGGGCCAGCCGTGCTGGATCGCCTCGTGCTGGTAGCGGGTCAGCGCCTGCAGCTGGGCCTGCAGGTCGGAGACCTCGCCGATCCAGCTCGTGACGAACACCACCACGTGCGGGTGCCCGGCGCCGAACTGGACCTGCTGGATGCTGCGGTCCCCGGCGATGACCGGCAGGCGCACGGCCGCGGCCGCCCCGATGGGCTTGGCCAGCGCCATCGACACCCCGCCGTGGAGGGCCGGGTGCCCCGGCAGCACCTGGGACAGGCCGTTGGCGATCAGCTCCGCCTGCTGCTCCACACTCGCGTAGGCCATCTGGGTGAGGTAGAGGATGCGCTCATGGCCGTCCGGGTCGACCAGGTAGATGGCGGGCTCGTGGTCGATGTCCCCGTGCGACGCCGCCACGTACACGTGATAGTCCCGCCACACCGCCTCGAGCTGGCTCCTGCTGCCGGTGAGGAAGTTCCAGGAATGCAGCATCTCGTGCGCGGTCGAGTACGCCCGGACATCGGACACGGCCGTGGCGTCCGGGTTGGCGTCGATGCCGAGCAGCTGGATGTGCTTGGCCGCGGCCGGGCCGAGCATGGCCACCGCCTCGGTCATGCTCACCGTGCTCAGCGGGCAGATCGTGGTGCACTCGGAGTCCACAAAGGCCAGGACCACGGCCTTGCCGCGGAACTGGCTCAGCGAGACCCGGGAGCCGAACTGGTTGGTCAGCGTGAAGCCGGGCGCGGCCGTGCCGGGCAGGCGGGTGCCCGGGTCCACCTCCGGGTTGGCGGTGACCTGGCTGCCCATCGCCGGGCTGCTGGCCGGCGGCGGCTTGGCGCCATGCCGGGAGGCGATCACGGCGATCAGGACCGCCGCGAGCACCAGGGGCAGGCCGATTACCAGGGCGATGACCGCCCGGCTGGCCGCCGGCCGCGTCTTCGCCTGGCCCCCGGGCGCGGGCGGCGCGGAATCCGCTGCCGGCGTGTCCTGGGCCGCCGGCTCGGCCGTCGCGGTCTCTTTCGCTGATGTGGCCCCTGCGGCGGGCCTGGCCTTGTCCGCTGGCACGCAGTTCAGGCTACTACGGCGCGTAGAAGATCAACGGGAGGTCAGCGCAGCGGGACCGCGGACAGGCAGGACCGCATGGCGGCGATGCTCTGGTCGATGTCGTCCTCGGTGGTGTTCCAGCAGCTCACGCTCAGCCGCATGGCGCGCCGTCCCTGCCAGGCGGTCGGGCCGCACCAGCAGGTTCCGTCGCGCTGGATCGCGCCGATCACCGCGTCGGTCCGGTCCGGGGTGCCGAAGTCGGCCACGACCTGGTTGAGCACGACGTCGTTCAGGACGGTGACCCCGGCCCCGCGCAGGCCGCCGGCGGCGCGGCGGGCCAGGCGGCAGGTCCGCTCGACCAGCCCGGCGACACCGTCGCGGCCGAGCGTGGCCAGCACCGCCCACACCTCGACGCCGCGGGCGCGCTGCGAGCTCTGCGGCGTGTAGTGCATGGGCTCGCGGGCGGCCGCGGCGGGCAGGTAAGCGGCCTGGGCCTCCAGGGCGCCGCGCAGCGCCGCGGGGTCGCGGACCAGGGCGATGCCGCAGTCGTACGTCGTGTTCAGCCACTTGTGCGCGTCGGTCGCCCACGAGTCCGCCCCGGCGACGCCGTCCACCTGCGCGGCAGTGCCGGGAGAGGCGGCCGCCCAGAGCCCGAACGCGCCGTCCACGTGAACCCAGGCGCCCTGGTCCCTGGCCCAGGCGCCCAGCGGGCCGAACGGGTCGCTGGCCCCGCTGTTGACGTTGCCCGCCTGCAGGCAGACGATCGCGGGCCCGTCCAGCGCGGGCAGGTCCCGGGGGACGATGCGGCCCTGACCGTCCGCGGGCAGGGTGATGACCCGGTCGCGGCCGAGGCCGACCAGGCCGAGGGCCTTGCGGACGGTGGTGTGCGCCTCGGCGCCGGCCACGACGCTGACCGGGGGCGCGCCGAACAGGCCCTGGGCGCCGGCGTCCCAGCCGTGCCGGGCCAGCACCGCGTCCCTGGCCGCCGCCAGGCAGGTGGCGTTGGCCATGGTCGCCCCCGTGACGAAGGCCCCGCCGAGACCAGCGGGCAGGCCGAGCAGGCCGGCCACCCAGCGGAGCGCGATGTCGTCGAGCCGGGCGGCGACCGGCGACATCACGGCCAGGGCCGCGTTCTGGTCCCAGGCGGCAGTCAGCCAGGCGGCGGCCGTCGCCACGGGCAGCGTCCCGCCGTTGACGAACCCGAAGTACCGCGGGCCCGCGGTCGCCACCGTGGCGGGGGAGCCGACGTCGTCCAGCAGCGCGAGCACCTGCGCGGGGTCCCGGCCGGAGGCGGGCAGCGGGAAGTCGAGCCGGGCGAGGGCGCCGACCGCCTCCGGCCCCGGGGCGACCCGGCGCTCGGCCAGCTTGGCCAGGTAGGCCTGGGCGCGCCCGGCGGCGTCCTCGAGCAGCGCCTGCCGTGTCCCGAGAGCGGCCCGGATCCCCGCGTCAACGTCGCTCATGGCAACCCCCTCTGATGTGGCAAACCCGGACCTCACCAGGCCGGTGCCCAGACCATAGCCCGCTTGACGCCGGCGTCCTCGAGGTCGGCGACGACCTGAATGTCGCGGGTGTCCAGGACCCGGAACCGGTCCCGGGGCAGGAAGGCCCGGCCGATGTCGCCGATCAGCACGGACGCGCCGCGGGCCTGGGCCCGCTCCAGGAGCCCGAGCAGCCGCTCGGCCAGCGGCCGGTCGTACCAGACGTCACCGGCCAGCACCACGTCGGCGCCTGCCCCGTCCCCGTCCAGGATGTCGCCCAGCACGGCCGGCGCGGGCACGCCGTTGGCCAGGGCGTTGAGCCGCAGGGCGGCCGCCGCCACGGCATCGATCTCGCTGGCCAGCACCCCGGCCGCGCCGGCCATGGCGGCGGCGATCGCGACCAGGCCGGAGCCCGACCCGACGTCCAGGACCCGGCGGCCTGCCACGGTCCCGGGGTGATCGAGCAGGTAGCGCGCCAGGGCCTGCCCGCCCGGCCAGGCGAAGGCCCAGAACGGCGGCGGCTGCCCGGCCCCGAACTCGTCCTCGGTGCGCTGCCACAGTCCGATCACGTCGTCGGCCAAGTGCAGCCGGACCTCCTCCACCTGCGGCACCGTGCGGATCTGGCAGGCCGCGCGGACGAACGCCTCCGGGGCGCATCGCCCGGCGGGCGGCTCGGCATGCACCCTTGCATGCTGCCAGGGCGGCGATATCCGGACCAGCCCGGCACCGGAGAGAAGCGCGTTACCTTCCGTTTACGTCATCCGTGGGTTATCGCCAGTCCGGGTCGGGTATCGCTCGCTCGTAACGCTGAGTAACGATCATGGAGAGTCAAGTAACGCTCCGTGCTCGGCCACAGTGCAGTTCCAACGGATGGGGAGCGACGTGGTGGGTGTACGACGGCTGGGCAGGCAGGTGACCGCCCGGGTCACCGGTTTCTTTGCCTGGATGTGGGGCCTTGTGGCCCGCCAGCCCAAGGTCAGGGTGATAACAGCCGCGGCCGTCGCGCTGGTGGCCGTCGCGGGCGCGGTCCTGCTGGTGCAGGGCGGGGGGACGCCTCCCAACATGCCGATCAGCAAGGGCGTCACGATGCCCGGCCCGTTCCGGGTGATCTCGGTGTCGCCGTCGGCCGGGGACCGGCAGGCGGACGGCAGCGACCCGGTCGAGGTGACCTTCTCCGCCCCGCTGGCCACGGGATCCCCGCTGCCCACCGTGACCCCGGACGTCCCGGGCACCTGGCAGGGAGCGGCTGACACGTGGACGTTCACGCCGGCGGTGCCGTTCAGCCCGTCGACCCAGGTCACGGTCACGGTCTCCGACCAGACCCGCTCGTCCCGGGGGCACACCCTGGCCAAGACCACGACCGCGTCGTACACCACGCGGTCCTACTCGAACGTCGCGCTGGCCGAGCTGCTCGCCGACCTCGGCTACATGCCGGGCTCGTGGCACCAGCCGAACCTCGGCATCGGCCTGGCCACCCAGTACGCCGCGTCCGCCAGCCGGACCGGGGGAGTGCGCGCGCTGGCCTACGACCCGGCGCCGGGCGGCATCTCCTGGGCCCAGGGCTACCCGGCGTCGCTGGCCGCCCAGTGGCAGCCGGGCAAGTTCAACGTGGTGCTCAGGGGCGCGGTCATGGCCTTCCAGTCCGAGCACAACATGAAGATCGACGGGTCGGTCAGTTCGGCCCTGTGGGACGCGCTGTTCACGGCGCGCGCCGCGAGCGACAACAACACCAACGGCTACACCTACGCGGTCGCGACCAAGGGCAGCCCGGAGACCCTGGCGGTCTACCATGACGGCCAGCCCGTCCTGCGCACTCTCGCGAACACCGGGGGAGCGGGCACGCCCACCGTGAACGGCACTTTCCCGGTCTACCTGAGATTCCTGCACACGATCATGTCGGGCACCAACCCGGACGGAAGCCATTACTCCGATCCCGTCTCGTTTGTGTCCTACTTCAACGGCGGCGATGCCGTGCACTACTTCGCGCGCGGCGCATACGGCTTCCCGCAGAGCCTGGGCTGCGTCGAGCTCCCGATCAGCACCGCCCCGAAGGCCTATTCGTACCTCACCTACGGCAGCCTGGTGACCGTGACCGGCTGACCGCCAGCGCCCCAGGCAACCGCGCCCGGGGCCCGGCCAGGACCGCCCGCCGGCGGCCAGGACCGGGTCCCGGGCGCTTTTTGCGCTGTCCGGGAAGCCCCTGCCAGCACCCGAGCGTTGTTACAGAAAAAGTCCTTTGTAACGGTTGGTCACTGGCGTTCCAAGCCTGCGCCACAGATGCGGATTACCTGGTATACATCAGGTCTGGTGGCAAATCCGCCCGTCGGGACCGGGTAGCAAGCGAGGGGGTTCGTGGTTTGTCCGGATTGGGACTAGCGCGGGGGCGGGTCCTGGCCCTGGCGACGGCCATCGTCGCCATCCTGGCCGGAGGCACCTGGGTCGCCCTGACCAAGGCGTCGGCCCAGCAGGGCGGCTCGGCCAAGGCCGAGGCATCACATCACTCGGCCGCCCAGCACGCCAGCAAGCCCACGGCCCCGCCGCTGACCGTGCTCTCGGTCACGCCCGCCGAGCATGCCCAGACCGTCAACGGCGGCGCCCCCATCCGCGTCGAGTTCTCGTCCCCGCTGGCCGCCGACTCGCCGTGGCCCACGCTGTCCCCGTCGATCGGCGGCAGCTGGAAGCAGGTCAACAGCCGCACGATCGAGTTCGTCCCGGTCCAGGGGTTCACCGAGCTGACCCACGTCAGGCTGACGATCCCGGCCGGGCCCAGCGGCGTCAAGTCGGCCAAGGGCGGGCTGCTGGCCACGCCGGTGGTGCAGCGGTTCAGGACCGGCGAGTTCAGCACCCTGCGGCTGGAGCAGCTGCTGGCCCAGCTTGGCTACCTGCCGCTGAACTGGCAGGCCATCCCCGGCGACCTCCCGGTGTCCGCGGCCGACGAGAACAGCCAGCTCAGCGCCGCCTACAGCCCGCCCGCCGGGACGTTCCTGTGGCAGCCGGGATACCCCGCGAAGCTGCAGGGCTTCTGGGCGGAAGGCCAGCCGAGTCTCATGCTCACCGGCGCGGTGATGGCGTTCGAGTCCGACCACGACCTGACCATGGACGGCGTGGCCGGCCGCGGGGTCTGGAACGCGGTGTTCAGCGCGGTGGCCAAGGGCCAGAACAACCCGCACGGCTACACCTACGCCCTGGCCAGCCAGGTGAGCCCGGAGACGCTGACCGTCTGGCACAACGGCAGGGTGGTCCTGCACACCCTGGCCAACACCGGGATCCCCGCCGCGCCGACCACGATCGGCACCGCCCCGGTCTACCTGCGGTACACCTTCCAGATCATGAAGGGCACCAACCCCGACGGCAGCAAGTACGCGGACCCGGTGTCCTGGGTGTCCTACTTCAGGTCCGGCGAGGCCGTGCACTACTTCCCGCGGGGCTCCTACGGTTTCCAGCAGAGCCTCGGCTGCGTCGAACTGCCGCTGGCCCAGGCGAAGTTTGTCTGGCCGTACATGACCTACGGCACCCTGGTCACGGTCACCGCCCCCTGACCCGCGCCGCCGTATCACGCAGCTTCGTTGCGATACCCTCATGCCTGCCATTCAGCATGCCAACGACAGGAGCCAGCCGTGCCAGCCGACAAGCTTCAGATCACCCTCGCAGGCCGCGAGCACGTGGTGGAGCCCGGCACCACGGCCGGCCAGGCGCTGGCCAGCGCCGGCATCACCCCCCAGGACAGCCGTAACGCGATTGCGAAGCCCGATGCAGTCATCGCCGCGCGGGTCAACGGCGAATTGCGGGACCTGACCCGGGAGCTGTCGGACGGCGACGCGGTCGAGCCCGTGGAAATCGGCAGCCCCGACGGGCTGGCGATCCTGCGGCATTCCGCCGCCCACGTGATGGCCCAGGCCGTTCAGGACATTCACCCCGACGCCAAACTTGGCATTGGCCCGCCGATTGAGAACGGCTTCTATTACGACTTCGACGTGGCGGATGCGTTCGGGCCCGGCGATCTTAAAGCCATTGAGCAGCGCATGCGCCAGATAGTGAAGCAGGGCCAGCTGTTCGCACGCCGGGTGGTGACCGACGGGCAGGCCCGCGAGGAGCTTGCGGGCGAGCCGTACAAGCTGGAGCTCATCGGGCTCAAGGGCGGCGGGGCCGACGCCGAGGAGTCGGTGGAGGTGGGCGGCAGCGAGCTGACCATCTACGACAACCTCGACCCGGCCACCGGTGAGCGGACATGGAAGGACCTGTGCCGCGGCCCGCACCTGCCGAGCACGAAGCAGATCCCCGCGTTCAAGCTGATGCGCAGCGGCGGGGCCTACTGGCGGGGCAGCGAGCAGAACCCGCAGCTGCAGCGGATCTACGGCACCGCCTGGCCGACCAGGGACGAGCAGGACGAGTACCTGAAGCTGCTGGCCGAGGCGGAGCGCCGCGATCACCGGCGGCTCGGCAAGGACCTCGACCTGTTCTCGTTCCCGGACGAGATCGGCAGCGGGCTGCCGGTGTTCCACCCCAAGGGGGGGACCATCCGCCGGGTCATGGAGGACTACTCGCGGCAGCGGCACGCCGAGGCCGGGTACGAGTTCGTCACCACCCCGCACATCACCAAGGGGACGCTGTTCGAGACCTCCGGCCACCTGGAGTGGTACGCGGAGGGGATGTTCCCGCCCATGGAGCTCGAGGGCGCGAAGTACTACGCCAAGCCGATGAACTGCCCCATGCACATCCTGATCTTCTCGGCGCGGGGCCGGTCCTACCGCGAGCTGCCGCTGCGGCTGTTCGAGTTCGGCACCGTGTACCGGTTCGAGAAGTCCGGCGTCGTGCACGGCCTGACCCGGGCCCGGGGCTTCACCCAGGACGACGCGCACATCTTCTGCACGCCGGAGCAGCTGCCGGGCGAGCTGGCGTCGCTGCTCGGCTTCGTGGTGGGGCTGCTGCGCGACTTCGGGCTGACCGAGTTCGAGGCCGAGCTCTCCACCCGCCCGGAGAAGTTCGTCGGCGAGCCGTGGGAGTGGGAGGAGGCCGAGGCGGCGCTGAAGCACGCGCTGGACGCCTCGGGCCTGCCGTACTCGATCGCCGAGGGGGAGGGCGCGTTCTACGCGCCCAAGATCGACGTGCACGTGAAGGACGCGATCGGGCGGCGCTGGCAGCTGTCCACGCTGCAGGTGGACTTCCAGGAGCCGGGCCGGTTCGGTATCGAGTACCAGGCCGCGGACGGGACCAGGAAGCGCCCGTACATGATCCACCGGGCGCTGTTCGGGTCGATCGAGCGGTTCTTCGGGATCCTGCTCGAGCACTACGCGGGTGCGTTCCCGCCCTGGCTGGCCCCGGTCCAGGTGACCGGGATCCCGATCGCCGACACGCACGTGCCCTACCTCGAGGACGTGGTGGCCAGGCTGCGCGCGGCGGGGATCAGGGCCGAGGTCGACACCGGCGACGACCGGATGCAGAAGAAGATCAGGCACGCGCAGCAGCAGAAGGTGCCGTACATGCTGCTGGCCGGGGACGATGACGTGGCCGCGGGCGCGGTCTCGTTCCGGTACCGCAGCGGCGAGCAGAAGAACGGGGTCCCGGTCGACGACGCGGTCGCCGAGATCGTGGACGCCGTGGCCCGGCGCATCCAGGTCTGACCCCCGACCAGCGCCGTCAGTCGCCCGTCCGCGGCGTTCGGTTCGGAAAGCTTGATCCATGTGAGTTTGCTGCACACCTGACTAACCAGGCCCGCGCGGTCGAGTCCGGGCTGCTGCGCGCCGGGCCCTGACCGCCGGGGTCAGCCGTCGGTGCTGAAGGTGAACATCTTCTCCGCGTTGATGCGCGCGCCGACCGCGTCAAGCTCGTTCAGCCAGGTCTCGAACTCGGGTCCCTGCAAGGGCAGGTAGTGGTCGAGCATGGCCTGGCGCAGCTCCCGGCCCGCCGGGTCGGACATGTCGAAGAGCTCGGCCCGGCCGTGCACGGACACGGCGAGCTGCTCGCCCGGCAGGTGCGTGGCGCTGCACGCCGGCCGGGCGGCCAGGTGGCGCATGCGCACCGAGTCCCGTCCCGAGCTGAAATAGAAGGACCCGTGGAGCAGGTACCCGTCGACAGGGCCGACCAGCGGCCGGCCGTCCGCGGTCACCGTGGCCAGCGCGAGCAGGCGCATGCCCGGCAGCCTGTCGCACAGCTGCTGCGCGCTGAGACGGCGCTCATCGGTGATGATGCCCCGCAGATGCGGGCCGGCCTCGGCCATGCTCCGGTCGAGAAGCTGCTGCAAGCGATTCACGTCCTCAGGCGTCTCCAGCATGTGCCGATTCCACCACAGGGCTCCGACAGGGTTCCCGGGCCGCACCGGCCCGATCTGTCCCATTTCGCACTCTGCCGTCACGCTGCGCGGCGGCGTATCGTGCAATAGGTGACTGTGTCAAGCAACCTCCCCGTGGCGGCGGCCGGTGGCAGCCAGCCGCTGAGCAAGACCAACCTGGCCGTGCTGCGGTACCGCAAGAGCGTCACGTCGCTGACCGCCGACGAGGTCTCTGCGTTAAGAACGGCGATCACGAACATGCTGGCCCTGTCCGACGACCGGGGGTTTGAGTACTGGGCCGGCATTCACGGGCTGCCGCTGCCGATCTCGTGCACCCACGGCAGTGCGCTCTTCCTGCCCTGGCACCGGGCATACCTGTACTACTTCGAGCAGTACCTCCTCGACGTGATGCCCGCGGGAATGCCGGTGAGCCTGCCGTGGTGGGACTGGTCCACCCAGGCCGGGATCCCGCCGAGCTACGCCGACGACACCCTGCCGGACGGCACGCCGAACCCGCTCGTGTCCGCGCCGGTCTCGGGGATCCCCGACCGGCAGTTCAGCGAGGAGGGCGTGCCCCCGGTCGATCAGACCTTCCGCCAGCCCGGGCCGACCGGCCCCGGCCAGGGCTCCGACGGGCTGCCGAGCGCCGGCGAGGTCGCGGCCGTCATGGCCCTGGAGGACTTCGACGACTTCACGTCCCAGCTTGAGGACCTGCACAACCGGGTGCACGTCTGGGTCGGCGGGACCATGAGCGAGATCCCGGTGGCCGCGTTTGACCCGGTCTTCTGGGCGCACCACACGATGATCGACCGGCTCTGGGCCATCTGGCAGCAGGCGCACCCAGGGGCCGGGGTCGGCTCGGTGCCCCAGGACGTCCCCCTGGGCCCGTTCCCCACGCTCAACGTCGGCCAGACGCTGAACATCAACGCGCTGGGGTACCAGTACGCTGCGGCCACGAGCTCAGCGGCGCCATCCACATAAGGAGCTGACATGGCGACATTCGTGGCAAATCCGCTCACGGTGACGCTGACCGCGCCCGATGAGTCGTTCCGGCGGGCCGACCTGGAAGTCCACGGCGTCGATCACTCCAAGGCGAGCTTTGAGGGCCGGCTGTTCATCAACAACCCGGACGCGGGACCCGAGACCCCGACCAGCCACGAGAGCTACGTCGGCTCCTTCTGGGTCTTCGGCCACGGCGGGTGCGCCGGCGATGAGGGGCACTGTGAGCCGCCTGCGGAACGCCGTCCGTTCGATTTCCGCGCCGAGCACCAGCTGACCCGCGTCAGCAAGCGGGTCATGGTCACGGAGAAACTGCGGGCGCTTGTCGGGCAGGGCCAGGGCTTTTCCGTGCGGATCGTGCCTTACGTCCGGCCCGAGAACGCCGAACGGCTCCCGGAGAACCTGGTCACAGACTTGCTTGACTTCGACCAGGTGGCCTTGCTGACGTACCAGTAGCGGCCGGTCCCGGCGGCGCTACCCGGCCCGGGCGGCGATGGGCGTGCCGAGCTCGACCGTGCGGCCGACCGTGCAGAGCCGGTCATGTGACTTGCGCACCGCGTCCGGCAGGATGGCCCTGGCCGCGTCGCCGTGGTCGTCGCCGGGAAATGTGATCCGGAAGGTGACCTCGATGTCGGTCAGCCGGTTGCCGTCGGCGTCGCGTACCTTCTCCGCGTCAACCCGCACCTCGAAGCCGTCCGGCTCGGCGCGGCGCGACGTCAGGATGTCGACGTCGATCGCGGTGCAGCCGCCGATCGCGGCGAGCAGCAGCTCGGTCGGCGTGAAATCAGTGCCGCTGCCGGTGCCGAACGTGACCCGGCCACCACGGCTGTTGACGGCCGCGAACGTGCCCTGGGTGATGCGCTCGACGGTCACGGTGCGGTGTGCGGAACCAGTTGCCATAGGCCAACCCTGCCACGCGGCGGCGGTCGGTTCCCCGGCCCGGCTAACGCGACCCGGCCCGGGGCTGGGACTCGACGAGGTGCATCTTGATGATGGCTCCGAAGTCGGGGTCCGGGGTCAGGCCGAGCCGGGCCGCCCGGTCGACCCGGATGCTGGCGGGCCAGCCGGTCACGATCCTGGCCACCGCCGGATCGGGGTCCCAGTCGATCAGCGCGCTCACCTCCGGCCCGGCGATCCGCTCCAGCGCAGCGGCCATCTCCGCGACGGTCACGCTGAGCGCGGGCAGGTTGACCGCGCTCCGGCCACCCCAGTTCTGGTCGGAGGACGTGGCCGCCGCGAGCAGCCCGCTCACGGCCCTGGTCGGCGACGTGAGCACCACCTCGGTCTGCGGGTCGACCGGGCAGGTCGCACGCTGGCCGGCCAGCGGCTCCCTGATGATGCTCGACATGAAGCCGGAGGCCGCCGCGTTGGGCCGCCCCGGGCGCACGCTGACGGTCGGCAGCCGGACCGCCCGGCCGCGCAGGAAGCCCTTGCGGGTGTAGTCGGCGAGCAGCTGCTCGCACATGAATTTCTGCGTGCCGTAGCTGGTCTGCGGGTTGGGCAGGGTCTGATCGTCCACGACCGGCGGCAGCGGATGATCCGCCGAGGTACCGAAGACCGCGGCGGAACTCGAGAACACCACGACCGGCCGCGTCTCGAGCGCGCGGCACGCCGCCAGCAGCGATTCGGTGGCGCGCAGGTTGGCCCGGATGCCGAGATCGAAATCCGCCTCGCACTCCGCGCTGACCGCCGCAGCGAGATGGAAGATCACGTCCGCGTTGGCCAGTGCGCCCCGGCCCGCCCGCCCGGGTTCCAGCAGGTCGCCCGCGTCGCCGCAGATCGCTGCCACCCGCTCGTCCGCGGTCAGGTCCTCCGGCGCGGGCACCTGGTCGATCAGCGTGACCCGGGACAGCGGGCGCGCGGCGCTCCCGGCCAGCTCCAGGGAGCCGGCCGCCAGCAGCCCCCGGGCCAGGCGCGATCCCAGGAACCCAGCCCCCCCGGTGATCACCACGTTAACCACGGTGCCTCCCATCTCCCGGCGGGCCATGGGCAGAGTACTCCGCCGCCCGCCACCCCTCGCGGTCAGGATGGTGACGCGCACGTTTAGATCAGCTGGAATCCTGGTGCGCCGCAGAGGTGGCCATGCGGCCGGTCATCGGCCGCCAGGATCGCTCAGCCACCGGTCGAACCACGCACGGGTGCGCAGGAGCAGGTCGCGCTGATGGTTGCGCTCCGCCAGCCCGTGCCCCTCCCGCGGGTAGACGACCAGCTCGTGCTCGGCCCCGTACCGGCTCAGGGCGCGGTGGAAGTAGATCGCCTGGCCGAGCGGCACGTTGGTGTCGTTCTCTCCGTTCACGATCAGCACCGGCGTGCGGACCTTCGAGGCGAACGAGATCGGGCTGACCCGGTCGTGCGGGTGCGGGCCGGTCCCCTCCCAGCCGAAGCTGCCGGCCAGCACGCCGTCCATCGCCCCGTATTCGCCGGTGCCGGCCATCGTGCCCCAGTCGCTGATCCCGGCGAACATCGCCGCGGCCTTGAACCGGTCGGTCTGCCCGACCGCCCACGCGGCCATGAACCCCCCATGGCTGGGGCCCGCAATCCCGAGCCGGTCCGGGTCGGCGACACCCGCATCGACCAGCATGTCGATCCCCTCGAGGATGTCGCTCCACTCAGCCCCGCCGAGCGCTCCCACGACGGCCGCCGAGAACTCACGGCCATGCCCCGTGCTGCCGCGCGGATTAGGCAGGAACACGGCGTAACCCGCGGCCGCAAGCCACTGACCAGGAGCGTGCACGCTGAGCACGAACTCATCGGCGTACCGGTCATCGGGTCCGCCGTGCACCAGAGTGACGAGCGGGAACGGGCCGTCCGCGCGGCTGCGGCCGGCCGGCAGGATGAGCAGGCCATCGAGAGCGAGGCCGTCGGATGCCTTGTAGGAGAGACGTTCCTGGGTCCCCCACCCAATGCCACGCAGTTCCGGCCGCGTGTCGCTGATCCGGCTGAGCGGGCCGCCGGGCGGTCCGGCATGGACATCGGCCGGCTGGTAGGCGCTGCTCGCCAGCACGGCGACCAGCTCACCGGAACGGCTGGCGGTCAGTGAGCCGATCGGGCCGGCGCTGGTGGACAGGCACCGGAAGCGCAGCGAGCCGGGGTCGAGCCGGTGGATCTGCGTGTCGAGCCCGCTCTCGAACACGGCCAGCGGCGGGCCGTCGGCGACCTGGGCCAGGCCAGTCGGACTCACGTCCATGCCCTCGGTCAGGTCGCGAGGCGAGGCGGACGCGCCGGGCACGGTGTCGTAGACGACGAATCCGCCAAACGGGTCGGGCTCTGCCAGGTACGCCAGGTGCCACGTGCCATCATCGGCCCACCAGACCGGCGACCGCGCGTAGCCAGCGATCCGGCCGAGGTCCTGGACTGCCCCGGTAGCCGGATCGACCACGTGCAGCTCATTGGTGGTGGCCCCCGGGTCGTTCTCCCGGCTCACCCAGCTGATCACTGCCACCGGACCGCCGTCTGGCCGCGGCGCCAGCTCGGCGACGTGACGGCCGCCGAGGTCGTCTGCCGCGTGCAGCTCGCGCGTAGCCGGGTCAAGCAGCCGCAGCTTGCCGTGGCCGCGTGGCTCGCCCCAGACCATCGCGTCATCGCGCTCAGCGCGCTTGCGCTGGTCCTCCTCGGTCGGCTCGTCCGCGGACACCACGGCGACCCGGCCGTCTGCCAGCGGGCAGACGTCGTAGATCTCGCCCTCCAGCTCGGTCAGGCTTTCGGCCTCGCCGCCATCGACCCGGATCCGGTGCAGCTGGGCTGACCCGGTGCGGTCGGACATGAAGAACAGCGACGCCGAGTCCGGCGCCCAGCGCGGGCCGGAGTCGGTCGCGGTGCCGGCGGTCAGCTGCCGCGGCGGCGAGCTGCCGTCCACGGCGGCTATCCACACGGCGCTGCAGCCGGCTTTCCCCGCGCTGGCCCACGGGCGCAACAACGTATGCGACCCAGCGCCCGTCCGGGGATATCTCGGGCTGCTCCGGCACCGCGCCGTCCACGACGAGCTCCGCAGTCAGCTGTGGTGTGTCCAAGCTCATGGAACGCGCCTTTCCGCCGCCAGCACGTCGTGAGACATCATCCACCCAAACGAGGCGCACGTCCGGACAAGCGGCGGGCGAGTGCCCGGGGCATAGCCCACCGCGCAGACGGTCAAGCCGTCGGGCGACACGGCCAGGTACCCGTCAGAACGGCGGCATGGGCTGCGGGCGGGTCTCCAGCACGGTGCCGTCACGTTCGGCCCGGATGTGGCCTGGCCGTTCCCCCCTGGGCAGCGCGGTGGCGGCAAAGCGCAAGCCAAACTGATCGACCGGCGGCGACAGCGCGAGCACGACCTCAGAGCCCTGGTCGGTCGTGGCGACCACGCGGTCCACGTCCGGCAGCGTGCGGGCCATGACGAAGTACGGCAGATCGTCCGTCCGGCCGCGCCACTCGTTCATCACGGAGTGGGGGTCGACCTTCGGCCCGCCGAACCCCGAACCCGCGACGACGTTCCTGTCGCCTCGGTAGACCCGGAGCATCGTGTAGAGATCGTCGTCATCTCCGGAGACGACCACGACCCAGCGCAGGCCGCCGGGCGCGCTGCCGGACAGCACCTCGACCGGGTCACCCGTCAGCTCAGCCATCAGCCCTCCACCCGCGGCACAGCGTGCTGTGCCAGAGATCCTATGCGCCGCCCTGGGCAACGGCGGATCATGGCGGGGTGCGCCTTCTCGTCACCGGGCACCGCGGCCTCGTCGGCGTCCCGGTCGCAGGCCTCCTCAGGGACCGGGGCCACCAGGTCGTGGGCTTTGACCTCGCCGACGGGCAGGATCTGCTGGACCCAGAAGCGGTCCGGCGCGCAGCCGAGGGCTGTGCCGCGGTTGTGCACCTGGGCGCGCTCGCGAATGACGCGGCCGGAAGCCCGGAGCGGATCATGGCGGTCAACGTCCTGGGCACCTGGCACGTGCTGCTCGCTGCCGAGGCGGTCGGCGCGCGGCGGGTGGTGTATATGTCGAGCGCCCAGGTGTTCGGGCTCGCCGAGGGCGAGCGGCTGCCGGACCGCTTCCCGGTCGGCGACGCCCACGCCCGCCGGGCGATGCGGCCGTACGGCCTGTCCAAGCGGCTGGCCGAGGACCTGTGCCAGGGCTTCACCGCCCGGACCGGGACGGTGACGGTCGCGCTGCGCCCGGTCATGGTCTGGCGCCCCGGGGACTACCGCCGGGTGGAGGAACGGTGGCGCGCGGACCCCCGGTCCGAGTGGGAGCCGTACTGGGAGTTCGGCGCGTTCGTGGACGTGCGCGACGTCGCTGCCGCGGTCGACCTGGCGCTGACCGTTCCGCTGGAGGGGCATCACCGGGCGCTGCTGTGCGCCGCGGACATCGCCGCGACCGCGCCCAGCCTGGACCTGGCCGGGCGGCTCGCGCCCGGGGTTCCGGTCACCGGCCAGGACCGCTATCGGGCGGATCCGTGGCGCGCCCTGGTCGACGGTTCGGCCGCCGCGGCCACCCTCGGCTGGCGGCCCGCCCACCGCTGGTCGCAGCGCTGACCGGCAGCCGTCTGGACCGGGCTGGTAGCGTCGGCCGGGGGCCTTACTCGGGGGGCGGCACCGGGCGGTTTCCCGCCGTTTGCACCCAAGGTTGCAGGAGCAAATCATGTCCTCTCGGCTGAATCCCTATCTCAACTTCAACGGCAACGCCCGCCAGGCGCTGGAGTTTTACCAGGGCGTGTTCGGCGGCGAACTCGCGCTCAGCACGTTCGGCGATCTCGGCGCCAGCGACTCGCCGGACGCCGGCCGGATCATGCACGGGCAGCTGGAGACCGGCGCCGGCTACACGATCATGGGCGCCGACGTCACCAGCGACATGGAGTACCACGCCATGGCCGGGTGCGCGGTCAGCCTCAGCGGCGACGACGGCGCCTTGCGCGGCTACTTCGAGCAACTGTCCGCGGGCGGGACCACGACGATGCCGATGGCCAAGCAGGTCTGGGGCGACGAGTTCGGCATGTGCGTCGACAGGTTCGGCGTCTCCTGGCTGGTCAACATCTCCCAGCCGCAGCCGTAGCCGGACGGCCTGGCCAGGTCATGGGCGACAGGTTCGAGGTCGCCGTGGGCGCCGGGACGCTGAGGTCGGCGGCGGGCGGGGCGGTGCGCTTCCCGCACCGGTGGACCCCTGATGGCGTCACCGTGGAAGCCGACTTCACCGGCGGTCACCTGCTCCATCTGGCGGCGGCCGGATGCGTGCTCAATGACGTCTACCGCGAGGCGGCCGCGCTCGGCATCGAGCTGGACGGGGTCCGGGTGTCCGCTGTCGGCGGCTTCGATACCGATACCTGGGCGTCGACCGGCATCAGCTACGCGGTCGAGGTCAGCTCCGGCGCCCCGGCCGGCGAGGTTGCCCGCCTGCTCGAGGTCGTCGACCGGGTGGCCGAGATCCCGCGGGCCATCCGGGCCGGGGCCCCGGTCCAGCGGGCCGGCCGCTAGCACCGCGCGCCCGGCCCCGGGCCGCGGCCGCTGCCGAGCTGGAGTCGGAGTCGGAGCCCGGCTGTATTTAACCGGCATTTCGTGTGTCTTCTTAGGTGTGTGACGGCTGCGGCCGGGCAGGCACGGTTGATTTGCCAAACGACCGCAGGCCATCAAGACCAAGGGGCCACGATGATTTCTCCCACACTCGCTGACGGAGCCCGGCGAGCCAGTCCGCGCGGCGCTGCGGCGGCCGTATGCCATCACCTGCCGCGGTGCCCCGCCGCCACCGCACCCGACCGTGACGCCGCCCGCACCGTGGCCGCTCACCCGGAGCAGGGCTGGAGCCTGCTGTGCAACGGGATCGTCCTGTTCGAGGACACCGGGGAACTGCTCCCCGGCGGCCAGGCGGTGCCGCCGCGCCGGGCCCGGTCCGGCCTGTTCGGCCAGATCGCGGCGGCCTAGCACCTAGCCCGCTGAGAGCCAGGTGACCGTAGGTGCCGGGCCGGGCCGGCCGGTCAGGTGCGCTCCTTCTCCCAGACCGAGACGTGCTGGCGGCTCTCGCCGGTGAACGGCTCCCGCGTCCAGCCGTCCCAGCGCTCGCGCAGCCTCAGCCCGGCCATCTGGGCCATCAGGTCGAGCTCGGCCGGCCACACGTACCGGAACGGGAAGTAGCGATACTCGCCGCGGCCATCGGCGATCTCGACATAGTTCGAGCTCATCGCCTGGGTCGCGGTGTCGTAGACGTCGTACGCCCACCGGGTCGGGCTCACGTGGAACGGCACCACGTTCTGCCCGGGCGGGAGCCTGCGCAGGTCGGGGACGGACACCTCGATGACGAAGCAGCCGCCGGGTTCCAGGTGGGCCGCGACGTTGCGGAAGCAGGCCACCTGCAGTTCCTGGGTGGTCAGGTTCATGATGGTGTTGAAGACCAGGTACGCGACGGAGAACGTCCCGCCGACCCTGGTCGCCGCGAAGTCGCCGATCGTCACGCTGATGTCCTCGCCGCCCGGCTTGGCGCGCAGCCGGGCCACCATGGCCCGGGACATGTCGATGCCGTAGACCGGCACGCCGCGGCGCGCCAGTGGCAGCGCGATGCGCCCGGTCCCGATGCCCAGCTCCAGGGCGCGCCCGCCGCCGGCGAGCCCGGCCAGGAACTCGACCGCCGGGCCGACGACGCCCGGCTCGGACATGTCCGCCGCCGACTCGTCGTAGGTGGCCGCGACACCCTCGCCGAAGTAGCCGTCCTCGTTCATCGCCGGACCGTACCGCAGGCGGCCGCCGCGACGCTCGCCTATTTCCGGCGGCCCCGGTGCGGATCAGGCGCCGGGAACCGTGGCGCCGGCATCGGGCTGGGGCCTGCGGAGCCGCAGCCACAGGAACAGCAGGAGCAGCGGCACCAGGAGGCCGCCGATGCCGTAGAGGACGAAGGCGGCGCGGGTCTGGATGTCCCCGACCAGCCAGCGGAAGTTCTGGCCGAAGAAGCCGGTGACGAACGTCAGCGGCAGGAACACCGTGGCCAGGACCGTGAGCTGCTCGATCGTGGTGTTCTGGCGGACGCTCACCTTGGTCTGCTCGACCGAGATCACGGCCATGTTGGCCTCCAGCACAGTGCGGAGCAGGTCACGCTGCGCGGCGACCTCCTCGTTGACCAGGAGCAGGTGGTCCTGGACATCGCGCAGATACGGCTGCAGCTCCTGGGCGGTGGCGGCGGCGCGCTCCACGGAGGCGACCACGCCGAGCAGCGGGTGGACGGCCCGGTAGAAGTCGCTGGCCTCGCGGCGCAGCGAATAGATCCGCTCGGTCGGCGCCACGGCACCGGAGAACACCGTGGCCTCGACCTGGTCGATGTCGTGCTCGAGGCCGGCCACGACCGGGGCGTAGCCGTCCACGACCTGATCCAGGATCGCCCACAGCGCCGAGTAACTGCCCGCGCTGAGCAGCTCCGGCCGCTGCTCCAGCCGCTGCCTGGCCTCGTGCAGCTCGCTCGCCACGCCCTGCCGCACGGTGATCACGAAGGTCGGCGCGACGAACACGCTGATCTCGCCGAACTCGACCTCCTCATCCTCATCGTCGTACCGGGCGGTGCGCAGGATGACGAGCCGGACGTCCCCGTCGTAGAGCTCGATCTTCGGCCGCATGTGAAAGTTCTGCGCGTCCTCGACCGCCAGCTCGTGCAGGCCGAACGCGTCCCGGACCTGGGCCAGCTCCTCCGCTCCGGGCTCGAACAAGCCCAGCCACACAAAGCCGCCCTGCCCGCATCGGGCCGCCGCCTCCTCCAGCGGTACCGCGCCTGCCTCCTGCCTGCGGCCATCCTGGTAGTGAGCGCAATCGATGATCATCTGGGCTCCTTCTGCTGAACCAGCGGCAGTCAGCCATCTGCTGCCCAGCATGACGGAGCCCGGAGACGGCCGGAAGGTCGCGCGGGACGGCGAGGGCGCGAGGACCATGATCATGACAGGGGGCCACCCGGGCCCCGGGTTGGCGCACCTATGCTGCATCCATGGTGTCAGCAGGTGCTTCCGACGAGCCTGTCCGCGGAGACGAGGGGGTCCAGGCGCTGGGTTCGGTACGCCAGGAGACCCGGCCGGACGGGCTCGCGGCGCAGGATGGGGTGGGGATCCCGGATGGATTCCAGCGGCTGTGGATGCCGCACCGGATGGCCTACATCAAGGGCGAGGGCAAGCCCACGAATGCCAATGAGGACGGCTGCCCGTTCTGCCGGATTCCCAAGATGACCGACGCCGAAGGCCTCATCGTGGGCCGCGGCGTCCTCGTGTTCACGGTGCTGAACCTGTACCCGTACAACGCCGGCCACCTGATGGTATGTCCGTACCGGCACGTGGCGGACTACACCGACCTGGACGGGCAGGAGACCGCGGAACTGGCCGACCACACCAAGCGCGCGATGACCGCGCTGCGGGCCGCCTCGGGCGCCCAGGGCTTCAACATCGGCATGAACATGGGCGGGGTGGCGGGCGCCGGGATCGCCTCGCACCTGCACCAGCATGTGGTGCCGCGGTGGGGCGGCGACACGAACTTCATGCCCGCGGTTGGGCAGACGCGGGTGCTGCCCCAGCTGCTGGCCGACACCCGCGACATGATTGCCGAGGCCTGGCCGGCGAGCTGAGCGCAGGCGGGCCAGGCGCCGGCTCAGCTCGACTTGGAGTCGCCCACCACCTTGTCGGCCAGGTGTGAGGGCAGCGGCTCGTAGCGCAGGTAGGAGCGCGAGAAGGAGCCGGTGCCATGGGACATGGACCGCAGGTCGATCGCGTACCGGGTGATCTCGAGTTCGGGTATCTCGGCCTTGACCAGGGTCCTGCCGCCGGGGACGGGCTCGGTGCCGAGCACCCGGCCGCGGCGTGAGGACAGGTCGGACATGACCGCGCCCACGTAGTCGTCGGGGACGAGCACGGAGACCTCATCCACCGGCTCGAGCAGGTTCACGTGAGCCTGCTCCGCCGCGTCCCGCAGCGCCGCCCGGCCTGCCTTCTGGAACGCCATGTCGGAGGAGTCCACCGAGTGCGCCTTGCCGTCGAACAGCGTGACCCGGATGTCGACCATCGGGTAGCCGGCCAGCACACCCTGCTCCATCTGGGCGCGGACGCCCTTTTCCACCGACGGGATGAACTGCCGCGGCACCACGCCGCCGACGATCTTGTCGACGAACTGGAGGCCCTCACCCGATGGCAGCGGCTCGGCCTCGATGTGGCAGATCGCGTACTCGCCGTGACCGCCGGTCTGCTTGACGTTCCGGCCCAGGCCCCGGGCCTTGCCCGCGAGCGTCTCCCGCAGCGGGACCCGGAGCTCGGTGGTTTCCACCGCCACGCCGTAACGGCTGGACAGGCGGTCGAGCAGCAGGCCGACGTGGGCCTCGCCCATGCACCAGAGCACCAGCTGGCGGGTCTCGGAGTTGTTCTCCAGGCGCAGGGTGGGATCCTCGGCCACCAGCCGGCTCAGCGCCTGCGACATCTTGTCCTCGTCCGCCTTGGACTTCGCGGTGATGGCCACCGGCAGCAGCGGCTCCGGGCTGGCCCACGCCTCCATCAGCAGCGGCCGTTCCTTGTCCGACAGGGTGTCCCCGGTCTCCGCGCTGGCCAGCTTCGCCACCGCGCAGATGTCGCCGGCGACGCACTGCGCGATGTTGCGCTGCTGCTTGCCGAGCGGCGAGGTCAGCGCGCCGATCCGCTCGTCGTTGTCGTGGTCCGCGTGGCCGCGGTCGGCCCGGCCGTGACCGGAGACGTGCACGACGGCGTCCGGGCGCAGCGTGCCGGAGAAGACCCGGACCAGGCTGATCCGGCCCACGTACGGGTCTGACGTGGTCTTCACGACCTCGGCCAGCAGCGGCCCGCGCGGGTCGCAGGACAGGCCGCTGACGGGCTTGCCGTCCGGGGTGGTCACCGCGGGCAGCGGGTGCTCGGCGGGGCCAGGGAAGGCCTGCGTCATGATCTCGAGCAGCTCGGTCATGCCGATGCCGCGCGGCGTCGCGGCCGGGATCACGGGGTAGAGGCTGCCCCGGGCCACGGCCTTCTCCAGGTCCTCGATGAGCACCTTGGCGTCGATCGCCTCATCGGACAGGTAGCGGTCCATGAGGGACTCGTCTTCGCTTTCCTGGATGATCGCCTCGATCAGCGCGCTGCGTGACTCATCGATCCGCTCGGCGTCCTCCGGCTCGGGGTCGCGCTCCTCGCGGGAGCCGCTGGAGTAGTCGAAGAAGCGCTCGGACAGCAGCCCGATCAGCCCGCGGGCCTCACCCTGGTCGTCCGTGACCGCCAGGTACAGCGGGACCACCGACTCGCCGAAGGCGTCGCGGCACGCGGCGAGCGCGTCGCCGAAGTCCCCGCGCTGATGGTCGATCTTGGTGATCACGACGGCGCGGGGCATGTTGACGCTGGCGCACTCCTCCCAGATCATCTTGGTCAGGCCGTCCACGCCCTCGGCCGCTGACACCACGAACAGCGCAGCGTCGGCGGCGCGCAGGCCGGCCCGCAGATCCCCGGTGAAGTCCGCGTAGCCCGGGCTGTCCAGCAGGTTTACCTTGATCCCTGCGTGCGTCAGGGGCGCCAGAGCCAGGTTGACCGACCGCTGCTGCCTGACCTCGACCTCGTCGAAGTCGCTCACCGTCGTCCCATCCTCGACCCGGCCGGCCCGCTGGATCGTGCCGGTCGCGACGAGCAGGGCCTCGGTCAGGGTGGTCTTTCCGGCGCCCGAATGGCCGACGAGCACGACATTGCGCACGCTGTCGGGCTGGTCGGCCGCTGGTGCCCTGCCGGCGGCTCCCGATGTGCCCGTCTTCTCCACCATCCGATCGCCTCCTGAATAGCTCCGTTCGGCTGCTGCACGACCAGCCTTTACCTGCCGGTTCCGGATCACAACCCCTGAGCCGGAATCACCCCACTGTCGTGGCCCGCTGGCGGGTCTGCACGGCGGCCGCCGGAGGCGGCACGGGCGGGCTCCAGGAACGGCTGCACGCGGCACGCCAGTAGGATCAGACGGCCATGCTCAACGTGCTGCGACCCGCTCTGGCCCGGCTGCTCGAGCCGCTGGCCAGCACCCTGGCGCGCACCCCGATCACCCCCAACGCGATCACGATCACCGGGACCGTGGGGGCGTCGGCCGGGGCGCTCGCCCTGTTCCCGACCGGGCACCTGTTCGCGGGGACTTTGGTCTGCTGGTTTTTCGTTATGGCCGACATGCTTGACGGGGCCCTGGCGCGGGTCAAGGGCACGACCGGTGCTTTCGGGGCGTTCCTGGACTCCACTCTGGACCGGGTAGCCGACGCGGCGGTGTTCGGCGGGCTCGCCGCCTGGTTCGTGCTGGGCGGGCACAGCACGCTGATGGCCGGGGTCGCGGTGTACTGCCTGGTGGCCGGCGCGCTGGTGTCGTACGCGAAGGCCCGGGCCGAGGGCCTGGGCCTGCGCTGCGACGTCGGCCTGGCCGAGCGGACCGAGCGGCTGGTGATCGCTCTTGTCGCCACCGGGCTGGCCGGTCTGGGCGTACCGTATGTCCTTCCCGCGGGTCTCTGGTTGCTGGCGGCTGCGAGCACCTTCACGTTCGGGCAGCGGGTCCTCGCTGTGCACCGGGCGGCAGCAGAGGCGCCGGCCAGGCAACAGCCGGGGGGAGCTGACTCGGGAGGTGGCGAATGCCCGGAATGAGGGACCGGCTGATCGACGCCGGATATGGCCTCGGCTGGTCCGTCGTCTGCCGGGTTCCTGAGTCCTGGGCGCGGTGGGCGTTCCGCACCGCGGCGGACATCGCCTGGCGCCGCCAGGGCCCCCAGGTCCAGGTGCTGGAGGGCAACCTGCGCCGGGTGCTCGGCCCCGCTGCCACCGGCGCGGAACTGCGCGTGGTGTCCCGGGAGGCGATGCGCTCCTACGCCCGGTACTGGATGGAGGTCTTCCGGCTGCCGGTGACCCCGGTGCCGAAGCTGATCGAGCACACCGTGCACACCGGGCACGTCGAGGACGCCCTCGGCTGTCTCAAGTCAGGCCGCGGCGTGGTGTTCGCGCTCGCCCACATGGCCAACTGGGACTGGGCCGGCGCTTGGATCATCGCCGAAGGGGCAGGCTCCTTTACAACGGTGATGGAGCGGCTCAAGCCGGAGTCCGTTTACGACAGGTTCGTCGCCTTCCGCGAAGGCCTGGGCATGGAGGTACTGCCCGCCAGCGGGGGAGCGGTGAGCAGGTTCGGGATACTGTCCGAGCGGCTGCGGGCGGGCAAGCTCGTGTGCCTGCCAGCAGACAGGGACGTCACCGGGGCGGGCACTGAGGTGGAGTTTTTCGGCGAGAAGGCACGGATGATGGGCGGTTCTGCCGCGCTCGCCCTGCGCACAGGCGCGGCGATGTTCCCGGCCACCCTGTGGTACGAGGGTGACCGGCTGGGCATCGACGTGGGCCCCGAGATCCCCGTGCCCGCCGAGGGGGACAGAAAGCACAAGGCGGCGGCGATGATGCAGGATCTCGCGTGCTTCTTCGAGGCTGGTATCAGGCGGCACCCGGCCGACTGGCACATGCTGCAGCGGGTCTTCGTCGCCGACCTTGACCCGGAACGGCTGGCCCGGTCCGACGCCAGGGCGGCCGTGGCGGACGCGACGGGACCGGAAGGGGCAAACGGGACAGGGGGGCGAGGAGGGTGAAGATCGGCCTCGTCTGCCCGTACACCTGGGACGTGCCAGGCGGCGTGCAGGAGCACATCCGAGGCCTCGCCGAGGCCCTGATCGACCTCGGCCACCAGGTCTCGGTGATCTCGCCGGCAGACGATGACACCCCGCTTCCCGACTACGTGGTCCCGGCCGGGCGGGCCGTGCCCGTGCCCTACAACGGGTCGGTCGCCAGGCTCGCGTTCGGCTTCCTGTCCGCCGGCCGGGTGCGCCGGTGGCTCAAGGACGGCGCCTTCGACGTGCTCCACGTGCACGAGCCCGCCGCGCCGAGCCTGTCGCTGCTCGCCTGCTGGGTGGCGGACGGGCCGATCGTGGCCACCGTGCACACCGCGATCCCCCGCTCGCGCGCCATGCACGCCGCCGAGCCGATCCTGCAGTCGGCGCTGGAGAAGATCAGCGGCCGGATCGCGGTGTCCGAGGCGGCGCGCACCACGCTGGTCGAGCACTTCGGCGGCGACGCCGTGCTGATCCCGAACGGCGTGCCGGTGCGGAAGTTCGAGAAGGCCGACCCCCTGCCCGGCTGGCCAGGCGCCGGCGGCGCGCTCGGTTTCCTCGGCCGGATCGACGAGCCGCGGAAGGGCCTCACGGTGATGCTCAGCGCCTTCGCGATCATCGGGGAGCAGCGTCCTGGCCTGCGGCTGCTCATAGCGGGCCCGGGTGACGCCGAGGAAGCGCTGGGCAAGCTCCCGGCCCCGCTCCGGGCCCAGGTGGTGATGCTGGGCGAAGTGAGCGAGGAAGACAAGATCCGCGTCTATCACTCGGTGGACGTCTTCTGCGCGCCCAACACCGGCGGCGAGAGCTTCGGCTACGTGCTGGCCGAGGCCATGGCGTCCGGCGCGCCGATCGTCGCGAGCGACCTGGACGCGTTCCGCCAGGTGCTGCGGGGCGGGCGCGCGGGCGAGCTGTTCGAGACCGGCAACGCGGCGGACCTGGCCGCGGCCGCCGGGCGGCTGCTGGACCAGCCCGAGCTGCGTGCCGGGCTGTCGGCCGCCGCGTCGGCGGCCGTGCGCGACTATGACTGGCCGGTGGTGGCCAGGGACGTGGTGCGGGTGTACGAGGCCGTGGTGCCCGGGGCGGGTCACGTGGCGGTGGCGCCATGACCCCGGTTGTCGCCACGATCCTGATCGTGGTCGCGGTCGCGATCGTCGGCGTGTACGTGTCCTGGCGCGCGGGCCGGCTGGACCGGCTGCACGCCCGGCTCGAGGCGGCCCGCGCGTCGCTGGATGCCGCCCTGGTGCGGCGCAGCTCGGTCGCGCTGGAGCTCGCGTCGTCAGGCCTGCTTGACCCGGCCACCAGCCTGCTGCTGGCCGGCGCGGCGCACGAGGCGAGATCGGCGCCCAGCGGCGAGGAGCTGCCGCAGAGCGACCTGACGCGGGCCCTGCGCGCGGTCTTCGGCCAGCCGGGGTTCCGGGCCTCGGTGACGTCCCGGGATGGCGCCGAGGAGCTGCTCACCGAGCTCGAGGGCGCGGCACATCAGGTCTTCCTGGCCAGGAAGTTCTACAACGACGCGGTGGCGGCCACCCGGGCCGCCCGGCACCGTCCGCTGGTGCGGCTGCTGCGGCTGGCCGGGAGCGCCGAGCTGCCGGAGTTCTTTGAGATCGAGGATTCCCTGGTCGGCACCGGCGAGGCGGGCCAGGGTGCCGACATGCCGCACCTGACCGGCTGACCGAGGCGTCAGACGCTGGCCCGGCCTTCCGGGCCAGCACCCGGCTCAGATCGCAGCGCGAGCGGCGCCCCCGCCCTGCCCCTACCATGGATGTATCGGTGCAGAACGATCGAGCGAGGTTACCCGTGGCAGTCCCAAGTTCCGCAAGTTCCGCCAGTCCGCTGGGCGCCGGCAGTGACGCCGGTTCCGTGAGTGCCGCCAGCTCCGCCAGCGACGTCAACGCCGGGACCGCGGCCCGGCCGGCCAGCACCGCAGGCGAGACCGGGACGAGCCGGGTCAAGCGCGGGATGGCCGACATGCTCAAGGGCGGCGTGATCATGGACGTCGTCACCCCGGATCAGGCCAAGATCGCCGAGGACGCCGGCGCGGTCGCGGTCATGGCCCTGGAGCGGGTCCCGGCCGACATCCGGGCTCAGGGCGGCGTGGCCAGGATGAGCGACCCCGACATGATCGACGGGATCATCGCCGGGGTGTCGATCCCGGTCATGGCCAAGTGCCGGATCGGCCACTTCGCCGAGGCCCAGGTGCTGCAGGCCATCGGCGTGGACTACATCGACGAGTCCGAGGTGCTCACTCCCGCCGACGAGGCGTATCACGTCGACAAGTGGGAGTTTACGGTCCCGTTCGTGTGCGGTGCGACGAACCTGGGCGAGGCGCTGCGGCGTATCGCCGAGGGCGCGGCGATGATCAGGTCGAAGGGTGAGGCCGGCACCGGCAACGTGGTCGAGGCGACCCGGCACATGCGCAGGATCCGGACGGAGATCCGCGGCCTGTCGACGCTCGCGCCCGAGGAGCTGTACGGCGCGGCCAAGGAGCTGCAGGCGCCCTACGGGCTGGTCGCCGAGGTGGCCGCCGCGGGCAAGCTGCCTGTGGTCCTGTTCACGGCGGGCGGCATCGCCACGCCCGCGGACGCGGCAATGATGATGCAGCTCGGCGCAGAGGGCGTGTTCGTGGGCTCGGGAATCTTCAAGTCGGGCGACCCCGCCGCGCGCGCCGCCGCGATCGTGAAGGCGACCACCTTCCACGACGACCCCGACGTCATCGCCAAGGTGTCGCGGGGGCTCGGTGAGCCCATGGTGGGGATCAACCTGGACACGCTCCCGCCCGAGCAGCACTACGCGGGCCGCGGCTGGTGAGCTGTGTTAGCCCGGGGGGACGACCCCCCGGAGCCCCCGGCGTGTGGCTGGCCCAGGATCGACGGTGACCCGCCCGCACCTATAGCGTGCCATCCGCTCGGGCCGGCAAGCCGGCCGTCGCGGATGGCACACCAGGTGTTGCGCCGCGTTACCGGCGGCGGCTCAGCGTGGGCAGGCCGGCCGTGGCCATTGCAGCCGGCGCTGGCGTCTCGGCCAGCACCCGCAGGTAGGCCTCCTCGTACCGGGCCGCCATGACCTCGGTGCTGAAGTTCGCGGCCACGTGCGCCTGGCAGGCCTCCGGGTCAAGCAGCCGGGCCAGCTCGATGCCCTCCGGCAGCTGCTCCGGGTCGTCAGCGACGATGCCGGTCACGCCGTTGACGATGACCTCGGGCACCGAGCCGCGCCGCAGCGCCACCACCGGGGTCCCGCAGGCCATGGACTCGATCATGACCAGGCCGAACGGCTCCTCCCAGCAGATCGGGAACAGCATCGCGCAGGCCCGGGACAGCAGGTCCCGCTTGGCCTGGGCGTCCGCCACCCCGAACAGCTCGACGTCGGGCCCGAGCCGCGGCTTGATCTCCCGCTCGAGGTAGGCCTTCTCGATCGGCTCGCTGCACTTGCCGGCCAGCACGATGCGCAGGCCCACCGCCCGGGCCGCGTCGATGGCCAGGTGCGCGCCCTTGTCCGGGTGCAGACGGCCCAGAAACAGGACGAACTCCTCCTTGTCGGCCCGGAACGGGAACGTGCTCGCCCGGATGGCGTTGTGCACGGTGGCCGCCCAGGGCAGGTCGGGGGCGTTCGCCCGCTGTGCCTCCGAGATCGCGATCATCCGGACCGAACTGCCCAGTGCGTGGTAGTAATCGCCGACCTCGCCGTTGACCGGCCCGTGCACGGTGATGACCGTGGGCACCGGGGTGCCGCGGCCGAGCAGCGGGCCCGCCAGGGTGTGGTCGTGCACCACGTCGGCGTCGAGATGGTCGAGGACCTCGGCGACCCGGGCGGCGTGCACCACCTCGGGGAACGGCTCCCCGAGCCGCTCGCTCGGCGGCGTCTCCCAGAGCGGTATGAACCGGTGCGCATTGGTCAGGTTCTTGCCGGCACCGATGAGCGTGATCTCGTGACCGCGGGCGGCGAGATCGTCGACGAGATCCGCGACGACCGCCTCCACACCGCCATACGCCGGTGGCGGCACGTCAAACCAGGGTGGAGCCACCATCGCGATGTGCAGCGGAACAGCACAGTCAGGCATCAAAGCTGCCGAGGACATTGCCTTCCTCCTAGTCTGCGCGCCCGACCCCGGCGGCATTTGCTTCGCCCAGCCCGGAAGATGATCTTCCCAGGGGGATCGGCGGGGAAACCTCCGGTTGGCGCTATCCGGGGCATCTTGACCCCGAGAGACCGGTCCGTCACAAGCTGCTGCAAGCCGCTGAGCTGGGCTTTTACGGGCAGCCCGGGAACAGCCGGGGCACCCCTGCGGACCCCGACCACCCGGTCAGACCGGGGTCAGGAGCGGTTACCCGGACGCGGTCATCGGGTTGCGGGCCCGCCGGATCAGCTCCAGGCCGCGCGGCAGGCCCTCGACCCGCCAGCCGCGCCGTGAGATCTCCACGGAGGCCATGCAGTCCGCGATGTGCAGCGCCTCCACGCGCAGCGGCAGCATCCGGGAGGGCAGCGCGGGGGCGCACCACACCCGGCCCGACGGCACCGCGGGATCGAAGCGCAGCAGCGTCCGCAGCAGCAGGAACGGCGCGGCCGCGGCCCAGGCCTGCGGCGAGCACGAGGTCGGGTAGGCCACCGGGGAGGCGAAGTCGCCGCGGTCGAACCCGCAGAACAGCTCGGGCAGCCGGTGGCCGAACCGGTCCGCGGCCTCCAGGATCCCGGTGGCGACCTGCTGGGCCTGCGGCACGAACCCGTACCGCATGAGCCCGGCCGCGCAGATCGCGTTGTCGTGCGGCCATACCGACCCGTTGTGGTAGCTCATCGGGTTGTAGGCGCCTGCGGTCGTGGCCAGGGTCCGGATCCCGAACCCGGAGAACATCGTCCGGGACACCAGGTGCTCGGCCACGGAGGCGGCCTTGTCCCTGTCCACGATCCCGGTCCACAGGCAGTGGCCCTGGTTCGAGCCGAGGCCGTCGATGGGGCGCTTGTCGCCATCCAGGCCCAGCGCGAAATAGCCCTTGTCGGGCAGCCAGAACGCCTCGTTGAAGTCGTGCCGGAGCTTGCCCGCCTTCACCCGCCAGTAGCGGGCCACGTCGGCCTCGCCGCGCTCCTGGGCGAAGTGGGCCCGCGCCAGGTATGCCGCGTATACGTAGGCTTGCACCTCGGCCAGGGCGATCGGCGGCTCGGGGATCCGGCCGTCGGCGAACGTGATGCCGTCGAAGGAGTCCTTCCAGCCCTGGTTGGCCAGGCCCCGGTCGGTGGCCCGCTGGTACTCCACGAAGCCGTCCCCGTCCCTGTCGCCGTACTTGACGATCCAGTCCAGGGCCCGGTCGGCGTGCGGCAGCAGCTCGTCCACGGCGTCGGCCGGGATGCCCCACCGGGCCAGCTCGCCCAGCAGCATCACGAACAGCGGCGTCGCGTCCGCGGTGCCGTAGTAGACGCTGCCGCCGCCCAGCGACAGCGAGGCGTCCCGGCCCGACCGGGTCTCGTGCAGGATCCGGCCCGGCTCCTCCTCGGTCAGCGGGTCCTCCTGCTCGCCCTGGAGGCTGGCCAGGGTCCGCAGCGTGCCCAGGGCCACGGACAGGTCCAGCGGCAGCATCATCCACGAGGTGAGCAGGGAGTCCCGGCCGAACAGGGTCATGAACCAGGGCGCCCCGGCCGCGATGACCGCATGCTCATCCTGCTCGGTGTGGCCGCGCCCGAAGATGCGCAGCGAGCCCAGGTCCTCGGCGCTGGTCGCGAACGTGGCGGCCAGCCGCTCGTCCGAGGTGTGCAGCAGCGGGCTGCGGTGGCGCCAGTCGGCCAGCCGGCGGGCCGGGACCGAGCGCTCGATCGGCTCTTCCCTGCTGTACCGCTCCGGCGCCTCCTGGCCGTCCAGGCTGGGGGTGATCTGCACCGACGCGGTCCAGGTGCCACCGCTGGGGATCACCGCCTGCCAGGTCAGCAGCCGGGGCGTGGCCGACGGGTCCCCGGTGCCGGTGACCGACACGCCGCCCACGTTCGCTCCGCGCCTGCAGCGCAGCCAGAGTGTCCCGCCCTGGGTCCTGGCGTCGACGTCGTCATCGTCGTTCGGCCGCCCGCGGCCCTCCTTGACCTCGAACAGGTCAGCGAAATCGCCGTCCACTGCGACCGTGAGGTGCGCGGCGGCGGCCTCCCGGCCGAGGTTGCGCAGCGTGATGTCCTCGCGCATGCCGTTGCCGACGTACCGCTGGCGGATCACCAGCAGCGTGCTGTCGGCCTGGCACGGGCCGGGCGGCCGGCGGCCCAGGAACGTGCAGGCGTACGGGTCGGAGTGCTGGACCGCCACCGCTTCAGGCGGCTCGCCGTCCAGCTGGAGCTCGAGCCGGCTGACGAACCGGGTATCACGGAAGAACAGGCCCTGCGCGCCGCCCGGCAGGATGTCGCCGGAGGGTTCGCTGATGCAGAATGAGGTCTCCTCCAGGAGCGTGACCAGGCCGCTGCCGGGCCGGCCGAGCATCGGCGGGCCCCCGCTCGGGGTCCAAGCGTGTGTCATGGCGGTATGTGTGCCCACGGAACGGCACAGGGAAGACCGCGGCCGGTGATCGCGTTCCTGAAGGTGGCTAATCTCGGGTCAAACCCCTATCCGCGTGGAGTGATGTCCGTGACCGTCCCCGTGCCCTCGTCAGTGGCTGCAGCGCGGCCCGCTGCCCCGTCGCACGGCCCGGTCGTCGGCGTGCTCGCGCTGCAGGGGGACGTGGTCGAGCACCTCAGGGCCCTGGCCGCGGCGGGCTCGCGCCCGATCCCGGTGCGCCGCCCGGCCGAGCTCGACAGCGTCGACGGGCTGGTGATCCCGGGCGGCGAGTCCACCACGATGTGGAAGCTCGCGGTGATCTTCGAGCTGATGGAGCCGCTGCGGAAGCGCCTCGGGGCGGGCCTGCCCGCCTTCGGCTCCTGTGCCGGGATGATCATGCTGGCGGACCGCCTGAGGGACGGGATCACGGGCCAGGAGACGCTCGGCGGGATCGACATGACCGTCCGGCGTAACGCGTTCGGCCGCCAGGTCGACTCGTTCGAGAGCGACATCGCGCTGAGCGGCATCGGCGACCCGGCCTTCCGCGCGGTGTTCATCCGGGCGCCGTGGGTAGAGCAGACCGGCACGGACGTCGAGATCGTCGGGACCGAGCCCGGTACCGGTAGGATCGTCGCGGTCCGCCAGGGTCCGGCGCTCGCCACCGCGTTCCACCCCGAGCTCACGCCGGACGTGCGCATCCACAGGCTTTTTGTAGACATGGTGAAGGAAAGATCATGAGCGGCCACTCGAAGTGGGCGACCACTAAGCACAAGAAGGCCGTCGTCGACGCCAGGCGCGGCAAGCTGTTCGCCAAGCTGATCAAGAACGTGGAGGTGGCGGCGCGGACCGGCGGCGGCGATCCGGCCGGTAACCCCACGCTGTATGACGCCATCCAGAAGGCCAAGAAGAACTCCGTCCCGAATGAGAACATCGACCGTGCGGTCCGCCGCGGCGCGGGCCTCGAGGCCGGCGGCGCGACGTACGAGAACGTCACCTACGAGGGCTACGGCCCCGGCGGCGTGGCGATCCTGGTGGAGTGCCTGACCGACAACAAGAACCGGGCCGCCGCCGACGTGCGCACCGCGCTCACCCGCAACGGCGGCTCGATGGCCGACCCGGGCTCGGTGTCCTACCTGTTCAACCGCAAGGGCGTGGTGATCGTCCCCAGGGCGGGCGGGGTGACCGAGGATGACGTGCTCCTGGCCGTCCTCGACGCGGGAGCCGAGGAGGTCGACGACCTCGGGGAGTCGTTCGAGGTGGTCAGCGAGGCGCACGACCTGGTCGCGGTGCGCCAGGCGCTGCTGGACGCCGGGATCGACTATGAATCGGCGGAGGCGGCGTTCCTGCCCACGGTCGAGGTACCGCTGGACGAAGATCACGCCAAGCGCGTGTTCCGGCTGATCGAGGCCGTCGAGGACTCCGATGACGTGCAGGACGTCTACGCAAACTACTCGGTCTCCGACGACGTGATGGAGAAGCTCGGCTGAGCTGTGGACATCCGCACACTGCGCCCGGATGACAACCTCGCCGACGAGCTCGATCTGACCCGCCGGTCCTTCGGGCCGCTCGACGACGCGCGTCGGCTCCGCTGGCTGACCGAGGTCGAGGCAGGCATCGGGGACGGCCGGTACTACGGCGTATTCGACGGGCCGCGGCTGCTGGCCACGGCCGGCTTCCACGACCTGCGCCAGTGGTGGCACGGCCGGGCCGTGCGGATGGCCGGCGTAGGCGGGGTCAAGGTCGCGCCCGAGGCGCGCGGCCGCGGCATCGGGACCGCGCTGATGACCGAGCTGCTCCGCGCGATCGCCGACCGGGGCTACCCGCTGTCGGTCCTCTATCCGGCCACCGCGCCGGTCTACCGGTCGCTCGGCTGGGAACTGGCGGGCGGCTGGTACGAGGCCGTGATCCCGGCCCGGTCGCTGGCCGTGCCGCTGCCCGCCGATGTGCCCGCGGGACCGCTGCCCGCGCTCCGCCGCGCCGGGCCTGGCGACGCCGCCCAGGTCCTGGCGGTGATCGCGGCCGTACACGAGGCGGCCAGGCACTGCGGCCCGGCCACCTGTGACGCCGCCACGGCCCGGCGCTGGTGGCTGGATGACGAGGACGTGTTCTGCTACCTGGCACCGGACGGCTTCCTGGCCTACGGCTGGCAGCGCAGCCACCGTGACCTCTTCGTCCGTCAGGTGGTCGCGGGCTCGGCCGGGACGACCCGGGCCCTGTGGTCGGTCGTGAGCTCGTACGTGGCGCAGGCCGAGCGCGTGCGCGCGGTGGTAACCCCGGATGACCCGCTCGGCTGGCTGACCCGCGAGCCGGATGTCGTGGTGGAACGCGAGCGGTGGATGCTGCGGGTCGTGGACGCCCCCCAGGCCGTCGCCGGGCGCGGCTTCCCTGGCGGGGCCGAGCTCGCGGTCACGCTGCAGCTCGACGACGCGGCGCGCCCCGGCCACACGGGGCGGTGGACGCTGGAGGTCGGTGGCGGCCAGGGATCTCTCCACCCGGCCGTTACGCATCCGCCCGCACCGGAGTCACCCGCCGGGCCGCTGCGGCTCGGGGCCCGTGGCTTCGCCGCGCTCTACGCGGGCATCCCGATGGCCACGCTGCGCCTGGCCGGCCTGGCGGCGGGCGGCGACGCCAGCACGGACGAGGCGCTCGACAGTGCGTTCGCCGGGCCGGCCTTCATGCTCGTCGGCTTCTGACCCCGGCCAGGGGCCCAACCGGCGGCCGACACGCCGCGCGGCATCGCGGGCCACCGCTCGCCTGGCCGGTAGTGTCACGTCCGAACAGATGTTCGCCCGTGGTGGGCAGGCCGGTAACCGGGGATGGAGAGCGAGATGCGGGTGCTCGGCGTCGATCCCGGTCTCACCCGGTGCGGGATCGGGGTTGTCGAGGGCGAGCCGGGTCGCAGGCTGGCGCTGGTGGCGACCGGGGTGATCACCACCCCGGCCGGAGACGAGATCGGGGCGCGCCTGCTCGCCGTGGAGGAGCAGATCGAGCGCTGGCTGACCGAGCACCGGCCGGACGCGGTCGCGGTCGAGCGGGTGTTCAGCCAGCACAACGTGCGCACGGTGATGGGCACGGCCCAGGCCGGGGCGGTCGCGATCGTCTGCGCGGCGCGGCGCGGCCTGCCGGTCGCGCTGCACACGCCGAGCGAGGTCAAGGCCGCGGTCACCGGCAGCGGCCGGGCGGACAAGGCTCAGGTGACGCAGATGGTGACCCGGCTGCTGGCCCTGACCGACCCCCCGCGGCCCGCGGATGCCGCGGACGCGCTGGCCCTGGCCATCTGCCACCTGTGGCGCGGCGGGGCGCAGCGCCGCCTGGCCGCGGCCGTCGCGGCTGCGGCGCACCCGCGACCCGCCCGATCTGCGACTGGAGGATGACATGATCGCGCACCTGAACGGGACCGTGTCCTCGGTGGCGCCCGACGGCGCGGTGATCGATGTCGGCGGGGTCGGTCTGCTTGTGCAGTGCACCCCGGGCACGCTGGCCGGGCTGCGCACGGGGGAGCGGACCCGGGTGGCGACCTCGCTCGTCGTCCGCGAGGACGCCCTGACCCTGTACGGGTTCGCCGCGGATGATGAACGCAATACCTTCGAGCTGCTGCAGACCGCCAGCGGGGTCGGGCCGCGGCTGGCGCTGGCCATGCTCGCGGTGTTCACCCCCGACGCGCTGCGCCGGGCCGTGGCGGCCGAGGACCTGGCCGCGCTGACCACGGTGCCCGGCATCGGCCGGAAGGGCGCGCAGCGGATCGTGCTCGAGCTCGCGGGCCGGCTCGGCTCGCCCGGCGACGGCCTGGCCGTGGGTTCCGCCGTCCCGGGAGCGGGCCCCGGCGCCCGGGCCGCGGCGGCGTCCTGGCGGGACCAGGTGCGGGCGGGCCTGGTGAGCCTGGGCTGGCAGGCCCGCGATGCCGACCAGGCCATCGCGGTGGTTGAGCCGGAGCTGGCCGCCGCCGGCGCCCAGCCCTCAGACGGTGCTGCTGTGGACGGGCAGGCGGTGGACGGGCAGGCCGTGGACGTGGCGGTGGCCCTGCGGGCCGCGCTGCGCGTGCTGGGGCGCACGTGACCGGCCGCGGGGCCGAGCCCGAGGCGACGCGGGCCGGGGAGGTGGGTGAGGGGCAGGGGACTGGGGAACGCGTGGTCTCGGCTATCGCGGACGCCGACGACCGCGTGATCGAGAGCGCGCTGCGGCCCAGGCGGCTGAGCGAGCTGGTCGGCCAGACCCGGGTGCGTGAGCAGCTCTCGCTGCTCCTCGAGGGCGCGGTGCGCCGCGGCAGGCCGCCCGACCACGTGCTGATCTCCGGCCCGCCCGGCCTGGGCAAGACCACGATCGCCATGATCATCGCGGCCGAGCTCAGCGCCCCGCTCCGGATCACCAGCGGCCCGGCCATCGAGCGCGCCGGGGACCTGGCCGCGATCCTGTCCACGCTGGGCGAGGGCGAGGTGGTGTTCATCGACGAAATCCACCGCGTCGCCCGGCCGGCCGAGGAGATGCTGTACCTGGCGATGGAGGACTTCCGGGTCGACGTGGTGATCGGCAAGGGCCCGGGCGCCACCGCGATCCCGCTGGAGATCGCCCCGTTCACGCTGGTCGCCGCCACCACGCGGGCCGGGCTGCTGCCCGCGCCGCTGCGCGACAGGTTCGGTTTCACCGCGCACCTGGACTTCTACGAGGCCGGTGAGCTCGGGGTCATCGTGCGCCGGTCCGCCGGGCTGCTCGGGGTGGCGCTGCGCGACGACGGCGCCGACGAGATCGCCGGCCGCTCCCGCGGCACCCCGCGCATCGCCAACCGGCTGCTGCGCCGGGTTCGCGACTACGCTGAGGTCCGCGCCGACGGCGTGGTGACCAAAGATGTGGCCCGCGCCGCACTCGAGCTCTACGAGGTCGACGACTTCGGCCTGGACCGCCTGGACCGGGCCGTGCTGACCGCGGTGGTCCGCCGGTTCGGCGGGGGCCCGGTCGGCCTGTCCACGCTGGCGGTGGCCGTGGGGGAAGAGGCGGAGACCGTCGAGGTGGTCGTCGAGCCCTTCCTGGTCCGGCTCGGCCTGCTGGCCCGGACCCCGCGCGGCCGGGTGGCCACCCCCGCCGCCTGGGAGCGGCTCGGCCTGGCCGCCCCGGCCGAGCCCCCGGGGTCCGCGACCCTGTTCGGATAGCCTAGAATCGCGGTCTCGCCTGGCCTCCCCGCCAGGTGCAGAAACATAACGGGCGGTCGCGGGCTGGTCACGATCACTTCTCGAACGCCGTAGCCTGTTGGTGCGTCGCTTGCGCGCCGCTACACTTCGGCAGTTGGTCAACAACAGCCCCCTGGCGCCGGTGCCGGCCTTTGTGCGGGCCCCGTGTCGGGCCGGTCCCCGGCCTCTGCTGCCATCAACTGGAAGGATGCCCCGCGATGGGCAACATGATTCTCGCGGCTACGACCAAGTCGTCGAGCCCTAACCTCCTGCCGATCCTCATCATCGTGGTGCTGTTCGTGCTCCTGTACATGACGATGATCAGGCCGCAGCGCAACCGGCAGCGCCAGGCCCAGCAGACGCAGAGCACCGTCCTGCCTGGCTCCCGGATCCGGACCACGGCCGGGATCTACGGCACGGTGAAGTCGGTGGAGGACGGCGATATCGTGGTCGAGATAGCTCCCGGGGTTGACATCCGGATGCTGCGGCGGGCAGTGATGGAGGTCGTCCAGGACGGGGCCGGGACCGGCATGCCGGACGCCGACCCCATGCAGGACGGGGCCGCCTCCGCGTCGGAGGACGGCAGTCACACGGACGGCAGCCACGACGACAGCCGGACCGGCGACTTAAATCCACAGGACCGGAACATCTAGCGGAGCCGCAGGCCCCACCGGGCGGCCGCAGGCACCAGCGAGATAAGGAACACTCGAGAAAGTGGCACAGCCAACCACTACGTCCAAGCCGGTTCGGCTCCTCGCGGCACTGATCGTGCTGATCGTGATCATGCTGGCCGCGGTCGTGGGCAAGTACGCGTTCCAGCCGGCGAACTGGCACAAGGGCTTCAAGGTCGGCCTGGGTCTCGACCTTTCTAGCGGCACCACGGTGACCCTGAAGGCGGTATCGACCAAACCAGGGCAGCCGCCGAGCCAGACGGACATGAACACCGCGATCTCGATCATGGAGAACAGGGTCAACAGCGCGGGGTTCAGCGGGGCCTCGGTCGTGCAGCAGGGCAGCAACATCATCAACGTCGCGGTACCCGGCCAGGCGCCGTCGCGGGTGGTCAACCTGGTCGGCACCACGGCCGAGCTGCGGTTCCGCCAGGTGCTGCTCGAGGCGAACAACACCACGACGCCGACCCCCACCGCGACGCCGACCCCCAGCCCGTCGGCCAGCGCGAGCCCGAAGGCCAGTGCGTCGCCGAGCCCGAAGGCCAGCGCCTCGCCCAGCCCGCCGGCCACGACGAAGCCCAAGCTGTCCACGACCACGGACGGGGTGGGCGACGCCGCCGCGCTGAGTGCCACGGTCAAGGCCCAGTTCGACAAGCTGAACTGCGCCGATAAAAACTGGCGATCCCAGATCTACGGCAATAACCCCAACAACTGGGACAATCCGAATATTCAGGTTGTCAGCTGCTATCAGGGGGCAAAGTTCGCGCTGGACAAGTCCACGGTGACCGGCCAGATGGTCAAGACGGCCGGCGTCGCGCTCCAGCCCAACGGCAACTGGTGGGTCACCCTCAGCTTCAAGCCCGACGGGGCCAAGGCGTTCGGCACGCTGACCTCGGACATGTTCACCAAGTACCAGGGCTCTTCCACCAACCCGCTGAACACGTTCGCGATCGTGCTGGACGGCACACCGGTGTCCATCCCGTACGTCAGCTCGGCGATCACCGGCGGCAACGGCCAGATCCAGGGCACGTTCTCCCAGCAGCAGGCCACCTACCTGGCGAACATCCTCAGCTATGGCGCGCTGCCGCTGACCTTCCAGAAGCAGTCGATCCAGTCGATCAGCGCCCAGCTCGGCGCGTCCCAGCTGCACGCCGGGCTGATCGCCGCGGCGATCGGCCTGCTCCTCGTGGTGATCTACTCGTTCCTCTACTACCGGGGCCTGGGCCTGGTCTCGGTGTCCAGCCTGGCCATCGCCGCGCTGCTGTCCTATCTGTCCGTGGTCCTGCTCAGCAAGTACGGTGACCTCACCCTCTCGCTGGCCGGCATCGCGGGCCTGGTCGTCGCGATCGGCATCACCGCCGACTCCTTCGTGGTGTACTTCGAGCGGCTGCGGGACGAGGTCAGGGACGGCCGGACGCTGCGGACCGCGGTGGAACGCGGCTGGCAGCGGGCGCGGCGGACCATCCTGGTCTCCGACACCGTGTCCTTCCTCGCCGCCGCGCTGCTGTGGAAGTTCGCCGTCGGTGACGTCAAGGGCTTCGCGTTCACGCTCGGCCTCACCACCCTGGTCGACGTCGTCGTGGTGTTCCTGTTCACCAAGCCGATGGTCACGCTGCTGGCCCGGACCAAGTTCTACGGCCAGGGGCATCCGCTGTCCGGCCTGGACCCGGCCCGGCTCGGGGCGCGATCGCCCTGGCGCGGCAGCAGGCGCCCGGCCGGCAGGCCAGCGGTCCGAAGCACGCCGTCGGGCACGCCGTCCGGCAGCACCACCTCGGCCGGCCAGGCCCGGACCAACCCGAAGGAGGCGTGATGTCCCGGCTCGGCAATATCGGCGGGCGGCTGTACCGGGGCGAGGTCTCCGTCGATTTCGTCGGCAGGCAGAAGCTCTGGTACCTGATCTCGGGGCTGATCCTGGTCATCAGCATCGCCGCGCTGCTGTTCCGGGGCCTGAACTACAGCGTTGATTTCAAGGGCGGCTCGGTCTTCCTGTTCCACTCTCCGACGGCGACCTCGACCCAGATCAGCTCCGTGGTGAAGGACTCGGGCGGCGGCGACGACCCGATCGTGCAGCAGGTCGGGGTCGGCCGCGATGTGAAATGGCAGGTGCAGACGGCCAAGCTGAGCTTCAACACGCAGACCGCGGTCCAGAACGCGCTCGGGTCCGACCTGCACCTGTCCGGCGGGGCCAACGCGGTCAGCACCACGTTCGTCGGGCCGAGCTGGGGCTCGCAGATCTCGCAGAAGGCGCTCCAGGCGCTGATCGCGTTCCTGGTCGTGATCGTGATCTACCTGTCGATCGCGTTCGAGTGGAAGATGGCCATCGCGGCGTTCGTCGCCCTCATACACGACATCGTGATCACGATCGGGGTTTACGCGCTGGCCGGCTTCCAGGTGAGCCCGGCGACGGTCATCGGCCTGCTGACGATCCTCGGCTACTCGCTCTACGACACCGTGGTCGTCTTCGACAAGGTACGGGAGAATACGGCGGGCCTGCTCGCCACCGGCCGGACCACCTACAGCCAGGCGGCGAACCTGGCCCTGAACCAGACCCTGGTCCGCTCCATCAACACCTCGGTTATCGCGCTGCTGCCGGTCGCTGCGATCCTGGTGGTCGCCGTCTTCGTGCTGGGCACCGGCGAGCTGCAGGACCTGGCGCTGGTGCTGTTCGTCGGCATGCTGTCCGGTACCTATTCGTCGATCTGCATCGCCACGCCGGTGCTGGCCGACCTGAAGGAGCGAGAACCGCAGTACAAGCAGCTGGCCAGGCGCGTGGCGCTGCGGGCCTCCGGCGGGCGCGCGGCGCAGCGGGCCAGGGCCAAGGCGGCGAAGGCCGGGGGGGCGGGAACCGGTCCGGGCTCAGCGGCCGAGGCTGAGGCCGAGGACGAGCCAGGGATCGACATCGACGCCGGGCCGGAGGACGAGTTCGACGAGGCCACGGCCAACGGCGCCGTGTCCGATCCCGGGTCTGACGAGCCGGTCCCGGCGGTGCGGGGGGCCAGCAGCGGATCGACCCCACGCGGCACTGGCGGAGCGCGGCCGGGGCCGCGGCAGCAGCCCCGGCGGACCAGCGCCGCCAAACGCCGTCCCACGGGCAAGAAGAAGCGCCGGTAGGCCGCCACCGTGCCCGGCGACCACCCTGCCCGGACCGATCCCGGCCTGGCCGGCCTGATCAGCGCCAGAATACGGGATATACCGGACTATCCGCAGCCGGGCATCGTGTTCAAGGACATCACCCCGCTGCTCGCCGACGGCCAGGCCTTCGCCGCGGTGGTGGCCGCGCTGGCGGCCGGCCACGGGCCGGTCGACAGGGTGGTCGGGATCGAGGCCCGCGGGTTCATCCTGGCCGCTCCGGTGGCGTGCAGCCTCCTGGCCGGTTTTGTCCCGGTGCGCAAACAGGGCAAGTTGCCCTCGGCGACCCACGCCGAGTCGTATCAGCTCGAATACGGCACGGCCACGATCGAGGTGCATACCGACGCCTTCGAACCCGGCGAGCGGGTGCTGATCATCGACGACGTCCTCGCCACCGGCGGCACCGCGGCCGCCACCGTGAACCTGGTCCGCAGGTCCGGCGCGGAGGTGGCGGCGATCGCTGTGCTGCTCGAGCTCGGCTTCCTCGACGGCCGCGCCAGCCTGCCCGGCCTGGAGCTTCGCGCGCTCCTCACGGTGTGACGATTGCACGCCGGGCACCCCAGCCACCTCCGGTCGATAGACTGGATGCTTCTGCGAACGTGAGGAGCGCATGTGACCGGTGACGTGGCCACGGCCGGAACGGCCGGAACCGACGTCACCCGGGCCGCCGACGGACAGCGGGAATCGACCGGACCTGAACTGTCCGCGGAGGAAGGCGGGGTGGCGTCCGCTCAGGCTGCGCCCGCCGAGGCCCCCTCGCCCGCCCGCCCCCCCGCAGCCGACAGCAGCGAGTCCGCCGGCGACCAGGAGGAGGCTCAGCCGGCCGACGGCGAGCCTGACCAGAACCCGCCCGCCAGCGCTCCGGCCGAGAGGGCCCGGCCGGCGAGTAAGCCGCGGTCCAAGGCCCCGGCCTCCGGGCGCACCCGCTCCGGCGCCTCGGCCCGCGGGGGCCGCGGCAGCGTCCTGCCGGCCGGGGGCACGCCCGCGGGCGACACCAGCGCCGCGGCCGCCGGCACCGCCGCCGTCCGCCGTCGGCTGGCCCGGCTCGGCGCGCCCCGGGGCGGCGGCGCCAACCCGGTGCTCGAGCCACTCATCAAGACGGTTCGCGCCACCCACCCCAAGGTCGACGTGCGGGCGATCGAGCGGGCCTACGAGGTCGCCGCCCGCGCGCACGCCGGCCAGGTCCGCCGCAGCGGCGACCCCTTCATCACCCATCCGCTCGCCGTGGCCACGATCCTGGCCGAGCTGGGCATGAACAGCGAGACGCTGTGCGCCGCGCTGCTGCACGACACCGTCGAGGACACCTCCTACACGCTCGCCGAGTTGCGCCGCGGTTTCGGCAACGACGTGGCTAACCTCGTCGACGGGGTGACCAAGCTCGACAAGGTCAAGTACGGCGAGGCCGCCGAGGCCGAGACGGTCCGCAAGATGGTGGTCGCGATGTCCCGCGACATCCGGGTGCTGGTGATCAAGCTGGCCGACCGGCTGCACAACATGCGGACGCTCCGTTACCTGCCGCGCGAGAAGCAGGAGCGGAAGTCGCGCGAGGTCCTGGAGATCTTCGCGCCGCTCGCGCACCGGCTCGGCATGAACACCGTGAAGTGGGAACTCGAGGACCTGGCCTTCGCCACCCTGTTCCCCAAGCGCTACGACGAGATCGCGCGCCTGGTGTCCGAGCGCGCGCCGCGCCGGGACGTGTTCCTGCAGGAGGTCATCGAAGATGTCTCGGCGGACCTGCGCGATGCGAAGATCAAGGCGCGGGTGACTGGCCGGCCGAAGCACTACTACTCCGTCTACCAGAAGATGATTGCCAGGAATGTCGGCTTCGACGACATTTACGACCTGGTCGGCATCCGCGTGCTGGTGGACTCGGTGCGCGACTGCTACGCGGCCCTCGGGACCGTCCACGCCCGGTGGAACCCGGTGCCCGGGCGGTTCAAGGACTACATCGCGATGCCGAAGTTCAACCTCTACCAGTCGCTGCACACCAGTGTCATCGGCCCCGAGGGCAAGCCCGTCGAGCTGCAGATCAGGACCTGGGGCATGCACAAGCGGGCCGAGTACGGCGTCGCCGCGCACTGGAAGTACAAGGAGGAGACCGCGGCGGGCGGCAGCGGCACCGCCGACATGGCCTGGCTCCGCCAGCTGGTCGACTGGCAGCGGGAGACCGCCGACCCGGCCGAGTTCCTCGAGTCGCTCAGGTTCGACCTCGGCGCCGCCGAGGTGTACGTGTTCACGCCGCGCGGCGAGGTGATCGCGCTGCCGCAGGGAGCGACGCCGGTGGACTTCGCGTACGCGATCCACACCGAGGTCGGCCACCGGTGCATCGGGGCCCGGGTCAACGGCCGCCTGGTCGCCCTGGAGAACGCGCTGAACAACGGCGACACCGTGGAGATCTTCACCTCCAAGGCCCAGGACGCGGCGCCGAGCCGGGACTGGCTGCAGTTCGTCAAGAGCGCCCGGGCCAGGAACAAGATCCGGCACTGGTTCTCCAAGGAGCGCCGGGAGGCCGCCACCGAGACTGGCAAGGCCGCGATCGCCCGGGCCATGCGCAAGCAGGGCCTGCCGCTGCAGCGTCTCGCCACCGGCGACGCCTTGCTCGGGGTGGCCCACGACCTGCGCTACGCGGACCTGTCCGCGCTGTACGCGGCGGTCGGCGAGGGGCACGTCAGCGCGCAGTCGGTCGTGGCCAAGCTGGTCAGGACGGCGGGCGGCATCGCCGGGGCGCAGGAGGACCTGGCCGAGACCACGCTGCTCACCCGCGCGCCGAAGCCGCTGCCCGCAGGCGACTCCGGCGTGGTCGTGGAGGGCGCGGCCGACGTGTGGGCCCGGCTGTCCAAGTGCTGCACCCCGGTGCCTGGCGATTCCATCACCGGCTTTGTCACCCGCGGCAACGGGGTCTCGGTGCACCGCGCCGACTGCGTCAACCTCAGCCACCTGCTGGAGTCGCAGCCCGAGCGGGTGGTGCGGGTGCACTGGTCTCCGCGGGAGGGCTCACTCTTCCTTGTGGCCATCCAGACCGAGGCGCTGGACCGCACAGGCCTGTTGTCCGACGTCACCCGGGCCATCTCCGACCAGCACGTGAACATCCTGTCCGCGTCGGTGACCACGACCAGGGACCGGGTCGCGGTCAGCAAGTTCACGTTCGAGATGGGCGACCCGAAGCACCTGGGGCACGTGCTGCGCGCGGTCCGCTCAGTCGACGGCGTCTACGACGTCTACCGGATAACGAACTAGCCCGGGGGGGACGACCCCCAGGACCCCCCGCATGCCATCCCCCACCCACCTCCCCTTCCCCCTTCACGGCCTTCGGCCGGCCGTCGCGGCTGGCCTGGCTACGCCCTTCCTCTGGCTTGGGTGGGTAATGCTGCGTTTAATCTCGGGCTGATGCCCCAGATCCTCCCTCAGCCGGACAGTTCGGCGAGGGTGCGCTCGGCTTCTTCTAGCCAGGAGCGGCGGGCGGCGATGGCTTCCTCGGCGCGCTGCTGGGCAGTGGCGTCACCCTTCTCCTGCGCCCGGGAGAGCTGGCCCTCCAGCTGGGTTATCGCGGACCGGATCTGTTCCACCGTGCCCCGGGCCCGCGACAGCGCCTCCGGATTGGACCGGCGCCACTGCGAGTCCTCGGCCTTCCGCACGGCCTCCTCAACCCGCCGCAGCCCACCCTCCAGCCGCTCATGCGAATCCCGCGGCACAGACCCCGCCTGCTCCCAGCGCTCCTGGATGCCGCGCAGGGTCGACCGGGCCGCGCGCGGGTCGGTGACAGGTACCAGCTTCTCTGCCTCGGCCAGCAGCCGCGTCTTGACGTCCGCGTGCTCCCGCAGTTCCGCGTCCTTGGCGTGCAGCACCTGGGCCCGCGCCTGGAAGAACGTGTCCTGCGCCGCCTTGAACCTGGTCCACAGCTCTTCTTCAGAGCCCCGGTCCGCCCGGCCCGCCTCCTTCCACGACCGCATCAGCTCGCGGAAGGCGGACGCCGTGGGCCCCCAGTCTGTCGACGAGGCCAGCGCCTCGGCCTCGGCGGCCAGCTTCTCCTTGCGGCCCCTGGCCCCTTCACGCTCCTCCTCCAGGCCCGCGAAGTAGGCCCGGCGGCGCTTGGTGAACGCGTTACGGGCGGCGGACAGCCGCTTCCACAGGGCGGTCTCGGTCGCGCGGTCACCGCGTGGCGCGGCCTTCCACTCCTCGAGCAGCTGCCGCATCCGCTCGCCGCTGATCTTCCAGTGCGTCGCCTCGGCCGCGATCTGCTCGGCCTCGGCAACGATGCGCTCCTTGGTCTCGAGGGCCTGGACACGGGCCTGATCCCGGGCGGCCTTGTGCTCCTCCCGGCGGTGATCGACCAGGCCGGTCATCGCCTGCAGCCTGCCCCGCAGCCCTTCCAGGTCGCCGACGGCGTGGGCCTCGGACACCGCGGCCAGCAGCCGGGTGATCGTCGCCTGAGCGTGCGCGGGCGACAGGTCGGTGGTCGCTATCCGCTGCTCGAGGAGGCTGACCTCGGTCTCCAGGGCGGCGAACTTGCGCTCAAAGAAAGCCAGCGCCTCGTCCGGACTCCCGGCCTGCCACGAACCCACCACCCGCTCGCCCTCGGCGGTACGCACGTAGACGGTGCCGTCATCGGCTACCCTGCCCCACGCATCGTTGGCCGTGCTCACCGCGAACCTCCTGCTCAGTGCTGACCCCGTGGGGATCACCCCCTCGGAGCCCCCCGCCATGTACCCGACGGGTGACGCCGCTTCAGTCATGTCTTCTTGATGGTCACGCTCTCGATTTCGACGCTCTCCTTCGGCGCGCCGCCGCCCGCGGAGTTGAGCGGCGGGCCAAATCCACGCTTACCTACATTCTGGAGGATATTAAGTCCGCTTACGATCTTGCCAAACGGTGTGTAACTGGGTGGCAGTGTTGTGTCCTTATACACCAGGAAGAACTGGCTTCCGTTGCTGTCCGGCGCGCCCGTGTTCGCCATGGCCAGGGTTCCGGCCGGATATTTGGCGCCGGTCAGGTTCTCGCTGGCGAACTCGTAACCTGGCCCCCCGCTTCCCTTCCCGGTCGGGTCACCGCATTGCAGCAGGTACAGGCCCTCAGTGGTGACTAGCCGCGGGCACGGGGTCTTGTTGTAGAAACTCTGCGCCGCCAGGTGCACGAACGAGTTGACCGTGCAGGTGGCCTCGGAGTTCAGCAGGTCGACCACGATGGCGCCCCGGTTAGTGGTGATCGTGGCCTGGTACGCGGCCTTGAAATCTGGCGTGGCCGGCGGGAACGAGACCTTGCGCGCGGCCGGCGGATTCGCGGTGTAGGTGCAGTGGTGCGCAGGTTCCGCGATTGTGGCGGGGGTGGGGCTGGCGCTGGGGGACGGAGTCGCGCTGGGGCTGGACGCGGCGTTCGGCGTGCCCGCGGACTGGCCGGCGAGCAGGAAACCGCCCACTCCGATGCCGACCGCCACCACCACCGCGACGGTGACGATGGTCATCTGGCGCGTTCGCCTGTCCCGCTTGACTTGCCGCGCTGCCCGGCGCCGGTACCGCTCCCTGGCCAGCTTGCGCTGACGTTCCTTCTTGCCCGCCACCCTCGGAACCCTCCTGTCGTCGCCCGGGTAGAGTGATCAGCGAAACTGCGCGAATCGTATCCGCGCGGAGCGAGCGTTGGCGCGTCTGTTATCTGTTCGCCGCACCAACCGCGTCCTGTCCGTGTCCTGACTGGGCCTGCGCACGGCCTGACATCACCGTCGGTAGCCTGTACGCACACCGCCCGCGCTCGCCAGAGGAGGCCAGCCGTGCTTGTCGCCGGGTTCCCGGCCGGGTCGTTCGCCGCGAACTGCTATCTCGTGGCGGCCGGGCCGGGCGAGCAATGCCTGATTATCGACCCGGGCCAGGACGCCGAGCCGGGTATCCAGGAGATCGTCGAGCGGCACCGGCTGCAGCCCGCGGCGGTTTTGCTCACGCATGGGCACGTTGATCACATCTGGTCCGTGGCCCCGGTCTGCGGCGCCAGGGACATCCCGGCCTTTATCCACCCGGACGACCGGGGCCTGCTGACCGATCCGGCCCGCGGGCTGGCGCTCGGGCCGGGCCAGCAGTTGTTCCGCGGCATCACCTTCACCGAGCCCGACGATGTCAGGGAGCTGACCAACGGGATGGAGCTCGACCTGGCCGGGGTCAAGATCCTGGTGGACCACGCGCCGGGGCACACCCCAGGTTCGGTGACGTTCCGGCTGCCGGCCGCGGCCGAGCCCGGCACGCTGTTCAGCGGCGACCTGCTGTTCGCCGGGTCGATTGGCCGGACCGACCTGCCCGGCGGCGACTACACGACGATCCTGGACAGCCTGGCCCGGGTCTGCCTGCCGCTGCCGGACGAGACCGAGGTCCTCGCCGGGCATGGGCCGGCCACCACCATCGGCGCCGAGCGCTGGTCCAACCCGTTCCTGGCCGGGCTCGGCGAGCGAGATCCCGAAGCGCCGTCGGTTCCCGGGGCACCCCGGCCGACGGGCATGTGAGTCCCGATCTTTCTGTCAACAGGCTTGGGGAAGAGATGATCCGCACCCGTGAGGCAGGCACTCTGCGTGCTTCGGACGAGGGCCAGACCGTCACGCTGGCCGGGTGGGTCGCGCACCGCCGGGACCACGGTGGTGTGGTGTTCATCGACCTGCGCGACGCCAGCGGTGTCGTGCAGGTCGTGTTCCGCCAGGAGGACGTCGCGCACGACCTGCGGGCCGAGTTCTGCGTCCTGGTCACCGGCGAGGTGCGGCGCCGGCCAGCGGGCAACGAGAACCCCGAGCTGGCCACAGGCGCGGTCGAGGTCGCGGTCGCCGACATCGAGGTGCTGGCCGAGTCCGATCCGCTGCCGTTCCCGATCGAGGGCACGGCCGACCTGAACGAGGAGGTGCGGCTCCGCTACCGGTACCTCGACATCAGGCGAGCCGAGATGTCGGCCGCGCTGCGCGCCAGGTCAACCGCGGCGTACCTGGTCAGCGACGTGATGCGGGACCACGGGTTCGTGAACGTGGAGACGCCGTTCCTGACCAGGTCCACCCCGGAGGGCGCGCGCGACTTCCTGGTACCGGTGCGGCTGCGTCCAGGCAACTGGTACGCGCTGCCGCAGTCACCGCAGCTGTTCAAGCAGCTGCTAATGGTCTCCGGGCTTGAGCGCTACTACCAGCTGGTGCGCTGCTTCCGCGATGAGGACTTCCGTGCCGACCGGCAGCCGGAGTTCACCCAGATCGACATCGAGATGTCGTTCATCACCCGCGAGGACGTCATCGAGGTCGCCGAGAACCTGGTCGAGCGGCTGTGGGCGGAGATCGCCGGGTACCTGGTGCCGCGGCCGATACCGCACCTGACCTACGCCGACGCCATGACCAGGTTCGGATCGGACAAGCCGGACCTGCGCTTCGGCTGTGAGCTTGCGGATCTGACCGCCTACTTCGCGCAGTCGGAGTTCCGCGTGTTCCAGGCGCCGCACGTGGGCGCCGTGGTCATGCCGGGCGGCGCCACGCAGACGCGCAAGGAACTCGACGAGTGGCAGGAGTGGGCCCGCTCGCGCGGGGCCAAGGGCCTGGCCTACGTGCTGATGGACCAGGACGGCCAGGTGTCCGACTCCGGGCCGGTCGCCAGGCACCTGTCCGAGGCCGAGCGGTCCGGGCTCGCCGCCGCCACGGGCGCGGGACCGTCGGACTGCGTGTTCTTCGCCGCGGGCGCGGCCCGGGCCGCCCGGGAACTGCTCGGCGCCGCCCGGCTGGAGATCGGCCGCCGCTGCGGCCTCATCGACCCGTCGGCCTGGGCGTTCACGTGGGTGGTGGACGCGCCCATGTTCGAGGAGGACGGCGAGGGTGGCTGGACCGCGGTGCATCACCCGTTCACCGCGCCGCTGCCGGAGTGGTCGGACAAGTTCACCGCCGAGCCCGCGGGAGCCCTGGCCGACGCGTACGACATCGTCTGCAACGGCACCGAGATCGGCGGCGGGTCGATCCGGATCCACCGGCCGGACATGCAGCAGCGGGTGTTCGACGTGATCGGGCTGTCCCGCGAGGAGGCCAGGTCCCAGTTCGGCTTCCTGCTGGACGCGCTGCGGTTCGGCCCGCCCCCGCACGGGGGCATCGCGTTCGGCTGGGACCGGATGCTGATGCTGCTGACCGGGCGGGACTCGATCCGCGATGTGATCGCGTTCCCCAAGGCCGCGTCCGGCCTCGACCCGCTCACCGGTGCGCCGACACCGATCACGCCCGCGCAGCGCAAGGAGGCCGGCATCGACGTAACCCCGCCCCCCTAACCCCCCACCATCGAAGATCTTGGAGACTTTTCGTCACATAGCGCGGAAAAGTCTCCAAGATCTTCGGCTGGGGCAAAGTCCTCGCCGGGCGGGATACTGTCAAGGCGTGGCCAGAGCCGGTCCCGGCCAGCGGGACAGCCTGTTTGACGCGGCGGCGGGGGAGGCAGCCGATGCTGTCGCGCCGCTGGCCGTCCGCATGCGGCCGCGCAGCCTCGACGACGTTATCGGGCAGCCCCACCTGACCGGGGCCGGGTCGCCACTACGCAAGCTGGCCGAGAACGACGCCCCGATGTCGCTGCTGCTGTGGGGCCCGCCGGGAACCGGGAAGACCACCCTGGCCTACGTGGTGAGCCTGGTCACGCGGCGCCGCTTCGTGGAGCTCTCGGCGGTCATGGCCGGGGTCAAGGACGTGCGCGCCGCCATTGACACGGCCCGCAGCGAGCTCGGGGTGACCGGTGCCCAGACCGTCCTGTTCATCGATGAGGTGCACCGCTTCAACAAGGCGCAGCAGGACGCGCTGCTGCCGGCCGTGGAGAACCGGTGGGTCTCCTTCATCGGCGCCACCACGGAGAACCCGTCCTTTTCCGTGGTCGGCCCGCTGATGTCCCGGTCGCTGCTGCTGACCCTGCGGCCGCTCGGCGACGACGATATGCGCCTGGTGATCGACCGGGCGCTGGCCGATGAGCGCGGGCTCGGCGGCAGCGTGACCCTGGCTGAGGGAGTGGCCGAGCAGCTGATCCGCGTGGCCGGCGGTGACGCCCGGCGGGCGCTGACCTACCTCGAGGCGGCCGCGCTCGGGCTGGAGGACGGGGCCGAGATCGACGTCGCCACACTGGAGCGGGCCGTGGACCGGGCCGCGGTGCGCTACGACCGGGCCGGTGATCAGCACTACGACGTGATCAGCGCGTTCATCAAGAGCATCCGGGGCAGCGACGCCGACGCCGCGCTGCACTACCTGGCCCGGATGATCGAGGCCGGCGAGGACCCGCGGTTCATCGCGCGGCGGCTGATCGTGCACGCCAGCGAGGACGTGGGGATGGCCGACCCTTCGGCGCTGCCGGTTGCGGTCGCCGCCGCTCAGGCGGTCGAGTTCGTCGGGCTGCCCGAGGCCAGGATCAACCTGGCCCAGGCGGTGATCCACCTGTCCCTGGCGCCGAAGTCGAACGCCGTGGTGCGGGCCATCGGCGCGGCCCAGAGCGACGTGCAGGCCGGGCTGTCCGGGCAGGTGCCCGCGCACCTGCGCGACAGCAGTTACCGCGGCGCGGCCCGGCTCGGGCACGGACGCGGATACCAGTACCCGCACGACGTCGCCGAGGGCGTGGTGGCCCAGACCTATGCCCCGGACACGGTCGCGGGCCGCCGGTATTACGAGCCGACCCGGCACGGGGCCGAGGCCAGGTACGCGGACCGGTCGGAGCGGATCAGGGAGATCCTGGGCTACGGCGAGGCCCCTGGGCACGGTGAGCCGCTAGAGCACGACGAGGCCCCAGAGCGCGGCCAGACGCCGGAACAAAACGGCAGCGGCGGGTCACGGCCACCTGCGGACGGCGACCAGCCGCAGGTCAGCGAGTAGGCCAGCGCACCGTCCCGGCCGGAATCCCGGCGGCGGCGTGCTGCTGCGGCGCAGGCGATAGGGTCGGGCAGGTGACAGACCGGTCCGATCGCTAGGGAGCAGCCGCAGGTGAGTGCCGGGCAGGTCGCGGCGTTGATCGCGGCAGCGTTCTTCGCGGTGGGCATGTGCGCCGCCGTCTTCGTGCTGCTGAGGCTGGGCAGGCTCATATCCGAAGCCACCCGGATGCTGACGGACTACCGCGACAGCGCCAGCGCCCTGGTCGACCGCGCTCAGGCCGCGGTGGACCGGACCAATGAGCAGCTCGCGCGGACCGACTCGATCACCGCGAGCATGGACGAGGTCACGGCCAACATGGCCGAGCTCTCCGGGCATGTATCCGCTCTCGCGGGCCTGGCCCGCGGTATATCGGCCGGGCTCGGCGCCCCGCTGCTCCGCGTCTCCGCGCTCGCCTACGGGGTCCGCCGGGCGGTAGGCCTGCGCCGCCCGGGACGGGTCGCCGCGACCACAGCGCGGGAGCCCGGCGCCCTGTCCGGCGGCCGGCAGACCCGGGTTCGCCGGGCCCTGCCGAGGCAGCGCAGCGACGCCAGCCCGGCCCGACGCGAGGAGGCGCGGCGGTGATCCGCAGGCTGTTCTGGATGATCGTGGGTGCGCTACTCGGCGTGACCGGCTACCGCCGGGTCAGCCAGCTGGCGCGCTCGATCCGGCCGGGCACCCGGCGCCGCGCGGCCCCGTGGCGGCCCCAGGGCGGAACGTGGGCCCACGGCGCGGCCCGTTTCGCGCATGACGTGCGCGACGGCATGGAGCTGTATATGGATCGTCACCCTGGGCTGACGGACCGTACTCTCGAAGGTCAGCAGGAGAGCGCGCCGCGTTCGGGCCAGGCCGGAGCCGGGTCCGGGCCGGGCCGCTGATACATCGACTATGCGAAGGATGGCCGTTGAATGGAGTCGGCAGAGATCGTCCGCCGTTTCCTTAACTATTTCTCCCAGCGCGAGCACAGCGTGGTGCCCTCGGCCAGTCTCATCGCCGACGACCCCACGCTGCTGCTGGTCAACGCCGGGATGGTCCCGTTCAAGCCCTACTTCCTCGGCCAGCTGAACCCGCCGTTCCGGCGCGCGACCAGCGCCCAGAAGTGCGTCAGGACGCCCGACATCGACGAAGTCGGCAAGACCACCAGGCACGCGACGTTCTTCCAGATGCTGGGGAACTTCTCGTTCGGGGACTACTTCAAGGAACAGGCCATCCCGTTCGCCTGGGAGCTGCTGACCAGCGCCGAGTCCGACGGCGGGTTCGGCTTCCCGGAAAGCCGCCTCTGGGTGACCGTCTTTACCGACGACGACGAGGCCGCGAAGCTCTGGCACGATCACGTGGGCGTGCCCGAGGACCGGATCCAGCGCCGCGGGCTGGCGGACAACTACTGGCACATGGGCGTGCCAGGTCCCGGCGGGCCGTGCTCGGAGATCTACTACGACCGCGGGCCAGAATACGGCCGCGAGGGCGGGCCGGTCGCCGACGAGGACCGCTACCTGGAGGTCTGGAATCTCGTCTTCATGCAGGACCAGCTCGGCGCGGTCCGGTCCAAGACTGACTTCGATACCGCGGGCGAACTGCCGTCGCGCAACATCGACACGGGCATGGGCCTGGAGCGGATGGCCGCGCTGCTGCAGGGCGTCGACAACATCTACGAGATCGACACCATGTGGAAGGTGCTCGAGCGCGCCGCCGAGCTGACCGAGCAGCGCTACGGCCGCGACCACCGCACCGACGTGGCGCTGCGTGTGGTCACCGACCACGTGCGCACGGCGGTGATGCTGGTCGCCGACGGCGTCGTGCCGTCCAACGAAGCGCGCGGGTACGTGCTCCGCCGGATCCTGCGGCGCAGTGTCCGCAACCTGCGGCTGCTCGCGGGCGCCCAGCGCGGCGGGTCGGGCGGCAGCCAGGGCCACGGCGGGGAGGATGAGCGCTACCTGCACGAGCTGGCCTCCGTGGCCATCAGCGCGCTCGGGGATCAGTACCCGGACCTGCGCCGGGACGCGCCACACATCCATACGGTCATCGATGCAGAAGAGGCAGCGTTCCTCGGCACGCTGCGCACCGGCAGCGCGATCTTCGACGCCGCGGTCGAGGAGACCAAGCGCCGCGGCGCCGACGTCATCCGCGGCGACCAGGCCTTCCAGCTGCATGACACCTACGGCTTCCCCATCGACCTGACCCTGGAGATGGCGTCCGAGCAGGGGCTGTCCGTCGACGAGCCCGAGTTCCGCAGGCTCATGGGCCAGCAGCGGCAGCGGGCCAGGGAGGACGCGGCCGGGAAGAAGACCGGCAACTCCGACATCTCGGTCCTGGCGGCGCTGCTCGAACGCTCCGGGCCCGTGGCCTTCACCGGGTACGACGAGGTCACCGACGACGCGACCGTGACCGGCCTGCTGGTCGGCGGGACCTCGGTGCCCGCGGCGGGCCAGGGCACCGAGGTGGACGTGGTGCTGGACCGCACCCCGTTCTATGCCGAGGGCGGTGGCCAGCTCGCCGACGCCGGGCGGATCAGCGCCACCGGCAGCGGCAGCGGAGCGGGCGCCGAGATCGACGTCATCGACGTGCAGACCCCCGTGCGCGGGCTGATCGTGCACCGCGGCCGGGTGGTCGCGGGCGAGATCGTGGTCGGCGACACCGTGCATGCCGAGATCGACGTCGAGCGCCGGCGCGCGATCTCGAGATCACACACCGCCACCCACCTTGTGCACCGCGCGTTCCGCGGCGCGCTGGGCGAGTCGGCGGCCCAGGCGGGCTCGGAGAACTCACCGGGGCGGTTCCGGTTCGACTTCACCGCGATGGGTGCCGTGCCGCAGTCGGTGCTCGCCGACGCGGAGGCCGAGGTCAACGAGATCCTGATCAACGACCTGGCGGTCCGGGCCTTCCACACCTCGATCGACGAGGCGCGGTCCATGGGGGCCCTCGCGCTGTTCGGTGAGAAGTACGGCGACCAGGTCCGCGTCGTCGAGGTCGGCAGCTACTCCCGCGAGCTGTGCGGCGGCACCCACGTCGCCAGGTCCGGGCAGCTGGGGCTGGTCAAGATCCTCAGCGAGTCCTCCATCGGCTCCGGCGTGCGCCGGGTCGAGGCGCTGGTGGGAATGGACGCGTTCCGGTTCCTGGCCCGGGAAAGCGTTCTGGTCAGCCAGCTCGCGGAACAGCTGAAGGCCCCCCGGGAGGAGCTGCCGGACCGCGTGGCCGGGATCGTGACCCGGCTCCGCGACGCGCAGCGGGACCTGGAGCGGGCGAACGCCGCCCGGCTGCTCGACTCCGCGGCCGAGATCGCCCAGGGCGCGGCGGACATCGCCGGGGCGGCGTACGTGGCGCACCGGGTGCCCGACCGCACGGCCGCGGACGGCATCCGCAAGCTCGCGATCGACGTGCGCGGGCTCATCGCGCCCGACCGGCCCGGCGTCGTCGTGATGATCGGTGTGCCGGCCGACCGGCCCACGGTGGTGGTCGCCGTCAACGACGCGGCGCGCGCCCGCGGCCTGGCCGCGGGTCAGCTGGTGCTCACTGCGGCCGGCGCGCTCGGCGGCCGCGGCGGGGGCAAGGATGACGTGGCCCAGGGCGGCGGGGCCCCGCTCGGCGACGGTACGGGTGAGGCTATTGAGGCGTCGTTCGGCGCGGTTCGTGCGGCCATTCAGGACATAATGGGGGTCGGGTAGCGTACGGTGAGACCGTGCCGCCACCAATTCGTTGCCGGGGCGAGACCTGGCGTGCCCGGAGTCGGCGGTTGAGGACCGGCGTCCGCCTGGCCATTGACTACGGCTCGGCCCGCATCGGGGTGGCGCACTGCGACAGCGACGGCCGGCTCGCCAGCCCGCTCACCACGGTCCCGCGCGGCGGCGGCGACCTGGACACGATCGCAGCTCTGGCCGCGGCTGACGACGTCATCGAGGTCATCGTCGGCCTGCCGGTCGGCCTCTCCGGGCGCGAGGGACCGGCCGCCCAGGCGGCCCGGGCGTTCGCGGCCGCACTGGCCGCCCGCGTGGCGCCGGTCCCGGTGCGCCTGGTGGACGAGCGGTTCACCACGGTAATTGCCCACGACGTATTGCGTCAGGGTGGCAGCGACGCCAGGGGCCGTCGGCCTAGAGTGGACCGAGCGGCCGCAGCGTTGCTGTTGCAGGGGGCGCTAGACAGGGAGCGTTCAACGGGCCAGCCTGCGGGGGAACTGGTCGGGTCATCCCCGGGAGGTGAAAGGTGACTCGCGACGGACGGGGCGGGAACTGGTCGGCGCAGGAGATGCCGCGCTTTCCGGGTCAGCCTGGTGACGAGCCGGAGGAGTACGACGAATCCGACCAGTACGGACAGGACCCCTACGGCCAGTCAGACCCCTACGACGCCGACCCCTACGGTCAGGCCGACCCCTACGGTCAGGCCGAGCAGTACGGGCCAGGCGGCCAGTACGGGCCAGGCGGCCAGTACGGGCCAGGCGGCCAGTACGGAGCGGATCCCTACCGGCCTGCCGATCCCTACGCCCCCGGTGCCTACGACCCGTACGCCCGGCCCTCCGCGCCGGATCCGTACGCTGACTTCGATCCCTACGCCCAGCCCGGCCCGGCCGGGCCAGGCGGGCCCTTTACCGAGCACCCGTCCTTTGAGCGGCTAGAGCCACTGCCCCAGCAGGACGGCTTCCCCCCGCCGCCCGGGGGCCCACGGGGCGGCCGCGGGCCGGCCGACAGCGGTGTGATGCCGCGGATGCCGGGCGGTCCGGCGGATAGCGGCGCGATGCCGCGGGTGCCGCGTGGTGGTCCCGACACTGGCGGGATGCCGCGGGCGCCGCGGGGACCGGCGGACAGTGGTGCGATGCCGCGGATGCCGGGCGGCCCGGCCGATACCGGTTCCATGCCCTCCATGCCGCGGGCGCCGCGTGGTGGCCCGGATGCTGGCGGGATGCCGCGGGCGCCGCGAGGGCCGGCGGACAGTGGTGCGATGCCGCGGATGCCGGGCGGCCCGGCCGATACCGGTTCCATGCCCTCCATGCCGCGGGCGCCGCGTGGTGGCCCGGATACTGGCGGGATGCCGCGGGCGCCGCGAGGGCCGGCGGATAGCGGCGCGATGCCGCGGGTGCCGCGTGGTGGCCCGGATACTGGCGGGATGCCGCGGGCGCCGCGAGGGCCGGCGGATAGCGGCGCGATGCCGCGTGCCCCGCGTGGTGGCCCGGATACTGGCGGGATGCCCGTGATGCCCGGTGCCGGCGGGCCTGGTCCGGATGCCGGGGAGGATGGCCCGTACCGGTGGCGGCCAGGGGCAGATGAGAGCGGTGCGGACGGCATGCCCGCTTTCCCGCGCTACGCGGTCGACACCGGCGCCGAACCCCAGGCCGATGACTTCCCGCGCCTGGGCGGGCCTGCCGGACGGCGCGGCCCAGGCGGTCCGGGCGGCCCGGGCCTGCAGGAGCCCGTCTCCAGCCCGTTCGGCCGGGGCGAAATGCCCAGGCGGCCACGCGGGGGCGGCGACGACGGCCTGGTTCCCGGGTTCGATGACAGCCGCGGCGGCCGTGGCGGCCGCGGTGGTCACGGCGGCCGTAGCGGCGGGCGGTCCAAGCGCCGCGGCCGCCTGCTGGCCCCGCTCCTGGCCGTGGTGCTGCTGGCGGTGCTGGCCGTGGGCGGCTACACCGTGTTCAAGCGGTTCCAGTCCAAGGACTTCACGGGCTCGGGGACCGGGACGGTCACCGTGCAGGTGGTCAAGGGCGACACGGCCACCTCGCTCGCGCCGCGGCTGGTGAAGCTGGGCGTGGTGGCGAGCACCAGCTCCTTCGTCGCCGCAGCCAAGGCCAATCCCAACCCGGCCGGCCTGGAACCTGGCTTCTTCCGCCTGCATCTGCACATGAACTCGGCGCTGGCGTACAAGCTGCTGCTCACCCCGTCCGCGCGGATCCAGACCACGGTCACAATTCCCGAAGGCCTGCGGCTGACGAGCATCCTGGGCCTCCTGGAGAAGTCTCACTCGCCCATACCGGCGGCCGATTTCGCCGCGGCGATCAGGAACACGAACGCGCTCGGGCTGCCGTCGTACGCCAACGGCAACCCCGAGGGGTTCCTGTTCCCCGCGACCTACAACATCACCCCGCACGAGACCGCGCTCCAGGTGCTGCAGGACATGGTCACCCGGTTCAAGGAGGAGGCCACGAGCATCAACCTGCCGGCCGCGGCCAAGAAGGGCAACCTGACCGAGAATCAGGTCATCACCGTGGCCAGCATCCTCATGGCCGAGGGAGGGAACCCCAAGTACTACCCGAAGATCGCCGAGGTGATCTACAACCGGCTGAACCAGGGCATACCCCTGCAGCTCGACAGCACGGTGAACTTCGCGCTGGCCAAGACCGGCATCGGCCTGACCGCCGCGCAGCTCAAGGTCAAGTCGCCGTATAACACGTTCATCCACAAGGGCCTGCCGCCCGGGCCTATCGACTCCCCGGGCAACACCGCGATCGAGGCCGCGCTGCACCCGGACCACGGAAACCTGACATTCTTCGTGACCGTGAACCTGAAGACCGGCCTCACTGAGTTCACCAACAGCCCGACCGAGTTCGCAAAGCTCGTGGCCCTGTGCCGGAAGAACAAGGCCTGCTGAGGGGGAGCGATGAAGGCCGGCGTGCTCGGCTCGCCGGTGGCCCACTCACTCTCGCCGGTGCTGCACCGGGCGGCCTACCAGGCCCTGGGCCTGGCGGGCTGGAGCTACGACGCGATCGAGTGTGACGAGGCGCGGCTGCCGGGGCTGCTAAGCGGCTGCGGCCCTGAGTGGGCGGGCCTGTCGCTGACCATGCCGCTCAAGCGGGCGGTCCTGCCGCTGCTCGACTCGACCGAGCCCCTGGCCGCCGACGTGGGCAGCGCCAACACGGTCATCTTCGCGGGCGGCGCCCGGCACGGCCACAACACCGACGTGCCCGGCATGATCACCGCTCTGGCCGCGGCCGGGCTGTCCAGCGCCGGGCCCGCGTTGATCCTCGGCGCCGGAGCCACGGCCTGCTCCGCGCTCGCCGCCATCCGCGGGCTGGGCGCGCGAGAGGCGACCGTGGCCGTCAGGGACCCGGCCCGGGCCGATGGCCTGCGGGCTGCCGCCAGCCGACTCGGCATGACCGTCCGGCTCGCCGGTTTCGATCGTGTCTATGCAGTCCACGGCTGGCACCTGCTGATCTCCACGGTGCCGGCGGGGGCCGCTGATAGCTATGCGGAACGCATCCTGCGCGGGGACCTCGTTCCTGCCGCCGTGCTCGACGTGGTGTATCACCCCTGGCCGACCCGGCTGGCGGATGCCGGAGAGCAGACCGGGGCCGCGGTGATCAGCGGCTTCGAGTTGCTGCTGCACCAGGCCGCCCGGCAGGTGGAGTTGATGACCGCCCGCACCGCGCCGGTCGCGGCCATGCGCCGGGCCGGCCTGGCCGAGTTGCGGCGCCGGGTGGATTGCGCCGGCCCGTAGGGCGGAGCCGGGACGGAATATCTGGTCCGGAAATGCGTTACCCTAAGTCGACGACCAGTCCGGTGCCCTAGGCCGGACGTGCAAGCGGAGGACCACCACGGCCACCTCCCACCTAGCCAGCTCAACTGCTGGCGGGTAATAACGGGCAGGCCTTCGGGCCTGGCCGCAAGATAGGCTGGCTCACGGGTCGGCCGGTCTGGCCGGGCGTTACGGCATTTGCCGTCGGCAGCAGCCGCGGTAGGTGGCGGGCGTTGCGCGGCGGCTGCCGGATGACAGTCTGGATGCCGCGTCATGGTGGCCCTGCATGCTTGCCATGCGGGGCCTTCTGCATGTGAGGGCACTGCGGAAGGTCGCCTACCGCTGCGGGGAGGTCTCGCGGCGGCGAGAGTGACACAGGAGGTCACATCAGCACTGAACCCCGGATCAACGAACGCATCCGCGTACCTGAGGTGCGGCTCGTCGGGCCGAACGGCGAGCAGGTCGGCATCGTCGCGATCAACGACGCGCTCCGGCTGGCCCAGGAATCAGACCTGGACCTGGTCGAGGTGGCGCCCACCGCGCGGCCACCCGTCTGCAAGCTGATGGATTACGGCAAGTTCAAGTATGAGTCGGCCCTCAAGGCCAGGGAGTCCCGCAAGCACCAGGCGCAGACCGTCATCAAGGAGATCAAGCTCCGGCCGAAGATCGACCCGCACGACTACGGCACCAAGAAGGGCCATGTCGAGCGGTTCCTGCGGCAGGGGGACAAGGTCAAGGTGACGATCATGTTCCGGGGGCGCGAGCAGTCCCGGCCCGACCTCGGCTACCGGCTGCTCCAGCGGCTGGCGGGCGATGTCGAGGAACTCGGATTCGTTGAGTCCGCGCCCAAGCAGGACGGCCGGAACATGATCATGGTAATCGGGCCGCACAAGAGGAAGCCGGACGTCAAGTCCGAGCGCACACCGCGACCCGAACCCCGTAACGCGGCCGCCGCGGACCAGCCGGTACCCGCGCCGCGCACCGCCAGGCCTGCCTCGCCCAGCCAGGCGGTAGCCGCGGCCAACGCAGCCGAGCAGGCCGACGCGCAGACGGGGACCTGACCGGCTCAGCCGCGGGGGACTGACACCGCGGCCGGAACCGTGCCGCAGCACGTGAGCATGTATCGTGCCGCAGGCACGCCACAGAACGGAGACGACGGCGACATGCCGAAGATGAAGACACACAGCGGTGCCGGCAAGCGATTCCGGCTGACCGGTACCGGAAAGGTCATGCGCCGCCGGGCCAACCGCAACCACCTGCTCGAGCACAAGCCGAGCACGCGCACCCGTCGCCTGAAGAACGAGGTCGTGCTCTCGCCCGCTGACACCAAGAAGATGAAAAGACTGCTGGGCAAGTGACCCGGCTCGCTTAAGGGAGTCAAAGAAAAATGGCACGCGTGAAGCGGGCGGTCAACGCCCACAAGAAGCGTCGGGTCGTCCTTGAGCGGGCCAGCGGCTACCGCGGCCAGCGGTCCCGTCTGTATCGCAAGGCCAAGGAGCAGTCGCTCCACTCGATGGCATACGCCTACCGCGACCGCAAGGACCGCAAGGGCGCGTTCCGGCGGCTGTGGATCCAGCGCATCAACGCTGCGGCCCGGGCCGACGGCCTGACTTACAACCGGTTCATCCAGGGCCTGAAGGTCGCTGGCGTGGAGGTTGACCGCCGGATGCTCGCCGAGCTCGCGGTGTCAGACCCGCCGGCGTTCTCCGCGCTCGTCGAGGTAGCCAGGAAGGCACTGCCGAAGGATGTCGGCGACCAGTCCGCCGCCGCCTGACCGAAGCAACCCATGATCCCGGAGCGAAGCTCGTCAGCTACGCGGGTAACGCTCCGGGATCATGCTATGAGGGCACTGTGATCACCGGCGACGAGGTCACCAGCATCCGGTCACCCCGGGTCAAGGCAGCCCGGCAGTTGGCCCGGCGCTCGTTCCGGCAGCGGGCGCGGCTGTTCCTGGCCGAGGGCCCGCAGGCGGTGCGCGAGGCCCTCGGCGGGCGGGAAGCGCGGGGCGAGATGGTGACCGACCTGTTCGTGACGGCCGCCGCCCTGTCGCGATACAGCGAGCTGGTGGAGCGGGCGACGGCAGCGGGTGCGGCGGTGTACACCGTCAGCGGCGAGGTGATGACCGAACTCGCCCAGACCGTCACGCCGCAGGGGCTGCTCGCCGTATGCCGGTTCCTCGACGTCCCGCTGGAACAGCTGACGGCCGCGGCGCCGCGCCTGGTGGTGCTGCTGGCCAACGTGCGGGACCCCGGCAACGCCGGGACCGTGCTGCGCACCGCGGACGCCGCGGGCGCCGACGGGGTGATCTTCTCCGACGCTTCGGTCGACCCCTACAACAGCAAGTGCGTGCGCGCCTCAGCGGGCAGCCTGTTCCATCTCCCGGTCGTGGTCGGTTCCACGCTCACGGAGGCGGCGGCGGCGTTGGCCCGCGCCGGGGTCCGGGTTCTGGCCGCCGACGGCAGCGCGGGGCGGCCGCTCGACGAGCTCGAAGCCGCGGGCGGGCTCGCCCCGCCCACCGCGTGGCTGTTCGGCAACGAGGCCTGGGGGCTTCCCGCCGGGCTGCTGGCCCTGGCCGACGAGGCCGTGGCCGTGCCCATCTACGGCCGGGCCGAGAGCCTGAACCTGGCCGCGGCGGCCGCGGTCTGCCTCTACGCATCGGCCCGCGCGCAGCGCCCGCAACGCCGGTAAGGCCCGGAATGACCGCAGATACCAGGCTGGCGGGGGCATCGCGGTGCGACAGGTAAATTCTGTGAGCGTTAACATACTCACGGCTGTTTTGGGGTGCCAAACCGCATTCCGGACGCGCTAGAGTCTGATCACGTTGTGTCATGAGTAGCCCCAATTCGGGTTACCAGCAGTAGCCCCAAATTGGTGTTACTGCCCAGGCCCCGGCTACGGGTATAAAGACGCAGGCCGGGGGTAATCCTCGACCCGGACGGCTGGCGGGCCTGCCCGGAACCAGGCGACGAGCGAACGGCCCAGGTGGAGGCGGCATTCGAGTGGACAGGATCATGGCGGGCCAGGCGGCTGCGGCCCAGGGCGGGATGGCCGCGAGCGCGGCCGAGCCTGCCTACGGCGCCGGCACCGCCCGGGGCGCCGGCCCTGATCACGCCGCCGATGCCGCCGGGGAAACCGGCCCTGACCACGCCGCGGACGCCGTCCGGGGCACCGACTCCGGTCACGCAGCTGAGCCCGATTCCGCCGACGAGCCTGCCCACGCCGCCGACGACGGGCTGGTCCAGGCCGACGATCTGCCCGACGGGCTGGTGATCGCCGACCACGAGGGCCGGATCACGGTCTTCAACCGGGCCGCCGGACGGCTGACCGGCCTCGACCCGGGCTCCGTGGTTGGCGGCGACGTGCGCGAGGTGCTCGTGCTGCGGGACGTCGAAGGCAACTGCTGGTGGTCGCAGACCCGCCCGTACGGTGGCCTGTCCACCAGGACGAGGCACCCGGAGCGGTCGCTGTACCTGGCCGACGGGACCGAGCTGCTGGTCAGCGTCGGCTACGTGCGGGACTGGCACGCCGGCGCCCAGCCCGGTGCGGACGGGTCAGGCAGCGAGGAGCCCGGCGCCGTCCGCCGGCTGGCGATCACGCTGCGGGACGCGCAGCAGCGGGCCCGCGCCGAGCGCGGCCGCGCCGACCTGGTCTCCACCGTGGCGCATGAGCTGCGTTCCCCGCTGACCAGCGTCAAGGGCTTCACGGCCACGCTCCTGAACAAGTGGACGCGGTTCACGGACGACCAGAAGCGGGTCATGCTGGAGACGGTCAATGCCGACGCGGACCGGGTCACCCGGCTGATCACCGAGCTGCTCGACGTGTCCAGGATCGAGTCCGGCCGGATCGAGGTGCACCGCGAGCTTGTGGACATCCCCGAGCAGGCCAGGAAGGTCATCGCGGGCCGGGTCTCGGTGGGGGAGGCGGAGGACAAGTTCCGGCTGGAGACCGGCGACGGCCTGCCCGAGACCTGGCTAGACGCCGACAAGGTGTTCCAGATCCTGGCGAACCTTATCGAGAACGCGGTCAGGCACGGGGCTGGTACGGTAACCGTCATGGTGGAGTCGGCCCCGGATACGGGTGCCCCTGGCGTGGCGGTCTCCGTGCGCGACCAGGGACAGGGCATCGCGCCCGAGCTCGCCCCGCGGGTGTTCCGGCAGTTCTGGCGGGTCAAGCGCCGCGGCGGCGCGGGCCTCGGCCTGTTCATTGTGAAGGGCCTGGTTGAGGCGCACGGCGGCACGATCGAGGTGCGCGAGGCACCCGGTGGCGGGGCTGAGTTCCGATTTACCATGCCCGCCGGCACGCCCGAATTCGCCTGACCGGCGGGCCCAGTCGCGGAGCACCCCGTACAGGGCGGTCCGCCGGGATAAACCCAGGCGACGACCGTGCCTGGCGCGCGGGACCCGCCACCCTGACTAGCGTAATGGAACTAATCGGTGATCGCAGGAGAGCAGCAGGCCTATGTCCGCACCGAACAAAAGCTATGACCCCGTCGCGGTGACCGCGTTGTCAGAAGACGAGGTGCGGCGCATGCTCGACAGCGCGCTCGCCGCCATCGCCGCCGCCGGGGACCTTGATGAGCTGAAGGCAGCCCGGCTGGCGCACGCAGGCGACCGGGCGCCGATCACGCTGGCCAACGCCGAGATCGGGGCGCTGCCGCCGGCCGCGCGGGCCGACGCGGGCCGGCGCGTCGGCGCGGCCCGCACCGCGGTCAGGAACGCCCTCGCCACCCGCCAGGACGAGCTGGAGGCCGAACGCGACGTCCGCGTGCTGGTCGAGGAGACCGCCGACGTCACACTGCCGTGGGACCGGGTGCCACCGGGCGCCAGGCACCCGGTGACCACGGTCGCCGAGCGGCTGGCCGACGTGTTCGTGGCCATGGGCTACGAGATCGCCGAAGGGCCCGAGGCCGAGGCCGAGTGGTTTAACTTCGACGCGCTGAACTTCCCGCCTGACCACCCGGCCCGGGAGCAGTACGACACGATGTTCGTGGCCGGGCGCGACGCCCGTGGTGCAAGTACCGGCGCGGACTCGGGCGTGGTGCTGCGCACGCACACCTCTCCGGTGCAGATCCGGGCCATGCTGACCCGCCCGCTGCCGCTGTACGTGGTCAGCCCGGGCAAATGCTTCCGCACCGACACCCTCGACGCCACGCACAGCCCGGTGTTCCACCAGATCGAGGGGCTGGCCGTGGACGAGGGGCTGACCATGGCCGACCTGCGCGGGGCGATCAGTGCGTTCGTCGACGCGATGTTCGGCGAGGGGCTGCGGACCCGGCTGCGGCCGGACTTCTTCCCGTTCACCGAGCCGTCCGCTGACGTGTCGATGGAGTGCCACGTGTGCCGCGGCTCGTCTACCAAGCCGGGCGCGGATCCGTGCCGGGTCTGCCGGTCCCAGGGCTGGATCGAGATCGCGGGTGCCGGCATGGTCAACCCCCGGGTGCTGGTGGCCTGCGGGATCGACCCGGACCGGTACAGCGGGTTCGCGTTCGGGCTGGGCATCGAGCGCACGCTGATGATCCGGCACGGGGTGACTGACATCAGGGACACCGTCGAAGGTGACGTGCGGTTCAGCCGGGCCTTCGGAATGGAGGCGTGATGCGGGTTCCGCTGTCGTGGCTGCTTGAGTACGCGGCCGTCGGGCCGGGCGCCGAGCCGGACGAGGTGGCGCGCAGGCTCACCGCGGCCGGGCTCGAGGTCGAGTCCACGGAAGAGGTCGGGCACGAGATCCGCGGCGTCATCGTGGCTGAGGTGACCGAGATCGAGGAGCTGACCGAGTTCAAGAAGCCGATCAGGTACTGCGGGGTGAACACCGGCTCCGGCGAACAGCACGTGATCTGCGGCGCGGTGAACTTCGTGGTGGGCGACCGGGTCCCGCTGGCCGCACCGGGCTCGGTGCTGCCGGGCGGCTTCGAGATCGGCGCCCGCAAGGCCTACGGCCGGATGTCCGAGGGGATGATCTGCTCCGCGGCCGAGCTCGCCATCGGGGACGATCACTCCGGGATCATGGTGCTGCCCCCCGACGCGCCGCTCGGCGCGGACTTCGCGGACTATGCCGGGCTGCGCGATCACGTGCTGGACATCAACGTCACGCCGGACAAGGGCTTCGCGCTGTCGATCCGGGGCGTGGCGCGGGAGCTCGCGATCGCGTATGGCGCGGAGTTCACCGACCCTGCGGACACGGGGCTGCCCGCGGACGTCAGCCAGGTCAGCGACCAGGTGTACCCGGCCAGCATCGAGGACCCGACCGCCTGCGACCGGTTCGTGCTGCGCGAGGTGCACGGGGCCGAGGTGACGCGGCCGACCCCGCTGCCGATACGGGTCCGGCTGGCCCGCGCCGGGATGCGCAGCGTGTCGCTGGCCGTGGACATCACCAACTACCTGATGCTCGAGCTGGGCCAGCCGCTGCACGCGTTCGACAAGGCGCGGCTGTCCGGGCCGATCGTGGTCCGGCGGGCCCGGCCGGGGGAGCGGCTGGAGACGCTCGACCACGTGGTCCGCGAGCTCGATCCCGAGGACATCCTGATCACCGACGCCTCGGGCCCGATCTCGATGGCCGGCACCATGGGCGGCCTGGCCACCGAGGTCAGCGAGGAGTCCCGCGATCTGGTCATCGAGGCCGCGCACTTCTCCGCGCGGGGGACCGCGCGGATGAGCCGCAGGCACCGGCTGTTCTCCGAGGCCTCGGCCCGGTTCGAGCGGGGCGTGGACCGTGAGCTGCCGCTGCGCGCGTCGGCCAAGGCCGCCGCCATGCTCACCGCGCTGGGCGGCGGCACCGAGGTGGCGGGCTGCACCCACGCGTCCTTCGATGTGGCGCCGGTGACGGTCGCGATGGCCGCGGACTACCCGGACCAGGTGGCCGGGATGGCCTACGGCCGGGACACCGTGACCGGCCGGCTCCGCCAGGTCGGCTGCGAGGTGACGCCGGATCGCGGCGGAGAGGCGCTGGTGATCCAGCCGCCGTCCTGGCGGCCCGACCTCACCGACCCCAGCGACCTGGCCGAGGAGGTCATCAGGCTCGAGGGATACGAGAACATCCCGGTGCGGACGCCGCGCGCCACGGCCGGGCGCGGCCTGACCGCGCCGCAGCGGCTGCGCCGGACCATCGGGCGGGCCCTGGCCGGCGCCGGGTACGTGGAGGTGCTCAGCAGCCCGTTCAGCTCGGCTGCGGACGCCGACCGGATGCAGCTGAGCCCCGACGACCCGCGCCGCTGCGCGCCCAGGCTGGTCAACCCGATCCGGGACGAGGAACCGCTGATGCGGACCACGCTGGTGCCCGGGCTGCTGCGGGTGCTCAGCCGCAACCTCGGCCGCGGCTTCGCCGACGTCGCCCTGTTCGAGCTCGGCCTGGTCTTCCTGAACCGGCCGCAGGCCCATGACCGGGCGCCGATCCTGCGGGTGGACCGCGGGCCGACGCCCGATGAGGTGGCCACCCTGGAGGCGGCCCTGCCGGACCAGCCGCTGCACCTCGCGGTGGTGCTGTCCGGTGACCGCGAGCCGTCCGGCTGGTGGGGTGCGGGCCGTGCGGCCGTGTTCGAGGACGCGATCGAGGCCGCGCGGCAGGTGATCGGGGTGAGCCGGGTCCCGTTCTCGGTGCGCGCGCAGCAGCACGAGCCCTGGCATCCGGGCCGGTGCGCGGCCCTGTACCTCGACACCGGGCCGGGGCAGGAGCAGGTCGCCGGGTACGCAGGCGAGCTGCACCCCCGCGTGATCCAGGCCTTCGGGCTGCCCGCCCGCACCTGCGCCGCGGAGCTCGACCTGTCCGTGATCGAGGCCGCAGCCGCCCGGCGCGGCCCGGTCCAGGCCCCGGCCGTATCCGGCTACCCGGTGGCGACCCAGGACGTGGCGCTGATCGTGCCCGAGACGGTGCCGGCCGCGGATGTCGAGGCGGCGCTGGCCATAGGAGTGTCCGCGGGTGGCGACGGCTCGCTGCTGGAAGAGGTCCGCCTGTTCGACGTGTACACAGGGGAGCAGGCGGGTGAGGGACGCAAGTCGCTGGCGTACACGCTGCGGTTCCGGGCGCCGGACCGCACGCTGACGGCCGAGGAGGTCACCGAGGCCCGCGACGCGGCCGTGGCCGAGGCGGCCCGGCTCACCGGCGCGGTGCTCCGCAGCGGCTCCTGACCGCGGCCGGGTTAGCCCATTTGCCGGACGTCAGCGGCCCGGGCGCGGGTTAGTCTCACCTGGCAGTGCGGATGACGGCTGCGCTGGCAGCGCGCCGCCACGGGGGACGGGACGCGGCTGCGCCGCGGACGAGCAATGGGGGTGGATCCGGCTATCCGGTCCAAAACGGACTTGATCCTGCTCGTGCTGCCCTTCGCCATCATGGCCGGGGCGGTAACGGCTTTTGTGGTCGTCGGCCCGGGCTGGGGTTTCCTGCCGCTGCCGGTAGTGGGCCCGGCGGTGGCAGCTGCGGTCGGCGGGGTGTGGTACACGCTGGCCGCGGGCGCAGTGGCGATGGCCGAGTGCTTGCTGCTGGCGGTCAGCATGCCGGCCGACCGGCGCCCGGCGGAGGTGGCCTTCCTGGCGGCGGCGGGTGTCACCGCCGCAGGCGTGCTGGCCTGCCGGTCCCGGGAGCGGCGCGACCGTGAGCTAGCGGAGGTCAGGGTCGTCGCCGAAGCCGCCCAGCAGGTCTTGCTGCGGCCGGTACCGCACCAGGTCGGCCCGGTCAAGCTGGCGGTGCGTTACCTGTCAGCCTCCACCGGAGCACGGGTGGGCGGGGACCTGTACGAGGTGATCGCCACGCCCCATGGCGTGCGGCTGATTGTGGGTGACGTCGAGGGCAAGGGCCTGCACGCCATCCAGTCAGCGGCCGCGGTGCTCGGGGTGTTCCGCGAAGCGGCGCACGATGAGGACAGCCTGGCCGAGATCGTCGCGCGGATCGAGACCAGCGTGACCCGCGAGCTGGGCGACGAGCAGTTCGTGACCGCGATTCTCGCCGAGGTTGACGTGGACAGCGGCAAGATGCAATTGCTCAGCTGCGGCCATCCCGCGCCGCTGCTGCTCGGGCCGTCCCGGCGGCGGTTTGTCGGCACCGAGGAGGGCAGCCTGCCCCTCGGCCTGGGCTACCTCGCCGCCGCGCCGCGCGTCCCGGTCACGATCCCGTTCCTGCCCGGCGACGGGATCCTCTTCTACACCGACGGGGCGAGCGAGGCCAGGAACAAGGCCGGCGAATTCTTCCCCCTCGCCGACTGCGACTCCGTAACCAGCCAGCCCGACCCCGCCGGGCTGGTCGACCGGCTCAGCGACGAGGTAGTCCGGCACGTCGGGCACGCCCCCGACGACGACATCGCGCTGCTGCTGGCCTACCGGGACGCGGCCTGACGGCCGTCGGCGGGGCCTAAGCGGGTGCGGGCAGGATCGCGAGGATCTCGTTGCCGTCCTGGACGCATTTGGACGCCTGGCCGGTCTGCAGTACCACGGGCGTCGTGAACCCCTCGCAGGTCCAGCCGTTCACCTGCACCGGGCCGCCGCCGCCCGCACCGGGGGCCCGGCCCGCCAGGATCGCGGCCGCGTAGGCGCGCTCTACCTTGAGCGCGGTGGGGCAGGACACCTGGCCGTGCTTGACCTGGATGTTGACCGGGACGTTCGCCGCGGTGCGCGTGGTCCCGCACATCGTGGCCGCCGCCTTGGTGCTCTTGGGCTTCGCCGCTGGCGCGCTGGGCGAACTGCAGCCAGCGGTGAGGGTCAGCGCGACCGCGGCCAGGGCCATGCCCCGTGCGGGTACGGTCGACCGGCCGCCGGGCATGACCCAGGGCCGGCGAGCGAGCATGGCCGTCTCCTCTCTGCGGGCCTAATCATGCCCGCACTCGGCCGTGGTGCCCAAGCCGACTCCCCGACTTGCCGGGTGGTGCAGCAGGTTTGCATAATCACTCAGGAGAATGCATAATAATTCAGCAGCGAGTGTTCCCGAGATGACGGCGAGTGCGTGGCGACCGCGGCGGAAGTTCCCGGGCGGCGAAGACATGAGGTTGGTGGGCTGATGGGCGCGCGGGTGGCGGTCGCGGGCGCGAGCGGGTACGCGGGTGGCGAGCTGCTGCGGCTGCTCGCCGGCCATCCCGATCTGGAGCTGGGCGCGGTGACCGCGGAGAGCAACGCCGGCCGGCGCGTCGCCGACGTGCATCCCCATCTCGCTGGCGTGCCGTCGCTGGCCGACCGCTGCCTCGACGCCGCAGACGCGCTAGCAAGCTCCGGGTGCGACCTGGCGTTCCTGGCTCTTCCGGCCGGGCAGTCGGCCCTGGCCGCGGCTCAGCTCGGCCACCACGTCCGGATCGTCGACCTCGGTCCTGACTTCCGGCTCGCCGATGCCGGCGCGTGGGCCAGGCACTACCAGGGACCGCACGCGGGACGCTGGGCCACGGGACTGCCGGAACTGCCCGGCGCCCGGGGTCTGATCCAGGCCGCGGAGCGGGTCGCCGTTCCCGGCTGTTACGCCACCGCGGCGATCGTCGCGCTGGCCCCGCTGGCGGCCGCCGGCCTCATCGAGCCGGATGACATCGTGATCGTGGCCGCCTCCGGGACCTCGGGCGCGGGGCGCACCCTCCGGCAGGACCTGCTCGGCAGCGAGGTCATGGGTGCGGTGTCCGCCTACCAGGCGGGCGGGACCCACCGGCACACGCCCGAGATCGAGCAGGCGCTCGGCGAGGCGGGCCCCGGGCCCTGCACTGTCTCGTTCACCCCGATGCTCGCCCCCATGCCGCGCGGGATACTCGCGACCTGCACGGCCCGGCTGACATCGCCGGGGGAGCAGGCGGCCGGCGCTGGAGGAGCCGGGGCCGCCGGGCTGCTGCGCGAGGCGCTCGCCCGGGCGTACGCGGACGAGCCGTTCGTCTGCCTGCTGCCCGAGGGGCGCTGGCCGACCACGGCGGCGGTGGCCGGATCGAACGGCGTGCACCTGCAGGTCGCGGCCGATCCCCGGACCGGGCGGGCCACGGTGATGTCGGCCATCGACAACCTCGGCAAGGGTGCAGCGGGCCAGGCCATCCAGAACGCCAACCTCATGCTCGGCCTGCCGGAGACGGCCGGCCTAACCGCCCTGGGAGTCGCCCCATGACCGTCACCGCTCCCGCCGGGTTCCGCGCGGCCGGCGTCACCGCGGGAATCAAGGAGTCCGGCCAGCCGGACCTGGCGGTCGTCGTCAACGACGGACCATCGGACGCGGCCGCCGGGGTGTTCACCGCCAACCGGGTCAAGGCCGCTCCCGTGATCTGGACGCAGCAGGTGGTCAAGGGCGGACGGGTCCGGGCGGTCGTGCTCAACTCGGGCGGCGCCAACGCCTGCACCGGCCCCGACGGGTTCGGCGACACCCACCACACGGCCGAGCGGCTGGCCAAGGAGCTCTCTGTGTCGGCGGGGGAGATCGCGGTCTGCTCGACCGGCCTGATCGGCGAGCGGCTGCCCATGGACCGGCTGCTGCCCGGCGTGGCGGCCGCGGCCTCGGCCGCGGCGGCCGAAGGCGGGGCGGCGGCCGCGGACGCGATCCGCACCACGGACACCGTCCCGAAGATGTGCCAGGTGCCAGGGCCCGGCTATGTCATCGGCGGCATGGCCAAGGGCGCCGCCATGCTGGCTCCCGCGCTGGCCACGATGCTCGCGGTGCTCACCACCGACGCGGACCTGGCCGCCGACGAGCTCGACGCCGCGCTGCGCGAGGCCGTCGCGGTGACGTTCGACCGGCTGGACACCGACGGCTGCATGTCCACCAACGACACGGTGCTGCTGCTCGCCAGCGGGGCGTCCGGCGTGCGTCCGGACGCCGGTGACTTCGCCGAGCTGCTGACCGAGGGCTGCGCGGACCTGGCCCGGCAGATGCAGCTGGATGCCGAGGGGGCGGGCAAGGCGATCGTTATCGAGGTTACCGGCGCGGCGAGCGAGGACGACGCGGTAGACGTGGGCCGGGCCATCGCCCGGTGCAACCTGCTCAAGTGCGCGATCGCGGGCCAGGATCCCAACTGGGGCCGGGTGCTGGCCGCGGTGGGCACCACCGACGCCGAATTCGAGCCCGACCGCCTGAGCGTGGCCATCAACGGCGTGTGGGTCTGCCGGCACGGGTATGCGGCCGAGGACCGGGGGCTCGTCGACCTGTCGCCGCGGGACGTGATCATCACGGTCGACCTGGCTGCGGGTGTGCGGGCCGCCATGATCCGCACCACCGACCTGACCGAAGCGTACGTGCACGAGAACTCGGCGTACTCCACGTGACGGCGACGGCGGCGATGCCAGTGTCCGATACCACGGGGACCGGCACGGCCGGGACCGATGCCACGGGCAGCGAGGCGCATGTGGGCGCGCTGGCCAAGGCGGCGACCCTGATCGAGGCGCTGCCCTGGCTGGAGCAGTTCCACGGCGAGACCGTCGTGATCAAGTTCGGCGGGCACGCCATGACCGATGAGGCGCTGTGCTCCGCGTTCGCGCAGGATGTTGTCTTCCTGCGGTACGCGGGGCTGCGCCCGGTGGTCGTGCACGGCGGCGGCCCGCAGATCAGCGAGCATCTCGGCAAGCTCGGGATCGAGAGCACGTTCGCGGCCGGGCTGCGGGTCACCACCCCGGAGACCATGGACGTGGTCAGGATGGTGCTCACGGGTCAGGTGAACCGCGAGGTGGTCGGCCTGATCAACCGGCACGGCCCGTTCGCGGTCGGGATGTCCGGGGAGGACGCGAACCTGCTCACCGCGACCCGCGCCCAGGCCACGGTGGATGGCGCGCCGGTGGACCTCGGCCAGGTCGGGGAGATCCAGACCGTGGACCCGGGGGCGGTCCTGGCGCTGATCGCCGACGGCCGCATCCCGGTGATCTCCAGCGTGGCCAGGGGCTCGGCCGGCGAGATCTACAACGTGAACGCCGACACTGCGGCGGCCGCTGTCGCTGTAGCCCTGGGGGCGGCCAAGCTGGTCCTGCTCACCGACGTGGCCGGGCTGTACGGGCACTGGCCCGCCACGGGCGTGGGGGCGGGCGAGAACGAGGACCCGGCGGAAGACCGGCCCGGCGAGGTGATCAGCCAGCTGGACGCGGCCGAGCTCGGCGCGATGCTGCCCGGGCTGAGCGGCGGGATGATCCCGAAGATGGAAGCCTGCCTGACCGCCGTGCGGGGCGGCGTGCCGCGGGCGCACGTGCTCGACGGGCGGCTGCCGCACGCGGTCCTGCTGGAGATATTCACCGACTCCGGGATCGGCACCATGGTGGTGCCGGATGGAGCCGAGGCATGACCGGACCATCTGACTACGCTGGACCTGAGCACGGCTGGAGGGCCGCATGACCGCGACGAAGCAGCTCCAGGACCGGTACGCCGCGGCGATCATGCTGACCTACGGCGTGCCGCCGGTCGCGCTGGCGCGTGGCGACGGCTGCGTGGTCTGGGACGTGGACGGCAACTCCTACCTGGACCTGGTAGGCGGCATCGCGGTCAGCGCGCTCGGGCACGCGCACCCCAAGCTCGTGGCGGCCATCACCGAGCAGGCTGGCCGCCTGGTGCACACCTCCAACCTCTACCTGCACGAGCCGCAGGTGCTGCTCGCCGAACGGATCATCGGCCTGCTCGGCGTGGACGGCCGGGTGTTCCTGGCCAACTCCGGGGCCGAGGCGAACGAGGCCGCGATCAAGCTGGCCCGGCGCCGTCAGGGCGCAGCGCGCCCGGTGTTCGTCGCCGCCGAGCACTCGTTCCACGGACGGACCCTGGGCGCGCTCAGCCTGACCGGGAAGAGTTCCATCAGGGATCCGTTCGGGCCCTTCGGGCTTGACGTCAGGTTCGTGCCCTATGGCGACGCGGAGGCGCTGAAAGCAGCCGTGGGGCCGGACTGCGCCGCGGTTTTCCTCGAGCCGTGCCAGGGCGAGGGCGGCGTGGTGCCACCCCCGGAGGGGTATCTGCGCGCGGCCCGCGCGGCGTGCGACGACGCCGGGGCGCTGCTGGTGCTTGACGAGATCCAGAGCGGGATCGGGCGCACCGGCGCCTGGTTCGCGCACCAGGGCGAGGGCATCATCCCGGACGTCATCACGCTGGCCAAGGGGCTCGGCGGCGGCCTGCCCATCGGTGCTTGCGTGGGCCTCGGCGGCTGCGGCTCCGCGCTCGGCAAAGGCGATCACGGCAGCACGTTCGGCGGTAACCCGGTCGCCTGCGCCGCGGCGCTGGCCGTGCTCGACACGATCGAGCAGGATGGGCTGCTGGCTAACGCCACCAAGGTCGGGGACCGGCTGGCGTCCGCGATCGAGGTCATTGAGCACCCGCTGGTCGCCGGCGTGCGCGGGACCGGGCTGTGGCGCGCGATCGTGCTTACCGCACCCGCGGCGGCGGCGGTGGAGGCCGCGGCGCGACGGGCCGGCTTCCTGGTCAACACGGTCCAGCCGGACGCGATCAGGCTGGCACCGCCGCTGATCCTCAGCCAGGAGCAGGCCGACTCGTTCACCGATGCGCTGCCGGAGATCCTGTCGTCGGCCAGCCTCCTGGCCAGGCAGGAGGCGTGATGGCGGCACACGCGCCCCGGCACTTCCTCCGCGACGACGACCTGTCCCCGGCCGAGCAGGCCGAGGTCCTCGACCTTGCCGACGCGATGAAGGCGGACAGGTTCGGGTTCCGGCCGCTTGACGGCCCCCGCACCGTCGCGGTGCTGTTCGACAAGCCGTCGCTGCGCACGAGGGTGTCGTTCGCGGTCGGCATCGCCGAGCTTGGCGGCCAGCCGCTGGTCATCGACGCGCAGTCGACCCAATTTGGCCGGGGCGAAACGGTGGAGGACGCGACACGCGTCCTCGGCCGGCAGGTAGCGGCCATCGTGTGGCGGACCTTCGGCCAGGACCGGATCGAGGACATGGCGTCGGTGAGCCCGGTGCCGGTCATCAACGCGCTCACCGACCTTTTCCACCCGTGTCAGGTGCTCGCCGACCTGCAGACGGTCCGCGCGGCACACGGCAAGCTCACGGGGCTGACCCTGGCCTTCCTGGGCGACGGCTCGAGCAACATGGCGCATTCCTATCTGCTCGGCGGGGCCACCGCCGGGATGCAGGTGCGGATCGGCGCCCCGGAGGAATACCACCCGGACCCGTCGGTGCTGGCCGCCGCCGCGCAGATCGGTGCGCAGACCGGGGGCGGAGTGGAGGTGCACGCCGACCCGAAGGCAGCCTGCGCCGGCGCTGACGTGCTCGCCACCGACGTGTGGGCGTCCATGGGCCAGGAGGCCCAGGAGGCCGAACGCCTCGCCGTGCTGGGCGGGAACGGCCCCGACGACTCCTACCGGCTGGACGGGCCGAAGCTGGCGCTGGCCGCCCCCGGCTGCGTGGTGCTGCACTGCCTGCCCGCCCACCGAGGCGTGGAGATCTCCGCCGATGTGCTCGACGGGCCCGCCAGCGTCGTCTGGGATGAGGCCGAGAACCGGCTGCACGCGCAGAAGGCGCTGCTGGCCTGGCTACTGGAGCGGGCCCGGTGAGTGCCGTGCCGGAGGTGCGCCAGTGAGTACCGTGCCGGAGGTGCGCCGGTGAGTACCGTCAGCCCGGCCACGAAGACGGCGCGGCACGCGCAGATCGCCGCGATCCTGACTCAGCCCGGCCATCCGGTCCGCTCGCAGGAGGAGCTCGCCGAGCGCCTGGCGCACCGAGGCGTGCGGGTGACCCAGGCGACGCTCTCCCGCGACCTGGAGGAGCTCGGCGCGGTCCGGCTGCGCGGCTCGGACGGCGGGCTGGTGTACGCGCTGCCCGGCCAGGCCGGCGGCCCCGGGTCGATGCCGGGTGGCCTGGCCGCGGACATCCCGGAGTGGGCGGAGGCGGCGGCGTCCGCTCCCGCGGGGGACGCGGCCGCCGAACTCTCGTCCCGGATGGCCCGGGTCATGGCCGAGCTGCTGGTCGCGGCCGAGGCGAGCGCGAACCTGGTGGTGTTGCGCACGCCGGCCGGGGCCGCGCAGTTCCTGGCCTCGGTCATCGACCACTCGGCCTGGCCGTCCATCCTCGGCACGGTGGCCGGTGACGACACGGTCCTGGTTATCGCCAGGGACCCCTCTGGCGGGGCAGAGCTGGCCCAGGCGCTACTGCGGCTGGCGGACCGGCGCGGCCACGCCGCGGACTGACGTCGGGCCATCGGGCCGGGCCCGGCCAGATGGCGTTGATCTCATCCATGATCGTGGCGGGGTTTAGCATGCTATCCGGCACCCGCCACGGTTATGCGAGGCGAGAGGAGCGCCGTGGGTGACGAAGAGCGTACGCCGCCGATCCGGCTCTGGGGCGGCCGGTTCGAGTCCGGTCCGGCCGAGGCGCTGGCCCGGTTGTCGGTCAGCGTCCAGTTCGACTGGCGGCTCGCACCCTACGACCTGCTCGCATCGCGCGCGCACGCCCGCGTGCTGCACCGTGCCGGGCTGCTGGACGACGCCGAGCTGGCCCGCATGCTCGCCGCGCTCGATGACCTCAGCGAGTCCTGCCGCACCGGCCGGTTCCGGCCCTCGGCGAGTGACGAGGACGTGCACACGGCGCTGGAACGGGGCCTGCTGGAGCGGGCCGGGTCGCTGGGCGGCAAGCTCCGCGCCGGCCGCAGCCGCAACGATCAGATCGCCACCGACCTGCGGCTCTACCTGCGTGACCACGCCAGGCTGATCACCAGCAGGCTGACCGAGCTCGAGACCGCGCTAATGGACCAGGCCGAGCGGCACCTGGGCACGCCCGCCCCAGGGATGACGCACATGCAGCACGCCCAGCCCGTGCTGCTGGCCCACCAGCTTCTCGCGCACGTCCAGGCCTTCGCCAGGGACGCGGGCCGGCTGAGGGACTGGGACCGGCGGGCGGCGGTGTGCCCGCTCGGCGCGGGCGCGCTGGCCGGGTCGTCGCTGCTGCTCGACCCGGAGGCGGTCGCGGCCGAGCTCGGCTTCGACTCCGCGGCCCCGAACTCGATCGACGCGGTCAGCGACCGGGACTTCGCCGCCGAGTTCTGCTTCACCGCGGCGCTGCTCGGCGTCCACCTGTCCCGGATCGGCGAGGAGGTTGTGCTGTGGTCGTCGCACGAGTTCGGCTGGGCCGAGATCGATGACGCCTACGCGACCGGCTCGTCGATCATGCCCCAGAAGAAGAACCCGGATGTGGCCGAGCTGGCCCGCGGCAAGGCCGGCCGGCTCATCGGCGGGCTGACCGGGCTGCTGACCATGCTCAAGGGCCTGCCGCTGGCCTACGACCGCGATCTTCAGGAGGACAAGGAGCCGGTCTTCGACGCCGTCGACACCCTGCTGCTGGTCCTCCCGGCCATGGCCGGGCTCGTCGCCACCCTGCGCTTCAACTCGGAACGGATCGCCGCGGGCGCGGCGGCGGGCTTCGCGCTCGCCACCGACCTGGCCGAGCTGCTGGTCAGGCGCGGGGTCCCGTTCCGCGAGGCGCACGAGGTCGTGGGCCATCTCGTGGTCTGGTGCCAGGTGCACGACTGCGAGCTGGACGAGGTCAGCGACGCCGACCTGGCCCGGGTGTCGCCGCACCTGACCCCGGACGTCCGCGAGGTGCTGACGGTGCCTGGTGCGCTCGCGGCCCGGCAGGGCCGGGGCGGAACGTCCCCGGCCCGGGTGGCCGAGCAGCTGTCGGAGCTGCGGGCCACCGTCGACGAGCAGGCTGCATGGGCCTCGGGCTGACGGCCGCCGCGTGAGCCGCCCCGCCCGACACGTCGGCCCCAGCTCCGCGGAGTCCCATGATCGTGGTGGATTTTCGTCGTCCAGCGCACCTAATCCACCACGGTCATGGCAGGCCGCCACGGAGATGCTGCCGCGGAGCTTCTTCGACCGTCCTGCGGTACAGGTTGCCCCCGAACTGCTGGGCTGCGTGATCGAGCATGAGACCGCCGAGGGGCTAGTGGCCGTGGTGCTGGCCGAAGTCGAGGCGTACGCGGGGGAGTCCGACCCCGCCTCGCACGCGTTCCGTGGCCGGACCGCCCGCGTCGAGGTGATGTACGGCCCGCCCGGCCACGCGTACGTGTACTTCACCTACGGCATGCACTTCTGCGTGAACCTGGTCTGCCAGCCCGTCGGACAGCCGTCCGCGGTGCTGCTGCGGGCCGGGCGGGTGATCGACGGCGTGCCGCTGGCCACCGCCCGCCGGTTCGGCGCCGCCAGCCCACGAGGGTCCTGCCAGCCCAGAGGGTCCCGCGGGCCCGGACGGTGCGGGCCGCCGCCCGCCCAGGCCGCGGTCGCCGCGCGCCGCCGCCCGCGAGCTTGACCTGGCGCGCGGACCCGCCCGGCTGTGCGAGGCGCTCGGCATCGACCGCGCGCAGAACGGGGCCGACGCGGTCAGCCCGGCCTCGCCGCTGCGGGTGTTCGCCCCGCTCACGCCGATCCCGGCGGCCGGCATCAGCCATGGCCCCCGTGTCGGGGTAAGCCGGGCGGCGGACGTGCCGTGGCGATTCTGGATCACGGGGGAGCCGGCGGTCTCGCCGTACCGGGCGCACGTTCCGCGCCGACCCCGGCCGAAACCGGTTACCGATCCCGGCCGTGAAGATGGGATCATGCCTCAGTGACCGACATCATCGACGAGCTGGGCTGGCGCGGCCTGATCGCCGTGCATACTGACCTGGACGACCTGCGCAAGGCCCTGGACGCAGGCCAGGTCACGCTCTACGGCGGGTTCGACCCGACGGCACCAGGCATGCACATCGGGAACCTGGTGCTGATGCTCACCATGCGGCGGTTCCAGCTGGCCGGGCACCGGCCGATCGGCCTGGTCGGCGGGGCCACCGGACTGATCGGGGACCCGAGCGGCAAGTCGGCCGAGCGGGTGCTCAACCCGCGCGAGGTCGTCGCGGGCTGGGCCGACCGGTTCCGCGTCGAGCTGAGCCGCTTCCTTGACTTCGAGCCCGGCCCGGCCAGCGCGACGCTGGTGAGCAACCTGGACTGGACCGGGGAGCTGTCGGCCCTGGACTTCCTGCGCGACATCGGCAAGCACTTCCCGCTCAGCCAGATGCTCAGCCGGGAAGTGGTCAAGGCCAGGCTCGAAGCCGGCGGGATCACCTACACCGAGTTCAGCTACCAGGTGCTGCAGGCAAACGACTTCCTCGAGCTGCACCAGCGGCATGACTGCTCGCTGCAGATCGGCGGCAGCGACCAGTGGGGAAACTTGGTTGCGGGCGTTGACCTGATCCGGCGGGTAACCGGTGACACCGTGCACGCGCTGGCCACGCCGCTGATCACCAAGCCAGACGGCACCAAGTACGGGAAGACCGAGGGTGACGCGGTCTGGCTGAGTGCGGAACTCATGAGCCCGTACGCGTTCTACCAGTTCTGGATCAACCGGAGCGACGCGGAGATGCCCGGCATGCTGCGTGTGTTCTCGTTCCGGAGCCGGGCCGAGATCGAGGAACTGGAGCGGGAGATTGCTGAACGCCCCGCGGCGCGGATCGCGCAGCGGGCGCTGGCCGAGGAGATCACCACGCTCGTCCATGGCGCCGAGGAATGCGCCCGGGTGATCGCGGCCAGCCAGGCTTTGTTCGGCCAGGGCGACCTGCGGGCGCTGGACCCCAGGACGCTGGCGTCGGCGCTCGCCGAGGTCCCGTCGGTCGCGCTGGAGGCCGCTGAGGTGCGCGCCAGGGGGCTGCCCCAGGTCGCGGACCTCATGGAGGCGACCGGGCTCGTGTCGAGCAAGTCAGCGGCCAGGCGGGCCATTGCCGGGGGCGGCGCGTATCTGAACAACACCAAGGTGACCGAGCAGGACGCGGCGCCGTCCGAGAGCGACCTGCTGGACGGCCGGTTCCTGGTGCTGCGGCACGGCAAGCGCACGGTCGGGGGTGTCGAGATCCGCACCGGCTGAGCGCGGCCAGACGACGCCGGGCGGCTATCTCAGCCTGCGCTGGCGCGGCTCCTAAGTCCCCGCGGGGTTCACCCGGTCACGCGGGTGTTTGCCGTGCGTTCCGCCCGGTGGGCCAGCTCGCCACCTCAACCTGTGCGAGCAGCGCCCTGTCCGATCATGTGGCTTAGCTCACACCTGAGTCTGAGCTCGGCCTGCTCAGCGAGCCGGCGGCGCGATCACCGCCCAGGACAAGTTGCCTGTTCAGCGCCGCAGCGAGTCTGGCGCGGCGGCGATACAGACCTGTGATTTGACT
>CAWJPA010000010.1:0-146703 GCA_963844655.1 uncultured Actinomycetota bacterium | reverse complement strand
AACCTCGGTCTTCGTGATCACCCGGGCCGCCTTCGGCCGCCGGGGCGGCCGGCTGCTCTCGGCTTTCAACTGGGTCACCCAGGTCGGATTCGAGGTCGAGGGCCTCGCAATAGCCGTGCTTGCTGGCCTCGCCTTGGTCGTCAAGGCGGGAGGCACGCACCAAGACACTGGCGTCAAGATCGCCGTCGTCGTCGCCGCGGCACTGCTCCAGCTCCTATTGCCGCTCTTCGGTTACGGGACAATCCTGAAGATGCTCAAGTGGCTCACCTACCCATTCGTTGTATTGTTCGTGATCCTCGCGATCCTCACGGCGGGGAAGGTCCATCTTTCTGCCTCCCACGGCGCCGGATTTGCCAGCCTGGCGATCGCGTTCGCGCTCGTCTTCTCAGTGACCGGCCTGGGCTGGAACTACAACGGCAGCGACTACACGCGCTACCTACTCAAGTCAGCTTCGCAGCCGCAGATCACCTTGTGGGTCTCGCTCGGTGCCTTCATCGCCTCCGTGCTCAGCATGCTCCTGGGCGCGGCGGTCGCAACTGCCACACCCGCCGCGAGTGACCCGATCTTGCGCTTCCAGCGTGTTCCCCGGGTGGTTCATCGTCCCCTACCTGATCGTGATCATCGTTCAGCTGTTCGCCATCAACTCGCTTGTCCTGTACTCGTCAGGGCTGACCCTGCAGGCGGCGGGGCTGAAGGTGAAGCGCTTCAGGCGGTTCTGATCGATACTGCGTTCTGTGCCGTGCTTACCGCCGTGACCATCTTGTCGTCGAAGTTCAACACGCTCCTTGCCGACTTCCTGCTGTTCCTGATCATCTGGTCCGCCCCCTGGACGGCGATCTATCTCGTCGACTCGGCGCGCTCGCCGGGGGCGCTATAACACTTTCGAGCTGCTGCGGCCGAGTGGAGGCCTCTACTGGCGCAACGGAGGGTGGCACATCCCGGCCGTGGTTGCCCAGGCGCTCGGCATGGTTGCGGCGGCGATGGCAATAGACACCTCGGTTTGGGTAGGTCCGCTCTTCCAGGCTGCCAACGGCGCGGACTTTTCGGCATTGATGGGGCTTGCGGTCGGCGGCGGCATTTACTTCGTGCTCGCGAGGTCAGGAGTCCGCCAGGAGGCGCTCCGCACGGGAAACAACGAGTATGAGGCCATCACGTCTCCAGGAGGCTCCGCCGAGGTGGCGGCAAGCGGGCCGTGAAGCCGCCGCGGTTCGACTACCACCGGGCTACCTCGCTCGCCGAGGCGGTGGAGATCAAGGCGCGCTACCGCGACGAGGCCTCGGTGCTTGCGCGGCGGCCAGAGCCTTGTCCCGATGCTGAACTTCCGCCTCGCGCGCCCCGCGGTGATAGTCGACATCGGAGCGGTCGAGGCTCTCCGGCACGTCGCGCTGGAGAAGGGCGTTCTGCGGGTGGGAGCGATGACGCGGCAGCGAACACTCGAGAAAACGCTTGAGGCCCGGCGCGCTCATCCACTCGTACTTCAGGCGCTGCGCCACGTCGCGCACCCGGTCATTCGCAACCGAGGGACGATCGGCGGCTCCCTTGCGCACGCCGATCCTGCGGCCGAGTTGCCCACGGCCCTGCTCGCGGTGGACGGGCGGGTCAAAGTCGCAAGCTCGGTCCGGGAGCGGTGGGGATTGACGCGAGAGATCTGTTCGTATTCCATCTGACGACCTCGCTCGAAGATGACGAGGTCCTCGTCGAGGCCGAGTTCCCGGCGCTGAACGAGCGCACCGCCGCCGCCGTCATCGAGGTCAGCCGTCGCCACGGCGACTTCGCGCTCGCCGGGATCTGCGCGACGGTAACCGCGGCGGCCAGTGGGCGCTCCATCGCAGAGGCGAGGCTGGCCTATCTCGGGATCGCGTCGACGCCCGGTGCGGGGGAACCGACGCCGAGCTAGTCCTCGCCGGTGAGGAACCTTCCGACGCCCTGTTCCCGCGCCGCAGGGAGGCTCGCCGGCGCGTGCCTACTCGTCGGCCGATCAGGACCAGGCGACCACGGGCTACCGGCGCCAGCTCGTGACGGCCGTGACGCAGCGGGCGCTGGCCGCGGCCACCGAGCGGCTGAAGGCGGACAGGCACCTGCGATGACGGAAGGCCCAGAGGGACGAGTGCACGTACAAGCCCGCGATGCCGAGCAGGTCGCCGATATCGAGCTGACCGTGAACGGAGAGAGGCGTCTCATTGCGACGAGCCCCCGTCGACTGCTGAGCGACGTCTTGCGGCATGAGCTCGGTCTCACCGGCACCCACGTCGGATGCGAGCACGGCGTCTGCGGCGCCTGCACGGTGCTCGTCGACGGGCACACCGCAAGGTCGTGCCTGACTACTCGCCGGGCAGTGCGAAGGCCTCTCGATCACGACCATCGAGGGGTTGTCCGCTCCTGGACGGCGCGTTGAGCGACCTCCAGCAGGCTTTCGACGGATGCACACGCGCTCCAGTGCGGATTCTGCACGCCCGGCTTCATCGTCGCGGTGACCGAGTTCCTGGCGGAGTGGGCTGCACCGGAGCCTCCGACCGACGACACCTTGCGCACCGCGCTGGCGGGCAACCTCTGCCGGTGCACGGGCTACGACAACATCGTCCGCGCAGTCCGTCTTGCCCTCGAACGCCGCGCAGCCACCACGGGCCCCGTGCTGCGGGACGGTCCCCGGAACGACGAGGCAGAACGCTGATGTCCGGGTGCTTCGTCGGCGCGCGAGCGCCACGGCTCGAAGACGCCAGGTTCCTGCGCGGCGAAGGCAAGTACCTCGACGACATCGAGATCCCCGGCGCGCTGCACGCGGTGCTGCTGCGCTCGCCTGTGCGGACGAGCTGCACCATCGCTCGGATCGACATCGCCGCCGCGCTGCGAGTGCCCGGCGTCCGGGCGGTGTCCACCTGCCAGGATCTCGGCGGGCTCGCCCCCGCTGCCGCCCGTGAGCTTCCGCATCCTGCGCTGACCCACGCTCGGTAGCGCCCGACCCGCTCGCCGACCGGATCGTTTCGTCGGGAGCCGGTCGCCGCCGTCGTCGCCACGGACCGGTACATCGGCCGAGGACGCCGCCGACTTGATCGAGCTCGACCTGGCCGAGCTCCCGGCGGTCGCCGACCTCGAGTCTGCCGCGCTGCACGGACGGCCCACTGGTCCATGCGGATCTGTTCCCCGAAACCGCGGGGCCGGTCTGCTCCAGCGGGTCGGCGATCCGGAGTGCGCGTTTCGCCACGCCGACCTCGTGGTCCGTGAGCGGCGTCTCCGTCGAGCGCAGCGCCGGCATGCCGCTCGAGGCCCGAGGGGTCCTCGCCCGCTATGACCCGTCCTCGACTCGCTCGTGATCTTGTGGGACAGCACCCAAGCACCGACACGGTCCGCGCGCGGCTTGCCGCCGCGCTCGGTCTCCGGGAGGGCGCCGGTTCGCGTGATCGCTCCCGATACCGGCGGCGGCTTCGGGACCAAGGTGATGCTGCTTTATCCCGAGGAGGTGCTCGTCCCCTTCTGGCGCGCCATCGGCTCGACTCCGGTGAAGTGGGTCGAGGACCGCGACGGAGCATTTCGTGGCCTCGTCCCACGAGCGCATGCAGATTCACGAATCGAGCTGGCGGCGCGCGATGACGGCACGGTCGCTCGGCTTGCGTGACATCTTCCTGCACGACACCGGCGCCTTCCGCGTTACTCGCCTCGACGTTGCCGGCTGGTGGCGGCAGCGCAGATCGCCGGGCCTACCGAATCCCGAACGTCGAGGTGGGATTCGAGGCGATCTACACGAACACGGTCCCCGGTTTCGCCCTACAGGGGCTGCGGCCGGCCGCAGGCGTGCGCCGCGCTGGAACTGGCGATGGACGCCCTCGCCGCACGTCGACTCGACCGCATGGAGCTCCGCCGGCGGAACTTCATCTGGCCGGAGGAGTTTCCCTACGTGCGCGACGGCCTGACTTCGTCGACGGCCCCGTGTCACCCTCGACAGCGGCGACTACCCGGCGCTGCTCGAACCACGCTCACCACCATCGACTATCGCAGGGTTCCTACGCGAAGCAGCAGGAGCCCACCGTGCGGGGCCGATGGCTTGGGTTCGGCCTCGCGGCCTACGTGGAGGCTACGGGGCCGGGGCCCTACGAGGCCGCGCGCCTCGACGTCGACCCGGCGGCGGGGCCGTCCGCCGCAAGGCCGGCGCCGCGACCCAGGGGCAGTCCCATCGCACGACCCTCGCCCAGGTCGTCGCCGACCAGCTCGGCGTCGACCCCGAGCAGGTGCGGTCGTCACGGGCGACACCGGCGGCTTCGGCGGCCCGGCACGTTCGCTAGCCGGACCGCGGTGATTGCGGAAACGCCGTCGACGTAGCGGCGGCAAGAGCTTCGGGACAAGATCTCATCCTGGCGAGCAAGATGCTCGAAGCCGACCCGACCGACCTCGAACTCCGGGACGGCGGGTGGCAACCCGAGGCGCGCCGCCGCGGAGACTCTCCCTCCGGGAAATCGCAGGCGGCTGCCGATGCGCTCTCCGACATTCCGTCCAGCCGGGATCCCGCTGGGCGTGACTTCGGTCCCTCTATGACCCATCCAGTCCCTTGCTCGCCAACCAGGAGCGTGGCCTCGCCGCGCGTGCATTCTTCAGCGCCCCCCGCGCGACCTGGGCCGGAGGGGTCCACGGCGCGATCATCGAGTTCGACCCCGGTACCTGGGAAGCGCGCTGGCTTCGTTACGTCTGCTCGCACGATTGCGGGATGATGATCAACCCCGCCGTGGTGGAAGGGCAGGTGACGGGAGGAATCGCCCAGGGGGTCGGTGGAGCACACCTAGAGCGAATCTACTACTCGGAGGACGGCCAGCCGCAGAACCCATCGTTCATGGAGTTTCTGATCCCGTTTGCGACGGAGGTGCCGCGCATCGACCTGTTCCACATCGTGACGCCTCGGCGCCTCAACCCTACCTTCGGCATCAAGGGAGTCGGCGAGGCCGGCGCCATTCCGGTTCCCGCCGTCTTCGTCTCCGCGGCCCGGGACGCCTTGCGGCCGCTGGGGGTCGACGTTCCGAGGCGCCGCTGACCCCGGCCCGGATCTTCGAGCTCGTCGAAGCGGCGGAGCGGCGAAGCCGTAGAGCCACCCAGCCAACCCCAAGCACAGTGATGGAGGAACCCATGGCCACCGAGGACGGCCGACCTACGACCTCGTGCTCCGTGGCGCGAGGCTGCTGGACAGGAACAGAACCTGGTCGACATCGCCATCCGGGACGGGAAGATCGCGTCGATCTCCACCGACCTGGCGACGCCCTCGCCGCCAGGACTGTCAATGCCGACGGATCCCTTGTGGTCCCGACGTTCACCGAGCCGCATTTCCACCTGGACAAGACGCTGACCCGCGAGCGCTTCGGCGCCATGTCCTATCCGAAGGATTCGAGAGGGCGCGCAGGTGAAGGTCGGCTTCACTGCCGCCGACGTCGAGGCCCGGGCCTGTGAGGCGCTCCGCCTTGCCTGGCGCACGGAATCGGCGCCGTCGAGGGCCCAGTGTGAGTGTTGACTCGTTTACCGAGTGCGGTCGTTGAGGGGCTCCTCGCGCCGGGAGCGCTTCGCTGATCTCGTCGACGTTCAGATTGTCGCTTTCCCGCAAGAAGGAATCGTCGCCGACCCGAAGTCACCCGACCTGCTGCGGGAGGCGATCCGGATGGGTGCCGACCTGGTGGGTGCCCTCCCCGAGCGCGAGGCGACCGCGGAAGACCAGCGCCTGCACCTGGAGGCCGTCTTCGACATCGCCGAGGAAACTGGCGTTCCAGTAGATGCGCACTCCGACTATGTGGACGACCCGGGGCTCAAGACGCTGGAAATGCTCGCGGACATCACCGTGGCCCGCGATTACGCGGGGCGGGTGACCGCCGGCCATTGCAGCGCACTGGCTGTCTACCCCGATGACGAGGCACGGCGCGTGATTGACAAGCTGGTCGGGGCATCGATCGGGCTCATCGTCATGCCGATGGCGAATCTCCAGATGCTCGGCGGACCGGCGCGGACCCCGGTCAACCGCGGCAGCTCGCGCATGGCGGAGCTCCTCGACGCAGGCGTGGACAGTCGCCGCCGCCTCCGACAACATGTTCGACATTTGGTATCGGTTCAACCGTCTCGATCCTGCCGAGCTCGCCCTCTTCGCCTGCCTGTCCGGTGGCCTCCGGACCGACTCCGAAATGCGCTCCGCCTTCGACATGACAAACGGCAGCGCGGCCCAAGGTCTTCGGCCGCGATTACTCAGGCTGTCAGGCATCGGCGAGGCCGCTAACCTTGTCGTCCTGAACGCGACGTCCTTGGTCGACGTGTTCCGCAACCTGCCCGGACGGCCGATAGTAATCCGGAATGGCCAGGTCGTCGCAGGCATAGAGGGTTCCTGGTGGGTAACGCACCGATAGGCGCTACCCCCTTGGATGCCTTGCGCTCTGACCGTCACGGTGGCGCCCAGAGCATGCAAGGCCGACAGCCTCAGCAAGCTCGCCCGTTCAGAACTGGCGCAACCCCTCACCGTCAGGGTCGTGACCAGGAAAGCAGCTCCCAAGCGCTCCCACCATCCGGTGCCAGAGACGGCAGCCAAACTGCTGCTGACCTGGGTAAACGGACCAGATCCGAACCTGTGACCCCTCGCTCCTGTGCGCTCCCATCAGCGCCTCAGCCGACGGTGATTGACCCCTCGCACGGGTCTGTGACCTGGGTGGGCGCAGCTGGGTTCGAACCAGCGACCCCTCGCTTGTAAGGCGAGTGCTCTACCACTGAGCTATGCACCCAATCCGTCACGCCGGCAGGCTCTCATTGGCCGTGACCGGGGCCAGCGTACCCGTTTTGGGCCTACCCCGGCGCGCCCGAGTATCAGGCGGCGATCTCCAGCAAGCGGTGCGGTCGCCAGGCAACCCGGCGAGCGCGCAGGCAGAGACCGGGACGGAGGCGGGTGGAACCCGGGGAGCCGACCAGAGCCGATGGGGCTAGCTGATCCTGGCGGGGCGGCCAGCCCGGCCCAGAACCTTGGCCAGCGCGAGCTCGACCTCTTCGGCCAGGCCCGGTGTCACGCCGAGGTCCGGATCTGAGCCAGCAGCGGCCGGGTCCGCGCCCGGCGTGGCACCGGGTGTCACGCCCGGGATGGGCCCGGCGGGTTCGCGCACGTACCCGCAGTCCCGGCACTCAACCTCGCCCAGCCTGCGCACGAGGTGGACGGTCGAACACACCGGGCAGTGGTCGAGGTCCCCCGTCCAGTCAAAGGATGACTGGCAGGCAGGGCAGATGAGCACCTGGCGATCGGCCCGGACCCCGCGCTTCCACGGGCTCTCCCCCCGGTCCGGGTCGATCTGCCGTACACCACAGCGATAGCAGGGCATTGAGTTTGTTCCGATTCTGCCGTGTCCCCCAGAATGCGCTGCGGCAGCTTAGCGCAGCTCTGCCAGCGCCTTCTGATAATCGGCGATATCACGAGCCTGCGGTGTCGGGTTCACAACCTTCCACCGCACTACGCCATTCTTATCGATGATGAAGGTACCGCGTATGGCAAACCCCGTGTTCTCGTCGAACACGCCGTACTCCTTCGCCACCGCGCCGTGCGGCCAGAAGTCGGACAGCAGCTCGAACGCGAAGTGCTCCTGGTCAGCCCATACGCGGTGCGAGTAGGTGGAGTCCACCGAGACAGTCAGCAGCGCTACGTCGCCGCCGGTCGCCTCGGGGAAATCGTCGCGCATCGAGCACATCTCACCCGAGCACACGCCGCTGAACGCCAGCGGGTAAAACACGAGCACGACGTTCTTCTGGCCGCGGAAGCTCGACAGCTTCACCAGTGCGCCGTGCTGGTCCTTCAGCTCGAAATCCGGGGCCTGGTCCCCGACCTCGACAGCCATACTGATCCTTTCCACGGGGGGATGCGGGCGGGCCTCAGACCGAGCCCCGCGAGTGCGAGATGCTCTCAGTCTGCCACCAGCGCCCGACACCCGCGCCACGCCCCCGCTCCGGCCGCCCCGTGGCAGGCCGGACGCGAGGCTCAGCGCCCGAGGCTCCCCCTCAGCGGCGGGCCTTCGGGGCGACCAGCCGGGTGCCCGACCAGTCCCTCCCGGCGCTCACCGTGGACGTCTGCGACAGCCCGGCCGTCGGCGCGGCCTCGCCCACCTCGCTGGGCTCCACGTGACCCTCCCGGCCCGACTTGGGCGTGAGCAGCCAGATGTAGCCCCCGTCGGCGAGCGGCGTCAGCGCGTCTACCAGCGCGTCGACCAGATCCCCGTCCCCGTCCCGCCACCAGATCAGGACCACGTCGACGACGTCGTCGAAGTCCTCGTCGACGAGCTCTACGTCCTGCACCGCGGCAATCGAATCCCGCAGGTCCTCGTCGCAGTCGTCGTCGTAGCCGATTTCCTGCACCACCTGGCCCGGCTTGATGCCGAGCCGCCCGGCCAGGTCGCGCTGGTCTTGCGCCTGGCCCGCGGTCGCGCTCACTGAAGTCCTCCTGAGTCCTTTCCCGCTACCCTGCGCTGCGCGGCAAACTCCGCGACACCGCGGGCGGCGGCTGAGGTCAGGCGCGGCGCCGTTCGCACCGTCACCTCTTGATCGGACAGTTCACACTGGGTGGGCCCGGTGCGCAAGTCACAATTTCGCACACGAAGCCATATCACCAGTCATCACTTGATCCTCCCCCGTGGCCGTCGGCCTATTCGATAAGCGACAGCCGGACCTGTCTGTCCGGATTGTCAACGTTAATGTCGACAAGTGCTATCGACTGCCAGGTGCCCAGTGCCAGCCGCCCGGCCACCACCGGCACGATCGTAAACGGCGCGACGAACGCGGGCAGCACGTGCGACCGGCCGTGCCCTCGGGACCCGTGCGCGTGCTGCCAGCGGTTATCGGCGGGCAGCAGCTCACCGAGGACGGCGAGCAGGTCGCGGTCGCTGGCCGCGCCGAGCTCCATGACCGCGACCCCGGCCGTGGCGTGCGGGACGAAGACGTGCAGCAGGCCATCGCCGCCGCCAGCCGCCTGCCGTGCGAAATCAGCGCATTCCCCCGTGATGTCGCGCACCGTGTCCTGCCCGCCAGTGCGCACCCGGATGATCTGTGTTTTCATGCAGTACGCAACTGTAGCTCGCCGGTCCCGCTTCCCCGCCCCATGGCGCCGCGGTGGTGCCCCGGCTGGCCGGGGCGCATGGCCGCGCCCATCTAGGCCTTGGCCTTGGCCGTCTTCCGCTTGGGTGCCGCCTTGCCCGGCGCTGCCTTGCCGGTGCCCGTCGGGCCGGCCCCGGCCTTCCCGGCCGCCGTCTTCCGCTTCCGCGGGTGCTCGACGACCGCGTCGGGACCAGGGAACACCAGGCAGGTATGGCCGTCGTCGAACCGGACCAAGTAGGGCGGCTCGCCACTCGACTCGCGCACCTCAAGGATCTCTCCGGTCCGGTCGGGGTGCCCCACGACGTTCCCGCGCACGTGCAGCCGGTCGCCGACCACAGCATGCATGTGCCCACCTCCTTCACCAGATTCGCGGGCCGGCGCGCCGATATACCCGGCGCCGCACGGGCTCGCTCTTTAGGTCCTGGTTGTACCCAGAGTCGCATAGCCCAACATCCGGTGGGAAGGGCCTTTGGGCTGTGGGCGAACCTCCGCGCTGAGCTGGTTACCTAACGGTAGAGATGCGTTAGCGTCGGAGGCGTACGAGGATTAGTAAGGACACCAACGAACGCACTGGGCAGCGACGCGGCTGCCAGGACCAGAACACTGCGGGGGCGGCCGGCCAGGCTGTGCCGGTGCTCCGCGGGAAGGCGAGGAAGACCCCGTGGCCTCAGGACGCCAGCGCTTCTCGATTATCAGCGACGGCCTGCCATCCCAGCTGCCGGACATCGACCCCGACGAGACAAAAGAGTGGATCGATTCATTCGACGACGTGGTCAGGACCCGCGGCCGGGCCCGGGCCAGGTACGTCATGCTGCGCCTGCTGGAGCGGGCCAGGGAGCAGCAGGTGGGCGTGCCCGGCCTGCGCAGCACCGACTTCATCAACACCATCCCGCCCGAGCGGGAGCCCTGGTTCCCGGGCGACGAGTACGTCGAGCGGCGGATCCGCGCCTACATCCGGTGGAACGCCGCGGTGATGGTATCCCGGGCCAACCGCCCGGGAATGGGCGTCGGCGGGCATATCGCCACCTATGCCTCCGCGGCCAGCCTGTACGAGGTCGGGTTCAACCACTTCTTCCACGGCAAGGACCACGGCGAGTCCGGTGACCAGGTCTTCATCCAGGGCCACGCCGCCCCTGGCATCTACGCCCGGGCGTTCCTCGAGGGCCGCCTGACCGAGGACCAGCTGAACGGGTTCCGCCAGGAGCTCTCCCACCGCGGGCACGGCGGCGGCCTCCCGTCCTACCCGCATCCCCGGCTGATGCCGGACTTCTGGGAGTTCCCCACCGTCTCCATGGGCCTCGGCGCGATCAACGCCGTCTACCAGGCGCGGTTCAACCGCTACCTGCTGGCCCGCGAGCTGCGGGACACCAGCCGGTCGCACGTCTGGGCGTTCCTCGGCGACGGCGAGACCGACGAGCCCGAGGTGCTCGGCTCGATCGGGCTGGCCGCCCGCGAGGAGCTCGACAACCTGACCTTCGTGATCAACTGCAACCTGCAGCGCCTCGACGGGCCGGTCCGCGGCAACGGCAAGATCATCCAGGAGCTCGAGGCGTCGTTCCGCGGCGCGGGCTGGAACGTGATCAAGGTGATCTGGGGCCGGGACTGGGACCCGCTGCTGGCCAAGGACACCGACGGGGTCCTGGTCAACAAGATGAACACCACGCCGGACGGGCAGTTCCAGACCTACTCGGTGGAGTCGGGCGCTTACACCAGGGAGAACTTCTTCGGCAGCGACCCGCGGCTGCGGGCCATGGTCGAGCACCTGTCCGACGACCAGATCCGCAACCTGTCCCGCGGCGGGCATGACTACCGCAAGGTCTACGCGGCCTTCGAGGCCGCCGTCGAGCATGTCGGCCAGCCGACCGTGATCCTGGCGCACACCATCAAGGGCTGGACGCTGGGGCCCGACTTCGAAGCGCGTAACGCCACGCATCAGATGAAGAAGCTCACGGTCGCCGAGCTCAAGGAGTTCCGCGACCGGCTGTACCTGGACATCCCGGACGCCGCCCTGGAGGCGGAACTGCCGCCGTACTACCACCCCGGTGAGAAGTCCGACGAGATCCAGTACATGAAGGAGCGCCGGGCCGCGCTCGGCGGGTACCTGCCCAAGCGCCTGGTGCGCGCCAAGCCGCTCACGCTGCCCGGCGACAATGCCTACGACGACCTGAAGAAGGGCTCAGGCAAGCAGCAGGTCGCGACCACGATGGCGTTCGTCCGGCTGCTCAAGGACCTGATGAAGGACAAGGGCATCGGCGCCAGGTTCGTGCCGATCATCCCGGACGAGGCCCGGACGTTCGGCATGGACTCGCTGTTCCCGACGGCGAAGATCTACGACCCGCACGGCCAGACCTACGAGGCCGTCGACCGCAGCCTGCTGCTGTCCTACAAGGAGGCGGCCAAGGGCCAGATCCTGCACGAGGGCATCAGCGAGGCCGGCGCGATGGGGTCGACGATCGCCGCGGCCACCGCGTACGCCACGCACAGCACCCACATGATCCCGGTCTACATCTTCTACTCGATGTTCGGGTTCCAGCGCACCGGCGACGAGATGTGGGCGCTCGGCGACCAGATGGGCCGCGGGTTCCTGCTCGGCGCGACCGCCGGCCGGACCACGCTGACCGGCGAGGGCCTGCAGCACAACGACGGCCACTCGGTGCTGCTCGCGTCGGTCAACCCGGCGTGTGTCGCCTACGACGCGAGCTGGGCCTACGAGCTGAGCGTCATCGTCAAGGACGCGCTGGGCCGGATGTACGGGTCGTCCGGGGAGCACCCGGCCGGCGAGGACATCTTCTACTACCTGACGGTGTACAACGAGCCCTACGTGCAGCCCGCCGCCCCGGCCGACTTCCCCGGCGGCACCGAGGCCCTGGAGCGCGGCATCCTGCGCGGCCTGTACCGGTACGCGGACGCGCCGCAGCCGGAGCGGGCCGACGAGTCCGCAGCCGAGCGGCCGCGGGCGCAGATCCTGGCCTCGGGCGTCGCGCTGCGCTGGGCGCTCGAGGCGCAGAAGCTGCTGGCCGAGGACTGGGGCGTCGACGCGGAAGCGTGGTCGGCCACGTCCTGGACCGAGCTGCGCCGCGAGGCCATGGGCTGCGACGAGTGGAACCTGCTGCACCCCGACGGCGAGCCGCGCGTCCCGTACGTCACCAGCGCGCTGGCCGACCACCACGGCCCAGTCGTCGCGGTGAGCGACTGGATCCGCGCGGTACCCGACCAGATCGCCCGCTGGGTCAGCGCGCCGTACAGCTCGCTCGGCACGGACGGCTGGGGGCTATCCGACACCCGGCCGGCGGCCCGGCGGCACTTCCACGTGGACGCCCAGTCGATCACGCTCGCGGTGCTGAGCCAGCTCGCCAAGCTCGGCGAGGTCAAGCCCGAGGTGCTCGGCCAGGCGATCGGCAAGTACAAGCTGGACCTCGACGTCAGCGACGCCCTCTAGCCGCTTCCAGCACGTCGAAGTCCCGCTCGGCGTACAGCCGGTGCTCCCACTCCTCGGAGAGGATGGCCTGCAGGCACCGGCGCACGGCGAAGCTCTCCGGCCCGGGGTAGCCGGGTTCGGTAACGGGCTCGGTCATGCCGGCCAGTTGCTCGTCGGTGAGGCCCGCGAGCACGCCGCGGACGGTAGCCATGCGGTCGGCGCGCAGGGCGAGCACCTCGTCCAGCGACGGCCGCGCCTCACGGTCGCGCGGCACGCTGGGCTCCTCGCCCATCTCGTCGTGGGGCAGGTCGAGCGGGTCCCACGGCGACGGCTCGCCCAGGATCGCGCGCCGCACCCAGGCGTCGGTGGCGAAGACCAGGTGGCGCATCGTCTCGATAAACGACCACTCCCCGTCGACCCGCTCGTGCAGCAGCTCAGGCGGCAGCGCGCGGGCCCGCTCGACGGTCTGCGGCCACAGCCGCTCGATGATGGCCCAGGCCTCGCGGAACCCGTCGGCGTCGGCCGGGCGCATCCTGGCGCGGTCCGGGTACCGGCGGTTGAGCTCGGCCTCCACCAGCGGCACTACGTCGACGCCGTTGACCCGCAGGTTCTCAACCTCGCCGCTGATCTCCACGTCCACCACGGCCACGCCACGGAACGTCGCGCCGGTCAGGTCGACTAGCTGGAACCGCGCATTGGTCAGATCGACGTCGTGGAACCGCGCGCCGGTCAGGTACACGTCCTCGAACTGGGAGCCGGTCAGGTTCTGTCTGATGAAGTCGGTCACCCGAACTGTCGTACCCACGTGATGGAGTCCCGTCAACAGGCAGCCAGAGCCGCGTGCGGCTGACCTAGAGTGAACGCAGGGGAAGGATGGCCCATGGCCAGCGTCAGCGTCCGGTACATCGTCAACGACGTCGATGAGGCGATCGCGTTCTACTGCCAGCTCCTCGGCTTCACCGAAATCATGCATCCCGCGCCGGCCTTCGCGATGCTGGCCCGGGGCGACCTGCGCCTGGTGCTCAGCGCACCCGGCGGCGGCCCGGGCGGCGGCCAGGCCATGCCCGACGGCACCATGCCCACGCCCGGAGGATGGAACCGGTTCTCGCTCGAGGTGACCGACCTCGAGGGCCTCGTCGGCACGCTGCGGGCGCAGGGAGCCCGGTTCCGCAACGAGATCGTCACCGGCGTGGGCGGCAGGCAGATCCTCGTCGAGGATCCCTCGGGCAACCCGGTGGAGCTGTTCGAGCCGACCAGGGACGAGGCCAGGCTGTCCCCGTCCTCCGGGTGACGTCGGCAGCTGGCTGGCTCAGCCGCGGTGGTGGACCTCCTGGAGGCCGTACACCGGCGTCGCGATCCCGGCCTGGCGCGCCTTGAGCTGGAGCGCGAGGTACAGCGAGTAGTGCCGTGACTGGTGCAGGTTCCCGCCGTGGAACCACAGCGCCTCCTGCTGGGTCGGCTTCCACATGTTGCGCTGCTCGCCCTCCCACGGGCCCGGGTCCTTGGTGGTGTCGGAGCCCAGGCCCCAGCACTTGCCGACCTTGTTCGCCACCTCCTGCGAGATCAGGTCGGCGGCCCAGCCGTTCATCGAGTTGTAGCCGGTGGCGTACACGACCAGGTCCGCCGGAACCTCACTGCCGTCCTCGAGCACCACGGCGTCCTCGGTGAGGTGGTCGACCTGGCCGCGGGCGAGCTTCACGTCCCCGTTCGCCACCAGGTCGGCCGAGCCCACGTCGATGTAATAGCCCGAGCCGCGGCGCAGGTACTTCATGAACAGGCCGGAGCCGTCGTCGCCCCAGTCGTGGTCGAATCCCGCCGCCTCGAGCCGGTCGTAGAAGTCCTTGTCCTTCTCCCGCATCTGCTCGTACAGCGGGGTCTGGAACTGGGCCATGATCCGGTACGGGATCGAGGCGAAGATCATGTCCGCCTTGTCGGTCGTGATCCCGGCCGCGACCGCCTCCTCGGAGTACAGCGCGCCCAGCCCGATGTCCATCAGCGTGTCGGACTTCACGATGTGCGTGGACGAGCGCTGCACCATGGTCACGTCCGCGCCGTTCTCCCACAGCGCGCCGCAGATATCGAAGGCCGAGTTGTTGGACCCCACGACCACGCACCGCTTGCCGCGGTAGGCGTCCGGGCCGGGGTGCGCCGAGGAGTGGTGCTGGTCGCCCTGGAACGTGTCCATGCCAGGGAACGACGGCTGGCTGGGCTTACCGGACATCCCGGTGGCCAGGACCAGCTGCTTCGGGCGCAGCACGATGCGCTGCCCGTCCCGCTCGAGGTGCACGGTCCACTCGCCGGCGGTCTCGTCGTAGGCCGCGCTCTTCGCCTCGGTGCCCGCCCAGTAGTTGAGCTCCATGATCTTCGTGTACGACTCGAGCCAGTCAGCGATCTTGTCCTTGGACGAGAACACCGGCCACGTGTCGGGGAACTTCAGGTACGGCATGTGGTCGTACCAGATGGGGTCGTGCAGGCAGAGCGACTTGTAGCGGCTGCGCCACTGGTCGCCGGGCCGGCCGCGCTTGTCCACGATGATCGTGGGCACGCCGAGCTGGCGCAGCCGTGCGGCCAGGCCGATCCCGGCCTGGCCGCCGCCGATGATCAGGGCATAAGGCTGCTCGGTGACCCCCAGCTCGGATGCCTCCTGCTGACGGCCTTCCAGCCAGCTGGTGCGCTCACGGACCGCGCCGTGCTGCACGCCCTTGGGACGGCGGCCCGGGGCCTGCGGCTCCTCGTGCCCCTTGAGCTCGTACAGGCTGGTCAGCAGTGTCCAGCAGCGGCCCTCCCGCAGCCGCACGTGGCCGCGCCCCCGGCCGGCGGCGGTCTCGAACTCGATCCACGCCTCGGTGATCCCGCCGGCGTCGGCCGGCGCCTCGCCGTCGGCGATCCTCCAGCCGTCCGGCCGCACCCGGGGCAGCGTCGCGGCCAGCATCTCCTCGACCGCGGACCGGCCCTCCATGGTCCTGATGTTCCAGGTGAACGCCACGAGGTCACGCCAGAAGCAGTCCTCGGTGAACAGCGCGGCCGCCGCGGCCGGATCATCCGCCGCCAGTGCGTCACCGAACTCCGACAGCCAGGCGGTTACCCCGGCGGCGATCTCGGCTGGTGGCAGGGTGGCGGTCATTCGGCATGCTCCCGTCGAGGGTGCGGTGATCGGTCTCACCCAGCCTCACCCCACCGGGCCCCGGGCGTCTAGCCTGTGGAGTTCAGCAGGAAGACCATGATCCGTTGCGGAAGGTGGCATGACCTCAGCACGCGAGCTGGCCGACCGGGTCCATCGGCGCTGGCTGGAAGAGAACCCGTTCGCCGCCACCATGTACGGCATTCCCGGGTACGACGACCTGGTCCCGGACGAGAGCGAGGAAGGGCCGGCAGGCCTGGCGGGCCGAGGTGGGGCAGTTCATCCGCGAAGCGGACGCGATCGCGGCCGGGGAGCTCACGCCGGCGGACGCCATCACGCTCGACTGCACCAGGGAGGCCGCCACCCAGGAGCAGGAGATCGTCGACCTGGCCGCGGAGGAGCACACGGTCACCGCCATGCACTACTCGGGCCCGGCCACGTTCCTGGCGGTGGCGGCCAGGACCGTGCTGGTCGACCAGGCCGCGGCCGAGGCCTACCTGACCCGCCTGCGGCGCAGCGGCACCTGGTTCGACCAGATCGGCGAGCGGCTGCGGGCCGGGGCCAGCCGGGGGCGGCTGCCGGTCGCGCCACTGGCCGAGCAGGCAATTGCCTGGGCGGAGGGTGTGCTGGCCGCCCCCGGGGCCAGCCCGGTGCTCTCCCCCGCGCCGCCGCAGGGGTGGGACAGGGCGGCGGCGTGGGAGGAGGAACGCCGCGCGATCGCCGCGGAGGTGGTGCAGCCGGCGCTGGCGCGGTGGGTCGCCACGGTCAGGGAGCTGCTCCCGCGGGCCCGGCCGGCGGACCAGGCCGGGCTGGCCTACCTGCCCGGCGGCGCGGAGGACTACGCCCGGGCGGTCCGGATCTTCACCACGCTGCCGCTGTCCGCGGAGGAGCTGCACCAGACCGGCCTGCACGAGATCGCGGCGCTGGAGGCCCGGGCCGTGGAGCTGGGCGCCGGACTCGGGCTCTCCGGGCTGGACGAGGTGTTCGCCGCCCTGCGCGACTCGGCCGGGAAGATCTCCCCGGAGGAGGCCATCGACCAGGCCACGGCCGCGGTGCGGCGGGCCGAGGCCCGGGCCGGGGAGTTCTTCCCTGCGCCCCTTCCGCCGCCGTGCGACGTGACGCCCATGCCGGAGGTCGTGGCCGTGAGCGGTGCCGCGCCGCACTACACCCCGCCCCGCCTCGATGGCGGGCGGCCCGGGACGTTCTGGTTCAACACCGAGCGGCCCACCGCGGGCACCGGCTGGGACATCGAGGTGGTGGCGTTCCACGAGGCGGTGCCCGGGCACCATCTGCAGCTCTCCCGCCTCCAGCTGCTCACCGACCTCCCCGCCCTGCAGCAGCAGCGCAGCCTGCCCGTGTTCTCGGAGGGCTGGGGTCTGTACGCCGAGCAGCTCGCCGAGGAAGCCGGGCTGTACGCCGACGAGCGCGGCCTGCTCGGCTCGATCAGCACGTCGCTGATGCGGGCCGCCCGGCTGGTGGTGGACACCGGCATCCACGCCTTCGGCTGGAGCCGCGAGCGGGCCCTGGAGTTCCTGGTGCAGCACGTCCCCATGCCGCAGGAGTTCATGGCAGCCGAAACCGACAGGTACATCGTGATGCCCGGGCAGGCGCTGGCCTACCTCACCGGCAAGCTCGAGATCCTCAGGATCCGGGAGGACGCGCGCCAGCGCCTCGGCCCGGCGTTCTCCCTGGCCGGCTTCCACGGCGCGATCCTGGACCACGGCTCGCTGCCGATGCCGACGCTGACCCGCAGCATCGCCACCTGGCTGGACCAGGCCGGCTGAGCCGCCGGGGCTGCCGTCCTCAGCTAAGGGCGCGCGCCCCTAGGATCGGGCCGGGCCTGGCTGGCCCGCGTCCTTACGTACGTGGTGAAGGCCTCGATGCCGTTGACGAGGATGTCGAAGCGCAGCGAGTGGAACAGGTCGAACGCGTGCTGCGCCCCGGGGAGTTCGGCGTAGACGACGGGGTTGTCTGAGGCCGCCCGCAGCTTGCGGGCCAGGGCTCGCGCCATGTCCACCCCGACGACGGTGTCGTGGGCGCCGTGCGCGATGAAGAATGGCGGCGCCCCGGGGTGGACGCAGGCCATCGGCGATGACGGCAGCCGCCCGTCGCTGTCCAGCGGGCCGTAATAGCCGCCCAGGGTGATGGCCGCGATAACGGAGGTGTCGGCCTCCTCAAATCCGGGCTGAAAGGCTGGGTCGTTGGGGGTGAGGGCGGCCATGGCAGCCAGGTGGGCGCCTGCGGAGCTGCCCGCCACGAATACCGTGGCCGGGTCGGCTCCGTAGCGGGAACCGTTCTCGCGGACCCAGGCGAGCACCTTCTTCACGTCGATCAGGAAGTCGGGGAAGGTGGCGGCCGGGCTGAGCCGGTAGTTGGCGCTGATGCAGACCCAGCCCTGGCTGGCCAGCCGGTAGAGCAGCGGCATGGCCTGCCTGCTCTTGCGGCCGTGGACGAAACGGCCGCCGTGCAGGTGGATCAGCACCGGAGCCTGCACCGGCTGGCTACGGTGGCGGTACAGGTCCAGCCGGTTGCGCCGACCCGCGTCGCCGTAGCTGATGTTGGCCAGCTTCGCCACGCTGAAGCGGCGGGCGAAGAACGGCTGGAACACAATGCGGCCCAGCGGCAGGCGCCGAAGCAGCGCCACCGTGGCCGCGCTGTCCTGGGGCCAGCCATCACCGAGGGCCTCGGCCAGCGCGGCGTGCACCGCGGGGCCGGTTTGCCGGGCCTGCCAGACGACGACGCCCAGACCGACGGTGGCCAGGACACCCAGGGCGAGCGCCGTCCAGCCGCCGGCTGAGGTGACGTCGTGCTGGCTGATGGCCAGCGCGGTCGAGGCGGCCAGGTAGTAGAAGACGACGAACGGCAACTCGCAGATGATCAGGCCGAGACGGAAGGACAGCGCGGCCAGGAGCGGCGGGCGGCGCAGCGGCGCAATGGCCAGCAGCGCCCCGATGGCGGCGAGTGCCGTGGTGATCAGGTACCCGACGGGCACGGACATGATCATGGTGAAGTATCTCCTTCGCTGGGTGGTGCGGCCCGGATGTGCCTAGCCGCGCGCGGTGCGGCGCATCGCCAGGATGAGCACGGCGCCGACCGCCAGGTGCATGCAGCAGAGTGCGGTCACGGTGGCCAGGCCGCGCCCGGCCGTGAGCGGCCCGGCCAGGGAGATCACGAGCACGGTGGCCGCGACAGCGGTCCAGGTCCGGCGCGGGTGGCGGGCGTATCGTTCCAGCAGGGCCAGCAGCGCCCAGGCCGCGAGCCCGGCGAGCAGGCTCATGATGACCACCGAGGCCGGGCCAACCTGCTGCGCAGGACCGTGAGCACTGGCCCGGGCCATCAGCCGGATTCCGGCCAGCGGCCCGGCCACCGCCCAGACCCCGGCGGCCGCGCCAGCGGCCGCGATGACCGCGGTGAGCCTGCGGGCGCGGATCCGGCCAGGCCGGGTTCCCGGTCCGGTGGCTGAAGTGGCCGCAGCCAGCGGAACGGCTGTGGTCCCGGCGGGCTGGCCGGCGGAAAAGCCTGACGGGCTGGGTGCGGACATTGGCGTTGTCCCTTCCTGGGAGCGTGGCGGCCCAGACGGCCGCGGATCTCCTACAGGCTGGCCCCTGAGCTGCCCCCGGCGCCTCGGCCACGGGTCTTGACCGGGGCTAACCAAAGGAGGGCCTGGCCTCGACTTTGGTTGGTATCGGCGTGAGCAGCGCTGAACCTATGCTCGGCGCATGAACCAGCCAGCACGCCTTGGGCGCTGGGCACCATGGCGGCCGCGGAATGCCGCGCAGGCTGTGGCCGAGGCCACGGCCCCTCTCGCGGTGCTCACCGGCCTGATCATCCTCGGTGAGGTGACCAGCAGCCCAGGTCTGGGGCCGGCCCTGTTCTGGCTCGACATCGCCACCGGCGTGCTGGCCTGCGCGTTGCTGCCCGCGCTGTACACCCGCTGGCCGGTTCAGGCGGCGCTGGCGCTGGCCGTGCTGGCGGCGATCTCCCCGGCGGCGACACCGGCCGCCACCGCCGCCACGCTGCAGGTCGCGCTGGTCCGGCGGTTCAAGGTCGCGGCCTGGGTGGCCGCGGCGGGGGCGGCCGGGCACGCCATCCGGGGACTGTGGCGGCCCCAGCCGGGCCTCTCGTATGGCTGGTGGCTGCTGCTGGTCGTGGCGGTGCAGGCCGCCCTGCTGGCCGGGGGGGCGCTGCTGCGGGCGAACCGGGCGCAGATAGCCTCGCTGCGGGAACGGGCCAACCGGGCGGAGGCGGAGCAGACGCGGCGGGTGGCCGAGGGCAGGCTCATCGAGCGGACCAGGATCGCCAGGGAGATGCATGATGTGCTGGCGCACCGGCTGTCCCTGCTGGCGACCTACGCCGGGGCGCTCGAGTACCACCCGGACGCCCCGCCGCAGCAGCTGGCCCAGGCGGCCGCGGTGATCCGCGACGGTGCGCACCAGGCGCTGGAAGAACTCCGTGACGTGATCGGCGTGCTGCGCGACGAGCCTGGCGACTCAGACGGTGCGCTCGCCGAGCCAGATATGGATCCAGGCCGGGATCCCGGCGAGGGGGTGGAGCGCCCTCAGCCGACCCTGGACGACCTGCCCCGGCTGGCCGAGGAGTCCCGGGCGGCCAGGCACTCCGGTACGGCTGGCATCCGAGCTGCCCGCCAGCCCGCCGGTGCCACCGGGCACCGGCCGCACCGCTTACCGGATCGCCCAGGAAGGGCTGACCAACGCCCGCAAGCACGCCGCCGGGCAGCCGGTCCGGCTGACGCTTTCCGGCACCCCGGGAGACCAGCTGATCATCGACATCAGCAACCCGGTGCTTTCCGGCCCGCCTCAGCCCGACGGGATCCCGGGAAGCGGCACCGGCCTGATCGGACTCGGTGAGCGCGCCCGGCTGGCCGGCGGGCGGATCGAGTTTGGCCCGACCGGAACCGGGGAGTTCCGCCTGCAAGCCTGGCTGCCGTGGGCACCATGACCCCGCCTGCCGCCGGCAGCAGTGCCCAGCCTGGCCATCCCATCCGGGTGCTGATCGTCGACGACGACCCGCTGGTCCGGGCCGGCCTGGCCATGATGCTGGGCGGTGCCGAGGGCATCGAGGTGACCGCAGAAGCCGCCGACGGCGACGAGGTCGAGCCTGCGGCGGACGCCCACACCATCGACGTGGCCCTGATGGACATTCGGATGCGCAGGGTCGACGGCGTCGAGGCCACCCGCAGGCTCCGCCACCGGTCGCACCCGCCCGAGGTGATCGTGCTGACCACGTTCGACGCCGACCAGCTGGTGCTCCGTGCTCTGCGCGCCGGAGCCAGCGGTTACCTGCTCAAAGACACCCCTCCCGACCGCATCGTCGATGCCATCCGCCGCGTCGCCGCGGGCGACCCCATCCTGTCCCCCGCCATCACCCGCAAGCTCATCAGCCTGGCCGCCGCCGACCAGCAGCAAGCCGATCATGCCCGCCGCGCACTCGACACGCTGACCCGCAGGGAACGCGAGGTCGTGATCGGGATTGCCCAGGGCAAGACCAACGCCGACCTGGCCCGCGAGCTCTTTATGAGCGTGGCCACGGTCAAGGCCCACGTCTCGCACATCCTGGCCAAGACCGGCCTGGACAACCGCACCCAGATCGCGCTGCTCGCCCACGACGCCGACATCGTCTAGACCGGTGCGGGCTGCGACGGTCACGGGGCAGGCATCGTGGCGACGATCCCCTGACCCCGGTAATGGCCGGTCAGACGGGCCACCGAGTGCCGGACGTAGTCGGAGTAGCGGAGTTCGATGGAGGCGGAGATCCCGCCCGGGCCGGCAATGGTCAGCCGCGCACGGACCCGGCCGCTGACCTGGTTCCACCGGACGGTCCCGCTGACCTGGGTATCTGACGTCCAGCGCACCCGGGTGAGGTGGATCCCGATGCGGCTGCCGCTACCGGTGAACCGGAAGGTGCCGCCGCGCAGGCCCCAGCCCTTCACGCCGTCGCCGTAGTACCAGCGCCAGACCGCGTCGCCGACGGCGGCCGCGCCTACGGCGGCCAGCCGCAGGCCGGTGCGGCCGGCCACGTCACCCGGCCGGGCGGTGGCGGGCGTGACCCGGGACAGCGTCGCGGGGAAGGTGCCCACGACCCGGACCTCTGGTGTCCGCTCGGCGCAGGACGCGTTCATTCGCTGGAGATCGGCCGGATCGCTGATGAACGTCTGCACCAGTCCGGATGCGCAGCCGACCGGGTCGTCCATGGCATTGACGTGCGTGTCGTTGCGGATCAGGATCCAGCGAGCTGATGGGCCCATGTCCATGGTGGTCTGGCGGCCCTCGGCCGGGGTAGTGAGCGAGTCGAGGTCGCCGGAGAGCACCAGCACCGGCAGGTTCCGCGGCGCGTAGGGAGGCGGGGTGGTGATCGGCGGGTCCGGGTGAGCCGGGGCGGGCCAGTCGAGGCACGCGTCGAACTCCTCCTCCGGCTCGGTGACCCACTCGTGGATGGTGAACGGGGCGAACATGCCGGCCGGGAGCGCGGCGACGGTGCGCGCGTACTGCGCGGCCCGCTGGGCCGGGGTCTGGCTGTAGCTGAACGGCTGCGGGTAGTCCAGGCAGGTCGTGGCCTGGTAGAGGCCATCGTTGAACTCCCGAACCGGGCCTGAGTCCCCGGTATAGATGTCCTGCTCGGTCAGCCGCAGCAAGGGCTGGGGGTCGTGATCGCGCAGCAGCGCCCGCCCGGCGGCGTCGAGTTCCCGGTAAACACCGTTGTCGGAGCCGGCGTCGTTGACCATCTCGGACAGCTTGATCGTGGTGACCCGCTCGGTGACCTTGTCGCCGAACGGATCTCTCGTCCGGCCGGTGACCGGGTGGCGGCGCAGGTACGCGGCCAGGATGCTCAGCCGCGCCCACGCGGACCCGGGTGCGGCACGCTGGCAGGCGACGCTGCGCCAGCACGAGACATCGAACGCGCGCCTCGCGGTCAGGATCGTCTGCGGGTAGAACGGGTCCTTCCCGCTGACCGGGTAGGCGGAGTCCAGCGTCACCGAGCGGAGCATCTTCGGGTACCGCGCGGTGAGCGCCTGCCCGAAGAAGGTCCCGTAGGAATCGCCGTAGAAATCGACCTTGCCGGTCCGCAGCCTGCGCAGCAGCAGCGCCACGTCCCTGGCCGCGTTCGCCGTCGTGTACAGGTCACTGGCCTGCACGTACCCGCCGCCCGGCAGCTTGCGGGTGTGATCAAGCTGCTGGCCGCACTTGCCGGTGTCGACCGTATAGGCGGCGATGCCGTCGGCGGTCTTCCAGTGCTGCAGCGGCTTGCAGAGGAACGCCGAGGAGTTCCCGGTGCCACGCAGGTTGACCAGGAGCAGGTTACGCCGGGCCAGCAGCGGGCGGAACGTCCCCCGGTAGTCCGCCGCGTAGTCGGTGGTGGGGAAGCCGGGGCCGCCCTGGACCGCGAGGATCGTGCCCACCGCCGTGCCGCTGGTCGCCGGGTACCACTGGAACCCCAGCTTGATATGGCCCGCGGCCGGGTCCCGGTAGTCCAGGGGGACATTGATCCTGGTGCACCAGGCCAGGCGCGAGGCCGGGCACGGCGGGATCGTCACCGAGCCGACCCGGATCGGGTGGCGCTGCGCCGCAGCGCCTGGCCGCGCCGCGGCCGCGGACCGGGCGCTCGCATCCGGCGACCTGGAACTCGCGAGAGCCGGGCCGGCGCTGAGGATGGCGACGGCCACCGCTCCCGCGGCAGCCTTGACGATGAATCCCGCTATGGGCGGCACATGCGGCATGCGCACAAGATCTCACCCGGGCCAGTCCGGGGCAAGACAGGGAACTAGGTCAGGACTCCTCGCCGGCCCGGCGCTGGACGAACTCGAAACCGAACCGGCCCTTCACGCACAGGTGACCGTGACCAACGTCGTGGTCCAGTGGTGAGGTCACCTTCACGATCCGGTTGTCCTGCACGTGGAGATCGAGGTTGCAGCCGACGCCGCAGTACGGGCAGACCGTGGTGGTCACGGTCTGCTTCGACTCGTCCCACTCCCCGGCCTGGCGCAGCTTGTACTCGCTGGCGAACATGAGCGCACCGGTGGGGCAGACCCCGATGCAGTTGCCGCAGTACACGCACGCCGAGTCGGGCAGGCTGACGTCGAACTCGGTGGAGATGCGGGCGTCGAACCCGCGGCCGGCGACCGCGATCGCGAACGTGTTCTGGGCGTCGTCGCCGCAGGCCTCGACGCACTTGTAGCAGAGGATGCAGCGCGAGTAGTCGCGGATGTAGCTGTCGTTGTCGTACTTGACCGGCTGGGCCACGGTCTCCGCCGCGGAGTCCTCCCGCGGGTCGTGCTCGCCGGGCCGGGCCGCGTCCCGCTCCCCCGCCTCGTGCGGCGGGGCCGGGTCGCCGTACCGGGCCGGGTCCGCGCCGTACTGCTCCATCCAGCGCTGCACGTCGGTCGAGGCGAGCGACACGTCGACCGAGGACGACAGGAACTCCAGGATCATTTTCCGGCTGGTACGCACCCGCTCGGAGTCGGTCTGCACGACCATGCCGGGCTCGGCCTTCCTGGAGCAGGCCGGCACCAGGGTCCGGGACTTCTCCACCTCGACCACGCACACCCGGCACACGTTCACCGGGGTGAGGTTCTCCAAGTAGCACAGCGTGGGCGTGTCGATGCCCTGCTGCCGGCACGCCTCAAGCAGCGTGGCGCCCTCGGGCACGCGCACGGTCTCGCCGTCGACCGTGATGTCGACCAGCCTCCGCGGGGCCTCGAGAAACACGCTAGTCACACGGACTCCTTCCCGTTGCCGCCGATCAGCCCGAGCCGGAGGGCCGAGCCGGCCGCGCTGCACGCGGTCTGGCCCAGGCCGCAGATCGAGGCGTCGCGGGCTACCGTGGCGATGTCGTCCAGCAGCGCGAGTTCCTGCTCGGCCGAGCCGATCGGGGCACCGCGCAGCAGGCGTCCCAGCAACTCCTCCTGGCGCACCGTGCCGAGCCGGCACGGCACGCACTGCCCGCACGACTCGTCCCGGAAGAACTGGGCGATCCGCCGGAGCAGGTCGGTCATGTCCACCGTGTCGTCGAGCACCATGACCACGCCGGAGCCCAGCGTCGCGCCGATCGCGCGCACCCCCTCGAACGTGAGCGGGGTGTCCAGGGCATCAGGTCCCACGAACGCGCCGGCCGCGCCGCCGAGCAGCACCGCCTGCACCGGCCGGCCGCCGCGCACCCCGCCCGCCGCGTCGATCACCTGGCGCAGCGTGATCCCGAACTCGTACTCATACAGGCCGGGTCGCTCGACGCAGCCGGACAGGCAGAACAGCCGGGGGCCGGTGGAGTTCTCGGTGCCGATCTGCGCGAACGCGGGCCCGCCGATGCGCAGGATCTCCAGCACGCAGAGCAGCGTCTCCACGTTGTTGATCGCGGTCGGCTGGCCGAACAGGCCGACCTGCGCCGGGAACGGCGGCTTGTTGCGCGGCTCGGCCCGCTTGCCCTCCAGCGAGTTGATCAGCGCGGTCTCCTCGCCGGCGATGTAGGCCCCCGCGCCCCGCCGGACGTCGATGTCGAAGGCGAAGCCCTCGCCCATCACGTCGGGACCGAGGAAGCCGCGGGTGCGCGCGTGCTCGACGGCGTGCCGCAGCCGCGCCTCGGCCAGCGGGTACTCGCCGCGGATGTAGATATAGCCCTGTTCCGCCCCGCAGGCGTAGCCCATGATCGTGAGGGCTTCCAGCAGCGCGTACGGGTCCTCCTCCATCAGCACCCGGTCCTTGAACGTGCCGGGCTCGGATTCGTCGGCGTTGCACACGACGTAGTGCGGGCGGACCGGGTTGGTCGCCACGGCCTCCCACTTGATGCTGATCGGGAACGCCGCGCCGCCGCGGCCGAGCAGCTTGGCGTCCTTGAGCTCCCGGATCACGCCCTGCGGCCCGGCCTGCACGGCCCGGCGGAGCATCTCGTACCCGCCCGCCGCGCGGTAGCTGTCGAGCGAGCCCGGGTCGACCTGCCCCACCCGCCGCAGCAGCCGGAGCGAGGACCGGTCGCCCGCGACCTGCGGGACGAGCGGGGCCACGGGCTCGGGTGGCGCAGCGGGTGCGAGCGCGGGCCGCACCTGGGCGGGATCGAACGGGGCCAGCCCGGTCCGGGCCGGGTCGGCGCCCGCATGCTGGATCATCGCCGCCGAGCCGCGGTCACACTGGCCCAGGCAGGGGCTGCGCTGCCAGGCGACCCCGGTGCCGTTGGACCCGGCCTCGGTGCCCTCAGCCCCGAACCTGCGCTCCATCTGCTCGCACACCTGCTCGGCGCCGTTGACCCGGCAGGCGAGGTCATCGCAGACGTGGACGACCGCGGGCGGAGACGGGGTGGTGCGGAACAGGGCGTAGAACGACGCCACCCCGTAGGCCTCGGCCGGCGGGATCGTGAGCCTGGTGCAGATGTGGTCGAGCGCCCCGGGGCTGACCCAGCCGATCCGCTCCTGCACCGCGTGCAGCACCGGCAGCAGCAGGTGCCGCTGGCCCCGCGCCTCGTGGCCGCCGAACGCGACGTGCCCGTCGGCCGCCGTGCGCTGGCCCCCGTCCCAGCCGGTTTCCGGCGGCCCGAGAACCGCGGCGACGGCAGCCCGCTCGTCGTCGGTCGCCGGCCCCGCGACCCCCAGCCGCAGATCCACTAGGCGCCCGCCTCCGCGCGCTGGTTCTCGGCACCATCAGGGACGGGGACGTCCAGCTTGTCCACGCGGATCGCCGTCGCCTTGAACTCGGCCGTCCCCGACTTGGGATCCCAGGTGTCCAGCGTGAGGATATTGGTCTCGACCTGCTCGGGGAAGTGCAGGGTCATGAACGCGAGCCCGGCCCGGAGCGAGTGGTCGAGGAGCACCGGCGCCTCCACGGACCCCCGCCGCGAGGACACCCGTACCCGCTCCCCCTCGGCCAGGCCGAGCCGGGCCATGTCCTCGGGCGAGAGGTTGAGCGACTCCTTGCGCCGGATCGGCGTCGCGTAGTGGCTGGTCTGCACACCGGTGTTGTACGAGTCCAGGCGGCGCCCGGTGGTGAGCCGCAGCGGGAACTCCTCCGACAGCTTGTCGAGCGGCGGATCCTGCTCCACGGGCGTGAACGGGGCGGGCGCCCCGCGCTTGGCCGGGTCCTCCTCCCACAGCCGCGCGTGCAGGAACAGCGTGCCCGGGTGCTGCTCATCGGGGCACGGCCACTGGATGCCGCCGAGGTCCTCCAGCCGCTGGTAGCTCATGCCGCCGTGCATGGGCGACAGGGTACGCAGCTCGTTCCAGAGGTCTTCGGCGGTCGGGTGCCCCCAGTCGGTGCCGAGCCGCCGGGCGATCTCGCAGATGATCTCGATGTCGTCACGCGCCTCGCCCGGCGGCTCGAGAGCCTTGCGCACCCGCTGCACCCGCCGCTCGCTGGAGGTCACCGTGCCCTCGGCCTCACACCAGGTGGCCGTCGCCGGCAGCACCACGTCGGCGAGCTTGGCGGTGTCGGTGAGGAGTATGTCCTGCACCACGAAGTGCTCGAGCCCGCCGAGCAGCTTGCGGGCCCGCCCGGTGTCGGCCTCGGACCGCAGCGGGTTCTCGCCGATGATGTAGCAGGCGGTGAGCTCGCCCCGCTCCATGGCCTCGAACATCAGCGACAGATGCCAGCCCTTCTCGGGCGGGATCGGCACCCCGTAGGCGGCCTCGAACCTGGCCCGTGCCTCCAGGTTGGTCTCGACGTCCTGGAACCCGGTCAGCTTGTTCGGGATCGCGCCCATGTCGCCGCCGCCCTGCACGTTGTTCTGGCCGCGGAGCGGGACCAGCCCGGAGCCGTACCGCCCCACGTGGCCGGTGAGCAGGGACAGGTTGATGAGCGCGAACACGTTGTCGGCCGCGTTGTGGTGCTCGGTGATGCCCAGGGTCCAGCAGATCTGCGCCCGGTCCGCCCGGGCGTAGTCGTGCGCCAGCTGCCGGATGAGGTCACCGGGCACGCCGGTGTCGCGCTCGGCCCGCTCCAGCGTGTACGGCTTGACCGCCGCCGCGTAGGCGTCGAAGCCGGTGGTGGCCCGGGACACGAACGCCTCGTTCACCAGGCCGGCCTGGATGATCTCGTTGGCGATCGCGTTGGCCAGCGAGATGTCTGACCCGACCTCGATGCCGAGCCACGCGTCGGCCCACTGGGCCGACGTGGTCCGCCGCGGGTCGACCGCGTACATCCGGGCACCGTTCCGCAGGCCCTTCAGGACATGGTGGAAGAAGATCGGGTGCGCTTCGCGCGCGTTCGAGCCCCACATGACGAGCAAGTCAGCGTCTTCCGCTTCCTTATAGGAGCAGGTGCCGCCACCGGCTCCGAACACTGCCGCCAGACCGACGACGCTAGGAGCGTGTCAAGTTCGGTTGCAGCTGTCGATGTTGTTGCTGCCCATCACGACCCGGGTGAACTTCTGCGCCGCGTAGTTCATCTCGTTCGTGGCCTTGGAGCAGCTGAACATGCCGAAGGACTTCGTGGCGTCCCGCTCCCTGGCCACCGCGAACCCGGCGGCCGCGCGGTCGAGCGCCTCGTCCCACGACGCCGGCCGTAGCGTGCCGTTGTCCCGGACCAGCGGCTCAGTCAGCCGTACCTGCTTGCCCATCGAGCGCACCTTCCAGTCGAGCAATAGTCGACAATCCGATCGTATCTTGGGCATAGAGAGCCGGACACCCCCCGCCTACTGTGGAGGTGTGGTTGATCACCCGGGTGCTCGGCCTAGCCCGGACGCCGCCTACGCCCGGTGGCTAGCCATGTGCACGGACGCGGGCTGGCGCGGGCAGCCCGCCGCAGAGCAGGTGCCGGTCCGGGACGCGCTTGGCCGGGTGACCGTGGCCCCTGTGCACGCCTCCCGGCCCGTGCCGCGCTGGGCTCGCGAGGGGGCGGACGGCCCTGACCAGGGGCTTTCCTCCGCCGCCGACGTCCAGCCCGGTGAGCTGCTCATCCCGGCCGGGCACCGGCTGCGCCCCGCCGATCTGGCCGCGGCGGCCGCGGCCGGGCACACCACGCTGGACGTCGCCCGCAGGCCGGCCGTCGCGATCATCCCGACCGGCGATGAAATCCGGCCGGTCGGGGCGGCGCTGGGCCCGGGCGACCTCATCGACACCAACTCCCTTATGCTCGCCCTGCAGGCCAGCGACGAGGGCGCCAGCGCCGTGGTCAGCGGCGTGCAGCCGGACGACCCGGCCACGATCGCCGGCGAGATCCGGCGCACCGCGCTCGCGGCCGGCCTGGTGCTGGTCATCGCGGGCTCCAGCGCCGGCCGCAGCGACTACGCGGCCACGGCCATCGCCGGGGCCGGCGGGCTGGCCGTCCGCGGCGTGGCGGTCCGGCCCGGCCACCCCGCGCTCCTCGGCTACGCCCGGCCCGGGCCCCGGCAGGCCGGCTCGCCGGTGCCCGTGATCGGGATCCCGGGCTACCCGCTCTCCGCCGTGGTGATCTTCAAGCTGTTCGCCCGGCCGCTGCTCGCCGCGCTGCAGGGCTGGCAGCCCCCGGAACCCGTACACCAGCAGGCCGAGCTGGCCTGTGACTGGACATCCCCGCCGGACGCCGAGCACTGGGCCCTGGTGACCCTGGCCCCGGCGGGCGAGCACGCCGGGGGCGCCCTCGTGGCCACACCGGCCCGCCGCGGCGCCGGGTCCATCACCCGGCTCATGCGCGCCGACGCGTGGTGGCGGATTCCCATCGGCCAGCCCAAGTTCAGCCGCGGTGAGCTCATCGACGTCGAGCCGATCCCCGGCCCGCCCCGGGTGCCCGGCGCGGCCCGCCCGGGCTCATGACCGCTCGCGCATGACCCGCCGGTCGTCCGGAAGCCGCCGGGTAAACCCGTTCCGGTCCAGCCACTCCAGCAGCGGGATCACCACCCGCCGCGACGTCTGCAGCGCCTGCCTGGCCTCGGCCGCGGTGAACGGCTGCGGCAGCGCGGCCAGAACCTTCGCCGCCTGGTCCGCCGCGTCCGGGGCCAGAACCACGTTGCCCGGCAGCCGCATCAGCAGGCCGGCGCGCTCCGCGGCCGCGGCACCCCGCGCGTCGAGGCCCAGCTCCTGCAGCCGCTCGCTGTCGGGTGCGCCGAACGGCGCTCCGGCCAGGTCGGCGAGCACCGCCTGAACCGCCGTGGCCACCGGGGCCGGCAGTCCCGAATGCGGGCGCAGGTACCCGCCGCTCACGTCGATCCGCTGGCCGGCGCGGCCGCCCGGGCTCTGGGCGGCCAGGGTCTCGACCAGCTCGCGGTCGGGCAGGCCCAGCTCGGCCCGGGCCGCGTCGACGGCCAGCCCGGGCGCGACCGGGTCGCGCTTCGCCTGCGCGGCGACCGCCGCGGCCAGCTGCTGGCGCAGCCGGTGCCAGTGCTCCGGGTCGGCCAGCCAGTCCCCGCTGACCGGCGGCGGCAGGGCGCGTAGCCCCATCGCCGACGCCGCGCCGGCCCGCAGCAGCCGGTGCCTGCGCAGCACATCGGCCGCGGCCGGCGGTTCTGGCCACGCGGACAGCTCCCGCTCCGCGGCCGCGGCGGCCCCGTTGCCGCGCAGCCGTGGCGGTGACACGTCGAGCACGGTCGCGCCGAAGGTCGGGCGGCCCGCGGCCCGGTCCGCCGCGGCCCCGGGATCGCGGAGCAGCAACCGGTCGCCGATGTGCAGCGGCAGCGGGTGATCCAGGCTCAGCCGGGCGATCTCGCGGCCCAGCACCCGGACCCTGGCGATGGCCCGCGCCGCGCCGATGTGCACGGTGAGCTGGGGCGGCAGCCGCAGTGCGCCCGGCGCCTGCCCGTCCGCCGCCCGGGGCCGCGCCAGCCGGACGTCGATCACGCTGGCCATCGTCCACTGCCCGGACTGGATGAGCGCCATGCCGCGGCCCAGCTCCCGCGTGCTGATGCCGCGCAGGTTCAGCGCCACCCGGGCCACGCCGCTGACCTGGCGGGCGCGCGCGCCAAGCGACTCCACGCCCCGGATCCGCAGCGTGCGCAGGGACGGCGTGAGCACCAGCTCATCCCCGGCGTGGATGGTCCCGGCCTGCAGCGTCCCGGTGACCACGGTCCCGCTGCCTTTGATCGCGAACACCCGGTCCAGCCACAGCCGGACCCCGTCGCGCGGGTCGGGTTCCGGCAGCCGGGCCGCGAGCCTGCCCAGCGCGGCCGTCAGCCCGGGCAGGCCCTGCCCGGTGACGGCGCTGACCCGGACGGCTTCCAGCTCGCCCAGGCTGGTCTTCGCGATCTCCCGCGCGGCCTCTTCCTGCGCGGGCGCGGGATCGGCCAGGTCGGATCGCGTAAGGACCAGAATGCCGTGGCGCACCCCGAGGGCGTCGATCGCAGCCAGGTGCTCGGCCGACTGCGGCTTCCAGCCCTCGTCCGCGGCCACCACGAACATCACGGCCGGCGCCGGGCCCGCGCCGGCCAGCATGTTGGAGACGAACCGCTCGTGCCCGGGCACGTCGACGAACGCGATCTGGCCGCCGGACGGCAGCGTCATCCACGCGAAGCCGAGGTCGATGGTCATGCCCCGGCGCTGTTCCGCCTCCCAGCGGTCCGGCTCCATCCCGGTGAGCGCGCGCACCAGCATCGACTTCCCGTGGTCCACGTGACCAGCGGTCGCGATGACGTGCACTGCCTACTCCTTGCGCACTGCGGCGAGCACGGCCGCGCCCAGCCGCTCGTCATCGGCGGGCGCCACCGCGCGCAGGTCGAGCAGCAGCCGCCCGCCCTCGATCCGGCCGACCACCGCGGGCACGTCGCCGCGGCGCACGGCCTCGCCCGCCCGGAGCTCAACCGCCAGCGGCCCGGGCAGGGACAGCGCGGCGCTCGGCAGCCGCACGCCGGGCCCCCCGCCGCCCCCGGCCGCCGCGTCCGTGTCGGCCACCTGGCCGTCGACACCGGCGGCGGCCAGGCGTTCCGCCAGGGCCTCGGCCCGGGCCCGGACCGACTCCCTGGTCGCGGTCATGGCCTGCGCGACCGGCGCGGCCGGGCCGGTCAGCGTGGCCTCGAGGGCGGCCAGGGTCAGCTTGTCCACGCGCAGCGCCCGGGCCAGCGGGTGGCGCGCCAGCCGGGTGACGATGTCCGGCTGGCCCAGCAGCAGGCCGCCTGCGGCCCGCCGAGCAGCTTGTCGCCGCTGGCCGTGACCAGGCCGGCCCCGGCGCGCAGCCAGGAGTCCGCGTCCGGCTCGTCGGGAAGGACCGGGCTCGGCCGGAGCAAGCCCGAGCCGATGTCGCCGACCACCAGCACGCCGAGGCTGGCGAGCTCGGCCACACCGACCGACGACGTGAAACCCTCGATCAGGTAGTTGGACGGATGCACCTTGAGGATGAAGCCGGTGTCGGGGCCTGCTGCCCGCTGGTAGTCGGCCAGCGCGGTCCGGTTGGTGGTGCCGACCTCGCGGATCCGGGCCCCGGTGGACTGCAGCAGGTCGGGCAGGCGGAACCCGTCGCCGATCTCGATCAGCTCGCCGCGGCTGACGATGATCTCGCGTCCCGCGGCCAGCGCGGTGGCGGCCAGGGCCAGCGCGGCTGCGTTGTTGTTGACCACGTGCACGGCCCCGGCCGCAGGAACCGCCTGCGCGAGCGCGTCCAGGGCCCCGGCCCCGCGGCGGCTGCGCTTGCCGGAGACCAGGTCCAGCTCCACGTCGGTGTACCCGGCGGCGGCGATGACGGCGTCGCGCGCCGCGGGCGACAGCGGCGCCCGGCCGAGGTTGGTGTGCACGATCACGCCGGTAGCGTTGATCACCGGGGTGAGCGACGCCGCGGTCGAGGGCAGCGCCGCCGCCGCCGCGTCGGCCACGTGGTCCGGGCTGATGGTCCCCGCGCGGGCCAGGTCCTGGGCCCGGGTCACCGCCTTCTTCACCAGCGCCGCACCGAGCAGGTCCCGCGCCGCGACCAGCCGCGGGTCGGCCAGCACCACATCGGTTCTTGGCACGTGCCGCCGCGGGTCCACACCCGCGACCCTACCGCCGCCGCCCACGCCCGGCCCGATCCCGCATGGCGGCGGCACGTCACGCCCGTTTTCATGATCCAGTAGCGAAACCCGCTGTATGCGCAGGTTTCGCTACCCGATCATGAAATTCCCGGCCTGCGGGCAGCGGAGGCGGACGGGAATCGAACCCGCCGACGACGCAAAGCGCCGTCCACCGGTTTTGAAGACCGGGGGGGCCACCAGGCACCCGGACGCCTCCGCAGCCGACGTTACCTGGGCCGCGCCGGGGCCCGCCATGCGGGAAGCCGGTTCAGGCAGGGAGCTGGCTCCGGCGTCCATCAAGCGCGTGAATGATCTCGCGGTAGCTGCTGTCGCGCATGTCGCGGGGCACGCACCAGACGTCGACCGTGGCGGCCAGGCCAAGGACCCGAACGTAAATGGCCGGGGCGTCCTGGCTGCCAGGGTCGCGGCCCCAGTCCCGGCGGTGGCCGAAGACCGTGATGCCGCCAACGTCGACGGTGACGCCTTCCGGCACGTAGATGTCGGCGTTCCCGCACGCCGCCAGGACGGTAACCGCCGTCCGCTGGTGATCGGTGTCGACTCGCCCGGTGAACTCTTCGAGCGTCAGGCGGCCCGCAAGCAGGTGCTCACGGAGGGCGGCCACCGCCCGTTCGCGATCGGCGTCCGAGGCGCGCATGGACGAATCGTCCAGGGCCTCGCGGTAGAACAGCCAGCCAGCTGGCGGCTACGGCGGCGATGTGGCGGACCTTAATCAGCGGGCGACGAGCCGCAGGGTCGCGGCGCGCGCGGCCGCGCTCACCATCGGGTCGACGTAGGCGCTGCCGAAGCGCGTGTACTTGGCCCGGTACGCCTGGTCGATCGTGTCGTGGTCCTCGGCCGTCCAATCTCTCATCACATTCCCCTTCCTCTGTCGGGGCGTCGCGGGCTGGACACTAGTGCTCCCGGGTCGCTCAGGCGGGCTCAGCCTCCAGCTCGCGGCTCCCCCGCGGGGACTTCAGCCGGAGGCTCGCCGCTGCCGCGGCGAGCGCTACCCCGCCCATCAGCAGCAGGCTGGTGCGCAGGCCCTGCATGAACGTCGCCTGGTTGGCCAGCAGCGCGCCGAACACCGCGACCGCCAGGGCACCGCCGACCTGCCGGCTGGTGTTGAACACCCCGCTGGCCGTACCGGCCTGGTGCCCGGGAACGCTGTTCAGCAGCAGCCCGGTCGCGGGCGGTGTGACCGAGGGACCGGCCAGACCGACCAGGACCATGATCGCGGCCAGCGTCGTGACCGGAGTTGAGGCGGGGACGGCGGCCAGGATCACCACGCCGGCCGTCATCAGGGCCAGGCCGCCCGTAATGAGCGTCCGCGCGCCCACCCGCTCGGCGACGCGTGCGCTCAACGGGGTCAGTGAAACGCCAATGAGCATCATCGGCAGAAAGGCGGCGCCCGTGGCCAGCGGCGACAGGCCGCGCACCTCCTGGAGGTACAGGCTCATCACGAACGGGACCCCGTAGTACCCGACGACAAACGCGAAGCCGACGGCGACGGTGACCGACAGGGTGCGGGACCGGAACAGGCCGAGGGGCAGCATCGGGTGAGCTCCGCGCGCCTGGATCGCCAGGAACGCCGCGAGCGCCACCGCCGCCACTGCGAAGGCGAGCAGCACGGGGGGCGCGGCGAGGCCGGCGGCCCCAGCTTCGATCGCACCGTAAGTGAGCCCGCCCATGGCCAGCACCGCGGTGACCTGTCCGGCCCAGTCGAACGGCACCAGCCGGCGCGGGGAGCGCTCCGCCCGGGCCAGCATCAGCAGGCCCAGCACGCCGACCGGGAGGTTGATGAAGAAGATCATCCGCCACGTGACCAGCGTCAGCAGGCCGCCCAGCACGGGGCCGGCCGACGACGCGACCCCGCCGCCCATGGCCCACACGGCGACCGCGCGCGCCCGTTTGACTGGGTCCGCGTACCCGTGGCTGATGAGGGCCATCGAGGCGGGCATCATCACCGCGGCCGCCGTGCCCTGCACGAACCGGGCGGCGATCAGCGCGCCCAGGCTCGGAGCCAGACCACAGGCCGCCGAGGCCGCGACGAACAACCCCAGCCCCGCCGCGAACCCGCGGCGCGCGCCGACCCGGTCAGACAGCGCCCCGGCGGACAGCAGCAGGGCCGCGAACATCAGCGTGTACCCGTCGACCACCCACTGCAGCCCTGCGATGCCGCCGCCGAACTCGTGCCGGATCGACGGCAGGGCGATATTAACGATTACCGCGTCGAGCGTGATCATGAAGAACCCGAGCACGGCGGCGGCCAGGGTGAATCCCGACGTGGGACCACCCTGTACGCCGTGGCTGACGCGCGGCCGACTCGCAACCAAGGTCGCGGACACCTGACCTTCTCCTCTGTCCGATCCTTCTACCACGCCGGTCCGGCGTCGGTACCCACCGCCTCATCGCGGCGATACCACTACGCAACCACCCAGCACCGGGGCGAGAGTCCCTGCTGATGGGGGTACTGACAGGGACTCCCTCCACCGGCGAGCGCCGTAACCTCGGTAACGTGACCAGCCGGAAGGACGTCCGGGGTGAGGTACGCGAGTTCCTGATCACCCGGCGCGCCAAGATCAGCCCGGAGCAGGCGGGCCTGCCCCGCTACGGGGCCAGGCGGCGGGTGACCGCAGCGGCCTCCAGTCGTTCCACCACCCGCTGGCCGGCGACCTGACCCTCAGCTACGACGCCCTGGAGATCCCGGCCGACCCCGGGCAGACCATCGTGGCTTACACGCCGGAACCCGGCTCGCCGTCACAGCAGGCGCTGAACGTGCTCGCGAGCTGGGCCGCGGCGCAGGATCCCGTACCCGCCCGGGCCAGCTCCGATACGTGAGCCCAGGGCCATTCCGCCTGCCGTTATCGCTCAACAGCAAGGAGTTACCTGTGGATGTCCAGTCCAAGCAGCCGACCGCGAAGGGCCCGGCCGAGTGGTTCACCGGCGATGTCTTCATCGACGGCATCGTCCGTGGTGAGGAGCCCTCGCGGGTCCGGGTCAGCGCGGTCCGCTTCACTCCCTCCGCCCGCACCGCGTGGCACTCCCACGCCGTCGGTCAGACCCTGTACGTGACCGAGGGGCGGGGGCTCGTGCAGTCCCGCGGCGGCGACGTCGTCGGGATCAGCCCGGGCGACATCGTCCACACGCCAGCAGACGAGTGGCACTGGCACGGCGCCGCACCCGACCACTTCATGACCCACCTGTCCATCACCGAAGCAGTCCCGGGAGACCAGCGTCAGGAAGCGGACTGGGGCGAGCACGTCACCGACGACGAATACCGCAGCCGCTGAGCTCCTCGACACTCGCGGCGGGCCCGGTTACCGGCCGGGGGCCGGATGGGTCCGGCGGTAGATCGTGCCGCCCGGGACGTACCAGGACGCCTTCTTGCGGACCACCGGCGAGGGGTCGGCCGTGGCGGCCGACCTGAGCGCCTCGGCCGCGGCCGGGTGCGAGTCCGCCCAGGCGGCCACCAGTTCGACCGCCATCGTGCGGACGTGCGCACTGGCGTCGCTGCGGAGCAGCCTGAGCGGACGGCAGGACCTGCGCGGGCGCGGGACGGCACTGGCCGTCCTTGCACCGCTCGCGCGCTTTGCCGCCCCGCTGCAGCAGCAGCCGGTAGGCAGGAACCGCCGGTGCGGGTCGGCCAGGTACCCGACGAGGTCGGCGGCGCTGGCGGCCGTATCCGGCAACGGGAACGTCACACTGCCCAGCCTGCAGCGACCCGGCCCGCCCCCGTCAACCGATTATGTGATTCCGCCGCGGGGCGGGCGTCACAGCGAGGCAGGGTCCTCCGTCTTAGCGGGCAACGAACGCAGCGAACAGGGAGGCCCAACGTGAGCAACGGCCTGGCCCAGGTCAGGGCGGCCAAGACGATCCTGCTGACCACTTTTAAGCGCGACGGCACGCCCATCGGCACTCCGGTGAGCATCGCCTTCGACGGCGACCGGGCGTTCTTCCGCTCCTACGACAAGGCGTGGAAGACCAAGCGGCTGCGCCGCAACCCGCACGTCGAGGTCGCTCCCTCGACCCTGCGCGGCAAGCCGGTCGGCCCGTCGGTAACGGCCCTGGCCACCCTGCTCGACGGTGCGCAGGCCGAGGTCGCGGCGCGCGCCCTCGCGCGGCGCCATCCGGTCCTCCAGGGCGTCCTCGTCCCCACGGCCCACCGAGTGCTGCGCTACCGGACCATGCACTATGAACTGAGCCAGCCCGGCGGGGCGACCGCGTAGGCGGGTTACGGGGCCGGCCAGGTGGCGTTGCGGGGGCGGCGCGACTGGCCGAGCGCGAGGAGGCCGAGCAGCAGCGGTACCGCCACCCAGAACTGCAGGATGCTGTAACGCCGCAGTTCGCGCGGCACATCGACGCCGGCGAGCTCGGCGTCCAGGGCACCGGGGCGCGACAGCGAGACCGCGTGCCAGGTGAGGGCCGCGTAGTTGACCCCGACCCCGGCCATCCACGCGCCGAACGCCTGCCACCCGGCCGGGCCGGCCGCCACGGCGACCCACACGCCAAGGGCGAGACCGGCGGCCGCGCCCAGGACGAACTCGGCCAGGACCAGCCGCCGCCGCAGCCGTCTCCCGGCGACGCCGTGCATGTCGACCGCGGCCAGCCGGCGCACGTCCAGCAACACCATGACCCCATCCTGGCCCAGCCCGCGGTGGGCTGCGCCATCCGCATATGAGGCGGCGATACATTGGCCGTGTGACGACTCAAGCCGCTGTCCGGCTCACCCAGTTCGCGCGCGGCGGGGGCTGCGCCTGCAAGATACCGCCGGGCGAGCTGGAGGAAACCGTCGCCCGGCTGGTGCCCGACGGGCCCGGCGCCGACCTGCTGGTGGGCGTCGAGAACGGCGACGACGGCGCCGTGGTGCAGATCAGCCCGACCCTGGCCGTGGTGGTGACCGCCGACTTCTTCACGCCGGTCGTCGACGACGCGTACACGTTCGGGCAGATCGCGGCGACCAACGCGCTGTCCGACATCTACGCGATGGGCGGCGAGCCGCTGGTCGCGCTGAACCTGCTCGGCTGGCCCCGGGACAAGCTCTCGACCGAGCTGGCCGCCGAGGTGCTGCGCGGCGGCCTGGACGTGGGGCGGGCGGCGAACTGTCACGTGGCGGGCGGGCACAGTATCGACGACCCGGAGCCGAAGTACGGCATGGCGGTGACCGGCACCGCGGACCCCGGCCGACTGCTGCGCATCGACGCCGGGGAGTCTGGCCTGCCGCTCAGCCTGACCAAGCCGATCGGCACCGGGGTGCTCAACGCCTGGCACAAGGCCACGGGCGAGATCAACCAGGCCGCGGTCGACGTGATGACCACCCTGAACGCCGAGGCCAGCCGGGCGGCCCTGGCCGCCGGGATCAGGTGCGCCACCGACGTCACCGGGTTCGGCCTGCTCGGCCACCTGTTCAAGCTGGCCAGGGCCAGCGGGGTCTCAGCGGTCGTCGACCACGCGGCGGTGCCGCTCATCGAGGGCACGCGGGAGGCGGCGCGGGCAGGCTACATGCCGGGTGGCAGCCGGCGGAATCTCGACTGGGTGCTCCCCCACACCGACACCGGCGCGGTCGGCGAGGACGACCTGCTGCTGCTCGCGGACGCGCAGACGTCGGGCGGGCTGCTCGTGGCCGGGGAGCTCTCGGGAGCGACCGTGATCGGGGAACTGGTCCCCCGCCGCGACCGCGTGCTCATCATCCGCTAGCCGGCCAGGGCTCGGACCGGCCGAGGAAGGCCAGGAACTGCTGGCGCGGCGGGGCACCGGCGCCGGCCTGGGCCGCCGCGGCGTAGTGGCGCGGGTCACGGCCGGGGCCGAGGACGACCCGCGCGGCGTCCAGGCCCGCGCGCCACAGGTCGTCACCGCAGGGCACGGTCACCCCGGTCGCGACCGCGACGTCCCAGGTATGGGCGAGCACGTCGAACAGGTTGATCCCGGCGGCGAGACCGGCCGGGAACGTGCCGAACGGCAGGTAGCACGGCCGGGTCAGGTCCGCCGAGGCCCACGCCACCCGCGCCGCCTCCGCGGCCGAGCGCAGAGCGAGCGCGTGATCGAGCCCGACGAGATCCCCGGACGGCGCCCGCGGGTGATCGGTGTGGCCCGCGGCGAAGCTGGCGAACTTGAGCGTGACGCCGATCGAGTGGTTGATGACCTCGCGTACGGGCCAGCCGGGGCACGGGGAGGCCAGGGACAGCTGGCCAGGCTGGATCCGCTGACCGGTCCAGGCCTGGACATCGAGCGCGGCGAGCAGCACCTGCGACGCGAAGGGCATGGCCACCAGCGTGGCAGGCGATCTGGTCACTCCATCGGCTGGTGGCCGAGGCCGCGCGGTTCACGGCCCGCGAGCAGCCAGCCGCCGATCGCCGCGATGAGCGGCATGCCGACCAGGATCACGAGCAGGTTGGCCGTGGGCACGCTGGTCAGGGCCGCGGCCCCGCCGTTCAGCGAGCTGTCCCGGAACCAGGCGAAGGCCGCGATGTAGGCGGCCGCCGTGCCGAGCACCGCGCCCAGCAGGGCCAGGGCGCCCGCGGTAGCGCCGGTGAGGTTGCGCCGGGTCCGGCCGCTCGCGCCGGTCGCGGTCAGCGTGCGCAGGTTGCTGGCCGTCTCGCTGCGGATGAGGCCGACGCTCATGGCCAGGATGCCCAGCGCGAGCAGGATGCCGAACACGGTGGCCGTGTCGATGATCTGCCCCAGCGACGGCACGCTGGACCTGGTCTCAATGCTCATGTTCGCGGCGGCCGCGGTCAGCCGCGCGTCATGGATCTGCGCGGCGGTCGGCGGGTTCGGGAGCTGGAGGAGCCAACCCGACGTCATGGGCTTGAGGTGCAGCATGCTGACCGCGTGCTCGGTGATCACTGTGTTCGGTGCCGACGTGCCGGACGGCAGCGCGGTCACCGTCTGCATCACGGGGTTGGCCAGGCACTCCGACGCCGGGCACGGGAAGGCGTCCGGATTCGACCGGCCGCCGCCGCCGAAGTAGTTGCCGTACACGATCTGCATCTTGGCCGTGGTGGCCAGGCCCGGCCGCATGGTCAGGATGTCGGCGGCCGGGTTGACGTCAGCAGCCTTGATCCCGAATATGCGCAGCAACTGCGGGGTGGCGACGTACAGCGGCCCGCTGTAGTTGCGGCCGCTCTCGGCGTGCTGCAGCGAGGCGCTGGTCGACTCGAGCTCCACCATGCTGCCGCCCCCGAGCGCGGCCGCTATGTGGTGCGCGCTGACGGCCATGGACCGCAGCTGGCTCTGGCTCGTGCCTTGGGGCCCTCCGGTGACGCCCGGGCCGGCCGGCCCGTAGGGCCCGTTGGACGTGTACACGATGAGCTGGCTGGAGTTCAGGTTGGGCCCGGCGTAGTCGAGGACGTTCGCGTACCGGGCGGCGGACGCGATGCAGATGATGACGGCGATCATCACGGCGAGGCTTATCGCGCCGAGCGCTGAACCTGAGCGCGCCCGGTAGCGGGCCAGGTCCCGCAGGGCCAGCCGCCCCGCGATCGGGGACCACCGGCCCAGCCGGGCGAGCGTGCCCAGGCACAGCGGGGCCAGCAGGATCAGCGCCACGGTCATGGCCACGAAGCCGAGGACCAGGTTGAACTGCCCGTTCCCTTGGCCGCCGCTGGCGGCGGACTTGCCCAGCAGGAGGAACGCGATAACGCCGAAGACGATCCCGGCTGGCACGGCCCAGCGGCGGGACTTTTTCGGCGGGGCCGGACGGCCGGCCAGGGCGGTGACCACGGGGATCCTGGTCACCGTGCAGGGCCGGCCGCGAGGCGGCCAGGAACGTCACCACCACGGCCAGGACCATGGCGATGGCGATCACCAGCCACGGCAGCTGGAACATGCCGATCATGTGGTGCGCGCTCGCCTCGACGTGCGGCCGGTACACCAGCCAGGCGGCCAGGCCGAGCACGAACCCGGCCACCGCACCGACCAGGCCCACCACGGCGCCGTTGGCGCGCACCACGCGGCGGATGTTCCTGTCCGTGGCGCCCACGGCGCCGAGCATCGCCAGCGAGCGCAGCCGGCGCTGGGCCAGGACCGTGAAGCCACCTACGGAAACCAGGCCGATGAGGAGCATCCCGACCGTGATCGCGGCGATCGCGATGGTCTCGGGGTTGAGCACGTTCTGCTGCGCCGCCAGCGCGGTCGCCCGGCTCTCGACGTTCCGGCCGAGCGAGCCCAGCCGCACCCCGTGCGCGTCGAACAGCACGGTTACCTGGGTGGGCGCGGTGACCTGGCCCGGGACCACGAGGGCGAACTCGTCCAGGAGGCTCTGCGGGTTCCGCACGATGCCGGTCACGCGGCGGGCCGTGCCGCCCTGGTGCCACACGCTGCCGATCTTGAGGCTGAACGCTGAGGCCACGCCGCTGGTCACGGCCACTTGACCCGCCCCTGTGGGGTAGTGGCCGCTGACCAGGGACAGCATCGGCTGCCCGAACGCGCCGTGCGGGTTCTGGGCGCGCAGGTCATAGGTGTCGATGGAGCCCGGGATGACGAGCGTCTGGTTCTCGATCACATCCACCCGGCCCACGCGGTGCTGCAGCGCCGCGATCTGGACCGCGATCCGCGCGCCTGATCCCTGGAGCGTGGCCAGGTCCTGCGCGGTGCCGAACCCGGCGTTCGCCGGGCCGGCGTGTTGACGGCCACCGCTGCCCCAACGATCGTGGCGGCCGTGGCCACCACGATGAGGGCCAGAACCAGCAGCTGCTGGCGCCATTCGCGCCAGAACAGCCGCCAGGCCCAGCGGAGCACCGCCCGGCGCGCGGGCAGGCCCCCGTTGCCCGGCCGCGCCTTGGCCGGGCGCTCTTCCAGAGTGGCGGTCACTGGGCCGTACCCGGCGTGAGCAGCGTCTCGGGACCGCGCTGCGGCGCGGTCTGATCCACGATGCGGCCGTCACGCAGGAACACGACCCGGTCAGCCCACGAGGCCAGCTGCGCGTCGTGGGTCACGATCACCGCGGCCACGCCCCGCTTGCACGCCTCGTGCAGCAGCCGCATGACCTCTTCGGCGTTCATCGAGTCCAGCGCGCCCGAGGGTTCGTCGGCGAGCAGCAGCCGGCGGTCCCCCACCACCGCGCGGGCGATCGCCACCCGCTGGCGCTCGCCGCCGGACAGCTCATCGGGGAACCGGGACGCCCGCTCGGCCAGGCCGAGCTCCTCCAGCGCCCGCAGGCCGGCCTTGCGGGCCGCCCGGGCGGACACGCCGTCCAGTTCAAGCGGCAGCGCGACGTTCTCGGCCGCGGTCAGCCCGGGCAGCAGGTTGAAGTCCTGGAACACGTACCCGATCGTGCGGCGTCGCAGCCGTGCTTTGGCATTACGCGACATGCCCGCCAGCGCGGTGCCACCCACCAGCACCTCTCCGCTGCTGGGCTCCTCCAGGCTCCCGGCGATCGTCAGCAGAGTGGACTTGCCCGAGCCGCTCGGGCCCATCACTGCGACCATCGCCCCGGCCTGGACCGATAGGTCGACCTCGCGCAGGGCGTGGACCTCGGCCGCTCCGGTCCCGTAGGTCTTCGACACCTGGCGCAGACCCAGGATCCCCGTGCTCATTTTGGGCGCCTCCGCCACGGTATTCACTGGCACGCCCTCCGGCATGACGCTCATCGCCGCACCCCCACCCTGCGGCGCCGCCGCGGCAACGGAGCAGGAACCTGCTGGGGAGGATCGAGGGACGCCCGTTTGATGCGGCCGTCGGCGGCGTCCAGCCAGCGGATGACCGCGTCCAGCCGGAACAGCTCCGCGTCGACTACGAGCCCCAGGCTCAGGTCGAAATCGGCCTCGTCCTCCTTGATCCGGGTCCACTGCTGCATGAGCTCGACCAGGTAGCGCCGGTGCACCTGGATCACGTCGTGCACGTTGGTGCCGGGCACCCGCATCGCGACCAGCACCTTCATCACGAGCTCATCGCGGGGCGGGGACGCCAGGTCCGGCGGCGTGCGCAGCCACCCGGCCAGTTCCTCCTGGCCCTCGGCTGTGATCCGGAAGCTCTTCTGCGGGCCATCGTCCTCGGTGTCGTCGGACTCGACCAGCCCGTCACGCTCGAGCCGCTGCAGGGTGGTGTAGACCTGCCCCACGTTCAGCGGCCACACCTCGCCGGTCCTGGCCTCGAATTCTTCACGGAGCTGCAGCCCGTACTTGGGTCCCTCGCTCAGCAGCGCGAGCAGCGCGTGCCGGACGCTCATCGCGTGTCACATCCAAGTATCATGCTGAGCATGCTACTGGGTATACAGAAACTCGCAACTCGAATGTCTCCCAGCGCTCTCGTGCCCGCCAGACCGCTCCGCCGGGGCCGCTGGCTTGGCAGCGGGATGATCTAGGCTCTTCGGGGAAGCCCGTGCCGTGATTGCATATCTGGTGCAAGGGGAGGCACCGGGGTTCGGCAGGGGCACGCATGCGCGCTATCTCGTTCAACAGCGTCCTGATCATCGCTGGGATTGCGGTCCTGGTCCCGGTCGTCCTGGGCCTGATGCCCCGGCTGCCGCTGCCCGACCCCGTGCTCGAGGTGATCGCTGGCATCGTGGTCGGCCCGGCGGTTCTCGGCTGGGTGCGCGTAGACGCGCCCGTGCAGGTCCTCAGCGATCTTGGTCTTGGCATGCTGCTGTTCCTCGCCGGGCTGGAGATCGACGTCGAGCGGTTGCGCGGGCCACTGGCGCGGCTGGCGGGCGCGGCCTTCGCGGTCTCGGTCGTGCTGGCGCTGGCCTGCGCTTACGCCTTCCGGCTGGCCGGCCAGGCCACCCACCCGCTGCTGCTGGCGATCATCCTCATGTCGACGTCGGCCGGGCTGCTGCTGCCGTTGCTGAAAGATACGGGACAGGAGGCCACCCAATTCGGCCAGCTGGTCATGACCGCGGCGGCGCTCGCGGAGATCGTGCCCATCATGCTCTTGTCGCTGTTCTTCTCGGCCGCGTCGAAGACGACCGCTGACCAGCTAGTCTCGCTCGCGATTTTCCTGACCCTGCTGGTCCTGATCGGGGTGGCCCTCGGCCGGGTACGGCGGCTGGAGGTTCCGGCCCGGCTGCTCAATCACCTGGCCGACAGCAGCGCTCAGCTTCGCGTGCGGGCCGCGCTCACCCTGGCTCTCGCATGCGGCGTGCTCGCCTACCGGTTCGGATTCGCGTCGATCCTCGGCGCCTTCGCCGCGGGCCTGCTGGTGCGGCTGATCGAGATTTCCGGGCACACTCCGCATCCGCAGTTCCAGATCAAGCTGGAGGGCATCGGGTTCGGCTTCCTGATCCCCATCTTCTTCATCACCACCGGCGTCGAGTTCCAGCTCAAGGCCCTGCTCGCGAACCCGTCGGCGATCGCGGAGGTGCCGCTGTTCCTCGTCGCGCTGCTGCTGGTGCGAGGACTGCCCGCCCTGCTGTACCGGCGCTTCGCCGGGGCTCGCCGGGCGGTGGCCGCTGGCCTGCTGCAGGCCACCACGCTGACGTTCGTGATCGTGGCGTCGCAGATCGGGCTCCTCACCGGGAAGATCACCCCGACCGCGGCCGCATCGCTGCTCGCCGCCGGCCTGCTTTCCGCGGCGCTGTTCCCGGCCGGGGCGCAGCGGATCATGTCGCGCGGCCCGGCTCCGGAGGCCGCGGATGCTTCGCCGCCCGCCGGTCATCCGGCCGAGCCCGCCGCCTCGCCAGAGCCGACCAGGCCAGCCGACCGCCCGGCCCGGCCCGCCGACGGCCCGGCCGGGCAGCGCTGATGCCCGCACTGCCCGGCCGGGCCCGTCAGGGCTGGTAATCGAGGGCCGCGATCCTCCCCTCGGCGTCGTAGAAGCCGACTTCGTCGACCGCTCGCTCGAGCTGCTGATAACCCTGGGTCCGCGCGGACCGCCACCGGTGCAGCCCTTCCAGGTCCAGCAGCGGCCGGTGCTCGGGGTCGGCGTAGGTCATGCCGAGCAGCAGCTCGCAGAACGTGTCGAGCAGGGCAGCATCGGCCGTCGGCCCGGCCGCCATTATGCGGTGGTCGTAGGGCAGCGTCTGGGCGACGACCCGGGTAGTCCCGGCGGGCAGAACGCCCTCGCACGCGAACAGCATCACGTTCGCGTCACTCAGGCAGGCGGCGTGGACGTCCCCGGCCGCGAGGGCCCGGGCCGCGAAGCGCTCCCCCGCGATGTCGTCACCGTGCCGGCCGACACCAATGTCGTACCGGCGGAAACGCACGTCGATACCGGGTTCCAGGCCCGCGTCGCGCAGCAGGGACAGCGGCAGCAGCGTCGCCTGCGGCGAGTCGACCGCGCCGGTCGCGACCACGAGGCCGCGCAGGTCCTTGACCGACTGCGCCGGAGAATCCTGGCGGACGACGATGACCGAGCTCAGGCCGCAGTCAGTGTCACGCATCAGGACCGGCCGCAGGGTGATGCCTCCCGCCTGGGCGAGACGGAGGGCCCGCACCCAGGCCAGCGGGGAGTTCCAGGCCAGATGAATGCGCCCGGCGACAAGTTCTTCCACCTGCCGCTCGTAGTTCGAGTACAGGACATAGTCGAAAGGGAGCCCCTGTTCCCGCAGCCACGCGCGGAAGCTGTCCCACGTCGTGACCACCTTGGGGTCGTAGGCCACCGCCCCGAGCACCAGCTCGCTCATGCGGCACCACCCGCGCAGCCCGGATTCCGCATCGCCCGGCCCAGAACTTGGTGCCGCGCCTCGGTCGGCTCTTCTATGACGCGCGCCAGCACGTCCGGATAAAGCATTACGCCTCCTGCAGGAAAAGACCTGAACAGAAAATCCCGCAGGAGAGCAGCGAATTAGCGCTGGCCCAGGCCCCTGCGGATGCCCCCTCCGTCCGACCGGGCGGAATCAACACGACGCATTCACCGAAGCGCCACCATGGGCCAATCACCCCCTCGAGCCATCGGCGATGGAAGGTATGCCCATCTAATCAGCCGGTTGAATGGGGATACAGCGGATTGCGCGGGTTGCCGGGGCTGGGACGGCCAAGCGGGCGATGGCATGGGTTTACCGGGCCGCGGAAGCCGTCGCTCGCCAGCCCGATAGCCGTCAGCCAGATACAGGAGCCGCCGGGAGAGACGGTCCCGCTACCCGGCCCAGTCGGCACGCATCAGCCGGTACTCGACGTCGCCGTGCTCGTTCCCCTCGAGCGGGTCCGGCCAGTCCAGGTACACGGTGCGGGCGTAGCGGAGCCCGGCCTTCTCCAGCACCCGCCGGGAGCCGGCGTTGACCGCCATCGTGGTCGCCACGATCTCGCCGACACCGAGCTCGGTGAAGGCCCGGCGGACCAGGGCCCGCGATCCTTCTGTGGCGTACCCGCGGTCCCAGGCGGCCCGCCGGAGCCGGTACCCGAGCGAGGCCACGCCGGTGTCGCCGGGTGCCGCGTCGGGCCAGCCGACCATGGCGCCCGGGCCGGGCACGACCGGGCGCAGCCCGAACCATCCCACGAACCGGCCGCCGGCCCGTGCGTCGGCGGCCCAGAACCCGAAGTCCCTGTACCGCACGTAGTAGGCCAGGAGCCGCGGCAGAACCTCGTTCTCCACTTCGGCCCGTGACCTCGTCCGCGGCTCCAGGTAGCGCATCACGGCCGGGTCGCCGTCCAGTTCGAGCAGGTGACCGCCGTCGGCCGCGGTGAACCGCCGCAGCGCCAGGCGGCTGGTCAGCAGTACCGGCTCCACCCGCCGGATGGTGGCGCACCCGGGACGGGAAGGCAACGAGATTTCCGCGGACGGCCGCCAGCACAGCGGACGGCGTGTCGCTTCAGCGGGCGGAACGGGCGTAGTCGAGGGCCTCGCGGGCGAGCGCCAGCCGCGGCAGGCCGGACCCGGGGTCGAGGCTGAACCATTCCCGCATCGGCGTGCCCTTGTTCGCGTCGAAGCGGATCCCGTCGCCGGCCGTGATCAGCTCGTCGATGCGGTCCGCGGGCAGCTTCAGCACCAGCCGCCCGCGCACCAGCATCACGAAGATCTTGTCCTGGAAGCGGACGGCGGAGCGGCCGAACCCGCCGCCGCCCCGCGGCGGGGTGACCCCGTCGCTGCCGAGCAGCCCGTCGATCAGGTCCTCGTACCAGCTCTCCGGCTCGCTCTCCGCACCCACGGGGCCAGAGTAGAAGCAGCCACCGACATCGCGGTCAGCGGAGCGTGATCACGTTGCCGGTAATCAGGCCGGCGGCGTCGGAAGCCAGGTAGGCGATCACGCTGGCGACCTCGGCCGGGCTGGCGATATGGAACATCGTCGCGCTGGCGGCCACCGCGTCGCGGACCTCGTCGGTGACCCAGCCGGTGTCGGTGACCGGCGGGTGCACCATGTTCGCGGTGACCCCGTACCTGGCCAGCTCCACCGCCGCCGACATCGTGTAGCTCTCCTGGGCGGCCTTGGCGGCGCCGTAGGACACCTCCTCGGGAAAGCCGAGATCGCCGCCGGAGGTGAGGCCGATGATCCGGCCCCAGGCCGCCCCGCGGGCGACGTGCCGGCGGGCGAACTCCCCGATCATGAGCGCGGCACCCAGAGCGTCGACCGTGAACTGCTGGCTCCAGGTGGCGCTGGTCACCGGCTGAACAGACCGGCCCAGCCGGTCGGTCCCGGCCGGAGCGAACGTGTCGGCCAGCCAGCCGGTGGCGTTGTTCACCAGGATGTCCACCGGGCCGAACTGCTCCTCGGCGGTGCCGAACAGCGCCGCCGGAGTGGCCGGGTCGGCCAGGTCGGCCTCCACCGCCAGCGCCCGCCCTCCGCCGGACCTGATCTCGGCCACGACCGCCTCCGCGCCGGCCGCCCGGTGGTCCCGGTACGCCTGGGGTATCCCGGGATCGGCGGCGTCCTCCACCCGGAAGAACGTGCACAGCACCGCGCAGCCGCCGCCGGCCAGCGCCGCCGCGGTCGCGGCGCCGATGCCGTGGTTGGCGCCGGTCACGATCGCGGTGTGCCCGGCCGCGGGCCCGCCCATCATCCGCCGCCCAGGCCCGGCTAGTCGGCCAGGCCCAGCCGGTGTCCCCCGGCGTAGACGTTCATCGACTCGCCCCGGACGAAGCCGACCAGGGTCAGGCCGCTCTCCGCGGCCAGGTCGACGGCGAGGCTCGACGGAGCCGACACCGCCGCGAGCGCGGGGATCCCGGCCACCACCGCCTTCTGGACCAGCTCGAATGAGGCCCGCCCGGAGACCATGAGCAGCGTGCCGCTGAGCGGCAGCCGGTCATCCCGCAGTGCCCAGCCCACCACCTTGTCGACCGCGTTGTGCCGGCCGACGTCCTCGCGGACCACCACCGGCTGCTCAGGGCCGGGTGTGAACAGCCCCGCGGCGTGCAGGCCGCCGGTGCTCTCGAACACCTTCTGCGCGGCGCGCAGCGCATCCGGGTAGGCGACGATCTGCTTCGGCTCCCACTGGACGTCATCCTGGGTGAGGTCGTAGGGCGCGGTGGTCCGCACGTCGTCGATGCTGGACCGGCCGCAGAGACCGCAGGCGCTCGTGGTCAGCACGTTGCGCACCGGACGGCGCCGGGAGACCGCGGGGTCGAGCACCACGTCGATCACGTTGTAGGTGTTCGTGCCGTCCTGGACCGCGCCCGCGCAGTAGGCGGCCGTGCGCACGTCCCCGGCGGAGCGGATGATCCCCTCGCTGACCAGGAAGCCGAGGACTAGGTCCATGTCATCGCCGGGGGTGCGCATGGTGACCGTGAACGGCTCGCCGTCGATGCGGATCTCCAGCGGCTCCTCGGCGGCCAGGGTGTCTGGCCGCACGGATGCGCCGCGCAGCGCCGTCCACCGCCGCACCCGGCGCCGTACCGTACGCCTGCTCATACCGCGAGTATCACCCGCCGGGGACCGTCCGATCCACTCAGGCCCGTTCGCGCGCCCGGATGCCGTAGCCGCCCAGCGACGGCTCGAGCAGGTCAAAGGCGCGGCTGGCCCCGGCCGCGAGCACCTCGCGGATCTCGTCGCGCGGCTGGCCGGCCAGGCTGCGCCGCATGCCGTCGGCGGACAGGACCCGGTGCACCGCGGCGAGCTGGGCCGCGACGACCCGCTGCTCGACGGTGTCGACGCCGGTCTCGGCGGCGATCGCGTCGCCCAGCGCGCGCTCACGCTGGGCGGAGATTTCCAGGCCGCGGCTGGTCAGCACGGGGCTGCCCTCGATCATCCGGGCGAACGCCGGGCCGGTCAGGCCGAGGGTGACGTCGCCGGCGGCGATCCGGCAGGCGTAGTCGCGCCGGATCGCGGCCAGCAGGCTCTCGCCGGGAGCGCGGTCCGCGACGACGTCGGCCAGGCTCCGGATGATCCCCCCGGCCCGGTCGAAGACGAGGTCCTCCTTGCGCGGGAAGTAGTTCGTGACCGTCATCTTCGACACCCCGGCCGCGTCCGCGACCTGGGAGATCGTCACCTCGTCGAAGCCGCGGTCCGCGAACATCCGGGTCGCCACATCGGAGATGGCCAGCCGGGTTTCCTGCTTCCTGCGCTCCCGCAGTCCCGTCGTCATGCTGTCACCGTAGCACCAAGTTATGTCGAGCACAAGATTAGGTTTGACATAAACTTAGAACCGACCTAACGTTGCTGGCATGGCGACCAACGAGAGCATGGAGGCGGTCCCCATGGCAGCCAGCGCAGCCCCGTCCCTGGAGAAGCCCACCCCGGACGGATCGGTACCGGACAGTCAGGCACCCGACGGCGAGCGACGCCACGGCGCCGACATGGTCACCGCGCTGCGACCGCTGGCCATCGACGTCGGCATCCCGCTGGCCATCTACTACCTGCTGCACGGCGCCTTCGGGCTGAGCGTGTGGCTCTCGCTCGCGCTCAGCAGCGTCAGCCCGGCCATCCGGTCGGTGGCCGGCGCCGTGATCGAGCGGAAGCCGAACCTGCTGGCCATGCTCATGCTGGCGGTCAACGTGGCAGGCATCGTGGTCAGCTTCCTGAGCGGCGACCCGCGCGCCATGATCGCCAAGGACTCGCTGGTCAGCAGCGTGATCGCGATCGCGATCCTGGGCTCGGTGGCGGTGCGGCGCCCGCTGATGTCGCAGGGGCTCAAGCCGTATATGACCCGGGGGCTGCCGGAGCGCACCGCCGCCTGGGACCGGCTGGCCGCGCGCTCGCCCCGGTTCCGGCGGCTGGAGCTGCTGTTCAGCGCGATCTGGGGCGTCCTGCTGATGGCCGACTGCGTCGCCCGCCTGATGGGTGCCTACACCCTGCCGGTGACGACCATGGTGTGGCTCAGCACGGTGCTCACGCTCGGCGCCATCGGCCTGGGGATCACGCTGGGCGGGATCGCCGCGCACCCCATTGAGAAGATGGTCGTGGCCGAGAGCGAGGCCAGCTGATCACCGCCGCTACCGACCCCCGGAGGCATTCCCGATGCGCGGCAAGGGCATCAACTACGACACCGGCTTCTACCCGGGCGGCGAGATCAGCCGCACGCACTTCGACGCGGACCTCGTCCGCCGTGAGATGCAGATCATCAAGGGCGAGCTCGGCTGCACGGCCGTGCGGGTCTCGGGAGGCGAGCCTGAGCGGCTGAGCACGGCCGGGGAGATGGCCGCCGCGGCCGGCCTGGAGGTGTGGTTCTCCCCGTTCCCGTGTGAGCTGACGACCGGGCAGCTGGCCCCGCTGCTCGCCGACTGCGCGGAGCGGGCCGAGCACCTGCGGCGGACCGGCGCCAGCGTGGTGCTCGTGACCGGGTGCGAGCTGAGCCTGTTTGCGGCCGGCTTCCTGCCCGGCGGCACGGTCTACGAGCGCATCGCTGGCCTGCAGTCCGGCAGCCCGGAGCTGTTCGCCGCGTTCGGGGCGATGCCGGCCAAGCTGAACGGCTTCCTGGCCGAGACCGCCGCGGCGGCCCGGGCCCGGTTCTCCGGCCCGCTGACCTATGCCGCAGGCATGTGGGAACCGGTCGACTGGAGCCAGTTCGACTTCGCCGCGACCGACGCCTACCGGGACGCGAGCAATGCCGACGGGTTCCGCGCCGAGCTGCGCAAGCAGCTCGGGCACGGCAAGCCGCTCGTGGTCACCGAGTACGGGTGCTGCACCTACGCGGGCGCGGGCGGCCGCGGCGGCACGGGCTGGGCGATCCTCGATGACAGCAACGACCCGCCGCAGCTCGACGGCGACTACACGCGCGACGAATCCGAGCAGGTCAGGTACATGCAGGAGCTGCACGCAATCTTCGACGAGGAAGGCGTGGACCTCGCGTTCTGGTTCACGTTCGCCGGCTACGAACTGGTGCACCGCTCCGGGCCGCGCCGGGACCTGGACCTGGCCAGCTACGGCGTGGTGAAGATGCTCGAGGCCGGGCCGCCCGCTGGTTACGAGGGCCTCGGCTGGGAGCCGAAGCTGGCGTTCGGCGCGCTGGCCCAGGCCGGCGAGCGGCCGGTCAGGCCCGGCTGCCCCGCATCAGCGCGGCGGTGATGGCCAGCAGCACCACGGCCACGGCCTCGATGATCAGCACCGTGTTGGCCAGGCCGGAGGTGAACGTGAGCTTGAACCCGAAGATGCCGACCGAGCGGGCCAGGAAGAAGCCCACGATGGTCCCGGCCATCAGCAGCAGGCTGCCCAGCACCACGATCAGCCGCCGCGTGACCAGGAGCGCGACCGCGAGCAGCAGGGCCACGATCACCTGGACCAGGAACAGCACGTCGAGCGTTTTCACATGCCGGTAGGCGATGTCCCAGAGGTGCAGGTGGATCAGGCCCGACGCGACCAGCAGCCCGGCGTCGCAGACGAATAGCAGCCACATCCAGGGCTGGCTTTGCCGGCTAGCGGCGTGCCGCCTTTCGCGCGTGGTGGTCACGGTTCTCATACCTCATTCGTAGTTGGACTTGGTGAAGGGCTCAGCCCACTGGGTCAGGAAGGTCCGGGCCAGGCGCGGCCGGTCGCCGGCCTGCTCGACCGGTATCGGCCGGCCGGACAGGCCGGTCGCCCCGGCCGCGTTGCCGGCCACGGGAAATACAGCGCGGCCGGACAGCCGGTCCCAGATGGTGAAGACCGTGCCGAGATTGATGTCGAGCCGGCCGGTCGCCGAGTGATGGATCCGGTGGTAGGCGGGGCTGATCACGATGGCGCCCACCTTCCCGTAGGTCCAGCGCACGTTGGCGTGCGGCAGCGCGCCCAGGCACGCGTAGGTGGTGAGCACCACCGCCGGGGTGGTCGCGTTGGACGCGATGGCCAGGATCGGGATGGCAGAGATCACGAAGCTGATGTGCACCAGCGGATGGGTGCGGAACGTCGTGAGGATGCTCAGCTCCTCCTGGGAGTGGTGCACAGCGTGCAGCCGCCACAGGGGGTTGATCAGGTGATTGCCGAGATGCGTGAGCCAATCCACGACGTCGATCGCGAGCACGCCCAGGGCCACGAAACACCAGCTGGGCACCCCGCTGACGTGCGGCAGCACCAGCCAGGGCGCACCACGGGCCAGCGCCGTCGAGAACCCAGCGCCGGTCAGCACGATCAGCGGGACCACCAGGGTGGCGTACGCCAGCAGGTAGACAAGGTCGAGCAGATGACCCCGGGCCCACACGGCGCGCCGCTCCGCCGGGCTGATCTGCTCGATCAGGAACACGACGAGCACGAAGCCCAGCACCGCGGGACCGGCCAGCTCGAACTGGCCGGCCCGGATGGACCGGGCCGGGCCGAACTCGCTGAGGACCGTCCAGCCGTACCAGGCCAGCCACGCAGCGCACCCGGCGACCAGAAACGTCGGCAGGTAGACCCGCCCGAGAGTGCGGCGGCGGCTGGCTGGCGCGCCGGCAACCTGCGGTTCCGGCGGACCGGCACGCCTCGCCAGACCCGTCTCGACCGCGTCGCCCAGGTCGGCAGCCATGCCTGCGTCAGCCTCCAACTCCCCCGTGCTGCGAAGAAAGTTCCGGAGCGGATCTCGTCAATATGACACGGTCGGCGGCTCACGGTGGTTCAGTTACCGTGTTGGGTTCAGTTAGGGCGCGACGCGGCAGAACCGGCCTGAACGGGCTGACTTCCCCTTCCGCGCCCTGAGCGAACACATCGTCCGCGGCCGCGATGCCGCGGCGCCCGCGGGCCTGAACCGGCGGGAGGTGGATCGCTGATGAGCCAGAGCTACGCCGACGAACGCTATGACGATCCGTACGACGAAGACGAGTACGGCGACGAGAGGCCTGACCGCCGCCGGCGGCAGAGATCATCGGCCGGGCTGCTCCTGATCATCGGGGGCACCCTGCTGTCGATTCTCCTGATCTACCTGGCCTGGAGCTACAACCGGGGCGCACCGGCCCGGCTGCTCCAGTTCAACCGGCTGCTCCGGGCCAACTACACGTCGATCGCGGACCCGTCCGACCAGGCCCTCGAGGCCGAGGTCACCGCGTACACCAAGAACGAGCACAGCAGTCTGCCCGCGGCCAGGAAGGCCCTGCAGAAGGAAGTGGCCACGGAGCTGGCGTTCAACAATCAGCTGGTCGAGCTCCCGTTCCCGCCGGACACCGCGGTCATCTCCGACCGGCTGATCCAGGCCAACCAGAAGCGGTCCCAGCTGATCCAGCAGCAGGCCCAGGCACCCACGCTGGCCCGGATGCGGTCGCTGGACCACGCCCACCAGGCCGCCGACGCGGTGGTCGAGGTCCAGGTACGGGCCATCCGCCAGGCCCTGGGTCTGCCTCCTCCGTCCACCGGCTAGGGCGGCCGGTACACTCGGGTCAGCTGTGGGCGGCCTGAGTTGAACCCGCAGGTCCCGCTGCCCGTGTGGAGAGCTGGACCCCTGCTCCGCAGCGTCGGACATCTGTGGCCAGGGGAGCCCGAAGCTGCGGAGGCGGATCCTTGGGCCAGCATGACGCACGCCGGGCCGGCCGGGCCCGGGCGAAGACCAGCCGGCGCGGGCCGGTCCTGATCGCGGCGTCGGCCCTGGCTGCGGCCGCCCTGGTGATCCTGGGCATGGTCTACCTCACCCGCGGGCCGTCGCTCGCCGGCCGCTACCTCGCCGTCGCGAACCCGGCCAACCACCGGCTCGATGTCGAGGTGGACGGCTACACCGACGCCCAGCACGACGACCTCGCCCAGGCCAGGTCCGACCTCCGGGCGGAAGTCGCCACCGAGCACTGGTTCGACTCGCACCTGGCCGCGATCACGTTCCCGCCGCACACCGCCGCCATCGCCCGGGCCCTGATCCTCATCAACCAGCAGCGGGCCGCCATGACCGCCCTGCAGGCGCAGTCGGCCTCGCTCACCGAGCTGCGGTCGTTCAACCGCCAGCATGCGGCGGCCGACGCCGCCGTGGAGACCGAGGTCAAGCTCATCCGCCGGGCCCTGAACCTGCCTCCGCCCGATACCGACTGAGCTGACCCGTTCCCCTTGCCGCGGCCCGCCTGGTCCACATACTTAACTTGACAGCTAATTAACTCTGTGGTGAAGTAGCCCGCATGGAGACGTGCTGGAGGCCGGCCGGGCCAGGGCGGCCGGGATGACCGCGGCCGCGACCGAGGACCGGCTCGACGCCACGTTCACCGCCCTGGCGGACCCGACCCGGCGGGCGATCGTGGCCCGTCTGGCCCGGGGCGACGCCACGGTCAACGAGCTGGCCGCGCCCTTTGACATGAGCCTGCCCGGGATCTCCAAGCACCTGAAGGTGCTCGAGCGCTGCGGGCTCATCTCGCGGACCCGGCAGGCCCAGTTCCGGCCCTGCCACCTCGAGGCCAACACCCTCGGCGAGGCCGTGGGCTGGATCGAGGAGCACCGGCGGATCTGGACCGAGCGCTTCGACAAGCTTGACCGGCACCTACGCGAGATCCAGCGGCCACTGCCGCCCACCGAGAAGGGAGCGCCCGGTGAGTGACAGGAAACCCGCTGCGGGCGAGCTCAGCTTCACCCGCGTGTTCGAGGCTCCCAGGGAACTCGTCTTCCGCTGCATGATCGAGCCGGAGCACCTGACGCACTTCTGGGGGCCTGCCGGCGTCAGCACGCCCCTGGACGGCATCACGGTCGACCCGCGCCCTGGCGGGGTCTTCGAGACGGTCATGGTCAACGACGCCGACGGCAGCCGGTACACGATGCGGGCCACGTTCACCGAGATCGTGGCGCCGGAGCGGATCGTGTGGGCCGACCCGGATTCAGGGATGACGACGAGCTCGTTCCTCACCGACCTCGGCGGCGGCCGGACCGAGGTCCGGATCCACCAGACCAGGGTGCCCGCCGCGATGCTCAGCCCGGAGGCGCGGGCCGGCTTCCTGACCTCGCTGGACCGCTTTGCCGCCTACCTCGGCGCGCTCACCACGGAAGGAGAGCAGGCATGAATACGGCTGTCTCACCCGACGGCACGAAGATCGCCTACGACAGGCCGGGCCGGGGGCCGGCCGTGATCCTGGTCGATGGCGCCATGTGCACCCGCAACGCCGGCGCCAAGCCGGAGCTGGCCCGCCTGCTCGCGCAGCACTTCACCGTGTTCAGCTACGACCGCCGGGGCCGTGGCGACAGCGGGGACACCAGTCCGTACGCGGTCGAGCGGGAGATCGAGGACATCGAGACGCTGATCGACGAGGGCGGCGGCACCGCCTGCCTGTTCGGTCACTCCTCCGGCGCCGCGCTGGCTCTGGAGGCCGCGCTCGCGCTCGGCAGCAAGGTCACCAGGCTGGCTCTGTACGACGCCCCGTTCAACGACGACCCCGGGGCCCGGCAGGCCTGGCAGGAGTACCTGCGGACGCTGGCCGCGGCCCTGGCCGGCGGGCGCAACGGCGACGCGGTGGCGGCGTTCATGAGCTACGTCGGGATACCCGAGGACCAGATCAGCGGCATGCGCCAGGCGCCGTTCTGGCCGGGCATGGAGGCCATCGCGCCCACCCTGGCCTACGACCACACCGCGATCATGGGCGACGGCTCGGTGCCCGCGGGCCGCGCGGCGCGCGTTGGCGTGCCCACGCTGGTGCTGCACGGCGGCGCGGGCTTCCCGTTCATGGCGGTCACGGCCCGGACCCTGGCCCGGGCGATCCCGGGGGCGGAGGACCGCGCGCTTGAGGGCCAGACGCACGACATCGACGCCGGTGTCCTGGCCCCGGTCCTGACGGAGTTTTACGGCCAGGAGGCCTAGCCCATCGGGTAGCGGTGGAACGAGACCGCGTACTCGCAGCCCGCGCCGAGGCCGACGTAGCCGGCCATGTCCTTGAGGAACTGCTCGGGGTTGAAGTCCGGGTTGTTCAGGCCCTCGATGTAGGCCTGGTGCTCGCGCAGCGAGGCTACGCCGGCGTCGATGGAGCCGGTGACGTCCACGAAGTGGGTCGGGGTGCCCGATGCGCCCACGTAGGCGTCGCGGATGGTGCCGCACCGCGGCCCGGCCTCGGGGAACACCCACTCATTGGCCGCATCCCGGCACGCGTCGAGCACGGCGAGCCCGACCGCGCGGTGGTCGGAGTGGTTGACCGGGCCTTCCTCGCCCCAGGTGAGGTCGAAGCTCATCCCGACCACCACCTCGGGCTCCAGCCGGCGGAACGCGGCCGCCAGGTCACGCCGCAGCGGTATCCCGTACTCCACCAGCCCGTCCTGGTGGTCGAGGAACACCAGCTCGGACACGCCGACCTTGGCCGCGCCGGCCCGCTCCTCCTCCACCCGCAGCGGCCCGGTCTGGTCCGGGGGCATCCCCGCGATCCCGGCCTCGCCCCGGGTGACGAGCACGTAGCTGACCTCCTTGCCCTGGCCGGTCCACCGGGCCACGGCCGAGGCGATGCCGTACTCGATGTCGTCGGGGTGCGCCGCCACCACGACCGCCTTGGTCCAGTCCTCCGGTATCGGCTGCATCGGTGCTGCCCTCCCCCAGCTAGGTCGCACCCACCCTCTCACGGTGGCCGCTGGCACCGCGCGCGGGACCGGGCTCCCTTACGGCGGGCGCGGAGCAGACGCGGAGGAGATCTTCCGCCGGTGCGGAAACATCAGCCCGGCAATGTACGTGAAAGTTGCGCAATAACTCATGGTCACGCAGTGATACACGACTGAATCGCCCCGCAGAAAGGCGAGGCCGTAGTCAGTGTCCATTAGTTGCGCTTCAGCATGTGATTCGCGGCGCAACTGCGAAGCTCCTGAGCGCGAATCAGCCCTGACCATTGCGTAATGGTCCCGTTTTCATTAACAAACCTATGCGAATACCACGACCCGTGTTATTAAGGGGCGTAAGCGAACAAGGGAGGCCTAATGTTACCCCGCACGATCTCACGCACATCAGGCCGCGGCGCCGTGCTCACCCTGTCCTCCGCCCTCGCACTGGCCCTGGCCGCCTGCGGCAGCAGCGGCAGTTCGTCGTCATCCAGCGGGGCCTCGGCACCCGGTGTGACCTCGAGTTCCATCCTGTTCGGCCAGACGGTGCCGAAGACCGGCCCGGCCGCGCTGTACGGCGAGTCGACCGCGGGCATCCAGGCCTACTTCGACTACGCCAACGCTCACGGCGGCGTCCACGGCCGCAAGCTGAAGCTCATCAGCCTGAACGACCAGTACGAGCCTCCGGTGGCGCTGCAGGCCACCCGCACGCTGGTGAACACCGACAATGTCTTCGCCGAGGTCGGGGTCAACGGAACGGCCACGACCGAGGCCAACATCACGGTGCTCGACCCGGCGAACGTGCCGCTGGTCGGCCCGCAGACCGGGGCGACGGTGTTCGCGGGCACGCTGCGCAAGAACCTCTTCAACGTCTGGCCCTCCTACCTGCTCGAGGGCAAGATGCTCGGCACCTTCGCCCAGTCGCTGCACATCGGCAAGGTCGGGGTTCTCTACCAGGACGACGACTTCGGGAAGAGCCTGCTGCAGGGCGTGCAGAACTCCGGGCTGAAGCCGGCCCTGGCCATTTCCTATGACCCCACGCAGACCGATTTCTCGCCCGAGGCGGCCAAGTTCAAGGCCGCGGGCGTCGGCGCGATGATCATCCTGGCGATCCCCGGGCCGACCACCGACTTCCTCAACGCGATGAATTCGATCAACTTCAAGCCGGTGCGGATCATGAGCCAGGTTTCCGCTATTCCGCAGATGACCCAGACCGCGCCGCAGGAGTTCCCCGGGAGCTACATCGGCGCCTTTATCCCGGCGCTGACCGGCACGGTCACCACGCCGGTGAAGACATTCCTCGGCGCGATGGCCAAGTACCAGCCGGGCAAGCCGACCTCGGTCTTCGCGGCGTGGGGCTGGACCGAGGCCCAGGTGGCGGTGGCCGGGCTCATGGCGATCAAGGGGACGGTCACCCGGGACAGCTACGAGGCCGCGCTGAACACGCTCAAGAACCTGCAGACCATGGGCGGGACGATCAACTACTCCAGCGGCGATCACGGCGGCATCGGCCACATGTTCATGGTGAAGGAGGAGGGAGCCAGCCGGGTGCCGGTGAGCTGAGCACCTAGCCCGACCCGTCGCGCCGCCAGCGGAGGATGCCGCCACGATGACCGTGTTCGTCCAGCTCGTTGTCTCAGCACTGGGATTCGGGGGCATCTACGCGCTGGCCGCCCTCGGCCTCACCATCATCTTCAAGACATCCAACGTCGTTAACTTCGCCTACGGGGCCATGGCCACGGTGGTGGCGATGCTCGTCTGGACGGCTCACGCCAGCCTCGGGCTGCCCACCGCCCTGGCCTGGGCCCTGGGGATCATCGGCGGCGGCGTGCTCGGCGTGGCCGCCGATCTCGGCCTCATGCGCCGGGTGGAGGGATCCGCGCCACTGGTCAGCATCGTGATGACCATCGGGCTGCTGCTCACCGTCGAGGGGCTGACGGGTGTGATCTGGGGTTACGGCCCGAAGGGGATCGCCAACGTGATCGGCGGCCGGAGCCTCGCGGTCGGCCCGATCTCGGTGGACCGCAACGACCTGTTCGTCGCGGCCCTGGCCGTGGTGGTCGCGGCCGGGCTGCACCTGTTCTACGAACGGACCCGCCTCGGCCTGGCGGTGCGCGCCGTGGCCGAGGACGCCGAGGTCGCGTCCCTGATGGGGGTGTCCAGGAAGTGGGTTCTGGCGGGCTCCTGGGCCGTGGGGGTGGCGGTGGCCGGCGCCGCGGCGACCCTGGCCGCGCCGTCGCTCGGCCTCACCCCCACGCTCATGGATGACGCGGCCGTCTTCGCGTTCGCCGCGGCGGTGCTCGGCGGGCTCGGCTCGCTTATCGGCGCGGTCGTCGGCGGGTTCGCGGTCGGGATCCTGTCCGACCTCGTCGCCGGGTACATCTCCACGAACCTCCAGCTCACCCTCGTCTTCGCGCTGATCGTCCTGGTCCTGTACCTGCGCCCGCAGGGGCTGTTCGGCCGGGCCGCTCAGGTCCGCCAGTGAGCCGCATCCCGGGCGTCTGGACCGCGGGCGCGGGCGCGGCACGCCGTATCCCGCGGGGAGCGGTGGTCACGCTGGCCGTGCTCATCGTGGCCCTGCTGTTCCCGCTGGCCGAGGGGCGCAGCCAGTCGGTCATGGGGCTGGCCACGCTGGCCCTGGTCTACGGCCTGGTCACCTTGTCGCTGAACCTGCTCATGGGCTACGGCGGGCAGGTGTCCGTCGGGCACGGCGGGTTCCTCGCGGTGGGCGCCTACACCACGGCGATCGTGGCCACCCACTTCACCTCGCTGCCGTTCATCGTGGTGCTGCTGCTCGCCGGGGTGGTGACCGGGCTGGTGGGTTTCCTGCTGGGGCTGCCCGCGGGCCGGCTGCGCAGCCACTACCTGGCCGTGGCCACGCTCGGCTTCGGGCTCGCGGTGCCCCAGATCGCCCTCAACCTGGGCGTGACCGGGGGTTTCACCGGGCTGGTGACCCCCACGGCCACCATCGGCCGGGTCGTGCTCAACAACCCCGTCCCGCTCTACTACCTGGCTGTCGGTGTCCTGGCGGTCTCGGCCGTGGCCATCCGCAGCATCCTGTCCAGCCCCACCGGCCGGAGGTTCATGGCGGTCCGCGACAGCGAGCACACGGCGCCGGCCATGGGCATCAACCCGCGGCGGACCAAGGTGCTGCTGTTCACGCTCAGTGCGTTCTTCTGCGGCCTGGCCGGGTACGTGTTCGCGTTCTACGTGGGGGTGGTCGAGCCGGCCTCGTTCGACTTCGCGCTGTCGCTGTTCTTCTTCGCGGCGGTCGTCGTGGGCGGCATGGCCTCGATCTGGGGCTCGCTGATCGGCGCGGCCGTGCTCGTCGTGGTGCAGCAGGAGTCGCTGGCCGCGCAGGCCTACTCCGAGACGGTCCTGGGGGTGGCCGTGATCATCGTGCTGCTGGTCGTGCCCGGCGGCCTGGCCGCGGCGCCGCGGCGGGTGGGCGGCGCGGTGTCCCGGGCCCGGGCCCGCCGGCTGGAGGCCGCCACCGGGGCGACCGCGCCGCACCAGTCCCCGGCCCCGTCGTCGGCCGGGCACCCCGCGGGAGGGCTGAGATGCTCCAGATCGAGGATCTGTCGCTGTCCTTCGGCGGTGTCCTGGCCATCGACGATCTGCGCCTCACCGTGCCCGACGGGTCGATCACGGCGCTGATCGGGCCCAATGGCGCCGGGAAGACGTCGGTGCTGAACGTGATCAGCGGCTTCTACCGGCCGCAGCAGGGCCGGGTGCTGCACGACGGCTTCGACCTGCTCACCCTGCCGCCGCACCGGGTCATCCAGCGCGGCATCACGCGCAGCTTCCAGAACGTGGCCCTGTTCGGCGGGCTCAGCGTGGTGGACAACCTGATTGTTGGCTTCGACCACCGCAGCCGCGCCGGGGTGCTGCGCAACCTGGTCAGGACCCCGGCGGTGCTCCGCCACGAGCGGGCGGCCCGGCAGCGGGCGCACGAGGTGCTGGAGTTCCTGGGCATCACCGCGATCGCCCGCCGCCGGGCCGATGAGCTCGGCTTCGGCGAACGCAAGCTGGTCGACCTCGGCCGGGCGCTGATGCCGCGCCCCGGCCTGGTGCTGCTCGACGAGCCCACCGCCGGGCTGTTCGAGGGCCAGAAGGCGTGGCTGGCCCGCGTGCTGAGCCGCATCCCGGACGAGTTCGGCGCCGCGGTGCTCGTGATCGACCACGACATGCGCCTCGCGCTCGGGGTGTCCTCGCGGGTCGCGGTCATGGACTTCGGCCACAAGATCGCCGACGCCACCCCGGGTGAGGTGCGCGCCGATCCCGTGGTGATCGCTGCCTACCTGGGAGGGGGGCCGGGCGACGATGCTGCTGCGGATCACTGACCTGACCTGCGGGTACGGGCCGGTGCTCGCGGTGCGCGGCATCTCGTTCGATGTCGCCGAGGGCTCCGTGGTCTGCCTGCTGGGGGCGAACGGGGCCGGGAAGAGCACCACGCTCAAGGCCGTCTCTGGACTCATCCGCCCGGCCCGCGGGCATGTGATCTTCGACGGCCAGGACATCACCCGCCTGCGGCCGTCGCCCCGGGTCGCTCTCGGGATCAGCCACTGCCCGGAGGGACGGCGGATCTTCGCGGACCTGACCGTGCGCGACAACCTCCGGGTGGGCGGCTATCGCCTCAACCGGGCCCAGCTCGGCGCGGCCGAGGAGCATGCGCTCACGGTCTTCCCCGCACTGGAGCGGCTGCTCGACCGCCGCGGCGGCCTGCTCTCCGGGGGTGAGCAGCAGATGCTCGCCCTGGCCCGGGCCATGATGACCCGGCCGCGGCTGCTGCTGCTTGACGAGCCGAGCCTCGGGCTCGCGCCGATCGTGACCCGGCAGGTGTTTGACGCGCTCCGCGAGATCAGCCGGCAGGGGACCACGGTGCTGCTGGTCGAGCAGAACGCGACGCAGGCGCTGGAGCTGGCCCAGTGGGGCATCGTGCTCGCGGGCGGCACGATCGACCTGCAGGGCCCGGCGGCCGAGCTGCTGGCGAGCGACCGGGTCCGCGAGGCGTACCTAGGCGCCTGAGAACTGGGTGAGCGACAGGGTGTTGCCGTCGGGATCGGTGAACCACGCGACCCTGTCCCCGCCGGGAGTGGTCCAGACGCCGTGCTCGTCCTGGTTCATGGTCTCGTACCGGTTGAACACGATGCCCTTCGCGATCAGCCCCAGGACCGTGGCCTCGATGTCGGTCACCCGCCAGCCCAGCACGGTGTACGCGGCCTGGTGGACCTCGGGGACCGCGGTGACGCGCAGCATGGTGCCGTTCGCGTCAAAGACGCACGCGAAGTCGTTCTGGCCGGTCACCCGCAGGCCGAGGCAGTCCTCGTAGAACGCCCGGGCCCGGGACAGGTCGGTCGTGGCCGCGAACGCGACCACATCGCTGGACTCCAGCATGCCGGTATTCTCCCCCGCGCCCGCAGCCTGCTTGACGCGCTGACCCTAGCAGTCAGGCGGTCCAGGCCGGGTCACGTCCGGCCAGCGCGACCAGCCGGTCGAGCGCCGGGGCGCTGGCCGGCAGCAGCTGCGCGGGCCCGAAGGGCACCTCAGGCCCGGCCGGCGCGTCCGGCGTGGCGAACGCCTCGAGGAAGGCGCGCGCGGTGTCCAGCACCTCACGCTCGGCGTCATACGGCTGCCCGGTGGCGCGGGCCACGTCCCAGCCGTGCACCACGAGCTCGTCGGCGGCCGTGGCGCCGACCATCTCGGCTGGGGCGTCCATGCCGGCGATCCTGGTCATCCCGGCCCACGCGCCAGGCTCCCGCCAGGCCTGCGCCAGCACGGCCAGGTCACGCGGGATCCGGGTCCGCCAGCCCGGGCTCAGCCGGGACGCGTCCCCGGACGGCTGCTGCTCCGTGCGCGCGCTGCTCTCCTTGGCCGCCGCGGCGGCGAACGCGAGGGCCAAGCCGCCGACGTGCTCGATCAGGTCGCCGAGCGTGTACGCCGGGCACGGTGTGGGCTGGCCCAGCTCGTCATCGGTGACGCGCGCGATCAGATCACCCAGCCGCTGGGCCGCTGGGCCAAGATCCACGGTATTCATGGTGGATTAGACCACCCCCGGGCCCGGAAGTCATCGTCTGGTCTGGGGATCGGTCATGCTTTGCTGCCGCTGCCCGAGACGATCTCGCCGTCGACGACCTCGTACTGCAGGTTGTAGGCCTGAACGGCACCGCTGTCCTGGTAAGCGTCGATCACCAGTGACACGCTGTTGCCGTCAGCCTGAATGCTGGTGATCACGTCTTTGCTGGTGGTGCTGTAGCCCGCCACCATCTGGTCGTAACTCTGGCCCAGGTTCTTGCCGCCAAGCTGCCAGACGAGCGGCCAGTCATGCTGACTGATCGCAGCGATGTACCTCTGGACCACGGCCTGCGGCGAGTTAGCCCCGCCCGGCGCGGCCGGCGCGGAAGTTGGCGGCGCGTTCGACGGCGGCGCGGTCGATGGCGGCTGGGTCGGGGAAGCCTGTGGCGCGCTGGGCGAGCCCTGAGGTGCGGTAGCCGAGCCCTGGGGCGCCGCCGCAGATCTCTGCGGCGCGGAAGCGGAGGCCCGTGGGGCCGGCGTTGCGGACGGCCGTGGCGAAGTCAGGGAGCTGTTGGCCGCGGCCGCCGCCGGATGCTGACCAGTGAGGTAGCGGGTTACGACCGCGGCGGCGCCACCCGCGAGCGCCAGAACCGCGATGACGGCCATGGCGGCGAGCAACAGACGGCGGACGCGGTGCGGCCGGGACGGATCGCCCGGCCCATCCGCATGATCAGGCCAGGTCGCGCCGCTCATTCGGCCTGGGCGGACCGGACCGCCTGTCGCCGGGCCTCCGGTCGGCGGCCCGGCGGTCACCGGCTCCGCTGCCGCTGGAGCGGATGGGCCGGCGAGCTCGGTGGGCGGGCGCCAGGGGCCAACGGGCGGAGTGGCGGTGTCGGCGGTCAGCGGCCCGGCGATATCGGCGGGTATGTCACCGCGTGAGGCCTGGGCTACCGGCCAGGGCAGCCAGCCCGCAGTCGGCTCGGCGACGCCCAGCCGGTCCAGGATCTGCTCGGATGTGGGCCGCTGCCGCGGGTCCTTGCTGAGGCACTGCTCGATGAGCGGCCGCACCGGGCCAGGCAGCCGGTCCGTGCTGGGCGTGCCGTGTACCACGCGATAGAGAAGGGCGGGGGTGGTGCCCTCCCCGAACGGTCCCTCCCCGGTCGCGCTGAAGGCCAGCAGCGCGCCCAGGCTGAAGATGTCGCTGGCCGGCCCCACCGCACTGCCCTCGGCCTGCTCCGGCGACATGAACCCGGGCGATCCCACCACCAGGCCAGACATGGTCAGCCCGGTCGCGTCCATCGCCCGCGAGATGCCGAAGTCGATAATCCGCGGCCCGTCGCTGGCCAGCAGCACGTTCGACGGCTTGAGGTCGCGGTGCACCAGCCCCGCCGCGTGGATCGCGCCCAGGCCCTCGGCCAGCCCGGCGGCCAGGTACTGCACCGACTGCACAGGCAGCGGGCCCCGGGTAGCCACCGCATCGGCCAGCGACAGACCGTCGATATACGCGGTGATCAGCCACGGCTGCGGAGGATCCGGATTCGCGTCCACCACCGGCGCGGTGAACATGCCGCCCACGGTACGGGCCGCGGCTACCTCCCGGGCGAACCGCCGCCGGAACTCCGCGCTCTCGGCCAGTTCGGCGCGGATCACCTTGATCGCCACCAGCCGGCCACCGGGCGATTGCCCCAGGTACACGCGCCCCATGCCGCCGGCGCCCAGCCGTGCCAGCAGCCGGTACCTGCCCGTCAGCTGCGGATCTTCTGGCTGCAAAGGCTGCACGAGCCGAAATCACGCCCCCCCGAACGTGGTGATCCCTCGTACCTCTCCAGGCTAGCGCGCCGACCCAAGCCCTGCTCAGCTCCGCCCCCGGGACCATCGGCCGGCTGAGCGGCACCGCGGGCGGCAGCAGACCGCATAGGCCGGAGACGGCGGTGCTGGTTGATCAGCCCGGCACGCACCGCATAGCGTGCGGTTCATGTCTACGGAATGGCCAGCGATCTCCTATGAGCAATGGCGCGAGACCTGCGACACCTTGCACGCGCACACCCAGGTGCTCGGCAAGCTGGCCGCCGGGCTGGCGGCACCCGAGCCGCAGCTGCAGCACGCGGCGCTGCGGCTGACGGCGCGCGGGTGGGAGACGGCCCCGCTGCCCGCGCCCGACGGCTCGGGATCCCTGGTGGTCGCGCTCGATCTGCGGGTCCACGAGGCCGTGGTCGAGCACAGCAGCGGCCGGGCCGAGCGGGTGCCGCTCACGCCGGACCGGGCGGTCGGCGAGGTGACCCGTGACGTGCTGGCGGCGGTACGCAGCGCCGGCGGGCCGGTGAAGATCGACCCCACCCCGCAGGAGGTGGCGTGGACCGTGCCGCTCGACCAGGACCACGAGCACACGCGCTACGACCCCGGTCAGGTGAACAACTACTTCGCCGCCGCGACCCGGGCCGCCCTGGTGCTCGCCGCCTACCGGGCTCCCTACCGCGGCAGGTCCACCCCGGTGAACGCGTGGTGGGGCTCGTTCGACCTGGCGGTGAGCCTGTTCTCTGGCCAGCCCGCCGAGCCGCCGTCGGATGACTTCATCATGCGCAACGCGATGGACGCGCAGGAGGTCGCGGTGGGCTGGTGGCCCGGCGATGACCGCCATCCCACGGCGGCGTTCTACGCCTACGCCCACCCGGCCCCCGAGGGCTTCGGGAGCGCAACTCTCTCGCCCGCGCCGGCGCGCTGGGAACCCGGCCTCGGCGAGTTCATCCTCGAGTGGGACGACGCCCGCGCCCAGCCGGATCCGCACGCCGCGGCGCTGGAGTTCGCCCGCTCGGCATTCCGCCACGCGTGCTCGGTCTGCCGGTGGGACCCTGGGCTCGCGGCGAGCACCGACGGGCGCCCGCCGCCCGTGGCCTAGCGAGCGCTCTGCCGGATCCGCAGCGGAGGCTTCCAGGTCACCACGGACCGGGCCGGGATCGTCCCCTGGACCGAGGCACCCGGGTAGATGATCGAGTTCCGGCCGACGACCGTGCCGGGGGACGTGACGGCGTTGCACCCGATCTGGACGCCGTCGCCGAGCAGGGCGCCGAGCTTGCGCCTGCCGGTATCGACGCTCGTGCCGTCGGCGCGGCGCACCGCGATGGTGCCGGCCACGATCTTGAAGTTCGCCAGCTTGGTGCCGGCGCCCAGGTTCACGCCGTGGCCCAGGACCGAATCCCCCACGTAGGCGAAGTGCGGTGCCTTGGCGTGATCGAGCAGGATGGCCATCTTGGCCTCGCTGGCGTGGCCGATCACGCAGTCGGCCCCGGTGAGCACGTCGCCGCGCACGTAGGCTCCGTGCCGCACCTCGGTGCCGGGCCCGATGAGGGCGGGGCCGCGGATGTACGCACCCGCTTCGACGATGGCGCCCTCAGCGATCTCCACGTCGCCCACGATGTGGGCGCCCTCCTCGACGTGCCCGCGGATCCCCGGCCGCAGCACCGAGCAGAGGTAGTCATGCAGGCGTTCCAGCGCTTCCCAGGCGTTGGCGCATCCGCCGAAGAGCGCATCGTGCGGGCCGGAGCCGAGGTCGAACAGCTCGGCGGGGGCAAAGTCGTTCATCGTGGTTCTCGCATCAGTCCGTCGGAGGGGTCTGCGTGCGGCGGCCGGCCTGGCCGCCCTAGCCAGTGTGCAGACGAGGGAAGAGGTGCCCGAACAGGTCGCTGGCGATCTCCAGGCCCTCGCCGCCGCTGATGTCCGCGTCCTTGTCGATCTCCGGGGTGTCCACGCCGAGCGTCTTCCCCAGCGCCAGCAGGCCGAACAGGATATGCCGGGGCATGGCGCGCAGCTTGCCCTCATGGGATATCACGGGCCGGGTGAACACGGGTACCGGACGAGGGCTGACCTCAGGCCAGTTCTCCGGGGCCCGGGGCGTGCCGAGGGTGAAGACCGGGGTGAGGTCACGGGCGGCCGCGTCGCGGGCAGTCAGCGGCGTGCCGAGCGACCAGCGCTCGCGGATGGTCGCGATGACCGACGTATTGCGGTATTCGGCGGTGGCCACGGTCCGCTCCGGGATCCAGGCCGAGATCGCGATGGCCGGCACCCGCACGCCCGACCGGTCGAACCCGAAGCCCATCTGCCCGGCCGGGGCGGACGGGTCAGGCGGCGGGGCCGGCGGCGGCGGGACGTGGTCGTAGGTGCCGCCGTGCTCGTCGAAGTTGACCATCAGCAGCGTGTTAAAGGCGTTCGACCCGGTGGCCGACGACGAGGAGCGGATCGCGTCGTACACCCTGGCCAGCAGGGCTTCGCCCCCGATCAGGGACGACGGCGGGTCGAACACCAGGCCCGGGGCCAGGGCGTTGAACGCGGGGTGCATGTCGTTGTGGCCGTGCAGGAAGTTCGGCTCGATGAACGAGTAGGACGGCAGTTCGCCGCTGGCCGCGTCCTGCAGGAACTGGTCGGTGGTGACGAAGTGGGTGCCGAAGCGCTCCCACAGCCGGGACGCGTGGATGAGGCCGGTGAGTGAGATGTGGCTCGACAGGTCGCAGTAGACCCGCCAGGTCAGGCCCTTGGCCTCGATCCGCTCGAAGATCGTCTCGGCGGTGTTGTGCACCGGGAAGCAGTCCGCGGGCGAGGTGTTCACCACGAAGCCGGTCGCGCTGGCGGCGTGGAAGAACGACCGGTTGGTGAACGTCTGCGACGGGACCTCGCAGAACCAGTGGTCGAAGGTGGCGAAGCCCCGCGCCAGCGCCGAGACGACCGGCATCTGCTCCGGGGTGTAGCCGGTCATGATCTGGGCGTACTCGCCGTAGCTGGGCTGGCGGCCCATCTCGGCGGTGAACGCGCTGATGTAGTCGGCCACGAACCCGTCCATCGTGGGCCGCTGCGCCGGGCCTGCGGGCGCGTTGTACGGGGCGGCCATCTCCTCGGCCAGCACGCCTCGGTTGCCTGGCGGGTCGATGACCCCGAACAGCTGCGTGTTGACGTGCTGGTACTCCTCGCCAGCGTCGGGATTCGGGGTATCCATGGTCGCGGCCACGCCGTAGGGCACGACCTTGCGGCCGGCTCCATCCTCGGCCCACTCCGGGATCGGGTTGCTGAGCTCCTTCCCGGTCACGCCCTCGAACGACACCACCTCACCCGGCTGGTACAGGCGCCCGAGCAGGTTGTCGAACGAGCGGTTCTCGAACATGATCACAACCACGTGATCCATGGCGTTGCTGGGGCCGGGCAGCGGCATCGGCGGGCCTTCCGTCAGGGCGACCAGGGCAGCACCATGATGCCTGAACCGGGCGGTCCCGGCCGCGGCCAGCCCGTGTCGCCGCGGCTTGGGCGCGTTTGCCCCGGCTGACATGATGACCTGGGAGGAACGAGCCAAAGCGTGGAAGGGGAGCCGCCCATGACCACGGCCACGGGGGTCGGGTGCCCGGCATGAGCGCGGCTTCTGGCCACCAGCCTGGCCTCGGGAAGAAAGGTGGCATCCGCCGTCGATCGGCGGGAGACGGCCGGAACGGGAAGCGGGCGCCACAGCTCCCGGCGGACGCGTCGGTCAACTTCGCCGCCGAGCGCGCCGCCTCGGGCATCGACGAGGTCTTCGCCTCCCTGGACGGCGGGCTGGTCGGCCTGCTGCCGGTGAAAGCACGGATCCGCGAGATCGGGTCACTGCTGCTGGTCGACCGGGCCCGGCAGCGGTTCGACCTCGTGGCCCCCCGGCCGAGCCTGCACATGTGCTTCACCGGCGCCCCAGGGACCGGCAAGACGACGGTGGCCCTGCGCATGGCGGATCTGCTGCGCCAGCTCGGTTATCTCGAGAAGGGCCACCTGGTCCACGCCATGCGTGACGACCTGGTCGCCGAGTACGTCGGCCAGACCGCGCCGAAGACCAAGAAGGTCCTGGAACGGGCGATGGGCGGGGTCCTGTTCATCGACGAGGCGTACTACCTGCACCGCGGCCTGGACTCACGCGACTACGGTCAGGAAGCCGTCGATATCCTGCTCCAGGTCATGGAGAACGAGCGCGATAAGCTCGTGGTGATCTTGGCGGGCTACCGGGACCGTATGGACACGTTCTTCACCTCTAACCCGGGCATGAATTCACGCATCGCGCACCACCTTGACTTCGCCGAATATGACGTTGACGAGCTCGTCGCCATCGGGCGGATGATGCTCGGGCAGGCGAGTTACTACCTCTCCGACGACGCGGAGACGGCGTTCCGTGCCTACCTCGTCCGCCGGATGCGCCTTGCGCATTTCGCCAACGCCCGCAGCGTCCGCAACGAGCTGGAGCGGTCCAGGCTCCGGCACGCCCATCGTCTGGCCAGCGACGAGCACCGCCAGTGGAGCCGGGACGATCTCATGCGGATCGAGGCCGAGGATATTCTCGCCAGCGAGATCTTCACGATGCCGCTGCCCGAGGAGCCGGAGGACGTAGGTGGACGAGGCGACAATCACCGTTGAGACGCAGCCTGTCGCGTACATGTGCAGCGAGGGCGGCGGGCGCGCCGTGGTCCTCGTGCACGGCAACTCCTCCTCGTCGCAGACCTGGCGGCCGCTGCTGGCGGGCCCGTTCGGGAAGCGCCATCGCTGCCTGGCCCTGGACCTCCCCGGGCACGGGCGGTCCGCGCCAGCCGTCGACCGCGCCGCCTACTCCCTGCCCGGCTACGCCGCCACGCTGGCCGGATTCTGCCGGCAGCTCGATGCCGCCGACGCGGTGATCGTGGGTTGGAGCCTGGGCGGGCACATCGCGATCGAGGCGGCGCCGCACCTCCCGGACGCGGCCGGCTTCCTGGTCTACGGCACTCCCCCGGTGGCCACCGCCGCGCAGATGCCCGAGGCGTTCCTGCCCAACCCGGCGCTGAACGTGGGCTTTACCGCCGAGGTCAGCCGGGACGACGCGGCGGCCTTTGCCGCCAGCTTCGTGGCCCCGGGCTCGGCGCTGGCGCTGGATGGCTTCGTGACCGACATCCTGCGCACCGACGGGGCGGCGCGCGAGGCACTGTTCGCGAGTGTCGGCGAGGGCCGGTTCGCCGACGAGGTGGCCATCGTGGCCGAGCTCGGCCGGCCGCTCGCCGTGCTGCAGGGTGAGCAGGAGCAGCTGATCAGCCTGGACTACCTGACCAAGCTGACGATTCCCAGCCTGTGGCGCGGCGCGGTGCAGGTCGTGCCCGGGACGGGGCACGCCCCGCACCTGGAGGCGCCGGAGGAGTTCACCAGCCTGCTGGAGCAGTTCGTCGCCGACGTCGGGTAGGGTCTCGGCAATGTCCTCGCCCGGTGCTCCCGTCGCCGGCATGCTCGCCGCCTACCGCCCGCAGGGCCAGGCCGAGACGGCCGATCTCGAGCAGGTGCGCACGCTCGCGGCGACCGCGGCCGACCCGTGGCTGCGCACACTGCCGCTGCACGTCACCGGGTCCGCGCTGATCGTGCACCCGGACAGCGGCCGGGTACTGCTGCGCTGGCACCAGCGTCAGCAGGCGTGGCTCCAGGTGGGCGGGCATGGGGACCCGGGCGAGAGCGACCCGCTGGCCATCGCGATGCGGGAGGCGGTCGAGGAGACCGGGCTGGCCGACCTGGTGCCATGGCCGGACGCCCGGCTGCGGCACCTGGTGATCGTCCCGGTTCCCGCGTCCCGCACGGAGCCGGCCCATCACCACGCCGACCTGAGGTTCGTGCTGGCGACCCAGGCGCCCGACACGGCCCGGGCGGAGAACCAGGACGCGCCGCTGCGCTGGCTGTCGCTGCCCGAGGCGTATCAGGCCACCTCCCAGGACAATCTCAGGGAGACGCTAACCCGGGCTGAGCGACTCCTCACCAGCTGACGTCACCGGCGGCGCTAGTGGCGAACGTGACCTCCGTCGACGTTCACGGTGGAGCCGGTGATCCAGCCGGCCTCCTCGCCGTGCAGGATCACCGGGGTCGGCCGGCTGCCGAAGGCCCGGCGCCATCGCCATGAACGGCGGCTGCGGAGGCGACCCCGGCGGGCCGGGCGGGGCTGCGTGCGGACGGCATCGCCCGCTCGTGGCAGTCTGGCGGGATGACGGCAACGAGGAGGTCGCCGGCGTCCGCGGGCCAGGACGAGACCGCCCGGGTGCGCGATCAGACCGTACGCCGGCTCGAGCGCTCCATGGGCCCGCTGGGCACCGCGGCCATGGCGTCGATGGACAGCCGGCTGCCCTGGTTCCGCGCGATGTCCGCGGAGAACCGGTCCTGGCTCGGCCTGGTCGCCCAGGCCGCGCTGGCCACGTTTGTGGACTGGGTAAAGCATCCGGAGCGGGACCGCCCGGGCGTGGCCGGGCAGGTGTTCGGCACCGCGCCGAGGGAGTTGGCCCGCGCGGTCAGCCTGCAGCAGACCGTGGAGATGGCGCGCGTGATCATCGACGTGGTCGAGGCCCAGGTGGACGAGCTGGCGGCGCCGGGCGGCGAAGCCGAGCTGCGTGAGGCCGTGCTCCGCTACACCAGGGAAATCGCGTTCGGCGCCGCCCAGGTCTACGCGCGCACCGCCGAGGCCCGGGGCGCGTGGGACGCCCGGCTGGAGGCGCTCGTCGTGGACTCGCTGGTCCGGGGTGAGGTGGACGAGGGCCTGCAGTCCTGGGCGTCGGCGCTGAACTGGCCCGCCGGGCCGGTGACGGTGATCGCGGGCATGACGGACGGCAGCGAGCCCGAGGGGCTCATCGACGAGCTGCGGACCATCGCGCGGCGCGCCCGGATCGATCTGCTGGCCGGGGTGCACGGCCACCGGCTGGTGGTGGTCCTCGGCGGCACCCGGGACCCGGTGAAGGCGGCGGCGCAGTTCGCTGGGCGGTTCGGCGCCGGCCCGGTCGTGACCGGCCCGGCCGTGGCCGACCTGCAGTCGGCCACGGTGTCGGCCAGCGCGGCGCTGGCCGGCCTGCGCGCGGCGGCAGCCTGGCCCGAGGCGCCGCGGCCGGTGGCGGCCGACGACCTGCTGCCGGAACGGGCGCTCGATGGCGACGAGCAGGCGCGGGCTCAGCTCCTCGCCGAGGTCTACGAACCGCTGCTGCGTGGCGGTTCCGCGCTGCTCGACACCGTGATGACCTACCTGGAGCAGGGCCATTCGCTGGAGGCGACCGCACGGCTGCTGTTCGTGCACCCGAACACTGTGCGTTACCGGCTGCGCCGGGTGACCGAACTGACCGGCCTGGTTCCGGCTGACGGACGGGGCGGTTTCGCGCTCTGGGCCGCCGTGGTCTTCGGCCGGCTGATGCACAAACGCACCTAGCTTGTATCTTATCTACAGAGCGATGCGGCAAGACTTCGTATGCTTCGGCATTCATATGGCGGAGTCCTACAGTGCAGGGTAGAGGGATGCTTCTCATAGCGGCCCCGGGTCAGGGCGCGCAGGCGCCCGGTTTCCTGCGTGAGTGGCTTGAATTGCCCGGATTCGCCCAGCGCATCGGATCCTGGTCGGAGCTCGCCGGAGCCGACCTGATCAGGTACGGGACCGTCGCGGATGCCGACGAGATCAGGGACACCGCGATCGCTCAGCCGCTGCTGGTCGCGGCCGCGGTCGCGGCGGCCACCGAGCTGCTCACCGGCCACGCCGACGGCTCTGCCCAGACCGGCCGGCTCGCCGACGCGGCGGCCGCCGTGGGCATCGGCGCCGCGGCCGGGCACAGCGTGGGCGAGCTGGCCGCCGGGGCCATCGCGGGCGCGCTGGCACCCGAGGACGCGATGCGCCTGGTACGGGTGCGCGGCCAGGCCATGGCCCGGGCCGCGGCGGCCACGGCCACCGGCATGACCGCCGTGCTCGGCGGTGCGGAGGACGAGGTACTGGCCTCGATCGAGGCGCACGGGCTCACACCCGCGAACGTGAACGGCGCCGGCCAGATCGTGGCCGCCGGCGCCGCGGACCGGCTCGCCGCCTTCGCCGCGGACCCGCCGCCGAAGGCCAGGCTTCGTCCGCTCTCGGTGGCTGGCGCCTTCCACACCGCGTACATGGCGCCCGCGGTGGACGCCCTGCGCGACGCCGCCGCGGCCGTGACCGCCCGCGACCCCGCCCTGGTCCTGCTGTCCAACCGCGACGGCAGCGTGGTGCGCAGCGGCACAGACTGGGTGAAGCGGATCGTCGACCAGGTGTCCGTGCCGGTCCGCTGGGACCGGTGCATGGAGACCATGACCAGCCTGGGCGTGACCGTCCTGATCGAGCTGCCGCCGGCCGGCACGCTGACCGGGCTGGCCCGCCGCGCCCTGCCGGGGGTGCAGACCCTGGGCCTGAAGGCCCCCGGTGACCTGGACGCGGCCCGGGCGCTGCTGGCCTCGCGCACGGACGGCCACTCCGGCTCGCACACCCCGGACTGGCGGCTGCTGGTCGCACCGCTCGCCGGGACGTTCCGGGCCGGCCACGCGCCCGGTCCGGCCGCCGGGCCCGGCACGGCGGTCAGCAGCGGCGCCGAGCTCGGGCACGTCGAGATCCGCGGCGGCAGCCACGCGGTCTCCCCCACGTTCGGGGCCACGATCCTGGAGTGGCTGGTCGAGGACGGCGACCCGGTCAGCGCGGGCCAGCCGCTGGTGCGGCTGCAGCCAGAAGGAAACGAATGAGCACGGAGCCCCTGGGGTAGTACCCCTGGGCAAAATTATCCCAGACCGACACAGCGAAAGGGACGCGGATGCGACTCACCGAGGGCGCAGCGGGCGCGCGGATCCTCGCGTTCGGCGGCTACCAGCCGGCCCGGGTCGTGACGAACGACGAGCTCGCCGCCACGGTGGAGACCAACGACGAGTGGATCCGCAGCCGGGTGGGCATAGCCAGCCGCCGGATCGCGGCCCCGGACGAGACCGTCGCCGACATGGCCGTCGCGGCCGGCGGCAAGGCGCTGGCCGCCAGCGGCCTGTCCGCCGGGGACATCGACCTGGTGATCGTCGCGACCTGCACCCCCGAGGTGCAGATCCCCAACACCGCGGCCACCGTGGCCCGCAGGCTCGGCATTAACGCGCCTGGCGCGTACGACATGAACGCGGCCTGTGCGGGCTTCTGCTACGCGCTGGCCGCCGCCAGCGACTCGGTCCGGGCCGGAACGGCAGGCAACGTGCTGGTCATCGGCGCCGAGAAGCTCTCCCAGTGGGTCGACTGGACCGACCGCTCCACCTGCATCATCTTCGCCGACGGCGCTGGCGCCGCGGTGGTGAGCCCGGTGACCGATCCCGACGAGGCGGGCGTCGGCCCTGTCGTATGGGGCAGCGCAGGCGACCTGGCAGACAAGATCTTCATCAAGGACCGTGACTCATTCATCGTCCAGGAGGGCCAGGCGGTCTTCCGGTGGGCCACGACCGCGCTGCACCCGGTGGCCAAGCAGGCGTGTGAGCGGGCCGGGGTGGACCCGGCCGAGCTGGCGGCCTTTGTCCCGCACCAGGCTAACCTGCGCATCATCGAGGCGATCGCCCGCAAGCTCGGCGCGCCGCAGGCGCTGGTCGCCGACGATATCGTCACCGCGGGCAACACCTCATCCGCGTCCATCCCGCTGGCCCTGTCCCGGATGATCGAGCGCGGCGAGCTCGCCTCCGGCGCTCCCGTCCTGCTGCTCGGATTCGGGGCCGGCATCTGCTACGCGGGCCAGGTGATCACGGTACCCTGACCGGGCTCCGGTCCCGAGTGGGCCGGATTGCCGCCCAGACCATATGAGAACGGAAACCGACGAAGGAGTGCACACCCCATGGCCATGACCGAACAGGAAATCCTGACTGGGCTCGGCGAGATCATCGACGAGGTGGCGGGCGTCCCCGCCGACCAGGTCACCCCGGACAAGACGTTCGTTGACGACCTGGACATCGACTCGCTGTCGATGGTCGAGATTGCGGTGGCGGCCCAGGACAAGTTCGGTGTCGAGATTCCCGACGACCAGCTGAAGGACCTCAAGACCGTCCAGGACGTCATCGACTATGTCCGGCGGTCGGAAGTATCGGCCTGACCGGGGAACTCACCGGCGCGCCATGCCCGCAGCAGCGCCGGAGCGCATCGACCACCCCGACCTGAGGAGCACGATCACAGTGGGCACAGACCGGACGAACGTCGTTGTCACCGGGCTCGGCGCGATCACGCCGGTGGGCGCGGATGTCGCGTCGACCTGGGATGCGCTACTCGCCGGGCGCAGTGGCGTCACCAAGCTGACCGATGACTGGGCCCAGGAGCTGCCCACCCGGATCGCGGCCTGGGCCGCCGCCGATCCGGCCACACTGGTCGACCGGGTGCAGGCCCGGCGCCTGGACCGGTGCGAGATGTTCGCGCTGATCGCCGCTCGCGAGGCCTGGGCCGACGCCGGCCAGCCCGAGGTCGACCCCGAGCGGCTCGGCGTGGTGGTGTCCAGCGGCATCGGCGGCATCGCGTCCACCCTGAAGGCCTACGACACGCTGAAGGAGAAGGGCTGGAGCCGGCTCTCGCCGTACACGGTCCCGATGCTGATGCCGAACGGGTCCGCGGGCTGGATCAGCATCGAGCTCGGCGCCCGGGCCGGGGTGCACACCACGGTGAGCGCGTGCGCGTCCGGGGCCGAGGCCATCGGCTACGGCATGGAGATGATCCGGTCCGGGCGGGCCGACGTGGTGCTGGCCGGCGGGACCGAGGCCGCGATCATGCAGCTGAACATCGCGGCGTTCGCGGCCATGCGGGCCCTGTCGACCCGCAACGACGAGCCGGAACGGGCCTCGCGCCCGTTTGACAAGGCCCGGGACGGGTTCGTGCTGGGCGAGGGCGCGGGCATGGTGGTGCTCGAGTCGGCCGAGCACGCCGCGCGGCGCGGCGCCACCGTGCACGCGGTCGCCGCGGGCGTCGGGTACTCCGCCGACGCGCACCACATCGCCCAGCCCGAGCCGGACGGCACCGGGGTGATCCTCGCCATCCGCCGGGTGCTCGCCGACGCCGGGCTGAGCCCCGAGCAGGTGGTGCACGTGAACGCGCACGCCACCTCCACCCCGGCCGGGGACGTCGTGGAGTGCGAGGCGATCGCGACGGCGCTCGGCGACGCGGCCGCCGGGGTCGTGGTCTCGGCCACCAAGTCGATGACCGGGCACCTGCTCGGTGGCGCGGGCGCTGTCGAGTCGGTGGCCGCGATACTGGCGCTGCGTGAGCGGGTCGCCCCGCCCACCATCAACCTGGAGGATCCCGAGCACGACGCCGGAGTCCACATCGCCACAGAAGCGACGAAACTGCAGCCGCGGGGCTCCGGTCCCATGGCCGTGCTGAACAACTCGTTCGGCTTCGGCGGGCACAACGTCGCGCTGGCCTTCACCGCCTCATGACCCGGGTCCCGTGACCGCCATGCCCGTCGCCATCGCTCCCGGCGCGCCGACCCGCGCGGCCGGCAGCCGCGACCCGCAGGCGCGCCTGGAGCAGCTGTTCGACCCCGGGACGCTGTCGCTGCTCACACCCGCAGACGGCGGCGGCGGCGTGCAGGCCGGGACCGGGAGCATCGACGGCATGCCCGCGGTGGCGTTCGCCAGCGACCCGCGGGTCCAGGGCGGCGCGATGGGCGCCGAGGGCTGCGCGGCGATCGTGGCCGCCTACGACCACGCGATCGGCGTCGGCGCGCCGGTCATCGGGCTGTGGCACTCGGGCGGGGCCAGGCTGCGGGAGGGCGTGGAGAGCCTGCACGCGGTCGGCACGGTGTTCGCCGCCATGACCCGGGCGTCGGGGCAGGTCCCGCAGATCTCGGTGGTGCTCGGGCCCGCGGCCGGCGGCGCGGCCTACGGCCCGGCCCTCACCGACCTGGTGATCCTGTCCGATCACGGCCGTATCTTCGTCACCGGGCCGGATGTGGTCCGCAGCGTCACCGGCGAGGACGTCGACTCCGAGCGCCTGGGCGGGCCCGAGCCGCACAGCCGCCGGTCCGGCGTGGTTCACGTGGTGACCGCGAGCGACGACGAGGCATACACCCGGGCGCGGCAGCTGGCCCTGCTGCTGGGCCGGCAGGAGCCCGGCGGGCCCGCGCCGCCCGCCGACGGCGGGGCCGACCTGGAGACCCTGCTGCCCGAGTCGGCCCGCCGCGCCTACGACGTGCACCCGCTGATCAGCGGGCTGCTGGACGACCCGGGCGTGGAGCTGCACCCGCGCTGGGCGCCGAACGTGGTCACCACCCTCGGCCGCCTGGCCGGGCGCACCGTCGGCGTCATCGCCAACAACCCGCTGCGGCTCGGCGGCTGCCTGGACGCGACGTCGGCCGAGAAGGCGGCCAGGTTCGTGCGGATGTGCGACGCGTTCGGCGTGCCCCTGGTCGTGCTCGTGGACGTGCCGGGTTACCTGCCCGGGGTCGGCCAGGAGTGGGACGGGGTGGTGCGGCGCGGCGCGAAGCTGCTGCACGCGTTCGCCGAGGCGACCGTGCCCCGGGTCACGCTGGTGACCCGCAAGGCCTACGGCGGCGCGTACATCGCGATGAACTCGCGGGCCCTCGGCGCGACCCGGGTGTTCGCCTGGCCCACCGCGGAGGTCGCCGTGATGGGCGCCGTCGCCGCGGTGCGGATCCTGCACCGGCGCACGCTCGCCGAGGTGCCGGCCGGGCAGCGGCATCAGGCCGAGGCCGAGCTCGCCGCCGAGCACGAGCGCGACACGGGCGGGCTGGCCCGCGCGATCGCGCTCGGCGTGGTCGACGAGATCATCGAGCCGGCCAAGACCCGCCAGGCGATCGCCTACGCGATCGCCGAAGCCCCGCCCCGGCGCGGTGCGCACGGGAACATCCCGCTCTGACGCCAGGCCGGCCCGTGCGAGGACCCCGTGCGACGGTCCCATGCGACGGCAACGTGCGACAGGTCAGTCCGGCCGGCGCGCGGCCGGGAAGGCGACGGTGCCCGCGCGCGCGCTCACGTGGCCGGGCACGCGGATCCCCCCAGGCAGGGCCGGGTCCGGCACCGGCTCACCCCAGACCGACGTGAGCGGCAGTTCCCCCGCCCACAGGCCGAGCTCGGCGTCGGGGCTGTCGCCGTCGTCGGGCGGCCCGGTCCTGATCTTCACCGACGCCTCGTCCAGCCGCAGCACGAGCAGCCGGGTGGCGGCGAGCTCCTTGCGGTTGGGCTGCCGGACGTAGTCCCACTGGCCCGGCGCCATGTGCTCGGACAGACGGCGCAGCCCGGCCAGCTTCTCACCGGGGTCGGTGACGATCCGCGGCACGCCGTAGATCACCGCGCTGCGGTAGTTGATCGCGTGCTCGAATACCGACCGGGCCAGCACCAGGCCGTCGACCAGCGTCACGGTGACGCACGCCACCGTCTCCCGGTCGGCCAGGCTCTGGCTGGCCACCGAGCCGTGCAGGTACAGGCGCTGCTCGTCAAAGCCGTAGCTCGTCGGCACGACCATCGGCACCCCGTCGACGATCACGCCGAGATGGGCGACGAGCCCGGCGGCCAGGACCGCGAACAGGTCCTCGCGGGCGGCCCGGCCCTGCTCCCGCAGCCGCCGGTGGCGGGTCCGCTCGGTGGCCGAGAGCTGCGGCGCAGCAGGCCCGGTGACGTCGCCGGGGCCGGCCATCAGGCCTCCGCTCTCACGCCGGGAACTGGCTGCGGCTCCGGCAGGCCGGCCGCGACCCGCTGGTAGGCGTCCAGGACCAGCTCCCAGAAGCCGTCGGCGTCGATGGCCACCGCGACCTGGGCGTTCCAGTCGGCCGCCGGCGCGGCGAAGTCGGTGACGGTCATTCCCGACGTCCAATGACCCGCCGTCTCCACCCGCACCTGGGCAGGCACGCAGGTGATCAGGCCGGGCGCCGCCACCCTGGCCACGGCGCACATATCGTGCACGGCCGGGCCGTCGGGCGGCTGGGCCTGGCCGTCAGGCCCGGCCGATGGCCCAGCCGCCGGGCTGGACGACCGGTAGCCGGACAGGGCCGGCAGCAGCAGGTCGCCGGCCAGCCGGCCCAGGCCGCGCATCCGGTCCCGGATCGCGGCGGTGGCCGGCGCCTGCCGGGTCGCGTCCAGGCCGACCATGGTCACGGTCCAGCCGGCCGCGAACACGATCGCCGCCGCCTCGGGATCGACGGCGATGTTGAACTCGGCGGCCGGCGTGACGTTGCCGCGGCCCGCGGACCCGCCCATGATCACGAAGTCCCTGACCTGAGTGACGATCTGCGGGTAGTGCCGCACCGCGAGCGCGATATTGGTCAGCGGCCCGACGGCGATCAGCGTGATTTCCCCGGGCGCCGCGCCGATCGCGCGGGCCAGGTAGTCAACGGCGTGCCCGTCGGCGGCCCGCGACGACGGCGCGGGCAGGCTGACCGCGCCGAGGCCGGAGTCCCCGTGCACCTCCCGGGCGTCGATGACGGACCGGAGCAGCGGCCGTGGGCTGCCCGCTACCACAGGTACCTCGCCCAGGCCCGCGTAGTCGCGTACGCGCAGTGCGTTCGCCGTGGTCAGGTCGAGGCCGACGTTGCCGGCCACCGTGGTGATCCCGCACAGCTCAAGGTCCGGGTGACCGTGCGCGAACAGCAGGGCCAGCGCGTCGTCGATACCGGGGTCGCAGTCGATGATGATCTTCTGCACCGCCATGCTGCGCTCCCGTCGGCCGCCTGACCACATGATCGCATCCCGGCGCCCCGACGCCCGGCCCCGGGCTCTCGCACCGGGACCGGGACCAGCCGCGTCAGGACGCCTGCTGGCCGGCCATCATGGCCGCGCCCAGGCCAGGCCCAGGGGGGAAGGCCCGGTCTCGGGGTCGGGCGGGCGGGGCATCCCGGACGGGGGACGTGGGCCGGGAGGACCGGGCCTCGCGCCAGTGCGGGGACAGCCCGGTCCGGGACGGGGCCCGGGTCAGCGCGGACGGCTGACCGGCGTCATCCCGGCCCCGCCCGTGCGCCACCAGTCGGGCGCGGAGCCGCTGGCGGCCGCGGTGCAGGCGGGACATGACCGTGCCGATCGGGGTACCCATGATCTCCGCGATCTCCTTGTACGGGTAGCCCTCGATGTCGGCCAGGTAGATCGTGGCGCTGAAGCCCTCGGGCAGGTCACGCAGGGCCCGCAGCACCTCGGAGTCGGCCAGCCGGTCCAGCGCCTCCTCCTCGGCGGACCTGGCCGCCTGGGAGAGCAGGGTCTCCGGAACCAGCAGCTCGCCGAACTCGCTGAACACCGAATGGGCCGGCTCGCGCCGCCGCTTCCTGCGGGTGTTGATGAACGTGTTCGCCAGGATCCGGTACAGCCACGCGCTCAGGTTTGTGCCGGGGCTGAACTGGTGGAACGCGACATACGCCCGGGCGAACGTCTCCTGGATCAAGTCCTCGGCGTCACTGGGGTTGCGGGTCATGCGCAGCGCCGCGGGGTACAGCTTGCGCATGTAGGGAACGACTTCTTCCTCGAAACGGGTGTGCTCATCGTGCCTGGCCAGCGTCATCTGCTCGGCCTCCTCGTTGAGTTTGCCCCCCTCCGGGTTCAGACCCAGCGCTGGCACGACAAGTGACCTGCTAGACGATTGCAGCGGCCGCCATCTCACCTACCGAGGGCCGTGCGGGGGCGCACGACGGATCTGGGGGGATGGGCTGAGGCGGGGCAGGCATGGTGGCCGGGGCAGGTATGCCGGATGTCAGCCAGCGGATATCACCAGTGTGGTGACCGCTAACAAATACATCTCAGTCCCCTTCGCATGGATGGCATCAGATGTCCATCGACCGACGATTACCGGCCGTAATAAGTTCACGAGTCAAACAGCGGTTCAATGAGGTGTCAAGCGATTCCGACACATAGGCCGGGCTCCTCACTGCGAACGTTTGCTGTGCGTCTTCGCAGGTCGTGTGCCATCCCGGGGATGCTAGCCGATCTTGTCAGCGCTGGGGCCAGCATGATGGAATTATGCCGATATCATTACCGGTTGAGACCTTGAGCCAGGCTCCTTATAACGGGCATAACCGTACTAGCCGAAATAACCGGCTAGCTATTATCCCGCTGAATAACCAGATACGGTATACAGCTGATATTTCCCGATTTCACCCGGTGGCGTGCAGCCAGCGCACCGGCGCGCCCTCGGCCGCGTGCCGGAACGGCTCGAGCTCGTCGTCCCAGGGCTGGCCGAGCAGCAGCGCGAGTTCGGCTTCCAGCGAACCGCCGAGCGCGGGGTGCCGCGGCGCGTGCCGGGAGAGCAGGGTGTCCAGGCCGCCCAGGGCGGGCGTCGGCACGGCCGCGAGCGTCATGGCCGCGCGCAGCCTGCCCTCCGGGATGACGATGTCGCCGTTGGCCGACGTGATCGCGGAGAACGTGCCGAGCGACGGCGTGTAGCTGAACCGGACCGGGTCACAGCCGGGGCTGGCTTCCTCGGTCACCTCGAACCTGAGCCGGTCCCAGGCCGCCAGGGCGGAGGTGATCGCGGCCGCCGAACCTGGGCGGGCCTGCCAGCTCAGCTCCGCGCGCAGAGATCCGGGCGCCGCCGGCTGATTCACCCACGACAGGATTACGGGCGCGCCAAGAATCCCGGCGACCGCCCACTCGATGTGCGGGCTCAACGCCGGGGGCGCGGAGTGGACCTGCAGCACACCACGAACGGACACCAGACCTCCCTGCCAAACGGACGAGGTGCGTCTTCCCCAACGACCTCATCCCGCAGGTGCCTGGCAGCGACCGTGCTGCGTGGCCCACCGCTCCGCATCATATTGTGCCCCACGGCCAGCTCCGACACCAGTACTCCAGCCCCCGCGTCGCCGCGTGTCCGCCCGCGGACCGGTGGCAGCCGACTGCCGACGTGATGTGATAAGCGTGTGATCCCGACAGAAGGGACATCCGTTCCCCGGGCCGGCTTATCAGGGGCCGCGCCCGGCCGCGCCGCTGCGGCCGGTCCGGACGCTGGGCCAGGACGGGACACTGCGTCAGGACGAGACACTGCGTCAGGACGGAACACCGGGGCCCTGCTGTTCACCGCCGAGATGTACGGCGTCCAGCTCGATCATCTCGCCGCGGTCCTCGGCGTCAGCGAGCCGCGGGCGCGCGCGATCGCGGCCAGGTGGCGGGACCGCGAGTACGCGGAGACCGCGCGGTTAGGGCCGGGCGGGCCGTGGACGTGGCTGACCCGGGCGGGCCTGGCCGCGTGCGGCCTACGGTACACGCCGGCGCCGCCCGCGCTGGCCAGGCTCGCGCACATCCGGGCCGTGACCGCCGTCCGGCTGGCGCTGGAGTCGGTGCCCACCTGGACCGCGGCCGGCGGCTACTGGCGCGGCGAGCGGCGGTTGCGGGCCCGGATGGGCGGCCGCGCCGGGCTGCGCGAGCACATCCCCGACGGAGAGGTGCACTGGCCGGACGGTGCCCGGGGGAACGCTGCCCCAGTGGACAGTGCCCCGGTGGACGCTGCCCCGGTGGACGCTGCCCCGGTGGACGCTGCCCCGGTGGACGCTGCCCCGGTGGACGCTGCCCCGGTGGCCTGGGCCGGCGAGTGCTGGGCCATCGAGGCCGAGCTGACCGCGAAGACCGTACGGCGGACCGAGGCCATCATGCGCGAGCTGCTGACCAGGACCGGCGACTACGGGTGCCCGGCTGCCGACGTCCGGGTACCGGGCCGGGCAGCCCGGCACGCGCGCGTCATCTACCTCTGCACCCCGGCCGCCGGGCCGACCGTGGCCCGGGCCAGGGACGCGCTCGGCCCGCTGGGGGCGCGGGTCGAGATCAGGCCGCTGCCGCCCGGGGCGGCGATGGCGTCCCCGGTCCGGCGGCAGGCATCGCCGTGACCGGGCGCTCCCGTTCAGGCTCGGCCGGGCGCGCCGTGCTGAGGATCGCCCGGGCTGCCGCGGCCGCGGCGCTGATCGTCGTGGCGGCGCCAGTGTCGCTGGTGGCCGTGGGCAGCGCCGCGGCCGCGTGGCTGGCGGGCTGGCCGCCGGCCCGGCTGTACCGGGCGGCGCTCTGGTGCCTGCCGATGCTCGCGGTCTGGCTGGCGGGCATCGCCGTCGGCGCCCGTTCGCTGTCCCGCGCGGCTGCGGCGCCGCAGGAGGCCTGGCTGGCCATGTGGCACTCCGGCGCGGCCGGGTCGTACCCGGGCGCGGCGGCGGTCATCGCCCCGGTGGCGATCCCGGCAGGCCTGGCCGCGGGCGGCCTGATCTGGGCCTACCGGATCCGGTCGATGGAGACCGGCACCGGAGGCCTGTCCCCCGACGCGGCGGTCGCGTTCGACCTGCGGCAGTGGCGGCACCAGGCGCGCTCGGCGCGGGCGCGGATCGCCGCCCCCGGCTCCATCCCGCTGACCAGGCAGAACGACAGCGTGCTGGTCGGTGCCGTGATCCGGGCGGTCGGTCATCCGGAGCGGCGCGTGGCCGCCATCCCTTACCCGAGGATGCGGTCGCACCAGGTGGTGATCGGCACCTCGGGAAGCGGGAAGACCACGCTGCTGCTGCGGCTGTGGGCCGGGTTCATGGCCACCGCGCTGCGCCGGCACGCGGCCGGGCTGGGCGCTCCCCCGCTGCTCGTGGTGCTGGACGGCAAGGGCGGGGCCGACGCCCGCCGGATCGCCGACCGGGCCCGGCGGGTGCTCCGCACGGCGGGCGCCCGGTCGACCGCCATCTGGCCGGACGAGGCCAGCCTGTCGCTGTGGGCGTTACCGCCCGCGCAGCTCATCACCACGCTGGTCGACCTGATCGAGCACGGGACGGGCGCGGCCGCGTATTACGCCGACGTGATGGAGGCCGTGGTGGGGCTGGCCGTGGACGCGCCCGGCGGCCCGCCGGTCAGCGCCGCCGATTTCCTGGCCCGGCTGGACCCGGCCTGGCTCACCGATGCCTACTCGTCTGGGGCGCACGCGTCGGGCGGGCACCCCGCCGAGCTGGACCTGATCCGGACAGCGTCGAGGCAGCTTGGCGACATCGGGCTGCGGTACCGCACTCTGTTCCGGCGGCTGGGCAGCGGCCTGGACGGGCCGGGCGGGTTCGCCGACGCGGACGCCTGGTACTGCATCCTCGAGGGCACGGCCGAGGTCAGCGTGGCCGAGGCGCAGGCCAGGGCGCTGGTCGACCTGCTGGCCAGCTACGCGGCGCACCAGGACGGCGACCTGGCCCGGGCCGGCCCGCGGCGGGAGATCCTGCTGGCCGTGGACGAGTTCAGCGCGGTGGCCCGCAGGCTCCCGATCTGGGACCTGTACGAGCGGGCCCGCTCGCTGGGCCTGGCCGTGCAGGTGTCGGCCCAGTCCTGGCCGGGCCTGGCGGCCGGCGAGGACGAGCGGTACCGGATCGCCGCGGCCGCTGACGGCGGCATCTGGCTGCTGCGCACCCCGCATCCCGAGCCGGTCGCGGCCCTGGCCGGAACCCGGAAGGTGGTGGACACCACCCGACGGCTGCGCGGGGTACCGCTCTGGAGTCACCAGGGATCGTCCCGGGTCCGGCCCGCCCCGGTCGTCGACCCGGACCTGATCCGTGGGCTCGAGGTGGGGCAGGTCGCGTTCATCTACCGCGGCGGCGTCACCTATGTGCAGGTGAAGCGGCTGGTCGCGGGCCCAGCCGCGCTGCCGGTGCCGGCCGGGCCTGACCCGGGGCGCGGCACTTCGCCGGCCGGGCCCCGCCGCGTGTCCGCTCCAGCCAGTCCCGACCGTGCCGTTACGCACCCACCCGGGCTGGCCACGCTGCCTGACGTGAGCGCCCTGCTGGACGAGGCGTTCGGGGCGGAGCCCGCGCCGTGAGCAATCCGTTCGGCGCCCTGGGGCTTGAGCCGCGGCCGGATCTGACCGACGACGAGGTGCACGCCGCCTGGCGCCGAACCGCCAGCGCCACCCACCCCGACCGGGAGGACGGCGGTGACCCGCAGCGGTTCGCCGGCGCGGCCGCTGCCTACGCGACGCTGCGCACCCGGTTCGGGCGCGGCGAAGCCCTGGCCGACCTCGACGCCGACCGGCCCTCGGGTCGTGAGGGTAGCGGGGGCCGGAGCGTAATGGATGTGGTGTCCGCTGGGGGTCGCGGGCCTGCGCGCCTGCTGGCCAGGGTCCGGCGGGGACGCCCGGCGCGGCTGGCGCTGCGGATCCTGGCCGCGGTGGCGGCGAGCGTGATCGCGGTGGCCGCCGCGGGCCCGCACCCGGCCGCGCCGGCACTGGTCACCGGGGTGGCCACGTGGCTGGTGCTCACCGCACGGCATGACCTGGCCCCCGGGCGCCGCCGCCGTTAGCTGGCACCCCTGGCTGGCGCCCCTAGCTGGCGGACGCCAGCGCCCGGTCCGCGTCCGACCGGCGCGGGCGCCCGCGCGGCCGCTTGTCCGGGATGATCGCGCCGCGCAGGAACAGCGCGCCGCCCCAGACGCCCCACGGCTCGCCGCGCTGCAGCGCGCCCGCCAGGCAGGCCGACTGCACCGGGCAGACCGCGCACAGTTCCTTGGCGCGCCGGATGTCGTCCGGCGACTCGGCGAAGAACAGCTCGGGATCGAACCGGCAGGGTGGCTCCTGCGCGGCGACGAGTCGCAGCTGTGCGCGCGGGACCGTGCCCACTCCCGCGCGCTGCGCGTACGCCGGCAGGCCCCCGCCCACATTGCCGTCACGCATGTCGTTCCTCCTCATCGGGCGGCCCCGTTTCCGTCCGCTTCCAGCTTTGCCGCGGGGCCCGGTCCGCCGCATCGGGCTGACGCCCTAGACCGGGCCGGAAATCGGTCCTAAGACCTGTCGTCGCTTACGGATGGGCGGTCCGCCGGACGAGCCTGGCGCCGGCCTGAGATGCCACGACGCTGACTCGCCTGGCCGGCCGGCCGCTGCGGGCCAGCCTGACCTGCGCGGCCACGGCCGCTTCCCTGCGCAGGTCCTTGGTCCGCTCGGCGGCCATGCCCTGCACCATCTGGGAGTACATCTGTGCCTCCTCGGTCCTGGAGCCGGTCTGGCCCCACATGTTGGAGACTCGTCGTAAGGCCCGTTGATACGCATCGGGTGGATGCCTTATCTCGCGCGGGTTTCCGCCTTAGTCCTAAGACGAGTCGTGAGTCCCGTGTGTGTGCCGCGGCCGCATCGGGCACCGCGGCGGCGTCCGGTTGCTCATGCGCATGCCCTCCGCCGGTGTGTTCGCTGTGGTCCATCGGCACCTTCTTGTTGACTGCGTTCTGGGCGTGTTCTCATCGGCCCTCCTGGAGATCGCGTCCCGGAATCTGGTCCGTCAGCACCTCCTCCAGCCGGCTGCGGGCCGAGCCCGTCCCATCAGTACCACCAATCGGGCCTTGATCGAAAACTTTTTCAGATTAATTCTTCAACCAGTCACTCGGGCATCCCGTTTTGTCGGTGGCGCTCGATACGGTGGCTACAGAACATGAGCCAGTGCCCGGCCTCGGAGGGAGGTGACCCGGATGACCGCTCAGCTGCCAGGACCGAGCGCGGAAGGAGAGGACGCGGCGTCGGGGAGCCCGCGCGAGCTGGACTGGCAGGTGCTGCTGGAGGCGCTGGCGGCCTCGGGCCGGCTGGCGGATCCGGATGCCGATCAGGAGGCGGTGCTCGCCGACGAGCTGGCCGCGGCCTCCGACGGGCGCATGAGCGAGCCGGACCTGGCCTGGACCGCGGCGGTCGCGGTGGAGCACATGGACCCAGGGCCGGCCCAGGCTGGCTGGCTGGAGACCGCGACCGCGGCTGCGGGCCTGCTCGATGAGGATGCGCTGGCGGGTGTCGCGATCGCTTCCCAGCAGGCGGCGTCTCATGCGCACGCCGCCGGGCTGGCCGCCGCCGCCCAGATCAGTGCCCGCGCCGCCGCGGCTGACGCCAGGATCGGCGTGGAGACTGATGGGCGGCCGGTGCGGTTGTGCCGCGACGCGCAAGGGCAGGTCTCGCTGGCCCTGATGCTGACTGGGTACGGCGCGGCCGCGTGGGCCGATCTAGGCATCACGCTGACCTGGCGGCTGCCCGCCACCGGTAAGGCCCTGGCCGCCGGGGTCATCGACCTGGAGCGGGCCCGGGCCATCGCCGAGGCCACGTCGGTGCTGAGTGAAGATACCGCCCGGGCTGTAGAAGCCGAGGCGCTGCCCGGGGCCGGGCGGCGGACGACCGCGGATCTGAAGGCCCGGCTGCGTCATCTGGTGATCGCCGCCGACCCCGACGGGGCCGAGCGCCGCCGCCAGGCGGCCGAACGGCACGCCGACGTGCGCCTCTATGGCGAGGTGGACCAGACCGCGACCATCGTGGCCGACAAGCAGCCGCAGATCGAAGCCGCGGCCGGGTTCGCGCGGCTGAACGCGATGGCCCGGGCCCGCAAGGCCGCCGGGTTCGAGGGCCCGCTGGGCTGGCACCGCTCCCAGGTCCTGCTCGGCCTGCTGAACGGCACGCTGCCCCCCACCCCACCCGCCGCCGGCGCCTCACCCGACCAACCCGGTCCGTACGATGACGGCCCTGGCGACGGCCCCGGTGACAGCAGTCCGCACGACGGCAGCCCGCGGGATGACCTGCCCGCGCCGCGTGATGAGGACGCCCCCGCCGACGACGGCCTGGACGACGCCTTGGACCACGACGCCGGTGCGGACGGCCGGTGGGACCCGGATGAGGAAGACGACGACCTGGCCGGCACCGGGCCCGGGCCGATGTGGCCGCAACTGGGCGCGATTCCGCCTGCCCTGGCCCGCCCGGCCGCAGTGCCGGGTGACGGTCGGCCGGTGCCTGGGCTGCTGGATGTGACCCTGCCCTGGACCACCCTGACCGGCCAGGCCAGCACCCCCGGGCGGCTGGGCCGCATCGGCCCCATCACCGCCACACAAGCCCGCCACCTGGCCCAGACCGCCGAGACCGACCCGGCCGTGCCGTGGCGGGTGATCGTCACCAACCCGGCCGGTCAGGCCATCGCGGTCAGCCGCATCCGCCGCCGACGTGGCGGCCCGCCGGGTCACCCGGCCGTCCGCGACGGCCCCTGCCGGGACGGGCCACCCGGCAGCGGGCTGGTCGGCCGCGTCACGCTGATCATCGACCAGGACACGATCACCACCGCCGCCCGGCAAGCCGCCGGCCCCGGACCACCCTCCGGGGCCGGCCCACCGGCCAGGATCGCCGCCACCGCATTCAAGGCCGCAACCAAGGCACTGGACCAGGCCCTTGTTCAGGCCCAAGTCGATGAGGGCGCTGGAGGCTGCGCGCACACCGGTGAGTCACCGGCCTACCGACCCCCGCCCCGGCTGCGCGAGCACGTGATCGCCCGGGATGTCACCTGCCGCAGCCCGGTCTGCCGCCAGCCCGCCTGGCGTGCCGACCTCGACCACACCCATCCCTACGACGACCACGGCCGGACCTGCGGCTGCAACCTCGGCGGCGCCTGCCGCAGCGATCACCAGCTCAAGCAGCATCCACGGTGGAAGCTGGAGCAGACTAGGCCCGGCCAGTTCAGGTGGACCACGCCGGCCGGACGCACTTACATCACCACCCCCGACACTTACGCCGCATGACCTCATCGACTCCAGCGGCCCGGACGGGCCACGGATCGGAGATATGGCCTGGCCAGCGATGAGTCTGACGGCTACGAGGTGTCCTACGTACGCGGCATGAGAATCTCAGCCGAGACCGAGGGAGCGAAGGCAACCAGCATGAACTCTGAACCACAGATTCAGGAGCGCGCCGAACAGCACTACGCCGGAATCCGCACGCTGGTCGCCGTGACCAGCCTGGCCGAGGCCGTGGATGCCGGGTTCCCGGAACTGTTCGGATCGCTGCAGGAGCACGGCATCGCCCCGGACGGGCCGCCGTTCATCCGCTATCTCGTGATCGACATGGAGAACGGGCTCGAGATCGAGCTCGGGGTGCCGGTCGCGTCGGTGGTGACGGGGAGCGGACGTATCCGCCCGGGCGTGCTGCCCGCGGGCCAGTGGGCGGTGCTCAGGCACATCGGGCCTTACGACGGCCTCATGGCGAGCAACGCCGCTCTGCTGGCCTGGGCGCAACAGCAGGGCATCGAGCTGGACAGCTGGGAAACCGACCGCGGCGACGCCTGGCGCGGGCGGGTCGAGCACTACCTCACCGACCCGTCGGCCGAGCCTGATCCGGGGAAGCTGGAGACCGACGTGGCGTTCCTGACCAAGCCGAGCTAGTGAGCTGGTCCTGAGTTTGGTGGTGCGGCGCTGGCTGCCGGCCCACCCCCGCTTCGTGCTGCACTTCTCCCTGGACAAGCTCACCGCCGCGCTCGAAGACTGGATCAAGTTCTGGGAACGAAGGCGCCCCCTTCAAATGGACCAAGACCGCCGACCAGATCATCGACCGCTCTGCCGCTACTGCTCACGCATCTCCGGGCCGGGACACTAGGTCAAGTGCCACACTGGAGGCGCTAACGTGCCTTGTGATTCTTAAGGGGGGCGCTGTGGGAGTGATCACTCGTGTCGCGGGAACCGTAGGCACGGCGGGCAGTGCCGGGGACGATGGTCCCGCCACTGAAGCCCAGCTCAACGCCCCGTTTGGGGTGGCGGTGACCGCCGACGAGGGCTTCTTGATCGGCGACATGGTGAACAACGTGGTGCGGAAGGTGTCGGCGGGCGGCGTGATCACCCGTGCCGCCGGGACGGGCACGGCGGGTAGCGGCGGGGACGGTGGCCCGGCCACCGACGCCCAGCTCAACGCCCCGTTCGGGGTGGCGGTGACCGCCGATGGCGGGTTCCTGGTCGCCGACAGTGGCAATAACATGGTGCGGAAGGTGTCGGCGGGCGGCGTGATCACCCGTGCCGCCGGGACGGGCACGGCGGGTAGCGGCGGGGACGGTGGCCCGGCCACCGACGCCCAGCTCAACGCCCCGGCCGGGGTGGCGGTGACCGCCGACGGGGGTTTCTTGATCGCCGACCAGAACAACAGCCTGGTCCGCAAGGTGTCGGCGGCCGGCGTTATCACCCGCGTCGCCGGAACCGTTGGCACCACGGGCAGCGCCGGGGACGATGGCCCGGCCACCGACGCCCAGCTCGACGGCCCGACCGGGGTGGCGGTGACCGCCGATGGCGGCTTCCTGGTCGCCGACTTCTTCAACAACAAGGTGCGGAAGGTGTCGGCGGGCGGCGTGATCACCCGCGTCGCCGGGACGGGCACGGCAGGCAGCTTCGGGGACGATGGTCCGGCCCCCGACGCCCAGCTGAACGGCCCAGCCGGCGTGGCGGTGACCGCCGATGGCGGCTTCCTGGTCGCCGATTTTGGTAACAGCCTGGTGCGGAAGGTATCGGCGGGCGGCGTGATCACCCGCGTCGCCGGGACGGGTACGGCGGGCAGCTTCGGGGACGATGGCCCGGCCACCGAAGCCCAGCTGCACAACTCTTCCGCGGTGTCGGCGACCGCCGACGGCGGGTTCTTGATCGCCGACACCTTCAACCAGGTGGTCCGGAAGGTGTCGGCGGGCGGCTAGTGTCCCGGTCCGGAGATGCGTGAGCAGTAGCGGCAGAGCGGTCGATGGGCATCGCCGCTGCGTCTGCCATACCCCAGCACACCGCACCTCGCTGGCCAGCCGATAGCCCCACGCCCAGAACTGGGACGCCAGACGGCTCATGTGGTGACCGAGAAACTCAAGACCCGCTCCCTAGACGTACTCGATGACCATGACCGCGGTGGTGCCTGGCTCGAGCGCCTCGTGGATGTGCGGCACGTCGCCCGGATAGGCGATGTAGTCGCCCGGCCCCAGCTCGACCGGCTCGTCGGCGGGGCCAACGCGTGCCCGCCCGGTGCCGATGACCGCGTGCTCCACGGTGCCCGGCTGATGCGGGTCGGACTCGCGGGCTGGGCCCGGTTCCACGCGCACGAGGTAGATGTCCCGGCGGGCGCTGGGCGGGCAGGACGCGAGCAGGGTGGACACGTAGTGAGCGCGCTCGGATGGCACCGTGACGCCCTCGCCGCGGCGCAGCACGGTGACCCGGCGCCGGGCCGGGTGATCAACGAGCCGGCTGAACGGGACCTCCAGGGCGACGCTCAGCGCCCAGAGGGTCTCCAGGCTGGGGTTGCCCGCGCCTGACTCCAGCTGGGAGAGCGTGGACTTCGCGATCCCGGCGCTGCGGGCCAGCTCGGACAGGGACAGCCCAGCACGCTCCCGCTCAGTCCGGATCGACGCCGCTATCCGGTCCAGCGGTGGCCGCGTGATCTGCTCCGTCATCTGCGTTCGCTCCATCGGTCCACTGTTCGCCTTGACGAACAAGCTCGCGTCTGTTCACAATACCGGTTATGCGTTCGTTCTGGCGAACACTTGATCGCCCGTTGCTACGAGACATCTCACTGGTGGCCCTGGCCGACGGCGTGGTCGGGGTGTCGTTTGGTGCGATCGCGGTCTCCGGCGGCCAGCCCGCCTGGGTGCCGCTGGCCATGTCACCTGCGGTGTTCGCGGGCGGCGCGCAGTTCGCCGCGCTCTACATCGTGCTGGGCGGCGGCGGTGCGGTCGCCGCCGTGGTCGCCGGGCTGGTGCTCAACGCCCGGATGCTGCCGTTCGGTTTCGCGGTCGCCGACGTGCTGGACCTGCGCTGGCCGGCCCGGCTAGCCGGTAGCCAGCTGCTGACCGACGAGGCCGTGGCCTTCACCCTCACGCAGCGCGACCCCGTCCGCCGCCGCGCCGCGTTCTTCGCCTGCGGGCTGCTGCTGTTCGTGGTGTGGAACCTCGGCACGCTGCTGGGCGTGCTGGCCGGGCGGGCCGTGGGCAACCCGGATGCGCTGGGCCTGGACGCGGCCTCCCCGATGGTGCTGCTGGCACTGGTACTGCCCGCGCTGCGCGAGCCGCGGGCCAGGCGGGCGGCGCTGCTCGGCGTGGCCATCGCGCTCGTGGCCACCCCGGTGCTCCCCGCGGGCCTGCCGGTGCTGCTGGCTCTGCTCGGCCTGGTCGCCGTGGGCCGGCCGCGCACCGACGCCCCAGCCCGGCCGAAGGTCGCGGGCCGGGCATGACCGCGCTGGCCATCCTGCTGCTCGCCGCCGGGACCTACTGCTTCCGGGTGTGCGGGCCGCTGCTGCACCGCCGGATCGAGCTGTCTGAGCAGGTGCGGTGGTTGCTGTCGGTGGCCGCGACCGTGCTGCTGTGCGCGCTCGTCGCCACCTCGGCCCTCACCACCGGCCACAGCCTGGCCGGCTGGGCCCGGCCCGCGGGCGTGCTGGTCGGCGGTGTGCTGGCGGTCCGGCGGGCGCCGTTCCTGGTCGCCGTGGTCGCGGCCGTGGTCACTACCGCGACGCTGCGGCTGCTCGGCGTCAGCTGAACGGCGCCGCGCTCACCTTCGCGGTTCGTACTTCCAGATCACATAGGTGCCCATGCCAACGGGCTTGACTTCAGTGCCGTAAGGAACGACCGCGATGGTGTGGTAGTTCGGGTTGCGGTGCAACTCGGTCGCGAGGCCGTGGTCCAGGGCCGTGGTGTCGGTGAAGTTCAGGGCCACGTAGGAGAAGTACCCCCTGGCGATGTAACTGGCGAAGGTGGCCGCGTTTCCCGCGGCGACGATGCCCGCCGCCGCCGCAGGCCCGCCGGTGCTGGCGCCGGAAGGCAGCGTGATGTTGCGGGTGCTTGACCATCGCCGCCACTGGCTTCCTGACGGCAGGTAGTACTTGGCGACGGAGGGATCCTCAACCAGCAGGGGACCCTTGCTGTGGCTGGCCAGCGGGCGCAGGATCGCGATGAAGCTCGTGGCATTGGGCCAGCTGGTGGCGAACGCCCACGACTGGGTGACGCCCAGGTACACGGGGAAGATCAGTGCCGCCACGCACGCCGCGCTGGTGAAAGCCTGCTGCCGGCCGACCAACGCGGCCGAGATGAACCGGTCGGCCGCGTAGCCCGCCGGGATGGCCGCGAACCAGGCACCCAGGCCTACGTGCTCGTTGAGCAACGCGGCCGTGTGCAGCCACGCTTGCTCGGCCGGCCCCAGGATCGCGGCCAGGGCCAGGACCGCGAGGAGCCAGGACTGAGCCCGTCCTTCCCGGCGCACGCAGCTGATAACGACACCGCCCACGGCCAGGACAACGAGCAGGCCGGCCCAGTACCACGAATTGGACAGCACCGACAGCGGGGAGTTCGTGTGGGCCACGGGCGCCAGGATCGTCCGCCTGAACCCGCTGAGGTAAACCTTGCCGCCGAGCATCAGCCCGGCGGTCAGCAGGACGACGACCGTCGTGACCAGGATCGTGACACGCGACAACGCCACCCGGCCGCCGGGCCCCGCGAGTGCGGCCAGGACCGCGAGCGCGATGATCAGCACGTCGAACAGGACCGTCGGATAGGACGTGGCGTTGGCCAGCGCCAGCGCAGCGCCCGCCGCGATCATCCGGGCGCGCGCTTCCCCGCGTTCCCCAGCCCCGAGCACGCACCAGGCCGCGAGCGCGACCAGGAACAACGCCAGGGCGTCGTACGTAGCGAACGCGCCCAGGTGCAGCGTCGGGCCGAGCGTGGCAAACAGCGCCGCGGCGAAGAACGCGCTGCGCTGCCCGTATCGCCGCCGGGTGGTGCTCCAGAGCAGCACCGTCGCCCCCAGCATGAACACCAGCGACAGAGCCCTGGCCGCGGCCAGGCCCCCGACGCTATCCGCCAGCGCCCCCACCGGGGGGTAGATGACGGGCGCGCCAGAGAAGTAGTAAGGGAACGGCGGGATGGCTTCGCCGTGCAGCCAGTGCGCCCACTGCAGGTGCCCAGCCCACAAGTACAGCGCTTCACCCTGGAACGCCGTGTCAGCTCGCACCAGCCGGAGCGACAGCACCGTCTGCACGGCGAGCACCGGCAATAACGGCCAGCTGCGCGGAACCCGCCAGCCAGTGATCCTCGTGTCCTGATCCGGTGCAGCCTGCCCAGCCATATCGGTAGTGACAGGCCCCGTAACCACGCGTGTGGTTGCTGACGCATCAGTGTCCATCCGCCGGTCCCCCACCCCTTCTGCACCTAACCGCTCAAACCGCCGCCGACCAGGCTTCCCGGCACACCAGGGGTCAGGCTAGCGAGACCGGACTACGCCGCGCAGGTATTGGCCCAAACCCGGCAGGGAACCTGACCCGGGCCGCCACTGATGGCCGGCCTCCGCAGCGCCGTCAGTGACCCGGTGCCTAGCCGGGATCGGGGCCGGTGGCCACGGGCCGGCCGGGGTCGGCGGTCCAGCCGGACCAGGAGCCTACGTAGAGGGCTGCGGGGATGCCCGCGAGCGTCAGCGCGAGCACCTCGTGCGCGGCGGTCACCCCTGAGCCGCAGTACGCGCCGACCGCTGGTACCGCGTTCCCGGCCGTGTCGTCCGCGGCCGCGGGGCCGGGCGGTGAGCCGGAGACCGGCCCGTCCGCGATGCCGAGCTGCGCGAACCGGCGGCGCAGGTCCGCGGGCGGGAGGAACCGGCCGCCGGCGTCCACGTTGGCGGCGGTCGGCGCGCTCAGCGCCCCGGGGATGTGGCCGGCCACCGGGTCGACTGGCTCGGTCTCGCCGCGGTACCGCTCCCCCGCCCTGGCGTCGAGCAGCACGCCGGAGCGGGCCAGGGCGGCGGCGCCCGCCGCCTCGAGCACAGGAAGGTGACCGGGAACGGCCGTGAAGTCGCCCGCGGCCACGCGGGGCTCGTCCGTGGTGACCGGCTGGCCGGCCGCGGCCCAGCCGCGGAACCCGCCGTCGAGGACCCGCACCTGGTCGTGGCCGAAGTACCGCAGCATCCACCAGGCGCGGGCCGCGATGGTCGAGTCGCCGTCGTCGTAGACCACGACCGGACGGCCCGCGCGGACACCGGCCCGGCGCATGGCGGCCGCGAAATCGGCGGCCGCGGGCAGCGGATGCCGCCCCCCGGGGCCCGGCGGCGCGGCCAGGTCCTTGTCCAGGTCCACGTACACCGCGCCGGGCAGATGACCCGCGCGGTAGCTCTCGATCCCCGGCGGCCCGCCGAGCCGCCAGCGGACATCGAGCAGAGCGGGAGGCGTGCCGCCGGCGAGTGCCGCAGCCAGCGACCCGACGTCGATCAGCGGCTGCGTTACGGCACCCGCCTGATCCGGCGGAGAAACGGCGCCCGGCGCTGGGTTAGCGCTCACCCTGTGGATAACTCCTCGATTGCTGTGGATAAGCCGCGAAGATCTGGTGGGTTTCCCTACCGCGGCTGTGGACAAACCAGCGATCGGGCCGGGTCTCAGCCTGGGTGCTCCCGCAGCCAGGCCACGACCTCCCCGGCGTGCCGGTCCGGCGGGAACACCGGGTAGAAGACGTGCTCGATCCGGCCCTCCCTGACAACCAGGGTGAGCCGCTTGTAGCGGACCACCCCGCCGGCCGTGAACGTGGGCAGCCGCAGGCGCTCGGCCAGAACCAGGCCCGAGTCGGACAGCAGCCGGAACGGGAGCGCCAGCCGTTCCGCGGCCTCGGCCTGCTCGGCCGGTTCCTGGCTGGACAGGCCGAACACCTCCACGCCGAGCCCGGCCAGCTCCCGGTAGTTGTCGCGGAAGCCGAGGGACTCGGGCGTGCAGCCGCGCGCGCCGGGGATCTGGTCCCAGCCCTCGGCCAGGGGCACCCCGGGGGTCCCGGTCATCGGGTACACGTACACGACCGCGCGCGGCTGGCCGAGCCGGCTCAGATCGACCGCGCCGCCGCCGGTGGCAGGCAGCGTGACCGGCGGCAGCGCCATGCCGGGCAGGTGCGCGGCGGCGCCGTCGTCCTCGGGGACCGGCAGGTCGGCGGGCAGTTGCTCATAGTTCGCGGTGGACACAGGCGGATCTCCCTACATCACCGACAGCGAGAGCAGCGGGACCAGCTGGTCCGCGGAGGTCAGCGAGCCGTGCATGCCGACCAGCGCGGACTCGCGCGGTTCCGCCTGGGTGGCGATCACGGCCGACGGCCCGGCCGGCGCCATGATCACGTCACCGATGCGGGGCGCCATCATCGGTTCCACGGGCCCGAACCAGCCGTCGGCGATCGCCTCGTCCCGGGAGGCGACCCAAGCCCGGGGACCGAGGATCTCGCGCCATGCCGCGAGCACGTCGCCCGCGGCGCCTGGCTCGGTGTACACGTGCCGCGCCCGCGGCTCGCCGCCGAGCAGGGCCACGCCCTCCCGCAGCGCGGGCAGCTCGTCGGCGTCGACCCGGTCCTGTTCCGGCACGTCCACCATGCCGTGGTCGGCGGTCACGTACAGCGCGCTGCCCGGCGGCAGCGCGCCCGCCAGCTGCTCGGCCAGCTTGTCGACGTGCCCGAGCTGGTAGCGCCACGCGTCCGACGTGCACCCGAACACGTGGCCGGTCGCGTCGAGGTCGCCGTGGTACACCATGGCCAGCGCCCGGTCCGAGCTGCGCAGCGCCGACGCGGTCTCGGCCACGAGCGCGCCCAGCGTGTCCGCGGGCACAACCTCCGCCCCGCGCATGGTCGCGACCGACAGCCCGGTCCTCCCGAGCGCGTGGTGCGCCACCCGGTACGCGCTGATCCCGGCCTGGGCCGCACGCTCGAAGATGGTGGACCCGGGCTGCCATTCCAGCGGGTCGACCCGCTGGTCCCAGCGCAGCGCGTTGAGCAGCCGGCCCTCGCCGGGCACCGCCACCTGGTAGCCCAGCACGCCGTGCTGCCCAGGCGGCCGGGCGGTGCCCAGGGACGCCAGGCTGGTGGCCGTCGTCGCCGGGAACCCCGCGGTCAGCGGACGCCCGGTCACGGCCAGCTCGGACAGGAACGGCGCGGCCGCCTGGTGGTCGCGGAGCAGCTCCCAGCCCATGCCGTCCACGACCAGCAGGCATACCCGGTCGGCGTCGGGCAGGGTCAGCGGGTTGGGCGCGGACCGCGCGCCCAGCGAGGCCAGCACCGAGCCGGCCAGGTCGGCCAGGGTGCTCTCCCCGTACCGGGGCAGCGTGGGAAGTGTCGCGGGCAGGTCGGTGACCGTGGCCGGAGGCCCTTCGCTTGTCATGGGGTCCCCTCAGGCGCGGCTGGTGGCCTCGGACAGCGCCTGGGCGAACGTGAGCACCTGCCGCACCGCGTCCTCCCCGTCGGCGGCCTCGCTGACCCGCATCGTCAGATCATCGGCGGTCATCGTGCCCGTATACCCGTGGTCGGCCTCGCAGCTGTCGTCCCCGCAGTGCGCGGGCTCGAGCTCGATGTGCGAGAGCACGTTCCAGCCGATGGTCAGCACCACCTCGCTCGGCATGGTGGTGCCAGGGACATAGGACGCGGGATCCGGGATCACCCGGGTCACGGCGACGGACGTTATCTGGGCAAACCGGACCGCCTCCGTGCTGGTCTCCGCCTGCGGGCGGGAATCCTCGTCGCTGGCGTCGGCGGGGCTCTCGTCGGTATGCGAGTAGACCAGGCGGGTCGGGGTGAGCGCCAGGACCGTCATGTGGCGCCGCACCTCCATCCCCGGATCGAACAGGGCGTCATGGTGTACGACGTAGGACACGACAGCCTCGGCCCCGAGTGCGGATGACACCGCGTCGAAGACCACACCGGGGTAGTAGCCGCTCCGCTCGATCGCGTCGCGCATGCCGCCGGCCGCAATTCTGGTATCCCTCATGCCCCCATCCTGCACCGTCGGCGCCCCTGCTCTCACACGGCGGGGCATAGATCGGCCGCCGGGCCGACCGCAGCCACCGCCGTCAGGTCGACTACCCGCTCGTCTTCTGGTTCAGGAAGCTCGACCGCGCCGGCGCCCGCCGTGGGCTTGGGGCGCCGCGGCGACCGTGCCCCCGAGCCGCCCCCGCGGCCCCGGTACACCAGCAGCCCGTTGACCGGATCGGGGACCGCGTCCAGCGCGGCCACGATGGCGGGCAGCGCCCGGAACGCCTCCCAGCTGGCCTCCTCAGGGAACAGGACCTCGAACACCACGCCGTGGCGGTGCTCGATCCAGCCCCATTCGGTGGCCCCGTGCGAGATCGCCGATTCAATGAGCGTTGAACTATAGGCGTCCCTCCACTGCGGCGCCGCCTGGAACTCGCCGTGGAAAACCTCGATGGACCACCATTCGCCCATGTCGGCCATGATAGGCCGGCCGGCGACGAAAGGACCTGCGCGTTTTCCTGGATTTCACGCCTGGCCCATTCCCCGGATTCCGCGCGGCAGCCTGCGTCACGGGCCGCCCGGCAGATAGCGCAGCAGCACCACGTCGCCGATCAGCCGCACCTCGGCCAGGTGCAGGCGCCCGGCTGCTGGCCCGGTAACCGGCCCCCCGGCGTGCGGACCGCCCGCGGCGAGACGGGGGGCGGCCGGGTCCCCGACGAAGACCGGGGCCACGGCCAGGTGCAGCTCGTCGGCCAGCCCGCCGGCGAGGAACTGGGTGAGCACGGTCCCGCCGCCCTCGACCATCAGCCGCTGCACGCCCCGGCCGGCCAGATCGGCGAGCATCACGGCCAGGCTGACGGGCCCAGCCGGGGCGGCCGGGCCGTCGGCGGCGACCACCTCGACGGTCCCGGACCCGGCCGCGCTGACCGCGTCCGCCGCACCGCTGAGCAGGCCGGTGACATGCTCCGCCGCTGCCGCGGGCGCGTAGACCAGCCTGACCCCCTCGCCCGCGCTGAAGAACCGCGCCGCCGGGTCGAGGTCGCCGCGGCCGGTGAGCGTGACCCGGGCCGGGGACGGCGGCTGGCCGCGGGCGATCCTGGCGCTGCGGCGGGCGGGTGAGCGCACCAGCAGCGCCGGGTTATCCCGGCGGATGGTGCCCGCCCCGACCAGGATCGCGTCGCATCCGGCCCGGACCTCGTCGACGCGGTCCAGGTCCGCGTCGTTGGACAGGATCAGCCGCGTGTCCGAGGCGTCGTCGAGGCAGCCGTCGATCGACATCGCGGCCGACAACAGCACAAACGGGCGCTGCGCCACTCCCACCTCCCCTGCTCCCGACCCGACCGTACTGCCTCAGGCCCTGGCCTACGCTGAGGTGCCATGCCTGGCAGCGGACTCCGGCTGGCGGTGACGCTGCTCACCGCGATACCGGTGCGGGACGAACCCGGCGATGTGCCGGCCCGCCGGGCGGCCGCCGCGATGAGCTGGGCCCCGGTCATCGGCCTGCTGCTGGGCGCCGCCGCCGCCGCAGTGCTCTGGATATTGAGCCGTTACGCACACGCCGGCCCGCTGCTCGCCGCCGTAGCGGCCGTGGCCGTGCTGGCGTTGCTCACCCGGGGCCTGCACCTGGACGGTCTCGCCGACCTGGCCGACGGCCTGGGCAGCCGCCAGCCGGCCGACGCCGCGCTGGCCATCATGAAGCGCTCCGACATCGGGCCGTTCGGGGTGGTCACGCTGGTGCTCACGCTGCTGGTCCAGGTGGCCGCGCTGGCCCGGGCCGATGAGATCGGCCGCGGCGTGCCCGCGGTGATCAGCGCCGTCGTGGCCGGGCGGCTGGCGCTGACCTGGGCGTGCCGGCGGGGCGTTCCGGCCGCACCGGGCAGCCGCCTGGGGGCGCTGGTGGCCGGGACGGTTCACCCCGTGGTCCCCATCGCGCTCTCGGTCGCGGCAGTGGTGGCGGCCGGAGCGTACCGGCTCATTCTGGGTGTGGGCGTGGCCGCGGGGCTGGCCGTCGCGGCGGCGATGACCTGGCACGCGGTGCGGCGCCTGGGCGGGATCACCGGCGATGTGCTCGGCGCGCTGGTCGAGATCACGGCCGCGGTGTGCCTGCTGGTCACCGCCCTCAGCTAGGGTCCAGCACCTCACGCAGCTTGCGGGCGTAGCCGGCCGCCTCGTCGTCGTTGGCGTACTTGGTGCGCGGCCAGAAGAAGCCGCGCAGGCCGTCGCCCTTGGTCCTGGGCACCACGTGGACGTGCAGGTGGGGCACGCTCTGGCTGACCACGTTGTTCTCGGCCACGAACGTGCCCTGGGCGCCGAACGCGGCCGGGACGGCCGCGCTGACCCGCTGCACCCGGGTGAACAGCGGCCCGATCAGGCCGGCGGGCAGGTCGGCCAGGGTCACGTAGTGCGCCCTCGGCACGACCAGCACGTGCCCCTTGAACACCGGCCGGGTATCGAGGAACGCGACGGTGATGTCGTCGGCCAGCACCACGTGCGCGGGCACGGTCCCGGCCACGATGCGGCAGAACAGGCAGTCAGGCACTGTGTTGTCGACCACGGACGGCAGGTTACTTCCCGCCAGCGGGACGCACGGCCAGGTGCCGGCCCTGCACCAGCGACCAGGCCCGGCTGAGCGCGACCGCGAACGAGGCGATGACCAGGTAGCACATGGAGAACACCTCGCCGCGGTCGTGCGGGGTGACGACCAGGATCACGCCCACGACCAGGCCGCCGCGGTGAAATCCCAGCGGGACACGCGCCGCCCGGCGGTTAGGCGGGACCGGGGGCTAGTTTCGGCTCGCCTGCCCTGCCTAGGATTGTCGCGACCGGAGGGAGATCGTTATGAAGACACGCGCCGCTGTGCTGCGCGCGACTGGCCAGGACTTCGAGGTCACCGAGCTTGACCTGGATCCGCCGAAGGCGGGCGAGGTGCTGATCCGTTTCGTGGCGGCCGGGTTGTGCCATTCCGACGAGCACCTCAGGCACGGCGACATCGTGCCGCGGTTCCCGATGGTCGGCGGCCACGAGGGCGCCGGGATCATCGAGGAGGTCGGGCCCGGGGTCACCCGGCTGGCTCCCGGCGACCACGTGATCTGCTCGTTCCTGCCGGTCTGCGGGCACTGCCGGTGGTGCGCGAGCGGCAAGTCCAACCTCTGTGACCTGGGGGCCAACCTGCTGGTCGGCTGCCAGGTCGACGGCACGTACCGGTTCCATGGCGGCGGCGAGGACTTCGGCGGCATGTGCATGCTCGGCACGTTCTCGGAGCGGGCTACGATCTCGGAGCACTCCGTGGTCAAGGTCGACCAGGACGTGCCGCTGGACAAGGTCGTGCTGATCGGGTGCGGGGTGCCGACCGGTTTCGGCTCCGCGGTGCACGCCGCGCAGACCGAGCCTGGCGACACGATCGCGATCTACGGCATCGGCGGGATCGGCATCAACGCGGTGCAGGGTGCGGCGCTGGCCGGGGCGCGCAACGTGGTGGCGATCGACCCGCTGGCCAACAAGCGGGAGATGGCCGAGAAGCTCGGCGCCACGCACACCGCCGAGACCGCGGAGCAGGCGCAGGAGCTGATCACCGAGCTGACCCGGGGCGTCGGCGCCGACAAGGCCATCGTGACCGTGGGCGTGGTCGACTCCACGGTCGTCACGAACGCGTTCAACGCGATCAGGAAGGGCGGCACGGTCGTGGTGACCGGGCTGGCCGACCCGGGCAAGAACACGATCGAGCTGCCGGGCGCGATCCTGACCCTGTTCGAGAAGCGGATTCAGGGCAGCCTGTTCGGCTCGGGCGACCCGTTCTCCGATATCCCGCGCATGGTCGAGCTGTACCAGTCGGGCGACCTCAAGCTCGACGAGCTGATCACCAACACCTACACGCTCGACGAGGTCAACCAGGGCTACCAGGACCTGCTGGACGGCAAGAACGTCCGCGGGGTGATCGTCTACGACTCCTGAGCCAGCGCATCAGCCGGGCTTGTCATCGTGGTAGCGAGCGGGCCACCACCCGTTGTCGGCCTGCACCGGGAGCGTGAGGTGCTCACCGTTGCCCTGGACGCAGGCCGGCACGTGGTGATCGAGGGGCCGCCGGGCACGGGCAAGTCCACGCTGCTGCGCGCCGTCGCCCGCGACTCGGGCCGTGAGGTGGTGTTCGTCGAGGGCAACGCCGAGCTCACGCCCGCCAGGCTGATCGGGCAGCACGACCCGGCGCAGGTGCTCACCGCCGGGTACACGCCGGCCAGCTTCGCCGACGGGCCGCTGCTGCTAGCCATGCGGCAGGGGGCGCTGCTCTATCTCGAGGAGTTCAACCGGGTCCCCGAGGAGACGCTCAACGTCCTGATCACCGTGCTCACCGAGGGCGAGATCGCGGTGCCGCGGCTCGGCAGCGTGCGTGCCGCCTCGCGGTTCCGGGTGATCGCCGCGATGAACCCGTTCGACGCGATCGGCACGGCGCGGGTCAGCCACGCGATCTCGGACCGGATATGCCGGATCGTGCTTGGGTACCAGGACGCCGCGGCCGAGCGGGCCATCACCACCACGCTCACCGGCGTGCGGGGCGAGGTCGTGGACCTGGGCGTGACCCTGGCCCGGGCCACCCGTGAGCATCCCGACGTGCGGATGGGCGCCTCGGTGCGCGGCGCGATCGACCTGGTGCTGCTGATGACCGGGCTGCTGCGCCTGCGCGAGCAGGACCGGGCCGTGCGCGGCCCGGGCTCGGCCCTGCGCGGCAGCGCCGTGCGGAGCACGGCCAGGGACGCCGCCCACGCCGCGCTGTCCGGCCGGATCCGGATCGCCGACGGCTGCGACCGCAGCCCGGAGTCCGTGCTCGACGAGATCCTAGACGGGCTGTGGCCCGAGGACGGCGCGCCCGACCTGGAAGGAGCTGGTGGGCGGGGAAAAGCTGACCGCCTGCCAGGGGCAGGCGGTGATCAGCAGCCCGGCCCGCCTGACCGGTCCGGTGAACCCGGCCCGTCCCGCCCGGGCCCCGGCCCGTCCCGGTCGGCCCTGCGCCGGGAACGCGCCGGCGGCGGTCCCGACGGGGCGCGGCGCAGCATCGGCCGCGCCGAGCTGGCGCTGCGGCACCCGTCCTTCTGCGAGGTGTCGCCGGAGCCGGGCCAGCTCGACGAGGACACGCTGGCCGGGCTGCTCGCCGCCGATCCCGACGCGGCCGCGGCGCTGCTCGCCGACCTGGCGCTGGCCACCGACCGGGCGCTGCGCGCGGCCGCGCGGCGGCTGGCCGCCCGGGTGTACATCCGGCTCGGCCGGGCCGGCGGCCGCCCGGCCCGGGGCACCCGCCGCCTGGGCCCGAACCGCCGCGGCGAGGGCGACCTCGATCTGGAACGCACCCTGGACCGGTGGCCGGGTCACGGCCCGCTGGCTCGCGAGGATCTGGTGACCCGGTCCTGGACCGCGCACCGCCGGGCCGTCTGCCTCGTGGTGGACGCCAGCGGTTCCATGTCCGGGCCCGCCGTGGCGATGGCCGCCGTGGCCGCGTCCGCCGTGGTGCTCGCCGCGGACGGCCACCTGGCCCCGGCCGTGATCTGCTTCAGCGGCGAGCCGCGGGTGCTGCAGGCTCAGGGCAGCAGGCGGCCGCCCGAGGACCTGGTCGGCGACCTGATCAGCCTGCGCGGGCACGGGGTGACCGACCTGGCCGGGGCGCTCCGGGCGGCGGCGGCACAGCTGGCGGGCGCCCCGGCCGACGAGCGGGTCGCGGTGCTGCTGTCCGACTGCCAGCGCACGGCGGGCGCCGACCCGGCCACCGCGCTGCAGGGCATCGACCGGCTGCACGTGCTGTGCCCGGCGCCCGGCGCGGAGCCGGAACGGGCCGCGGCGGCGCTGGCCCGCGCGGGCGGCGGGCTCAGCCGCCGGGTCGGCACGCTGGCCGATGTGGCGCCCGCCGTGGCGGACCTGCTGTCGTGAGGCGTCAGCCTGGGGGCTGACCGCTGGTCAGCTCACGGGAGGACGACGCGCCGGCCGGCCCGCGCGTACCCTTGGGGCGTGTCCGCCCTGTACGCCTGGCTGAGCCGGCATCCGCGGCTGGTCGACGGTGTGCCCGCGTTCTGGCTGGCCCTCATCGGGGTGCCCTCGGTGGTCGGCGCAGCCCCGGACGGGCTGAGGTTCGGTGCCCGCGGCCTGATGCTGCTGCTCATCGGCGCCATGGTCATCCCGGTGATCTTCCGGCGGAAGTACCCGGTGCAGGGGTTCGCCGTCGCCGCCGTGGCCGGGGCCCTGCAGCTGATCGTCTTCCCGGAGCCGGTCGGCTCCGACCTGGCCATCCTGCTGCTGCTCTACACGCTGGCCGCCTACCGGCCGCGCCGGGTGTCGATCGCCGGGCTGGCCGTGTGCTTGATCGGCGCGGTGACCGCGGTAGGTGTCTGGGCGCCGAGCGGGGTCGGCGCGATCGACCGGATCCTGCTGGCCACAGTCCTGTTCAGCGGCACCGCGCTGGTCGCGTGGGTGCTCGGGGATTCCATGCGGTACCGGCGCGCCTACCTGACCTCCCTGGAGGATCGGGCCGCGCGCCTGGAGCGGGAGCGCGACGCGCAGGCCCAGATCGCCGCGGCGGCCGAGCGGGCCAGGATCGCCCGCGAGCTGCACGACGTGATCGCCCACAACGTCAGCGTCATGGTGGTGCAGGCCGACGGGGCCGGGTACGCGCTGCACCGCGACCCGGACCGGGCCGGCCAGGCGCTGGCCGCGATCTCGCGGACCGGGCGCCAGGCGCTGGCCGAGATGCGCCGCCTGCTCGGCGTGCTGCGCTCCGATGACCAGCCGGCCGAGCTGGCCCCGCAGCCCGGCCTCGATCAGCTCCGCGAGCTGCTCGACCAGGCGCGCGAGGCGGGCATGTCGGTCTCGTTCACCCTGGAGGGCCCGGCACGGCCGCTCCCTGAGGGCGCCGAGCTCGCCGCGTACCGGGTGGTGCAGGAGTCGCTGACCAACACGCGCAAGCACGGCGGCATGGCCGCCGCGGCTGCGGTGACGCTGCGGTACGAGCGGGACGGGCTGCTGCTGCAGGTGACCGACGACGGGCTGGGCGCCGCGTCCGCCGGCGAAGGGCCCGGCCACGGACTGGCCGGCATGCGCGAGCGGGTCGAGATGTACGGCGGGACCATGCGGGCCGGGCCGCTCGCCGGCGGCGGCTACCAGGTGACCGCGCGGCTGCCCGACGCGGGCGCGGGACTGCCCGCCGGCCGACTGGACGGCGCCGCATGATCCGCATCGCGCTCGTCGACGATCAGGAGCTGGTCCGGACCGGGTTCCGCATGGTGCTCGACGCCCAGCCGGACATGACCGTGGTGGGCGAGGCCGCGGACGGCCAGGCCGCAGTGGAGTTCGCGCGGGCGCACTCCGCCGACGTCATGATCATGGACGCGCGGATGCCGCGGATGGACGGGGTGGAGGCCACCCGGCGGATCCGGGAAGCGGGAGACCGGCCGCGGGTGCTCATGCTCACCACGTTCGACCTGGATGAGTACGCGTTCGCCGCGCTGAAGGCCGGGGCCAGCGGCTTCCTGCTCAAGGATGTGCCGCCCGAGGAGCTGCTGTTCGCGATCCGCGCCGTCCACTCGGGCGACGCCGTGGTGGCGCCGTCGACCACCCGCAGGCTGATCGACAGATTCGCGCCCATGCTGCCCGCGGACGACACCCTGGCCGCCCGCGAGCTGGCCGGCCTGACCGAACGCGAACGTGAGGTGCTGATCCTGGTGGCCCACGGCCTGTCCAACGGGGAACTGGCCCAGCGCCTGTTCGTCTCCGAGGCCACGGTGAAAACTCATGTGGGCCGCATCCTGGCCAAACTGGGCCTGCGCGACCGGGTTCAGGCGGTCGTTTTCGCATACGAGAACGGTCTCGTGAGGGCCGGTCACCAAGGCTGAGCCGACCGCATCCATCGGGCTTGTTAGCGCTCCCAACCCTTGAGCCGCAATGTTTTCCTTATCCTCTGCGGATTGCAGCCCGCAAGCGGCAGAATGCAGTAGTCTTCCGCATAAGCTCCTGGGGGGAGATCTTTAGTGATGTTAGCAGTATTCGACTTCACGTACGGCCCGTTGAACCCGGTGCTGGCCTTTATCGCCTGCTGTGGCGGTGTTTTCCTTGCGCTGCGCAGCACCTCCCGGGCTCTCGACCGCACCGGATCAGCTCGCGCCCAGTGGCTGCTGTTGAGCGGGGTCACGCTCGGGGCGATCGGGTTCTGGGCGATGCACATGATCGCCTTGCTCGGCTTCACGATCAGGGGCGACACCGTCTACTACAGCGTCCCGCTCACTCTGGCCAGCCTGCTGGTCGCGATCGTGACCGCCACCATCGGCATGCTGCTGGTCGGGTTCCGGCCCCAGGGCTACGGCTCGCTGGCCGTCGCGGGCCTGATCACCGGGGCTGGCCTGGCGGCCATGCAGTACCTCGGGTTCGCCTCCCTCCAGGCGCCGGCCCGGCTCAGTTACGAGATGGGCCTGGTCATCGCGTCGGTCGTGATCGGGGTCGTGGCCGCGGTCGCGGTGCTGGCGGCCGCGGTCCGGCTGCGGCAGCCCGGGTCCACCGTGGTCGCCTCCCTGATCGCGGGAGTCGTGCTGCTGGTGATGCATTACACCGGGATGATGGCCATCCAGGCGCACCGTCCCGCCCACCCGGTGGCCATCTTCATGGGCGGCCCGCACAGCACGACCGCGCAGAGCTTCATGCTGCCGCTCATCCTGGGCATCGGCACCATCTGCTTCCTGGTTTCCGCGGCCATCGCGCTCTGGCCGGGCGCGGAAGAGATCCGCTACGACGCGGCCCTGCTTGACCACATCGTCAAGCGCAACCAGCGCGCGACAACGTCGCTGAACAGCACGGGCGTTGTCCTGCGGCCCCAGGGCCGCGGTTCAGGGACCGGGCGCGCCCGCAGCGCGCCGGCGAGCCACCGGGCGACGCCCGCCAGAACCCCGCCTCAGCGAACCCCGCCGCCGCGAACCCCGGTCGCCGGCCCGCCGGCCCCGCGGGGACCCAGCACAGGTCCCCAGCCGCAGCGGGCGCCGGGTACCGGCCCCCCGGTGCAGCAGGCGCCGGGCAGCGGTCTCCCGCTGCAGCAGGAGCCGGCCACCGGACCGCTGCCGATACGCATACCGCGCAGCGCTCCCCAGGTGCAGCAACCTCCGGCCACTGGTCCCCGTACCCAGTGGGCGGACAGCAGTCCCGCTGCCGAGGAGGAGACGAGCTCCTGGTCCTTCGCCGAGCTGCAGCTCCGCAAGCCGCCCGACCCTCGTTAGCCACGCTGACCGGGCACGGCTCGCCGCGGGCGGTCAGCACCTGGGACAATAGGCCGCATGGGCAAGACCGGGCCGGACGCCAGCGACGGCTGGCTGCTGCTCATCTACCGGGTGCCGTCCGAGCCGACCAGGCTCCGCTCGACCGTCTGGCGCAGGTTGAAGAGCCTGGGCGCCATCTACCTGCAGAATTCCGCGGCCGCGCTGCCGGCGAGCGTCGCGAGCGAGCGTGCGCTGCGCAAGCTCAGGAGCGAGATCCTGGACATGTCAGGGACCGCGGCCCTGCTGTCCTGCCAGGTCCTCGCCGGGGAGCAGGAGGTCAGGGCCCAGTTCCAGGCGGCCCGCGACGACGAGTACGAAGAAATCGTGGACAAGTGCGAGGACTTCCTCGCGCAGCTCAAGAAGGAATACGTGGCGAATCACTTCACGTACGCCGAGCTGGAGGAGAACGAGGTCGACCTGGTCAAGCTGAAGAGCTGGCTGGACAAGGTCCGCCAGCGCGACGTCTTCGGCGCATCCGGGCGGGAGGCCGCTGAGAAGTGGCTGGCCGAATGCGACGAGTCGCTGGAGGCCTACGCGGCGCGGGTGTACGCCGAGGAGGCGGAGAGCCGCTGAGCCGGCCGCCGGGCCAGACAGCGGCCGCCGGGCGTTAGCTCCGCCGGGCCCGCCACAGGCTGAGCGGCAGCAGCAGCGTCAGGCACAGCGGCAGCAGCCACCAGGCCGGGACCGCGGCCCGGGCCAGCAGGTAGGTGAGCGCCAGCCCGATCACCACGCCGACCGCGATCAGCCAGTCGTCACCGACCACGAAGTCGTAGCAGAAGGCGGCGAACGCCCGGATCCGCGCGGCCACGTCAGCTCCCGTCCGCCGCCACGCCGGCCGGCAGGCTGGGCTCCCGCCCGGTGCCCGCCGGACGGCCGCTGCGCAGCATCGCGACCAGCGCGAGCGCAAACGCGCCGACGGCCGGGATCAGGACCAGCAGCGCGGCGTCCGAGCCTGGCCAGTGGGCGCCCGCGCCCTCGGCCCCCCAGAACATGCCGAACGCGGTGAGCATGATCCCGACCACGAACTTCATGGTGTTCTCAGGAACCCGCCCCAGCGGGGCCCTGACCGCCACGCCCGCAGTCGCGACCACGGCCACGGCGCACACCGCCGCCACCGCGGCCAGCCCGACGTCATGCTGGTTGCTGCCGAAGGTGAGCACGATGAACACGACCTCGAGCCCCTCGAGCAGGACCCCCTTGAAGGACAGCGTGAACCCGTAGGCGTCGGGGACCAGGCCTGCCCGGCGGGACGGCCGGGCCTCGGCCGCGGCGAGCTGCTCGGCGAAGATCTTGTCCTCGTCGTGACGGGCCTTGTACCCGCTGGCCCGCAGGATCGCCTTGCGCAGCCACTGCAGGCCGAAGATGAGCAGCAGCGCGCCGACGAAAAGCCGCAGGCCGCGCAGCGGAACCTCGGACACGGCCGGGCCCAGCACCGCCACGACGATGGCCAGCGCGGCCAGCGCGGCGGCCATCCCGATGGTCGCCGACCGCCAGTCCCTGGCCGTGCCCGCGGCCAGCACGATCGTGGTGGCCTCGACCGCCTCGACCGCGCAGGCCAGGAACACCGCGATGAACAGCGCCCCGCTTCCCACGGCACCTCCTGATCGATCGCCACAGGATCGTCCCCGGCGGCTGACCCCTTCTAACGTAGCTAGCGTAACAGTGGTCGCATTTCAAGCTTGACGGTCGTTATCTCCAGCTATCAGCGGGCGTTAATGGCCCGCTGCTGAACCCAGATCGAACCGCAGGCCCTGAACCACCAGTGATCTGCCCGGCGACCGGCGCGGACGGGCAGGCACTAGGCTCGGATCCGTGACAACGACGTTGCGTGCCAGCCAGGAAGCTCCCCGCGAGGCGCAGGCCGACGCGGTCGTCATCGGTGTCTCCCAGGGGCCCGACGGGCCGCTGCTGGCGCCGGGCGCCGAGGACGTCGACGCCGCGCTCGGCGGGACGCTCGCCGAAACCCTCAGCGCGCTCGGTGCCACCGGCAAGGCCGAGGAGATCACCAGGATCGCGTCCGGCGGGCGGCTGACCGCGCCGCTGATCGTCGCCACCGGCATCGGCGCTGCGGGCGGCCCGCCGAATGACAGCGAGCCGTTTGACGGCGAGGCACTGCGTCGCGCGGCCGGCGCCGCGGTCCGCTCGCTCGTGGCCGGCCAGGTGCGGCGGATCGCGCTCGCGCTGCCCGCGAGGGACCCGGCGGAGACCGAGGCGGTGACGCTGGGCGCCCGGCTCGGCGGCTACGTCTTCTCCAGGTACCGGAACGGCGGCAAGCCAGCGGACACTGAGCTGATCCTGCTCGGCGGGCATCGCGACGACGCGGTGACCCGTGCGAACGTGCTCGCCGCCGCCATGACGCTCGCGCGGGACCTGGTCAACACCAGCCCGTCGCATCTCTACCCGGCCACGATGGCGGCCGAGGCAGAGCGCGTCGCCGCCGTGGCCGGGCTCGGCGTCGAGGTGCTGGACGAGCAGGCCCTTGCCGATGGCGGCTACGGCGGCCTCATCGGCGTCGGCCAGGGCTCCGTGCACCCGCCGCGGCTGGTCCGCCTGGCCTACAGCCACCCGGACGCCACCAAGACCGTGGTGTTCGCGGGCAAGGGCATCACGTTCGACTCGGGCGGGCTGTCGCTCAAGCCCGCCAAGTCCATGGAGGCGATGAAGTCAGACATGGCCGGGGCCGCGGCCGTGCTCGGCGCGGTGTCGGCCGTCGCGGCGCTGGGTCCGGCCGTGAACGTGATCGGCTACCTGGCGATCGCCGAGAACATGCCGAGCGGCACGGCCCAGCGCCCGTCCGATGTGATCACCATCTACGGGGGCCGCACCGTGGAGGTCCTGAACACCGACGCCGAGGGGCGGCTCGTGCTGGCCGACGCGCTGGCCAGATCGGGCGCGGACTCCCCCGACCTGGTCGTCGACATCGCGACGCTCACCGGTGCGCAGCTGGTCGCGCTCGGCGCGAGGATCATGGGCGTGATGGGCAACGACGACGAGGCCCGCGACGGCATCGTGGACGCCGCGCGGCGGGCCGGCGAGGCGGCCTGGCCCATGCCGCTGCCCGAGGAGCTGCGCAAGGGACTCGACTCGGCGGTGGCCGATATCGCGAATGTCACCGCCGAGCGGAATGGCGGGATGCTGGTCGGCGGTTTGTTCCTGAAGGAGTTCGTCCCGGACGGGGTGCGCTGGGCGCATCTTGATATTGCCGGCCCCGCGTTTCATGAAGGTGAGCCCTATGGGTATGTGCCTAAGGGCGGCACCGGCGCGGCTGTGCGGAGTCTCGTTCAGATCGCACTGGACGTCGCGGACGGGCGCCTGTAGGCAGACAGCATCCTGTCGGCAGACGGGATAGAGAAGGAGTGCTCATCGTGGCGGATCGGGGCGGCTACGACATCGTGATTCTCGGCGGCGGCAGCGGCGGCTACGCCTGCGCGCTGCGCGCGGCCGAGCTCGGCAAGCGCGTGGCGCTGGTCGAGAAGGGCAGGGTAGGCGGCACGTGCCTGCACCGGGGCTGTATCCCGACCAAGGCGCTGCTGCACGCCGCTGAAGTCGCCGACCAATCCAGGGAAAGCGCCAACTTCGGCGTGAAGACCACCTTCGACGGCATCGACATGGCCGGGGTCAATGCCTATAAGGACAAGGTGGTCACCAGGCTCTGGAAGGGCCTGACCGGCCTGATCGGCAGCCGGCACATCGACGTCATCGAGGGTGAGGGCCGCCTGGCCTCGCCCACCAGCGTGCAGGTCGGCGACACGCTGCTGGAGGCCGCCCACGTGGTGCTGGCCAGCGGCTCGGAGTCGCGCTCTCTTCCCGGCCTGGAGATCGACGGTCACCGCGTGATCACCAGTGAGCACGCGCTCGACCTGGACCACGTGCCCGCCTCCGCGGTCATTCTCGGCGGCGGCGTGATCGGGGTCGAGTTCGCGAGCGTCTGGCGCTCGTTCGGCGCCGATGTCACGATCGTCGAGATGCTGCCGCACCTGGTGCCCACCGAGGACGAGGCGAGCTCGAAGCTGCTCGAGCGCGCGTTCCGGCGCCGCGGCATCGGCTCTAAGCTCGGCGCCAGGTTCGAGGGCGTCAAGGACAACGAATCCGGCGTCACCGTCACCCTGGAGGGCGGCGACACGATCGACGCCGAGCTCCTGCTGGTCGCGGTCGGCCGCGGGCCGGTCTCCGCGGGCCTCGGCTACGAGGAGGCCGGGGTGGCCATCGAGCGCGGCTTCGTCACCGTGGACGGGTACTGCCAGACCAGCGTCCCGACCATCTCGGCGGTCGGTGACCTGATCCCGGGCCCGCAGCTCGCGCACGTCGGGTTCGCCGAGGGCATCATGGTCGCCGAGCGGCTGAGCGGTCTGCCGGTCACGCCCATCGACTACGACGGCGTGCCGCGGGTAACGTACTCGAACCCCGAGGTCGCGTCGGTGGGCATCACCTCGGCGGCCGCCGCCGAGCGCGGCATCAAGACCACAGAGATCACCTATGACCTGGGCGGCAACGGCAAGAGCCAGATCCTGCAGACGGGCGGGGCGGCCAAGGTCATCGCCACCGAGGGCGGCGGCCCGGTGCTCGGCATCCACCTGGTCGGCGCCCGGGTCGGCGAGCTGATCGCCGAAGGCCAGCTGATCTACAACTGGGAGGCCGTGCCGTCCGAGGTCGCCCAGCTTATCCATCCGCATCCGACCCAGTCTGAGATGATCGGCGAGGCGCACCTGGCGCTCGCCGGCAAGCCTCTCCACTTCCACCCATGACCGGGCCCTCGCCCCGCCGGGCGTGCGTCGCGGCCAGCCACGGGCAGTGCGTAACAGAGTGTGCGTAAAGAACCAGCGAAGGAGTCGCGGGAAGCATGTCGGTTTCCGTATCCATGCCACAGCTCGGTGAGAGCGTCACCGAGGGAACAGTCACGCGCTGGCTGAAGCAGGAGGGCGATCGAGTCGAGGCCGATGAGCCGCTGCTCGAGGTCTCCACGGACAAGGTCGACACCGAGATCCCCTCACCGGTGTCGGGCATCCTGCGCGGCATCACGGTCGCGGAGGACGAGACCGTGGCCGTTGGGGCCGAGCTCGCCGTCATCGACGATGAGGGATCGGGTGGCGGCGCCGGGGCCCAGCCGGAGCAGGCCGCGCCGCCCGCGACCCAGCCGGCGGCGGTCCAGCCCCCCGCCCAGGAGCAGCAGGCGTCAGGAGGCGACGGCCAGTCCGGCGCGGGCCCGGCGGGCGACGGGGCGCAGGAGTACGGCGGCGGCTACGAACAGCCGTACGCCCAGCAGCCCACCCAGCAGCAGCCTCCCCAGCAGCAGCCTCCCCAGCAGCAGCCCGCGTACGAGGCGCAGCAGATGCCGTCGTTCCCCCCGGCCCAGCAGCAGCTGACGCAGCAGTACCCGGTGATGCAGCAGGGCGGGGAGCAGCCGACGCAGCAGGTGCCCGCAGCCCAGGCCCCCCCGCAGGTCCCGCAGCAGGCCGCGCCCCCGCAGGCAGCAGCCCAGCAGGCTGCGCCGCAGCAGGCCGAGGCGCCCCCCGCCGAGCGGGCGCAGCAGGAGGCCCCGGCCGAGCAAGAGCCGCGGGCGGAGCAGGAGGCACCGGCCGAGGCGCCGCCCGAGGCCGATGGCGTCGGCCCGGACGTCGGGTCGGGCGCGGAGGGCCCGTACGTCACGCCGCTGGTCCGCAAGCTCGCGGCCGAGCACGGGATCGACCTGGGCATGGTGAACGGGACCGGGGTTGGCGGGCGGATCCGCAAGCAGGATGTGCTCGACGCGGCCCGGGAGCTGCGCGACTCGGGCGCGGCCCCCCAGCAGGCCGCTCCCCAGCAAGCCGGCCAGCAGCAGGCTCCCCAGGAGCAGGCCCCCCAGCAGCAGCCCCCTCAGCAGCAGGCACCGCCTCAGCCGGCCGCTGCCCCGCCCGCGCAGGCTCCGCCCGCGCCGCAGGTGCCCGCCGCCCCGGGGCGGCCCGCCATCGTGCCGTCCAGCCTGCGCGGCCGGACCGAGAAGCTGTCCCGGTCGCGGCAGGTGATCGCGCAGCGCATGGTCGAGTCGCTGCAGACGTCGGCTCAGCTCACCACGGTGGTGGAGGCCGACGTCACCGACATCTCCAGGCTGCGGGACCGGGCCAAGGCCGCGTTCGAGGCCAGGGAAGGCGTCAAGCTGTCCTTCCTGCCGTTCTTCGCCCTGGCCACGGTCGAGGCGCTCAAGGTGCACCCCAGCCTCAACGCGATCATCGACACGGCCAGCAACCAGGTGACGTACCACGACGCCGAGCATCTCGGCATCGCTGTGGACACCGAGCGCGGCCTGATCGTCCCGGTCATCCGCGAAGCCGGCGACCTCAACATCGGCGGCCTGGCCAGGAAGATCGCCGACCTCGCGGAGCGCACCCGGGCCGGGCGAATCAGCCCAGACGACCTGTCCGGCGGAACGTTCACGCTGACCAACACCGGCAGCCGCGGGGCGCTGTTCGACACGCCGATCATCAACCAGCCACAGGTCGGGATCCTCGGCACGGGTACCGTGGTCAAGCGGGCCGTGGTCGTGGAGGATCCCCACCTCGGCGAGGTCATCACGGTGCGGTCGATGGTGTACCTGTCGCTCACCTATGATCACCGGCTCGTCGACGGGGCGGACGCCGCCCGGTTCCTCGGCACGATGAAGGCCCGGCTCGAGGAGGGGGCCTTCGAGGCCGAGCTCGGGCTCTAGCGCGCGAGGGAGTCGATGCGGGTAGCGGTCACCGGGTCATCCGGGCTCATCGGCACCGCCCTCGCTGATTCCCTGCGGCGCGGCGGTCACGAGGTGACCCCGCTGGTCCGGCGCCCGCCGGGCCCGGGTGAGATCCGGTGGGACCCGCAGGCCGCGGACGGCGGGCTGAGCCCGAGCGCGCTCGACGGCGTCGACGCCGTCGTCCACCTGGCGGGCGCGCCGATCGCGGGCGGCCGGTGGACGGCGGCCAGGAAGCAGAAGCTGCGCGCCAGCCGGGTGCAGAGCACCCGGGCACTGGTCACCGCACTGGCGGAAGCCAGGAGGGGCGGCGCCAAGAGCCCCCCGTCGATGCTGCTGTCCGGCTCCGCGGTGGGCTGGTACGGGGACACCGGCGACCGCGCGGTGGACGAGTCCGAGCCGGCCGGAACCGGGTTTCTGGCCGGTCTGGTCCGCGACTGGGAGGCGGCGGCGCGACCCGCCCGCGACGCTGGCGTACGGGTAGTGAACCTGCGCAGCGGGGTCGTGCTGTCCCGGCGCGGCGGAATGCTGGGCCTGCTGGTGCCGATGTTCCAGTTCGGGCTCGGGGCCCGGATGGGTTCCGGCACCCAGTTCATCAGCTGGATCTCGCTGACCGACCAGGTCAGCGCGGTGCGGTACCTGCTTGACCACGCCGATATCGACGGCCCGGTCAACCTCACCGCGCCGGCGCCGGTGACCAACGCGGTGTTCACCGCGGCACTGGCCCGGGCGCTGCACCGGCCCGCGCTGCTCTGGGTCCCCGCCCCGGCGCTGCAGATCGCGGCCGGCGAGATGTCCAGCGAGCTGCTCGGCAGCCAGCGGGTGCTGCCACGGCGGCTGACCGAGGCCGGCTTCGCGTTCCGCTACCCGGCCCTTCCCGCCGCCCTAAGCGCCGAGCTCGCCCGCTGAGCCCCGGCGGTCCCCGGAGGGTTCACGCTCGGGCTGGGGCTCCGCGTCGGGCCGCGCGGACGTGCCCGGATCGCGGGTCAGCTGGCTCAGCAGGTCGCGCAGGTTCTCCGGCGGGTTAGGGCCGAACAGGGGTATCTTCCGCAGCGGCGGGACCGGCCCGGGGTAGCCCTCGCGCAGGCTGACCATCCCGATGGTCAGCCGCAGCAGCCGCCGCGCGCCGATGATCGCGAAGGCGGCCAGCGGAAGCTCCACGATCAGCGCGGTCAGCAGGCTGAGCCAGAAGCCCTTGGTGTGTGCGTCCAGCACGACGTCGAACCAGGCGTCGCAGCACAGCAGCGTGGCCAGCACCACCAGGCAGATGATCAGCAGCTGCCTGCGCCGCCAGGCCGCCCAGCCGGTCGCCGCGAACGCCACCAGCAGCGCGATGTCGAAGCCCACCCAGGCTCCGCGCCACCCGCCCGCACGGTAGAACCGCGGCAGGGTCACGGCGAGCACGCCGGTCCAGATGGCCAGCCCCACGCAGCAGACGATGATCACGGCCAGAACCACGGCGCGGCGGCGATCGGAGCCGGGACCAGCGGCCGGCCGCTGGGTGTCCAGGTCCGCGAGCGCCCGCTGCAGCCGCATCCGCTCCTGCGGGCTCATCGCTCTCAGTTCGGCCTCGTCGATCACGCTGGCACCTCCCTGACCCGGTACATACCCAAAGCACCCGGAATCTGACGGGAACACGCGGGCGGTTCCGCCTGTGCGGCGGATTAGGCTGGAGGCGTGGACAGCGAGCTGATCTTCGCCCGGGCCGGCTTCGGCGCCGCGGCGATCCCGTACCAGGAGGCCTGGGACCTGCAGCGGGTGCTGCACGAACGGCGGGTACAGGGGGTGATCCCCGATGCCTGCCTGCTGCTGGAGCACCAGCCCGTCTACACCGCGGGCAAGCGCACCAGCCCGCTGGACCGGCCCGTCGGCGACCCCGGCGCGCCCGTGATCGACGTGGACCGCGGCGGGAAGATCACCTGGCACGGCCCCGGCCAGCTCGTCGGGTACCCGATCCTGAAGCTGGGCGAGCCGATCGACGTGATCTCCTACGTGCGGTGCATCGAGGAGTCGCTGATCCGGGCGTGCGGCGAGTTCGGCGTGCATCCCACGCGCGTCGACGGCCGGAGCGGGGTCTGGTTCTGCGGCTCCCCGGGCGGGGGGCCAGACCGGAAGGTCGGCGCGATCGGCATCCGGGTGTCCCGGGGCGTGACCATGCACGGCTTCGCGCTGAACTGCGACTGCGACCTGTCCTGGTTCGACCGCATCGTGCCCTGCGGGATCACAGACGCGTCGGTCACCACGCTGTCAGCGGAGGCGGGCCGGCCCGTGACCGTGGCGGACGCGGCCGAGGCGGTCGAGCACCACCTGGCCGACGTGCTCGGCGCGCGCCGCTGGCGGAGCATCGCTGGCCCGGCGGAGCTGACCGGTCAGCTCACCCACGTGGGCTGATACACGGTCGTTCCGGCGGCCCGGCCGGCCAGGGCCGCCGACACCCGCCGTACCCCGAACGGCGCCAGATAGTTGGCCATCTCCCCCGGATCGGTGAACCGGAAGTCGTCGAGCTCCTCGACCTGCAGCACGACGCCGACACCGTCACTGACCGTCCCGCCGTCGAAAACGAAGTGCAGGATCGGGCGTGCATCCGGCCCGTAGGGCTGCGCCCAGTCGATGGCGAGCAGGTCGCCGACCGGGATGTCGAGACCGACCTCCTCGGCCACCTCCCTGGCACAGCCCGCATGCGGCGGCTCACCGTGCTCGCAGATGCCGCCAGGCAGCGACCAGTGGTCCCGGTAGTTGGGTTTGACCAGCAGTATCCGCCCGGCCGGGTCGGTGATCAGTGCCCCGGCGGCGACCACCACGCCCGGCAGCTGCGCGAACCAGAGGTCGTGGTCGATGAAGTTACTGGTGGTCATCAGCCTGCCCGGATCCGGCCACCTGGGCGAGGTACGCGCCGAGCTCGGCGGCCGGCACCGCGGTCTGCTCGCCGCTGCTCATATCACGCACGGTGACCGTGCCGGCCTCGTCCTCGACGCTGCCGTAGATCAGGCACCACCGGGCGCCCTGGTCGCTTGCCCACTTGAGCTGCCTGCCGAACTTGCCGGACGAGCCCAGGTAGACGCTGGCCCGCAGCCCCGCGGCGCGGGCCACGCCGGCGAAGCCGAACGACTTCTCGGCGAGCTCCTCCCCCATGACCGTGACGGCCACATCGATGCGGCCCCGCCGCGTTGCGCCATCCGGCAGCAGCGTCAAGATCCGCTCGATGCCCAGGGAGCTTCCGGTCGCGGGCACATCAGGGCCGCCGAGCTGAGCGATCAGGTGGTCGTAGCGACCTCCCCCGCCCAGCGAGCCCGCCACTCCGGGAGCGACCACCTCCCAGATCGGCCCGGTGTAATAGCTCAGGCCACGCACCAGGCGCGGGGTGAACGCGACCCGCCCGGGCGGAAGCTGTGACGCCACCAGCGACTGCACCCGGTCCACCTCATCGAGGCCGGCGCTGCCCTCGTCGCTTTGCTTGAGCGCATCCCTGATCCGGCCGACCGCGTCAGGCGCGGTCATCACGTCCACGAGCTCGGCGGCGCGGTCCGGATCCAGACCGCGCTGGCCGAGCTCCACCGTGACCTGGTCGGGACGGAGCTTGTCCAGCTTGTCCAGCGTTATCAGCACTCCGGCACCGAGATCGTCCGGTACTCCGAAGGCGTCAAGCAGACCGGCCAGCACCCGGCGCGAGTTCAGCAGAACGCGGAATTCGCCGATGCCCAGTTCGGCCACGGCGTCGTGGTGAGCGCACAGCACCTCCGCGTCCGCGAGTGCAGAAGCGGAGCCAAGCGTGTCCAGATCGCACTGCACGAACTCGCGGTAGCGGTCCCGGCCCGGCCGCTCCGCGCGCCACACCGGTCCCAGCGCGTAGCGCTTGTACGGCGACGGCAGGCGGCTGCCGTACGCCGCCGCCACCCGGGCGAGCGGCACCGTGTGGTCGTAGCGCAGGGCTAGGTCCGCCTCGCCGGACGCCTCGTGCTCGCCACGGCGCAGGATCTTGAACACAAGCTTGTCGGCGTCATCGCCATATTTGCCGAGCAGCACGTCCAAGCGCTCGAAGGCCGGGGTCTGCAGCGGCTCGAACCCGTACCGAGTGAACACCGAGCGGATCACGGCGAACGCACGGTCGCGCTGCTCGACCTCGGCGGCCAGCAAGTCACGCGTCCCCGAGGGTGAGTCAAACTGAGTTGCCATGGCTCCATGGTTCCGGACGCGGGCGGCCCGCGTCACATCAACCCGCCCGGACGTAGGCTGGAGGGGTGGTACTCGCACCAGAGGGACGCAAGATGCTCCGGCTCGAGGCGCGTAACAGCCAGACGCCAATCGAGCGCAAACCGCCATGGATCAAGACCCGCCTGCGCACCGGGCCTGAGTACACGGCCCTGAAGCAGCTGGTCCAGCGCGAGGGGCTGCATACGGTCTGCGAGGAGGCGGGCTGTCCCAACATCTTCGAGTGCTGGGAGGACCGCGAGGCCACGTTCCTGATCGGCGGCGACCAGTGCACCCGCCGCTGCGACTTCTGCCAGATCGCCACCGGCAAGCCCGAGCCGCTCGACGCCGATGAGCCGCACCGGGTCGCCGAGTCCGTGGCCGCGATGGGGCTGCGTTACGCCACCGTCACCGGCGTGGCCAGGGACGACCTGACCGACGGCGGCGCCTGGCTGTACGGCCAGACCTGCCGGGAAATCCACGCGGCCGTGCCCGGCTGCGGCGTGGAGCTGCTGATCCCGGACTTCAACGCGGACCCGGAGCAGCTCACGGTGGTGTTCGGCGCCCGCCCCGAGGTGCTCGCGCACAACATCGAGACCGTGCCCCGGATCTTCCGCCGGATCCGGCCCGGGTTCCGCTACGAGCGGTCCCTCGAGGTACTCAGGCGGGCCCGCGAGGCCGGGCTGGTCACCAAGTCCAACCTAATCCTGGGCCTGGGCGAGGAGCGCGACGAGATCAGCGCGGCCCTGGCGGATCTGCGCGCCGTCGGCTGCGACCTGCTGACGATCACCCAGTACCTGCGGCCGTCCGTGCGGCACCACCCGATCGACCGGTGGGTGCCACCCGAGGAGTTCGACGAGCTGCGCGACGAGGCGCTCGGGCTCGGCTTCGCGGGGGTCATGTCCGGGCCGCTGGTGCGCTCGTCCTACCGCGCAGGCCGCCTCTACCGCCAAGCCGTAGCCCTCAGGTAGCAGGGTCCAGAGGGGTCGTCCCACAGCAGCCGGTCCCGGCGCAGCCGGGCCAGCCGCGACGGCCGGCCGGAGGTCGGCCCGAGTGGATGGCACACGGGGGGGTCTGGGGGGGTAGTCCCCCCGGGGCAACCCAGTATCCTCACCAACATGGTTAATAAGCCCGGAGCGGCTTCGAAGAAGGCCGCAGCCGATGCGGCGAGCCCCGGCCGCATCAAGCAGATCGGCATGGTCGCGGGAATCATCCGCAAGACCAACCCGAAGGGGCTGCCGCTCGTCGCGCTCACCGGTGTCGGCGTGATCGCGATCGCCGTGGTCGTCGGCCTGCTTACCGGCACCGCGGCGTTCCTCATCCCGCTGGGCGTGCTGCTCGGGCTGGCCGCGGCGATGATCCTGTTCGGGCGATTTGCGCAGTCTGCGCAGTACGCGACGATCGCCGGGCAGCCGGGTGCCGCCGCCGCGATCCTGCAGAGCATGCGCGGCAGCTGGACCGTGACGCCCGCGATCTCCGCCAACCGGAACATGGACGTGGTGCACAGGACGGTCGGCAAGCCCGGGGTCATCCTGGTCGGCGAGGGCTCGCCGAACCGGCTGCCGAGCCTCCTCGCGGCCGAGAAGAAGCGGGTCTCACGGGTGGCCCTCGACGTGCCGATCTACGACTTCCAGGTCGGCGACGAGGACGGGCAGGTGCCGATCAGGAAGTTGCAGCGGACCCTCATGAAGCTGCCCAGGAACCTCAAGGGCCCGGCGGTCGCCGACCTGAACTACCGGCTGAAGGCGCTGCCCCAGTCGCTGCAGATGCCCAAGGGCCCGATGCCGAAGACCGGCCGGATGCCGAAGGCGCCCCGCCCTAAGTTCCGTTGATGCCGGCCGCGACGGTCGGCTTGCCGGCTGTGGAGCGGGACGGGGAGGCGGGTGGGGGCATGCGGGGGTCCGGGGGTCGCCCCCGGGCGAACACCGCTAGATCCGGATGACGACGGTGTTGGCCGCCTTGTCGTGCAGGCCGCGCTGGTCCTGATCGAAGACCAGCGCGGGGATCACCGCGAGGAACAGGATCGTCCGCACCAGAGACCAGATCAGGCCGACCGGCCTGCCGTCCATCCGCACCACCCGCAGGCCCAGCAGCCGCTTGCCCACGGTGAATCCGGTCAGCGCGATCAGCACGTAGACCTCAACCGCGAACACCACGATGGTCAGGTACTGGTTGTGGAACACGGCCAAGGCGATCACGGTGCACATCAGCCAGTCGATCATCAGGGCGCCGAGCCGGCGGCCGACCCCGGCCACCGAACCCGCGCCCGACTGGGGCAGGCCGAGCCGCTCGCCCGGGTACTGGCTCTTGTCCCCGGCCGACACCACGCCGGAGAGCCAGGACCCGCTCCACCGTCGCTCCGCCACACCCACACGCTACAGCCTGCTGTGAGCGCTCTTACGTGCGGCGCTGGATGGCCGACGCGTCCGTGCCCGAGCCGCCGACGAACCGCATCGGGTCACCGGACCCGAGGTCGGTGACGCCCGCGCTCTCCAGGGCACCGATGGCCATGGTCCGGCGCACGGCCGAGAAGGTCAGCACGTGCGCGAGCACGCCACCGTAGCTGAAGGTCTCCGGCGGGTCGCAGACCGCGTCGACGAAGGTCTCGTCGGCGCGGCCCTCGCTGATGGGGGTCAGCACGAGATCGCGGAACCGCGGGCCCGCGACATCGAGCCGGGCGTGCCACCCCGCCGGGCTGCGGTCGCCGTCCGAGGGCATGGCGGTGCCCCCCTCCAGGGCGGTGATCCACATCTCCAGCTGGCCGACCAGCCGGTTGGTGACGCTGCGCAGCGTCGGTTCGCGGTCGATGCCCTCGACCGACAGCTCGATGGGCCGGTCCAGCACCTCGTTGCTGACGCGTTCTGTGCGGTCGATGATGTCGGCCACCAGGGACAGATGGTGATCAAGCATTCCTTCCAGGACATCCATGGCTACCCTCCTTGAGGTTGCGGGCAGCCGGAGGCTGCCCGGGGGGTGGAAATGCACGCCGCTGGCCGCGGCGAGGTCGTGCCGTACCGCGCCCCGGCGGCGGTAGGCGGAGGGCGCCACGTCGTAAGCCCGGCCGAACGCCCTGGTGAAGGCCTCCGGCGAGCCGTACCCGGCATCCAGGGCGACCTCGATGACCGGGTCGGCCGTGGACGTGAGCCGGTGCGCGGCACGCTCGAGCAGCAGCCGCCGGCGGAACGCGCCGGGCGGCTCACCGAGCGCCGCGGCGGCCAGGCGGTCGAAATGGAAGCGAGACAGGTAGGCCTGGGCAGCCAGGCCGTCACCCGTCAGTTCCGGCTCGTCCAGGCTGTCCTCGACCAGGCCGAGAATCCACCGCAGCCGGTCTTTGCTCTCCATGCCCTCAATCCTGCTGGATACGGGGCTGGCCTGGCCTGATCATGCTTGCTGTTCTGGCCGGCCCGCGCGGGCGGCGGGTCCCGGCGTGGCGCGGGGCCGCGCGACGGCGCAGCCCGTAACATGCGTGAAACATCGGGGATACGGGTCGGAAATCGCGAGCGCCTAGCTTTTTAGCAGCGCCCGGACGCGGGCGCGCCAGCCCTGCCAACGGCCCAAGGGAGTGCGGATGTTCACGAGTGGCGACGAGATCCTGCGGTTTATAAAAGCCGAGGACGTGCAGTTTGTCGACGTCAGGTTCTGTGACCTGCCGGGGACGGTGCAGCACTTCACGGTGCCAGCGGAGGCCTTCGACGAGAAGATCTTCAGCGACGGCCTGATGTTCGACGGCTCATCGATCCGCGGCTTTCAGCAGATCCACGAGTCGGACATGCTGCTGCTGCCGGATGCGACCACCGCGGTGCTGGACCCGTTCCGGACCCGCAAGACGCTGAACCTCACGTTCTTCGTGCACGACCCGCTGACCGGCGAGCCGTACACCCGCGACCCCCGCAACATCGCCCGCAAGGCCGAGGACTACCTGCGCGGCAGCGGTGTCGGCGACACCGCGTACTTCGGCCCCGAGGCAGAGTTCTACATCTTCGACTCCGCGCGATTCGAGACCTCGCCGAACGCCGGCTACTACTTCATCGACTCGATCGAGGGCGCGTGGAACACCGGGCGCGACGAGCCGGGCGGCAACCTGGCTTACAAGCCGCGCTACAAGGGCGGCTACTTCCCGGTGCCGCCGTCGGACCACTACACCGACCTGCGCTCGGACATGGTGCGCGCCCTGATCGACTGCGGCATCCCGGTGGAGATGCAGCATCACGAGGTCGGCACGGCCGGCCAGGCCGAGATCGACATCAGGTTCGACACCATGCTGCGCATGGCCGACAGGGTGATGCTCTACAAGTACGTGGTGAAGAGCGTGGCCCGGGCGGCCGGGAAGACCGTGACCTTCATGCCCAAGCCGCTGTTCGGCGACAACGGCTCGGGCATGCACTGCCATCAGAGCCTGTGGAAGGACGGCGCGCCGCTGTTCTACGACGAGGTCGGCTACGCCGGGCTCTCCGATCTCGGCCGGTACTACGTTGGCGGCCTGCTCAAGCACGCGCCCTCGCTGCTGGCGTTCACCAACCCGACGGTGAACTCCTACCACCGGCTGGTCCCTGGCTTCGAGGCTCCGGTCAACCTGGTCTACTCGCAGCGCAACCGCTCGGCCTGTGTGCGGATCCCGATCACCGGCCCGAGCCCGAAGGCGAAGCGGCTCGAGTTCCGGGTGCCTGACCCGTCCTGCAACCCGTACCTGGCGTTCTCGGCCATGCTGATGGCCGGCCTGGACGGCATCAAGAACAAGATCGAGCCGCCGGAGCCGGTGGACAAGGACCTCTACGAGCTTCCGCCCGACGAGGCCAGGGCCATCCCGCAGGTGCCGGGCTCGCTGGATGAGGTGCTCGACAACCTGGAGGCCGACCATGACTTCCTGCTCGAGGGCGGCGTGTTCACCCAGGACCTGATCGAGACCTGGCTGGACTACAAGCGGTCCAACGAGATCGACCCGATCCGGCTGCGCCCGCACCCGCACGAGTTCGAGCTGTACTTCGACGCGTAATCCCGGGAGACGACGCGGCACAGCCCCGCCACTGAGACGGTGGCGGGGCTGTGCCGCGTCGTTACGCGCCTCGGGCGGCCCTGAGCGCCTCCGCCAGCCCTCCGGCGCGGGGTCTGGCCGCATCGAGCGCTTCCCGTAACGCCGAACACGGCCGCTGCGCCCGGTCATAGGCGCCGAGCGCTTCGCGCAGCTCGACGAGGGCCGGGCCGACCGACAGCGTGTCAGGCGGCGCGGGCGGCCCGGCCTCGAGGATTGCCCGGGCCGCGTCCACCACCTCGCCGGCCGTCCCGTCCACCGGCAGCTTGGCTGCGGCATCCACCGGCCCGGACAGCCGCTGCAAGGTGCGGTCATCCAGCTCGGCAACGGGCGTAACCGCCTTGACTACGGCGGCCATGGCACAGACCAGCTGGGTAACCTCCTGCTGCTGCATGTCGGCCATCCGGCCACTCTCAGGCATTTATCCGGCTATTTATGTCTTCACGAAGGCAGCCCAATGGTCATCCTTTCCGTCCAACGGCTAATGTCAAATGGAGGCTACCGGATTGCAAAGCGTTCCGAATCGAGTTTCCGCAGGTCACAAACCTAGCAGTCGACGCGAACTGGTCTCAATTGTCGAAATTCATCAGCCATTTCACGACGTTTTCTGGTCACATTGCATGCCCAGCTGGCGCCAAAATCTGGACCCGCGGGCCTGAGCGGGCCCTCCACGGTTCTTCGCACCCGTCAGCCGGAGACGAACTGGCAGCCCGCGAGGCCTCTCTTGGCCGACAGCGCGACGATCACGCCGCGCAGGATCCCCTCGCTGTACTCGCCCCCGGGGTTGATGGCCGTGCTGCGGCCGATCTCGACCGCGCCCAGGGGCTCATGAATGTGACCGTGCAGCGAGACCGCCGGGCCAGCCTGGCTCCGGCCCGGGGCCCGGGCCGGAGCCGACGACTGACGACGGGCTGTTACCAGACGCCGTACAGCACCGAGGTGTCGTAGGGAGCAGTCTCGCCGCCGGCGAACTGCACCCCCCACAGGCCTGGCGTGTAGTTCTTGGACAGCTTGTCGCCGTCGAGGGTCGCCAGCCAGACGAGGTAGTCGAGACCTTCAAGATGGGCGCGCACCTTGGGCAGATTGGCCCGGTCGCAGTAGACGCGGGCGCGGGTGTGCATGTCCATGCGCCCTTGGACCCAGGCCCGCAGCGCGCCGGCCTTGGAGTAGACGGCGTTGCCCGCCTCGTAGTCGGCCACGCCGCAGTCCCGGTAGTTGCCGACCACGGTGATCCACCGCACCGCGGCGAACCGCTTGGCGTCCTGCTTGGTGGCCGCGTACTTGCCGTCGAAGTACAGGCAGGCGTGGGCCCCGGCCGGGATGAGCTCTGGGCGGGTTGAGTCGTAGAAATTCATTTCGGCGCCTTCCTGGCGGGGCCTGACCTAGGGCCTGAAACAGTAACGGACACATTCTGGGCCGTTCGCCAGGAATGGCCAAACAGATGATGCGGGCGTGCGGGTTCGGTGGGAGGCGCGGCAGATGACGCCTTGGTTTCAGTATGTCGCGGCGCCGCCAGTCTGTTTGACAGCGCTCCGGCGGAGCGGATACTGAGTTCGTCCCTGGGCGGCTGAACCCAACGGAGGCATGGTGAGCGGCGAGCTACCCTCGGCGACGGGTCAACTCGCGATCGGCTCGCAGGTAGCTGGCTACCAGATCGTGGAACAGATCGGCCGCGGCGGGATGGCGGTCGTCTACCGCGCGTTCGATTCCCGGCTGGACCGGTCGGTGGCGCTGAAGATCCTGGCTCCTGACCTGGCCAGAGATGCGCCATTCCGGCAGCGTTTCCTCCGGGAGATGCGCGCCGCGGCGGCCGTCGATCATCCGCACATCGTGCCGGTCTTCGACGCCGGTGACGCCGACGGGAATCTGTACATCGCGATGCGCTACGTCAGCGGGCAGGACATGCGCACCCTGCTGGACCGCGAGCACACGCTGGCCGCGATCCGGACCGCGCATGTCATCACCCAGGTGGCCTCCGCGCTGGACGAGGCGCACTCCCACGGCCTGGTGCACCGCGACGTGAAGCCGGGCAACATGCTGCTGGGCCGGGTGGCCGGGAGCGGCCAGCCCGATCACGTGTACCTGTCCGACTTCGGGCTCAGCAAGCAGTCGCTGTCCCAGGTCAGCATCACCTCGACCGGCCAGTTCCTCGGCACGCTCGACTACATGGCGCCCGAGCAGATCGAGGGCGGCCAGGTCGACGGCCGCGCCGACCAGTACTCGCTGGCCTGCACCGCTTACGAGATGCTCGCGGGCGAGCCGCCGTTCCGGCGCGAACAGGGCCTGGCGGTCATGTGGGCCCAGCTGTCCACGCCCGCCCCGCCGCTGACCCCCAAACGGCCCGACCTGCCCCCCGCCCTTGATGAGGTCATGGCCAGGGCGCTGGCCAAGGCGCCGACCGACCGCTACCGGACCTGCGGTGACTTCGCGGAAGCGCTGCGCGCCGCGTGCCGGATCCGTCTCGACGACGCGGTGCCAGCCTCGCCGGGCGCCCCGGCCGGGCGGCCGCCCACGGAGATGGCCCAGATCCGGCCGCCATCGTCATGGCCCAGCGAGGAAACCGCGCCGACCGACCCGGTCAGCCTGCCCGGCGAGACCAGCCCGGCCGACCCGCAGCCGCGGCCGGCCGGGGCCTGGCCGGCCGACTCCGCGCCGCCGCCCACATCTTGGCCAGCCAGCCCGGCACCGGCCTCGCCCTGGCCGGCCAGCCCGGCACCGGCCTCGTCCTGGCCCGCTGACCCGGCCGCGACCAGCGGCCCAGGGCCGAGGCCCCCGGCGTCGTGGCCGGCCCCGCCTCCGGCCAGCCCCGGCCGGTATCCGGGGGGCGGCCGTCCTCCGGCCCGTCGCCGGCGAGGACGGGGACGCACCGTCGGGCTGGTCGTGGGGGTCATCGTGGTCCTGGCTCTCGCCGGCGTGGCCGCCATCGTGCTGCACGCCCACAACACTCCCCCGGCACCGAGCACCATCACCTCCGGCACGTCCGGATCGCCCAGCCCGTCGGTCTCGCCGACCCAGGCCAGTTCCGGGCCGCTCGGCCCGGCCGCGACCGTGCAGGCGTACTTCGCCGCGATCAACAACCACGACTACACCAGGGCGTGGAATCTCGGCGGCAGGAACACCGCCTCGTCCTTCGCCAAGTTCGAGAGCGGCTTCGCCGGCACCGCCCGTGACAACGTGACCATCATCTCGGTGTCCGGCGACGTGGTGAACGTCAAGCTCGTGGCCACGCAGACCGACGGCACGGTCAAGGACTTCGCGGGCACTTACACGGTCGACAGCGGGGTCATCACCCGTTCCAACATCAACCAGACCGGCTAGCGGATTACCATGCCTCGTGATCCCGATCGAGCGTGAGCTGCGCGATCTCGGCACGCCCGGACGCGCTGCGGGCACGAAGGCCTATCTCAAGAGCGACCTGGAGTTCACCGGCACCACGGTGCCCGACACCCGCTCGGTGATCAGGTCGTGGTGCCGGGCCCGGCCCGGCCTGACCCACGACGAGCTGGCCGCCGCCGCCGGGGAGCTCTGGGCCCGGCCGGTGTTCGAGTGCCGCCTGGCCGCGGTCGAGCTGCTCGACGCGAAGCCCGCCCTGCTGCAGGCCGACGACGTCGCCATGATCGAGCGGATGCTGCGCACGGCCCGCACCTGGGCGCTGGTTGACACCCTGGCCGAGCACGTGATGGGCGGGCTGGTCGAGCGCTACCCCGAGCTCACCGCCACCCTGGACCGCTGGGCCGGCGACGACGACTTCTGGCTGCGGCGCTCGGCCATGCTGGCCCTGCTGCGGCCGCTGCGCCGTGGTGACGGCGACTTCGACCGGTTTTCCCGGTATGCCGACCGGATGCTGGAGGAGAAGGAGTTCTTCATCCGCAAGGCCATCGGCTGGATCCTGCGCGACACCGCCAAGCGCCGGCCCAGCCTGGTCGCCGGGTGGCTGGCGCCGCGGGTGCACCGGGCCTCGGGGGTCACGGTCCGCGAGGCGGTCAAGCCGCTCCCGCCCGAGGTCCGCGACGAGCTGCTGGCCGCCTACGCCGGCCGGCGGAACGCCGGGTAGCCGGGCCGCTCAGGCGGTCGCCTGGGGCAACGCGTTATGACCGGCGGGCCCGGGCCAGCGCGGCCGGGGGCAGCCCGGCCAGCCGGGTGCTTTCCCTGGTGAGGTGGGCCTGGTCGGCGTAGCCGGCCTCGGCGGCCAGGCCCGCCAGGTCGGCCGCGTCCCCGGCCGCATCGAGGCGGGCGAGGAACCGGCGGAACCTGAGCACCCGCATCAGCGTCCGCGGCCCGTAGCCGATGGCCGCCTGGCACCGGCGGCGCAGCTGCCGCTCGCTGACCTCCAGCCGCCCGGCGGCCAGCTCGGCGCGCGCCCCGGGGCGGCCAAGCCAGCGGGCCGCGGTGAGCACCAGGCCGTCGGCCGGCCGCTCGGTCACCATCTCCGCGGCGCTCTCGGTGAGCCGCCGCAGGGCCTCCGCAGGCGGCAGCGAGCCCGCCAGCCGCCCCGCCGGCACCGCGGGCAGGTCCGCGGCGTCGACCCGCTGATCGAGCAGCTCGCTGAGCGGCACACCGAGTGCGGCACCGCCCACCCCGGGCCGGAACCTCGCCCCCACGATCACCGCCCCGGGCGGCCGCGAGTCCGGGACGGGCCCGGTATCCGGGCAGGCCACGAACGCGCCCACGCCACTCTGCCAGATCAGGTCGATGCAGGCATCGGGCAGGACCAGCGTCGGCTTCCCGCCTTCCGGCGGCATGATCGACACCCACAGGCACTGAATTTCCTGCCTGAACGCTTCCGGCGCCGCGAACTCGCGGTACCCCGGTGCCCAGTCCACCGTCTCAGTCAATCACTTCCGGCGTCCGCTTCGTTCAATACGGAACCGCGGGCGGCGTGGTCCGATGAGGGCATGAGCAAACCTGATCTTGATGCTGCCACGCAGTTCATCGCCGCGAGCGCCCGGGTCGTGGACCGCCGGCGTTTCGAGCGGCTGTTCGGCGGGGGCGAGGCCACGCCGGTGCGGGACGCGGTCGCCGCGTACCGCAACGTCGACGGCGGGTTCGGCCACGGCCTGGAACCGGACGGGCGGGACCCGGCGACCCAGCCGGCCGCGATCGCGCTGGCGCTGGAGATCCTGGACGAGGCCGACGCCTGGGATACCGCCCTGGTCACCGGAGCCTGCGACTGGCTGCAGGCGAACGCGCCCGCCGAGGGTGGCTCAACGTTCGTGGAGCCGACCGTCGAGGGCTGGCCGCACGCCCCCTGGTGGGTTCCCGAGCCCGGGCGCCCGGCCTCGCTGGTCTCGACCGGCCAGATCGCGGGCACCCTGCACGCCCGCGGGTTCTCCCATCCGTGGCTGGACCGAGCCACGGAGCTGCTCTGGGAGCGGATCGGCCAGCTGTCCTCCCCCGGCCCCTACGACATGATCGGCGTGATCAGCTTCCTCAACCACGTGCCCGACGCCGCCGGGGCCCAGAGCGCGCTCGACCAGGTCGCGCCGACGCTGGTGGGCATGGTGGCGCTCGACCCGGATCAGCCCGGGGAGACGCACTCACCGCTCTCGTTCGCCCCCACGCCCGGATCGCGGGCGCGCGCCCTGTTCGACGAGCCGGTCATCCAGGCCCACCTCGACCATGAGGCCGCCGGGCAGCGCGACGACGGCGGCTGGACGTTTAACTTCCCGGCCTGGTCCCCCGCGGCCGAACTGGACTGGCGCGGCTACATCACCGTGAGCACCCTGGTCACCCTGCGCGACAACGGCCGCCTGTGACCACTCGGTCGTGGACGGGGGACACGGCCAGTCCTTCCACTGGACCGACGAGCAGCCCGTGGCCGAGACCGTCTACGACATGCTGGAGCCCGGCGGTGCGCTGGCCCTGATCGCCCACACGGTGACGGGGCGGCCCCGGCCGCCAGACCCTGGGGTGCCTGTGATCCCGCACGATGAGATCAAGGCGCTGGTGCAGAAGTATCTCGGGAGCACCCGGCAGGCCGGCCAGGGCACCGCCCCGCAGCGTACTCACCGCTTCGAGGACGTGCTGGCCCGGACTCGCTTCGGTGTTCCGCGGCAGTTCTTGGCCCCGGGCGTCCCCGACCTGCTGCGAGATAGCGAAAGCGTCCTGTCCGGGTACCTGTCCTTCTCGTTCTCGGCGCCGCACCTGTTTGGTGATCGTCTTGACGGCTTCGCCGGGCAGGTGCGGGCACTGCTCGCGGACCACAGCGCCGAGGGCATCTTCTGGGACTGGCCGGCGACACCGAGGTGGTCATGGCCCGCAAGCCCGGCTGAACGGCGAACCGGTACTGACCTGGCTCGCCACGGGTCAGTCCGTGGACGGTAGGTTCTGCTGCCATGACGAGGATGCGGGCGGCCGTGGTCCCTGCCGCGCTCGCGGCTGCGCTCGCGCTGGCCGGCGCCGGCTGCGGCGGGCAGGCCCCCGCCGCGTCGGCGCCGCGTCCGGCCAACTCTCTGGCGCAGCCGGCACCGGCCGCGTCGCCGTCCGCCGTCCCGTCTCGCACGCAAGAGCGCCCGCAGGTGTTCACCGCGAAGGTTGCCCGGATCCGGAATCGTTCCCAAGTGAGGTACTCCTGGCATCCCGGCTGCCCGGTCGCGCCCTCTGCGCTGCGGCTGATCACCGTGACCTACCGCGGGTTCGACCACAAGGTCCACACGGGTCAGCTGGTGGTGAATGCCGCGGTCACCGGCAAGCTGATCCTGGTCTTCCGCACACTGTTCACCATGGGCTACCCGATCCGCAGGATGGTGCCGGTGGACGCCTACCACGGCTCGGATTTCGCGTCGATCCAGGCGGACAACACGTCGGCGTTCAACTGCCGCGACGCCACCGGCTCCTCGAGCTGGTCCGAGCATGCCTACGGACTGGCCGTCGATCTGGACCCGTGCGAGAACCCCTACGTGGCCGCCGACGGCTACGAGGCGCACCCGCGCTGCCGCGTGTATGTCGACCGGAGCCTGCACGATCCGGGGATCATTCACGCGGGCGACAAGGTGGTACGCGCGTTCGCCTCGGTCGGCTGGGGCTGGGGCGGCACCTGGCAGGGTGCCCGTGATTACCAGCACTTCTCCGCGAACGGCCGGTAATCGGCCGACGGTAGCCGCTGAAAGCCCTTGCTGGACCGCGGGATCGACGGCCGCGGCGAAACGGTGACAGTGCTTGCCCCGCTCCGTCCCCAACTGGCGAAGAGGCCGGGGACATCGAGATCGTGCACGCGGTCGCCCCCGCCACCACCCTGCGGGTGGTCCTGCTGCCCTCCAACGTCCTGACTCCGCGAATCCATCGACCGGCGCCTATATCGGCGAGACGGCCTGAGATGGCGAGACCTCCTTCAGCCAGAGCCTCGTAGCCTCGGCGGGCGGCTTCAGCCACCGGTACGCCCGTCCCGCCTGTCAAGATGGCGTCCCCGGGATCTCAACGGCCAGGGGCGTGCCCGACGTGGCCAGCGTCGCTGATGAGCTGGGCGGCTGGCCGATCGTCTTCACCGCCGGCGGCAAGACAAACATCGTCTCGGCCCCGGCACCAACAAACTGGCCATGCCGTATCCGGCCGGCGTGGCCGGTTACCACACCGGTCCCGGATGGGACCCGGTGACGGCCTGGGGAACTCCCGACGCGCAGGTGCTCGTCCCTCTCCTGGCCCGCTCCCCAGCATGACAAGCTGACCGGGTGGAACCGGTGAACGCGGCGGGCTACCTGGCCGTGCCGATCGGCTGGGTTGAATCGCCGCTGGCTGAGCTGAAACAGGCTCCCATGCAGGGGGACGAGGGCGCGCCCGACGCGTGGCTGGTGTTCGCGCCCGAGGTCGCCGACGGCCTGCGCGACCTGGCCGCCGGGGCCGAGATCATCGTGCTGACCTGGCTGGACCGGGCCGACCGCGACATGCTGGTCACCCGGCCGCGCGGAGATGCGGCGCGGCCGCTCACCGGCGTGTTCAGCACGCGGTCCCCGGACCGGCCCAACCCCATCGGGCTGCACCGGGTCCGCGTCCTGGTCACGGACGGGCTGCGGATCCTGGTCGGCCCGCTGGAGGCGCTGGACGGAACGCCGGTCCTCGACGTGAAGCCGGTGCTGGACCCAGTCGCGGAACGCTAGCTCGCCCGTAGCAGCTCAGCCGTAGAACAGGCGCTCCATCACCGAGCGCGCCCGCCGGGCGGCCCGGCGGTGATCCTGCGCCAGGTCCTGGGCGGCGTCGGGGGCGTAGCCGAGCAGCCGCGCCACCGCGCCGAGCTCGGGCTGCGAGGATGGAACCGTGTCCCCCGGCCGCCCCCGGACCAGCATCACGGCGTTCCTGATCCGCGTGGCGAGCAGCCAGGCCTCGGTCAGGGCCGCCGCGTCGCGCGCCGTGATCAGGTCCTCGCCGAGGGCGGCGTGCAGCGCGGCCAGCGTCCGGGTGGTGCGCAGCGCGAGCACCGCGTGGGCGTGCCGCAGCTGCAGCAGCTGCGCGACCCACTCGACGTCGGCCAGCCCGCCAGGGCCGAGCTTGAGGTGCAGGGCGGGATCGACGCCGCGGGGCATGCGTTCGGCCTCCATCCGGGCCTTGATCCGCCTGACCTCCCGGACCGATGCCTCGCTCACTCCCCCGGCGGGATAGCGGAACTCGTCGGCCAGGGCGGTGAAGTCCCCGCCGAGGCCGGCGTCACCCGCGACCGGCTCGGCGCGCAGCAGGGCCTGGGCCTCCCACGGGGACGACCAGCGCTGGTAGTAGGCCCGGTAGGAACCCAGCGTGCGGACCAGAGGTCCCTGCCGTCCCTCGGGCCGCAGGGCGGCGTCGATCGGCAGCGCCGGGTCGGGGCCGGGGCGGCCCAGCAGCGCGCGCAGCTCTTCCGCGATCGCCTGCGCGGCCCGGGTCGCGGCCTCCTCATCGGCGCCGGGATGCGGCTCGTGCACGAACATAACGTCCGCGTCGCTGGCGTAGCCCATCTCGTGGCCGCCGAGCCTGCCCATGGCCACCACGCACATCCGGGTGGGCAGCGGGCCGGCCTGCTCCTCGACCTTCCTGGCCGCGGCCTCCAGCGCGGCCCCGACGGTCACCGCGGCGACCGCGGTGAGGGCCTCGCAGGTGGCCTCGACCCGGGACAGGCCCAGCAGGTCGGCCGCGGCCGTGCGCAGCAGCTCCCGGCGGCGCAGCGCGAGCACGGCGGCGGCCGAGTGGCCGGCCGTGCCGTGTCTGCGCACGACGGCTTCGGCCTCAGCCTGCAGCGACCCGGCGGGCCGGGGTTCGAGCTGGGCTTCGTCGGCGAGCATGGCGACCGCGTCAGGGGCCCGCAGCAGCAGCCCGGTGGCGTAGCGGCTCGAGGCCAGCAGCCTGGCCATGCGCTGCGCGACCCTGGTGTCGTCTCTGAGCAGCCGCAGATACCAGGACGAATCCCCCAGCGCGTCGCTGACCTGGCGGAACGCGAGCAGGCCCGCGTCGGGCTGGGCCGCGTCGGCGAACCAGCCGAGCATCACCGGCAGCAGGGTCCGCTGAATCGCGGCCCGGCGCGAGACGCCGGCGGTGAGGGCCTCGATGTGCCGCAGCGCCCCGGCCGGGTCCACGTACCCGAGCGCCTCGAGCCGCGCCCGGGCCGCCTCCTTGGTCAGCCGGGCGGCGTCGCCGGGGAGCCGGGCCACCGCCTCAAGCAGCGGCCGGTAGAACAGCTTCTCGTGCAGCCGCCGGGCCTGGCTGGCGTGCCTGGCCCACTCGGCGAGCAGGTCGGCGGCGGGGTCGCCACGCCAGGGGCTGGCGTCGGCCGGGCTGGTCCCGGCCGCGTCCTGGCCGCCGGGCGCATCCTGGCCCGCGTCGTCCCCGGCGGGCCGCATCTCGCGCAGCGCCCGCCCGACCTGGCGCAGCACGGCCGGGTCCTCGGGCAGCTCGTGGGTGCGGCGGAGCCTGCGCAGCTGCAGCAGATGCTCGACGCTGCGCAGGAACCGGTACGCGGCGGCCAGGCTCATCGCGTCGCCGCGGCCCACATAGCCCCCGCCGGCCAGAGCCGCGAGGGCGTCCAGGGTGGCGGCCGGGCGCAGTGACTCGTCGGTGCGGCCGTGCACGAGCTGCAGCAGCTGGACGGCGAACTCGATGTCGCGCAGGCCGCCCGGGCCCAGCTTGATCTCGCGGCCGGCCCGGTCCGCGGGCAGGCTGCCGATCACCCGGCGGCGCATGGCCTGCACGTCCGCCACGAAGTTCTCCCGCTGCGCGGCCTCCCACACCATCGGCCCGAGCGCGGCCATGTAGTCCTGGCCGAGGCCGGCGTCGCCCGCCACCGGCCTCGCCTTGAGCAGCGCCTGGAACTCCCAGGTCTGCGCCCAGCGCTGGTAGTAGGCGCGGTGGCTGGTCAGCGTGCGGACCAGCGGCCCGTCCCGGCCCTCAGGGCGGAGGTTCGGGTCGACGGGGAAGAGGGCCTCCTCGGTGGCGGCCTCGGAGCAGACCCGGATCATCCCGGCCGCGAGCCGGGTGGCGGTCCGCAGCGCCGCGGCCTCTCCGCCGCCGTCCGCGTCGCCGGGGCCCGCCGCGCCGTCCGGCTCCCCCGGCGCGGCCACGAAGATCACGTCGATATCGCTGGCGTAGTTCAGCTCCCGGCCGCCGCACTTCCCCATCGCGATCACCGCGAGGCGGCACGGCGCGGAATCGGGCGGCAGCTGGGACCGGGCGATGGCGAGCGCCGCCTCGAGAGCCGCCGCGGCGAGGTCGGCGAGCTCGGCCGCGACTTCGGCCAGGCCCTCGGCCCCGGTGAGGTCCCTGGCCGCCAGGTGCAGCAGCCGCCGCCGGTACGCGGTGCGCAGCGCGGTCACCGGGTCGGCGCCGTGCAGCCGGGTGGGGCCGGACACGGGCTCGGGGTCGCCGGGCCGGGCTCCGGCCGCGGTCAGCAGCTCGTCCCGCAGCTCGCCCGGCATGGGGCGCCGCAGCGCGTCCGGCCCGTGCAGCATCCGCCAGTCGCCGGGATGGCGCGCGAGATGGCCGCCCAGCGCGGCGCTGACCCCGAGCACACTGACCAGGCGGGTCCGGAACTCCTCGTCGGCACGCAGGGCCTCCCGCAGCTCCGCGTCGGCCGGCAGCCGGGCCAGGCTGGCCAGGGCCAGGTCCGGGTCGGCCGCCGCGGCGAGCGCGGCGAGCACGCCGGAGTCCGGGCCGGCCGTGTCGAGCCCCAGATCCTCGGTGACCAGGCGCTGGGCGCGGGATGTGTCGCCGAAGCCCATCGCGGCCAGCTGCCCGGCCAGGGTGATACCGCGCGGCATGCTCACCCCTGCACGGTAGCGAGCCGCCGGCGGCCGCGCCGGCCGGCACTCGCCTCCGCCGGCCGGTTCCGGCTGGCGGTGCACCCGGGGCTTGGCATTCCGAGGTCACCGGCCAATCCAGGTATGTCAGCTCATGACCGCCCGTTATTCTCGACGACAGCGGGGACTGCCATCCGCGCACGTGATCGAGCACCGGGCGGACAGCGTGAACGAGGACTTCCAGGGCCTGATCGACGGCGTGACACGCGCCTGGGATCAGGTCGTCAAGCAAGTGGACGAGATGTTCCGCGGAATGCCGGGCCCGGCGCCCGCCCCGCGGTCCTCCCCGGCGGCCATGTCCGACGGCGAACTCGCCGAAGCGCTGCTCGCCGTGGCCTCGAGCCTGATCGGCAGCATCGACCCCGCCCGCCAGGCCATGTTCCCGGCCCTGGAGGATGCGCGCTGGCGCTTTAACCTGCCGGTCACGGTCGAGGCCCACATGCGGGCCATGTTCACCGAGGGGTCGGACGCGTTCGGCCTCGCGGTCACCGGCCTGGGCGATCATGTGTCCTCGGCCGGCCTCGGCGCCATCGGGCGCCTGGCCGAGATCCTGGTGCGGGCCCGGTGGCTGGTGGAGCCGGCCGACGCCACGCTGCGGCGCGAGCGCGGCTACGCGCTGACCGCAGACGCGATCACCTGGCTGCGCAAGACCAGCGGCCGGGCCGAGGATGTGGGCGAGGTGGGCCAGCCCGACCTGGCCGACGACATCGCGGACCGGACCGACACCATGGCCGACAGGCTCGCCGAGATCAGGCAGGACGACGGGCTGCAGCCGGTGCCGGTACCGAAGCGCGGCAAGCTGCTCGATGCGTACCTGCCGGGCAGCGGGCTCGCACTCTTCGCGCTGCTCACTGCCGCGGGCTCCCGCCCAGGCGCGGCGCCGTCCGGGCTCTTCTACACCGAGCCGCACGCAGGCAACGCCACGTACAGCTTCCAGCGGCTGCACATCACCCGCGCGTACTGGCTGGGCCAGGCGATCGCCCTGTACGCGCACCTGTGCGACACCGCGCTCCCCGTGCTCGGCCGGGACGACTGGAAAGAGGTCATCGCCACGGCCGAGATCAGGCTGCGGCCGCTCAGCCAGGAGGCCGAGCGGCGGTACCAGCGGCGACTCCAGCGCGGCTTGCATCCCGGCCTGTAGCGGCGGCCGCACAGCACTGGGGTTACCGCCCGGGTTACAGCGTGGGCAGGTAGCGGTCCAGCTCGAACTCGGTGACCTGCCGGCGGTACTCCTGCCACTCCGAGCGCTTGTTCCGCAGGAAGAAGTCGAAGACGTGCTCGCCGAGCGTCTCGGCCACCAGCTCGCTGCGCTGCATCACGTCGCACGCGTCGGCCAGGCTCTGCGGCAGCGGCGCGATGCCGAGCGCGCGTCGTTCGGCCGAGGTCAGCGCCCACACGTCGTCCTCGGCGCCGGGCGGGAGCTCGTAGTCCTCCTCGATGCCCTTGAGCCCGGCGGCCAGGATGACCGCGAACGCCAGGTACGGGTTGCAGGCCGGGTCGATCGAGCGGAACTCGACCCGGGTGGCGTTCCCCTTCTGCGGCTTGTACATGGGCACCCGGACCAGCGCCGAGCGGTTGTTGTGGCCCCAGCAGATGTAGGCGGGCGCCTCACCGCCGGCGCCGGCGATGCGCTCGTCCCCGCCCCACAGCCGCTTGTAGGAGTTGACCCACTGGTTGCACACCGCGGTGATCTCCGCCGCGTGGGTGAGCACCCCGGCGATGAACGCCCGGCCGAGCTTGGACAGCTGGAACTCGGCCCCGGGCTCGTGGAACACGTTGCGGTCGCCCTCGAACAGCGACATGTGCGTGTGCATGCCCGAGCCGGGGTGCTCGGTGAAGGGCTTCGGCATGAACGAGGCGTAGACCCCCTGGTCGAGCGCGACCTCCTTCATGGCCAGCCGGAACGACATGATGTTGTCCGCCGTGGTCAGCGCGTCGGCGTAGCGCAGGTCGATCTCCTGCTGGCCCGGGGCGCCCTCGTGGTGGCTGAACTCGACCGAGATGCCCATGCTCTCCAGCATCACGATCGCGCTGCGGCGGAAGTCGTGCGCGATCGTGTGCGGCGTGTGGTCGAAGTAGCCGCCGGTGTCGATCGGCCGCGGCTTCACCCCGGGCTCCGGCTTCTCCTGGAGCAGGAAGAACTCGATCTCGGGGTGGGTGTAGAAGGTGAAGCCGAGGTCGGCAGCGCGGCCGAGCGCGCGCTTGAGCACGTGCCGGGGGTCGGCGTAGGACGGCGACCCGTCCGGCATCAGGATGTCGCAGAACATCCGGCCCACCGCCACCTCGCCACGCAGCGGCATCAGCTGGAACGTGGACGGGTCCGGCCTGGCGATCATGTCCGCCTCGTAGACCCGGGCGAAGCCCTCCACGGCCGACCCGTCGAAGCCGATGCCCTCGGCGAACGCACCTTCGAGCTCGGCCGGGGCGACCGCCACCGACTTCAGGTAACCGAGGACGTCCGTAAACCACAACCGGACAAAGCGCACATCTCGCTCCTCGAGTGTGCGCAGTACGAACTCTTCCTGCCTGTCCACCCGGTCAGTCTGCCCAACGCGTGTTTCCGGCACGTTAACGCCCCACGTCACCGGCGGCCCCGGGGTTCATGATCGTGGTGGGTTTTGGTCACCTGGCGCACCTAATCCACCACGATCATGGAACGCCGACGGGCCCGCTTATGCTGAGGACGTGCCGGAAATGCGTATTGCTCTTGCTCAGGTAAACGCCACCGTCGGGGATCTGGCCGGGAACGCGGACCTCATCGTCGGCTGGACCAGGCGCGCCGCGGATCAAGGCGCCAGGCTCGTGGTGTTCCCCGAGATGATGCTGACCGGCTACCCGGTCGAGGACCTGGCCCTCCGGGCATCGTTCGTCGCGGCCTCGACCGCCGCGCTGCGGGCCACGGCGGAGCGGCTCGCCGCCGAGGGGCTGGCCGGGATCGCGGTGGTCACCGGGTACCTCGACCACCGGCCCGACCTGGCGCCGCGCGTCGGGCTGCCCGCCGGGGCCCCGCTGGACGCGGCCGCGCTGCTCTACGACGGCGCGGTTGCGGTGCGGTCGGCCAAGCACCATTTGCCCAACTACGGGGTCTTCGACGAGTACCGGTACTTCGTGCCGGGCGACACCCTGCCGGTGTTCAGGATGCCCGCTGGCGGCGGGCAGGCCGTGGACGTGGCCATCGCGATCTGCGAGGACCTGTGGCAGGACGGCGGCCCGGTCACGGCCGCCTGCGCGGCCGGGGCGGGCCTGCTGGTGGTGCCGAACGCGTCACCGTATGAGCGCGGCAAGGACGACACCCGCCTGGAGCTCTGCCAGCGCCGGGCGCGCGAGGCGGGCGCCGCGCTTGCCTACGCGAACATGGTCGGCGGCCAGGACGAGCTCGTGTTCGACGGCGACTCGATCCTGGTCGACGCCGCCGGCCGGCTGCTCGCCCGCGGGCCGCAGTTCACCGAGGCCCTGGTCGTCGCGGACCTGGACCTGCCGGCCGCGACGGCGGCCCTGAGCCCGGCCGCGACGCCGGTCGACGCGAGGGACGGCTCGGTGATCACCATCCGGCGGCTTGAGCTCGACGACGTGGCCCGGCCGGCCCCGGTGCGGGCCGCGGACGCCCAGGCCGTCTGGCCCCGCCTCCCCGATCTCGACGAGGTGTACGCGGCCCTGGTCACAGGCGTCCGTGACTACGTGCGCAAGAACCGGTTCAGCTCGGTGATCCTGGCCCTGTCCGGCGGGATCGACTCGGCCCTCACCGCGACGATCGCGGCCGACGCGGTCGGCGCGGACCTGGTGCACGTGGTGCTTATGCCGAGCCGCTACTCGTCGGACCACTCGGTCACCGACGCCGATGACCTGGTCAAACGCCAGGGCGTGCACGCCAGGACGGTGCCGATCCGGTCCATGGTCGACGCGTTCGAGGCGGAGCTCGACCTTTCCGGCCTGGCCGCGGAGAACCTGCAGGCCAGAATCCGCGGCATGGTCCTGATGTCGCTGTCCAACCAGGAGAACCACCTGGTCCTGACCACGGGCAACAAGAGCGAGCTGGCCACCGGCTACTCCACGCTCTACGGCGACTCGGCCGGCGGGTACGCGCCGATCAAGGACGTGTTCAAGACGCTGGTCTGGGAGCTGGCCCGGTGGCGGAACCGGGAGGCGGCCCGGCGCGGCGAGACGCCCCCGATCCCGGAGAACTCGATCACCAAGCCGCCCAGCGCGGAGCTGGCCCCGGGCCAGATGGACAGCGACTCGCTGCCGGACTACGCGGTGCTTGACGCGATCCTGGACGACTACGTGGAGCACGACCTGGGCGCCGCCGAGCTGGTCGCGGCCGGCCACGACCCCGGCCTGGTGGACCGCGTGGTCGCGCTCGTGGACCGCGCGGAGTACAAGCGCCGGCAGTACCCGCCCGGCCCCAAGATCACGTCGAAGAACTTCGGCCGGGACCGCCGCCTGCCGATCACGAACCGGTGGCGCGAGCCGGCCCGCTCCGAGGGGGGCACCCCGGTGTCCGAGGGTACTGGGCTGTCCTGACGAGCAACGTTGCCTTAAAGTTCGACCGTGGTGCCCGGGTCGACCCGGGCGAACGGCGCGCCCGTGGGCGCGGCGGCGACGCCGAGCATGCGCTCCATCAGCCCGATCCCGGCGGAGTTCAGGATCGCGTCGTGAATCGCGTACGCCCGTTCCGGCGCCACCTCCCGGGCGTAGTCGATCATCTCGGACGTCTTGAGCCAGGGCCCGACGAGCGGCAGCAGCAGGACCGGCACGCGGTCCTCGGGCACGGTGAGCGCGTCACCCGGGTGGAACACGGTGCCGTCCACCGCGAAACCGGTGTTCACGATGACCGGGATGTCCCGGTGGATCTGCGCGTGATCCCGGCCGTAGACGTGCACGTCGAACCCGGCCGCGGTGAACGTGTCGCCGTGGGACGCGGCATGCACCCGGGGGCCGAAATCGGCGAACTGCCCGGCGACCGGGCCGTTGGTCCACAGCTCCAGGCCCGGATCGCCGCTCATGGCCGCGCGCAGGGCGTCAGCGTCGAGATGATCGGCGTGCTCGTGGGTGATGAGGACCGCGGAGGCGCCGGCCAGCGCCTGGCCGGCGTCGCTGAACGTCCCCGGGTCGATGACCAGCACCGACCCGTCCTTCTCCAGGCGCACGCAGGCGTGCCCGAGCTTGGTCAGCCGCATTTGGCCTCTCCTGTCGACATCGCCCCGTGCCGACGATAACCCTTACGCTGCCCGCACGCCCCGCGGCCACCGGCATTGGCCGGCGTGCCCCGGGGTCAGCGTGCGGCCAGGCCGCGCAGCAGCTCGTCGACCACGCGCTTGGCGTAGTCCTCGATGGGCTCCTGGCCGTAGAGGCTGCCCGACAGCGACGCCCCGCGCAGCAGGAACACCGCCACCTCGACGTCGGTGTCCTCGCGCAGCTCGCCGGTGGCCACGCCCCGGCGCAGGACCGACCTGACCACCTCGCGCCGCGGCTCGATGACCGTCTCCCTGAACCGGGCCAGCAGCCGGGGGTACTTCGCCCCCTCCCCCTGCAGCAGGGAGAACTGCCGCGCCCGCCGCGGGTCGGCCGCCTCGTCGCACATCGCGCTGAGCACCGCCACCAGGTCCTCCCGCACGGACCGGCCCTTCGGCTCGGGCAGCGGGGCCTTCAGGGACGCCAGCGCGTCCAGGAGCAGGTCCTCCTTGCCCGGCCAGCGGCGGTAGATGGTGGCCTTGCCGACGCCGGCCCTGGCCGCGACCTGTTCCACGCACAGCCCGTCCGCCCCGGACTCGGCGAACACCTGCAGGGCCGCGTCGATGATCGCCCGTTCGGCCTGCTCGCTGCGCGGGCGGCCGGGACGGCGGTGCACGGTCACGTCAGCCATCGATGAGCACCTCGCCCGCAGCGGGCACCGCGTCTGCGGCAGGCACCGCGTCTGCCGCAGACACCGCGTCTGCCGCAGACACCGGGCGGCGGCCTGGCATCCAGACCGCCATGACGATCGCGCCAAGTATCGCGATGATCATGGAGATCAGCGAGGTCACGTGCATGGCCTGCACGAACGAGTCGTTGGCCGCGGTCAGCAGGTGCGAGCCGGCCGGCCCGAGCCGCTGCGCGATGGCCTGGGTCGCGGCGATCGACTGGGTGGCCGCGTTCCTGGTGCCTGCCGGCAGCCCGGCCAGGTGAGGCGACAGCTGGCCCCGGTAAACCTGGGCGAGCACCGACCCGAGCACGGCCACGCCCAGGGCGACCGCCACCTGCCGGGAGGTGTTCGTGATCGCCGAACCGGCTCCGCCACGCTCCCGCGGCACCACCGACATCACCGCTTCTGTGGCCAGCGGCATGATCGTGCCCATGGCCACGGCCTGGACGAAGAACGCCGCCTCGAGCACCCAGATGGGCGTGGTGGTGCCCAGCAGGTGGTAGCCGGCCATCGCGAACGCCATCAGCAGCAGCGAGGCCGAGCTGACGGCCCGGGCGCCGAACCGCCGCACGAGTGCGGCGCTGCGCGGCGAGGCCAGCAGCTGGCCTGCGGCGATCGGGATGGTCAGCAGGCCGGCGTGCAGCGGGCTGAAGCCGCGGACGTTCTGCAGGTAGAAGCTGATGAAGAAGTACACGCCCGCCATCGCGAAGAACACCAGCGCTATCGCGGCGGTGGCGGAGGACAGCCGGGGGTCGCGGAACAGCCGGACGTCCAGGCTCGGGTGCGCGGTTCGCGCCTCGTGCCACCCGAAGACCGTGAGGACCGCCAGCCCGCCGACGACCGGCCCGAGCACGTCACCACGCAGCCAGGAGCCGGTGTCGCCGCCCTGGATGATCCCGTACACGACCAGCACCAGGCCGGCGATGGACAGCAGCACGCCCAGGTAGTCGATCCGGCCCGGGGACGGGCTCTTGGACTCGGGCACGAACAGGATGATCGCGGCCACGCCCACCGCGGTGACCGGCACGTTGATCAGGAAGACCGAGCCCCACCAGAAGTGGTCGAGCAGCAGGCCGCCCACGATCGGGCCGATGGCGATGGCCATGCCGACGGCGGCGGCCCAGATGCCGATGGCCCGCGCCCGCTCGTGCGGCTCGAACACGTTCGTGATGATGGAGAGGGTCTGCGGCATGACCGCGGCGCCGCCGAGCCCCATCAGCGCCCGGGCCCAGATGAGCTGATCGGGGGTCTGCGCATACGAGGAAAGCAGCGAAGCCAGGCCGAACATGGCCATGCCAATCATCAGCATCCGCCGGCGGCCGATCCGGTCACCGATCACGCCGAACGTGAACAGCAGCCCGGCGAACACCAGGGTGTAGGAGTTGATCGCCCATTCGAGCTCGCTCTGGCTGGCGCCGAGCCCGGCCCGGGGCTCGGCAATCGTCTTCAGGGCGATGTTCAGGACCGTGTTGTCCAGGACGATCGCGATCAGGCTGATGATGAGGACGCTGAGGATCACCCATCGGCGCCGCTGAATGGTCTGTGAATCCATGTGCCCTTACCTGGGAAGCTGTGGGGCCCGGGGCGGCTGAGTCCTGGCCGCCGGGGCTAGCGTACTAACGATACGGAACGGATCCGTATCGAAAAATATTTCCGGCCTTCGGGCAGGTGAATCCGGGTCCGGCCCATGGCATGATCGAGGTGTCCGGGGACGCCGCACGTGCGCCTCGAGGCATGGAGGTCCCTCATGACTGCGCCCGCAGGTGACTCAGGCGTGGCCGCGACCAGCCCGCGGACCACTGAAGCTCGGACCACTGAACCACGGGCCACGGCCCCAGAGCCGCTGTACGGAGGCCGCACGCCGCGGCGGGTGACCGTACGCGACATCGCCGCCGCCAAGGCGCGCGGCGAGAAATGGCCCATGCTCACCGCCTATGACGCGCTGACCGCGCGGGTCTTCGACGACGCCGGGATCCCGGTGCTGCTGGTCGGGGACTCGGCCGGGATGGTCGTCTACGGCCACGACACCACGATCCCGGTGACCGTCGATGACCTGCTCCCGCTCACCGCGGCCGTGGTCCGCGGCACCAGCCGGGCGATGGTGGTCGCCGACCTGCCGTTCGGCTCCTACCAGGGCTCGCCCGAGGCGGCGCTGGCCGCGGCGACCAGGTTCCTGAAGGAAGCCGGGGCGCACGCGGTCAAGCTGGAGGGCGGCCACCGGGTGCTCCGGCAGGTCGAGGACCTGGTGGCGGCCGGGATCCCGGTCATGGCCCACCTGGGCCTGACGCCGCAGTCGGTGAACGCGTTCGGCGGCTACCGGGTGCAGGGCCGCGGCGAGGACGGCGAGCGGCTGCTGCACGACGCCAAGGCGCTGCAGGCGGCCGGCGCGTTCTCGGTGGTGCTCGAGGCGGTGCCCGCCGACCTGGCCTCGCGGGTCACCGCCAGCCTGGCCATCCCGACGATCGGCATCGGCGCCGGCCCGGACTGCGACGCGCAGGTGCTGGTCTGGCAGGACATGGCCGGGCTGTCGCCGCACACCGCGAAGTTCGTGAAGCGGTACGCGGAGGTCGGCGGGGTGCTCCGGCAGGCCGCGCAGTCCTTCGCCGAGGACGTCGTCTCGGGCGGGTTCCCGGACGGGGATCACTCCTACCGCTGAGCTCCGCTGGATGGTGCGGTCGCGAGCAGGATCAGGTGGTCACCGGCCTGCAGCCGCGCAGCCTCCGGGTCGTCGGCGGCCAGCAGCCGGCCGCCGCGGTGCACGGCGATGACCGCCCCCGCTGCCTCACGGGCCGGGCGGCCCACCTCGGCCTCGGCCACTGGCCTCTCGTCCAGGTCCAGCCCGCAGCCGCTGTCCAGCAAATCGGCGATGACCCGGGCGGCCGACGGCCGGATCGTGGCCAGCCCGAGCAGCCGCCCCGCGGCGTCCGAGGACACCACGACCTGGCTGGCGCCGCTCTGCCTGAGCAGGCCCTCGTTCTCCCGGTCCCGGACCGCCGCGACTATCACCGCGCCGGGGCTCAGCTCACGGGCCGTGAGCGCGATCAGGACCGCAGCGTCGTCCCGGTGCACGGCGATGATCACCTGCGCGGCACGGGCCGCTTCGGCCTGGGCCAGCACGTCCCGCCGGGCGCCGTCACCGGTCACCGTGACCAGCCCGGCGGCGTTCGCCTCGGCCACGGCCTCGGCGGCGGTGTCGATCACCACGATCGAGGCGCCGGGTATCCCGGACTCGCGCAGCGCCGCGATCGCGCTCCTGCCCTTTGTTCCGTACCCGACCACGACCGTGTGACCAGTCACCTTCGACCTCCATTGGGCAATGCGCCAGTCTGTCCTGGTTCGTTCGGTCAGCACCGCGAGCGTCGTGCCGACCAGGATCACCAGGAAGATCAGCCGGATCGGGAAGATCACCACGATGTTCACCAGCCGCGCCGTGGCGGTCACCGGGACGATGTCGCCAAATCCGGTCGTCGACAGGGTGATGGTCGCGTAGTACACCGAGGCGAGCAGGGACAGCGGCTGCCCGGGGTGCGCGTTGTCCCGGTAGCCGTCCCGTCCCAGGTAGACGATAAGCGAGCACAGCACCAGCAGGCCGAGAGCGAAGAAAAGCCGGCTGGCCACCGCGCGCAGCGGGCTGACCGCGTGCGACGGCAGCCCTACGGCACCGGCCGCGGAGGCGGCTACCTTGCGTCCTCGTGAGGTCACCACGCGACCATACAGCGGCCCGCCCTGACTCCCCCGTTATGACCATGCGCACCCGCCCGGCTGGGCTAGATCGCCCGGTGTAGACCGGCTCCCCCTGCCGGTCCTGCGGTGAGCCGATCTACCGCAGCCTGTTGTTGACGGCGACCGCCGAGGGGGCGGCCGCCGTTCCATTCGGGGGGAGTCCACAGGTGACGGATCAGCAATCGCGCCTGCCGTCGACGGCGGCGGAGCCGGAGCGGCCCGCCGCACCATGGCCGCCCCACGCCGGCCGGCTGTGGGACCTGCGCCTCGTCCGGTTCGGCACGGTCGCCGTCTCCTGCACGCTGCTCCAGCTGGCCATCCTGGTCGGCCTCGCGCACCTCGGCCTGAACCAAGTCATCGCGAACGGGATCGGCTTCGCGCTGTCGGCCCAGCTCAACTTCGTGCTCAGCGCGCGCCTGACCTGGCGGGACCGCGAGCTGCGCCCTTCGGCGGACCCCCGGGCCAGGATGCTGACCTGGGCCGCGCGCTGGGCCGCGTTCAACACGATCGCCGTCGCCGCCCTGGTGGCCAACGAGCTGATCTTCGCGACCGCCACGCACCACGGCGTCTGGATCGTCGCGGCGTCGCTGCTGGGCATCGTGACCGGCGCGGCCGTGACGTTCACCGCCAACAACCTCATCACGTTCCGGCGCGGCCCGGTCCCGGCCGGCCAGGGAGCCGACGCCGAGCACCGCCCGGCCCTGCACGAGATCCGCACGCGGGTCCGCGAGGACGGCGTCGCGTTCTTCCTGCCCGCCTTTAACGAGGCGGCCAATCTGCGGACGATCGTGCCCAGGACGGTCGGCTACTTCCAGCGGCTGGACTGCCCGTTCACGGTCACGATCGTGGATGACGGCAGCACCAGGGACGACACGTTCGAGACCGCGGAGCAGCTGGCCCACGCCGTGCTCTACGGCCATGCCCTGGCCACCGAGGCCGAGCTGACCTCGTTAGTCTCTCGATCATGCCCCATCTGGCCGAGCCGACCCCGCTGGTCCGCGATTCGTTCATCGAAGCCGCCCGCGATCTTCGTGATGAGGGCTGGCTGCCGGACTTTCCCGTGGACGAGGTGGCGGCGGATTTCGACGGCTACGTCCGGGGCGTCCTCGATGAGGAGGAGTACTGGGGTGTCCCGATATCCACGCTGTGGTACCTCAGCGGCCGCACCTATCTGGGCACCGTCATCGTCCGGCATCGGCTGACCCCGGAGCTCACCAGGCACGGCGGACACATCGGGTATCACGTCACCCCGCGGCACCGGCGCCAGGGCCACGCCACGGCGATGCTCGCGGGAGCGATCGGCTTTAGCCGGGACAGCCTCGGCCTCACCCGCCTCCTGCTCACCTGCGCCGAGCCGAACCTGGCCTCCCGGCGGGTCATCGAGGCCAACGGCGGAGTACTTGACAACATCCTCGAGGGTGAGTGCCGGTACTGGATTGATCAGCCTGCCGGGCCCGCTGCCTCGAACGCGCGGCCCGCGGGAGTGGCGACCGGGCCGGTGCTGAACAGGCCCATGCTGCCGTCCGAGGACGTGGCCTGCAGCCCGAACCAGGCGTAGCGCTGCACGTAGTTGAGGCCCTGGAGCATGGCGGTCGCGGCCGTGACGAACGCGGCCTGCTGCTGCGGGCTCGGGGTGGACGGGGAGCCGCCGAAGTTGGCCAGGGCGAACTCGGTCAGCCAGATCGGCAGGTGGTAGCGCGCGTGCACCGCCTCCAGGTAGCTCTCCAGCTGACTGACGGCCGCGGCGGTGTCAAAGTCGGCGCCGTACCAGTGCAGCGTGATGAAGTTGACCCGGTAGCCCCGGGCCGCGGCGCCGGACATGAACTGGTCCAGCCAGCTTCCTGGGGTGGCCGCGTTGTCGGCCACCGCCGGGCTGCCCAGCTGCAGACCGGTCGCCATCAGCTGCGGCCACAGGCTGAGGGCCTGCACCGGGGTCAAGTCCGACTGGCCGCTCATGTCCGGCTCGTTGAAGCCGAGCAGGTCGGGGCCCTCCTGCTTAACCTGGCTGAGCGTGCTCGCGGTCACGTCCGCGCTGCCCCAGATCATGGGCACGAACTGCACCCCGGCCGGCCCGGCGACGCCGGGCGCGGCCGACCAGGTGTAGTACCAGCTGGCGCCCGACTCGGCGAGGGCCTGGGTGGCTCCGCCGAACGACCACGCACCGACGCCCTTCTTCGCAGTGGTCACCGCGGGGGCCGCGGCCACCGGCGCCGGGGTGGGTGAGGGCGTGCCGGCCGGCGAGGCCGGGGACGGGGTGGCGCTGGGCACCGGCCGCGCCGATGGCCGGGCCACAGCCTGAGCGGGGTGAGCGGCCGGTGCGGCCGCGGCCACCGGCCGGGTGTGATGCAGGTGGACAGCGACGGCGCCGCCGGCCACGGCACAGCAGGCCACCACCGCGGCCGCCGCGAACTTCAGCTGCACAGGCCCGCCGGCCTTGGCCAGGAGGTGTCCAGGGCGCGGCCTGGCCGCTGCCCGGTGGCCGCCCGCCGGCCGGAGCGGGGCGGTCACGGCCGGGGCCCGCAGCGGGACGAGCGGCAGCCCGGCCAGCAGCCGCTCGGCGGGGATCAGGCCGGACTGCTGGACGCCGCAGTGCCGGCAGTCGCGGATGTGGCGGGCGATGCGCTTGCGCCACAGCGCCCCTGGCGCACCGTCCCAGCCCGCGATGGCCATCGCCAGGTCGGCACACGGCGGCTCGGCCCGCAGCGCCCGCACCACCACCCGCGCGGTGGTGAGCTGCTCCTTCATCCGGGCGATCCGCACCGCGGCGTGCCCGGGCGGCAGGCCGAGCGCCGCGATGATCTCGTCGCGCCCAAGCTCCCCCGCGGCTTCCAGCCACCACAGCGCCAGCAGTTCGCGGTCGCCCGGGTCGAGCCAGCGGGTGGCCTGCGCCGTCTCCTCGCGCTGGCTCGACAGGCCCAGGCGCAGGATGGTCAGGTCGACGAAGTCAGCCTCGGGATCGGCCACGTCGTCGTTCAGGTCGGCCACGGGCACGGCCTGCCGGGCCCGGTAGTGATCGCGCATCTGGCGGATGGCCACGGCGACCAGCCAGGACCGGAACGCGGCGGGGTCACGCAGGTCACCGACGCCGCGGACGGCGCGCAGCATGGTTTCCTGCACCACGTCGTCGACGTCGGCGTGCCCGCTCAGCGCCCGGCCCACGATGTTGTAGATCAGCGGCAGGTAGCCGGTCAGCAGGCGGTCGAGCGCGCGGGCGTCTCCGGCTTGAGCGGCCATGACCGTCTGCACGCCTGGGCCGCTGCCTCGGGGCATGTGCCTGACACCTCACGCTCGTCCGGTTCCGGGCGGTGCTGGTCCACCTGTCTGTGGAGACGTCCCGCGCCGGGCCGGATAACAGAAACCGCGCAATCCACCATGATCCTGCGCGGAAGGTCCTGATGCGGGGCGATCCGGTGTAACCGGCTGCCGGCCGCTGCGTGGTACATCCGGCGACAGAAAGATGGGGAGGTTGCCTCATGCGGTGATCGCCCGCCGCGCGCCATCCTCAGAAGCTGTGCGGGGAGAAGACCCCGGCACCGGCCTGGCCGTTGACGGTAAGGAGACCGACATGATGGGTACCGCTGGTGAGCGCTTCGCGCAGGCCCTCGCGGCCAAGGACGCCGCCGCGCTCAGTGCGCTGCTCGCCGATCCGATCGACTTCCAGGCGCTGACGCCGGGGCGGCACTGGCAGGCCGATAGCTCCGGGCAGGTGGCTGAGGACATCATCCTGGGGCGCTGGTTCGGCGCCGGGGACGACATCAAGGAGCTGTGCTCGGTCGCCACCGGCGAGGTGGCGGGCCGCGATCACGTCGCCTACCGGCTGCGGGTGGCCCGCGATGGCCGCGATCACCTGGTGGAGCAGCAGGCCTATTACAACACCGACGGCGAGCAGATCACCTGGATGCGGGTCCTGTGCTCGGGTTACCGGCCGCTGGGTGAGGAACCGCCAGCCGCCCGCTAGATGTCGGTGACACGCAGGCCGGCGTGGGCCTTGTAGCGCCGGTTCACCGAGACCAGATTGGCGGTCAGCGCCTCCACCTGGCCGCAGTTGCGCAGGCGGCCCGCGTATACCCCGCGTATCCCGGGGATCCGCTCGGCCAGCGCCTGGACCAAGTCGGTCGCGTGCCGGTCGTCGCCGAGCACCAGCACGTCCATATCGACTTCGGCGACCTCGGGGTCGAGCAGCAGCGGCGCCGACACATGGTGGAACGCGCCCACCACGGTGCTGCCGCCGAGCACGGCCGCAGCCTGCTGCGCCGCGCTTCCTTCCGGTACCTGGACCGGGTA
>CAWJPA010000009.1:0-825192 GCA_963844655.1 uncultured Actinomycetota bacterium | reverse complement strand
GGGGCTGACGACAAAGACTCCCCGGGCATTGGGATTCCGCGCCCGGGAAGCCTGACTATGGAGTTAAGCGATCTCGAGATACCCAGCGGGTCCAAGATCCAATCACAACAGCTCTTTACCATCGCAACATGGCGTGATCTCTGCGTGACTAATCTGCCGACATTCCCGGCCCGTTCCGGGCTCGGTCACCGGCGGTCTCCTTCCCTGGGGAAGGGGCTTCCATTCCTGGGCTTCATCGTTTATCGTCGATTAACGATGAAAGATGCCAGGCCACTGGATCGGGCCACCGCCGCCGAATACGCGACCTGGTTCAAGGCCCTCTCCGACGCCACCCGGATCCAGATCGTGTCGCTGCTGGCCCGCCGGGGCGTGCCGATGACCGTCGGCCAGATCGTTGCCGCTGTCCAGGTGGGCCAGTCCACTGTGTCAGCTCACCTCAAGGTGCTGGCCGAGGTCGGGTTCGTCCTGGCCGAGCACAAGGGCACCGCCAGCTATTACCGGGTCAATGACGCCTGCGTCGAGTGCTTCCCCTCCGCCGCCGATGTCGTCATGGGCCGCCCGGTCCCCGTCCAGCCCGCTCCTGCGGGCCGCAGCTAGAAGGGAACACCAGCATGGCTTCTGACCACGCTGCCGCATCATCCACCGAGGCGGTCGTCAGCCGCTACTCCGGCCTGGCCCGCACGGCCCTGGCTGGCGGCACCCCCGTCGACTGCGACCCGGATGCCTTCACCGACGGCGGCTTCGGCGCCGCCGCCTACACCGGCACCGCTGATGCCCCGCCCGGAGCGCTGCGGGCCAGCCTGGGGTGCGGTAACCCGGTCGCGGTCGCCGACCTGCGGCCGGGCGAAACCGTTCTGGACCTGGGTTCCGGCGGCGGCCTGGATGTGCTGCTGTCAGCCCGCCGCGTCGGCCCGGCCGGGACCGCGTACGGCCTCGACGCCAGCCCCGACATGCTCACCCTGGCCCGGAACAACGCCGCCCAGGCCGACGCCGCCAACGCCACGTTCCTGCACGGCCACATCGAGGACATCCCGCTGCCCGACGCCCACGTAGACGTCGTCATCTCCAACTGCGTCATCAGCCTGTCCACCGACAAAGCCAAAGTCCTCGCCGAGGCCTTCCGGGTGCTGCGGCCCTTGGGCCGCCTGGGCGTCAGCGACGTCATCGCTGACGAAGGCCTCGACACCCGCCAGCGGGCACAAGCCGAACAGCGAGTCGGCTGCGTCAGCGGAACGCTCACCAGCCGCCAGTACCAGGACCTGCTGGCCACGACCGGGTTCACCGCCATCACCATCACGGCCACCACCGACGCCGGCGAAGGCCTGCACTCCGCGATCATCAAAGCCGGCAAGCCGTAGGGCCGCGAACCTGCCAGCCCGGTTAGCGCCGTCGCCGCTCTGGCCGGGCAGCGGATGCCTCGATGTGGCGTGCAAGGACCTGGCGCTGGGGCGGGCAGGCCAGCGTGCCTGGAGAGTCCAGGTGTCGGCGGCCCCGCAAGGTGCCCGGTTAGCCGCGCGGGTCGCCGATCAGCGTGCCGAGGCTGGCCAGTGCCTCGGTCCGGGCCCGGTAGTAGACCCACACGCCGCGCTTGTCGCGGTCTACCAGGCCGGCCTCGTTCAGCACTTTCAGGTGGTGGCTGATGGTGGGCTGGGACAGGTCGAAGGCCCCGTTCAGGTCGCAGACGCAGGCCTCGCCGCCCGGGTGCGAGGCGATCAGGGACATCAGCCGCAGCCGCACCGGCTCGGCCAGCGCCTTCAGCAGCGGCGCGACCTGCTCGGCCTGGGCCCGGGACAGCGGCTCGGCCGACAGCGGCGGGCAGCACGCGGCCACGCCCGCGGGATCCAGCACGGTCAGAGACGTCGGCATACGCACATATTGACATCCATCAATGTCTCTGGCAAGCTCGGCGGCAGAACAGACATCGATAGTCATCTATATCTTGGAGGTCCCGGTGCCCGGTCGCATCCAGCTCGCGCTCAACGTCGATGACCTGGGCGAGTCCATCGCCTTCTACAGCAAGCTGTTCGCCACCCAGCCAGCCAAGGTGAAGCCCGGCTACGCCAACTTCGCCATCGCCGAGCCGCCGCTGAAACTGGTGCTGCTGGAGAACCCTGGCCAGGGCGGCAGCCTCAACCACCTCGGTGTCGAGGTCACCGATACCGACGCCGTGGAGGCCGAGCAGGCCCGGCTGGCCGAGGCGGGCCTGGCCGCCGTCGAGGAGCGGGACACCACCTGCTGCTATGCCCGGCAGGACAAGTTCTGGGTTAAGGGCGCGCCCAACGGCGAGCGGTGGGAGATCTACACGGTCCTGGATGACAGCCCGACGTTCTGGGGGCAGGAAGGCAGCCAGGGCTGGGACGCAACCACCGCCGAACTCGACGACACTCACGCCACCACGGCCGCTGGGGATGCTGCGCCCTCGCAGTGCTGCGGCACCAGCCAGGCGGAGGAATCAGCCGCTGCTGCCGGGGCGTGCTGCTAGCGATCCCGCCGGGCTGCTGCACCGGCATACCGTTTGGAGGGAGCGATCCCATGGCATCGGTGGGTGATGTCGTTGTCATCGGCGCGGGCCAGTCCGGCCTGGCCGCCGCCCGCGCCCTGCAGGCCCACGGCATCAGCCCGGTGGTGCTAGAGGCGGGCCCGGAGCCGGCCGGATCGTGGCCGCGTTACTACGACAGCCTGGCCCTGTTCTCCCCGGCCGCCTACAGCGCCATGCCCGGGCTGGAGTTCCCCGGCGATCCGGGCCACTACCCGCACCGCGACGAGGTGGTCAGCTACCTGTGCCGCTACGCCTCCAGCCTCGGCGCCGACATCCGCACCAGCACCCCGGTGACGGCGGTCGAGGCCGGCGGGCGGGCCGGGTTCCTAGTACACACCGCGACCGGGGAAAGTTTCCCTGCGGCGGGTGTCGTGGCCGCGACCGGCTCGTTCGGCCACCCCTACACGCCGGTCCTGCCCGGCCAGGACCGCTTCACCGGGCGGCTGCTGCACGTGGCCGGCTACCGCAGCCCCCACCAGCACGCCGGCGAGCGCGTCATCGTGGTCGGTGCGGGCAACTCCGCGGTCCAGGTCGGCTGCGAACTGGCCCAGGTCGCCGAGACGACCCTGGCCACCCGCCACCCGGTCAACTTCCACCCGCAGAGACGCGGCGGCCAGGACCTGCACCACTGGCTGGTGACCACCGGCTTTGACCTGCTCCCGCCGCAGTGGCTCAGCCGCTACCTGCCCGGCCGCTGGGTGATCGACACCGGCAAGTACCGTCACGCCCTGGACACCGGCCAGCTGCGCCGCCGCCCGATGTTCACCGCGTTTGGCACCGACGGCGTCGTCTGGCCGGACGGAACCCGCGAGCAGGTAGACACCGTCGTGTTCGCCACCGGCTACCGTCCCCATCTGGACTACCTCAGCCCGCTGGGCGCGCTGGACGGCGACGGCATGCCGCTGCACAGCGGCGGGATCTCGGCCACTCATCCCGGCCTGGTCTACGTCGGGCTGGAGTTCCAGCGGTCGTTTTCCTCCAACACCCTGCGCGGCGTGCACCGCGACGCCGAGCACGTGATCGCCCCGCTGGCCGCTCACGTGCGCAATGCCCCGGCCGCCGTCGGCCTGTAGCAAGCAAAGCCGCCGGACGCCGAGACTCCTGCCCTCTCCGCACCAGCGGAGCGGCTGACGGTGCTGGGGGCGCCCATCTTGAGACCCGTTGCCCTGCCTAGTAATTCGATATTGTGTTCTACTAGCTGGATGGCTGTGGCGGCATCCTGGCCTGCGGAGTGCCGGAGTCACCATCCCTGGCTGCCTGGCACGGTCACGATCACCTGGGAACCGTGCGACTGTCCCGCCGCCCAGGCGGCACGCGGTGGCCACTTCAAGGTCAGCTGCAACGTTCCCCGTTGCGGCGAGAGCTGGTGGTCACCGCGGCACCAGCAAATACGCAGGCTTCTGGGCCACCGCGATGACCCCTACCGCTAGCAGCCCGGCAGAGCGCTAGGCCGGTAATCGGCGTGGTGCTTGTGCCGGCCCTGTGCGCGGCCATGCCCGGGGCCGGGCAGAGTTCAGGAGGTTGCGGCGAGGCGGGGGGCGAGGCGTTCGACGCGGTGGCTGAGTTCGGTGAGTGCCTGGTCGAAGCTGGCGGGGTCGCCGACGGGTACCGGGTCGGGGACTGACCAGTGCACGGTGGCCTGGTGGCCGAGTTCTTCGTGGGCGAGGTCGCAGACGGTGATGACCAGGTCGCCGTCGTGGCGGACGTCGCTGATGTGGCGGGGGCGCAGGCGGCGCATGGGCAGGTGGTGGCGGCGGGCGGCGGCGAGGGCGCCGGGTTCGATGTGGGGGGCGGGGTGGGTGCCGGCCGAGGCGGCGGGCAGGGGGCTGGCGCGGCGCCACAGCGCAGCGGCCAGGTGGGAGCGGGCCGAGTTAGCCGTGCACACGAACAGCACGCGCTGGGCGGTGCGGGCCGCCGGGCGGGTCAGTGTCTCCAGCGCGCCGGGGATGAGCTGGAGGTAGGTGCGGCGGCGGTCGCCGTCGGAGCGGCGGCGGGTGATGAGCCCGGCCTGGTCCAGCACGTGCAGGTGGTGGGCGAGCAGGTTCGAGCTCATCGCGAGCATCGCGGCCAGCTCTGAGGGGGAGGTGTCGCCGGCGCCGAGGGTGTCGATGATCTGCAGCCGCGCCGGGTCAGCCAGCGCCGCGTGCACCGCAGCCCGCGCGACCACATTCAAATCTTGCTCAGTATTCATTGACTCAATCTTGACTGAGCTAACTGGCGGGCGTCAAGATGGGGCCGTGAACCAGGTGGTGTTGTGGCGGCGGCTAGTAGCCGAGTTGCTGGGCAGCGCGTTCCTGGCCGCCATCGTGATCGGCTCCGGCATCGCCGCGCAGCGCCTATCCCCGGGCCAGACGGGCCTGGAACTGCTGGAGAACGCCGCGGCCACCGCAGCCGGGCTGTTCGCGATCATCTTGATGTTCGGCCCGGTATCGGGCGCGCATTTCAACCCCGTGGTGTCGTTCGTGGACGCCGCGTTCGGCGGGCTGCGCTGGCGGGAAGCAGCCGTCTATCTGCCGGTGCAGGTGGCCGGGTGCATCGCCGGGGCGGTGGCGGCGAACCTGATGTTCGCCCTGCCCGCGGTGAGCATCTCAGCCAAGGACCGGGCCACCCCGGCCCACTTCCTGTCAGAGATCATCGCCACCGCCGGGCTGATCCTGGTCATCTTCGCGCTGGCCCGGTCCGGCCGCGCCCAGACCGCCGCGGCCGCCGTGGGCGCCTATATTGGCGCCGCCTATTTCTTCACGTCCTCCACCAGCTTCGCCAACCCCGCCATCACTATCGGCCGGATGTTTTCTGACACCTTCGCCGGGATCGCGCCGGCCTCGGCGCCCGCGTTCATCGCCGCCCAGATCATCGGCGGCGCGGCCGCGTGGGTGGTCATCCGCGTGCTGTATCCGCGGATCACCGCGGCTCAGGCCGCCGACATCATCGTCCCCCACCACGATCAGGCCGGACCCGCACCCGGCCAGGCCGCCCGTGACGGCGCCGCCCCGGCGGCGGCCCGGCCGCCCGGCGCCAGCCAGCCCGGCGATTAGCCCGCCTTGAGGGGAGCCCTGCCATGCACCTGGTCATGATCGGCGGCAGCGACGCGGGCATCAGCGCCGCGCTGCGGGCCCGGGAACTGGACCCGGGCGCGAATGTCACCGTGGTGGTGGCCGACGCCTACCCAAACTTCTCCATCTGCGGCATCCCCTACTACGTCTCGGGCGAGGTCACCCACTGGCGCAACCTGGCCCACCGGACCATCGCCGACCTGGAAGCGGCCGGGATGGGACTGCGGCTGGACACCACCGCCCGGCGCATCGACGTTCCCGCCGGCAAGCTCCTGGTCACCGACGCCAGAGGCAGGGAGGAACTGCTCAGCTACGACAAGCTGATCGTCGGCACCGGCGCGGTCCCGGTCCGCCCGCCCATCGACGGCCTGACCGGACCGCACGCGCTCGGCCCGGCCGACGGGGTGCACCTGCTGCATTCGATGGACGACACCTTCGCCGTCATGCGCACCCTCACCGAGACCTCACCGAAGACAGCCGTGATCGTAGGGGCCGGGTACATCGGCCTGGAAATGGCCGACGCCCTCACCGTCCGCGGGCTGGCGGTCACCCAGATGGAACAGCTACCCGAGGTCCTGCCGACGGTCGATCCTCAGCTCGGCGCGCACGTGCACGCCGAACTCGCCGCCCACGGCGTCGAGGTCCTGACCGGCACCACCGTCCGGAAGATCAGCCGGGCCGCACCCGGCCAGGCCGGGCGGCTCGAGGTCCAGGCCGCCACGGCCGACGGCGCCGGCGTGGCCAGCTGCGCCGACCTGGTCCTGGTCGTCGCCGGCGTCCGCCCCGAAACCACACTCGCCGCCGACGCCGGGGCCAGCCTCGGCGTCAAGGGCGCGATCGCGGTCGACACCGGGATGCGGACCAACCTGCCCGATGTGTTCGCCGCCGGGGACTGCGTCATCACCCACCACCGGCTGCTCGGCCAGACCTACCTGCCCCTGGGCACCACCGCCCACAAACAAGGCCGGGTCGCCGGCGAGAACGCGGTCGGCGGGAACCGCGAGTTCGCCGGCAGCCTCGGCACCCAGGTGGTCAAGATCTTCGACCAGGCCGCCGCCCGGACCGGGCTGCGCGACCACGAAGCCATCACGGCCGGGTTCGATCCGCTCACCGTGAGCTTTGAGACCGATGATCACAAGGCCTACTACCCCGGCAGCCACCGCATCGCCATGCGCGTCACCGGCGACCGCGCCACCGGGCGGCTGCTGGGCCTGCAGCTGTTCGGCCACCGGCACGCCGAGATCGCCAAGCGCATCGACATCGCCGCCACCGCCATCTTTCACCACATGACCGTGGACGGCCTCAGCGACCTGGACCTGTCCTACACCCCGCCGCTTGGCAGCCCCTGGGAAGCGGTCCAGATGGGCGCCCAGGCCTGGGTCCGCGACACCCGGCCGCACTAAACCACCACCCCGCTCTTGAAGGAGCAACCATGTCAGGGCACCCTCAGCGCCCAAGCCCCGAGCAGCGCCATCTCGCCCGCCGGGCCCTCCAGGCCGTAGCCGCCGCGATCATCCTGCTCGCCCTCGCCGCCTGCACCAGCACGACCACCACCACCCCGGCCACGCCGGCCGCCACGTTCAGCGCGAGGCCCGGCACCCTCACCGGGGCCGGGTCGACATTTGACGCGCCGTTCTTCACCGCCGCCTTCGCCGCCTACGGAAAGCAACATCCCACTGCGGCCGTCAGCTACTCCGCCGTGGGCAGCAGCGCGGGCATCGCCGCGTTCAGCGCCAACCACGTCAACTTCGGCGCCTCCGACGTGCCCATGACTACCGCCGAGCAAGCCGCCGCCCGCGGCGGCCCGGTCACCCAGATACCCGTCGCCCTGGGCGGCGAAGGCATCGTCTACAACCTCAGCCTCCCCGCCGGAGCGAGAGTGCACCTGACCGGCCCGGTGCTCGCCCGCATCTTCGACGGCCAGATCACCCGGTGGGACGACCCCGCCCTGGCCGCGCTCAACCCCGGCGTCACCCTGCCCGCCGCGCCCATCACCGTCGTGCACCGCTCCGACGGCAGCGGCACCACCTACATCTTCAGCAACTACCTCTCCGCCATCGACCCCGCCTGGAAAGCCAGCGTCGGCACCGGCAAAACCCTGCGCTGGCCGGCCGGCGAAGGCGCCGAAGGCAATGCCGGAGTGGCCGCCACGGTCTACCGCACACCCTTCTCCATCGGATACGTCGAGCAGGCCTACTCCCGTGGCCTGCTGCTGCCGTTCGCCGCGATCCGCAACCAGGCCGGGAACTACGTCACCCCCACCGCCCAGGCCATCGCCGCCGACGCCGCCCGCAAACCCCACATCACCCCGGCCGACTTCTCCATCGTCAACCAGCCCGGCCCGGCCAGCTACCCCATCAGCGGCTACAGCTGGGCCCTGGTCTACACCCACCAGCCCAGCCAGCACACCGGCCAGGCCCTGACCGCCATGCTCGACTGGCTCACCCACGACGGCCAGGCCTACGCCGCCGCCAACAGCTACGTCCCCCTGCCACCCCAAGTCCGCCAGCTCGCCCGCACCATGCTCCAGCAAGTCACCGGCCCCGCCGGCACACCACTGCTCCACTAACTGCCGCCAGGCACGCCGCGGCCGGCCCGTGAGGCGCAGCAGAAGGGCCCAAGGCATCGTGTGATCGCCTGCCGGGCTCCGGGGTGCGGGTTCGAGGTTTACGAGCCACCGCATGACCCGGCGACAGCTGACTTAGCTCAGCCCTGCGCTCCGCGCTGTGCGTTGACCCGCCGTGTTTGGGTGAGCCCAGGCTCAGGCCGGCGGGTCCAGGCGGCCCATGATCACCAGCACGGAGCATGCCTGGCACAGCTTGCGGCCGTGGGTGAGCTTGGATTCCCAGCACCCAGGGCAGATCAGGGCGAGCTGTTCGCCGCTGAGCGGCCTGCCCATATCAGCGCTGGTCAGGAAGGCCTTTGGCTGCTGACGGAAGGGCGCCCCCAGCAGGATTCGAACCTGCGCACACGGCTCCGGAGGCCGTTGCTCTATCCCCTGAGCTATGGGGGCTCAGGCCGTCCGCAGGCAATGGTTGCGGTGGCCGGAGCCAGGGTACCAGCCGCGAACATCTGCGGACACGCGGCCGATCGCCGCGCATTAACGCAGCGGAACCGATAGCCTCGCGCGGGTGACGCAGGGACTGGGCCGGGTGCTGGTTGTCGATGACGACGAGGTCATCAGGCAGCTGATTGCGGTCAACCTCACCCTCGAGGGATTCGACGTGTTCACCGCCGTCGACGGCAAGGACTGCCTGGAGAAGGTGACCGAGGTCAGGCCCGACGTGATCACGCTGGACGTCATGATGCCGCGCCTGGACGGCTGGGTCACGGCGACGCAGCTGCACCGCAACCCGGACACCGCGGGGATCAAAGTGGTGCTGATCACGGCGCGGGCCCAGGAGGACGACCGGTCCCGCGGCCGCCAGATCGGCGTGGACGCGTACCTGACCAAGCCGTTCGACCCGGCGGAGATGATCCGGGTGGTGCGCGAGCTCGCGGGCGTGCCGACCAGCGTCTACGACTGAGCCTCTGCCGCGGGGCGCGCCTCATACCCTGAGCCCGTGATCCCGGGTGACATCGGCGCCGAGCTCGGCCTGCGCGCGTCCGGCACGTGGCGCCCGGCCCCGCGCGGCGCTGGCGGCGGGCCGGGCACCTACGCCACGTCCCTGGCCTTCCAGCTGGCCGACGCGAGCGGCCGGACACCGGGGGAGGAGGCCGCCGGGCTGGCCGCGAGGCTGCATGACGCGGACTGGATCAGCGCGGTGTCCGTCACCGGCGGCGGCTATCTCACCGTGACCGTGACCCCTGCCGCGCTGGCGTCCCTGGCCGTCCGCGTCCCGGCCGCAGGCGCGGCCTGCGCGGCCAGCGACGCCCTGCACGACACAGTGCTTTCTGCGCCCGACCAGGACGGCCTCGCGTCGGCCGCCACCTGGCGCCAGGCCAGGCAGGACGTGGCTGCCGTGATCACAGGCCGGCTGGCCCGGGCCGCCGGAGCCAAGGTCAAGAGCCTTGAAGTGCCAGTACGCATCTCCCCGGCCACCCGCACCGCCGCGTCCGCGGCCGTCGCGTTCGCGGGCGCCGACGCGGTCCGCTACGCGCTGGCCAGGACGGCTCCCGGCCGGGCGGGCGGGATCGACGCGCTGAGGTGCGCCAGGAACGACGCCGGGAACCCGTTCTTCGCGGTCCGTCACGCCCATGCGCACGCGGCGTCGGTGGCGCGGTGGGCCGCCGATCTGGGGCTCAGCCGCGGGGCACCGGAGGCGTTCCGGGCCGGGGCGCTCGCGGGCCCGGGCGAGCTCGAGTTGCTCAGCATCATCTCCTGGCTGCCGGAACGCGCGGCCGCCGCCGCCCGCCGCCGCAGGCCCGATGCCTTCCTCCGGTATCTCGAGGACCTGGCCGCGGCCTGGGCCTCCTGCTGGGAACGCTGCCCGGCGCTGCCGTTCGGCGGGCGGTCCGCGCCGCGGGAGGCGGCAGGAACCGGGGCCAGGCTGTGGCTGGCCGCCGCCGCGCAGACCGCGCTGGGCACCGCGCTGCGGCTGGCCGGCATGGTCCCGCCGGCCCGGCTGTGATCAACCTGATCCGGGATACTTGTGAGAATCGCCTGGTTGAAGTAGGTTCCGGGGCAACTGCCTCTGGAACGGACCTCGCGGCCATGATTGGCGGCCAGGCGGTTGAATCATCACCGAAACGGGTATCGCATGGCGTGTAAGCCCCCTTGGACGTTGACAGCCACAGCGTGGTCTCCAGTCCGCCATGCCGGGCCTTCCACCCGCATTAGGTCGGCGAGAGCGTACCCGGAAACCGCGCCGAGGGAGCGTACCCAGGACCTCCTGGGCCGCCCGCTCACGAGCTGCCGGCCTCTTCCCCAACTGACGGACCACTCCGAAGGAATGCCGTGGGCGCGCATGGTGTTAAGCTGGATGCCGCACCGGATGCCCTGTCATGGGGACAGGTGCCCGCCCGTTCGCCACAAGTTCCCGTCCGCATCCAGCGGAGGGCTTGGGCTGTCACAGAAAATCACCCATCCTCACATCGCCACACCTGCCAGGCGCGGACGGTGTTGGGCGAATCTGGGTGCGAGGCGGTGCGGACCTGCCCTGCCATCTGGGCTCGCCGCGGCCGTCTCACATCGGCGCCAGCGCGGCTGGTTGGTACACAGCTGGTTGCTACCCAGCTGCTTGCTAGACAGAGCGGAGGACCGCACGTGGCGGCCGGAGGCAACACGCCGGCCGGACACGGGGCAGTGCGGGGACGGCAGATAGCAGAACAATTGGCCCGGCCGATAGGCCGGAGTGTGATAGCGGGTGGCCACGGCCGAATCTGCGGCCAGCGCCTGCGCCCTGGGAAGGACCCCTCGTGAGCAACACCACCGATCTGATGACCGGCGCCTCTGGCTTGCCAGAGGAACCATCGGCTGCGTCCGCTTTGTCCGGTAATGTGCCGGACTCGGCGGGGCGCGCGGGGGCTTCCCCCGAGCCGACGGGCGCGGTACGCTCCTGGCCCAATACGGACGACCGTGCTGGCCAACCCCTGACGGCGGAAGCCAGCCGCCGCAGCGGCACGGGGCTGTCCGCGATGCTCCTGCCGGAGCTTCAGCGGCTCGCCCAGTCGATGGGCATCCAGGGCACCGGCCGGATGCGCAAGGGTCAGGTCATCGCCGCTATCGAGGAGCGGCAGCGGGGCGGCGAGGCCGCACAGAGCGGCGAGGCCGCGCACGATGGCGCAGGCACCGGCGGGGCTCCCGCAGTGGAGCGTCCCGTGGGGGGCAGGACCGTGGCGGGCAGGACCGCCCCGGGCAGCCAGCGTGCGGACAACGACAAGACAGATCAGCGGAGGGCGCCTGCGGGAGCCGGCGCTTCCCGCCACTTTGAGCAGGACGCCATGGAATTCGAGACATCGCAGGCTGGTGTGGGCAGCGCAAGTGCGGGCGGGATCGGCGATAGTTCGTCCGGCGGCGGGGGAGCCGCGAGCATCGGGGGCGGCGACGGCGCCGCTGGCGGTGCCCAGGCCCCGGCGGCGGCCACGGCCGCTCCGGCCGCGGGCGCTAACGACTCCGTCAGCCAGGGCAGCACGCAGCGGGACGATGTCCAGCCGTCCGGTGACGGCCAGCGCGACCAGGCCGGCGACGGCCAGCGCGAAAGCCGCCGCCGCCGCGGCAACAACAGCGGCAACAACAACAGCCGCCGGGATGACCAGAACGGCCGCCGTGACGACCAGGGCAACGGCCGCCGGGACGAGCAGCCCCGGGCTGCGGCCGACGGCTCAGACCACAGGGACTCGCGGGACTCCGGGCAGCAGCGTGGCGACCGCGACGGCCAGGGCCGCAATGATCAGGGCAGCCGTAATGACCAGGGCGGCCGCAACGACCGCAACGACCGCGATGACGACCGCGACGGCGGCCAGGGCGGCCGGCGCGGCCGGGACCGGTTCCGCAACCGGAACTCCGGTCGCGGGCGCCGGGAACGCGGCACCGAGGCCGAGCCGGTGATCTCCGAGGACGACGTGCTGATCCCCATCGCCGGGATCCTGGACGTCCTCGACAACTACGGGTTCGTGCGCACGACCGGCTACCTGCCGGGCGCCGACGACGTCTACGTCTCGCTGTCCCAGGTGCGCAGGCACGGCCTGCGCAAGGGCGACGTGGTCGAGGGCGCGGTGCGGCAGCCGCGGGAAGGCGAGCGCCGGGAGAAGTTCAACGCGCTGGTGCGGCTGGACAAGATCAACGGCCTGGACCCTGAGGCGGCCAGATCCCGCCCCGAGTTCTCCAAGCTGGTCCCGCTGTACCCGCAGGAGCGGCTCCGCCTGGAGACCGAGCCGGGCAACATGACGACCCGGATCATCGACCTGATGGCCCCGATCGGCAAGGGCCAGCGCGGCCTGATCGTGTCGCCGTCCAAGGCGGGCAAGACGCTGATCATGCAGGCGATCGCGAACGCGATCACCAAGAACAACCCCGAGTGCCACCTCATGGTCGTGCTGGTCGACGAGCGGCCCGAGGAAGTCACCGACATGCAGCGCACGGTCAAGGGCGAGGTCATCTACTCGACCTTCGACCGGCCGTCCGAGGACCACACCACGGTCGCCGAGCTGGCCATCGAGCGGGCCAAGCGGCTGGCCGAGATGGGTCACGACGTGGTCGTGCTGCTGGACTCGATCACCCGGCTGGGCCGCGCGTACAACCTGTCCGCCCCGGCCAGCGGGCGGATCATGTCCGGTGGTGTGGACTCGACCGCGCTGTACCCGCCGAAGCGGTTCTTCGGCGCGGCGCGCAACATCGAGCACGGCGGCTCGATCACGATCCTGGCCACGGCCCTGATCGAGACCGGCTCCCGCGCCGACGAGGTGATCTTCGAGGAGTTCAAGGGGACAGGCAACATGGAGCTGCGGCTGCGCCGCGAGCTCGCCGACAAGCGGATCTTCCCGGCGGTGGACGTGGACGCGTCCAGCACCCGCAAGGAGGACCTGCTCATGTCCCCGGAAGAACTCAAGATTGTCTGGCAGCTGCGCCGGGTGCTGCACGCGCTCGAGCCGCAGCAGGCGCTTGAGGTGCTCATGGAGCGGATGAAGGAGACCAAGAGCAACGCCGAGTTCCTGCTCCAGGTGCAGAAGACCACGATCGGCAGCTAGCCAGGAAACCGGGAATCTTCCGGGCCCGGCAGACGTTGCAGCAGCTGGCGTACTGGAATCATCTACACGAGTGCGGTACCGGTTCCCGCCCGGCCCTCCAGGCAAGCGGCCAGGCGACCCGGCGACCGCCGAGAACCAGGAGTCTTGACATGAAGCCTGATATTCACCCGGACTACGTGGTGACCACGGTGACCTGTACCTGCGGGAGCACCTTCACCACCCGGAGCACGGCCAAGAGCGGCGTGATCCACGCCGACATCTGCTCGGACTGCCACCCGTTCTACACCGGCAAGCAGAAGATCCTGGACACCGGCGGCCGGGTCGCCAGGTTCGAGCGGCGCTTCGGTACCAAGCAGCCGAGCGGCAGCAAGCAGCCGAACGGCAAGTAACTTCACCAGCCCGGCGGACGTACGAAGGTATGTCCGCCGGGTTGCGCGTGTCTGGACCGGGACGCCGGGCCGGGCGCGCCAACATCCCTGGAGGAACCGTGTTTGACCGGCTCGATGAGCTGGCCGGCGAGTACACCGCCCTGGAGCGGGATCTTGCCGACCCGGCCGTCCACGCCGACCCCGGCCGGGCCAGGACGCTCGGCCGGCGGTACGGCCAGCTCGGCCCGGTCGTGCACGCCTACCGGGAGTGGCAGCAGGTCACGGCCGACGAGGAGACCGCGCACGAGCTGGCAGGCGAGGACGCGTCGTTCGCCGCCGAAGCGGGCCAGCTGGGCCGGCGCCGGGAGGAGCTCGAGGATCGGCTGCGGCATCTGCTGGTGCCGAAGGACCCGAACGACGCCAAGGACGTCATCCTCGAGGTGAAGGCGGGAGAGGGCGGCGAGGAGTCGGCGCTGTTCGCCGGCGACCTGCTGCGCATGTACCTGCGCTTCGCCGAGCGGCACGGCTGGAAGACCGAGATCCTCGACGCGACCATGACCGGCCTGGGCGGCTACAAGGACGTCACGGTAGCGATCAAGGCCAGGGGCCGAGACGTGGCCCCGGGCGACGGGGCGTGGTCGCGGCTCAAGTACGAGGGCGGCGTGCACCGGGTGCAGCGGGTGCCGGTCACCGAGTCGCAGGGGCGGATCCACACCTCGGCCGCCGGTGTCCTGGTCATGCCCGAGGCGGACCCGGTCGAGGTCACCATCGACCCGAACGACCTGCGGGTGGACGTGTTCCGCTCGTCGGGGCCCGGGGGCCAGAGCGTGAACACCACCGACTCCGCGGTGCGGATCACGCACCTGCCCACGGGCATCGTGGTGTCCTGCCAGAACGAGAAGAGCCAGCTGCAGAACAAGGAACAGGCCATGCGGATCCTGCGCGCGCGGCTGCTGACGCAGGCGCAGGAGGAGGCGGACGCGCAGGCCGCGGCCGAGCGCCGCAGCCAGGTCGCCGCCGTTGACAGGTCGCAGCGGGTCCGCACCTACAACTTCCCCGAGAACCGGATCTCCGATCACCGGGTGGGCTTCAAGGCCTACAACCTGGACCAGGTCATCGACGGGGAACTCGACGCGGTCATCGAGGCCCTGGCCACGGCCGACCGGGCGGAGAAGATCGGCGCGTCCGCCGAGGCGGGCGCGATGAAGCAGCGCGCCTGAGCGAACCGGCGGTGCTCAGCTAACCTGGGCCAACCCCCCTTGTACGTGCACCGCCAACCTGAGCGAACCCCCCATGAACCTGCTGCTTGACGAGATCGCCGTGGCGGCGTCCCGGCTCGCCGACGCCGGGGTGGAGTCCCCGCGCACCGACGCCGAACTGATCGCCGCCCACGTGCACGGCGTGTCCCGGGGCGCCCTGCACACGGTGCCTGACGCCGCGTTCGACCCGCGGTACTGGGACGATGTCGCGCGCCGCGCGTCCCGCGAGCCGCTCCAGCACATCACCGGGCGGGCCTACTTCCGGTACCTGGAGCTCGAGGTGGGCCCCGGGGTGTTCGTGCCGCGCCAGGAGACAGAGGTCATGACCGGCTGGGCGATCGACGCGCTCGGCGAGATGGACGTGGCCGAGCCCGTGGTCGCCGACCTCGGCACCGGGTCCGGCGCGATCGCGCTGGCCATCGCCCAGGAGGTGCCCGGCGCCCAGGTGCACGCGGTCGAGGCCGACCCGCTGGCCCGCCAGTGGGCCGAGCGGAACGTCGCCCGCTGCGCGGCGGCGGCGCCGCACACGGCGGGCCGGGTCACGCTGCACGGCGCCGACTTCGCGACCGCGCTGCCCGGCCTGAGCGGCGCGGTGGATCTGGTCATCAGCAACCCGCCGTACATCCCGGCCGGGTCCTGGGTGCCGCCCGAGGTGGGGGAGTACGACCCGGCCACCGCGCTGTGGGGCGGCGAGGACGGGCTGGACGCGATCCGGGTGATCGAGAGCGTGGCCCGGCGGCTGCTGCGCCCCGGGGGCCTGGTGGCCGTGGAGCACGGCGCGCCCCAGGGCGCCGCGGTCTACTGGGTGTTCGCCGAGGAGCACGGCTGGCGGGGCACCCGCAACCACCTGGACCTGGCCGGGCGGGACCGGTTCGTGAGCGCGATTTGGAAATCACGCCCAGCGTGGAAAGATGATCCGACATGAGTGCCAGCTATGACTGCGCTGACGCGGCCGGCCGGGCCAATGGCATTGCCGCGGCGGCGCTTGCGCTGCGCTCTGGTGAGCTGGTGGTGCTGCCGACGGACACCGTGTACGGTCTCGGCGCCGATGCGTTCCACCCGGCGGCAGTGACCTCCCTGCTCGTGGCCAAGGGGCGGGGCCGGGACATGCCGCCGCCCGTGCTGGTCGGCACCGTCCGCGCGGCCGCCGCGCTGATCGAGGACCTCGGGCCGTACGGCCAGCAGCTGATCGACGAGTTCTGGCCGGGCGGGCTCACGATCGTGTGCCGGGCGAGCCGGTCGCTGACCTGGGATCTGGGCGACACGCGCGGGACGGTGGCGGTCCGCATGCCGCTGCACGCGGTCGCGATCGAGCTGCTGAAGGAGACCGGGCCGCTGGCGGTCAGCAGCGCTAACCGCACCGGTGAGCCGGCCGCGACCACCTCCGCGGCCGCGGAGGAGCAGCTCGGCGACACCGTGTCCGTGTACCTGGACGGTGGCCCGTGCCTCAACGACGTCCCGTCCACGATCGTGGACCTCACCGGGAACATCCCCCGGCTGCTGCGGGCCGGCGCGGTGTCACTGGGGCGGCTGCGCGAGGTGGCGGCCGTGTCCACCGCCGACGACGTGGGGTCAGACGCCTGACCGGGTTTTGCCGGTAATGCGGCTATTGCCCGCCTGGGCTCGTGGCTATTGTGCACCCTGGCCCGCCGCGTGATCGCATCAGGAGCACCTGCGCCCGGTGCTGCGCCTGGTGCTCTAGAGTTGCCGTAATGCCTGTCCATTCCATCCGGACCTGGTGACCACGTTGCGTGAATACGCCCTAGTTCTGCTGGTCACCGCGGCTGTCACGTACCTGCTGACGCCGCTGGTGCGCCGCGGGGCGATCGCGGTGGGCGCGATGCACGCCGCCCGCGACCGCGACGTGCACGTGGTCCCGATCCCGCTGCTGGGCGGCCTGGCCATCTACGCCGGGCTGGCCGCGGGACTGATGGTGGCCGGCCAGCTGACGCCGCTGCGCACGGTGTTCACCGACAGCCCGCGGATGGCCACCGGGCTGCTGCTGGCCGGCGGGCTCATCGTCGGAATCGGCATCGCCGACGACCGGTGGGGCCTGAGCCCGATCAGCAAGCTGGCCGCCCAGGCGGCCGCGGGCGGCATCCTGGTGTGGAGCGGCGCACAGCTCAGCTGGCTGCCCGAGCCGGGCCAGGGCACGCTGGCCCTCACCCCGAACCAGTCCACCGCGCTCACCATCCTGGTCGTGGTGGGGACGATCAACGCGGTCAACTTCATCGACGGCCTGGACGGCCTGGCCGCCGGGATTGTCTGCATCGCGGCGCTTGCCTTCTTTGTCTATTACTACCGGCTTACTCAGCTGGTGCACCTGCCGCTGCAGGCCGGGCCGACGCTCGCCTCCGCGGTGCTGGCCGGGGCCTGTGTGGGGTTCCTGCCGCACAACTTCTACCCGGCGCGGATCTTCATGGGCGATACCGGCTCGATGCTGCTCGGGCTGCTACTGGCCTACGTCCCGATCGCAAGCATCGCCTCGCTCGACCCGGCCAGCCTGCGCGGCAGCAACACCGTGAACCGGTTCCCTGAGATCCTGCCGCTGCTGCTGCCCGCCGCGATCATGGTGATCCCGTACGCGGACCTGCTCCTGGCCGTGGTGCGCCGGACCCGGGCGGGCCAGTCACCGCTGGCGCCGGACCGCAAGCACCTGCATCACCGGCTGCTCGACATCGGTCACTCGCACCGCTCCAGCGTCATGATCATGTACCTGTGGGCCACGCTGTTCGCGGGCGCGGTGGTGTGGCTGTCGATCGCCAGGACCCCGCTGTTCGTGCTGGCCGTGATCACGGCCGCCGCCGTCCTGTTGCTCCTGCTGATGTCCATGCCGAGGCTGCGCTGGTGGGAGGGGCGGACCGTCAGGGTAGCCGTGGCCGCGCCCGGGCCCGCGGCCGTCACGGGCAGCGCCGCCGTCACGGGCAGCGCCGCCGTCACGGGCAGCGGGGCGGTTGATCCGGCTCCGAGGCCCGGCCGGACGGCCGCGGCGACCTGGGCCGCAGCGCCGCATGCCGCGGGCACCGGGCCAGCAGATGGCCGGGCTGCCGGCGTCCAGGGCGCCGACGCCAGGCACCTGGATGCGCCAGCTGACGGGAGCAGGGGCCGGGCGCCCCGGGCCGCAGGGAACGGGGCCCAGGAGGGCAGGGACCAGGCCACCAAGGCCGCGGAGAGCGGTTCGTACGGCGACCGCGACCAGGCCGCCCAGGCCGCGGGGAACGGGTCTCAGGACACAGGCCAGCGCGCCTCATCGGGCGCTCCGTCGCGGCCGCGCTGACCCGCTGCGGCCCACTCCGCTAGGCTCTCGCTGCCCTGGCGCCGGCAGGCGCTCGGGGCGGCTGCGGCGCGGCCGTGCCGGTCACATTCGTCATGGTAGGTAACCCCTTGAGGCCAAGGTCAGGGAGCTTGTGATATCTTTCACAAGAGCCCCCGACGAAGGCGACTGAGAGGCCGTGATACATTTCGCTCACCTGGCGACGCAGCCGCGTTGCCACCGCGGTTCGGCGGTTCGGCGTCACCTGGGCGCTGGCGCGCTTCCCGAGGTCGAGCTAGGTCGCCGATTCTTCCCGGAGTTTAGTTGATGGTGGCGAATTGCGCCCGGATCATCCGGCGCTCCGCTGCGGTCGCAGCCGTCGCCGGCGTGATCATGATCGCGCTTGGTGCCGCGCTCGGCGGCAGCAAGGGGCTGATCGGCGCGCTGATCGGCGCGGGTGTCGTGGCGCTGTTCTTCGGGATCAGCGTGATCGTCGTGAGCTACGCCGCGCGGGTGAGCCCGCAGGCCATGATGGGCGCCGCCCTCGGCACGTTCTTCTTCAAGATCCTGGCCCTGATCATCCTCCTCGGCCAGTTCCAGGACACGACCGCGTTCAACCCCAAGAGCTTCGGCCTGACCGTGCTGGTCTGCGTCCTGGCGTACAGCGCGGGCTTGGTCGCCTGGTCCATGCGGCTGAAAGCGCTGTACGTCGAGCCGGACGGAGAACGGTGACCCGTGGGGGGCAGGGAAGACATGGACGGCGCGGGCCAGCCCACAGAGAAGGCTGCGGCCGGCTGCTATGAGCGGAGCCGGCACGAGTCCCGGCGGCAAGGACGACGACCTCCCGAAAGGCCCGAAGGAGGGCACCGGCTGGGCCGTCATGAGCTACCTGATCGGGGGGATGGTCCTCTATGGCGGCATCGGGTGGCTGATCACCCGGTGGACCGGATTCGCCGGAGCGTTCCCGATCGGTATGCTGCTCGGCCTGGGTCTGGCCCTCGCACTGGTCATCTTCCGGTTCACGAGGCCCGGATAACAGCCGGAGGAGCGCGGTGAGTGACGCCCACGTGATCATGGTGGCCAGCGGCTGCCACTTCCAGTCCACGCCCTCATGCGGCTACCCCGCCCCGTCGATCGAGGACTTCTACTTCAGGCCGATTTTCACGATCGGCGGCTTCGAGTTCACCAAGCCGATCCTGATCATGGCGCTCTCCGCGGCCATCGTTCTGTTCGTCTTGTGGCTGGCGTTCCGCAAGCCGAAGCTGGTGCCGCGCGGCATCCAGAACGTCGGCGAACTTGGCATCCTGGCCGTCCGCGACCAGATCCTGCGGCCGCAGATGGGCAGCAAGGGCGACCGGTACCTGCCGTTCCTGGTGACGCTGTTCTTCTTCATCTGGCTGATGAACCTCTGGGAGCTCATCCCGGTGGCTCAGTTCCCCGCCACGTCGAAGTTCGCGTTCCCCGTTGCCCTGACGCTGGTGGTCTGGGTGACCTACATCGTTATTGGCATCCGGCACCAGGGCCCGATCGGCTACTTCAAGAACATGGCGGTCCCTCCGGGCGCCCCGTGGTGGATCCTGCCGCTGCTCGCCCCCATAGAGCTGCTGTCCAACATCCTGGTGCGGCCGTTCACGCTGTCCATCCGGCTGTTCGCGAACATGCTGTCCGGGCACCTGCTGCTCTTGGTGTTCTCGATCGCCTCCTGGTACCTGTTCAGCGCGACGATTGGCCTCCTGTTCGCGGCGGTCTCGTTCGTCGTGTTCCTGCTGGTGTTCGTGCTCGAGGTGCTGATCACGCTGCTGCAGGCGTTTATCTTCACCACGCTGACCGCGTTCTACATATCGGATGCGCTGGAGCCAGCGCACTGAGCAACCGACGAGCTAGACCCGGCGCACAGTGGCGCCGGGCCGGAGAAAAGGAAACCGACACATGCATCCAATGATGGTGCACCACATGCTGTACGTCGCCGCAGGCTCGACCAGCCAGACGATCACGCTCGTCGGTCTGGGAAAGCTCGTCTACGGCCTCGCGGCCATCGGCCCCGGCATCGGCATCGGCCTGGTGTTCGGGCACGCCATCGAGGCCATGGCCCGCCAGCCCGAGGCGTCCGGCCGGATCACCACATACATGTGGATCGGCTTCGCGTTGACCGAGGCGCTGGCGCTGATCGGTATCGCCGTTCCGTTCTTCATCACCAAATAGCGAAGTCCGAAGGGTTGACCCGCCATGTTGTACCTGGCGCAGAGCGGAACGCAGAACCCGCTGGTCCCGAGCTTGACCGAGCTAATCACGGGCCTGATCGCGTTCCTTATCGTGTTTGGCGTGCTGGCCAAGGTCCTGATGCCGAGGATCCAGCAGACGCTGCAGGAGCGCACCGACGCGATCGAGGGCGGCCTGCACCGCGCCGAGGAGGCGCAGGCCGAGGCGGCGCGGCTGCTCGATCAGTACAAGGCGCAGCTGGCCGAGGCCAGGCATGAGGCGTCACGCATGCGCGAGCAGGCCAAGCAAGAAGGCTCGCAGATCAAGGCCGAGCTCCGGGCGGAGGGAGAAGCCGAGAGACAGCGCCTGGTGGACTCCGCTCGGTCCCAGATCGAGGCCGACCGGCAGCAGGCGCTCACCGCGCTGCGCGCGGAGGTCGGGGCCATGTCCGTGGAGCTGGCCAGCCGGATCGTCGGCGAGTCGCTGCAGGACGAGGCCAGGCAGCGGCGCACCGTTGACCGGTTCCTGGGTGAACTCGAGGAGCAGGCCGCCGGGGTGAGGTCGGCCCGATGAGAGGCTCGAGCCGGGCTTCGCTCGCCGAAGCCAAGGACCGGCTGGCCGAGGTGCTCGGCGCCGGCGGCGGCCCGGGCCGGATCAGCCCCGACCGGCTCGGCGAGGAACTGTCCGCCGTGGCCGGGCTGCTGGACAGCGAGCCCGGCCTGCGCCGGACGCTGTCCGACCCGGCGCGCGAGGGGCGGGCCAAGGCGGGCCTGGCCGAGAGCCTGCTCGACGGGAAGATCTCGGCCACCGCGGTGAGCCTGGTCACCACCCTGGTCAGCGCGCGCTGGTCCGAGCCCGGGGACCTGGCCGGCGCGGCCGAGCAGCTGGCCGTGCTGGCCATCGTCGAGGGCGCGGATCGCGAAGGCGGCCTGGACGACCTTGAGGACGAGCTGTTCCGGTTCGGCCGGGTGGTGAACGCCAACCCCGACCTCCGGGTCGCGCTGTCGAGCCCGTTCGCCCCGGCCTCCCGCAAGCAGGAACTGATCGACGCGCTGCTGCGGGGCAAGGTGACCCAGCCGGCGCTGCGTCTGATCACCCAGGCGGCGCTGCATCCCAGGGGACGTAGCCTGGATACAAGCCTGGACGAGTTCGCCCGCATGGCCGCCGCACGGCGAGAGCGCCTCCTGGCCGAGGTGCACGTCGCGATCGCGCTCACCGCGGAGCAGCGCGGCAGGCTCGCGGCGGCCCTGGCCGACACCTACGGCCGTGACGTACACCTGAACATCGTGCTCGACCCCCAGGTCATCGGCGGCATGTCGGTGCGGATCTCGGACGAGCTCATCGACGGCAGCATGGCGAGCCGGCTCGCCGGGCTCCAGCGCAGGCTGGCGGCCTGAACAACTCCAGACCTAAGACCTAGGCAAGAGATCCTGACGAGAAAGACGCGAGGACAATGGCGGAGCTGACAATCCGGCCGGAGGAAATCCGGGACGCGCTGGCGCGTTTCGTCGAGGAATATGAGCCGGAGGGCGCAGCCACTCAGGAGGTCGGCGTCGTCGCCGAGTGCGGTGACGGGATCGCCCGGGTCGAAGGCCTGCCCTCGGCCATGGCCAACGAGCTGCTCGAGTTCGAGGATGGCACCCGCGGCCTGGCCCTGAACCTCGACGTGCGCGAGATCGGCGTGGTCATCCTCGGCGAGTTCAGCAAGATCGACGAGGGCCAGCAGGTCAAGCGCACCGGCGAGGTCCTGTCCGTTCCGGTCGGCGACGCCTTCCTCGGCCGGGTCGTGGACCCGCTCGGCGAGCCCCTGGACGGCAAGGGCCCCATCGAGAACACCGAACTGCGCGTGCTTGAGCTGCAGGCGCCGTCCGTGGTGCAGCGGCAGAAGGTGAACGAGCCGCTGCAGAGCGGGATCAAGGCGATCGACGCGATCACCCCGGTCGGGCGCGGCCAGCGCGAACTGATCATCGGCGACCGGCAGACCGGAAAGACCGCCATCGCCATTGACACGATCATCAACCAGAAGGGCAACTGGGATTCCGGCGACCCGGCCCGGCAGGTCAAGTGCGTCTACGTGGCTATCGGCCAGAAGGGCTCGACGATCGCGCAGGTCCGCCAGTCGCTCGAGGACGCGGGAGCGCTGGAGTACACCACGATCGTTGCCGCGCCCGCGTCTGACCCGGCGGGCTACAAGTACCTGGCCCCGTTCACCGGGTCGGCCATCGGCCAGCACTGGATGTACGCCGGCCAGCACGTACTGATCGTCTTCGACGACCTGACCAAGCAGGCCGAGGCCTACCGCGCGATCTCGCTGCTGCTGCGCCGCCCGCCGGGCCGCGAGGCCTACCCGGGTGATGTGTTCTACCTGCACTCACGGCTGCTGGAGCGGTGCGCCAAGCTCTCCAACGACCTGGGCGGCGGCTCGCTCACCGGGCTGCCGATCGTGGAGACCAAGGCGAACGACATCTCCGCCTACATCCCGACCAACGTGATCTCGATCACCGACGGGCAGATCTTCCTGGAGACCGACCTGTTCAACTCCGGCGTCCGGCCGGCCATCAACGTCGGCCAGTCGGTGTCCCGGGTCGGCGGCGACGCCCAGATCAAGGCCATGAAGAAGGTCGCCGGGGGACTGAAGCTCGCCCTCTCTCAGTACCGCGACCTGGAGGCGTTCGCCTCGTTCGCCTCCGACCTGGACGCGGTCTCCCGGGCCCAGCTGGACCGCGGGGCACGCCTGGTGGAGTTGCTCAAGCAGCCGCAGTTCAGCCCGCTGCCGGTGGAGCGGCAGGTGGTCGCGGTGTGGGCCGGCACCTCCGGGTACCTCGACGACGTGCCGACCGAGGACATCGGCCGGTTTGAGGACGAGTTCCTGGACCGGCTGCAGCGGTCGCATGCCGGGATTTACGACGCGATCAGGGAGACCGGTGATGCGTCCGAGGACACCATCACCGCGCTCAAGGACGCGATCGAGGACTTCCGCCGCAGCTTCGAGACCACCAGCGGCGGGCTGCTGGTCAGCGAGGAGCCCGCCGAGGCCGTCGACGAGGAAGACGTCGGCCAGGAGAAGCTCAAGAAGCGCGTGCCGGCCCCGAAGAAGGAGGGCGGGAGCTAGGTGGGAGCACAGCTTCGCCTGGTCAGGCGGCGGATCAGGACGGTACAGTCCACCGCCAAGATCACCCGTGCCCAGGAGCTCATCGCGTCCTCGCGGATCATCAAGGCCCAGCAGCGGGCGCGTGATGCGGAACCGTACGCGCGCGAGCTCACCGCCGCGGTCGAGGCCGTGGTCAGCCGGTCGTCGCAGATCGACCATCCGCTCACCACAGAGCGGGCCAACCCCACCCGCGCGGCGGTGCTGATCCTGACCAGCGACCGCGGCTTCGCCGGCGGCTACAACTCCAGTGTCCTGCGCGAGGCTCAGGGGCTGCGGATGCTGCTCCAGGAGCAAGGCGTCGAGTCGGTGCCGTACGTGTCCGGGCGGAAGGGCATCACCTGGCACCGGTTCCGCCAGCGTGAGATGGGCGGAGAGTGGAGCGGCTTCTCCGAAACCCCGGCGAACGCGAACGCCAGCGAGATCACGGCCGCGCTTCTCGAGGCGTTTGAGCGGCCCGCCAGCGAAGGCGGCGTGGACGAGATCCACCTGGTGCATACCGAGTTCGTGTCCATGCTCACACAGCGCCCGGTGATCCGGCGGATCCTGCCGCTCGAGATCGAGGAGACGACGGAGACCCCGCCCAGCGGGGCATTGCCGATCTACGAATTCGAACCGTCCCCGGAGGACGTGCTCAACGCCCTGCTGCCGTGGTACGTGGAGAGCCGGATCTTCGCCGCGCTGCTCGACGCGGCCGCCGCCGAGATCGCAGCGAGACGCCGCGCGATGAAGTCGGCCACGGACAACGCCAACGAGCTGCTCGATCAGCTCACTCTTGAAGCCAACAAGGCCCGACAGGCCGAGATCACGCAGGAAATCAGCGAGATCGTCGGGGGCGCCAACGCGCTGGCCGAGTCGATCACAGGGAGATAGTGAGCATCGCCATGACCACTACCGAAGAAAAGACCGCAGGCGAGAACGGGGATGCCGCGCCCGGAGGCACCGGCCGGGTCGTGCGGGTCATCGGTCCCGTGGTTGACGTGGAATTCCCGGCTGATCAGATTCCCGGCATCTACAACGCCCTGAAGGTGGACGTGCATCTGGCCGATGAGTCCCGGACGCTGACCCTCGAGGTCGCTCAGGACATCGGCGACAACGTGATCCGCGCCATCTCCATGCAGCCGACCGACGGCCTGGTGCGGGACGCTCAGGTATCCGACACCGGCGGCCCGATCTCGGTGCCGGTGGGGGACGTGACCAAGGGCCACGTGTTCAACGTCCTGGGCGAGACCCTGGACGTGCCGACGTCCTCGCTGGAGGTCACCGAGCGGTGGGGGATCCACCGGAACCCGCCCGACTTTGACCAGCTGGAGGCGAGAACCGAGATCCTGGAGACCGGAATCAAGGTTCTCGACCTGCTCACCCCGTACGTACGGGGCGGCAAGATCGGCCTGTTCGGCGGGGCGGGCGTGGGCAAGACCGTGCTGATCCAGGAGATGATCACCCGGGTCGCGAAGAACTTCGGCGGCGTCTCGGTCTTCGCGGGCGTCGGCGAGCGGACCCGCGAGGGCAATGACCTGTTCATCGAGATGACCGAGTCCAACGTCATCAAGGACACCGCGCTGGTCTTCGGCCAGATGGACGAGCCGCCGGGCACAAGGCTCCGGGTCGGCCTGTCCGCGCTCACCATGGCGGAGTATTTCCGCGACGTCCAGGGCCAGGACGTGCTGCTGTTCATCGACAACATCTTCCGGTTCACCCAGGCGGGCTCCGAGGTCTCCACGCTGCTCGGCCGGATGCCGTCGGCGGTGGGCTACCAGCCGACGCTGGCCGACGAGATGGGCCAGCTGCAGGAGCGGATCACCTCGACCCGGGGTCACTCGATCACGTCGATGCAGGCCATCTACGTCCCCGCCGACGACATCACCGACCCGGCCCCGCACACCACGTTCGCGCACCTGGACGCCACCACGGTGCTCTCCCGCGAGATCACCCAGAAGGGGATCTTCCCGGCCGTGGACCCGCTCGACTCGACCTCGCGGATCCTGAGCGCGGCCTACGTGGGCGAGGAGCACTACGCGGTCGCCCGCGAGGTGCAGCGGATCCTGCAGCGGTACAAGGAACTGCAGGACATCATCGCGATCCTCGGCATCGACGAGCTCTCCGAGGAAGACCGGGTCACCGTGCAGCGCGCCCGGCGGATCGAGCGGTTCCTGTCCCACCCCATGTTCGTCGCCGAGCAGTTCACCGGGCAGCCCGGGGTGTTCGTGCCGCTGGACGAGACGATCTCCTCGTTCAAGGCCATCACCGAGGGCAAGTACGACAACCTTCCCGAGCAGGCGTTCTTCATGTGCGGCGGGATCGAGGACGTGGAGAGGAAGGCCAGGGAGCTGGAGCGGTCATGACACTTCAGGTGGAGCTGGTTGTCCCCGAGGGTGAGATCTGGGCCGGACCGGCCCAGATGGTGATCGCCAAGACCCTGGACGGGGACATCGGCGTGCTGACCGGCCACACGCCTGTGCTCGGCATCCTGGCCGAGGGCAGCGTGGTCCGGATCACGCCCGAGGAGGGCGGGAACGCGAGCGGCCAGATCATCGCCGCGGTGGGCGGCGGCTTCTTCTCCGTCGCCGATGACCGGGTATCGGTCCTGGCCCGCCACGCGCAGCTCGGCCGTGAGGTCGACCGCCAGGCCGCCCAGGCCGCACTCGATGATGCGCTGCAGGACGCGGGCGCCTCGGGTCAGGGGGACGAGGAGTCCACGGACGTCCGGTACTTCAGAGCGCTGCTCAGAGCCGCCGGCGATTCCGCCGACCGGCCCTGACGAGGGTCGGCGCGGAGAGGGCCGGGATTGCTAGGGGGGCGAGCAGCACTCGATGCCGGCTGGCTCCTCGTCGTCATCCTGGCGATCGCGCTGGCCTGCGCCACCGGCATCGCCGTCCGCCGGACGCTGATCGAGCGCAGCGGCGGGAGTGTCGACTGCGCCCTGCGCCGCGGCAGCGACCGGCACTGGCGGCTCGGGGTGGCCTCCTACCGGGGCGACCAGCTGTGCTGGTATCCGATCTTCGGCTTCCGGCTGCGGCCGGGTGAGGTCTACGCCCGGCGCGGGCTGAGCGTGGTCTCCCGCCTGGCCGACGCGGCCGAGACCACCAGCCTCGGGCCCGGCGCGGTGGTGGTGGAGTGCGACACAGGCAACGGCACCGGGCGCATCGAGTTCGCGCTCAGCGACGACGCGCTGACCGGGTTCCTGGCCTGGCTGGAAGCGGCCCCGCCGGGTCAGGTGACCGAGTTCCGCTAGCGTTCGCCGCCGGGCTTCCACAGCAGGTCACCGCCGGGCTCGTTAGCCCGCCGGGCGAGGATGAACAGCAGGTCGGAGAGCCGGTTCAGGTACTTGGCCGGCAGCGGGCTCACGGCCGGCCCGTGCGCCTGCATGGCCGCCCACGCGCTGCGTTCCGCGCGCCGGACCGTGGCCCTGGCCGTGTGCAGCAGCGCGGCGCCCTGGCTGCCGCCAGGCAGCACGAAGCTCCGCAGCACCGGCAGGCCCTCGTTGTACTCGTCGCACGCCTGCTCGAGCCGGGTGACGTACTCCTCATCGATGCGCAGCGGTGGGTACGGCGGCTGCTCGGCCACCGGGTTGCACAGGTCGGCGCCCACGTCGAAGAGATCGTTCTGCAGCCGGATGAGCAGGCCGGTGATCGCGTCGGGCAGCCCGCCCAGGGTGGCGGCCAGCCCGATCGCGCAGTTCGCCTCGTCGACATCGGCATAGGCGGTGAGCCTCGGGTCGGTCTTGGCCGCGCGGCTGCCGTCGCCCAGCGCCGTGGTGCCGTCATCCCCGGTCCGGGTGTAGATGCGGGAGAGCACGACGGGGGTTTCCTGGCGATCGTGGGGCATGGCATCCACCGTAGCGGCCCGGACCGCGCATCCGGCGACGGCCGGCCAGCCCGATGATCATGATTGAGCGCGTCTTTAATAGCGACCACGTGTGGCCGAAACCCCTGTGGCATACGGGGTTCGGATGCTGTGCGCAGATTGCCCCGAGCAAGATCTAGTTTCAGGGTTTAGGCTTCTGACCTGGGGTATTCACATAGACACCACGATGTGGCATCGTTGGTGCACGAAGGGTGATCACGGGGGGCGGTCGGCCGGCATCGCCGTTGATGGCGGTTGCGGCCACCGAAAGGTGATTGCCCTGACCAGGCCGAAACGGGGGTGACGGCCTGGAGGCGGACCTCAGGTCCGCAGGCCAGCTCGCGTGGATACCTCCGGCGGATCTCGGGGGCCCGCCGGGGGCCGGAGCCGGCCGAACATTGTGGGGGGAGCGCGCCCCCGGCCTTGGCCGGGGGCGCGCTTGGCTTCCCGCCGGCATTCACGACTCATCGGCTGCCCGGTTTCCCGGGTCCCCGCGTCAGCGCTCCTGGTATGAGTAGTGGTATCTCTGCACATGTCCGGACAGGGGTCGGGAGACGGCCGTGTATGACTACGTCATCGTCGGTGCTGGAAGCGCCGGCTGTGTCCTCGCCGCGCGGCTGAGCGAGAACCCCGCCACGCGCGTGCTGCTGCTCGAGGCCGGGCCGCCCGACGACGCCGATGAGATCCACATCCCGGCCGCCATCAACACGCTCTTCCAGAGCACCTACGACTGGAACTACCAGACCACCACGCAGGAGCGCGCGGGCGGCCGCTCTATCTACTGGCCCAGGGGCCGGACCCTCGGCGGATCTTCCTCGATTAACGCGATGATCTACATCCGCGGCAACCGGTACGACTACGACACCTGGCGCGATGACTACGGCTGCGAAGGCTGGGGCTACACCGAGCTGCTGCCGTACTTCCTCCGGGCCGAGGGCAACTCCCGCGGTGCCTCCGCCTTCCACGGAGCCGGAGGCCCGCTCAGCGTGCAGGACCCGAAGCACAAGTCGGCGCTGACCACCGCGTTCGTGGACGCGGCCCGCCAGGCCGGCCAGGAGGCCAACGACGACTTCAACGGCCGCAAGCAGGACGGTGTCGGGTTCTACCAGGTGACGCAGCGCGGCGGCCGCCGCTGGTCGGCGGCCGACGCCTACCTGCACCCGGTCGCCGACCGGCCCAACCTGACCGTGCTGACCGACGCCCTGGTGACCGGCATAGCGCTGGCCGGGCTCCGCGCCGTCGGCGTGCACTACCTGCTGCGGGGCGTGGCCGAGACGGCCCGGGCCGAGAGCGAGGTCATCGTGGCCTGCGGGGCGATCGGCAGCCCGCAGCTGCTCATGCTGTCCGGGATCGGCCCCGCCGACCATCTGCGCTCCCACGACATCGCGGTCATGGCGGACATCCCCGGGGTGGGCGCGAACCTGTCCGATCACCCCATGGTGCCGGCCATGTGGTACACCCCCAGGTCACGCGGGCTCTGGGAGCAGGCGGGCGCGAGGAACCTGGCCCGGTGGCAGCTGCTGCACTCCGGGCCGCTGACCACCAACGTGGCCGAGGCCGGCGGGTTCAGCCGCTCGGAGGAGGGGCTGCCCGCACCCGACATCCAGTGGCACGCGCTGCCCACGCCGTACCAGAACGGCGGGCTCACCGACCCGTCGATCCGGGCGCTCTCGCTGCTTGTGACCCTGGTCGCGGTGGGCAGCCGTGGCCGGATCCGGCTCCGCAGCGCCGACCCGCGGCACAAGCCGCTGATCGACCCGGCCTACCTGTCCCACGGGCCCGACATCGACCCGCTGGTCGCCGGGATCCAGATGGCCAGGGAGTTCGCGGCCGCGCGGCCGATGTCCAAGATCTGCAAGTCCGAACTCGCGCCCGGTGACGGCGTCCGCACCGACACCGACATCAGGGACTACGTCCGGCGCAACCTGACCACCATCTACCACCCGGTCGGCACCTGCGCGATGGGCGGCGACTCCAAGCTGGCCGCGAGCAGGCTGGCCAGCGTGGTCGACCCAGAGCTGCGGGTCCGGGGGATCGACGGGCTGCGGGTGATTGACGCCTCGGTCATGCCGACCGTGCCGCGCGGCAACACCAACGCGCCGACGATCGCGATTGCCGAGAAGGCGGCGGACCTGATCGCGGGGCGGGCGCCGCTCGCCGCCGTCGACCCGGCCGACGCCGAGGCGGCCCTGCCCGCCTGACCGGCGCCGCTCGCCGGCATCGACCCGGCCGACGCCGAGGCGGCCCTGCCCGCCAGACCCGGCGCTGTCCTACCCGGCCGACGCGGGCCCGCCTGGCCCGGCCGACCCGGGCCCGCCCGGCCCGGCCGACCCCGGCTCCCGCTCCAGCCGCACCGGCGCCCCGGTCTGCCGGCTGCGCTCGGCCGCGAACGCCATCAGGTGGCTGTCCAGGGACTCCCGCGGGCCGGAGCGGATGAACGACCGGTCCCCGGACGCGACCGCGTCGACGAACGCGCTGATCACGCCGAAATCGCCGCCGCCGTGCCCGCCGCCGACGTCCGCCCACCCGGCCCGCGGGTCACCGGTCCCCGTGCCGTCCACCGGCACCGGCTCGGCCTGCCCCGTGACAAAGTCGGTCAGCGTGAGCTGGTGGCCGTCGCCCTCCAGGAACCCTCGCGAGCCCATGATCCGGGTGCGGCGCCGGGCGTACGGGGTGAGGGCGCTCATGGTCAGCGTGGCCGTGGCCCCGCCCTCGAACTCGATCATGACGACCTGGTGGTCCGCCACGTCGTTGTCGCAGGCGTAGACGCAGCGCCCGTACGGCCCGTCGCGCAGTGCCTGCCGGAGGCCGTCCTCGGTCAGGTCGGTGGTGATCACCGACAGCGGCCAGGTCTCGCGCTTGGGCTGGCCCAGGAACCCGAGGTAGAGCCGGGTGGCCGAGTACGGGCAGTCCGGCTCCACGGCGCAGTCCAGGCAGCGGTCGGCGGCACCGGCCGGGCGGTTCGCCGCCGTGAAGTGGCGCAGCCCGCCCCGGCTGGACACGGTGACCGGGGGCCGGCCCACGATGAAGCGGAGCCAGTCGAGGTCGTGGCAGCATTTGGTCAGCACGCTGGGCCCGGACTGGTCGGCCCGGCGCCAGTTGCCGCGCACGTACGAGTGGGCGAAGTGCCACCAGCCGACCGGCTCCAGGTGCTCGATCCCCGCGATCTCGCCCACCCGGCCCTGGGCCACGACCCGGTGCACCGCCTCGGTGTAGGCCGTGTACCGCATCACGTGGCACACCGCGAAGATGACCCCGGCCTGCTCCACCGCGTCCACCACGGCGACGCATTCCGCCCAGGTCGGCGCGATCGGTTTCTCCAGCAGCACGTGGTAGCCGAGCTCGGCGAACCGGGCCGCGGCGGCCGCGTGCTCGCGATCCGGCGTGGCCACCACCACCGCGTCGGCCAGCCGTCCCTGGCCGGCCAGGTCCCGCCAGTCGCCGAACCGCCGCCCGGCGGCGACCCCCAGCCGCCCGGCCAGCGCGTCACGCCGGCTCTCCCGCGGGTCGGCGATCGCCACCACCCGGGCCCGGTCGGTGAACCGCTCGGCGAAGCCGGCGAACATGCTGCCCCGGGCCCCGACGCCGAGCACCGCCAACGTCACCGGTCCCGCCACGCCCTCACCTCCGCTCCCGCGCGCCACCCGCGGCCCGCGCTCCCGTGCCCGCCCGCCACGCTCCATGATCGTGGTCGATTACATGCGCTATTTGACACAAAGTCTCCACGATCATGGAAGGCGGGGCCTGGGCGGCGTCGGGTTCGGCTGCGGCCGCTCGGGGCTGGGCGCCGGCGGGCTCGGCGGGCGGTTGCGCTGCGGGAGGCCAGGCGGGTCAGGCGTGGGTGGCGTCGGGCTCGGCGGGTAACGGCAGGCGGGCGGCGATGACCGGGGCGAGCCGGGTGAGGGCCAGCGCGGCATCCCCGGGCGGCCCGCCGTCCAGGCGGACCGACACCATGCCGTGCGGGCACTCCAGCACGAGTTTGCCGCCGTCGACCAGCCAGCCAGACGGGCCCGTGAGGCCGGCGACCGGCTGCCCGTTCCTGCGGGCGTGCCGGACCGTCAGGCTCCCTATCCGGGGCGACGCGATCTGGACCAGGACGGTGGGCCGGCTGGCCTGAGCCGGCCGCCACATAAAGGCCGCGATGAGGTCCGAGCCGCGCACCGGCCCGCCTATGAGCTCCGCCGCGTCCTCGGCGGTGACCAGCGTGGCCGGGGCGGGGAGGCCGAACCGGCTGGCCTGCCGGCGGGCAGCCCCGGCCAGTTCCCGGCCTGCCGCGTCCGGTTCGCGCGGGTCCAGCCCGGTCGGCCAGCCCCGCCGTGGGTCGACCTGCGCCTGCACCGCGAGGCCGACCCTGACCTCCTCGTAGAGCCCTTCCGAGGTGTGCAGCGTCCAGGCCCGGTCGCGCTGGCCGTCGTCGATCGCCACCCAGTAGCGGTACAGCGGCCCGTCATCGTCCCTGACGACCTCGATCCAGCGCTTGACGACCTGGCCGTCGAGCGCGGTCACGGCGGGCTGCCGCCACCGCCGCGACCGGCGCCTGCCGCCCTGGCCGCCGACATCGACCTGATGCCACCAGCCGCCGTGGCTGGACCAGGCCCCGGCGCCGCCCGGCCGGAACGCGGCCGCCGCGGCCGGGGCCGCGCCGAGAGCCATCGCGTAGCCCGCTCGCCTGTCACCTGAGATGAACAGCGCCGTCCTGAGGACCCCGGCCCGGTCCAGGTCGGTCAGCGCGCGCCGGAAGCCGAGCCACCCGGCGAGGGCGGCCCGCCCGGCCCGCGTGGGCCGGTCCCGCCGCAGCAGCCGGAGGCAGGACAGCAGGACCAGGTAGAGGCCGGCGGCGGTGAGGAACGCGTCGGCCGCGCTGTGGATTCTGGTCAGGGCGGCCGCGCCCAGCAGCAGCGGAACCGCGCCGAGCACCCCGAGGATGAGCAGCGGTGGCCCGCCGGGCACCCGGGACACCAGGCCGCGTCTGACCGCTTCTGACCGGACCTGCGCCGCGAAGCGATGCAGGTCATCCCCGACCTGGCGGCGCCGCCCGGCGGGCCGGAAGTCGGCCGCGAGCGCCGCCACGGGAACCCAGCCGGCCGGCCAGCAGGCTGACCACGGCGGGCGGCTCAGCGCGGAGCGCGAGCGACGGGGGTGCCGGGCGGGTCCAGCGGGGCCGGGCCGCGACGGCCGCGTACCCCAGCAGCAACAGCCAGAGCGCCAGCGCGGCCGCGGCCGCGTACCAGAGCATTTCCGGCCCGTCCCCCCAGGTCAGCGTCCTTTGCCCCTATCACGTGTCCACCGTGGCAGCGGTTGACCAGGCCAGGAGAATATTGCGTAACGGCAATATGAACAGTGGATGTGCTGCGGCCGACCTTACTTGTAGCGCTTGCCGTGCAGCATGGTGGCCAGGCCGAGGATCCGCTTCATGTCCTTGTCGCTGCGGGACAGCGAGGTCAGGTTGACCATGGGCTTCATCCGCTGGCGGGTGATCGACTTCGGCCGGGCGAACTCGCGCAGCCCGTCGGCGCCGTGAATCCGGCCGAACCCGGAGTCCCCTGAGCCGCCGAACGGGAGCGAGGGCACGGCCGCGAACGCTATCACCGAGTTCACGGCCGTCATCCCGCTGCGCAGCGACCGGGCCGCGGCCATGGCCGCCTTCTTGTTCCCGGCGAACACCGACGCGCCCAGTCCGTAGCGGCCGGCGTTGGCCAGCCGGACGGCGTCGTGCAGGTTGACCACCCGGGTCACCGTGACCGTGGGCCCGAACGTCTCCTCGGTGATCGCCCGGCTCTCCTCGGGCACGTCGGTGAGGATCACCGGGCCCACGTACGGCTTGCGGATGCTCTCCAGGCCACCGAGCAGGGGGCGGGCGCCCCGGGCCAGCGCGTCGGCGACGTGGCGCTCGACCACCTCGATCTGGCCTGGGAGCGTCATCGGCCCGTAGTCCGCCTCGCGGTCCTCCCCGGGGCGGACCGCGGACAGCTTGTCGGTCAGCTTCTCCACGAACGAGTGGTAGACGTCCTCCGCCACGTAGACCCGCTCGATGCCGACACAGGTCTGGCCGGCGTTGGACACCGCGCCCCAGGCGGCGGCGTCGGCCGCGGCGTCGAGGTCGGCGTCGGCGGCCACAACGAGCGCATCCTTGCCACCGCACTCGGCAACCATCGGGGTGAGGTTCTGGGCGCAGGCGGCCATGACCTTCTTGGCCGTGGCGGCCGAGCCGGTGAATGCGATCTTGTTGACCGCGCTGCGGGCCAGGTGCTCACCGGTGGCGGCGGCGCCGGTGATCAGCTGCAGCACCGGCTGTTCCGGCACTACCTCGGCGAACGAGCTGACCAGCCAGCCGCCGACCGCGGGAGTGAGCTCGCTCGGCTTGAACACCACCGCGTTGCCCGCGGCCAGCGCGTAGGCGATCGAGCCCATTGGCGTGAACACCGGGTAGTTCCACGGCCCGATCACGCCGACGACGCCGAGCGGCTGGTACTCCAGGGTCGCGGCCTGGTTGATGGCCACCAGGCCGCTGCGGACCCGGCGCGGGCGCAGCACCCGGCGGGCGTGGCGGGCGGCCCAGTCGATGTGCACCACCGCGAGCAGGATCTCCAGCTGGGCGTCGGCCAGGGGCTTGCCTGTCTCGTTGTGCACGAGCTCGGCCAGGCGGCCGACGTACCGGATGATGTGCGATTTCCAGGCCAGCAGGCGGGTCTGCCTGTCTTTCCAGGACAGGGTCGCCCACCACGCCGCGGCGTGCTGCGCGTGGTCGACCGCCTCGGCCACCTCGTCTTCCCCGCATACGCCGAACGTGGCGATGACCTCGGATGTCGCCGGGTTCACCGAGTCAAAGGTCTCCAGGGGCCGGGCGGGGCCCTGCGTCCACAGCGTCGTCGCCATCGCCGTGCACCACCGTTCTGTGCAGCGTAGGTTCTGCCTGCGGCAACAGCCGCCAGCCGGGTCAGGGCGCCGCCGCACTCGGGTGCCAGTAAACCACCGGGCGGCCGGCGGAAGATACCGTTGGGTACGCATCTGCCCAGACTGGAGAAGACCGGAGGGCCCGCATGGCAGAACATGCCCAGGACGGCCCGCCTGACGTGCCCGGCCACCCGCACGGCGACCTGCGCTGGCTGCGCGAGGCCATCGAGCTGTCCAAGCGGTGCCCGCCGTCGCAGTCCGCGTTCTCCGTCGGGGCCGTGCTGGTCAGCAGCTCGGGCAGCGTGATCACGACCGGGTTCTCCCGTGAGACGGACCAGAAGAATCACGCCGAGGAGATCGCGCTGGCCCGGGCTGCGGGTGACCCGCGGCTGGCCGAGGCCACGCTGTACAGCTCGCTGGAGCCGTGCGTGGCCCGCGCGTCGCGGCCGCACTGCTGCGCCGAGCTCGTCGTCCAGGCCGGGGTGCCGCGGGTGGTGGTCGCCTGGCTTGAGCCGCCGCTGTTCGTGTCCGGCGGCGGCGCCGACGCGCTGCGGCGCTCGGGGGTCATGGTCGTCGAGATCCCCTGGCTCGCCGAGCCCGCGCGAGCGGTGAACGCGCACCTGTTCCCGGCTTAATCATGCGCCGGGTGCCGGGGATGGTCACATGCGCGGTTCCAGTACCGTGCGCAGGGCCGCCTTGGCCCGGGCGGTGTGGCTCTTCACCGCGCCCCGGCTGATGTGCATCATCGAGGCGACCTGATCTTCCGACAGGTCCAGGTAGAACCTGAGCACGAGCGCCTCGCGCTGCCGGGGCGGCAGCGCAAGCAGGGCCGAGATCACCGCGGATCGCTCGAGCTGCGCGATCGCGCCCTGCTCGGCACTGGGCATGTCCGGCTCGGGCTTGGGCGCGTGCCGGTCGGCCACGGCCCGGTGGCGCAGCACCGACCGGGACCGGTTCATCACCGACCGGCGCAGGTAGTTCACCGCCTTGTCGGAGTGCCGGAGCCGGCGCCAGGCGCTGTGCATGGCGATGAACGTGTCCTGCACCACCTCTTCCGCGGTGCTCACGTCGCCCACCAGCACGGCTGACATCCGGACCAGGGACCGGTACTCGGCGTGGTACAGGTCGGTGATCGCCTGGCTGGCTTCTGCGGCGACCTGATCGTGGATCGAGCCAAGCACGGTGTCGGCGGGCTGGGAATCGGCCACGAACGTAGAACGCGCAGCAGCCCGATCCGGCTCACCTGTGGGCATTTCGGCCTGCACGGGACATCTTGCCGTCCGGCGAGCCGGTCTCGGCCGCGGCCGGGCGGTGTACCCGACCACCGGGACAAGGCTGGCCGCATCGGGGGAGAGGCGGCGCGGGTAGCGTGCGGGTGCGGCGATTGCGGGCATCGCAGTGACCTCGGGGATCTCGGCCGACCGGGTCGGCGGGGCAGGCCGGGTGCGCCGGAGTCCGGCGCACCCGGTTGTTTCGTGCGAGCGGCAACCCACTCCCTGCGGACCTCAGCTGGCTGCGGCTGGCATGCTTTGAGAATAGGAAGAGATAGGAAGAAATGTCAAGAGACTGACAAGAAACGGTGAAGCGGAGAGTATTTAAAGGAAGATCTCTGCCTGTTTTATCCGTATAGGTAGCTGATAGAGACCTATCGTCCTCTGGATTCTTCCCACATCTTCCACCAAGATGTGCTCATGGCAAGTGAGGACTGGGAGCGGCTCGCTGACTACGTGGTCGCCCGGCGCGCCGCCCTCGGCATGCGCGACCGCCGTGCGCTCTCCGCAGCGACCGGCGTGACCGACCGCACCCTCGGGAAGCTCGAGACCGGCCACCGGGTCTCGGCCAGCACGCTGGGCGCGGTGGAGAACCATCTCGGCTGGGCTCCCGGCTCCTGCCGCCGGATACTCAGCGGGGGAGAGCCGGCGATCGTGGCGGCCAGCGCGGGCCAGCCGGAGTACCAGGACCCGACCCTGAGGCACATCGCCGAGACACCCGGGCTGCCGCCCGAGGTGGTCCGCGGCCTGATCGCGCTCGCCCGCAACTGGCGTGAGCAGGAGGGCGAGTCAGAAGAAGAGCAGCAGCAGCGCCGGGCCTGAGCACGGCACGCGGCGGGCCGGCCCGCCGGGTGTGCTACAGCGCGGGCGTGCAGACCCTGATGCCCAGCAGGTTGATGATGCACGTCGGGGTGGGTGATGGCGTCGGCTGCGGTGATGGCGCCGGCGCGGGCGACGACGACGGGGCGGGCGATGCCGCGCTGCCCGGGGCTGAGGACGTCGCGGTCTTACCTGCCTTCGCCGTCGAGGCGGTGTGCCCGGCCCCCGGTGAATTACCGACGTCGGCGACGGGCTGGACCGGGTCCGAGCCGGTGTGCCCGGCGGGCTGCCGGCCGTGCGGCGAGTTCTGCCCGGCGGCGGGCGGTCCGGGCTGCTGCGCGGGCCCGGCCGGGCCGTGGTGGGGCGGCACCGCGGTGACGAACACCGCGGCGGCGGACGCGCTCAGCACCGCGCCGCCCGCGGCCGCGCCCCAGGCGACGGGCCGGATGCGGACCGTGCTGGCGGCGCCCCGCATCAGCACCCGGACGGCCAGGACCAGAGCCACCCCGACCGGGGGCAGCGCCGCCCGCCACCCGGTTCGCCGCGTGGCCCGGATCGCCTCCATCACGGCCGCGCGCTGGACCTGGGCGTCCAGGGACTTCGACACATACACGATCAGATTGCCGCGCTCATCGCGGTAGGCCAGGGCCCGGAGCCCCTCCGGCAGGGTGACGCGCTCCAGCTGGATCACGAGGCGCTCCTCAGCTGGGATGCCAGGCGCCGGATCGCGGCCCACCACTCGTGCGGATCGCCGCCCCCGCCGCCGACCACGGCGACGAGCTCGCGGCCGTCCACGTCAAGCCGGACCGGTGCGCCACCCTGGCGTGGATCCTGCGCCGCGACCACCAGGGACTGGGGCACGGTGTCGTCGTCGGCCCGTTCCGCAGCCTGGCCGGGGGCCTCGACGCCAGCGGCGGCCGCGATCTTCTCGAACAGCTCCAAGCGCCGCTGCAGGTCAGCCTGGCCCGCTCTCGCCTGCGCGACCTCGTTCTCGAGCTGGCGCATACGGCGCTTCTCCCGCCACACGGTCTTTGCCGACCCCCTCACGGCCGCAGCCGACTGTCCGGGATGCCGTTCCCGTGACCTGCGCCGCGCGAGTGACCTCGCCCCTCCCACCCACCGATGTCAGCAGATGCTGCCATCTTGTCCGCCGCGTCAAGTCACATGTGGACATGGACAGGCAAATGCTAATCCTCGCGACCGCCCCGTGCCATGCCGACCCCAAGGAGCCGCAGGATTAATCAGTCAGAAGTGACCACAGACAGACAGAACCGACCGGTAACCGGTCAGAACAGCCGCAGAGTGGTGTCGTCGGTCCCGCGCATCGCCTGGTAGTCGAGGATCAGGCAGCTGATGCCCCTGTCCTGGGCCAGAACCCGGGCCTGCGGCCGGATCTCCTGCGCCGCGAAGATCCCACGCACCGGGGCCAGCAGCGGATCCCGGTTCAGCAGCTCGAGATAGCGGGAGAGTTGCTCGACGCCGTCGATCTCCCCGCGCCGCTTGATCTCGATCGCCACCGCGGCGCCCTCGGCGTCCCGGCACATCAGGTCCACCGGGCCGATCGCGGTGGGGTACTCGCGGCGGACCAGCCGCCAGCCCTCGCCCAGCACCTGCATCTGCGCCGCCAGCAGCTCCTGCAGGTGCGACTCCACGCCGTCCTTGGTCAGGCCGGGATCCACCCCGAGATCGAACGAGGTGTCGCTGAGGACCTCCTCGATCACGATGGTCAGCGTCTCGCCCGACTTCCCGGTCACGACCCAGCGGCCGGCCTCCTCGGCCAGCAGGCAGGGGGGCGACATCCAGTTCAGCGGCTTGTAACTGCCGCCGTCGGAATGGATGAGCACCGAGCCGTCGGCCTTGATCATCAGGAGCCTGGTGGCCGGCGGGAGATGCGCGCTGAGCCGCCCTGCGTAGTCCACGCTGCACCTGGCAATGACGAGTCGCACGAGAGCCAACTGTAGTGCGGTCCCGGACCGTGCCGGGGTGAGCAACTCGCCACCGCGGGCCGCGATGGCCCGGGCTAGGAGCTCAGGCCGGCCAGCGCGTCCAGGACCGCGGTGTGGGCGGCGGGCACGGTGATGTCCAGGCTCAGCGCGCCGCCGCCTGCGGTCAGGGTGAAAGTGAAGAACGAGCAGCATTCGGTCTCGGCCGCGGCCAGCGCGGCCGCCCGGGCCGCGACCTCCGGGCCCGGGCGCAGATCCAGGTGCAGCCGGGTCGGCTCAGGGCGCTCGCTAGCGCGCACCGAGTCCGTCAGCAGCCCGGCGAACTCGGCGCCCCGCAGCGGCCGCTCGGCGGCGGGCAGGGTGCAGGCGTCCGGTGCCCAGTTCGGGGCCGCGGCGTCATCCTCGCCAGGCAGCGGGCTGCTCATCGTGACCTCCCTGGCCGCGTAGATATAGATGACTATCGATCCCTACTCTGCCGAAGAGATAGACGGATGTCAATGTCCGCTGGCTATACTGACCAGGTGAGCACCTCAGCCGCTGGCGTCAGGAACCGGGCCGCGCTGCCGCTGGCCGAGGCCTGCTGCGCGCCCCTGCTGCGCGAGCCAATCACCGCCAGCCAGGCCGCCGACCTCGCCCGCCTGCTCAAGGCCCTGGCCGATCCCACCCGCCTGCGGCTGGTCTCGATGGTCGCCGCGCACGAGGGCGGTGAGGCCTGTGTCTGCGATCTGACCGAGCCGCTGGGACTGACCCAGCCGACCGTGTCGCACCACCTGAAGATCCTGGTCGACGCCGGGATCTTCACCCGCGAGAAGCGCGGGGTGTGGGCCTACTACGCACTGGTGCCCGCAGCCCTCCGCGCGGTGTCGGCGGTGCTCAGCCCGGCCGGGTAGCGCGCCTAGGCTCCCTACTCAACCCGGTCCAGCGCCGGCTCCGGATGCTCGCCCAGATACTCCACCCAGGCCCGCTTCACGCACGGGTAGTGCGTAGACGCCTCGACCTGGTCCAGGAAGTTGACGATATTGGTATCGAACCGCTGCTGCAGCTGCCCGTCGGCGATGCGGCCCTCCGCGGTGAAGGCCAGGTGGGCCTGGGCCAGCGAGAACATGTCCGGGTACAGCCTCGCCCCGAGGTGCTCGAACGGGACACGCAGCGCCCACAGCCCGCGGTTGCCCCCGCCCATCGAGGGTGACGCGGACATGAGCAGCCCGTGGCGCTCGTTAAGCGGCTGCGGCCGGTAGCGGGACACCCAGTCGATCGCGTTCTTCAGCGCCCCGGGCATCGACGCGTTGTACTCCGGCGACGACACCACGAACCCGTGACAGGCCTCGAGCCGCCGCCGGAACTCCTCGGCCCCGGGCGGGAAGCCCTCATCACGCTGGACATCCTGGTCGTAGGACGGGGCGTCGAAGTCACGCATGGCGGCGACGTCCACTTCCCCGCCATTGGCCTCGATCGCCGCCGCGGCCAGGTCAGCCAGCCGGGCATTGAGCGAGTCGCGCCGCAGGGACGCCGAGAAGACCAGGAACCGAACGGGCTCGCGGGCCCCGCCGCTTGGCATCATCGAGCCTCTCCCATCGACGGGAGTGAGCCTACAGCCGGCGCCCTGGCGTGGCCCCGCGGCGGGATGACCGGGACCGGCCGGGGTAACCGGGCGGCGGGAATCCGGCCGTTGACCCGGGTGCCGTGACCTGGGGCTGAGGCGATCTCGATGCTGCCGCCGAGCGCCGACAGGCGGTCCGACATGCCCTGCACCCCGGTGCCCATCGGCGTAGTCGCCTGGTCGAAGCCCCGGCCGTCGTCGGCGACGGTGAAGGCCAGGCACTGGCCGTCCTGGTCCAGCGTCACCTGCGCCGCCGATGCCTGTGCGTACTTCGCCACGTTCTGGAGCGCCTCCAGGACGCAGAAGTACAGCGCCGCCTCGATGTCCTGCGAATACCTGCCCACCGCGTCGCCCTCGACGGTGACCGGGAGCGCTGCCTTGCGGGCCTGTGCTTCGAGCGCGGCGCGCAGTCCCAGGTCGGCCAGCAGCGGCGGGTAGATCCCGTGGGCGAGTTCGCGCAGTTCCTTGAGTGCGTCCTCGGCCTGGCCCTCGACCTGGGCGAGCAGGTCGGCGGCCTCATCGGGGGAGCTGGTCAGGATCTGGCGGGCCAGCCCGAGCGAGATCCGCAGCGCGACCAGCTGCTGCTGCGCACCGTCGTGCAGGTTGCGTTCCAGCCCTCGCCTGGCCTCGTCGGCCGCGGTGACCAGGCGCTGCCGTGAGGCCCGCAGGTCTTCGATCAGCCCGACGGTCCGCAGCACCAGGCCGGCCTGCGCGGCCACGTCGCGCACCAGCCGGTCCCCGGCCGGGGTCAGCGGCTCGCGCGGCGAGCAGGTGACCCGCAGCGTGCCCAGCCGCTCACCGCGGTGCTCCACAGCGAAGGACTGGGTTCGTTCGTCGGGCCCGGCCGCAGCCACTGGGCTGGCGGGCGGACCTGGAGCCTGCGCCGCGGCCGGCCAGGCGGCCTCCATGTGCTCGGTCCCGCTGCTGCGCAGCCAGACCTCGGCGCGCTCGGCACCGGTGGCCTCGGCGAGCATCCGGGCCATCTGCGGCAGCACCTCTTCGGTGGAGTAGGTGCCGGCGATCTGCCCGGCGAAGTCCGACAGCACCTCATACGGCGTCGCCCGTCTCCCGTACAGCAGCCGGTCGGCCAGCAGGCCGGCCCGGGCCCGGACGGGCTGCAGCACCACCGCGGCCAGTGCCGCCGCGGCGAACGTGAGCGCGCTGCTGCCGGAGTGCCCGGTGATCGCGCCGGCCGCCACCACGATCAGCGCGTAGATAGCGGTGAACGCCACGGCCACCAGGGCGGCCACCACTGTCTTCTTGACCACGACATCGAGGTCGTAGAGCCGGTATTTCAGGATCGCAACCGCGCACGCCGCGGGAATCCCGACCACCGGGGTCAGCAGCAGGAGCCCAAAGACCAGGGTGCTGAGCGGCCCGTTGTCGGCCGGAGTCAGGCCGATGACGATCAGGAGCGCGAACATGGCGACCGTCAGCACCCCGACATAGCCCAGCCAGGCCAGCTGCTGGCGCACCTCGGCGCTCGCACCGCGGCGGCGCGCGAACACCGACACCACCGTCAGCACGGCCGTGACTATCGTGACTATCGCGATCGCCGCGAGCAGGTCGCTGAACCAGCCGTGCCGCGGGAGGACCCCCAGCGGGGCATGGTAGGCAACGCCCGCGGCCTGCAGCGCGTTGGTCAGCCCGCCGTCGATCGTCGTGCCGCCCTGCAGCTGCTGCGCCGCGCCGCCGGCCATGGCCAGGTAGGCGCCCCATAGCACCGGGCGCCACCGTCGCGATGGCAGTCGGCCGTCAGGGAACAGCAAGACCAGGATGATCAGGAGAACGAGAGCGAGCACGGCCAGGCCCCCGGACAGCGTCCCGACCTGCCGCACCGCAGGCAGCGACCCTGGCGCAGCGGCCAGCCCGTGCAGCGCATATTGCTCGGTGAACAGGCTCGCCGCCAGCAGCAGCCCGATCAGGCTCAGCAGCCAGCCGATGGCGTTGCCTCGGATCCGGATGGTGATGAGGCAGCCGATTCCCGCGTACCCGGCGAGTGCCATCGCGCCGAGTATGTAGAACAAGATCCGGCCCGCGTCGATCACCCGCAGGTTCAGTCCGAGCAGTATCAGCGTCGCCACCAGCGCGAGCAAGGTCAGGCCGGCCAGCGACCAGGCCGCCACGCGTATCCCGCGCCGACCACCCAGGGTGTTCATGGACCGATTCTGGCGGGCGGTCCGGCCCCAGGCCAGGGTGCAAGCCGCACCACTCCGCTCATGGCAGCTTCCCCGCTAGCGGCTCCTGCGGCTGCTCAATCCGCTGATCATGGATCCGCATGTCATGTCATACGCTGACGGCCGTGAGCCCGCGCAAGACCCGCCGCCTTCCGGCCGACGTCCCGCGCCGGCCGCGCGGGGGGCTCGGCAAGCCGGGCGCGGGCGGCGGCCGCGAGGCGGGTGACGGGGCGAACCCGGCCGGCGGGGACCGGTCGCGAGCGGGCCGGACCGCCGAGCCGCCGGTGGTCACCCTCGGCCCGCCGCAGACGCAGAGCTGGCCGGACGGGGACTGGGTGGTCCGCCAGGTGCCGGGCGCCGCGGCCGCGAAGACATACCGCTGCCCCGGCTGTGATCAGGAGATTCGGCCGGGCACGGCGCACGTCGTGGTGTGGCAGGCGGATGCCTCCGACGCGGCCGAACGCAGACACTGGCACAATTCGTGCTGGCAGCGCCGGCCGCGCCGCCCCGGTCCGAGCCCCTGGACACGCTGGTGAGGTAGTGATGAGCGAAATCAGGGCAAGCACGATCCTGCCTGCGGTCAGGAAGCCGGTGACGCTGCGCACCGCCGACGGGCTGAACCTGGTCGGCGAGCTCGCGCTGCCCGACGGCCGGGTGCCCGTGGCCACGCTGATCTGCCTGCATCCGCTGCCTACGGCGGGCGGGATGATGGACAGCCATCTGCTGCGCAAGGCCTCCTACCGGCTGCCCGCGCTGGCCGATCTCGCCGTGCTCAGGTTCAACACCCGGGGCACCACGTCCGAGCGCGGGACGAGTGAAGGCGAGTTCGGTGACGGCCAGAGCGAGGGCTACGACGTGGCCGCCGCGATCGGGTACGTGTCCGGTTGGCTGCCGCGGCTGTGGATCCTCGGCTGGTCGTTCGGCACCGACTTGGCGCTGAAATGGGGCAACGACCCCGCGGTCGAGGGCGCGATCCTGCTCTCGCCCTCGCTGTCCCGGACGACCGACGCGGACCTGGATGGCTGGGCGGCCTCGGGCCGCCCGCTGATCGCCCTGGTGCCCGAGCTGGACGACTACCTGCGCCCGGACGAGGCGCGGGCTCGGTTCGCGCGGGTCCCGCAGGCCGAGGTCGTCGGCGTGGACAAGGCCAAGCATCTCTGGGTGGGCGAGCCCTACGTCCGGATCGTGCTGAATGAGATCGTGCGACGAGTCAACCCCAGCGCCTGGCCGCTTCCCACGGAATGGAAGGACTGACCGTGAGCCTCTTCGACCTGACTGGCAAGAGCGCGTTCGTCACCGGCGCGTCCCGCGGGATAGGCCGGGTCATCGCGGTGGCCCTGGCCGAGGCCGGGGCGGATGTCGCGCTGGTGGCCCGGAGCGAGGACGGCCTGGCCGAGACCGCCGAGGCGATCGACACGCTCGGCCGCAAGGCGTTGGTGATCCCGGCCGACGTCACCAGCCAGGAGGCGGTCGCTGCCGCCGCGGAGGCCGCGATCGACCGGCTCGGGCAGGTGGACGTGGTGGTGAACAACGCCGGCGGGTCCAACTTCATGGTCGGTTTCCGTGACCTGCGGCTGGCCGGCTGGGACAAGCTGATCCGGCTCAACCTCGACTCCGCGGTGTATGTGTGCCACGCGTTCGCCGGCCACCTGCTTGACCGCGGTACAGGGTCGGTGATCAACGTTGCCTCGGTGGCTGGCGTGGCCGCGTCGCCGTTCCTTACCCCGTACGGGGCGGCCAAGGCGGGGCTGATCTCGCTGACGAAGTCGCTGGCGGTCGAGTGGGGTGGCGAGGGCATCCGGGTGAACGCGCTCTGCCCGGGCTGGACCGCGACCGACCTCAACCGCAACCTGTGGGAGGACCCGACGACGGGACCGGCGACGATCGCGACCGTGCCAATGCAGCGGTGGGGCCGGGCGGAGGAGATGGCCGGGCCCGCGGTGTTCCTGGCCAGCAACGCGTCGTCCTACATGACCGGCCAGGTCCTGATCGTCGACGGCGGGCAGACCGTCAGCCCGTAGCCGCCTGGCCGCGGAACACGCGGCGCACCAGGCAGAATCCGGGCCCAAACGCGAAGGAGCGCGCCCCGCGGGGCGCGCTCCTTCGCGTGGCGGAAGGTGCTACTCCTGCCACCATTCCTGGTCGTCGGCGTTGCCGGACTTGGCGCTGGCCGACTGCTTGGCGGGCCCGCCGTTGCCTGCCTGCGGCTGCGCATCCGGTCGGCCAGGAGCGGCGTGCTGGCCGGCCGGCGGTGCCGCGGGTGCTGCCGGGGCGGCAGCCTTAGGCGCCGGGGCAGCCACCTGGGTGGTGGGTGGTGGGGCGCCGTTGCCGCCGGCCTGCGGCGCGGCGACCGCCTTGGTCGGCGGTCCCTGCTGCACGGCGGGAGCGGGCTTCTTGAGCGCGTCCGCGATGCCCGGCATCTGGGTGCCGAGCAGCTGGCTGATCTGGGCCAGGTGAGCCGCGACGCTCTCCTTCTGCTTGTTCAGCTCGTCGACGTGACGCTGCGCGGTGGTGCGGACCCGGTCGGCCTCGGACTTGGTGTCGGCCAGGAGCTGGTCGGCCTGCGCCTTGGCCTGGGCGACGACCTGGTCGGCGTTCTTCTTGGCGTTGGCGACGAGCTGCCGTGAGTGCTGGTCGGCGTCGCGGCGGGTCTGCTCAGCCTGGGCGCTGGCCTTGCTGGCCCGCTGCTCGGCCGTGGCGGCGCGCTGCTCCGCCTCGGTCACCATCTTCTGGGTGGCCGACTGCGCCGCCGCCAGCCGCTCGGCCTCCTGCCGCTCGGCCTCCTCGCGCCGGGACGCGAGCTGGATGTCGAACTCGGCCTCGGCCTGCGCCCGCTGCGCCTCGCTCTCCTCCAGGATCCGCTGCGCCTGGCTGCGCATCTCGTCCGCCTGGCGCTTGGAGGTGGTGAGGATCTCGTCCCGCTCGCGCTTGGAGGACGCCTTCATCTGGGCGACCTCGCGCTCCGTGGTGGTGCGCAGCTTGGCGATGTCCCGCTCGATGGCGGCGCGCTTCTCGGCCACCTCGTGGTCGGCGGTGGCCCGCAGCTTGGCCACCTCGCGCTCGGTTGTCGAGGTCAGCTCGTCAGCCTCACGCCGGGCGCCGGTCTTGATCGCATCGGCCTCGCGCTCGGCCGATCCCCTCAGATCGTCGGTCTCCCGCTTGGCGTTGGCCCGCAGCTCGGCCGCCTCGTTCTCGGCTGCGGCCCGCAGCTCGGCGGCCTCGACCTTGGCCGTCGCGTTGAACTCGTTGGCGGCGGTCCTGGCTTCCTGCAGGATCTCGGTGGCCTGCTCCTCGGCCAGTCGCAGGAGCTGCTCGATCCGTGAGCCGAGACCGGAGTAGGTGGGACGCTCCTGCTCCTGGATCTGGCGGTGCGCGTCGGCCAGCTCCCTGTGCAGCGCCTGGACTTGCTCCCGGTGCTGCCGCAGTTCGCCGTCTATCTGCTTAAGATGCTCGTTGACCTGGTGCGGGTCGAAACCGCGCATGACCCTCGCGAAGTCGCGCTGCGGGGTCTCTTCGAAGAAGTTGCTGAGCTGGGCATCGATGTCGGGCTGCATGTCGCCTAATCCTGGGGTAGACGCGGGGTCGACAGGGGAAACGCACACCCGGGCGGTCGCCGTCACGATTCCGGCCTCGGGGTTGGCTCAGGGCACAAGCCGCCAAAACCCCGACCGGCACGCAATTCCGCTCACCCGGTGCTCGCAGCGTACTCCACCTTCTCGGGGCTTGGCGGGGTGTTCGCACGGGCTCTTGCTAAAGATCCTATTTATAACGTATACAAATCTTTGCCCAATGTCGCTGAGGGTGAGGAGGCTGGCCAGACCTTCAGCGGTTGCCGGGGCTATCGTTCCAGGTGAGATCGGGCGGACGGGGGTGCCTGCACGAGCTCCGTGAGGACACCACCGACATCCTTGGGGTGCAGGAAGACTATTGAGGTTCCCATCGCGCCAGGCTGCGGCTCCGGGTTGACGGGCCGGACCCCGGTGGCGGTGATCAGCGCGAGAGCTGCGTTAATGTCCGAAACCCCGTAGGCAATGTGATGCACGCCCTCGCCCCGGCGCTCTAGGAAGCGCCCGACCGGCGTGTCCGGGCGGAGCGGCTCGAGCAATTGGACATACGAGCTTGCTGGCGCCGCATCGGGATCCCGCATCATCACCTCAGTGACGCCTTGGCGCTCGTTCATCTCCCGGCTGACAACGGCGAGACCAAAGGTTGACTCATAGAAAGCAACGGCACTGGCCAGGTCGCGACAGGCGATTCCCACGTGATCGATGCGGTTCAGCAACGACGTCTCCATCCGGTAGCCGTTCCGGTCATGGGTATCGTTTCAAGTATGGGAGATGCTGTTATTGTCGGCGGGGCCAGAACGGCCGTCGGGCGCCTGCTCGGTTCGCTCAAGGACTTCACCGCGGCGGACCTGGGCGGCTTCGTGATCCGGGCGGCGCTGGAGCGGACGGGCGTGCCCGCCGGGCAGGTCGACTACGTGATCATGGGCCAGGTGCTGCAGGCGGGCGCCGGCCAGAACCCGGCGCGGCAGGCGGCGGTGGCCGGCGGTATCCCGATGACGGTTCCCTCGCTCACGGTCAACAAGGTGTGCCTGTCCGGCCTGGACGCGATCGCGCTGGCCGCGCAGCTGATCAGGGCGGGGGAGTTCGACGTCGTCGTGGCCGGGGGCATGGAGTCGATGACCCGGGCTCCGCATCTGCTGCCGGGCATGCGCCAGGGCCTCAAGTTCGGCTCGGCCGAGCTGGCCGACGCGATGGCGCACGACGGGCTGACCGACGCATTCGATCACCTCTCGATGGGCGAGTCCACCGAGCTGCACAACGCGCGGCTGGACATCAGCCGGGCCGAGCAGGATGAGTTCGCGGCCCGGTCGCACCAGCGGGCGGCCAAGGCGATCAAGGACGGGCTGCTGGCCGAGGAGATCGCGCCGGTCTCCGTCCCGCAGCGGCGCGGAGACCCGGTGACCTTCGACACCGACGAGGGCGTGCGGGCCGACACCACCGAGGAGACGCTCAGCCGGCTCCGCCCCGCGTTCGGCCAGGGCGGCACGATCACCGCGGGCTCGGCCTCGCAGATCTCTGACGGCGCGTGCGCGGTCGTGGTGATGTCGGCCGAGGCAGCTGCGGCCTCGGGGGCGCCGGTGCTGGCCGAGATCGGCGCGCACGGCGTGGTGGCCGGCCCGGACAACTCGCTGCATTCGCAGCCGGCCAATGCCATCGCCCGCGCGCTCGGCAAGGCCGGTCTGAGCGTGGCCGACCTGGACCTGATCGAGATCAACGAGGCGTTCGCCGCGGTCGCGATCCAGTCCATGCGCGACCTCGGCGTCGGGCCGGACCAGGTCAACGTCAACGGGGGTGCGATCGCGATCGGTCACCCGATCGGGATGTCCGGCGCCCGGATCGTCCTGCACCTGGCCCACCAGCTGCGGCGCCGGGGCGGTGGACTCGGGGCGGCGGCGCTCTGCGGTGGCGGCGGCCAGGGCGACGCGCTGCTGCTGCGGGTGCCAGTGCCCGGCCGTGGCTGAGGCGGCCGCGCCGCCATCCCGGCGCGGCGCGCGGGCGCGGGGCGCCGACGCGGCCGATCCCGCGGGCCTGGTCGCGGCCGCGCGTGACGGAGATCCGCGTTCGCTGGCCCGGCTCGTCTCGCTGGTCGAGAACGGCTCGCCCCGGCTGCGCGAGATCATGAAACTGATCGCTCCGCACACGGGGCAAGCCCGGATCATCGGCCTGACCGGATCGCCCGGGGTGGGGAAGTCCACCGTCACCGGGGCGCTGGTCCGGGCCTACCGGGCCGAGGGCCTGCGGGTGGGCGTCCTGGCCGTCGACCCCACCTCACCGTTTACGGGCGGCGCGCTGCTCGGGGACCGGGTGCGGATGCAGGACCATGCCACCGACGCCGGGGTGTTCATCCGGTCCATGGCCAGCCGCGGGCATCTAGGCGGGCTGTCCTGGGCCGCGCCCCAGGCGCTGCGGATCCTGGATGCCGCGGGCTTCGACGTGATCATGATCGAGACCGTGGGCGTGGGCCAGGCCGAGGTGGCGATCGCGTCCCTGGCCGACTCGACACTGGTTATCGTCGCGCCGGGCATGGGCGACTCGGTTCAGGCGGCCAAGGCCGGGATCCTGGAAATCGCCGACATCTTCGTGGTGAACAAGAGCGACCGGCCGGGGGCCCAGGAGGCGGTCAGGGACCTGCGCACGATGATCGCGATGGCGGACCACGGCCCGGGCGACTGGAAGCCGCCGATCGTCTCCACCACGGCCGCCACGGGCGAGGGGGTCGACGATCTCGTCGAGCCGGCTGGAGGAGCACGGCACCTGGCTCGGCGAATCGGGGGAGCGGGATCGCCGGCGCCTGGCCCGCGCCAGCGAGGAGATCTCGGCGATCGCCGTGGCCGCGCTGCGGGAGCGGATCGGCGCGCTGCCGGGGGAATCCCAGCTCGACGACCTGGCCGGCCAGGTCGCCGCGGGCAAGCTGGACCCCTACACCGCCGCCGACGAGCTCATCTCCGGCTAACCCGCCCGCCCCGTGCGCCACTCCCGGCCCTCCCGTACCCCGCCGCCGGGTTGGCAGCATCGTCGATGTGAGTTTGCTGCACACCTGACTACAGCAAACTCACTTGGATCATGATTGGTAATGGCACGCGGCGGGCCTGCGTGTGACGGAGGTGCAGCGCGGGACGGGCGGCCGGGTGAGGCCGGTGAGTGCGCGGTTGGGGCTGGCCTTGGCCGCTGATCTAGCGGGCCGCGTTGGTGCCAGGGCTAGCCGCAGTCGTCCTCGCCGCGGGTTCTGTGGTCTGAGGGGCTGCCGGGTCTGACGCGGCGGGGATTGCAGGCTGGGTTGGCGGTGGGCGGCTGGGGCCAGCGGCGGCGGGCTGCGCCGAAGTCGGCCGACGGGGATCCGTCGCGGCGGGCGCGGCTTCCTCGGCGGCGGCGGCCTCGATGGCTGACTCCATGATGGACTCGCTGCGCAGCCGGGCCTCGTAGGCGTGCTTGCCCCCGCGCACCCCGAACAGGCGCTTGGTGATCACCAGGTACAGGACCAGGGCCAGGTTGACGGCGAAGAAGATCGCCCGCGGCGCGGTGATCTGGTTAACCAGGTCGTAGATCTCGTAGGGCAGCCCGAGCGAGGTGGCCACCATCGCGAAGTACTCGCCCCAGCGCCGGTACAGCCACAGGCCGGCCGCCTCGATCAGCTCGATCACCGCGTACAGGGCCAGGCCGCCGGCCAACAGCTTGATCGCGGTGGGACTGAGGGTCAGCGCGTGCTGGATCGAGCCGAACAGCTTCGAGTTGTCGATGTTGTACCCGAACTGCTTGAACAGCGAGCGCAGGATCGGGCGCTCGCGGTTGAACGCCTGCTCGATCGACTCACGGGAATACGCGAACCGCCACACGACAAACGCCAGCGCGCCGGCGACCAGCCCGCGCAGGAACCGCTCCACCGCGAAGACCCGCAGGATGAATGCGCTGCGCACCTCCTTGCCGCGGCGTACGGCCGGCGCCTGCCCGGCCGGGCCGGATGCCATCGGCGCGCCGGTCACGTACGTGCCGCAGCGCAGGCAGCGCCACGCCTCGCCGGAGGCGGTCTGGGCGCGCAGCTGCTGGCGCACGCCAGCCTCGGCCGGGGCGTACGTCACGTGACCGTGATGTCCGCAGCCCAGCAGGCTCCAGTTCATTTCCGCAGCCTACTTCGGGTTCGGGTCTGGACCCGGTCACGGGCGGACCAGGATTCCGTCGGCCATGGTGAGCACCTCGCCGCAGGCCAGGGCCAGCGCGTGGGGGTCGTGCCCGATGGCGACGACCGTGGTGTCCCGGCCCAGATCGCGGACCGCGTCGGCGAGCGGGGCCATGTCCCTCGGGCCCAGGTCGTCGAGGAGGCCGTCGAGCAGCAGCAGGCCAGGCTGGTGCACGGCGGCCGCGGCCAGCCTGGCGCGCCGGGCGATCACGTCCGGCGCCGCGCGGAGCGGCACCTCGGCCCAGGGGGTCAGCAGCAGCCGGTCCACGATCGCGGCCGCCAGCGGCCCCCGGTCCCTGGCCGGCAGCCGGGCCAGCCGGGCGGCATGGTCGACCAGGCCGCGGACCCGGAACGCGGGCTGCGGCCGGGCGAGCCTGCGGGCCACGCCCACCTGGCCGCGCACCGCCGACCGGCCGCGGGCCGTGGTCATGTCCTGGCCCAGCACGCGCAGCTCACCGTAGGAAGGCCGGATCAGGCCGGCCAGCACGTCGGTCAGCGCGGTCGCCGCGGGCTGATCGGAGATCACGATGCCGAACGCGGTTCGGCCCGATACCGGGGATTCCAGGCGGAAGCTCGCCGAGCGGAGGGCCCAGCTCCGCCCATGCCAAACCCCGACCCCGGCGGCGAGCACGGGCGTCGTTGTCATCGCGGCGTGACCGGACCGCACTTACGTCCCCCGATGCTTGTCGGCCACAGCTCTCCAGCAGGTAATGTTACGTTCCGTAGCCACGCGATCCACGGGCATCGGGCCCGTGTCGCAGGCCCGTGTACCTTGTGCCTGTGCCGAAGCCGCTGGACTTGCCGTTCGATCCGATCGCGCGCGCGGCCGAGATCTGGGAGCGCCGGTTTGGCGACTCCCGCGCGATGGCGGCGGTCACCTCGATCATGCGGGTGCAGCAGATCCTGCTCGCCGAGCTGGACGCGCTGCTGCGGCCGCACGGGCTGACATTTGCCCGTTACGAGGCACTGGTCCTGCTCCGGTTCAGCCGGGAGGGCGCGCTGCCGCTGCGGCTGATCGGGCAGCGGCTGATGGTGCACCCGACCAGCGTCACCAACATCATCAACCGGCTGGAGGCCCAGGGCCTGGTCGCGCGCAGGCCCAACCCCGCCGACGGGCGCGGCACGCTGGCCGAGATCACCGAGGCCGGCCGCGAGGTGGTGGCCCGGGCCACCGCGGACCTCATGGGCGCGGACTTCGGTCTGGGCGGCTACGACGTGGCCCAGCTCGAGGAGATGTTCGCCATGCTGCGCGGGCTGCGGGTGACCGCGGGGGACTTCAAGGACCCCTGACTCAGGGTGCGCTTACCGCGCGCGGCCGCCAGGTGCTGCCCCCGTCGGTGGTGATGAACACCTCGTGCAGCCCAGGGTCGGCGGGCAGCGCCACGCCGTCCGCCGGGCTGGTCATCCCGACGTAGCTGAAGCCCGGCGCCCCGGCCGCGGCCCCGGCCGGACTGCCCTGGGTCAGCTGCCAGCTCGCGCCACCGTTGCCGGACAGGTAGATGCCCGCGTCGGTGGCGAGCACGACCAGCGCGCCCTGGATCGACACCGAGGCGGCCAGCCCGGCCGGTGGCGCGGTGCCGCCGCCGGACCAGCTAACGCCGCCGTCGGTGGACTCCGTGACCGTCTTCTTCTGGGTGTCGCCCGCGGAGCTGGCCGCGCTGGTGCACACCAGGACCAGCCGGGTCGAGTCGCCGGCGAGCAGGGCCGCCGTCGGCTGGCCACCGGGTCCTGGCGGGCCGGGGGCACACGGGCCTGACTGGCTGGCCGCGTTCCAGGCCGCGCCGGTGAGCGGCCCGCGCAGCAGCACGCCCGAGGGCGAGAGCAGGTAGCCGGCGCCGCCGTTCTGGACGCCGGTGAGAATCAGGCTGGCGGACGCCGGGCTGCCGCCCGATGAGGCCTGCAGGTTCGCGGTCGGCCCGGGCACCGGCTGCCACTGGCCACCGCTGGCCGGGGACGTGTAGAGCGAGAAGCTGGTGCAGCTGGCCGCGTAGGCCGGGCCGCTCCCGGTGCAGGTGGCGAACACCGCGAACGCGCGGTTCCCGGCCGTCTCCAGGTCGGTGACCCGAAGCCCGTAGGTCTGCTCCTGGGTCCAGTGCGCTCCGCCGTCGTGCGTGACCCACAGCTGCGGGCCGAACGCCCACCCGTCGCGGATATCGAGGAACCGGATCTGGCTGACCCCCAGCGCTCCGGCGGGCGGCCCGGTTAGCGGAGCGCTCACCCCGTACCAGCTCGTGCCGTAGTCCGACGTGCCCGCCAGCGAGGTGCAGTACGCCGAGGCGCAGTGACCGGGCGTGCCCGCCTGGCCGATCACGGCGCCGATGTGCGGCCCGATGAACGTGACCGACGTGGGCTGAAAGTTCGCGGGGACGGCGTTTCCTGATCCGCCCGGCGACAGGGATGAGGTGGGCGGCGGGACCTTGGTGCCGGAGTTTGCGTTCAGGCTGCCGTTGCCCGTCCCGGTGACCTGCGGTCGTGCGGACGGTGACGCCGGGACCGCTGCCGCGGACGGCCCTTCCTGGCCGCTGCTGCCCTGCAGCAGCGTGCCCGCGACCTTGGGGACCGCGACGGCCGCCGCGACGACGATCACCACGCCAGCGGCGGACATCAGGGCCCGGCCGGCCTTGCGCCGGCGGGCTCGCCGCTTGATGCGGTCGAGCGTCCCCGGCGGCGGCGCGAGGGGCTCCACCTCGGCGGTCAGCCAGGTGTCGATGCGATCGCCCGGGTCACTCATGGGGCTCTCCCAGGGCGGCCTTGAGCCGGTTGCGCGCGTGATGCAGGTCCGCCTTGACCGTGCCCTCCGGCCGGCCGAGCATCGCGGCGACCTCGCGCACGGGGAAGCCCGCGTAGTAGTGCAGCAGGAACGCGCTGCGCAGCCGGGCGGGCAGCGCCTCGATCAGCGCGCGCACGTCCACGTCCTGCACCGGGTGGTAGGCGGGGTCGAGCGGGGCAGCCGCGGTCAGGCTCCGGATCGCGCGGCGCTCCCGGCCGGACTTGCGCCAGTGATCCCGGACCAGGTTGGTCGCGATCATGTACAGGTAGCTCTGCGGATTGTCCAGCGACGTCCACCGGGCCAGCAGCCGGGTGAAGGCCTCCGAGGCGATCTCGTGCGCGGTGTCGTCGTCGTCCACCAGCCGGCGGACCCAGCCGGCCAGCCGGGGATAGCTGGCGTTGAAGAGCTCCTCGGCTGCCTTGCGGTCAACGGTCCGGAGCCTGGCCACCGAGTTCCCCTGCTTAAGCGCCGTGGCTGGCGGCCCGATCCGCGGCCCCGGCACGGTCACGACGTCCCCAAAGACCGCGGTGCGGCCCGCGTCACCTGCGCGATATTGCATTTGTTGTACCACACAATCGACGCGTCACTGAGCTGGCTACCTGTGCCGACTGTCTGGGGCCTCCGTCGCACCCAGACATCCCCTGAGAGCTGAGACGACGCAGCGGCCCAACTGGTTGGGCCCGAGTCGGGCCGTTTCGCTGCGCAGTCGGTGACGTACACTGAGCCTAGTTAGTAGGACGTCCTACTATTTCGCTGGACGGCGTGGGTGACACGGTGTTAGCCACACGGTGTTTGCCGCACACGGAGTTAGCGAAGCAACACGGGCCGGAGGTTGCGGATGAACGCTCAGGGCCAGAGCGCGGACCAGGGGGCAGGCCCGGACGAGGGCAGGGCGCGCTGGCAGCAGCGGTACGACGCGGCCAAGGTCCGCGACGCGGACTTCACCACGCTGTCCGGGCTGGAGACCGACCCGGTGTACGGGCCGCCGGAGGGCGCCACGGTGCCCGGCTTCGAGCGCATCGGCTGGCCGGGGGAGTACCCGTTCACCCGGGGCCTCTATGCCACGGGATACCGCGGCCGGACCTGGACCATCCGGCAGTTCTCCGGGTTCGGCAACGCCATCGCCACCAACGAGCGGTACAAGATGCTGCTGGCCCGGGGCGGCGGCGGCCTGTCGGTGGCGTTCGACATGCCGACGCTGATGGGGCGTGACTCCGACGACCGGCGGTCGGTGGGTGAGGTCGGGCACTGTGGCGTGGCCATCGACTCCGCGGCCGACATGGACATCCTGTTCGACGGTATCCCGCTCGCCGACACGACCACGTCGATGACGATCAGCGGCCCGGCAGTGCCGGTGTTCTGCATGTACCTGGCCACGGCCGAGCGCCAGGGCGCCGACCTCGGGAAGCTGAACGGCACGCTGCAGACCGACATCTTCAAGGAGTACATCGCGCAGAAGGAATGGCTGTTCCCGCCGCAGCCGCACCTGAAGCTGATCGGCGACCTGATGGAGTACTGCGCCGAGCACATCCCCGCCTACAAGCCGCTCTCGGTGTCCGGCTACCACATCAGGGAGGCGGGGTCCACGGCGGCGCAGGAGCTCGCGTACACCCTGGCCGACGGGTTCGGCTACGTGGAGCTCGGCCTGTCGCGCGGCCTTGACGTCGACGTGTTCGCGCCCGGCCTGTCGTTCTTCTTCGACGCGCACATCGACTTCTTCGAGGAGATCGCCAAGTTCCGCGCCGCCCGCCGGATCTGGGCCCGGTGGATGCGCGACGTCTACGGGGCGCGCAGCGAGCGGGCCCAGTGGCTGCGGTTCCACACCCAGACGGCCGGGGTATCGCTCACCGCGCAGCAGCCGGACAACAACGTGGTCAGGACCGCGGTCGAGGCGCTGGCCGCGGTGCTCGGCGGGACCAACTCCCTGCACACCAACGCGCTGGACGAGGTGCTCGCGCTGCCCAGCGAGAAGGCGGCCGAGATCGCGCTGCGCACCCAGCAGGTGATCATGGAGGAGACCGGCGTGGTCAACGTGGCCGACCCGCTCGGCGGCTCCTGGTATCTGGAGGCCCTCACCGACCGGCTGGAGGAGGAGGCCGAGCAGATCTTCGCCCGGATCCGCGCGATGAGCCCGGACGAGACGATGACCGGCGGGATCCTGCGCGGGATCGAGGAAGGCTGGTTCATGGCGGAGATCGCCGAGGCCGCGTTCGCCTACCAGCAGAAGCTGGAGAAGGGCGACAAGCGGGTGGTCGGCGTGAACTGCCTGGAGGACACCGTCGGCGAGCCGGTGGAGATCATGCGGGTCAGCCATGAGGTAGAGCGCGAGCAGGTGCGCGAGCTTGCGGACCGCCGCCGCCGGCGCGACCAGGGCGCGGTCGACGCGGCGCTGACCAGGATGCTGGACGCGGCCAGGTCCGGGGCGAACGCGATCCCCGCCATGCTGGAGGCTGCGCGCGCCGAGGCGACCCTGGGTGAGATCTGCGACACGCTGCGCCAGGAGTGGGGCAGCTACTCCGAGGCGCCCGCGTTCTGACCGGTGGCTGGGTCCTGACCGGTGGCTGGGTCTTGACCTGGCTGGCGCCTGCGGCTGGGTCCTGGCTCGTGGCTGGGTCCTGGCCTGCGGCTGAGCCGGGGCTGGCGGTGGGCAGGCCCAGATCCTCAGCCGCGGTCAGCAGGCGGGCGTCGTAGGCCACGAACGCGGTGAGGTCGGCCCGCAGCGCGAGGGCCGAGGCCAGGTGGATGGCGTCCGCCGACGGCAGGCCGGGCGGCGGCAGCGTCGCCGCCGTGTCGAGCACGCTGGTGCTGAGCGCGACCATCTGCACCCCCCGCATCTGGCGGTAGCTGCGCGGCAGGGCGCTCGGGTTGGCCCGCCACACGGCCCTCGGCACCTCGGTGCGGTGCAGGACGCTGGAGACCAGCGGCAGGTCGGCCTGCTCGGCCAGCCACTGCATCAGCGCGGGTGACTCGGGCTCGGCCAGAACGAGCTTCAGCAGAGCCGAGGAGTCGAGGTAGATCAATACCTTTCCCCCTCGCGGGCCTGCCTGAGCACCTCGCTCGCGGTCGGCGCACCGGGGGGCGGCGGCGGTGTCGGCGCCAGGTCGAGCAGGGCGCCAGGCTCCTCGGCGGCCAGAACGATCCCCTGTGCGATCAGCCGCTCCAGCGGGCTGTCCGGTTCCTGGGCGGGGACCAGGTGGGCCACCAGGCGGCCGCGGTTGGTGATGTCCACGGTGTACCCCCTCTCGGCCAGATCGACATAGATGCTGGCGTGCTGCCGGAGCTCGCGGATGCCGATGCGGCGGGCCGCCCGCCTGCTCCTGGAGCGCCCCCGCGTGGCGGCGCGCGTGCCGGTGGTGCCACTCATAACGGCAATGTAGCACTTAAGATGCTACATTGTTCTTTATGTAGCATCCGCATTTCCCGCCATTCCGGTGTGTCCCGGCCAGTGTCCGGAGCCGGGCGCGCCGGAGCGTAGGGTGCGCGTGTGACCGACCTTCCGCCGCGGCTCTCCCGGACCCTGAGCACCGCGTTCCGCGAGGAACTGGATCAGGGCCAGCGGGCGGCGCTGCTCAGCTGGCTCGCCTTTGCCACCACGTTCGCGGCGGTGCGCGGGATCACAGGGAGCATCCGCGCGGGCCGGGGGCCGTTCCGGAACCTCAGCGCCGGGGGCGAGCACCTGCACCACTACCTGTGGGGCATCGGGCTGCTGAGCGGGGTCGGCGCCGTCGCCGTGCGCGGTGAGGATGCCCAGCGCCGGCATCCGGCGGTCGCCCTCGCCTACGGATCGGGTCTGGCGCTGATCATCGATGAGTTCGCCCTGCTCCTGGACCTGAAGGACGTGTACTGGGCCCGGCAGGGCCGGATCTCGGTTGACCTCGGCATCGGGGGCATCGCCACCGCGGGGTCGTACTTCGCTGCGCTGCCGGTGCTGCGCCGGGTCCGGCAGGACCGCGCTCTCAGGACCGGCGGCCGCTCCGCCGCTGGTGACCCCGGCCACTCCGCCGCTGGTGACCCCGGCCACTTCGGCCGCTGATGGCCCAGGCCGCTCCGCCGCCGGTGGTCCCGGCCACGCCGCGGCCGGTGGTCCCGGCCGCTCCGACCGCTAGGCCCCGGAGCCGGGCCTGGCGGCGCAGCCGGCCATGGTGCCAGGGCATTCGGTGGTATGCGGCAGGATAGATACATGCAGCAGCCGCGGGATTTCTCCCTTCGCGGGGCCGTAGACCTGGGCGCCCGGCAGACCGCCGCGCAGCGCAGGCAGCAGGCGGCCCAGTCCGACCAGGCAGGCGCCTCGGCGGGTCATGTCATCGATGTCACCGACCAGACCTTCAACACCGACGTGGTGGAACGGTCGCGCAGCGTTCCGGTGATCCTGGATTTGTGGGCAGACTGGTGCGGGCCCTGCAAGCAGCTGTCGCCGGTACTGGAGAAGCTGGCCGATGAGGCGGGCGGCGCCTGGGTCCTGGCCAAGGTCGACGTCGACGCCAATCCGCAGCTGAGCGCCGCGCTCCAGGTGCAGTCCATTCCGATGGTCATGGCCATCGTCGGCGGGCAGGTCGTGGACGGCTTCCTCGGTGCCCAGCCCGAGGCCAACGTGCGGGACTGGCTCACCCAGATCATGCAGGTCGCCCAGGAGCTCGGCCTGCCCGGCCAGGGCGCGGACGGCGACGGGGCCGACGACCAGGACGGCGAAGGCGCGGCCGACGCGCAGGACGCCGGCGAGGGCGGTGCAGGCCAGGCCGGACCGGGTCAGGCTGGGCCGGGCCAGGCCGGGCCCGGTCCCCGCCCGGGCGCCGGGCGGCCGGAAGGCCCGGGGATGGGCCCGGGCGGTCCCGGCGATGCGTTCGCCGACCCCGGGTTCGGCGAAGCGCAGCAGGCCATGGAGCGCGGCGACCTGGACGGCGCGGTGGCGGCGTTTGAGAAGGTGCTCGCGTCCGCGCCCGGCCACCCGGCCGCCACCATGGGCCTCGCCCAGGTGAACCTGATCCGGCGGGTGAACTCCTACGACCAGGTCAAGGCGCACCGGGACGCGGACGACAATCCGGGCGATCCGGACGCGCAGGCGCGGGTGGCCGACATCGACGTGGCCATGGGCAAGATCGAGGCCGGGTTCGACCGGCTGCTCACCACGATCAGGCAGACCTCGGGCGACGAGCGGAACCAGGCCCGGGTGCACCTGCTCAAGCTGTTTGACGTGTTCCCGCCCCGCGACCCGCGCGTCACCAAGGCCCGGGCCACGCTGTCCAGCCTGCTGTTCTGACCCTGCTGTTCTGACGTTGCGGGCCCAGGCCGGGGCTTCTGGACCAGGCGGGACCTGCTGGACCAGGCGGGCCTTCTGGGCCCCGGGGGGTCTGGACCCGGCGGGTCAGTCCGCCGGGTCGTGTGCCCCGGCGTTGGCCAGCTGCTCGAGCGCGGGCAGGGCCGTGGCCAGCGCGGCGAGCTGGTCCGGAGACAGCGTCAGCAGGCTGTCGGCGAGCTGGAGCGTGTTCTCCTGCCGGATCCGGTCCAGCACCTCGTGCCCGGTCGCGGTGACCACCAGGGTCCACGCCCGGGCGTCACCGGGCACCACGTGGCGCCGCACATAGCCCTGGTCCTCGAGCGCGCTCACCAGCCGGGTCAGCGTGGACGGCGCGATCCGCTCCGCGGCGGCCAGATCGCCCAGCCGCAGCGGCCCCGTCCGCTCGACGGTGGCCAGCGCGGCGAGCTGCGTCGGCGTCAGGCCGGCCAGCTCGTGCTTGCGCAGCAGCCTGGACAGCCGCGCGATCGCGACCCGGAGCCGGGTGACATCGACCGTGGGCAGGTCGGCCACGGCCGTCACGGTCCGGGCTCCGGCCGGCTGGCCGGCCGCCTGCCCGCCGTCGGCCTGCCCGTCATCCGCCCGCCCGCCGTCCGCCAGGCCAGCGTCCTGCTGGACGGCGTCCCCGCCGGTGCTTACCTCAGAGACCACCCCTTTAGCGTACGTGTCCTCCGATCATCAGCCGACTTTGGCGTTCATGCGGTAGGCGCTGCGCGACGTTTCAAGAAACAGGCGCATCATGGAGACATGGAGCCTGAATCGCTCAGCGGCCGGCTTCTCGTGGCCACGCCGCTGCTCGGTGACCCCAACTTCCGGCGCACCGTGATCTTGATCGTGGAGGACGAGCCGGAGGAGGGAACGCTCGGTGTCGTGCTGAACCGACCGACCGAGGTTGAGGTCGGGCAGGTCCTGGAGTCCTGGACAGACCTCGTCACCGGGCCGACGGTGGTGTTCAAGGGCGGGCCGGTCTCCCCGAACAGCGCCCTGGCCCTGGCCCTGGCCCAGGGCGAGGAGGAGCCGCTGGGCTGGCGCTCGCTGGACGGCTCCAGCCTGATGTCCCGGATCGGGCTGGTCGACCTGGAGGCCCCGCCCGAGCTGCTGGCCGGGGGGATCACCTCGCTGCGGGTCTTCGCGGGCTACGCGGGGTGGGGGCCGGGGCAGTTGCAGGCGGAGATCGACGAAGGCGCCTGGTACGTGCTCCCCGGGGAGCCGACCGACGCGTTCCTGGCCGAGCCGGAACAGCTCTGGCCTGCGGTGCTCCGGCGGCAGGGCGGCGACTTCGCGATCGTGGCCACCTACCCGGACGATCCCATGCTCAACTGAGCGCGGTTGTGCCCGCCGCGTAGAATCGGTCGCTGTGAGCACAGAAGTCATGCCTGGAACTGACGTCAGGGAAGACACCCGCACCGTCCCGGATCTCTCTCACGGTGACGGCGATCACGAGCGATTTGCCCATTATGTCGATAAAGACAAGATCGTCGACAGCGCCGTGACCGGGACGCCCGTGATCGCGCTGTGCGGCAAGGTCTGGGTGCCGAGCCGCGATCCCAAGCGATTCCCCGTGTGCCCGGAGTGCAAGGAGATCTACGAGTCCCTGCCGGAGGGTGGCGACTGAGCGCCGGCTGACAGGCGCGGGTCGCTAGGTGCGGCGCGTGGACGGGCTCAGGGGCCGCGTGGCGCTGGTCACCGGCGGCAGCGGCGGCATCGGCCGGGCGATCGCGGCCCGGCTGGCGGCCGACGGCGCGGCGGTCGCGGTGGCCTACGGCCGCCAGGAAGGGCCAGCCCGGCAGGTCGCCGGCGAGATCGCAGCCGTGGGCGGGCAGGCCGTGGCCGTGGCCGCCGACCTGCGTGACCCGGCTGCCCCCGGGGCCCTGGCCGACGCCGTGGAGCGGGCCCTGGGCCCGGTGGATGTGCTCGTCAGCAACGCCGGGCTGGGCCGCGTCCAGTCCCTCGACGAGATCAGCAGCGCGGACTTCGACGAGATGATCGCGGTCAACCTGCGCGCCCCTTTTCTCCTCGCTCAGCACCTAGTGCCCGGAATGGCATTACGCAATTTCGGCCGGGTGCTCTTCATCTCCTCGGCAGCGGCCTTCACGGGCGGCATCGTCGGGCCGCACTATGCCGCCTCCAAGGCCGGCCTGCACGGGCTGACTCACTTCCTCGCCGGGCGCCTCGCCCCCTCCGGGGTCACCGTCAACGCGCTCGCCCCCGCGCTGATCACCGACACCGGCATGCTGCCCGGCGAGCCTGGCGAGCTCGCGGGCCGGGTGCCAGTCGGCAGGCTCGGGCAGCCGGACGAGGTCGCCGACCTGGCCCTGGCCATGCTGCGCAACGCCTACCTGACCAACCAGGTGATCTCGCTCGACGGCGGTATGTACCCGCGGTAACCGGGCGCGGCCGCAGTCTGGGCTATCGGCCGGATACTGGGATATCCGGCCCGAATACGGGTCAGTTCCCGTCTATCCCGACCGGGTTCCCTGTCAGCTCGACGCCTGCTGTGCGCATCTCGTCGAGCGCCGCCTTGGTCGTGTCCGCGGCCACGCCGGCGGTGAGGTCCAGCAGCACCCGGGTGGTGAAGCCCGCGGTCGCGGCGTCGGTGGCCGTGGCCCGCACGCAGTGGTCGGTGGCGATCCCGGCGATGTCCACGGCGGTGACGCCGCGCTGCCGCAGCCAGGCGGCCAGCGGCACGCCGTCGGCGTCCGCGCCCTCGAACCCGCTGTAGGCGGCCGCGTGCTCGCCCTTGCGGAACACCGCCTCGAACGCGGCCGGGTCCAGGCTGGGATGGAAGTCCGCGCCGTTGGTGTCCGCGACGCAGTGCGGCGGCCAGGTCCCGACGAAGTCGGGCGCAGCGGAGAAGTGCGAGCCGGGATCGACGTGATGGTCCTGAGTGGCCACGACGTGGGCGTAGCTGTTGCGGTCGAGCCCGGCCAGAAACGCGCCGATTGACCGGGCCACCTCGGCCCCCCCGGTTACGGAGAGTGAGCCACCCTCGCAGAAATCGTTCTGGACGTCCACGATCACCAGTGCTGTGGCCACGGTCCGAGCCTATCCAGGCCGGGAGCCCCGGCGGGCCCGGGGTGTCAGCGGCGGCCCCGCGGACGCAGCGCATCCGCGGGGCCGCCCGGGTTGGGTTACCGCTGGACCAGGCGGAACGCCCGGGTCGACATCGCGGCGGTGACCAGCACGGCGATGGCCAGGAAGCCGGCGTAGGCGCCGACCGTGCCCCACGGCGGGTGGGCGGCGATGGCCTCGCGCCCGGCGCTGGCCGCCCAGTTGACGGGGTTGAACCGGGCGGTCGCCGCGATCCAGCCGGGCACCAGGTGCAGCGACAGGAACGCCCCGGACAGGAAGGTCAGCGGCATCACCAGCGTGGTGGACGCCGCGATCAGCGTTTCGCGCTGGCGGGACAGCAGCGCCAGCCCGTTGGAGAGCCCGGCCATGGCCACGGCGAGCAGCACGGAGATCCCGATGAGGGCCGCGATGCCCCAGGCGCCGCCGGGGAAGCTCGCCCCGATGCCCCAGCCGATTGCGATGATGATCGCCGACTGCACCACGGTGGTCACGGCCTGGTAGGCGAGCGTTGCCGAGATCAGCACACCGCGCGGGAGCGGAGCGGTCAGGAACCGGTCCATGACCCCGGTGTTCATGTCCTCGATGTAGGACATCCCGGTCCAGCTGGCCGAGAATAGCGCGGTCATGATCACCACGCCGGGCGTGAGATAGGTGATGTAGTTGCCCCCGCCGAACCCGGGTATCTCGGCCACGCGCTTGAACAGCGCCCCGAACAGCAGCAGCCAGATGACCGGCTGGGTGAGCGTGATGCCGATGACCGCGGGCTGGCGGTAGAGCTGGCGCAGGTAGCGCTGGGTGAGCAGCACCCAGGACTGGCGGGCGAAGTTCGTGACGTTCATGACGCGGTGATCCCTTCTGCCTGCCGGAACGACCGGCCGGCGTGGTGCAGGTAGACGTCGTCCAGCGAGGGCCGGGCGACGGTGACGGACAGGACGGCCACCCCGGCCGCCTCCAGGCTCGCGAGCACGGCGGGCAGCGCCCGGGGCCCGTCGGCGACCCGGGCCCGCATGGCGGCCCCGCTCGCGGCCACGTGCCGGACCTGCGGAACCCGGGTCAGAGCCGCTTCGGCCTGCGGCACCTGCCCGGTGTCGCCGAGCTCGAGCAGTACAGAATCGCCCTCCATCCCGGCCTTGAGCTGGTCGGCGGTGCCCTCGGCCACGATCCGGCCCCGGTCCACGATCGCGATCCGGTCGGCGAACTGGTCGGCCTCGTCCAGGTAGTGGGTGGTGACCAGGATCGTGGTCCCGGCCTCCGCGGCCAGCCCGGTGAGCACCGCCCACAGCTCGGCACGGCCCTCCGGGTCGAGCCCGGTGGTGGGCTCGTCGAGGAACAGCACCGCCGGGTTGTGCACCAGCGCGGTGGCCACGTCCAGGCGCCGCCGCATGCCACCCGAGTAGGTGCGCACCTGGCGGCGGGCCGCATCGGCCAGCCCGAACTGCTCGAGCAACTCGGCCACGCGGGGGCGCAGGTCCTTGCCCCGCATCCGGCAGATCTTGCCCTGCAGCATCAGGTTCTCGTGGCCGGTCAGGTCGCCTACCGCGCCGCTGCGCTGGGCCACGGCGCCGATCACCGACCGCACCCGGCCCGCCGCCCTGAGCACGTCGATCCCGGCCACGGTGGCCCGGCCCTCATCCGGCCTGGTCAGCGTCGTCAGGATGCGGACGGTTGTGGTCTTGCCCGCGCCGTTCGGGCCGAGCAGGGCGAACACGGAGCCGGCCGCGACCGAGAAGCTCAGCCCGTCCAGCGCGCGCACCTCGCCGGCCCGGCCCTTATAGACCTTGCTGAGTCCGTCGGCCGACACGGCCGTCCCGGCTGCTGCGGACCCCGCGGCTGCGGACCCCGTCATGGCTGACCCTGCCGCTGCGGACCCCGTCATGGATGACCCTGCCACGGCCGCCCCGGTCATCGTTACCTCAGACATCTCCACCTCCAGAACAGTGTTCTCTAAATGAACAACGTTCGTACAGAACATTGGTCTACTACAGAACGCTGTTCGCGTCAAGTACACTGTTGCGCATGCCAGAGGGGATGCCAGAGCGCAAGGAGGCGGCGGGCCGCGCCGGGGCGGCGGGCGGCGTAGCCGGGCCCCGCAGTGTCGGGCGGGTGACCAAGGACAGCCGGGCAGGCGGGGGCCGCGGTGCCGGTGCGACGGGCGACGTCGCGCCCGAGCCGCCGTGGCGGTCAGCGCCGCGGCGCCGCAGCGTGCCCAGGCCGCAGCTCAGCCGCGAGGTGGTGGTCGAGGCCGCGCTGCGGGTGCTGGAATCCGACGGCGGGGACGCGCTCACCATGCGCCGCGTCGCCGACGAGATCGGGGTCTCCGCCTCGTCCCTCTACGGTTACGTCGCGAACAAGGAGGAGCTGGTCCAGCTGGTGCTCGACCGGATCTTCGAGGAGCTCGTGCCCCCGCCGGAAGGCGGCACCTGGCAGGACACGCTCAAGGGCTTCGGCCGCGCGATACTGGCCATGTACCGGAGCCACCCCGGTGTGGCCGCGCTCACCCTCGGCCGGGTGGCAGTCACCCCAAGCATGCTGCCCATGAGCGAGCGCATCCTCGGCGAGCTCCGCGCGGCGGGGATGCCCGACCAGGTGGCGGCGTTCGTCGGCGACCTGGCTGGCCTCTACATCGGCGCGACCGCGTACGAGCAGGACGTGTCGCCGCCGACCGGGAACGAGCAAGAGTTCATGAATCAGTTCGCCGCGTGGATGAGCTCGCTGCCCGCGGACCGGTTCCCGAACACGGTCGCGCTCAGCCAGGTACTCGTCGCGGGCGACGGGGACCAGCGATTCGAATGGGGCATGGACATCATCATCCGCGGCCTGGCCACCTACCTGGACGTGCCGCCCGACCCGGCAGGAGGCTGGCCCAGCCCGGGCTCAGCCGGCGAGTCGCCGTCCGGCTCGAACACCGTGGGGATGGCCGGGTAGCCGCGCGACAGCTGGAACGCGAACCCGGGCAGCTCCGCCATCACCTCGCGATGGCGGGACCGCGCGGCCTCCAGCGGCTCCCGTCCGACGATCTCGCCGTCGGCGACCAGCTCCCGCAGCAGCACCCGGTCGTCCGGCCCTGGCTCAGGCGGCGTGGTCGTGATCAGCTCGGTGACCGCGGTCCCGGCGCCGTCGCGGCGGCGCACCGCCCACTTGCGCCCGGGGCGCCCGGGCTTGCCCACCGACCGCTTTGCCACCGGGCGCAGCGGGACGGCGTCGCCGGGCTCGTCGGCCCGGGCCACGAGCTTGTACACCAGCGCGGCGGTCGGCACCCCGGAGCCGGTGACCAGCGACGTGCCGACGCCGTAGCCGTCCACCGGCGTGGCCGCCAGCGCGGCGATCGAGTACTCGTCCAGGTCGCCGCTGACCACGATCCTGGTCTTGGTCGCACCGAGCGAGTCGAGCAGCGCACGCACCCGCCGCGCGACCATCAGCAGGTCGCCGGAGTCGATCCGGACCGCGCCCAGGTTCGGGCCCGCCACCTCGACCGCGGTCCGCACCGCGGTCTCCACGTCGTAGGTGTCGACGAGCAGGGTCGTGCCGGCGCCGAGCGAGTCGATCTGCGCGCTGAACGCCTCCCGCTCGCTGTCGTGCGCCAGCGTGAACGCGTGCGCGGCCGTGCCGCTGGTCGGCACGCCGTAGTCGTAACCGGCGCGAAGGTTAGAGGTGAAGGTGAACCCGGCGATGAAGGCGGCGCGAGCACTGGCCACGGCGGCCATCTCGTGGGTGCGGCGCGAGCCCATCTCGATCAGCGGCCGGTCACCCGACGCGATCACCATCCGGGATGCCGCCGACGCGATCGCGCAGTCGTGGTTGAGGGTCGACAGGCACAGCGTCTCCAGCATGATGGCTTCGGCGAACGTGCCTTCGACCACCAGGATCGGGGACCCGGGGAAGTAGCAGTCACCCTCGGCGTAGCCCCAGATGTTGCCGCCGAACGCGTACGACTCCAGGTAGTCCAGGGTGGTTTCGTCGGCCACGCCGGTGTCGCGCAGGAACTCAAGCTCGGCCGGGCCGAACCTGAACCGTGCCACCGCGTCGAGCAGCCGGCCGGTGCCCGCGACCACCCCGTAACGCCGGCCGTGCGGCAGGTGCCGGGCAAACACCTCGAAGACCGCACGCCGCTCGGCCACGTTGCTGTGCAGCGCGCCGCGCAGCATGGTCAGCTCGTAATGATCGGTCAGCAGCCCGGTGTTCCCGCCGCCAAGGTCACTAGTCACGAGGGGAAGCCTACGGACCCCGGCGGCGCTGGCCCCGGGGCGGCCCGGACATCGCCGGACGCGGCTGACGGTACGTTGATCGGACCGGCGCTAAGGAGCTGCGGGCCAGATGAAGCGGAGCACCGATCGCATCCTCGTCACCCACGTGGGCAGCCTGCCCCGGCCCGCGCCGCTGCTCGACCTGATGCGGAGCGGCGCGGGCGGCGATGAGCTGGACCGGGCCGTGGCGGACGCGGTGGCGGCGGCCGTAGGCCAGCAGGTCGCGCACGGCGTCGATGTGGTGACCGACGGGGAGCAGGGCAAGACGGGTTTCTTCGCGTACGTCGGCCAGCGGCTGACCGGCTTCGAGCCGCAGCCAGGGGCCCGGGCCCAGACGTGGAGCGCGGAGGTCAGCGCGTTCCCCGAGTACTACGCGGACTATTTCCAGCGGGCCATGACAGGCGGGGCGGTGGTGGCGCTGGAGCCGCTGGTCTGCGTCGGCCCCGTCGCCTACCGCGGCCAGCAGGCCATCGCCCGCGATATCGCGAACCTGAAGGCGGCGCTGGCGGGGCAGCCGGACGTGGAGGCGTTCCTGCCGGCCACGGCACCGAGCGGGCTGGGCACCCTGTCGGGCAGCTCGGACCGGGCGAACGAGCACTACCCGTCCTACCCTGACTACCTGTTCGCCGTGGCCGACGCGCTGCATGAGGAGTACCGGGCGATCATCGACGCGGGGTATCTGCTCCAGGTCGACGACCCGTTCCTGACCGACATCCTCGGCGATGACACGCTCGACCGCCGGGCCAGAAACGACCGGGCCGACCTGTTCGTCGAGGCGACCAACCGGGCGCTGCGGGACATCTTGCCGGACCGGGTCAGGTTCCACACCTGCTACGGCATCAACGAGGGCCCCCGGGTCCACGACGTGGCCCTGGCCGAGGTCCTGCCCTGGGCCCTCAAGGTCCGGGCCGCGGGCCTGTCGTTCGAGGGCGCCAACGCCCGTCACGAGCACGAGTACCACGCCTGGGAGACGGTCACGCTGCCCGGCGACCGGGTGCTGCTGCCGGGAGTGATCACGCACGCGAGCAACATCGTCGAGCACCCCGAACTGATCGCGGAACGGATCACCCGCTACGCCCAGCTGGTGGGCCGCGAGAACGTCATCGCGAGCGCGGACTGCGGTTTCTCGTCGCAGGCGACGTACCGGCCCGAGGTCGATCCCCGGGTGATGTGGGCCAAGTTCGGCGCCCTGCGCGAGGGCGCGACGCTCGCATCCGGGCAGCTGTGGCCGTGATCAGGTTCGCGCGGTTGGTGATCTAGGCCGGATACGGCTCGGCGATCACGGTGTACCGGCGCCCGCTCGGCGCAATCCAGATCAGCGTGCCGGGTTCGGGCTGGCTGAGCTGCCAGCCGTCGGCCTGCTTGGTCTGGTGATGCCGGCGGCACAGCGGGTACAGGTTGCACTCGCAGGTCCGGCCGCCCTTCTCGTACGGGAGCGTGTGGTCGTCGTCGCAGCGCACGGCCGGGCGGCGGCAGCCCGGGAACCCGCATCGCGGGCTGCGGACCTTGATGATGTGCCGCAGCGAGTCCGAGGGCTGGTACCCGGCCGACTCGCGCCGGTGCTCGCAGGTCCCGGTCTCGATCGGCGTGATCCTCACGGTCGCGAGCCACTCGGTGCGGTCACCGGTGCCGGGCGGCCCGGGCCCGGCGCGGGCGCAGCCATGGGACACGGCCCGGCCGTTGCGGTCGGTTAACGTCACGCACCACTGGGCGGACGGCTGGCGGGCCAGCCCGTCGGCCAGGTCGCGGCAGGTCCCGGCCTCGGCCGCGCCCAGCCCGCCGATCTCCCCGGGGGCGTCGCTGCGCCCGAGCCAGGCCGCGGCCGGCATGACCAGGTTGACCCGGCTGAACGCGCCCGGCCAGCCCGGGGTGGCACCAGACGAGGGGCTGGCACTGGCGCCGGAACCAGGGGAGGGGGAGGCGCCGGCGCCAGTGCCAGGGGAGGGATACAGCAGGGTCTCCAGGGGCTGGCCGGTGAGGCGGGCGGTGAACGCCTTCGCCCGGAGCTGGTCCATGGTGCCTTCGGCGCCGTGGGCCTTGAGCCAGCGAGCGTCGGCGTCCAGGGTCTTGTCCGCGGCGAGCGCGTCGGCGGGCGGCAGGTCGCGCCCGGCGATGGCGCCGGTGCCTGCGGGCTCGGTCCAGGTCTCCACCCGGGCGTCCTTTTCCGCTTCCTTGCGCCGCCGGATGAGGGCCTCAGGGTCGTAGGCCATGATCTCTCGCACCAGCTCGGCGCGCAGCTTGCCGGTCGTCTTTCCGGGAGCACCGGGCAGGACGATCGCGGCGATCGCGTTGGCGGCGACGTAGTTCACCAGGGCCAGATGGTCGGTGAACACCTTTGCCTTGTCCGGGTCAAGGCGCCCGGCGGCCAGCGCCCGGCCCACGCCCGGCAGCCGGGCCAGGCCCTCGGCCAGCGCGACCCGGCAGCTCGCGGCGCGGCCGGTCAGCGTCAGCAGCGCGGCGATCTCTTCCTCGACGTGCTCACCGGGGCATCCGTCGGGGCCGGAGCGGCGGGTGGCCAGCTCGGTGATCGCGGCCAGCTCCCCGGCCGCGGCACGGGAGGCCAGCCGCCGCTGGGCGGCGATCAGGCCGCAGAGCTCGTCGTCGCTCAGCCGGCCCAGGCCGTCGCGCCAGGCCCGGTCGGCGAATAGCGCTAAGAGCTCGCCGGGCTCCATCCGGTCCAGAGCGCCGCCTGCGGCGAACCCGAGGCTCGCGGCGCCACCGTCGCGATGGGTGAACCCGGCGTCGAGCACCTCCGGCACGGCGGCGGGCCCGGCAGTGAGCGGGCTGGCGGTGGCAGCGGCGGACCCCGGCGCAGGCGGGCTGGATGTGCGGGGACTCGCCCCGGCTGTGGGTGGGCTGGCGGTGGCGGCGGGCTCGGCGCCGGTCGGCTCGCCCTCCAGGAAGGCCCAGCGCTCGCCGGCCGACATCAGCTCCCACCCCTCGGGCGGGCAAGCGTCGGGGCTGAACCCGTCGTAGGGGTCGTCATCCTCGCCGGGATCGAGCGGGCCGTCATCCAGCCGGGCCAGCGCGGCCAGCTCGGCGGGGGTCAGCTCATCACCGGGCAACGGCTCATAGGCCAGGGGCTCATAAGCCAGAGGCTCATAGGCCGGGGGCTCACACGGCAGTCGCTGAGCTGGCAGTGGGAGGCCAGGCCAGGCCTCGAAGGGAGCGCCAGAGTCTGTGGTCATCCGGGCCTCCCTTGGCTGGTTCGCTAACCGTTCGTCTGGCCTCCTGCCGCAGTGCGGCAGGCTTTTTATCCCTACGCCCTACTCCTACGCTTCTTATTCGATTACTTTAGCAGCAAGATACGACAGTTCGCTCTTGATTTCGAACACCCTTCCAGGCGTGTCGCGGGAATTCTGGCCTCGTGCATCCTGGTCGTCGGCGTTGATCCGGGTATATGCACCGAGTGCGGGCCGCGTGGCCGGTGGCGGCACTGGTGTCACGGGGCCGCCCGACGGCGGCGTTACCCAGTACGCCACAGCCCTGGCAGACTGGAGCCTTACGCACAGGGAGGTGACGGCCGTGAGTGTGGCGCCTGCTGAGGTTGATCTGCCCGAGACTGAGCAGGAGGCGGTCCCCGATATGCCCTGGGTCACTATCGTGTGGAACGACCCGATCAACCTCATGTCGTACGTGACGTACGTGTTCCAGACCGTTTTCGGTTACGCGAAGCCCAAGGCGGAGAAGCTCATGCTGGACGTGCACCACAAGGGAAGGGCCGTGGTGTCGGCCGGGCGCCGCGAGGCCATGGAGCGCGACGCTGAGACCCTGCACGGCTACGGTTTGTGGGCCACGATCAGCCACGACTCGTGACCGGCAGCGATAACTGGCGCGAAGAGAGCCCGGACGACGAGCACGGGCCAGACGACGAGGCCGTTGACCTGGAGGACCTGATGGCAGGGTTCCGCCACACGTCAGGCGGTGCTACCGCGCGGTTCGCCGCGGGTCAGGCGGCGATCATCCGCGACCTGGTCGGCCAGGTGGTGGAGCTTGTCGGCGGTGACACGGAGGCCGACGAGACAGCGCTAGGGCCCGAGGACGTGGCGACCGCCAGCCAGAGGTGGCGGGAGGACGGCCAGGTCGGCGCCGACGAGCTCGCCGCGATGACCGGGATGACCGACAGCCCCGAGCTGGCGGACGACGCCGGGCTGCCCGACGACCCGGTTCTGGCCCGGCTGCTGCCCGATGCCTACAGCGACGACCCGGAGGCCTCGGGCGAGTTCCGCCGGTACACCGAGTCGGCGCTGCGGTCGGGCAAGGCCGCCGCGGCCAGGACCGTGCTCGCGACGCTGCCGCCGTCCGGGGGGCGGGTCAGGCTGTCCGAGCCCGATGCCCAGGCCTGGCTGCGGGCCCTCAACGACGTCCGGCTGGCCCTGGGCACCCGCCTGGGCGTCACCGACGACTTTGACGAGCAGGTGGCGGACATGGGGCCGGAGGATCCGCGGTCGCCCTACGTCGGGGTGTACCAGTGGCTGGCCTACCTCCAGGAGAGCCTGGTGCAGGCGCTGTCCTGACCCCGGCTACGCTCGCGTCCATGCTGACCCTGCCAGGAGAGCTGCGCGCTGCCATCATCGCCCACGCCCGGGCCGACCACCCGGACGAGGCGTGCGGGGTGATCGCGGGACCCGCGGGCAGCGATCGCCCTGAGCGGTTCATCCCGATGCTGAACGCCGAGCGATCGCCGACGTTCTACCGGTTCGACTCCCTGGAGCAGCTGCGGGTCTGGCGGGAGATGGACGACGCCGGCGAGGAGCCGGTGGTCATCTACCACTCGCACACGGCGACCGAGGCGTACCCGTCACGCACCGACATCTCCTACGCGAGCGAGCCCGGGGCACACTATGTGCTTGTGTCCACCCGGCATCCCGACGAGGTCGAGTTCCGCTCGTTCCGCATCGTGGACGGGGCCGTCACCGAGGAAGAGGTGCGCGTCTCCGCAGCTGACCAGGCCGACGAGCCAGGGGGCGCTGCGCCGGAATGATCCGGGCCGCCGGCCGGTTGGACCGCACGGAGATCCCGCACACCCCATCAGCATGATCTGGAGCGCTCGTCATGGCCATCGAGGTACGGATCCCGACGATCCTGCGGACTTACACCGGCGGGGCGAAGTCGGTCGAGGGCTCGGGCGACACGCTGGCCGGCCTGATCGCCGACCTGGAGGAGCGTTACGGCGGGCTGCAGGAGCGGCTCGTGGACGACTCCGGGCTGCGCCGGTTCGTGAACGTCTACCTGAACGACGAGGACGTGCGCTTCCTCGGCGGGCTCGAGGCCCCGGTCAAGGACGGCGACACGGTCACGGTGCTCCCCGCCGTGGCCGGCGGCCGCCGCTGACCGGCTGAGCACGGCCCATGCGCTACGACTCGCTGCTTGACTCGCTGGGCGGGACGCCGCTGATCGGCTTGCCGAGGCTGTCGCCCGGGCCCACCACGCGGCTGTGGGCCAAGCTCGAGGACCGCAACCCCACCGGCTCGGTCAAGGACCGGGCGGCGTTCTTCATGGTGGCCCAGGCCGAGAAGGACGGGCTGCTCAAGCCCGGCTCCATGCTGCTGGAACCGACCTCGGGCAACACCGGCATCTCCCTGGCCATGGTGGCCAAGCTGCGCGGCTACCGGCTGATCTGCGTGATGCCGGAGAACACCTCGACCGAGCGCAGGCAGCTGCTCGAGATGTACGGCGCCGAGATCATCTTCTCCCCGGCTGCCGGCGGGTCCAACGAGGCGGTCCGGGTGGCCAAGGAGCTGGCCGCCGAGCACCCCGACTGGGTGATGCTGTACCAGTACGGCAACGAGGCCAACGCGCTGGCCCACTACGAGACCACCGGGCCCGAGATCCTGGCCGACCTGCCCACGGTCACGCACTTCGTGGCCGGGCTCGGCACCACAGGGACCCTGATGGGCACCGGCCGGTTCCTGCGCGAGCACGTGCCCGCCGTCGAGATCGTCGCGGCGGAACCCCGGTACGGCGAGCTCGTGTACGGGCTGCGCAACATCGACGAGGGGTTCGTGCCCGAGCTGTACGACGAGTCGGTGCTGACGACGCGGTTCTCGGTGTCCTCCACGGACGCGCTGCGCCGGACCCGGGAGCTGCTCGACCTCGAGGGGCTGTTCGCCGGGATATCGTCCGGGGCCGCGCTGCACGCGGGGCTGGCCGTGGCCACCAAGGCGGCGGCCGCCGGCGGCGGGCCGACGTGGTGGTCATGATCGCGGACGGCGGCTGGCGTTACCTGTCGACCGGCGCCTACACCGGCACGCTGGAGGAAGCCGAGGCCCGGCTGGAAGGCCAGCTGTGGGCGTGACGGATCCGCCGTGGCCGGGTGGCGGGCCCGGTCGGCCGGGCCCGGAGCCCGGGCGGGACGGGGCGGGCTAGCATGACGATCTTTGACGAGGCGACCGCGGTCCGCCGGGTCGCCGACGGGCGTTACGAGGTCCACCCCGACCCGCGGTTCGCGCTGGTGGCACCCGGCGGCACCGCCCCGCCCGCGGTGAACGGCGGGGTGCTGGTGGCGACCGTGCTCCGGGCCGTGCTCGACACGTCGCCGCACCCGTACCCGGTGGCGACCAGCGCGCACTTCCTGCGCGTGCCGCTGCTCAAGCCCGCCGAGGTCGAGGTGACCTGGCTGCGGGAGGGCCGGACCGCGGCCACGGCGCGCGCCACGGTGATCCAGGACGGCCAGATCGCGCTGGATACCACCGTGACCACAGGGAAGCTGCCAGCGGGCCCGTCCGCCAACGGGGAGCTGAGCTGGACCGGCGAGCCGCCGCAGCTGCCCCCGCTCGAGGAATGCGTCAGCCTCGGGCCGTGGCCGGGAACCGTCGGGCCGGACGGCACCGCCGGTTACGCGGCCCAGGTCGACATGCGCCTGGATCCGGCGACCACCGGATGGCGGCAGGGCAATCCGGCGGGCACTCCGGAGATGCGCGGGTACTTCGGTCTTCAGGAGGTACGCGACCCCGACGCGTATCTGCTCGCTCTAGCGGTCGATGGGCTGCCACCGGTTGTCTTTGGCCTCGGCGCGACAGGCTGGTCGCCCACCGTGGAACTCACCTGGTACATGCGGGCGGTGCCGGTTCCCGGCCCGCTGCGGGTCGCGACCCGGTGCCGCCACGTCAGCGGCGGCTGGTTCGACGAGGAAGCCGAGGTCTGGGACGCGGCGGGCCAGCTGGTGGCGCAGAGCCGCCAGCTAGCCCGGGTGGGCCGCAGCCCTAAGGCACGCTCTTGATCCGCCAGACCAGAACCGAGCCGAGCACCGCCACCACCGCGGTGCCTGCGAACAGCGTCGGGTAGCCGCCCAGCGACACCAGGGGCGCGGCGATCAGCGCCCCGATCGCCGCCGGGCAGACGATCGCGATGTTGATCACCCCGAGGTCCTTGGCCCGGTCGGCGGCCGCGGGCAGCACCTGGGTGATCAGGGCCTGGTCCACGGCCAGGTAGGCGCCGAAGCCGACGCCGAACAGCACGGCCGCGCCGAGCGCGGCGTCCCAGGTCTCCACGAACGTGAGCAGCAGCGCGGCCGCGCCCATCAGCGCGCCGCCGATCGTGACGATTATCTTCCTGCGGCCCAGCCGGTCGGAGATCATCCCGCCCACGATCGCGGTGATCACCACGCCACCCGTGTAGATCACGATCAGGATCAGCAGCCCGTCCGTGGCCTTCTTGCCCGGGAACAGCTGAGCGTAGTGGATCTTGTCGCGCAGAAAGTAGAGCAGGTACAGGGTGCCCATCGCGATGGCCAGCGAGGCGAGGAAGCGGGTGATCCAGGCCCAGGCGAAGTCGGGGTAGGCGCGGGGGCTGATCCAGAACGCACGGGCCAGCTGCCGCCAGGAGAGCGGCTCGCGGTGCTCGGTCTCCAGCGGGTAGTCGGGGGAGCGCAGCACGAACGGCAGTGTGAACACGGCCAGCAGCACGGCCAGCGCCAGATAACCGCTGATCACCGTCGTGAACACGTCCACCACCACGATCGTGCCGACCACCAGGCCCAGGGCCTGGGGCATCCCCACCCAGCCCGCTACCGTGGCCCGCTGCCGGACCGGGACATGATCGGGGATGGCCGCGCTGAGGCTGGCGTACTCGCCGTTCTGGAACGCGCTGAACAGCACCCACAGCAGGGTCACGCCGAGCACCGTGTGCTGCAGGCCCAGGATCGCCAGGGACAGCGCGGCCAGCAGCGCCATGCCGAGCGTCCAGCGGTGCCGCCTGCCGTTCATCCGGCCCAGCGCGTACTTGCGTGTGGTGCGGTCAGACAGCGCCCCGGCCACCGGCGTGGCCAGCCCGGACGCGATCGCGCCCACGCCGCTGACGATCGCGAGGGCGACGATCTTGTGGTGCGGCGTGATGTCCTGGAGCTGGGTCGGCAGGAGTACCTGCAGCGGGGTGTACGAGGCCATCCACATGCCCAGGCTGGCCAGGCCGAGGCTGGCGATCCAGCCGCGACGCACATGCACGGTCGGCTCGGCCAGGGCCTGGGACAGCGTCATGGGCTGATCAGTCGTCCGGTCGGCCATTTGCACCCTCCCGCGGGCCCGTTGCCGTCTGCGAGCCCGCCCTGCTGGGATCATGCCCCGTTCACCGCGATATTGGTAGATGCGCGATCCAACCGAGACCTCAGGGTGCCCGCCGGCCGGCCGCGGACGGCGCGTAGCGTGGAGGACCGTGGAGATCAAGATAATCGGCTGCTCGGGCAGCTTCCCCGGCCCGGACACCGCCGCCTCCAGCTACCTGGTAGAGGCCGACGGGTTCCGGCTGCTCATGGACCTCGGCGCCGGCGCACTCGGCGCACTGCAGCGTTATGCCGACATGTACGCCGTCGACGCGGTCTGCATCAGCCACCTGCACGGTGATCACTGCTTCGACCTGTGCTCCTACTCCGTGGCCCGCCTCTACCACCCGGACGGCCCCAAGCCGCGGATCCCGGTGTACGGGCCGTCCCAGACCGAGGCCAGGCTCAGCCAGGCCCTGGCCGCGGACCCCGCGCAGGCCGCGGCCGACCCCGGGCACGGGATGACCGACGCGTTCAGCTTCACCGCGGTCACACCAGGCACCTTCGAGATCGGGCCGCTGCGGATCACGGCCGCGCGGATGAGCCATCCCGTGGAGACGTACGGCTTCCGGCTCGAGCACGGCGGGCGGGCGCTGGCCTACTCGGCGGACACCGGCCCGGCCGAGGCGCTGGTCGACCTGGCCCGCGACGCGGACGTCCTGCTCTGCGAGGCGTCGTTCCTCGAGCCGGCCGACGGCGGAGCCGCAGATCTGCCCCCGGGGCTCCATCTCACCGGACGGCAGGCCGGGGAGCACGCCGACCGGGCCGGGGCCGGGGAGCTCGTGCTCACCCACCTGGTGCCGTGGAACGACAGGGACCGCTCGCTCGATGAGGCGGACGGGGCCTTCAGCGGGGAGTCGTATCTCGCGTCGCCGGGACTGAGGCTGGTGCTCGATTAGGCAGGTAGGCGGCACATACACTCACCTCCCATGCGCGTACTCGTCACCGGCGGTGCCGGCTTCATCGGCTCACACCTGACCGACGCCCTGCTGGCCCGGGGGGACGAGGTGACCGTCGTTGACGACCTGTCCCGGGGCAGGCAGGCCCGGCTGGACTCCCGGGCCGTGCTGCACAAGCTGAGCATCACCGGGGCTGGGTCGCTGACCTCGCTGGTCGAGCAGGCCAGGCCCGAGCTGATCTGCCACCTGGCCGCGCAGATCGACGTGCGGGTCTCGGTGGTGGCCCCGGCCGACGACGCCCAGACCAATGTGGTGGGGACCGTGAACGTCCTCGAGGCGGCGCGCGCGGCCGACGCGCGGGTACTGCTCTGCTCCACCGGCGGCGCCCTGTACGGCCGGGACGCGCCGATCCCGTCGCTGGAGGACGTGCTGCCGCTGCCCGAGTCGCCGTACGGCATCGCCAAGTACTGCGCCGAGCAGTACGTGGGCCTGTACAACCGGCTGCACGGGACCGGGCACACGATCCTGCGGCTGGCCAACGTGTACGGCCCGCGGCAGGACCCGGCGGGCGAGTCCGGGGTGATCCCGATCTTCTGCGCCCGGGTGCTTGCCGGGGAGCGGCCGGTCGTCTACGGGGACGGCGCGCAGACCCGCGACTACGTGTACGTGGGCGACGCGGTCGAGGCGTTCCTGGCCGCGGCCGACCGGGGCCGGCCCGGCACCTGGAACATCGGCACCGGGACCGAGGTCAGCGTGCTCGCCCTGGCCCGGCTGATCGGCGAGGCGGCGGGCCGCACGGTGGACCCGGAGTTCGCCCAGGCCCGGGCCGGCGAGCTGCAGCGCAGCGCGCTGGCGGTTGAGCGGGCCCACCGCGACCTGGGCTGGACGCCGCAGGTTCCGCTGGCCGAGGGCGTCCGGCGGGTCTACGAGTGGATCGAGGCCGGGACGCCGGACCGGGCAGCATACTGACCCGCCTCGCGGCCGGCTGCGCCAACCCTGGCCCGACCGGGCCCGGCGGACCGATACGCTGGCGGGCATGTCGCGACCGGACGGACGCAGCGCTGAGCAGCTGCGCGAGGTAAAGATCACCAGGGGCTGGCTCGATCACGCGGAAGGATCGGTGCTGGTCGAGTTCGGCGCCACCCGCGTGCTCTGCGCGGCGAGCGTGGCCGAGGAGCTGCCCCGGTGGCGCCGGGGGAGCGGGCTGGGCTGGGTCACCGCCGAGTACGCGATGCTGCCGCGGGCCACGAACACGCGCGGCGACCGGGAGTCGGTCAAGGGCCGCCAGGGTGGGCGCACGCTGGAGATCTCGCGCCTGATCGGCCGGTCCCTGCGGGCCGCCATCGACCCCAAGGCACTGGGCGAGAACACGATCATCATCGACTGCGACGTGCTGCAGGCCGACGGCGGCACCCGCACCGCCGCGATCACCGGCGGGTACGTGGCACTGGCCGACGCGATCGGCTGGCTGCGCGGCCGGAAGCGGCTTAAGGGCGGCGACCCGCTGGTCACGTCGGTGGCCGCGGTCAGCGTCGGGATCGTGGGCGGGGAGCCCCGGCTCGACCTGTGCTACGAGGAGGACGTGGCCGCGGAGACCGACATGAACGTGGTCTGCACCGGCGACGGCGACTTCGTCGAGGTGCAGGGCACCGCCGAGCGCGAGCCGTTCGGCCGCAAGCAGCTCGACGAGCTGCTCACGCTGGCCGTGGCCGGGTGCGCTGAGCTGACCCAGCTGCAGCGCCAGGCGCTTGAGGCTGCGGCGGCATGAGCACCCGCGCCAGCGATATGAGCACCGAGCCGGTAGCGGGGGAACCGTCCCGGCCGCGGCTGGTCCTGGCCACGGCCAACCAGCACAAGCTGGCCGAGCTGACCAGGATCCTGGAGAAGGGCCGGGTCGAGGTGGAGACCGCCGGGCTCGGTGACTTCCCCGGCGTGCCCGAGGTGGCCGAGACCGGGGCCACGTTCGCCGAGAACGCGCTGCTGAAGGCGCGGGCGATCGCGGAGTTCACCGGCTTGCCCGCGGTGGCGGACGACTCCGGCCTGTGCGTTGACGCGCTGAACGGCATGCCCGGCGTGCTGTCGGCCCGCTGGTCCGGCCGTCACGGCGACGACGAGGCCAACCTGTGGCTGGTCCTGGCTCAGCTGGCCGACGTTCCCGACGGGCGGCGTGGGGCGCACTTCGCCTGCGCGGCCGCGCTGGTGCTGCCGTCCGGGCGGGAGCAGGTCACCGAGGGCACCGTGTCCGGCACGCTGATCCGCGAGCCGCTGGGCACGAACGGGTTCGGCTACGACCCGATCTTCGTGCCCGAGACGGCCGAGCTGGCCCGGGGCGGCACTCTGCTAGCCGGGGGACACCCCCGAACCCCCGGTGGGGCTTTCGGCGGGCTGACCACCGCCGAGATGACGCCGGAGGCCAAGGACGCGATCAGCCACCGGGGCCGGGCGCTGCGCGCGCTTGCCCCGATCATCGCCGCGCTGCTGGGTTAGCCCTTCCGCGGCCCGGTAGCGTTGGGCCACTGGACGGCCGCGAAGGGAGCGCGCGTGACTGACGACCGGCTGGCGCCGGGTGACCTGGCGCCCGACTTCACCCTGCCCGACGCCGACGGGAACGAGGTGAGCCTGTCGGGGCTGCGCGGGAAGCAGGTGATCATCTACTTCTACCCGGCCGCGATGACGCCCGGCTGCACCAAGCAGGCCTGCGACTTCCGGGACAGCCGGAGCGAGCTGACCGACGCCGGCTTTACGGTGCTCGGCATCTCGCCTGACCCGCCCGCCAAGCTGGCCAAGTTCCGCGACAAGGAGGGGCTGACCTTCCCGCTGCTCTCCGACCCGAGCCGCGAGGTGCTCAAGGCCTACGGCGCGTACGGGGAGAAGATGATGTACGGGAAGACCACGGTCGGCGTGATCAGGTCCACGTTCGTGGTGGGCGAGGACGGGAAGATCGAGCAGGCGCAGTATGGCGTCAAGGCCACCGGTCACGTCGCCCGGCTGAGGAAGGAACTCGGCGTCTGAGCCCAGGCCCGGCGCGGGCGCACATCCGGCTACCATGCGCTTGAGCGGGCGTGGCGGAATTGGAATACGCGGCAGGTTTAGGTCCTGTTGGTGGCAACACCGTGGGGGTTCGAGTCCCCCCGCCCGTACGGTTTTCCCACTGGCGGCTGGCACCGGATTGAACGGTGCCCATCCGGCCGCTCTGGTGTGTCCTGACCCTGTTCCCGGGCCCGGCCCCGGCTCCGGTCCGCACCGTTTCCTCCTGTCGTGAACCGGCGGCCGCCGGGGTGCAATAGAGAGGCGATGGACGACACCGACCTGATCGCCGCGATGGCGGCCGGCGACGACGCGGCTCTCCGGGAGCTGTTTTCCCGGCACGCGCCGTGGCTGGCGGCCCGGCTGCGGTCGGTGCTGGCCGCCGCCGATGTCGAGGACGTCCTGCAGGAGACGTTCCTCGCGGCCTGGCAGGGCGCGGGCCGCTATCGCCCGGTCGGCCCGGTCGGTGGCTGGCTGTGGGGGATCGCGCGGCGGCAGGCCGCATTGTTCCTGCGCCGCCGCGGCCCGGCCGCGCTAATCCTGCCCGCCGTCATCCCGGCTGACGGGCGGCACGCCTGCGACCCGGCGGAGGCCGCGCTGTCGCGGGCCGCCATCGCCGGGGCGGTCGCGGCCCTGGGCCCGGCGGGCAGCCCGGAACGCGAGGCGTGGCGGCTGATGTACGTCGAGGACCGGCCGGTCGCGGAGGTGGCAGAGCTGATGGGCGTTCCGGTCGGGACCGTGAAGAGCCGCGCGCACCGGGCCAGGCGGCTGCTGCGCGCGGCCCTGCACAGCAGTGAGCCAGCCGAGGGAGGCACCTGATGAAGAGCACGAAGACAGGCGCCACCGGGCCCGCGGACGTCGACCTGAACCGGGTCTGGGTCGGCGTGGCCGCGCAGGTGTGGCGCCGCCAACCGGGCCTGCTGGAGCGGACGGCCGCCCGGCTGCTGCGCTCGGCGGGCCTGGCCCGGGCGCTGGTGACAACGCCGTCGCTGCTGCTTGGCTGGGTCATCGCGAGCGCGGTCGTGCTGGCCGCCGGAGCGGTGGCCACGGTGAGCACCGGCACGCCGTACGTGGCGCTCCTCGCGCCCGCGGTCGCGGCGGCGGGCATCGCCTACGCCTACGGGCCTGGCATCGACCGGGCCTGGGAACTGTCGCAGAGCATGGCCGTCAGCGACCGGATGGTGCTGCTGGTCCGGGCGCTGGCGGTGTTCGCGCTGAACGCGGTGCTCGGCTTGGCCGCCTCGGCCGCGTCGGGGGCCGCGGTCGCGGTGACGTTCGGCTGGCTGGTGCCGATGACCGCGGTCTGCGCGCTCGCGCTGGCCGCCGCGACCCTGGCCAGGTCCGCGATCGTGGGCGTGGCCGCGGGCCTGTCCGGATGGGCCATAACGGTGCTCGGCGGGCGGGTCGCCGGCGGCAGCCTGACCGCCGCCGTGGCCAGCGCCTCGCTCGTAATGCCCTACCTGCTGGCCGCGGCGGTATGCGGCGCCATCGCGTGGTACGCGACCCGGATCCCGAGAGGAACGTCATGAACGTTGAGATCAGCGAGCTGACCCGGCGGTTCGGCCGGACCCAGGCGGTAGACAGGGTAAGCCTGGAGACCGGCGCCGGGGTGTTCGGGCTGCTCGGCCCGAACGGCGCCGGCAAGACCTCGCTGCTGCGGATGATGGCCACTGTGCTGCCGCCGAGCTCGGGCACGCTGCGGCTGCTCGGCCGGGACCCGGGGCACTACGCGCCGCGGCGGGAGATCCGGCAGAGGCTCGGTTACCTGCCGCAGAACCTCGGCTACTACCCGGGCTTCACGGTCACGGACTTCGTCGAGTACTTCGCGCTGCTCAAGGAGATGCCGCCGCGACAGGTGCCGCGGGCGGTGGCGGCCGCGGTCGAGCAGGTCGGCCTGGGCGACAAGGCGAGAGCGAAGCTGCGCACCCTGTCCGGCGGGATGCTGCGCCGGGTCGGCATCGCCCAGGCGATCGTGAACGGGCCGGAACTCCTGCTGCTGGACGAGCCGACCGCGGGGCTGGATCCCGAGCAGCGGATGGCGTTCCGGGCCCTGCTGCGCGACCTCGGCGAGCGGGCCACCGTGCTCGTCTCCACGCACCTGGTCGAGGACGTCGGCGCCGCCTGCAGCCAGGTCGCGCTGATGGACAGCGGCAGGATCGTCTTCCACGGCAGCCCGGACGAGCTCATCGCCAGGGGCGAGGGCAGCGGCGCGGCCGGCGACGCCCCGCTGGAGCGCGGCTACAGCGCGGTGCTCGCGGCCGCCCGGTCCGTTACGGCAGCTCAGTCCGTTACGGCGGCTCGGTCCGTCACGGAAGGACCACGGGCATGACCGCCGCCACCGAAGCCCCGGTGCGGCACCGGATCGCTGGCCCCGGGTCCGCGGTCCCGCGGAGCGCCGCCCGGCTCCTCCGGATCGAGTTGCGCCACAGCCCGATGCCGCTGATCCTGCCGCTGATCGCGCTCCTGTTCTGGTTCGACACCTACCGGCCCAGCACCACCCAGCCGCCGATATGGGGGCTGCGGGCGTTCTGGAACTTGGGCCAGGGACACACGATTGTCGACTTCGGGCCGTTCGTGGCGGGCATGGCCGCCTGGATCGCCTCGCGGGACGGCAGGCGCGGCATGGCCGACCTGATCACCGCCGCCGCCCGGCCGCGCTGGGCGGCTCAGCTCGCCGCCTGGGCCGCGACCGCCATCTGGGCGGTGGGCGCCTACCTGGTCTTCGTGGGCGTGTTGTTCGCGGTCTACATCCACCAGGGCGTCGGGGGCGTGCCCCCGTGGTGGTGGGTGGCGGTCGGCGCGACGGCGGTGACCGCGTTCAGCGCGGCCGGGTTCGCCGTCGGAGCCTTCTTCCCCAGCCGGTTCGCCGCGCCGCTGGCCGCGTTCGGCGGGTTCCTCGCGATGATGATGTCGTCGCAGATCGGGTTCAGCCAGGCCAGCGGCTGGGCGCTGATCCTGCCGACCAACTCCAACGGCAACTTCCAGCCTGTCTCCGGGATTTTCTACCCCTACCTGCCGGATCTGCCGATCGCCCGGATCATGTTCCTGGCCGGGATCGCGGTCGCGGCGCTTGGCCTGCTTGGCCTGCCCGCCGGGGGCGGCGGGCCTGGGCTGCGGCGGGCCGCCGCGGTGGTCACGCTGAGCGGGGTAGCCGCGGCGGTCACCGCGGTCGGTCTGGCCGACACCGCCAGGCTCGGGCCGCATGGCATGGTCATCCCCGCGCTGCACGACGCGGCCAGCGACCGGCCGATCGCCTACACCCCGGTCTGCGCCAGGTCCGCCGGGGTGCCGGTGTGCCTGAACCCGGCCTACGGCCGCTACCTGGCGGACGTGACCGCCGCGCTGCGCCCGCTGCTCGCCGAGATGGCCGGCCTGCCCGGCGCGCCGGTCCGCGCCGCCCAGGTGGCGGGGACCTACTCGAGCGGCGAGGGCGGGACCGGCCGGGCGGTAATGATCGGCGGCAGCCCGCCGGTGCTCCGGATGCCGCTCGACACGCTCAACACCCTGCCGGGCGGGAGCGGCTTCACCGGGTACACCGAGACCGAGGCGCAGTTCGCCGGCATCATGCAGGCGGCGGCGGTGCACGCGTTCGTGGGCGCGGGCAACGGCACCGGCACCCCGGCGCAGCAGGCGGTGCAGGCGGCGCTGCTGCTGAAGCTCGGGATGCCGCTGCGCGCGCAGCCCCAGGTCCTGGCCGAGGGCGAGAACGGACCGGGGCCAGCGCCCAGGCCCGCGCCCGGGGATGTCGCGGCCGCGGCCCGGCGGCTGGCCGCGCTGCCGTCCGCCGTCCGGCACGCCTGGCTCGCCGCCCACCTGCGTGCGCTGCAGTCTGGGGGGCTGACCGTGGGGCAGCTGCCGTGACCGCCGCCGGGGTCCACCGGCCGCCCCCGGGTGCCGCTCCGGCCGAGACGGCGAGCCCGGCCCGGCGGCGGCTGGACGGCCGCCGGCCTGCACCTGGCGTGGCTGTACGCGATCAGCCGCCGGATCCCGGCCGCGCTCGGGCTGCTGGCCGGCTTCGGCGTCCTGCTCTGGGCCGCGCTGCAGTGGCGCTGGAACATCGCCGGCGGCCCGGCGGCCCAGGAACTGGTGCCGCTGGTGGTCGAGACCGGGGCCGCCGCGATCATCGCGGTCACCACCTACGGCCCGTTCGGCGAGCCGGAACGCGCCACCGGGCGCTGGCTGCCCTGGCTGCGGCTGGCCGCGGCCCTCGCGCTGACGGCGGCCGCGTTCGGCCTGCTGGCCGCCGGGGCCACCGGGGGCGCGCTGCCCGGCGGGACCGTGACCCTGCTCCGCAACCTGGCCGGCATGACCGGCACCGGCCTGCTGTGCGCGGCCGTGCTCGGCGGCGCGTTCGGGTGGATCGGCCCGATGGCCTACTGGCTGGGCACCGAGTCCGCGCTGGCCGCGCGCTGGACCACGCCGTGGATCTGGCCGGCCAGGCCGCCGCACGACCGCGGCGCCGCGATCTGCGCCGCGCTGGTCTTCGCCGCCGGAACGCTGCTGATCACGCTGCGCGGCAGCCGCGACCGGGCGGGCGGCTGACCGGATCGGGCGTCTAGGGTGTGGGCACGATGAGCTCACCCCGAGATCGGAGCCCCGGACCGCTGCTGGTGGCTGATCCTGAGGCCAGGCCCGGTACCGGGCTCATCCTGTTCCCCCGGCCCGGCGCCCTGCCCACGGCCTGGGCAGGTCCGGTGCCCGTCGGCGGGCTCGAGCCCGCCGACGCCGCGGCGTTGCTGGCGGCGGCCCCGCCGTGCGCTCTGCTGCCCGAGCCCGGTGCGGGCTGGTTCGGCCGGCCCGGCCTGTCCGGCCACCGGCTGAGCGTCCCCGGCGGTCACCCGGCCGCCGGGCGCGACTGGTCGCCGCTGTTCCGGCCCGGGCCAACCGAGCACACGGGTCGGCGGGCCCGCGTCGAAGCGGAGGACGCCGCGGCCGGGCTGCGCTTGACCACCGAGGCGGAGGCGGTCCGTGGCGGCGCGATCCGGGCACGCCACACGCTGACCAACGCCGGCCGCGAGCCTTACGTGGTCGACAGCCTGGACGTGGTCTTCCCGCTGCCCGGCCGGTTCGGCGAGGTCCTGGACTTCACCGGGCGGCAGACCGCCGAGCGCATCCCGCAGCGCCACCGGCTGGGCGACGGGCTGTGGCTGCGCGAGGGCCGCCGGGGTCATACCGGGCATGACTCGGCGACCGTGGTCGCCGCCGGCGTCCCCGGGTTCGGCTTCGGCAGCGGCGAGGTCGCCGGCGTGCACGTCGCCTGGAGCGGAAACACGGTCTACCGCGTGGAGCGGGTGCCGGCGGGCCAGCGGCTGCGGCCGGGCGTGACCACGATCGGCGGCGGCGAGCTGCTGCTGCCCGGCGAGATCACGCTGGCCGAGGGCGAGCCCTACACCACGCCCTGGGTCTACCTCGCGGCCAGCCGGGCCGGGCTGGATGACCTGTCCGCGCAGTTCCACGGCTACCTGCGGTCGCTGCCCGCGCATCCGCGCTCACCGCGCCCGGTGAACCTCAACGTCTGGGAGGCGGTCTACTTCCGGCACGAGTTCGGCGCCCTGGCCCGGCTGGCCGACATCGCCGCCGGCCTCGGGGTGGAACGGTACGTGCTCGACGACGGCTGGTTCCTGGGCCGCCGCAGCGACCGGGCCGGGCTCGGCGACTGGTGGGTGGACGACGCGGTCTGGCCCGGCGGGCTGCACCGGCTCGCCGACCACGTCCGGGCCCGCGGCATGCAGTTCGGCCTGTGGATCGAGCCCGAGATGGTGAACCCGGACTCGGACCTGTACCGGGCCCATCCGGACTGGATCCTGTCCGCGGGCGGGCGGGTGCCGCCGCTGCAGCGGCATCAGCTCGTCCTCGACCTGACCCGGCCGGAGGCCGCCGGGTACCTGTTCGACCGGATCAGCAGCCTGCTGTCGGAGTACCCGGTCTCTTACGTCAAGTGGGACTGCAACCGGGACATCGTCGACGCGGGCAGCGGCACCCGGGCGGGTGCTCCCGCCGCGCACGGCCAGGCGCTCGCGGTGTACGCGCTGCTGGACCGGCTCCGGCAGCGGCACCCGGACGTGGAGTGGGAGTCGTGCGCGGCCGGCGGCGGCCGGGTTGACCTGGAGATGCTGGAGCGGGTGCAGCGCGTCTGGACCTCGGACATGACCGACGCGCTCGCCCGGCAGCCCATCCAGCGCTGGACCGGCCAGCTGGTGCCGCCGGAGTACCTGGGCGCGCACGTGTCCGCGCCGTTCTCGCATCAGACCGGCCGGTACATGCCGCTGGCGCTGCGCTGCGCCACCGCCCTGTTCGGGCACCTGGGCATCGAATGGGACCTCACCCAGGCCAGCGACGAGGAGCTCGCCGGGCTCGCCGCGTGGATCGGGCTCTACAAACAGCACCGCACCCTCATCCACACCGGCCGCGTGGTCCGGGTCGACACCCCCGACGACACCGCGTGGATGCACGGTGTCGTCGCTTCCGACCGGTCGGCGGCACTGATGAGCCACGTCCAGCTGGACGAGCCGAGGAACGATCAGCCGGCCGAGCTGCGGGTGCCGGGCCTTGACCCGGCGCGCCGCTACCTGGTGACCGACGTGACGCCGGGGGAGCGGCCGCCGGGCGGGGCCGGCCCGGCCCATGACCGGGTACCCGGCGTCGAGGCCTCGGGCGCCGCGCTGGCCGAGATCGGCCTGGCCATCCCGCCGCAGCGGCCCCTGGCGGCCGCCGTCATCCTCATCGAGGCGATCTGACCCGGCGCCCTGCCTGGCCATATTCTCGGACCTGAGAACGTTAGCCGCTTTGATAGCAGGCGTTACGGTGTACGGGTGACAAGTGCCGACCTGCTGCTGCACCCGGTCCGGCTGCGGATAGTGCAGGCCTTCCTCGGCGACCGCGCGCTCACCACCTCGATGCTCAAGGACGAGCTCCCCGACGTGCCCGCGGCCAGCCTGTACCGCCACGTGGCCCGCCTGGTCGACGCCGGGGTGCTGGCCGTGGTCGCGGAGCGGCGGGTGCGCGGCGCGCTCGAGCGCACCTACGTGCTCCGCCTGTCCGCGGCGCGGATCAACCTCGACGAGGTCGACTCGATGACGATCGAGGACCACCGGCAGGCGTTCCTGGCCTTTGTCGCGGGGCTGCTCAGCGACTTCGACCGCTACCTGGCCCGGGACCACATCGACCCGGTGCACGACGGCGCCAGCTACAACGTGGCCGGCCTGTGGCTGGACGACGCCGAGTTCCTGAAGTTGCTGCAGGACCTGGGCCGGGTGCTGCAGCCCCGGCTGGCGAACCAGCCCAAGCCCGGCCGCAAGCGGCGGATACTCACCACCGTGCTGCTGCCCGGCGGCGAGCCTCCCGCGTCCTGACCTGGAGCAGCGGGACGAACCGCCGGACCTTGCCGGACTCCGGGTGCCGCTGGATCGCGCTCACCACGCGCACCTCAGCGCGCGGTCCGGGCACCCCCGCCGCGCGCAGGCTCGCCTCGACCGACCGCGCCACCGCCGCGGTGTCGAGCGCCCCGTCCGCCACCACGTCGGCCCGCACCCCCCACTCGGTCTGGTGGACCTGGTACTCGCGGATCGCTGGCGCCTTGGTGAACACAGTCCTGATCACCAGCGGGTGCACCTCGACGTCGCCGTAACGCAGCGGCGCGTCGTTCCTGCCGTCCACGCTGACGCGCAGGTGGCCGTGATGTGGGCCGGGCGGCCGCGGGGTGAAGCGGTCGGTGAGCTCGTAGCGGATCAGCGGCTGGGTCAGGTTATGCAGGTTGGTGACGAGCACCTTGGCCGACGAGGTGCCGGCCGGGCCGGGCCAGTTGCCGGAGTCGACCAGCTCGGCGAGGCACAGGTCGCTGGCGAAGCTGAGCACCCGGCCGCCGGGCTCGCTGTGCCCGACGAGCCCCTCGGTGGAGACGAACATGTCGATGACGCCGACGCCGAACGCCTCGGCGATGCCGGCCGCGTCGGCCGGGATCAGCAGCTCGCTCATGGCCGTGACCGATCTGGGCGCGATCCGCAGCCGCCCCGCCCGCCGCTCGTCGCCCAGCCGCCGCAGCATGGTCGGGTAGCCGAGCAGGGCCGGCGGGCTGGCCGCGTTGAGGCGTGCGACGATCTCGGCCAGCGGCAGCGTGACCGGCGCCGGGATGAGCTCGATCGGCGGGCCGCCGGCCAGGGCGGCGGCGAACCCGGAGGAGTGCACCGGAGACGCCGCGCCGACGATCCCTATCCGCAGCCCCTCGGGCGGCGGCCCGCCGGGGGCGATCGCGGCGGCCAGGGGACGGCGCGCGTCGACCACGGGCCGGCGCAGCCGGGGATCGGTGACGACCTCGTCGAACCCGGCCATCATCTCGTCCTTGGTCATGACCGGCAGCCGGGCCAGGCCGGCGAGCTCGAAACGGCGGGCGTCGATCCCGCCCAGCCGGCGGGCGTGGAACGGCGAGCGCGTGGCCGCGCGGGCCAGCAGCGCCCGCAGCCGGTCGCGCTGGTAGGCGGCCAGCCGGCCGGCATCCCAGCCGAGCCGGTCGATGGCCCCTGGCATGTGCGCGCCGATGGCGCCGGACAGGCGGGACCGCAGCACGCTGCGATCCGGCGCGCAGGTGCTGGTCATGCGAGGCTCCTCGGTTCGGCCGGGCTGGGGTGGGCGGGCGGCTGGCTGGCTGGTGATCAGGCCGGCGATGCGCTGGGCCAGCAGCGGGCCGCCCAGCGCGTCCGGGTTGGCCGCCTGCTCCAGCGCGGCCCCGAAACCCACGGTCAGCATGAACTCGGCCAGTTGCCGCGGGGGCAGCGGAAGCTCCGCATCCCGCTCCTGAAGACCGGCCAGTACGCTCGCCAGCCCGCTGATCGTTCGCTCATGCGCTTCGGCATACCGCCGGTTAATCTCCGGATTCCTCGCCGCGTGCACCCGGAACTCGGTGAGCAGCAGCATCCACTCCGGCTCGGAGCGGTTCCACCCCGGCCAGGTGTTCGAGCAGGGCGGCGACGCCGCCGTCGGGCAGGTCGGCGGCCACCCGGCGGCCTGAGGGGGGCGTTCCCCCGGACCGGGGGTAAGGCTGGCTTCAGGCCCGATCCGGGGGCTGCCGCGATGGTCTGGCGACCTGGTCCTGACCAGACTCGAAACCATGCCTGCCACCGCACCGTGTCCCCCTGTGATCAGCGAAACCGCCCCGGCCCTGAACCCGGCGATGCGGCCACCAGACCCGGTGGTGCTCGAGTCCGTGACCAAGTGTTACGGCCGCGGGCGCCACGCCGTGACCGCGCTGCGCGACGTCTCGGCGGCCTTCACCCGCGGCTCGCTCACGGCGGTCATGGGCGTCACCGGTTCTGGGAAGTCGACCCTGCTGCAGTGCGCGGCCGGCCTGGACGCGCCGACCAGCGGGACCGTCCGGCTGGCCGGGACCGACCTGACGGACCTCAGCCGCCGCAAGCTGTCGGTGCTGCGCCGCCGCCGGGTCGGCTTCGTGTTCCAGTCCCTGAACCTGGTCCCCACGCTCTCGGTCGCGGAGAACATCGCGCTGCCGCTGCGCCTGGACGGGCGGCGCGTGCACCGCGACCAGGTGCGCGAGCTCGCGGCGCGGGTGGGGATCGAGCCCCAGCTGGGGCGGCTGCCGCACACGCTGTCCGGCGGCCAGCAGCAGCGCACCGCGATCGCCCGGGCGCTGATCACCGGCCCGGAAGTGATCTTCGCCGACGAGCCGACCGCCGCGCTCGACCTGGTAACGTCCGAGCACGTGCTGACCCTGCTGCGGCAGGCCGTCGACGACCTCGGCCAGACCGTGGTGGTGGTCACCCACGATCCGGCCGTGGCCGGCCACGCGGACCGGGTCCTGGTCCTGGCCGACGGGCGCCTGGCCGGCGAGCTGGACCGCCCAGAACCCGGGCAGGTCACCCGCCTGCTCCGCGGCCTCGGTGACCAGCGATGGGCCAGCCAGCCACGGGGCGGCCAGCGATGAGCGCCGCGCTGAGGCAGCTCGCCGCCACGTTGAGGCGCCGCCCGGGGCCGCTGGCCGGAACCCTGATCGCGGTCACGCTCAGCTCGATGGTCATTGTCATCTCGGCCTCGTTCGTCGCCACCGGCGCCGGCACGGCGGTGCCCCCGGACCGGCTCGCCGGGGCCGCCGTGGTCGTCACCGGCCACCAGCAGATCAGCGCCACGTTCGGCCGGGGTGAGGACGCCGAGACCGAGCGGCTGGCGCTGCCCGGCTACCGGCGGGTGCCCGCCAGCCTGGCCCGCCGCGTCGCCGCGGTCCCCGGGGTGACCCGGGCCGTCGCCGACGTGTCGTTCCCGGTCGCGCTCGACCTGGGTCACGGCCGGGTGATCACCGGGCGCACCGTCACCGGAGCCGCAGGAGGCGACAGCACGGCCGCCCTCACCGGGCACGGCTGGCCGGGCGCGGTTCTGACGCCATTCCGGCTGCGGGCGGGCACCGCGCCCGCAGCCTCAGGGCAACTGGTGATCGGGGCGGGTCTGGCCCGTTCGTCCGGCCTGCATCTTGGCAGTCAGGTGCGGCTGGCCGGCCAGGCCCTCCCGGCTCTGCGCGTGGTCGGGGTGGCCGCGGACGGCCGGGACGACGTGGCGTCGGCCACCAGCGTGTTCTTCGCTCCCGCACAGGCCGCCGCGCTCTACGGGCACCCGGGCCAGGCGGACCTCGTCGGCGTCACCGGCGCTTCTGGGGCAGCGCCGGCGGCGCTGGCGGCCCGCATCTCGGCCGTGCTCCGGTCGTCACCCGGGCCGGCCAGGTACACGGTGGTGACCGGGGCCGCGCGCGGGCCGGCCGAGGACCTGACCGCGGCGGGCGACAACACCAACCTGCTGGCGATCGGCGGCAGCGCCGGCGTCGACGTCATCCTGATCGCCTTGTTCGTGGTGGCCGGGACCGTGGCCCTGGCGGTAGGCCAGCGGCAGCACGACTACGCCCTGCAGCGCGCGATCGGCGCGTCCCCTGGCCAGGTGCGCGCGGCGGTGCTGGCCGAGCTCGCCGCGCTGGGCGTCCTGGGCGGCGTGCTGGGCTGGGGGCCCGGCCTGTGGCTGGCGGCCGCGGGCATGCGCGCGATGGTCAGCCACGGGCTGATGCCCCCGGCCACGGTCGCGTGGCAGAGCCCGCTCCTGCTGCTGGTCGCGACCGGGACCGGGGTGATCGTGGCCATGCTGTCCGGCCTGCTGGCCGCCAGGCGGGCGGGCCGGGCCCGGCCCGCCGACGCGCTGCGCGAGGCGCACGCCGACCGCCGCTGGCCGCACCCGGTCCGGATCGGGCTCGGCGTCGGCGCACTGGCCGGGTCCGGGGCGCTGGTCTTCGCGATGTCCCGGGTGGGCGGAGCCAGCCAGCAGCTCGGGCTGGCCCTCAGCCTGCTGCTCACGCTGATGATCACGATCGCGCTGCTCGGCCCGGTGCTGGTCGCGGCCGCGGAACTGGTGCTGCGGCTGCCGGTCCGCGCCTGCGGCGGGGTGGGCGGCCGGCTCGCGCTGGCCGACATCAGGGCCCGGCCCCGGCGGATGGCCTCGGCGGTCATCCCCATCGCGCTGGGCATCGCGTTCGCGGGCACGGTCTACTTCCTGGATGCCACCATCGGCCACGCCGCAGAGGTCCAGGGGCGGCAGCGGCTGATCGCCACCGATGTGGTCACCGCTCCCGGGCCCGGGCTGGCGCCGGCCGCGCTGACCGCCATCGCCCGCCAGCCCGGGGTGACCGCCGCCGTGGCCCTGACGCCGGCCCAGGTCGCGGTGGACGACCCCGATCTCGACCTGATCACCGGCGAGGTAGTTACCGGTGGCCGCCTGGCCAGCGTCCTTGATCTGGGCGTGACGGCCGGCAGCCTGTGGAGCTTCGGGCCCGGCGATATCGCGGTCAGCCAGCAGGAGGCGGCGGGCGGGGAAATGGGCGTGCGGGTCGGGGACCGGATCACCGTCCATCTGCCCGACGGCGCCCCGTACCGGGCGCGGGTGACCGCCATCTACGGCCGGTCCGTGGGCTTCGCCGACGTCCTGGTTCCTGCGGCGGCCGCGGCCGGGCACCTCGGCTCGCCCGCGCTGGGCCAGATCCTGGTCCGGGGCGGCACCGGCCCGGGCCAGGCGGCGCTGACCGCCGCGGGCGTGGATGCCTCGGGCCTGGCCGCCCGCTTCCCCGGGCTGCAGGTCGCCAGCCGGCAGGTGGTGAACGCCCAATACCAGCGGATGGACGCGCAGAACGACCTGGTCAGCAACCTCATCCTGAGCGTGATCGTGCTCCTGGCCGCCGTCACCGTGGTGAACACGCTGGTGATGGCGACCGCCGAGCGGCGGCGGATGTTCCTGCTGCTGCGCCGCGTGGGCGCCACGCCCCGGCAGCTGCTGGCGATGACCGCCTGCCAGTCCGCCGTGGCCACCGTGACCGGCCTCGGCCTCGGGACCGCGGCCGCGGCGACCACGCTGACCGCGGTGGCCAGGGCCGCCACCGGCAGCGGGCCGTATGTGCCGCTGGCCCCGGCGCTGGTCATCGCCGGCGCGGTGCTGGCCCTGACCCTGGCCGCCACCCTCGGGCCGGCCTCGGCCCTCCTCGCCGGGGACGAGCGGTGAGCGCGATTAGAAACTACAGAATGTAGCCAGTCGATACGTCTGCGCTGACAATGGGTAGGTCATGCGCCAGAGGCGAAACACCGGGGATCGCCAGGCAAAACGGGGCAGAAGGCGCACAAACGAATGCCTAACGGCTTGCTGAGGGGGGCGTCGCGGCGCGTCGCGGCGGTGAGCGTGGCGGCCGTGGCCGTGATCGCGGCTGCGATCGGCGTGAGCATCTGGCGGTACGAGGACGCCCTGGCGCGGTCGGCGGCGGCCGTCGACGCGCGCCACGACGCGGGCCTGACCCAGCAGCTCACCGGTCTGTTCTGGCACGAGCACGAGGCGATGAACGAGTACCTGGTGAACCCGGATCCGGTGATCCTGGCCGAGATCCGCAACGAGCGGAACCAGTTCGCGGCCACGTCGGCCAGGCTGGGCGACACCCAGCCGGCCGACGAGGCCAGGCTCCGGATGCAGGCCCAGGCCGCGAACGGCGCCTTCTACACGCTGTTCGGGCAGATCCGCGGGGCCGGGGGGACGACCACGGCACGCCAGATCAAGGCCGTCAGCCGGCTGGCGGTGGCGGAGGTGAGCGTGCTGAGCCCGCTGACCCGGCTGGACGCGGCTCAGGGGCGGCGCGCGGACGCGGCCCAGGCGAGCGCGGACTCGACCGCGGCCCAGGCGACCGCGATCGGGATCGTGGCCGCCATCCTCGCCGTGCTGGCCGGCATCGGTTTCTCGCTGTTCGCGGTCAGGATGCTGGGCCGTTCCTTCGACCGGGAACGGGACCTGGAGGTGGCGCTGGGGCGGCTGAGCGATCTTCTGGGGCGGTTGCGGTCGACGTCGGGTGTGGTGGGTGAGGTCACCGGCGAGCTGCGGCTGGCGGCGAAGAACGCGGCCGCGGTGACCAGTGAGCAGTCCTCGGCGGTGGCTGAGACGTCGGCCACGATCGAGGAGCTGGCCACCACGGCCGGCTCGATCGCCGACAACGCGCACGCCGTGGCCAGGGTGGCCGAGCGGACCGGCGACACCATGCGCGACATGCAGGACAAGGTGGAGACGATCGCCCAGCGGGCGCTGTCGCTGGGGGAGCGGGCGCAGAAGATCGGCGAGATCGTCGAGCTGATCAACGACATCGCGGCCCAGACCAACCTGCTCGCGCTCAACGCCGCCATCGAGGCGGCCCGGGCCGGTGAGGCGGGGAAGGGCTTCGCGGTCGTCGCGGCCGAGGTGCGCAAGCTGGCGGAGCGGTCGGTGCACTCCACGGAGTCGATCAGCGTGATCATCACCGGGGTGCAGGACGAGACGAACGCCACGATCATGGCCACCGAGGAGGGCACCCGGCAGGCCCGCGAGGTCGGCGACCTGATGGAGTCGACCGCGGCCATGCTGGAGCAGTCCATCCTGGCCACCCAGCAGCAGAAGTCCGCCGCCGACCAGGTGGACAGCGCGATCCAGCAGATCCGCGAGGCGGCGGACCAGCTCGCGGCCGAGCAGACCCAGTGGGCCGCCACCGCCGGGCGCCTCGACGCGCTGGTCGAAGAGCTCGACAGCGCCCTGCGGGCCGACAACCAGGCGGACGCCCATGCCCGCTTATGCACGGCTGAGAGGGTCGCCGCGGCTCGTCGCCGCGGTGAGCGTGGTCGTCATCGCCGTCATAGCGGGCGCGGGCGTCGTGTCGGCCTGGCGCTATGAGGTGGCCCTCTCCCGGGCATCGGTGGCGCTGGACGAGCGCACGGACGCCCGGATTGCGTCGGATCTTACCGCCACGTTCTGGCAGGAACGCAACGCGCTGGATACTTACCTCGCCCGCCCCTCACCCGCGACATTCGCCGCCGTCGTCAGGTTCCGAGATCAGTTCCGGCAGCTGGCCGCGCAGATCCGGAACCCCTCCAGCGCCGCGGACGCAGAAGGCGTGGCGCCGGTTCTCGCCGCAAATGCACGCTACTACGCCGAGTTCAGCAGGCTCCGTGTCGACGCGGGCAAGGGCGTGGTCAGGGCGAACGCGGCGATCACCAAACTGGAGGCAGCCGCGCCCGGAGTGGTGCCGCCCCTGAACGCGCTCGACCGGTTGCACAACATGCGCGCGGACGCGGCGAAGGCCGCCGCCGACTCAGCGGCCGGTCAGGCGCTCGCCATCGGGATCGCCGCCATCGTCCTGGCCATTGCGGCCGGCATCGCCTTCGCGGTCCTGGCGGTCCGGCTGCTGCGCCAGGCTCGCGAGCGGGAGCAGGACCTGACCTCGGCGCTCGGGCGGCTCAGTGACCGCGACGATCTTCTGGGGCGGTTGCGGTCGACGTCGGGTGTGGTGGGTGAGGTCACCGGCGAGCTGCGGCTGGCGGCGAAGAACGCGGCCGCGGTGACCAGTGAGCAGTCCTCGGCGGTGGCTGAGACGTCGGCCACGATCGAGGAGCTGGCCACCACGGCCGGCTCGATCGCCGACAACGCGCACGCCGTGGCCAGGGTGGCCGAGCGGACCGGCGACACCATGCGCGACATGCAGGACAAGGTGGAGACGATCGCCCAGCGGGCGCTGTCGCTGGGGGAGCGGGCGCAGAAGATCGGCGAGATCGTCGAGCTGATCAACGACATCGCGGCCCAGACCAACCTGCTCGCGCTCAACGCCGCCATCGAGGCGGCCCGGGCCGGTGAGGCGGGGAAGGGCTTCGCGGTCGTCGCGGCCGAGGTGCGCAAGCTGGCGGAGCGGTCGGTGCACTCCACGGAGTCGATCAGCGTGATCATCACCGGGGTGCAGGACGAGACGAACGCCACGATCATGGCCACCGAGGAGGGCACCCGGCAGGCCCGCGAGGTCGGCGACCTGATGGAGTCGACCGCGGCCATGCTGGAGCAGTCCATCCTGGCCACCCAGCAGCAGAAGTCCGCCGCCGACCAGGTGGACAGCGCGATCCAGCAGATCCGCGAGGCGGCGGACCAGCTCGCGGCCGAGCAGACCCAGTGGGCCGCCACCGCCGGGCGCCTCGACGCGCTGGTCGAAGAGCTCGACACCGCCCTGCGGCCCCAGGAACGGGTGGACGCACATGCCGGTTTACGTGCGGCTGCGGGTGGCGGCCGAGGCTTACGCGATGCCCGTTGAGCACGTGCGGGAGGTGTCCGAGCTCGGCCGGGTGGAAGCCGTGCCCGGGGCCAGGCCGGAGATGCTCGGCATCAGGAACCTGCGCGGCCAGATCCTGCCCGTGGTCGACCTGGCCCGCCTGCTCGGGCTGGCCGCGGCCATACCGCCGGGCCGCCTGCTCGTGGCCGAGGCGGGCGGGCGCCAGGCCGGCTTCGCGATCGACGAGGTGAGCGACGTCGGCGTTCTTCCCGAGGCGGCCGAGCAGGCCGAATCCGATCTGCTGGTGGGGGCCGCGCTCGCCGACGGTGAGCTGACCGGGGTCATCGACGTGCCCCGGGTCTTCGACGCGCTGGACGGGACGCGGTCATGACCGGCTTCGACACCGAATTCACCGAGCTGTTCCGGGACGAGACCGCCCGGCGGCTGGACCAGATGGACAACCTGCTGCTCGAGATCGAGTCCGGTGACGCGGACGCCGACGTGGTCAACTCGCTGTTCCGGCACGCGCACACGATCAAGGGCGCGGCCGGCATGCTCGGCTTTGACGACGTGCGCGCGCTGGCGCACGGCGCCGAGGACGTGCTGGCCCGGGTGCGTGACGCGGAAAGGCTCTCGCCGGAGATCGCCGCGCCGCTGCTGCGCGCCACCGCCGCGATGCGGGTGAGCATCGCCGGCTCCGGGGATCCCATCGACGACGTCCTCGCCGATCTCGGGGCGAGCCAGGGGGAGCCGCCCGCCGGCGCGGACGGGGATTCCGGCGACACCGGCCACCCCGGTGGCGGGTCCGGCCCCGCCGTGGCCGTGCCCCAGCAGGCCGGAGGCCCGGCCGCGCGGCAGGCCACGGGCACGCAGGGCGGTACCCTGCGGGTCCCGGCCGACAAGATCGACCACCTGCTCGACGTGGCCGGCGAGATCCTGCAGCACCGGCGCTCCCTGGCACACTCCCTGGGTCACCAGGCTCAGCTGTCGCAGGACGTCGCCGACCTGCTCGGGGCGGGCGAGCGCATGCTCGACGATCTCACGGACACCGCGGTCGCGATGCGGACGCTCCCGCTCGAAGTGATCACCGCAGGGCTGCCGCGTGTGGTCAGGGACCTGGCCAGGGCCGCGGGCAAGGAGGTCGAGTTCGCGGTCAGCGGGGCGGACACCGAGCTCGACCGGGTGATCCTGGAGAGCCTGTCCGAGCCGCTCACCCACCTGCTGCGCAACGCTGTCGTGCACGGCATCGAGCCGTCGGCCGAGCGCGAGCAGGCGGGCAAGCCGCCGCAGGGACGGCTCGAGCTGCGCGCGGAACCGCGGGGCAGCCTGGTCGAGATCGTGGTCGCGGACGACGGCCGTGGCGTCTCGCCCGCGGTGATCGAGGAGGCCGGGCCCGAGTGGTCGCTCGCCGAGATCCTTGCCCGGCCCGGCTTCTCGACCGCGGGGGAGGTGACCGACCTCGCCGGGCGGGGGGTCGGCCTGGACGCGGTCAAGGCCTACGCGAGCTCCCTGGGCGGCGGGCTGGAGGTCCGCAGCGAGCCCGGCCAGGGTGTGGAGGTCATCCTGCTGCTCCCGGTCGCGCTGGCCCTCGGCGAGGTGCTGGTCTTCGAGCGCGGGGGCGGGGTGTTCGGCGTGGCCCTGGCCGCGGTTGAAGAGGTAGTAACCGTGGCCGGGACCAGCACCCTGCAGGGCCGCCAGACCATGCAGGTCCGCGGCAGCTCCCTGCCGGTCACCGACCTGGCCGCGCTCCTGGGCGCGGCCGCGCCGCCGCTCGGCGGCGACTCGCCGGGGATCGTGATCTCCAGCAGCGGCCGGCGGGCCGTGGTGACCTGCGACAGCCTGCTCGGCGCGGAGGAGGTCGTGATCAAGCCGCTCGGCCCACTGCTGGCCGGCGTGCGCGGCTACCTCGGGGCCTCGATCCTCGGGGACGGCCGGATCGCGCTGCTCATCGAGCCGGCCACGCTGACCGACGGACCGCGGCGGGCCCGCAGCTTCGCGGCCCCGGCCCCGGAACCGCCCGCGGCACCCAAGATTCTCGTGGTCGAGGACTCGTTCACCGTGCGCGAGCTCCAGCGCAGCATCCTGGAGGCGGCCGGGTACCCGGTCGTGACCGCGCGCGACGGCCGCGAGGCGCTGCAGTCCATCGACAGCGACGGCCAGATCGCGCTCGTGGTCACCGACCTGGAGATGCCGCGGCTTGATGGGCTCGAGCTGACCCGCGCGATCCGCGCCAGCAGCACCCGGTCGTCGCTGCCGGTGGTCATCGTCACCTCGCACGGATCCGACGACGACCGGCGGCGCGGCATCGAGGCGGGCGCCGACGCGTACATGGTGAAGCGGAGCTTCGACCAGCAGGACCTGCTGGCGATCGTCGAGCAGCTGGTCGGCCGGTGACCGGTGGGAAGGTACCGGACGGGATGAGGCTCTCCGTGCTGCTCTGCGAGGACTCGCGGACCTACGCCGACGCGCTGCGGCGGATGCTCGAGCACGACCGCGATATCTCGGTGCACGCGGTCTGCGCCACGGCCCAGGAGGCGATCGACACCCTGCCCCGCATGGAGCCCGACCTGGTGATCATGGACGCCGAGCTGCCCGGCATGCACGGGCTCGAGGCCGTTGAGGAGATCATGAGCTCCCGGCCGCTGCCGGTCCTGGTGCTGTCCGGCCACGCGGCCGGCAGCGAGAAGGCCGCGTCCGCGCTCGCCGCCGGGGCCCTGGATGCCCTGGCCAAGGACGATCTCGACCTGAGCAACCCGGCGGGTGCGGTGGGGACGGCCTTCCGGCAGCGTATCCGCACGCTAAGCCGGACCCGCGTGATCAGGCATCCGCGCGCCCGGCTTGGCGCCGGCTCGCGCCGGGACCAGGCGGGCGCGGGCGCCGGAAGCGGCCCAGCCGGCCCGCCGGGCCGCCGTGATCGGCATCTGCGCCTCGGCGGGCGGCCCTCAGCTGCTGACGTTCCTGCTCAGCGCGCTGCCGGCCGATTACCCGATCCCGATCCTGATCGTCCAGCACCTGTCGCCGGGATTCACCGACGGGCTGGCCAGCTCGCTGGACCGCGCCGCCGCGCTGCCGGTGGGCGTCGCCGGGCCAGGAACGCGCCTGCAGCCCGGGGCCTGGCTCGCCCCTGAGGGCGCGCATCTCACGCTGACCGTGTCCGGGTGGCTGGCCAGGGACGGCCGGGTGGCCGCCGCCAAGCAGTACCGCCCGTCCGGCGATGTGCTGCTCAGCAGCATCGCCCTGGCGGCCGGCCGGGCGGGCGTCGCGATCGTGCTCAGCGGGATGGGCAGCGACGGCGCGGCAGGCGCGGCCGCCGTGCAGCGCAGCGGCGGCCTCGCGATCGCGCAAGACGAGCAGTCGTCGGCGGTGTTCGGCATGCCGGAGGCGGCGATGAGCCAGGGCGTGGACGTGGTGCTGTCGCCGGCCGCGATCGCCGCCCGCCTGCTCGAGCTGCGCCATCAGCCGCTTCCTCCGCATCGCGCGCATCCGCCGCAGCAAGCGGACAGCAGGGGTGCCACACACGTCTGGGACCCGGCCCATCACGTGGACCGCGCAAATCCCGGGAGTTCAGGGGCGCAGTGGTGATGACCGCGGTCGCCGGCATCGCGGAGCTCGTCCGCCGGGAAGCGGGCATCGTGCTGCCCGTCACCAGGGAGACGGCCATCCTGGCCGCGGTGAACCGGGCCGCGCCCGGGCTCGGCCCTGATGCGTTCCTGCGCGCGGCGTCGGACCCGGCTCGCCGCCGCGCCCTGGTCGAGCGGCTGATCGACGAGGTTACGGTGCAGGAGACCGCGTTCGTCAGGGACCGGGCCCAGTTCGACTCGATCCCCTGGTCCCGGCTGCTGCATGCCGCCCACGCAGCCGGGTCGGAGGTCATCCGCGTGTGGAGCGCCGGGTGCGCGACCGGGGAAGAGGCCTACACGCTGGCGCTGCTCGCCGCCGAGGCGTTCGCCCCAGCGCCGCCGCCGGTCGACGTGCTCGGCACCGACATCTCCGGCGCCGCCGTGGCCGCGGCCACGATCGGCCGCTATCACGAGCGGTCGGTCCGCGCCCTGGATCCGGCGCTGCGCCGGCGCTACCTGGACCGGCAGGACGACGGCAGCTGCGTGGTCGGCGGGCAGCTGCGGCGCCTGGTCCGGCTGGCCCGGCATAACCTGGCCCGGGACCAGATCCCGCCGCTGGGCGAACCCGGCTTCGAGCTCATCGCCTGCCGGAACGTGCTCATCTACATCGACCCGCCCCTCGGCCGGCAGGTGATCGAGTCGCTGGAGCGGGCGCTGCGGCCTGACGGCCTGCTGCTGCTCGGGCCCGCCGACGCGCTGCGCCGGGCCCCCGGCCCGCCGCTGCCGGTCCAGCCCGCCGGCCTGGCGCTCGCGCCCAAGCGGCCCCTGCGCCGACCGCTCGGCACCGAGGCCTCGCTGTCGCGCGAGCAGCGGCTGGCCGCCGCGCTGGCCGCGGCCGACCAGGGCGATCACGACGCCGCCCTGGCCCACGTGGCCTCGCTGCTGGCCGCCAGCCCGCTGGACTCCGATGCGCACTACATCGACGGCCTGGTCACGCTCGGAGCGGGCTGGCCCGCCCGGGCGGCGGCTGCGCTGCGCCGCGCGCTCTACGCCGACGCGAGCTTCGGGCTCGCGGCGTTCACCCTCGGCCGGGCCTACGCCGAGCTGGGTGACAACCAGGCCGCCCGGCGAGCCTACGAGCAGGCCCTGCGCACGCTCGACCCGGAGGACGACCGGCACCAGCGCATGCTCCAGCAGGTGGAGATCGGCGACATCGCCGCGGCCTGCCGGGCCTGGCTCAGCGGGCGGTCGTGAGACCGGTGGGTGGCGCCCGCAGCCCTGGGTATCACGTCTTGTAGCCATCCAGTAGCCATTTGCGACCGAACGGGTTGATGGAGCGCATGACTAACACGGATGATGACAGAACGCCCGGCCGGATTCTCGTGGTCGAAGATGATCTTGTAACGGGCAAGTTCCTCACCCATCTGCTGGGTGAGCGCGGCGGGTTCGACGTCACGCACACCCCCGATCCCGCGCTCGCGCTGGCCCGGGCCAGCTCAGAGTCCTGGGACCTGGTGCTGACCGATGTCGAGATGCCCGGCATGACCGGTTTGGAGCTGCTTCAGGCGCTGCGGCGGCTCGCCCCCGACCTCCCGGTGGCCGTGATCACCTCGCACGCGTCCCTGGCCAACGCCGTCGGCGCGCTGCGCAGCCACGCCGACGAGTTCCTGCAGAAGTCGGTGCCGCCGGAGCAGCTGCTGGCCAACGTGAGCGCGCTGGTCGCCAAGGGCCGCGCGGCCCGCCTGGCGGCCCGCCAGGCCGTGCTCGCGATCGGCGCGCACCCCGACGACGTCGAGATCGGCGCGGCCGGCGCGCTGCTCGTGCACCGCAGTATGGGCCACGAGGTCTCGATCCTGACGCTCAGCCGCGGGGCCCGCGGCGGCACCGAGGCCACGCGGAGCGGGGAATCCGAGACCGCGGCGCTCGCGCTGGGGGCCACGCTGTATCTCGAGGACCTCACGGACACCCGGATCGGGGAAGGCGACCCGACGATCGGCGTGATCAGCGAGGTGATCGAGACCGTGCGGCCGACCATCGTCTACACCCACTCGCTGCATGACGTGCACCAGGATCACCGCAACACGCACCGGGCGGCCATGGTGGCCATCAGGGACGTGGGGCGGGTCTACTGCTTCCAGTCTCCGTCAGCGACCGTCGACTTCCGGCCCACGCGCTTCGTGACCGTCGACGAGCAGCTCGAGCGCAAGCTCCTCGCGATCAAGGCCTTCGCGTCGCAGACTCAGGTCCGGGCCTACCTGGAACCGGATCTGATCGAGTCGACAGCCCGCTATTGGTCGCGCTTTGGCGACGGACGATACGCCGAGGCGTTCGAAGTGATCCGTGAGGCTGCAACCGACGGCCGGGCGGCGGACCCGGTGGTCCAGCCCGTCGGCGTGGCCTCTGGTAACCGGGAGGCGCCACATGCAGTATCGTAATGCCCTAAATATACCTTTGCGTACGGTCCGGGTCATGGTCACCGGCGCCGGGGGGCCGGCCGCGGTGTCGGTGATGAAGTCGCTGGGCGAGGACCCGTCGGTCCGCCTGGTCGCGGCGGACATGGACCCGTGGGCGGCCGGCCTCTACCTGGTGGCGTCCAACGCGCGGACGCTGGTCCCGGCCGGCCTCGACCCGGCGTTCGTCGACGCCGTGCACGCGCGCTGTATCGCGATGGACGTGGACATACTCGTGCCCACGGTCGACGCCGAGATGCGGCCGCTGGCCCACGCCCGCGCCGATTTCGCCCGGGCCGGCATCGAGCTGCTGCTCGCCCCCGACGACGCGCTGGACGTCTGCCTGGACAAGCTGGCCCTGGCCGAGTGCTGCTCCGGGCAGGTGCCGGTGCCCAGGACCGAGCGGCTCGACAAGGTGGACCCGGGGGCCTGGAGCTACCCGGTGGTGGTCAAGCCCAGGACCGGCAGCGGCTCGCGGGACGTCTCGGTGGTCCGGTCGGCCGAGAACCTGGCCCGGATGACTCCCTCGGCGGACTTCCTGGTCCAGGAGTACCTGCCCGGCGAGGAGTACTCGGTCGACGTGCTCGCCGACGCGCACGGCCGGGTGGTGGCCTCCGTGCCGCGGTGCCGCGAGCGGGTCGACTCCGGGGTTTCTGTGGCCGGCCGCACGGTGCACGATGAGCAGCTGGAGCGGCTCGGCGCCGCCGTGGTCGAGGCCACCGGGCTGACCTATATATCCAACGTGCAGTTCCGCCGGGACGCGGCCGGGCAGCCTGCCCTGCTCGAGGTGAACCCGCGGGTCCCTGGCGCGCTCCCGCTGACCATGGCCAGCGGCGTGGACATGCCGCGCATGGCCATGGACTCGCTGCGCGGCCGGCCGCTGCCCGAGCACGCCGACTTTCACGAGATGGCCATGGTCCGGTTCCTCGAGGAGCGGTTTATCGAGCTCGGGGAGGTCAGAGAGGTGGCGGCGTGACGGTCCCGCTCTCGCTGGACGCCGATCACCACGTCCACTCGAGCTTCTCCGACGACGCGGTGAGCACGGTGGCCGAGAACGTGGCCGCCGCGCGCCGCCGCGGGCTGCGCGAGCTGTGCCTGGCCGATCACGTGCGCCGCGACTCGGCGTGGGTGCCGGACTTCGTGGCGGCCGTGGACAGCGTGCGCCCCGCGGCCGGGCTCGACGTGCTGGCGGGCGTGGAGGCCAAGATCCTGGACCGGGCCGGGCGGCTTGACCTGCCGGACGGCATCGGCGGGACGGGTGTGATCCTGATCGCCGACCACCAGTTTCCCGGCGACCTCGGGCCTGTGCACCCGCTGCAGATGCGTGAGGCGATCGCCGGCGGTGAGGTCACGGCCGAGAAGGTGATCGGCTGCCTGATCGAGGCGGTCGGCGGCGCGCTGGCCCAGGCGTCCGCCGCGCTGCCGCAGCGGCTGCAGCTCGCCCACCTGTTCAGCATCCTGCCCAAGATGGGCCTGGCCGAGTCCGGCGTCTCCGACGCGGCACTCGGCCGGCTGGCCCGCGAGGCCAGCGCCGCCGGGGCGCTGCTCGAGGTGAACGAGAAGTGGGCCTGCCCGTCGGCGCGCACGGTCCGCGCGTTCGCGGCGGCCGGGGTGCGGCTGGTGGCCAGCACCGACAGCCACGACTGCCGGGACATCGGGGTGTACGACTCGGTGCGGCGCATCGCCGACTCGGCTTTCGAGCCATGAGCCAGCTGCTGGACGGGCTCAAGTGGGTGCTGGTGGCGTTCGTGGTCATCGGCGCCGGGCCGCTGCTGGTCGCGAACTACCAGTTCCTCCTGGTCGCACTGCACTTCCGCCGGCTGCACTATGCGAAGTGCGAACCATGGTTCCCGCGCACCGCGATCCTGATCCCGGCCTGGAACGAGCACGCGGTCATCGGGGCGTCGATCGACCGCCTGATGAGGCTCGAGTACCCGCCCGAGTCGCTGCGCATCTACGTGGTGGACGACGCCAGCACCGACGCCACCCCGCAGGTGATCCAGGCCAAGGCGGCCGAGTACCCGGGGAGCGTGTTCCACCTGCGCCGGGAGAAAGGCGGCGAGGGCAAGGCGGCGACGCTCAACCATGGCCTCGGGATCATCCTGGCCGACGACTGGATGCAGGCCGTCCTGATCATGGACGCGGACGTGATCTACGAGCCCAGCTCGCTGCGCAACATGACCAGGCACCTGGCCGACCCGCAGATCGGCTCGGTCACCGCCTACATCAAGGAAGGCAGCCAGCCGGGGAACTACCTGACCCGGTTCATCGGCTACGAGTACATCACCGCCCAGGCCGCCGCCCGGCGCAGCCAGGACGTGATCGGCGCGATCGCCTGCCTGGCCGGCGGTGCACAGCTGCACTCGCGGGCGAACATCGAGGCCGTGGGCGGGCGGGTCGACACCGGCACGCTGGCCGAGGACACGGTCACGACGTTCAAGACCCAGCGTGCCGGGCGGACGGTGGTCTTCGAGCCGCACGCCACGGTCTGGGCCGAGGAGCCGGGCAGCGTGATCGGGCTGTGGAAGCAGCGGGTGCGGTGGGCGCGCGGCAACGTTCAGGTCACCGGCATGTTCCGGGACGTCTGGTTCCGGCCGCAGCGCAACAACCGGCTGGGCAGCGTCAGCTTCGGGCTGCTCTGGTTCTCCCTGCTGCTGCTGCCGGTGTTCATGATCCTCGCCTCGGCCTCGCTGGTCACCCTGTACTTCGTCGACTACCAGCTCGCCTGGGTCGCGTTCCACATCCTGTGGCTGACCAACGTGATCACCTACGTGTTCATCACGTCGTTCGCCCTGCTGATCGACCCGGCGACGGGGCGGCGCACCTGGGTCCAGGCGGTCCTGTTCCCCGGCGCGGTCAACGTGGTGATCCTGCTGGCCGCGATCCTGCCGGGGCCGCTGGGCTGGGTGTCCCATGAGCTGGTGAGCTCGGCCGGGTTCGCGATGACCGAAGGCTGGGTCCACGGCATCGTGCTGTTCACCTATATCTGGCTCACCGCGTGCATGGGCGTGGCGTACCTGGCCAAGGTGGCCGAGAAGGGCCGGCTCGGCCGGTTCCTGAGCCCGGCCTGCGTGTACGTCGGCGGTTACGGCCCGCTGCTCTGCGCCATCACCACGGCCGCCTACATCAAGGAGTTCCGCGGCGCCGAGCAGCGCTGGGACAAGACCGAGAAGACCGGCAAGGTGATGGTGCCCCAGTGAGCCGCCCGGAGCCGCCGCCGGCCCAGCGCCCGGACCCGCAGGCGCAGCGGGATCCGGTGGCCCAGCCCGATCCGGCCGCGCCGCGCGATCTGGCTCCCCGCGAGGCGCCGGCGGCCCCGGCTCCCTCGTTCGAGGACGAGATCCGCGTCACCGTCCGCTACGAGAAGGGCCTGGCCGTCAAGGCGCTGCTGTCGATCGCGCTGGTCGCCGCCGTGCTCGCGTTCCGCGTGTACTTCTTCGGGTGACCGTGCGCCCGGGCCGGCTGCTCAGCCGTCCGCCCACGAGTCGATCAGCGGCAGGAGCTCGGAGAGCCGGCTGATGACCGCGTCGGGCTCGGCGTCGGCGAACGCCGGCACCTCGCTGTGCGGGATCAGCACCGCGCGCATGCCCGCCTGCTTGGCGCCGTACACGTCGTCGTAGGGACGGTCACCGACGAACACGCACGCGGCCGGGTCGCTGACCCCGACCGCGGTCATCGCGGCCCTGAACGCCTCCGGATGCGGCTTGGTCCAGTCGATTTCGCTGGTGTACACGGCGCCATCGATCAGGTCGAGCATCCCGTCCCGGCCGAAGATCTCCTCGTGCCTGCTCCGCGGCCACATGGTGTTCGACAGCACACCGATCTTGATCCCGCGCCCGCGCAGCTGCCGGAACACGCCGGCGGCCTCAGGGTCGGTCAGCGTGTGCGGCTCCCAGGCCTCGAAGTAGCTGGCCAGGAAGCCGTCACTGGGCTCCACCCCGGCCCGGGCGAACACGTGGTCGATGGTGGCGCTGCGGTGATCGCTCTCGGCCGCCCGCCAGAGCTCCTGCTCGGCTTCGCGGATCGCCGTGGCGTGGCGTCGCGCATGCTCGTCGGCGTAGTGCCGCGCGCAGACCTCCTCCCAGAGCTGCACATGATCCACCGTGTGCCACGGGGTCAGCGTCCCGCCCCAGTCGAAGATCACTGCCTGCACCGGGGCCTGCTCCCCGGGGGACTGCCGCTCGGGGGTCTGCCGTACCGCCATGAGCCGCATCCTATGCGCGGCCCGGCGCTCCACCCTGGGTTGGAGACCGCCACCTCCGGGTGGAGCCCGGGCGGACGTGAGATCAACCGCAGGGACGCTCGTGCGGGTCATCGGGTCCGCCAGCAGCCGCATCCCGGCCTGCACGGCGAGCCGCTGGCGGTCTTGATCGCGCTGGCCGCGGTCGAGATCGGCGCGGTGGCGGCGCTCTGGATGCCCAGGGATGCCGGGCGGCTGCTGGTCGTGCCGTTTGTGCCGCTGGCGGCCGGCTCGGCGGTCCTGGCCTGGCTGCAGCGCGGGACCGTCGGCTCCCTCGGCTTCCTCATCCTGGCGCTGGCGGCGATGAGGATCCTGCCCGCCCGGCGCGACCGGCTCCTGGTCGCCGCGGGCGTGGCCGGGATCGGCGTGATCCTGATGCTGGCCGCGGCAGCGGCCCACGCCCACGGTCACACGCCCGACCCGGCCAGCGTGCTGACCGCCGCCCTGCCCGGGTTCGCGGTGGCGGTCGTGGTGCTCAGCCGGCGGCTGGACCGGGACAGCTACCAGATCGAGCGGCTGCTGCTCGATCTCGAGCGCACCCAGGACGCCGAGGTGCGCGCGGCGGCGCTAGCCGAACGGCAGCGTCTGGCCCGGGAGATGCACGACGTGCTCGCGCACTCGCTATCCGGGCTCACCCTGCAGCTGGAGGGCGCCCGGCTGCTGGCCGTCGAGGACTCGGCGGACGCCCGGCTGACCGATGCCATCGAGCGCGCGCACCACCTGGCCAAGTCCGGGCTGCAGGAGGCGCGGCGGGCGATCGGCATGCTCCGCGACGATGAGCTGCCCGGGCCGGAGCGGCTGGCCGGGCTCGCCGCCGAGTTCCAGCGCGACAGCGGGCTGCCATGCGAGTTCGCGGTTGCCGGCCCACCGCACGGGCTCGATCCCCAGGTCCGGCTGGCGCTGTACCGGGTGGCCCAGGAAGCGCTCACGAACATCCGCAAGCACGCCCACGCCTGCCGCGTTGAGGTGCGCCTGAGCTACCAGCCGCACGGGACCCACCTGGCGGTCGAGGACTACGGCCCGGACCAGCCGGCCCCGGCCTACAGCGCCGTCAGCAGCACGGCCAGCAGCGCGGTGAGCAGCCTGCCCAACGGTGCTGGCCCCGCGCCCAGCACTGCCGCCGGCGGAGGCAGCCACGGGTACGGCCTGACCGGGATGCGCGAGCGAGCCGAGCTGCTCGGGGGCCGGCTGACCGCGGCCCCGACCCGGACCGGGTTCCTGGTGGAGCTGTGGGTGCAGGCATGACCGCCCCCGTCCGGGTGCTGCTCGCCGACGATCAGCGGGTGGTGCGCGACGGGCTGGTCCTGCTGCTCGGCCTGCTGCCCCGGGTCGAGGTCGTGGGGACGGCGGGCGACGGCGAGGAGGCCGTGGACCGGGCGCTGCAGCAGGTCGTCGCAGGCCAGGCGGTCATCGACCCCGCGGTGCAGCACCATCTGGTGGACGCGATCGCCCACCAGCCCTCGGCCGGCGACGACGGGGTCGCGGGCCAGGACGCCCAGGGCACCTCCGCCGCCGCGCCGCGCGGCCGGCCGCTGCCGAACGGCCTCACCCCGCGTGAGGCCGAGGTACTTCAGCTCATCGCCGCTGGCCTGTCCAACGCGGAGATCGCGGGCGAGCTCGTGGTCAGCGAGGCGACCGTGAAAAGCCACATCAATCACCTGCTGGCCAAGATCGGGGCCCGGGACCGGGCGCAGGCGGTCAGCTTCGCCTACCAGAACGGAATCGCCTCGGCGTAGCCGGGATAGCCGGGCCCGGCGCGGGACCATTTCGGCTACGGTCATCGCATGTCCGGATTGCAATTCATCGTCGAGTTTGTCAAGGCACTCGCGTGGCCGGTGGCCATCGTCGCGATCGTGGTGTTCCTCCGCCGCCCGATCGTCGACATCCTGATGCAGCTGGCCTCCGGCCTGCGGCGGCTGCGGGCCGGGCAGAGCGATGCCGAGTTCGACCGGATCGCCGGCCAGGCTAAGGCCGAGCTGACCGCCACGGTGTCGGCGGTGCCGGGCCCGGGCCCGGGCGGGGCGCAGATTCCGGTGCTGCTCAGGTACGCGGCCACGGCCGATGACGACCCGGCAGCGGCGATCACCCAGTCCCTTGGCGCGGTCGAGGCCGCCCTGCGGGACCTGCTCGGCTCCAGCGGCAAGCTGGTGCCGGTCGGGACCGGTGACCCGACGGCCATCGCCCGCTTCGCGCGGGATCAGGGGCTGGTGCCCGAATCCATTGTCCGCGCGGTCGACAGCGTGGTCACGCTGCGCAATTCCGCGGCGGCGGATCCGCAGCGGGTCACCAAGGATCAGGCCGTTAAGTACCTGGCGCTGGTTGACGCCCTGCTCTTCGCCATTGGCACGCAGCGAGAGCGGTCGATGTCATGACGTGACGCGTATTGCGTCGGACGTGATCAAGGGTCAGGCTAAAGGCGGCACCCAGTGGTATCCGGCATTCCTTAGCGGCATCACAAGGCGCGAAAAGGTTGTCTTAATCGCTGCCTTGCCGTTGCCTGAAGTTTGGTCAGGTCCCTTAGCGTCACCGGCTGGAACATCCGGCCTCGCGGCCGGACGAGCGGCCCCGAGAAGGAGGAGCGGATGCGGCATCCGAACCGGCAGCGTGGGCGGATTGATGCTCGATGGCGGGGCCTGCGGGCCGTCGCCGTCACAGGGAGCGCGGCCCTGGTGGGCGCGCTCTTAGCGGCCGCCAGCGCCACCCCCGGGCTGGCCTCGGCCTCCCGGCCGGCCGCGGCAAATGGCCAGGCCGCGGCGAACACCTGTCATCTCGCCAATGGCGTCAAGCACGTGGTGCAGATTGGCTTTGACAATGTGCACTTCTTCAGGGACAACCCGAACGTCCCTTCGGACCTGGAGATGGTGCCGAATCTGCTCCACTTCCTCGAGGCGAACGGCACGTTCCTGTCGAACAGCCACACCCCGCTGATCGCGCACACCGGGGACGACCTGCTCACGACCGCCACCGGCCTGTACGGCGACCGGCACGGGGACGGGATCGCCAACGGCTACCAGGCTTACAACGCTGACGGCACGACCGACCCGGCCACCGTGTTCACCTACTGGAACGACGCGATCGACGACATCGCGTCGACCCCGAACGCCGGGCATGACACCAACCCGAACCTGGTGTACTCCCCGGCCCCGCCGGCCACCGCGAACCCGCCGGTCAAGCCGGACACGGTCGCCCCGGCACCCTGGGTTCCTTTCACCCGGGCCGGCTGCAACGTGGGCGAGATCGCCACGGTGAACCAGGAGCTGGAGAACCCCAGCCCGGACATCCCCGACGCGTTCGGCGCCAACTCGCCGGAGGCGCAGCAGCTCGCGGCCGACCCGGACTCCTTCAAGGACCCCGAGGTCGCCGACTACATCGGCCTGGGCGTGCACTGCGCCAAGGGCAGCGCGTTCTGCGCCAGCGCCGAGGCGGTCAAGTACGGGCAGACCACGCCCTCGCACACGGCCGTGACCGACGTGCTGCCGGATGAGCCCGGCGGCTACACCGGCTACCAGGCCCTCTTCGGTCACAGGTACATCGCGCCGCAGCTGGGCGCGGGCACCGCGAGCCTGACCCACGACGGCTACCAGGTGACCAACGCGGCGGGCAACCTCGTCGACCTGAACGGGAACCAGATCAACGGCGCGTTCCTGACCAACCACCCGGGCTTCCCCGGCTACGACAGCATCAACGCATCGCAGTCCCTGGCCTACGCGGCCGACATGCTGGAGAGCGGCGTCCAGGTGGCCAACATCTATATGTCCGACCTGCACGGGAACGAGTTCATCACCGGCCTGGACGGCCCGGGCCAGCCCTGCTACAAGGCGCCGGACGCGCTCGGCAGCGGCAGCGCGTGCTATGTCGCCCAGGCCCAGTACTACAACCAGGCGTTCGGGACGTTCTTCAAGCGGCTCGCCGCCGACGGGATCACGGCGAAGAACACGCTGTTCGTGGTCAGCTCCGACGAGGGCGACCACGAGGCGGGCGCCAACGTCGGCCGGGCGATCCAGCCCACCCCGGCCTCGTGCGACGGGGCCACGGTCAGCGGCGACACGGTGACCCCGGACGTGGCGTGCACCTACCCGGCCGGGTCGTTCGGCGAGCTGGACGGGAACCTCACTGGGCTGCTGGCCGCCGCGGGCAATACCACCCCGTTCAGCCTGGAGGCCGACACGGCGCCGGAGTTCTACCTCACCGGCGACCCGGGACCGGATACGCCCGTGGTGCGGACGTTCGAGCATGATGTCGCGGATCTCACCGCGGCCAACCCGTATACCGGCACCACCCAGAAGATCGGCAACTACCTGGCGGACCCGACCGAGGAGGCCATCCTGCACTTCGTGGACGCCGACCCGGCCCGGACGCCGACGCTCGCGATGTTCGCCAGGCCCGACTACTACCTGTCGACGGGCCCGGCGGCCTGCAGCGGTGCCTGCGTCCAGCAGAACACCGGGTTCGCGTGGGATCACGGCGACTACGCCGCCGAGATCGACACCAACTACGCCGCGTTCGCCGGTCCCGGGGTACGCCGCCTGGGTCTCGACGGTCCGTCGGCGAGCCAGGGCACGACCTCGTCCGGCCCGGACAGCGGCCAGATCGAGGTGGCCCAGGACCACTTCCCCGGCCCCTGGGTGGATGAGACCGACATCCGGCCGACCATCATGTACCTGACCGGGCTGCGGGACGACTACGAGCACGACGGCCGGGTGATCACGCAGATCCTCAGCGACCCGAACCGGGCGCTGAGCGCTCCGGGTGTGACCTCCCTGGGTGAGTGTTACAAGCAGCTCAACTCCAGCGTCGGCGACTTCGGCGCCGCCACGCTGCAGGCCGACACGCAGGCCATCGACGGCAGCAGCGAGACGGCCTACGTCGCCACCGGCCAGGCGCTCCGGGGCCTCGAGGTGGCCAGGGACCGGCTGGCCGGCCTGGTCAAGGGCGAGCTCGAGGCGGCGGCCTTCGGCGACCGGAGCATCGGCCAGGTGGGCCCGCAGCTCCTGGGCTGCCAGCTGATCATTCACCGGGCCGGTCAGCTGGCCAGCGCCGCCAGCTGACCGGCGGGCAGGACCCGCAGCGGCGGTCCCGGGCGCACCGCGCCCGGGACCGCTGTGGCTGTGGCCCCCTCTGTACGGCGCTGGGCACCGCGTCGTGTTTGGCCGGCCGGCCGTGCGCGCCCCGGGCCAGCCTGGGAGACTAGCGGGAATTCATGACATGCTCAGGCAGCGGCGGCACAGAAGGGACGATTTGCCATGGCCGATCCGGACGGTGCGATCGAAGTACGGGGAACGGTCGCCCCTCGCCCGGCCAGCAGTCCCGACGCGCTCGTCGCGCAGATCGAGCAGACCCGGGAGAGCCTGGCGCAGACCATAGACATCCTGGCCGACCGGGTCAGCCCGGCCGGCAACATCCGGCGGCTGCGCGAGCGGGCCGTGGAGGAGGCGTCCCGGCCCGAGGTCCGCATGGCCGCGGCCGCGATCGGCCTGGCGGTTGTCGGGCTGGTCATACTCAGGGTCTGGGGCCGGCGCAAGAGGTAGCCCGGCAGATGCCCGACCACTCCGCAAGCCCAGATCACGCCGGAACCGCCGCCCTGGTGACCGGCGCGTCCAGCGGCATCGGCCAGGCCGTGGCCGAGCTGCTGGCCGCGAGTGGTGCCTCGGTGGGCGTGTGCGCGGTGGACGCTTCCGGGGCCGGGGCGGTCGCCGACGCGATCACGGCCCGGGGCGGTGCCGCGCTGCCGGTACCCGCGGACGTCAGGGATCCTGACTCGGTGGAGGCGGCGGTGCAGGCCATGATGGCCGCGTACGGCGGCCTGGACACCCTGGTCACGTGCGCTGGGATCCAGACCTACGGGACAGCCGCCGACACCGGCACCGATACCTGGGATGAGACCTTCGCGGTCAACGTGAAAGGGGTGTTCCTCGCGGCCCGGGCCGCCCTGCCGCATCTGCGCCGCAGCGCCAGGGGAGCGGTGGTGATCGTGTCCTCGGTGCAGGCGCTGGCCACGCAGACCGACGTGGCCGCCTACACCGCGACCAAGGGCGCGCTCAACGCGCTGGCCCGCTCCATGGCGATCGACGAGGCCGCGCACGGGGTCCGGGTGAACGCCGTGTGCCCCGGGTCGGTGGATACCCCGATGCTGCGCCATTCGGCCGGCCTGTTCAGCGACGGCACGCCGGACGGAGTAGAGCTGACCGTGGCCGGGTGGGGCCGCTCGCATCCGCTGGGCCGGGTCGCGCAGCCCAGCGAGGTCGCCGAGGTGATCTGCTTCCTGGCCAGCCCGCGGGCCAGCTTCGTGACCGGTGAGGACATCCGGGTCGATGGCGGGCTGCTGGCCGGGCTGGCCGTGGCCCTGCCCGGCGCGGCCGGAGTTTCGCCGCCCGGCGCGTGGGCAGGCTCGCCGACGGGGTAGTCACGCCGACGCAGTGAGGGTCCGCCGATGGGAATCCGCCTGTCCATGGGGCATGTCGAGCGGCTCGACGACAGCGTGGTCACGTTCGCCCGCCAGCTCGGCCTGCGCGGGATCCATCTGCACGCGCCGGCCGACCTGCCCGGTGAGGACGGTTACTGGAGCACGGCGGAGCTGCGGGCGCTGCGGCAGCGGTGCGAGGCGGCCGGGCTGGTCATCGACGGCCTGGAGAACGTGCCCGCGGCGCACTTCAGCCGGATCCAGCGCGGTGAGCGAGGCCGCGACCAGCAGATCGAGAACTACCAGCGGACCGTCCGCAACATGGGTGAGGCCGGGATCGGGCTGCTCGGCTACAACTTCCTGCCGACGTTCGTGTGGCGCACCGACATGGATGTGGCCGGGCGGGGCGGGGCCAGCGTGACCGCGTTTGACCTGGCCGACGCCGCCGCAGGGAACGCGCTCGCGAGCTACAAGCTCACCCCGGGCGACGCGCTGGCCGGGCCGGTCAGCGCCGCTCAGATGCGGGACAACCACCGGTATTTCCTCGACGCGGTGCTCCCGGTGGCCGAGGAGGCCGGCGTCCGGCTGGCCCTGCACCCGGACGATCCGCCGGTCGACGTGCCGCTTGGCGGCGCGTGCCACATCTTCAACTCCCCGCAGGCCCTGGCCGACGCGTACCGCGACGCCAGGGGCAGCCAGGCCTGGGGCATCGACCTGTGCCTGGGCACGGTCTCTGAGATGGGCGGGGAGCCTGCCATCAACGAGGTCATCGACTTCTTCGGCCCCCAGGGACGCATCTGTTACGTGCACTTCCGCGACGTGCAGGGCGTGGTCCCCAGCTTCCGGGAGTGCTTCCTGGGCGAGGGGAACTACGACCCGGCGGCGGTGCTGCGCCGGCTCGCGGGCTCGGGCTTCGACGGCTTCCTCGTCGACGATCACGTGCCCGCGATGATCGGCGACGCGGGCACCTTCGGCGACACGTCGTCCGAGGCGTACTGTTCCCGCGGCCGGGCGTATGCGATCGGGTACCTGCAGGGCCTGCTGCGGGCGCTGGACCTGGACGGCGAGCCTCAGGCGAAGGCCTGGCCCTCGCCCCGGTAGGTCGGGACGGTCGCGACCACCGCGGTTCCCTCGATCAGGTGCAGCTCGTTGAACCGCTCGCACAGCTCGCCCGCCTTGGCGTGCCGGAACCACACCCGGTCACCGATGCGCAGCCGGTCGGCCGCGGCGCCAAGCAGCGGGGTCTGCACCTCGCCGGCGCCCTCCTGCTTGTCCAGCCGGAGCCCGGCGGGCAGGTACGGGGCCGGCAGCCGGGAGCGGTTGGCCGCACCGGAAGCGAGGTAGCCGCCGCCGAGCGCGGTGACCACGCCCGGGGCCGGCCTGCGCACCACGGGCAGGGCGAACAGCGCCGCGGGCTGGCCGCGGAAGCTGCGGTACGCGTCGAACAGCCGGGGCTGGTAGAGCCCGGATCCCGCGCCGATCTCGGTCACCGCCGCCTCGGCCGCCGTCTTCTCGACCGAGCCGGTGCCGCCGCCGTTGACGAACTCCAGCGGGGCCACGGCCCGCACCGCCGCGACGATCGCGGCCCGGCGCAGGGCCAGCTCGGCCCCGGACCTCCGCTGCATGAACCGGATGGCCAGCGTCTGCAGCGGCTGCCCGGCCGGGTTGTCGCCGACCCCGGCGATCTGGCCCTCGTAGGCCATCAGCCCGGCCAGGCGCAGCCCGGGCCGGGACACGATCCCGGTGGCCAGGGCCGCGGCGTCGGCGGGGGTGCGGACCGGGGAGCGGCGCGCGCCCGCGCGCAGCCGCCCGCGCAGCGCCAGGTAGCCGGCGTCGATGTCGATGCAGACCCGGACCGGATGGGGCTGGGCGCAGCCCGCGGCGGCCTTCTCGATCATGTCGAGGTGCTCGGGGCAGTCCACCATCACGGTGATGGCCCTGGCGGCCGCCGCGTCGCCGGCCAGCCGGGCCAGCGCGGTCCGGTCGGCCGTGGGGTAGGCGACCACGATGTCGTCGCCGGTGCCGGACTCGGCCAGCCACAACGCCTCGGGCAGCGTGAAGGCGAGTATGCCGCGGAAGCCGTCCATCCGGAGCGCGCGGGTGATCAGGTCGCGGCAGCGCACCGACTTGCTCGCCAGACGGATCGGCTTACCCGCGGCGCGCCGCGTCATCCCCTCGGCGTTGGCGCGCAGCGCGGTCAGGTCGACCACCGCGAACGGCGGCTCGAGGTGAGCGGTCGCGGTGTCGTAGCGCTGCAGATCCTCGGCGGTTACCGGCATGCCTCACTCCTCGTCGGAGATGAGCTCCTGGTAGTCGGCGGCGGACAGCAGGCCGGGCGGCTGCTCGCCGTCGGCCACGGACAGGGCGATCTTGAACAGCCAGCCCGTTCCGTACGGATCGGAGTTGACCAGGCCCGGGTTCTCGTCGATCTCGGGGTTGACCTCACACACCTCGCCGTCCACGGGGGCGAAGATGTCGCTGACCGACTTGGTGGACTCGACCTCGCCGCAGGGCTCGCCCGCTGTCACCTTGGTCCCCGGTGTCGGCACCGACACGTAAACCACGTCGCCGAGCGCGTGCTGGGCGTGGTCGGTGATGCCGACCGAGGCGGTGGACCCCGTGATGGCCACCCACTCGTGCTCGCGGGTGTAGTGCAGCTCGTCGGGAACAGCGGTCATGGCGCCCTCTCCTCTGCGCGATGAGTGTGGCCGGCCGGTCAGGCCGGCCGGTGGTAGAACGGCAGCGGCACCGCCACGGCGGGCTCGGCGCTGCCCCTGATGTCGACAGCGAGCCTGCCGTGCGCACCGTCCGGCCCGGCCTGGCGTGCCTGGCGCATCACGTCGGCCTCAACGTACGCCATCGCGATCGGCTGGCCGAGGGTCGGGGACGGGGCACCGCTGGTCACCTCTCCGCTGACGGCCCCGTCCCAGAGCACGCTGTACCCGTGCCTGGGCACCCGCCGGGACGCCAGGACCAGCCCGGCGAGCTCACGGGCCGGCTCGGTCTCCGCCCGCTTGGCCAGGGCGGAGCGGCCCACGAAGTCCCCGGGCTTGTCCAGCCTGACCACCCGGCCCAGGCCCGCGTCGAACGGCGTGAGATCCGGCCCGAGCTCGTTGCCGTAAAGCGGCATCCCGGCCTCCAGGCGCAGCGTGTCCCGCGCCGCCAGGCCGGCGGGGGCCAGCCCGTCCGCCGCGCCCGCGGCGGTGAGCGCGGCCCAGATCGCCTCGGCGTCCTGCGGGCGGGTGAAGAGCTCGAAGCCGTCCTCGCCGGTGTAACCGGTGCGGGCGAGCAGGATCTCGTGGCCCGCCACCGCCGCCGGGTAGCTCGCGTAGTACTTCACCGCGGTGAGGTCGGCATCGGTGACCGGGGCCAGGATGCGGGCTGCGTTCGGGCCCTGGAGGGCGATCAGGGCGTAGTCGGCAGTCCGGTCGGTGACCTTCACATCCCCGCTGGCCCGGTCGGTCAGCGCCCGGAACACGACGTCGCTGTTGGCGGCGTTCGCCACGACCAGGAACTCACCGCCGGCGAGCCGGTACACGATCAGGTCGTCGAGGATCCCGCCGTCCGGCGCGCAGATCATCGTGTACCTGGCCCGGCCCGGGGCCAGCGCGGACGGCTGCCCGGTCACCGCGTAGTCCAGCGCGGCCGCGGCGTCCGGCCCTGTGACCATGATCTCGCCCATGTGCGAGAGGTCGAAGAGCCCGGCCGCCGTGCGCACCGCGTTGTGCTCGGCGGTCTCGCTGCCGTAGCGCAGCGGCATCAGCCACCCGGCGAAGCCGGTCAGCGTCGCGCCGAGGCTCTCGTGCACACCGGTCAGCGGCGTGCGCCGCAACTGCGGGTCTGTCATTTGCGCGCTCCATCGGGCCCGGCGGCATGTGTCGGAATCACCTGGTCAGGCAGAACGCTGCCGACGGCGGCCAGCGATGAGGGCGCGGCGGCGTCGGCGCGATCCGGCTTGGGGCTTAGCCTACCGAGGTCGCCGGCGGGTCCGGCCAGCCAGCGCCGTACACTCTGATGATCTCGCCCGCCCGGGTCGTGGCGCCCGGCCGATGGGTGTGTGATAGTCCGGTGGCATGGAACTGCTTACCGAGGATGAGATCGCCGGCCGGATGAGCGGCGCCCGCGGCTGGGAGCGCGACGGCGGCAGCATCAGCACCGCGGTTACGCGGAGTGACTTCAAGGATGCCCTGCTCTTCACCGGGGCCGTGGCCTACCTGGCCGAGCAGGCCAACCACCATCCCGACATCCTGATCCAGTGGAACAAGGTGACGCTGACCCTGTCGACGCACTCGGCCGGCGGCCTGACCGCGGCCGACTTCGACCTGGCCGCGAAGGTCAGCGCGCTCGGCTGACGTCAGCCTGGCCTTCGCCCGTGGACGGCGCCACGCCCCCGGGTGGCGCCGCCCACAGGACGAAGATCCCCCTCCGCTCGTCGCGACCCTCGTCCGTCGGCGTGTGACGACGGCCTCCGGCGATCGCGCCGGTGCGCGTCTGGCCGAGCCATCCCCGCCGGGCCGTACGGCCCCGGACGAAGGTCCCCCTCCGCGACGTGCGGTCCCCCGAAACCCGCTGCGGCGCCGTCCCCCTAGCCCGGTCAACCGGGCCCGTGCGCCGCGCGGGGTTCTAGTTATACACGTTGTGCTGAGTCGACTACAGCTAGTTACGAGATTGCACTAGGGCGGAAGCCGTCGGTGAGCGGGAAGCGGTCCTGCAGCCGGCCGAGAAACGCCTGGAAGCCGGGGGGCAGGTCGCCCAGCTCGACCGCGAACGACAGCGGCGTCACCGAGACGCAGCCGGCCCGCAGCGCCCCGATGTCGGTGCCGAACGAGCCGTCGGCTTCCGGGATGAGCTCATCCGGCTCGCCGAACAGGTAGAGCCGGTGCACGTCCTGGTCGTCGGCCCAGTCCGGCACCGACGCCCGCGGGTAGTCGCGGCGCCCGGCCCGGGTCAGCACCGTGGTCGCGCCGGCGCGGACGGCCGGGTAATTGACGCTGAGCACCACCGGCTCGGCGGGCCCCGCCTCGATCACGCAGCGGGCCAGCTCGGCGCCGTGGCGGGCCGCGAAGCCGAAGTCGTAGGCGAGTCCCAGGGCGGCGAGATCCTCCTGGTAGTTCACGGAGAAGCTGCCCGTGGGCGTCTGCTGGGACAGGCACACGGCCGGCGTGCCGAGGATGGCCGCCTCCAGGCCCGCCCCCACGGTCCCTGAGTAGGTCACGTCGTCGGCCAGGTTGGCGCCGTGGTTGATGCCGCTGACCACGAGGTCCGCCTCGGCGGCCAGCCCGCCGAGGAGCCCGACCCGCACGCAGTCCGTCGGGGTCCCGTCGCACCGGTACACGGGGTGCTGGCCGCCGGTGACCCGGGTGACGCCCACGGGCCTGCTGAACGTGCACTTGCGCGCGAACCCGCTGCAGTTCGCCTCGGGCGCGATCGTGATCACGCTGGTGCAGAACGGGGCCAGCGCGGACCGGATCGCGCCGATTCCCTCGGCGCGGTAGCCGTCGTCGTTGGTCAGCAGGATCCGCACGATGTCCTCCCGTGGTCGCTGGGTGCCGGGCGCCGGATTGTCGGCGCAGGTGGCGGGGCGTCTATGGTTGGGTTATGGGCGCCCAACAGGCCGACGCCGGGGTCGGCACGGGGATCGACAATGGCAGGACGATCCGCGGTTCGGTGGAACGCAAGATCCGTGAGCTGATCGCCTCCGGTGAGCTGGGCGACGACGGGAGGCTGCCCACCGAGCGGGAGCTCGCGGCTCAGCTCGGGGTCAGCCGGACGACCGTGCGGCAGGTGCTCGACCTCCTGGAGCATGCGGGGTCCGTGCACCGCCGCCGGGGCCGCAGCGGCGGCACCTTCGCCACCCGCAGGCGCGTGGACATCGACTTCGGCTACCTGGCCGGCATCCCGGCCTACCTGCGGGCGCAGGGGTTCCGGCCGGGCGCTCACGTGGTCTCCGCGCGGATCATCCCGGCCGACCAGGTCACGAGCGACGCCCTGGGCACCGCGGCGGGCGAGCTGGTGTACGAGGTGGTCAGGGTCCGGCTGGCCGATGAGGTCCGGATCTCGCTTGAGCACGTGCGGATTCCGGTCACGCTCGCACCCGACCTGCTAGCCCAGCCACTGGACGACAGTATCTACGAGCTGCTGTGCCAGCGGTACGGGGTGTTCTGCGTCAAGGCGGTCGAGCGGATGGTCGCGGTGCTGGCCGACGACGACCAGTCCAGCCTGCTCGGCATCAAGGTCGGGGATCCGCTGATGGCGATCGAGCGGATCAGCTATGACGCCGAGGGCAAGCCGGTCGAGTACTCCACCGACCTGTTCCGCGGGGACCGGACCCGCGTGATCGCCTACGCCTACGGCGCGGGCCAGGCAGACGACACAGATCCCGGCCACGGGGGCACGACCCCGCCTCAGGCCCGGGTCCGGGCGCCCGCCGGGTCGTAGGGCGGCCGCAGCGACAGGTCCGCGTCATACCGCTCCCCGCCGATGGCGACCTGATAGCGGCCCCGCCCGACCCACTCGCGGTCGGCCTGGCCGCCGTCGCGCCGCTCGACGTAGCCGAGCAGCACGGTCCGGCCCAGGGTGTGACCGAAGGCGGCCGAGCTGGCGAACCCCACGGGCTCCCCGTCGCGCAGCAGCAGCTCGCCGCCCCACGCGTAGGCCTCCGGGTCGGCCACCACCAGGCTGGCCAGGCGGCGGGTGACGCCGTCCTTCCTGTGCCGTTCCACGGCCTCGCGCCCGCGGAACGGGATGCCGGTGCCGAGCTTGCACGCGAACGCCAGGCCGGCCTCGACCGGGCTGGTGTCCGGGGTCAGCTCCCGCCCGAACGCCCGGTATCCCTTCTCCAGCCGCAGCGACTCGATCGCGTAATAGCCGGCCAGCGTCGGTGTGAGACCCGCGCCGGGGTCTGTGAGCCGCTCGAACGCCGCCACCGCGACCTCGCTGGGCACGTACAGCTCCCAGCCCAGCTCGCCCACGTAGGTCAGCCTGGTGGCCCGGACGGCCAGCCCGGCCAGGTCGACCTCGCGGCTGTGCCCGAAGCCGAACGCACCGTCGGAGAAGTCGTCGGCGGACAGCGCGCCGAGCAGCGCGCGGGAGTTCGGGCCCATCACGCTCAGCACGGCGTAAGCGGAGGTGACGTCGAAGAACTCGGCCCGCAGGCCCGCGGGCACGGCGCGGCGCAGCACGTCGAGGTCGTGCACGGCCTGAGCGCTGCTGGTGACCAGCAGGTACTCGTTCCAGCGGAGGCGGGTCACGGTGACGTCGGCCTCGTAGCCGCCGCGGTCGTTGAGCAGGGCGGTGTAGACCGTCCGGCCGTCGGGGACGCCGACGTCGTTCGAGCACAGCCACTGCAGGGCGGCCTCGGCGTCGGCCCCGCGGACGGCGATCTTGGAGAACGACGTCTGGTCGAACAGCGCGACGTCGGTGCGGGCCGCCCGGTGCTCGGCGCCGCTCGGGCCGAACCAGTTCTGGCGGCCCCAGCCGTACTCGACCACCGGCTTGGTGCCGGCCGGCGCGAACCAGTTCGCCCGTTCCCAGCCCATCTTCGTGCCGAAGCACGCGCCCTGCGCCTCGAGCAGGTGGTGCACCGGGGACCGGCGCACCCCTCGGGCGCTCTCCGGCTCGCGGTTCGGCCAGGCCATCGCGAAGTGCAGGCCGACGATCTCCTGGACCCGCTGGCGCAGCCAGCGCTTGTTGCCCTGGGCCGGGATGAACCGGCGGATGTCGACCGGGCTCAGGTCCAGGTCCGGCTCCCCGGCCACGATCCAGCGGGCCAGGGCGCTGCCCGCGCCTCCGGCGAACGCGATCCCCGACGAGTTGAAGCCCGCGGCGACGAAGTAGTTCTCCCGGTCCGGCGCGGCGCCCAGGATGAAGTTGTGGTCCGGGGTGAAGCTCTCCGGGCCGTTATAGAACTTCTTCACGCCGGTCTCCTCCAGCGCGGGCACCCGGTGGATGGCGTTGCGCATGAGGATGTCGAACTGGTTCCAGTCCTCGGGCAGGAGCTGGAACTCGAAGGGCTCGGGGATCTCGTCGGAGGCGACCCACGGCTTGGCGTCCGGCTCGAAGCCGCCCATCAGCAGGCCGCGGACCTCCTCCTTGAAGTACGTGTACCCGTCCGGGTCCCGCAGCGTCGGCGTGGTCCGGTCGAGCCCGGCGATGGCCTCGGTCACGATGTAGTAGTGCTCGGCCGCCTGCAGCGGCACGGTCACGCCCACCTGCTCGCCGAGCGCCTTGGCCCACTGCCCGCCGCAGTTCACCACGACCTCGCACTCGATGTCGCCGCGCGCGGTCCGCACCGAGGTGATCCGGCCGCGCTCCAGGGCGAACCCGGTGACCTTGGTCCGCTCCAGGATCCGCACGCCCTGGCTGCGCGCGCCGCGGGCCAGGGCCTGGGTGATGTCCGACGGGTTGGCCTTGGCGTCGTTGGGCAGCCAGACCGCCCCCACCAGGTCGGAGCTCTCCATCAGCGGCCACCGGGCGGCCGCCTCGGCCACCGAGATGACGTGTGTCTCCACGCCCTGGGCCTGCGCCATGTCGGCGGTGCGGAGCAGCTGCACCATGCGGTCGCGGGAGGCGGCGACCCACAGCGCGCCGCTCTGGTTCCAGCCGGTGCCGAGGCCGACCGTCGACTCCAGATTCGCGTAGAGCTCGCTGCTCTCCAGCATCAGCCGGGTCAGCGACGGGTGCGTGCGCAGCTGCCCGATGACCCCGGCCGCGTGCCAGGTCGTGCCGCAGGAGAGCTGCCCCTGCTCGAGCAGGACGACGTCCGTCCAGCCCAGGCTGGCCAGGTGGTAGGCCACGCTGCAGCCGACGACCCCGCCGCCGACGATGACGACCTGCGCCCGCTGCGGGACGTCGTTGCTGGGCATCTGAAGACCTTCCGCTCTCGCCGCGCGCGCCGCCTCAGGCGATACGAAACCGGTATTTGGGCGCACCATATCGAGGTCAGCCTAGCCCCGCTCTGCGGTCTCCGCTAGACGCTATCTGGCCTGCTAAAAACGCGACATGTCAAGTCTTGTCAGTCCGGAGGAGTCTGCGTTAGAGTGCGCCAGAAAGTTATCTGGTCTGCTAAATGGGCTACCCATAAATAAGGAGAAGGGACGGTCCAGCGGATGGGAACTGTCGAGACCTCACAGCCGCCCGTCATCGCGGCCGGAAAGCTCACGCGGGCCCTCACCGCGCTGACCAACGGGGCACTGACCTTCGCCGGCGTGGGCGTGTTCGCCGGGCTCTTCTCCCTCTACGGGTTCTCCATGGCCGGCGTGGGCGGGGCCGAGTTCTGGGGCTGGCCGCTCGTGGCCATCAGCGTCGGCGCCATGGTGCTCGTGATCGCCGAGCTCGCCTCCAAGTACCCGTTCGCCGGCAGCATGTACCAGTGGCCGACGATCCTCGCGGGCAAGCGCGTGGGCTGGTGGATGGGCTGGGTGTACGCGGCGGCCATGTTCCCGCTCATGACGGCCTACTACGCCAGCCTGCCCGTGCTGATTCATCCGCTGTTCAACCTGGCCCCGAGCTTTACCACCGATGAGATCATCATCGTGATCGCCGCGGTGATCGCCGTGGGGTGGAACATCGTGCGGATCGGGATTCTGGGGCGCATCGCCCAGTGGGCCATGGTGCTGGAGCTGACCGTCGTCACGGTCGTCTGCCTGCTGACCTTCATCCTCGGCGCCAAGCATTTCGGCAACCTGACCCAGACCGCCACCGTGACCACGACCTCGTCCGGGGCCGCCGCGGTGCAGGCGCTGCACGGGCTGGGCAACGTCCTGCCGCTGTTCCTCGGCGCCGGGATATTCAACGCCCTCTGGGTGCTGTACACGTTCGAGAACGGCGGCACGCTCGGCGAGGAAACGCTGGACGCCGGGCGCAATGCCCCCCGCGGGGTCATCGGCGCCTACATCTTCGCGATCGCGTGCGGGTTCCTCTTCCTGCTCACTCTGACCCCGTCGATCCCGGACATGAAGGCCGCGATGCTCGGTGGCGTGCCCGCCGAGAACGCCATCACCGCCCACCTGCCGACCGGCGTGTTCAAGCTGTTCCTCGTGGTGGTGTCGATCGGCCTGATCGTGGCCACGAACACGATGTTCACCGGGGCCGTGCGGCACATCTTCGGGATGGCCAGGGACGGGCAGCTGCCGTTCTCCCCGACGTTCTCGCGCACGCTCAAGGACGGGGCGCCCTGGCCCGCGGTGCTGCTCATCGGCGCCCTGTCGCTGGTTCCTGTCTTCGTGTTCACGACGAAGACGCCATCGATCGTGGGCGGCGCTACCGCGGACATGTACGTGGCGTACTTCCTGATCATGAGCGTGACGCTGATCTACAGGTTCCGCGGCTGGCCCAAGGTCAAGGGCTGGTTCGCGCTCGGCCGCTGGGGCCTGCTGGTCAACATCGTGGCCGTGGTCGGCACCGGCCTGACCGCGCTGAACCTGCTCTGGCCGCGCCCGTCCACCAACCCCACCTTCAACCAGATCGCGGGCACCACCGGCGGCTTCTTCCTCAAGGACATCCCGATGGCCTGGCTGATCGTCGGCCTGCCGCTGCTGATCGGCGTGATCTTCTACGTGGCCCGGTCCAAGCGGATTCATGATCATCCGCTGGCGATCGACCAGTACGACCCCGAGCCCTGACCATGGCCAGCGGCAGCGGGCTGGCCAGCCCCGCTGATCAGCGCTTCGCCCGCCAGATGGAGCTGCTCGCCGTGCAGGCGGAGGTCTTCTCCGGCCGCCAGCTGGAGTGGAGCCAGCTGTTCGGCGGCCTGGCCCACGTCACCTATGCCGTCACCACGAGCACGGTCACCGCCTCAGGCGGCGGCAGGTACGTGGTCAAGTTCCTCACCCAGGAGATGGACGACTTCGGGCTGATGATCCCGATCGGCGACCTGATCGCCAACACGGCCGCCGCGGGGGAGTCCGGCGTCGGCGCCCGGGTGCTGCAGGCGCTCCCGGAGGTCCCCGCGCTCATCCTGGAGTACATCGACGGCCGGACCCTGGACACCCCCGACCTGTCCCGCGCCGATTACATCCCGCGGATCGGGCGCGCGGTCAGGGACCTGCACACCAAGGCGCCGCCGATGCGCAACCTGACCATGATCTGGAAGCTGCTCGACGACTACCTGGCCCTGGTCGATAAGCACGCGCTGGCCTGCCCGCCTGACCTGCTCGGCTGGCTGCCCACCGTGCGCCGGATCCAGGCCGCCCTGGCCGTGAACGCGCTTCCGCCGGTGCCGAGCAACAACGACCTGCTGGCCAAGAACATCATGGACGACGGCCGGATCCGGCTCATCGACTACGACTTCAGCGGCATGAACGACCCCATGTTCGACGTGGGCGACCTGGCCATGGAGGGCGACTACGACCCCGGCCAGACCCGGGTGCTGTGCGAGGCCTACTTCGGCGCCCACGACCCGGTCCAGTACGCCAGGGCCCGGCTGTACGGCATCGGCGCCCAGTACACCTGGACCCTGCTGTTCATCGGCATGGACAAGCTGCTCAGCGACTCGCCCGCCGGGGAGTTCGACTACTGGCAGGAGGCGATGTCGCGCTGGGACTGGACCAGGCCCAAGCTCGAGGACCCGTCGCTGGAAGCGCTGATCGCCGCGGCCTCCGCCCCGCCCGGGCCCGGCTAGCCGCGGCCGCGAAGGAGGAGCCGTGGACAAGGTCGCGCTGGTCACCGGGGGCAGCAAGGGCATCGGCTACGCGTGCGCCGAGCGGCTGCTGGCCGACGGGTACGCGGTGGCCATCTGCGCCAGGAACGCCGCCGAGGTCGAGGCCGCGGCCGCGAAGCTCGGCGACCCCGAGCACGTCCTGGGCCTGCGGGCCGACGTCGGCTCGGTCGAGGACTGCGCCGGCCTGGTGCCCGCGGTCACACGGTGGTTCGGCCGGATCGACGCCCTGGTCAACAACGCGGGCGTGTACAGCCCGGTCCCGTTCCTCGACTTCACCGCGGACAGCTGGGACACGCTGATGGACATCAACGTGCGCGGCCCTGTGCTGCTCGGCGGCGCGGCCGGGCGGGCCATGCGCGACCAGGGCAGCGGCGGCCGGATCGTGAACATCGCCTCCACCAACGGCCAGATGTCCGAGGCCGAGTTCGCGCACTACAACGCGTCCAAGGCCGCGCTCATCTCGCTGACCAAGTCGATGTCGGTGGAACTGGCCCCGCTCGGGATCCTGGTCAACGCCGTCGCCCCGGGCTGGGTGCTGACCCCGCTCAGCGAGCCGTTCGTCGGCACGCTCGCCCCAGAAGCGCTGGGCCGGATCAGCCCGCTGCGCCGGGTGGGCACCGTCGGGGAGGTCGCGGGCGCGGTGTCGTTCCTGTGCGGCCCCGACGCGGGCTACATCACCGGCACGACGGTCAACGTCGACGGCGGCCTGATCGCGATGCACCCTGCGGTCTGAGCCCGCCTGGGCCGCGGCCCGAGTGAGCGGCTATGGCGTAACAGATGGCATGGGGTAATACGTCTCGTACACGGCCTGCGCCTGGCGGCGCGCGTCCTCGAACGACCAGGTCCGCGGCACGAACCGGTCCGGGCTCAGCGACCGCACGTACGGCGACGGGTCACCGCTCAGGCTCTCGACCAGGTGCAGGGCCAGCCCGGCCGACCCGGACACGCCGTGCGCGTTGCACCCCGCCGCGAGCACCAGGCCGCGCACCCCGCTCACCGGGCCCACGATGAACCGCCCGTCCGGGCTGAACGCCGGCCAGCCCTGGAAGGTCGTGGCCACGCCCGCCCCGGCCAGCGCCGGGACGAACTCGCTCAGGCTGGCGGCGAACCCGCCGAGCACGTCCCAGTCCGGCCGGGCCGGCAGCCGGGAGGCCACGCTCACCTCGCGCGGGTCGACGCTGGTGCCGCGGTTCTCGAAGCCGCCGCACAGCACCCGGTTGCTCTCCCCGCGCGCGTAGACCTGCACCTCGGGGATGCGCAGGCAGGGCAGGCCGCCGTGCCAGCCGGGCACCGGCTCGGTGACGAAGTACTCGTGCAGCACGGGCACGATCGGCAGCTCGAGGCCGGCCAGCCGGGCCAGCGCCGCCGACCACGGGCCCGCCGCGATGATGACCTGCTCGGTGCGGTACCGGCCGCCCTCGGCCGAGACCGAGCGCACCGCACCGCCCGCGACCTCGATGGCCGTGACCGCCGCGTTGGTCACGACCGTGACCCCGAGGTCCCTGGCCGCCCGCACGTACGCGTTCACCAGGCTGTTCGGCTGCAGGTACCCGTCGGTCGGCGACCAGAGGGCGGCCTTAACCGAGCCGGTACGCTCCAGCACGGGGTAGATGTCGCGCAGCTGCGCGTGGGTCAAGAACTCGACCGGCAGGCCGGTTACCGCGGCGGTCTCCGCGATCTGCTCCAGTTCCCGCACCGACGTCTCGGACAGGGCGAGCCGGACCGCGCCGCACTCCCTGTAGTCCATGGTGTATCCGGTGTCCCGCTCGAACGTGCGGTAGACCTCGGTGGCGGCCATGGTCAGCCGGGCGCGCTCGACCGTGGGCCGGGCCTGGCCCACGAACCCGGCGGCCTGGCTGCTGGTCGCCTCGCACAGGCCGCGCCGCTCCAGGAGCTGAATGTCGCGCCGGCCGTCCCGGGCGAGGAAGTACGCCACCGCGGCGCCGATCGCGCCGCCGCCGACAATGGTGATCTCAGCATCACGAGGACTGGACACCGGCCGGCCACCCCCTTGCCTCATCTGCTTCGGATCTGGTTATTTGGTACGCCCAAATGGTAGCTCAGCCGAAGCGGCTCAGGTACGGCTCGGCGATCCTGCACGTCTCCGCGGAGTACCCGTCCGCCTTCATCTGCGCGGCCAGCTCGGTGTCGGCCCGCAGGCCCGCGTACGCGCTGAGCATCAGGCGCCGCAGCATGAGGAACGTGTCGATCTCCGCCTCGTCCTCCGCGGACAGCGGCTCAACCTCCCGGTAGCCGTCGACCCACAGCGCGATCAGCTCCCGGACGTCGGCGCGCCCCTCGTTGAACGTGAGCGCGCAGGCCAGGTCGTACAGGTACCAGCTGAAGCCGCAGTCCTCGAAGTCGATGACGGTGATCCGATCGCCGTCGACCAGCAGGTTGGCCAGCCGCAGGTCGGCGTGGACCAGGCCGAAGCGCCCGGGCTCGGTCCCGAACTTCCGCAGCCGCGCCATCACGGTGTCGGCCAGCCGCTGGCTCTGGCGGCGTTCCTCGGCGTCGGTCACCGTGCTCTGCCAGGACCCCCAGTGCGGCCGGCCCCCCAGGGTCGTGTCCAGGTCCCAGCGCGGGCGCCGGAACCAGGCCGGGACCGCCCAGGCGCGCGCGTGCCGGTGCAGCCGGCCGGTGATCTCGCCGAGCCGCGGGAACCAGGCCATCAGCTGATCCTCGGCGGGCTCGCTCCCTGGCGCGTGGCTGAACAGCACGCAGTAACAGCGTTCGAGCGGCGGTTCGCGCCCGACCTCGAGCACCTGGCCGCCCGCCAGCGTCGGGATCACGCCGGGCAGCAGCACCGGCGACTCCTGCCGCAGCGCGGATGTCCAGGCCAGCTCGGAGTGGATCTCCGCGGGCGAGCGGCCGCCCGGACGGTAGATGCGCAGCACGGCCGGGGCCGCGGAACCCGTCTCGATGCGGAAGGTCCAGTTCTCGGTCAGCGGGTACAGGTGCAGGCGGCAGTCGGGGGAGATGCCGTAGCGGCCGGCGGCCAGGCGGGCGACCTCGGTCATGTCCGCCACGCCCGCCGCATCGACCCGGTCGACGATCTCCGGCTCGGCCTGGCTCACGACCGCTGGGCGCAGCGCTGTCACTCGGCCACCTCACGTCCCGTCCGGGGCAGTTTGCCCGCCACGCGTTGGCGCGATCCCTCAGGTTAAATGGGCGGACCTTTAGAACGCAATGGCGAGGGGCCGTGGGCCCGGGGTCAGACGCCCGTGGTCAGCCAACGGCGGGCAGCTCCCGGCGGTGGCCGCCCGCGAGCTCCTCGAGCGCGGCCCGGTCGATCTCGGCGGCACCGGCCACCGCGATCCGGCACGGGGTGACGGCGATCAGCGAGGAGGTGCGAGCACCGCCTTCGAGGTGGGCCCGCTCGCCGAGCAGCGCGCCGGGGCCGTATTCGGCCAGCCGCTCACCATCCCGCTCGACCCGCACCACCCCGTCCAGGACGAGGAAGATCTCGGTGCCGGCCTCGCCCTGGCGGACCAGCGCGGCCCCGGGCTTGATGCGGCGGATCCGTGGCTTGGCCGGCCCGTGGTTGGCGTCCCCGTGCTTCGTGTCCCCGTGCTTGGCATCACCGCGCATGAGCTGCGCGGACAGGGCCCGCTCGAGCGCGGTCTCCACGGCGGTGACCAGGGCCGGGGAGTCCTGGTCGCCCCAGGGGGTGTGGCGGCCGAACGACCGGCGGTACCAGTCGCGGAAGTCGGTGAGCCCGGACTTGGCCGCGAGGCGGCCCGAGGCGTCGTAGACCCAGTGCCGGGGGAACCGGCTGGCCCCGGTCAGGCCGGCCTCGGCGCGGCCGTCGGCGTGCAGGGTCAGCGTCAGGGTCGTCCACACCAGCGGCGCGTTCCACTGCACGTACGGGCGCCGCCGCACCCGCCGCGGCATCGGTATGCCGGTCCGGCCGCCCACGGTCTGCGCGAACCTGACCCAGCCGTCCCCGTGTTCCGGCTCCTGGCGCAGGTCGGGCAAGGCGACCGCAGGGAAGCAGTGGTGCAGGGCGCCGAGCCGGATGGTGCTGGACCCGATCAGGCAGCCGCCGTCGCCGTAGCCACAGCCGGTGACGCGGCCCTGGTCATCCACGTCGATCCAGGCCCGCAGCCGGTTGGCGAACCGGAACCGGTCGGCGGCCCGCCATTCCTCCAGGTCGCCCAGAACGTCGGGCAGCGGCTCGTCGTAGTGGCCGATCCCGGCCTCGATCCCGAACTGGATCATGCCCTCGAAGGCCTCGGACGGGATCCAGGAGACCGAGGTGACAGAGCTTTCGTATCGCATATTTCCAGGCTCACCCGGACGGGCCGGGCCTGGCCAGGGTGCTGCCCGGCCGCTTCCCGGCGGCCTCCCCCCGGGGCAGGGGGAGGCCAGCCTCCTGGTCAGGTGCGGATAGCCCGCCGCATCACCGGGTGCGGGGGGCCGGTCAGCCCGAGGCGATGATCTCGCGGTACCGGTCAAGCAGCACCGGGATATCGTCCCGGTCCACGCGGCCCATGCCGCATTCGGTGCAGATTCCCCAGTCGCGGCCGGCCGCGGGGCCGGCCGCCAGAGCTCCGTCGATGAGCCGGACCTGCTCCTCGGTGGTGCCGCCGGCCTGATCGGCCGGGTGGTACGGCACCAGCGCGAAGTTGAGCTCGGTGGCCTGGTCCGCGGCGAGGTCGGCCAGCGGCGCGAAGTAGCCCTGGTCCTGCTGGTGCTGCGGCACGGTGAACGACACGAAGCTCAGCGCGCGGTGGGCGGCCGCGGTGACCGCGTTCACCACCCGCACCTGCAGTGCGAGTGACTCCGGCTGCTTGAAGTGCGCGTGGCCGTAGTCGCCGTAACACAGGTGCATGCCCGCCGGGATGTCGGCGGGCACCTGATCCACGCAGCGGGCCAGCGCCGCGACGATCGCATCGAACGCCTGGTCGCCCCCGGGCCCGAACGCGCCCTCCAGCACGCCGAACTCCACCGCGACGTCCCACTGCACCGCGACCTGGTCGTGCGGGATCGCCGCCAGCAGCCGGTCCAGGTCGGCGAACATGGCCTGCTCGTAGGAGGGCAGCAGCGCCTGCTGCTGCTCGGGGACCACGTAGGCGCCGATCGACGCCAGCGGTGTCGGGTACTGGACCTGGAACCGCACGCTGTCCGGAATCGCGCCCTCGTCGCGCAGCGCGGAGAAGACCGCGTACGACTCCTGGTAGGCGTCGGCGTAGCCCAGGTCGGGCCAGGTCATCTGCTCCGGGGTCAGCCCGTCGGCCAGCCGCAGCTGCGGCATCTGCTCGTAGTCGCCGACCACGACTTCATCTATCGGCTGCGCCGGAACCAGCAGCGGCGACTGCATGAACTTCTGCATCTGGAAGAAGATCCAGTTGTTCCGGTCCCCGGTCTCCCCGTCCGGCACGCGCCGCAGGCCTGCCGGGACCCGCGAGGTGATCTCGCGCATCACCGACTCGGTATCGGCGAGATTGACGCTGCCATTGAAGTGGGCATGGGTTGGCGACATTGGCACGGCTCCCCTTCTCGTGACTGCACCTGCGGCAGATCAGTACATAATGCCTGTTCAGATGCGGCCCGTGTGCCGGAAACGCCGGGCTCTTGATCAGCGAGTTCAGTCCGGTATGTCGTCGGATTTGCTCACCACGACGCCGAACAGGTCACCGATCGCGGCGAGGCTGGCCGCTTGCAGCGCCCGCGCTGGCACCGGGGCGCCGTCAGCTCCGGGTAGCTCTCTGGTGGCCGTGGCGCTGGCTACCACCGTCGGATGGTAGCCGAGGTTGAACGCGCCGCGCGCGGTCGAGTTGACGCACATGTGCGTCATGAACCCGGCCAGGATCAGTTCACGGCCGGGTGCTTCGCGCAGCCGGGCGTCAAGGTCTGTCTCGACAAACGAGTTGGGGTAGTGCTTGACGATGACGGGCTCGCCCGGAAGAGGAGCTACCTCGTCGCTGATCTGCCCGATCTTGGCCTTCACGTCGTACGGGGAACCCTCCCCGGCGTCGTGCATGATGTGGAAGACCGGAATGCCAGCGTCACGCGCGCGGGCGAGCAACTGCGCCGCCTCCGCCAGCGCGGCTTCGACACCTTCCAGCGCCATGACGCCCTCGCGGTAGGTGTTCTGACAGTCGATCATGATCAGCGTTGTCTCCCGGAGCGCTGTCGGCTGATCGCCCAGTCCCATCAGATCCCGCAGGGTGGTGAGCTGTGCCATGTGGATCGCCTTCCTCGGTGGGTGCCTTAATCGACGCTAGCGGCGCGGGGCTGATGCCGCCAGGCCACCAGACCGCGACGCCGGGCGAGCCGAATGCGGCGCAAGCTTGTGGTGCGACCCGGCCCGCTGGGTGCCCGAGGCCGCCAGGCTGCTGCGGCACGGCGGGAAACTTGTATTCCACACCACCAGCGTCCTGGTCACCTTGTGCTCCCAGGAACCGGACGGGCCCGCCCGCCGTGAACTACTCCACCCACAGCGCCAGGCACACCGCCTGGCAACTCCGCGGGGAGGAATACAGTTCCACCGCGGCCACGGCGAGTGGATCAAGATCCTTCGTGACAGCGGCTTCATCATCGACGCGCTGCATGAGCTCTACGCCCCGCCAGATGCTCCCGACCATCCCTACTACGCACTGGCGAGCGCCGAATGGGCGCGCCGGTGGCCGGCCGAGGAAATATGGGCTGCCCACCTCGCCGACTGACCCACCTGACCAACAAACGTCCAATCCTCGGACGCTAGATCGCCGATTCTGCGTGGCTGATGCCTGCGCTATCTGTGCGAGTGGCCTCGCGCAGATCGGCCAGTTCTGGGGTCCTCAGCTCCGCCAGGCGATTGCATGCAGGCGGCAACGCTGGCAGCGTGAGATGGCAGGGACCATGGTAGAGACTCGTGGTATTACCGGCGGCGTGGATACCCACGCTGATGTGCACGTCGCCGCCGCGCTGGATCCTCGCGGGCAAGCAGGTCGGCGAGGGATATACGCGGGATGCGCAGATCATTGTTGCCCAGAGCCGTTGATTAGCCCAGGTCGTGCCTAGCGCGTTAACCGCAGGAGTCATGGCCTGTAGAACCGCTCCCTGACACGCGACGGCTGCGCGGACCAAGGGCAGCCGGGGGAGAGCAGTAGTCAGCTTCTCCTGGCCCAGGCACTTGCCATACTGGCCCAATGCCAGTGAATACTCGCTGCGCGGCGGTGCTTGCCGGGACCGCGCTGCTGGGTATCGGCCTTGACCAGGCGACGAAGGTGCTCCTGGTCGCGACCCTGGGGGTAAGCCGCCGATCCGCATAGTCGGCCAGGTCCTGACTATCTATGTCTTGCGGAATTCCGGTGCCGCCTTCGGCTTCGCGCCCGCTGCGACGGTGCTGTTCACCTGCGTGGCGGTGGCGGTCGGCGTGCTGATCGTCACCAAGGTGCCCCGGCTCTGCTCGGTGGGCTGGGCGGCAGCACTCGGCCTGTTGCTGGCAGGAGCCGTCGGGAACCTGTGTGACCGGCTGATGCGGGCACCCGGCTTCGGCCGCGGCGCCGTCGTCGACTTTATTGACCTGCAGCACTTCGCGGACTTCAACGTTGCCGACATCTGCCTGACGTGCGGAGTCGTGCTGGTGGTCTTGCTGTCGCTCCGCGGCATTCCCATCACGGACCAGTCAGGCCCGACTACGCCAGGTCGGCGCCCGCTCGACGAGCACATCGGTGATCCTGGGTGAGAGTCACTTGATCAGCACTGGCACACCAGCCTCAAGATCGCCGGCCCAGCGGGCTGCGCTACCTCGGCTACTTCCTCGGCCTGCTGGCAGGCTCCAGGCTCAGCACCGGAGCAAGGCTGGAAGTCATCGCCATGATCAGCGGCTTCGCGACCATGTACGGCGCGAGGCAAGCAGCCCCCGCCGGCCGGCTGGCCAGCGCCGCTGAGCAAGTCCAGGCGCTCGATCGCGCTGCGGCCAGGGGCCGCTACCCAATCTCGCCGCAGCCCTGGCAGCCGCCCGCCCGCCGCGCAGCCACGCTGACATCTTCGGATCCTGCATCGAGCGCCTCATCGATCTCGCCCGCCCGGGGTTACGGCAGCCGGGGATTCCGCTAACGGGTCAGGCGCGAGGAAAAATGCGGGCATGAGCACCGTCGCGGCCGTCCACAACACCGCTGACAGCCCCGAACTCGGCATCACCTACATGCACGAGCACGTCTTCGTGCTCACCACCGAAGTCCAAGCTCAACTACCCCGCAGAGTGGGACGACGAACAGGCCAGGATCGCCGACAGGCCACAAGGGAGGGACCCCCGCCTGCGTGAGATGCCTGATCCTGCACCCTCAACCACACCACGGCGCGTGCCAAGCACCATCCGCCAGAGACACAGAACACCCGCTCCTGTGCGGTGCCCCGGGCGAGGCCAACCGGCCATCACCAACGCCAGATCGGCGGGTACGCGCGTAGCCTGGCGCTGGCTTGCTCGAGCGCTGAGTGTGCCGACCGCGAGCCTCCGTAAACCAGCCGCTGCCTCGCGCGCAGGTTCGGTGACGCTCTGCGTCACGCAAGAGGGTCAGCTGGCAACGATCGTGGCGGCGAGCGCGGTCCGATGGTCCTTGGTCCAGGGCGGCCCTAGCGTTGCCCTCGGACCGTGGAGCACATAGCCGACTCGCGCACCGAGGATTCTGGCCGCCTGCGCCTCGACGTCCTTGGCGTCGAAGAGGTGAACGTCCCAACCGCGGAAGTAGGCACACTCCGCCAGCACCTGGCAGTACATGACCGAGTCGGCCCGGGCCTGGTACGGCGGGCGGCGCTGGACGGCGACGGCGTCGGGGAAGTCGAGCGGCCAGGCTCGCAGCGACATTGAGACGATCGGTGCGGGCACCGAGGCGGCGAGTTGATCCAGCGACGCCGATGTTGCCCGCAGCGCCGACGCCCGGACCTCCGCGACCATCGTGGCGGTGGCGTCGTGGTTGAGAGTCGTGGCCTCGTGTTCGATCGGTGCCGTAGGCATACCGGGTTCGATCAATTCGATCCGCCGGCGATCCACGACCTCATAGTCGGCCGATGCAGTGACAGTCACGGCCCAGCCGAGATGATGGGCGATCCCCACACGCATGCCTGCGAGGGCTTAGCTGGCCGGCGCTCTAGTCTCGCGTGCCTGGGGCTGCTGCCGCCCGGGCCTCGGGGCCGGGCCGGGGGGAGGCCCGCCGGCGGCGACGCTGGCAGGGCGGTGGGCGGGGGGTGACACGGCGCCGTTAGCGGCATGATCCGGCGCCCGGCCAGGCTCGCCTGAGCCGGGCATCATCGCTGCGGCGGCCTCCCGTTCCGCGGTAGCGCGGATCGCGGCGATCTGGCTGCTCGCCTGCTGCCGGACCGCTGCGGCCTCGCGTTCGGCCGCTTCGTGTATGGCGTTGACCCGCGCCCACGCCCACTGTGTAATGCTGGCCGCCTGGCCGTCCGCCAGGTTAAGGATCCGCCACGCCCGCCAGAGCGAGTCCGTGTCCGGGAATCGCCCGGGCTCTAGTGGGTATCCGGCCTCTCGCGGATAACGGTCATCGCTAGCTGCGAAACCACTGTCCGGGTAGCCGTTCGCCGTGTACCCATCGTCAGGGTGGCGCTCCGCCGGATAGCGATCTGCTGGGTAGCCGTCCGTGGGATATCCCTCCGTTAGCTGGAGTTGGGACCGTCACCGTTCAGGGTTTACCGCATCGAAGTCTGCGGTCCCTGGGCTAGTGGGGGTCCGGTAGCGCCTGGTGAGCCCGCCTGCCCGTCCGGCCCCGCCGAAGGCGATCAGTGCCACGCCGGTCACGATCCCCCCACCCCGTGTCCCTGGGCGGTGCCGCCGCAGAAGAGCTAAGGGCACAAGAACCCCCCCGAGCCCAAGCTGGCATCGCCTGGCGAATGTTCACAGTTGCCTCAACACAGTAGGCCACCGCGTCAGCCCTGAACAGGGACGGATACCTCCTAGGGGCCAGGGGAACCCTGGCCAGCGGACTGGATACAGGGTCCGGACGCAAGCGCAGCCAAGCCCCTAGATCGCGGTGGTGCCACCGTCGAGAGAAAGGATCGACCCTGTTGCGTACGATGCCTCCGCGAGGAAGAGGACGGCGTCGGCGACCTCGTCGGGACTCGCGAACCGCTTCAGCGGGACGCGACCGATCGCGCCCTCGCGCGCGGCAATCGGGTCCGGGAACGTGGCCAGCTCGGTGTCCATCATCGGGGTGTCCACCGGCCCGGGACAGACCGCGTTGACCCTGATGTGCCTGGCCGCGAGCTCCGCGGCCATCGCCCTGGTCAAGCCGATAAGGCCCGCCTTGGACGCGCAGTAGTCCACGTACAGGCCCATGCCCATCAGGGATAGTTCGGAGCCGATGTTCACGATCGACCCGGCAGCCATGCGTATCGCCGCGGCACGCGAGACGTAGAAGACGCCGGAGAGATTGACGCCGATCGTCTTGTCCCAGTTCGCGACGTCCATCTCGTCGATGGCGGCAGGGCTGTAACAGACTCCGGCCGCGTTCACGACTAGGTCCACGTCGCCGAGCGCGTCGAATGCGGCAGCGACCGCAGCGTCCACTCGCAGCCGGTCAGAGACATCAACCGCGAATGCACAGGCGCGCTCACCGAGATCGGTCACGATCGCGTGCAGCGCGCTCTCGCGGGTTGCCATAAGCGCAACGCTTCCGCCGGCTGCGTGAACCTTCTTCGCGGTGGCCAGCCCGATCCCGGACGAGCCGCCGGTGATGATGGCCCGGAAAGCGGTCACGCCCCTCACTCCCGATCGATGGTGCTTGTTAATGAGGGTGTCGGTAAAGTACTCGGTACCGGATTCTGTCATGGCCTCCGACAGGCAGCCAGAACCCCGGTGCATCAGGGCACACCCCACGTTTCAGCAGCCGCATGCGCAGCCGGCGCCAGGTGGCCTGGGCAGGCGCCACCAGTCGCTGTAACTCCTGACGTCATCACGGCCGCCGGAGAGGCTGAAGCAGTGGTCACCCGGTCGCGAGCATCGCGGCGTACCCGCTCCCGGTTCGCCAGGTGTTGCGCAGCGATATCTCGCTGAGACGGCTGACGAGGCCAGTAATCTCGGCACGGTCGGCAGCGCTGAGACAACGGGCGTCATGACTGGCCCTTCGTGCCACCACCGGCGGCGTGCGGGACCGTCTTGCGGAGCTGCTCCGTCAGGCGCTGCTGCTCGTGGCGGCTCAGTGCGTTCCATGCGTCTCGCCTCCTCTGCTTCAGCGCGGCGAAGTCCTTGTCGCCCAGTTCGTGTGCCTGGCGTGCTCGCTGTTCCTTGAGTTCCGCGAACTGCGCTAGGGTCATCGGTTCGTTCATTTCAACGGTCTCCTCGATGAGTTGCAGGAGCTGACGGGCCGAAGGTTCGGTGTTGCGGCCCAGGCTGTCCAGCAGGTCCAGTAGCCGCGCCCGCAGGCCGGTGGCCGTGCGGATGCGCTCTTCCACGACGTCGAGCTGGCGGCGGAGCAGGCCGGCCGGGTCGGGCTCGCCGTCCAGGAGCGTCCCGATCTCCTCCAGCGAGATGCCCAGGCTGCGCAGCGCCACGATGCGGTGCAGGCGCCGGACGTCGCCGCTCGTGTAGCAGCGATGCCCGCCACTGGTCCGCGACAGCGGCGACAGCAGGCCGAGCTGATCGTAGTGATGCAGCGTCCGCACGGTGAGTCTCGTCTCGCGGGCCAGCTCGCCGATCCGCCACGTCTCGTCCTGTCGTGACATTCCTTCTCCTTCACCGGTGATGCCCGACCGAGCGTAAAACATGACGTAACGTCAGGTTCAAGTCATGCGAGAGGGAAGGTGGATCAGGGCGGCGATGGCCGGATGGTCGCGTAATTTCTGCAGGCAGCGGCGGCGGGTGGGCCCGATGCTGCCGACCGGGATGCCGAGCCGGGCACTGATTTGTGCGTAGGGCACCGGCGGGTCCTCGATGAGCATGGCGAGCAGCTGCTGGCCGCTGGGCGGCAGGCAGGTGAACGCCTGGCGCAGCGCCGCGCGGCGTTCGGCCGCCAGCAGCTGGGATTCGGCCGGCTCGGTGGCGGTGTCGGCAAGATTGCCGGTGTCGGCTTCCTGCCTGGCGGTCTGGAATGGTCGCAGTGCCCGTCGGATCCTGCCGCATTCCCGCCAGGTGGTCGTGGTGATCCAGCCCGCCAGGGCGGCAGGGTCGCGCACCTGGTCGAGCTGGGCCACCAGGCGCAGCCAGACGGTCTGGCTGACGTCGTCGGTGTCGGCGGCGCTCAGCCGGTACCTGCGGCAGATCGACCACACCAGTGGCGCGTAGCGCTCGACGAGGGTGCTCCAGGCTTGCTGGTCGCCGTGCTGGGCGCGTGTCACCAGATCGGTGACCACGAAGTCGTCGCGCATGACGGCTGGGTCCTCTCGGGTGTGGCCGCTGCAGTTACCGCTGGATGAGCCGGTACATGACGCTCGTCTCTTTTCTGGCGGTGGCGGCCTTGATCTGTCACCACTATCGCCAGCGGGCCGGGCGGCCCCCATACGTAGCGGCCCACAGGAGAGGCACAGGATTAGGCTGGGCGCAGACTGTTACGGCGGCTGCGCGATCAGGCCGGGCTGACCACTTGCCGCCGGCGGCGCTGGCCGACTCACATTGAGTTGACGCGGCTGGGTGCTGCCGCGGCGCCGGTGAGGGCCGGGCGGGTGGCGCTGAATGCGCTGACCGGGAACTGGCTGGAGCCGTCGAGTGCGAGTTCGGTGAGAACCCGGCCCAGCAGCGCGGCGAATTTGCCTGCGTGCCCCGCGCCTGCGCAGACCAGCACGCGCTGTGACCCCGGTACATAGTCGGCGATGAAGTCCCGGTCAGGTGGGAAGTCATAGCAGCAGGTGCGGGTGTACAGCTCTGGGCCTACAGCTCCGGGCAGGTAGCGTTCCAGGAAGGCCAGCACCCGGCGCACCCGCGCCTGGTCCGGGGCGTAGGTCCGGGTCTGCGGGGTGACCACCGGCCCCGCGCCGTCGATGCCGATCTTGGTGGCGACCTCGCCGTAGATCGGGAAGCCGTAGTACAGGCCGTCGTCGGCGAGATAGCCGTAGACGCCGAACCGGTCCGGGGTGAACTCGGCGATCTTCGGCGTGGCGAAGTAGGTGACCTGCTCCTCGGTGAGCGTGATCGGCAGATAGGCACCCAGCATGGCCAGCAGCACCGGATTCCAGGCGCCGCCGGCCAGCACCACCCGCCCGGCCGAGTAATCCTGCCCGCCCGCGGTGACCCTCACGCCGCCGGCCGACTCGGCGATTGCGGTGACTTCGGCGTTGGCCAGGATCGTCGCTCCGCGGTCGCGGGCCAGCGCGATGTGCGCGGCCGTGGCCCGGCGGATATCGAGGATGCCCGATTCGGGGTCGTGCAGCGCGATGTGCTCGCTACCGAGCCGCCACTGCGGCCAGCTTCGCATCACCTCGGGGCCGGTGAGCTGCTCGAACGGCAGGTTCGCCGCTGCCATCGCGGTGGTGGCGGCGGCCAGGTACGCCGCGCCGGCGCTGGCTTGCTCGGCGATGATCAGCCCGCCGGTGCGGTACACGAGCTGCAGGCCGGTGCCCCGCTCGGCGACGTTCCAGCTCTGGTAGGCGGCCGGGGTCAGCGCCGTGTATTCGGGTCGGCTGTAGGCGTGTCGGATCACCCGGGAATGATCCTCCGATGCCCCGCGGGAATGCCCCTGCTGGTACTGCTCGAGCGCCAGCACGCCGCCGCCGAGCCGGCGGCTCAGCCAGTAGCTGGTCGCAGCGCCGATGGCCCCGCAGCCGATCACGATCGCCTGGTACTGCTGCGCCATTCGCCCTCCCCGCCATCAGCATGCCGCACGACGTGGCGCCGGGTCGCCGCTCCGCGGGCGCCCTTGGGCGGTGATGCCCATCAGGGCGCGGTACCACGCGTAGTACTGCGAGATCACCTCGGCCTCGCTGGGCACCAGCACGCCACCGCCCCGGTATGCGCGTGAGCTCATGTTGGGCTGGCACCACTGCGCGGCGTCGAAGTCCTGCTCATTGACCTTTGCGAACAGGGCGACCGCGTCGCTGACGTCGTACCGGCCCTTAGCCAGTGTGCTCGCTGGGAACAGCCACTCGCACACCGCCCGCGTCCGGTCGGCGGCGACCGGCTCGAACCTGTGCACGATCACGTGATCGCTGATCAACGACAGGAAGCAGTTCGGGCGCAGCACCATGCCGTAGAACAGCCCGTCATCGGCGGGCAGCAGGCCGGGCATCCGGGGCAGCACGGTCTGCCCGCTCAGCGAGAACGACGCCCGGCCAGCAGCGATCGGGTAGCCACCGGGGTCATAGCCGCCGGTTCCCATGGCCGGGGACTTGAACTGCGGGATCGTCTGGACCAGCTCGGGGTGGATGTGGGCACAGTGGTAACACTCCTGGAAGTTCTCGTAGATCAGCTTCCAGTTCGCCGCCACGTCGTACTCGGCCCGGCCGCCCACGGCCAGCTCGCCGATCCGGTACCGCCCCAGCTTGCCGTAGCTGCCCAGCCGGGAGGCGATCTGCGGGCGCACCTGGTCTTCCAGCGGGCCCGGGTCGCCGTCCACGCAGACCCAGATCAGGCCCTCCCAGACCTGCGCCCGCACCGGGTGCAGGCCGTAGTTTTCCTTGTCGATATCGGCCATCGCCCGCCAGTTCGGCGCGGTGATCAACGCACCGTCCAAGCCGTAAATCCAGTTGTGGTAGGGGCAGTGGATCGCGTTGCCAATTTTCCCGGCCTCGGTCAGGCACAGCTGCGCGCCGCGGTGCCGGCATACGTTGAGAAAGCCCCGGATTGCGTGGTCCTTGCCGCGGATCAGCAGCACGGTTTCGCCGCCGACCCGGCGGCGGATGAACCGGCCGGGCGCGGCGATCTCGTCGGCCCGGCCCACGTAATACCACTGCCGCTCAAAGATCCGCTCACACTCGGCCGTGAAGACGGCCGGATCGGTGTAATACCAGCCCTCCAGCGTCGGCGCGAGCGCGGCCCGTGTGCCAACAGACACCCGCTGCCTCCCTCTCTGGCGATAAGGCCCTTCTCCAGACTGCCGCCGGCGATGCTCGGCGCGCCTGCGACAGCTGACACATGCTGGGCAGGCTGGATTCGACAGATGTAGGAACACGTCCGCATCACCCACAGGCCCGCCGGGAATGAGAAGGACGTGTTCGAGGAGCACCTGCAGCACCTCGCCGAGCAGCTGGCCAAGGGCCTGCGCCGGTCAGTAATCATCGACGACGCCGCGCTGCGTCCACTGGCCATCACCCCGCAGACCGGGCGGCTGGACCGCAGCCGGGTGGAGGCGGTCTTGCAGCGCGGCACCAGCGCCCGGCTGCGCCGCAAGCTGACCGAGCACGCGGTGTTCTCCGCCCAGGGGCCAGTGTCCATCCCCGGCGACCCGCAGCAGGCCACCCTGCCCCGCCTCTGCCTGCCGCTGCGGGCCGATGATCAACTGCTCGGGTTCTTGTGGCTCATCGACGAGCCCGCACTGACCACCGAGCAAACCAGGCAGGCCGAGGCCGCCGCGACACAGGCGGCCCGCCTGCTGGCCCAGCGAGCGATCCAGGCCGACGGCCAGTTCGCCGTGCTAAGCGACCTGGCCGACGGGCTGCTGCACCCGAAGAAGCAGATACGCCAGGAAGCCGCGACCATGCTTGCCGGGCAGGCAGCGCTGGTCGGCCAGCCGCCCTACGCACTGGCCGTGATCCGGCCCGCGGCCAGCCGTCCGGCGCGCGCGCCCGATCCGGTCCTGGCAGCCGGAAAGCTACGCCAGGCAGCGGGAAGGCTGCGCCTCCGGGCGGCGCCGGGCATGCTGGTGCTGGCCAGCCCCGGCGAGGGTGAACTGGTCGCGATCACAACCACTGGCGCGCTGACCGGGCTGCGCCGGGCTGTCCGGGCGCTGCCGGGGCCGCCACTGGGCGTGGGTACCTGTGGCGGCGCCGCGACGCTGGCCGACGTGCACGCCAGCCTGGGCAACGCCCAGTACGCAGCCCACGTGGCGGCACACGTCCCCCAATTCGGCAGGGCCGCCGACTGGGCGGGCCTGGGTACCTACGCGGCGTTCCAGCATCTTTACCTTGACCCGTCGGCGCCCGAACGGATCTGCCCCGGCGTCAGCGCGCTGCTGGACGAGCAGGCCGGAACGTACCGGCAGACCGTGCGTTGCTACCTCGGATGCGGGGCGCAGGCCCAGCAGGCCGCCGCGCAGCTGCACATCCACCGGACAACGCTGTACTGGCGCCTGGCCCGCGTAGCCGAGCTGATACCACTGGACCTGCGCCGGGGCGACGACCGCCTGAAACTGCACCTGGCCCTCACCCTCGCCGACCTCACCCACCCAGCCGCCGGGCCCGCCAGCTAGCCGGGAATTCCAGCGGTAGAGCCGTCGGCGATCGTTGACGGCGAGCTGCCCAAATCGTGCCGGGCTAGCCAGTCGCGCCACCCGGTCTCGCTGATAGCGGCGTCCCGAGGGTGGAGCACATCAGGGGCCACGCTGACGGCGGTAAGACAATCGCGCCCGCGCTCACTCACCTCAGCTGCGGTCAGCAGTGTCATCACCGGGTCCCGCCCGCGCCGACAGATGGCTCGAACACCGTCAGGGCGAAACGCGCCACCGTTGAGCCTGCGTTCACGTATTCGTGGACCAGGTCCCCGGCGAACGACGCCGAATCTCCCGTTCCGAGTACCTCGGCGTCCTCGCCCACCCTGAGCTCGAGTTGGCCGTCCAGGATCAGGAGCAGCTCGCGGGTGCCCGCCACGTGCGGCTCGCTGGCGTGGCTCTCATCCGGCCCGAGGGTCCAGTCCCACAGCTCGGTGACATCCGGTGGCTCGGTGCCGGCGACGAGCATGGCCCGGCCGCCGGCCTTTCCCCGCCACAGCACCGCGGCAGCGCCCGCCCGGGTGACCCGCAGCCCGGGCGAACGGTCCATGTCGACCAGCGCGGGCAAGCCTATGCCGAGCGCGTCGCTGATGCGCAGCAGCGTCGCGATGCTCGGGTTGGCCGAGCCTTGCTCGATGCTGACCAGCATTCTGCGGCTGATGCCAGAGCGCTCGGCCAGCTGGTCCAGGGTCCAGCCCCGGCTGCCCCGTCCCTGCCGGACCCGGCCGCCGATCGCCTGGGTGATGCTGTCCGCCCCGGCCCGGACCCCCAAATCTGACTGCCTCATACAGTGCACTATACTGCACTACCGACGGACAGGAGAAGCCCATGACGCCTCATGACCAGCCGGCCGGACCCGCCGGCCTGCGCCCGGAAACAACGGTCATCCGCGCCGGCCGACCCGGCCACGCCGCTGGCGGGCCGCTCAGTACTCCCGTAGTGCTGGCGTCCAACTTCCACGCCGGCACCACGCCAGCGCCAGGCGATGAGGAGGACATCCGCGTCTACGCACGCACCGACGCCACGCCGACCTGGGAGGCACTGGAGGCAGCCGTGGGCCAGGTGGAAGGCGGTCACGCCGTGGCCTTCTCCTCCGGCATGGCCGCGGTCGCTGCCGTGCTCGACCTGGTGCCAGCAGGCGGCCGCATCGTTGCCCCGACCGACTGCTACTTCGGGGTCGGCGAGCTCCTGGCCGACGCCCAGCAGCAACGGCGCTGGGCCGTTGACCGCGTGGACCTGACCGACACCGCGGCCGTCCAGGCCGCCATCACCGGGGCGGACCTGCTCTGGCTGGAGACCCCGTCCAACCCGCTGCTCGACATTGCCGACCTTCCCGCGCTGTGCGCCGCGGGCCGCCACGCCGGGGTGATCGTCGGTGTCGACAACACCTTCGCGACGCCACTGCTGCAACAGCCCCTGGCACTCGGCGCGGACGTGGTCGTGCACAGCGCCACCAAATTCATCGGCGGCCACTCCGACCTGCTATCCGGCATCGCCATTGCCCGCGACCAGGCCTTCGCAGAGCGTGTGCGCCACCGCCGCGGCCTGTCCGGCGCAACCCCCGGAGCCCTGGAAGCCTTCCTCGCGCTGCGCGGCCTTCGCACTCTGGCCCTGCGGCTCGACCGCGGCCAGCGCAACGCCGGCGAACTCGCCCGCCGCCTCGACCAGCACCCTGTCGTCGGCCGCGTACGCTACCCCGGTCTGCCCGGCCACCCCGGTCACCGCACAGCCGCCGCGCAGATGACCGGCTTCGGCGCGGTGCTCGCGTTCGAAGTGGCCGACGGCCCCACCGCCGACCGCCTCTGCAACGCCGTGGACATCATCACCCACGCCACCAGCCTCGGCGGCGTCGAAACCACCATCGAACGGCGCAGCAAGCTCCCCGGACAAGGACATCTGCCTCCCGGGCTCCTGCGCCTGAGCGTCGGCTGCGAACACATCGACGACCTCTGGAACGACCTGAACTCAGCGATCGAGCAAGCATCCCGACCGGAGGACCCGGTGTTCGTTCCCATCGATTTCGCGGTTCCTGATGGGCTCACGGCCGGGGAATTGCGGCTGGAGCCGCTCGGGCCGCAGCACAACGCCGCGGACTATGCCGCCTGGACAGCCAGTACCGACCACATCCTGAACACGCCAGGGTTCGCCGGGTGGGGCTGGCCGCATGAGATGTCCCAGGAGGATAACCTCCGCGACCTCCAGCGCCACGCGGATGACTTCGCCGAGCGCCGCGGGTTTACCTACACCGTGCTCAGCACTGGCACTGGTGACGTTATCGGCTGTGTCTACATTTACCCGCCCCGCGCAGACGGCCCGGGCGGCACCGAGGCCGGCTGGCACGCGGCCGTCCGTTCCTGGGTCCGCGCGGACCACGCCGCGCTCGACCCCGTCCTCTACCACGCGGTTCTCGCGTGGCTGGAGCGCGAATGGCCGTTCCACTCGATCGACTATGCGCCACGGGCATGACCCGCTGGAGCGGCCGCCGCGACCGCGCCGCCCAGCGCGGCCAGGGCACCACCCGGATGGATTTCACTGATAGCGCCCGCAATACGGGCACAGCGCCCGCCCTTCCAGGGGCTTCCCGCAATGGATGCAGTCACCGACCATGCGCCGCCTGATTTCGTCTTGCTTTGCCGAGGACTGGGCCAGCCATTCCCGCACGTCACCGCCCCCAGAGGGTGCCGGTGCCGTCGGCGCCGGCGGCGCGGGCGCCGGCGGCTGTGGGTTTTGCATCGCGTTAACGTACTGATCCCGGGTGGCCTGGATGGTGTTCAACTCCTGGTTGACAGCCATGAGCAGCCGCCCGTACCCCTGCGAATTCAGGAACATGGCGTCGCCCTGGAGTGCCGACAAGCGCCCGTACCGCTGCATGAGCGCGCCGATGGCCTGCTGGCGTTCCGAGTCATTCGACGGCGGGCGGACCTGGAACTGGTACCAGAATTGCTGTTGCTCCACCTGCAGCTGATAAAGCATCTGCTGCTCGGCCATGGCCGGGTTCTCGAACATCGCGATTGGATTCATCGGCCCACCCCCCTAAAGACCTGGCGTGCCTCCATCGTGCGCCCACGGCACGTCAGGTTACAAGGAGCCGAAACAGCGGGGTAGACCCCGCAGCCAGCGCACGGCCTGAGTCAGCCCAAGGCCACCTGTTCGTCGCGCCCTGATTGCTTGGGATCTGGCAGGCGCATCATGCGGAACGAGATGAGCAGCCCGGCCAGGCCAGCGAGGATGGGAATGAGCAGCGCGATCTGAAGGGCGACGTGCCTGGCCTGGGTGTTGATCCTGATGATCTCGTCCTGGGTGGCCTTCGGCTGGCCGGCGAGCTGCTTTTCGAGCTGAGTGTTGCTGACCACTTCGGCGTCGTGCTCCAGGACCTTGGAGACCTGCTGCTGCTCGGTGTGGGACAGCACGGTGCTCGACTGGGCCATGCTGGTGAAGCCGATGGACAGCGCGGCCAGCAGGATGGCGCCGGCGAACGCCAGCCCGAACGACAGACCGAACGACCCTCCGGCTGAGTTCACGCCCGCAGCCTCGCTGACACGTTCCTCATCGATGGGGGCCAGCGTCAAGTTGTTGAGCTGAGAGACCAGCAGGCCCAGCCCCGAACCGGCGATTATCAATGGCACCGCCAGGTACCAGCCTGACGTCGCCCGCGGCACGATCGGTTCCACGATGACCAGCCCGATGGTGAACAGCGCAAACCCCGCCCGGATCAGGCTCGCCGGGCGCCGCTTCCCCGCTCTTCTGCCGGCGACCAGGGCCACCGCGAACATGCTGAGGGAGAGCGGGGCGATGGACAGGCCTGCTCCCATCGCGCTGTATTCCAGGACGACCTGCAGGTAGATCGGCAGCGCGATCATCGTGCCGCCCAGACCGATCTGCTGCAGCAGCTGCCCAGTGACCCCGAACCTGAACAGCTTGGCCTTGAACAGGTCCGGGTCCAGCAGCGTCGCCTGGCCTGCACGCTTGCGCCGCACCAGCCACCACGCCAGGAGCCCGAGCGAGACCGCTCCGAGCGCAAGAAGCAGGCCCACCGCTTCGCCGCCCTCTTGCCACACCAGGATGCCCAGCACAATGCCGCCCATGCCCAGCACCGACAGGACCGCTCCCACGATGTCCACCCGCCGGGATCCGGTGTAGGGCACGTCGTGGATCAGCCTGATGCCCGACAGCACGACCGCGATGATGACGTCCTCAAGCAGAAACGCGATGCGCCACGACAGGTAGGTCGTGATGAACCCTCCCAGCAGCGGGCCGACGGCGGCGGCGATCGCGGCCGCGGCCCCAACCAGCGCGTAGGCCTGCCGTTGCGCGGCGCCCTCGAAGTTGCCGTGGATGAGTGACTGCATCGCCGGCAGCAGCAGCGATGCGCCGATCCCGCCCACGATCGCCCAGAAGACGATGACCACGGTCAGGCCCTGCGCCAGGGCCATGGCCAGGGCCCCGATCGCATAGCCGAGCAGGCCGAGCACGTACGCGCGCTTGCGCCCGATCAGGTCACCCACCTTGCTGCCGATCAGGATGAACGCCGCGGACACCAGCGCCTCAAGCGCGATCGCGGACTGGACGCCGCTGACGGTCGTGTGCAGATCGTGAACGACCGACGCGATGGACACGTTCATCACCGAGGTGTCGACGACCAGGACGAACATCGCCATCGCCAGCAGGAGGGCCAGCCGGCGGTCTCCCTTGGCCAGCTCAGCAGAGCTAGCGCCAGACTCGACAGTCATGGCAGGCTCACAACCGCGGCAGGCATGCGCTCGCGGCCGCAGGCCAGGCGCGTGCGCCTCGCTCCCATCACGCCCCCCTGGCCGTATCCGCTGTTCGCTCTTGTGGGGTAAGCATGCAGGTCGGCTGGGTCTGCGTACTCACCCTTTCCCGGGTGATTGCATAGTCCCACGACGTGCGATGTGGTCATCGAGCGTAGCGGCACGCTGGCTGGCTCTGGCGTCAACCGCGCCGGGCCCGGCTGTTAGTCAGCCGAAGTCGCAGGGCAGGTGCTTGATGCCGTTGATGAAGCTGGACAGCAGCCGGTCGGGCTCGGCGGCGGCGCGGATGTCGGGGATCCGGCTCATCAGCTCGCGCAGCATGGCGGTGATCTCCCGCCGGGCCAGGTGCGCGCCGAGGCAGAAGTGCGGCCCCGCCGAGCCGAAGCCGACGTGCGGGTTGGGGGAGCGGGTGATGTCGAAGCGCTCCGGGTCGGCGAACACCGACTCGTCGCGGTTAGCCGCCTGGTAGAACAGCACGGCCTTGTCGCCCTCGCGGTAGGCGTGCCCGTTCATGACGGTGTCGCGGGTCACCGTGCGCCGCATCCAGATCACCGGCGAGACGTAACGGACGATCTCCTCGACCGCGGGCCCGATCCGGCCTTCGAGGTCGGCCAGCAGCAGCTCGCGCTGGTCGGGGTGGTCGGTGAGCAGGGTGAGGGAGTGCGAGATCGCGGTCCTGGTGGTCTCGTTGCCGGCCACCACCAGCAGGATGAAGAAAGAGGCCAGCTCGGCGTGGGTGAGCTGCTCGCCGTCGATGTTGGCCGTGGCCAGCGCCGACACGAGGTCGTCGCCGGGACTGTCCTGGCGGAGCTCGGCCAGGCCGGTGACCAGCTCGGCGAGCTCCTGGCCCGCGGTGAGGATCTGGGTGATTGCCTCGTTCAGGTCCTGGCTGACGAACTCCGGGTCGGCCCCGGACAGGATGATGTTCGTGTTCTTCAGCACCATCGCGTAGTGCTGGTCACCGATGCCCATCATCTCGCAGATGATCCTGAGCGGGAGCCGGGCGGAGACGTGCTGCACAAAGTCGCACGGCCCGGTCTGCAGCAGGTCGTCGACGATGGCCGCGGCCGTCCGCTGCACGTCCTCCTCGAACTTCTTGATCATGTTCGGGGTGAACGCCCGGGACACGATCCGGCGCAGCCTGGCGTGCCTCGGATCATCCATGTTGATCATCGAGCCGAAGTACTCGTTGAACTCGGCGGGCAGGTCGATGATGTTCGTGGCCCCGGCGGCCGAGCAGAACAGCTCGGGATTCCGGCTCGCCTCGGCCACGTCCGCGTGGCGGACCAGCGCGTAGTAGCCGCGCTCGGGCGCGCCGAACGGCGACTCGGGCGACTCGAAGAACGGCGGCGGCTGCATCGCCCGCAGCCGCGCGTACGCGGCGTGGCGCTGCGCGGGCGGCTGCTCCCAGAAGGCGTTCTGCGACAGGTCGAGGTCGCCGGTGATGGGGATGGGCTGCGGGCTGGTCACTGGGGGTGCCTCCCGGACTAGAACTCCGTTCGGTTTCCCATAGTGGCATCGCCGCGCGCCACGGAAAAGGGGCGGCCACCCGGGAGGGCCTGGCCACCGCCCTCCCGGGTGGATCGGCCTACGGTCTGGTCGCGGCCTGCGGGCGCGCACGCCGGCCGGAGCCACGGCCCTGCGGACCGCCCGGACCTGGCTCCCCGGTCATGATGGCGATCGCCACCGGGGCCGAGACGCCGCTGACCTCCACGACGGTGCAGGCGAGCGTGGCCCCGCCGACGCGCAGCCGCAGCCAGTCGGCGCCGGTGTCGTCGTCGGCGGCGATGGGGAAGTCCTCGGGAGCGCCCGCCCGAGCCAGGCAGGTCGCGACGGCCTTCAGCCGGGCGTTGATCACGGCCGTCGGCTCATCCGGGCGGATGCGCAACTGCTGCTCAAACCCGGCCAGGGCCGACCCGAGGTCCCGCGCGCCGGACGGCACCGGCCCGGCCGCGGCCCAGCTGCAGACGACGGCCTCGGGCGCCTCGACGGTCAGCACGAACCCGTCGAGCAGGCCGCTGCCTCGCGCCGTGTTGGCCGGCGACTCGTGCCTCCCGGCCGGGGGCTGGCTGTCCGGGGCGGGCGAGGGTGCCGGCACCACCGCGGCCCTGGGCTGCGGTCCTGTCGTGTCCGGCGCCGTCCCCGCGTCCGGCTGGCCGTAGTGCACCGTGACCAGGAGCTCCGGGTTCAGGCCCAGCACCACCGCGCTGCGTTCCAGGTAGACCGAGAGCAGCGACGGCGGCCACGGGGCCTGGCGCGGCAGCGGCCCGGCATCCGCGAGCCGCAGCCCGCGCCAGGTCACCAGCGGCTGGCCCGCGGTGTCCACGGCCTCGACATCCCAGACGTAATCGGCCGCCTGCGGCGCCACTCCGCTCTCGCCGGTCCTGCTGCCCTGGGCCGGGACCACGACGGCCGAAACCGGAGGCTGCTGCGCCGCCTTGGCCGCGGGGCGCGGCCTGGGCACCGACCGGCGCAGGCTGCGCCTGGCGGCGGGGGCGGCAGCGTGGCCGGTGTCGGGGACGGCCTGCCGGGCGGGCGGGGCCGCCTCCTGGCCGGCGGATTCCGCTCCGGCCCCGGCGGGTTCCGCTCTGGCTCCGGCGGGTTCCGCTCCGGCCTTCCCGGCCGCGGTGCTCCCGCTGACCTGGACGGCCCGGATCTCCACCGCTCCGGCCGCCTCCCGGCCGCTGAACGTGACCGACTCGCACCCGGCCGGCAGCAGCCTGCGGTGCGGAACGCACGCCTGCAGCACGTGCCATGAGGTGTCGTTCAGCCCTGGGCTGCCCAGGATCAGCCCAGCATCGCCCGCGTCGCCGGTGCCGCCGAACCAGCCCTGGCCATCCTCGCCGCGGACCAGCGCCCGGCACGAGCGCACCGTGACCTCGGGCAGCAACGCCACCCGCCGGAACCGCCCGGACTGGAAGAACGTCGGCCCGTACAGCTCGGTGCCGTCCACGATGCCGGCGTCGCTGGCCGGCATCTCGTCCAGTTCCGGGAGACCCGCGGCCAGCGACGGCGCCGCTGTGCCTGCGGCTTCCTCGGCCACGCGGAACGTGGCCTTGAAGTGGTCGGTGGCAAAACCGCTCTCCTCGCAGCGCAGCACCGCGGTCACGGACGCGCCGTCCCGCAGCGCGCAGATCCGGATCAGCTCGTGCGCGTCGTCGGCGCCCGCCGGGAGCACGACCGGCGCGGCCATCGACACGCCGGTGAGCTGCCGCAGCGGCTGGCCGGCCAGCGCGGCGGCCGCCTCGGCCATCGCCTCCAGGGCCATCGTCGGCGGCAGCACCGGGATCCCGTCCACCTGGTAATCGGACAGGTAGGGGTCGGTGTCCAGGGTCAGCCGGGCGTCGCAGACGAGCTCGATGCCTGGGTAGTGCACCCGCGCCTGCTCGAGGAACCGGCCGTCAGGAAGCGGCGCCGCTGCTCGCCGCGCGGGCCCGCCGACCCGGCCGTGAATGGCGACCCGGACCGGCAGGCCGGGCGTGGCCAGCGTCTTGAGCAGCAGCCGCGCGCCCTCCCGGACCGGGATGGCCGACATGCCGGCGCGGGCCAGCCCGTCGGCCAGGCTGCCGCGCTGGCCCAGCCCGGCACCGGCCCACGCGGGCCAGTCGACGTGCAGCGTCCGGCACCCGGGAATCGTGTCGGACAGGCAGGCCGACCGCTCCGCGAGCGCGCCGCTGGCCAGCGCGAGCAGGCTCTCCCCGGCCAGCCCGTACCGCCCGACGATCGAGCCGAACGTCACGATCAGCCGGAGCTGTCGCGCCGGGATGGCGCTGACCAGGTAGTTCAGGCCGGCCGTTTCCGCGGAAACGTGCGCGCGCAGCTCGTCGTCGGTCACCTGAGCGAACGGCTGCGGGCCGCCGGTGCCCGCCGCGTGCGCGATTGCGGTCACCGCGCCGAGGCGGGCCTCGATGCGCAGCAGCGCCCCGTGGAAGTCGGCCGGGTTGGCCACGTCCACGGGCTCGACCGCCATCCGGACCCCCGCCGCCGCGAGCCGTTCCAGGCCCGTCTCCACCTCGGGCGTCTCGCCCGGGGTCGCGCGCCCGATCAGAGCGATCGGGGCACCGCAGCACGCGAGCACCTGGGCCAGCGCCAGCGCGGCCCCGCCCGAGCTCCGGCTGATCAGCACGACGTCGGTCGGGCCGAGCGGGAACTCCCCGGCCCCCGGGGTTTCTGCCGGCACCATGACGGCCTCGTGCGCCCGGGAGGCGGTGTCGATGACCAGCTCGCGGAACCGGCCGGGTTCTGCGGTCGCGAACCGCCGCGCGGCCCGCAGCCCGTCGGCGCTCTCCGGCACCCGAAGCACGGTGATGCCCAGCTCCGGATGCTCCGCGTGCAGGCTCGCGAAGAACCCGGTGAACCCCGGGCTGTGCGTCACCACCACGAGCCTGCCGCTGCCGATCGCGTCCCGCGCCGCCGCGAGCGCCACCGCGCACGCATCCGGGCTCGCCGGGTCGCTCACGATCGCGAGCGCGCGCTCGGCCGCGGGGTCATCGGTGAAAAGCTCATTAACTAAAGGCCCGAACGCTTCTCCCGTCGCCGCTCTCACCCGCCAGGGCCCGTCGCCAGCGGGCGGAACCGGTTCCGCCACCTGGCGCAGTTCTTCCGCGAAGCAGCGGGCCCACGGGCCGACTCCCGCGACGTCCGCCCCGTCTGCGCTCACCGGCCCGGCGGCCGGCGCCGCCGGGCGGACCACGGCGGCCGCTGCCGTCGCGGTCACCCCCGCCGTCTGGCTGCGCGCCGGTCCGGCCGCGGGAGCGGGCCTGCGGGGGCCGGGCGAGGCGGCCGGTGCTGGCGCCTGGCCTTCGCCCGCGGGGACGGAATCCCCACCCGCGACGGCGGCCGGTGCCGGCTCCAGACCTGCTTCTCCACTCGCTGCGTCGAGCAGTGCGGGCTGGCCCGCGTCTTCCTCGTCCAGCGCGTCGGGCGCCAGTCCGGCGGCCCGCTGCCTGGCCGCGGCCGCCAGGCCGGCCGCGGCGATCCGCTGGGCCATGGCCGCGGCCTGCGCCAGCGGGGTGGACGGGACCACCTCGGACGGTTCCGTGTCCTCGTGCAGGATCGGCCCCGCGGCCACCCGTGAGCCCGCGGCCTGCTTCCGGCCCGCGCCGCGCTTCGGGCCCGCGGGCAGCTTCGCGCCCGCGCCCATGGCCGCCTCCTCGCCCGCCAGCGCTTCCGTGGCCAGCGTGTCGGCGGCCTGCGGGGAGCCTGCGGCCTCCGGCCGCCGCGCCGCGGGCACCGCGTGGGACAGGGCGGGCGGCGGAGCCTGACAGGGGCTGGTGATGAACGTCTGCTCGCGCCAGATGTCGATCGGCCGCGACGGCCGGCCGGCATAGAGCCGGGCCGGATGTTCCAGCGCGCCGACCGCGAACAGCGCCGCCGCGGCCCGGGCCGCGTCAACGCCTGTGCCCGCCCCGAGGCTGATCGCCGGGACCTCGGACAGGACCGCGGCCCCCTCGGACAGGACCTGGCCGGGACCCGTTTCCACCAGCAGGCTGGCCCCGAGCGCGCCGGCCTGCAGCGCCGGGCCCAGGCCGGTCGGGCAGTCGAGCTTGGCGCACAGCAGGTCGGCCACGTCGTCGGCCGAGCTCACCTCGCGGCCGAGCGTGGCCGAGATCAGGCGGCGCTGCGGGGCCGCGAGCCGCAGGCGGCGCACGATCACGCGCAGCAGGTCAGCGCGGCTGGCCGGCGCCTGGTCCGGCGCGGCTTCGTCACTCCCGGCGGGGGAGGTGGGGGAGGACGGAGCGTAAAGGATCTTGTTGCGGGTGGCCATGACGGACACCGCGTCGTCCTCGGCCAGGCAGCCGGCCCAGATCAGGCCGGCGATCTCGCCCTGGCCGTACCCGACCGCGGCGTCCGGGCTGACCCCGAGCTGATCCAGCCAGCGCAGCGTGGCCAGCGGCAGGGCCTGGTCCGCGGGCGGGCGGCCGTCGGCCGGGTCGCCCGGCGCCAGGACGCCGGTGTCGGACAGCAGCAGCGTGACACGGCCGTCCGCGCTGTCGGCCGCGTAGATGCCAGGCCGCTGTGCCAGCAGGCCGTCGCCCAGGCCGGACAGCATGGCCGTGGCCTGGCTGGCCAGCCGGGCCAGCTGGTCCTGCTTCGACGCGACCAGGGCCATCCGCATCGGCCCCTGGTCCGCGGCGTCGCGGGCCAGCTGGCAGGCGAGGTCGCCCAGCTCGGCGTCGGACAGCCACGGCGCCACGTGCGCGATCCGGGCCAGGATCGCGGCCAGCGCGGCCCGGTCCTGGGCGTGCAGCAGGTACGCGGTGGACCGGGCCAGGCTCCCGATCTCCCGGCGTGCGTCGGTGTCCGCGGCGGGCCTGGTCTCGGGCCGCCCGGCCGTCGGCGCGCCAGGGGCCCGGCGCTCGTGCCGCCCGCGCGCCGGCTCGCTGCGGAGGACCAGGTGCACGTCCAGGCCCGGGCCCATGGCGCTGACCCCGGCGATCCGGGTGCCTTCGGGCCAGGTCTCGGGGGTGCGCGGCAGCCGCAGGCCGGCGTCGCCGCCGCGCAGCAGCGGGTGCGGTCGGCTGAACCCGGTCGTGGGCGGGATGATGCCGGTGCTCATCGCGAGCACGGTCTTGATCAGGCCGGCCGCGCCCGCGGCCGCCTTGGTGTTGCCGATGTTGGCCTTGATCGAGCCGAGCGCGGCGACGTGCCGCGCGCCGACGTGCAGCTCGGCGAGGGCCGAGAGCTCGGTGATGTCGGCGGCTGCGGTGCCCGCGCCGTGCCCCTCGATCAGCTGCACGTCGGCGGGGGCGATCCTGGCCCGCTGGTAGGCCCGGTGCAGGGCCAGCAGCTGGCTCTGCGCGTCCGGGACGGCGATGCTCACCTTGCCCGCCGACGCCGTGCCCCAGCCGGCGATCTCGGCGTACACGGGCAGGCCCGCCTTGCGGGCGTCGGCGGACCGCATCAGCACGACCATGCCGCAGCCTTCGCCGGGCAGGTACCCGGTGGGGTTCTCGTCGTAGACGCGCATGTCGCCGCGGGCCAGGACCCCGGCCTTGGCCAGCCCGACCAGCTCGAGCGGGTCGAGGCTGACGTCCACCCCGCCCGCGAGCGCGACATCGAGGTCGCCGGCGGCCAGCGCGGCGCACGCGGACGCCACCGCGACCAGCGACGACGCCTGCGAGCCGTCCACCGCGTAGCCGCCACCCCGGAAGCCGAAGTAGCCGCAGATCCGGGCCGCGATGCTGGCGGGCGTGGCCCCGGCCAGGGTCTCGTCGGTGGTGACGGGGAACGGGGCCAGGTAGCGCGCGGCCGCGTGCCGCAGCACCGGCATCGCGCGCTCCCTCGGGATGTCGCCCGCGGCGAGCGCCTCGGCGAACACCCGCCGGACGTACGGCCAGCGCAGCCGCAGTGCAGCGGCGCGGGACGTGTCTCCGTTGAGGGTGTTGCCGATGATGACCCCGGTGCGGCTGCGGGCCAGGCCCTGGCCGAGCGGGAACCCTGCGGCCGCGAGCGCGCGGGCCGCGGTCTCCAGCGCGAGCCAGTGCGCCGGGTCGGCCGTGAGGAAGACCGCGGCCGGGACCCCGAACGTCGCCAGGTCGAACTGCCACCCCTCGATCACCGCAGCCCGGGCGCTGTAGGTCGCGTCGGGGGTGGCCCGGTCCGCGCTGTAGTAGTCGGCCAGGTTCAGCCGGCCCGGCGGCAGCCGGCGGAACGTCCGGCGCTCGGTCAGCACCAGGTCGAGCAGCGCGGCCGGATCGTCGGCGTCGGGGAAACGGCAGGCCAGGCCGACGACGGCAATCGGCAGGCCGTCGGCGGAGTGCTCAAAGAAAGCGTTCGGCCCGAGCTGAGGCGCACCCTGACTTTCCGGGTTATCTATTCCCTCGTCCTGGTCCCCGGCGAATTCAAATTCACGTTCATGCTGCCGATGGCTCTTAAAATACCGAAATGGGCGCAGGGACTCCGCGCGCGACCGAATGTCCATCATTCCCCCGAACTGGCCTGATCTCCCCTGGGCCCGGCCCAGCCACGAGGGCGGCGCCGGCCAGTACTGACGGGTATTCCCGTCCGCCCCGCCTTTCCCCGTTGGCGGTGGCACGGACAGCATCGTGGGTGGGTGAGACGACATTATTGGCGGCGCGTCCGGCGGTCAAGACGAAATCCGGAACACGGTATTTGATGCTGGAAGGCATATCCGCGGCTTATCCGGCGGCAGCCATTCGCTAATGTTGGCGCCGTTTCATGATCTGGGTGCATGGCCCGCCTTATTTGCGGGTGAGGAACCCAGATCATGAAACGTTCGGCTTGGCCGCCGCTGCCTGCCCTTGCTCGGGTAAGGCCGACCTGCCCGGGTGAGCCGGATCGGCGGGTAGGCGGTTGCCTGGCGTGGCCGCATCCCCTACCATTCGTGCGCTACCCTGGCAGCGTGCGTTCTGCCCGGCTGCTCCTTACCTAGCCGCGCCGACTGACCCGTCGTTGGCGCGGCTGCCCCTCGTTACCGGGGGGCACTTTTCATGAGGAACAGCCTTGGGGGAATCTACAGGCAGCCCGGGCCGCAGCCCGGATCAAGCAATCGCGAGGGACCAATGAAGGCGGCTGAGGACGCGGAGCAGGGCCAGCGGGCTCCGGACAGGGCGGGAAGCCGCGAGGCCGTGCGGGAGCACTACGATCCGCGCTCGGTGCAGGAGAAGTGGCAGGAGCGCTGGGCGGCCATGGACCTGTTCCGCGCCAGCGACGACCCGTCCGACGGGCGGCCGCGCACCTACCTGCTGGACATGTTCCCTTACCCGTCGGGTGACCTGCACATGGGCCACGCCGAGGCGTACGCGATCGGGGATGCGGTCGCGCGCTACTTCTTCCAGCGCGGGCACAACGTGCTGCACCCGATCGGCTGGGACGCGTTCGGGCTGCCCGCGGAGAACGCCGCGATCAGGAACAACTCCCACCCCGCCGACTGGACCTACAAGAACATCGAGACCCAGGCCGCCTCGTTCCGGCGGTACGCGGTCTCGTTCGACTGGTCGCGGCGGCTGTACACCTGCGACCCCACGTACTACCGCTGGAACCAGTGGCTGTTCCTGCGGTTCTACGAGCGCGGCCTGGCCTACCGCAAGGACGGGTACGTCAACTGGTGCCCGGTGGACCAGACCGTGCTGGCCAACGAGCAGGTGATCGCGGGCAAGTGCGAGCGCTGCGGCTCAGAGGTAGTCCGGCGGGTCCTGACCCAGTGGTACTTCAAGATCACCGAGTACGCGGACCGGCTGCTCAAGGACATGGCGGCGCTGGAGGGCAAGTGGCCCGAGCCGGTCCTGCTGATGCAGCGCAACTGGATCGGGCGCAGCGAGGGCGCCGAGGTGCAGTTCACGATCGAGGGCCGGGACGAGCCGGTCACCGTGTTCACCACGCGCCCGGACACGCTGTACGGGGCCACGTTCTTCGTGATCGCGGCCGACTCGCCGCTGGCGGAGGAGGTCTGCGCCCCCGACCAGCGCGGCGCGCTGGAGGACTACCTGACCCAGGTGAGCAAGCTGACCGACATCGAGCGGCAGGCCACCGAGCGGGAGAAGACCGGCGTGTTCCTGGGCCGGTACGCGATCAACCCGGTGAACGGCGAGCGCATTGGTGTGTGGGCCGCCGACTACGTGCTGCCGGACTACGGCACCGGAGCGATCATGGCCGTGCCCGCGCACGACCAGCGGGACCTGGACTTCGCCCGGGCCTTCGGGCTGCCGGTGCGGACCGTGGTGCAGACCGACGCGCCCGACCCGGCGGAGACCGGGGTCGCGACGCCGGGCGACGGGGAGCTGGTCAACTCGGGCCCGATCGACGGGCTGCCCAAGGCAGAGGCCATCGCGGCCATCACCGAGATCCTGGCCGAGCGCGGCCTGGGCCGGGCCGCCGTCAACTACCGGCTGCGCGACTGGCTGCTGTCGCGGCAGCGGTTCTGGGGCACGCCGATCCCCATCGTGTACTGCGGGTCCTGCGGCGAGGTCCCGGTGCCGGACGATCAGCTGCCCGTGGTCCTGCCCGACCTGCGCGGCCAGGACCTGGCTCCCAAGGGCGTCTCCCCGCTGGCCGCGGCCGAGGACTGGGTGAACACCGAATGCCCGAAGTGCGGCGGCGCCGCCACGCGGGACACCGACACGATGGACACGTTCGTCGACTCCTCGTGGTACTTCCTGCGCTACTGCTCGCCCGGCTACACCGGCGGCCCGTTCGACACCGAGGCGGTCCGCCGGTGGAACCCGGTCGACCTGTATGTCGGCGGCAGCGAGCACGCGATCCTGCACCTGATGTACAGCCGGTTCTTCGTCAAGGTGCTGCACGACATGCGGATGGTCGACTTCACCGAGCCGTTCACCGCGCTGCTGAACCAGGGTCAGGTGATCAACCAGGGCCGGGCCATGTCCAAGTCGCTGGGCAACGGGGTCGACCTGGGGGAGCAGCTGGCCGCGCACGGGGTGGACGCGATCCGGCTCACGATGATCTTCGCCAGCCCGCCGGCGGACGACATCGACTGGGCCGATGTGCGGCCCGAGGCGTCGGTGAAGTTCCTGGGCCGGGCCTGGCGGCTGGCCGCCGAGGCCGGCCCCGCGTCGGCGCGGTCGATGTCACCGGCCGCCGGGAAGGCTGCTCTGGCCGGCGGCGACCTGGAGCTGCGCAAGGTAACGCACCGCACCATCGACGAGGTGACCAGGCTGGTCGAGGCCCGGCGGCTGAACGTGGCGGTCGCGCGGCTGATGGAGCTGGTCACGGCCGCCCGCCGGACGATCGACTCCGGCCCGGGCGCCGCCGACCCGGCGGTCCGGGAGGCGGCGGAGACCATGGCCGTGCTGCTGTCCCTGTTCGCCCCGTACACGGCCGAGGAGTGCTGGGAGCTGCTGGGTCACGACACGTCGGTCGCGGTGGCGGGCTGGCCGTCCGCCGATCCCGAGCTGCTGGTGCAGGACCTGGTGACCTGCGTGGTCCAGGTGGCCGGCAAGGTGCGTGACCGGCTGGAGGTCCCGCCCGGGATCGGCGACGACGAGCTGCGTGAGCTGGCCCTGGCCGCGGCGCCGGTCAGCCGGGCGCTGGCCGGGCGCGGCGTGCGCACGGTGATCGTGCGGGCGCCCAAGCTGGTCAACGTCGTGCCCGACTGACCACAACCCCCGGGCGCGTCAGACCCGGCGGAGCACCGCCACAACCTTGCCCAGGATCGACACGTCGTTGCCGGCGATCGGGGTGTACGCGGGGTTGTGCGGCATCAGCCAGATGTTGCCGTCGGCGGAGCGCTTGAACGTCTTCACGGTGGCCTCGCTGTCGATCATGGCGGCCACGATCTCGCCGTTCTCGGCCACCTCCTGCTGGCGGACGACCACCCAGTCGCCGTCGGTGATGGCCGCGTTGATCATCGAGTCCCCGACGACCTTCAGCAGGAACAGCGTGCCCTCGCCGACGATCTGCCTGGGCAGCGGGAAGATGTCCTCGATCTGCTGCTCGGCCAGGATCGGGCCACCGGCTGCGATGCGGCCCACCATGGGCACGTAGGCCGCTTCCTGCGAGGCGATGTCCATCGTCGGCTCATCCTCGTCCAGGCTCGGGTCCGGCCGGACCGCGGGATGGCCGGGCAGGCGCACCTCGACCGTGCGCGGCCTGCCGATGTCACGGCGCAGGTAGCCCTTCTTCTGCAGGGTCGAGAGCTGGTAGGAGACGCTGGACGTGCTGGTCAGCCCGACCGCCTCACCGATCTCTCGCATGGAGGGCGGGTAGCCGCGGCGCTGCACCGAGTCGCGGATCACCTGGAGCACCTTGCGCTGCCGCCAGGTCAGCACGTGGTCGGGGTCGGGCTTGTCGGGCAAGTCAGTCACCACGGTGGGCACGCTGCCCTTCGGCTTCCGTCCCGGCCGGCCCTTAGGTCTGTCGGCGACCTGAGTTTCGACACCGTTCTCGATGCCCTGTGCGGACGAGGTGCCCAGCATCCCCCCGTCCTCGGTTGTATTGCTCATCGTCGGGCCTCCGCCTCGGTGGTTGTGGGTCATGTCGACGCTATCGGTTCTGGCGGCACATCTCAAACATCTGTTCGACGGCTACGGGCGTGTCGCCGAAAGTGTCGGACCCCTGAGATATGACTGTACCGTACCTTCGTTCGATCGAACGATTTTTTGATAGAACAGAGGTACGATCGAACTCTCATTCGGTTGCGGAGGTCCGGGATGAGCTTGATGAGTGCAGCAGAGGCGGGGGACACGGCCGGCGCCAGCCCCGTCATCGCCCGGCGGGGGCTCCGGCTGGCACGCCCTGCGGCGGGCCAGGACGGCGCGGCCAGCGACGGCCCGATGTTCGATGGCCCAGCGGTCGACGGCGCGGTGTTCGACGGCGCGGTGTTCGACGGCGCGGTGTTCGACGGCCCGGTGTTCGATGACGGCGCGCCCGGCGGCCCGATGTTCGATGGTGCCGGATCTGACGGCCCGGCGCTGGACGGCACGGGGTTCGGCAGCACGGGGTTGAACAGCACGGGGTTGAACGGCACGGGGTTGAACAGCACGGGGCAGCTGCGGGTCACGCGGGTCCGCGTCGCCCGTCAGGTCAGCGTGCGCACGGTCCGGGCCGGCGGTTCCCCGGCCGGAACGCGGCCCGGTGACGCGCCGCTGTCCAGCGCCAGGGCAGCCAGCACCCGGCGGGCGGCCGCACCCCGGGCCGGCGTCACGGCCGCGAGCGCGCGGGCCGCGAGCGTGCGGCGGGTGAGCGCGCGGTCGGGCAGCGTAACGGCAGGGCGGGGGCATGCCGGCCGCGTGCAGCAGGTCAGCGTGCGGGCGGCGAGCCTGCAGCGGGCCAGCGTGCAGACGGTCAGGGAGGGCAGGGCGGCGCAGCCCGGGCGGCGGCCTGCCGGTCCCGGCACGCTGCGGCTGACCCGGCGGGGGCGCCGGGTCATGGCGATGTCCGCCATGCTGGCGGCCATCGGGGCGGCCACCCTGATCTGGGCGAGCGCGGCCGGCGGCGCGCAGACCTCCCGCCATGACGGCCACACGGGCTCTGGTTACCGGGGGATGACGCAGGTCGTGGTGCGGCCCGGCCAGACCCTGTGGTCGATCGCGGCGGCGGCCGAGCCGTCGGCCAACCCGTGGACCGTGGTCCAGCAGATCATCGACACCAACGCGCTGAGCGGAGCGCGGGTCCAGGCCGGCCAGCTGCTGTGGGTGCCCAAGGGCTGAGCCAGGACCTCTACGTCCTGCGTCTGGCCGCCGCGCCCACCGGGCCGGGCGCGGCGAACGCCCAGGTAGCGGCCCGCGCGCGGCGCGACACGCCGGCGTCGGCAGGCAATCCGTGGCCTGCTGGCGGTGAGGAGGGCCGCAGCCAGCCGCCGCGACCAGCAAATTTGGCTCAGTGGCTCAGACCGCTTGCATACACTGGCCGGGTCGACCACAATATCTAGTAGTTACACAGCTGTAGTTTTTCTATAGGTTGTGTTCAGTGAGAGAAGACGACGGGGCGCCTGAGGGGAGGTGGGTCGTGTGTACTGCCCGTACTGCCGGCATCCTGACAGCCGGGTTATCGACAGCCGGACGGCGGAGGACGGTGCCGCGATCCGCCGCCGGAGGTCGTGCCCGGCCTGCGGCCGCCGGTTCACGACCCAGGAGACGGTCATCCTCATGGTGGCCAAGCGCAGCGGGGTCACCGAGCCGTTCAACCGGGACAAGATCGTTCGTGGAGTCCGGCGCGCGTGCCAAGGCAGGCCCGTCTCCGAGGATCAGCTCGCGATCCTGGCCCAGCGGGTGGAGGACGCGATCAGGAGCCGCGGCAGCGGAGAGGTTCCCTCGCACGAGGTCGGCCTCGCGATCCTGGGGCCGCTCCGTGAGCTGGACGAGGTGGCCTACCTGCGGTTCGCCTCCGTGTACCGGGGATTCGAGTCGCTGGCGGACTTCGAGGATGAGATAACCGCGCTGCGGACCGAGCGTGACCGGTGGCGAGCCGGCGATCAGGACGGGCAGCACCTTGCGGGTGAAGAAGCTGTGGGAGTACCAGCGCGGGCAGCCGCGCGATCATCAGACGGAACAGGGCCTGGCGAGGCCCGCGACGGGACCACACGGATCCCTGGAGGGGGAGAACATGACCGAGACAACGGCTAGCGGGAAGGCGCAGGACGGCGCGGGGGCGCGCAAGGGGCTCACCATCCGCCGCATCCACACCCGCGAGGGCGTCCATCCCTATGACGAGGTCACCTGGGAGCGCCGCGACGTTGTCATGACCAACTGGCGCGACGGCTCGGTCAACTTCGACCAGAAGGACGTCGAGTTTCCCGACTTCTGGTCGGTCAACGCGGCCAACATCGTGACCACGAAGTACTTCCGCGGCGCGGTGGGCACGTCGCAGCGGGAGTGGAGCCTGAAGCAGCTCGTGGACCGGGTGGTCGCGACCTATACCGCCGCCGGGCGCGAGCACGGCTACTTCGCCACCGACGCCGACGCCGAGATCTTCTCCCACGAGCTCAGCTACGCGCTCATCCACCAGGTCTTCAGCTTCAACTCCCCGGTCTGGTTCAACGTGGGGACCTCGTCGCCGCAGCAGGTGTCGGCGTGCCAGCCCTACGACGCCCTGGTCAGCACCCCGCAGGGCGCGATCCCGATCGGCCGCCTGGTCGAGACCATCGCGGTGGGCACCAAGGTCCATGACGCCCACGGCACGACCCGGATCGTCGCGGTCAAGGCCAACGGCGTGAAGGACGTGCTGCGGCTGCACACCACGGGCGGGCAGACGCTGGACGTGACCGCTGACCACCTGGTCTGGCGCGCTGTCGACCTGGACACCGGCGAGTTCACCGTGGCCGGGTTCCTGCGCGTCGGCGACCACCTGCTGGAGGTGACGCCCGAGGTCGGCGGCTCGGACCGCGGCCTGATCCAGGTCACCAAGATCGAGCGGCTCGGCCCCATGGAGGTCTACGACATCCAGACCGAGAGCGGCGAGTACCTTTCCGGCAGCTCCGCGGGCATCCGCGTGCACAACTGCTTCATCCTGGCCGTCGACGACACCATGGACTCGATCCTCGAGTGGTACAGGGAAGAAGGCCTGATCTTCAAGGGCGGCTCGGGCGCGGGCGTCAACCTGTCCCGGATCCGCTCCAGCAAGGAACTGCTCTCCTCGGGCGGGACCGCGAGCGGCCCGGTCTCGTTCATGCGCGGCGCGGACGCCTCGGCCGGAACCATCAAGTCCGGCGGTGCCACCCGGCGCGCGGCCAAGATGGTCGTGCTCGACGTCGACCACCCCGACGTCGAGGAGTTCGTCGTGACCAAGGCCCGCGAGGAGGAGAAGATCCGGGTGCTGCGCGACGCCGGGTTCGACATGGACCTCGGCGGCAAGGACATCGTCAGCGTCCAGTACCAGAACGCCAACAACTCGGTGCGGGTCTCCGACGAGTTCATGCGCGCCGTCGAGACGGGCGGCCCGTTCGACCTGGCCGCCCGGCGCAGCGGCGAGGTCGTCCAGACCATCGAAGCGAAGTCCCTGTTCCGGAAGATGGCCCAGGCGGCCTGGGACTGCGCCGACCCGGGCATCCAGTACGACAGCACGATCAACGACTGGCACACCTGCCCGGAATCAGGAAGAATTACCGCAAGTAATCCGTGTTCCGAATACGTCCATCTGGACAATTCTTCCTGCAATTTGGCAAGTATTAATTTGCTCAAATTCCTTCGGGATGACGACACATTCGATGTCGAGCGGTTCCGGCAGATCACCGAGCTCATCATCACCGCGATGGACATCTCGATCTGCTTCGCTGACTTCCCGACGGAGAAGATCACCGCCACCACCCGGGCCTACCGGCAGCTCGGCATCGGCTACGCCAACCTCGGCGCGCTGCTGATGGCGACCGGGCACGCCTACGACTCCGAGGGCGGCCGGGCCATCGCCGGGGCCATCACCTCGCTGATGACCGGGACCGCCTACCGCCGCTCCGCCGAGCTGGCCGGGGTGGTGGGACCGTACGACGGCTACGCGCGCAACGCGACCGCGCACAAGCGCGTGATGAGCAAGCACGCCGCGGCCAGCGCCGGGATCAAGAATCTGGGCGGCATCGACGAGGCCATCCTCACCGCCGCCAACAAGGCATGGCGAGAATGCCTTGAAATAGGCGAGAAGAATGGCTATAGAAATGCCCAGGCATCGCTCTTGGCGCCGACTGGGTGCCTGACCGGCGAAACGCTTATCACGACGGATCGGGGGCTCACTCGCCTCTCCGAACTTGGTGACATATACGGCGATCGCTGGCAGGACATTGAGCTTGCCGTGTCAACCGACGAGGGTCCACGTCAGGCAACCAGGTTCTTCGTCAACGGCGAGGAGCCGACGCGGCGCATCCGCACTACAGGCGGATACCAGATCCAGGGAACGCTGGCACATCGGGTCAAGGTTCTGGATCCGGTCTCAGGCGCATGGCAGTGGAAGCGTCTGGCCGACCTCGCCGAGGGCGACATCGTTCCGATGCAGCTGCGCACCCTGGTCGGACAGCCGCGGCAGGTTCCGTTGCCCGTTCTCGATCAGGCGTACTACACCGATGACCGGCATGTGCGGGTGCCCAATGCCGTTACCCCGGAACTGGCCGAGCTTGTCGGCTACTTCATGGGCGACGGCAGCCTGCATGCTAAGGGGATCCGGTTCTGCGTCGCCGACACCGACCTCGACGTCGTGGCCCGGCTTGAGGTGCTCGCCAAGGAATTGTTCGGCCTGCAGCCGGTGGTCAGCCAGCAGGAGGGCTACCAGGAGGTGACGCTGCAGTCGGTGCGCCTGGCCCGCTGGTGGCAGGCCGCGGGATTTGCCAAGGATCTGCCCGAGGCCGATCACACCGGCAAGGGATGGGTGCCGAGGATCCCCTCGGCCATCCTCGAGACCAACACGGCCGGGATCTACAGTGCCTTCCTGCGCGGGCTCTTCGAGGCCGACGGGACAGTCCAGGAGGGGGTGCCCAGCGTATCCACGGCCAGCGAGTCGTTTGCCTCGGAAATCCGGACCGCGCTGTTGGCACTCGGCCTGGCCACCACCACGCGGCAGACCCAGAGCGGATGGGGCGGGCCAATCTTCCAGGTGCGTCTGCGCAACGTCGATCACGCGCTGAACTTCGACGAGCTGATCGGCTTCATCGGTGAGCGCAAGTCCAGCCTGATGGCCTTCCTGGAGCCTGGATCGTCGGCCCAGAAGGACTACGTTTACCTGCCCCGGCAGGACTGGGATGATCTGGTGCCAGCCGGTCATCGTCTGCGCGGCACGGTCACGCAGTCGCTGCGCAAGACGCAGGGCGTCCCGCGGATGCTGGCCACCCGCCTATTCGAGGAGACGCTGGACGAGCGGCTCGATCAGGCGCTCGGATACCTCTTCGAGCGGGTCGCCAGCAACACCGACGGCGGGGTGCAGCCAACCTACGACCTGTCGGTCCCGGACAACGTGACCTACGTCGCGAACGGCATGGTGAGCCACAACACCATCGGGCTGATGATGGACTGCGACACCACCGGCGTGGAGCCGGACCTGGCCCTGGTGAAGTTCAAGAAGCTGGTCGGCGGCGGCTCGATGCAGATCGTCAACCAGACCGTGCCCCGGGCCCTGAAGAACCTCGGCTACCAGGAGGAGCAGGCCGAGGCGATCATCGAGTACATCGCCGAGCACGGCCACGTGGTGGATGCCCCCGGGCTGCGGCCTGAGCACTACGAGGTCTTCGACTGCGCCATGGGCGAGCGCGCGATCAGCCCCATGGGCCACGTCCGGATGATGGCCGCCGTCCAGCCCGCGCTGAGCGGGGCCATCTCCAAGACTGTGAACATGCCGGAGAGCGCCACGGTCGAGGAGATCGAGCAGATCTACTTCGAGGGCTGGAAGCTCGGCCTGAAGGCGCTGGCGATCTACCGCGACAACTGCAAGGTGGGGCAGCCGCTGTCGGTCTCGAAGAAGCAGCCGGCCGCGGCGGAAGCCGCCGTCGAGCCCGCGCCGCACGATGTCCGGCCGGTCCGCCGCAGGCTGCCCAGGCAGCGGTCGGCCATGGTGACGCGGTTCTCGGTCGCGGGCGCGGAAGGCTACATGACCGCCTCCAGCTACCCGGGCGACGGCATCGGGGAGGTCTTCCTCAAGCTCGGCAAGCAGGGCTCCACCCTGGCCGGGGTGATGGACGCCTTCTCCATCGCGATCTCGGTGGGCCTGCAGTACGGGATCCCGCTCGAGTCCTACGTGGCCAAGTTCACCAACATGCGGTTCGACCCGGCCGGGATCACCGACGACCCGGACATCAGGATGGCCAGCTCGGTGATGGACTACATCTTCCGCCGCCTGGCCCTTGACCACCTGCCCTACGACCACCGCTCCGAGCTGGGCATCCTGTCGGTCGCCGAGCGCACCGCCGCGCTGGCGGGCGAGGACCCGGCCGCCTCGGCGGAGGAAGTGGACCCCGATGAGCTGGCCCAGTCGGTACCGGTGGAAAGGCCGCAGCCGCACCAGGCAGACGATCAGGTGCCAGTACGCAACTCCGCCGCCGACTCGTCCGCCCCGCACAGCTCAACCGAGCTGATAGAGGCCCAGCAGGGGCGCAGTGCCGACGCGCCGCTGTGCCTCAACTGCGGGGTCAAGATGCGGCCCGCGGGCAGCTGTTACGTCTGTGAGGGCTGCGGCTCCACCAGCGGCTGCAGCTGACGATGGGCACGCAAGGCCTGCCGTGTGACTAATCACGGATCGGGGACGGGGTGGTGAGCCCATCCCATCCCCGATCCGTGCCTGTGGCACGTGGAAACAGCCAAGCAGTTAAACATACTAAGTTGCTTGCCGAATGGGTAGTTTAGTAGGTTGGCTTGGGAGGTTTCTTGCGCAGCTTCACTGATCTTGACGCCCTCATCGGGCGGGTGCCAGCCCAGGTGGTCACCCGACTCAGTGCGATCGATTTCGGGCGGGGCTCGGAGGGACTCTACCGTGACCAGATGCCGGGGCTGCTCACCGAGCTCGCGGATCGAGCCCGCGTCCAGAGCATCACCGCGTCCTCCGCGATAGAGGGCGTTATCGTCGCGGATGCCGCTCGTGCCGAGCGGATCATCAACCGGCGGACCTCGACCCTGCGAAACAGGAGCGAGCAGGAACTGGCCGGATACCGCGACGCCCAGGACTACCTGTTCCAGCAAGACTGGCGTCCGCTGAACACGGGCTTGATTCTGCATCTGCACCGGCTACTCTTCGCCCACGCAGCCATGCCCGGAGGGGCGTTCAAGACCGAAGACAACCTAGTCGTGGACCGGTCGCCAGACGGTTCGGCGACTGTCCGCTTCAAGCCGGTGCCCGCTGCCGGAACCCCGTTTGCCGTCGAGGACCTCATCGACCGCTATCGTCAAGCGGTCGCCACCGGCGAGCATCATCCGCTGTTGCTGACCGGGCTATTCACTCTCGATCTTCTCGTCATTCATCCCTTTGAGGACGGCAACGGGCGAGTGGCCCGCTTGCTTACCAACGCGATACTCAACGAGCACGGATATACCGTCGGGCGCTACGTGAGCCTCGAACAAGCCGTCGCCGAGTCGGCGGACGCCTACTACCAAGCACTTCTGGAATCCACCCATGGTTGGCACGAAAGTGCCGCAGACCCATGGGCCTGGCTCAGCTACCTCACCAACGTGATCGCCGACGCCTACGCCACCTTCGCGGATCGCGCGGCCTCAGCCAAGACGCCTGGAACCAAGCAGCAGCGCATCCGCGAACACATCCTGCGCCACGCGCCAGCCAAGTTCCGTCTCGCCGACATCAGGGCAGCTGTCCCAGGCGTCAGCGACCAGACCATCCGGCTCGTCCTGGAGCAGCTCAAGAAGGAAGGCAGGGTGCGGGCCGACGGAACCGGCCGCGCTGCGACGTGGACCAGGACGGATGCTTCATCCGGCGAATAAGCATCGGCCTGCCACTCGGGTCGAATCTTCGAATATGTATTTGATAAATAGAATTAAGCTGCTAGGGTTGTGCCACCACAGCGACAGCGGCCGGAGGTATGACCATGCACGATGCGGAGTTGCCCGACCCGGCCGGCCGTGACCTGACCCTGCGTCAGCGGAAGATCATCCAGGTCATCGAGGACTCGGTGCGGCGCGATGGCTTCCCGCCCACGCTGCGGGAGATCGGCGAGGCGACGGGGCTGGCGAGCGCGTCGAGCGTCTCCTACCAGCTGTCGGTGCTCGAGAAGAAGGGGGTGCTGAGCCGCGGATCCGGGCGGCCCCGCACCGCGGTCGTGTGCGGGCCCGCCGGCCAGGGCGGCGAGCACCCAGCCGGTCACGTGCCCGGTGACGCCGGGCTGCAGCGGATCACCCCGGTGCCGATGGTCGGGCGTATCGCCGCAGGCGGCCCGATCCTCGCCGATGAGGACGTCGAGGACATCATTCCGCTGCCCAGGCAGCTGGTCGGCGAGGGCGGCGGCCTCATCATGCTCAGGGTCGTCGGGGACTCGATGATCAACGCCGCGATCGCCGACGGCGACTGGGTCGTCGTCCGCCGGGAGTCGGACGTCGAGAACGGCGAGATCGTGGCCGCCATGATCGAGAGCGAGACGTCAGCCGACGGCGAGGCGACGATCAAGACGTTCAAGAAGAGCGACGGGCACGTCTGGCTGATCCCGCACAACCCCGCCTACACGCCGATCCTGGGCGACGACGCCACGATCGTCGGCAAGGTGGTCGCCGTGCTGCGCCGGGTCTGACGCCCGGAGGCTGGCCAGACGGGCGACTGGCGAAACCCGGCGCCCGCCGGTCAGCGCGCTCGGCGGTAGCGGGCCATGGGGCCGAGCTCGCCGGGCACCACGTCGAACCGGGTCATGCCCAGGCGCTCGATCACCGCGACCGACGCGGCATTGCCCTCGTCGACCTCGGCCAGCACCTCGGGCAGCCCGAGCGGGCCGAGCGCGTACTCCGCGACCGCCCGGGCGGCTTCGGTGGCGTATCCGTGGCCCCAGGCCTCCGGGGCCAGCGAGTAGGTGACCTCGAGCCCGAGGTCCTCCAGCGGCCGCAGCCCAGCGGTGCCGGCCAGGGCGGTCTGGTCCCGCTCCCGGATCAGCCAGAGACCGTAGCCCGCCGCGGCGAAGCTCCGCGTGCTGTCGTCGATGACCTCGGTGATCTCGGCGGGGGACAGGACCGCCCCGTCGAACAGGAACCGCCGCACGTCCGGCGCGGTCCAGTGGGCCAGCAGCCCGGCGTGGTCCAGCGCGGTGACCGGGCGCAGGACCAGTCGCTCGGTGGTGAGAACGTCGCCCACGGCCGTCACGTTACCGCCAGCACCCGGTCCGCATCCCTCAGTCCGGACCGGCCCTGCGGCCGCCAGCACTAGTCTGGCCGCGTGATCCCGGAGCCCGCCGCGACGGTGATTCGCCGCTTCGTGGCCAGACTCGACGGTGCGCTCCCGGGCGTGATCGACGGGTTCTACGTGGTCGGGTCGATCGCGCTCGGCGCGTTCCGGCCGGGGCGCAGCGATATCGACTTCGTCGCGACGCTGCCGCGGCCGCTGGCGGCAGCCGAGATCAGCAGCCTGCGCGCCGTGCACCGACGTTCGTGCGCCGACGGAGCCGTCCGCATGATCACCACACCGCTGCGGACCTGGCCCCTGGTCTGCAACGGCGTGTTCGTGCGCCACGAGGACCTGGCCGCGCCGCCGGGCACGGCCACACCCGTGGCCTCCCAGGTGGCCGGGCAGTTCGCTACCGGCCGCGGCTTCGACCTGAACCCGGTGACCTGGTGGACGCTCGCCCACCAGGGAATCGCGGTACGCGGGCCAGCCCCGAAGCGGTTAGCCGTCCACCTCGACGACGCCGAGCTGCGGGCGTGGACCGCGGCCAACCTGGTCTCCTACTGGCAGCCCTGGGCGGAAGCCCTGACCGGGGACGGGCCGCTCAGCTGGCATGCGCGGCTGCAGCAGTACAACGTGCGGCGGATCGCGGCCTGGGGTGTTTTCGGTGTGGCCCGGATGCACGCCACGATCCGGACCGGCACGGTGATCGGCAAGGAGCAGGCAGGCGAGTACGCCCTGGAGGTGTTCGACGCCGGCTGGCACCCGGTGATCCGTGACGCGCTGGCGTACTGGCGGTGTCTGCCGCCGGTGCCGAACCGGTCCTCCCGGGCGCTGCGGACCGAGACCGCGGCCTTTGTCTCGCACGTGGCTGGCCTGGTCGGAGCCAGATAGTGAATCTCGGGCCCGGGCTCAGTCGGAGCGGACCGGTGCCGCGGTCACCAGCAGGTGCAGCCCGGCCTCGATCAGCGTGAGGCCGACCCGGCGGCGGAGCCGCGGCCAGCTCTCCGCGCTCCTGCCTTCCGCCCGGGGCTGGCCGAGACCGGCCAGGCCGTGGATGTCGCGAATGTGATGGTCGACCAGGGCATCGGTCATATGCAGGTTCATGATGCGTGTACCGCCGTATTCGTAGAGGTGGAAGCGGTGCCCAGCCGGCCAGCCTCTGGCCGGCGGCCGCCGGGGGGAGTGATCGCGCCGAAGTTCCGCCAGGTGCGCTGGCTGAGCCCGGCGAGCAGGGCGGCGGCCAGGGTTACCGCCGCGAGAGGGAAGAACAGCGCGGGGCCGAAGCCGTGCACCACGAGGGCCGCCAGCGCGACCGACAGCGGGAACACGCCCAGGCTGGCCAGCATCAGCAGGCCGGCCAGGCGGCCCATGACATTGGGCGGGGCCCAGCGCTGGAAGGCCGTTATCGTCACCACGTTGCCGAACCCGTTCAGCAGCCCGAAGGCGACCAGCGCTGCGGCCGCCGCGAGCGTGCCGCCGAGATAAGGGATCACGGCAATGGCGGCCGCCTCGGCCAGGAACGCGAGCGACCCCACCACGAACGGGCGCCGGGCCTGGCGGGCCTGGGCGGCCACCAGGGTGCCGACGAGGGCACCGGCGCCGAGCGCGGCGATCAATATCCCGTAGCCGTCGGCCCCGGTGTGCAGCGGCCCATGGGCCAGAGCGGGCAGGGCGACCTCGGTCAGGCCGCCGGAGCCCAGGTTGGCCGCGACGATGATCAGCAGCCCGATCTGCAGGATGCGCTCGGACCGCACCATGGCGCGCAGCGTGAGGTGGCCCGCGGCCGGAGCGGTGCCGGCGTCCGGGGCGGGCGGCGCGGTGCCGCGCAGGGCGGCCAGGGTGAGCGCGGACAGGGCGAACGAGGCCGCGTCGAGCGCGAAGGCCGGGGCGGGCCCCAGCAGCGCGACCATCGCGCCGCCGAGTGCGGGGCCGGCCAGCATGGCGAGCTGGGTCCCTGCGGACGCCAGCGCGTTGCCGGCCTGCAGGTCCTCGCCGGGCAGCAGCGCCGGGACGATCGCGAACGATCCGGGCATGAACAAGCCCTCGCCCGCCCCGAGCACCGCCGCGATGGGCACCAGGACCACGGCGCGGGCCGGCCCAGGCCGGCCGCGACGGCCAGGGCGCCCGCGGCGAGCACCCGCACGATGTCCGTGGCCATCATCACGGTCCAGGGCCGCCACCGGTCGCTGAGCTGGCCGCCGACGGTGAGCAGGCCGGCCCGGGCGATGCCGTACGCGGCGAGCACGCCGCCGAGCAGGAGCGCTCCGCCGTGGGTGGCCAGCACGTACCAGGGCAGGGCCACCGCGTAGAAGGCGTCACCGACGTTCGAGCCGAGCTGCCCGGCCACCAGGAGCCGGAAACGGCGGTGGCGCAGCGGGGCGAGACCGCGCGCGGTCATGACTCGCCTCCGGACCCAGGCTGGCCGCCCCCTTCCGCAGGCGGCAGCTCCAGCGGGAAGGAGAACATCAGCATCTCCACGGGCACCGATCCGGGCGGGCGCTGGGACGGATCGGTGAGCCGTTCCAGGACCCGGGGCCGCAGCATGGCCAGCAGCTCCTTGTTCAGCTCGTCCAGTTCCTGGGCGGTCAGGTAGAACACAAACTCGCTGTCACCGGCGGCGTCACGCCATTCCCGCGGGTACGTCGACTGGGTCTCCCGCCAGGTCCGGTACCGGTCGAGCTGGCGCTCACGGATCAGCCGGACCAGGGCGCTGGCGGCGACCGCGGTCTCCGGGTCGTCGTGGGTCGCGGCGATCGAATGGCCGATCGAGGTCATCCGCCAGGGCCGGGCGCGTCCCTTGCCGCCGCCCGCTTCCTCGACGAATCCGTACTTCGCCAGCTGGCGCAGGTGAAACGAGCACGTGGTCGGCGACTCGCCGATCAACTCGCCGACCTGGGTGGCGGTCATCGGGCCGCCGATGCTCAGCTGCTCGACGATCGCGATCCGCACGGGGTGGGCCAGTGCGCGCAGGGTCCGCGCGTCGGTAAGCTGCCGCAGTTCCGGCAGCTGAGCTTCCTGACCCGGGTCCGTATCGTCGAGAGACATGTCTCGAGACTAAATTCTCGAGACATAACTGTCAAGAGAAACCTCTCGAGAGGACATTCGCGAAGGCCGAAGCCATGCCGGTCGGGGGAGAGAGCCTGCGGGGAGGTCGCCTAGCGGCCGTTGCCCCGGGACGAGATCACCGCGAGCTGTTCGGCCACCCAGCGGTGCACGTCATGGGTGCGGACCCGCTCGGCCATGGCCTCGATCGCGTCCCGGCCGGAGCTGGCCGGGAGCCGGATCGCGTGCTCGATGCGGTGGGACAGGCCCTCGACGTCGAACGGGTTGCACATGATCGCCTCGCCGAGCTCATCGGCGGCGCCGGTGAACTCGCTCAGCACGAGGCGTCCGCTGCCCTGACGCGCCTGCTGCACGGTGACGTACTCCTTCGCCACGAGGTTCATCCCGTCGATGAGGGGCGTGACGACCAGGACCGCGGCGACCGCGTAGTAGGCCGCGAGCTGCTGCTGCGGCAGCCCGCGGTACAGGTAGTGGACCGGCACGTCCTGGCCCGGCTCGGTGAACCGGCCGTTGATCCGCCCGATATGCCGTTCCACGTCGGCGCGCAGGTTGCGGTACTCCCGCACGTCGTCCCGGCTGGGCACGGCGACCTGCATGAACGCCGACGTGAGCCGCAGCTCGGGACAGCGTTCCAGGAGCATTTCGAACGCGAGCAGCCGTTCGGAGATGCCCTTCGTGTAGTCGAGCCTGTCCACCCCCAGGAGCACGGCCCGGCCGGCGAACTGCTGGTCAAGTTCCTTGATGTCGCGGTCGGTCGCGTCCTGGGTGGCATGCCGGGTGAACTCGGCCGCGTCGATCGAGATCGGCGACGCGGTCGTGGACACCAGCCGCCCGTCGGACAGCGCGAGCATGGTCCCGCGGACCGTGACCCCGGCGTCGCCCAGCAGCCGGGCGCAGGCGGCCACGAAGTTCCTCCGGTAGTGCTCGGTGTGGAACGACACGACGTCCGCACCGAGCAGGCCGAGCAGGATTTCCCTGCGCCAGGGGAGCCGCGCGTAGATGTCGGGTGACGGCCAGGGCACGTGCAGGAAGAAGCCAACCGGCTGGCTAGGCCGCCGCTCCCTGATCAGCTGCGGGAGGAGCATCAGGTGGTAGTCGTGGACCCAGGCCAGCGCGCCCGGGCGCTCGTCGAGCGCGGCGACCGCCGCGTCCGCGAAGGCCGCGTTCACCTGCCGGTAGGTGTTCCACCACGGACGCTCGAAGCGCGGCTTCTCGATCGCGTCGTGCAGCAGCGGCCAGAGGGTGGCGTTGGAGAAGCCGTGATAGTACTGGCGGACCTGGGCGGCGGACAGGCTGACCGGGCGCAGCTTGGCCCTGAAGTCCGGCAGCCGTTCCGGGATGCCCTTGGTGCCGCCGTCCCAGCCCACCCACGCGCCGCTCTGGTTGTTCATCACCGGGCGCAGCGCGGTAACCAGCCCGCCGGGCGACAGGTGCCATCCGTCTTCGCCGTGCTGGACCGGAAGCCGGTTGGCGATGGCTACAACCGGAGGCGTCATGCCATGATCCACCCCTGGGCTATGCCCGCGGGCCTGCCGGGGAACACCTGGACGGGTCTCAGCAGTGTGGCCATCGCAGTCAATCATGCCGTATCGGACGGCTTTGTCGGCCGCGGGCATGGGTCGGGCCCCGGACGGCGCCGGGGCCCGGACATGCGATCAAGCAGGTGATCTAGAGGCGGCGGCGATTCCGCGGGCCGTACAGCAGCCACAGCAGCGCGATGACCCCGATCAGCAGCCACGGGATGAAGGAGTGCACCAGGGCGTTCCAGACGATCACGGTGACCACGACGATCAGCACGAGCTCGAGGACGCGGTGGTTGCGGCGGGCGGGCCGCTGACGCGGCACCGGGGCCGAGGGCCCGGACGGCTTCCCGGCCTTGGACGTCTCGGGCGGCTCGGAGGCGGGCAGGTCGGTGAGCAGCCCGCTCAGATCCGCATGGGTCTTGGCTCTCATCGCCTGGTCGATGCGCTCGTTGAACTCTGTTTCGTCGAGCCGCCCGTCGCTGTAGTGCTTGGACAGGCGGTCAGCGACCTCGGCGCGGTCGGCGTCGGAGACCCGCATGTTCGGGTCGGCGTTGCTGGCGCTGGGCCGGGATGCGGATCCGCGCCCCCAGGGCGGACTGAACGTCCCTGACATTGTGATGTGACCTCCTTGGTCTGACGAGACTGAGTCAGCGCGAACGGGACTGCAGGGACTCGATGAAGGAGCTGGCGATGGACTGCTCGGAGCCCTCTTCGGGGATGAGCAGCCAGCCGGCCAGGTAGAGCGGCACGCCCGCGCCGCCCATGACGGTGAGCACGGCGAAGACGATGCGGATGATGTTGGCGTCCACGTCGAAGTAGCGCGCGACGCCCGCGGCGACCCCCGCCAGCATCCGACCTTCGATGGGGCGGCACAGCTGCTGCGGAGCGGCCAGGCTGGAGTCTGGGTTGGCGGCGGTGTCCTGGTTCGTGGCTTCTGGAGCTGTGGTTGTGTTCATGGCTCCAGCCTGCGGTCGCGGGCGCGGGCGCACTATCGGGAAGAGCCCCGGCCGGACCCTGATCCGACCCTGAGACGACGACCCCGGGATCAGGGTTCGCCCGGATAGCCACCCGCGGCGAACTGGCGCGATGATGTACAGGTGGACCAACCCCCCGGCTGGCTGGCTGACCGTCGCCGTCGTCGCCATGCCCTGTTCGACCGGGTGAGGGGCCCGCGGCGCAGCGGGCCGCTGCGCCGCGCACCGGAGGACGGGCTGGTCGGCGGCGTGGCGGCCGGCCTGGCGCTGCGGACGGGCATCGACGTTAACGTGGTGCGGCTGGCCATCGTGGTGGCCACGGCGGTGACCTCCGGTTTCGTCGCGGCGTGCTATGTGCTGACGTGGCTCGTGGTGCCCGCGGACGATGCGGACGGCAGCATCGGGAGCAAGGCCCTGACCGACCGGAGGGGCATCGCGCTCACCGCCGGCCTCGGGTCTCTCCTCGTCGTCGTGCTGCTCCTCGCGTCCGTGCTCGGGGCCGGCTGGTTCGCCAGCCTGGCCTGGCCCCAGGTCATCAGCCTCATCGGCCTGGTGCTGATCTGGAGAAACGCGCCCGCGGACGAGCAGGCTACGATGCGCCGCCTGGCCCAGCCGCTGCTGTCGGTGGCCGGCGACGGCGGGGTCGTCGAACGAAAGCGGTCCCGGGCCGTGCTCCGCGTGGCGATCCTGGTCCTGCTGCTGGTCATCGGCCTGAGCCTGCTGCTGTCCGGGCACCACCGCCCCGCCGCGCTGCTGTTCCCGCTGATCGGGGTGGTCCTGGTCACGGTCGCGATCGTCGGGCTCCTCGGCCCCTGGTGGCTGCGCATCGCCCGGGACCTCGTGGTCGAGCGCCAGGCCAGGATCCGGGCCGAGGAACGAGCCGAGATGGCCACCCGCGTGCACGACTCGGTGCTGCAGACGCTGGCCCTGATCCAGCGCCGCGCGGATGACCCCCAGCGGGTCATTCAGCTGGCCCGGGCGCAGGAGCGGGAACTGCGCTCCTGGCTGTTCGACGGCCGGGCGCCGGGGTCGATGGACGAGGACATGACGGTCGCGGCCGGGATCCGGCTCATCCAGCAGGAGGTGGAGGCCCAGCACGGAGTGGCCGTCGAGGCGGTCACCGTGGGGGACTGCGAGCTCAACGATGACCTGAGCGCGCTGCTCGCGGCGGCGCGCGAGGCGACGGTCAACGCCGTGAAATGGTCCGGCTCCGAGGTCGTCTCGATCTTCGCCGAGGTCGAGCCGACCCAGGTGTCTGTGTTCGTGCGGGACCGCGGCAAGGGCTTCGACCCGGACGCGGTGCCCAGCGACCGCAAGGGGCTGGCCGAGTCCGTCCACGCCCGGATGACCCGCCGCGGCGGCTCCGCGACGGTCCGCAGTGCCCAGGGCGAGGGCACCGAGGTGTCGCTGACCATGCCCCGGTCCGCCGGGGAACGCCAGCCGAGCCGGGCATGACTACGCCGGCCGCGCGCGCCGCGAGCGGGGACAAGCCGAAGGTTTTCCTCGTCGACGACCACCGCCTGTTCCGGTCCGGGGTCAGGTCCGAACTCGGCGACCAGGTTGAGGTCGTGGGTGAGGCGGACGATGTCGAGCCCGCGATCGCGCTGATCACCGAGCACCCGCCCGACGTCGTGCTGCTCGATGTGCACCTGCCCGGGGGCGGCGGCCAGGCCGTGGTCACCGCGGTCAAGGAAACGCACCCGCAGGTGCGTTTCCTCGCCCTGTCCGCCTCCGATGCCCCCGAAGATGTGATCGCCGTGATCCGGGCGGGGGCCCGGGGCTACGTGACTAAGACGATCTCCGGCGCCGACCTGGTGGACGCGGTGCGCCGGGTGGCCGCGGGCGACGCGGTCTTCTCGCCCCGGCTGGCCGGGTTCGTCCTGGACGCGTTCGCCGCCGCGGCGCCGGCGGCCGAGCAGGGCAGCCCGTCCTTCGACCCGGAGCTCGACCAGCTGACCCCGCGGGAGCGGGAGGTGCTGCGGCTCATCGCCCGCGGCTACACCTACAAGGAGATCGCACGTGAGCTCTTCATCTCCGTCAAGACCGTGGAGACCCACGTCTCCTCGGTGCTGCGCAAGCTCCAGCTCTCGACCCGGCACCAGCTGACCCGGTGGGCGGCGGAGCGGCGCCTGACCTGACCGCGTGTCGGTCTGGCCCGCGGCCGCGCGGGCAGGCATGTTGGGCAGCGAGACAGTTCGTCGGCCGCGATCAGCCGGAGGCGCCTGGCCATGCAGAACATCACGGGACTCAGCGCTCTGGAACTGCTCGGGCTGTACCGGCGGCGTGAGCTCTCGCCGGTGGAGGCGACGCAGGCCGTGCTGGAGCGGATCGAGGCGCAGAACGCGGCGACCAACGCGTACTGCCTGATCCGCGGCGACGAGGCGCTGGCCGCGGCCCGGGAGTCGGAGCGCCGGTGGCAGGCCGGCGAGCGGCCGGCCTGCTGGACGGTGTGCCGACCTCGGTCAAGGATCTGCTGCTGACCAGCGGCTGGCCGACGCGGCGGGGCTCACGGACCATTGACCCGGCCGGCCCGTGGGCCGTTGACGCGCCCGCGGTCGCCAACCTGCGGGCGCACGGGGCGGTCCTGGTGGGCAAGACCACCACACCCGAATGGGGCTGGAAGGGGGTGACCGACAGCCCGCTCACCGGGGTGACCCGCAACCCGTGGGACCTCACCAGGACGCCCGGCGGATCCAGCGGCGGCAGCGCGGCCGCGGTGGCCTCCGGCCTGGGCCCGCTGTCGGTCGGGACCGACGGCGGCGGGTCGATCCGGATCCCGGCGAGCTTCTGCGGCATCGTCGGGCTCAAGCCGACCCACGGCCGGGTTCCCGTGTACCCGCCCAGCACCTTCGGCACGCTGTCCCACGTCGGGCCGATGGCGCGCACGGTCGCCGACGCCGCGCTGATGCTCGACGCGCTCGCGTCGCCCGATTACCGGGACCCGCTCGCGCTGGACCGGCAGGCCCCGGCCGCCGCCAGCTGCGACCCGGACCGGGTCCGCGGGCTGCACGTGGCCTTCAGCCCCGCGCTCGGCTACGCACAGGTCGATCCCGAGGTGGCGGGCGCGGTCAGGAACGCGGTGGCGGCGCTCGAGGCCCGCGGCGCCAGGGTCACGCTCGCCGACCCGGGGTTCGCCGACCCCATCGCCACCTTCAACGTGCTCTGGTACACGGGCGCCGCCAAGCTGGTGGAGGACACCGACCCGGGCCTGCGGCACCTGCTCGACCCGGGTCTGGCCCGGATAGCCGCGGAGGGTCACCGGTACTCGGCGCTCGACTACGTGCAGGCGCTGCGCGAGCGTTCCGAGCTCGGCATCGCCATGGGCGCCTTCCATGAGACGTACGACCTGCTGGTGACGCCCACCGAGCCGATCGTCGCGTTCGCCGCCGGCGCCGAGGTCCCTGAGCCGTCCGCGCAGCCGCGCTGGACGAGCTGGACGCCGTTCACATTCCCGTTCAACATGACCCACCAGCCGGCGGCCAGCGTGCCCGGCGGGTTCTCCGGCGGCGGGCTGCCCATCGGTGTGCAGGTCGTGGGCCCGCGGCACGGCGACGCCCTGGTCCTGTCGGCGTGCGCGGCGATCGAGGCCGCGCTGCCCTGGCGGGACCGCTGGCCCGGCTGACCGGGCGGGCGCTGGATCTAGTCGCTGCGCCCGGCCGTGCTGGCGCGCGGCACGACCTCCAGCGCGAGCTGCTGGCGGAGCGGGCTGATCTGCTCGCCGCGCAGCAGGGCGCACAGCCGGCGGGCCCCCTCTTCCCCGCTGCGCGCGAGCGGCTGCCGGACGGTGCTCAGCCCGAGCAGGGCGGCCGACTCAGTGTCGTCGAAGCCGATGACCGACAGCTGGTCCGGTACGGCCACGCCGAGGCGGTCCGCCGCCGCCAGCACGCCCATGGCCTGGGTGTCGGATGCCGCGAAGATCGCTGACGGAGGATCCGGCAGCTTGAGCAGCTGGGCGGCGAGCTCGGCGGCCACGGCCGCGCCATGGTCCCCGCGCCGGACCAGGCCGGGACCGGCGCCGAGGCCGGCCGCGGCCAGGGCCTGCCGGTAGCCCCGCAGCCGGTGCCCCGATGACGTGAAGCCCAGGCCGGCCGGCGGCCGGGGCGAGGCCGTGTCGCCGACGAACCCGATCCGGCGATGGCCCAGGGAGATCAGGTGCTCGGTGGCCAGGCGGCCGCCGGCCACATCGTCGATAACCGTCTGCGGCACGCCGGCCGCCGCGGTGTCCACGGTGGCCAGCACCATCCCGGCCCGGGCGAACTCGGCCAGCTGCTCGCGGGACAGCGGCAGCGAAATCGCCAGGGCCCCGTCCACCCGGCGCGTCGGCAGCAGGGCCCGAAGGTGACGGTCTCGTTCCGCCGGGCCGTCCACGTTGCACACGATCGTGTCGTAGCCCTGCTCCTCGAGCACGGCCAGCGCACCCGCGACGCGGACGACGGCGGAGGGCCGGGTCATGTGGGTGACGATGACCGCCACCGTGCGCGGCGCGCCGTGTACCAGCGCCGCCGGCGTGGGGCGGGGGCGGTACCCGAGCCGGTCGATGGATTCCAGGACGGTCGGCAGGCTGGCCGTCCGCACCTGCTCGCTCGCGTCGGGGGCCGCGTCCCGGCCCGCCGGATGGCCGGTGCTCTCGCCCAGGCGCAGCCGCGTGGCCACGATCTCGCCCGGGAGCTGATCGGCGCCGCGGCCGATCTGCTGCAGCGCCCGGTCGAGCACCCGCCGGGCGATGTCGTGCACCGGGATGGCCACGCTGGTCAGGGCGGGATGCAGCAGGCCGGCTGCGACGCTGCCGTCAAAGCCGGTGACCGCGAGGTCGCGGCCGATGCGCAGGCCCTGCTCGGCGGCGACGGTGTAGACCGCGGCGGCGAGCCGGTCGCTGCTGGTGATGACCGCGCCCGGCCGGGCCGACACGATGAGCGACCGGATCTTCCGCTGCGCGGTGGTCTCGTCGACGAACAGCATCCCGGGCGGCGCCGCGGACGGCTCACCAAGACCGAGCCCGGCCCGGAACCCGTCCGCCCGCGCCGCGTCCCAGCTGCTGGCCGAGCGGTAGCCCACGAAGACGGGCCGGGCGAATCCCCTGGCCAGCACGTGCCGCACTGCTGCGGCCGTGGCCCCGTGATTGTCGATGTCCACCCAGTGCTGCGGCAGCCCCGGGCCGGTCCGGCCGAAGCAGGCGAAGGGCATCCCCGACTCGGCCAGCAGGGCCACGCGCGGGTCGTCGGGCTGCACCTCGGACAGGATGAACGCGTCCACGCTCCGGCTGGCGATCAGCCTGCGCATGTCGGTGCGCGGGTCGCCGTCCGGGACGACGATCATCATGTTGTAGTGGCGCCTCGCGCTCGCCGCGGCCAGCGACTGCAGGAACTCCGTCATGACGAGGTTGTTCGGCTGGAGCTGCACTCGGGGGAGGACGTACGCGACCTGACGGGTGCGACGGGTGCGCATGCTCCGCGCGCCGAGATGGGGCTGATAGCCCAGAGCCGCCACGGCCTCGAGCACCCGGGCCCGGGTCGCCTCGCCCACCCGGCCGGTGCCGTTCAGCACATTCGAGACCGTTTGCCTGCCCACCCCGGCGGCGCGGGCGACGTCCTGGATGGTCGGTTTCGGCGAGACCGCAGGCCCGGTCCGGCCTGGTCGTGACCCGGTCACACAGTCACCGTACCTGCTGGCCGGTAACGCCTTGACAGAGCGCGAACGCGGCGATTCCCTGTCTGTGGAACGTTCCAGCACACCGGGCCGCCGGGTCCGGTTCCGTGCCACGGAGGGAGATTCGTGCCGGAGACAAGCACCGTCGTCGTGCAGGCCGACGGCGGCGCGGCAGAGGCCGACTGGTGGCGCCGCGCCGTCGTGTACCAGATCTACCCGCGCAGCTTCGCCGACTCCGACGGGGACGGGGTGGGCGACCTGCGGGGGATCATCTCGCGCATCCCCTACCTGGCCTCGCTCGGGGTCGATGCGGTCTGGCTGAGCCCGTTCTACCCCTCGGCCCTGGTCGACGGCGGCTATGACGTCGACGATTACCGGGACGTCGACCCGCGTCTCGGCACGCTCGCCGATTTCGACGAGATGACCGCCGGGCTGCACGCCGCGGGGATCAAGGTGATCGTCGACATCGTGCCGAACCACACCTCGAGCCGGCACCTGTGGTTCCGGGAGGCGCTGGCCGCCCCGAAGGGATCGGCCGCCAGGGACCGGTACATCTTCCGCGACGGGACCGGCCCGGACGGGTCAGAGCCGCCGTCGGACTGGGAAACGGTCAGCGGCGAATCGGTCTGGACCCGGGTCCAGGACGGGCAGTGGTACCTGCACCTGTTCACCGTGGCTCAGCCGGACCTGAACTGGGCCAACCGCGAGGTCCGGGAGGACTTCCTGACCACGATCCGGTTCTGGTCCGACCGCGGCGTCGACGGCTTCCGTGTGGACGTGGCTCACGGCCTGGCCAAGAACCTGACCGAGCCGCTGGCCAGCCGGGCCGCCCTGGCCGAGGGGCCGCTGCCGCCCGGCGCCCACCCGTTCTGGGACCGGGACGAGGTGCACGACATCTACGCGGAGTGGCGGCAGGTCCTCAACGAGTACCAGCCCCCGCGGTCGGCGGTGGCCGAAGCCTGGGTGCACCGGTCCCGGCGGGAGCGGTACGCCAGCCCGGACGGGCTGGGCCAGGCCTTCAACTTCGACCTGCTGCTGGCGGACTGGGATCCCGGGCAGTTCCGCACGACCATCACCGAGAATCTCTCCGGCGGCGGGGAGAACGGGGTGTCGACCACCTGGGTGCTGTCCAACCACGACGTGATCAGGCACGCCACCCGCTACGGGCTGGCGCCCGACGGCCACCTCAGCCGGCAGACCGCCCGGGCCTGGCTGCTGAGCTGCGGCGCCGCCCCCGAGCTGGATCGCGGCCTTGGGCTCCGCCGGGCGCGGGCCGCGACCCTGCTGATCCTCGCGCTGCCCGGCTCCGCGTATCTGTACCAGGGCGAGGAACTCGGCCTGCACGAGGTGGGAGAGCTGCCCGACGAGGTCCTGCAGGACCCCACGTTCCGCCGGTCCCGCGGCACGGACAAGGGACGCGACGGCTGCCGCGTTCCGCTGCCCTGGACGGCCCGGGGGCTGTCGTTCGGGTTCAGCATCGGCGCCGCGCACATACCGCAGCCCGGCTGGTTCGGCTCTCTGTCGGTGGAGGCGGAGGAACAGGACCCGGACTCCACGCTGAACTTCTACCGGCACGCGCTCGGCTGGCGCCGCCGGCTGCTCGCCGCCGGCGGGATCGAGTGGCAGCCAGGGGCCAGCGGCCGGGTCGTGCACTTCCGCTGTCCCGGCGGGTGGCAGTCGGTGACCAACTTCGGGCCCCGGCCGGTGACGCTGCCGCCGGGAACCGTCGCGATCGCGAGCGCCCCCGTCCACGGTGACCAGCTGCCCGCTGACACCACCGCCTGGATTCTCGATCCCGGCCGGCCAGGCTGATCAGCGCGCGGCAGCACCCAGCGGAGGCAGGCCGGCCGACGGCTTGACCCGCCGGCCGCCGGTCCACACTCCGGTCACGTGAGCGGGGTCGGCGAGCACGCCGATGTCGGCCAGCGGGTCGGCGTCCAGGGTGATCACATCGGCGTCGAAGCCGGCCTCGAGCCGGCCGCTGCGCGGTGCCTGCGGCCCGAGCGTGAGCGGCCCGGTGGCGGTCGCGGCGTCGATCGCCTGCAGCGGCGTCATGCCCAGCGCGACCAGATGAGCCAGCTCACGTCCGTTCATGCCCCAGGAATTGGGCAGGTCGGAGCCGGTCAGCCCGATATCCGTGCCCATCGCGATCGTCACCCCGCGCTCCAGGGCGCGGGTCGTGGCCTGCGCGTGCCGCCCGGCGATCGCGACCAGCTTGGTGGCCGCGTAGTCGGGCACCACGTCCAGGTGCGCCAGCATGTCCTCGACGATGGTCCTGGTCGGCACGAGAATCGCGCCCGTCTCCCGCATCGCGTCGCAGGCCTCGTCGTCGAGGTAGGTGCCGTGCTCGATGGTGCGGACCCCGGCCTCGAGCGCGGCCATGATGCCCGGCTTGCCGTGGCAGTGCGCCGCGACCACCCGCTCGGCCAGGCCGGCGATTTCCACGATCGTGCGCAGCTCGGCCACGGTGAACTGCTGGTGCACGGGATGGTCGACCTCGGAGAGCACCCCGCCCGAGGCGCAGACCTTGATCACGCGCGCGTTCCGGCGCAGCTGCTCCCGGACGGCGCGCATGCACTCGGCGATGCCGTCAGCCAGGCGCAGCTCCCCGCCATGGCCGGTCAGCAGGGGAAACTGATCCATCCAGGGCAGCGGGTAGGCGTGCAGGTCGCCATGGCCGCCAGTGGTGCTGAGGACCGCTCCGGCTGAGTAGATCACCGGCCCGTCGAGCAGCCCCTCGGCCACCGCCCGGGCCAGGTAGATGCCCAGCCCGCCGACCTCGCGGACCGAGGTGACGCCGGCGTCCAGCGCCGCGCGCAGGTCGCGGGCGGACCGGGCGGCCCGCAGCGCGACCGGCTCGAGCGGCAGCTGCCCGAGGTCGAACGTGCGCGAGCCCAGGAAATGCCCGTGGCAGTCCCACAGCCCGGGCATGACCGTCACCGCCTGGCTGGCGGCCGCCCCCGGGGTGTCGGGTGCCCCGGCCGCGGGGCCCGCGTAGCTGATCTGCTTGCCGTCCAGCACGACGACGCCGCCCCGCACGGGCTGCCCGCGGCCGGGAATGAGCAGGTCGGCAGTGATCCTTTCCATGTCCCTCCGCCCACGGCATTGAAGGCCAATCCTGCGCAATGGTGCCACGGCCGGGCGGTGGGACGGGCCCCCGGCGCGCCGGTGCCGGACCGGCCCGGCGCCTGACCTGCCTGGCCCGCACACCGGTCCCACGGTCGTTCGGGGCCAATTTTCTTTGCGGTATCCCCATTGCGTGCCTTCGTCTGCGAACGGTAATGCGCTATACAGGTGACAAGCGTGAGGGAGTCAAATGCGGACAGTCCCGGGGTCACTGTCCCTGCCAGGCAAGCGGTTTGCGCAGGGAGCGATCACCCGCACCCGCCAGGGCTTCTCCGCTGCGCCGCTGTTTATCAAGATCCTTTTGCTGGGTGCGCTGGTATTTCTGGCCGGCCCGCTGTTTGGGATCTTGCTTGTGATCGCGATCATTTATGCGCCGTTTGCGGTCTGGGCCGGGCACCGCAGTGTCCTGGCTTCGCTATCGGTGGCCGCGTGGGGCCTGGCCGTAATATCCGCTTCCGGGCTGTCCGGGGGGTACAAACCCTGGATCTTCCCGCTGCTCGTGCTCCCGTTCGCCGTGGCCGCCGCCGCGCACGCCGGCTCGCTGGGCCGCTGGTTCGTGCCGTGCCGCACCACCGCCTGGGCCCTGGGCTTCGCGCTCCCCGTCGCCGTGCTCCTCTGGCACGTCGCCGCCAGCCTGCCCGTGACCGCTCCCGCCGCCGCCTGGATGATCGCGCTGGTGGTGCTGGGCTGGCGTCTGGCCAAGTCCTGGCAGGACGAGCGCGAGTTCGGCCGGCAGCAGGCCCGCGCCGGTGCCCTGGCCGCACCCCACGGCTGGCCCGCCTCGCCCGCGGCACCCCGGGACGACGGGGAAGCCGGCCCGGACACGCTGACCGGGCCGAAGACCCGCCCGTCGGCCGGCACCCGCCCGGGCGGCGCGAGCCGCCCCGCGAGCAGCGGGCCCGGCGAGCGGCGGCCTCGCAGCGGTGGCCGGATCGCGGCCGCGGCGGACGCGGTCCGCGGCCAGTACGTCGACACCACCCAGGCCCCGCCCGAGGCCGGCCAGGACCGGGCCGGGCCGCCCGAGGTCACGGTCGACGAGGCCATGGCCGAGCTGGACAACATGATCGGCCTGACCGCGGTCAAGGACCAGATTCACTCCATAGCCGCGTCGATCGAGGCCGCCCGCAGGCGCGCGGTGGCCGGGTACACGATCGACAAGCCCATGCAGCACCTGGTATTCCTCGGCCCGCCCGGAACAGGCAAGACCGCGGTGGCCCGCATCGTGGCCAAGATTTTCTACGCGTTCGGCCTGCTGCAGACGCCCGCCGTGGTCGAGGCGCAGCGCGCCGACCTGGTCGGCGAGTACCTGGGCGCGACCGCGATCAAGACCAACGAGCTCATCGACTCGGCGCTCGGCGGGGTCCTGTTCATCGACGAGGCCTACAGCCTGCTGAACGAGGGCGACGGGCAGGGCGACAGGTTCGGGGCCGAGGCCATTCAGGCGCTGCTCAAGCGCGCCGAGGACGACCGCGATGATCTGATCATCATCCTGGCCGGGTACGAGCGGCAGATGGAGAGCCTCCTGGCCAGCAACCCCGGCCTCACGTCGCGGTTCGCGGTGCGGGTGAAGTTCCCCGGGTACACCCCGGCCGAGCTGCTGTCCCTGGCCGACCTGGCCATCGAGCGCCGCGGCGAGCTGCTCGACCCGGACGCCCGGCCTGTGCTGTGGCGCATGTTCGAGGACGTGGGCCGCAGGCGGATGGCCGACGACCTGGGGAACGGGCGGTTCGTGCGCAGCCTGCTGGAAAAGGCCGGCCAGGCCAGGGACGTCCGGGTCATGGGCGCCGCGGCCGAGCCAACCTCCGCCGACCTGGTCACCCTGCGCGGCACGGATCTGGAGCAGGCGTTCGCGGATCTGACCACCAGGTTCCGCGGGTACAGCGAGACGCCCACGCTGGAGAGCGCGCTGGCCGAGCTCGACGCGCTGATCGGCCTCGAGCCGGTCAAACGGCAGGTGCACGAGATCGCCGCGCAGCTGCGGGTGGCCCGGATGCGCGACGCGCACGGCCTGGCCAGCCAGCCGCCGGCCCGGCACTTCGTGTTCACCGGCCCGCCAGGAACCGGGAAGACCACGGTGGCCAGGATCCTGGGCCGGATTTTCGCGGCCCTGGGGCTGCTGGTGCGGCCCAGCGTGGTGGAGGCGCACCGGGCCGACCTGGTCGGCGAGCATCTCGGCTCGACCGCGATCAAGACCAACAAGCTGATCGACTCGGCGCTCGGCGGGGTGCTGTTCGTCGACGAGGCCTACGCGCTGTACAACCAGGGCTACTCGGGCGGCGACGCGTTCGGCGCCGAGGCGATCGCGGCGCTGCTCAAGCGCGCCGAGGACGACCGCGACCGCCTGGTGATCGTGCTGGCCGGCTACACCGCGGACATGGACAGGTTCCTGCGCAGCAACCCGGGGCTCGGCTCCAGGTTCAGCACCCGGATCTCGTTCCCGAGCTACTCGGCGCCGGAGCTGACCAGCATCGCCGAGGTGATCGCGCAGCTGGCGGGGGACAGCTTCGACGCCGACGCGCTGCCGGTGCTCGACGAGATCTTCAGCGCTGCCTGCGAGCGGGGACAGATCGACGAGCTCGGCAACGGCCGGTTCGCGCGGTCGCTGTTCGAGCGCGCGTGCGCGGTCCGGGATGTGCGGATCACCCAGATGGGCAACGAGGCGAGCGCCGCGGACCTGACCACGGTCTCGGCGACGGACGTGCTCACGGCCTACCGCGCGATCAGCCCGTCCTGACCGTGAACCGCACCCGGCTGCCCGGCCGGAGCTGCGCGGCCAGGCCGATGTCGGCGGTGGCCACCACGGCGATGACGGGGTAGCCGCCGGTGACCGGGTGGTCGGCCAGCAGCAGGATCGGCCGCCCGCTCGGCGGGACCTGCAAGGCGCCGGTCACCAGGCCCTCGCTGGGCAGCTCGTCACGGCGGGCGCGCGGCAGCGCGGGACCGTCGAGCCGCAGCCCGGTGCGGTCGCTGGCCGGCGTGACCGTGTAGTCGCTGCCGCACAGCAGCCCGAGCGCTCCGGCCGCGAACCAGTCGTCACGCGGGCCAGGGATCACCCGGATCGTCGCGGCCGCGCCGGCCGCCTGCAGCACCGGCGCCGCCCCGCTCGCGCTGGCCGCGCCGCCCGCGGGGGCGCCGCCCGCGCTCGCGCCTCCCGGCGGCGGCTCCGTCGGCGCGCCCAGCGGCAGCCGGTCGCCGGGACGCAGCGGCGGGGGACCGAGCCCGGAGCGCAGGTCCGCGGACCGGCTGCCGAGCACGGGGGGCACGTCGATGCCGCCCCGGACCGCGACATAGCTGCGCAGCCCGACGGCGGGCGCGCCAATCCGCACCGTCCCGCCCGCCGGCACCAGGAACGCCGCGCCGTGCTCCACCGGCCGTTCGCCGCCGCCCTGGCCGCTCCCGGCACTCCCCCCTTCCGGGGCGGCCCCATCAGGTGCGGCGGTCACGGAGACCGGGGCGGACGCGCCGGTCACCGCCACCCACGCCTCCTCAGGGAAGCGGAGCACGGCCCGGCCCAGCGTGAGCTCGAGCCCGGCCGCGCCGTCCGGGTTGCCGACCAGCCGGTTGGCCCGCCGCAGGCTGGCCACGTCGGCCGCTCCCGAATGCGGCACCCCGAGATGCCCGAGCCCCGGCCGCCCGAGATCCTGCACGGTGGCCAGCACCCCCGGCCGCACCACCTCGATCCCCGGCCCCTCGTTCCATGATCGTGGTGGATTAGGTGCGCTATTTGACACCAATCCACCACGATCATGGGAACCCGGGGCGGCGGGGCGGAAGCGGACGCGCATGCCAGGGGTGAACAGGGCGGGCGGGTCGCGGTCGGGGTCCCAGAGCACGGCCGAGGTGCGGCCGAGCAGGCGCCATCCGCCGGGTGACGTGGTCGGGTACACGGCGGCCAGCCCGCCGGCGATGGCCACCGAGCCCGCAGGCACCCGCAGCCGCGGCTCGTCCAGCCGCGGCACCGCGGCCAGGTCCTGGTCGAGCCCGGTCAGGTACCCGAAGCCGGGGGAGAAGCCCATCCAGCCCACCGTGTACTCGGCGGCGGCGTGCCTGGCGATCACCTCATCCGTGGTGAGCCCGGTCAGCCGGGCCACCTCGGCCAGGTCGGCCCCGTCGTAGATCACGGGAATCTCGGCCGTCGGCGCGGCATCCGCCCCGGCGGGAGGCAGGGCCAGGGTCTCGATCCGCGCGGCCAGCTCATCCAGCCCCACCAGGCCCGGCTCGGTCACCACGAGCACAGTTCCCGCGCCGGGGATGACATCGGCCACGCCGCGGATGCGTACTGGCTCAATGGCGGCAGCCAGCCGGTTCGCGCGGCCTTCCGCCTCAACCAGCAGGGCAGCATCGCCCGCCCGCCTGGCCCGCATCACGCGAACGGCGCCACGCGCACGCCGGCCCGCTCCAGCGCCTCCCGGACTGCCCGCGCGAGCGCGACCGCCCCCGCGGTGTCCCCGTGCACGCAGATCGACCGGAACCGTACCGGAATCTGCTGCCCGTCCTCGGACTCCAGCGAGTGGCCAGTGGCCATGGACGCCGCGCGGGCGGCGGCCCGGTCCGGATCGCTGATCACCGCGCCCGGCTGGCCGCGGGGAACGAGCGTGCCGTCGGCGCGGTAGGCCCGGTCGGCGAAGGCCTCGGCGATGACGGTGAGGCCCATGGCCGTCGCGGCCTCCACCGTCGCCCCGCTGGGCAGGGTCAGCAGCGGCAGGCCGGGGTCGTAGGCCTTGACCGCGTCCGCGACCGCCGCGGCCTGGACCGGGTCCCTGACGCAGCGGTTGTACAGGGCGCCGTGCGGCTTGACGTAGCCGACCCGGCCGCCCTCGGCGCGGGCGATCCCGTCCAGCGCGGCGATCTGGTACAGCACCTCGGCGGTCAGCTCCTCCGGCGGCACCACCATCTCCCGGCGGCCGAAGCCGGCCAGGTCGCGGTAGCTGACCTGGGCGCCGATGGCCACGCCGCGCGCGATGGCGCCCGCGCAGGCGCGCCGGATCGTGAGCGGGTCGCCCGCGTGGAACCCGCAGGCGATGTTCGCGCTGGTGACGATCGTCAGCAGGGCCTCGTCGTCGCCGAGCCGCCAGGTGCCGAAGCTCTCGCCGAGATCCGCGTTCAGGTCGATGACGCCGGGCGCGGCGGTCACCCCGCGGGCTCCTCCGGCGGAAGCTCGTACAGCGCGGCGGCGATCCGCTTCTCGTCGCTGCCCGCCGCCCGGATCGTTTCCATCAGCGCGTGCAGCACCGAGTGCCGGTCCTCGCCGATGTCGAGCAGGCGCTGCGCGGCCTCCCAGAGCTCCGGCGGATCGCCGCGCCACAGCCGGTCGGCCAGGACCAGGTGCCGGTCGATGTGGTCGCCACCCGCCCGGCCCGACGGTTCGTCGTGGTCCGCCTCCAGCAGGATGCGGCGGTCCCGCGGGCTGGCCGGGTCGAGGGTGGCCAGGTCGGTGCCGCGGTAGCTGCCCTGCAGCACCCCGAACGCGAACACCCGGCGGGGCAGCGCCTCGAGGTCGGAGTCGGGCAGCAGCCGGGCCACCAGCCGCTGCTCCAGGCCGAACGAGACCGGGTCCCGGTACACGCGGGTGAACGTGCCCATCGAGTCGAACACCGCGTCCAGCGTGGCCCCGATCACCTTGGTGTCCCGGCCCTCGCGGACCCCGGTCCAGCGCACCCAGGCGGCGAGCACGTGCGGCATCGCGTGCTGCTCGGCCGGGGAGAGCAGCACTTTGCGGGGCAGCCAGTCGAGCAGGAAGGTTTCGGCCTTGGCCGGGCTCATCCGCAGCGGGCGGCCGAAATCCTGGTCACAGCCGTAGTTCACGATGTGGTCGGCGCAGCGGCTCGCGGCCTCGCGATCCGACAGGTCCTCGGCCTCGTCGGAGGCGAGGAACTCAGCGACCAGCGCGGCCCGGCGGTCCTTGCGCCAGCCCTGCCGCCGGGCGGAACTGCTGCCGCCCTGGCCCGGGCCGGTCAGGCCGGGGCTGCCCGGATGGACGGCGGGCTGCGGCTGGCCGGCGGTGCCCGAGGGGGAGTTCCGCCAGGACAGGGTGGGCGGCAGGGTGCGCACCCGGGCCCTGATGAACGCGTGGTACGACGGGAACGAGCTGCTGACCTGAGGGTCGGTGGCCTTCTCGGTGACCGCGAGCGCCGACTCCAGCAGCCGGCGCACCTGCGGCGGCGGGACCTGTGTGAATGTGGACTCAGCCTGGCCGCAGTAGTCGAGCAGCTTGGCCACCTGCGAGGTGACCCAGCCGTCCCGGGCCAGGCCGCCCGTGTTGTAGTCGACCACCACGACGAGCGCGTGCTGCTCCTGCCCGGCGTAGCTGAACACGCAGACGACCTCGTCGCGGTCGCCGTAGGCGTCGGAGTTCAGGTAGCACTCGGCCGCGACCACCGCGCCGACGTGCTCGGCCCAGCCGGGCCGGGCGACGCCGCGCTCCATCAGCGCCAGGGCGGCCTCCTCGGCGCTGGCCGCCTGCCGCGGTGTGCCCAGGCAGGCGATGCCGGACAGCAGCGCCAGCGCGGCCGGGCTGCCCTGCTGGGCCGCGTACGCGACCAGGCCCTCGCCGACCAGCTCCTCGACGTCGGCGCGACGGCGCCTGACCTCCCGGCCGCCTGGGCGGGTGGTGCGCTGGCCCCACCAGGTGCCGAGCAGCTCGCTCACCATCAGCTCGGCGTCGAGCGGGCTGCGCACGGCCAGCAGCTCGCGCGCGGCCCTGAGCATCTCGGCGAACAGCGCGTTGGGCGGTGGCGCCGATGTGGACGTGCCGGCCGGCCGCTGCCGCGGGGGACCGGAGTGACTGTGGTGGCCCGGCCGTCCCGGAGGGTCGGATCGTCGGCTCGGCGGGTTCACCCGGCTAGCTTTTCAGATGCACACGGTCCTGTGCCATGCCCGGGCGCGGCGCGCCCCCCGTTTCTGGACGTGTTGTCCCCTACGGCCATAACCTCGCCTTCACCCAAACCGCTCATACCGCGTAAGCCGGGCCCCTCCCCTCACAATGCCAGACTCCGCCAATACATTCAGCCGGGTGGACGATGAGGCGCAGCTCCATCTATCGTGCCTTGGGGGCGTGAGTTTCGGTTGCCTGCATGCGGCCACAGTGACGGCACAACGGGAGTTGCCGCGGCCATGGTGGCACGGCAGGGGCCGTGAGCTAGCGGCGGACCCCTGTCCGGTCAGCTAGTGAGCCGGAGGAACAAAGTATTGGAAATACTGGCAATTCTCCAGCATTGAGGACATAATTGCTCATCGGAGCACGTGATCAGCGTCATTTTTGGTCCTCGGCAGGGTGCCAGTCGGCGCGGCAGCCGGTCGGCTCCCCTGGCCGAGTTGTCTCCGCTAGCTCTCTTGTGCGCGTTGTTGCCGCTAGCCTTCTTGTGTCCGCAGTGAGCAGGAAGGAACCGTTGATGGCACGTGCTCTTACGGGTCCGGGGTGTTCCCGTTGAGCACCGGCACCTCCGTGCCGAAGCCGCGCGTGTCCGGCATGGACGTATCCGACTCCGCGCTGCTGGCCACGCTGATGAGCGAGGCGCCGATCGGTTTCGCGTTTGTGGGTGCTGACCTGCGGTTCCGCCGGGTGAATCAGACCCTGGCGTGCATGCATGGGCTGAAGCAGGGTGATTACATCGGCCGGATGCCGTCGCAGGTGTGGCCGGAGGATCTTGGCCGCCGGGCCCAGGCGGCGGCGCGGCGGGTGCTGGATGCTGACGAGCCGGTGTTCGCCGATGATGAGGCCGTTCCTGTGGGCGATCAGGTCCGGCACTGGTCGTTTTCCTGGTTTCCTTCGCACGACCCGGACGGGGAGATCACCGGGGTGGTGCTGATCGCGTCGGACATCACCGACCGCAGGAAGCAGGAGGAGGACCTGCGGCGGAGCGAGGAGCGGTACCGGTCGCTGGTCCAGGCCGGGGCGCAGGTGGTATGGGTGACCACGCCGACCGGGAAGATCGCGGAGGATTCCCCGGAGTGGCGGTGGATCACCGGGCAGGGTGTTGATGAGTACCTGGGCAGCGGCTGGCTGGACGCGATCCACCCCGAGGACCGGGAGCGGGTCGAGCGGGAATGGCTCGACTGCGTGGACAAGGGCAAGGTATTCGACAGCCGGTACCGGGTGCGGACCAAGTCGGGGTCCTACCGGCATTACGACGTGCGTGCGGTGCCGATCGAGCGGGACGGGAAGATCATCGAGTGGGTCGGGGCCAGCACCGATGTCACCGGGCAGCGTGAGGCCGAGGAGATGCGGGGCCGGCTGACCGAGCAACTGTCGGCGGCGGCACTGCGCACGGTGCGGCTGCAGCAGGCCACGTCGATGCTGGCCGAGGCGATCACCGTGGAGCAGGTGGTTGAGGTCATCACCGAGGTCGGTCGCTCGGCGATCGGCGCCGAGCGGTCGGCGGTGGCGATGCTCGACCCGGAGCGGCTGCGGCTGCGGACGGTGAACCTGGCGGGGCTGCCGGACAGCCCGGGGTCGCCGACCGGGGACATGCCGCTGGATGTGCCGAGCGTGATGACGGTGGCGATCCTGGCCCGCCGGCCGCTGCTGGTGGAGAGCCCTGATGACCTGCGGCGGCAGTTTGAGGATGAGGTCAACGTCGATTTCTTCCTGGAGCACAGCGATGAGAGGGCCTGGGTGGGGCTGCCGCTGCTGTCGTCGGGGGCTCCGCTGGGGGCGCTGCGGTTCTCGTTCACCCGGCCGAGGAAGATCACCGACGAGGAGCGGGTGTTCCTGGAGGCGCTGGCGGGGCAGTGCGCGCTGGCGCTGGAGCGGGCCGCGCTGTTCGAGCGGGAGCACACCACGGCGGAAACGCTGCAGCGCAGCCTGCTGCCGGACAGCCTGCCGACCGTGCCCGGGGTGATCCTGGAGGCCAGGTACCTGCCGGTGACCAGGAATATGGAGATCGGCGGGGACTGGTACGACGCGTTCCGGCTCCCGGACGGCAAGCTGGCGGTGGCCACGGGCGATGTGATGGGCAAGGGGCTGACCGCCGCGGCCGGGATGGGCCGGGTCCGCAACGCGCTGCGCGCGCTGGCTCTGACCGACCCGCGGCCGGCCGCGGTCCTGGCCGGCCTGGACCGGCTGTTCATCGCCACCGAGCTTGAGGAGCAGGTGACTACGGTCGCCTACCTGGTTCTCGACCCCGTGACCGGGGAAGGAATGGCAGGCAGCGCCGGTCACCTGCCGCTGCTGCTGCTGTCGGTCGACGCGCCGCCGCGGCTGGACACGGCCGAGGCCGGCACCCCGCTGGGCTGGGCCAGCCCGCGGCAGCAGTACGCGTTCCGGCTGCCGCCAGGCAACACCGCGGTGCTGTATTCCGATGGACTGGTGGAGAACCGCAGGCGCGGCCTGGACACGGGTCTTGATGAGCTGGTCGCGGTGGCGGCCGACGCCCCGGGCGAGGCCACGGAAAACCCGGCGATGCTCCTCGATTACCTGGTTGAGCGGATGATGACCGGCTACGAACAGGACGACGACGTGACCGTGCTCGTGGTGCACAGCCCGCGGCGTGACGCCGGGCCACCGGCTAGGCGGGTTGGCGCAGCGGCGGCCGGGAAGGGCGTCGTGCCGGAGGCGCGCAAATGAGCGGTCGTGCCGGAGGCGCGCAAATGAGCAGTTGTGCCGGAGGCGCGCAAATGAGGGAAGGCGTGACGGTTGTGGGTACCATACCTGCGCGTGGGGCGGTTGTTTCGCCAGGGAACTCGCGGTCAGCGGCCGCAGCGGTACGACCTACCCGCCGACTCCGCCTAAGGTGGTTGACGGGAGGCAAGCCGGTTCCAGCCGCGGTGTACCGCGGCAGGCGCCCGGTTTCCGGGACGGTCTTGGGAGCGGGATCCAGTCGGTAGGGGCCCATTCCCCGCCATACGGTTGCAGGAGAGGTGACTGTGTCGCCTGCTAGTTCGGTCAGCATGAGATTGGTTGCGGCGTGGCTGGCCGCCATCCAGCAAGGGAAGGGGTGACCGCGGTGGCAAGCGCTGCAGGCTCCGCAGCGCGGAGGCAGCCACGGCCGTCGGGCCAGGTTCCTTCGGGTCGGGGCGCACGCGTAGCCGCACAGCCCGCCTCGGCGCGGGCCGGTGCGGCCGACGGGGCGGGGAATCGAGCCGACACCGCTGTCGCGCTGGTGAGCGGCGATCTGGCCGCCGACGGCCAGCGCGCTTCCGGCAGTGCGGCCAAGCGCCAGAACGCGGGCCGGGACGGGGAGCGTGGCGGCGGGCGGCCCCGGTCAGCCGCGGCGGTCCGGGACCGGGAGCAGACGGACCAGGGCCCCGGGGACGACCACTCCCATCAGGGCGGTCGCGACGGCGGCGGCGAGAACCAGGTCGCCGACGCCGAATTCGCCGACACCGGTGACGACATGGACGTAGAGGTCGACCTGGACGGCGAGCCCGATCTGGCCACGGTCGCCGAACTGGACGTCGAGGCCGACCTGGCTGATCTTGAGGTCAGCGGGGATGAGGCCGATGAGGTCATCGCCATCGGGCTGGAGGCCGACGAGCCCGACGGCGAGGCCGCCGAGGCGGACGACAGCCACGATGAGGCCACTCCCGCGGCGGCCACCCCGGCTGCGCCCGGCCAGAAGCCGGGCGAGGTCACGGTCGTGGGTCAGGTCCAGGTGGCCAAGCCCGCCGCGGAAGAGAACGAGGACGAGGCGTTCGTCTACGGCGACGACGACGAGGACCTGCCCGCCGCTCAGGTAGCGGTCGCCGGGGCGACGTCGGACCCGGTCAAGGACTACCTCAAGCAGATCGGCAAGGTGCCGCTGCTCAACGCGGAGCAGGAAGTCGAGCTGGCCAAGCGCATCGAGGCCGGCCTGTTCGCCGAGGAGAAGCTGGCCGAGGGCCAGACCTCGCTGCGCGCCGACGCCCGGAGCGACCTGGAATGGATCGCCGACGACGGCCGCCGGGCCAAGGATCACCTGCTGGAGGCCAACCTGCGGCTGGTGGTGTCGCTGGCCAAGCGGTACACCGGGCGCGGCATGCTGTTCCTGGACCTGATCCAGGAGGGGAACCTCGGCCTGATCCGCGCGGTGGAGAAGTTCGACTACACCAAGGGCTACAAGTTTTCGACGTACGCCACCTGGTGGATCCGGCAGGCGATCACCCGCGCGATGGCCGACCAGGCCCGCACGATCCGCATCCCCGTGCACATGGTCGAGGTCATCAACAAGCTCGCCCGGGTGCAGCGGCAGATGCTGCAGGACCTGGGCCGCGAGCCGACCCCCGAGGAGCTGGCGGTCGAGCTCGACATGACCCCGGAAAAGGTCATCGAGGTCCAGAAGTACGGCCGGGAGCCGATCTCCCTGCACACCCCGCTGGGCGAGGACGGCGACAGCGAGTTCGGCGACCTGATCGAGGACTCCGAGGCGATCCAGCCCGGCGAGGCGGTCAGCTTCACGCTGCTGCAGGAGCAGCTGCACTCGGTGCTCGACACGCTGTCGGAGCGCGAGGCCGGGGTGGTCTCCATGCGGTTCGGGCTGACCGACGGCCAGCCCAAGACGCTCGACGAGATCGGCAAGGTCTACGGGGTGACCCGGGAGCGGATCCGGCAGATCGAGTCGAAGACGATGTCCAAGCTCAGGCACCCGTCCCGGTCCCAGGTGCTGCGCGACTACCTCGACTGACCCGCTGAGCCTGAACGGCCCGCTGACCCGGTCATACCGGGTCAGCGGGCCGTTATCATGACAGACCCGACATCGGCACTGGCCTGGATCACGTGGGCGGCGGACGCGCTCCGTGGCACGTCGATGCTGACCGCGCCCAGGCTGGCGGTGGCCCTGACCGCGTAGCTGGTCCCGGCGGGCACGCTGAGCGTCACAGAGCCGGTTTCGGCCCTGGCCTCCAGGCGGGCGGGCGCGGAGGCAAACGCGGCGCTGACGTATCCGACGCCGGTGCGCAGGTCAACCTGGCGGCCCGCCAGACCCTGGCCGTGCACGTTCCCCACGTCCGCGGTGGCGTCGGCCCGGCCGGCCAGCAACCTCAGCCAGATCGCCCCGGTCCCGGTGCTGACCTGAACCTGCAGGGAGCGGTCCTCGGCCTCGGACCAGTTCGCCGTCCGGCGGAAGAGGTGGTTGTAGACCGCGGTCGCGTGCCGGTCGAAAAGCTGGCCGAACGCCGAACCGTCGCCGTCGCGGGCGAGCTGCCAGAGCTCGGGATCACCCGGACGGTCGGACGGGATCGTCGCCCTCATGCCCTTATTGTGTCCGGATCCGCCGCCCGGGTTCCCTGACAAAAAGACCGCGACAGGCCATCAGGCCTGCCGCGGCTATGTATGAAGCTGGGCCGGTCAGGCCCAGCCGGGTGGGTTACCTGTCGGAGCCAGACTCTTGGGAACGGGAGAGCCGGTCCGTCTCGTCCTGGATCTCCACGGCCACCTTGGCCAGCGCCTCAGCGTGCTGGCGGTTGTGGTGGGCGCAGAACAGGAGCTCGCCGGAGCCGGGAAGCACGACGCGTACATACGCCTGTGCGCCGCAGCGGTCACACAGATCGGTGGCGTTGAGCGGCTGTGTCGGGGCCATCGCAGCGGTCATGTCGCCTCCCTCGCCTGGTGCGGTACCGACCTGGGGTTTCGGTCGGCCGTGCAACCTTCTCATGCCTACTAATGCATCACAACACTTGGCCGGGCGCTGCTCTTCCCGCCCTGCCAATCCGTACGCCGTGGGCGAACAGCGGGCCGGCCGGGGCCGGATCCTCGGGTCGGGCCAGGGCGGGTCCTGGGAAACTACCTGGGCGAACCCCGGGGGGACGATCACTATAACGCCCACGTTGTCCCAGGTCGCCGCCTATGTCGGCGGCGTGGCAGCACCGGGCTGACGGCGCGGGCCGCTAGTCTGCCCTCAGGCGAAGTTCGGCTCCCGTTACGTCAGGAGACTCCCCAGGTGACCGCCGTGAGTGTCGAGCGTGCCCAGCGGCGCGTGCAGAAGCCCAGTTCCGCGGACGGTTATACCGCGCGTCACCTGACCGTCCTCGAGGGGCTCGACGCGGTCCGCAAGCGGCCCGGCATGTATATCGGCTCCACCGACGGCCGTGGTCTGCTGCACTGCCTGTGGGAGATCGTGGACAACGGGGTCGACGAGGCCCTGGCCGGGCACTGCAGCCGCATCGAGGTCATCCTGCACGCCGACGGCTCCGCCGAGGTCCGGGACAACGGCCGGGGGATCCCGGTGGACATCGAGCCGAAGACCGGGCTGTCCGGGGTCGAGCTCGTGATGACCCGGCTGCACGCGGGCGGCAAGTTCGGCGGCGGCTCCTACACGGCATCGGGCGGCCTGCACGGCGTGGGTGCGTCCGTGGTGAACGCCCTGGCCAGCCGGCTGGACGTGCATGTCGACCGGGACGGGGCGGAGTGGGCGGCCAGCTTCCGCCGCGGGGTCCCTGGCGAGTTCAGCGGGCCCGGGCCCGACGCCTCGTTCCAGCGGGGAAGCGGGCTGCGCAAGGTGCGGCGGGTGGCCAAGACACTGACCGGCACCAGGATCAGGTTCTGGGCCGATCAGCAGGTGTTCGTGCGCGGCGCGGCCTGGAGCTTCGACGCCCTGGCCCAGCGGGCCCGGCAGACGGCGTACCTGGTGCCCGGTCTCACCATCAAGATCTCGGACGAGCGCGCCGAGGCCGACCGGGTCAGCGCGGCCGGCCTGGACGGCGTCGGCCTCGACCACCTCGCCGGCCACGACGGCCCGGACGGGCCCGCCGGGGATGAGGACGGCCAGGACGGGGCCAGCCAGGACGAGGCGCAGGCCAGCGGCGGCCGGAAGGGCCGAGGGAGCCAGAAGGACAGTGCCAGCCGGAAGGACAGTGCCGGCCAGAAGGCGGGCGACATCCAGGAGGCCGAGTTCCGGTTCGAGGGCGGGATCAGCGAGTTCTGCGCCCACCTGTCATCGGGCGAGCCGGTCACCGACGTCGTGCGGCTGGTCGGCGCCGGCCAGTTCACCGAGACCGTGCCGGTCCTGGACGACCAGGGCCACATGCTCCCCACCGACGTGGAGCGCGACCTGACCGTGGACGTGGCCCTGCGCTGGGACAGCGGCTACGGAAGCGTGACCAGGTCCTTCGTGAACGTGATCGCCACCCCCAAGGGCGGCACCCACGTGGCCGGCTTCGAGCGGGCCCTGGTCCGCACCCTGAACGAGCAGCTGCGCGCGGTCCGGCTGCTGAAGAACGGGGACGAGGCGGTCACCAAGGAGGACATCCTCGAAGGGCTCACCGCGGTGATCGCGGTGCGGCTGCCTGAGCCCCAGTTCGAGGGGCAGACCAAGGAGGTGCTCGGCACGCCGGCCGCGTCCCGGATCGTGGGCCAGGTGGTGTCCGGGGAGCTCCGGGCGTTCTTCGAGTCGCGGGCCCGGGGCAGCAAGCAGCAGGCGCGGGCGCTGCTGGACAAGGTCGCGGCCGCGGCCAAGACCCGGATCGCCGCCCGGGAGCACCGGGAGAACCAGCGCCGGAAGTCCGCGCTCGCCACGTCCGCGCTGCCGGCCAAGCTGGTGGACTGCCGCTCCGCCGACGACAGGAGCGAGCTGTTCATCGTGGAGGGCGACTCCGCGCTCGGCACGGCCAAGATGGCCAGGGACTCGGAGTTCCAGGCCCTCCTGCCGATTCGCGGCAAGATCCTCAACGTGCAGAAGGCGTCGCTCACCGACATGCTGAAGAACGCCGAGTGCGCGGCGATCATCCAGGTGCTCGGGGCCGGCTCGGGTGGCGCGTTCGACCTGGACTCGGCCCGGTACCAGCGGATCATCTTCATGGCGGACGCCGACGTGGACGGGGCGCACATCAGGACCCTGCTGCTGACCCTGTTCCACCGGTACATGCGGCCGATGGTGGAGGCGGGCCGGGTGTACGCGGCGGTCCCGCCGCTGCACCGGATCGAGCTCATCAGCCCGCGCAAGGGCCAGCAGAAGTACCGGTACACCTACACCGACGCCGAGCTGCACCGCACCCTGCTCGAGCTCGAGCGCCGGGGCCAGCGGTGGAAGGAACCGCCGCAGCGGTACAAGGGCCTGGGCGAGATGGACGCGGTGCAGCTGGCCGAGACCACCATGGATCCCAGGCACCGCACGCTGCGCCGGATCCGGATCGAGGACTCCGCCGCCGCCATGGGCATCTTCGACCTGCTCATGGGCAGTGAGGTGGCGCCGCGGCGGGACTTCATCATCCGCGGCGCCGCCGAGCTGGACCCCTCCCGCATCGACGCCTGACCGGTCACCCGGGGGGCGCTGAGCCGCCGATCGCGGCGAGCGGGTGGCGGATCCTGGCGCCCGAGCCGTCCCGGCGGCCGTCCGCCGCCGGCAGGTCCACCGGCGTGCCTGCGTCGGAGGCAGCGCGCGGGCCTGGCCCGGCCCAGGCCAGCACCAGCAAGTCCTCGCCCTTGAGCAGGCGGTGGCAGCGGACCCCGCCGGTGGCGCGGCCCTTGGGCGGGTAGTCGGCGTAGGGCGTCACCTTCACGGTCACGGCCGACGTGCCGGGCAGGGCGCTGGCGCTGCCGGCCACCGTGACCACAACCGGCTCGCCCGGGCCCGCTGCGGCGGCCGGGTCGACCGCGCCGAACCAGACCACCGACGCGCGGGACGCCAGCCTGATCCCGGCCATCCCGCCGGCCGCCCGGCCCTGCGGGCGCACCGTGGCCGCGCCAAACCGCAGCAGCTGCGCGTCGCTGGTCACGAACACCAGGTCACGGGCCTCGTCGGCCAGCTGCACCGCGCCGACCACCCGGTCACCGTCCTTGAGCGCGATGATCTCGAACTCGGTCGCGTTCTGCGGGTAATCCGGGGCCACCCGCTTCACCACGCCGCCGGCGGTCCCGACCGCCAGGCCGGCGCCCGTCCCGGGCCCGGTGCCGTCCGCCGCGCCGAGCCCGACCACGGTCTCACCGGGCTGCAGGGACACGAACTCGCTGATCGGGGCACCGCCCGCGAGCCCGGGGGAGTGCGCGCTCGGCGGCAGCGCGGGCAGCTCGAGCACGCCGAGCCTGATCAGCCGCCCGTGCGAGGTCACCAGGCCGACCGTGCCCCGCGCGGTGGACAGCACCGCCGAGACGATCGCGTCGTGCGCGGAGCGCGGCCCCCCGGCGACGCCAGGTGGCCCGGACGAGGGAGCGGGGGTGGCGGAGCGTTCAGGATCGTGGTCTGTGCCGGCCATGGCGGTCCTGGCCAGCAGCCCGGCCGACGAGAACAGCACCGTGCACGGGTCGTCGGCGACCTCCAGCGGCACCGCGGCGGTCCTGGCCGCACCGCTGCTCTCGAGCAGCACCGTGCGGCGCGGGGTCCCGAACCGCTTGCTCACGTCCGCGAGCTCGGCCGAGACGACCTCCCGGAGCCGCTGCTCTGAGTCGAGGATCGCGGTGAGCTCGTCGATCTCCCGCTGCAGGGTCTCGCGCTCGCTCTCGAGCTCCAGCCGGTCGTACCTGGTCAGCCGGCGCAGCGGGGTGTCCAGGATGTACTGCGCCTGGATCGCCGAGAGGTCGAACACGCTCATCAGCCGCTCCTTGGCGGCGGCGGCGTCATCGCTGGTGCGGATGACCTGGATGACCTCGTCGATGTTGAGCAGCGCGATGAGCAGGCCGTCGACGAGGTGCATCCGGTCCTGGCGCTTGCGGCGCCGGAACTCGCTGCGGCGGCGGACCACCTCGATGCGGTGGTCAACGTAGATCTGCAGCAGCTCACGCAGGCCGAGCAGCCGCGGCTGGCCGTCGACCAGGGCCACGTTGTTGATCCCGAATGTGTCCTCCATCGGGGTCAGCCGGTACAGCTCCTCCAGCACAGCCTCGGGGTGGAACCCGTTGCGCACCTCGATCACCAGCTGCAGGCCGCGGTGCCGGTCGGTGAGGTCCTTGAGGTCGGCGATGCCGCCCAGCTTCTTGGCCTGGACCAGGTCCTTGATCCGGGTCACGACCTTCTCCGGGCCGATCCCGTAGGGCAGCTCGGTGACCACGATCCCGGTACGGCGCGGGGTGAGCTTCTCGATCCGGGCGGCCGCCCGGGTGCGGAATATGCCGCGCCCGGTCTCGTACGCCTCCCTGATCCCTTCCAGGCCGACGATCTTTCCGCCGGTGGGCAGGTCGGGCCCGGGCACGAACCGCATCAGCTCGTCCAGGCCGGCGTCCGGGTGGGCGATCAGGTGCCGCACGGCGGCCACGACCTCGCCCAGGTTGTGCGGGGCCATGTTGGTGGCCATGCCCACGGCGATCCCCGCGGTCCCGTTGACCAGCAGGTTGGGGATCGCGGCGGGGAGCACCTCGGGCTGGGTGTCCTGGCCGTCGTAGTTAGGGATGAAGTCGACCGTGTCCTCGTCCAGCGAGGCCGTCATGGCCACGGCCGCCGCGTCCAGGCGCGCCTCGGTGTAGCGGTACGCGGCCGGGGAGTCGTCCCCGCCCAGCGAGCCGAAGTTGCCGTGCCCGTCGACCAGCGGGAGGCGCATCGCCCACGGCTGCGCCATCCGGACCAGCGCGTCGTAGATGGCCGAGTCCCCGTGCGGGTGCAGCCGCCCCATGACGTCGCCCACCACGCGGGCGCACTTGACGTGCGGGCGCTGCGGCGTCAGGCCCATCTCGGCCATCTGGTACAGGATCCGCCGCTGCACAGGCTTGAGCCCGTCCCTGGCGTCGGGCAGGGCCCGCTGGTAGATCACCGAGTAGGCGTACTCGAGGTAGCTGTCCCGCATCTCCTCGGTGACATCGATGTCGACGATGTTTTCCTCGAAGTCCTCTGGGGGCGGGGTTGTCGTGGTGCGTCTGGCCATGACCGCCATTGTGCCGTCCCGCCAGGGCTAGCGCGCCGCGGCACGCGGGCGTCAGGTCGCGGAGAAGCCGCCGTCCACGAAGATCACCTGGCCGGTGATGTAGTCGCTGGCCCGGCTGGCCAGCAGCACCGCGGTGCCCTCGAAGTCGGCTGGCTCGCCGTTGCGCCCGACCATGGTCCTGGCCGCGAGCGCGGCGGACCGGACCGGGTCGCTGCCCACCTCCTCGGTCAGCGGCGTGATCACGAAGCCGGGGCTGATCGCGTTGCAGCAGACGCCGGCCGGCGCCCAGGCCTCCGACTGGGACCGGGTGAGCGAGGCCAGGCCGCCCTTGGAGGCGCCGTAGCCGCCGCTGTTGAAGAACGCCCGGACGGCCTGCTGCGATGCGATGTTGATGATCCGCCCCCAGCCGCGTTCCGCCATCCCCGGCCCGAAGCGCTGGCCGAGCAGGAACGGGGCGGTCAGGTTGACCGCGATGGTCTGGTCCCACTCGCCGATGGTCAGCGTGCCCAGCGGCGGCCGCAGGTTGACGCCGGCCGAGTTGACCAGGATGTCGGGCTCGCCGAACGCCGCCGCCGCGGCCTCGGCGCCGCGCTCCAGCGAGGCCCGGTCACCGAGGTCCGCGCTGACCCACGCCGCGTCCGCGCCGGCCGCGCGCAGCCCGCGGGCCGTCTCGTCCAGCGCGTCCTCGCCGCGGGCGACCAGCACGACCCGGGCGCCGGCGCTGGCCAGAGCCCGCGCGATGCCCTGGCCGATGCCCGAACTGCCGCCGGTGACCACGGCGACCCTGCCGTCCAGCGAGAACAGCTCACGCAGGTAATCGGTCATGCTGTCTTATATCACCGGGCCAGGCCGCCGCGCCCGCGGCGCTGGCAATTCTTAGCTAACCGGCTTACTGTTAGCGGTATGGCTAAGGAAATTGTGGTCTGCACCTACCGGGTCAGGGCCGATGCCGAGGACCGCTTCGCCGACTTGCTGAGCCGCCACTGGCGCACCCTGCACGGCCTGGGCTTCGTGACCGGCGAGCCGCCGCTCGTGCTGCGCGGCGTGGACGGCGGCCTCACCTATGTCGAGATCTTCACCTGGGTCGATGGCGGCTTCGGGATGGCGCACGAGCACCCGGACGTGCTCATGATCTGGGAGGCCATGGACCCGCTGCTCGAGGACCGCGACGGCCGGCCCAAGTGGGAGTTCCCGCACTTCGCGCGCGTCGCCGTGGGCGCGTGACCGCACCGCAGAAGGGGATCGCGGACCTCGAGGCGCTGGAGGCGGTCTTCGGGGCCCTCGCGCACCAGTCGCGGCGGACGATACTGCTCGTGCTGCAGGCCCGGGGCGGCGAGATGACCTCCGGCGACATTGCCGCGCGGTTCGACTTCGCCTGGCCGACGATCACGCGGCACCTGAGGCTCCTGGAGGAGGCCGGCCTGGTGCACGTAGCGCTGCGCGGACGGCAGCGCGTCTACCGGCTGGACACCGCCAGGCTGCGCTCGGTGGCGGGCGGCTGGCTGGCGCGGTTCGGCGGCTAGAGCGCGGGCCTGGCGCCAACCAGGCTGAGGGCCCGGGCCGCCAGGCGGCAGCCGCTGGCCAGGGCCTCGCCCGGTGGCTTCTTGTTCAGCCAGGCCGGCAGGAATCCCGCGCAGAACGCATCCCCGGCCCCGGTGCCGTCCACGATCCGCTCGATCGGCGGGCCAGGAACCCGGAACGGGTCCGGGCGGCCGTTGGCGTAGAACAGGGCCCCGTCGGAGCCGAGCTTCATCACCACCTGCGGGTACCACGCGTTCAGCACCCGCGCGGCCTGCTCGGGCTGGTCCCGGCCGGTGAGAACCCGCGCCTGGTCGCCGTTCACGAGCAGCAGCGTCGCCCCGTTGGTCAGCTGCAGGAACGGCTCGGCGCCGACGCGCTCCAGCGGCGCGGCCGAGGCGCCGTCCACCGAGACCGACATCCCGGCCCGCTGCGCCGCGGCGAACGCGGCCAGCGAGGCCCCCCGTGAGCCCTCGTTGAGCAGCGTGTACCCGGACACGTGCAGGTGACTGCCGGGCGTGAACAGGTCCTTGGGCAGGTCGTCGGGGGAGAGCGCGGCGTTCGCGCCCGGGTCGGACAGCATGGTGTGGTCGCCCTTGTGTGTGACCATCACCACACAGGTTCCCGTCGGGCGTTCCGGGTCCATGACGAGCCTGGCGTCCACGCCGTAGCCCATCAGCTCCATGTCCCGGTTCCGGCCCGCGATGTCGGCCCCGCGCCGTCCGACGAACGCCACCTCGGCGCCGTCCACGGCGAGCCAGGCGGCGATGTTCGCCCCGGAGCCTCCGCCGTGCATGGTCACTGTGGCCGGCGTATCGCTTCCCCTGGCCAGGGGCAGCGCCGCATGAGCGACGGTGTCCGTCATCAGATCACCAACGACGACAACGCGCGTCATCTGTCGTCACCACCTTGATCGCGGGGCTGATCAGAGACCGCTGCCCGAAGCGGGCGGGCTTAAGGTGCCAGCGCATAGAACTTAACAGTTCCGGCGGTAAGTCTGTTACTGTTCGGGTTCCGAAACCGGGGATAGGGCCGATTACGGTCATGTGGGCAAGGTCAGGACCCGGCCGGCAATAACCAGAACCGCCTCGTCCGATTCTGCGGCAAGCCGCTGGTTGAGCCAGCCCAGGTGGTCCCGGAACAGCCGCCCGGAAGTGGTCGGGGGGTGGATGCTCGAGCCCACCTCGTCACTGACCGCCACCACCCGCGCGGGTGTCTGCCGCCACGCCTCGACGAGCTCGTCCACCCTCGCCGAGATCAGATCCTCGGCGCCGGCCGCCCCGTCCCAGGCCCCGGCTTCGGCCATGACCGCCGCCAGCCAGGTGCCCGCCCCGTCAAACAGAATGACCCCAGTTCCATTACGCAAGAACTTTGCCGCATCGGCGCTCTCCACGGTCTGCCACCACCGGGGCCGTCTGGCGCGATGCGCCGCCACCCGCCGGGCCCAGTCCTCGTCGCCCTCCGGCTGGCCGCCGTCCGGGTACGGGCCGGCGGCCAGGTAGGTCACCTCAGGCTCTGCGGCCAGCCTGAGCTCGGCCTGCCGGGACTTGCCCGACCGGGCCCCGCCGAGCACCAGGACCCGCCGGGGCTGGCCCGGCCCGGTGGCGGCTGGCTGCGGGCCGTCCGACGGGCCGGTGCCGCCCGCCGGGCCCGGGCCGGCCGCCGCGGTGAGGACGTCGCCGTCGTGCGGCGCGGCCGCGCCCCAGTAACCGCACCGCCGGTCCAGCTCCTCCTCGGAGGGGACGCGGTGATCCGCGGCGAGCACGGCGACCACGGTCGACGGCCGCACCAGGCCCCGGTGCCGCAGGACCCCGAGCCGGGCCGGGTCGCCGAGCAGGTCAAGCACCACGATGTCGTACGGCGGCCCGTGGTCGGCGCTCCCCCGGGGGTCCCCGGTCCCGGCCTGCCCGGCGGCGGAGGGGTCCGGCGCGGCGCCCACTTCCTCGCCCACCAGCAGCCTCGCGCCGTCGGGGCCGATCACGGCCCAGCCCCCGGGCACCCGCTCGGCCCGGTGGCCCGCCGAGGAGACAGGCGCGCGCCCCGGCTCGAGGCGCAGCACGCCGTCCACGAGCACCCGGGTCGGCTCCCGCCGCCGCCCGGCCGCCGCGGCCCTGGCGCAGGAGGCACAGCGGCAGCCCGGCTGCGGCCAGCCGTGGCCGCCGCCTGTGCCCAGCAGGCAGACCTCCATCGCCCCTGTCCCCGCCGCCCTGGCCTGCGCCAGTGGCTAAGCTTTAGCCGCCTGTAACCGGCCTGATCTTAACCAGTCAAGGCCTTGACACTGTGCGGCGGAAACAGTTTGGGAGCGACAACACCTTGGGGCAGGGCATGACCTGGAGCTGGCAGCTGGAGAAGGAAGACGGAACCGTGCTCACGTCGCGCGGGCTGCCGAAGGAGACCTTCAGCAGCCAGGGCGACGCGGAGAGCTGGATCGGCGAGAACTGGCGGGCGCTGCTGGACGGCGGGGTCGACCAGGTGACCCTGCTCGATGAGGGCCGGCCCGAGTACGGCCCGATGAGCCTGCATCCGGACAAGTAGCGGGCCCGGACCGGGCCGCTTCCTGTCTAGGTGCGGGAGCGCGGGCTCGCCGTCCGGGCCGGGTCGGTGATCATCACCGGGCCGAGCGCCTCGTCGATGCCGCGCATGATCTCCGGATCGAGCCTGACGCCGGATGCGCGCACGTTCTCGCGCACCTGCTCGGGCCGGGTCGCGCCGATGATCGCCGCGGAGACGTTCGGGTTCTGCAGCACCCAGGCCACGGCCAGCTGCGCGAGCGACAGCCCCGCCTTCTCGGCGAGCGGCTTGAGCTGCTGCACCCGGGTCAGGATGTCGTCCTGCAGGTAGCCCTTGATGAACCCGGCGCCGCTGGCGTCGGTCGCGCGCGAGCCCTCGGGCAGCTCAGCGCCCGGCAGGTACTTCCCGGTGAGGATGCCCTGCGCGATCGGCGAGAACACGACCTGGCCGATGCCTTCCTTCTCGCAGAGCGGTATCACCTCGGCCTCGATGACCCGCCAGAGCATGCTGTACTGCGGCTGGTTCGAGACGATCCGGTCGAAGCCCATCTCGCCGGCTATGCGCAGCGCGGCCGCGATCTCCTCGGCCCGCCACTCCGAGACGCCGACGTAGAGCGCCTTCCCCTGGCGGACCAGGTCGTCGAAGGCGCGCAGGGTCTCCTCCAGCGGCGTCTCGTGGTCGTAGCGGTGCGCCTGGTAGAGGTCGACGTAGTCAGTCTGCAGCCGCCGCAGCGAGGCGTGGGCGGACTCCATGATGTGCTTGCGGGACAGGCCGCGGTCGTTCACGCCGTCGCCGGTGGGCCAGTACACCTTGGTGAAGATCTCCACCGACTCGCGGCGCACGCCGTGCAGGGCCCGGCCGAGCACCTCCTCGGCCCGGGTGCGCGCGTAGACGTCCGCGGTGTCGAATGTGGTGATGCCCTCGTCGAGCGCCGTCGCCACGCAAGCGGCCGCCGCGTCCTCCTCGACCTGCGAGCCGTGCGTAATCCAGTTGCCGTAGGCGATCTCACTGATCTTCAGCCCGCTGCGGCCGAGATGACGGTATTCCATGCCCCGACCCTAGTGGCAGGGGTAGCGGCCGCCGGACCTCGGTACCGGCCGATTCAGATCTTGTCGCCGGGCTTGACCCGCGGTGAGGGCATCCGCAGCCTGCGGATCTGGGTGCCGCGGATGGCCGCGTACATCCGGACCCCGCGGGTGCTCTCGCCGGGGAAGCGCTGGTGCGCGAGCTTGATCACCCGGCCGCCCACGATCGAGCTTTCGAGGACGATCACCAGCAGCAGGGCCAGCACCGCGTAGTCGATCACCGCCGACTGCCGCAGCCCCGGGATGAACAGCAGCACCACGAGCAGGAGGACCCCGAACATGTAGTACTCGCTGGCGCTGCGCCGGGAGTCCACGTAGTCACGGGCCAGCGCCCGGACCGGGCCCTGGTCCTTGCGCGGCAGAGCCCAGTTCTCACCGCGCCGCATGGCCTCCATCCGCCGGCCGCGGGACGCCCGGTCCCGGTCCTTGGACTGCTGCATGGCGGCCTTCTTGTCCGCCGGCGCGGAGTAGGGCTGGCGGCGGCGCTTCTCGGCCTCGCTGCGCTTGGGGGTCGGCCTGCCCTTGGCCGGGGTCACGCTGGCCGGGGCCGGCTCGGCCTCGGCCACGCCGTGGCTGAACTGGTCCTGATCGGCCAGCTCAGGCTCGGGGGCGGAACGTCGTCGGAACACGGGCACATCATACCGGGGCGGACCCCGCGGACAGCCAGGTCTGAACGCCGCCGATACTAGGTAGTGAGCTTCAGCGGGCGGCTGGGATGACTGGCTTTGCTGGCCGTCGTAGGCTGAACGGAAGCACCTGTCGGTAACCTGAAGTCGCCTTGTGCCGCACGCTAGTTCTCGTCGGCGCCGCGTCACGGCGCGGCGGCGAATATGGATTGAAGGGGATGGTCGCGCTTATGGGCGTGATGAAGCGGGTCTCGCTGATCTTCAAGTCCAAGGCCAACAGGGCGCTGGACAAGATGGAGGATCCACGGGAGACCCTGGATTACTCCTACCAGACGCAGCTCGAACTGCTGCAGAAGGTCCGCCGCGGCGTTGCCGACGTTGCTACCTCGCGCAAGCGCGTTGAGCTTCAGATCAACCAGCTGCAGCAGTCATCGGACAAGCTGGACCGGCAGGCGCGCGACGCGCTGGCCGCGAACCGGGAGGATCTTGCCCGGGACGCGCTGACCCGCAAAGCGGGCGTGCAGACCCAGATCAGCGACCTGAACACGCAGTACACCGCGCTGCAGGGCGAGGAGGAGAAGCTGACCGGTGCCTCACAGCGGCTGCAGGCCAAGGTGGACGCCTTCCGCACGAAGAAGGAGACCATCAAGGCCACCTACACCGCCGCCGAGGCGCAAACCAGGATCAATGAGGCCTTCACCGGCATCTCCGAGGAGATGGGCGACGTCGGCATGGCGATTCAGCGTGCCGAAGACAAGACCGAGCAGATGAAGGCGCGCGCGGGCGCGATCGACGAGCTGATGGCCTCGGGTGCGCTGGACGACGCGATCAGCGGCCCGCGTGACGACATCCAGGCTGAGCTGGACCGGATGGGCGCGGGCCACGACGTCGACGCCGAGCTGGCGCGGCTCAAGGGCGAGATCGGCGGGGGCAGCGCGCCCCGGCAGATCGAGGGCGCGGACGGCGCTGCGGCCGACGGCCAGGCGACGCAGGCCACGCCGGCGGCGCGGCCGGCCGATCAGCCCCAGGCGGGTGATGGGGCATGATCGTCCGGATTCTCGGCGAGGGTCAGCTGAGAATCGACGATTCAGCCGTGGACGAACTGAACGAGCTCGACACCAAGCTGGAGGCGGCGGTCGAGCGGGGTGACGAGGCCGGATTCCGGTCCGCGCTGACCGAGCTCCTGGCCCGGGTCCGCTCGATCGGGAGGCCGGTCGAGCCGGGAGCGCTCGAGCCGTCTGGGCTCATTCTCCCTGGTGAGGACGCGACCATGGACGAGGTCCGCGCGCTGCTCGCGGGTGAGGGGCTCATCCCCGGCTGAGGGTGCGATTAGTGCTAGCTGGGAATTGACTGAACATGTCCCCGGTTGGCCACAAAACGGGAACGTTCATGGGAACCTGCCCGTTCCATCGATGCCGGGATGCTGCGGCCGGCCGGGCAGCTGGAGTTGCGAAATCGGCTCTGGCGCTGCGGTGTAATGGAACCAGACAGACGGCATACCCCGCGCAGCGGGGGATGGAATGGAGGCGCCGCGATGGCGCGGACGCGTTATGCGACTGACAGAGGGCTGATCGCGCGCATGGGCGTGACGATGTTCCTGCTCGGACTCGTGTTCACCGGGTTCGTCATCGCGCTGTACTTCGTGCTGTTCTACTACGGGAACCGCAACGGCAACAACGGGGGCAGCGGCAGCGGGATCGTCGTGTTCTCCGTGCTGATCGGCGTGGCGGTGGCGTTCGGCGGGTACTGGTGGTCCGACAAGATCGCGCTGCGCACGGCCCGCGCTCAGCTGGTCACCCCGCAGCAGGCCCCGCAGTTGCACGGCATCATCGACAGGATCTGCGCGCTGGCCGACATGCCCAAGCCGCGGGTGGCCATCTCACCCGTGGACCTGCCGAACGCCTTCGCCACCGGGCGCAGCAGCAAGGTCGCTGTGGTCTGCGTCACCGAGGGCCTGCTCAAGAGGCTCAACGACGACGAGCTTGAGGGCGTGCTCGCGCACGAGATGTCGCATGTGGCGCACAAGGACGTCGCGGTCATGACGATCGCGTCGTTCCTGGGCATCATCGCCGCGCTGCTGGTCCGGTTCGCCTTCTACGGAGAGCTCTTCGGCGGCGGCGGCCGCGGCCGCGGCGGCAACAACAACAACCAGAATGCGCTGCCCATCCTGCTCATCGTGATGGTGGTCGGCATCGTGGTCTACGCGATCAGCTTCCTGCTGATCCGGCTGCTGTCGCGGTACCGCGAGCTGTCGGCCGACCGGTCGGGCGCACTGCTGACCGGGCAGCCGTCCGCGCTGGCCAGCGCGCTGGTCAAGGTGAGCGGCGACATCGCCAGGATCCCGACCCGCGACCTGCGGCAGGCGGAGCCGCTGAACGCGTTCTACTTCGCGCCGGCGCTCTCCGGCCAGAAGGGCCAGACGAGCCTGTCCACGCTGTTCTCCACCCACCCGCCGCTCGAGAAGCGGCTCAAGCAGCTGGACAAGATCTCTAAGCAGCTCAGCAGCTAGCTAGCTCCGCAGCCGCACCGCTAGCGTGCGTCTGCCAGCCGATGCACGGGAGGTAGCAGGTGGGGTTCCTCGACGCGCTGCTCGGCCGGACCAAGCCGGTGCCGCCCAACCTGGACGCGCTGTTCGCGCTGCCCACCGCGGCGCTCACGCTGCAGGCGGCCATGGACTTCAACCCGACGGGGAGCGGCTCGGTCTGTTTCCGCGCGGCCGAGGGCCGGGCGTTCAGCGACATCGAGAAGGAAGTTCGCGACCTGCTCAGCATGGGCGAGGGCAAGGCGCCGGTCGAGGTGTCCACCGACTCGTACAAGTTCACCTGGCTGGTCTGCCGGCATTCCGCCGACGACGTAGAGGGGCTCGTCACCGACCTGCACGCGGTGAACTCGTCGCTCGAGGCGGGCGGGTTCGGCCCGCAGCTGCTGTGCACGATCCTCAGCTTCACCGACAGCTCGCGCCGCCGCCTGGGCCTCGTCTACCTGTATAAGCGCGGGACCTTCTACCCATTCGCCCCGGTTGGCGGGGAACGCCGGGATAACGCGCTCGAGATGCAGGTCCGCGGGGCGCTGGCCGACGACCTGAAGATCGAGGCGGACCTGAGCCGGTGGTTCCCGGTTTGGGGTGCTCCGGGCCTGTAACCCGATGCCTGTGACCGGAATGACGGCGGCAGGGTTATGGTTGAGACAGCAGAGATGAGGCCGCGCCGGAAGGGTGGCGGCAGTCAACGCGGGAGCTAATCCAGATGACAGTTCAGAACGAGGCCGTCACGCAGGGCATCAGCCTCACCGGTGCCGCGGCGGCCAAGGTGAGCGGCCTGCTGGAGCAGGAGGGCCGCGATGACCTTCGGCTGCGGATTGCCGTCCAGCCGGGCGGCTGCTCCGGCCTGCGCTACCAGCTTTACTTTGACGAGCGCGAGATCGACGGCGACATCGTCAGTGAGTTCGGCAGCGTCCGGGTCGTCACGGACAAGATGAGCGCGCCCTACCTGGGCGGCGCCACGATCGACTTCGTGGACACCATCGAGAAGCAGGGCTTCACCATCGACAACCCGAACGCCACCGGGTCCTGCGCCTGCGGCGACTCCTTCCACTGACGTTCCCCGCCCTTCCAGGGCGGTTCCAGGTTCTCCGCCGCACCTTCTCGGCCATGTTATAGTTATAACATGGCCGAGAAAAAAGCCGTGCTCAATGTGACCGTGGCCGAGCATTTCGCGTCCTCGGCCCGCGGCCTCGCGGCGGCCAGGGAAACCACGATCTCGAGCGTGGTAGAGGAAGCCTTGGCCAAGTACCTGGAGCAGCTGAGCCGCCGGGAGGCAGGCCTGCTCGCCATTGACGGGTACTACCGGGAGCACGGGTACCCGACGCCGGAGGAGGTTGCCGCGGCCGCGGCCCGTGTGGCCGAGGAAGAGCGACTCATCGGCGAGGCACGTGAGCAGCAAGAGGCGGATCGCAGCGGCAGCGCTGCATGAGCGAGAGCTACGTCTATGACAGTGGCGCGCTCATCGCGATCGAGGACCCGCGGAATCCGAGTCGTCTGGAGCGGCACAGGGCGCGGCTTGCGCGCAGCGCCAACATCCTCGTGCCCGCCGTGGTGGCCGCTCAGGTTGTGCGCAACCCGCCGACACAGGCGCGGCTGATGCGAGCGCTGGTTGCCTGCGAGTTAGTCCCCTTCGACGCGCGGCACCATCTGCCCGTCGGGCGGCTTCTCGCCGCCACCGGGACCGCCGATGTCGCAGATGCGTTCGTCGCGCTCACCGCGGTGTGGGCCAATGCTGCCGTGGTGACCTCGGACCCGGGCGACATTGGCCAGCTGCTTGACGCGCTCGGGGCTCATGTCGCTGTGCTCCCGGCGTGACCGGGCGGGCGGGGACCGTGACGCGCTGCCGGTGACGGGGTAACCTGAGCGCGCCCGATTTCAGGTGCCGTCCCCGCAGAGAGAGTGCCGCCGTGCGCATTGCTGTCACCGGATCAATTGCGACCGACCATCTCATGACCTTTCCCGGCAAGATTGTCGATCAGCTGATCCCGGAGAAGCTGGACAAGATCGCGCTGTCATTCCTCGTCGATTCGCTCGAGATCCGGTACGGCGGCGTCGCGGCGAACATCGCGTTCGGGATGGGCTGTCTCGGGCTGAGGCCGCTGCTGGTCGGCTCCGCCGGAGCCGACTTCGCCGAGTACCGGGCCTGGCTCGAGGCGCACGGCGTCGACACCAGCGCGGTGCGTGAGTCGGCGGTGCACCACACCGGGAGGTTCATCAGCACCACGGACGCCGACCTCAACCACTTCGCCTCGTTCTACCCGGGCGCGATGGCCGAGGACGTCGACATCGACCTCGGCGAACTGGCCGGCTCTGTGGACCTGGTCCTGATCGGCGCCAGTGACCCGGAAGCGATGGCCAGCTTCACCCATCAGTGCCGTGAGCACCAGATACCGTTCGCGGCGGACACGTCATGGCAGCTGGCACGGATGGACGGCGAGCAGGTGCGGGACCTGGTGGACGGGGCGGCGTACCTGTTCTGCAACGAGTACGAGGCCGAGCTGACCGAGCGCAAGTCAGGCTGGAGCCCCGACGAGGTCACCGAGCGGGTCGCGGTCCGGGTGACCACGCTCGGCTCGGCCGGCGCCCGGGTGGACCGCGCGGGCGAGGAGCCGATCATGGTTCCGCCGATCACCGATGTCCTGCCCAAGGAGCCGACCGGTGCGGGCGACGGGTTCCGGTCCGGATTCCTGGCCGCGGTCGGCTGGGGGCTCAGCCTGGAGCGCGCCGCCCAGCTCGGCAACCTGATCGCCGTGCACGCCCTCGAGGCGATCGGGCCGCAGGACTACGAGCTGAAGCCGGGGCCGCTGGCCGAGCGGTTCGCCGCTGTGTACGGCCCCGAGGCAGCACAGGAACTGGCCGAGCACTACAGCTGACGCCGGGCGGGTTGGGCCCGCCGGCGGCCCGCGGCCCGCCGGCCGCGAAGCGGTAGCGTGGCCGCATGGGTGTGGCGCTGGCGGCGGTGCAACAGGGGTCCGGATACCAAGGACCGCCCGAGCTCACCTTCCAGCGGGCGTTCACCGAGTGGACTCTGGACCCGGTGGTGCTCGTGTGCGTGCTGCTGCTCGCCGGGCTCTACCTGTCCGGAGTGCGGCGCGCGCGCCGGTCAGGGACGCCGTGGCCGCCCGGGCGCATCGTGGCGTTCTGCGGGCTGGGCCTCGGCTTCCTCGTGATCGCCACCATGTCCTGGGTGGGCGTGTACCAGGCGGTCCTGTTCTACGCGCGGGCGGTGCAGACCATCCTGCTGCTGCTGGTGGTGCCGCTGTTCCTCGCCATGGGCAGGCCGGTGAGCCTGGCGATCGCCGCGCTGCCTAGGCTCGGCCCCCGGATCGAGGCCGGGATCCGAACCCAGGCGGCCAAGGTCCTCACCTTCCCCGCGATCACCACGCTGGTCCTGGTGATCGTCCCGTTCCTGGTCTACTTCACGTCGTGGTACGAGGCCGGGTTCCACAGCGTCGTGGTGCGGAACCTGACCCACCTCGCGCTGATGGTGCCGGGGTTCGTGTTCTTCTGGACGCTGCTGCGGGTGGACCCGGTGCCCAAGGCCTACCCGTACCTGGTCTCGCTCTGGGTCACCGGCGCGGAGGTGGTCGGTGACGCGGTGCTCGGCCTGGCGGTGATCGCGGACCAGAACCTGATCGCCGGCGCTTACTACCATGCGCTGGCCCGGCCGTGGGGGCCCAGCGTGGCCACGGACCAGGTGCTGGGTGGCGGCACGCTGTGGATTCTCGGCGACATCGTGGGGCTGCCGTTCCTGGCCGTCCAGCTGATCCAGATGATCAGGGAGGACGAGGCCGAGGCGGTCGAGATCGACGCCGAACTCGACGCCAGGGACGCCGCGCGCGCCGCGGCCGCCGCCCAACCGGGGGCAGCGCAGTCCGGGGCCGCACTGCCGGCGGGCAGCACGGCCGGGGCGGCCGAGGACAAGCCATGGTGGGAATCCGACCCGAGGTTCGTCGGCCGGTTCCAGCCGGTCGACGACAGCAGCGAGTAGCGCGCGCCGTCAGTAGCTGCGGCGGATCAGGAACGTCCAGCCGTTACCGGGCAGGCTGGTCGACACGATGAACTCCTGGGACTTGAGCCCGCACCACGCGGGCACGTCGGTTTTCGCCGCGGGGTCGTCGGCCAGCACCGCCACGACGTGGCCGACCGGCACCTCCCTGATCCGCTCGGCCAGCATGATGATGGGGATCGGGCACTTCCGGCCCAGGGCGTCGATGGTCAGCGAGGGCGTCGGCGCAGTGGTCTCGGATGCGGCGCTTGCCGCGGCTGTGGGCTCCGGAGCGGTGGCCCGCCTGTCGGCGGGAGGCTGCGGGGGGGTCACGCGGTGTACCTCCATCTAAGGCCTTGCGTGCGGTGCGCCGCGGCTGGCGCAGTGACAAGTGTCTCGCAGCCGCCCGCGGGGCCGGGCAGCGGTGCCAGTTTCCTGCGCTCTGCCGCTCTACAGCGATACCCGGGCGCCGCCGTGCGTAAGCACCGGCTGCCGCGTCGCTGACCTGCCTCTCGACCCCGGCTGGCCGGCCGGGCGACGCGCGGAGCAGATTGTGGCGGGGGTACCCATAGGCGCCGGGGCACTGCGCGGTACTGTATCGACGACAGGCTGTAGGACGAGCATTTTCCGGCTGGTGAGGCCGGGAATCATCCGCTGGGAAGGCAAGTCTGTGAGTCCGAACCGCAGCGCCCCGCTTTCACCCCTGCGCTGGGTGCCGCGTGCCGCGATCGCCGTAGCCGTGATCCTCACCACGGCCGGCTGCCAGTCCTCCGCGTTCAACCGCCTGGGCTTCCCGCCGCCCGTGACCAAGCAGGGCCAGGTCACGCTCACCCTGTGGCGGGGATCCTGGGTCGCGGCCTGGATCGTCGGGGCCGTCGTCTGGGGGCTGATCCTCTGGGCGGTGTTCTTCCACCGCAAGCGCTCGGACCGGGTGCCTGACCAGGTGCGCTACAACCTGCCGATCGAGGCTCTGTACACGGTCCTGCCGTTCATCATGGTCGGGGTCCTGTTCTTTTTCACGGTCAGGGACGAGAATTTCATCGACAAGCTGCCGCCGAAGCCCGATGTGGTCGTCAACGTGACCGGATTCCAGTGGAGCTGGGAGTTCCAGTACCCGCAGTACAAGGTGCACTCGGAGGCTGGCTATGTCACCGACCTCGGCCAGCAGTGGAACGGCGTGGTGCCGGGCAACAAGAAGCAGCTGCCGGTCCTGGAGATCCCCACCGGAGAGACGGTCAGGTTCAACCTCACCTCGACCGACGTCATCCACGCATTCTGGATCGTGCCGTTCGAGTTCAAGCGAGACGTGATTCCTGACCACCCGAACCACTTCGAGGTGACGCCGGTCAAGACCGGCACATTCACCGGCCGCTGCACCGAGCTTTGCGGGGTGTACCACAGCCGGATGCTGTTCACCGTCAAGATCGTGACACCAGCACAGTTCCGCACGTGGATCGCGCAACAGCAGGCGCTGCAGAACGCATCTGGGGGTACTCAGTGACCACCATCGACAAGTCGGCCGCCCAGGTCGCCGCGCCGGCGAGCTATCGCAAGGGCTCGATAATCGCCGACTGGCTGTCGTCCACCGACCATAAGATCATCGGTCACCTGTACCTGATCACCTCCTTTTTCTTCTTCATGGCCGGCGGCGCGATGGCCATGATCATGCGGGCCCAGCTCTGGGAGCCCAACAACCACCTGGTGTCCGACCAGCAGTACAACGAGCTGTTCACCATGCACGGCACGATCATGCTGCTGCTGTTCGCGACCCCGCTGTTCGTCGGGTTCGCCAACGAGATCATGCCGCTGCAGATCGGATCGCCCGACGTGGCGTTCCCCCGGATGAACCTGCTCAGCTACTACATGTTCGCGTTCGGCGGGCTGATCCTGCTGTTCAGCTTCCTCACGCCGGGCGGCTCCGCGGCGTTCGGCTGGTACGCGTACTCGCCGCTGACCAGTGCGCTGTACTCGCCGGGTATCGGCGGCGACATGTGGATCATGGGCCTGGTGCTGTCCGGGCTCGGCACGATCCTGAGTGGCGTCAACTTCGTCACCACGATTTTCTGCATGCGCTGCCCGGGCATGACCATGTTCCGGATGCCGATCTTCACCTGGAACATCCTGCTGACCAGCATGCTGGTGCTGCTGGCCTTCCCGGTGCTCGCCGCGGCCCTGCTGGTGCTGGAGATCGACCGCAAGCTCGGCGCGCAGGTGTTCACCGCCTCCAGTGGCGGTGCCATCCTGTGGCAGCACCTGTTCTGGTTCTTCGGCCATCCGGAGGTCTATATCGTGGCGTTGCCGTTCTTCGGCATCGCCACAGAAGTCCTGCCGGTGTTCGCCCGCAAGCCGCTGTTCGGCTACAAGGGGCTGGTCGGCGCGACCATCGCCATTGCCGGTCTGTCGCTCACGGTCTGGGCGCACCACATGTTCACCACCGGCGCGGTGCTGCTGCCGTTCTTCTCCTTCATGACGTTCCTGATCGCGGTGCCGACCGGGGTGAAGTTCTTCAACTGGTGCGGCACGATCTGGCGCGGCCAGCTCACGTTCGAGCCCGCGATGCTGTTCTCGCTTGGTTTCCTGATCGTGTTCCTGTTCGGCGGGCTGACCGGGATCATCCTGGCCTCGCCGCCGCTGGACTTCGCGGTCAGCGACTCCTACTTCGTGGTCGCGCACTTCCACTACGTGCTGTTCGGCACGGTGGTGTTCACCATGTTCAGCGGGTTCTACTTCTGGTGGCCGAAGTGGACAGGAAAGATCCTGGATAACACGCTCGGGAAGTGGCATTTCTGGAGCGTCTTCATCGGCTTCAACATGACGTTCCTGGTGCAGCACTGGATCGGCGTCGAGGGCATGCCGCGCCGGGTCGCGAACTACCCGTTCCTGCCCGGCGATGTGACCACGCTGAACCAGATCTCGTCCATCGGCGCGTTCATACTCGGGCTGTCGAACTTCATCTTCTTCTACAACATCTACAAGACCTGGAGGACGGGGGAGCGGGTCACCGCCGACGACCCATGGGGCTTCGCCAACTCCCTGGAGTGGGCGACGTCCTGCCCGCCGCCGCGGCACAACTTCACCTCGATTCCGCGGATCAGGTCCGAACGGCCCGCGTTCGACCTGCACTACCCGAACATCAGATCCGGCCGGGTCCGGGACGGGGAACGGCACGCGGTCGGCGCCTCGACCGGCGGGGCCGAACCCAGATAGCGGCAGGGGATCAAACATGAAGGTCGAGGGTTACCTGTTCCTCGGGTGCGCCGCGTTCTTCGCGGGCTCGGACTACGTCTACTGGCACTTCTCGAGGGACCCGACCGGGACCACCGCGCTCGGGCTGGCCGTGGCGCTGGCCTTTTTGACCGGCTTCTACGTGCTGTTCACCGGGCGCAGGCTGCCGCCACGGCCCGAGGACGAGAAGGAAGGCGAGATCGAGCAGGGCACCGGCGAGCTCGGCTTCTTCAGCCCGCACAGCTGGTGGCCGCTGTTCCTGGCCCTGGCCGCCGCGACCGCCGCGCTCGGGGTGGCCATCGGCTGGTGGATGTTCCTGATCGGCATGCTGGCCGTCATCCTCGCCACCATCGGCTTCGTCTTCGAGTACTACCGCGGTCATTACGCGCACTGACCCGAGCCGGGCGTCCTCCCCGGTCCCTGGTGCCGACCGCAGGCCGGAGCGGCGCCGCTGGCTGATTCTCGCGGTGGGGATGTCCGCGATGACCGCGGGCTGCACGTTCCAGTACGGGCTGGCCTACCTGATCCCGGCGTTGCGGCGGGAAGGCATGTCGCTGGAGCAGGCCGGGCTTCTCGTCGCCTGCCCGACCGCCGGGCTGCTGCTCACGCTCGTCTTGTGGGGTGCAGCGGCGGACAGGTGGGGGGAGCGGCTGGTGCTCGGCTCGGGCCTCTCGGTGGCCGGGGCCGTGCTGCTGGCGGCCGCGGCCGTGCGGGGCACCGTGGCGCTCGGCGCCTGCCTGATCCTTGCGGGTGCGGCCGGAGCCTCGGTGTACGCCGCGAGCGGGCGGCTCATCCTCGGCTGGTTCGCCGGGCACGAACGGGGCCTGGCCATGGGTATCAGGCAGAGTGCCCAGCCGCTGGGCGTGGCGGTCGCCGCGTTCACCCTGCCTACCCTCGCGGACCACGGGCGCTCGGGCCCGCTAACCTTCCTCGGCCTGTTTTGCCTGGCCGCCGCCGCCCTGGTGGTGGCCCTGGTCCGGGACCCGCCGGCGTCGCGGACCCAGCGGCAGGGGAGCGAGGGATCGCCGTACCGCACTCCGATGCTGTGGCGCATCCACGCCGCGAGCTCGCTGCTGGTGGTCCCGCAGTTCACCATCGTCACGTTCGCGCTCGTGTTCCTGGTGGAGGCCCGCGGCTGGCACGCCGCGGAGGCCGGGTGGCTGCTGGCGGTGACCGCGCTGTGCGGCGCCGCCGTCCGCCTGCTGGCTGGCTACTGGTCCGACCGGGTCGGCAGCCGACTGGGTCCCATGCGCATCCTGGCCGTGGCCACCGGGCTGTTCGTGCTGGCGGTGGCCGCGGGCGCGGCCGCCAGATCGGCCCTCGCGGTCGTGGCCCTGCTCGTCGCTGCGGTGGCCGTGGTGAGCACCAACGGGCTGGCCTTCACCGCAGTGGCCGAGCGGGCCGGCTCTTCCTGGGCGGGCCGGGCCCTGGGCATCCAGAACACCGCCCAGAATGCGTTCGCGGCGGTCACGCCGCCGGTGGTCGCCGTCGCGATCGGCACGGCCGGGTACCCGGCCGTATTCGCGGCCGTTGCGTTCTTCCCGCTGGTGGCGGCCGTTCTGGTGCCGGTAGCGGCGGAGAGTGCGGCGAGCGGCCTGCCGGTGTCGCACTGATTCGCTGAATAGGTTGCGCGGGCAGGTTTAGGTCTGCTTATCGTGGGAAGTGCCGTCACACCGCCTCTCCCGACCGAGCGGGAGCTGTTTTGCCCCAGCCGCTTTTGCGACATATCGCTCGCCGCGCTGTGCAAGTAGCGCTGCTGACGGTGGGTGTCGTGGCGGTGTTGCTTGGGTTGTCGCGGCAGGCACACGCAGCGGATTCGCCCAGCTCAGCAGCGACATCGGTGACCTCGCCGGTCACGACATCGGCTACCTCGACGGCGTCGTCCGTGGTGTCGGCTGCCACCGGCTCGGCGGTGCCGTCCGCTGGCTCAGCCACCACGAGCACAGCCGGGTCGGCCGCCGCCGCAGCGCCGCCGCCTCCGGTTAGCACCGGTTCAGACACCAGCCCGGCCACCTCGGCCGCCGCTCCGCCGTCGGCCGCTGCCAGCACGGGCTCCGGCACCGCCCCCGCTTCGGCCACCCCGGCAAGCACAGGCACAGGCGTCGATTCTGCCGTCCCGGCGGCCACGTCGGCGGTGTCGTCCGCGGTCTCGAGCGCTACGAGCGCTACGAGCACCGCCGGGGCCGCCGCAGCGCCGCCGTCCCGGGCTGACGCCGGCTCCGGTCCGGGCTCAGCCGCCACTCCGGCGAGCACTGCCCAGCCGGCCAGCCCGGCCAAGGCCGCTGGCTCCGGAGGCTCGGCCCTGTCGGCCGTCACCTCGGCCGCAGCGTCCTCCCTGCCGGCCGCCACCGGGTCGGTCGCCTCCACCGTCTCTGGCGCCTCCGGCGCGGCCGGGCCGGCTGGACCGGCCGCTGGTGCGCTGGCCCCTGTTGCCTCCGCGGCCACCGGGGCGGCGGCTCCGGTCATCTCAATTGCCACCAGCGCGACTGAATCGGCCGCTGGTGCGGTGGCTCCGGTGCCCTCGGAGGCCGCTAATCTGCTCGCTCCGGCCGTTTCCACGGCTACGGGTGTAGTGGGCCAGGTGGCGTCGACCGCCACCGGAGCGTTGGCTCCAGTCGCTTCCACGGCGACCGGAGTGCTCGCTCCGGTGGCCTCCACAGCGACTGGCCTGCTGAGCCCGGTGCTTTCAACGGCCACCGGTGTGCTGGCGCCGGTTGTCTCGACTGTCACCGGGACACTGGTTCCGGTGGTCTCAACTGCTACGGGCTTGCTGGCCCCAGTCGTCTCCACGGTGAGCGGTGTCGTGGTTCCTGTGGTGTCGACGGTCACCGGTGTGCTGGTTCCTGTGGTGTCTATAGGGACTGGTGTGCTGGCCCCCGCCGTTCTTACGGTGACGGGAGCGCTGGCTCCGGTGGTGACCACCTTGACGGGGACGCTGGCTCCGGTGGTGGCCACGGTGACCGCGACGCTGGCCCCAGTGGTGTCCATGGTGGCCGGTGTGGTGGCCCCAGTGGGTGGTGTGGTGGCCCCAGTGGTGTCCATGGTGGCTGGTGTGGTGGTCCCGGTGGTGTCCACGGTGGCCGGTGTGACCGGGTCTGCTGCCGCGGTTGCGGCTGTGGCGGTGTCTGCTTTGCCGGGTGGGGTGTCGCTGGTCGTTGGCGGTGGCGGGTCGGCGGCTGCGGTGGTGGCGGTTGTGGCTGCTGGGCTGCTGTCGCTGGCGGCGGGGGTGGCTGGTGGTGGCGGGCTGGTGGCGGGTTCGGTGCTGCCGCAGCTGCCGTCGGGGCAGGGTGGCGGTTCTGGTGGTTCTGAGGGTGGTTCTGGTCCTGGTGGTGGTTCTGAGGGTGGCGCTGCTGCTCATGGTGGTGGCGGTGTGCAGGGCGGTGTAGGTGCTGGGCTGAGCACGCATCGCAGTGGGGTGTTGTTGCGGCTGGCGCGCCGGGCTGTGGTCAGGCCGGTGTGGCGTGCGCCGCTGCCGGAGGTCCCGCCGGCGTAAGTCCTTTCCTTCCGACTGGTTCGAGCCGTTGGCGGCTGGGCCTGCGGGTCTGGCGCTGATCCCCTTGGAAGGAAAGTGAGTGCACTATGCGTGCGTGGACGAAGTCTGCGTGCGTGGTGTTCGCCTGGAGCATCGTCTCGGTTCTCCTGGTGGCGGCCGTGGTGGCTTTCGGCTGGCCGGCCCCTGAGGTTCAGGCGGGCACTCGCACCCCCCACAGCAGTACGCAGCTATCTGGCAGTAGTGCGCAGATGTCTGCGGGCAGTGTGCAGGTATCTGCGGGCAGGGCCCGGGTATCTGCGGGTAGCAGTAGTGATCAGGTTGTTCTTGTCAGCGCGCTGAGTGTCGCCGCAGCCCCGGTGGCCTTGGTGTCGCATCCGGTCCGGTATGTCGTGCAGGCCGGTGATTCGCTGGCGGGTATCGCCGCACGGTTGGGTGTGGCTGGTGGCTGGCCGGTGCTGTATGCGGCCAACCGCCGGGCCGTCGGCGGTGATCCGGATGTGATCCGCGCCGGGCTGGTGCTGGTGGTGCCCGGTGCGGTCGTGCCGGCCCGGTACACGGTGGCGGCGGGTGATTCGCTGGCGGGTATCGCGGCGGAGTTCGGTGTCAAAGGTGGCTGGCGGGCGCTGTATGCGGCCAACCGGCACCGGATCGGCGCTGACCCCAGTGTGATCCGCACGGGTCTGGTGCTGGTCATCCCGCAGCCGTCCGGAGCGCCGGTGCCGGTGCCGGGACAGACCCGGCCGCGGCACCGGCCGGTGCCGCGCCGGGTGCGGCATCCGTCGGTGCGGCCGGGCCCGGCGCAGCATCCGGTGCCGGCTGTGCCGTCGCCGGGTTCGCGGGCGCGTGCGGTGGCGGGGATGCCGGGGTGGCTGAAGACCACGCTGCTGGCCGCGGGCCTGCTGATCGCGGCGGCGTTCGTGACCGAGCCGCTGCTGCTGGCCCGCCGCCGGCGCCATCCGGCCCCGGCTACGGCCACCCAGCCCGGTGCACCCGGGTCTGGGCCGCAGCCCGGCACGTCCGGGCCCACTCCGCAGTCCGGCACCCAGCCGGGCCGGTCACAGGCGGGTTCCCCGCAGCCGGGCTCCCGGTGGCCGGGTCCCGCACAGCCGGGTTCCCCGCAGCCGGGCTCGTACCAGCCGGTGCCGGTGCCAGCCGGAGCCGGGGCGCGGCGGGCGGCGGTCCGGACCGGGCCGATCGTGCTGGCCGATCATGACCGGCTGGTGGTGACCCGCTGCCAGAGCGACGACACGGTGTACGTGCTGCGGCCGCCGGGCGCGGACCCGCAGGCCATCTTGCGGGTGGCCAGCCTGGTGCTGCCCGAACGCCGCTACGGCGAGCTCGCCGAGCAGCTCGGCGTGCCCGCCAGCTGGCCGATGGAGTAACCATGCTCCTCGCACACCGGGTGGGCCAGGGGACACACCCCGCCAAGCCCCCGGCCCATCCCCGGACCCTGGCGCGCAGCACCGCCCGCGATCGTCCATGCGCGCGGACCCGTGGGCCACCACGATCGGCGCCGCCGGGTATTCGGTGTGTGCTCGCGGCCGTAACGTTCTTCTCAGCGGCGGCAGCCGGTGGGATAACCGCATGAGGCTAGCGGCGGGAAGAACCGTCAGGAGGCGGCTGATGGACGTCTACGAAGCGCTGTACACCACGCGGGCGATGCGCAGGGTGCGCCCCGACCCGATTCCCTACCCGGTCCAGGCGCGGATCCTGGACGCGGCGATCCGGGCGCCCAGCGGGGGTAACACACAGGCCTGGCGGTTCATCCTGGTGGACGATCCCGCGGTCAAGGCGGAGCTGGGACCGCTGTACCGGGACAGCCTGAGCCAGCTCTGGGCCACGGCGTACCGGGAGCGGGTCGAGCGTGCCCGGGCCAACCCGGATGATCCGGCCAGCGCCGCCACGCTCGGCATGGTGGCCTCCGCCCAGCACCTCGCCGACCACTTCGAGGAGGTGCCGCTGTTCCTGATCGCGTACTCGCGTGACGGCGCCGGCGGCGGCTCCATCTTCCCGGCCGTGTGGAGTGCTCAGCTCGCAGCCCGTGCCGAGGGTGTGGGGAGCGCCCTGACCACCGTCCTCGGCACGTTCCACGGTGCGGAGGCGAACGAGATCCTGGGCGCGCCGGACGACGGCACCTGGCAGATGACGTGCTGCGTCTCGTTCGGCTACCCGACCGGCCGCTGGGGCATCGCGGCCCGGCGTCCGGTCGGCCAGGTGGCGTACCGGAACGGCTGGGGAGACGATCTCGGTCTGGAGATCCCCGGGCCGCTCTGGTCCCCGGGCCCTGGCTGAGCAGCCCTCTGGGGCGTGATCAGCTAGTGGCCGTCCGGGTTGCCCTGGGCGTCGTGGCCGGAGCCGCCGCCGGTGTCCTGGCTATGCTCGCCGCTGGACGGGATCGCAGCGGGCTCGCCTTCCCGGTGCCCGTCGCCGGACGGGATCTCGGCGGGCTCGCCTTCCTTGTGCCCGTCGCCGTGGCCGTTCCCCTGCCCGTTGCCGTAGCCATAGCCGTGGCCGTCCATCGGGACGCTCTCGGTGAGGACCTTGTTCAGCTCCTGCCGGACCCGGCCGACGCCGCCGCGCATGCCAGGGGCGGGCACGTCGGGCGCAGCCGCAGTGGACCCCTCGGGCAGGCTGAGCGCCGGCTCCCTGGAGCCGATCACCGGGAGCGCATCCTCGTCGAGCGGCTTGGTCTCCTCGACGAACTCGCCGGTCGGCAGCTGGCGGATGATCCCGGTCTCGACACCATGCTCGAGCAGATGCAGGTCCTTACGCTGCAGCCCCAGGCAGATCCGTTTGGTCAGCCAGTAGGCCACGACGGGCGCGATGAAGATCGCCCATCTGGCGATCTCGGTGGTCAGGTACAGGGAGATCTGCAGGTGGTCGGCGAGAACGTCGTTTGCGCCCTCCAGCCACAGCACGCCGTAGAACGTGATCGCGGCCATCCCGACCGCGGTCCTGGTGGCCGCGTTACGGGGCCGGTCGTTGACGTGGTGCTCGCTCCTGTCGCCGGTGACCCACTGTTCGAGGAACGGCCATAGCGCTGCCCCGGTCAGGATGATGCCAAGCGGCACCAGGGCCGGAATGAGCACATTCCAGGCCACGGTATGGCCGAAGATGTCCCAGGTCCAGCTCGGGAACATGCGCAGCGAGCCCTCGAGGAAGCCCATGTAGAAGTCGGGCTGCGAGCCCGCCGAGATGCCCACCGGTGTGTACGGCCCGTACAGCCAGATCGGGTTGATCTGCGCGAACGTGGACGCGATGGCCAGCGCCGCGAAGGTGAAGAAGAAGAACGCGCCGGTCTTGGCCATGAAGTACGGGTACGTCGGGGCGCCGACCACGTTGGTGTTGGTGCGGCCCTTGCCCGGCATCTGGGTGTGCTTCTGCCAGAACATGATGAACAGGTGCGCGCTGATCAGCGCGAGGAGCAGGCCGGGGATCAGCAGCACGTGGATGATGTACAGCCGCGGGATGATGTCATGACCCGGGAACGGGCCGCCAAAGAGGAAGTATGACAGGTACGTGCCGACGATCGGGATGCCGAGCAGCACGCCCTCGGTGATCCGCAGCCCGGTGCCGGACAGCAGGTCGTCCGGCAGCGAGTAGCCGAACAGGCCCTCCAGCAGGGCCAGCGTGAACATCACGATCCCGATGAGCCAGTTCACCTCGCGCGGCTTGCGGTAGGCGCCGGTGAAGAAGATCCGCAGCATGTGCGCGAGGATCGCGGCCACGAACAGGTCCGCCGCCCAGTGGTGGATCTGCCGCATCAGCAGGCCGCCGCGGACGTCAAAGCTGATGTTCAGCGTCGAGGCGTACGCCTGGCTCATCCGCACGCCGTCGAGATGGGTGTAGGAGCCGTGGTAGACGACCTCGGTCATGCTGGGCTGGAACCAGAACGTCAGGAAGGTGCCGGTCAGCAGCAGGATGATGAACGTGTAGAGGGCGATCTCGCCGAGCAGGAACGTCCAGTGGTCAGGGAAGATCTTCCGGAACAGGGTACGGAAGCCCTTGGCGCCGCGGAACCTGTCGTCCAGCCACCCGCCGGTGCCATCGAGCAGCTTGGTGGTCATGCTCATCTGCTCATCATCCCCGCAGTCATTATCCCCGCTCCCAGAAGCTCGGTCCAACCGGCTCGTGGAAGTCGCTCTGTGCCACCAGGAAGCCCTGGGCGTTGGTGGTGATCGGCAGTTGCGGCAGCGGGCGCGGTGCCGGGCCGAACAGTACCTGGGCGCCGCGCGGGGCGTCGAACGTCGACTGGTGGCAGGGGCACAGGATGTGGTGGGTGGTCTGCTCGTAGAGCGCAGCCGGGCAGCCGACGTGAGTGCAGATCTTCGAGTAGCAGACGATGCCGTCGACCGTCCAGTTCATCACCGTGGGCGGCTGCAGCACCCCGGCCTGGAACTTGATGATGATCGCGGTGGCCGAGGCCAGTACGTCCTGGTCGTCCTGGTAGCCCTCGGGAACCACCGTGATCATCCCACCGGGCGAGCTGAACTCGCCCGGGGTGATCGGCACGTTGGGCCCGTACCTGAGCAGGCGGGTGCCCTTGCGCCAGACGGTGTACCGCAGCGAGGTGCCGGGCTCCGGGCCCGTATCACGCAGCAGCACGACCGGGGCGGCCACCAGCGGCAGGGTCGCGGCGATGAGGGTGCGCCGCAGCATCGGCCGCTTCACGAACTGGCTGGCGTCGGCTCCCTCCTCGAAGGTCTCCTTGAAGGCTTTCCTGGCCTCCGGGTCCGAGTGCAGCGGATGGCGCTCCTCGGTGAGCTCCACGTCCGGCATCAGGTACCTGACCCAGAGCGTGGCCCCGATCGCGAGGGTGAGGAATACCACCGACATGGATGTGCCCAGGGCCAGGTTGGACCGCAGCACCGCGTCGACCGAGTGCACCTCGAGACCCACGTAGGCGGCGATGAAGCCGACGCCGGCCACAAAAGAGAGCATGAAGAGCGCCGCGACGAGGCGCTCCACCTTCTTGGCCTTGCGCAGGTCGGGCGGGTCCGCGGGCAGGTCCCGCGGTGCGGGCAGCGCGCCGTCGCCGTCGCCGGCCCGCTCGCCGAGCAGCGTCCGGGCCTGCGCGGGCGGCGGCGTGCCGATCACGCGGTGCGGGCCCGCTGGCACGTCGGCGGGCTCCTCGGGCAGCCCGGCAGGGGTGGTGGGGTCACTCATCGGCGGTTCCGGTCTTCCTGTGCTTCGCAGTTATGAACATCGCGGCCAGCACCATGAAGAGCAGCAGGCCGAGGAACGCCACCAGGCCCTCGGTCACCGGCCCCACCCGGCCCAGGCTGAAGCCGCCGGGGTTCGGCTCGGCCCTGACGCCGGTCACGTAGGCGATGACGTCGCGCTTCTCGTCCGGGGTGATCGTGGTGTTGTTGAAGACCGGCATGGCCTCGGGGCCGGTCAGCATGGCCTCGTACATCTGAGTGGGCGTGGACTCGGTCAGCGGCGGCGCGGATTTGCCGTAAGTCAGTGCGCCGCCCGCGCCGTCGAAGTTGTGGCACTGCGCGCAGTCAGCAGTGAACAGCGCCTGGCCGAGCGCGGTGTTGGCGCCGGCCGTGCTCACCTCGGCCGGGGTGGGTATCGCCGGGCCGCCGGCCAGGGACGCGATGTACGCAGCGAGCTGGCGGGTCTCGGTCGGGTCCATCTGCGGCGGCTTGCGGTCGTTCTCCGCCCCCGGCTCTTTCGCCGGCATCCGGCCGGTGCTCACCTGGAAGTCCACGGCAGCCGAGCCGACGCCGATGAGGCTGGGCGCGATCGCGGTGCCCTGGGCCTGGAGACCGTGGCAGGTCGCACACGTCTGCTGGAAGATCTGCCGGCCCTTCGCGATCTCAGCCTGCGACGCCGTGGGCGGGTTGGCGGCGGCAGAGTCGCCGCTCCCGGTGATGGTGGCGTAGACCGCGCCCACCAGGACCAGCCCGAGCAGGACGACGAAGTAGCTCGCGGCTCGCCGCCTGCGCCAGGTGAAGCTCACTGCTGACCCCAGTTTCGCTCAGTGGATGAGATAGATGGTGGTGAACAGGCCTATCCATACGACGTCGACGAAATGCCAGTAGTACGAGACGACGATGGCACTGACCTGCATTTCGTGGGTCAGGCGCTTGACCGCGAACGTACGGCCCAGCAGGAAGAGGAACGCGATCAGGCCGCCGACGACGTGCAGGCCGTGAAACCCGGTGGGTATGTAGAAGACAGAACCGTAGTTGCTGGACGACACGGTCAGGTGCTGCTTCCTGATCAGGTCGAGGTACTCGTAGCCCTGACCGCAGACGAAGTAGAGGCCCATCAGGAAGGTCAGCACGTACCACTCGCGCAGGCCCCAGGACATCGGCTTGAAGATGCTCTTGGTGCGCCTGACCTGGCCGCGCTCGATCGCGAACACGCCCATCTGGCAGGTCACGCTGGAGAGCAGCAGCACCAGGGTGTTGGTGGTGGCCAGGGGGATGTCGAGCTTCACCGGCGGCCAGGGCTTACCCAGGCCGATGTCGACCGAGCGGATCGTGAAATACATGGCGAACAGCGCCGCGAAGAACATCAGCTCGGAGGACAGCCAGACGATCGTGCCCACGCTGACCAGGCTGGGCCGGTTCAGGGGCGTGCGGGGGGTTACCTCGGTCGTTGCTGTCGCCACGGGGCCATTATTACGACACCGCGTAGGCGGTGCACGCCCGACCCCCCGGGTCGGTAGCATCCAGTTCCATGAAGGTCGCCACGTACAGCCACGATGCGGACACACGGGCCAGGATCAGGCTCGCCATCGGTCGCCGCCCCGCCCCTGACGTGCCGGAGGCGGAGGTGATCGAAGTAGCCACCCACCCGGCCCTGATCCGGCTGCTCGACGCGGGCGAAATCGACGTCATGGTGCTGGACGGCGAGGCGCAGCCCGCCGGCGGCATGGGCGTCTGCCGCCAGGCCAAGGACGAGATCTACAACTGCCCGCCGGCGCTGCTGATCATCGGCCGGGCCGATGACGGCTGGCTGGCCACCTGGTCCCGGGCTGACGCGGTGGTGAGCCACCCGATCGACCCGGCGGCCCTCGCCCACGCCCTGGCCGGCCTGATGCGCCAGCGGGCGGCGGGCACCGCCGTGGCCAATAACTGAGCAGGCGGACCCGATGGATTCCCGGACGACGTGGCCTGCGCTGATCGGCGCGCTGATCAAGGGGGAGACCCTCACCCCGGACGAGACCGCCTGGGCGATGAACGAGATCATGGAGGGCGCCGCCACGCCCACCCAGATCGCCGGGTTCGGGGTCGCGCTCCGGATGAAGGGGGAGACCCCGGCCGAGCTCGGCGGCCTGGCCGAGACGATGCTCAACCGCGCCACACCGATCGACCTCCCGGGCGACATCGTCGACCTGGTCGGCACCGGCGGTGACGGGGCGCGCACGGTCAACATCTCAACGATGGGCACGATCGTCGCGGCCGCGGCGGGTGCCCGGATGGCGAAGCACGGGAACCGGGCCGCCTCGTCGGCGTGCGGGGCTGCGGACCTGCTCGAGGCCCTCGGCGTGGTGATAGACCTGCCCCCGGACGCGACCGCGCGGCTGATGGCGGAGACCGGCGTGGTCTTCCTGTTCGCGCCGCTCTACCACCCCGCGCTGCGGCACACCGCGGTACCACGGCGGGAGCTTGGCGTGCCGACCGTGTTCAACTTCCTCGGCCCGGTCGCGAACCCGGCCCGGCCCGGATCCCAGGCGGTCGGCGTGGCCGACCCGCGGATGGGCCCGGTGCTCGCCGGGGTGCTGGCCGGGCGCGGCTGCTCGGCGCTCGTCTTCCACGGCGAGGACGGGCTCGACGAGCTGACCACTACGGCGCCGTCCACAGTGTGGGTGGTGCACGGCGGCGCGGTCAGCCGGACCACCTTTGATCCCGCGGACATCGGCATCGCCCGATCCAGGCCCGAGGACCTGCGCGGCGGCGACCCGGCGCACAACGCGGCGGTGGCCCGCGCCGTGATCGGTGGCCAGGCCGGGCCGGTGCGGGAGACCGTGCTGCTGAACGCCGCCGCGGCGCTGGCCGCCGCGGCGGGTGTGCCAGGCCCCGACGACCTGCAGGCGGCCCTGGCCGACGGCTACGCCCGGGCCGCCCGCGCGATCGACACCGGAGCGGCCGACGCCACGATGCAGCGCTGGGTGGCGGAGAGCGGCCGCCTGGCCGCCGAGCGCTCCTGATCAGGCGGGCTCGGAGAAGCCGAGCGCGAACGCGGCCTCGAGGTCGTGCCGCGAGTAGGTGCGGAACGCGATGTGGGTCTCGGTGTGCGTCACGCCGGGGACCCGGTTCAGCGTGCCCGGGATGACGTCGCCGAGTTCCTCGTGCGCGCGGACCCGGACCATGGCCACGAGGTCGAACTCGCCCGTCACCGAGTAGACCTCGCTGACCTCTGGTATCTGGGCGATCGCCTCGGCCGTCTCCGGGATGCGCGCGACGTCGGCCTTGACCAGGACGATGGCGGTGACCATTGTGGCCTCCTCAGCTGCGGCCTCCTCGGCCCTCCGGGCGGCGCTCCCGGCTGCTTGCGGCGCGGGCGCGGCAGTAGCGTACCGCGTCCGCCGTCCCGGGCTGATCAGGCGCTGAGCTCCGCGAGCGTGCGCACCCCCGCCAACGCCAGCCTGCCCAGCAATCCCTGCAGCACGTCCGCGGTGGCCTTGGCGTCGGCCAGCGCCCGGTGGCACGGCCGGGTCCTGGCGCCGAAGAAGTCGGCCAGCGTGGCCAGCTTGCAGTCGGGCACCTCGGTCTCGCCGAGCACCGAGCGGGCCAGCGCCGCGGTGTCGAGGACCGGGAAGTCCGGCCAGGGGAGGCGGCCGCGGTCGCACGCCGCGCTGAGGAAGCCGATGTCGAACGGCGCGTTGTGCGCGGTCAGCACGCAGCCCCGGGCGAAGGCCAGGAAACCAGGCAGCACCGCGCCGGCCGCTGGCGCGTGCCGGACCATCGCATCGGTGATGCCGGTCAGCTCGGTGATGTCCGGCGGGATGGGGCCGCCGGGGTTGATCAGCGAGGTGAACTCCGCGGTCGGCCGGCCCGCGCTGACCCGCACCGCGCCGATCTCGGTGATGCTGGCCTCCTCCGGCAGCCAGCCGGTCGTCTCCACATCGACGACCACGAAATCGAGGCTCGCGATCGGCCCCGTCGGCACCGGGTGAATCGCGGCCGGGTGAATCGGCGCCGAATGGGCGGGCCGAACGGCGACCGGCGCCGCCGCGATTGGCTCCGCAGCGCTGGACGTGATCGGTTCGCAGGGGGTCACACGATCACCGTAGGACCGGGCTCTGACAGTCCGGATCAGGCGCGCGGCGCGGGTCCGGCGCTCGCACCGCGCAGGCCAGGGGGGCATTAAGCCTGGGTGAGAGTGCGTGAAGTGGTTGAATACACCACCCGAGTATCACTAGTGTCATCCTCCGAGCCACTCGCTAAGCAGTCGCCGCCGAGGCGACGGCGATCGGCCGCTGCCGAATCTCCGCTGGCCCGCCAGGTCGGCCGGAGAGCCGGGGACCCACCGGAGGACACCGGGCTGCGCCCGGGGTACTCCAGGGGTGAATCGGTCCGGGCCGCCATAAGCGGACCGGACCGTAGGGCGCACTTCCACAGCCCGAACCCGTCAGCTCACCCGGTAGGCGGACAGTGGGAGAAGGAGCGTGTCACGCAGGTGCATACGCGGGGAGCGGGCAGTACCAATCTGATCGGTTCTCTCAAGCGCCGTGGCGTGGCCATACCTCTCGGCCTCATCGCCGCAGGCGCGCTCATCATGACGGGTGGCGTGGCCAGCGGTGCGCCGCAGCCGACAGTCAGCCAGATCCAGCAGAAGCTCAACAAGCTGAACACACAGGCCGACAAGCTTGATGATCAGTTCAACCAGGTCCAGCAGGAGCTGACGTCGGCCAACCAGCGGCTCGCGCTGGTGAACAAGCAGGCCGCGCGGTACCTGGTGACGTTCGACTCGATGCGCACCCAGGTCGCCCAGATCGCGGCGCAGCAGTTTGAGAACAGCGCCCTGACCACACCGGAGGCGCTGCTCACCTCGGGCGACCCGCAGGAGATTCTCAACCAGTCGTCGATCCTGCTCGAGCTGTCGTCGTCCAACCGCAGCGCGATGCGCCAGTACTTCGCGGCCGCCAAGCGGCTCGAGGGCGCGCAGCAGTCCGCGCGCCGCGCCAAGGACGCGATCGCCTCGCTCAAGACGAAGCTGGCCAGCAAGAAGACGACGCTGAAAAAGGCGATCGCGCAGCAGCAGTCGCTGCTCGCCCAGCTCTCCCCGGCGCAGAACACCGGCCTCGGCTCGGGTGGCACGACAGTCGGCCAGTTCACGGGACCGACCAATACGCAGGCCGAGAAGGCCGTGGCATTTGCGTACAACGCGCTTGGCTGCCCATATGTGTTCGGGGGCACCGGTCCCTGCGGCAGCGGCTACGACTGCTCCGGTCTGACCATGGAGGCATGGGCGTCGGCCGGGGTGTCGATCGAGCGCACCAGCGAGGATCAGTGGGCCAGCCTCCCGCACGTGTCGACGTCCGCACTCGAGCCCGGTGACATCCTGGTGTTCGCCGGCGCGAGCCACGTCGGCATCTACGTGGGCAACAACATGCTGATCGACGCTCCGCACACCGGACTCGACGTGGAGAAGGTCGCGCTCACCGGCTGGTACCTGTCCAACCTCGATGGGGCCGTCCGGCCGTAGCCCGGCGCACGGTAGTCAGCACGACCCCGGCGATGAACACCCGCCGGGGTCGTACTGTGCCCGGGCCAGCCAGATCCACGCCGCACGATTCTCAGCGAAGCGGGCTCACCTGGGGTCGTAGCTGAGGTTCGGGCGCAGCCAGCGCTCAGCCTCGGCCAGGGGGACGCCGAGCCGGCGGGCGTAGTCCTGGGCCTGGTCCCGGCCGATGCGGCCCACGGTGAAGTACCGCGACGACGGGTGCGCGAACAGCAGCCCGCTGACGCTGGCCGCGGGCAGCACCGCGCAGGACTCGGTCAGGGTCATGCCCAGAGCGTCGGCGCCGAGCAGGTCGAAGAGGGCCCGTTTCTGGCTATGGTCCGGGCTGGCCGGGTAGCCGAACGCGGGCCGGATGCCGCGGAAGCGCTCGGCGTGCAGCTCCTCCATGCGCGGGTCGGCGTCCGGCTCGTACCAGTCGCGCCGCGCCTGCAGGTGCGCGTACTCGGCGAACGCTTCGGCGAACCGGTCGGCCAGCGCCTTCACCATGATCGACCGGTAGTCGTCGCGGTCGGCCTCGAAGCTGGCGGCCAGCTCGTCCGCGCCGTGGATGGCCACGCCGAAACCGCCGAGGTGATCCCCGGCCGGGGCGATGTAGTCGGCGAGGCAGCGGTTGGCCCGGCTCGCGGGCTTCACGGTCTGCTGCCGCAGCATCGGCAGCCGGACGCGGCCCGGGCCGGGGTCGACCACGATGTCGTCGCCTTCGGCGTGCGCGGGCCAGAACCCGTACGCGCCCCGGGCCTGGAACTGACCCCCGGCGATGATCTCGTCCAGCAGCTCGTTCGCGTCGTCAAACAGCTCGCGGGCCGCGGGCTGGTCGAGAATCGCCGGGTACTTGCCCTTCAGCTCCCAGGCCAGGAAGAAGAACTGCCAGTCGATGAACCCGCGCAGGGTGGGCAGGTCCGGCTCGACCGTGCGCAGGCCGGTGAACGCCGGCCCGGGCAGGTCGTCGAAAGCGACGCGCTCCCGGTTGGCGCGAGCCTTGTCGAGCGGCAGCAGCGGGCTGCGCCGCGAGGTCTCGTGCTGCTCGCGCAGGCGCTGCTGCTCGGCCCGGTTGCTGGCCGCCAGCTCCTCGGCCCGGTCCTCGCTGAGCAGGCCGGAGACCACGCCGGTGACGCGCGACGCGTCGAGCACGTGCACGGTGGCGCCGTGCTCGTAGGCCGGGGCGACCTTCACCGCGGTGTGCTGACGCGATGTGGTGGCCCCGCCGATGAGCAGCGGCAGCTTCAGCCCGCGGCGCTGCATCTCGGTGGCGACGTTGACCATCTCGTCCAGCGAGGGCGTGATCAGCCCGGACAGCCCCACCGCGTCCGCGCCCTCGGCCACCGCGGTGTCCAGGATCTTGGCCGCCGGGACCATCACGCCGAGGTCGACGACCTGGTAGTTGTTGCAGCCGAGGACCACGCCCACGATGTTCTTGCCGATGTCATGCACGTCGCCCTTGACCGTGGCGAGGACGATCTTGCCCTGGCCGCGGTCGTCGCCTTCGGCGTCGGCACCGCCCGCCAGCCGGGCCTGCTCCTTCTCCGCCTCCATGAACGGCTCGAGGTAGGCGACCGCGCGCTTCATCACCCGCGCGCTCTTGACCACCTGGGGCAGGAACATCTTCCCGGAGCCGAACAGGTCACCGACGACCTTCATGCCGTCCATCAGCGGCCCCTCGATCACGTCGAGGGCCCGCGCGGCCTCCTGCCTCGCTTCCTCGGTGTCGGCCTCGATGAAGTCGACGATGCCGCGGACGAGCGCGTGCGCGAGGCGTTCGGCCACCGGTGCCTCGCGCCAGGCCAGGTCGACCGTGCGGTTGGTCCCCTTTCCTGTGACCGTCTCGGCGAACGCGACCAGCCGGTCGGTGGCGTCGGGCCGCCGGTCGAACAGCACGTCCTCGACGAGCTCGAGCAGGTCGGCCGGGATGTCCTCGTAGACGGCGAGCTGCCCGGCGTTGACGATGCCCATGTCCAGGCCGGCGCGCACCGCGTGGAACAGGAAGGCCGAGTGCATGGCCTCGCGCACCACGTCGTTGCCGCGGAACGAGAACGACAGGTTGGAGATGCCGCCGCTGGTCCGCACGCCCGGGCAGCGCTGCTTGATCAGCGGCAGCGCGTCGATGAACGCCTTGGCGTAGCCGTTGTGCTCGGCGATGCCGGTCGCCACCGCGAGCACGTTGGGGTCGAAGATGATGTCCTCAGGCACGAACCCGGCCCGCTGGGTGAGCAGGTCGTAGGCGCGCCCGCAGATCGCTACCTTCCGCTCGGTCGTGTCCGCCTGCCCGCTCTCGTCAAATGCCATTACGACAACGCCCGCGCCATGGGCCCGGATACGACGGGCCTGGTCCAGGAACGGGGCCTCGCCCTCCTTGAGGCTGATCGAGTTGACCACGCCCTTGCCCTGCGTGCACTTGAGCCCGGCGTGCAGCACGCTCCACTTCGAGCTGTCGACCATGAGGGGGATGCGGGCGACCTCGGGCTCGGTCGCGATCAGGTTCAGGAACGTGGTCATGCACTGCTCGCTGTCGAGCAGGTCCGCGTCCATGTTGACGTCGAGCAGGTTGGCGCCGCCGCGCACCTGCTCCAGCGCGACGTCCACGGCGCCCTGGTAGTCCCCGGACTCGATCAGGCGCCGGAACCGCTTCGACCCGGTGACGTTCGTACGCTCCCCGATCATGACGAACCCGGTGTCAATGCCGATCTCAAACGGCTCAAGCCCACTGAACCTGGTCTGCGTGGAGGCGGCGGGAACCGTGCGGGGCGTCAGGCCGGAGACGGCGGCCGCGATCCGCTCGATGTGCTCCGGGGTGGTCCCGCAGCACCCGCCGACGACGTTCACGGTGCCCGCAGCGGCGAACTCGGCCAGCAGCCGGCCGGTCTCGTCCGGTGCCTGGTCGTAGCCCCCGAACGCGTTCGGCAGGCCTGCATTGGGGTGGCACGCGGTGTAGGTGCCGGCCAGCTGGGACAGCTCCACGATGTGCGGGCGCATCTCCGCCGCGCCGAGTGAGCAGTTCAGCCCGGCCACCAGCGGTTCGGCGTGCTCGATCGAGCGCCAGAACGCCTCGACGGTCTGCCCGGACAGCGTCCGCCCGCTCAGGTCGGTGATGGTCACCGATATCCACAGCGGCAGGTGCGGCGCGATGTCGCGGGCGGCGGCGATCGCGGCCTTCGCGTTCAGGGTGTCGAAGATCGTCTCGATCAGCAGCAGGTCGACACCGCCGTCGGCCAGCGCCTGCACCTGCTCGGCATATGCGGCGTAGACCTGATCGAACGACACCGCCCGGTACGCGGGGTCCTCGACCCGCGGGGACAGCGACAGCGTGACGTTCATCGGGCCGATCGACCCGGCCACAAAGCGCCCGCCCGCCTCGTCTGCCGCCTGCCGCGCCAGCTGGGCGCCCTGCAGGTTCATCTCGGTCACCAGCTTCTGCAGGCCGTAGTCCGCCTGGCCGATACTGGTCGCGGTGAACGTGTTCGTGGTCGTGATGTCGGCGCCCGCCTCCAGGTACCGCCGGTGCACGTCACGCACGGCGTCCGGGCGGGTCAGGTTCAGCAGGTCCGGGTCGCCGGTCACATCCCGCGGATGGTCGCGCAGCCGGTCCCCGCGGTAGTCGTCCGCGCTGAACCTGGCGGACTGCAGCATCGTGCCCCAGGCTCCGTCGAGCACCACGATGCGCTGGTCAAGAAGCTCCCGCAGGGCCGTGCCTGCTTCCGCCACCGGTGACATCTGCCCGAACCACCTCCTGTAATAGGAGGCGCCCTTGAACAGATAGCACGGCCGAGCGTGGCGGGTGTGAGCCCGTTGCAGCGCCTCTCGGCCTGTCAATCATGGTAACGCCACGAGCAATGCGAGTTCTCCCGGCCCGCCATGATCGCTAGTCAGCGATCTTTCTGAAAACTTTTTTCTAGATAAGTCTTCATCTTCCTCTGTATGCCGACCATTCTGTCGGTATCTGTCGATACGGTGATCAGAGACCACGAAATGACGGCGCTGCCCAGTCCGGAGGAGGTGACCCGGATGACCGTTCAGGAGCCAGGATCCAGCCCCGAGGGAGAGAGCGCGGCGCCTGGGACTCCGCGTGGCCCGCGGTTCGCCTGGGTGCCGGGCAGCGTGGACACCGGCCCGGTGCCTGAGTTCGGGTCCGGGCCGGAGCGCGTGCTGGGTCAGCCTGCGCCGCCTGCCGGGCTGCCTGCCCTTGACTACCCGGCGCTGCTGGAGGCGCTGGCGGCTTCGGGCCGGCTGGCCGATGCTGGCTCTGATCAGGGGGTGGTGCTCGCCGACGAGCTGGCCGCGGCCTCTGATGGGCGGATGAGCGAGCCGGACCTGGCCTGGTCTGCGGCGATCGCGGTGGAGCACATGGCCCCGAGGCCCGCCCAGGTCGCTTGGCTCGAGGCCGCCACCTCGGCGGCGGGCCGGCTGGATGAGGATGCGCTGGCCGGGATGATGATTGCCGCTCAGCGGGCGGCGTCTCATGCGCATGCCGCGGGGCTGGCCGCTGCCGGGCAGATCAGTGCCCGGGCCGCCGCGGCTGACTCGAGGATCGGGCTGGAAGCCGATGGGCGGCCGGTGCGGCTGTGCCGCGATGCCCAGGGGCAGATCTCGTTCGCGCTGATGCTGTCGGGGTACAGCGCGGCGGCGTGGGCCGACCTGGGCGTGACCCTGACCTGGCGGCTGCCTGCCACCGGTCAGGCACTGGCGGCCGGGGTCGTTGACCTGGAGCGGGCCCGGGCGATCGCTGAGGCCACGTCGGTGCTGAGCCAGGACACGGCCCGGGTCGTGGAGGCTAAGGCGTTGCCCGGTGCCGGGCGGCGGACGGCCGCGGATCTGAAGGACTGGCTGCGCCGTCTGGTGATCGCCGCCGATCCCGAGGGGGCCGAGCGGCGTCGCCTGGCGGCGGAGCGGCATGCGGATGTGCGGTTGTTCGGGGAGGTGGATCAGACCGCGACGATTGTGGCGGACAAGCAGCCGCAGATCGAGGCCGCGGCGGGGTTCGCGCGGCTGAACGCGCTGGCCCGGGCCCGCAAGGCCGCCGGGCTGGACGGCCCGCTGGGCTGGCACCGGTCCCAGGTCCTGCTCGGCCTGCTGAACGGCACCCTGCCCCCGATCCCGCCTGCTGAGGGCGCCCGGCCCGACGACCCCGGCCCCGGCGACGGCGGCCCTGACCAGCACGGTCCCTATGACGGCGGACCCGGCGGCGGTCCCGGCGCGGGCCATGGTCGCCGCGACGACAGCCGGCCCGATGACCTGCCCGCCCCGCGCGATGAGGACGCTCCGGAGGACGACGGCCTGGACGAGGCCCTGGACCGCGCTGCCGACGATGCCGGTGAGGACGGCCGGTGGTGGGACCCCGACGAAGAGGATGACGACCTGGCCGGGACCGGGCCCGGGCCGGTGTGGCCGCAGCTGGGCGCGATCCCGCCCGCCCTGGCCCGCCCGGCCGCAGTGCCGGCTGACGGGCGGCCGGTGCCCGGGCTGCTGGATGTGACCCTGCCCTGGACCACCCTGACCGGCCAGACCAGCACACCGGGACTGCTGGGCCGCATCGGCCCCATCACCGCCACCCAGGCCCGCCACCTCGCGGCCGCCGCGGAAGCCGACCCGGCCGTCCCGTGGCGGGTGATCGTCACCAGCACCGCCGGGCAGGCCATCGCGGTCAGCCGGATCCGCCGCCGCTCCCGCGCTAGCCCACCACAGGAGAGTTCCTGCCACGACAGTCCTTGCCGTGACGGGCCCTGCCGGGACGGGCCGCCCGGAAACGGGCTGGTCGGCCGCATCACCCTCGCCATCACCCAGGACACCATCACCACCGCCCGGCAAACAGCGGCCGGGGCCGGGCCCGCCGGGACTGGTCCACCGGCTGGCGCCGACCCGCCGGAAGGGATCACCGCGGCCGCGCTGCGGGCCGCCACCGCAGCACTCGACCGGGCGCTGGCCCAGGGCCTGGCCGACCAGCAGGCCGGAGGCTGCGCGCACACCGGCGAGTCACCGGCCTACCGGCCCCCGCCGCGGCTGCGGGAGTTCGTGATCGCGCGGGATGTGACCTGCCGCAGCCCGGCCTGCCGCCAGCCCGCCTGGCGCGCCGACCTGGACCACACCCACCCTTACGACGACGACGGCCGGACCTGCGGCTGCAACCTCGGCGGCGCCTGCCGCGGCCATCACCAGCTGAAGCAGCACCCTCGCTGGAAGCTGGAGCAGACCAGGCCCGGCGAGTTCAGGTGGACCACACCCGCCGGACGCACCTACACCATCACTCCCGACACCCATCCGGTTTAAAGCGCCGGTGCGCGGTACCGCGAGGGAGCCGGGAAACTCACCGGGGCGGCAAGGTCGGGAGGGGTCCGGGGCAAGCGTTTCCGGTCACAGGAACAGGACCACCGGTGATGGCCGCGCCCTGAGGCCGTGTGATATCGCTAAGATCACTGAGTCACGCCGCCGGCGCGATCGAGATCCGCGCCTGGTGGCCCGGGAGCGCAGGGTGCCGAAGGTTCTCATCGTCAGCAACGACTACCCGCCGCGGCGCGGCGGTATCCAGTCGTTCGTGCACGCGCTGGCCTGCCGGATGCCGGCCGGGTCGGTGGTCGTCTACGCGCCTTCGTGGGAAGGCGCCGCCGACTTCGATGCGAAACAGCCGTTCCCGGTCATCAGGCACCCGACCTCGCTGATGCTGCCGGTGCCGTCGGTGGCCCGCCGCGCCGCGCGGATCCTGCGGGAACACGGGTGCGACACGGTGCTGTTCGGGGCCGCCGCGCCGCTCGGGCTGCTCGCGCCGTCGCTGCGCCGGGCGGGGGCCCGGCGGCTGGTGGCGATTACGCACGGGCACGAGGCGGGCTGGGCGGTGCTGCCGGTGGCACGTGGCCTGCTGCGCCGGATCGGCGAGCAGACCGACGTGGTCACCTACCTGGGCGAGTACTTCCGCACGCGGCTGGCCCGGGCGCTGTCGCCCGCCGCCACCGCGCGGATGGTGCGGCTCGCGCCCGGCGTGGACACCAGCACGTTCCGGCCAGGAACGGGCGGGGACCGGATCAGGGAACGGCATGGCCTGGGCGGCCGCCCGGTGGTTGTCTGTGTGTCGCGGCTGGTCCGGCGCAAGGGCCAGGACACCCTGATCCGAGCCTGGCCGCAGGTGCTGGCCGCTGTGCCGGAGACGACGCGAAATCGCGGTCCCGTGCTGCTGATCGTCGGGGACGGCCCCTACCGCGGCGAGCTTGAGCGCCTGGCCGAGCACTCCGGAGCCGCTGACTCCGTCGTGTTCACCGGCCCGGTTCCCGCGTCCGACCTGCCGGCCTACTACCGGGCCGGGGACGTGTTCGCGATGCCCTGCCGGACCCGGCGGGGCGGCCTGGACGTGGAAGGGCTCGGGATCGTCTACCTGGAAGCCTCCGCGTCGGGCCTGCCGGTGGTGGGCGGCGACTCGGGCGGCGCACCGGACGCCATCCTGGACGGCGAGACCGGCTACGTGGTGCCTGGCCGCGATGTCGCGGCGGCCGCTCGCCGGATCTCCGAGCTGCTGGCTGACCCGGCGGGCGCGGCCGCGCTGGGGGAGAAGGGCGTGGCCTGGGTCGACCGGGAATGGCGGTGGGAGCTGGTCGCCGAGCGGCTCTGGCAGATCCTGGCGGGCTGACGGGTGCCGCCCGGGCAGATCACCCCAGCCTGAGCGGCCCGGGGGATGGGAGCCGGCCGCGCGATTCGCGTTATCTCGGCTGGGCGTAGATCGCGTCGATGTCGGCCGCGTAGTCCTTGGTGACCAGATTCCTGCGGACCTTGAGCGACGGCGTCAGGTAGCCATTGCCCTCGGTGAAGTCCGAATGGAGGATGCGGAAGCGCCGGATCGACTCGGCGCGGGAGACCGCCTGGTTGGCGTCGTCCACCGCCACCTGGATCTCGGCGATGAGCTCGGGATCGTCGGTCACGTCCGCGTCGGCCGGGCGGCCGTGCTGCTGTTTCCAGAACTCCACCGCCTCCGGGTCCAGGGTAATCAGGCAGGCGACGTACGGCCGGGCGTCGCCGACCACCACGCACTGGCTGATCAGCGGGTGGGCCCGGAGCCGGTCTTCGAGCACGGCGGGGGCGACGTTCTTGCCGCCCGCGGTGACGATGAGCTCCTTCTTCCGGCCGGTGACACGCAGGAAGCCCTCGTCGTCCAGGCTGCCGACATCCCCGCTATGCAGCCAGCCGTCGCCGTCCAGCGCCTCGGCCGTGGCCGGGTCGTTGTGCCAGTAGCCGAGGAAGATGTTCGGGCCCCGGAGCAGGATCTCGCCGTCGTCGGCGATCCTGATCGCGACGCCGGGCAGCGGCAGCCCGACGGTGCCGATCTTGTTGCGGCTTGGCTTGTTCACCACAGCGGCGGCCGAGGTCTCGGTCAGGCCGTAGCCCTCCAGGATCGTGATCCCGGCGCCGCGGAAGAAATGGCCGAGCCGCTCGCCGAGCGGTGCGCCGCCGGAGACCGCGTACCGCACCTTGCCGCCGATAGCCGCCCGCAGCTTGGAGTAGACCAGGCGTTCGAACAGCGCGTGCCGGATCCGGGGCGTGCTCTGGCCGTCCGCCGCGTCAAGGGACTTGCTCCAGGCGATGGCCGTCTCCACCGCGGCCTGGAAGATGCGGCTCTTCGCCTTGCTCGCCGAGGCCTGCTGCTGCGCGCTGTTGAAGACCTTCTCGAATACCCGCGGCACGGCCAGCAGGAACGTGGGCTGGAACTCGGGCAGCGCCTGGGCCACGGTCCCGGTGTCCGGCCAGTGCCCCAGGATGGCCCCGGACTCCAGGCAGCCCACCTGGATGATGCGGGCGAACGAGTGCGCCAGCGGTAGGAAGAGAAGGGTCGAGCTCCCGGCGACCTCGAAGATCTCGACGAGCGCACCCTCCGTTGCGTTGCGGACGTCGGCGAGCAGGTTGGCGTGGGTGATCTCACAGCCCTTCGGGCGGCCCGTGGTGCCTGAGGTGTAGATGATCGTGGCCGGGTCCGCTGCCTTTCTCGCCGTCCGGTACTGCTCAAGCTGCTCGTCGGTGACGTCGGCGTCGTGGGTTCCGTGGACCAGGCTGTCCAGGCTGTCCGGGTTGTCCGTGCCGCCGTCGATCAGCCAGACGTGCTCGAGGGCCGGGATCCGGTCGCGCATTCCGCCGATCATCTCGGAGTGCTTGCTGGTCTCGGCGAAGGCGGCGCGGGCACCTGAGTCGCTGACGATCCACTCGACCTCATAGGCGGACGAGGTTTCGTAGATGGGGACCGTCACGGCACCGGCGGCCCAGATCGCGTAGTCGATCAGGGTCCACTCGTACCGGGTCCTCGACATCAGCGCGACCCGGTCGCCAGGGCTGATGCCCGCCGCGATGAGGCCCTTGGCCAGGGCGGCCACCTCGTCGCGGAACTGCTCCGCGGTCACGTCGTCCCACCGGCCCTCGTCGGTCCTCCGCCGCATCACCACGGCGTGCGGCTCCTGCCGGGCGCGCGTGAACACCACATCGGTGAGGCTGGCCGCGGCGGGGATTTCGACCAGGGCGGGAATGCTGTACTCGCGCACGGGGCCTCCTCTGGGGACCGCCGGGCCGGCCGTGTTCGGCACGGGCTTCCTGGACCGTACCCCACCGGGGCCGGCGACTCATTCCGGCTCCGGGCGTGATTTGCCTAGGGTGAGGGCATGCGGGTGCACGTGATCAGTGATGTGCATGGCCGGGCCGACGCGCTGAAGGGCGCGGCCGACGGCGCGGACGCCCTTATCTGCCTCGGCGACCTGCTGCTGTTCGTGGACTACGCGGATCACAGGAACGGCATTTTTCCCGACTTGTTCGGCGCGGAGGCCGCCGAGGAGTTCATCGCGCTGCGCACCGCGCAGCGATTCGATGAGGCCAGGAAGATGTCGGCGCGGCTGTGGGCCGGGCTCGGCGGCGACCCGGCCGCGCACGTGGAGGCGGCAGCGTCCCGCCAGTACGCTGAGGTGTTCGCCGCGCTGCCGTCCCCGTCGTACCTGACCTACGGCAACGTCGACATCCCGCGGATGTGGGCCGAGCACCTGCGGCCCGGCCATCAGGTGCTCGACGGCGAGCGGGTGGAACTCGGCGGCTGGTCGTTCGGTTTCGTGGGCGGCGGGCTGCGCACGGTGTACCGGACCCCGTACGAGCTGGCCGACGATGTGTATGCCGCCAAGGTGGCCGCCGTCGGGCAGGTCGACGTCCTCTGCACGCACATCCCGCCCGCCGTGCCCGACCTGCTGTTCGACACCGTGTCCCGCCGGATGGAGCGGGGCAGCGAGGCCCTGCTCGACGCCATCCAGGAGACCCAGCCGCGGTACGTGCTGTTCGGGCATGTGCATCAGCCGCTGGAGACCCGGGTCCGGATCGGCCGCACCGAGTGCGTCAATGTCGGACATTTCCGCGCCACGGGGACCCCATACGCCCTGAAGTGGTAGGAATTTCCCGGGCCTGGCCCAGGTTTGATCACCGGGCTGGGCATCCCTGGCGTGATGGAGCCGACGCGGGAGGTACTCTCCGAGGATGGCGGATAAGACCACCTCGAGCATCGTGATTGAGGTGCCGCGAAAGGATGTAATGGCCGTAATCGCAGATTTTCCGGCGTACCCGGAGTGGGCGACGGCTGTGCGATCTGCAGATGTTTTGTCTCAGGAGCCCGGCGGACGTGCGACTGCGGTCCGTTTCACGCTGGACGCCGGGATGATCAAGGACAGTTACGTGCTTGGCTACGACTGGGATGGCGACGCCCAGGTGCGCTGGAATCTCACCGAGCCCGGGTCGATGATCTCCGAGATGACCGGCGGGTACACGCTGGCCGACGTGAAGGGTGAAGGCGAGGCTGGTGGGGGCACCGAGGTGACATACGACCTGGCCGTGGGCATCAAGGTGCCCATGATCGGGATGCTCAGGCGCCGAGCTGAGAAAACGATCATCGACACCGCGCTGAAAGGCCTCAAATCGCGCGCCGAGGGCGTGGGCGGCACCTCATGAGCGGCTCATCGGGTTCCGGGGCGCCGGGTTCCGGGCAGCCAAACGAACCGGGCCGCGGCGGCGACGGCGCGGCGAAAGGCAAGCGTTCTGAGCGCGAGGCGCGTTCTGACCGCGAGCCCCGTCCCGACCGCGAAGCGCCACCGGCCGCTGAACCCCGCCCCGACCATGAGTCCCGCCCCGACCGCGAGGAGCGTTCTGACCGTGAGGCGCGGCGGGCCGCTGAGTCCCGCCCCGACCGCGAGGAGCGTTCTGACCGTGAGGCGCGGCGGGCCGCTGAGTCCCGCCCCGACCGCGAGGCGCGGCGGGCCGCTGAGTCCCGCCCCGACCGCGAGGCACGTTCTGACCGTGAGGCGCGGCGGGCCGCTGAGTCCCACCCCGACCGCGAGCCTGCCGCAGGCCGTGACCAGGCCCGGGCCGGCGAGTCCCGCCCGAGCCGCGAGCCCGCCCACACAGGCGAGACGGCCCGACCCCGAGACTCGGCCACGCGCCCGAGACTCGGCCCGAGCCCGAGAGCCGGCGAGGGCGCGCGATTCCGCCCGGGCCCGCGATGCCGGCTCCAGCCGTGCGCCCGGCCCGGCCCGTGACCAGCGCCTGCCGGGGAGCGACCTCGTAGACGATTTCCAGCGCTGGCTGGTCCGGTCGAGCGCGCGCAGCATGCGCAAGGAGCTGACCGGGCAGTTCCGCAGAACGTTCGGGCCCAATAGAGTCGAGCCCGGCGATGTGTGGGGTGTCGCCACCACCGAGCCGCCCCCGGACGCGTCGATGGATGCGCCGGAGTGCGCCTGGTGCCCCGTGTGCCGCGCGGCGCGCCGGATCAGGGAGTCCGGCCCGGGCCTGGGCGGGCAGTTGGCCGGCGCCAGCGACGTCGTGGCCGCTGCCGTCCAGGAAGCCCTGTCGGCGTTCGACTCGGTTCTGTCCATGCGCCCCCGGACGGAACCGACCGACCGGCCCTCCCGCCCGGCCCCTCCGGGCCGGCCGGAGCCCGAAGGCAAACCCGACACGCGGGCGGCAGGTGCGCCCCACGAGGGGGCGGATCATGAGCCTGACGATCGGGGTTGATGTCGGGGGCACCAAGGTCGCCGCGGGTGTCGTGGACGAGCAAGGGCGCATCGTCGAGAAGCTGAAGCGGGCCACCCCGTCGGCGAGCCCGCCGCAGACGGCGGAGACCATCGCCGGAGCCGTGACCGAGCTGCTGGGCCGCCACGAGGTGGCTGCCGTCGGGATAGGCGCCGCCGGGTTCGTCGACGAGGTCCGGTCCAGCGTTCTGTTCGCGCCCAACCTGGCCTGGCGGGACGAGCCGCTGCAGAAAGAGGTCGAGGCCCGGATCGGCGTGCCGGTCATCGTGGAGAACGACGCGAACGCCGCCGTCTGGGCCGAGACCATGCTCGGCGCGGCGCGCGGCCATGAGCACGTCATGCTCGTCGCCGTCGGCACCGGTATCGGCGCCGGAATCGTGATCAACGGCGAGCTGTACCGGGGCCGCTGGGGCATCGCGGGCGAGCCCGGGCACTATCGCGTCGTTCCGGAAGGCCGGCTGTGCGGGTGCGGCAACCGCGGCTGCTGGGAGCAGTACGCAAGCGGCAACGCCCTGGTTGCCGAGGCACGCGAGTTCGCCAGGCGCGCGCCGAACGCCGCCGTGGGGCTGCTGAAGCTCGGCGGGGGCAGCGTAGAAGGCATCAACGGCCCCCAGATCACCGAGGCCGCGCACGAGGGAGACGCGGTCGCGCTGCGCTGTTTCGAGATCGTGGGCGGCTGGCTCGGTCAGGGCCTGGCCGCGCTGGCCGGCATCCTCGACCCTGGCTGCTTCGTGATCGGCGGTGGCGTATCGGACGCGGGTGACCTGCTGATCGGCCCGGCGCGCGCGGCGTTCGAGGCTGCGCTGCCCGGAAGCACCTACCGCCCGCAGGCCGAGATCAGGCTGGCGCAGCTCGGTGCCGACGCCGGCCTGATCGGTGCCGCTGACCTTGCCCGCCGCGCCTTAACTCAGGACACCGCAACTCAGGGCACCGGAACTCAGAGCACCGCCCCGCTGTCGGGTCCCGAGCCGCGCGATGGCCCGTCGCCGAGGCGGAGGACCACCGTGGCGAAACCGCCCACGAACGCCGTCACGGCCAGCAGCGCGGCCCAGCCCGGCACGGTCCAGCCCATGAGCGCGGTGAAGAGCAGGTAGGCAGGCCCGCCGAACAGCGCGGTCCATGCGCCCTTGGCGACCGGGTCCAGGTGCGGCAGCGGCGGCGGAGGAGGCGGGACGTAGTGCTCGTCGTCCTCGTTGTCCAGGCCTCGGGCGGGCTGAGGGACCACCGGCGAAGCCGGGACCGGAGACGGGCTGGCCGCGGACGTGGCCGGACGGATCACACGGGCCCGATCGGCACCAGCCCCGCGCAGCGGGACGCCCGTGCTCGCGTCGTGACCGTCATCAGGCTCCGCGCCACGACCGTTGGCCGGCCCAGCAGCGAGACCATCATCCGGCCCAGCGCCGCGACCATCATCCGGCCCAGCGCTGCGACCATCATCCGGCCCAGCGCTGCGACCATCATCCGGCCCAGCGCTGCGACCGTCGTCCGGGCCAGCAGCGCGACCGTCGGCCGGCTCCGCGTCACGGTCGGCCGCCGGCCCAGGCCACGGCTATCACCCAGTTCTGCGTGGGCCGGATCCCCCAGCAGGCCCTCGCGTTCCGGCCACGGGGCCTCGGTCGGGTCGGCCGGCATGCTGAACCGCGCCACAAGATCCCGCCAGGCAGCCTCGTCGCCCGTCACACCCCCGCCGCCAGCATCCCCACGGCCAGCGTCCTCACCACTCACGTCATAACCCTCGCGCTTCCTGCCTTTCGCCGCAATCGCTATTCTCTCCCAGCCCGGCTGTGCGTCCTGACGAACTCCAGGCTTCCCGCGAAGATGGTCGGCGCGTCGTTGTCGAGGGTGGCCACATGGTAGCTGTCCGGAAGGTCCCGGACCTCCATCCGTCCCCCCGGCAGCGCCTTGCGCAGCACCTCGAGGCTGGCCGGGCCGACAACATGGTCGACGGTGCTGTGGTAGACCAGCACCGGCTGGGTCACGTCGCCGAGCTGCGACTGGGTGATCCGCCACAGCCCGGGCAGGGTCGCCGCGGCCTTGACCGGGATGCGGTCATAGCCAAGCTCGCTGGTCTGCTGCTTCTTGATGTCGCTGGTGATTCCCTTCAGCGACGGCAGCACAAACTTCAGCGCCGGGGCCAGCAGGAACAGGCGGGTGTCGGCGGTGACCGACGGGTTGACCAGGACCAGGCCGCTGACCGCGGACCCGCGCACCTCGGCGAGACGCAGCGCGAGGCAGGCGCCCATCGACAGGCCCATGACGAAGATCTCGTCCGACTGCGCCCGCAGATCGTCAAAGGCCCGGTCGACCTCGGCGTACCAGTCCTCCCAGCGGGTCCGTGCCATCTCCTGCCAGGTCGTGCCGTGCCCGGGCAGCCTGGGCAGCGACACGCTCAGGCCCGCCTCGGCCAGGTACTCCGCCCAGGGCCGCAGGGACTGGGGGCTGCCGGTGAACCCGTGACAGAGCAGAACGCCGGTGGCGCCGCCCTGGTGAGTGAACGGTTCTGCGCCTGGCAACAGTGGCATCGGCGGCTTCCTCCCAGCGTGCTGTGCCCGCGACCCTGCGCGCACTAGTCGGCATCGTCGCACGGCGGGCCGACGGGAAGTGCTCCCGCCCGCGGGTTGCTGCGGAAACCGCATCCGTCGCAGCATCCACATGGGCGCCATGACGTGGGAACATATGTGCGTGTTCTACTGGGTGGTCAAGGCGATACTCGGACCGATCCTCAAGATCGTGTTCCGGCCGTGGGCGGTCGGCGTCGACAACGTCCCGCGAGAGGGACCTGCGATCCTGGCCAGCAACCACCTGTCCTTCTCCGACCACTTCTTCGCGCCGCTGCCACTCCCGCGCAAGGTGGTGTTCCTGGCCAAGTCCGAGTACTTCACCGGCCGGGGCATCAAGGGCCTGATCAGCAAGGCGTTCTTCAGCGGGGTGGGCCAGATCCCGGTGGACAGGTCCGGCGGCAAGGCGAGCGAGCGCGCGCTCCGCACCGGCCTGCGGGTGCTGGCCGACGGCCACCTGCTCGGGATCTACCCGGAGGGCACCCGGACACCGGACGGGCGGCTGTACCGCGGCAAGACCGGCGTGGCCCGGCTGGCCCTGGAGGCGCGGGTGCCGGTGATCCCCACCGCCATGGTGGGCACGTTCGAGTTCCAGCCCCCGGGCAAGATCACGCCCCGGCTGTGGATCCGGCCCGGGGTCAAGTTCGGCAAGCCGCTCGACTTCTCCCGTTACTACGGCCTGGAGAACGACCGGATCGTGCTCCGGGCGGCGACCGACGAGATCATGTACGAGCTCATGAAGCTGTCCGGCCAGGAATACGTCGACAAGTACGCCCAGCGCCTCAAGGTCGGCATGCCGCTGCCCCGCCGGAGCCACGGGCGCCAGGCCGCGGGCCAGGACGGGGCCGCCGACGGCCCGGACGGCACCGCGAACGGCGCCGGCACCGCGGACGGGGACGCCGCCGCAACCGCGGACGGGACAAGGAACGGGGCCGGAGCCAGGGCCGAGGAGAGCACCGCCGGGAACGCCGTGTCGGCCAGCGCCGACCTGGACGAGCCCGAGGACGACTGACTCAGGATCGGGGAAAACCTCTTTCATGCTGCGCACCGCGCTCACCGACAGGCTCACCCTCACCGCCCCGGTCGTCGGGGCGCCGATGGCCGGCGTGGCCGGCGGCAGGCTCGCCGCGGCCGTCTCGGCGGGCGGGGGACTCGGGATGATTGGCGTCGGCCCGTCGGGCCGCGCCGAGTTCATCGGGCGGGAGGCCGAGATCGCCCGCGACTCCGGCCGGCGTTTCGGCATCGGCCTGATGGCGTGGGTGCTCGACACCCGGCCCGACCAGTTCGACGCCTCGGTGAGCGCACGCCCGGACCTGGTCTCGGTCAGCTTCGGCGACTACGGGCCGTGGATCGGCCGGCTGCGCGAGGCCGGCATCGCCACTGTCACCCAGGTCTTCGACGTTGACTCGGCCCGGGCCGCCGCGGACCAAGGCGTGGACCTGATCGTCGCCCGCGGCGCCGAGGCCGGAGGGCACGGCCGCGACGCGGTCGCCACCCTCCCGCTGCTGCAGGGTGTGCTCGATGCGGTCGACGTGCCGGTGCTCGCCGCCGGCGGGATCGGCACGGCCCGGGGGCTGGCCGCGGTGCTGGCCGCGGGCGCCGCCGGGGCCTGGATCGGCACCGCGCTGCTGGCCTGTCCGGAGGCGACCAACAGCCAGAGCGCCAGGGACCGCATCGCCGCCGCCGCCGAGACCGGCACCGTCTATACCCGCGTGTTCGACATCGTGCAGCAGATCCCCTGGCCGCCGGAGTTCGGCGGCCGGGCCCTGCACAACGCGTTCAGCCGGTCCTGGGTGGGACGGGAGCAGGAACTGGAGACCGACGTGCCCGCCCGGTCCCGGTTCGCCGCGGACCGGGACCGCCGGGACTACGACCAGATGGTTCTCTACGCCGGGCAGGGCGTGGGGCTGGTTACCGGGGAACGCCCGGCCGCCGAGGTGGTGGCCGGGATCGCGGCCGGCGCCGAGGAACTGCTGGGCCGCTGGGGCTGACCCGCGGCCGGCCTGACCGGGCCGGTTAGCATCGGCTGGGTGGAGTTCAGCCGGGAGTTGCGCGACGACGTGATCGCGGGCGACATCACGGTGTCCTTCCGGTTGTGGCGCCGGCCCAAGGTCCGGGCCGGCGGCCGCTATCCCGTCGGCCGTGGGTATATCGAGGTCGACTCCGTGGAACTGATGCCCTTTTCTTCCATTACGCCAGCCGACCTCCGCCGCAGTGGCGAGCCCGACATGGAGTCACTGCGCCAGCGGGCCGCCCACGCCGGCCCGATCACCGGCGACACCCTGCTGTACCGGGTGGAGTTCCACGCCGTAGCGACGCAGTAACAGGCCGCTGGGGAGACCTCCCCTTGTTCCCGGCCGCCCTGGGCCGCACCATCGCTCATGACCTTGGCGCATGCCGGGAACCACGGGGAGGCCACCATGCACCGTCCAGCTACCCACCGCCAGAAGACCAGCGCCCGCTCCGCGGGCAGGCCCGCGGTCCGGACCGCGGTCCGCAGCCTCGTGCCGCTGGCCGGGGCGGCGGGCCTGATGCTCATGGTGTCGGCGTGCGCGATCGGCTCACCGCACCAGGCGAGCTCGGCCGGCCAGCGGACGCAGCACGCCACGGCGGCGGCCAAGGCCGCCCCGCAGGCCGCGGCCGCCCCCGCCGCGAGCCCCGCGCCTGCCACGCCCGCGCCGGCCGCCTCGCCCACGGCGGCGGCGCCCACCGGGGCCACGAGCCCGGCGGCCCCGGCCACGGGGTACACCGGACCGCACTTCGCCACGCCTCAGGCGGCCATGGCCTACCTTGCGGCCGCCTACAACAGCGATGACACGGCCGCGCTGCACGCGGTCACCAACGCCCAGTCGTTCACGTCGCTGCAGAGCATGCGCACCACCGACACCGGCCTGCGGCTGACGTCGTGCCGGCCGACGGGCCACGGCGACGACGAGTGCACGTTCCGGTACACCTACACCGGCGAGGGCGAGCACGCGGCGCGAAACGCCATGGTGACCGCCGCGCCGGCGCTGAACCCGGGCTGGTACATGTACCGGTTCATCGAAGGCTGCGACTGAGGGCCCGGCGGCCACGGCCGCCCGCGCGATCAGCCAGGCCCGTCTCTCCCGCCAGACGGCCTTAACGGGAGATACCCGCTGAGAGCGTCCTCGCAGGTCAACCGGCCAGCACCGACAGTCGTCCTATGGCTACTTGGTCCGGTTCCCGAGCCGCGAAGGGGCGATGGTGAAGATCAGCAAGCTTGGCGTCCGCACGGTGTCTGCCCTGAGGTCAGCGTCGCCGCTGAAGTCAGCGTCAGGGCGGGCGCCTGGACTCGTGCTCGCCTGGTTACTCACCCCCGTGCTCCTGGCCACCGGGCTGCCGGCCACCGTGCTGCCCGCCCCGGGCGCGCTGGCCGGCTCGGCCCGCACGGCCGACCCGGCGCCGGTCCCGGACTTCCGGCACGCCTGCTCCACCGCGACCTCGCCCGGGCTTGAGGTCTGCCAGGCCCTGGTCCAGACCAGTGGCGTGACCCACGCGGGCCTGGTCAGGGACAGCGTCCCGGCCGGCTACGGGCCCACCGATCTGCAGAGCGCGTACAGCCTGACGCAGGCCGCGGCCGCGGCCGGCCGGGGCCAGACGGTCGCGATCGTGGACGCCTTCGACGACCCGAACGCCGCATCGGACCTGGGGCTGTACCGCTCCCAGTACCACCTGCCCCCGTGCACCGTGGCCAGCGGCTGTTTCCGCCAGGTCAACCAGGATGGCCTGGCCAGCCCGCTGCCGCGCGCATCGGGCAAGACCGGCTGGGACGAGGAGGAGTCCCTGGACCTGGACATGGTGTCCGCGATCTGCCCGAACTGCCGCATCATCCTGGTGGAGGCGAACAGCGCCGAGATCAGCGACCTCGGCACCGGGGTGAACGCGGCGGTCTCGCTCGGCGCGAAGTTCGTGTCCAACAGCTACAACGGCCCCGAGCAGGCCAGCGACACCACGGACGACAATGCCTACTTCAAGCACCCCGGCGTGGCCCTGACCGCGGCCGGCGGCGACACCGGGTACGGCGTGGGTTACCCGGCCGCCTCCAGGTACGTGACGTCGGTCGGCGGCACCTCGCTGGTCCGCCGCGGCGGCACGGCGCGCGGCTGGAGCGAAACCGTCTGGAACGACGCGTCCGGAGCTACGGGCTCCGGCTGCTCGGCCCGAGAAGCCAAGCCGTCCTGGCAGACCGACACCGGCTGCTCCCGGCGCACCGACAACGACGTGGCCGCCATCGCGAACCCGGACACCGGGGTCGCCGTCTACGACACCTACGGCAGCAACCACGGATGGCAGGTGTTCGGCGGCACGTCCGCGGCCACCCCGATCATCGCCGCCACCTACGCCCTGGCCGGACCGCCCGCGTCCAGCGCCTACCCGGCCCAGTTCCCGTACCTGCACACCAGCCGTCTGCACGACATCACCTCGGGCAGCGACGGCTCGTGCGGCGGCTCCTACCTGTGCACGGCCAGGACCGGATTCGACGGCCCGACCGGATGGGGCACCCCCGACGGCACGGGCGCGTTCCAGGCCACCGACCACAAGGTCACCGTCACCAGCCCGGGCACCCGGCACAGCGCCAGGGGCAAGAAGATCGCCTCGGTGCGGATCAAGGCCAGGGACTCGGCCTCCGCGCAGACCCTGCGGTTCACCGCCAGCGGACTGCCGTCGGGCCTGTCGGTCAGCACCGGCGGCGTCATCTCCGGCACGCCGAAGGCCAGGGGGTACTACTCGGTCACCGTGCACGCGACCGACGGCACCGGCATGACGGGCTCGGCGTCGTTCCTGTGGTCCGTGGCGTCGGCCGGCGCGGTCCGGTCCCAGCTGGCCGGCAAGTGCGTGGACGACAGGCGCGGCAGCACTGCCGACGGCACCAGGATCCAGATCTACACGTGCCACGGGGGCCAGGCCCAGGTCTGGACCGCCTATCCCAACGCCACGGGCAGGCTGCAGCTCAGGCTCACCAAGGCCACGTCGGTGGCCCGGTGCCTGACCGTGCCGGGCAGCCGGACCGCGGCCGGCACCAAGGTCGAGCTGCTGCGCTGCAACGCATCGGCCGGCCAGGAGTGGCAGGCCAAGGGGAACGGCCACCTGGTCAACCCGCGGTCGGGCAGGTGCCTGGCCGACCCGGGCGCCGGGCAGGCCGGCACCCAGCTGGAGATCGTGGGCTGCGCCGTGCGGGCCGCGCAGCACTGGACCCTGCCTTAGCGGACCCTGCCTTGGCGGGCCAGTCTTAGCGGGCCCAGCCCATGGTGCGCTGCACGGCGTTGCGCCAGCGGGCGTAGGCCTGCTCGTCCCTGGCTCCGGGCACGAACCTGCGGTCGAGCTGCCAGGTCGCCGCGAGCTCGTCCTGTGACGTCCACACCCCGGTGGCGAGACCGGCCAGGAACGCGGCCCCGAGTGCGGTGGTCTCCGCCACCACGGGCCGCTCCACGGTCACCTGGAGCTGGCTGGCCTGCACCTGCATGAGCAGGTCGTTGGCGCTGGCGCCGCCGTCGACCCTGAGCACGTCCCCGGCGGGCGGGCTGGCGGGCTCGGCGGCGATCAGGTCCGCGACGTCGCGCACCTCGAACGCGATCGCCTCCAGCGCGGCGCGGATCAGGTGTGCCCGGGTCGTCCCCCGGGTCAGGCCGAACATCGCGCCGCGCGCGTCCGGGTCCCAGTACGGCGCCCCCAGCCCGGTGAGCGCCGGGACAAAGACCACGCCTCCCGAGTCGGGAACCGACCGCGCCAGCGCCTCGCTCTGGGCGGCGTTGTCGAGCAGGCCGAGCCCGTCGCGCAGCCACTGCACGACCGCGCCGGTCACGAACACCGATCCCTCGAGCGCGTAGGTCAGCGCGCCGGAGCCGTCCATCCACGCCACCGTGGCCAGCAGCCCGGCCTGCGAGCGCACGATCGAGGTGCCGGTGTTGCACAGCACGAACGACCCGGTCCCGTACGTGCACTTGGTGGCGCCGGGGGAGAAGCACGCCTGGCCGAACATGGCCGCCTGCTGGTCGCCGGCGATGCCCGCGACCGGCAGGCCGAGGCCGCCGAACGCGTCCGGGTCGGTGTGCGCCACCAGGCCGGTCGACGGGACCACCTCGGGCAGCGCGTGCGGCGGGACGCCGAACAGCTGGCACAGCTCCGCGGACCACTGCCCGGCCTCGATGTCGAACAGCAGCGTCCGCGACGCGTTGGAGGCGTCCGTGACGTGGCGGCGGCCGCCGGTCAGCCGGGCGATCAGGTAGGAATCCACCGTGCCCACCGCGAGCGACCCGTCGGTGACGCCGGCCCACACCTGCGGCTCGTTCTCGGCCAGCCAGGTCAGCTTCGTGGCGGTGAAGTACGGGTCGAGCCGCAGCCCGGTCAGCGCGGTCACCCGCTCCTCGTGACCCTGCTCGCGCAGGCGTGCGCAGATGTCCGCCGTCCGGCGGTCCTGCCAGACGATGGCCCGGCGCGGCGCCGCGAGCGTGGCCCGGTCCCACACCACCGCGGTCTCCCGCTGGTTGGTGATCCCGACACAGCTCACCGTGTCCCGGCCGGCCTGGTCCAGCGCTTGGGCGCAGGCGGCCTGGGTAGCCTGCCAGATACCCTCCGGCAGGTGCTCCACCCAGCCTGGCTCCGGGTAAAACTGGCGAAACTCCTGATAGCCGCGGCCCGCCACCGCGCCGTCAGCGGTGATGACCAAGGCAGTCACGCCTGTTGTTCCGGCGTCAATCGCAAGGACGCTCATGGGCACTAGTGTGGCGGGCGAAACGCGACAGGGAGACCATGCGAGAGGAAGATCCATGCGAGTCGGAGTTCTGACCGGAGGCGGCGACTGCCCTGGCCTGAACGCGGTCATCCGCGCCATCGTGCGCACCGGCGTGGATGAGTACGGGTACGAGTTCACCGGGTTCCGCGACGGGTGGCGCGGGCCGCTCGAGGGCGACACCATGACCCTGGACGTGCAGGCGGTGCGCGGCATCCTGCCCCGCGGCGGAACGATTCTCGGCTCGTCCCGGACCAACCCGCTGGGCGAGAGCGCGGCCGCGGGCGGGCGGTCCGGGCTGGAGCGCGTCGAAGACAACCTCGCGAAGCTCGGCATCGACGCGCTGGTCGCGATCGGCGGCGAGGACACCCTGGGGGTCGCGGCGCGGCTGCACGAGGAGGGCGTGAAGGTCGTCGGCGTGCCGAAGACCATCGACAACGACCTCGGCCTCACCGACTACACATTCGGCTTCGACACCGCGGTGAACATCGCGATGGAGGCCATCGACCGGCTGCACACCACGGCGGAGAGTCATCACCGGGCGCTGATCGTCGAGGTGATGGGGCGTAACGCCGGCTGGATCGCGCTGCACGCGGGGATGGCCGGGGGAGCGAACGTGATCCTGATCCCGGAGCAGCCGTTCGACATCGAGCAGGTCTGCGGGTGGGTCGAGCACCGGTTCCAGACCAGGTACGCGCCGATCGTGGTGGTGGCCGAGGGCGCCCACCCCAAGGACGGTTACGAGGCGCTGGCCGCCCAGGAACGCGACTCGTTCGGCCACGTCCGCTACGGCGGCGTGGGGCAGATGCTGGCCAGCGAGATCGAGAAGCGCACGGGCAAGGAGGCCCGCGCGACCGTGCTCGGCCACATCCAGCGCGGCGGCACCCCGACCGCGTACGACCGGGTGCTGGCCACCCGCTTCGGCACGCACGCGATCCGCGCGGTGGCGGCGGGCGCATTCGGCGCCATGGTGGCGCTGCGCGGCACCGACATCGTCCAGGTCCCGATCGCCGCGGCGACCGGCGAGCTCAAGCTGGTGCCGCCGGAACGCTACGCCGAGGCCGAGATCTTCTTCGGCTGAGTACCTTCCGGCCGGGCCTGCTTGCGGCGGAACGCCGCGGTCTTGACCCGGTTCTGGCAGGAGGTCGAGCAGAAGCGGCGGGTCGCGTTGCGCGAGGTGTCGACGTAGACCCGGTCGCACCGCGGCGCGGTGCAGACCCCGAGCCGGCCGTGCAGATCGCTGCCGAGCACCACGGCCAGCCCGGTGGCGCACCCGGCGGCCCAGCCGGTGACCAGCGAGTCCTCGGCTCCGTGGAAGTGCAGGTGCCACGGCTCGCCGTCGTGCCGGTCCAGGCGCGGGCGGGCGCCTGTGCGGTCCAGCATGCCGTTGACCAGGCCGGCCGCGGTGTCGGCGCGCCCGGCCGCCACCGCGTCGAAGACCTCCCTGATCTCAGCGGCCACGGTGCGGAACCGCGCGGCCTCGCCCGCCGACACGTCCCGGGTGTCGGGTCGGCCTTCGCGCAGCGCCGCGGTCACCGCGGCGGGCAGCGCTCGCCCGCCAGGCGGCAGGTACGGCCTGCCGTGCGCCTCACCGGGGGTGAGCGCGTTGGCCAGCCGGACCGCCACGGTCACGACCGCATCCATGTGACTGGTGAAATTCACTTGACCAGTTACGTCCTCGCGCCTAGTTTCGTTACTGTCGAAATAATAATAGCCAGTGACGCAGACGTTCGACAGTAACGAAACTAGTGACGGCAGCCATTGACAGACCAGGCGGCGACAGAGCAGCCAGCGGCCGGGAGTCTCGTGCCGCCCCCGGCCGACCCGGCCCGCGTGGCCGGCCGGCCGGAAACGGCGGGCCGCTGGTCCCGGCGTAGCGGCTGGGCCTGGCCGGGCCGCAACGACGTGGACCGGGACATCCTGCGGCTGGCCGTTCCCGCGTTCGGCGCGCTGGTCGCCGAGCCGCTGCTGCTGCTGGCCGACTCCGCGATCGTCGGCCGGATCGGCACCGTGCCGCTCGGCGCGCTCGGCGTGGCCAGCCAGGCGCTCACCACCCTGGTCAGCATCTCGATCTTCCTGGCCTACGGGACCACCGCGGCGGTGGCCCGTCAGCTGGGCGCGGGCAACCGGCACGCCGCGATCAAACAGGGCATCGACGGGATCTGGCTGGCGGTGGCGATCGGCGCCGTTGTGCTGGCGGTCGCCTGGCCGCTCGCGCCGGAGATCGTCCGGGTTTTCGGCGCTACGCCCGAGGTCAGCCACGGCGCCGTCACCTACCTGCGGATCAGTCTGTTCGGCGCGCCGTCCATGCTGCTGATCCTGGCCGGCACCGGGGTGCTGCGCGGCCTGCAGGACACGCGCACGCCGCTGGCCGTGGCGGTGGCCGCGAACGCGGTCAACATCGCGCTGAACGCGACGTTCGTGCTTGGCCTGGGATGGGGGCTGGCCGGGTCGGCGTCAGGCACCGTCATCGCGCAGACCGCAGGCGCCTGTGTGTACCTCGCGGTGATCGCGCGGGGCGCCCGCCGCGCCGGGGTCGGCCTGGCCGTGGACCGGGCCGGCCTGCGCACGTCCGCAACCGCGGCGGCCGGGCTCATCGTGCGCACGCTGGCCCTGCAGGTGGCGCTCGTGGTGACCACGGCCGTGGCCGCGCGGCAGGGCAACGCGGCGATCGCGGCGCACCAGATCGCATTCCGGATCTGGATCCTGCTCACGTTCGCGCTCGACGCGATCGCGATCGCGGGCCAGGCGATCACCGGGCGCTGCCTCGGCGCGGGTGACGTCGCCGGGGCCCGGGCCGCCACCAACCGCATGATCGGCTGGGGCGCGGTGTACGGGGCAGGCTTCTGCCTGCTTCTGCTGCTGACCCGGCCGCTGCTGCCCGGGTTGTTCGCGGTCACGCCGCAGGTGCGCGGGCTGCTGCTGGCCGTGCTGGTGGTGGCGGCGCTGCAGCAGCCGGTCTCCGGCGTGGTCTTCGTGCTCGACGGGGTGCTGATCGGCGCGGGCGACCAGAACTACCTGGCCTGGGCCGGGGTCGTGACGCTGGCGGTGTACCTGCCCGTGGTCCTGCTGGTGCCCGTGCTGCACGGCGGCCTGGTCGCGCTGTGGCTGGCCTACAGCCTCTGGCTGCTGGCCAGGTTCGTCACGCTGGTGCTGCGCGCCCGGGGCGACGCGTGGCTGGTGACCGGCGCGGTCCGCCGCTGACCGCGGCCGCGCAGGCTGGCCGGAGCAGGGAAACGCAGGAAAGGAGAGGCGAGGGTGGAGACGGACACGCCGGTACTGAGCCCGGGCGAGGCCGCGGCCTGGGTCGGCCGCTGGGACGCGCAGCAGCAGCGATACATGCCCGACCGGGAGGAGCGTTTCACCGCGCTGATCGACGCGGTCGCCGAGGGGACGGGCCGGGACGACCCGCTGGTGCTCGACATCGGCTGCGGGCCCGGCTCGCTCAGCGTGCGGCTGCTGGACCGGATCCCCGGGGCCACGGTGATCGGCGTCGACGCCGACCCGCTGCTGCTCACGCTGGCCCGGGCCGCGTGGGCGGGCCGGCCGGGACTGCGCTTCGCCGGCCACGACCTGCGCGACCCGGGCTGGACCGCCGCGCTCGGGCTGGACCGCCCGGCCGACGCTGTGGTCAGCACCACCGCACTGCACTGGCTCACCGCCGGCGCGCTGGCCGCGGTGTACGCCGAGGTGGCCACCGTGCTGCGGCCTGGCGGCCTGCTGCTGGACGGCGACCATCTGGCCGAGGATCAGGCCGCGTCCCCGGCGCTGTTCCGCCTCGGCCGTGCGCTGGTCGAGCGCGAAGAGCGCCGGCACCCGCCCGCAGCGGAGGCCGAGACCTGGGCCGGCTGGTGGGAGGCGGCCCGGGCGGACCCGGCACTGGCCGGCCTGGCCGCGCAGCGCGACGGCATGCACCTGGACGGCGAGCACCACGGCTCGCCCGCGGGACGGCTCGCCGTGCACGTCGAGGCGCTGCGGAAGGCCGGCTTCGCCGAAGTCGGCACCCTCTGGCAGCGCGGCGACAACCGCCTCCTCTGCGCGATCCTCGCGTAGGGAGGGCAGGACCGGCGTGCAAATCAGGGACGCGACCCTCGAGGACTGGCCCGCGATCTGGGCCTTCATGAAGCCGATCGCCGCGGCGGGCGAGACCTACTCCTGGGACAGGGACATCGCCGGGGACGTGGCGCGCGACGGCTGGTTCCGCAACGGGGAGGCCGGCTTCACGGTCGTGGCCGTGGACGCCGACGGGACCATCCTCGGCACGGCCGAGAGCGGGCCCAACCACGGCGGGCCCGCCGCGCACGTGGCGACCGCGAGCTTCATGGTCGACCCGCGGCACTCGGGCCGGGGTGCCGGCCGGGCGCTCGGCGAGTACGTCATCGACCGCGCGCGCTCCGAGGGCTATCGCGCGATGCAGTTCAACGCCGTGGTCGAGACCAACACCCGGGCGGTGGCGTTGTGGCAGGCGCTGGGATTCCGGATCCTGGCCACCATTCCTGAGGGCTTCAACCATCCGGTCACCGGCTACACCGGGCTGCACATCATGTACCGGCGCCTCTGACCCGTGTCTGGTCCCCGGGCTGGCACACTGGAGAGATGTCCGCGCTGCCCCTAACCTCCCGCGGCGACGATCAGGCCGCCACCCTGCACGAGCCGTGCGTGCTGCTGAAGCTGGGCGAGATCGTGCTCAAGGGCAAGAACCGGCAGCAGTTTGAGCGCCTCCTGCACGAGAACATCAGGCGCGCCGTGCGTGATCTCGGCATCGCGGTGCAGATCTGGCAGCGCGAGGGGGTCATCGTGCTGCGCCCCGCCGGGGAGGCGGGGGAGGCCGGCGCCGAAACCGCCGCGGACCTGCTGGCCGCGCGCATGCGGGACGTCATGGGCCTGACCCGGGTCTGCCGTGCGGTGCGGGTCGCGAAGGAGCCCGAGGCGGCCGCCGCCGCCGCGGTGCGGCTCACCGCGGGCCGGGCGGGCAGCTTCGCAGTCCGGGCCCGGCGCCGGGACAAGCGGTTCCCGATGACCTCCGCTCAGCTCGCCACGCTGATCGGAGCCAGGGTCCAGGAGGCGTACGGCTACCCGGTCAACCTGTCGCACCCGGACACCACGGTGTTCGTCGAGGTCGACCAGGCCGAGGTGTTCGTGTTCACCGAGGGCCTGCCCGGCCAGGGCGGGCTGCCGGTCAACATGAGCGGCCGGGGGCTGGTGCTGATGTCCGGCGGCATCGACTCGCCGGTGGCTGCCTACCGGATGATGCGCCGCGGCCTGCGCTGCAGCTTCCTGCACTTCTCCGGCATGCCGCTGACCGGGCCTGAGTCGGTGTACAAGGCGTACGGCCTGGTTCGGGAGCTGGACAAGTTCCAGGGCGGATCCCGGCTGTTCGTGGTCGCGTTCGGGCGGACGCAGCAAAAGCTGGCGTCCTCGGGAGCGGGCAGGCTGCAGATCATGGCGCAGCGGCGGCTGATGCTCAAGACCGGCGAGGCCCTGGCCCGGCGGCTGCGCGCGGCGGCGCTGGTCACCGGCGACTCGCTGGGCCAGGTCAGCAGCCAGACGCTGACCAACATCACCGCGCTGGACGACGCGGTGTCGCTGCCGATCCTGCGCCCGCTGATCGGCCTGGACAAGACCGAGATCATGGCGGAGGCGCGCCGGATCGCCACCCTGCACATCTCCGAGCTCCCGGACCAGGACTGCTGCTCGCTGCTGACGCCGCGCCAGGTCGAGACCCGGGCCCGGATCGAGGACCTGCGCCGGATCGAGGCGCGGCTCGACGCGGACGACCTGGCCGAGGAACTGGCCGCGGCGGCGCAGGAGCACACCCCGGTGCGCGAGCCCGCCTGAGCCGGCCCGGATCCCAGCCGGGCCGGTCAGTCGGTGCTGGCGACGGCCTTGTGGTGGTGGTGCGGGTGCCAGCGGTCCCGCGCCGGCACGGTCCCGTTCTGCAGGATGGCCCAGTGGTAATGCTCACCGAACAGCGCGGCCATGCTCTGCTTGAGGGTCCAGTGGGCCCAGGCGGCCCCGGCGGCGGCCGCAGTCCCGTGCACCCTGGCCAGCCAGTGGCCGGGCACGACCCGGTGGTCCCAGATGGTGGCGTTCCCGCCGAACGCCGTCAGCAGCCCGCCGCTGCCCCACAGTGAGGTGGTCCCCGGAATCAGCGCCAGGTCGCTGACCCCGACGCCGGTGCCGGGCGCCGAGGTGACCGGGGTGCGCGTCCACCGGCCCGCGCGCGACAGGTGCAGGAGCCATGTCTGTGGGGTGATTCCGCCGGTCACCACCGGGATCCAGATTCCGCCCGCGCCGTCAGCGGCGAAGCGCTCGGGCTGCTGCACCCGCCAGGGAGCCACGAACCGCGTCCAGCGCACGCCGTTCCAGCGGGCCAGCATCAGGCGCCCGTCGGCCCAGGTGGTCGGCGAGATCCCGGACACCCACACGCTGTTCCTCGACTCGGTCAGGACGTCGTTGAGCTGGGCATGATTCATGGCCTGGGCGGCCGAGCGCACCGCCTGCCAGGTTTGGCCGTTGTAGTGGACCACCGACCCGTCTCGCTGGCTGGCGGTGATCGCCCAGATGTTGTGGCGGGACAGGGCGCTGGCCCGGTAGATCCCGGCCGCGGCGCCGGTGACCCGGCTCCACTGATGCCCGTTAAAGTGCCAGGCGCCCAGGCTGGCCCCGCCGGTGAAGCCGGAGTCACCGAAGACCCAGACGTCGGCCGGGCTGATCGCGGCGACGGAGGTCGGCTGGCTGCGCTGCGGCCAGGTGTTCGCTACCGCCCACCGGACGCCGTTCCAGCGCAGCGCGTACCCGCCGCCGACCGCCCAGATGTTCGTGGCCGACGAGGCGCTGGTGGCCACGATGAAGCCGCCGAGCCCGGGGGGCAGCGGCGCGGGGCGCCAGCGGCTCCCGTCCCAGTGCTCGGCCGCTGGCGCGCTCGTCCCGCCCGGATTGGTTCCGCCGAAGGCCCAGGCGTCGTTCTTGGACGGCGCGATGACAGCCGAGTAGCCGGAGGCGTTGGCCTCGATTCCGTAGTGGACCGTGGCCATGACCTGCCAGCCCGGCGTGCTGGCCGCCTGCGCGGGCGCGGCCGCCAGCACCACCACGGCAGCGGATACCGAGCCGATGACGACGCCCGTGTACTGGGCCCTGTTCATCTCGGTCTCCGCTCGATGGGAGGGCACGGAAAGGATTGGCCGGACAGCGCCAGAGTAGATCAGTGCAAAGCAAGTGGAAAGCAAGTCCCAAGTTCCTGGAAGTTCGCCCGTTTTTCCGGGGTGTGGCAGGCTCATCCACGGAGGTGATCGCGTGCAGATCGGACTGCAGATTCCCGACTTCAGCTGGCCCGGCGGGCCATCCCGGCTCGGCAGCGATCTGGCCACGGTGGCCAGGACCGCGGACGACGCCGGCTTTGAGTTCATCAGCGTAATGGACCACTTCTTTCAGATTGGGGTCATCGGCCCACCCGAGCGCGAGATGCTCGAGGCCTACACCACGCTGGGGTATCTGGCCGGCTGCACGTCCCGGGCCAAGCTGGTGACGCTGGTCACGGGCGCGGTCTACCGGCATCCCGGCGTCCTGGCCAAGATCGTCACCACGCTGGATGTGCTGTCCGGCGGCCGGGCCTGGCTGGGCATCGGCGCGGCCTGGAACGAGGAGGAATCGGCCGGCCTGGGAATCCCGTTCCCGCCGGTGGCCGAGCGTTTTGAGCGGCTCGAGGAAACGCTGCAGATCTGCCTGCAGATGTGGCGTGGCGACCAGGCTCCCTATGCCGGTCGGCACTATCGGCTGGAACGGCCGATTAATTCGCCGCAGGCCCTGTCCGAGCCGCATCCGCCGATCATGGTTGGCGGCGGGGGCGAGCGGAAGACGCTGCGCTTTGTGGCCCGTTACGCGCAGGCCTGCAACCTGTTCCCCGGCCCTGAGCTGGCCCGCAAGCTGGACGTGCTGCGCGCGCACTGCGAGGCCGAGGGGCGCGACTACGAAGAGATCACCAAGACGTGCTACTTCATCTTCGACCCCGGCGAGAAGGGGGAGCGGGCGGGGGAGATCGTCGACCAGCTCGGCGCGCTGGCCGGGATGGGCTTCCAGGCCGCGATCGGCGCGGTGGCCAGGGTCTGGGAGGTGACGCCGCTTGAGGTCATCGGCAGCGAGGTGATCCCGGCGGTCGCCAGCCTGTGACGGCGCGCCTGGTGAGCCGCGCTACTCGGGAGGGGCGGCGGCCCACCCCGTCCAGCGTTCGGCCGTGATCTCGATCACGGGCCCGGCCGGGGGCAGGGTGCGGTACTGCGGGTAGCGCCCGGCCAGCAGCGCGACCGGCCCGGCCATCTGCTGGGGGTCATCCAGGATGGCCGCGCGGCCGTCGGCGCGGACCCACCACAGCGCGGCCCAGTCGTCGTCGTAGCGGTCGGCCAGCACGGCGACCTGGGGGTTGGCCCGGATGTTGCGCAGCCGCCGCAGGTTGCGCGTGGTCTTCGGCTTGGTGTCCACGGCGACGTAGATCCGGTCGCCGTCCACCGCGAACGTGACCGGGACCAGGTGCGGGCTGCCTGCCTCGGTCACCGTGGCCAGCCTGGCCACGGTGACGCCCGCGAACCGCCGCCGCGCGTCGTGCTCGGTGAGAGTCATCCCGCCGCATCCTGGCACACACACCGGGCTACGAGGCGGGTGCGGCTCTGGGCCTGCCGGGCGGGGGTGGCAAGATAGCTCAATCTCCGAGCTTCCACCTGGCCAGCACATCCGGACCGGATGGCCCGTGCTGCACTATGGCCCGGTCCCGAGGTTCCGCCCGGACACCTGGGACCTCCGGGTGTCCGGCGCCACCGATCCGGGCAGGAGCACTCAGCCCCGAGCACGGCTATCCGCTGCGGCTCGTGGTTCCGTCCCGTTACGCGTGGAAGAGCGTGAAGTGGGTCCGCGCCGTGGAGTACCTGACCCTAGACCGCCGGGGGTTCTGGGAGGAGCGCGGCTACCACAACGCCGCCGACCCCTGGCGTGAGCAGCGGTACTCCTATCAGGAACTGCCCGGCGAGGGCCCGCCGCTGTAACCGTGCCAGCCGCGACGGCCGGCCGGAGGTCGGCCATGAAGGGGGAAGGGGAGATGGTGGGGGCAAGCGGGGGGTCTGGGGGGGTCGTCCCCCCGGCTAGCACAGCGGGCCTACGGGAACGTGAAGCCTACGTTGATGGTGATCGTGCTGCCCGCCGGGGCCTGGCCGCTCGGGCTGGTGCTGGCCACGTGGCCGCCTATGCCCTGGTTGACCTGGACCTGGAACCCGGCCTGCTGCAGGACCTGGGTGGCCTGCTGCACGTTCAGCCCCTGCACGTCGGGGATGCTGACCTGGGGCGGGCCGCTTGAGACGTGCACGGTCACGACTTCGCCCTGGGTGATCGGCGTGCCCGGCGCCGGGGACTGGCTGGTGATGGTCCCCTGCGGCTGGTTGCTGTTGGAGTCGGCCACCTGCTGCAGCTGGTACCCGCCGGACTGGGCCGTGCCCTGGGCCTGGTCGAACTGCTGGCCGACGAAGTTCGGCAGCGGCAGGCCCGCGCTGACCGTGATGCCCACCGGCTTTGGCTTCGGCCACGAGGTGCCGGCGACCGGGCTGGTGCTGATCACGATGCCCGCCGGGATGGTCGACGACGCCGCGGATGTCACCGGGCCCGGGATCAGGCCCGCCTTCCTGAGTTCCGACTGAGCCTGGGACAGCGGGACGCCGGTCACCTGCGGGACGCCGACCGTGACCGGGCCGATGGACTCGAGGAGGGTCACCGTGCTGCCGTTCTTGGCCCTGGAGCCGATCGCCGGGTCGGTCGCGACGACGTCGCCCTTCGGGAGGTTGCTGTGCCGGCCCGGGCCTACCTTCACGGTGAAGCCGAGATTCTGCAGCTCGGCCTGGGCGGTGGCGGCCGCCATCCCGTGCACCGCGGGGACCCTGGAGTACTGCCCGGCGGTGACCCACCAGGTGATCACGCCGATGACCACGACGACCCCGAGGGTCAGGGCCAGGTAGACGAACCTGCGGCTGAACAGCCACCGCTGCAGCAGGGGCTCGTTCCTGAGGTAGCCGCGCACCCCGCGCGGCTGCCGCCGGTAGGCGTCGGGCGTGTCATCCTCGCCGTACGGCAGGCCGCCGTACGGGATGGCGCTGGTCGCGTTGCCGTACTGCCCCCCGTCGAAGGACCCGCCGCCCGGGGGCACGATCAGCGTGTGATTCAGCCCGTCATGGCCGCGGGCCGCCGGGCCGTACCCGGCGCCGTCGCGGTCGTCCTCGTCGAACCACGGGAACCCGGTTCCGGCCGGGGTCAGCGTCCCGTTGCCCGGCCCGGCCGCGTAGCTGGCCGGGTCGGGGGCGGGCACCGGCCCGGTGGGAGCCGCGTGCTGGCCATGCGCCGGCAGAGCCGGCAACGGCACCGCAGCCAGGGCGTGCGCCGGCGGCCCGTCGGGACGCGGCGCGCCGATCGGCAGGCCGTGCCTGACATCCTCGACCGCGCTCAGGAACTGGCCCGCGTCCGCGGGCCGCAGGTCGGGATCCCGGCTGGTGGCCAGGGCCACCAGCGTGTCCAGCGACGGTGGCAGGTCGGCCACCAGACTGGACGGCGCCGGCACCACGTCGCTGACGTGCTTGTGCGCCACCGCGAGCGGGGACTCGCCGGTATGCGGCTGAGCGCCGGTGAGCATCTCGAACAGCATCACCCCGGACGCGTACACGTCGGTGCGCGCGTCGGAGGCGCTGTGCGACACCTGCTCGGGCGCCAGGTAGGCCGCGGTGCCGATGATCATGCCGGTCCTGGTGTGACCGCCTCCGGCGGCCGCCCGGGCCAGGCCGAAGTCGGCGACCTTCACCACGGCGCGCTCGCCGAGCAGGACGTTCTCCGGCTTGACGTCGCGGTGGATGATCCCCACCCGGTGCGCGGCGGCGAGGCCGCCCAGCACGCCGGTGAAGATGTCGAGCGCCTCTCGGGGGCCGAGATGGCCGCGCTCGCGCAGCAGTTCCCGCAGCGTGCGGCCGGGGACGTACTCCATCACCAGGTAGAGCAGATCCCCGTCGGAACCCTGGTCATAGACGGCGACCACATTCGGGCTGGACAGCCGCGCCGCCGACCGCGCCTCGCCGGTGAACCGCTGGACGAATTCGGGATCGCCGGCCAGTTCCGGGTGAGCGATCTTCAGCGCCACCGTGCGGTCTAGCTTGGTGTCGGTGCCCAGGTAAACCGTGGCCATGCCGCCGCGGGCGATCCAGGAGCCCACCCGGTACCGGCCGTCGAGCAACTGCCCGGCGTTTGGGCGCGAAAGGGTGGTATCCATCGGGAGAATTGTACGGGTGGTCAGTCGTTCATGCGCGCTGAACATCAGCGGTTGGAACCGAGGTGATGGGTGAGTTTTCCAAGTTCGGCCGGTCTGTCTGTCCCGGAACGGGTTGTGGTGGCCGGCGCCGGGCTGGCCGGGCTGCGCACCGCCGAGGAGCTCAGGGCCAGAGGCTACGCGGGAGAGGTGACCCTGGTCGGCGCCGAGCGCCGGCCACCGTACGACCGGCCGCCGCTGTCGAAGCGGGTGATGTCCGGCGAGCTCGCCGATACCACGCTGCGCGATGACCTGGACACGCTCGGGATACGGCTGCATCTGGCCGAGACCGCTACCGGGTTCGAGCCGGCCGCGGGGGATCCCGACGGCGGGGTGCTGCGCACCGATCGCGGCGAGCACCGCTACGACCGGCTGGTGCTGGCCACCGGGGCCACGCCGGTGGCCCTGCCGGGCAGCGGCCCGCAGCGGTTCCTGCGCACGCTCGATGACGCGCTGGCCGTGCGCGACCTGCTCACACCCGGGCTGCGGCTGGCCATCGTGGGTGCGGGCTGGATCGGCGCCGAGCTGGCCACGGCGGCGGCCGCCCACGGCTGCCGGGTGACCGTGCTCGAGGCCGCCGCCGCCCCGCTGGTCGCGGCCGTGGGCGAGCAGGTCGGCGCGCTGACCGCCGCGTGGTACCACGCGGCGGGGGTCGACCTCAGGCTCGGCCAGCCGGTCGCCTCGGTCGAGCCCGGAGGGCTGGCCCTGGCCGGCGGGGACTGGCTGGAGGCTGACGTGATCGTCACCGCGGTCGGGGTGCGGCCGGAGACCGGCTGGTTGGACGGCACCGGGGTCGCGCTGGACAACGGCGTCGCCGTCGACGAGCAGCTGCGGACGTCGGTGGCCGCGGTGTACGCGGTCGGCGACTGCATGGCGTTCTGGTCGCTGCGGTACGGCCGCAGGCTGCGGTTCGAGCACTGGGACGTGGCGCTGCGGGCGCCCGCGGTCCTGGCCGCGAACCTGCTGGGCGGGACCGAGGCGTTCAATCCCGTTCCGTACTTCTGGTCGGAGCAATTCGGGAAGATGGTGCAGTACGTCGGCTTCCACGGGGCGGCGGACCGGATGGTGCTGCGCGGTGACCCGGCCGCGGACAAGTGGGCCGCGTGCTGGCTCGCCGGGGACCGGCTGGCGGCGCTGCTCACCGTGGATTCACCGCGTGACCTGGCCCAGGGACGGCGGCTGATCGAGGCCGCGGCCGGGGTCGACGCGGCCAGGCTCACCGACCCCGGCGTGCCGCTCAAGGCGGCCGTGGTCAACTGAGCCGTGGTCAGCTGACCGGCGGCGGCCGCAGCGGCGGGTCGAGCAGCCGCAGCGTCGCGGCGTCGGCGTCAAGCTCCGCCGCGACGCCGATCGGGAAGGACTGGAAGTACCCGCCGTGGCCGACGTTCGCCCATGCGATCATCGGCACCCCGAGGCGGCCGAGCCGCTCGGTCAGGATCTCCTCGACACCGGTGGGCTCGCCGCAGCCGGTGAACGTGCCCGCCACGATCCCGGCCACGCCGTCGAGATACCCGGAGCGGCGCAGCTGGGTGAGCATCCGGTCCAGCCGGTACTCCGGCTCGTTCCTGTCTTCCACGAGCAGGATCCCGCCCCGCGCTGGCCACGACGTGTCGGTGCCCAGTGACGACGCCAGCAGGGTCAGGTTCCCGCCCAGGGTGACACCGCGGGCGCGCCCGCCGGCCACGCGGTTGGCCATCGGGTAACGGATCTCGGTGGCCCGCTCGGGGTGCATCAGCGCACGCAGCATCGAGCCGAACGAGTAGTGCCCGGCCGCGCTCTGGGACGCCACGTTCGGGCTCATCAGCGAGGCCCAGCCGAGCTTGCTGGCGGCCGCCTCGAGCATGGCCGTGACGTCGGAGTACCCGGCCAGGATCTTGGGCGGGAGACCGGCGATGCCGTCCCAGTCCATGGCCTCCAGGGTGCGCTGCGCGCCGTAGCCACCGGTGGCGAAGATGATGCCGGCGATGCCGGGGTCGGTCAGCGCGGCCCGGAGGTCGGCGGTGCGCATCCGGTCGTCGCCCGCGAGGTAACCGCGCATGCTGCCCTGGTCACCGGCGGACGGGTAGAGCACCGGGTCGAGCCCGGCGAACCGCAGCGCGTCGAGCCCGATGGCCAGCTGCGCGGGATCGGCCGGGCCGCTGACCGACAGCACGGCGACCCGGTCACCGGGGCGCAGCGCCGCCGGGCGGGCCAGCGAGGCCGGACGCGAGGGCGATGGCCCGCGGCCCTGCTCAGTCATGCCTGCTCAGTGTCATGCCTGCTCAGTCATGCCGGCGGTCAGGCCGCGCTCATCAGGAACCGGTCCAGCACCCGTATGCCGAAGTGCAGCGCGGACACGGGCACCCGCTCGTCGACACCGTGGAACATCGCGTAGTAGTCGTACCCGGGCGGCAGCGCGAGCGGCATGAACCCGTAGCCGCTGATGCCGAGCCGGGAGAACGCCTTGGCGTCGGTGCCTCCGCCCATGCAGTACGGGACCACGTGAGACCCGGGGTCCTCGGCCAGCAGGGCCGCGGTCATCGCCGCCACCTCCGGGCCGTCAAGCGCCGCCTCGAGCGGGGCCTCCAGGTGGTAGTACTCCCAGCTCACGTCCGGCCCGGTCAGCTCGTCCAGGGTGCCGCGGAACTCGTCCTCATAGCCGGGCAGCATGCGCCCGTCCACGTAGGCCACGGCGTCGGCCGGGATCACGTTGATCTTGTAGCCGGCCTCGAGCATGGTCGGGTTCGCGCTATTGCGCACGGTGGCCTCGACCAGGTGGGCCGCGGGCCCGAGCTGAGCCAGCAGCTCATCGGCGTCGGCGTGCTCGGCGTCGAGGTCGACCTCGGCCCCGACCGCATCCGCGATCGCGGCGATCGCGGCGCGCACCGTCGGGATGAGCCGCACCGGCCACCGGTAGGCCCCGAGCCTGGCCACGGCCTCGCCCAGGCGGACCACGGCGTTGGCCGGGTTGGGCTTGGAGCCGTGGCCCGCGCGCCCGTGCGCGGTGAGCTTGAGCCAGGCGGTGCCGCGCTCGGCCGAGGCCACCGGATACAGGCGCAGACCAGCCCCGGCGTGAAACGTAAAGGCACCTGATTCGCCAATGCCCACGGTGCAGCCTTCGAACAGCCCAGCCTGGTTGTCGGCCAGCCAGGACGACCCGTACTCGGTCGTGTCCTCCTCGTCCGCGGTGAACGCCAGCACGATGTCACGCGGCGGCCAGCAGCAGGCCCGCCGCCACGACCTGACCACGGCGAGGATCATCGCGTCGGAGTTCTTCATGTCGACGGCGCCGCGCCCCCACACCACGCTGTCGCGCACCTCGCCGGAGAACGGGTGGACCTGCCAGTCGGCCGGGTCGGCCGGGACCACGTCGAGATGGCCGTGGACGAGCAGCGCGGCCGCGCCCGGGTCGGTCCCGGCGATCCTGGCCACCACGTTCGCGCGGCCCGGCGCCGACTCGAGCAGCACAGGATCCAGGCCGGCCTCACTGAGCCGCGCGGCCACATACTCGGCCGCCGGCCGCTCGTTGCCGTCCCCGCCGCCGCGGTTGGTGGTGTCGATCCTGATCAGGTCCGAGGTCAGCGTGACCACCTCGGCGTCCGCGGTCTCATCCAGGCTGGCCTGGCCGGCCGGCTGGTCAGTCATGCTCGCCGTCCATGATCATCGCTCGTGCTCATGCCCGTCCCCGCGTCTAGTCTCCCGCGCCGCATCAAGATCTATCATCTGCCACGCCTGTCCCGCGTGCCGCGCAGGTGACGGCTTGGCCAGTTTCGTGCCATATCTCACGGTTATCCGCCCGCCGCCGGGCAGGCGGCCGTTACCGCGTGTTTGGCCAGGCGGCCCAATGTGGGAAACTCTCCAGACGTGGCACAGATCGACCCCCCGGCCGACGCCATCGTTGGCGACTGGCTGACCGTTCCCGAATGCGCCGAGCGACTCGGGATCCCTGTGAGCAGGGTCAAGCAACTGCTTCGTGACCGCAAGCTGCTGGCGGTGCAGCGCCCGAGCGGCGCGTTCTGCGTGCCCGCGGCCTTCCTCGACGGCGACCAGGTCGTCCGGGGGCTGCACGGCACGCTCACCGTCCTGTTCGACTGCGGATTCGGCGAGCCGGAGGCGCTCCGCTGGCTGTTCACGGCCGACGACACGCTGCCCGGCACGCCCATCCAGGCGATCACGGAGCACCGCGGCACCGAGGTGAACCGGCGGGCCCAGGCGCTCGCCTTCTGACCCGGTAAGCCGTTGCGGGCCGTCGCGGTGACGGCCAGCTCGGCCAGCGCGCCCTTGGCCCGGCTGGTGATGGGCGCGTCCCCGAGGGCGGACAGCGCCTCCGCCACGCTGGCGTCGATCATCCGCTCGCACTCGCTCACCGCCCCCGTGCCGGTGAGGATCGCGCGGATCTGGCCGGCGCCGTCCTCGGTGAGCAGCGGGTCCCCGAGCCGCCGGTCGAGCACCTCGCGCTGGGCCCGGCTGGCCCGGTCCCTGGCGATCGCCACCAGGACCGTGCGCTTGCCCTCGCGCAGGTCATCGCTGGCCGGCTTCCCGGTCTGCGCCGGATTCCCGAACACGCCCAGAATGTCGTCCCGCAGCTGGAACGCGACGCCCAGCGGGATCCCGTAGCGGGTGAAGGCGGCGGTCACCGGCTGGTCGCCGCACCCATGCGGGCCGGCCAGGGCCGCGCCCAGGTGCAGCGGGCGCTCGATCGTGTACTTGGCCGACTTGAACCTGACCACCCGCAGTGCGCTGGCCACGGTGCCGTCCCCCGCCGCCTGGCCGAGCAGGTCCAGGTATTGGCCGGAGATGACCTCCACGCGCATGGCGTCGAGCACCTGCTGCCCGCGGGCCAGAGCGGCGGGCGGCAGGCCGCTGGCGTGGAACAGCTGGTCGGTCCAGGTCAGCAGCAGATCGCCGACCAGGATGGCGGTCCCGGTGCCGAACGACTCGGCCGACCCGCGCCAGCCGCCCGACGCATGTCTGGCCGCGAACCGGCGGTGCACCGACGGCTGGCCGCGGCGGGTGTCGCTGGCGTCCATGACGTCGTCGTGCACGAGCGCGCTCGCGTGCAGCAGCTCGAGCGCGGCGGCGGCCGCGTGAATCTCCGGGCCGTCCTCGCCGCCCGCACCGCGCCAGCCCCAGTAGCAGAACGCCGGGCGCAGCCGCTTCCCGCCGGCCAGCAGCCCGGTCGTCGCGTCCAGCCATGGCAGCATGTCCGGGCTGATCTCGGCGAGCACCGCGCGCTGCCCGCCGAGGAAGCCGTCCAGGACGCGGCCGACCCGGTCGCGGATCCGCGGTAGATCAGCCTGGCCTGTCGCCATGGTGGCGAGACTAGCCCGGCTGCGCTCCCGCGCGGGCCGGCCGATCGCCGCTAGCCTGGTCTGTATGCCGCAGCGCACAGCCGCACCAGCGATCAGGGACCTGCTGTCCTCCGGCGCCCAGTCCTTCTCGTTCGAGTTCATGCCGCCCAAGACCGAGGATGACGAACGGAAGCTGTGGCGGGCGATCCGGCAGCTGGAGCCGCTCCGGCCCACGTTCGTGTCGGTGACCTACGGGGCGGGCGGCTCGACCAGGGACCGCACGGTCCGGGTCACCGGCCGGATCGCCGAGGAGACGACGCTCACCCCGGTCGGGCACTTCACCGCCGTGAATCACTCCGTGGCCGAGCTGCGCCACGTGATCGGCTCGTACGCGGCGGTCGGCGTGCGCAACGTGCTCGCGCTCCGCGGTGACCCGCCGGGGGCGCCCGGCGATGAGTGGGTGCCGCATCCGGAGGGCCTGAGCTACGCGGCCGACCTGGTCCGCCTGATCCGGGCGTCCGGTGACTTCTGCGTCGGTGTGGCCGCGTTCCCCGAGGGGCATCCCCGGTCGCCGGACGCGGAGTCGGATATCTCTTACTTTGTCGAGAAGTGCCGGGCGGGCGCGGACTTCGCCATCACCCAGATGTTCTTCTACGTAGAGGACTACCTGCGGCTGCGGGACCGGGTCGCGGCGCGCGGCTGTGACGTGCCGATCATCGCGGGCATCATGCCCATCACCAGCGTGGCGATGATCGAGCGCATGGTGGCGCTGGTGGGGGCCAGGTTCCCCGGGTCGCTGACCGAGCGGCTGCACGCCGAAGCCGGGGACCGCGCCGCGGTGCGCAAGGTCGGCGTGGAGTACGCCGCCGGGATGTGCGACCGGCTGCTCGCCGAGGGCGTGCCCGGCCTGCACTTCTACACGCTCAACGGGTCGCGGGCGACGCAGGAGATCTACCAGCTCCTGGGCCTGGGGGAGCGGGCCGGGGCTCAGGCCCGCCGGGAGGGCGCGGCCCCGGCGGCCCGGGCGGGCCGCAGCGGGAGCTCGGCCCCCATGACCGCGTAGGGCACCGGGGCGCCGGGAAAGGCATAGCCAGTCAGCAGGTCGGTGAAGCCGAGGCTGCGGTAGAGCCGCCTGGCCGGCGAGTCCGCGTCCTGCGTCGAGAGCACGGCCGTGCGCTCCAGGCGGCCCTCGGCCAGCCCGAGCACCAGGCTCCGGCCGATGCCGCGGCGGTGATAGTCCGGGTGGACGTGCACCTCGGCGATCTCGAGCGAGTCCGCCAGCCAGGCGGAGGCGACCGCCGCCCCGGACCTGGCGGTGATCGCGGCCGCGACCACGTCGTGCCACCACTGGCCGCCCGCGCCCCGGAACGCGTAGCTGAACCCGACGATCTCCCGCGTGTACCCGGTCCGCCCGGGCCCGCCGGCGTCCACGGTCACGGCGAGCGCGCGGAAGTCGCGGTAGGTGGCGTGCCGTTCCATGATCGACCGCCTGCCGGGCAGCTGGTCCACGTCGGGCCGCATGGCCGCCAGGTACACCGCGATCAGTGCGTCGAGGTGGGCCACGAAGGCGGCCTGGCTGAGTTCCTGCGGCGGGCTCGTAGGTCGCACGGCGGCTAGCGTATGCCAGCCCGGGCATCACGATTCCCGCGCCCCTGGGCTGAGCTCCCCGTTTTGTCGGACCCCTCTTGTAACTTCGAACGCAGGTAGGAATTGGCTGGACAGCTAACCGAATCTATGTTCGACTGACACCGGGACGAAATCGTCCGGCGACGACCGCCTCGGCGCCGGGCCGCCGGGCCGGGTGGAGCGTGGGGAAGCGCCCCGCCCGGTCACGGCGAGACGCCGGGCCTGGCGGCCGGGCGTTGCGGATAGGAGGAGCTGGAGTGAGCACACCTGCGATGAGCGAGCACGAGGGCGGTGACCGGAGCAGCGCCCGGCCGCGGTGCCGGATCGCGCCGTCGGCGCTGGCCCTCCTGGAGTCGGCCAGGTACGGGCTGGCCGCCGCAGAGAGCGAGCCTTCGCCCGGGGCCAGGTACGTATCGGCTCACCTGGCGGCGCTCCGGGCCGCGGCGGCGGTCGTGACGGTCAGGTCAGAACCGGGTGCCTCGGCGCGGCGCAGGAAGCCGCTGAGCGTGTGGGAGCTGCTCCCGAAGGTTGAGCCGACGCTGTCCGAGTGGGCCGCGTTCTTCGCCGCCGGCGCGGCCAAGCGCGCGGCTGCCGAAGCCGGCCTGCCCCGCGCCGTGTCCTGGCCGGAGGCCGACGAGCTGCTCCGCGATGCGGAGACGTTCCTGTCGCTGGCCGAGAGCGCGCTGGGGGTGCCCGCTCAGCCGCTGCTGCCGCTGCTGACGGCCGGATAGCGGCACCGCGCCCAGGGCCAGCGCCGGGCGCGGCGTGACGGCCGGCTCAGAACGTTCCGATGGCTCCCCTGGCGTCAGCGTCCAGGATGCCCCAGCTGATCAATTCCTCGGTGAGGTCGGTAGGCGTCTTGTCGTAGATGACGGCCAGGGAGCGCAGGTCTTCCTGGCGGATCGACAGCACCCGGCCGTTGTAGTCGCCGCGCTGGCTCTGGATGGTCGCAACGTACCTGGCCAGCGGTCCCGCCTTGTCCTTGGGCAGCTGGGCCATGCGCTCGAGGTCGATCACCAGCTTGGGGGATGGCGCCAGCAGCGTCGGCAGGACATCCCCGGGCAGCAGCTCGGATACGGGGACACCGTAGAACTCGGCCAGCTCGGCAAGCTTCTGCACGGTGACCGACCGATCGCCACGCTCATAAGACCCCACGACCACGGCCTTCCAGCGGCCGCGAGACTTCTCCTCAACACCGTGCAGCGACAGCCCCTGCTGGGTCCGGATCGCGCGCAATCGCGCTCCAAGGGTCTTCGCGTAATCAGATGGCATGATCCTCGGCCCCCTGGCCTTGTCGTAGGTGATAGTGGTGGTTACGCACAGTGACGGTAGGCCGCGAGGCCGACAAGGTCAAGCCGAATGGCAAAAAGCGGATGAACTTACGCGGGGCGGCGCATCCGCGCGGCGGCTATCACGCGTCCCAGCGAAGTCGCGGGAAGCCCTGCGACGTTGGGGTTTTGGCGGCCGCGATGGCACAGGATACCGGTTTCGGCACGGGATATATGTCTCAGATGCGGACATAGCCGATAAAGGTGACGCACGGTCACGCGGTGTACAGACGTGTCGGCCGGGCGGCCCGGTGCCGGACTGGTACGGTGATGCGGACCGACGTCCTTTAAGGCCCGTCCCGTGAGGCGGGAAAGGAGGTCCCTTAAATGCATGCGGCTGACCAGCCCGGACGCGACCGGCGTCCCGGCGGTCCCGGTCTCGCAGAGGCCAGGACGGTCCTGGAGCCCGCCGACATCAGGCGGGCGCTGTCCAGGATCGCGCACGAGATCCTCGAGCGGACCAGCGGCGCCGACGACGTCATCCTGCTCGGCATCCCGACCCGGGGAGTCCCGCTCGCGCACCGTCTGGCCGAGCGCCTGGAGCAGGTCGAGGGCCGGCCGGTGCCGGCCGGATCCCTCGACATCACCATGTACCGGGACGACCTGAGGCTGCGGCCGGCCCGGGCGCTCGGCCACACCGAGGTCCCGCCGGCGGGCATCGACGGCAGGATCGTGGTCCTGGTCGATGACGTCCTGTACTCGGGCCGGACCGTCCGCGCCGCGCTGGACGCGCTGGGCGACATCGGCCGCCCGCGTGCCGTCCAGCTCGCCGTGCTCGTCGACCGGGGGCATCGCGAGCTCCCGATCCGCCCCGACTACGTGGGCAAGAACCTGCCCACCTCGCAGCGTGAGGTGGTCCGGGTGCTGCTGACCGAGGCAGACGGCCAGGACGCGGTGCTGCTGGGCGCCAGCCCCGCGGCCTCGGCGGGCGAGGCGGAGGGCTCATGAACCGTCATCTGCTCTCGGCCGGCGACCTGAGCCCCGAGGATGCGCTGCTCATCCTGGACACGGCCGACGAGCTGGCCAGCATGGCCGAGCGGCCGGTCAAGAAACTGCCCACGCTGCGCGGCCGCACGGTGGTCAATCTTTTCTACGAGGACTCCACGCGGACCCGGATCTCCTTCGAGGCCGCGGCGAAGCGGCTGTCGGCCGATGTGATCAACTTCTCGGCGAAGGGGTCGAGCGTGGCCAAGGGCGAAAGCCTGAAGGACACCGCGCTGACGCTGCAGGCCATGGGCGCCGACGCCGTGGTGATCAGGCACAGCGCCTCGGGCGCGCCGCACCGGCTCGCAGGCTGGGTCCGGGGCAGCGTGGTGAACGCCGGCGACGGCACCCACGAGCACCCGACCCAGGCCCTGCTCGACGCGTTCACCATGCGCCACAGGCTGGGCCGGCTGGGCGGGCTCCGGGTGACGATCGTCGGTGACGTGCTGCACAGCCGGGTCGCCCGGTCCAACGTGCTGCTGCTCAGCACGCTCGGCGCGGAGGTCACCCTGGTCGCGCCCCCCACGCTGCTGCCGGTCGCGGTGGGCGGCTGGCCCTGCTCGGTGAGCTACGACCTCGATGCCGCGCTGCCCAAGGCCGACGTGGTGATGATGCTGCGGGTGCAGCAGGAACGGATGAACGCCGCTTACTTCCCGACCGTGCGCGAGTACAGCCGCCGGTACGGGCTGGACGGCGCGCGGATGGCGCTCCTGCCCGACCACGGCATTGTCATGCACCCCGGGCCGATGAACCGCGGGGTCGAGATCGCGGCCGAGGTGGCCGACTCGGTCAGGTCCACGATCGTCGAGCAGGTGACCAACGGAGTGAGCGTGCGGATGGCCGTGCTGTACCTGCTGCTGGGCGGGGCGGTGGCCCCGTGACGGCCAGCACTGTGACGGCGGGGAACGCGAAGGACGGCACCTGGCTGATCAGCGGGGCCCGGCCGCTGGGCGGAGAACCGGCCGACGTCCTGATCGCCGACGGGATCATCACCGAGATCGGCGCTCCGGCCGCGCCAGCGGCGGCGCAGCGGCTGGATGCCGGCGGGCTGATCCTGCTTCCCGGCCTGGTCGACCTGCACACGCACCTGCGCGAGCCGGGCCGCGAGGACGCCGAGACCGTGCAGACCGGCACCGCGGCGGCCGCGCTCGGCGGCTACACCGCGGTGCACGCGATGGCCAACACCGACCCGGTGGCCGACACCGCGGGCGTGGTCGAGCAGATCTGGCGGCTCGGCCGCGAGGCGGGCCGCTGCGACGTGCAGCCCGTGGGCGCGGTCACCACTGGCCTGGCCGGGAGCCGGCTCGCCGAGCTGGGCGCGATGGCCGACTCGGCGGCGCGGGTCCGGGTCTTCTCCGACGACGGCAAGTGCGTGCACGACGCGGTGCTCATGCGGCGGGCCCTGGAGTACGTCCGGGCCTTCGGGGGCGTGATCGCGCAGCACGCCCAGGAACCCCGCCTCACCGACGGCGCGCAGGTGAACGAGGGGGAGATGTCCGGCCAACTCGGCCTGCCCGGATGGCCCGCGGTCGCCGAGGAGGCGATCATCGCCCGCGACTGCCTGCTCGCGGCGCACGTCGGGTCGGCACTGCACGTCTGCCACGTGTCCACGGCCGGTTCTGTGGAGATCATCCGGTGGGCGAAGTCCAAGGGCTGGCAGGTGACGGCCGAGGTGACCCCGCATCACCTGCTGCTCACCGAGGAACTGGCCGCGGGTTACGACCCGGTGTTCAAGGTCAACCCGCCGCTGCGCACGGCCGAGGACGTGGCGGCGCTGCGGGCCGGGCTCGCCGACGGGACCATCGACTGCGTGGCCACCGACCACGCTCCGCACCCGCTGGAGGACAAGGAGACCGAGTGGGTGGCCGCGGCGTTCGGCATGACCGGCCTGGAGACCGCGCTGCGCGTGGTGCACGAGGCGCTGGTGCAGCCGGGCCTGCTGGACTGGGCCGGCGTGGCAGACCGGATGTCGGCGCGCCCGGCCGCGATCGGCCGGCTGAGCGGCCACGGCCGGCTGGCGGCGGGCGAGCCCGCCAACCTCGTGCTGTACGACCCGTCGCCGCGGGAGGCGGTGGACCCGGCCGCGCACGCCTCCAAGAGCCGCAACACCCCGTACGCCGGCATGACCCTGCCCGGGCAGGTGACCGCCACGTTCCTGCGCGGCACGCCGACCGTGCTCGACGGCAAGCTGGCCTGGTGAGAACGCTCGTGAGGAAGGGGGCAGCCCGGTGACGGATGCGGGGGCGATGCTGGTCCTCGAGGACGGCACGGTGTTCCGCGGCACGGCCTACGGGGCGGACGGCGAGACATTCGGCGAGATGGTCTTCAACACCGGGATGACCGGTTACCAGGAGACCCTGACCGACCCGTCGTACTGCGGACAGATCGTCGCGATGACGGCGCCGCACATCGGCAACACCGGCACGAACGACGAGGACCCGGAGTCGCGGCGGATCTGGGTCAGCGGGTACGTGATCCGCGAGCCCGCGCGGGTCTACTCGAGCTGGCGGGCGGAGCGCAGCCTCGAGGACGAGCTGCGGGCGCACGGGGTCACCGGGATCGCGATCACCGGCACCCGGGCGCTCACCCGGCACCTGCGCGAGCGCGGTGCCATGCGGGCCGCGATCAGCACCCGCGAGACGGATCACGAGCGGCTGCTGGAGCGGGTGCTGGCCAGCCCGCGCATGGCCGGCGCCGACCTGGCCCGCACGGTGTCCACCGCCGAGCCCTACGTGCTGAGCCCGCCGGAGGGCACCCCGGTGCGGTTCCGGGTCGCGGCCGTCGACCTCGGCATCAAGGCGGCCACGCCGCGGTCCATGGCCCGGCTGGGCTGCGAGGTCACGGTGCTGCCCGCGGCCAGCACGGCCGGGCAGATCCTCGCCTCCGGCCCGGACGGGGTGTTCTTCTCCAACGGGCCCGGCGACCCCGCCGCCGCCGGGTACGCGGTCGAGGCGATGCACGGGGTGCTCGGGGCCGGGGTCCCGGTGTTCGGGATCTGCCTGGGCAGCCAGATCATGGGCCGGGCCATCGGCCTGGACACCTACAAGCTGCGGTTCGGGCACCGGGGCGTCAACCAGCCGGTCCAGGACGTGCGCACAGGGCGGGTGCAGATCACCAGCCACAACCACGGGTTCGCGGTGGCCATGCCGGAGGGCAGCGACCGGTTCGGTACCGACTTCGGCCCGGCGGCCGTCACCCACGTCAACCTCAACGACGGCGTGGTCGAGGGGCTGCGGCTGCTGGACGCGCCGGCCTTCAGCGTGCAGTACCACCCCGAGGCCGCGCCGGGCCCACACGACGCGGCCGGCCTGTTCGGCGAGTTCTGCGACCTGATGGACGGTGCCCGGTGAGGCGCGGGAAGGGCGGGCGGCATGCCGAGGCGGGCTGACCTGAACTCGGTCCTGGTCATCGGCTCGGGGCCGATCGTCATCGGCCAGGCCTGCGAGTTCGACTACTCGGGCACCCAGGCCTGCCGCGTGCTCCGGCAGGAGGGCATCCGGGTCAGCCTGGTCAACTCGAACCCCGCGACGATCATGACCGACCCCGAGTTCGCCGACGCGACCTACGTGGAGCCGATCACGCTGGACGTGCTGGAGCGGGTGATCGCCAAGGAGCGGCCGGACGCGGTGCTGCCCACGCTGGGCGGCCAGACCGCGCTCAACGCGGCCGTCGCCCTGCACGACTCCGGGGCGCTGGCCCGCTACGGGGTGGAGCTGATCGGCGCCGACATCGACGCGATCAGGGCCGGCGAGGACCGGAGCCGGTTCAAGGAGATCGTCACCGGCCTCGGCGCCGAGGTCCCGGACAGCCGTATCTGCCACACGCTGGCCGAATGCGAGCAGGCCGCGGCCGAGCTTGGTTACCCGCTGGTGGTCAGGCCCTCGTTCACCCTCGGCGGCTCCGGGTCCGGCATCGCGCGCGATGAGCAGGATCTGCGCCGCATCGCCGGGACCGGCCTGGACACGAGCCCGGTCACTGAGGTGCTGCTGGAGGAGTCCATCCTCGGCTGGAAGGAGTTCGAGCTCGAGCTGATGCGCGACCGCAACGACAACGCGGTCATCGTCTGCTCGATCGAGAACATCGACCCGATGGGCGTGCACACCGGTGACTCGGTCACGGTCGCGCCCGCGATGACCCTGACCGACCGTGAGTACCAGCACATGCGCGACATCGCGATCGCGACCGCACGCGCGGTCGGCGTGGACACCGGCGGCTGCAACATCCAGTTCGCCGTGCATCCCGGCACCGGCCGGATGGTCGTCATCGAGATGAACCCGCGGGTGTCCCGCTCCAGCGCCCTGGCCTCGAAGGCGACCGGCTTCCCGATCGCCAAGATCGCGGCGCGCCTGGCGGTCGGCTACACCCTGGACGAGATCCGCAACGACATCACCGGGGAGACCCCGGCCAGCTTCGAGCCCGCGCTCGACTACGTGGTGGTCAAGGTGCCGAGGTTCGCGTTCGAGAAGTTCCCCGGCGCGGACCCGGTGCTGACCACGCACATGAAGTCGGTCGGCGAGGCGATGGCGATCGGCCGCAGTTTCCCCGAGGCGCTGCAGAAGGCGCTGCGGTCCCTGGAGCAGCGCAGCGCGCCGCTGAGCTGGAGCGAGCCGCCCGGGGACGCGGCGGACCTGCTGCGGCGCTGCGCCGTCCCGCACGACGGCCGGATCGGCACGCTGCACCAGGCGATACGGGCGGGCCTGAGCGTGGCCGACCTGGCCTCGGCGACCGGGATCGACCCGTGGTTCATCGACCAGATCAAAGGCATTGAAGAACAGGCCGAACGCATCCGCCGCGGCCAGCTCGGCCCGCAGGCCGGGCTCTCGGCCGGGGTTCCTCAGCGGAGCGTGCCAGCAGCCTCGGCCGGCGCCGAACCGTCGGTCCCGCCCGGGGCCGCGCCGCTGACCCCGGGCGTGCTCAGGGCGGCCAAGGCGGCGGGCTTCTCCGACGCGCAGATCGCGCAGCTCCGCGGCACGACCGAGACGCAGATCCGGTGGCTCCGGCACGCTCTCGGGGTGCGGCCGGTGTACCACACCGTGGACACCTGCGCGGCGGAGTTCGCCGCGCGCACGCCATACCTGTACTCGACCTACGACGAGCAGACCGAGGTGCCCGCCGGGGACCGCCCCAAAGTGATCATTCTCGGCAGCGGCCCGAACCGGATCGGCCAGGGCATCGAGTTCGACTACGCGTGCGTGCACGCCTCGTTCGCGCTGACCGCGGCCGGCTACGAGACCGTGATGGTCAACTGCAACCCGGAGACGGTGTCCACCGACTACGACACCTCAGGACGGCTGTACTTCGAGCCGCTCACCCTGGAGGACGTGCTGGAGGTCGTGGCCGCGGAGCAGGCCACGGGGCCGGTGGCCGGGGTGATCGTCCAGCTCGGCGGGCAGACGCCGCTGGGCCTGGCCCGGGCGCTGGCCGCGGAGGGAGTGCCGGTGGTCGGCACCCCGCCCGACGCCATCCACCTGGCCGAGGACCGGGCCGAGTTCGGCGCGGTCCTCACCGCCGCCGGGCTGGCCGCGCCGCGGTACGGCACGGCCACGTCGCTGGCGGAGGCCGCGGCGGTGGCCGAGGAGATCGGCTACCCGGTCCTGGTCCGGCCCTCGTACGTGCTCGGCGGCCGGGGCATGGAGATCGTCTATGACGACGGCACGCTGGAGTCCTACGTCGGCCGGGCCACCGAGGCCAGCCCCGGCCACCCGGTGCTGATCGACAGGTTCCTGGACGACGCGATCGAGATCGACGTGGACGCGCTCTACGACGGCGAGGACCTGTACCTGGGCGGCGTGATGGAGCACATCGAGGAGGCCGGCATCCACTCCGGCGACTCGGCGTGCGCGCTGCCGCCGATCACGCTGGGGCACGAGTACATCGACGAGATCAGGCGCTCCACCGAGGCGATCGCCCGCGGCGTCGGGGTGCGCGGGCTGCTGAACGTGCAGTACGCACTGGCCGGGGGAGTGCTGTACGTGCTGGAGGCGAACCCGCGCGCCTCGCGCACGGTGCCGTTCGTGTCCAAGGCCACCGCGGTCCCGCTGGCCAAGGCGGCGGCCCGGATCATGCTCGGCGCCACCGTGGCCGAACTGCGGGCCGAGGGCCTGCTGCCCGCGGCCGGGGACGGCGGCGCGCTGCCGCTGGACGCGCCGATCGCGGTCAAGGAGGCGGTGCTCCCGTTCGGCCGGTTCCGCAACGCCGCGGGCGAGGGGGTCGACACCATCCTCGGGCCTGAGATGCGCTCCACCGGCGAGGTGATGGGCATTGACGAGGTGTTCGGCACCGCGTTCGCGAAGTCCCAGGCCGCCGCGTACGGGTCGCTGCCGGTCAAGGGCCGCGCGTTCGTGTCGGTGGCCAGCAAGGACAAGCGCTCGATGATCTTCCCGGTGAAGCGGCTGGCCGACCTCGGCTTCCAGATCTGGGCCACGGCGGGAACCGGTGAGGTGCTGCGCAGGAACGGGGTCCGTGCCACGATCGTCCGTAAGCATGGTGACGGCCGGGGGCCGGACGGCGAGCCGACGATCGTGGAGCGGATCCTGGACGGCCAGGTGGATCTCATCGTGAACACGCCGTTCGGCAGCCCGGGCCAGGCCGGGCCCCGCCTGGACGGCTACGAGATCCGCACCGCCGCGGTGCGGTGCGGTGTTCCCTGCATCACGACGACGGCGGGCCTGGCCGCGGCCGTGCAGGGCATCGAGGCGATCAACTCCGGCGAGGTGGGCGTGCGGTCACTGCAGGAGCACGCGGCGCGGCTGCGGGGAGACCAGAAGAGTCAGCCCCTGGAGCCGGGGCCGGTGCCGTCATGACGCACGGCGACGTCGAGGGGGAGGCCGGCCCGGTTCAGGTGCGCGGGACCGTTCTCACGGTCCGGCGGATCGACGCCTACCACGCGATGACGATCGTCGCCCCGGGCATCGCGGCGCGGTTCAAGCCCGGCCAGTTCGTCGCGCTGGCCGTCGGCGGCCCGGTCACGCCGATGCTGCTGCGCCGCGCGTTCTCGATCCATGACGTCCGGCCTGATCACGGCGGCACCGTGGAGATCGTGTTCGCCGCGAACGGCCCGGGAACCCAGTGGCTGGCCGGGTGCCGCTCCCGCGATGTCCTCGACGTCACCGGGCCGCTCGGGCGCCCGTTCCCGGTTCCGCGCGATGCGGTCAGCTGCCTGCTGGTGGGCGGGGGCTACGGCAGCGCGGCGCTGTTCTCGCTGGCCGGCCGCTGCGCGACCGCCGGTGCTCGGTTGACTTCCTGCTCGGCGCGGCCACCGGGGACCGGGTGTTCGGCGCGCTGACCGCCCGGCGCACCGGGCGCACGGCCACCATCACCACGGAGGACGGCTCGCTGGGGTCCCGCGGCATTGTCACCGACATGATGGGCCAGATCATCCACGAGGCCAGGACCGACGTCATCTACGCCTGCGGCCCTATGGGCATGCTGCGGCAGGTGACGTCGCTGGCGCGGCGGTACGACATCCCGGTGCAGGTCGCGGTGGAGGAGCAGATGGCCTGCGGCATCGGGGTCTGCATGACCTGCGTGCTGCCGGTCACGGGCAGCGACGGGATCACCCGGATGGTCCGGTCCTGCGTGGACGGGCCGGTGTTCCGCGGCGAGCAGGTGCGCTGGGACGACGTGGGCACGATCCCGTTCGACTGCTTCGGCGCGCCCGGCTGGGAGCCCAGGTCGCGCCGCGCGGCCGGGCTGTCACCGGCGGCAAGGCCCGCTCATGGGGGCTGACCTCCGGGCCCGGCTCGGCCAGGCCGAGCTGCCGAACCCGATCCTGACCGCGTCGGGATGCGCGGGCGCCGGGCGCGAGCTGGCCCAGTTCTTCGACGTCTCCAAGATCGGCGCCGTGGTCACCAAGTCGGTGATGCTCGCGCCGCGGGCGGGCCGGCCCACGCCGAGGATGGCCGAGACGCCGAGCGGCATGCTCAACTCGATCGGGCTGCAGGGGCCGGGCATCGAGGCGTTCCTGCAGCGGGACCTGCCCTGGCTGCTGTCCCGCGGGGCGCGCGCCGTGGTCTCGATCGCCGGCGGGACGGTCGACGAGTTCGCCGAGCTGGCCGGCCGGCTCTCCGACGCGGCCGGCGTCACCGCGATCGAGGTCAACATCTCCTGCCCGAACGTGGAGGACCGGGGCCAGGTGTTCGCCTGTGACGCCGGCGCCGCCGGCCTGGTCATCGACGCGGTCCGCCGCCGGGCCAGGTACGACATCCCGGTGTTCGCCAAGCTCTCGCCCGACGTCACCGACATCGTGGCGATCGCCCGGGCCTGCATGGGTGCGGGAGCGGACGGTCTCTCGCTCATCAACACCATGCTCGGCATGGCGATCGACGTCGACACCATGCGCCCGGTGCTGGCCGGCGTGACCGGCGGGCTGTCAGGCCCGGCCATCCGCCCGGTGGCCGTGCGGTGCATCTGGCAGGTCCGCGAGGCGCTGCCCGATGTCCCGATCATCGGCATGGGCGGCGTGCGCACCGGGAAGGATGCCCTGGAGCTCATCCTCGCGGGTGCGTCGCTGGTCAGCGTCGGCACCACCATCTTCCACGACCCGTCGGCGTGCATCCGCGTCGTGCGGGAGCTGGAGGAGGAACTGACGCAGCGCGGCGTCGAGCGCCTTTCCGATGCGATCGGGCTGGCGCACGAGCCGCGCGCGGCCGCGCGGCGCAGGCAGACAGGAAACGCGGGAGTAGGGAGGACGCCGTGACGTATGTCGCGCCGATCGCCGTCGCGCTCGACGCGCCCAGCCTGGACACTGCGGCGCGGTGGGCCGGCCTGGTCACACCGCATGTCAGCACGGTGAAAATAGGGCTGGAACTATATCTGCGTTATGGCCCGGAAGCGGTGGCATCGGTCCGCGGCGCCAATAACGTCAGTGTCTTTCTCGACCTGAAACTCAATGACATTCCCGCCACGGTGGCCGGGGCGGCGCGCGCCGTGTCCAGGCTCCGGCCCGACCTGCTCACCGTGCACGCGGTCGGCGGCATGGGCGCGGTGCGGGCCGCGGTGGAGGCGGCCCCGGACATCAAGATCGTCGCGGTCACCGTCCTCACGTCGCTCGGCGACGATGATCTCGACCGGATCGGCCTGGCCGGCCCGGTCGGGGACGCCGTGCGGAGGCTCGCGGTGCAGGCGGTGGCGGCCGGCGCCCGCGGGCTGGTCTGCTCGCCACGCGAGGTGGCTGACGTGCGCGCCGAGGTCGGCCCGGACATCACGCTGATCACGCCCGGTGTGCGCCCGGCGGGCTCAGAGGTCCACGATCAGGCCCGGGTGGCCACGCCAGAGGACGCGCTGCGGGCCGGCGCGGACCTTTTGGTTATTGGGCGGCCGATCACGGACGCGGCGGACCCGGGCGCAGCGGCGGCAGCGATCGGTGCGTCGCTCAGGAAAGCGGCCGTGGCATCAGACTGAGGCATGGCTGGCATCTGGCTGGGCTATGGCTCGGTGAAACCGTGCCGCACGGCGCGCCGGCCGAACTTGCGTGACGCAATTTCAGCTAAACTGCGGCGTAGTAACCGCTTCCGGCGGGCCGCCCCCGGCCCCTTGCGGCGCCATGATCCACGCCCCGAGATCATCGCGGGGATGGTACGTTCGACTACACTGGGTACTCAGATAAGCTCGGGTAGTAATAATGGATAATTTGTGACGCCATAAACGGGGGTTTGCGTTGCCGTGACGGGCCGAACTCGCTAGTTTTCCCACGCGGAGCGAGTTTTTCGATACGAAACCCGAGGTGACCACAAGTGGCTCTTCCTCCACTTACCCCCGAACAGCGTGCCGCAGCCCTGGAGAAGGCTGCGAAGGCGCGTAAAGAGCGGGCCGAGGTTAAAAACAGGCTCAAGCACGGTGCGACTACCCTGCCGCAGGTGCTCAAGGAGGGCCAGACCGACGAAGTCGTCGGAAAGATGAAGGTGTCAGCTCTGCTGGAGTCGATGCCTGGCGTCGGAAAGGTTCGCGCCCGGCAGATTATGGAACGGCTCGGCATCGCGGAATCGCGACGCGTTCGCGGTCTCGGCGCCAACCAGCGGACGGCACTGGAGCACGAGTTCGGCGGCGGCGAGATCTGACCGACGAAGCCGAAAGCAACAGGGGCGGGGGCGGGGGACGCAGGTCCACGGCCGATCCGTTCACCGATGGTGGGCACGCCGCAGCACCCCCGCTCGGCGCCGCCCCGGCCCCTGTGCGGCTTACCGTCCTGTCCGGGCCTTCCGGAGTCGGAAAGAGCACGGTAGCGGCGAGCATCAGGCGCGCCTACTCCCAGATATGGCTGTCGGTCTCGGTGACCACGCGGGCACCGAGACCCGGTGAGGCTGATGGCCGCGAATACCACTTTGTCAGCGACCGTGAATTTGATCGTATGGTTGCAAATGGCGAGCTGCTTGAATGGGCGGTGTTCGCCGGGCACAAGTACGGCACGCCCAAGCAGCCTGTTACAGAGAAGCTGAAGGAAGGTATCCCCGCGCTTCTCGAGATCGATCTGGCGGGCGCCAGGCAGGTTCGCCAGACGGTTCCTGGGGCACTGCTGGTGTTCCTCGCGCCGCCGTCGTGGGAAGAACTGATCCGCAGGCTTACCAGTAGGCGCACCGAGTCACCTGAAGTCATCGGCAAGCGGCTCGAGGTGGCGCGGGTCGAGCTCGCCGCCGGTTCTGAGTTCGATGTCACGCTGGTCAATACATCCGTCGAGGACGTATGCCAGCGGCTGGTAGGCTTGATGCTGGCTCCAGCTGGCCGGTAGGGCCGCAGCCCGCGTCCAGGCTGTTGAGCCGTCCCAGGAAACTTCCGAAAGGTACACCGTGGCAGGGACTCCGTCCGCCGAAGGCATCATCAACCCGCCCATCGACGATCTGCTCAATGTGGTGGACAGCAAGTACGGTCTCGTCATCATGGCGTCGAAGCGGGCGAGGCAGATCAATGCCTACTACGCCCAGCTCAGCGAGGGCCTGCTCGAGTACGTCGGCCCGCTCGTCGAGACCCGCGTCCAGGAGAAGCCGCTCTCCATCGCGCTGCGCGAGATCAGCGAGGGCCTGGTCAGCGCCGAGGACGTGCCGGAGGCCTGACGGCCTGACGGCTGGCCGCAGCGCCCGGGCAGGTGCCGATGAGCGGGGGGGTCTGGGGCCATGGGGTCCCCGGGGAAGCAGAGCGTCCCCGCGGGTCAGTGCCGCGTGTCGTCCTCGGTGTGGGCGCGGGCATCGCCGCGTACAAGGCGTGTGAGCTGCTGCGGCTGCTCACCGAGTCCGGGCACAGCGTTCGCGTGGTGCCCACCAGGGACGCGCTGCGCTTCGTCGGCGAGGCGACCTGGGCCGCCCTTTCCGGTGCGCCGGTGTCCGCCGAGGTCTGGGATGACGTGCATGAGGTTCCGCACGTCCGGCTCGGCCAGACCGCCGACCTGGTCTTCGTCGCCCCGGCCACCGCGGATCTCCTGGCCAGCGCGGCCGCGGGCGCGTCCAGCGACCTGCTGACCGCGGTCCTGCTCACCGCGCGCTGCCCGGTGGTGTTCGCGCCCGCGATGCACACCGAGATGTGGGAGCATCCGGCCACCCAGGCCAACGTGTCCGTGCTCCGCGGCCGCGGGGCGGTGGTGCTCGATCCCGCGGTCGGCCGTCTCACCGGCGCCGACACCGGGCCCGGACGGCTGCCGGAGCCTGCCGAGCTCTTGGCCGTCGCGCTGCGCGCGCTGGCCCGCGGTGCCGAGGGGCTCGGGCCTGACTTGGCCGGGCGGCGGGTGCTGGTCTCCGCGGGCGGCACCAGGGAGGAGCTCGATCCGGTCCGGTTCCTCGGTAACTGGTCCTCAGGGCGGCAGGGGTACGCGCTGGCCCGGGCGGCCGCGGGCCGCGGCGCGAAGGTCACGCTGGTGTCGGCGAACGTGGCGCTGGACGATCCCGCGGGCGCCCAGGTCGTGCGCGTGACCTCGGCCCTGCAGATGCGGGACGCGGTGCTGTCGGCCGCGTCCGAGGCGGACGCCGTGGTCATGGCCGCCGCCGTCGCCGACTACCGGCCGGAGACCAGGAGCGGGGAGAAAATCAAGAAGTCGGGGACGGACCCGGAGCCGCTCCGCCTGGTGCGGAACCCGGACATCCTGCGCGAGCTGTCCGGCCGCCGGGCGCGGCCCGGCCAGGTCGTCGTCGGGTTCGCCGCCGAGACCGGGGACGTGCTCGAGAACGGCCGGCGCAAGCTCGCGGACAAGGGCTGTGACCTGCTGGTCGTGAACCAGGTCGGCGGCGGCCTGGCCTTCGGCACCGCCGACAACGAGGCGGTGGTGCTCGCCGCGGACGGCGCGCGGACCACCGTGCCCCGCGGACCCAAGGAAGTGCTCGCCGACGTGATCTGGGACCTGGTCGCCGCCCGCCTGATCTAGCCTCCCGGTCGGGCCGTGTTGCGCGCCCCCGACGGCCGGCCCGGCTACACTTCGGCGAAACCTCGTCGCGGAACTCGCGGAAGGAATAGGGAGTCAGGTGGCTCGTCGTCTTTTTACCTCCGAGTCGGTCACAGAGGGTCATCCGGACAAGATGGCCGACCAGATCAGCGATGCCGTCCTGGACGGGATGCTCAAGGGTGACCCGGGCAGCCGGGTGGCCGTCGAGACGCTGATCACGACGGGTCAGGTGCATGTCGCCGGCGAGGTGACCACCGAGACCTACGTCGACATCCCGGGCCTGATCCGGGAGAAGATCCTGGAAATCGGATACGACTCCTCGGCCAAGGGCTACGACGGCGCGTCCTGCGGCGTGTCGGTGTCGATCGGCTCCCAGTCGCCGGACATCGCCCAGGGCGTGCGGGAAGCGTTCGAGCACCGGGAGGGCGAGGGATCCGACGAGCTCGACCGGCAGGGCGCGGGAGACCAGGGCCTGATGTTCGGCTACGCCTGCCGGGAGACGCCCGAGCTGATGCCGCTCCCGATCATGCTCGCGCACCGGCTGGCCCGCCGGCTGTCCGCGGTCCGGCGCAGCGGTGACGTGCCCTACATCCGGCCCGACGGCAAGACTCAGGTGACGATCGAGTACTCGGGCGGGAAGCCGGTGCGCCTGGATACGGTCGTGGTGTCCACCCAGCACGCCCCGGCGATCGACCTGAAGGAGCTGCTGGCCCCCGACGTGCGCGACCACGTCGTGCTGCCGATCATCTCGGACCTGGAGATCGACACGTCCAACTACCGGCTGCTGGTCAACCCCACCGGCCGGTTCGAGGTGGGCGGGCCGATGGGCGACGCCGGGCTGACCGGCCGCAAGATCATCATTGACACGTACGGCGGGATGGCCAGGCACGGCGGCGGCGCCTTTTCCGGCAAGGACCCGTCCAAGGTCGACCGCAGCGCCGCCTACGCGATGCGCTGGGTGGCCAAGAATGTGGTCGCCGCGGGTCTCGCCGAGAGCTGCGAGACCCAGGTCGCCTACGCCATCGGGAAGGCCAAGCCGGTCGGCCTGTTCGTGGAGTGCTTCGGCAGCGAGCAGGTTCCCGTGGAGACCATCCAGGACGCCGTGCTCGAGGTGTTCGACCTGCGGCCGGCCGCGATCATCCGGGACCTGGACCTGCTCCGGCCCATTTACTCGCAGACTGCGGCGTACGGGCACTTCGGCCGCGAGGAGCCCGACTTCTCCTGGGAGCGCACCGACCGCACCGACGCGCTGCGCTCGGCCGCCGGGTTGAGCTAGCCCGCTGGAAGCAGCCGAACGGCGGCCGCAGACCCACGGTTCGGCCGGCCGGGTCTGGTAGGACAGAGCCGTGGCGGGTTCGGCGAGGCGGGGCGCGAAGGTCGCCGCGAGTCACCTGCCAGTCGCGCGGGTGGCCGTGGACGTGTCGCTGCCGCACCTGGACCGGCCCTTCGACTACCTGGTGCCGGAGCCGCTCGCCCAGGACGCGGTGCCAGGCTGCCGGGTCCGGGTGCGGTTCGCGGGCCGGCTGACCAGCGGTTACCTGCTGCAGCGGGCCGAGGCCAGCCAGCACGAGGGCAAGCTCGCGTTCCTGGAGCGGGTGGTGTCGCCCGAGCCGGTGCTGTCCGCCGGCGTTTTCAAGCTGGCCCGGGCGGTGGCCGACAGGTACGGCGGCACGCTGGCCGACGTGCTGCGGCTGGCCATCCCGCCGCGGCATGCCGCCGTCGAGGCCGCGGCACCGCCGGAGGGCCTGGCTGCTCAGGACCCGAAGCCCCCGGACCCTGGACCGTGGGCCAGGTATCCGGCCGGCGCCTCGTTTCTCACCGCGCTGGCCGAGGGCCGCGCGCCGCGCGCAGCCTGGTCCACGCTGCCCGGCCCGCACTGGCCGGACGAGATCGCCCGGGCCGCGGCCGCCACCACGGCCGGAGGGCGGGGGACGCTGATCGTCGTGCCCGACGCCCGGGACCTGGACCTGGTCGACACCGCGCTGGCCAGCACGCTCGGCCCCGGCCAGCACGTGTGCCTCGCGGCGGGCCTCGGCCCGGCCGAGCGGTACCGCCGGTGGCTCGCGGTCGCGCGCGGCCAGATCCGGGTGGTGGCCGGGACCAGGTCCGCCATGTTCGCCCCGGTCGCCCGGCTCGGCCTGGTAGTGATCTGGGACGACGGCGACGACCTGCACGCCGAGCCGCGGGCGCCGTACCCGCACGTCCGCGAGGTGCTCGCGCTCCGGGCGCATCAGGGCCGCACGGCCGCGCTGCTGGGCGGGTTCGCCAGGACCGCCGAGGTGACCCAGCTGGTGACCAGCGGCTGGGCCACCGGCCTCACCGCGGACCGGCCCACGGTCCGCCGGTGGGCACCGCGGGTCACGGCGGCGGGCGACGACGCGGAACTGGCCAGGGACGAGGCCGCCCGCTCAGCCAGGATGCCCAGCCTGGCCCTGCGCACCGCGCGCGAGGCGCTCGGCCGCGGGCCGGTGCTGTTCCAGGTACCCAGGCGCGGCTATGTCGTCGCGGTCGCCTGCGAGCGCTGCGGCGAGCGCGCCCGCTGCCCTAGCTGCGGCGGCCCGGTGTCCCTGCCCGGGGCGCAGGCGGGCCCCGTGTGCGGCTGGTGCGGCCGGGCCGCCGGCCCGCAGTGCCTGCGATGCGGGCAGGCCGGCCTGCGTGCGCTGGTAGTCGGGGCCGGGCGCACCGCGGAGGAGCTGGGCCGGGCCTTCCCGGCCGCCAAGGTGCTGACCTCCGGGCGGAACGGGGTCATCGCCGAGGTGGGATCCGCCCCGGCGGTCATCGTGGCCACCCCGGGGGCCGAGCCGCGCGCCGACGGCGGCTACGCGGCCGCCGTGCTGCTCGACGGCTGGGCGCTGCTCGGCCGGCCCGGCCTGCGCGCCGCCGAGGAGGCGCTGCGGCGCTGGCTCAACGCCGCGGCTCTGGTGCGGCCCGCGGCCGAGGACGGATCCGCGGTCGTGGTGGCCGGCGCCGCCCTGCCCGTGGTGCAGGCCCTGGTCCGCTGGGACCCGGTCACCCACGCCGAGCGTGAGCTGGCCGAACGCACTGAGCTCCGGTTCCCCCCGGCGGTCAGGCTGGCCGCGCTGACCGGGCCCCCAGGTGCCGTGCAGGAGGTGCTGCGTGCGGCGGACCTGCCCGTGGGCGCGGACGTGCTCGGGCCGGTGCCTGCGGCGTTCCCCGGCGGGGACACCGATCACGGGGGCCAGGATTACGGTGACACCGACCATGGGGAGGTGGTCAGCGGCGCCGTGCGGGTGCTGGTCAGGACAGACAGGAAAAACGGGACCGCACTGGCCACCGCGCTGCGTGCGGCGCAGGCCGTGCGCAGCGCACGCAAGGATCCGGGCGTGGTCCGTCTGCAGCTTGACGCGGCCGAGCTGCTCTGAGTACGCCCGCACAGGCCGTAGGGTGCTTGGGTGGCCACCTCACGTAGGAACCCAAGTGCGAGGCAAGGCTTGCCGCACCCGGCTGGGGGCGCCGCTGCGGGTACCTGGACCAGGCTGGAGAGCCCGGGCGGGCCGCCCGGCCAGCAGGCGGACCTGGACGACGCGGACCTGGGCGACGCCGGGACCGGTGGCGACGGCCCGGGCAGCTGGCGCCGCGACCGCCCGCCCCGGCTGCCACCTGTGCGCCTGGCGCCACGGGAGGAGCTCGCGGCCGCGGCCCGGGTGGCGCCGCTGCTGCGCGCGGCGCGCGACGTAGCCCGCTGGGCCCGCCGGGGCGCCATCCGGGCCGCGGGCGGGACCCTGGAGCCGGAGGCGGCGGACACGGCCGCCGCCGACCTGGAGCTGGCCCCCGCCGAGGTGGACGCGGCGTGGCGGGTGGCGGTGGCGACCAGGATGCTCGACACCGATCAGAACGCGGCCGCGCGGCCGCCGGGTGATGTCCTCGCCTCGGGCACCGCCGAGGAGATCCTGGCCGTCTGGGCCGCGGCGCTCGAGGCCGTGCTAGCCGCTGAGGACCTGGACGGGCTGGCGACCGCCCTGTACACCGTCGGCGGGCCGGTCCGGATGGAAGGGCTGTTCGACGCGTACGCCGCCGCGGCCGGCACCCAGCGGAGCAAGCCAGGGTCAGCGCAGGCCGATCAGGCCGCGGCGCTGTCTGCGGTGCTCGAGACGCTGGCCGACCTCGGCGTGGTGGAGCTCGGTACCGAGGAGTCCGCCGGAGGGCTGACCGTCGCCCTGTCGCCGCTGGGTGTGTGGGGTGTGCACCGCAGGCTTCGCGCCCAGGGCTGGCATGTTCCCGTGCTCGGCGGCGCGGGCCGATCCGGGGCGGAGGGCCTGCTGGTCACCCTGGCCAGCTGCGACGCCGAGGACGGCGAGGCGGAGATCGGCGCCTGGCTCGCGGCGCGGGCCCCGGACCAGGCCGCCGCCCAGCTGATCCGGGCCGCGGCCAGCGGATCGCCGGGCCTGCGCGGCGCCGCGTTTGCCGTGCTCGACCGGATCGGCGAGCCTGCCATCGGTGTCGTCCGCGCGGCGCTGTCCGACTCTGTGCTGCGCGCGCACGCCTCGGTCTGGCTGCACGAGCACGGTGAGCAGGCCGAACTGCGCGCAGAGGACCGGACCTGGCTGCTTGTGGACCTGGGCGCGGGCCTGCTGGAGGAGGCCGACCCGAGGGACGTGGTGGCCGAACTGCTGCCGGAGGTGCCCGCGGACGCGCAGGCCGAGATCGTCGCCGAGCTGTGGCGGGTCAGCCACCCGGGCGTGACCGACCTGCTCACCGCGCTGAGCGAGCACCATCCTGACCCGTCGGTGGCCCGGGCGGCGCGCAAGGCCGCGTTCAAGGCCCGCTCGGCATCCGCGGGCCAGCACCCTGCCCCGTAGCATCCCGCTGCATAGACGGCAGTCTCCATAGACCGCCGGCTCCATAGACTTATGGCATTACTTCTGGAGGGACAGGGTGAGCGTCAAGCCGATACGGCTGTTCGGCGATCCGGTGCTTCGCACGCCGGCCGAGCCGGTGCGTGATTTCGATGCCGAGCTGCGCAAGCTGGTCAGGGACCTGACCGACACCATGCAGGACGCGCCGGGGCTGGGTCTGGCCGCGCCGCAGATCGGGGTCGGGCTGCGGGTCTTCACCTACTTCGTGGACGACCAGCTCGGGCACTTGATCAATCCGTCGCTGGCGCTGTCGCCGGAGGAGGAGACCGACGACGAGGGGTGCCTGTCCTTCCCCGGCCTGCAGTACCCGGCCAAGCGGGCGTACGGCGTGGTGGCCAAGGGGTTCAACATGCACGGCGAGCCGATCACGGTGGAGGGGACCGGGCAGCTGGCCCGCTGCGTGCAGCATGAGACCGACCACCTGGACGGCATCCTGTTCATCGACCGGCTGGATCCGGCGCAGCGCAAGCTGGCCATGAAGGAGATCCGGGCCGCCGAGTGGTGGGGCGAGCCGGTGCCTGAGGTGAAGGCGTCGCCGCACCCCCTGCGCGGGAAGGTCTTCTAGCGGATGAGGCTCGTCTTCGCGGGCACCCCCGCGGCGGCGGTGCCCTCGCTGGAGGCCCTGCTGGCGTCCGGCCACGAGGTCGCGGCCGTGATCACCCGGCCGGATGCCCCCGCGGGCCGCGGGCTCAAGCTCGCCCCGAGCCCGGTGGCGCAGCGCGCCGAGGCGGCGGGCCTCGAGGTGCTCAGGCCCGCCAAACCGGGTGACCAGGATGTCCTCGACCGGCTGCGGCAGATCGCGCCCTCCTGCTGCCCGGTCACCGCCTATGGCGCGCTGATCCCGCAGCGGGCCCTGGACATTCCCGGGCAGGGCTGGGTCAACCTGCATTTCTCCCTGCTGCCCGCCTGGCGCGGTGCCGCGCCCGTGCAGCACGCGATCCTGCGCGGCGACGAGATCACCGGCGCCACCACGTTCCGCATCGTCGCCGAGCTCGACGCGGGCCCCGTCTTCGGTGTGGTGACCGAGCCGATCGCGCCGACAGACACCGCGGGCGACCTGCTGGACCGGCTCGCCACGTCCGGGGCCAAGCTGCTGGTCGCGACCATGGACGGCATCGAGTCCGGCGAGCTCGTGCCGCGCCCGCAGCCCGCGGACGGGATCACGCTGGCGCCGAAGATCACTTCCGAGGACGCCCGGGTGCGCTGGGATCAGCCCGCCCCGGCCGTCAGCCGCCAGATCCGCGCGTGCACCCCCGCTCCCGGGGCCTGGACGCAGCTGAACGGGGCCAGGATCAAAGTGTGGCCATTCGCCGGCGCCGCGGCAGATGATCACGACGGCACACCCGGCCCGGGAGAGCTGCGGGTGCATGGCTCCCGGGTGCTGGTCGGCACCGCGACCGCGCCTGTGCCGCTCGGTGACGTGCAGCCGCCAGGCAAGCGCCGGATGCCCGCCGCGGACTGGGCCCGTGGCCTGCGGCTGGACGCCGCGGGCGCGGTGCTCGGCTGACATGGGCCCGTCGGATAAGGGCTCGGCTGATCGGGCCTCGGCTAGTAAGGGCTCGCCTAGTAAGCGCTCGGCTAACAAGGGCTCGGCTAACAAGGGCTCGGCTAACAAGGGCTCGGCCGGCGCGCGACCGTTAGGCGCCCGCCGGGCCGGGGCCAGCCGCAGCGGGCGGACCCGGCCCGCCGGGCGGCGTTCGACGTGCTGAGCGCGGTCGCCGAGCGGGATGCATACGCCAACCTGCTGCTGCCGTCGCTGTTGCGGGAACGGGGGCTGACCGGGCGGGACGCGGCGCTGGCCACCGAGCTTGCCCACGGCGTGCTGCGCGGCCAGGGCACCTACGACGCAATCCTCGCCATCTGCAGCGACCGCGACCTGGCCCGGATCGACCCGCCGCTGCGCCCGGTGCTGCGGCTCGGTGCGCACCAGCTGCTGGCCACCCGGATCGGCGCGCACGCCGCGGTCGCCACGTCAGTGGACCTGGCCAGGGACGTGGCCGGCGCCCGCCCGGCCGGGTTCGTCAACGCGGTGCTGCGCCGCGTAGCCACCCGGGACCTGGAGTCCTGGCTGGAGATCGCCACTCCGAGCCGCGCCGGTGACCTCGTCGGTCACCTCTCGGTCCGGTACAGCCATCCGCGCTGGATCGTCACCGCGCTGGGCGAGGCGCTGGGCGAGGATCAGGCCGGCGGCCTGGCCGAGACCGAGGCCCTGCTCGCCGCGGACAGCGCGCGGCCGCAGGTCAACCTCTGCGCCGTGCCCGGCCGGGCGGACCAAGCCGAGCTGGTGGCCAGCGGGGCCATGGCCGCCCGCTGGTCCCCGTTCGGCGCGTACCTGACCGAGGGCGATCCAGGGAAGATCCCCGCGGTCGCCGAGGGCCGGGCGGCCGTGCAGGACGAGGCCAGCCAGCTGGCGGCGCTCGCGCTGGCCCGGACGGACGCTGGTGACGCGGGCGCTGGCGGCCCGGGCCAGGCCGGGACCACCCGCCCGGCCGCGGACGGCGTCGGCGCGCCCGGCCCGTGGCTGGACGTGTGCGCCGGGCCCGGCGGCAAGGCGCGGCTGCTGGCCGGGCTGGCCCAGGGTTCCGGCGCCCGCCTGCTCGCCGCCGACCTGCGCCCGCGCCGTGCCCGGCTGTCCCGCGGCGCCATCGGCAGCCTCGCGGGCGCCGGCGTCGTGGTGGCGGACGGGACCGCTCCCGCCTGGCGGCCCGGCGCGTTCGCCCGGGTGCTCGCCGACGTCCCGTGCTCGGGACTTGGCGCGCTGCGCCGCCGCGCCGAGGTCCGCTGGCGCCGCTCACCCGGGGATATCGCCGCCCTGGGCCCGCTGCAGCGTGCCCTGCTGGCCTCGGCGCTGGACTCGGCCGCGCCGGGCGGCGTCGTCGCGTACGTCACCTGCTCCCCGCACCTGGCCGAGACCCGCGACGTGGTGACCGATGTCCTGGCCCGGCGGGACGATGTGCTGGTGCTCGACGCCCCGGCCATGCTGCCCGAGGTCCCCGGCCTGCGCTGCCCGGAGCCCCATGCCGAGTTCGCGCAGTTCTGGCCGCACCGGCACGGCACCGACGCGATCTTCCTGGCCCTGCTGCGGCGCCGCGGCTGACCCCAGGTCGATCCCGAGCGCGGCGGCGTCCAGCGTGGCGGTGCCCGTGCCGATTCAGTACGGGTCGCGCAGGGGCTCTGCTCCGAGGCACGCTATCGGTCGTTGCACGAGCTGACCGGCCGCGTGATGCTAGACGTATGTGCCGGAGTGCCAGGCCGGCCCCGGCATCAGAGAGGCTGCCCAATGGCGAGTGACCCAGAGGAACGCAACAAGGTCTTCGGGATGCCGCGCGGGGCAGGTCCTCACGCGAGGGAGGGCAGGGAACCGCAGCGCGTCCTCGGCGTTCCTGTTGACTGGTTCGGCCCGGTCGACTGGGATGGGCTCCGCTCACTCAGACACCCCATCAAGGCCTACAGGCGCTGGGCACTTCGCCGTCGTGAGGGCCCTTACGCGCCCTGACGAAGAGGAAGTTGACGCTGAGCCGGCGGGCGTTGGCCTGCGCTAGCGTGCGGCGCGGGTAAGCGCGCGGCCGCGGCCGCGGGTGACCCGGGCGGTGCCGATGTCGGCTCGCTGGCCCTGGGCGTATCCGTCCCGGTATCCGGTGCCGCTGTAGGTGACGCGCGCGGTGCGGGTGAGCGGGTAGGCGCGCTCGGCCTCCCTGCGGATCACCTGCGCCCGGTCGGCGAGCACGAGGGCGGTCCTGGAGCTCGAGGCCGCGGCCGGGTCGGTGGCCTGGCAGGCGGCCGCGTGCTCGGCGGCGCGGACCCGCGAGATCACGGCCGTGGCGAAGCCGAGGAGCCAGCTCCGGCGCCAGGCTCGCGGGCTGCGGGACCACCCGGGCACCGCCGCTCCGGCCAGGCCGTGCCACATCTGGATCAGCACGGACGTGTAGAGCACGTCGAGCCGCTCGAGGTCGGAGGTAAAGCCGAAGGTGTGGACCTTCAGGCCGTCCGCGTTGTGCAGCATGATGCACTGGCAGCGCAGGGCGGAGCCGAGCCCGCACAGCAGGTGCGCCTTCACCCGGGCCCAGGGGTGGTCGATGTCCAGCATGCGGCTGGAGGGCTGGTCGGTCTCGGGCCGCTCCGCGGCCAGCAGGGCCCGGTCGATCCCGTACTTGGCCATCAGCTCCGCGGCCTTGGCCGTCAGGGCCTGTGCCTCGGGCGGGGTCACGCTCTCGTCCTCTGCCTTGGCCAGCAGCTTGCGGACGCGGTCAAGCAGCCTGCTCGATGCCTCGGTGTTCAACTAACGCCTCCTCGGCGGGTCGGGCTTCGAATACAGGATCGAACGGTAGCGAGCGCCTCTGACATTTCCCCGGGCCCTAGACTCACCGTGTGAGCGTCCACATTGCCCCCAGCGTGCTGGCCGCGGACTTCGCCAGGCTAGCTGACGAGGCTGCCGTCGTGGCTGATGTCGCCGACTGGATTCATGTCGACGTCATGGACGGCCACTTCGTGCCGAACCTCACCCTCGGCCTGCCCGTGGTCGAGGCGTTGCTCAAGCACGCCAGCCTGCCCCTGGACTGTCACCTCATGATCGACGAGCCGGATCGCTGGGCGCCCGGCTACGCCGAGGCCGGGGCGCAGAACGTGACCATCCACGCCGAGGCGGCCGCGGCGCCGGTGCGGACGCTGCGGGCCATCAGGGCGGCGGGCGCGCGGGCCGGGCTCGCCATCAACCCGGGCACGGCGGTAGAACCGTACGCCGACCTGGTGCCCGAGTTCGACATGCTGCTGCTGATGACCGTCGAGCCCGGGTTCGGCGGCCAGCATTTCCTCGACCTGGTGCTGCCGAAGATCCGGCGGGCCCGGGAGCTGGTCGGCGGCCGCGACAGCTCCGTGTGGGTGCAGGTGGACGGGGGAGTGACCAGGGACACGATCGGCCGCTGCGCCGAGGCCGGGGCCGATATGTTCGTGGCCGGATCAGCCGTCTTCGGTGCGAGCGACCCGGCGGGCTCCGTTAAGGAACTTCGCGCGATTGCCGACCGGGCGAGTCAGCCTGACGTGCCGCCGGGCTGATCGGTCACCAGCTCATCCGCCGTGTGCCTGCTTTGCCTGCGCATGCTGGTGACCAGGTCGGGTGGGGCGGTGCGGGGCGATCCGGCGTTAAAGGGCGGCTGCGGGTCGTACTCAATCATGAGCTGGATGGCCTGGGCCGCGGGCCCGCCGGCGATCCGGCCCGCCAGGTCGAGGGCCATGTCGATGCCCGAGGACACCCCGGCCGCTGTGACGTACTTCCCGTCGGTGACCACGCGTTCCCTGACCGGCTTGACCCCGAGTTCGGGCAGCCGGTCCAGCGCCAGCCAGTGCGAGGTAGCCCGGCGGCCGCTGAGCAGCCCGGCCGCGGCCAGGATTAGCGATCCGGTGCACACCGACGTGGTCCAGCTGCTGGCCGCGTCGGCCTGGCGCAGCCAGTCGTGGGCCGGCCCGTCGTCCATCTGCTGCTCCTGGCCGGGACCGCCGGGCACCAGCAGGATGTCCGGGTGCGGCACGTCGGCCAGGGCCGCGTCGGCGGTCACCGCGAGCATGCCGGTGTCGGTGCGCACCGGGCCCGCCCGCTCAGCGGCGAAGACCACCTCGGCGCCGCGCAGGCGGCTCAGCACCTCGTAGGGGCCGATGGCGTCGAGCGCGGTGAACCGGTCATAGAGCATGATCGCGATCTGCACGGAACTTCCTCTCTGCTGTGCTGTCACTGGACGTGCTGGGTCCGGAATCGCTGGCGGTACCCGGCCGGGGAGACGCCAAGGGCCCGGATGAACGCACGCCGCATCGCCTCGGGCGTCCCGTACCCGCAGCAGCGGGCGACCTGCTCGATCCCGTCGCCGGTGTCCTCCAGCCCGCGCCGGGCGGCCTCCAGGCGTACCTGGTCGACATACTGGCCCGGGCTCACCCCGGTCTCGGCAGTGAAGCTGCGGGCGAAATGCCGGGGCGACAGCCCAGCCCGCGCGGCCAGGCGCTCCACGGACAGGTCCGCGGCAGGCCGCTCGGTGATCCACTGCTGCACCTCCCTCAGTGGTTGGCGCTGCGCCACCTGGGCCCGCAGCTGCGCGCTGAACTGCGCCTGGCCGCCCGGGCGGCGCAGGAAGACCACGAGGTGCCTGGCCACGGCCAGCGCCGCCGCGCGGCCGATGTCCTCCTCGACCAGGGCCAGGGCCAGGTCGATCCCCGCGGTGACCCCGGCGGAGGTGACAATGTGGCCGTCCCTGAGGTAAATGGGCTCCGGCTCGACGATCACCTCGGGATACTGCCGCTGCAGTTCGTCGGCATAGGCCCAGTGCGTGGTGGCGCGCCGGCCGGCCAGCAGCCCGGTCTCGGCCAGCAGGAACGCCCCCGTGCACACCGACGTGACGCGCTGCGCAGCCGGGGCATGCCGCCCCAGCCAGCCGGCCAGCTCCCCGGCGGGCCGCCTGGCTCCCTCGCCGCCAGGGACCAGCAGCGTGTGCACGCCCCGCACACCGTCCAGGTCGGTGTCGGGGACGAGGGTGAGGCCGCTGGAGGTGCGGACCGGCCTCTGTCCCTGGCTGGCCACGGCGATCTGGTAGGCAGGCTCGCGGCTGCGGCCGACCAGGTAGGCGTTCGCGCCGGTGAAGACCTCGAGCGGACCGGCCAGGTCGAGGCTCTGCAGGCTGTCGTACGCGACGATGACGACGCTGATCGGCGGGGGCACGCTTCCATCGTGGTGGCCACCACGGCCGTCCGCAACGACAGATATCCCACCTTTTCGGCCACGTTGGCCAGGCCGTGGGCCGCCGCACGGGCCGGCCTGGGCCCGGTGTGGTCCGTCCCGGCCCAGCCAGACGGGTCAGTCGGCCAGATAATCGGGAACAATCTTGACCGTGCCCTGTCGATCCAGCGCCGGCCGTTCGTCGAATAGGTACCGGACTGAAGAGCGAGCGAAGGAGACAAGGACATGACCGAGTACCTGATCCTCATATACGAGCGGGAGAGCGGCTACGCCGAGGGCGGGCAGGAGGCCTGGGCGGCGGCCGGGAAGGCGCACGCCAGGTACATCGAGCAGATCGGCGAGAAGGGCGGCAAGATGCTGGGCGGCAACGCCCTCCAGCCCACGGCCACGGCCACGTCGATCCGCGACGACGTGGTGACCGACGGGCCGTTCGCCGAGACCAAGGAGGCGCTCGGCGGCTACTACCTGATCGAGGCCCGCGACCTCGATCACGCCCTGGACATCGCCAAGCTCTGCCCGGCGCCCTACGGCGGCGTCGAGGTGCGGCCGATCATGGACGTGTCGGGCTCGATGGGCTAGCCGGGCCCCGGCAGGCAGTGCTGACAGGCCGGGAGCAACAGGCCCAGTGGTGAAAGCCCTAGTGGTGAAAGCCCTAGTGGTGAAAGCCCAGTGGTGAAAGCAGAGCCGTGACGCCGAAGCCCGTGCCCGATCAGGAGGTCGTGGCCGCCGTAGCGGACGCGCACCGTCGCGAGTGGGCCTTCGTCCTCGCCGCGACGGCGCGCGTCGCCCGCGACATCGATCTCGCCGAGGAGTGCGTTCAGGACGCCTACGTCGCGGCCCTGGACGCGTGGTCCCGGCAGGGGGTGCCGCGGAATCCCGGTGCGTGGCTGACCACCACGGCCCGGCGGCGCGCGCTGGACCGGCTGCGGCGGGACCGGACGCTGCGGTCCAAGCTGCCGCTGCTGATCGAGCCCGAGCCCGCGGCCCTGACCGACCCAGACGGGCAGGCGTCGGAGACACCGGTGGCGGCGGAGGATGACGTGATTACCGACGACCGGCTCCGGCTCGTGTTCACCTGCTGCCATCCCGCGCTGGCGCGGGAAGCACAGGTGGCGCTCACGCTGCGCCTGGTGTGCGGCCTGTCCACGGCGGAGATCGCGCAGGCGTTCGTGGTCTCAGAGCCGACCATGGCGGCGCGGGTCACCCGCGCCAAGAAGAAGATCTCCGCGGCCCGGATCCCGTACCGGGTGCCCGGGGCCTCCGAGCTGCCGGACCGCCTTGATGCCGTGCTCACCGTGGTTCACCTGCTGTACACCACCGGCCACACCGCCCCGGTGGGCACAGATCTGGTCCGCGCCGACCTGGTGGAGCGGGCCGTGGGCCTGGCCCGGATGCTCCGCGAGCTGATGCCGGACGAGCCCGAGGTGCGCGGCCTGCTCGCGCTCCTGCTGCTGTCCGACGCGCGCCGCGCCACCCGCGCGGATGCCGACGGCCGGCTGCTGCTGCTCGAGGAGCAGGACCGGTCGCGATGGGACCGCGCGGCCATTGCCGAGGGCACCGGCCTGGTCACCGAGGCGCTGCGCTGCGGCCGGCCCGGCCGGTTCACGCTCCAGGCGGCCATCGCGGCGGTGCACGCCGAGGCGCCGAGCTACGAGGAGACGGACTGGCCCCAGCTGTTGCGGCTCTACGGGGAGCTGCTGCGGGCGTGGCCCACGCCCGTGGTCGCGCTGAACCGCGTCGTCCCGCTGGCCATGACCGAAGGGCCGCAGCAGGCCCTGGAGGAAATCGAGCGGATCGAGCGGGACGGCCGCCTGGCGGGCTACCGGTACCTGCCCGCGGCCAAGGCCGACCTGCTGCGCCGCCTCGGCCGCAACGCCGAGGCCGCTCGGGCCTACCGCCTCGCGCTGGACCTGACCGACAATGCTGCCGAGCGGGCGTTCCTGGCCCGCAGGATCACCGAGGTCTCCGTCGGCCCAGCCGACGGCGGGTGACCGGGGCGTCTGGCGGGTTGTTGCGCAGGCCCCGGGCCGGACACAATGTGCAGTTGACGTACCCTTCCGCCGGAAGGCGAGGATTCCAGCGCGTTACGCCCTGGTCAGGAGGCAAGGAGCCGAGCTTGGCGGCCAGCGAAGAAGCCCGGGACGGCCTCAAGGCGTCGTGGCCGCTGCTTTCTGTGTCCGGGGTGGGGGTGCGCTTCGGGCCGCTGCGCGCCCTGGAAGGCATCGATCTCGCGGTCCAGCCGGGCGAGCTCGTGGCCCTGGCCGGGGAGAACGGGGCGGGCAAGACCACGCTGGTGCGCTGTATCGCGGGTGACATCCGCCCCACGAGCGGGAAGGTCGTACTCGACGGCAGGCCGGTGACCCGCGACCCGGCGGCGGCCGTGCGTCAGGGCATCGCCGTGGTCTGGCAGGACCTGGCGCTGTGCGACAACCTGGACGTCGCCTCAAACCTGCTGCTCGGCCAGGAGCGCCGCTGGAGCCTGCTGTCCAACGTCCGCTTCCACTCCACCGCCGCCTCGGTGCTGCGGAGCTACGAGATTCCGCTCCCGGACACGACCCGGGCCGTACGGTCGCTGTCGGGCGGGCAGCGCCAGTTGGTGGCCGTCGCGCGGGCGATGGCGCGCAGGCCGCGGCTGCTGCTGCTCGACGAGCCCACCGCCTCGCTGGGCGTCAACGAGTCCGCCCAGGTCGAGGGGCTGATCGCCCGCCTGCGCGAGCGAGGCACGACGATCCTCCTGGCCTGTCACGACATCGACCAGATGTTCCGGCTGGCCGACCGGATCGTGGTGCTCAGGCACGGCCGGATCGTGGCCGAGGTGATCCCGGACCAGGCCCACCCCGATGACGTCGTGGCCCTGGTAGCTGGCCAGCAGGTCGACTCGTCGGCGCGCCGCCAGCTCACCCGGCTGCACGGGCTGGCCGACCGTCTGGTCTCGGCGGATCCGTCGTCCAGCCTGTCGCTGATCCTGTCGGCGCTGGGCGCCGCGCTCGGCAGTGAGCGCCTGTGCATCCACCTGGCGGCCGGGGACTCGCTGATATGCGCCGCCTCGCTGGGCTTGCCTGACGCCCTGCTGTCCGCGTGGTCCCGGCTGCCCCGCGGCCAGGACGGCGGCCCGGCCGGCGTGGCGGCGGCCACCGAGCAGGTCGTGGTGGACAACGTCCGCGCGGGCGCCGCCTGGGTGCCGTTCAGCGACCTGGCCCGGGCGGCCAAGGTGGTGAGCTCCTGGTCGGTCCCGGTCATGGGCCCGGGCGGGCTGCTGGGGGTCATCACGGTGTTCCGCGACGTCACCGGCCAGCCGCACCGCGACGAGCTCGACCTGGTCACGCTCTACGCCGGTTACGCGGCGAGCGCCATCGAGCGCGACCGGCTGCTCGACGAGGTCACCGCGCGCAACCGCGTGCTCGAGACGATCAGGGAGATGCTGGAGACCCTGGCCGGGCCGATCCCGGTGGCCAAGGGGCTCGCGGTCGCGCTGCAGGCCCTGAGCCGGGGCCTGCAGGCCGACCTGGCCACGCTGCTGACCCGGGTGCCGGACGCGCCGCCGTCGTGCCGGGCGTTCGTCACCACGGGGAGCGGGCGCAGCGGCGCGAGCCCGCCCCGCGCCCTGCTCGACGCGGCCGAGCGGCTCCTGGCCAGCCCCCGCCGCGACGACGTGGCGAGCCCGCTGCGGGTGGCCGGCCACCAGTGGCTGGCGGTCACGTTCGCCGCGCCCGCCGGGCCCACGGTGCTGCTGGCCGGCTGGCGCGGCGGGCCGCCCGCCGCTGACGCCACCGCGCTGATGGAGGACGCCGCCCACTCGCTGCGGCTGGCGCTGGAACGCGAGGAGGCCGGGCTCGCGCACCAGGAGGCCACGGCGCTGCGCCGCTCCCAGGAACTGCAGCGCGGCTTCCTGTCCCGGCTGAGCCACGAGCTGCGCACGCCGCTCACGGCGATCAGGGGCTACGCCTCCAGCCTGATGCAGCCGGACGTGACCTGGGACCGGGACTCGCAGCAGCGGTTCCTGCACCGGATCGCGGCGGAGTCGGCCCGGCTCGGCCGCCTGGTGGGGGACCTGCTCGATTTCTCCGCGATCGAGTCGGGGATCCTGCGCCTGCAGCAGGACTGGTGTGACATCTCCCTGGTGGTCGACGCGGCCGTGGCCTGCCTGCCCCCGGCGGCCGCCGCCATGATCGAGGTGGACTGCGATCCGTCCCTGCCGGTCGTCTGGGCCGACCATGAGCGCCTGGAGCAGGTCTTCGTGAACCTGCTGGACAATGCGCTCGGCCACAATCCGCCCGGGACCCGGGTGAGCGTCAGCGCCGAGGCGGCCGGGCAGGACGGGATCTCCGTCAGCGTGGTCGACGATGGCCCGGGGATGTCGCGCGAGATCGCCAGCGCCCCCTTCGAGCCGATGCGCCGCCGCCGGGCGCCCAGCGCCGGCGCCGGGCTCGGGCTCTCCATAGCCAAGGGAATCGTGGAAGCTCACGGGGGGAACATCGTGCTGGAACAGCCAGGGAAGGGGACCAGCTTCCGGATCCACCTGCCCGTCGAGATGCCGGCCGGGCTGGACGGACGGCCCGCCGAGCGGGCCGGAGCCCGCGGTGTTTGAGCCCGCGGCGAACACGCGCGCGCTGGTGGTCGAGGACGACCCCAACATCGTCGACCTGATCCGCTCGAACCTGGCGGTCCGGGGCTTCGACACCGTCGTGTCGGCCGATGGCGTCCGCACGCTCCAGCTGCTTGAGACCGAGGAGCCCGACATCGTGCTGCTCGACCTCATGCTGCCCGAGGTCGACGGCTTCGAGCTGTGCCGGCAGATCCGCGAGCGCTCATCGGTGGCGATCATCGTGGTCTCGGCCCGCGGCGGCGAGCGGGACAAGGTGACCGCGCTCAACGTGGGCGCCGACGACTACATGACCAAGCCGTTCAGCATCGAGGAACTGCTGGCCAGGATCACGGCCACGCTCCGCCGTACCCGCCCGGCCACGGCCCCGGAGGCCGAGCCGGCCGCCATCATCATCGGCGAGCTGGTGATCGACCTCGCCGGCCAGCAGGTGACGAGCGGCGGGCAGCGGGTGCACCTCACCCCGACCGAGTTCGCGCTGCTGCGCGAGCTGGCCACCAACCGCGGCAAGCTGCTGACCCACGCCCACCTGCTCCGGCGGGTATGGGGACACGGCTACGAGACGGAAACCGAGTACGTGCGGGTCTACGTGCGGCGGCTGAGGGCCAAGCTGGAGATTGCCGGGGCGACGCCGCTGATCCTGACCCAGCCGCGCGCCGGCTATCGCATCGCGGCCGAATAACGGTCACACGTCGAAGTGATCTCGTTTGGCGCTTCCGCAGGAGGCGGACATCGCGACGCTCGCCATTTTAACTGTATTTTAACGCCGAGGGCGGGATGTTAATGGCCATGTTCATTTCGCGAAGTCTACGGTTTACCTGACAGCGGCCGCCCGGCCGGCCCAAAGCGGACCAGGGCCGTGACGTCCCATTTGTGCACGCACGTCAAGCCCACAAACGAGGTGGTTTCGTTGGACTTTCTTAACAAGAGAAAAATCGCTCTCACTGCCGTGGCCGCCTGCGCGGCCCTGACCGCGGCCGCCTGCGGCAGCAGCGGTTCGTCGAGCAGTTCGAGCGGCTCATCCGGCTCATCGGCCGTGCCGCAGATCAGCGCCGCGTCGTTCAACCTGACCTTCTCGGCGATGAAGACCATCAAGCCGCTGGCCGCGAAGGGCAAGGGGAAGGTGGCGGTGATCCTGCCGGACACCGTCTCATCGACCCGGTATGTGGAGTTCGACGCCCCGTACCTCAAGAAGTCCTTCCAGCTCGCCGGGCTCTCCTCGTCGGACACCATCATCCAGAACGCCCTGGGCAGCGACGCCACCCAGTTCTCGGACGCGCAGGCCGACATCACCAACGGCGCCACGGTCCTGGTCGTGGACCCGCTGGACTCCGGAGTCGGGTCCAGGATCGAGTCCTACGCCAAGTCGCACGGCGTGCCCGTGATCGACTATGACCGGCTCACCCTCGGCGGCACCCGCAAGTACTACGTCAGCTTCAACAACGTCCGTGTCGGCACGCTGCTCGGCAATGGCCTGGTCAGCTGTATCGCGGCGTGGCACGTGGCCAAGCCCCAGGTCATCGTCATGCGCGGTGACCCCACCGACAACAACGCCACGCTGTTCGCCGACGGCTACCTGGCGGTGCTCAAGCCCAAGTTCAACAGCAAGGCCTACGTTGACGTCGCGAACCCGGCCGGGACCTGGACTCCGGCGACCGCGCTGACCGAGTTCCAGGCGGCGTTCACGGCGCACCCGAACGCCAACGCCGCGCTGATTCCCAACGACGAGAACGGCGCACCGATTATCCACTACCTGATCACCAAGGGCATCAAGCCGATGACCTTCCCGATGACCGGCCAGGACGCCACCCTGACCGGGCTGCAGAACGTCATCGCCGGCTACCAGTGCGGCACCGTGTACAAGCCGATCTACCTGGAGGCGCAGGCCGCGGCCGCGCTGGCCATGTACCTGCGGGCGGGCGTGACGCCGCCGAAGGCACTGGTCAACGGCTTGGCGACGGACGTGAACACTCACACACAAGTGCCGTCGATCCTGGAGAAGCCGGAGTGGGTCGTGCCGTCGACCGTCCAGTCCACGGTTATCAAGGACGGTTTCGTGCCCGCGTCCCAGCTGTGCTCGGGCTCGTACGCCAAGGATTGTTCAAAGTACGGCATATCAGGGTGATAATGACCGTATCCGAGCAGGCGGGAGCCCCTAGGTGGTAACGAACGGCTCCGAGGATGGCACCCGGCCCGCGGACGCGGGCCGGGTGCCATCCGGCTCCGACCCCGGGCCGGTCGGCCCCGGTCCGGCCGGTGACGGCGACATGCCGCTGCTGCGGCTGGAGAACATCGGCAAGAGCTTCGGCCCGGTGCAGGCACTGAGCGGCATCAACCTGGACATCCCGGTCGGCCAGGTGACCGCCCTGGCCGGAGACAACGGCGCGGGCAAGAGCACCCTGATCAAGTGCATCGCGGGCATCTACCAGCCGAGCAGCGGCCAGATGCTGTGGCAGGGCCGGCCGGTGCACCTGCACTCGCCGAGGGACGCGACCGGTCTCGGGATCGCGACTGTGTACCAGGACCTGGCGCTGGCCGACAACATGGACATCGTGGCGAACATGCTGCTCGGTCACGAGAAGACGCGGTTCGGGCTGCTCGATGAGATCAACATGGAGCTGACCGCCAAGCAGACGCTGAAGGACCTGCGGGTCACGACCGTGCGGTCGATCAGGCAGCCGGTCGGATCGCTGTCCGGCGGGCAGCGGCAGGCGGTCGCGGTGGCCAAGGCGGTGATGCAGGAGGCCCGGCTGGTCATCATGGACGAGCCGACCGCAGCGCTGGGGGTGACCCAGACCGAGCTGGTGCTGTCCCTGATCGAACAGCTGGCCAGCCGCGGGATCGCCGTCCTGGTCGTCTCGCACAACCTGACCGACGTGTTCCGGGTCGCGAACCGGATCGCGGTGCTCTACCTCGGCAAGCTGGCCTCGGTCGGGCCGGCCTCGGACTACGACACGTCGTCGGTGGTGGACCTGATGACCACGGGTGCGTCCGCCCGCCTGCACAACGGCAGCGGGAGCGAGTCCGCGGCCTCAGGCAACGTCAGCAGCGGCTCGGAGGGCTGAGGAATGTCATCACCGGAAAGCGGGGAGACGGCCCAGGACCAGCCGGGGGGAGTCGCGGTCGCCGGCGAGCCCGAGGGAGCCGCGGCCGATATCGCGCTCACCGCCGCCCCGGATGTACTGGCCGGGTCGCTGGGCGAGTACACCCGGGTCTGGCTGCGCCGGGTCCGCAGCGGCGAGAGCGGGGCGCTGCCCGTCATCATCGGCCTGATCCTGATCGGGGCCTACTTCCAGATCCGGGAGCCCGCCTTCCTCTCGGCGGGCAACATCGCGAACCTGATGACGCAGGCCGGCTTCATCATCACGTTCTGCATGGCGCAGACGTTCCCGCTGCTGCTCGGCGAGATTGACCTGTCGCTCGGCTTCAACGCCGGGATCGGCGGGGCCATCACCCTGTGGATGGTCGCTGTCGCGCATCCGTTCCCGACCTGGCTGGCGATCCTGGCCGGCGTCGCGGTTACCACGGCGATCGCGGCGATCGAGGGCCTGATCATCGTCTGGTTGCGGATCCCGTCGTTCGTGGTCACCCTGGCCGGCCTGCTTGGCCTCAACGGGGTGCTGCTCTGGCTGTTCGAGCAGACCGGCAGCGTCGGCCTCGGCGGGGTCATCCAGGACCACAACGGCTTCATCAACGGTCTGGTGTCCAGCAACGTCAGCCCGACCGCTGGGTGGATCATCCTGATCGTCGCCGTCGTGCTCGCCGCGATCTTCATGATCCTGCGGGACCAGCGCAGGCGGAGGAACGGCCTGGACGCGCCGCCGATAGGCGTGACCCTGCTGAAGATCATCCTCATCGGCGCGATCGGCCTGGCGCTCATACTGGTGCTCAACCACAACCGCAGCAGCGGCGTTATCCCGCTGGAGGGCGTCCCGTGGGTGGTGCCGATCGTGCTGGCCATGACCGTGATCCTGGGCGTGCTGCTCAGCCGCACCAAGTTCGGCCGTTACATGTACGCCATCGGCGGCAACGCCGAGGCGGCCAGGCGGGCGGGCGTCAACCTGAACCGGATCCGGGTGCTCGCGTTCGCCATGTGTGGCCTGGTGGGGGGGTTCACGGGCATCCTCTACGCGTCGTTCCTCGGGTCGATCTCGAACAACATCGCGGGCGGCCAGTACGTGCTGTACTCGGTGGCCGGAGCCGTGATCGGCGGCGTCAGCCTGTTCGGCGGCCGGGGCCGGATCGCGGGTGCGGTGCTCGGCGGGTTCGTCGTGGCGGTCATCTACAACGGCGTCATCCTGCTCGGGCTCGGCGCGGCCGGGCAATACATCTGGACGGCCGCCGTGCTGCTCGCCGCGGTCACCCTGGACGCGCTGGCCCGCCGGGGCGCTACGGTCACCTGAGCGTCGCGGCCGCCAGTCCGGCCCCGACCACCAGGGCGCCAGACGGGGCTGGCCTGCGTCGCGGGCGGAATACCCGGCATGGCACACTAGTTGTGCGTGTTACACGTGCTCCGGGGTCGGTGAAATTCCGAACCGGCGGTGACAGTCCGCGACCCGGCCGAGGCCATCGGCCGGCTGACCCGGTGGAATTCCGGGACCGACGGTAACAGTCCGGATGGGAGGAGGCACGTGCGCGGCCAGGCCGGTTCGGCTTGGCTGGGCTTGCGCATCCGCGCATCCCGCCGCGACCCCCCGGAGCCTGTGACCGACAAGGTCCGCTCCGGAGCAGAACGAGGTGGGTGCGGTGTTCACCGGAATCGTGGAAGAGCTGGGCGAGGTTGCCGCCCTCGAGGAACTGGGCGACTCGGCCCGGCTGACCGTCCGCGGGCCGCTGGTGACCGCGGACGCGTCCGCGGGCGACTCCGTCGCCGTCAACGGTGTCTGCCTCACCGTCACCGGCATATCGGACGGCACGTTCAGCGCCGACGTGATGGGCGAGACCCTGCGCCGTTCCGGCCTCGGCTCCCTGGTTGCGGGCACGGCAGTGAACCTGGAGCGCCCGCTGCGGCTCGACGGCCGGCTCGACGGCCACCTCATGCAGGGGCACGTGGACGGAACAGGAACGATCACCGAACGCAGGCCGGCCGAACATTGGCATGTGATGCGGATATCCGTCCCGCCGGGGCTGGCGCGCTACGTGGTGGAGAAGGGCTCGGTCGCCGTCGACGGCGTGAGCCTGACCGTGTCCGCGCTCGGCGCGGGACCGGACTGGATCGAGGTCAGCCTCATCCCGGAGACGCTCGCCCGCACCACGCTGGGGATCAAGCAGCCTGGCGAGACCGTCAACCTGGAGGTCGACATGATCGCCAAATACGTGGAACGCCTGGTCGGCGCCGGGCGCGCGGAGAACGGAGCACGGCCATGACCACGGACCACACGCCGTCCCTGGGCGCCAGCAGCAGGCTGGACACGGTCGAACGGGCCATCGCCGAGATCGCCGCGGGCCGCGCGATCGTCGTGGTCGACGACGCCAGCCGGGAGAACGAGGGCGACATCGTGTTCGCCGCCAGCAAGGCCACCCCCGAGCTGCTGGCCTTCACGATCCGGTACGCCCGCGGCCTGATCTGCGTGCCGATGCTCGGCGCGGACCTGGACCGGCTGCAGCTGCCGCCGATGACCAGCGACAACCAGGAGCACATGGGCACCGCGTTCACGATCAGCGTGGACGCGCGTGACGGCATCACCACCGGCATCTCAGCGGCCGACCGGGCCAGGACCATCCGCACCGTGGTCGACTCCGCCACCGAGCCGTACGAGATCGTGCGGCCCGGCCACGTGTTCCCGCTGCGCTACGCCGAAGGCGGCGTGCTGCGCCGCGCCGGGCACACCGAGGCCGCCGTCGACCTGGCCCGGCTCGCCGGCCTGAACCAGGCCGGCGTGGTAGCCGAGATCTTCAACGACGACGGCACCATGGCCAGGCTCCCGCAGCTGCGCGCGTTCGCCGACGAGCACGGGCTCGCGCTGATCTCCATCGCCCAGCTGATCGAGCACCGCAGGCGGTCGGAGCTGACGGCCCGCCGGGTGGTGGAGACCCGGGTGCCGAACCAGTTCGGCGAGTGGCGCGCGATCGGCTACCAGAGCTCGGTGGATGGCACCGAGCACCTTGCGCTGGTGCTCGGCGACGTCAGCGGCCCCGACGTCCTGGTCCGGATGCACTCGGAGTGCCTGACCGGGGACGTGTTCGGCTCACAGCGCTGCGACTGCGGGGCCCAGCTCAACGCCGCGATGGCCGCGATCGCGGCCGAGGGCCGCGGCATCGTGCTGTATCTGCGCGGCCACGAGGGCCGGGGCATCGGCCTGCTGGCCAAGCTGCGCGCCTACCAGCTGCAGGACGCCGGAGCCGACACCGTGGAGGCGAACCTGGCCCTCGGCCTGCCCGCCGACGCCCGCGAGTACTCGACCGGCGCGCAGATGCTGGCCGATCTCGGCGTCCGCTCGCTCCGGCTGCTGACCAACAACCCAGCCAAGATGAGCGGCCTGTCCGGCTTCGGGATCGAGGTGACAGGCCGGGTCGCGCTGCCGGTGGCGCCCACGGCGGACAACCTGCGCTATCTCATCGCCAAGCGGGACCGGCTCGGGCACCAGCTTGATGACCTTTTCCTCCCTAACGCTGCGGCCGCGCCCGCTCAGCCCCGTCCGGCCGGTGCCGCCGTGCCCGCTGTGGAGACCGGGTGAGCGGCGCGGGCCGCCCAGCCGGGCGGACCGTGGACGCGGCGGGCCTGAGCCTGGCCATCGCGGCCACCCGGTGGCACGCCGAGGTGACCGCCAGCCTGGTCGAGCGGGCCGTGGCGGCCGCCGGGGCCTGCGGCATCGCCGAGCCGGTCGTGGTGAGGGTGCCCGGCGCGGTCGAGCTGCCCGTGGTCGCGGCCGAGCTGGCCCGCCGCCACGACGCGGTCGCCTGCCTCGGCGCGGTCATCCGCGGCGGCACCCCGCATTTCGACTACGTCTGCGACTCCGTGACCTACGGGCTGACCCGGGTACCGCTCGACACCGGCACCCCGGTCGGCAACGGTGTGCTCACCTGCGACACCCTGGACCAGGCCATCGACCGGTGCGGCGCCGAGGGCAGCAGCGAGGACAAGGGCTGGGACGCGGTCGTCGCCGTCCTGGAGACCGCCCTGGTCCTGCGCGACCTGCGGAAGGCCTGACCTACCGGCCCGCGAGCAGATCGTGCGCCCGGAGCGCGAACCACAGCTCGGCCAGATGTTCGGTCCTGGCCACCCCACGCCCGGTCAGCTGCTCGATCTTCCTGATGCGGTAGCCGAGCGTCTGCTTGTGGATGTGCAGGTCGGCGGCGGCCAGCTGCCAGGACCGGTCGCGGGCCAGCAGCGCGCGCAGCGTGCTGACGTAGGCGGTGCCGTGCTCGGCATCGTGGACGATCAGGGGCCCGATGATGCGTGACACCAGCGCCTGGGCCTCGGTCACGCTCCGCGGCAGGAGCAGCGTGGTCTGGTCGCCGTACTTGACCAGCGTCCGGTTCTCCGCCTCGGCGACGCCAAGCGCCCACCGGGCCTCCTTGGCCGCGTCGGGCACCCGGCCGACCGAGCCGATGGGGCCGCTGCTGCCCACGGGGCCGGTCCCGCAGACGAGGTCGCCGCCGATCGCCGCCTGCGGCAGCACCACGTGGAGCATGCCGTCGAGGTCGAGCAGCAGATGCGGTAGCTGCGCGCGGGCCAGTGAGCGGTGCAGTGGCGCGGCGGTGCGCTCACTGGGCGCCCGGGTCACCGCCAGCACGCTCCCGGCCAGGTCAAGACCGGCCTCCGCGATCATGGGCTCGGCCGCCCGCTGATCGATGCGGCGGTCCAGGAGCTGGCCGAGCAGGTCGGCGCCCAGCTTGCGCTGCCGGTCCGCCGCCGCGCCGAGCTGGGCCAGCTCGAGCGCCCCGCCGGTCGCGATGTGATGGAGCAGAACCAGGCTGGGCAGCTGATCCCCGGCGGGCTCGGCGACCAGCGCGGTGGGCTGGTCGCCGGGCACCTCGACAGCCAGCGCGCCGGGCTCACCGGGCGGGGCGTCCGGCCGGCTCAGCCGCAGCACACCGGGGATAGCGTTCCCGTGGCTGGCGTAGCCGGCGGCCAGCGCGGGCGCGAACGACGTGCGCTCCCCGTCGCCGAACCGCGACAGGCCCGTCTCCGGGTCGACCAGGTACAGCCGCACGCCGAGCTCCTCGCCCAGGCGGCGGAACATCTCCGGTCCAGGGAGCCCGGCGATGACCGACATCCGCAGCAGCTCGTACAGCCGGGCCACCCGCCCGAGCAGCCGGGCCTCCTCCCGGTCGTTGGCGTCGGCCACCGCCCGGACCACCGCGGTGAACGGCATGCTGTACGGGACCTCCATCAGCGGCAGCGCGAGCTCGTCGGCCCGCCGGACGGCCCGGTCCGACAGCGGCGGGCCGGACATGCCCACCCCGATGCCGAGACCGCTCGCCCCGGTCTCGGCCAGCCGCTCGATGAACCCGGCCTGGGCGGGCTCCTCGGGGCTGAGGCTGGTCTCGTTGGTCAGCAGCAGCTCGCCCGGCCCGCACCACTCCCACGGGTCGGGCAGGTCCGAGCAGTGCACCCAGCTGACCTCGCGGTCGAGGCCGGTTTCGCCCGCCGTCAGCCGCAGCCGCAGATGCGGGAGCTGCAGCAGCTCGCGGACGGTGATCGACATCCGGCTCCTCCGTTCGCCCGTGGTCCCCTGGTAACGCTCGGGTGCACCGTTCATACCCCAGTATGAGTCGCGGCGGAAGGTTTGCGCCCGGGTCGGATGGTTCCTCCCGGCGGTGATCCGTAGTCTCACGCGCACAACGAGAGCGCCGGAGCCGCCGATGACCGAGGCCGAACTGCCCCCGCCTTCCGGCGGGCTGGCCAGCAGTGCCGTACCGCCCGTGCCGATCACGTGGCCCGAGGGCAGGACCGCAGCGGCCTGCCTGACCTTCGACATGGACGCCGAGGCGCCGATCCTGACCGAGGACATCTCCGCGATCAGGCGGATGACCCCGATGAGCCATCAGTCCTACGGCCCGCTGGTGGCCGTGCCCCGGATCCTGGAGCTGCTTGCCAGGCATGACATCCGGGCCACGTTCTTTATCCCGGGCTACTCGGCGCACCGCTACCCGGACGTGGTGCGGGCCGTGGCCGACGCCGGGCACGAGATCGCGCACCACAGCTACTTCCACGAGAACACCATCGGCATGGACGCCACGACCGAGGCCGCCATGCTTGACCTCGGCCTGCGTGCGCTGCGCGACGTGGCCGGAGTGCGGCCCGAGGGCTACCGCGCCCCGATGTGGGAGATGACCTACAACACGCCCCGGCTGCTGGCCGAGCGCGGGTTCCGGTGGGATTCCAGCCTGATGGACTCCGACCACCCGTATGTGCTCGCCGTGGACGACGCCCCAGGAGGGCCCGCCACCCTGGTGGAGGTCCCGGTGTCGTGGGGCCTCGACGACTGGGAGCAGTACGCGTACCTGCCGGGCCTGACCGGCCCCGGCGTCATCGAGAGCCCGGCCAAGGCGCTCGAGATGTGGACGCTCGAGCTCGAGGCCATGCACAGGCTCGGTGCGGCGTTCGTGCTCTGCTGTCACCCCTTCCTGTCCGGACGGCCGTCCCGAGCCGAGGCCCTGGAACGGCTGATCGAGCGGATGACGTCCCTGGACGGGCTCTGGATTACCACGGTCGGCGAGGTGGCCAGGCACACGGCATCGCTGAACCTGGCTCCCCGCACCTGCCCGCAGCCGATCCTTCCCGCGGACGCCTACTGGGTCACCCGCCCGCCTGGCTGACGACGCGCTCAGGCCTGAGAGGACACCATGACTGAGACTTCTGCCGTGACCGAGAACCCGTCGGACAGACGGCCGGTACGGGACTTCAAGCTGCGCTCGGCGTTCGCGCTCTCGTTCGCCGACCTGTCGCCGATCGTCGGCATCTACACGGTCTTCGCGATCGGCATCGTCGCGGCCGGGCCGGCGTTCTTCTGGGCGTTCCCGCTGGTGCTGGCCGGGCAGCTGGTCGTGTGCGGGGTCTTCGGGAACCTGGTCTCGAAATGGCCGCTCCAGGGCAGCGTCTACGCCTGGTCGCGTGAGCTGATCGGCCCCCGGTACGGATGGTTCACCGGCTGGGCCTACATGTGGGGACTCACCCTCACCCTGGCGGTCCTGCCGATCACCGCTTCCCCCTACATCCTGGGCGCCGCGGGAGTGGATTCACCCTCCCAGACCACCGTGGAGCTGGTGGCCATCGGGGTCCTGCTCTTCGGCTCGGCGGCAAACCTGCTCGGCGGGCGGCTGCTGAAGGGCCTGATCTACATCGCACTCGTCATGGAGATCATCGCATCCGCCGGTATCGGCATCACGCTGCTGATCGCGCACCAGGTCAACCCGTGGTCGATCCTGACCAACACCGGCGGCACCGGGCACGGCACCGGCTGGCTGTTCGGCGCGTTTCTGCTCCCCGTCGCCTATATCGCCTACTCGTTCATTGGCTTCGAGGCCTCGGCGTCCATCGGCGAAGAGGTCCAGGAGTCCCGCAAGGTGCTGCCCAAGGCCGTCATCCTCTCGCTCGCGGTCGGCGGGCTGCTGGTCATGATCGCCTGCCTCGGCCTCATCCTCGCGATTCCCAACATTTCCGCGGTGATGTCGGGCAAGGACACCAACCCCATCGCCACCACCCTGGAGACCGCCTACGGATCAGGGGCGGGGCGGACCCTGCTCATCGCGCTCGTGATCGGCTTCACCTCCAGCATGATCGCCGTGCAGACCGCGGTCACCCGGGCGATCTGGGCCTGCGCCCGCGACCGGATGCTGCCAGGAACCCGGATGCTTGGCCGGCTCTCCGGGCGCGAGAACCTGCCCAGATACGCGATTGGCCTGACCATCCTCATCGCGGGCGCGCTGATCTTCGCCGGCGCGTCCAAGGTGTTCTCGCTGCTGGTCTCGTTCTCGGCGTTCGGCTTTATCCTCTCCTACTACATGCCGATCCTGGCCCAGGCCTACAAGCAGTGGCGCGGCCAGCTGCCGCCCACCCCCGATGCGTGGGGCGAGCGGTCGATCCGCCTGATCACCGGCATCGCCACAGTCTGGCTGACCGCCGAGATCGTCAACCTGGTCTGGCCCCGGCCGGTGTTCAGCGACTGGTATCTCAACTGGGGCGTCCTCATCATGACCGGGGTGCTTGGCGTGCTCGGCGTGGCGATCTGCCTGTGGTCGTTCCGGCCCGGCGCGCCCGCCACCCTCCTGGCCCAGGCCCACCGCCCGGCGGCCGCGGTCCCCGAGGCGGAGGAGGCGTGACCTCAGCCGGACCTGGCCGCCCGGCGCCCGTCGCGGTCATCACCGGTGCGGCCAGCGGGATCGGCCGTGCCTGCGCCGAGCTGATGCGCGGGTCCGGCTGGCGCACGGCCGGTATCGACCTGAACCCGTCCGGCACCGACCTGCCCCTGCAGGCGGACGTGTCGGACCGGGCCGCGGTCGCGGCGGCGGTGGATCAGGCCGCGCAGCGGTTCGGCCAGATCGACCTCCTGGTCAGCGCGGCCGGCTACTACGAGGAAGGCCTCGACGTCGCCGAGATCACGGCCGCGCAGTGGGACCGGATGCTCTCGGTCATCCTGGGTGGCACGGTGAACTGCTGCGCCGCGGTGCTGCCGCACATGCTCAGCCGGGGCCAGGGGGTCATCGTCGCGATCTCCTCCGAGCTCGCGCTGGCCGGCAGCGCCACCGACCTGCACTACGTCGCGGCCAAGGGGGCCGTGCTCGGCCTGGTCAAGTCGCTGGCCATGGAGGTCGCTGAGACCAGCATCCGGGTCAACGCGGTGGCCCCGGGCCCCACCGACACGCCGCTGCTGGCCCCGGACTCGCTCTGGCGGAAACCCGACTATCTCTCAACGCTGCCGCTGGGACGTCTTGTGACCCCCAAGGAGATCGCGCACGCCGTGTACTACCTGGCCACGGAGGGATCCATGTACTGCGGCGAGGTGCTCTCGCCCAACGCCGGGGCGGTGATCTGACGTGGCCGGGCCGGACCGCGGTGTGGCCCTGGTCACCGGCGCGGCCCAGGGCCTGGGCCGGGCCACGGCCCTGCGGCTCGCGGCGGACGGCTTCACGGTCGCGGTCAACGACATCGCCGATGACGGCCGGCTCACCGAGCTGGCCGCCAGCATCGGCGGGATCGCCGTCCCCGCGGACATCGCCGACCCCGGGGCGGGCCCGGCCCTGGTCGCGGCCGTGGCCGGCCAGGCCGGGCCGGTGACGGTGCTGGTGGCCAACGCCGCGGCCATGGCGATGAGCCCGTTCCTGGAGTCCGCCCCTGACGAGTGGTGGCGCCAGATCGACGTGAACCTGTCCGGGCACTTCCGGATCATCCAGGCGGTGATCCCCGGCATGCGCGCCCAGGGCCACGGGCGCATCGTCATCATCAGCTCCGGCTGGGGCGTGATCGGCTACCCCAACGCGACCGCCTACGCCGCGTCCAAGGCCGGGCTGATCGCGCTGGCCAAGGGGCTGGGCCGGGAGCTGGGCCCGCAGGGCATCCTCACCAACGCGATCGCCCCCGCGTTCATCGACACCGAGCAGCTGCAGGTGGACGCCGACGACGCGGGCATCTCCCTGGACGAGATGCGGCGGCGTTACGCCGAGCTGATCCCGATCCGCCAGCTGGCCAGCGCGGAGGACATCGCCGCCGCCGTGTCCTTCCTGGCCGGGCCGGGGTCGGGCGCGGTCATCGGGCAAGTGCTGCAGCCCAGCGGCGGGGTGACCCGCACCCGAGCCTGACCCTCGCGATTCACAGACGGGAGACTTCATGCCTGAGCACACCGGCGGACCCGAGCCGATCGGGCCGGTCGACGGGCGCAAGGTGCCCAGGTTCGCGGGTTCCGGGTCGTTCGCCCGGCTGCCGGAGATCGACCGGGTCCCCGACTACGACATCGCGATCCTGGGCGCGCCGTTCGACAACGGGGTCTCCTACCGCCCGGGCGCCAGGTTCGGCCCGATGGCCGTCCGCCAGGCGTCGCGGCACCTGCGGCCCGGCCACCATGTCGAGCTGGACTGCGCCCCGTTCGGCCAGGCCCAGGTCGTCGACGCGGGGGACGTGCCGGTCACGCCGTTCTCGATCGACGCGGCCATGGACCAGATCGCGGGGCACGCCGGCGAGCTGCTGCATGGCGGCAGGAAGGTCATCGCGGTCGGCGGTGACCACACGATCGCGCTGCCGATGCTGCGGTCGGTGGTGCGGGAGCACGGCCCGGTCGCGCTGGTGCACTTCGACGCCCACCTGGACACCTGGGACACCTACTTCAACGCGCCGACCACGCACGGCACCATCTTCCGGCGGGCGTTCGAGGAGAGCCTCCTGGTCGAGGACCACTCGATCCACGTGGGCATCCGCGGGCCCATCTACGGCCGCGAGGATCTCGATGACGACCGGCGGTTCGGCTTCAGGACCATCCGGGCCAGCGACGTCGACGACCTGGGCGTGGCCGGGACCATCGGCGCGATCACCGAGCGCGTGGCCGACCTGCCCGTGTACCTGTCCATCGACATCGACGTGCTCGACCCGTCGGCCGCGCCAGGGACAGGGACACCAGAGGCGGGCGGGCTGACCAGCCGCGAGCTGCTGCGCGTGCTGCGCGGGCTGACCCAGCTCAATCTCGTCAGCGCCGACGTGGTCGAGGTGTCACCGCCCTACGACCACGCCGAGATCACCGCCATCGCCGCGGCCACGGTGGTCTTCGACATCGTGGCCCTGCTCGGCCAGCGGTCCTGATGCCCGGGCCTGATACCCCCGTGCCCGATTCCCCCGTGCCTCATTCCGCAGCGCCTGGTACCACGAGCGCCGTCGACGTGATCGTCGTGGGCGGCGGGCTGTCCGGCGGCCTGCCCGCCGCGGCCTACCTGCAGAAGGCGGGCCTGCAGGTCCTGATCGTGGAGGCCAACGCCGAGCTCGCGTCGTTCTGCTGCACACATGAGACGTGGCCGCAGGTCCTGGACAGCCCGCACGTCGGGGTCTCGTTCGCCGGCAACTCGCCGGTCATCGGGGACCTGGACCTGGAGCGGTACGGGTTCAGGTTCGCCGCGTCCCCGGTCGTGCTCGCCACCACCTACCGGGACGGCACCAACTGCCTGATCTGCCAGGATCCCGAGCGCACCGCGGCGAACTTCGGCCGGCACTCGGCCAGGGACGGCCAGCGGATGCTGGAGATCCAGTCCCGGGTCCACGAGACCATGGTGGAGTTCAACGAGCTGAGCTCGTTCTCCCCGCATCCCGATCCCAGCCGGCTGCCCCGGGTGTTCGAGCTGTGCGCGTACGCGATGGACTACCCGGTCGAGCAGATGATGGAGATGACCGGGCCCGAGCTGTGCGAGCGTACGTTCGAGTCGGACGCGTGCCGCCAGATCCTGATGACCCCCGTGGCCTTCTGGGAGCACGGCGCGCCGTTCGCGCGCGGCCAGGGCGCCCTGGGCACCACGTTCGCGCTCTACTACACGACCGGCGTAGGCATCGGCGGGAACGAGGTCCAGGCCGACGCGCTCACCCGCTGCTTCCTCGACCATGGCGGGGAGCTGTGGACGTCAGCCGCGGTCGAGGAGATCGTGACCTCCGGCGGCCGCGCGGTGGGCGTCCGGCTCGCCGAGCGGTCGCTCTACCCGGGCCGGGAGGTGCGCGCGCGCCGGGCGGTGATCAGCAACGTCGGCGTGCCTGAGACGCGGCGGCTGGTCGGGCCCGGGACCCTGGAGGCGGCCGACCCGCTGCTGGCCGCCAAGATGCAGTACTGGCAGATGGGCCTGCGCGGGTCGCACGTGACCTCGTGGCTGCTCGACCGGCGCGTTTCCTGGGCGTCCGCGGGTTTCGACCCGCTGATCGACGACGCGATCCTGGTGTACCGGGCCTTCGACTCCTGGGAGGGCACCAAGCAGTACCTGGTGGACATGCTCGGCAACGACACCTGGAAGGCGTCGGGCCAGCTCATGGAGTTCACCTATCCCGCCCCCGCTGACCCCACCGCCACCTCGCCCGAGGGGTACACGGTGCTGCGCGCCGAGGAGTGCTTCCCCTACGCCCTGCACGGCCTGGGCGGGCCCCGGGCCTGGGACGGGCCGCTGCGCCACGAGCTCGTGGCGGCTAGGAACGCGATCATGAGCCAGCTCGTGCGGGACTGGGATGCCAGCGTGCTCGACTACTACGACTGGACCCCGCTGGACAACTGGCGGCTCAACCGGTCGGCCAAGTTCGGGCAGGTGGTCGGCGGCGACTTCACCGAGGACCAGTGGATTCTCGGCCGCATGCCGTACCGGATGCCGGTGCCCGGGCTGTACATGTCGAACGGGGTCTGGCCGGTCGGCCTCAGCTGGATGGCCGCGGGCTACAACGCCGCCCAGGTGGTGGCCGCCGACGCGGGCGTGCGCGACCAGCCGTGGTGGACCTCCCGGCCCTGCGAGTGGTACGAGCACAACCTGGCGCGGCTGCTGGACCGGGACCCGCCCTCGAGCCGGACCGGGTGAGAACGCCGTGGCCAGCGACAGTAAGCACGGGAACTTCGAGGTAGCGATCATCGGCGCCGGGCCGAACGGCCTGACCGCGGCCGCCTACCTGGCCCGGGCGGGCGCTGACGTGGTCGTGCTCGAGCGGCGGTTCGAGCGGGGCGGGACCATGGCCTCCGACGACTACTCCACGCCGTTCACCTTCAACCAGGCCCAGGCCGCCCTCCCGCTCGGCGCGGACAATCCCGTGGTGACCGGCCTGGGCCTGGCCGGGCACGGCGTGGCCTTCGTCGAGCCCGGCGTGGCGCTGGAGGTGATGACACCCGGCGGCGCGCACCCCGTGGGCCGCGGCGGGGCCGGGCTGGGCGGGGCCGTGCCGGGCATGCTCGCCTCGATCAGCCGGGCCTGCGCCCCGGCCCTGTACCTGCCGCCGCAGCCGGAGCAGGCCCTGCTGGACGGCTGGCGGTCTCGCGGCGAGGGCGCCGCGGCCGACCTGGCCGGCCTCACCCCGGCCGGGCTGGCCGCGCTCGCCGACAGCGAGCCTGGCCGGCTCGCGCTCCGGTACGCCTGTGCCGCCAGCGGCTTCGCCGACCCGGACCAGCGTCTCGGTGCCGTCGGCGGGTTCGCCGTCGCCCGCTGGTTCTCTCCCGCGCTGGTCGCGGGCGGCTCGAAGAACCTGGCGAACGCCCTGTTCCGGATCGCGGCGAGCGCTGGGGCGGACTGCCGGGTGTCGGCCCTGGTCACCACCGTGCGCCGCGACGGGCCCGGCTTCCGGCTGTCCTGCGCGGACGGGCAGCAGGTCAGCGCGCGCAGCGTGATCTGCACGCTAGACCCGCACACCACGTTCACCGCGCTGATCGACCCCGCCGAAGTCCCCGACGGGCTCGCCGCCGCGGGACGCGACTGGGTGACCGACGACCTGGGCTGCTTCATCGCGCACTACGGCATCGTCGGGACGCCCCCGGCCGCCCCGGCCGGCGGTGAGCCTTACGGGCGGCTGGTGGGGTTCGGTGGCGTCCGGGATCTGGACGATCACCTGGCCGCGGTGCGCGCCGGGTGGCTGCCGCGGCGGCCCGCGGGGCTGCTGAGCGTGACCACCGCCCACGACCCGTTGCAGGCCTCACCCGGTCCGTACGGGCCGCTGCACGCGCTGCGCTTTGACAGCTTCGCGCCGCTCAGCCACCCGGACGGCTCCTGGGACCGGGCCCGGCGCGGCTACCGCGGCGCGTGCTGGGACTTCCTGAGCCAGGCGTTCCCGGCCCTGCGCGAGGCTCAGCTGATCGCGCAGTTCGCCGACGCGCCCGGCGACCTCAGGCGGCGGTTCGGCACCACCGGTGCCGGGACCGCGCGGCAGGGGGCGCTGAGCCCGGCGCAGACCCTGGACCGGCGGCCGCACCCGCTCTGCGCGGACACGCGAACCCCGGTCCCCGGGTTCTACCTGGGCGGCGGGGGAGTGCACCCGGGGGTTCCCGGCCTGCTCAGCGCGGGCCTGCTAGCCGCGCGGGCGCTGCGCGCCGACCAGGGGCTCGCCGATCCAGCGGAGGCACACATATGAGCACCGCGCCGGAGGCGCGCACATGAACACCGGGCAGCCAGGACAGCCGGAGCATCCAGCGAACGCCCGACGGGGCCAGGGCATCACCGCGGACGGCGAGTTCTTCATGCCCACGCGCGTGTTCTTCGGCCGCGGCCTGGCCGGCCGGGCCGGGGAGCACGCGGCCGGCCTCGGTGCGCGCAAGGTGCTGCTGGTCACCGACCCGGGCGTGCAGGCCGCCGGGCTGGCCGACCCGGTGCGCGATCACCTCGCCGCGGCCGGCCTGGAGGTGCTGGCCTTCCATCGGGTGGAGCCCAACCCGCGGGACGTGGACTGCCTGGCCGGGGCGGAGGCGGCCGCTGGCTTCGGCGCCGGCGCGCTGGTCGCCGTCGGCGGCGGGTCGGCCATCGACAGCGCCAAGTGCATCGGCCTGCTGCGCACCAACGGCGGGCACCCGCGGGACTGGGAGGACTTCGGCGCGCTGCGCCACGACCCGCTGCCGGTCGTGGCCATTCCCACGACCGCAGGCACCGGCAGCGAGGTCAGCCCGTCAGCCGTGATCACCGACACCATGCGCAAGAAGAAGATGAACCTCTTTGATATGCGTAACTGCCCGAAAGTGGCACTGGTGGATCCGGATCTCACCCTGTCCTGCCCGCCTTCGCTCACGGTGGCGGCGGGCATGGACGCGCTCTCGCACGCGGTCGACTCGCTGCACTGCCGGCTGGCCACGCCCGCGTCGGACGCGCTGGCGCTGGAGGGCGCGCGGCTGGTCGCCCAGTACATCCGGCGTGCGGCCGCGTCCGGTGACGACATCGAGGCCCGGTGCGGCATGGCCCAGGGCAGCCTCACCGCCGGGATAGCGGTCGGCCTGACCGACGTGGCGGGCGCGCACTGCCTGGCCGAGGCGATCGGCGGCCTCTACGGCCACCCGCACGGGTACTGCTGCGCCGACAGCATGCCGCCGATCATGGACTATAACCTGCCGGTGAGCTCGGCCAAGTACGCCCGGCTGGCGGACGCGTTCGGCCTGGGGTCACGCGGCGCCTCGGAGCTGGTGCGGGCGCGGCTGGCCATCGAGTACATCCGGCAGCTCAACCGCGACCTCGGCGTGCCGCCCCTGCGCACGCTCATCCGCGCCGAGGACCTGGCGCTGCTGGGGGAGAAGGCGGAGCAGAACACCAGCACCCCGTCCAATCCCCGGCCTGCCGACGCCGCCGCGTTCACCGCGATGTTCACCCGCGAGTTCTCGGCTGGCGCGTAGATCCCTGTGGCGCAGCGTTCAGTCCGGTTTGCCGCTTTTGCGGACCCGGCTGGCCGTTACGGCGGCCCTGAGACCATGATCGATGTGAGTTTGCTGCACACCTGACTACAGCAAACTCACATCGACATGGCTGATGGCGGCAAGCGGCGGGCTGGGGCGTGACGGGCGGGACCCAGGGGGCAAACGGGACCCCTGGGTCGGCCATGGCTGCATGACCGGTGCTCTAGCGCCTGTTCCTGCCGCTGCCCATCACCGGCATCCCGGCCTGCGACGGCCGGCTCGACCAGCTCGGGCTGGCCGTATGACCCAGCCGTGGTTGCGGCTGCCGCTGGCTGCCGGGTTGGTTGCGTCGCGGCGGCCTCCGCCGGGGCCTCGGCGCCGTGCAACTCGTGGACGTAGCGCTTGCCGCGCAGCAGCGACGCCCCGGCGGCGATCAGGCAGGCCACGATCGCGAAGTCGAACGCGATGGCCAGGCCGTGCGAGAACGACGCGGAGATCAGCGACGGGAAGAACGTGTGGCCGGTCAGGTACGCGGCGTGGCTGGCGGGCAGCTTGCTGATCGCGGGCCCGAGCAGCGTCTGCACCGGGTTGTAGCCGAGCAGGGCCGCAAACATGATCGAGACCGGCGGCAGCGCGGCGATCCTGGCCGCGTCCGCGTGCGGCACGCCCTGGGCGATCAGGCCGTGGCTCAGCGCGGCCGGGAGCGTTGAAGCGAGGCCCAGGATGATCAGCGTGAAGAAGATGCCGATCGACAGGACCATGGCCGAGTTCTGGAACGTCGCGCTCATGCCCGCGCCGACACCGCGGCGCTCGGGCGGCAGGCTGTTCATGATCCCGGCCCGGTTCGGCGAGGCGAACAGGCCCATGCCGATGCCGTTGAGCAGGAGGACGACCGCGAACTGCCAGTAGGCGAAGTCCACAGGCAGCATCTCGAGCAGCCCGAACGAGGCCGCGGCCAGGACCATGCCGCCGGTGGCGAACGGCCTCGCGCCGAAGCGGTCGGACAGCCAGCCGGAGACCGGCCCGGCGATCAGGAAGCCGATGGTCAGCGGGAGCATGGCGATGCCCGCCCACAGGGGGGTCTGGCTGAAGCCGTAGCCGTGGATCGGCAGGTAGATGCCCTGCAGCCAGATGATCAGGGTGAACATCAGGCCGCCGCGGCCCAGGCCGGCCAGCAGGCTGGCCATGTTGCCCGCGGTGAACGGGCGGATCTTGAACAGGGCGAGCCGGAACATCGGCTCGGCGACCTTGGTCTCGATCACGCAGAAGATGATCAGCACCGCGAGACCGCCGCCGATCAGGCCGAGCACCAGCGGGCTGGTCCAGCCCATGGTGTGCCCGCCGTAGGGCTGGATGCCGTAGGTGATGCCGACCAGGACGGCGACCAGGCCGGCCGCGAAGGTCAGGTTGCCCGCCCAGTCCAGCCGGGCCGGCCTGCGGATGCCGCGCTCCTGCAGCTTGCGGTAGGACCAGATCGTGCCGAGCACTCCGAACGGGACCGAGACCAGGAACACGAACCGCCAGTCGAGAGGGCCGAGCACGCCGCCGAGCACCAGGCCGATGAACGAGCCCGCGATGCCCGCCACCTGGTTCAGCCCAAGCGCGAGACCGCGCTCGTCGTGCGGGAACGCGTCGGTGAGGATCGCGCTCGAGTTGGCCATCAGCATGGCCCCGCCGACGCCCTGCATGATCCGCATACAGATCAGCCACCAGGCGGCGGCGGTCCCGTGCATCCAGGTCACCGACAGCAGGATGGAGAACGCGGCGAACAGCGCGAACCCGAGGTTGAACATCCGCACCCGGCCGAACATGTCGCCGAGCCGCCCGAAGCTGACCACCAGCACCGCGGTGACCACCAGATAGCCCATGATCAGCCACAGCAGCAGGCTGGTGTTGCCGGGCTGCAGCGGGTTGACGCCGATGCCGCGGAAGATGTCCGGCAGCGCGATCAGCATGATCGAGGCGTTGATCGTCGCCATCAGCATGCCGAGCGTGGTGTTCGACAGGGCGATCCACTTGTAGGGCAGCGAGCCGGTCGTCATGGGCATCCCTTCGGGGCCGGGGAGCGGGGCCTGCCCCTGCGTCCATAGCAGCGTGTCCGCAGCCGGGAAGGCCGGTATAAGTCTAGTTGCTTGATGCGAACTAACTAAGCTCGGGAGCTATTCCCGGCCGCGTGCGGATTCGGCCCGCCGGCTACCTCCAGGCGAACACCGGCTGCTCGAAATGGGCGACCCTGGTGCTGCGGCCATGCAGGGCCACCTGGCAGAACTGGTAGACGATCGCGGCCGTCGGCGCGTGCAGGTACCGGCCCAGCAGGGGCAACTGGATCAGCGGAGACTCGGACTCGGGGATGCGCACCAGCCGGGGCGCGACATCGAGGTCAGCCACCGGGATCACATGGATCTCGGCCACCTCGGACGCGGGCCCGCGCATGGCCGGGCGCACTTGGCCGCCCCACACCACCACCGGGGTTATCAGGTAGCCCGACCGGGTGACGTAGTCATCGAGCAGACCGAGGATGGCATCCGCCCCGGCCGGCACGCCCGTCTCCTCGCGCAGCTCGCGGCGCGCCGCGTCCTCGGCGGACTCGCCTTCGTCCCGGCCGCCCCCGGGCAGCGCCCACTGGCCCGCGTGGGCCCGCAGGCCCGGCGCCCTCCTGGTGATCAGCAGGCCGGGCACGTCGCCGCTGAGCACCACGCACACGGCCACCGCCGCGGGCTTCAGGCCCGCCCCGGCCATCCTGATCCGCCGGAAGCGGGCCAGGTTCGCCGCCATGGCCGCCCGGTCACCGCCCAGATGCCCGGCCCCCGGCCGTGCGGTCACCGTCGGCCGCCGCCTGGCTCAGCCGTCCTCACCGGCGGGCCTGTCGAACAGCAGCGAGTCCAGCCCGGTGCGCACGCCGGCGACATCGGCCACGTTGCGCACGGCCAGCAGCGTGCCCGCCACGTACGGGTCCGGGGTCAGGCCCGGGTCATGGCGCAGGACCAGCCGTTCCCCGGCCCCGCCGAACACGATCTCCGTGGTGACCACGAAGCTGGGCAGGCGGACCGAGTGGACGCGGGTGCCCGCCACCTCCGCGCCGCGCGCCTCCGCCGGCCCCTGCAGGTCGGCCAGGGGCACGGCGGGCTCCGGCGCGCGCACCCCGGCCAGCGTCTCGGCGAGCTCCCTGGCGGTGCCGCTGGGCACGTCCGGCTTGCCGTCGCTGGCGTAGTCGATGATCTCCCAGTGGCCCAGGTGCTCCGCGGCCAGGGCAGCCGCCCGGCGCAGCACGGCGGCCATGACCGAGAAGTTCCCGGCCGCGATCACGCCGACGCCCCGGTCCCGGGCCAGGAGGTCGAGCTCGGTGTAGTCGTCCGAGGTCAGCCCGCTGGAGCCGATCACGACATTGACCCCGGCCTCGACCGCGGTCCACACGTTGTCCCGGACCGCCACGGCGCTGGTGTAGTCCACGAGCACATCCACCTGGGCCGAGGTGACCGCCTCGCCGACCGTAGCGTAAATGGCACCGTTGGCTTCCCCGCCGGTGACCGCCGCCAGGCCCTGCCCGGCCGCGGATCGGGACACGCCGCAGGCCAGCGTCAGGTCGTCGGCGGCCTCGATCGCCGCCACGATCGGGGGTGCCGTCCAGCCGGTGATGCCTGCGAAGCACACGTTGATCATGGCCAGAGCGTACGCAACCTGCCGCCGGCGCGCAGCGGCCGGGCGCCGGCATCGGCGCGCGCTACCGCCTGATCACGGGCAGGACCAGGTGGCTGGGGTGGTCGGGGCCGTGCCAGACGCGGTTGACGGCCACGGCGGCCTGGCCGGCGGAGTCGTCGGCGATGACGCCACCGGTGTTGGTGTTGCGGTCGAAGCGCGGGAAGTTGCTGCTGGACACCTCGAGCCGGATCCGGTGCCCGGGCTGGAACACGTTCGACGTCACGGACAGGTCCAGGCTGAGCTCGTACACGTCGCCCGGGGTCAGTGGTTCGGCCTCGGCCAGCGAATTGCGGTAGCGGGCCCGGATGATGCCGTCGGTCAGGAAGATCGCGCGTCCGTCAGGGAACACGTCCACGAGCTTGCCGGTGAAGTCGGTGTCCGGCGCCGACGAGGACGCGTAGAGGATCAGGGACACGTGCCCGGTGACCTCGAGAGGCTCGGTCAGGGCCGGGGTGGTGAAGCACAGCACGTCGTCGCGGGCCTCGGCCGGGCGCTGGTCGACCGGCCCGGCCGCGTTCGCCGTGGACGGGTTCATCACCCGTCCGCCCAGGGTGGGGACCGGCCGGCGCGGGTCGTAGAGGTAGGTGTCGGCGGCCGCCTCGGCCGGGGCGCCGGTGCCGAGCTCGCCGTCGCCGCCGGCGGTGTTGGCCCGGCCGGAGCCGTGCAGGTAGTAGGACACGTACTCGGTGTCGGGCAGCGGCCAGTCCGGCTCGTCGCGCCACTGGTCGATGCCCATGACGAAGATACGGACCGGTGCCGAGCTGTCCGGCTCCTCGGCCTGCTTCAGCCACCGGTCGAAGAACTTCAGGTGCTGGCCGGTCAGGTCCTGGGTGAGGGCGTCGCCGGTCATCCCAAATTGGCGGTCGGGGTAGATGCCGGTGCTGTTCAGGTGGTCCCAGGGGCCGATGATCAGCCGCTGGCCGTCCCGGGCCTCGGCGCTGCCGCTGCGCGCCTTGAGCTCGGTGAACGACCGGGCGGTGTTGCTCACGAAGATGTCGAACCAGCCGCCGATGTGCAGCGCGGGCACGGTCAGCTGCTCGGCGTGGTCGATCACGGACAGGTCCTGCCAGTACCGGTCGCGGTCGGGATGCCCGAGCAGGTCCCCCCACCAGGGCCACACCTTCTCCAGCAGCTGGTCCCGCAGCGGCAGGGCCTCCAGGTGCGGCTGCGGGTTACCCACCGCGCCCGCCAGGTCCGCCATCAGCTGCGGGTCGCCCGTTCCCGACCCCACCGCGCGCATCGTTTCGGCGAGCGCCATCCCCGTGGACCACGACTGCACCGCGTGCCAGGACAGCGCGCCGCCCTCGGAGTACCACGGGGTGGTGTAGTAGTCGGTAGTGGTCACGGCCGGCGCGATCGCCTTCAGGTGCGGGGAGGCCGAGGCGCTGGCCCACTGCACGAACCCCAGGTAGGACGCGCCGAATGTGCCGATGTTGCCGTCGCACCAGGGCTGCTCAAGCAGCCAGGCGATGGTGTCGGCGCCGTCGGCGGCCTCGTTCAGCATCGGCACGAACTCGCCGCCGGACCTGAACGTGCCCCGGCAGTCCTGGTACACGACCGCGTAGCCGGCCTCCACCAGGGCGAACAGGTTCGGCATCAGCCCGTACGCCAGCAGCGTGGTCAGGTCCTTGCCGTACGGCAGGCGCACGAGCAGCGTCGGCGCGGGCGACGTGTCGGGTACCCAGGTGTCGGTGGCCAGCTCGACGCCGTCCCGCATCCGCACCATGACGTCCTTCTCGACCCTGAAACCCATGCCCGGCTCCTCCCTTGCCACGACGCCTGCGGCCTCAACGTAACACCGCCAGAACCGCCCGTCTCCGGGTGAATTCGCGCGGCGGTCAGGCGTGCGGCCAGGCGAGCACGGGGCCCCGGGCGCGCAGCGTCACCGGGGAGCCGGCCGGCAGCTGGGGGCCGCCCAGGGTGCGCACGATGATCGTGGGCACATCGCCTTCGTGCTCAGGGCGCACGTGGATCACGGCGTCGTGGCCGTGGTAATCGTAGGCCACCACACGCCCGGTCAGCTCGCCGGTGACGGCCGCGTGGCGGTCCGGGCGGTGGGCCCCGCCGTCGGCCAGCAGCTCCACCTGCTCCGGCCGGACCAGCACGGTGGCCGGGCCGGACGCGGGCGCGGCCAGGCCGGCCGCCAGGGCGGCTGGCCCGTCCGCGAGCGAGCCCGGGCCGGAGGCCAAGGGCGTCAGGCAGGAAGGCTCGATCCGCAGCCGCCCCAGCACGGTGTCGACCATGCCCGCGTCGAGGACGCCCTCGATGAGGTTCGCGTCCCCGATGAACCGGGCGATGTCGGCGTCGGCCGGCCGGTCGTACAGGTCCTGCGGGGCGGCGCACTGCGCGATCCGGCCGTGGCGCAGCACCGCCACCCGGTCGGCGGTGGACAGCGCCTCGTCCTGGTCGTGGGTGACCAGCACCCCCGTGGTACCGGTCTCCGCGAGCACCTTCTGCACGTCGGCCCGCACGCTCGCGCGCAGGTGCGCGTCGAGCGAGGCAAACGGCTCGTCCATCAGCACGATCTTGGGCCGGACGGCGAGCGCCCGCGCCAGCGCCACGCGCTGCTGCTGGCCGCCGGAGAGCTGGTGCGGGTAGCGCTGGCCCAGGCCCGCCAGCCCGACCGCCTCGAGCAGGGCGTCGATGGCCGGCCCCCGGCGCTGGCGTGACGGCAGCCCGAAGGCGATGTTGGCGGCGACGGTGAGGTGCGGGAACAGGCTGCCCTCCTGGGGCACGTAGCCGATCTGGCGCCGCTCGGGCGCCAGGTGCACGCCGGGGCCGTCGACCACCGAGCCGCCGATCGTGACCGTGCCCGCGTCGGCCCGGTCGAACCCGGCCAGCACCCGCAGCAGCGTGGTCTTGCCGCTGCCCGACGGCCCGAGGATGGCGGTGAGCGAGCCCGCTGGCACCTCCAGGTCCACACCGCTGAGCACCGGGTGCTCACCGAAGGCCTTGTGCAGGCCGGACACCTCGAGCTGCGTCATGCCGTCATCCTCGCGCGTGGCCCCTTCATCCCGGCGGGGGGCCCCGTCATCCCCGCGCGTGCCCGGAACGGTCAAAGAACCTGCCTAGCACGTAACTGGGCACAGCGGCAACGGCGATCATCACCAGGGCGAACGGGGCGGCCTGGCCGTAGGACAGGTTGGTCTCGTAGGCCCAGAACTGGGTGGCCAGCGTCTGCACGCCGGTAGGGATCAGCAGCAGGGTGGCGGTGAGCTCGGTCACCACGGACAGGAAGACCAGGCAGAACGCGGCGGCCAGCCCCGGCCCGGCCAGCCGCAGCGTCACCCGCCAGAGCACGGCCAGCTGGCGCTGGCCCAGCGAGCGGGCGACCTCGTCCAGGCTGGCCGGGGCCCGCGCCAGGGAAGCCTTCACCCCGACCAGGGCCAGCGGGAAGAACATGATCGAGTAGCAGATGACGAGCAGAGGCGCGCTCTGGTAGAGCAGGCCGCTGCCGTAGCGCTCGCTGAAGTAGGACAGTGCGAACGCGGTGACCACGCCGGGCATGGCCAGCACCACGTAGGTGCTGCGCTCCAGCAAGTGCCGGACCCGGCCCGGGTACCTGACCGCCAGCAGCGCGATCGGCAGCGCCGCCACGGTAGCCAGCGCCCCGGCGCACACGCCGTACCCCGCGGTGTGCAGGGCGGCGCTGACCAGCGAAACCCCGGCGATCGCGTGGGTCCCGCCCTCGAACATCCACCACACGCTCGAGCCGACGGGCACGCCGAGCGCCAGCGCGGTGAGCACGCCGAAGCCGGCCAGCACCGGCAGCGTGGCCCGGCCCAGCCGCTGCGGCGGGATCCGGCGCTGGGCCAGCGGGCCGGACCTGGCCACCCGGCCCCGGCCGCGGAGCATCCCCTCGCCGGCCAGGACGAGCAGGCCGAGCGCGACCAGGACCAGCGAGAGCGCGCACGCGGCTGGCACGCTGAACGACACGGAGAACTCGGTGAAGATCTCGGTGGTGAACGTCTGGTAGCCGAGGATCTCGAACGCGCCGTACTCGGCCAGCAGCACGAGGGCCACCAGCAGGCAGCCGCCCAGGATCGCGCCGCGGGCCTGGCCCAGGGTGACCCGGGCGAACGTGCGCACGCGCCCGACACCGAGGCTGCGGGCCACCTCCTCCTGGCCGGGGTCTGCGGCGCGCAGGCTGGCCGCGACCGGCAGGTAGACCAGCGGGTACACGGCGAGCGTCATCACCACGACCGCACCGCGGAAGCCGTGCACCCAGGTCCACAGCGACGCCCAGCCGAAGCTGACCACGAAGTCGGGGATGGCCAGCGGCACCACGACCAGCACCGCCCAGACCCGCCTGCCGGGCAGGTTGGTGCGCTCCACGCACCAGGCCGCGGCGGTGCCGATGACCGCGCATCCGATCGTGACCACGACGGTCAGCCGGACCGTGTTCCACAGCAGGTCGGCGGTGAGGCGGCGGAAGATCAGCTGGGTGACCTCCGCGGTGCCCGCGCCGTGCGCCTCGATCAGCAGGAACACCAGCGGCAGCGCGAGCGTCGCGGCCACCGCGGCGCTGACCGCGACCAGCGCGGTGGGCAGGCGGGCTTTCCTCGCGGGCACGGCGGGCCGGCGCGCGGGCGCCTGGCCGGCCGGGGCGGGCCCCGGCCGGGAGAGCGTCTGCGGTTCTGCCATCACGCTTCCCCGGCGCTCACAGCAGGCCGGCCTGGCGCATGAGCGCGATGGCCGTGGTTCCGGTTCCGAGCTCACCGATGGTCATCGGGTACGGCCGGAGCTGGTCGAAGGGCGTCTCATCGGCGTGGGTGGTCACCCCGGAGTCGATCGGGTACTCGTAGCTGATCGACTTGCTCGGGTCGGCGATGATGCTCTGGCCCTGCGTGCTGACCAGGAACGCGAGGAACTTCTGCGCCGCGGCCTGGTGCGCGGACGACTTCAGCACCGCGGCGCCGGAGACGTCGATCACGTAGCCGGGGTCGCCGGGAGCAAGGTGAGTGATCCTGGCCTTGGTGTGGCCGGCGCCGATCTCGGCCCGCATCCGGTACCAGTAATACTGATTAACCAGCCCGAACGCCACGGCTCCCCGGTTGACCTCGTCGGCAATCGTCTCGTTATCGGGGTAGACGTGCCCGCTGGCGTTGGCCTGGATGCCCTTGAGCCAGCGCAGCGTGGCGGATCGGCCGTAGGCCCGCAGGTACGAGGTGACGATCGGCTGGAAGTCGGTCTCCTGGGGCGCAATCGCCAGCTTCCCCTTGTACTGCGGGTCCGCGAACTGACTGACCTTGGTGGGCAGCTTGCCCGCCGGGATCAGCGCCGGGTTGTAGATGATCACGCTGACCCGGCCCGAGACGGCCACCCAGTCACGGCGCGGCGAGTCGTACCTGGCGGGCGTGTGGCTCAGCGTCGAGGCATCCACCGGGGCCAGCAGCCCCTTGGCCTGCAGGCTCTCCAGCGGAGGCGAGTTCTCGGTGAAGAACACGTCCGCCGGGGAGTGCGAGCCCTCGGTGACGATCTGGTCGGCCAGCTGGTCCTCGTCGTCGCTGCGCACGTTGACCGTGATGCCAGTCTGCTTCTCGAAGGCCGTCACCAGTGCCTGGGTAGTCTGCACGTGCTGGCCGCTGTACAGGGTGATCGACTGGGCGTCTGCTCCTGAGGCGCTGCCGCAGGCCGCCAGCACCGCGCAGCACGCGGCGAGCGCGGCCGCGGCCGCCGCGGTGGCCCAGGGCCTGAGCGGGCGCCGCCTCACGAGGCCGCTCCCGGGCAGAACGAGTTGACCTGCTTGCTCGCGCTGGCCACCGCGGCCTTGGCCGTGCCCGATGTCCCGTCGCTGCTGAAGAACTCCCGGTAGGCACGCGCCAGCCTGCCGATCGCCGCGCCGAGCGGCCGGTCGGGGGAGTGGATCTGGCCCAGCGGGAGGATCTGGGCCTCCGCGTACCCGACCGGGTCGGCGTCGGGGTCCGGGCCGTTGGCGAGCACCGCGCTGACCCGGCTGCAGGCGGTTTGCATCGCCGTCGGAGCCGCCTTATGGGCCGCTGCCTGCGACGATGTACACGCGGTGAGCAGCCAGAGCAGTCCCGTCAGGGTCAGTGCCGCTGCCGTAAACCCGCGGACCCTGGGCATGCTCGGGTCACTGGGAAAGGTCATGGGTCCTGTCCTCCAGGGGAGGGCCGCTAACAGGCGCATTAGCTTAGGCTTACCTAAGAAATGATGTCAAACACCGGCCGCGTGGCGGCGCGCGGGGGGCCGGCCGCGGCCAGGAAGATCGCGCCCCCGCCCCCGGGGAACGTAACCTGAGGGGACAAGTCAGGTGAGACGCCGAGGTGACAAGCGTGCGAGACATCCTGGACCCGATCAGCAAATGGTGGGATGCGGGGGACACGTTCGGCCTGGCCACCGTGGTCCGGACGTACCGGAGCGCGCCCCGGGAGCCAGGTGCCGCGATGGCGGTGTCGGCCGAGGGCGAGGCCGTGGGCAGCGTCTCGGGCGGCTGCGTCGAGGGCGCGGTGTACGAGCTGGCCAGCGAAGTCCGCGAGAGCGGGCAGGCGGTTCTGCAGACCTACGGCATATCCGACGATGACGCCTTCGCGGTGGGACTGACCTGCGGCGGAATCATCGATATGTTCGTCGAGCCGGTCGGCAGGCAACACTTCCCCGAACTCGGAGACGTGGCCGCCGCCGTGCGGGCCGAGCAGCCGGTCGCCCTGGCCACGGTCATCGACGGTCCCGGAGTCGTGGGCGCCAGGCGCGTGATCTGGGGCGACACCCCGCCCGGCCCGGGCGACGAGCCTGGCGAGGCGAACGGGGCGGGTGCGGACCACCGGCCGCGGTCATCGGGCACGCTGGGCTCAGGCGACCGGCTGGACCACGCGGTGGACGACGACGCGCGCGGGATGCTCGCGCAGGGCCTGACCGGCGTCCGCCGGTACGGCCCGGACGGCGAGCGCCGGCGGGACGAGCTGTCGGTGTTCGTCCAGTCGTTCGCGCCGCCGCCGCGGATGCTGGTGTTCGGCGCGATCGACTTCGCCGCGGCCGTGGCCAGGGAGGGCAAGTTCCTCGGCTACCGGGTGACGGTCTGTGACGCCAGGCCCGTGTTCGCGACCAGGGCCCGGTTCCCGGACGCGGACGAGGTGATCAACGACTGGCCGCACCGGTATCTGTCCAGCCAGACCGTGGACGCGCGCACGGTCATCTGCGTGCTCACCCATGACCCCAAGTTCGACGTGCCGCTGCTTGAGGTGGCGCTGCGCACCCCCGCCGCCTACATCGGGGCGATGGGCAGCAGGCGGACCCACGAGGACCGGCTGGCCCGGCTGCGCGAGGTGGGCATGTCCGAGGAGGAGCTGGCCCGGCTGCGCTCGCCGATCGGCCTTGACCTCGGGGCGCGGACACCGGAGGAAACCGCGGTCGCGATCGCCGCCGAGCTGATCCAGCTGCGCTGGGGTGGCTCGGGACGGCCGCTCACAGGAACCACCGGGCGGATTCACCACGACTTAGCCGCCACGCGCCCCGGACCTGGCTGAACGCCTTCCCGGCGTCGTAGCCTGGCAGGCGTGCAGCCCGCAGGAACCGCCGAGCCCGCCCCGCCCGCCGAAGTCGCCGGGGTCTTGCTCGCCGCGGGCGAGGGCAGCAGGCTCGGGCAGCCGAAGGCGCTGGTCGAGATCGGCGGGGAGCCGCTCGCGGAGCGCGGCGTCGCCATGCTGCGCGACGGCGGCGCGGCGCCCATCGTGGTGGTCACCGGAGCGGTGGCCGTCGACCTGCCCGGGGTGCTCGCGGTGCACAACCCGGACTGGCGCACCGGCATGGGCTCGTCGCTCGCGGCCGGGCTGGCCACGGTGCCGGACAGCTGTGCCGCCGCGGTCATCGCGCTCGTAGACCAGCCGCTGGTCGGCGCCGAGGCGGTCCGGCGCCTGATCGCCGCCCACGCGGCCGGCGCGGGCATCGCGGTCGCCGCTTACGACGGGATACCGCGCAACCCGGTCCTGATCGCCCGCGAGCACTGGCCCGGGGTGACCGCCATGGCCGTGGGCGACGCCGGGGCCCGCCCGTTCCTGCGCGCCCATCCGGACCTGGTCACGCCGGTAGAGTGCGGCGACACCGGCAGGCCGGACGACCTGGACACCCGCTCCGACTTCGACCGGCTGGCCGGGCTGGTCCAGCCGCGCGGCGACTCCGGGGTCAGGGCTGACGGACCTGCACCCCCCAGGCGTGCGTTACGCTCTCGCCCGGTTGCAGGGCCAGCAGATCCGTCCCGGTGACGAAGCTGTTGGGCGGGCAGGTCATCGGCTCGATGGCGATCGCCCGCCTGCGGCGGGACAGCGCCAGGGCGTCGCCGGTGAAGACCTGCAGCCAGCGGTAGCCCTCGCCCGCCCAGAACGCCACCTGCACGCCCGCGCCGCTCAGCACGGCCCAGGCCCGGCCGTCCGGGTCGGCTGACAGCCCGGTGAGCGCGTGGTCCAGCACGGTGCCGGCCACCGGGCGCGGCTCGCGGAAGTCGTAGGGCGTGCCGGTGACGTCCTCCGGCTGGCCCTGCGGGATCCCGCGATCGTCGGCCTGCAGCCAGCGGGCCGCGGGCAGCTGGAGTTCGCACTCGTCGATCACGGGCGCGCCGGCGGTCAGGTACGGGTGTGAGCCGGTGCCGTACGGCGCGGGCCTGGTGCCCGCGTTGTCCGCTGTGACCGTGACCTGCAGCCCGTCGGTGGCGCTGAGCCGGTATTCCACGGACAGGTCCAGGCAGAACGGGTATCCGGGCCGCCCGTGCAGCACGTGCCTCAGCCGCACCGCGTCGGCGGCATGTGCCGCGACCCGCCAGTCTGCCCACCGGGTCAGCCCGTGAATGGCGTTGCCCCGGGCCGGCTCGCTCAGGTCAAGCTGATAGCTGGCCCCGCCGAAGGAGTATTGGCCCTTGTCGATGCGGTTGGGCCAGGGGGCGAGCAGCTGGCCCGCGGCACCGGGAGGCAGCTCATCAGGCTCGTAATGCGTGATAACGGGCCGATCTCGGTGCCGGAATTCGCGAAGGCCCGCGCCGAGTTCGGTAACGGTCGCGGAGTAGTCGCCCGCCGATATCCGGAACTGGATCCCGGTGAGCGGGATCGTGGTCAGATTCGTCATGCCGTCTATCTTGCTTTCCTGGCCCATCTGACCGGAGGCGGGTCCGGGATTTAACGCCGGCGGGGCTGCTTGGGGAGCGGGGGACCTTCAGCCCCGCCAGCAACTGCACGATAGCCGTCCGGGCGGCGCATGCGGGCTAATTTCACCAACACCACAGGTAGTTCTCAGCGGGCCGGGGGACGCGTCCGGACGGTTTTTAGACCCCGTCCCGCTGGGTCAGGCGTTGTCGCCCGGGTAGTCCTGCGGCGCCAGGCGGCCGGTCCGCACCGCCTCCGCGGCCAGCACGCCGAATAGGTAGAAGTAAGCCGACTCTTCGTCGTCGAACAGGCGTATCTCGTGCCTGGCCCCGGCGGCGGCGTTGAATACCTCGAACCCGTCCGCGGTCTGTATCAGGCACATGGCTCCGTCAACCTCTTCGCCCACCGCATAGGCGCTCGGCGGGATCGCCGCCAGCCCGGCTAGCTCCGAGAAGATCCGCTCCGTGGCCAGCCTCCGCTGTGCCGAACGCCTGCGCCGCGACGGCGGCGGCTCGGTTTCCTGGGTGGCGGGCGGGGCGGGCTGCAGGCCGGGAGACGGCGCCTGCGGCAGGTTCGGCAGCTGGGGCGGGGCCAGGTTCGGCGGCTGGCCGGGGGGCAGATTTGGCAGCTGAGCTGGTGAGAAATTCGGCGGCTGAGATTGGTGCAGATCTGCCGGCTGAACCGGCGAGCTGGCCGCCTGAGCCTGGTGCGGATGGGGCAGCTGGCCCTGATGGTTGGCGGGCGGGGTCTGCGGCAGGCCGGGCGCTGCGGCCAGGTTGGCGGGCTGCGCCTGGCGCATGTTCGGCCGCTGAGACTGGCTGGGTGGCTGAGTCGGGTGCGGGCCGGACATCTGGGCCGGGTCCAGGGTGCTGGGCTGGGCCGGGTGCGGGCCAGGCACCTGGGCCGGGTCCAGGGAGGGGGGCTGGCCCGAGTGCGGGCCGGACATCTGGGCTGGGTCCACGCCGGAGGGCTGGGCCGGGTTCGGGCCCGGCATCTGGGCTGGGTCCACGCCGGAGGGCTGGGCCTGGCGGCCGGCCCGCTGGGCCTTCTGGCTCCGGGCAGAGGCGGCGCGGGCGGCCGCTTCGAGCGGCAGGGGGGCTTCCCTGCTGGGCGGGATCACAGCCAGGTCGCGTGTGGCCGTGTCATCCCCCCGGCTGTCGAACGAGCGGGAAGTGCTATCGAACGAGTCGGAGGCGAAATCCGCGGGACCGGGCACCGCGGCCGGACCGGCTCCGGCAGATGGGTTCGGCGCGGCGTCGGACCGGGTCCGCCCCGGCGCGCCAGCCCTGGTGGCCGGCCGGGCGCCGGGTCCTGCGGCGGAGCGCGTTCCGCCCGCCGCACCCGAACGCGTCGCGGGGCGGGCTCCGCCCGGCGCGCCACCTCCCGCCGAGAATCGGGCCGTCTCGGCCTCGGCCGGAAAACGGTTGCCCGCGGCGGGGTCGCCGGCCGCCGCGGCGGCACTGGCGCCAGCGGCGGGGCGGGAGCCGCCGGGTATGCCGGCTCCGGTGGAGAAGCGCGTCTCACCCGCGGTGTCGGCCCTGCTGGAGAACCGGCTCTCCGCGGCCGCGTCGGTCCCGGGGGAGAAACGCGCCTCTGGAACCCCGTTGGCCCCGGTGCCCGAACGTGCGGGTCCCGGGCCCGGACGGTCCCCCGTCAGGGCGGCCGCCGCGCTGGCCCCGGCCGTCATGGCGGCCGCGTCGGCCCGTGCACTCCTGCCGTCTCCCGTGGCACCGGGCCCGGCACCCGCGGCGCCCGTTCCGGTACCTGAGGCGCCTGTCCCGGTGCCTGCGGCACCCGTCCCGGCACTCGCGGCGCCAGTCCCGGCACCTGCGGTACCAGTCACTCCACCCGCGGCGTCGCCCATTGCGCCTGCACTCGGGGCGCCCCCGGATCGCTGCGGATAGTCGACGCGTTCCTCGACGATTTCCTTGACCTCATCACGCGGTGTTACCAGCTCGAATACGCCGCGATCCACCTGCCAGTAACCGAGCTGCTCCGCTTGGTAAGCATCGTGGCCCAGGTAGGCAATATGCAGCCGGTCGCCCATGTCGTCGAGCACAATGCAGCGGGCCCCGCGGAACGTGCCCATCGGCCGGGATTCCCACAGGGCCTGCACGTCCTCAATGCCCAGCTGCTTGCGCCAATGCCCGGTGGCGGGCTCGAAGCCAAGCTCCTCAGGGGGCGGGCAGGCCGCAAAGAGCACAACTTCGCTTTCCGTGGGGCCGATGCCCGCCTCGTAGGGGACACCACGGTAAGTAGCCATCAGCCGGTAGCGCATTGCTCAGCTCGTCCCTACCGGGCGTAGCCACACCTGCCCGTCGAACCTGGCGATGAAGTCGGACCCGCCGGGAGTGATCCGGTAAATCTCGGCACCGACCGGAACCGGTATCGGGTCCAGGTAGAACTCGGCGACCAGGTGCGATCTGGAAGAGGTGTAACCGTTTCCGGTGAACGGCGGCTTGGCGGACCAGTCACCGCCCCGCTCGGCGGAGTATGGAACCTTGTAGGATTCCGGGCCCACCGCGCTCCAGCGCAAGACGTACACCTCCGAGAGATTCGGACCGAAGTCCGAGCCGTCATAGCCCAGGTCCAGCACCTCAAAGTAATCGGCCGGGTTAGCGAAGGAACAGTCTTGCACTCGGTAGACGAACCCAGCTATGACCGCACGGCGACCCGTCAGATACGGCTCGACAAGCCGCGGCGGGATCGCCTTCTGCATGAGCGTCCCCGACTCGATAGCCCTGGACGCCTGGTCAACCGGCTGCACGCGTTCCCCTGGGGTCGGACGTTAATGCAGTCCCATGAGACTCTCATATCGCGAAACGCGTCCTCAACTGCTTCTGCTCACCCGCTGGTATCCGGTTCCACGACCGTGGCGAATGCCAGCGCTAAACAGGCTATCGATCTGTGGATTCCGTGCGCAGTCAGCTGCCGAACTACAGTTGGCGGGTGTCTGCGCTAGCTGGGGGCGAGTCCAGGTTCCGCGATGATGACGGCTCGGCCGAGCCGTTGACGGCGGCTGCCCTGTCGGCGTTCGGCGTCGGTACCGGCAGCGAGCACGCGGTCCTGACCGCGCTGGCCCAATCACGGCTGCTCGTGCCGGTCGTGGCCACGGCGAGCGAGGACCACGAGGAGGACGCCGGGGAGGACGGTGCGACGGGGGCCGAGGCACGGCCACCGCGTGGCGCGGAACCCCACGACGGCGTGCTCCGTGGTGAGAAGCACAGCGAGATGTCCCTCGCCACGCTGATCGGGCGTGATGGCAGGCGGGCGGTGCCCGCGTTCACCTCCCTGGACGCGCTGACCAGGTGGCGGCCGGGGGCGCGGCCCGTGCCCACAGCGGCCGGTCGCGTCTGGCGCGCCGCCGTCGCTGACTCGTGCGCGGTGGTCGTGGACATCGCCGGGCCGGTCCCGCTGGCCGTCGACGGCGCGCGGCTGGCCGCCCTGGCCAGCGGCCAGCCGGTGCCGCTGCCGCACCAGGATCCGGACGTGCTGGCCACGGTCCGGGCCGCCGCCGGCGCCCAGGCCGCGATCACCGGGCTTAGCTTCGCGTCCGGCCCGACCGGAACGGACCTGGAGATCCGGGTGTCGCTCGCACCCGGCTGTGCCCCGGCGGACGCCAGCGAGATGCTCAGTCAGCTGGGAGCCGCGGTGATGACACAGCTCGGTGAGCGGCTGCGGCGCGGTGTCGCGCTCGCGGTCATGCCTCGGGGCGGCCGGCCGGGCGTGGCGCCGTGACGAGCAACCCCGCCCCCATGGCAGGATCGGCACCGTGCTGCGCTGGCTGACCGCGGGAGAGTCGCACGGGCGCGCGCTCGTGGCGATCTGCGAGGGCGTGCCCGCCGGAGTGCAGGTCACCACCGCGGACATCACGGCGGCCCTGGCCCGGAGGCGGGCCGGGTACGGCCGGGGCGCGCGGATGAAGTTCGAGCAGGACGAGGCCGAGATCACCGGCGGGGTCCGGCACGGTGTGACGCTCGGCGGCCCGGTCGCGATCCGGATCGCCAACACCGAGTGGCCCAAGTGGGAGACGGTGATGTCGGCCGACCCCGTGCCCGCCGAGGAACTCGCGGACCAGGCCAGGAACGCCCCCCTGACCCGGCCCCGGCCCGGCCACGCCGACCTGGCCGGCATGCAGAAATACGGCCACGAGGACGCGCGGCCGGTCCTGGAGCGGGCCAGCGCGCGCGAAACCGCGGCCCGGGTCGCGCTGGGCGAGGTCGCCCGGCAGTACCTGCGCCAGGCGCTCGGCGTCGAGATCGTGAGCCACGTGGTGTCGATCGGCTCCGTGTGCGCGCCCGAGGGCGCGGTCCCGCGGCCTGAGGACGCCGCCCGGGTGGACGAGGACCCGGTGCGCTGCCTGGACCCGGCGGCGAGCGCGGCCATGCAGGAGGAGATCGACCGGGTGCGCAAGGACGGCGACACCCTGGGCGGGGTGGTCGAGGTGGCCGTCTACGGCCTGCCGCCCGGGCTCGGCAGCCACGTGCACTGGGACCGGCGGCTCGACGGTAGGCTGGCCGGCGCGCTGATGAGCATCCAGGCCATCAAGGGGGTCGAGATCGGCGATGGCTTCACCACCGCGCGCCGCCGCGGCTCGGCCGCGCACGACGAGATCGAGGCCGCGGACGGCGGCATCAGCAGGCGTACCAACCGGGCAGGCGGGATCGAGGGCGGCATGAGCACCGGCGAGGTGATCCGGGTGCGGGCGGCGATGAAGCCGATCTCCACGGTCCCGCGGGCCCTGGACACCGTGGACGTGCGCTCGGGCGAGCCGGCCAAGGCGATCAGCCAGCGCAGCGACGTCACCGCGGTACCGGCCGCGGGTGTGGTGGCGGAGGCCATGACCGCGCTGGTGCTCGCCGACGCGGCCATCGAGAAGTTCGGCGGTGACTCGGTTGGCGAAGCCCGCCGCAACCTGCGGGGCTACCTGGAATCACTGGTGATCTCGTGACCCAGCCCGCGGCGATCCTGATCGGCCCGCCCGGCGCGGGCAAATCCACCGTAGGCCCGCTGCTGGCGGGCCGGCTCGGCGTCGGATTCGTGGATACCGACGACCGTATCGAGGCGGTGGCGGGCAAGCCCGTCGGCGACATCTTCGTCGAGGACGGCGAGCCCGTGTTCCGCGAGCTGGAGCGCGAGGCCGTCGCTCAGGCGATCGCCGGGCAGGACGGCGTGATCGCGCTGGGCAGTGGTGCAGTGCTCGATCCGGGCACCAGGCGCCTGCTCGCGGGCCAACAGGTCGTTTACCTCAAGACCGGGTTCGCCGCGGTGGCGCGCAGGACTGGAATTGACAAGCCGCACCCGCCGCTGCCTGGCAATCCGCGAGCGAGGCTCCGGGCGCTGCTCGATGACCGGGCTCCGCTGTATCAGGAACTGGCCGTGATCTCCGCAGGCACCGACGAGAAGGACCCGCAGCAGGTGGCTGCGGAGGTCGCTGCTGTGCTGGCTGCGAGCGCGGGCAGGAATGCGCAGGCGGGGACGCAGGAATGAGCACGACCCGGATCCGTGTCAGCGGTGAGTGCCCGTACGAGGTGGTCGTCGGCAGCGGCGTTCTCGGCGAGCTGCCGGCCATGGTCGGCGCTGACGCGGGGATCGTGGTAGTGATCCACTCCCATGGCCTGGGCGAGACCGCGGGGCTGGTCTGCCAGGTCCTGGAGAGCGCCGGATACCGGGTGGCTGCCGAGGAGATACCCGACGGTGAGGCAGCCAAGGACATCGCCATAGCAGCAGGACTGTGGTCCCGGCTGGCAGCTCGCCGAGTCACCCGTGCCGACGTGATTGTCGGGGTAGGCGGAGGAACAGTCACCGACCTGGCGGGATTCACCGCTGCGACCTGGCTGCGCGGCATCCGCCTGGTGCTGGTACCTACGACGCTGCTCGCTAGCGGTGGATGCCGCGATCGGCGGGAAGACTGCCGTCAACATCCCCGAGGGCAAGAACCTCGTCGGCGCGTTCCATCCGCAGGCCGGCGTTCTCGCCGACCTCGCGGTCCTCCGGTCGCTCCCGCCGAAGGATTACGCCAGTGGCCTGGCCGAGGTGATCAAGGCTGGGTTCATCGCGGATCCGGCGATCCTGGAGCTGATCGAGGCCGACCCAGCTGATGCTGCGCTGCCGGGCGGTCGGCACGAGCGCGAGCTCGTCGAGCGCTCGGTGACGATGAAGGCTGCGGTGGTCTCTGCCGACCTGCGTGAGGCCGGCCAGCGGGAGATGCTCAACTATGGCCACACACTCGGACATGCGATCGAGCGGGCCGAGGGATACCGGATGCGGCACGGTGAGGCGATCGCGATCGGCATGATGTTCGCCGCCGCTGTGGCCAAGCTGGCGGGCAGGCTCGACGCAAGCACCGCCCAGCGGCACCGTGCCATCCTGACCGCGGTCGGGCTACCGGTGTGTTACCGGCGCGATGCCTGGCCCCGGATTCGGGAGGCCATGGCGGTGGACAAGAAAACGCGCTCGGCACGACTGCGGCTGGTCATCCTGGACGGCCTGGCGCGGCCAGGTATCCTCGACGATCCTCCTGAGGAGTTGCTCCAGCATGCCTACGCGGAGGTGAGCGGGTGACGCAGCGGGTCCTGGTGCTCAACGGGCCGAACCTGTCCCGGCTCGGCTCACGCGAGCCCGAGCTGTACGGCTCGGCGACGCTCGATGACCTGGCCCAGGCGTGCGTAGCCGCGGGGCGTGAGCTGGGCCTGAGCGTCGAAGTCCGACAGACCGACGACGAGGCCGAACTAGTCGGCTGGGTGCACGAGGCGATCGACGGGCTGTTGCCGGTGGTGCTCAACGCGGCGGCGTTCACTCACTACTCCTACGCGCTGCGGGACGCGCTGGCGATGCGCACGGCCCCGCTGGTGGAGGTGCACCTGACCAACCCGGCGGCGCGGGAGTCGTTCCGGCACACCTCGGTCGTCGCGGGAGTGGCGGACGGGACCATCGCCGGATTCGGCTTGCTGTCCTACCAGCTGGCGTTGCGCGCGATCGCCGGACTGACTGGCGCGTCCCCCGACCGGATCGGCCCGCCGTGATCGTCCTGATCGGATTCATGGGGGCGGGCAAGACCACGGTCGGGCACATGCTCGCCGAGAAGCTCGGATTGCCGTTCGTCGACAGCGACCTCGTAATCGAGCAGCGGTCGGGCCGCTCGGTCCGGGATATCTTCGCAGCCGACGGCGAGCCCGCGTTCCGTGCTCTGGAGCAGGCGACGACTGAGGAACTGCTCCGCGGCCCGGACGCGGTGCTCGCGCTCGGTGGCGGGGGAGTGGAGCATCCGGCGACGCAGCGGCTGCTGGCCTCCGCCCGGGTTGTGTACCTGCAGGTCGGCTACGACGAGGCGATGCTGCGAGTTGCTCACGACGAGTACCGGCCGCTGCTGCACGCCCCGGGACTTGAAGCGATCTACCGGCGGCGGCTGTCCATCTATGAGGCGGTCGGCACGCTGAAGGTTGCCACGGACGGCCGCCGCCCCGAGGCGGTCTGCCTTGACATCGTCGAGCGGCTTGTCCGGGTTCCTTCGGTACCTTCAGGGACCCAGACCGTCCTCGTGGCTTGCACCGGCGGGACTTATAACGTTCACGTCGGCGCCGGCCTGCTGCCCGGCGCCGGCCTGCTGCTGCCGACGCTGCCACACGCAAGGACGGCGGTGATCCTGGCCGCGGCCCACGAGCACGATGCGGTGGCCACGGTGACGAGTGCGCTGGAGCCGCGGGAACTCGATGTCCGCTGGGTCAAGGTCCCGGACCGGCAGGACGTTAAGGACCTGGGCACGCTGGCGCAGGCGGCGAGCGAACTCGCGGACCTTGCCGTGCACAAGGACGACATCATCGTGGGCGTCGGCGGGGAAGTGATCTGCGATATCGCCGGATTCCTCGCGAGTACCTACAACCGCGGCATGCCGCTCGCGCTGATGCCGACTACCCTCGCCGCCCAGGCCGACGCGGCGGTCGGCGGAAAGGCGTCGCTCAACCTGCCGCAGGGCCGCAACCTGATCGGCACGGTGCATCAGCCGGTCGCCGTGATTGCCGATGTCGCGCTGGCCGCCGCGCAGCCGGAGCGTGAGTATCGTGCCGGGCTGGCGGAGATCGTCAAACACGCCTTGATCAGCGACGCTGGTTTGGTCGAGCTGCTCCGCGAGGACGTTGCCGGGCTGCGGGGCGCTGACGTCGGCACCCTGACGGAGCTGGTTGCCCGCAGCGTGGCAGTGAAGGCGGCGATCGTCAGCACCGATGAGCGGGAACAGGGCAGTCGGCTACATCTCAACTACGGTCATACCTTTGGCCACGCGATCGAGCAGGTGCGCGGGCCGGACTGCGGCGACGACGGAGAGGCCGTCGCCCTGGGCATGATGGCCGCCGCCTACCTCGCCCGCCGGCAGGGCCGCATCCCGGATGAGCTTGTTGACCTGCACCGCCAGCTGCTCGAGGATCTGCGTCTGCCCACCACCGGCCGGTTTGACATGACGAGGCTGCGCGAGGCATGGCTGCGGGACAAGAAATATCAGGACGGCACGCGGTTCGTGGTCCTGAACGGGCTGGGCAAGCCGCAGGCCGGCGTGGCCGCTGACGACGACAGCCTGGCCGCCGTCCTGCATGACCTGGCGACACCGGCGCGCACTTAGCGTTCCAGGCCCCGTTCTCAGCCTTCCAGGCGGATCCACGTCTTGCCTGGCACGTCGCGCGCAGCGCGGAAGGCGGTCGCCGCCTCGGCCAGGGGGTGGCAGGCACGGAGCACCCGGGCGGGACACAGGCCGCGCCCGACTGATGTCAGCGTCTCGGCGAAGTCACCCGGATGGTCGTAGACAAGTGATCCCTGAATCGTCAGCTGACGCTGCACCACGGTCCTGGTCACGAGCGGCGCAGGCTGATCGCTCATGCCGATCAGCACGATCTGACCGCCCCGGGCCGCGCGGCTGACTGCTCCGGTGAGGGCGGCCGACGCGCCTGAGGTCTCGAAGACCACGTCGAACCCGATGGCGTCCGGGTCATTGACCTGCGCGCCAAGCTCGGCTGCGAGGGCCCGCCGCCCAGCGTGTGGTTCCAGGACGTGGGGGATGATTCCGCGTGCAGCCATGGCGAGGCAGAGCAGGCTCCCCTGCGAGCCCGCCCCGATGACCAGGCAGCGGCTCGCCGCAGTGAGCTTGGCCCGCCTGATCGCCGATCTGACTACGCTGAGCGGCTCCACGCAGACTGCGTCGGCGTCACTACAGCTCTCTGGCACCGGCCAGGCGAACCTGGCGGGGACGGCGATCCTCTCGGTCAGGGTGCCTGGAGCGTTGAATCCGAGGCTGATCCGGCTTGGGCAGGCGGAGGTCCGTCCGGACCGGCAGGCTGCGCAGGCGAGGCACGGGATGTTCGGTTCGATGATCACGCGCTGGCCGACCCGCATGCTGTCGACTCCGGGCCCGGTCTCGACGATCTCGCCCAGGGTCTCATGACCCGGTACCCACGGGAGAGACGGCGGCGGCCGATGACCGGCTATCAGCGCCAGGTCGGATCCGCAGATGCCGACGCCCCTGACCCGCACGATGACCTGGCCGGAGCCGACCTGCGGCTCCGGCCAGTCATCGACGACGCGCAACAGCCCCGGGGATCGCTCCAGGACGACTGCTCGCAATGTGCTCTCTTTTCCCGGGCTGCAGAAGTACCGGGGCTCACCGAGTGCCGGGGGTCACGAACTGTAGAAGTACTGCTGGATGCTCGGCTGACTGACATTGGTGGTGGTGAGCAGCACATCGGGCAGCTGCACCTTGGCGGTGATGGCGCTGCCCTTGCCGCTGATCTTGTCGTAGGCGAATTCAGCGGCGTCGGTACCCTCTTCGGCCGCCCGCTGCGCGACCAAGGCGTTGATCTTGCCGGCCTTAAGCAGCGACACCTCGGTCGGGCTCGCGTCAAAGCCCACCACCAGGACCTTGCCCGTCTTGCCGATGGCGGCGAGGGCGGCGGCCGAGCCCTCGGCATTGGGTTCGGCGGCGCCGAAGATGGCCTTGATGCCCGGGTGCGCGGCCAGGATGGAGCGGACGACTGTCTGGCTGGACGTGACCGCCTGGGCCGTGTACTGCAGGGTCACCACCTTGATGTTCGGATAGGAGGACTTGAGGGCCCTTTCCAGCCCCTGGATTCGCTGCACCTGGGTGGTCGCGGTCGGCGACAGGCTGAGCAACGCAATCTGCCCGCTTCCGTGCAGCTTCTTCCCTATGTAGGCTGCGGCGAGCTGGCCGCCCTGGATGTTGTCCGTGGTGATCTGGCTGGTGAGCTTCGAAGTGCTGGCCAGCTCGGTATCGGTGGTGATGACCGGGATGCCCGCGTTCAGGCAGGTGTTAATGGCGGGCGCCATGGCTATTGGGTCGGTCGGTGAGACGATCAGCACGCTTGGGTGACGGCTGCAGATGGCGTTGACAACTGGTGTCTGAGCGCTGGGGCTGAAGGTCGGCGAGCCCTGGTAGATGACGCTCATGCCGAGCGCGCTGGCCTTGGCCCTCATGCCCTTGACCAGGGTGTCATAGAACCCCACGCCGGTCGCGCCGGGGACGTAGGCGATCGTGTAATGCTTGTGTGCCGGGCTGCTGCTGGTGGTGGGGCTGCTCGAGCTGCTGCAGGCGGCCGCCGCGAGGGCAAGCGCGGCGGCAAGCGGCACTGGCGCCCATCGGCGCAGCGGCCTGTTTCGGTTGTTGCGCATTCTTCCTCCAGGTGTCAGGACAGGAACCAATGGAGCTAGAAGGGAGGCCGGGCTAGGCACGGCTTCGCCGTCGGTGGCGGAGCTGGTCGACATAGACAGCGAGAATGAGGACCACGCCAACAAGGACCTCCTGCCAGAACGGCGGGACATTGATGAGGATGAGTCCGGTGAGCAGGACGGCGATGATGCCGGTCCCGATGGAAGAGCCGATGACCGTCCCGCGGCCGCCGAACAGGCTCGTTCCGCCGATGACGACGGCCGCTATGGCATTCAGGTTGTCGGTGGCCCCTGAGTCGGGTGATCCGGCTCCGAGCCTGGCCATGACCAGGACGCCGGCGACCCCGGCGAGCAGGCCGGAGAGCAGGTAGACCTTGACCAGGTGGCGACGGTCATTGATGCCTGCACGGACCGCTGCCTCGCGGTTATCGCCGATGCTCAGCGTGTAGGCGCCGAAACGCGTCTTGGCCAGGAGTAGCCCGCACCAGATCGCGATGGCGGCCGTGACTGCGACCGGTACAGGGACCCAGCCGCCCAGGTTGGTATTGCCGATGGTCGTAACCGACGACGGGATGTTGGAGATCTCCTGGCCATTGTTGAGCAGGTAGCCGAGCCCGGTTGCGATGCCCAGAGTCCCGAGAGTGACCACGAAGGGCGGAACGAAGGCCCAAGCGATAAGTAGCCCGTTGAGCAGGCCGAAAGCAGCGCCGACGAGCAGCGTGACTCCGAAGCCGACGCAAACGGTGAGCGGCGCGGCCCCGGCTGTGGCCGCGAAGCCGTGCGCCATGACCCAGGCTCCGGCGGTTCCCGAGCAGCCGAGGATGGCGCCGACGGACAGGTCGATGCCGCCCGAGCAAATGACGAAGGTCTCGCCCACCGCGAGCAACAGCACCTCCGTCGCGGTGCTTGAGGTGTTCAGCCAGTTGGCGCGGGTGAGAAAATACGGCGACCAGATGCTGAAGCCGATGATGAGCGCGATTAGCGGCCCGCCGATCCACAGGTTTTGCGCTAGTGTGTGGCCGCGCTTCAGGTACCTGGCCGCCCAGGCCGTTCCCTCCGCTGGCGTGGCCTGCGCTACGCGGGAAGCATCCTTGCTCGTGGTCATGGCCTGCTCGCCCGGCTCACGAGTCGTCGCTTGTGGCTGTGTCCGCGTCCCTCGCTCCGGTGATGTAACCGACGAGAGTCTCGGCGTTCAGCTGGTCCGCGGACAGCGTCGCCGCCAGCGCCCCCAAGCGGAGAACGACCGCGCGGTCGCACACGGCGAGGACATCGGGCATCTGATGGCTGACGAAGAGGACCGCCATGCCGTCGTCGCGGACCGTCCGGATCAGGTCGAGTACCTGGTCGTGCTGTTCGACGCCGAGCGCGCTCGTCGGCTCATCGAGCAGCAGGACCTTGCTGGTCCACGCCGCGGCCCTGGCGATCGCGAGTGCCTGGCGCTGGCCACCGGACAGGTCCATGGCCACCGCGTGCACGTCGGGCAGGCGAGTGCGCAGCCTGGCCAGCTCGCTCTCGGCGTGAGCAGACATGGCCCTGGTGTCGAGCCAGCCGATGCGGCGAGGCAGCCAGCCGGACGAGATGATCTCGCGGCCCATGAAGAAATTGGCTACGACATCGCGCTGGGCGGCGAGGGCCAGGTCCTGGTAGACGGTGGACACCCCCGCCGCCTGTGCCGCGGCGGGTGTCGCGAAATGCATGGGCACGCCGTCGAGCAGGATCTCTCCGCCCGACGGCGCCGTGGCACCGGCGAGAATCCTCAGCAGAGTGGACTTCCCCGCGCCATTGTCGCCCACAAGCCCAACCACCTCACCGGCGCTCACCTGCAGGGATACGCCGCGCAGGGCGTGGACGCCGCCGTAGTGCTTACTGAGATCCCGTACTGCCAGCCGACCTGACACTGCCGCTCCTAGTGAGGTATCGCCGCTAGAACCTGAGCGAGTGCGCGGCGCGCACGCAGCGCGAACTGCCGGGGACCGAGCTCACGACTCAGCGCCAGACACGGTGCTTCCACTGCCACCGGTGTGCCTGGCGGCACAGCGGTCAGCAGTTCGACCAGCGGCAGCTCGCCTTCGCCGGGCAGGAGCCGACTCGTTCGTGCCTCGAGCGCCAGGTCACCGCCCTCGGTCGGCTGGTGCCGCGGCAGCTTGTCCGGTACCGGCAGGCCCACCGGCGGATTCAGCGGCGCATCGCACAGCTGCACATAGGTGAGCAGGCTGGCGTCTACGTGGCGCAGCTGCTGGAGATCCGCGCCACACCGCTGAAAGTGCAGCGCGTCGATGAGCACGCCGCCGCCACTGGACCGCGAGGCGATCTGCACTGCGGCGCTCAGCGTGCGGACCGGCTTGTACGCCATGAACTCGATAACGGGCCGGATGCCGAAGGACCTCGCGAGGCCGCTGAGCTCACGGAAGCGGTCTGACAGCCTCGACAGCTCGTGGTCATCGCTCATGGCGCTGACGTAGCGAGCATCCAGTCTTGCGGCCGACTCAAGAGTTGCCTCCCAGCGGGCCGGCCCGGCTGCCGCGTCAAGGCGGATGGCTTCAACGCCCAGGACGCTGACGCCCGTGTCCATCAAGCGGCGTACGGTCTCGGCCAGCATGCGTGAGCCCGGGGACATCGGCCACGGATCCTCGCCCGGTGAAGCGGGCGCGATCCGGAGGCTGACGGCGTCGAACCCGGCCTCCGCGGCCAGCGAGACGAGGTCGGCGGGGGAGACCTGCAGCAGGGTGAGGTGCTCCAGGGCCAGTTCGCGGTGGCCTGTCATGTGCGATACCCAACCCGACCTGTCGCAAGATAGCGGGGCACCATCAGGGGGCCTTCTAGCTAATGTACGAACTTGTTAGTCCGGTAGTGTGACATCAGCCACTGTGGTTTGTAAAGCCTGTGTTGCGAGGCCCTGCCAGGGTGGTTGTGGAGGCGGCCAGTGCCGTTCTCAGATCCGGGGCAGCCGGGCAGAAGATGGCATCTAGGGAAGGAGTCCGATGGACGTCACTGCGACAACTGCCGGAGTCCCGGAGCGTAGGCGCGACCCGGAGCGCACCCGCCGGGAGATCCTCGACGTTGCCACGAGGGAGTTTGCCCAGCAAGGCTACGCCGGGGCCCGGGTGGATGAGATCGCACAGCAGACGCGCACCACGAAGCGGATGATCTACTACTACTTCGGGGGTAAGGAGCAGCTGTACATTGCGGCCCTCGAGAGGGTGTACTCCCTGCTCAGGGAGGAGGAGCAGCGTCTCGACGTCGAGCATCTCGACCCCGTCGCAGGAATCCGGCGTCTCGCCGAGCTGACCTTCGACCATCACGAGTCCCACCCGGACTTCATCAGGCTCGTGAGTATCGAGAACATTCACCGGGCCGAGCTGATCGCCAAGTCCCGGACGCTGACCGAACTGAACACCCCGGCGGTGACCGTCATCTCCAAGATCCTGGAGCGGGGATACGCGGAGGGCATCTTCCGCCACCGGGCGGATGCGATCGACGTCCACATGATCATCAGCTCCTTCTGTTTCTTCCGGGTGGCTAACCGGTACACGTTCAGGAGCGCCTTCGGGCATGACCTCCTGGCGGATGAGCAGCGCGACCATTACCGGCAGATGCTGGGGGACCTAGTTGTCAACTACTTGACCCACTGAGCGGACCGCATGGACAGCAGGCGGCGCCCCGGCTTGACAACGCGATACCGAACGGGATCCGATGGCCGCATCCGGGCCAGCGGATTCCGGCCGCCAGCTGGTGAAGGGACCTGAACACATGCGCATTGGGATGGCACTGAGCTACGCCGGGGGGTTTGCCGAGACCGCCGAGGAGCTCGGCGACTACGAGAAGGCCGGCCTGGACATCGTGTTCGTGCCCGAGGCGTACAGCTTCGACGCAGTGAGCCAGCTCGGGTACCTCGCGGCCAAGACCGAGCGAGTCCAGCTCGCCTCGGGCATCCTGCAGCTGTACACGCGGACCCCGACGCTGACCGCGATGACCGCGGCCGGGATCGACTACGTCTCCGGCGGCCGGTTCACCCTGGGCATCGGGGCCTCAGGACCGCAGGTCATCGAGGGCTGGCACGGCGTGCCCTACGACGCGCCGGTCGGCCGGACCCGGGAAATCATCGAGATCTGCCGCCGGGTCTGGCGGCGGGAGCGGCTGCAGTTTTCCGGCCGCCACTACACGATCCCGCTGCCGCCGGACCAGGGCACCGGGCTGGGCAAGCCGCTCAAACTGATCAACCACCCGGTCCGGGACCGGATCCCGATCGTGATCGCGGCGCTCGGCCCGAAGAACGTGGAGCAGGCGGCGGAGCTGGCCGAGGGCTGGCAGCCGATCTGGTACTTCCCGGAGAAGGCCGCGTCGGTGTGGGGCGCGGCGCTGGCCGCCGGGCGGGCCAAGCGCGACCCGTCGCTCGGGCCGCTCGACGTGGTGCCGGCCACCGCGGCACTGGCGATCGGGGAGGACGTCACCGGGCTGCTGGAGCTGGGCCGGCCCGCCCAGGCCCTGTACATCGGGGGCATGGGCGCGAAGGGGCGCAACTTCTACAACGACCTGGTGGCCAAGTACGGGTACGAGGCGGAGGCGGCCGCGATCCAGGATGCCTACCTGGACGGCCGGAAGGACGAGGCCGCCGCGCTGGTGCCAGCCTCGCTGCTGGAGGGAACGTCCCTGGTCGGGCCCCGTTCGTACGTGGCCGAGCGGGTGGCGGCGTTCCGGGAGTCCGGTGTGACCACCCTCAACGTGGCCCCGCTGGCCACCACGCACGCCGAGCGGGTGCGGCTGATCGAGCAGATCCGCGACATCGCCGCCTGACGGCCGCCGCCGCGGCCCCTGACCCCGCGGCCCGGATGATCTGCGGCAGACCCGTACAGTCGTGGGTATGCCGGAGATGCAGGCCGCCCGCCGGGCGCGGGCCCAGGAAAAGCTCGCCGCGGCAGGCGCGGATGCCGCGCTGATCACCAGCCTGGCTAACGTCCGCTATCTCACCGGCCTGGCGAGCTCGAACGCCGCGCTGCTGCTGCCCGCCGACGGGCCTGGCGTGCTCGCCACCGACTCCAGGTACGCCGAGGCAGCGAAGCGCGATGCCCCGGATCTCGAGCTGGCCACCGAGCGCTTCATCGGGCCCGCCCTGGTCCGCCTGGCCGCCGCGCGCGGCCTGCGCACGGTCGCGTTTGAGGCCCAGGTGATGACCGTGGAAGAGCACCAGGCGCTGACCGCGCTGGACGGCGGCCCGGCCCTGGTGCCGCTCGGGCGGGTGGTCGAGGAACTCCGGATGGTCAAGGACGAGGCCGAGATCGCCCTGCTCGCCCGGGCGTGCGCGATCACCGACCAGGCGTTCGCCGACACGCTGCCGAGCATCGGGCCGGGCCGGACCGAGCGCGAGCTCGCGGTCCTGCTGGAGCGGGCCATGATCGACCGCGGTGCCGAGGCGGTCGCCTTCGACAGCATCGTGGCCAGCGGGCCGAACGGCGCCATCCCGCATCACGCGCCCGGCGACCGGCCGTTCGCCGCCGGGGACCTGATCACGATCGACTGCGGCGCGAGGTACGGCGGCTACCACGCGGACATGACCCGCACCGTCGCGCTGGGCGAGCCGGCCGCGTGGCAGCGTGAGATCTACGAGATCGTGGCCGCCGCGCAGCGGGCCGGCGTGGCGGCCGCGACGGTCGGCGCCGACGTGCGCGTGGTCGACGCCGCAGCCCGCGACCTGATCGCCGACGCCGGCCACGGCGACCACTTCGGGCACGGCCTCGGCCACGGCGTCGGCCTGGAGGTGCACGAAGCCCCGGCCATCGGATACGGAAGGACCGGTACACTCGAGGACCGGGTTCCCGTTACCGTCGAACCCGGGATCTACCTGCCCGGCAGGGGCGGCGTCAGAATCGAGGACACCCTCGTGGTGCGCGCTCACCGGGGGAACTCGTCCCCCGGGGCCAGCGCCGGCGCCGGGGCGGCGGGATCACGCGACATACTCACCACGACCACGAGGGAACTTCTCGTTCTCTAGCCGGGACGAGCCGTTACGCACGCACGCAGGAGACACGACGCAGTGGCCACGACGAATGATCTCAAGAACGGCATGACGCTCAACATCGACGGCCAGCTCTGGAACGTCGTGGATTTCCAGCACGTCAAGCCGGGCAAGGGCGGCGCCTTCGTGCGCACCAAGCTGAAGAACGTGATGTCCGGGAAGGTCGTGGACAGGACCTTCAACGCCGGGGTTCGCGTCGAGCAGGCCAGCGTGGACCGGCGGGAGATGCAGTACCTCTACCGTGAGGGCGACGACTTCGTCTTCATGGACACCCGTGACTACGACCAGCCCCGCGTCCCTGAGGCGACCGTCGGCGAGGCCGCGAACTACCTGCTCGAGGAGCAGAACGTGGTCGTGGCCTTCAACGAGGGCGTCCCGCTGTACGTCGAGATGCCCGCGGCCGTCGAGCTGACCGTCAGCCAGACCGACCCCGGGCTGCAGGGGGACAGGTCGACCGGCGGGACCAAGCCAGCCACCCTGGAGACCGGCGCGCAGGTCCAGGTGCCGCTGTTCATCACGACCGGCGAGAAGATCAGGGTGGACACCCGCACCGGCCAGTACCTCAGCCGGGCGTGAACTCCCTCCGGTGCCGCCGTCCCGCCAGGTGTGACCATGCCAGCACGCAGTAAGGCCAGAAAGCGCGCGCTCGACATCCTCTTCGAGGCCGAGATCAAGGGCGAGCCAGCGCTCGACGTGCTCGCCGAGCGCTCCGCCGCGGGCAGCCCGCCGGTCTCCGGTTACGCCGCCGAGCTCGTCCAGGGCGTGCAGGCGCACCGGGAGCGCATCGACGAACTGCTGGCCGGGTACTCACAGGGCTGGACCCTGGACCGGATGCCCGCAGTGGACCGCAACATCCTGCGGATCGGGGTGCTCGAGCTGTTCTGGGTGCCCACCGTGCCGGACGGGGTCGCGATCAGCGAGGCGGTGCTGCTCGCCCGCGAGCTGTCCACGGACGGGTCACCCGCCTTCGTCAACGGCCTGCTCGCCCGCCTGCTTGAGCTCCGGCCGGAACTCGAGCCGACCGCCGACCAGTAGGCCGCGCACCAGCCGATTGTCGGCGCCCGCCACTACATTGGGCAGGGGCACGGCATGAGGAGGTGCCGGTGGCGCACGGGCGCGCGCGGGGTGGCCCGCCCGGGCCAGGGACGGACGACACGGGCTGTCACATCCTGCACGTCGACATGGACGCGTTCTATGCCAGCGTGGAGATCAGGGACCGGCCCGAACTGGCCGGCCGGCCGGCCATCGTGGGCGGCACCGGCGGGCGCGGCGTGGTGCTGTCGGCGACCTACGAGGCGCGCCGGTTCGGGGTGCGCTCGGCCATGCCCATGGCACGGGCGGTCCGGATGTGCCCGCAGGCCGTGGTCATCCCGCCCAGGCACCGCCTGTACGGCGCGGTGTCGCGGGAGGTCATGGCGGTATTCCGGGCGATAACGCCGGAGGTGGAGCCGCTCGCTCTCGATGAGGCGTTTCTCGACATATCGGGCGCGCTGCGGCGGCTCGGGCGGCGGCCCGCGGAGATCGGGCAGCTGATCCGGGAGCAGATCAGCGAGCAGCAGGGGATCACCTGCTCGGTGGGCGTGGCCACCACCAAGTTCATCGCCAAGCTCGCGTCCGTGCGCTGCAAGCCGGACGGCCTGCTCGTGATCCCCGCGGACGGCATCCTGGATTTCCTGCACCCGCTGCCGGTCTCGGCGCTGTGGGGGGTGGGGGCGCAGACCGGCCAGGCCCTCGCCCGCCTGGGGCTGCGTACCGTCGCGGACATCGCGCATACCCCCATTGGCAGCCTGGAGCGGGAGCTCGGAAAGGCCACAGCGGCTCACCTGGCAGGCCTGGCCGCCGGGCGGGACGAGCGCCGGGTGACCCCGGGCACCCACGAGAAGAGCATCGGCGCCGAGGAGACCTTCGCCAGCGACATCAGCGACCCCGAGGTGATCAGGCGCGAGCTGCTTCGGCTGTCCGGCCGGACCGCCCGCGGCCTGCGTGCCTCGGGATACTCGGCCCGGACGGTCGTGGTCAAGCTGCGGCTGGCCAGCTTCAAGACGATCACCCGGTCGCGGACGCTGCCCGAGCCGACCGACGTAGCCCAGCAGATCTACACCGTGGCCTGCGCCCTGTACGCCGCGGCCGGGCTGGATGACCGGGCCCGGCTGCGGCTGGTCGGGGTCCGGGCCAGCGGCCTGATTCCGGTCGCGAACGCGGTGTCGCAGCTGGCGTTCGGCGACCGGCCGGTCTCGTGGCGCGAGGCCGAGCAGGCTGTGGACCGGATCGCCCGGCGGTTCGGCACCGGCACCGTGCGCCCGGCGATCCTGGTGGACGGCGATCAGGCCGAGCCCTGAGCCGGGACCCTGGCGCTGGCATCCGGCCAGGCGGACGGCTCGGTGGCTGACCGGCGGTCAGGTCCGGGACGTACGCACTGGCCCCAGTTTCTGGCGATATGCGGGTGGCGCCAGTGGCGGCCCGGGAGGTCGCGGATGGTGCGTGTTCGGGCCCGAGGTCGCCGTACCCTTCCGCAGGACGCGCCGGCGCTCGTATTCTGGAGGGTAAGTGAGGCCGTGAGGAGAAGCTCACCGAGCCGCGTCCCCGCGCGCAAGTTTCATTGGAGGCACCGTGCCGCTCTCGGAGCACGAGCAGCGTCAGCTCGAGCAGATTGAGCAGGCGCTCTACGCCGATTATCCGCGGTTCGCCAGCGCCGTTCGCGCCAGCGATCCGCGCGTGCACTACAAGCGCCGGGTCGTCTACGCGGCGTTCGGGTTCTTGCTCGGCGTCGGGATGTTGCTGGCCGGAGTGGTGACCAAGTACATCTGGATCGGTGTGGCGGGGTTCGTCGTCATGCTCGCGTGCAGCATGTGGGCGCTGACCAGCTACCGGCACATGACTGGCGCCACCCCCGGGCGGGGTCCGGCCCGGCCCAAGGAACGGCGCGGCAGCCGCGCGGCGGGCACGGGCATGATGGAACGGCTTGAGGAGCGCTGGCGCCGGCGCCAGGAGCGCGATCGCTGAGTTCAGGCGCGCCCGGGGGGCGCACTGTGGCCGGGCCAGGCCCTGCGGATCCTGAGGCCGGCGGCGTCCATCCACCCGAAGATATCCAGCGCGTGCTGCAGTCCCGGCCGGACCGCCCGCAGCGTCGACGGGGGCAGCAGGCGGGCGCGCCAGCGCACCTGCCAAGTCGCCTCCTGTGACAGCGAGCGCCGGACCGTGGCGGTATCCGCGCGCAGCGTCTGCGAACTGAGCGGCACCGTGGCGTAGCTTGCTCTTTCCTCGGCGCTGACGATCCGGCCGAGCGCCTCGCGGGCGGCCGGATCGAGCTGCAAGGTGGCCGCGATCCGGCTGGCCACAGCGCGGGGGGATTCGCTTGGCCGGCAGGCGAACCCGTAGTCGGCCAGGTTGTCGCGGAGCTCGAGCCAGGCCGCGTGCGCGAGGCCGGCATCCCCGGTGGCCGCGAGCCGCCGGCGGCGGATCACCGTCCTGGCCGCCCTCGGCGTGATCAGGGCGAGCCCGAAGAGGATCGCGAGGCCCAGCAGGACCCAGCCGGCGACGTCGATCCCGGCGCGGATCGCTCCGCCGCCGCCGCCGCCCGCGAGCGGATGCAGGTTGTGCGCCAGGTTCCCGGCCTTGTTCCTCGCGCCGGCGGCGCCCGCGCCCAGCGTCGGCGTGGGCGTCGGCTTCGGGATCCCGGGCGGCGGGGCGTACTGCGGCTCGGTCGCCGTGCCCTGGCCCCCGAGCCCGCCGGGAGTCGGCTCGAACCTGATCCAGCCCACCCCGGTGAAGTAAAGCTCGGGCCAGACATGGGCGTCGTCGGTGGTGACCTTCCACGTCCCGTTGGGCTGCCTGGTTCCGGCCGTGTAGCCGACCGCGACCCGCGACGGGATGTGGAGCTCGCGCGCGAGCACGGCCATCGCGGACGCGAACTGCTGGCAGAAGCCGCTGCGGGTCTTGGTCAGGAACTTGATGAGCCCGCCGGTGTTGTTATCCACGTCGGACTGGAGGTTGTACTTGAAGCGCCCCGGGGTGAGGAACCAGTTCTGCAGCGCGAGCGCCTTCTGGTACGGGGTCGGCGCGTCCTTGGTGATCGTCTGGGCCAGGGTGGCCAGCTCGGCGCTGGCCGGGAACTGCAGATAAGTGCCCCTGATGTAGGCCGGGTAGGACGGGGCCCGGTCGATCTGCTGTTTGCCGATCTCGGGCTGCGAGCTGTCGACCGTGTAGGACAGGCCGGAGATGGCCCGCGGCTGCGCCGAATACACCATCAGCGTGTTGTTGTCCTCGACCCAGTTCCCTGAGGCGCGCAGCGACGTCGGCGCGTAAGGCAGCGGGAGGAACGCCTCCTTAGAGCCGTAGCCCGCCACGCCCTTGTCCAGCTTGATCTTGGTGGTCGCATCGGCCGTGAACGTGCTGGCGGCCAGCCCCGGCGGGTTCCGCAACGGGCCGTCCTTCACCCGGGTGAAGCGCTGCGGCGGGACCAGGGTCCACTCGCCCTTGGCCGCGTCGTAGTTCAGGACGTAGATCTGCAGATACTGGTCCTGCGGGACCCGCGCGGTCGTGCGGAAGGTCAGGACGGTCTCCGGCGTCCCGTTGAGCAGCTGCGCGTGCATCTGGACCAGCGGGTTGGGCAGCGAGATCGGGCCGCCGTTCCCGGCCCCGTTGCCGGGGCCCGACGGGCTTGACGCGAACAGGTCGTGCACCCGGATGCCGGGAACCAGCAGCGGGAACGCCAGCGCGATGCACGCGGCGGCCAGCCCGATTCTGCGGCCAGACGCGGCCAGAGCCCTGGTGTCGGGCGACTCGGCGGTGTCCGCCGGGATACCGGGCGCCCCCTGGTCATCGGCACCGTGCCAGACGGTGACCAGCCGGCCCCAGATCCGCAGCCGCTCCCGCCCGTCCGCGGCCAGCAGCGCCAGGTAGCCGACGATGCCGAAGCAGAACACCAGGGTGGCGCCGGTCCCGCCCTGCTTGGCGTTGGTGGTTATCCGGACGCTGTACAAAGCGAGCAGCGGCAGGCCTGCGATCGCCGGGCTGCGCATCCGCACCGCGAGGAAGTCCGTGGCCGCCGCCATCACGCCGATGCCCGCCGCGGCCACCAGGTCGATGCCGTGCGTGCCTAGGACCGGGGGCGCGTAGGCCCGCTCGCTCAGGCCCTGGACCGCGAGCGTCCACAGATGATGCAGCGAGCTGGCGGTGGGCACGATCCCGGCTACCGACAGCCCGCCGGCGAAGACGCCGTTCAGGTAGATCAGCAGTGCGGCCGCGTAGGTCACGAGCCAGGCGAACGCCCGCGTGCCGCGGATGCGGGGGCGGCTCGCGGCCGTGATGGCGACCAGCACCACGCCGACGGCCTTACCGAACCAGGATGGGCTGGTCAGCAGGGGGGCACAGACGATCAGTGCGAGCACCGCCGCGGCCACGGTTGCGTGCAGGGTCGGCAGCCGGGTGATGGTCCCCGCGGCGGCGGCGACAACGACCGCGCCGACCCCAATCCAGAACCACGCCGTCCCCTGGATGAGCGGGTATATCGACACCGACGCCAGGATCACGGCGATGGCGGCGGTCACGGTGAGCCGGTGATTCATACCGCCGTCCCCGGGCGCGTATTGGCCTGCGGGACCGGCGGCTTGGCTACGGCGGGCGCCGCCAGCTGCTGCCACGCGACCTGGAGCGGCGTGCTCGCGTCAAGGCGGGCCACCCGCCAGCCAGCGGCCCGGAGGACCGCCGCGGCCTGATCGGTCTCGCTCAGGCCGGGCCGGCCGCTGCTCGCGGCCCGGCTCCTGGCGGCACGGCCGTTGCTGGCCCGGCCGTCCGGCGTGTTTTCGTCACCCGGGCCTGCGTCAGCAGCGCTCCCGTCGCCCGGGCCGCCGCTGGCGGTGGTGGCCGCCTGGCCGTCCGGGGTGCCGTTTCCTGAGCCGCCGTAGACGGTGCTGGTGGTGGGACTGACGGCCGACTCGTCCCAGGTGGACACGTCGAGCAGCAGTGCGATCGCGGGGCGCGCGTCGCGCCGGCTCGCGGCGAGTTGCCGGGCCGCGCCCGGGGACAGCCGTCCGGTCACCGCCACCAGAAGCCCGCTGCTGCCACGGAGCGTGGCGAGCCCGGAGCTGAGGTCGCGGCTGCGGGACGGCTTGATTACGGCCAGCGAGTTGAGCAGGACGTCCTCGAAGATGCCGGGCGCGGTGACCGTCCCCGTGTCCGTGATCAGCTGGCCGTCCAGGCCCTCGCGGGCGAGATGCATGCCGATGGACGCGGCCGCGCTGACCGCGAACTCGAAGGAAGATGCCGGGCCGTGGCCCATATGGGCGCCGCGCCGCGTGTCGAGCAGCAGCAGCACCCGGTTCCGCCACTGCTGCTCCTCGCGGCGCACCATGAGCTCGCCGTAGCGCGCGGTCGACCGCCAGTGCACCCGCCTCAGCTCATCGCCGTCCCGGTAGGCCCGCGGGACGACGTCGTCCTCGCCCGCGGCGGCCGCTGTGCGGGCCCGGCCGTCGCCGTCACCCACCCAGCTGCCGGTGACCACGGCCCGGGGGAGCGGGACCACCTTGGGCGTGACCACCAGGGTGGTGCAGGAGGAGAACGACCGGCCGAGCTCGACCAGGCCGAACGAGTCCGCGATCCGGATCTCGAGCGGCCCGATCTCGAACTTGCCCCGCAAATCCGAGCGGAGCGGGTAGCTGAGCTCGCGGGTCCCACCCCGCTCAATTCCGTTCAGGACATAACGGGGCCGGGTGCCAAGCACGTACGGAACCGTGTCCTCGGCCAGCAGCAGCCCGGTGGGCAGCCGGGACACGTTCTCCAGATGCAGCCGCACCTGCGCGGTCTGGCCCGAGGCCACCCGGGGCGGGGCGATGCTGCGGACGCAGCTGAGCCGGTAGCGCGCCCGGCCCGCGGCCAGCGCGGAGAACAGCGGCAGCACCAGGAGCAGGACCCCGACACTCACGAGGTCGCGCTCGCCGAGGAACAGCCCGGCGAGGGTCGCGGCGAGGCCAGCCGCTAGAAACGACGTGCCGCGCGTGGTGAACGCAGCAAGCCACGACCGCATCTGCTGACCTTTCTTTCCACCGCGGGAGTTCCAATCTATGGCCCGCTTGTGAACTGGGCCACTTCGTCAGCGTCCGACGTCCTATTTGACCGGCAACGGGAGCCTGTCCACCAGCTTGGCCAGCACGTGCTCGGGCGGGTCGTGGCTCACGAGCGCCTCCGGGGTGGGCAGCAGCCGGTGCGCGAGCACGGGGCCTGCCAGCGCCTGGACGTCGTCGGGAATCACGAAGTCACGGCCGTCGAGCGCCGCGTAGGCGCGGCTGGCGCGCAGCAGGTGCAGCGTGGCCCGCGGCGACGCGCCGAGCCTGAGCTCAGCGGAGGATCGCGTGGCGTTGACCAGCCTGATGACATACTGCCTGATCGCCTGGGCCACGTGCACCTCGCGGACCGCCATGACCAGCGCGCGGATGTCGCTCCCGTGCGCGACCGGCTCGAGGTCGTCCAGCGGTGAGGACGACCCGTGCGAGTCCAGCATCGCGAGCTCCGCTTCCGGATCCGGGTAACCGATGGAGATGCGGGCGGTGAACCGGTCGCGCTGCGCTTCCGGCAGCGGATAGGTCCCCTCCATCTCGATTGGGTTCTGCGTGGCGATCACCATGAACGGCGGCTCCAGGGGGTAGGTGGCCCCGTCCACGGTCACCTGGCGCTCCTCCATGCACTCCAGCAGCGCGGACTGCGTCTTAGGCGAGGCCCGGTTGATCTCGTCGCCGAGCACGATGTTGGCGAAGATGGGCCCAGGCTTGAACTCGAACTCCTGCAGTTCCTGGTTGAAGGCGCTGACTCCGGTCAGATCGCCGGGCAGCAGGTCGGGCGTGAACTGGACGCGCCGGACCGAGCAGTCGATGGACCGGGCGAGCGCCTTGGCCAGCAGCGTCTTGCCCACCCCGGGCACGTCCTCGATGAGCACATGCCCCTCGGCGAGCAGGACGGTCATCGCCAGCCTGATCGCTTCCGGCTTACCGGAGATCACGGTCTCCACGGCCGCGCTGACGCGGTGAGCTACCTGAACGAGCTCATCCAGCTTCTGGTCTGGCAGGTCCTGCGGGTCACTGACCACCTGTCCTCCTCGCGTCACGTTCGGCGCGATCTCGGGCCCCCGTGAGCAGGCCGGACCCGTGAGCTGTCGCCATGGCCGTGCGTTCAGACAGTACGTGGTGCAACGGTGCGAACGCGACGTCGGTCCCGTATCGAGGAGGTAACACCATGCGCCAATCCTGCCTGGTGCGGCCTGCGGAATCACGCCGGGGCGGCCGGGCCAGACCGGGACCTGACCCGTTCCCATCAGCGGCCAGGTCGCACTCCACTTCACCCCACCGCTGGATCCCCCGAATTCACCGCCGATGTGGAGCGGATGGGGGGCTAATCGGCGTGCTGCATCGTTGACGGTGGGGGATTGTGGAGTACAGTGGAGGACCGTGGGGTGAGGACGGCCCCATACAGCACACGGGTGGGGGACTCGGGAGGTGAGCGCTGGTGTTTCTCGGCACTCACACGCCCCGGCTGGACGACAAGGGCCGGCTGATCCTGCCTGCCAAGTACCGCGAGGAGCTCGCCCAGGGCCTGGTCCTGACCAAGGGCCAGGAGCGCTGCCTCTACGTGTTCCCCGAGTCGGAGTTCGGCCGGATCACCGAGGCGCTGCGGACCGCGCCGGTGACCTCCAAGGCCGTGCGGGACTACAGCCGGGTCTTCTTCGCCAGTGCCTCCGACGAGATACCGGACAAGCAGGGGCGGATAACGATCCCGCCGGCGCTGCGTGACTACGCGGCGCTGCAGCGCGAGTGCGTTGTGATCGGGGCCAACACCCGCCTCGAGATCTGGGACGCCACGGCCTGGGAGACCTACCTGGAACAGCAGGAAGGTGCGTTCTCTGAAGCGTCCGAGGAGGTGCTGCCCGGAGTCCTGTGAACACGCGCCCGTACGCGGGATGCCCGGCGAGGTCTCCACCCGCGCTGGGTGGCCAGGTCGGCTGACGTCACTTCCCCGGCGCCAGGCGGCATCCGTGGCCATCAGCGCAGTGCCCATCAGCGCAGGTGCGCGGATGGGGACCTGGCCGGGCAGGCACGTCAGCGGGCGATTTCCGTTCTGCCGCACATCGCGGCGCCTAAGACCACCACGCACACCACCACTGGGACAAAGGGGACCGATGCCCACTACCGGGCCAGGACATCTGCCGGTCATGACCGACCGGGTGCTTGCCCTGCTCGCCCCGGCGCTGCAGCAGCAGGGATCGGTCCTGGTGGACGCCACGCTCGGCCGGGCCGGGCACGCCAGTGCGCTGCTGAGCCAGCACCCGGGACTGACCCTGATCGGCGTGGACACCGACGACGCCGCGATCGAGGAGTCCCGACAGCGGCTGGCGCCGTACGCGGAGCGGGTCTCGCTGGTGCACGCCAGGTACGACGAGATCGGCGAGATCCTGGCCGGGCTCGGGCACCCGAGCGTGCAAGGCATCCTGTTCGACCTGGGGGTGTCGTCCCCGCAGCTGGATGATCCCGGCCGGGGCTTCGCTTACGCGCAGGACGCGCCGCTGGACATGCGCATGGACAGGTCAGGGCCGCTGACCGCCGCGGACGTCGTGAACACCTATCCCGTGGCCCGGCTGGCACAGGTGCTGCGCGAGTACGGCGAGGAGCGGTTCGCGCGGCGGATCGCGGAGGCCGTGGTCCGGGAGAGGTCACGCGAGCCGCTCACCTCGACCATGCGGCTGAGCGCGCTCGTCAGGGACTCGATCCCGGCCCCGGCCCGGCGGACCGGAGGCAACCCGGCGAAGCGCACCTTCCAGGCGCTGCGGATCGAGGTGAACGGCGAGCTCGACGCGCTGCGCCGGGCGCTGCCCGCGGCACTGGATGCCGTAGCGGTCGGCGGCCGGATCGTGGTGCTCGCCTATCACTCGCTCGAGGACCGCACGGTGAAGCGGGCGCTCGCCGCCGTGACCACGGACACGACGCCGCGCGGCCTGCCGGTGCAGCTCGCGTCGGCCCGGCCGCGGTTCCGGCTCCTCACCCGGGGCGCCGAGCAGCCGACGGCGGCGGAAGTGGCGGCCAACCCGCGCGCGGCCTCAGCCCGGCTCAGAGCCGCTGAGCGAATATTGGCGGCGGCATGAGCAGCAGGCGGAACGCAACCAGGAGGGCGGTCACGGTCACATGACTACGACGGTGAGTTCGGGCACCCGGCAAGATCGGCAGGGCGCCCAGGTGCCGCGCCGCCAGCCTCCGCGCCGCGGGGAGCAGCGTGATCCGCGCGCCCGTGATCCGCGGCCCCGTGGTTCGCAGGCCCGTGGTTCGCAGGCCCCTGGTTCGCCGGCCCGTAGTCCGCAAGCCAGTGATCCGCCGGCCCGTGATCCGCGGGAGCCGGATACCGCCCGGGCTGCGTCCACCGGCACGCTGGCCCGCAGGTCCCGCACGGCGCGGCCCGCCCGCCCGGACAGCCCGGTGCGCACGGCGCGGCCCGCCAGGACGGTGCGCCCGGCCCGCCCGGCCCGCCCCACCGGCCCGGCCGCCCCGAGCCGGCCAGCCCGCCCGGCGGTCCCGGGCCGGTCCGCCCGCCCTGCTCCGAACCGCGGGGCGGCACGTACCGCCGCGGCCCGCCCGGCGAGAGCGACCCGCGCCACCGCACCCGCGGGCCGGCCATCATCGCGCACCCCCTTCATCCTGCTGGTGGTCGGGCTGCTGGCCGGCGGCCTCATCTGCCTGCTGGTCATCAACACCACGCTGGCGGCGGGATCGATTCGCATCAGCGATCTGCAGCACAGCAACCTGGTGTCCGCGCAGCAGGTTCAGGAACTGCAGCAGCAGGTGGCGACCGATCAGTCAGCCGGCGCCATCGCGAAGCGGGCGTACCGGCTGGGCCTGCGGACGCAGCCGAAGCTCAACTTCGTCGACCTGAAGACCGGCCGCAGCTACACCACGCCCAACCGGGCCGCGGGCGTGTACGCCGTACCTGGATATACCCCGTGACACCTGGCGACGGCGCGGGAGCCCCTGGTTCCGGAGGCAGGGACGAAGGGCCGGGGCGGCGGCCGGCCCGCCGCCCGGCGCCGCCGGGCGGGCCGCGCGGCCCGCGGGGGCCGCAAGGATCACGCTCAGAACGGCGGCCCGGCGACGGCGGCAGGCGGCCCGACAGCCGGAGATACGGCGACAGCCGGAGGCCGCGCGCTGGGGCGCAGCCCGCCGCGCCCAGGCCAGCGGGCAGTGTCGGGGTCAGGGGCGGCCGCCAGGAACGCCAGCGCAGCGAACCCCGGGGCCGGGCGCCTGACCGCGCCCGGGCCCTGCTCGGCCCCGGGCGGGGTACCCGGCCGGGGCGCCCGACGAGCCCAGTCCGCGGCGCCCGCCTCGTGCGGCCCGCGGTGCGCCTGGCCGGCCACGGCCGCAGGCTGTACGCCTCGCTGGTGTGCATCGGGCTGGTCATGGCCCTGTTCGTGGGCAGGCTGGTGCAGCTGCAGGGCCTGCACTGGACGCGCTACCGGGCCCTGGCGCAGCAGCAGATGCTGCCGCCCACGCCGATCCCGATCCCGGTCGTGCGCGGCTCTATCACCAGCAGCGACGGCCGGATACTCGCGATGACCGTGCAGACCGACCTGGTCTACGCCGATCCAGCGCAAATCCCGCGGGCCAGGCGGAGCGCGGTAGCCGCCGCGCTGGCCGGGCCGCTCGGCATGACGCAGCCCGCGATCGAGGCGCTGCTCAACTACCCGTCATCACCCCAGTACGTCGTGCTCAAGAAGAACGTGCTGGCCTCGGTCGGCTCCCGGATCATGGGCCTGAAGCTGCCGGGCATCGCCGAGACGCCGAGCTACTCCCGGGCCTACCCCAACGGCGATCTGGCCGCCAACCTGATCGGCTTCACCAACGCTGACACCGCGGGCGACCTGCGGGGCCAGGCCGGGGTGGAGGAGCAGTACAACACGCTGCTGGCCGGACGGGACGGCAGCGAAACGGTCGAGGTGGGCCCGACGCAGCAGCCCATCCCGCAAACCGAGCAGATTGTCCGGGCGCCGCTGGCCGCCGGGAGCCTGAAGCTGACCATCCAGTCCGACATCCAGTGGTACGCCGAGCAGCAGTGCGCCGCCGAGGTCAAGGCCACCCACGCCGCGAACTGCTCGGTCGTGGTGATGCAGCCGCAGACCGGGCGGATCCTGGCGCTCGCCCAGTACCCGACCTTCAACCCGGCCAGCCCGGCCAGCGTGGCCGCCACCGCCGATATCCCGGTGCAGAACGTGTTCCAGCCCGGCAGCACGGCGAAGGTCATCACCGTGGCCGCCGCGCTGGAGCACGGCGGCCAGACGCCGATGAGCAGCTATGTCGTCCCCGACCACATCGTGGTCGACGGGTATTCGTTCCGGGACAGTGAAGTGCACGCCACGGCCAGGTACACGATCGCCGGCATCCTCGCCAACTCGTTCAACGACGGCATGGTGCAGGTGGTGCAGCACGTCAGCCCGCAGCTGCAGTACCAGTACTTCCGGGCCTTCGGCCTCGGTGAGCCCACCGGGCTCAACCTGCCCGGCGAGAGCGCGGGGATCCTGCCGACGCCCGCCAAGTGGTGGGGCAACGAGCGGTACACGCTCTCCTTCGGCCAGGGCGTCGCCGCGAACGCGGTGCAGATGGCCAGCGTCTACGCGACGATCGCCAACGGCGGGGTGCGGGTCCAGCCCACCATCGTCGCGGGCACCACGGACGGCAACGGGAAGTTCGTCAGCGCGCCCGCGCCCCGGCGCACCCGGGTGCTGCAGCCGCGGACCGCGAAGGAACTGATCGGGATGCTGGAGCAGGTGCCCGTGGTCGACGCCGGCGGGGGCGAGCCGTGGGGTGTAATCCCGGGGTACTCCATCGCGTCCAAGACCGGCACCGCCCAGGTTCCCGACCCGCAGCGCGGCGGCTGCCTGTGCGAGTACGGGGCGAGCTACATCGGCATGGTCCCGGCCAGCGACCCCCAGCTCGTGGTGGCGGTCAACGTGCAGAACCCGAAGAAGGGCAGTTACTTCGGCGACGCCGTAGCCGGGCCAGTGTTCTATCACGTGACAAAGTTCGCCCTGCAGACGCTACGAATTCCCCCCGACGGCGGCAACCGCCCGTACGTGCGGCTCATGGCACCGTGAACGAGGGTAATCTCAGCCCGTGCCAGCGGATCTGCGTCCACGCCGCGTGCCTTTGCGCCCGCTCGCGGGACTCGCGGTGCTGCTCGGGGTGAGGACCGCAGGCCGGGACGCACCCGGCCCGCTCTCCGTGCCGAGAACATCCCGCGGGGTCTCCGGGATCACGCATGACTCCCGCCGGGTCCAGCCCGGCGACCTGTATGCGGCGCTGCCCGGCAGCAACCACCACGGCGGCCGGTTCTGCGCGCAGGCGGCCTCGGCCGGGGCCGCCGCCATCCTCACCGATCCCGCGGGCAAGGAGCTCGCGATCCGCTCGGGGCTGCCGGTGTTCGTGGTCGCCGACCCGCGGTCGAGGCTCGGCGCGGTCGCGTCCTGGATCTACGGTCACCCGGCGCAGAAGCTGACCCTGATCGGCGTGACCGGGACCAGCGGCAAGACCACCACGACCTACCTGCTGGAGTCCGGGCTGCGGGCGGCGGGTCACCTGACCGGCCTGGTCGGCGGCGTGCAGACCCGGGTCGGGGACGTCGTCACCGACGGCGGGCTGACCACCCCGGAGGCCACCGATCTGCAGGCGCTGCTCGCGGCCATGGTCGAGCAGGGGGTGACGGCGGCGGCCATGGAGGTGTCCAGCCACGCGCTGTCCCTCGGCCGGGTGGCTGGCACGACCTATGACGTGGCCGTGTTCACCAACCTGTCCCAGGACCACCTGGACTTCCACGAGACGCTCGACGACTACTTCGCCGCCAAGGCGACCCTGTTCACGCCCGGCTACGCCCGGGCCGGGGTGGTGAACATCGACGACGGGCACGGCCGGCAGCTCGTCGCCACCCCGCAGATCCCGCTGACCACGTACTCGGCGAACGGGAACGCCGAGGCGGACTGGCGGGCGGCCGACATACGCGGCGGCGCGGACGGGAGCACGTTCCGGGTCATCGGGCCCGGCGGGGTCGAAGCCGACGCGTCGGTGGCACTGCCCGGGCCGTTCAACGTGGCCAACGCGCTGGCCGCCATCGTGGCGCTGGTCGAGGCCGGGATCGGGATCGCGACCGCGGTGGCCGGGGTCGCCGCCTGCCCGGGCGTGCCCGGGCGCCTGGAACGGGTCGAGGGCGGCCAGGACTTCACCGTGCTCGTCGACTACTCGCACAAGCCCGGGGCGGTCCGGGCCGTGCTGGAGGCGCTGCGGCCGGTCACCCAGGGCAACCTCACGATCGTGCTGGGTTGCGGCGGCGACCGGGATCGCGCCAAGCGCCCGATGATGGGGGCGGCCGCTGCCGGGCTCGCCGACGTCGCGGTTTTCACCAGTGATAACCCGCGGTCGGAGGATCCGCTCGGGATAGTGGCCGAGATGCTCACCGGCGCACTGGACGTTCCCGCCACCGGCCGCGCCCACGTGATCATCGAGCCGGACCGCGGTGCCGCCATCGACCTCGCCATCAGCCGCGCGGGCAAGGGCGACGTCGTACTGATTGCGGGGAAGGGACACGAGCGCGGCCAGTACGCTGGCACGGCGGTTATCCCGTTTGACGACCGCGAGGTGGCAGCCGAGGCTCTCGCCCGCAGTCTCGGCGAGTCAGCGGCGCACGCGGAGGCTGAGAACCTGTGATCCCACTGTCCGTGGGCCAGATCGCTGAGATCACCGGCGCGGTGCGCGATCCCGCGGCCGATCCGGCCGCGATCGTGACCGGCCCGGTGGTCATCGACTCGCGCCAGGCCGAGCCGGGCGCCCTGTTCGCCGCGCTGCCCGGGGAGCGCGCCGACGGGCACGACTTCGCGCCGCAGGCGGTGGTGGCCGGGGCCACGGCGGTGCTCGCCACCCGGCCGCCCGGCGTGCCCGCGCTGATCGTGCCCGACGTGCCCGCCGCGCTGGCCGCCCTGGCCCGGGCGGTGGTGGACCGGCTGCCCGGCCTGACCATCGCGGCGATCACCGGATCCGCGGGGAAAACCACCACCAAGGACCTGGCGGCCCAGCTGATCGAGCGGCTGGGCCCGACCGTGTCCCCCCGGAACTCCTTTAACAATGAGATCGGCCACCCGCTCACCGTGCTGCGGCTGACCCGCGAGACCAGGTACCTGATCGCCGAGATGTCCGCGCGCGGCGCCGGGCACATCGCCGCGCTGTGCGAGATCTCGCCGCCCCAGCTGGGCGCGGTGCTGTGTGTCGGGCTCGCGCACGCCGGGATGTTCGGCAGCATCGACGACGTGGCGGCGGCCAAGGGAGAGCTGCCCGCGGCGCTGCCGGCCGACGGCGTCGCCGTGCTGAACGCGGACGACCCGCGGGTCCTGGCCATGGCGGGGCGCACCCGGGCCCGGGTCGTGACCTTCGGCGAGTCCGCCGGGGCGGACGTCCGCGCGGACGACATCACGCTCGACGAGGCCGGCCGGGCCCGCTTCACCCTGGTCACCGAGGCAGGGCAGGCCCCCGTCCGGCTGCAGCTGCACGGCGGGCACAATGTGTCCAACGCACTGGCGGCCGCGGCGCTGGCCGGCCAGCTCGGCATGGAGACATCCGCGGTCGCGGACGGGCTTTCTGCGGCAGTTGCCCGGAGCAGGTGGCGGATGGAAGTAACCGAGCGCACGGACGGCGTGACCGTCGTCAACGACGCCTACAACGCTAATCCCGAGGCCATCAGGGCTGCGTTGGCGGCGCTGGTCACGATGGCGCGCGGGCGGCGCGCGTTCGCCGTGCTCGGGCCGATGAGCGAGCTGGGCGACCAGGCGGACGAGCTGCACGAGCAGGCGGGGCTGGCGGCCGCGGGCGCGGGCCTGGCCGGGCTGATCGTGGTCGGCCAGGAGGCCGCGCCGATGATGGCCGGCGCCAAGTCGGATCCGGCCTGGCACGGCGAGCTGCTGCAGGTTCCTGACGCCCAGGCGGCGGTGGCCGCGGTCGAGGAGCGGGTCAAGCCGGGTGACATGGTCCTGGTCAAGGCCTCACGCGCCGCGAACCTGCAGCGCGTGGCGCTGGCGCTGACCGGGGAGCAGCCGCTGTGAGGACCATCCTCATCTCGGCAGGCGTCGCGCTGGTGATGGCGCTGTTCGGCACACCGCTCGCGATCAAGTTCTTCACCCGGCGCGGCTACGGCCAGGAGATCCGGGAGGACGGCCCGGCGAAGCACGCCACCAAGCGCGGTACCCCGACCATGGGCGGGACGGTCATCGTGATCGCGACCCTGGTCGGGTACCTGGTCGGGCACGAGCTGACCAACGACCCGATGACCACGTCGGGCCTGCTGGTGCTGTTCCTGATGACCGGCCTGGGCGCGGTCGGCTTCATCGACGACTTCATCAAGATCTACAAGCAGCGGAGCCTCGGCCTGCGCAGCGGGGCCAAGCTGGCCGGCCAGGCCGTGGTCGGCGCGATATTCGCGGTCGAGGTGCTTCATCACCCGGACGGGTTCGACCTGACCCCGGCCGATGCGCACATCTCGTTTCTGCGCGACGTCGGCCCGTCGATCGGGGTCCTGCCGTTCGTGCTCTGGATCGTCCTGATGATCGCCGGGTGGTCGAACGCGGTGAACCTGACCGACGGCCTGGACGGGCTGGCCACCGGCGGGTCCATCCTGGTGCTCGCCGCGTACGTGCTGATCGGGATCTGGCAGCTGAAGAACGACTGCACGAATTTCCTGGCCCAGCAGTGCTATCCGGTGCGCGACCCGCTGGATCTCGCGGTGGTGGCCGGGACGGTGCTCGGCGCCTGCTTCGGCTTCCTGTGGTGGAACGCGCCGCCAGCCAGGATCTTCATGGGCGACACCGGCTCGCTCGCGCTGGGCGGCGTGCTCGCCGGGCTGGCCGTGTGCACGAAGACCCAGCTGCTGCTGGTGATACTCGGCGGCCTGTTCGTGATCATTATCATGTCGGTGATCATTCAGGTGGGGTCGTTCAAGATGACCGGCCGCCGGGTCTTCCGTATGGCCCCGCTGCAGCATCACTTCGAGCTGCTCGGCTGGGCCGAAACCACGATCGTGATCAGGTTCTGGCTGATCGCAGGCCTGTTCATCGCGCTCGGCCTCGGCATCTTCTACGTGGAATGGCTGCCGGGGTAGCCGCGACTGTCGCGCTGGAAGCGCGCGAACGAACACACCATGCCGGAGGCGCGCACATGAAGGCTATGGGGGGAGTGGACGCGCGGCTGGACGGCCTTTTCGGCCGGCTGGCCGGGCGTGTGGTGTGCGTCAACGGGCTCGGCATCTCCGGCCCGCCCGTGGCGAGGGCGCTCGCGGCCCGCGGCGCGCGGGTCACCGCCGTCGACGGCCGCGACGACGACGCCAACCGCAGGGTCGCCAAGGAACTCGGTGACCTCGGCGTCGCGGTGGTGCTGAGCCCGGAGCCGCAGCTCCCGGACGGGGCCGAGCTCGTGGTCACCACGCCGGGCTGGCGGCCGGGGACCCCGCTGCTGACCGCCGCGGCCGCCGCGGGGATCCCGGTGATCGGCGACGTCGAGCTGGCCTGGCGGCTGCGCCCGGTGCTCGCCGACGGCTCGCGGCAGGACTGGCTGGCGGTGACCGGCACCAACGGCAAGACCACGACCGTGCAGATGCTCGCGGCCATGCTCGCCGCGGCCGGGCACCGCAGCGTGGCCGCGGGCAACGTGGGCCTCTCCGTGGTCGACGCGATCGGCGAGCCGGAGCCGTACCGGGTGCTGGCGGTCGAATTGTCCAGCTTCCAGCTCTACTGGAGCCAGTCGGTGCGGCCGGCCGCGGCCGTGGTGCTGAACGTGGCCGCGCACCACCTCGACTGGCACGGCGACATCGAGTCGTACGCGCAGGCCAAGGGGCGCGTGTACGCGCCGGGCACGGTGGCCGTCTGCAACGCCGAGGACGCGCGCTCGCACGACCTCGCCGCGGCCGCGGCGTCGTACGCCCGGCGGGTGGTGTGCTTCCGGCTCGGCCCGCCCGGGCCGGATGAGCTCGGCGTGGCCGGCGACGTCCTGCTGGACCGGGCGTTTGGCGGTCCCGACGGCGCGGCGGGCGTCGTCCTGGCCGGAGTTGATGACGTCCAACCGCCGGCCCCGCACAACGTGGCTGACGCGCTCGCGGCGGCGGCACTGGCCCGGGCGTACGGCGTCCCGCCGGAGGCGGTCCGGGCCGGGCTGGCCCGGTTCCGGCCCGCGCCGCACCGGATGAGCCTGGTCGCGCACGTCGGCGGGGTCGACTACGTCGACGACTCGAAGGCGAGCAACCCGCACGCGGCCGCGGCGTCGCTCGCCGCCTACCCCTCGGTGGTGTGGATCGCCGGCGGGCTGTTCCGCGGCGCCGACGCGGACATCGACATGCTGGTCGCATCGGCCGGCCCGCGGCTGCGCGGCGTGGTGCTGCTCGGGGCCGACCGGGATGTGATCAGCAGGTCATTGGCGCGACACGCGCCGGATGTCCCGGTCGTGGAGGCCGTCCGCACCGACACTGGTGCCATGGATCTCGTTGTCGCTGAGGCCGCGAAGCTGGCCGTGCCCGGGGACACCGTGCTGCTGGCGCCGGCCGCGCAGTCGTTCGACATGTTCCGGGACTACCCGGCGCGCGGGGACGCGTTCGCGGCGGCGGTTGGGCGGCTGGCGGACTCGCGGTGAGCGCGCCCGCGTACCCGGCCCGGGCCAGGAAGCGGGTGACGGCCGGGCTCCGGGTGCTGGACCGCCCACTGACCTCTTACTACCTGGTCCTCGGCCTCAGCCTGCTGCTGCTGGCCCTGGGCCTGGTCATGGTGCTGTCCACGTCCTCGGCCCAGGCCCTGGCCCAGGGCGGGTCGCCGTACGCGGGCCTGCAGAAGCAGCTGCTCGGCGTCGCGATCGGGCTGCCCGTGATGTGGATCGCCGCACGCTCATCCCCGCTGGTGTTCCGGGCCCTGGCCTACCCGATGATGGCGGTGTCCGTTCTCGGCCTGATCCTGGTGCTCAGCGTGGGGGAGACGGTGGGCGGTGCCGAGCGCTGGGTCCAGATCGGCGGGCTCCAGATCCAGCCTTCGGAGTTCGCCAAGCTGGCCTTCCTGCTGTGGGGCGCGGACCTGCTCGCCCGCAAGGAGAAGGCCGGCCAGCTCGCCGAGTGGCGGCACCTGCTGATACCGCTGCTGCCCGGGGCCGCCATCCTCACCATGCTGGTGATGCTCGGCGACGACCTCGGCACCACGTTCATCCTGCTCGTGATCTTCCTGGCCCTGCTCTGGGTGATCGGCACGCCGGGCCGGCTGTTCATCGGCATCCTCGCGCTGATGGGGTTCGCGATGGTCATGCTGATCATCGTGGCTCCCTACCGGCTGGAACGGATCACCGGGTTCTTCAACGCGCAGGCCCAGTCGTCGACGGCCGGCTGGCAGACGGTCCAGGGGACATACGCGGTGGGCTCGGGCGGCTGGTTCGGCGTCGGCCTGGGTGCTGGCCGGTCCAAGTGGGGGTGGGTCCCGAACACCACGACCGACTTCATCTTCGCGATCATCGGCGAGGAGCTCGGCCTGGTCGGCACAGTCTGCGTGACCCTCCTGTACGGCGGGCTCGCCTATGCTGGGCTGCGCATCGCCCGGCGGGTGCCTGATACGTTCATGCGCCTGGCCGCGGCCGGCGCTACCGCATGGATCGTCGTGCAGGCGCTGGTGAACATCGGCGCGGTGATCGGGGTGCTCCCGATCACCGGCGTGCCGCTGCCGCTCGTCTCGGCGGGGCTGTCCTCGCTGCTGGTGACCATGGCCGCGCTGGGCATGCTGATGTCGTTCGCGAAGCGCGAGCCCGGTGCCAGCCAGGCACTCGCCGCTGCTGGCCCCGGGCCGACGCTGCGCGTCCTAAGCTGGCTTGGCCTGGCCAGGCGGCGCGGTTGAGCCCGGGAGCGGGCCGGTAACGATGGTTGGGAGGCGGGCCGTTCGATGAGCGTCTTGCCGGAGGCGAGCCCATGAGTGTCTTGCCGGAGGCGAGCCAGTGAGCGTCGTCCTCGCAGGTGGCGGCTCGGCCGGCCACATCGAGCCTGCTCTGGCGCTGGCCGACGCCCTGCGGCGTGCTGACCCCCGCATCCCGATCACCTGCCTGGGTACCGAGCGCGGGCTGGAGACCAGGCTGGTGCCGTTGCGCGGCTATGACCTGGAGCTCATCCCCGCGGTCCCGCTGCCCCGCTCGCTGACTCCGCAGCTGCTGTCGGTGCCGGGGCGGCTCGGTTCCGCGATGAGAGAAACGGTCGCGGCGCTCGACCGGGCCGAGGCGGACGTGGTGGTCGGGTTCGGTGGCTACGTGGCCACGCCCGCCTACCTCGCCGCCAAGTACCGCAGTATCCCGATCGTCGTGCACGAGGCCAACGTGCGTCCCGGCCTGGCCAACCGGATCGGCGTGCGGCTGACCAAGCACGTCTTCACCGGGCAGCCGCGCACCAAGCTCCCGCACGCCAGGTTCATCGGCATCCCGATCCGGCGTGAGATAGCCGGCCTGGACCGGCTGGCGCTGGGGGACAAGGCCCGCGCGCACTTCGGCTTCCGGCCCGACCTCCCGGTGCTGCTGGTCACCGGCGGCTCGCAGGGTGCCAGGTCGCTGAACCGGGCCGTGATCGATGCCGCGGGCTGGATCCAGCCCGCAGGCGTCCAGGTGCTGCACATCATCGGCCCCCGCTCGGACGTCGATGTCCCGCCGGCCGGTGGCGAGACCCCGTACGTGACGCTGCCGTACCTGGACCGGATGGACCTCGCGTACGCCGCCGCTGACTTCGCGCTCTGCCGGGCGGGCGCGATGACCTGCGCCGAGCTCACGGCGGTGGGCCTGCCCGCGGCGTATGTCCCGCTGCCGCACGGCAACGGGGAGCAGCGGCTGAATGCCGCGCCGATCGAGGAGGTCGGCGGCGGGATCATCATCGATGACGCCCAGCTGAGCCCGGAGTGGATAGCGGACACCCTGCTCCCTGTGCTGCTCGACCCCGAGCTGGTCGCCGCCATGTCCCAGGCGGCGGCGAATGCGGGCCGCAGAGACGCGGACCGCCAGCTCGCGGCCGAGGTCATCGACGTCATGCGGGGTTCGCGGCGCCGCGGCGGGCGGCGCCGGCGGTGAGCGGCAGGCCGGATTACAGGGCCAGATAACAGCGCAGAAGGGCGGGTCGAAGGGATGGGAGGTACCTGACATGGGCCTGGTGACGCCGGCAGCGCCGGTGCCGGTCGGCCAGCTGGGGCGGGTGCACTTCGTCGGCATCGGCGGCGCCGGGATGTCCGGGATCGCCCGCATCCTGCTGGCCCGGGGTGTCGCGGTGTCCGGGAGCGACCGGGCCACCTCCGCGCAGCTCGACGAGCTCGCCGCGCTCGGCGCCGTGGTGCACGTGGGCCACGCCGCGGCCAACGTCGGCGAGGCGGACACCGTAGTCACGACGCCCTCGGCCATCAGGGACGACAACCCCGAGCTCGTCGAGGCCAGGCGGCGCGGGATCAGGATCGTGCACCGCGCGACCGTGCTGGCCTCGCTCATGCTCGGCAAGCAGGGCATCGCGATCTCCGGCACGCACGGCAAGACCACCACGACCTCGATGGTGACCACGGTGCTGCGCCAGGCCGCGCGGACCCGGGATACGTCATCGGCGGGGTTCTGGCCGAGACCGGCACCGGGGCCCACGACGGCGCGGGCGACTGGTTCGTGGCCGAGGCGGACGAGAGCGACGGCTCGTTCGTCGTGTTGTCGCCCCGGGCGGCGATCGTCACCTGCATCGAAGCCGACCACCTGGACAACTACGGGAGCCTGGACGAGATCGAGAAGACCTTCGCGGCGTTCGCGGCCCGGGTCACCGACGGCGGGCTGCTCGTCGCGTGCTGCGACGACCCCCGGGCCGCGGCACTGGCCAGGGCCGCGGCCGCGCTCCCGATCCAGGTGCGCACCTACGGCGAGTCGCCCGACGCCGACTACCGGGTGACCGGCGTGCTGCCGCGCGGCATGGCCACCCGGCTGACCGTGGCACCCGGCGGTCAGCTCGAAATCGCGGTTCCTGGCCGCCACAACGCGCTGAACGCGGCGGCCGCGTTCGCCACCGCCGTGGAACTCGGCTTCCCGGCCGAGACCGTGGCCAAGGGGCTGGCCGCCTACCGCGGCGCCGGCCGCCGTATGGAGCCCAAGGGTGAGGTGGATGGCGTGCGGGTGCTCGACACGTATGCCCACCACCCCACCGAGCTCACGGCCGACCTCACCGCGGCCAGGGACGTGGCCGCGCACGGGCGGGTGATCGCCGTGTTCCAGCCGCACCTGTACAGCCGGACCCGGATCTTCGCCGCCGAGTTCGGGACCGCGCTCGGGCTGGCCGACGAGGCGCTGGTCCTCGATGTGTACGGGGCCCGCGAGGAGCCCGAGCCCGGCATCACCGGGAAGATCGTCGCCGACGCGGTGCCCGGCGGCCGGGGGCGTTTCGTCCCTGATGCCGCCTCGGTGCCGGATGTCATCGCGGGTCTGGCCAAGCCGGGGGACCTGGTCCTGACCATGGGCGCGGGGGATGTCACCACGCTCGGGCCCATGATCGTCGCTGCGCTGCGCGACCGCCGGTGACGCCCGATGGTCCGGGAAGGCTCAGTGACCGGCCTGCTGGACTCCGGCAGCCCGCCGGGCGACGCCGCCAACCGCCGCCGCGGTCCCTGGAAGGCGGCCCTGTTCGCGGTGGCGGCGGTCGCCATCATCGCCGCCCTGGTCTGGGGGCTGCTCGGCTCGAGCCTGCTGGTCGTCAGGACCGTGGTCGTACGGGGCCCGCACGCGGTGCCCAAGGCCGAGGTGGTCAGGGCGGCGCACGTGGTGCGGGGCACCCCGCTGGCCCGGGTCAACACGGCCGCGGTCGCGCGCCGGGTTGAGGGCATCACCCAGGTTCTGTCCGCGACGGTCAGCCGGGACTGGCCGGACGCGCTCGTGATCACGATCACAGCCAGAACGCCGGCCCTCGCGGTGCCTTCCGGCGGAGGGTTCGCGCTGGTCGATAAGTTCGGCGTGACCGTCGACCAGGTGGCCAGGCGGCCGGCCGGGATGGTGCTGCTGGCCTCGGCACCGCCCGCGGCGGCGCTGCGCGGGAGCCCGGCGGTCTTCGCGGCCGCGACCGTGCTGCAGGGGCTTCCGGCGCGGATCGGGCGCTTGGTGCTGTCGGTGGCCGCGCCGTCGGCGGACGCGGTGACGCTGCACCTCAGGGGTGGCGTCACGGTGCTGTGGGGCGGCATTGGCCGACCGTCGGAAAAGGCGGCCGAACTGGAAGTCCTGATGCGCACGAGGGCACGGTCCTATGACGTCAGCGACCCGGCTACCGCCGTCACCGGGGGATAGCGGGTGCTGCCCCGCGAGATTGGCACAACACACCGGCCTTGCTGCGGCGCGGTTAGTTGACCGCGGGCGGCGGGCAACCCTACTGTCCGTACTAATCGACAGCTTGACATAACTCTAAATCTCAACTTGAGGGTGAGAGTTGACGAGCCGAAAACCGCAGAACGTGCGCGGCGAAATATTAATGAAGGCGTATTCCGGGGGACAGCCAGCAGGCAGTTTTCCAAGCTAGACGGGGTAACTGGCGGCCAGGGCGGCCAGCGAAAACGCGATAGAGCAAACGAGCGGAAAGGTTCCTCCTCGTGGCAGCACCGCAGAACTATTTGGCGGTCATCAAGGTCGTCGGTATCGGTGGTGGCGGTGTCAACGCCGTTAACCGGATGATCGAGGAAGGCCTCAAGGGCGTCGAGTTCATCGCGATCAACACGGACGCTCAGGCCCTCCTCATGAGCGATGCCGACGTCAAGCTCGACGTCGGCCGCGAACTCACCCGCGGTCTGGGTGCCGGGGCGAACCCCGACATCGGCGAGAAGGCGGCCGAGGACCACCGCGAGGAGATCGAGGAAGTCCTCAAGGGCGCCGACATGGTCTTCGTGACCGCCGGCGAAGGCGGCGGGACCGGCACCGGAGGCGCTCCGGTGGTGGCCAACGTGGCCCGGTCCCTCGGCGCGCTCACCATCGGCGTGGTCACCAGGCCGTTCGGGTTCGAGGGCAAGCGCCGGGCGGCGCAAGCGGATGCGGGCATCGAGAAGCTGCGGGATGAGGTGGACACCCTCATCGTGATCCCGAATGACCGGCTGCTGTCCATCTCCGACCGGCAGGTGAGCGTGCTGGACGCGTTCAAGGCGGCGGACCAGGTGCTGCTCTCCGGTGTCCAGGGCATCACCGACCTGATCACCACCCCCGGCCTGATCAACCTGGACTTCGCCGACGTCAAGTCGGTCATGTCGGGCGCGGGCTCCGCGCTCATGGGCATCGGCTCGGCCCGCGGCGACGACCGCTCGGTGGCCGCGGCGGAGATGGCGATCTCCAGCCCGCTGCTCGAGGCCAGCATCGACGGCGCGCACGGCGTGCTGCTGTCCATCCAGGGCGGCTCCGACCTCGGCCTGTTCGAGATCAACGAGGCCGCGCAGCTGGTGGCGAACTCGGCCGCACCCGACGCCAACATCATCTTCGGCGCGGTCATCGACGACGCGCTCGGGGACGAGGTGCGGGTCACGGTCATCGCCGCCGGATTCGATGAGGCAGAGCTCGGCCGGGCCAGGCCGGCCCGGCCCGTGGCCGGCAGCGGGACGTCGGGCGCCGCAGGCGGCTACCAGGACACCGGCTGGCGCTCGTCCCCGCCCGCGGGCAACGACGCGGCTCCGCCCGCGGCGCGTCCGGCCGAGGGGCAGAGCGGGCCGTCCGTGGCGGCCAACCCGGCGCCGCCGTCGACCTCAAAGATCGCTGCCACCGGGCTTCCGGCGGCCGGGCAGCAGGACGGGGCGGGCAGCCCGGCCGCTGAGCCCGCCGCCGCGAAGAACTCGGAGGCCCCGGGGAACGCCGCAGGCGCCGGAGGTAGCTCCGATGGCTCTTCCGGCGCGGCTGACCAGGGCAAGCCGGCTGTCGACGGCGTGCCAGCGCCGCGTGCCGCCGAGCCGGCCACGGCGGACCAGTCGCTGGCCTCGGCCCGCGCCGGGTCCGGAACGGGGGCAGCCTGGCTGCCGGACAGCTCGAGCACCCGGCGCCGGTCCGTCGTCTTCGAGGAAGACGACGATCTCGACGTGCCAGACTTCCTCAAGTGAGCGCCGCGCCACTCCCTCAGCAGAGCAGCACACCGCCGTCACACGATGATCGACGCCGCCCTCACGGCCAGCCCGGCGCTGGTGTGGGGCCGCCCGCCGAGCTGGCCCCTGGCGTGCTCGCGCTGTTCACCAGCCGTGCGGGCGGCGTCAGCGCGGCACCCTTTGACACGCTGAACATGGGTGCATCGGTCGGTGACGACCCGGACGCGATCGCGGCCAACCGGCGCCTGGTGGCCGAGGCGTGCGGCCTCGGCCAGGACCGGCTGACCTGGATGCACCAGGTGCACGGCCCGGCCGTGGTCTATGTGCCGCCCTCGCGGGCCGGCTCGACCGGGCCGCTGCCTCAGGTGGACGCGCAGTTCACCGACGTGCCGGGCCTGGCCATGGTGGTGCTGGTGGCCGACTGCGCCCCGGTCCTGCTCGCCGACCCGCGGGCCCGGGTGGTCGGCGTCGCCCACGCGGGCCGCGAAGGAATGGCCGCCGGGGTGGTCACCGAGCTGGTGGCCGCGATGTCGGGCGCCGGGGCGGACCCGGCCCAGATGACTGCGGCCATCGGCCCGCACATCTGCGGCGCATGTTATGAGGTGCCGGAGGAGATGCGGGCCCGGGTCGCGGCGCAGGAGCCGGATGCGGGCTGCGTCACCCGGGCGGGCACCCCCGGGATCGACATCAGGGCCGGGATCAAGGCGCAGCTGGCCCGGGCGGGAGTGCAGCAGGTCACCGGCGACCCGCGGTGCACGGCCGAGACACCCGGGCTGTACTCCTACCGCCGGGACGGCCGGACCGGCCGGTTCGCTGGCCTGGTCTGGCTCGCGCCCTGACCCAGGCGCCATGATGTGCCAGTGACCACCACAGGCCCGAGCGCGGCTGACCGCAAGGACGAGATCGCGGCGCGGCTTGCCGCGGTGCGGGACCGGATCGCGGCGGCCTGCGGTGCGGCAGGCCGCAGCCCAGGCGAGGTCACGCTGATCGCGGTGACCAAGACGTACCCCGTGTCCGACATCCGGCTGCTCTGTGAGCTCGGGGTGCGCGATATCGGGGAGAACAAGGACCAGGAAGCGGCGCCCAAGGCCGCCGAGACCGCCGCCCTGGGTTTGCCCCTGACCTGGCACTTCGTGGGTCAGCTGCAGACCAACAAGACCGCCAGCGTGGTCTCCTACGCCGAGGTCATCCACTCGGTGGACCGGCTGCGCCTGGTCCGGGCCCTGGGCACGCGGGCCAGCGCCGCGGGCCGCACCGTGACCTGCCTGGTCCAGGTGAGCCTGGACGGCGACCCGGCCCGGGGCGGCACGTTCGGCCCCGAGGTGATGACCGTGGCCGACGCGATCGCCAGCGAGGACGCCCTGTGCCTGGGCGGCGTCATGGCCGTGGCGCCGATTGAGATCCCGGCGGCCGCAGCGTTCAGGAAATTGAAAGAAGTGGCCGACGAGGTCCGCGTGTCGCACCCCGGCGCGGTGATGATCTCGGCCGGTATGAGCGAGGATCTGGAGCAGGCAATCGAGGCGGGCGCAACACATGTGCGTGTCGGTACGGCGTTGCTCGGAGGCCGGCGCGCAATCGTCAGGTAATGTCCGACGCGTGGCACCCGGCGTGAACCGGTGCTGCGAAAAGGCATGCATGACGGAGGACAGCAGATGGCCAGCGCAATGCGCAAGATGGCGGTCTATCTCGGCCTGGTAGAGGGTGAGCACCGCTACGACGATCAGTACCAGGACGAGTTCGCTGCCGAGGAGTACGAAGAGTACGGCGCTGAGTTCATTGACGCCGGCGATCCTCGCGATCTGAACGGGCATGCCGAGGCCGCCCTGGAGCCGACCAGCCGAGTGCCCGAGCCGCGCCCGCCCGCCACGCCGCCCGTGCAGGTACAGACCACGGATCTCGCGCGTATCACCACACTGCACCCGCGTACGTACAATGAGGCTCGTACGATCGGGGAGCACTTCCGCGAGGGCACCCCGGTGATCATCAACCTGACCGAGATGGTCGACAGCGACGCCAGGCGTCTGGTGGACTTCTCGGCAGGCCTGATCTTCGGGTTGCGCGGGAGCATCGACCGGGTGACTAACAAGGTGTTCCTGCTGTCACCGGCGAACGTTGAGGTGGCCGCCGAGGACAAGGCCCGCATGGCGGAAAGAGGATTTTTCAATCAAAGCTAGACATACACTAGCGAACTAAACGAACTACGCGCACCGAAACCGTGATGGGGTCCTCCCGGCGACGGCGTGAGGACAGGGCAGGGATGTGAACATCGTAAGGACTGTGCTGACTTACGTGCTCTGGCTCTACCTGCTGATTCTCATCGGGCGACTGATCATCAGCTGGATTCAGGCGTTCTCGCGGGACTGGAGCCCCTCGGGCATCGTGCTCGTGGTCGCGGAGGGTGTGTACACAGCAACCGATCCGCCACTGAGATTGCTAAGGCGCTACATTCCGAACCTCAGGCTCGGTAATGTGGCCTTGGACCTCAGCTTCATGGTGCTGTTCCTCGTGATACTTGTCCTGTTGCAGGCCGTGCAGCTGATCTGATCGGGTAGCGTCCACTGGGACTACCGCTCGACCACGCTCGACGCGCCAAGGAGACGACATGCCACTGACGCCCGCGGATGTGCGGAACAAGCAGTTCAGCACGACCAGGCTCAGGCCCGGCTACGACGAAGAGGAAGTCGATGCCTTCCTCGACGAGGTCGAAGCGGAACTTGACCGGCTGATCCAGGAGAACGAAGAGCTCCGGGCCAAGCTGGCCGAGGTACTGCGTGGGGGTAAGGTGCCCGCACTCAATGCTCCGCACGCCGAGGCCCCTGCAGAACTCATGAACGCGGAGCCGCCTCGCCACGAGCCGGAGCGTATCGCGCCTCCGCCGCCTGAGCCGGTGATGATGCCGACGCGGGTTTCCGAAGACAACATGGACACCGCCGCGCGGGTGCTGGCCCTCGCCCAGCAGACCGCCGACCAGGCGATCGCGGATGCGCGCCGCGAGGCCGATGAGACGCTCGGCCGGGCCCGCCGCGAGGCCGACGACATCCTGACCAAGGCCAGGCGTCAGTCCGAGCAGATCACCAGCGATGCCCGGGCCCGCGCCGAGAGCCTCGAGCGCGACGCGCAGGAGCGCCACCGCCAGGCGATGGGCTCGCTGGTCCAGTCGCGTGAGGAACTCGAGCGGCGGGTGGATGACCTGCGCGCCTTCGAGCGTGAGTACCGCAGCAGGCTGAAGGCTTACCTGGAAGGCCAGCTGCGTGACCTTGAGGCGGGCGCCGCGGACAGCGGAGTGTTCCCTGCCGTTGGCGGCACCGGGCCGCAGTCGGCCGTGCCCGCGGGCATGGGGCGTATGGAAGGCCGCAACGGTGGCGGCCAGCCCGCAGTGACGGGTTCCTATGCGGGCCCGCCGGAGCCGGTGAGCCACGGCGGGTTCCACCCGGCCGACTCGGCGCAGCACGACCGCCGCTAGGCGCTAGCAAGACCGCTGTTAGTGCGCACCGGGCCGACACGTGTCGGCCCGGTGCGCATTAGCCCTGTTTGTGGAGTCAGTTTGTGATCCGGTTCGGCGTCATCCTCACGGTTGTGGTCGTGGCCATGGGGCTGCTCGCCGGAGGCGTTCTCACCAACAGCCTGCTCCTGGTTTATCTGGCCATAGCCGTGGCCGCGCTGGCCATGGTGCTGCTCGTCGCGGGCGTGGTGATCTGGCGCGGGGAGATCTTCGGCAGCTCGGCGGAGGGCCGCGCCGGGGAACCGGATCTCGGCCGGTCTCCGGTGCTCGCGGCGGCCGGTGGCGCGGCCGCGGGGCGCGCGGCCAGCGGCGCGATGGCCGCCCAGGGCCGCGTCGCGGAGCGACGGCCGCCCGCGCCGCCGCAGCAGCGCCCGCCGCCGCCGCACCCCGGGCCAGCGCAACCCCCGGCCCAGCTGTGGCCGCCCCAGCCGCCGCCGGTACAGGCAGCCCAGCCTCAGCCAGCCCAGCCTCAGCCAGCACAAACTCAGCCCGCACAAACTCAGCGGGCCCAGCCTCAGCCGGCCCAGGCGCGCCCGCCCCAGCCACCGCCGCCGCAGCGGCGGCCTGAGTCACCGCAGCCTCCCGAGCGGCCGCAGCGCCGCGAGGCGCCGCAGCGGGCCGGCCAGCCGCCCCGGGGTCCCGACAAGCCGTCAGCTCCCGAACGACCCCGGGTATCCGAGCAGCCACCGCCCCCGGTCCCTGACCTGCCCCGCGGGCCCGAAAGGGGACGGGCTCCTGAGCCGCCGCGGGTGCCTGAGAAGACCCGCAGCCGAGACCGGCAGCGGGCACCCGACAAGACCCGGGCCGGTGAGCAGCCGCAGATTCCTGCGGAGGCGCGGGCTGCTGAGCAGGCCAGGGCGCCCGAGCCGCCGCGGGTGGCCGAGCCGCCGCGGGTGGCCGAGCCGGCCCGGGCCGCTGATCCGCGTGCTCCGGAGAAGCCCCGGGCTCCCGAGGAGCCCCAGCGTTCTGGCGGGCGGGGCCTGCTGCGGCGGCGGCGTTCCGACCGGTCGCGGGAACCCGAGCGATCGCAGCCAGACCAGCCGGCCGCGGCCAGCCCGGGCCCGGCGGGCCGGGACGAACCGCGGGCCCCTGAGGGCGCCCGCCGGGCGACCCGGCCCGGGACGGCCGCGGCGCGGGAGCATACGCCGGAACCGTCCGCACCGCCGGCTCCGCCGGAGAGCCAGGGGCGCCGCGAGTCCACAGTGATATCACCGGTGCCGGCGGACCTCAGACCACCGTCGAGTGCGCGGCCCGGGCGGGGTGACCGCCCGGAGCCGGCCAGAACCGAGCCTGCGGCCCGGCCCGAGTTCCCGGCCAGGTCCGAACCTGCGGCCCGGCGCGAGCCTGATGTCCGGCGTGAGCCTCCGGCCCGGCCCGAGCCTATAGACCGGCCTGGGCCTCTGGACCGGCCTGGGCCTCTGGACCGGCCTGGGCCTCTGGACCGGCCTGGGCCCGAGGACCGGCCTGAGCCCGAGGGCCGCCCGGAGCCACTCGCTCGTCCCTACGTGGCCTGGACCGAGTCCACCTGGTCGGAGCCTGCCGCCTGGTCAGAGCCGGCCCAGGCGGAGCGCCGTGGCCAGCCGCAGCCTGCCGCGCGGCCCGAACCCCCGGCCCGGCGGGAACCCCCGGCCCGGCCAGAACCTGCTGGCCCGCCAGAACCTCCCGCCCGGCGGGAACCCGCAGCCCAGTCAGAGCCATCTGCCCGGTCAGAGCCATCTGCCCGTTCAGAACCCGCGGCCCGGTCGGAGCCCGACGTCTGGCCCGAGCCCACACCCTGGCCCGAGCCCAGGGCCTGGCCGGAGCCGGCCAGCTGGCCCGAGCCCGCGGCCCGGACAGAATCCACCGCACGACCCGAGCCTCCGGCGCGGCCCGAACCCCCAGTCCGGCCCGAACCCGCAGCCCGGCCCGAACCCGCAGCCCGGCCCGAACCCGCAGCCCGGCCCGAACCCGCAGCCCGGCCCGAACCCGCAGCCCGGCCCGAACCCGTGGCCCGGGCTGAGCCCACCGCGCCGCCGGAGCCGGCGTCAAGACCCAAGCCCGAGCCCGCGCTGCCACCCCAGCCCGCCCCGCGGCCCGAACCCGCGGCCAGGCCGCAGCCTGACGCCAAACCGGAGGCTGCGCCGCCGGCCGCGGCCGTTCCCTCGGCGGCGTCGCCGGCCGACAGCGGCGCGGCCAGCCCCGCCGCCGGCGCCCCGGCGGGCGGCGAGCCCGCCCCGCGGCCCGACAGCGCCGAGGTCACCGTCGTGCCCGGTATCACCAGGTACCACCGGGCCGGGTGCATCCTGATCCGCTTCCTCAGCGGCGAAGACCTGGAGACCATGACCAAGCAGGCCGCCGAGGAGGCTGGCTGCGTGCCCTGCAAGGCCTGCCTGCCCGAGCAGGACCTGCCCGAAGGCGCGGGCTAGCAGCGGCTAATTAACCGGCTAGCCGAGCGTGGAATGGAAGTACCAGAGCTGGCCTTCTGGATCACGTGCGCCGTACTCGCGGACTCCGTAGGGCTGGTTCACTGGTTCCTCGACGATCGCCGCACCGGCTTCGACGCTGCGGGCATAGTGCGCATCAGCGTCGTCGACGGTAATCACGGTCATGCTGGAAACGCCGCCAAGCGAGCGTGGTGACTGATACTCCTTGCTGGCGGGGTGGAGCCCGATGACCTGGTCACCTGCCCGAACCTCGCCATGAACCGCCCGTCCGCTAGCGTCGCGTTCGATGGATCCGGCGGCCAGGCCGTAGACGCGCACGATGTACTCCTGCGCGGCGGCAAGGTCGTCGTAAACCAGCATGCCGGTCGTGCTGTGTATGGTGCCGTCGAGCATGGCCATCTCCTCCAGGGTCGGGAACAGCTGTTCCCAGGACGGTTGGTCGTGTTTCTCCAGTTCGGCGGCCATGCTGGCCAGCCGGGTGCATAGCCGGGCGGCGACGGCTGCCCGGCGCTGGGTCTGGCGCAGATGCCGCTCAAGCACGCCAGCTAGCTGCCACTCCGGGTCCTGAAGCGCGGGGGCGATCTGCTCCAGGGGAAAGCCGAGCCCGCGCAGCAGCCGGATCCGGTACAGCCGGGCCACATCGTCGGCGGTGTAGAGCCGGTGCCCGGTGGCGGTCCGCCGGGATGGGCTCAGCAGGCCGATGTGGTCGTAGTGATGCAGAGCGCGAACGGTGAGGCCTGTGGCCTTGGCCAGCGTGCCCACCTTCCACGCTTGCTCCGGTCCGCTGACTGGCTCGGAGGTGCTCATGTGCTGCACGCTATGACCTGCCGCAGCGTCAGGTGCAAGGGCGCCCGATCCGCGGCTGCCTGCATGGCGTTTGGCCATGCGGGTGGTCAGGCGTCGCGGGTGGCCATCCGCCACGCGCCGATCACCGACCAGCCGACGATCCAGCCCACGATCACGGTGATCATCGCCCAGGTGGGCATCGGCGGTATGGCGAGGACCCCAGGGCCGCCGAACAGCACGTGGCCCGGGCCGCCGACGCCGGTGCCCGCCAGGCCCGCGGGCCGGAGCTGATCCAGGGCGATGCCCACGACGACGCGCTGGCCGTTGATGAAGTACGGGATCACGTGGGACGCGAGGATGGGGGTCACGATGATCTGGAGCACGATCATCAGCACCGTGGACACGGTGCGCTGGCCGATCAGCGAGCCGAGGCCTAGACCGACCAGGAACCCGATGCCGATGTCGAGCTCGAGCCACAGCCCGATCTTGACCATCTCGTTGACCGGCGGGTTGAGCTGACCAGCCTCGGCGGAGGTGTAGTCACCGTAGATGGTGGCGATGTCGCGGTCGATCACGGGCCGGGGGTTGGCGGAACGCGAAACCGGTATGCGGCCGGGGGCCGGCCCAGGCTGAGGGCCCCCGTTGGCGAAGGCCTGGTCGTACTGCTGTGGATGCTGCAGGATCCAGCTCTTGAGCTGCGCCTGGCTGAGCTGGACCGGGACGGAGATCCCGTTGAGGTTAACCGAGGCCGGCTGCGGGGTGCCCGCGTAGCTGGTCACCAGGCACACGAGGGCGAAGGCCACGGCGACCAGCGGCAGGATGATCGAGAGGCCGGCCGGGATCCGGGCCAGGTAGAGCGCGAGGCGTGAGCGGCCGGTAATCACCAGATGCCGGAACATCCCGTCGGTCAGGTCCGTCGTTCCCGCCGTGGTCCCGAGGGTCGCCGCGATGATGAACCCGAACTCGGCCATCGGCTGGCACAGGAACTCGAACACCGACGGACTGCCGGCCGGCCCGTAGCTCTTCGGGTCGACCACGTGGAACAGCAGCCGGATGCCCAGGACGAGGACCGGCAGGCCCACGGTCAGCAGCACGGTGACCACCATGAGGCCGCGCCGTTTCCGCAGCTCAAGGTGCTTCGTCGTGATCAGGCCCCAGCTCGGGATCCACGACAGGTAGCGGCCGGGGACGGCGGCATGGCCCCCCCGGGCACCGCCCGCCGACGGTGCCGCGGCGTGCAGCGCCGGGCTCGCGGGCGCGGTCGACGTGTCCTCGGTCATGACTGATCTCCTAGGCGGCTGGTCACCGACAAGAACCAGTCCTCCAGGCTGGCGTGAACCTCCTGGAGGCCGTACACCGAGATCCCGCCCTCGACGAGCCGACGGTTGACCTCCGCCACCGTCTCGCGCGAGGCGCCGGAAGGAAGCGTCACGGTCAGCATCGGCTCGCCGAGGGTCACGCCCGCAGTGATCCCGGACTGCTCGAGGAGGCGGCCCGCTGTGGCGGGGTCGGAGCAGTCCAGCCGCACGAAGCGGGCGCCAGCGGTGCGGACGAGCTCGTCGATCGGGCCCTGCCGGATGATCCGCCCGCGGTCGACGATCGCGACCGCGTCGCAGGTGCGCTCGACCTCATCGAGCAGGTGCGAGGACAGCATCACCGTGCGTCCCTCGTCGACCAGCGAGCGGATCATCGCGCGCATCTCGTGCATCCCCGCCGGGTCGAGCCCGTTCATCGGCTCGTCCAGGATCAGCAGCTCGGGGTCGCCCAGCAGGCACGCCGCCACCCCCAGGCGCTGGCGCATGCCCATCGAGTACGACGCGACCTTGTCGTCGGCGCGCTCGGTGAGACCGACCCTGGCCAGCGACCCAGGGATCCGCCCGTCCGCGGCGCCGCCTCGCGCCGCGCCCAGCAGGAGCAGGTTCTCCCGGCCGGTCAGGTGGTGATGGAAACGGGGCTCGTCGACGATCGCGCCGACCCGGGCCAGCGCCCGGCTGCGCTCGGACGGGACCCGGATCCCGAGCAGCGACATCGTGCCGGCGTCGGCCCGCGTCAGGCCGAGCAAGGTGCGGATGAGCGTCGTCTTTCCGGCGCCGTTGGGTCCGAGGTAGCCGAACGCGGACCCGCGGGGGACGAGTAGCTCGACGTCGTCGACAGCGACGTTCGGGCCGAACCGCTTGGTCAGGCCGTGGGTCTCCACCGCCCATCCGCCGGCCGGTCGCCCGGGGAGGCCGGAGGCGCCGGCGGCGCGCGGCGCGGCGGGCTGTACCTGCCCCGGGGAGGCTGGCTCCGCGAGGTTGGCCGCGCCCGTCGCAGAAGGTCCCTGCTGTTCGGGACGCCAGGTTGAGTCCGCTACCCGGCCTTCGCGCCGCCGGCGAGCGAGGCGCGTGAGGCCGTAGCCCGCGGCGGCGATCAGCAGGACCACCAGCAGGAGGAAGCCGGGCCCCAGGCCGGCGCCATGCCGCGCGATGGCCACGCAGGGTGAGCCCAGGGCGCATGAGACGTTCATGGCATGCAATCGTGGGCGATCGGCGGCGTGCTGTCATCGTGCCCGGGAAGCACGAGCGCGTCATTCCCGCGAACGACGCCCGGAGACCGCCGGACCGGTCAGGCCTGGGTGGCGAGCCCCGATTGGTAGGCGAGGATGACCAGCTGGGTCCGGTCCCGGGCACCAAGCTTGGCCAGAATCCGGCTGACGTGCGTCTTGGCGGTCGGGATGCTCACATGCAGCGTCTGGGCGAGCTCGGCGTTCGACAGCCCCTCGGCGACCAGCGACAGCACCTCGCGCTCGCGCTCGGTAAGCTCCGCCAGGCCGGGGGGCGTTCTGGCGGGCGCTCTCGCCTGGTCGGCGAAGTGCGCGATGAGCCGCCTGGTCACACTGGGAGCCAGAAGCGCCTCGCCAGCGGCGACGGTGCGGATCGCGTTCAGCAGCTCGTCGAGCGGCCGGCTCTTGAGCGCGAAGCCGCTCGCTCCCGCCCGTAGCGCCGCGAAGACATACTCGTCGAGGTCGAAGGTGGTAAGGATGAGCACCCGCGGCCCGCCGGGCCCCTGGTCTGATGTGATCTGCCGGGTGGCCTCGATCCCGTCCATCACCGGCATCCGGACGTCCATCACGACGACGTCCGGCGCGAGGCTCACCGCGAGCTCGACCGCCTGCCTGCCGTCGGCCGCCTCGCCCACGACCTCCAGGTCGTCCTCGGCCTCGATCAGCGAGGTGAACGCGGTGCGCAGCAGCGCCTGGTCGTCGACGACGAGGACGCCGGTCGTCACAGTGCCGCCTGGTTCGCTTCTCCGCCCGTCGCGCGCGCGTCGCTCACATCGCGCCCTCGATGGGGACCTCGGCGAGCACGCGGAAGCCGCCGGCGAGCGGTTCGGCCTGGAGCCAGCCGCCGAAAGCGCCGATCCGCTCCCGCATTCCGGTGATCCCGTGGCCTGTGCCAGGAATGTCGGGCCGTTCCTGATCGCCCGCCGTCGGCCCGGCTGATCCTCCGTCGTCGGCCACCTCAATCCGGACCAGCCCGGCCGAGACCGTGAGGTCGACCGTGGCCCGGGCTCGCGGCGCATGCCTGACGACGTTGGTGAGCGCCTCCTGGACGACCCGGTAGAGCGTGAGCTCGAGCGCCGGGGAGAGCTGCCGATCGGTGCCCGATGCTCGCAGTTCGACGGGCGTCCCCGAGGCCCGCACGGTGTCCACAAGCTCCTTGAGGTCGGCGAGCCTCGGCGCCGGCGCGAGCGCGGTGGCTCCGGCATCCTCGTCGCGCAGCAGCCCGAGCACCACCCGCAGCTCGTCCTGGGCGGTCCGCCCGATCATCTCGATCGATTCGAGCGCGGCGCCCGCCTCCTCCGGGCGCTTCGCCATCAGGCGTCTGCCCACCCCGGCCTGGACGGTGATCACCGCGAGCGTGTGGGCGACGACGTCGTGCAGCTCGCGGGCGATGCGCACCCGCTCCTCCCGTACCTCCAGCCAGGCGCGCTCGTCCTCGGCGGCTTGCTCGCGCTCCGCCTGCTCGGCCAGCCCGGCCACGTAACGCCGGCGCGCCGCCACGCTGTCTCCGATAAACCACCCCGCCGCCAGCGGCAGGAGGCCCTCGACGGTCCCGGCCGCGAGGGGAGCGAACCCGGCCGTCACTCCGGCGTACACGAGCGCCGCGCCGAAAATCGCCGCCGCTGCCAGCACCGCGCGGATCGACAACCGCCGCGGGACGCCAACGGCCACCGTGTACCCAGCCGCGCCGAGCACGAGGCTCACCAGCGGCGACGTGGTACCCAGCGCCATCTGCGCGGCGGCGGCGACGCTGGCCACGGCGAGGACGGGAACCGGCCATCGCCTGCCCAGTGAGATCGCCGGGATGCACATCAGGACGGCCAGATCGAGTCCCGCCCCGCGCCCGTGCTCCAGCCGAATGATCACCACGGCTATCGCGGCCACGCAGGCGATCCCCGTCAGGGTCGCGGCGAGCCCGAGTCGCCGCCGCTCGGTGATGGCCGACAGCAGCGGCGGACGCGGCGCCCGCGCGGCCGAAGAATTGGTCGACACCTAACCGACGGTAGCCACCGTGCCCCGCTACCGCATCATTCCCGAGGATGACCGCCGCCCCGGCACCGCGAAGATGGCCCTAGCTGCCTGATGCCGCCCGGCGGAGCCAGAACACCAGGCCCAGATCGGACTCGACGTGCTCGCGAGCCCCCGGGTCCGCGCCATCGCTCTGCCGCGGGCCGTAGTCGACGGCCAGCACCTCGCTGCTGATCAGCGCGCCATGCTCGGTCAGGGCGGCCGAGAGATCGGGATCGGCCGTGCTCCAGCGCAGTGAGATCCGGTCACTCACGTCCAGGCCGTCGCCCTTGCGCGCGTCCTGCACCAGCCGGATCACCTCACGGGCCAGGCCCTCCCGGCGCAGCTCCGGCGTGATGGCGATGTCGAGCGCCACCGTCTCGCCGGCCCCGGACGCCACCGCCCACCCAACGCGGGGGACCTGGGTCACGATCACGTCATCGGGCCCGAGGCTGACCGGGGTGCCGTCGACCAGGACCGAGGCCTGGCCGGCCGACCGCAGGTCCGCGGCCAGCGCGGCCGCGTCCGCCGCCTGGATGGCCTTGGCCACCGGGGGAGTCCCCTTGCCGAAGCGCCTGCCGAGAGCCCGGAAGTTCGGCTTCACCGTGTAGTCGACCAGGCCCTCCTCCACGGAGGCGAGCGTGTCAAGCTCACGAACGTTGAGCTCGTCGGCGACCTGCGCCCGGATGTCGGCGGGCAGGGCGGCGAAGCCAGGCGCGCCGATGAGCGCGCGGGCGAGCGGCTGGCGGACCCGCACCACCGCGGCGGCCCGCGCCGACCGGCCGAACTCGACCAGCCGCCGGGCCAGGGCCATCTGCTCCGACAGACCCTCGTCGATCAGCGCCGCGTTCTCGGCCGGCCAGGACGCCAGGTGCACCGAGTCGGGAGCGGAGTCCGCCCGCAGCACGTTCCAGACGTAGTCGGTCAGGAACGGGGTCACCGGCGCCATCAGCCGGGTCAGCGTCTCCAGGCACTCGTGCAGCGTGGCGAACGCCGCCGCGCCGTCCGCGGTCCCCGGGCCGTCCCAGAACCTGCGCCGGGACCGGCGCACGTACCAGTTGGACATGTCGTCGATGAACGTGGCGATCTTGCGGCCTGCCGTGGCGGAGTCGAACGCGTCCAGGGCGATCGTGACGTCACGGACCAGCGCGTGCAGCTCGCTGAGCAGCCACCGGTCGAGGACCGGCCGCTCCGCGGCCGGCGGCGCCTCCGCCAGCTGGCCGGCACTCCGGGTGTCGCCCTGCGCGGCCGCCGCGTTGGCGTAGAGCACCAGGAACGACACGGTGTTCCAGTAGGTCAGCAGGATCTTGCGGACGATCTCCTCGAGCGTGCTGTGCCCGACCTTCCTGGTCGCCCACGGTGACCCGGCCGCGGCGAAGAACCACCGGACCGCGTCCGCGCCGTGCTCGTCCATCAGCGGCATCGGCTCGAGCACGTTGCCGAGGTGCTTGCTCATCTTGCGCCCGCGCTCGTCGACCAGGAGGCCCAGGCAGAGCACGTTCTCGTAGGAGGACCGGCCGAAGACCAGCGTGCCGATCGCCATCAGCGAGTAGAACCAGCCGCGGGTCTGGTCGATCGCCTCGCAGATGAACTGGGCCGGGTAGGCGCGCTCGAACTCCGCCTGGTTCCGGTGCGGGGCGCCCAGCCGGGCGAACGGCATAGACCCCGAGTCGTACCAGACGTCGATCACCTCAGGCACCCGGCGCGCCTCCGCGCCGCAGTCCGGGCAGGAGATCGTGACCTCGTCCACATACGGCCGGTGCGGGTCCAGGCCGGACAGGTCGCGCCCGGCCAGCCCGGCCAGTTCGGCCAGGGACCCGACGCAGGTCGCGTGCTCCTCCGGGCACATCCAGACCGGCAGCGGCGTGCCCCAGTACCTGGTCCGGGACAGCGCCCAGTCCACGTTGTTGCGCAGCCACTCGCCGTACCGGCCGTCCTTGATGGTCGCCGGGTACCAGTTGGTCATCTCGTTCTCGGCCAGGAGCTGATCCTTGATCGCCGTGGTCCGGATGTACCAGGACGGCAGCGCGTAGTAGAGCAGCGGCGTGTGGCACCGCCAGCAGTGCGGGTAGCTGTGCTCATGCCGGTCGGACGCGAACATCAGCCCCCGGTCGTCCAGATCCCTGACCAGCACCGCGTCCGCTTCCTTGAAGAACATCCCGCCGACGAGCGGCACGCTGTCCTCGAAGTGGCCGTCCCCGCGCACCGGGTTGACCACGGGCAGGCCATGAGCCCGGCCCGTCTCCATGTCGTCAGCGCCGAAGGCCGGCGCGATGTGCACCAGGCCGGTCCCGTCCTCGGTGGTCACAAAGGAGCCGGTGACGACCTTGTGCGCCCCCGACACCGGCACCAGGGTGAACGGTGGCCGGTAGGTCGCCCCGGCCAGCTCGGAGCCCCTGACCCGGTCGACCACGTGCCAGCCCTCGCCGAGCACCCGCGGCCACAGCGCGTCGGCGACGACCACCTTGTCGCCGTGGCCCGCCTTGCGGGCGATCGCGTAGAGCTCGTCCGGGTGCACGGCCACCGCGGTGTTCGACACCAGCGTCCACGGCGTCGTGGTCCAGACCAGCAGGTCGGCGCCCTGGAGATGCTTGTTCGCTCCCTCCGGCAGGGTGTCAAGCGGGAACCGCACCGTGACCGAAGGGTCGGACACGGTCTGGTAGACGTCGGGCTGGCCCATCTCATGGTCGGACAGCGACGTCTCGCAGCGCGGGCAGTACGGGCTGATCCGGAAGTCCCTGATCAGCAGGCCCCGCTCGAAGATGACCTTCAGCGACCACCACACGGACTCGATGTAGGCCGGGTCCATGGTCCGGTAGGCGTGGGACAGGTCGACCCAGTACCCCATCCGCTCGGTCAGCGCCTCGAACGCGTCGACGTGGCGCAGGACCGACTCGCGGCACCGGGCGTTGAACTGCGCGACGCCGTAGGCCTCGATCTCCTTCTTCCCGGACAGGCCGAGTTCCTTCTCGACGGCCACCTCGACCGGGAGCCCGTGACAGTCCCAGCCGCCCTGGCGGGGCACCCGGAACCCCTGCATGGTCTTGAACCGGGGGAAGAGGTCCTTGAACACCCGCGCCTCGATGTGATGCGTGCCCGGCATCCCGTTCGCGGTCGGCGGTCCCTCGTAGAACGTCCAGGTCTGGCCGGACGACGTCTGGTCCAGGGAACGGTCGAAGACCTTGCCGTCCCGCCACCGCTCCAGCACCTCACGCTCGATCGTGGGCAGGTCGACGACGGCGGGCAGCTCGGGGAACGGGAGCCTCGCGGCGGGCTGGTCAGCGTGGCGCGGCATGGTGGGCGGCCTCTCGCGGGTCGTCATGCCCGTCAGGCTCCGGATCCCGGGCCCGTCGAGCACGGCTGCACCGGAGGGACGAGGAACGCCGGCGGCGTCCCCGCGGTACCACCCTCCTTGGCCGCGTCCTGGGCCTGCCGGCCCGGTGCGCGACCCTCTCGGTTTGTCCTGCTGCCGGTTCTACTAGGCGTGACCCAGCCAGGTGGCGGACACCCGGGCCGGTCCGCCCGCCATCCCGGGTTCGTGGTCATGGCGGGGTGCCGTTCTTCCGGCGGCTCCGGGGTGATCTGGTCCGCTGCGCGCAACCCCGGGCTCGCACCATCCCCGGTCGCTCCTGGCCGCCGCAGCGGCAGCTGTCCCCATCAGCGCCGTGCAGGATGTCAGGATAGCCGATTCCCGGCGCACCTGGTGTGATCGGCCTTTCCGCCAGGCCCCCGGCTGGCGTGTTTGCGGTACCCCCCGATCACCACTTATCCTCGCGTGACTGCTCGCAACGAAGATCATTACCGAGTTGCACCGAGGGAGGCCGGAAATGACTGCTGAGGCGCGTTCAGGTGCAGCAGCACTTCCGGTGCGGCCGGGAGAGCGGCGCTGGACCGAAGCCGAGCTGGCCAAGGTGCGCGACAGCCTGGCCGCGGAGGCTGCGGAGCTGCGCGCGGACATCGAGCGCGCCGAATCGGACATCGCGTCCCGGCTCGGAGACGCGGTGGGTGACGCCGGTGATGACCAGGCCGATGTGGGCGCCAAAACCTACGAGCGGGAGCACGAGCTCGCCCTGACCCACAACGCCCGCGAACTGCTCGCCCAGACCGAGCACGCGCTGGCCAGGATGGACGAGGGTACGTACGGCACCTGCGAGTCGTGCGGCGAGCCGATCGGCAAGGCGCGGCTGCAGGCGTTCCCGCGCGCGGTTCTGTGCGTGTCCTGCAAGCAGCGGGAGGAACGCCGCTGACCAGCCAGGCGGCCGGCGGGCCCGACCGGCCAGAAGAGACCGGCGCGTCACGGTCGGCGTCGCCGCGGATAGCCGTATTGCTCGGGGTCGCGCTGCTGGTCCTGGCCCTGGACATCATCTCGAAGACGATCGTGGTGGCCACACTGTCCGACCGCGCGCCGGTCCGCCTCCTGGGCGGGCTGCTGACGCTGCGCGAGGCACGGAACCCCGGCGCGGCGTTCAGCATCGGCGGGACATCCACCACCATCCTGTTCACCGCGATCGCCGTCGGGGTGGTCATCTTCATCGTCCGCACGTCGCGCCGCATCTACAGCCTGCCCTGGGCCCTGGCGCTCGGCCTGCTGCTCGGCGGGGCCATGGGCAACCTGACCGACCGGGTCTTCCGCTCGCCCGCGCCGTTCCGCGGCTGGGTCGTGGACTGGATCCAGGTGCCCCACTGGCCGGTGTTCAACCTGGCCGACTCCGCGATCTGCTGCGGCGGCGCGCTCATGGTCCTGCTCGCTGCGCGCGGTCACGGGATCGAGGGCCAGGCCCGCCCGGCCCGGCCCGCCAGCCCGCCGGCCCAGCCCGAGCAGCCCTGGCAGGAGCGGCCATCGGGCGGCGGCAGCGGATGACCCCGCCGGGCCAGCGCCGGGTGCCCGTTCCTGACGGACTGGACGGCGAGCGCCTGGACTCCGCGCTCGCCCGGATGTTCGGGCTGTCCCGGGCCCGGGCGGCCGAGCTGATCGGCGACGGCTCGGTGCTCGTCGGCGGCCTGCCGGCGGCCAAGTCGGACCGGGTGCCGGCCGGCGAATGGCTGGACGTCACGCTTCCGCAACCCGTCACCGTGCAGCCGCCCGCCGAGCCCGTGCCCGGCCTCACCGTGGTGTACGAGGACGCCGACATCATGGTCGTGGACAAGCCGCCGGGCGTCGCCGCGCATCCCACCCCCGGCTGGACCGGCCCCACCGTGCTGCAGGGCCTGGCCGCGGCCGGCCACACGATCGCCACCAGCGGCGCTGCGGAACGGCAGGGCATCGTGCACCGGCTGGACGCCAACACCTCCGGGCTGATGGTCGTGGCCAAGAGCGAGCACGCGTACAGCGTGCTGAAGCAGGCGTTCCGTGACCGTGAGGTGGAGAAGGTCTACCACGCCCTGGTCCAGGGGCACCCGGATCCGCTGCGCGGCACGGTGGACGCGCCGATCGCCCGGCACCCGTCGGGGGACGGCCGGTTCGCGGTCGTGGCCGGCGGCCGCCCGTCGGTCACGCACTACGACACGCTCGAGGCGTTCCGCGCCGCGAGCCTGGCCGAGGTGCTTCTGGAGACCGGGCGCACCCACCAGATCCGGGTGCACATGTCCGCGATCAGGCACCCGTGCGTGGGCGACCGCCTCTACGGGGCGGACCCGGTGCTGGCCGCGCACCTGGGCCTGACCCGGCAGTGGCTGCACGCGGTCCGCCTGGGCTTCGCCCATCCCGCCGACGGCCGCCGGGTCGAGTTCACCAGTGAGTACCCAGACGATCTGCGGCACGCGCTGGACGTGCTCAGCGGCGAGTCGTAATCAAGATCATCTATAACGCTCCGCCCCGTGGCTGGCCTCACCCCCGGGCAGGCTCGCCGCCCGGGCCGGTCACCGGCCCGGGCCCGGCGTGGATCAGCCCGCCGCGGCCCTGGCGTCCAGGCCGGCCTGGCGCAGCTGGCCCAGGGTCCAGCCCTGGCCCGCCGGGTCGAGCGGGCGGGTAGCCGCGGTGAAGATCTCCGCCGCCCGCCGGTAGGACATCCGGGCCCGGCCGGTGACCGGGCAGACGTCGGCCTGCGCGGCGCGGGCCGGGGCCCGCCGGTCGGTCAGGAACACTGGCCCGCACGGCCGGCCCGCCAGCAGCCAGCCCAGGAGCTGGCCTGCGGCGTCACCCCAGCGGATCCAGTCACGCTCGCGCGCCGCCCACCTGGCCGGCGCGGCCCGGCCGGGCAGGTCCAGGCGGTCCGCGTTCAGGCTGAGCACCTCGTCCACGTGCGCCGCCGAGTCGTACAGAACCCGCCAGAACGCCTGCTCGCGCAGCGTGACAGGGACCCGGAACAGGCCGGCGACCTGGCCGCCGGTGAGCGCGCGCACCGGTGCTGCCGTCCCGGCCACGTTGCGCAGCCCGGCGGTCGGGTCCGCGCTGATCCACTCCTGGTCCTGCCACCAGCCGACCGCGCTGCGCAGCGCGGACAGCTCGCGGTTGACGGTACGCGCGTCGGTGGTGAGGCCGCGGCCGGCGAGCGCGGCCGCGAGCCTGACCCCGGACTCCGGCTGGTCGAGCACCGCCAGCGGCACCACCGGCGGCACCGCGCCCCGCCGCTCGGCACCCCGCGGCGCGGGCCGGCCGACCAGCGCCCAGGCCCAGCTGGTCAGGGAGATCAGGTAGACCCGGCGCGAGGCCGGGCTCAGCGACGCCCCGGCCAGGTACCGGTCGACCGCGACCGCGTACTCCACCGGCGCCATGGCCCGCGCTCCGGCCGGCCGCTGCGCGACCGCGGCCCGCAGCTGACCAGTCACCGTGATCTCCGTTCTGCCCTGGCGCAGTAAACCGCTGCGCGTTTGCCGCTGGGTAAATCATAACGCAGCCGCTGCGCACATTTACTGCGGCAAGCAGATAGCCGACAGTAATTGGATAAGGCGTCAAGTTGCCATTACCGATATCGCAATGGCATGGTGATTCCTATGCGAATCCGCAGCGATTCACCAGGTCGCTACCGCAGTAAATCTGCAGCTCAGAAGCGCGACGAGACCATTCAAAACGCGAATTCGCCGGCCCCATCAAATCCGCCTGATGCGAATCAGGCCAGGGGCGGCAAGTGCCAGCGCCTGGCGGCCATCACGGAAAGGGCGAGCGTGCTGCGCGGCCGGAACTTCCGCCGGTTCTACCTGGGCCAGGTGACCTCGCTGCTCGGCACGTCGATGTCCGCGGTCGCGGTGATCTTTGCCGTGCTCGACAACGGGGGATCCGCGGCCGACGTGGGGTATGTGATCGCGGCGCGGATCCTGCCCCAGGTGGCGCTGGTGCTGGGCGGCGGCGTGCTGGCCGACCGGCTGGGGCGCCGCCCGGTCATGCTCGGCTCCGACGTGCTGCGCTGCGCCGCCCAGGCGGTGCTGGCCGCCGCGCTGCTGGCGGGCCGCCCGGCCATCTGGCAGTTCGCGGCGCTGGCCGCGCTGGTCGGCATCGGGGAAGCGTTCTTCCAGCCCGCGCTGGACGGTCTAACGGTCGAGATCGCGCCGCGGGAGGAGCTGGGCAGCGCGAACGCGCTCCTGGGCCTGGCCAGGTCCGGAACCGGCATCGCCTGCCCCGCCCTGGCCGGGGTGCTCGTGGCGGTGGCCGGGCCGGCCGTGGTGGTCGCGATCGACGCGGCCAGCTACGGGGTGAGCGTGATCGCGCTCGGCGGGCTGCAACTGCGGCGGGCAGGGCGCCTGCGCGGCACATCGCTGCTGCGGGAGATGGCGGAGGGCTGGGCCGAGTTCAGGTCCCGGCCCTGGCTGTGGGCGACCACGGTGCAGTTCGCGCTGTTCAACATGATCACCTGGGGGCCGTACCTGGTGCTCGGCCCGGTCCTGGCCCATGACTACCTGGGCGGTGCCGGGGCCTGGGGCCTGGTCATGGCGGCGAACGGCGCCGGGGCGGTCCTGGGCGGCCTGGCCGTGCTGGGCCGCAGGCCGCGGCGCCCGCTCCTGACCGCCACGCTGGCTACGTTCGGGTACCCGGTGCCCTGCCTGCTGCTGGCCCTGCACGTGCCCGTGGCTGGGGTGGCCGCCGGGGCGTTCGCGGCCGGAGCGGGCGGCGCGCTGGCCATGGCTCTCGACACCACGGTCCTGCAACAGCAGGTGCCGGCCTGCGGCTGTCCCGGGCCAGCTCGTTCTCCACCTTCGGCGCGTTCGGCCCGGGCCTGGCCGGGCTGGCCGTCGCCGGGCCGGTCGCCGCGCTGGCCGGGCCCGGGCGGGTGCTGGGCTTCGGCGCAGCCTGGGCCGTGCTCGGCAGCCTCGTGGTGCTGAGCCTGCCGTCCGTCCGCGCCGTCCGCTGGCGTGACGCGGACCCGCCGGTCACGCCCGTGGCCGGTCACCAGGGCCGCGGCACTAACTAACTACCGCTGTCGGCGGCGGCGCACAGGTCAGGCTCACGGTGGCGCCCGGCTGCGCTGTCGTGCCTCCGGCCGGGTCCTGGCTCGCCACGTCGAACGCGGTGGACGTGCAGGTCGCAGGGTCAGGACTCGCGGTCAGCCCGGCGTTTTTCAGGGCCGCCTCCGCGTCGGCCAGGGTGCTCCCGACCTCGTTGGGCACCGTGACGGGCGTCGCTGTCGCGCTGCACACGGCGATGGCGACGGCGGAACCGGGCTGGGCCGACGTGCCGCCGGCGGGATTCTCGCTCACCACGTCGCCGCTTGGCGTCGAGCCGCACGTGATGGTGTCTGAGGGGCTCGCCGTCAGACCAGCGTTCTGCAGCGTGGCCTCGGCCGCGCTCTCGGTCTGGCCGGTCACGTCCGGCACGGTCACCGGGCTGACCGGAGTCGTTCCTGTGCTCGTGCCTGAACTCGGGCCGAGGGTCGGACCCGAGCCTGAGCTGGTGCCGGCGCCGCCGGCTGTCGGGGCCGGGCTGGAGCTCGGGCTCTGGGCCGGGCTGGCGGTCGTGCCCGCGGACGAGCCGGTCTGCAGAACCGGGTGGTCATGCCCGCCCCGCAGCGCGGACGCGACCGCGATCGTGCCGATGGCCAGCGCCAGCGCACCGGACACGGCGGCCAGGGCCCGGGCGGCGCCGGCCCGCCCGCCTGCCCGGGGCAGCGGCTCCGCAGCCGGCGGCTCGAGCAGCCGCAGGTTGTGGCGGCTGAGATCGGCACCGTCGCGGTCACCGATCTGCTCGCGGAGCGCCAGCGCGTGCTGCAGCAGGCGGGCCGCGTCGTTCAGGTGGTCCTGGGCGAACGCGAAGCTGCCCAGCTGATGCGAGAAAAACGCGTCGGCCTCGTGGTCACCGGTGGCCCGGGCGGCGTTCAGCCCGTGGCCGAGGGCATAATGCCAGGCCTCCCACCGCCCGGCGGTGAACAGCACCGCCTCGGCCGCGCGGGCCAGCTGGGTCACGCTGGCCCAGTCGCCGCGCTCGGCGGCGTATTCGGTCAGCGACAGCGCCGCCTCCGCGGCCGCCTGGGACTCGAGGGCACTGGGGCTGGCCATCATCAGCCAGCTGGTGAGCTCGCGGGCGGAGGCGGCCAGGTGGATGTCGGCCAGCAGCATCTGCCGGTAGCTCCTGGTCTTGCAGACCGGCAGGCCGAACCGGTCGTGGCGCTGCTCCGCCAGGCCCCGGCGGTGCAGCGACTCCAGGCCTTCGCCGACGTAGGAGAGCTGGCCGAGCACGGCGACCACGCTGGCCGGCAACAGCGCGCCCGCGGCCAGGGCCAGGGCCGCCAGCGCGCGCCGCTCATGTTCGGCGAGTGCGCTGATGCTGAGCCGATCCAGGACGTCGGGGTCATGCTCGGCCTGGCGGGCCAGCGGGCCGACGGCGTGCCCGTCCTCCCTGACCAGCGCCGCGGCCTGGATCAGGTGCAGCGGCTGGCCGCCCACCGCGGCCACGAGACGCCGGGCGTCCGGGACCTCCTGCATGGTCAGGGGACGGCCCAGGTGATCGGTGAACACGGCGAGCGCGGTGTCGGCGGGCAGCCCGGCCAGGTCCTGCGACTGGCCCAGCTGGCCGAGCACCGGGCGGCTGGATGTGATCACCACGCTGCAGCCGCTCAGGATCTCCAGCAGACGGCTGACCTGGTCCGGCCCGGCGGTCACATCGTCGATGGCGACCACGGCGCTCATCTGGGCCAGCAGGCTGGCGCACTCCTCGGGGGTCGGCTTGACCGGCCGGTCGGAGCGGAACAGCGCGGCCACGATCTGCTGCAGCAGGTCCCAGAAGCGGTCCTGGTCGGCCCGGACGCAGACGCAGGGCGGCGCGCCATGCTGCCGTGAGGCGGCCGCGGCGATGTGGCGCAGCAGGATTGTCTTGCCGTACCCGCAGGCCGCATGGAACCCGATCGCGTGCCCGGCCCGGATGGCGGCGAGGGCGCCGGCCAGCTCCTGCTCGCGGCCGCGGATCGGCGGCTTCGGCAGCGGCTCGATGCGCCGGGGCCTGAGCAGCTGAGCAGCGGGCGGCCGGTGCGCGATACGCTCGATCCGCGCGCCCAGGTCACTGACGATCTCGATGCTGAGATTGCCGTAAAGGATGGCGCTCATCGGCCACCTCCGCAGGGCTGCTAGGCCGATGCCAGCCAGCGAATGCATCCAGCTAGCGACGGGGAGGCAGGTCCTCCCGCTGATACAGAGCAGGCCGGGGGCACCCCCGATACACCGGCCCGGCCCGCAGAACGGGACCAGCATGACCGCTGCCGGCGACTCGGGCGGGCCGGTGCTTCCCGGCGTCACCATGCGGCAGCTCCGCCCCTCCGACCACGCCGCCGTGATCACGGTGATCGACGACTGGTGGGGCGGCCGGGAGATGGCCAGCATGCTGCCCCGGCTGTTCTTCGAGCACTTCACGGACACGAGCTTCGCCGCGGAACGGGGCGGCCAGCTGGCCGGGTTCCTCGTCGGGTTCCTGTCCCAGTCCCGGCCCGCCGAGGCGTACATCCACTTCGTCGGCGTCCATCCCGGCGAGCGCGGGACAGGCCTGGGCCGGCGGCTGTACGAGACCTTCTTCGCCGCGGTCGGCGCGCACGGCCGGACCGTGGTGCGCGCGGTGACCGCGCCGGTGAACACCGGCTCGGTCGCGTTTCACCGCCGGCTGGGGTTCGAGGTCGAGCCGGGATCGGCCGGGCGCGGTGACACCCCGGTGGCCGCCGGTTACGACGGCCCAGGTCAGGACCGGGTCCGGTTCACCAAATACCTGCGCTGAGCTCCGCGTACCTGCGCTGAGCCCCGCCCGGATTCCGGTGCTGCAGGCGGGCCGGCCTACCCGAGCGCGCGCCGGAACCGGTCGCCGAGATCGGTCAGGCGCTCGGCCGGCTCGTTGGCGAACACCAGCCGCAGGTAATGATCGCCGCTCGGGCCCCATCCGTTCATCGGGGTGGCGGCCACCCTGCCGTGCTCGAAGAGCCGCTGGGACAGCGCGGCCGGGGTGAGCCCGAGCGGCCTGGCGTCCACCAGCAGCGACCAGCCGCCGTGCGGGCGGACCACCGGGTAGCCGGAAAGCTGGCCGAGGATGGTCTCGCAGCGCCGCTGCCAGACCGCGGTCGCGGCGGCCACGTCCGCGTCGGTGTTGGGGGCGGTCAGCGCGGCCGCCACGGCGGCCTGCGCGATCCCGACCTGGCAGACCACGTTGGTCAGGCCCACCAGGTTGATGTCGGCGACGATGCCGGGCGGCCCGACCACCCAGCCCACCCGCCAGCCGATCATCCGCAGCTCCTTTGACGCCGCGCCGACGGTGATGGTCAGGCCGGCCAGGCCCGGGTGCGCGGCCGGATGGCTCGGCGGGCGCCCGTCGAAACGGATGCGCTCCATCGCCGCGTCGTAGATGAGCCACGCCGGATGGCGCTCCAGCGCGCTGGCCAGCGCGGACCAGTGCCGCTCGTCCAGGACCAGTCCGGTCGGCATGGACGGCCCCATCATCAGCACCGCGGCGGTCTGCGGGCCCACCGCGGCGGCCAGCCGGCCCGGGTCGAGCTCCCAGCCGCCTGCGGTCGCCGTGGCCGGGACGAACCGGGGGACGCCGCCCGCCAGCCGGACCCGGTTGACCAGCCCGGCGTAGATCGGGTCGCAGAGCACGACCTCCTGGCCCGGCTCGACGGTGGCCAGCAGCGCGTTGAGTATGCCGTTGAGGCCGCCCGCGACGACCACGCACCCGGTGACGGGGTCGTACGGGCGGCCTGCGACCCGGCCGACGTGGGTCGCGGCGGCCTCGCGCAGCGCCGTATGCCCCTGGAACGGGAGGTAGCTGTTGGCCGCGTCATCGTCGATGGCCACCCGGGTCGTGTCCACGGCGACCCGCGGCGGCCGCAGGTCGGTGTCCAGGTTCTCCAGGCGCAGGATGTCCGGGTCCGCGGCCGCGTCCGCGGCGTCACCGATGACATCCACGCCGATGCCGGGGATAAGGCGCAGCCGCGACACGCTCATAGCGGCCAGCCTAGGGCCGCGCAGCAGCGCGCCGCTGCTGCCGCCCCCGCAGCGGCGCTGGCACATTCCGGGCCTTCCGCGCATCCGGAGTGTCGAGGCGGCCGGCGGGCCTGGTTCCGATAGGCTCGATGAGCCGGACCGCAACGTGCGTCGGCGGCGGCCACATCGGCCAGTTACCGCGGGCAGTGCGTCGCGGTCACTTCCCCCGGCCCATCACAGCACGCCCGTCAGCGGGCGTCGTGACGCATGCCCGAAGGAGGCGGTGTTTTTCATGGCGGCAGCCTCGGCGGGCAGCGACAGGTCGTTTGCTCACCTGCACGTCCACACCGAGTACTCGATGCTGGACGGGGCCGCGCGGCTGAAGGACCTGTTCGCCGAGTGCGAGAAATCGGGCATGTCGGCGATCGCCATGACCGACCACGGCAACGTCTACGGCGCCTACGACTTCTGGGCCAGGGCCCGCGCGGCCGGTATCAAGCCGATCATCGGCATCGAGGCGTATGTCGCGCCCGAGCACCGCGGGCACAAGCAGCCGGTCCGGTGGGGCGTCCCGGCGCAGAAGGACGACGACGTCTCTGGCGCCGGCGCGTACACCCACATGACGCTGCTGGCCGAGACCACCGAGGGCATGCACAACCTCTTCAAGCTCGCCTCGATGGCCTCCCTGGAGGGCTTCTTCCGCAAGCCGCGCATGGACCGCGAGCTGCTGGCGCGGTACGCCAAGGGCATCATCGCCACCACCGGCTGCCCCGGCGGCGAGGTGCAGACCAGGCTCCGGCTCGGCCAGGACCGCCAGGCTCTTGAGGCGGCCGCCGCCTACCGCGACATCTTCGGCCCGGAGAATTTCTTCGTCGAGCTCATGGACCACGGCCTCAACGTCGAGCTGCGGGTCAAGGAAAAGCTGCGGCGCATCGCCAGCGACCTCTCGCTGCCGTTCGTCGCCACCAACGACCTGCACTATGCCCGCGAGGCCGACGCCTCCGCTCACGAGGCCCTGCTCTGCGTGCAGACCGGCACGAACCTGGCCGACCCGGGCCGGTTCAAGTTCGAGGGCACCGGCTATTACGTGAAAACGCCGGGGGAGATGCGCGCGATCAGCGCGGATGAGGACTGGCAGGCGGGCTGCGACGCGACCCTGCTCATCGCCGAGCGCGCGAACGTCGAGTTCACCAAGTCGAACCTGATGCCCAAGTTCCCGCTGCCCGACGGCGAGACCGAGTCGAGCTGGTTCCGCGAGGAAGTCTGGCGCGGGATGGACCGCCGCTACCCGGACGGGTACGACGAGCCACGCCGTACTCAGGCCGAGTACGAGATCGGCGTCATCGAGACGATGGGGTTCTGCTCGTACTTCCTGGTCGTGGCCGACTTCATCATGTGGGCCAAGAACAACGGGATCCGGGTCGGCCCGGGCCGGGGCTCGGCGGCCGGCTCGATCGTGTCCTACGCGATGGGCATCACCGACCTGGACCCGATCGCGCACCGGCTGGTCTTCGAGCGGTTCCTGAACCCCGAGCGGGTCTCCATGCCGGACGTTGACATCGACTTCGACGAGCGCCGGCGCGGCGACGTCATCCGGTACGTCACGGAGAAGTACGGCGACGACCGGGTGGCGCAGATCATCACCTACGGCACGATCAAGGCCAAGGCCGCGGTCAAGGACGCCTCCCGGGTGCTCGGCTTCCCTTACGCGCTCGGCGACCGGATCACCAAGGCGTTCCCCCCGCCGATCCTGGGCAAGGACATGCCACTGTCCGGGGTGTTCGACCCCGATCACCAGCGGTACGGCGAGGCGGGCGAGATCCGCGCCCTGTACGAGGCCGAGGCCGAGGTCAAGCAGGTCATCGACGCGGCCAGGGGCCTGGAGGGCCTGATCCGCCAGGCCGGCGTGCACGCCGCCGGGGTGATCATGAGCAGCGAGCCGCTGCTCGATCACATCCCGGTGTGGAAGCGCGAGGCCGACGGGGCCATCATCACGCAGTTCGACTACCCCGCGTGCGAGGACATCGGCCTGCTCAAGATGGACTTCCTCGGCCTGCGGAACCTGACGGTCATCGACGACGCCATCCGCGGCATCGCGGGGAACCGCGGCATCGAGATCGACCTGGACACGATCGGCCTGGACGACAAGCCCACCTACGAACTGCTGGCCCGCGGCGACACGCTCGGCGTGTTCCAGCTCGACGGCAGCCCGATGCGGGCGCTGCTGCGGGCCATGCGCGCGGACAAGTTCGGTGACATCGCCGCGGTCATCGCGCTGTACCGGCCCGGCCCCATGGCCAGCGCCCCGGTCTACGCCGACCGCAAGACCGGCCGGGCGCCGGTCACGCCGATCCACCCCGAGCTCGCCGAGCCGCTGGAAGACATCCTGGGTGAGAGCTATGGCCTCCTGGTCTACCAGGAGGACGTCATGTTCGCCGCGCAGAAGCTGGCCGGCTACTCGCCCGGCAACGCCGACCTTCTGCGGCGCGCCATGGGCAAGAAGAAGAAGGAGATCCTGGACAAGGAGTACGAGCCGTTCAAGGCCGGCATGAAGGCCAACGGCTACTCCGACGCCGCGGTCAAGACCATCTGGGACACGATGGTCCCGTTCTCCGGCTACGCCTTCAACAAGGCGCACGCGGCCGGCTACGCGCTGATCTCGTACTGGACCGCCTTCCTCAAGGCCAACTACCCGGCCGAGTACATGGCCGGGCTGCTGACCTCGGTGGCCGGCGACAAGGACAAGTCGGCGCTGTACCTCAACGAGTGCCGCCGGATGGGCATCAAGGTGCTGCCGCCGGACGTGAACGCGTCCACGGCCATCTTCACGCCGGTCGGCGAGGACATCAGGTTCGGCATGGCCGCGGTCCGCAACGTCGGCACCGCCGTGGTCGAGTCGGTCGTGGCCGCGCGGAAGTCCAAGGGCGCGTTCGAGAGCTTCGCCGACTTCCTGCGCAAGGTGCCGGTGAACGTCTGCAACAAGCGGGTGATCGAGTCGCTGATCAAGGCCGGCGCGTTCGACTCCTTCGGCAGCCCGCGCAAGGGCCTGCTGCTCATCCACGAGCAGGCGATCGACACCGTGATCGACGTCAAGCGCAACGAGGCGATCGGCCAGGACTCGCTGTTCGGCGAGGACACCGAGGCCGCGGCCGCGTTCGACGTGCCGGTGCCGGACGGCGAGTGGGAGAAGCCCACGCTGCTGGGGTTCGAGCGCGAGATGCTCGGGCTGTACGTGTCCGACCATCCGCTGCTCGGCCTCGAGCACGTGATGGCGGCCGCGACCGACTGCTCGATAGCGCAGCTGGTCGGCTCGGCCGAGGAAGACGGCGACCGCGGCCAGCGATCCGACCGGGGCGACGCCCAGATCGTCACGGTCGGGGGGATCCTTTCCGGCGTGGCCCGCAAGGTCACCAAGCAGGGGGCGGCCTGGGCGGCGGCCACGCTCGAGGATCTCGAGGGCGCGATCGAGGTGCTGTTCTTCCCTGCTACCTACCAGGCCTGCATGACGCAGATCATCGACGACGCGATCGTGCTGGTGAAGGGGCGCCTGGACCGGCGCGAGGAGGTGCCGAAGCTGGTCGCGATGGAGGTGAGCGTCCCCGAGCTGACCGCGGGCGAGGGGGGCCCTTTCGTGGTGTCGATCATGGAGGCGCGCTGCGTGCCGCCGGTGGTCGAGCGGCTCAGGGAGGTGCTGCGGACGCACCCGGGGGCGACCGAGGTGCACCTGCGGATGCTGAGCGGCTCCCGGGCGAAGGTTTTTAAGCTCGAGGACAAGCTGCGGGTCAGGCCGTCGCCGTCGCTGGTCGCCGACCTGAAGCAGCTGCTCGGCCCGGCCTGCGTGGGCTGACTCGCCAACGCGGCCTGCAGCCCCCGGGTGCGTCCGGCTCCCCCCACGTAGAGTGGGCCCCCGGTGACCCGGGAAAGCTAACCGGCGTTGGTCCGTTAGCGAAAGGCTTGCCATGCCGCTCGTCCGGTCCCGGCCGGGGCCGTCCCGATGACCCGCCTGCACCTCGGCGGCGCGATGCTGCGCGGCTCCGAGTGGCGCAGCGATGTGCTGCGCACCAACCTGTGGCTGGTCCCCGCGGTCGAGGTGGTCATCGCCGCGCTGCTGTTCGCCGGCACCTACGCGCTGGACCGCGCCGCCTATAACGGGACATTCCAGGTCCCCGGGTGGGCGATCAGCGGGTCCGCCGACGCCGCGCGGCAGATCCTGACCGCGATCGCCGCGGCGATCATCACGGTCGTCGGGGTCGTGTTCTCGATCGTGATTGTGGCCATGACGCTGACGTCCACCCAGTTCGGGCCCAGGATGCTGCGCAACTTCATCCGCGACCGCGGCACGCAGCTCACGCTCGGCACGTTCGTGGGCACGTTCGTCTACGCGGTGCTGGCCCTGGGGTCGATCGGCCAGGGCGCGCACGGGCAGTTCGTGCCGCACATCAGCATCACGGTCACGCTGGTGCTGATGGTGGCCGACCTGGCCGTGCTCATCTACTTCCTGCACCACATCGCCGTGCAGATCCAGCTGCCGCACGTGATCGCGGACATCGCCGCGGACCTGGCCCAGGCCATCGAGCTGCAGGCCGGCGACCCGGAGGTCGGCGCGGGCGCGCAGCTCGCCGCGCTGCTGATCGCGGACATGGACGGCCCGGGCGGCGACGTGGCCGCGCCGCGCAGCGGCTACCTGCAGTACATCCGGCACGCGACCCTGGTGCAGATCGCCACCGAGGTGGACGCGGTGATCCTCCTGCGCTACCGGCCCGGCCACTTCCTGGTCCAGGGCCACCAGTACGCGACCGTGTGGCCCGCCAGCGTCGCGGACCAGGTGGCGCGCGAGCTGGCCCGGGCGCACGTCACCGGCCCGTACCGGACCCTGGCCCAGGATGTCTCGTTCGGCATCGACCAGCTGGTCGAGATCGCCATCCGCGCGCTTTCCACCGCGGTCAACGACACCTTCACGGCCCTGACCTGCATCGACTGGATCGGCGACAGCCTGTGCAAGGTGACAGGCAGCTGGCAGCCCACGCACATCTACCGGGACGCCCGCGGCGCGGTACGGCTGTTCGCGACCCAGGCCACCTACGAGCGCCTGGTCCAGCGCGCGTTCGAGAAGATCCGCCAGGCCAGCGTGGGCATGCCCGCGGTGATGATCAGGCAGCTGGATGCGCTGGCCAAGATCATGGAGCGGGCGGCAGCACCCGGGGACCGCCAGGTGCTGCTCGACCAGGCCGCGATGATCGAGCGGCTGGGCGCGACGTCCGTCGGCGAGGAATCCGACCGCGCCGACATCCGCCGGGCTTACCAGCGGGTGCTCGACGTGCACGCCGAACTCGGCATCACGCCCGCGGCCCCGGCCACCTGACGACGGCCGCCTCGCGCCGCGGGATCAGGCGTCGCGCCGCTGCAGCAGGATGGCCGCCGCCGCGAGCAGCAGCGCCGCCCAGATGCAGAACACCCCGAACCCTTCCCAGGCCGACAGCACCGCACCGGAGGCGGGATGAGCCTGGCCGATGAGCGTGCCAGCCTGTTCCGGCAGGTAGCCGTCGATGTGCGCGCCCCAGCTGCCGGGCAGCAGCCCGGACAGGATCGGCAGCACGAACACGACGCCGATGGCCGTGGTGACCGCGCCTGCGGTATGCCGGATCACCCCGCCGATCCCCAGGGAGAACAGGCCGAGCACGGCGAGGTACAGCCCGGAGCCAAGCACCGAGCGCAGGACCAGGTGGTCGCTGAGCGACACGGGCACCCGGCTGTGCAGGATCGCCGAGCCGATGAAGAACGAGCCGAAGGAGACGATCTCCCCGAGCACGATCAGCAGCGCGGCGAACACCAGGCACTTGGCGGTCAGCATCCGCAGCCGCTTCGGCACCGCGAGCAGCGAGGAGCGGATGACCCCCGTCGAGTACTCCGTGGTGATGACCAGGACGCCCAGCACGCACAGGGTCAGCTGGCCCAGGCCCAGCCCGGCGCCCAGGATGAACCCGACGGGATCGACGACGACCCTCGAGTTCCGCTGCGCCGCGTTCGGGCCGGTCCAGTTGGCCACGGTCAGCCACGTGAACAGCGCCGTGAAGCCGAGGGTGACCACGACGAACACGACCAGCGTCCAGGCCGTCGACCGCACCGAGCGGATCTTCGTCCACTCGGCGGCGAGCAGGCCGCTCCACCCGGGGCCGCGCCCGGCCGGGGTGGCCGGCGCGACGCGGGCCGGTGTGGTGGTGGTCATCGGGCACTCCCTTCCGCGGCGTTCACCGGATCCGGCCCGTGGCCCGCTGGATCTGGCGCGTGCTGGCCGAACTCCACGCTGCCGGACGTCAGCTCCATGAACGCCTCTTCCAGCGAGGCCATCGGGGTCAGCTCGTGCAGCACGACCGACCCAGACGCCGCGATCTCACCGACCCGCGCCGCGTCCATGCCGGTGACGGTCATCAGCTCGGCGCCGTTGGCCGACGGGGGATCGCCTGGCCGGGCCGGCCCGCCCGGCGTGGCCGTGCCGCCCGCCGCGGTGATCATCTCCGTCAGCCGCGCCGCGTCCGGGGTGCGCACCCGGACCGACTTGTCGGTGCTGCGGGCGATGACCTCGTCGGTGGTCGACTGGGTGATGAGCCGGCCCCGTCCGATCACGATCAGGTAGTCGGCGGTGACGGCCATCTCGTTCATCAGGTGGCTGGACACCAGGATGGTCCGGCCCTCGGAGGCGAGCTGCTTCATCAGATTCCTGATCCACAGCACGCCCTCGGGGTCCAGCCCGTTCACCGGCTCGTCCAGCATCAGGTACTCCGGGTCGCCGAGCAGGGCCGCGGCGATGCCGAGGCGCTGGCTCATCCCGAGCGAGAACGTCCCGGCCCGCTTGTCGGCCACCTCGCGCAGACCGACCAGGTCCAGCACCTCGTCGACCCGCTTGCGCGGCAGCCGCTGCGTCTGGGCCAGGAACAGCAGGTGGTTGCGGGCCGTCCGGCCCTGGTGCATCGACTTGGCCTCGAGGAGCGCACCGACCGTGCCCAGCGGCCGGGCCAGGTCCTTGTACAGCTGGCCGTTGATGGTGGCGGTCCCTGAGGTCGGGTGGTCGAGCCCGAGCACGAGCCGCATCGTGGTGGACTTGCCCGCCCCGTTGGGCCCGAGAAACCCCGTTACCCGGCCAGGCTCGACCGTGAAACTCAGATGATCTACGGCCAGCTTGTCGCCGTAGCGCTTGGTCAGATCACGTACCTCGATCATGCAGCTGCTTCCCTCGTCGTTAGCCCCGGCTACCGGGCCGGCTGCAAATCTCACGCTTAAGTTAGCAACGTTCTCCGTCGCTTCCCGGGAACCCGGCCCGCGTGCCGGGAGCCCAGCCCGCGGACACCGGGACCAATCCCAGTCCCGAGCCGTGAGCCCAGCCCGCGGACCCGGGACCTACCCCAGCCCCTGAGCGGGAACCCGGGTGACGTAAAACTGATATCAGGATAACGGCTGCTACCCCCGTGTGGCCAGCCCGCGTCCGGATAACGTTCGTTGTGGCTATTGTCCCAGATCCGGAAATGGCCCCGGACCCCGGGTGGAACGTCCGCCGCCCGGGACGGAATCGGCGGGGCGGACGGGCCTGAGGGCCTGCGGTCACGTACCCTTCTGCGGAGTATGGCTGAACCCAGTCACCTGCCTCTCCCCGCCAGTTCCGGGCGTCAGCCCGGCGGCCTGCCGGTTGGAGCGGGCCACAGGGTGCCCGTCGCCGTCCTGGTCGCGGCCGCAGCGGCCATCGCGGGCTCGGCCGTGCTCGGCGCGGGGGCCGGGTTCCTCTGGGCGGCGCTGGCCCCGCGCGCGGTGCTGGTCGCGTTCGGCAACGGCTCGGTCGGCCTGGTGAACCCGGAGACCAGCGCGTTCATCGCGGCCGATGGCTGGTTCTCGTTGCTGTCCCTGCTGGGCGGTGTGGTCTCCGGGCTGCTCGGCTACCTGCTCGCCGTGCGCAGGTACCGTGAGCTCGCTATGGCCGGGGTCCTGGTCGGCGGGCTCGCCGCGGGGCTGGTCGCGATGTGGATCGGCCAGCAGTCCGGCCAGGCGGCCTTCAACCACCGTCTCGCGGTCAGCCAGCCCGGCGCCCTGCTGCGGGCCCCGCTGATCCTGGGCGGGCACGGCACGCTCGCGCTCTGGCCGCTCGCTGCGGGCCTCACCGCGGGCGGCATCGAGGCGGTCATCCTGCTCAGGGAGCGCTGGCGGGAGGCCGGGCAGCTGCAGGAGGCGCCCGGGCTGGCGCCGTTAGGCGCGGTCATCCCGCCCGCCGTCGGCTCCCCGGACCCTCGACCATCAGCCGCCGGGCCAGCGGCCACAGGCGCCCCGGCCGAACTGCGGGAACCGGCGCCCGGGACCGGCCCCGGCGACCAGCCATCCGGCCGCGGGTGACCCGGCCGCATTCCGCGGCCGGGCCACCGTGCGCCCCGGGGAAGGCTGGGAGGTGGCTCTAGATCCGGGCGAAGAACGTCCGGCCCGGTGAGCCCACGCCGGTGACAGGGTCATATCCGGCGGCGGGCCGCAGCAGCGTCGCCCCGCTGCCGTCGAGGCCGAACGTCCGGAGCGTGGTGTACACCGGCCCGGCCGTGGTGACCGGGTTGAGGTAGTTGTTGACCGCGACCGCGATCCTGGTGCGGCCGGTGACGTCGTGGAACGCGGAGGTGCCGGCCAGCCGGTAGATCAGCGGGTTGGCGAAGCCGAGCGTGTGCTGGCCCGAGGACTGCGCGGCGTCGGCCTCCAGCCCGGCGAACAGCTCCACGGCCAGGCTGGTGCCCCCCGCGCTGCTGAGCACGAACCGGGTTCGCCCGCCCCGCAGCACGTCGGTCTCGCCGTACCGGAACCCGGTCTGCGGGTCGGCGTCGGCCGCGACGTCAGGCACCTCGCGCATGGGCGCCGGGGCGGTTTTGCCGTTGGGCAGCCGGGTGGACAGCGACCGGGGCACGACGCCCGCCTGGTAGGACGGCTGGGCGAACGTGGTGGACGTGCCGCCGCCCGCGCCGTACAGGAAGCTGCCCGGGTGGATCCGCAGCGAGGCCGGGGCCCACGCGGTGCGCTTGCGGTTCAGCGCGGCCGAGTAGTCGCCCCAGCCGGCCTCCCACCTGCGGACGCCGGTGCGGCCGATGGCCAGGCTGGTGCCGCCGACCGCCGTCACCCACGGCGAGGAGGCCGGGAACTCCACCTGGGGCCGGCTGGAGTTGTTCCCGGCGCCGCACGCGCTGGCCGGGTCGTTGTAGCCGCAGTCGCCCGAGGCGAAGCTGAAGCCGATGCCTTCCGCGGCGCCCTCCTGGAACAGCTGGGTGTACGCGGCCATGGAGGCCGGTGTGGTCTGGCTCTCGACCTCGGTCCAGGGCGCGCTGACCACGTTCGCCAGGTGACCGTTCACGACCTTGGCCAGCGCGTCGAGCAGGGAGGTGTCGCTGCAGTCCGACCCGGCCACGTACACAACGCCGGCGTCCGGCGCCATCGCGTGCACGGCCTCGACGTCGAGGCTCTCCTCCTGCAGCCAGGTCGGGGCGCCGCAGCTGGCGGCGTCGTCAAAGGTGCCGGGCAGGATCTGGCGGTACTGGCCGGCCCGGAGCGGCCGCTCGCCGACGGCCTTCGCGTACCGGTTCGCGTCGCCGGGCATGGTCGGCGAGGCATAGGCGTCGACGATGGCCACGGTCACTCCCCGGCCGGTCCGCCCGGCCCTGGCCGCGCCGTAGGCTCCGCGCAGCTGCTGCGGGGTGTAGCCGCAGACCGTCCACGGCACATTCCGCCCGTAAGCCCGGGGCAGGTTCCGCGCGACCTTCTGGCCGAAGTACTTCGAGCACGGCCTGGCCGCGAAGACCGCCTTCGGCGGGCCGGGCTGCCCGGCCGGGGCCATGGTGGCGGACGCGGTGTCGAGGCCGGTGACGGTGAGCACGGCGTTACCGATGGAGGCGGGCACGCTGGCCGCCTGCTCCGGCGCCCTGGCCGCCTGCCCGTCTGGCCCGGTGAACCTGGCGAAACGGACGTCAAAGGCGTGCTGCACGGCCGAGGCCGCGCCGGTGACCGAGACGTACTGCGGGGTGACCGCGCTGATGTGCAAGCCTGCCGAGGTCAGCCAGCGCCGGACCGCGGAGACCTCGGCGATGGTGGGCCCGTACCGCCGCTGCACCTGAGCCGTCGTGAGGTAGCGGCCGTACTCGCTGCTGGCCGGATCCGACACCGCGGCCGCGTAGGCGCCGAGCCCGGCCGGGTCGCGGCCCGCCAGGTACACCCGGGCCCCGACCGAGCCGGTCACCGCGGCCCCCGAAGCCACACGGCGCGACGCGACGGCCCAGCCGGGCCTGGTGTTGTGAATCCGGATCCTGGGCGTACCCGATCCCGCTAAAGCCGAGGTCCCGGCACCGGTGGCGGCGGCCAGCGCCCCGGGCGCGGCGGGCAGGCAGGACACCGCCAGGACACCGGCCGTGACCAGGGCAGCGGCCGCCGACGGCCGCACTCTCGTCGGGATCATTCGCTGACAGTAACAGCGAAATAACTGTCAGTAATGCGTAATGGCTCAAGTCCTGCGCTTCATGTTTCGGCCGCCGCCGGAGGGCTGGATCCCGTCAGGCCACGGTCATGGCGGCGCCCACGATCCCCGCGTCGTTGAGCATGCCCGCGGGCACCACCTTGGCGCGCAGCCCGGTCAGGTACGGCAGGAACTTCTCCGACTTCTTGCTGACGCCGCCGCCGATGATGATCAGCTTGGGCGAGAGCAGCTGCTCCATGTGCTCCAGGTACTCGTCGACCCGTCCGGCCCACTTCCCCCAGCTCAGGTCGTGTTCCTCCCGGACCAGCTCGGAGGCGCGCTTCTCGGCCTCGCGGCCGCGGATCTCGATGTGGCCGAACTCGGTGTTCGGCACCAGGATGCCGTCGATGAACAGCGCGCTGCCGATCCCGGTGCCCAGCGTCAGCATCAGCACCGTCCCCTGCTGGCCGACACCCGCGCCGAACTTCATCTCGGCCACCCCGGCCGCGTCGGCGTCGTTGACCACGGCGACCTTCAGCCCGGTCGCCTTCCCGAACAGGGCGTGAGCGTCCGTGTCGATCCAGGACTTGTCCACGTTGGCCGCGGTTCGTACCACCCCGTCGGCCACTACCCCGGGAAACGTGATGCCCACCGGGCCGGTCCAGTCAAAGCGCTTGACCAGCTCGCTCACGACCGCGGCGACCGCGTCGGGCTCGGCGGGGTGCGGGGTATCCAGCTTGATCCGCTCGGTAACCAGCTTTCCCGTGCTGACATCCACCGGGGCGCCCTTGATTCCCGTGCCGCCGATGTCGATGCCAAGTACATGAGCCATGAGACCTCCGTTACTCCGCTACCTCACAGGTTTCCAGAAAAGCTGCGGGATAACAGTAGGCCAGCCAGGTGAGCGACTCGCGTCTTCGCCTCTGCTGTCCGCGGCGCGTCGGAGCGGAGCGGCCGGGCCGGTGTGTTCACCGTGCCGTCACCACGGGACGATTGACTGGGGCTGGGTCGCTGCAGGGAGGGCTCCGGGCCAATGGAACGTGTGGTGGTGGTCGGCGGCGGGGTGCTCGGCACCATGCACGCGGTGGCGGCCCGGCGCCGCGGGCTTGAGGTGCTGCACATCGAGCGCGAGCCGGAGCCGCGCGGCGCCAGCGTGCGCAACTTCGGCCTGATCTGGGTCAGCGGCCGGGCGCCCGGGCCCGAGCTGAGCCTGGCCCTGCGGGCCCGGGCGGGCTGGGAGGAGCTGGCCGCGGACGTGCCCGGCCTCGGGTTCCGGCCGCACGGGTCGCTGACGCTGGCGTCCAGCGAGGCCGAGCTGCAGCTGCTGAAGGAGGCCGCCGCGCTGCCTGACGCCCCGGTGCGCGGGTACGAGCTGATCGACGCGGCCGCCGCCCGGGAGGTCAACCCGGCGCTGCGGGGCGAGTTCGCCGGGGCGCTGCGCTGCAGCCGGGACGCGATCGTCGAGCCGCGGCTGGCCCTGCGGGCGCTGCGGGAGCACCTGCTGGAGAGCAGCGGCCGGCCCGCCGGGTACAGCTGGCGGCCCGGCCGCGAGGCGGCCGAGATCGCGCCGCACGCGGTCCGCGATCACACCGGCGAGTGGTACCGGGGGGATCTCGTCGTGATCTGCACCGGGGCGGCCTACACCGGCGTGGCCGGCCCGCACCTGGCGGGCTACGAGCAGCCGCCGGTCCGCCGGGTCCGGCTGCAGATGCTGCAGACGCAGCCGTTCGGCGGCCGCCTCACCACCTCGGTGGCCGACGGCGACTCGCTGCGCTACTACCCGGCCTTCGACCTGCCGGGCCGGCGCCGGCTGCCGCCGCAGGAGCCGGCCGCCGCCTCGGTCCGGGCTCAGCTGCTGCTGGTCCAGCGGCTGGACGGCAGCCTCACGATCGGCGACACCCACGAGTACCACGAGCCGTTCGCCTTCGACGTGGACGAGGACGCGTACGACCACCTGCGGGGCAGGGCAGAGAAGCTGCTCGGCACCGCGCTGCCGCGCACCCAGCGGCGCTGGGCCGGCGTGTACAGCCAGGTCACAGGCACCGAGCTCTACCACAGAGCCCAGATCGCCCCGGGCGTGATCCTGGTCACAGGCCCGGGCGGCCGGGGCATGACCTGCTCGCCAGCTATCGCCGAGGAGACGTTCGCTTGACACCGACACCGACACCGACACCGACACCGACACCAGGTTCCGCCTCGATCTCCGTCGCCTGCCTGGACATGGCGGGCACCACGGTGGCCGATGACGGCAGCGTGATCGCCGCGTTCTCCGCCGCGGTCGAGCAGCTGGGGCTGCCCCAGGGCACGCCCGGGTATGACGAGGCGCTGGCGTACGTGCACCAGACCATGGGCCAGTCCAAGATCGAGGTGTTCCGGCACATCCTCGGGAATGAGGAGGCGGCGCAGCAGGCGAACGGGCGGTTCGAGGAGCACTACGCGGCGTCGGTGCGGGGCGGCGCGGTCGCGGCGCTGCCGGGCGCCGAGGAGACCTTCGCGGCGCTGCGCACGGCCGGGATCAAGGTTTGCCTGGCCACCGGGTTCTCGCCCGCGACCAGGGACGCCCTGCTCGACACGCTGGGCTGGCGGCCACTCATCGACCTGGCGCTGTCGCCCGCGGACGCGGGGCGCGGCCGCCCCTGGCCCGACCTGCCGCTGACGGCGCTGCTGCGGCTGGGCGGGGGAGCGGTCAGCGAGCTCGCCGTGGCCGGGGACACCGCGAGCGACGTGGAGTCCGGCCTGCGGGCCGGCGCCGGCCTGGTAGCCGGCGTGCTCACCGGCTCGGGCACCCGCGAGGACCTGGAGAAGGCCGGCGCCCCCGTCATCCTGGACTCGATCGCCGCCCTGCCCCCCCTCCTCGCCATCAGCCGCTAACCGCCGCCCGTACCCGAGGCGCTCCATGATCGTGGTGGATTACATGCGCTATTTAGCAAAAACCCACCACGATCATGGGGCTCTGGGGGCGGGGTGGAGCAGGGCGTCGAGGGCGGAGAGCACGTCCGCCACGGCGCCGTCGGTGGTGATCTGCGGGTCGCCGAGCGCGAGCGGGATGCCCACGCCGTCGACCAGCGCGATCGTGAGCATGGCGATGCGCTCGGGGTCCATCCTGGGCGCGAACCGGCCGGCCTCGCCGCCCCGCTGGACCACGTCGGCGACCAGCCGGCGCCAGGCGTCGTAGTCGCGCACCGTGTCCGCGCGCATCTCGGCGTCCCTGATCCCGAAGTGCCAGGACTCGATCCACAGCCGTCCTGACCCGGCCGCGGGATCCTCATACCCCGCCACCGCCCTGGTCACGATGCGGGCGAGCTGCTGCCATGGATCGTCCAGGCCGGCGGTCTCGGCCTCGAGCGCGGCGATCTCAGTGCCTGAGGCGTGCCGGAACGCGGCGACCAGGAGGTCCTCGCGGGAGCCGAAGTAATACTGCAGCGTGCTGACGGGCACGCCGCTCTCGGCGGCCACGTCGGCGAACCGGGTCGCGTCCGCGCCCCGGTCGGCGATCACACGGCCCGCGGCCTCGAGCACCGCGACCTTGCGCCGCCCGGCCCGCCGCTGGCCCCGCCCGGCCTGGGGGGCACTGCTGCCCGCCAGGCCGGCCGCGGCCGGAGCGTGATCGGCGGTCACGCCGGGTCCAGCACCCGCGCCGCGGGCACCTCGCGCGGGACCGCAACCGGGGATAGCTCGACCGGGGCGGCCGGGACCGAGGCCGCCGTGGCGGGGGAGTCCGCGGCCGCGGGCACCTCGCCGCCCGCCGTGGCCAGCGGCGGCAGCGTCCCGGTCGTGAAGAACGCGGGCAGCCAGCGCCGGGCCGCCAGCATCAGCACCACGCCGGCCAGCAGCGAGCCCGCGCCGATCAGGAAGATGCCGCCGATGCCGTCGAAGCTGGAGTAGCTGCTCGCGGCCGGCCAGTAGCTCACGATCGAGCCGATGAACGCGGCGAGCAGGGCCAGCCCGCCGAGACCGGGCAGGATTCCCTTCAGGACCAGCGAGCGCACGCTGCCCAGCAGATCACGGCGGAAGAACCACACGCAGGCGAACCCGGTCAGCCCGTAGTAGAAGGCGATCAGCAGCCCGACCGACGCGGCCGAGTCGGCCAGAACGTTCTGCGACACCAGCGTCAGCACCACGAAGAACACCGCGGACACCGCGCCCATGACCACCGTGGCCACGGTGGGCGTCATGTAGCGCGGGTGCATCCGGGCGAAGCGGGCGGGCAGCGCCTTGTGCGCGGCCATGGCCAGCACGGCGCGGGCCGTCGGCATGATCGTGGTCTGGGTCGACGCGGTGGCCGAGGTCAGCACGCATAGGATCAGCAGCTTGCCCGCGGTGCTGCCCAGCACCAGGCCGGACATGGCGCCGAGCACGTTGTCGCTGTGCTGGGCCAGGAAGGCCGGGCCGGCGAAGACCAGGCACGCGACCGCGACCACGGCGAACACCGCGACCAGCACCACGGTCGAGATGACCGCGGCGCGCCCGGGCGTCCTGGCCCGGTCCTTGGTCTCCTCGTTGACGCTCACCGCGCAGTCCCAGCCCCAGTACACGAACACGGCCAGCAGGAACGAGTTCGACAGACTGCGGAATGACCCGGTCCACGGGCTCAGCCACGCGGCCGACACATGCCCGGCCCCGGGCAGCGCGTGCCCGGTGCCCGCCTTGACGAACGCCATCACGGCGAACACGCCCAGCGCGATCAGCTCGATGGCCAGCAGCCCCTGCTGGAGCCGGGCGCTGACCTCGATCCCGCGGTAGCAGATCCAGGTCAGCGCGCCGATGAACACCACGCCGGCCACGGTCACCCACAGCGTTGACGAGGCGGCGCCGCCGGCACCGACGAGCAGCAGTGCGTAATGGCCCGCGATCTGGGAGAGGCTGGCCATGACGATGATGTCCGCGGCGATGATGCCCCAGCCACCCATCCACCCGGCCCAGGGGCCGAACGCGCGGGTGGTCCACGTGAACGTGGTCCCGCAGTCCGGGTCGACCTTGTTCAGCTCGCGGAACGCGTACGCGATGCAGAGCATGGGCAGGAACGAGACGATCATCGTGCCCGGGCTGTGCACGCCCACGATCGCCACGACCAGGCCGAGGGTGGCGGCCAGGCTGTAGGCGGGTGCCGTGGACGAGACCGCGATCACCACGCTCGAGAGCAGCCCGAGTGCTCCGGCGCGCAGGCCCTTGCCCTGCGCCGCATCCCGCTCGACAGACACCGAATCCATGGGGCACCACCGTTCATACGTCGTAAGCCGTTGCCCTGACTGTACGGCAATACCATATAGCTGTACAGGTTCTGAGTACGAAAATCTGGACACATCGTTCACCCTGATCTCTTTAATCACCCTGAACGCAATGACCCGTGGCACCCGGGCCCGCTGGGATGGGGCCGCGCCTGCCGGCCCGGCCGACTTGCCCTGGGGCGGCGGCTCATGCATGGTGAGTCCGGCGGTTACCGCGCCCGGGGGCGCGCACTCGCCAGACCACTCCGCTGCTGCTCGGCGTACCCTCGCCTGCAGAGGAGATCATGACTGCGACGCGTCTTGCCGGAGGCGGGCCGATGAGCGTCCTGCCGGAGGCGGGCCAGTGAGCGTCCTGCCGGAGGCGAGCCGATGAGCAAGGACGCCTCCCAGCGCCCGGTGGGCATCCGCGATGTGGCCAAGGCCGCCGGCGTCTCGGTCGCGACCGCGAGCCTGGCCCTCAACGGGCAGCCGGGCGTGGCCGAGGAAACGAGGCGGCGCATCGTGGCCGTGGCCGAGCAGCTCGGCTACCGCGCCAACCCCCAGGCGCAGGCCCTGCGGCGGGGGCGGACCACCACCTACGGCTTTGTGGTGCGCAACTTCGCCAACCCGTTCTTCCTCGAGGTGCTGAGCGGGGCCCAGCAGGTCGCGGCCGACTCCGGCGCCACCTTGCTGGTGCTGGACTCGCGCTACTCGCCCGAGCGGGAGCGCCGGCATGTCCAGGAGATGGCGGTGCAGCGGGTGGCCGGGCTGGCCATCGCCCCGGTCGGCCCGGGCGAGTCGATCCGGCTGTGGCAGGAGCTGCGTCCCGGTACGCCGGTGGTCGCGCTGAACGGTTCCGTCGACGGCATCACCGGCGTGTGCCGGGTCGGCCCGGACAACGCGGCCGCGGTCGAGCTGCCCATGTGCCGGCTGGCCGAGCTCGGCCACACCTCGGTTGCGTTCCTGTCCGCGCCGCGTCCCCTCATGGCCGACCCGGACCGGCTGCGCCATTTCCGCCGCCTGGCCCGTGAGCTCGGCCTGCGGCCGCGGGTCATCTACTCGCCGCTGGCCATCGCCGACGTGCAGCAGGCGGCCGGGAAGCTGCTGGCCGACTCCGACGCCCCGACCGCGATCATCACCAACTCCGACTACACGGCGCTCGCGATCTACAAGGCGGCCCGGGAGCTCTCCCTGCCGGTCGGGCCTGGGGTCTCGGTGGTCGGTCACGACGATCTGCCCACCTCCGAGCTGCTCGACCCCCCGCTGGCCACGATCCGGATGGATCACCGGGCCCTGGGGCGGGCGCTGATGATGCGCCTGCTTGAGCTCGGCCACCCTGGCGACTACGTCGCCGAGGTGGAACTCGTGGAGCGGGCCTCTCTCCAGCCGCCCGGATGAGCGCCGTCGCGCCTATCCCCGCCGCCCCGGATGGGCGCTGTCGCGCCTCTCCCCGCGCCCCGGATGAGTGCCGGGATGGCGTCATGATGAATTGCTGGTGAACACTCGGATCACCGCACCGGCGAGCCGCCCGAAGCGCCCGCGATGGCCTGCGGCTTCAACTCGATAACGTTCCTTGACACCCGCGCGCCGGGTGCGTCAGCATACCGATGCTAAACGTTTTAGGCATTTGGGCAGAATGCTGTTCGCTGGGGAGGGTCACCTCACCTTCTGACTATTTGCGCACCGCGGCCTTTCGCACGGCCGTGAATCTGGGATGGGGAAGCCGACAGGAGGCATTCGGGTGAGATCGCCACGTCGATTTGCGGTGATAGGGCTGGCTGCTGCGCTCGCCGCGCTGGCAGCCGGATGCTCGTCGAATTCATCGTCGGGCTCAAGCGGCGGGACCAACTGGTCCACGGTCACCTCGGTCTCGGCCGGGGGCGGGATGAGCAAGCTCATTGCCGCGGCCAAGAAGGAAGGCACGCTCAATGTGATCGCGCTGCCCCCGACCTGGGCCAACTACGGCACGATCCTCAAGGACTTCACTGCGAAGTACGGAATCAAGATCAACTCCGCCAACCCGGACGGCACGAGTCAGCAGGAAGTCAACGCGATCAAGCAGGAGAACGGCACCGCGGCCGCGCCCGACGTGGTAGATGTCGGGCAGGCAACTGCACTGGTCAACACCAGCCTGTTCACGCCGTACAAGGTGGCCACCTGGTCCAGCATCCCTGCCGCCCAGAAGGATCCGGGCGGCTTGTGGTATGAGGACTACGGCGGCTACATGGCGATCGGCTACTCGAGCAAGTTCGGGACGATCACCTCGCTGAACCAGCTGCTCAGCCCGAAGTTCAAGGGTGCGGTCGCCCTGAACGGCGACCCGACGTCGGCCAACGCCGGGCTTAACGGCGTCATGCTGGCCAACCTGCTGTCGGGCGGAACGCCCAGCGACATCTCCAAGGGCGTGGCCTGGTTCCACAAGCTCAAGCAGGCCGGCAACTTCAACCCCGTGTCGGCGACCGGCGCCACGATCAAGGCAGGCACGACCGAGGTCGTGTTCAACTGGGACTACCTCAACCTGCCCAGCTACGTCGGGGTGTCGAACTGGAAGGTGTTCGTGCCGCCGGGCGTCCCGCTGGGCGGGTACTACACCCAGGCCATTAACAAGAACGCCCCCCACCCGGCAGCGGCCCGGCTGTGGGAGGAGTTCCTGTACTCGCAGGCCGCCGGCGGCGGGCAGAACCTGTGGCTCGAAGGAGGCGCCCGGCCCGTTGAGCAGCCGGCCATGACCTCCAACAGTACGATCAACTCCACAGCGGCCGCGAAGCTGCCGCCGGTCTCGGGAACGCCACTATTCCTCAGCCAGAAGCAGGCGACCGATGCCGCAACTTACCTGTCGTCTAACTGGCAGAAGGCCATCGGCTAGCGAGGGAATGTGGCTGTCGCTGCGACGACAGAGGCCGGCGCCCGGCCCGGCAGGCCCGGGCGCCGGCTTCAGGCTCCTGCCTGGGTCGGCACCGTGCCGTTTTTCGCCTATGTGGCGGTCTTCCTGCTGCTGCCGACCGGGGTCGTCTTGTACAACGCGTTCAAGAACCCGACGGGCGGGTTTTCGCTAGCGGGCGTCAAGGCGCTGGGAAACCCAGTGATACGCGGCTTCTTCTGGGGCTCGATCGAGCTGTGCCTGGTCTCGTCGCTGGCCGGGGCCATATTCGGGGCGATCCTGGCCTACGCCGTGGCGTCCGGGGACCCCGACGGCATCATACGGCGGCTCTACCTGGCGGTCTCGGGCGTTCTCGCTCAGTTCGGCGGGGTCACCCTGGCCTTCGCGTTCCTCGTAACCATCGGCCCTGTCGGCCTGCTGACGCACGCCAGCTGGTACCTCGATTTCCCCTGGGGCATCGCGGTGATCTACGCGTACTTCCAGATCCCGCTGATGGTGCTGGTCTTCATGCCCGCGATAGACGGGCTGAAGATCCAGTGGCGGGAGGCGTCGGAGAATCTCGGCGCATCGGCGTGGCAGTACTGGCGGCATGTCGGCGGCCCGCTGCTGGCACCGGCCTTCCTCGGGGCGGCGCTGCTGCTGTTCGCCAACGCGCTGTCGGCCTTCGCGACCATCGAGGCCTGGGAGAACCAGATTGCCTACATCGTGCCGCAGCAGATCAGCACGGTGCTCAACAGCGAGGTAGGGCTGGCCAACATCAATGAGGCCGACGCACTCGCCCTGGGCATGATCATCATGGTGGCCATCGTCATGACGGGTTACGCCCTGCTGCAACGACGGGCGGCGCGATGGCTCCGGTAACCGCGCTCGGCGAGACGCCGCTGGCCGCACCGGCCAGGCGCAGGCGCGGCCTGCAGGGCCGCCGGCGGAGGCGGCTGAACCTGTTCCGCTATGTGGCCTTCACGGTGTTCGGGGCATTCTTTCTGGTGCCGTTCCTGGCCATGGTCCGGTTCTCCCTGGAGGGGAGCAAGCTTGGCACTTGGTCGGTGACGGCTTGGACGCAGATCGTGTCCTACCCAGACCTGCTGAGCGCGGTCGAGATCACCCTGGAGCTGGCCGTCATCACCTGCGTGGTCATGCTGGTATTGCTGGTCCCGACCATGGTCTGGGTCGAGCTGCGGGTGCGATGGATCAGCAGGACAGTCGAGTTCCTGTGCTTGCTGCCGCTCACCATTCCCGCGATCGCCCTGGTGGTCGGCCTCGCCCCGGTCTACAACCGGATCCGGCATTATGAGCTGTCCGCGCTCATGCTGTTCTTGGCCTACGTGATCCTGGCCCTGCCGTACGCCTACCGGGCCCTCTCCGCCGGGCTGGGCTCGATGGATGTCAAGACGCTGTCCGAGGCGGCCCGCAGTCTCGGGGCGAGCTGGTTCACTGTGATGGTCCGGGTGATCGCGCCGAACATGCGGCAGGCGATCCTGAACGCTCTGCTGCTGACCACAGCCCTGGTCCTGGGCGAGTTCACGATCGCCTACCTGCTCCTGTACACCAACCTGCAGGTGGCGTTGTATTCCATCAGCCGGAACACACCGAATGCCGGGGTGCTGTTCTCCACGTCGGCCGCCTCGCTGCTGTTTGCCTTTATCTTGCTTCTGATCGTGTCCTACGTCGGTCGCCGCCGCCACGGCCGGGGATGAGGTAAGCACCCGTGAGCTCATCAATGACCACCGCAAGGGACGGCGCCGCCAGGACCGCGGTCGAAGTGCGGATGGAGGGATTGCGCCGCCAGTACGGTGCCGTTGTCGCGCTGGACGGGCTGGACCTGATCGTGCAGGCCGGCGAGCTGATCGCCCTGCTTGGCCCCTCGGGCTGCGGCAAGACCACCACGCTGCGGCTGCTGGCCGGCCTGGAGGACGCTGACGCCGGGCAGATCACCGTCGGGGGAGCTGACGTCACCCGGCTGCCCGCCAGCAAACGGGACATGGGCATGGTGTTCCAGGCCTACTCGCTGTTCCCGCACATGACGGCCCGGCAGAACGTGGCCTTCGGCCTGCGGCTGCGGCGGAAGGCCGCGGCCGAGCGGGACCGGAGGGCCATGGAGATGCTGGAGCTGGTGGGCCTGTCCACGCAGGCGGACCGGTACCCGCACCAGATCTCCGGCGGCCAGCAGCAGCGGGTCGCCCTGGCCCGCGCCCTGGCCATTGAGCCCCAGGTCCTGTTGCTCGACGAGCCGCTCTCAGCACTCGACGCCAAGGTCCGGGCGCAGCTGCGGGACCAGATCCGCCGGATCCAGCTGGATGTGGGCATCACCACGCTGTTCGTCACCCACGACCAGGAGGAAGCGCTGGCGATCGCGGACCGGGTCGGGGTGATGCAGAACGGCCGCCTCGAGCAGCTCGCGCCGCCCACCGAGGTCTATTCGCGCCCGGCCACCGCGTTCGTGGCGGAGTTCGTCGGGCTCACCAACCGGCTGGCCGGCACGGTCAGCGGCTCGACCGTCACCGTGCGGGGCCGCGACCTGCCGCTGGTGGACCTGTCCACCCCGCCCGGGCCGGTGACCGCGCTGGTGCGGCCGGAGGCGGTCACGCTGGCCTCGGACAGCTCAGGGGACTCCGGGCCGCTGGTCGGCACCGTGATCGCCTCGACATTCCTGGGCGCGACCAGCCGCGTCACCGTCGACCTGGGCGACACCACGATCCTGGCCCAGCTCACCACCGCGGACGCGATGGAGCTTCCTGCGGGCAGCCGGGTCTCGCTGACGATCCGCCCGGACCCGGTCCTGGTGTCCGCCACGGCCGCAGCGGCCGAAGCCGAAGGTGAGGCGTGAGCGGCGGGCGTCCGCCGCTGACCACCGACCGGCGCCTGGGTCCAGGCGCGGTGCAGCGCCTGGGGACCAGCGCACCGTACCGGGCCATCGAGATCATCGACGGCGAGCCGCACCTGGTGCGCGCGGACTTCGGCGTGGCGGACTCCGGGTCACGCCCTGAGGCCGGGCGCCCGCTGCTCTGCCTGGCTCACGTGACCGACCTGCAGCTCGCCGACATCCAGTCGCCGACCCGGTTCGAGTTCCTCAACCGCTACTTCGCCGACCCCAGGTACGCCGAGATCGTGCCGGTGCAGCGCCCCCAGGAGGCGCTTGCCCCGCACGCGGTCGACGCCACACTGCGCACGCTCAACGCCGTAACCGGCCCGGTTACCGGGATGGCCCCGCAGCTGGCGGTGACCACGGGCGACGCGATCGACAACGCCCAGTGGAACGAGATGCAGGCCTTCCTCACCCTGTTCGACGGCGGACTGATGCGGCCCGGCTCTGGCGGCCCTGGCTATGTCGGCGTTCAGTCGCCGGACTGGCCGGACGACTTCTTCTGGAATCCGGACGGGTCCGGCGCGAACGGCGAGGACATCTTCCGGCGCGAGTTCGGCTTCCCGTATCACCAGGGACTGCTGGAGCGCGCCCTCCGGGAGTTCACCGCCACCGGGCTCCGCATTCCGTGGCTGTCCTGCTTCGGCAATCACGAGGCGCTCAATCAGGGCGTCGGCACGATCAGTCCGGCCCTGGCCGAGGCGCAGGTCAGCGGCAGGAAGCCGCTGCGTCTGCCCGCGAACTTCGACCACGACCGCGCGCTCGAGCTGTTCACCGAGCAGCCCGAGGCCTTCCTGGCCGGTCCGACCGTGGGGATCACCGCCGACCCGGACCGGCGGTTCATCACCAGGCGTGACTTTGTCGAGGCGCACTTCCGGCCCGGGTCACGCCCGGCCGGGCACGGCTTCAGCGGCCGGAACCGGCAGGACGGCACGGCGTACTACGTCCATGACACGCCGGCCGCCAGGCTCATCGCGCTGGACACGGCCTGCACCGCGGGCGGGGCCGACGGATGCATCGACCGCGATCAGGCGCGGTGGCTTGAGGCGCGGCTCACCGAGGTGCACTCCGCCTACCGCGGGCCGGACGGGCGCGAGGTCCGCACCGGCCACGACGACCGGCTGGTGGTCCTGTTCTCCCACCACGGGACCGACACGCTCACGAACACCCGGGCACCGCACACGGGACCGGGCGGAGACCCGTTGCTCGGCGCGGCCGGGTTCACCGCCCTGCTGCACCGCTTCCGCAACGTGGTGCTGTGGCTGAACGGGCACACCCACACCAACGCCATCCGGCCGCGCCGCGACCCGGCCGACCCGGCGCGCGGGTTCTGGGAGGTCACGACCTGCTCCATCGCTGACTGGCCGTGCCAGGTCCGGCTGATCGAGATTCTCGACGCCGGCGACTGCTTGTCCATCGTGTGCACCATGGTCGACCACCACACCCCGGCGGTGCCGCGGCCGCTGTGGACCGGGGACGACCTGGCCGCGCTGCACCGCGAGCTCGCGGCCAACATGCCGGTCATCGGCGCGGACTCGGAGCGGTCCGGCGTGGCCACGGATCGCAACACCGAGCTCCGGATACCGTCCCCGTTCCCGCTGACCCGGGCCGTCGCCCCTTCAGCCGGCGGCCGCCGCGCCGAGGGCGAGCGGCTGCGCCGTGGTCAGCGGCGCCCGGCGACGAGGACCGGTGTTCCGTCCAGGCTGACCTCTACCGATGTGCCCGGCGCCATCCCGGCCGCCCCGGTACTCGGCCGGTCGACCTTGACCGTCACGTCGCCGGACAGCCGCACGCTGATCCGGGTCACCGAGCCGAGGAACGTCCGGTCGATCACGATCCCGTTCCCGCCCGGCACGGTCTCGATCCGCAGCTCCTCCGGCCGGACCAGGATGTCGGCGTCCTCCGCGAGCCCGGCCCGCGTGCCGTCCTCGCCCTGGAGAGCGGCCCCCATCGTGCGGACCTGGCCCACGGCCAGCAGCCCGGCGGGGATCCGGTTCATCGTGCCCACGAACTCGGCGACGAACGCGGTGGCCGGATGCGCGTACAGCTCGTGTGGCTCCGCAACCTGCTCGAGCTTGCCGTCCTTCATCACGCCGACCCGGTCGGCCATGGAGAGCGCTTCCTCCTGGTCGTGGGTGACGAAGATCGTCGTAATGCCGAGGCGCTGCTGCAGCACGCGGATCTGCTCCCGCAGCTGCAGCCGCACCTTGGCGTCCAGGGCCGACAGCGGCTCGTCGAGCAGCAGCACCCGCGGCTCGATGGCCAGGGCCCGGGCCAGCGCGACGCGCTGCTGCTGGCCGCCGGACAGCTGATGCGGGTAGTGCTTGGCGTGCTCACTGAGACCGACCATCTCGAGCAGTTCCGCGGCCCGCCGGGTGCGCGCGGCCGAGCGCTGCTTGCGCATCCGCAGCCCGAACCCGACGTTGTCGAGGGCCGACATGTTCGGGAACAGGCTGTAGCTCTGGAACACCATGCCCATGTCGCGCCGGGCGGCCGCGATCGGCGAGACGTCCTTGCCGTCCACCGTGACCGAGCCGGTGTCGGCGGTCTCGAAGCCGGCCACGATGCGCAGCGCAGTGGTCTTGCCGCAGCCCGACGGGCCGAGCAGGGCCACGAACTCACCGGGCGCGATGTCCAGCGAAAGGCCGTCCAGAGCCCGCACCGCGCCGAAGGTCCGGGTCAGATCCTGCATGACGAGGGGGGCGCCAGCACCGGCGTCGGCCCTCCCGGCCGTCCCGTCGCCCTCGGCGGTCCCTGCGGTGATGTTTGTCGTCATCCTGTCCCCTGACTATCCAGCGGAGGCCGGGACCCGGCCCCGCCCTCACGCCGGACCACGGAGAAGAGCGCTGCCTGGCTGCCCGCCCGCCGCCCGCCGCCGAGGGTCGCGATGGCCATCAAGAAGATCCAGGTCACGAACAGCGCGAGCAGGGAGGCGGCCACCGAGACCGGGCCGCTGGTCTGCTCGAAGTTCACGATCCACACCGGGAACGTCTGGTAGAGGTCCAGGCTGGCCATCGTGTACTCGCCGAGCACCAGCGCCACGGTGAGGACCGTGGCCGACAGCATCCCGGTGCGGAGGTTGGGCAGCACGACCCGCCACAGCGTGGTGGCCCAGCCGGCCCCGAGCGAGCTCGATGCCTCGGTCAGCGTCTTGAGATCCAGGGCTCGCAGGCCAGCGTCGATGGAGCGGTACGCGAACGGCATGGCCAGGATCACGTACACCAGGCCGAGCAGGTTGGGTGACGCCTTAAGGCCCCCCGGTGCGACCGCCAGCACGCCGACGATCAGCACGATCGGCGGGATCACGATGGGCAGGATGGTGATTGCCTCGAGCACCCGACGCAGCCGGGGCAGCCGCAGGTGGACGTAGATGATCGTGGGCACCATGAGGATGAGGGTGAGCACGGTGGTGATCAGGGCCAGCTGCAGGGACAGCGTCAGCGCGGCGGTGAAGCCGGCCTGGTGCAGCACCGCGGGGAAGGCCTTCACGCCGGCGAACCGCAGGGCCGCGTACAGCGGGATGACGAAATAGACGCCCGCGATCACCAGGATGGCCCAGCGCCAGACCGGGAGCCTGCGCCGCCGGCGGCCTGCCGGGGCGGGCGCGGCCGCGGAGCGGTCGGCCTGCTCTGTTTCGGTTACCGTGACCATCTGCGCGTCCTCGCTATTGGAGCCACCGGGCCGCCCTCCGCTGCAGCATCACGTACACGATCATGACGACCGCGATGATGATCACCATGCCCAGGCCGAGTGCCTTGCCGACGTTCTGCTGGCCTGCGATGACGTTGCCGTTCAGGAACTGCCCGATCTGGATCGGCGTGAGCGCGAGAGCGCCCGCGGTCATGGCGTCGGCCGTGGCGTACGCCGCGAACGAGCTTCCGAACAGCAGCAGCAGGCAGCCGAGAAACGCCGGCGCCAGCACCGGGCCGCCCACGAAGCGCCAGTACTGCCACGTGCGGGCACCCATGTTCTCTGCGGCCTCACGCCAGGCCGGGCGCAGGCCTTCCAGCGCGGGCAGGATGATCAGCACCATCAGCGGGATCTGGAAGTACATGTACGCCAGCAGCACGCCGGTGAAGGTGAACAGTGAGAAATTCCCGGCGTAGATGTCGAAGCCCAGGGCCTTCAGCCATCCGGTGACAATGCCGGTGGTACCGAGGGAGGCGATGAACAGGAACGCCAGCGGGACGCCGCCGAAGTTGGCGAACACCCCCGACGCGGTGATGGCGACCCGGCGCAGCACCGACGCGCGCCGCGCGGTGAAGATCGCGTAGGCGATGAGCAGGCCCACGACGCCGGGAATGATCGCGGCCAGCAGCGACAGCTCGACGCTCTGGCGGAAGCCCTCAAGGTAGATGCCGTGGGTGGCGGTATGGACGTTGCTGAGCGTGAACTTGCCGGTGACCGAGTCCTGGAAGGCGCCCATGGCGACGGCCGCGGTGGGTATGGCCAGCCCGGCCAGCACGTAGACCGTGAAAGGCACGACACCGAGGAGCGTGCGCGCCGAGCGGGCTGTGGCGCGTGCGCGGCCGCCGGGTCGCCCCCCGGAATCCGTGCGGATCCCGGGGGGCGCGGTCACAGCGGTGTGGTCCGCCATCTAGCCGAGCACGTCCTTGGCCCACTCCTGCGCGACCAGGTTTTCCGCCGTCGTGGTCTGTGACTGCGACGGGAAGACCAGCGTGGCGGAGGGCGCCGGGGGCAGCGCGGCGAGCGCGGTCTTGTTGACCGTGCCGGCGCTGACCAGCGTCGGCAGCTCGATGGGGCGCGCAGCGCCCTCGAGCCAGAGGTTCTGCCCGGTGGTCGTGTAGAGGTACTCCTCCCACAGCCGGGCCGCGGCCGGGTCCGGGGCGGTCTTGCTGATCGCCTGGTCGTAGTAAGCGGCGAAGTGCCCGTCCGACGGGATCACGATCTTGAAACCGGGAACGACGGGCTTCACCTCGGAAGCGAGCAGGTAGTCCCACCAGATCAGGATCGGTGTGCTGCCGTTCTGCACGGTTGTCGGCCCGCCGACGACCGGCACGAAGTTACCTACCTTGTGCAGCTGGGCGAAGTACTTGATGCCCGGCTGGATGTTGCCGAACGAGCCGCCGTTGGCCAGCGCCGCCGCCCACACCGCGGAGAAGGCGGCGCTGGCTTCGGTTGGGTTGTTGTTGATCGCGATCTGGTTCTTGTACATGGGGCTCATCAGGCTCTTGAACGACGTCGGCGGGACCTTCACCTTCGCCGGGTTGTAGCCGATCGCGACGTAGCCGCCGTAGTCGCCGTACCAGGTGGCGTCGGACGCCTTGGAGCTGGCCGGGATGTTGGACCAGGATGTGACCTTGTACGGGGCCAGCAGGCCCTCCTGGTCGGCCTTGATGGCGAAGGCCGTGCCCATGTCCAGGACGTCAGGCGCGCGGCTCTGGCCCTTGAGCTGCTGCATCGCGTTGATCTCATCCTGGCTGGAGCCTTCGGGGTTGGCATCGTTGATCTTGATGCCGTACTTGGCCGTGAAATCCTTCATGATGGTGCCGTAGTTGGCCCAGTTGCTCGGCAGCGTGATGACGTTGAGGTGACCTTCGGCCTTGGCTGCCTTAACCAAGCCGCTCATTCCGCCGAATGCGGCGATCGAGGTGGCCTTGGAAGCGTCCACGCCACCGCTGCTACTGCTCGATGAGCCACTGCTGCCGCATCCGGCGGCCAGCACAACGCTGCCGAGAACTGCAGCAATGGCAGCGCCTGTCCTCTTTTTCATTCGCACATTCCCCTCCGACCTGCATGGCCACGTGGGCCAGGACGCCAGCATCGTCGCGGGAGAATGTGACGGAAAGGTATCTTCTAATCAGATAAGGACCGTCGAGAGCATGAACGATAGCAGGCCAGAGAGGGAAATCTGGGTCTACATTATGGTCGCCTGAAGTTCAGCCTGCGTTAATTGCAAGAATAGCAAGCCGTAATGCTGCTGTGATGGCCATCTGGTTTAATGCTGAAACGAATTCAGGCGGGCCTGGCCAATTAATGGTGGCCAATCTCCGTAAACATTCACGTCCCTACCGTCGTGACCAGCCGGGGCGCCAGGGGTCCATGTCCCGGCCGGGCTCATCTACTCCTCGATAGCGCCACCGATACGCCGGAGATGCTGCCGGAAGGTGTACGACGGATCGGCGGCGCGCCGCGTCAGGTAGCCGGCGAAGTCCGTCTGCTGGCGCAACGTCTGACCGGCCCGGATCCTGCGGGCCTGCTCGCGCTCGGCCTGCCAGATCTGGCGCGCCGCCGCCAGCACCTCCCCGGCGCGCTCGGCAGCGACGAACAGCACGCCGTCGTCGTCGCCGAACACAACGTCGTCGCCGCTGACCAGGTGCGGCCCGAACCGCGCCGTGGCCAGCGCCCCGGGCTCCTGCTCCTCCAGCCGCAGCGGGCCGGGCGGGTAGCTGCCGTAACTGAATACCGGAAGACCGATCTCCGCCAGCTCCGGGCTGTCCCGGTGCAGCCCCCACACCACCAGGCCCGCCAGCCCGGCTGCCCCGGCTTCCAGCAACGCCAGGTCACCGACGCAAGCCTCGTCCAGCCGCCCGCCGTTGTCGATGACCAGCACGTCACCCTGCGTGGCCCCGCCGAATGCCTCCAAGAACACGTCCACGCTGCCGTAGTGCCGCACCGGCAGCGCCCGCCCCGCGATCCGGTGCCCGGGCACGACCGCGCGGATGCCAGGCGGCGCGGCGCGCAGCGGCACGCCGCTCCGCACACAGGCATCGGCTACCAGCGGCGTGGACAGATCAGCGAAATCCTCCAGCATGACGTTCTCCCTGACCCAGTCCCGTCACCGCCCGGCAGCGGGCGGGCGGCGGCCGGCCGCCAGCCCAGGCACCTGACAAGACCCATCGTGATCGAAAAGGACAGCTGCCCTGCCCCCAGCCACTCGCCGGCCCGCGTGGCCCACCCATCATCGCCGCAAGAGGCCGAGGACAGAAAGGCAGCCCAGCCGGACAAGATCACGGAATCCCTGCCCGGGCTGACCGGGAGTGGATCTTCCCGGGGTCGGCCTGGCGTGTCGTGCTGATTACTGCAGGCCGGCCGGAGCGCCGGTTAGAGGTGCCAGCTGGCTGCCTCGAGCGCGCTGACCGCAGCGTCGCTGCCGTCGAGCCTGACCCGGGCCGCGGCCTTCCGGCCCGACGTCCAGATGGTCAGCTCCGCCGGTGGCCCGATGACGGTCACCACTGGGGTGCGGGCCTTGGCGGTGATCCGCACCCGCCGCCCTGTGCTGTTCCCCGGGCCGGGTTCCGGCTGGTCGTCCCGGGCCAGCTCGACGCCGACGGGCGCCTTCCGCAGGACGTACCTGGCCATGCGCAGCCGCTTCCACAGCACGTCGGCCAGGTCCCTGTCGATGTCCCGCGGCTCCCAGCCCGGGCTTCCGCGGCGCACGTCCTCGTGATGGACGAAGAACTCAACCAGGTTGGCCCGCTCGTCCGCGCCGGGCAGGCCGAATACGGACAGCCTCGGCGGGCCCTCCCTGATCTCGTCCACCAGGCGCTGGTACGGCGTCCGCTTCGCCATCTTGCGCTGCACCCGGCGGGTATGCCCGGCCAGCGGCCCGCCGAGTATGCCGGCCCCGGCGTCGGGCCGGTGTTCCCTGAGCACGAGATGCGCGGCCAGGTCGCGGGTGGTCCACCCGTCGCACAGGGTTGGCGCGCCAGGACCGGTCTCCTCGAGGAGGGCACATAGGGCAAGGCGCTCAACCCGGGCATACTTCATCATGAGATCGTAGGCCACCCGTCATTGACTGGGAATGGCCGGAGCGCGCCACCGGCCGTGGCGGCGTTCAGCCTATGCTGGCAGCGGCGGGAGGCATATCGTGCCTGGCCTGAGCAGCACGGGAGGTGGCCGCAGATGACCGCGGGCAACCCCTCGAACCAGCCGCCGTCCGCACCGCCGGGGGCCGGCCGGCTCTCCGGTACACCCCGCCGCGAGCTCACCGTGCTGATGGTGCTCGGCGCGGCCGGGGCGGGCCTGGTGGTGCTCGCAGCGCGGCAGACCTGGGCCCATATCGTGACCACAGCGCCCAAGCCGCTGCCCGCCAGCGTGATCGCCGTGTCCGGGCAGGCCCTGCTGCCCGCCGCGGCGGCGCTGGCCGTAGCCGCCCTGGCCTGCCTGGCGGCCGTGCTGGCCACCCGCGGGCTGCTGCGCCGCATCGCCGGGGTCCTGCTGGCCGGACTCGGGGTGGGCATCGCCGTGGCGCTCAGCGCCGGGATCTCGGCCGCCGACGTGATCACTGCCGCGTCGGCCGGCAGCCCGCAGGGCGGGCCGGGCACCGGCATTTCGCCCGGGTCGGCCGCGGGCAGCACGACCGCGGGCACCTCGGGCCCGGGGGGAACGCCGCTGTCCGGTTTCCCTGGACACGTGGTCTTCGTGAGCTTCCCCTGGCGCTGGGTCGCGCTCGCCGGGGCGCTGGTGATCGCCGCCGCCGGGGCGCTCGTGGCCTGGCGCGCTGGCCGGCTCCCGGTGATGTCCAGCCGGTTCGACTCGCCCGCGAGGCCGGCCGCGCAGCGTCCGCCGGTCCCGGCGGGCAGCCGCCGCCCGGCCGGCGATTCCGCGTCGATTTGGGAGTCGCTGAGCCGGGGTGAGGACCCCACGAGCGGGGAATGAGATTGGTAGGGAAGTGGGAATAGCGGTGCAAGAGCGGTCGCTGCACCAGGCGGTACGGCGGCCCGCGCGCTCGGGGTAGGCCTGCTGAACCCGCCTGGGAGGCGCAGGTTAGGCTCGGTGTAAATGATCTTTTGGGCGACCAGGCAGGTCATGGAGGTGAGCGATGCGCGTGGCAGATTCCAGAACCCGCCCTAGCCGACGCCGCAGCATGACCATGAAGGAGCGGCTGCGGCCCGACCGGTCGAACTCGCTGGTGAAGCTCGTGACGCGGCTGATCGTGGCCCAGGCTGGGGTGGCCGTCGCGATCGGCCTGGCCTACAGCCGTCGGCATCTGCCCTCGATCATCATCACGCTGATGCTGGTGGCGGCGCTGCTAGGCCTCGCCGCCATGACCCGCTCCGGCACGCATGCAGCCTGGATGTTCGCTATCGGCTTCGAGAGCGCGTTCATCATGTTCGGGCTGTTCCGCTTCTTCACGTCCCGCTATCTCGGCGGCACGCTGTTTGCGATCGTGGAACTGGGGGTGCTGCTGCATCCCGCGGTGGCCCGCGCCTTCAGCGTTCCACAATCAGCCGAGGGGCATCCGGCCCTGCGTGACCCCAACGGAGAGCCTTTCGGCGGCCGCGCCACGGGCTGAGAGGGCGCCCGGAGGCAGGGTCCGTGCCAGATAGCCTTCGCACTCTCGCTACCATCGGGGGCGCAAGGCATCCCACCCGAGGGGGCAGCAGAACCGCGTGAGCGTGCTCGACGACATCCTCGAGGGAGTGCGTGCCGACCTTGCGGCACGCCAGCGGAGCATCCCGCTTGACCGCCTGAAGGAGGCAGCTGGCCGGGCGCCTGCGCCGCGTAATCCCTGCGCCGTGCTCAAGGGCGAGGACGTGTCCGTCATCGCCGAGGTCAAGCGGGCGAGCCCGTCCAAGGGCGCGCTCGCCGCCATCGCCGATCCCGCGGCCCTGGCTGCGGACTACGAGGCGGGCGGCGCGTGCGTGATCAGCGTCCTGACCGAAGGAAGACGGTTCGGCGGCAGCCTCGAGGACCTGGTCGCGGTCCGGGAGGCGGTGCGCGTGCCCGTGCTGCGCAAGGACTTCGTGGTCAGCTCGTACCAGCTGTGGGAGGCACGGGCGAACGGGGCTGACCTGGCCCTGCTCATCGTGGCCGCACTGGAGCAGAACGCGCTGGTGTCCCTGGTGGAGCGCGCGGTATCGATCGGGCTCGTCCCGCTGGTCGAGGTGCACACCGATGAGGAGCTTGACCGCGCGATCGACGCCGGGGCGACGGTCATCGGGGTCAACGCGCGGAACCTGGCCACACTCGAGGTGGACAGAAGCGTGTTCGCGCGCCTCGCCCCCCGGATACCCGACGGCGTGATCAAGATCGCCGAATCCGGGATCCGGGGCCCGCACGACCTGCTGGCCTACGCGGCCGCGGGTGCTGACGCCGTGCTCGTCGGAGAGAGCCTGGTAACCGGCCGGGATCCACGGTCGGCCGTGGCCGACCTGGTGACCGCGGGCTCGCACCCGGCGCTGCGCGGAGACCGGGGATGACCGTCCCCGGCGCCGACGTGGTCAGCGCTCCCGGCGCCGGCGCGGCGGCCGTCCCGGATGCCAGCGGGCACTTCGGGCGGTACGGCGGCCGGCTCGCGCCCGAGGCACTGATGTCGGCGCTCGAGGAGCTGGCCGCCGCGTACCAGTCGGCCAAGGCCGATGCCACGTTCCAGGCCGAGCTCGCCACGCTGCTGCGCGACTACGCGGGCCGGCCGACGCTGCTGACCGAGGTGCCGCGGTTCGCCGCGGCGGCGGGTGGCGGGCGGGTGTTCTTGAAGCGCGAGGATCTGGCGCATACCGGCTCCCACAAGATCAACAACGTCATCGGCCAGGCCCTGCTGACCCGGCGGATGGGCAAGACCCGGGTGATCGCCGAGACCGGGGCCGGCCAGCATGGCGTAGCCACGGCCACCGCGTGCGCGCTGCTCGGCCTGGACTGCGTGGTCTACATGGGCGAGGAGGACACCCGACGGCAGGCCCTGAACGTGGCGCGGATGCGCATGCTGGGCGCCGAGGTGGTCTCGGTGACGACCGGCAGCCAGACGCTCAAGGACGCCATCAACGAGGCGTTCCGGGACTGGGTGACCACGGTCGAGACCACGCACTACTGCATCGGCTCGGTGATGGGCCCGCACCCGTACCCGGTCATGGTCCGCGACTTCCAGCGGATCATCGGCGTGGAAGCGCGCGAGCAGGTGCTGGCCGCCGCCAGGCGGCTGCCCGACGCGGTGATCGCCTGCGTTGGCGGCGGGTCCAACGCGATCGGGATCTTCCACGCGTTCATCCCGGACGACGGCGTGCGTCTGATCGGCTGCGAAGCGGGCGGCGAAGGGCTGGCCAGCGGCCGCCACGCCGCGACGGTGGCCGGCGGGTCCGCCGGCGTGATCCACGGCATGCGGACCTACCTGCTGCAGGACTCCGACGGGCAGACCCTGACCACCCACTCGATTTCCGCGGGCCTGGACTACCCTGGGGTCGGTCCCGAGCACGCCTGGCTGCACGACACCGGCCGGGCCAGCTACCGGGCCGTCACCGACACCGAGGCCATGGACGCGTTCGCCACGCTGTGCCGGACCGAGGGGATCATCCCCGCGATCGAGTCCGCGCACGCGCTGGCCGGGGCGCTGCAGGTCGGGCCGGAACTGGGCGCCGGCGGGCTGCTGCTGGTGAACCTGTCCGGGCGGGGCGACAAGGACGTTGACATCGCGGCCCGCTGGTTCGGCCACGTGACCGGGGAGCAGCCGTGAGCGTCGTGCCGGAGGCGCGCCCAATGAGTGTCGTGCCGGAGGCGCGCCAGATGAGCACCGTGCCGGAGGCGCGCCCAATGAGTGTCGTGCCGGTGGCGCGCCCGTGAGCGCCGTGTCGGCCGCCTTCGAGCGGGCGGCCGCCGAGAACCGGGCCGCGCTGGTCGGGTACCTGCCCGCAGGTTTTCCCACGGTCCAGGGGGCGATCGCGGCGGTGACCGCGATGGCCGAGGGCGGGGCCGACATCGTCGAGATCGGCCTGCCGTACTCGGACCCGCTGATGGACGGCCCGGTCATCCAGGAGGCCACCACCCGGGCGCTGGCCGGCGGCACCCGGGTCGCCGACGTGCTGGACACCGTCCAGGCCGTGGCCAGCGCCGGCGTGCCCACCCTGGTCATGACCTACTGGAACCCGGTGGACCACTACGGCGTGTCTGCGTTCGCCCGCGACCTGGCCGCGGCCGGGGGCAGCGGCCTGATCACCCCGGACCTGACGCCGGAGGAGGCCGGGCCTTGGCTGGAGGCGGCGGCCGCCCATGACCTCGATCCGGTCTTCCTGGTCGCCCCGAGCTCATCTCCTGAGCGCATCAAACTGATCACATCCGCCTGCGGCGGATTCGTGTACGCAGCGTCGCTGATGGGTACGACCGGGACCCGGGACGCCGTGGGCGGCCAGGCGGCCGGGCTGGTCCGCCGGGTCAGGGAAAGCACCAGCCTGCCCGTGGCGGTCGGGCTTGGGGTTCGCGACCGGTCCCAGGCCGCGGAGGTGGCAGGGTTCGCCGACGGGGTCATCGTGGGGTCCGCGTTCGTCCGCAGGCTCCTCGACGCTCCGGACGATGGCGCTGGGGCCGCAGCGGTGCGGGACCTGGCGGCGGATCTGGCGGCTGGCGTGCGTGCGCGGGCCACAACCGCTAGCAACCTGTGACGTCGGTGATCACAACCGGGGACACATACTCGTTACAATGAAGACCAGGCAGTGACCAGCTAGCTCTGGCTAGCCGCAGGAACACCGCAGTTTCACCGCAGGGCCAATGTTGTCCCGACCGCATGTGCAGACGAGAAGGCGGAACGGACGACAGGAGTATTGATGGCGCCTGCTGTAAATCCCCGAGCCGCGCAGGGGCTCTACGACAGCCGTTACGAGCACGACGCCTGTGGTGTGGGCTTCGTCGCAGACCTGTCGGGCCGCCACGGCCGGAACGTGGTTGCCCAGGCGATCACCGTGCTGCGCAACCTGGATCACCGGGGAGCGAAGGGCAGCGACCCGGATACCGGCGACGGGGCCGGCATCCTGACCCAGATCCCGGACGAGCTGTTCCGCGCGGTCTGCGGGTTCAGCCTGCCCGATCCCGGCTGCTACGCCGCCGGGATGGCGTTCCTGCCCGCCAGTGCGGCGGAGCGCACCTCGGCCATGGCCGAGGTGGAGCGGATCGCCGCTCTGGAAGGCCTGGCCGTGCTGGGCTGGCGGGACGTCCCGCACGACCCTGCGCACTGCGGCTCGGGGTCGCGGGCGGTGCTGCCGCACCTGGCCCAGCTGTTCGTCACCTCGCCTGGCGGCGACCGGGATCTGGCCCTCGACCGCCGGGCGTTCTGCCTGCGCAAGCGCGTGGAGCACGAGTACGGGGTGTACTTCGCCAGCCTGTCCTCGGCCACGATCGTCTACAAGGGGATGCTCACCGCGCTCCAGCTTGGGCCGTTCTACCCGGATCTGTCCGATCCGCGCTACGCATCGGCGCTGGCCCTGGTGCACTCCAGGTTCTCCACCAACACGTTCCCGTCCTGGCCGCTGGCCCATCCGTACCGGTTCATCGCGCATAACGGGGAAATCAACACGGTCCGGGGCAACCGCAACTGGATGCGGGCCCGCGAGGCGCTGCTGGCCACCGACCTGATCCCGCGGGACTCGGACGGCCGCGGGATCGAGCGGCTGCTGCCGATCCTGGACGAGTCGGCGAGCGACTCGGCCAGCTTCGACGCGTGCCTGGAACTGCTGCACATGGGCGGGCGGTCGCTGCCGCACGCGGTGCTGATGATGATCCCGGAGCCGTGGGAGAACCACGAGCACATGGACCCGGCGCTGCGGGCCTTCTACCGGTTCCACGCCACGCTGATGGAGCCCTGGGACGGCCCGGCCCTGATCGCGTTCACCGACGGGAACGTCATCGGCGCCGTGCTGGACAGGAACGGGCTGCGGCCCGGCCGGTACTGGGTGACCGAGGACGGCCTGGTCGTGCTGGCCAGCGAGGTGGGCGCGGCGGACATCGACCCCGCCACGGTGATCAGGAAGGGCAGGCTGCAGCCAGGCAGGATCTTCCTGGCCGACACCGCGGCGGGCCGGATCATCGAAGACGGGGAGGTCAAGTCCGGGCTCGCGGCCGAGCACCCCTACCAGGACTGGCTCGACGCCGGGCTGATGCACCTCGACGAGCTGCCCGACCGCAGCGGCGATCCGGACCCGGTCCGCTACCGCGGCCAGGGCCTGGCCCGCCGCCAGCAGCTGTTCGGGTACACCGAGGAGGACCTCAGGGTCATCCTGGCCCCCATGGCCCGCACCGGCGGTGAGCCGCTGGGGTCGATGGGTGACGACACGCCCGTGGCCGCACTCTCCGACCGGCCGCGCCTGATCTTCGACTACTTCACCCAGCTGTTCGCCCAGGTCACCAACCCACCGCTGGACGCGATCCGGGAGGAACTTGTCACCTCGCTGGGGTCGAACATCGGCCCGGAGAGCAACCTCTTCGACCCCGGCCCGGCGTCCTGCCGTCAGGTCGTGCTGCCGTACCCGGTGATCAGCGACCGGGACCTCGCGAAGATCATCCACATCAACGACGACGGCGACCTGCCCGGATTCGCCTCGTACGTGGTCGACGGCCGGTACCCGGTCGCCGAAGGCGGCGCGGGCTTGCGGCGCCGGCTCGACGAGATCAGGGCCGAGGTGTCCGCCGCGATCCGGGCCGGGGCCAGGCTCATCGTGCTGTCTGACCGGGCGTTCCCCGGCGGACGGCCCGCGGGCTCCCACCACGCGGCACATCCCTGGGAGACGGGCCCGCCCAGGGATAACGCCAGGCATGCGCCGATCCCGTCGCTACTGCTCACCGGCGCCGTGCACCACCACCTGATCCGGGAGCGGACCCGGGCCAGGGCGGGCCTGATCGTGGAGGCCGGGGACGCGCGCGAGTGCCACCACATCGCCCTGCTCATCGGCTACGGGGCCGCGGCCGTCTGCCCCTACCTGGCCGTTGAGTCGGTCGAGGACATGGTCCGCACCGGGGAGATCACCCAGATCACGACCAGGAAGGCCGTGGCCAACCTGATCAAGGCGCTCGGCAAGGGCGTGCTGAAGATCATGTCCAAGATGGGCGTGTCCACGGTCGCCTCCTACACCGGCGCCCAGATCTTCGAGGCGATCGGGATCGGCGACGAGGTCATCGGCGAGTGCTTCGCCGGGACGTCGTCGCGCCTGGCCGGCGTGGGCTTCGAGGAGCTCGCCACGGAGACCGCCGCGCGGCACACCCGGGCGTTCCCGCCGCGCGAGGCCAGGCCCGCGCACCGGCGGCTGGAGGTCGGCGGCGAGTACCAGTGGCGGCGCGAGGGCGAGCCGCACCTGTTCAGCCCGGAGACCGTGTTCAAGCTCCAGCACGCCACGCGCAGCCGGCGGCGGGAGATCTTCGCCGAGTACACGACGCTGGTGGACGACCAGTCGGCGCGGCTGATGACCCTGCGCGGCCTGCTGCGCATCCGCGGCGTCGACGTGCCTGGGCCAGACGCGACGGCCGGCCAGCGGTCGGCCCGAGCGGATGGCCCGCGGGGGGGTCTGGGGGGCGTCGTCCCCCCGAGGCAACACTGTTCGTCAGCCGGTTCCCATTGACGAGGTGGAGCCGGTCTCCAGCATCGTGCGCCGGTTCTCCACCGGTGCGATGTCCTACGGCTCGATCTCGGCCGAGGCGCACCAGACCCTGGCCATCGCCATGAACCGCCTCGGCGGCCGGTCCAACACCGGCGAGGGCGGGGAGGACCCGGAGCGCTTTACCCCCGATCCCAACGGGGACCTGCGCCGGTCCGCGGTCAAGCAGGTGGCCAGCGGCCGGTTCGGCGTGACCAGCGAGTACCTGGTCAACGCCAGCGACCTGCAGATCAAGATGGCGCAGGGGGCCAAGCCGGGGGAGGGCGGCCAGCTGCCCGGCCACAAGGTGTACCCGTGGATCGCCAGGACCAGGTACTCCACCCCGGGTGTCGGCCTGATCTCACCGCCGCCGCACCACGACATCTACTCCATCGAGGACCTGGCCCAGCTGATCCATGACCTGAAGAACGCCAACCCCGCCGCGCGGGTCCACGTGAAGCTGGTGGCCGAGGTGGGGGTCGGCACCGTGGCCGCGGGCGTGTCGAAGGCGCACGCGGACGTGGTGCTGATCTCCGGGCACGACGGCGGCACCGGCGCGGCCCCGCTGACCAGCATCAAGCACGCCGGGGCGCCCTGGGAGCTCGGGCTCGCCGAGACCCAGCAGACCCTGCTCCGCAACGGGCTGCGGGACCGGATCGTGGTCCAGGTGGACGGCCAGCTCAAGACCGGCCGCGACGTCATCATCGCGGCGCTGCTCGGCGCGGAGGAGTTCGGCTTCGCGACCGCGCCGCTGGTCGTGGCGGGCTGTGTGCTGATGCGCGTCTGTCACCTGGACACCTGCCCGGTCGGTGTGGCCACCCAGAACCCCGAGCTGCGGAAGAGGTTCAGCGGCCGGCCCGAGTTCGTGGTGACGTTCTTCGAGTTCCTGGCCCAGCAGGTCAGGGGGTACCTGGCCCAGCTCGGGTTCCGCACGCTGGACGAGGCCGTCGGCCGGGTCGAGCTGCTGGACACTGCGAGCGCGGCGGCGCACTGGAAGGCGTCCGGGCTCGACCTGGCCCCGGTGCTGCACGTCCCCGAGACCGGCCGGGACGCCGCCAGGCACGCGGTCACCGGCCAGGACCACGGCCTCGACCGGGCGCTGGACAACACCCTGATCCAGCTGGCCGAGGGGGCCCTGGCCGACGGGACGGCCGTCCGGCTGGAGCTCCCGGTCCGGAACGTGAACCGGACCGTCGGGACCATGCTCGGCTACGAGGTCACCAGGCGCTGGGGCGGCCAGGGCCTGCCCGACAACACGATCGACATCTCCTTCCGCGGGTCGGCCGGCCAGTCGTTCGGCGCGTTCCTGCCCCGCGGGGTGACCCTGCGGCTGGCCGGCGACGCCAACGACTACCTGGGCAAGGGCCTGTCCGGCGGCCGGATCATCGCCGCACCCGACTCGGACGCCAGCTTCGCCGCCGAGCAGCAGGTGATCGCGGGCAACGTGATCGGCTACGGCGCGACCGCCGGCGAGATGTTCCTGCGCGGCGTGGTCGGCGAGCGGTTCTGCGTGCGGAACTCGGGCGCGACCGCCGTGGTCGAGGGCACCGGCGACCACGGCTGCGAGTACATGACTGGCGGCCGGGTGGCCGTGCTCGGCCCGGTCGGCCGGAACTTCGCGGCGGGCATGTCCGGCGGCATCGCCTACATGCTGGATCCCGACCCGCGCACGCTGAACACCGAGATGGTCGACACCGAGCCGCTCGACGCCGAGGACGCCGCGTTCCTGCGGGACCTGGTCGAGCGGCACCTGGCCGAGACCGGCTCCGCGGTGGCGTCCCGGCTGCTCGCCGACTGGGAGGCGGCGCTGGCCCGGTTCGGCAAGGTCATGCCCAAGGACTACAAGCGGGTGCTGGCCGCGGCGCAGCGCGCCGAACGCGACGGGCTCGACGTGAATGAGGCCGTGATGACCGCGGCGCGCGGCTGAGGGGGAGGCTCTTCATGGCGGATCCCAAGGGATTCATGACCACGCCGCGGCAGACGCCGGCCCGGCGCCCGGTCGACATCAGGCTCCAGGACTGGCGGGAGGTCTACGCCGAGTTCAGCCACCGCGATCTGGAGCGCCAGGCTGGGCGGTGCATGGACTGCGGCATCCCGTTCTGCCACAACGGCTGCCCGCTGGCCAACCTGATCCCGGAGTGGAACGACCTGGTCTGGCACAGCGACTGGCGGGCCGCGGCCGAGCGGCTGCACGCGACCAACAACTTCCCCGAGTTCACCGGCCGGCTCTGCCCGGCGCCGTGCGAGTCCGCCTGCGTGCTCGGGATCAACGCCGACCCGGTGGCGATCAAGCAGGTCGAGGTGGAGATCATCGACCGGGCGTGGGCCGAGGGCTGGGTGCCGCCCCAGCGGCCCTCGGCCGCCGCGTCCGCCGCGGGCCGCCGGGTAGCGGTGATCGGCTCCGGACCGGCCGGGCTGGCCGCGGCGCAGCAGCTCACCCGGGCGGGTCACACGGTGACCGTGTACGAGCGGGCCGACCGGCCCGGCGGGCTTCTCCGTTACGGAATTCCTGAGTTCAAGCTGGAGAAGCGGCATCTGGACCGGCGGCTGGTGCAGATGCTGGCCGAGGGAACGACCTTCCGCTGCGGGGTCAACGTCGGCGTGGACGTGACCGCAGGCGAGCTCCGGGGCGACTACGACGCGATCGTGCTCGCGGGCGGCGCCACCGTGGCCCGGGGCCTTCCGGTGCCCGGCGCCGACCTGGACGGCATCCACCAGGCCATGGAGTTCCTGCCGCTGGCTAACCGCGTGGTCGCCGAGGGCACGCCGGGCCGCCGCGAGCCAGCGATCTCGGCGGCCGGGCGGCACGTGGTGATCATCGGCGGCGGCGACACCGGCGCCGACTGCCTCGGCACCGTGCACCGGCAGGGCGCGGCCTCCGTGACCCAGCTGGAGATCATGCCCCGCCCGCCGGAGCAGCGGCCGGACAGCCAGCCGTGGCCGACGTACCCGATGACCTACCGGGTGTCCAGCGCGCACGAGGAGGGCGGGGAGCGCGTCTACGCGGTGTCCACCCAGGATTTCCTGCCCGACGAAACGGGCCGCGTCCGGGCGCTGCGGCTGGTCGAGGTGGAACGCTCGGCGAGCGGCTTCAGCCCGGTTCCTGGCACCGAACGCGAACTGCGCTGCGATCTCGTGCTGCTGGCCATGGGGTTCACCGGCGCGCAGCGCGAGGGCCTGCTCGAGGGCCTCGGCGTGGACTTCGACCCCCGCGGCAACGTGGCCAGGGACGGCTCGTACGCGACCTCCGTTCCCGGCGTGTTCGTCGCCGGCGACATGGGCCGCGGCCAGTCGCTGATCGTGTGGGCCATCGCCGAGGGCCGGTCGGCCGCCGCCGCCGTGGACCGCTACCTGGCCGGCGACACCCTCCTCCCCGCCGCGATCCCTCCCACCGCCCGCCCCCTCACCTAGCCCACCCCGCCGCGCCCCGCCTCGCCCCCTTGCGCCGCCCCCCAACCTCACGCAGCACTCTCGCCCCGGCCCGACCGAAACTTGGTCACCGGACGTCGCTCCCACGACGTCCGGTGACCAACTTTGGCGGCAGGCCGGGCGCCTGCGGCGCTGGCGGGTGCTCTTGTCCACAACCGCCGGAGCCGATGGGTGCTATCCACAGGCTGCAGCGGGGGAGTCGCCCGACGTGGCGATGTACATCATCGTCGGCACATGAGCAGAGTTCCCAGTGATGATCTTGCTGGCGAGTTCGCCGGGTTACGGGACGCTCAAGCCGGCGTGCTCACCGTGACATCGGCTCGCAGGTGTCTGGGGGAGTCTGCCGTGCGCTGGCGGCTGGGGAGCGGCCGCTGGCGCCGGGTGGGCCCCGGAGTGCTCGTTACGCAATCCGGACCGCTGACCGAGAAGCAGCGCCTCTGGGTGCCTCTCCTGGCCGCTGGTCCTGGTGCCGTCTTGGCTGGCCTGACCGCCGCCAGGCTCGACGGCCTTACTGGTTTCGATGACCCTCGCGTATATCTGCTCATTCCGGCGTCCCGGCGGGTGCGCCAGGTGCTGCCAGGCGCGGCCATTCGTCGTTCCGTGCTGCTCGGGCCCGGCGATGTGCATCCGGTGCGGCGGCCGCCGAGGACCAGGCTCGGCCGGTCGCTCGTTGACGCGGCCGCCTGGGCGGCCACCGACCGGGTCGCTCGGGCCATCCTGGCCGCCGGGGTGCAGCAGCGGCTGATCCGGGCCTCAGATCTCAGCCGGGCGGTCGGCCGGTGCCCGCGGGTGCGCCGCCGGGCGCTCATCCGGGCGACGCTGGCAGATGTCGCGGGTGGCGCCGAGGCCCTGTCTGAGCTTGATCTCTGCGCCCTGGTGCGGCGGTTCGGGCTGCCCGAGCCGGACCGTCAGGTTGAGCGCAGGGATGGGCGGGGGCGCCGCTGGCTCGACGCGGCCTGGGAGCAAGCGCGTCTGGTAGTGGAAGTGGATGGGTGCTGGCATATGGACGTTCGGGCGTGGTGGGCGGACCTGCAGAGGGACAATGAGCTGACCGTTGACGGGTACCGGGTGCTGCGCTTTCCCGCGTTTGTGGTGCGCGACACTCCCGAGCTGGTCGCCATGCTGATTGCCAAGGCCCTCCGCCAGGGCGGAGACGCTGAGCGGGAGCTGGCTATGCGGTCCGCGTTCCCGGACAACGGGTCAAACTGAGGCGAATAACGATCAAGAGGGGGGTAACGTCACACAACATGCCTGCAGCATTCCTCCCGAGTCCCTCTCGCGGGCTGTGGCATCTTGGTCCGGTCCCGATCCGGGCCTATGCGATCTGCGTCGTACTCGGCATCGTGGTCGGGCTCTGGGTCGCCAACCGGCGCTATCTCAGGATCGGCGGCCGGGCCGGCATGATCCTGGATGTCGCCACGGTGGCGGTCCCGATTGGCCTGATCGGGGCCCGGCTTTACACCGTGCTCACCGAGTTCGGGCTGTACTTCGGGCCAGGTCACGACTGGACCTATGCGCTGCGCATCTGGGACGGCAAGCTGGGCATACCCGGTGCCGTCGTCGGTGGGGCGGTCGGCGCGTGGATCGTCTGCCGCCGGGAACGGGTCTATTTGGCGCCCATCGCGGGCGCCGTCGCGCCCGGGCTGGCGTTCGCGCAGGCGATCGGCCGCTGGGGCAACTGGTTCAACCAGCAGCGTTACGGCCATCCGACCACGCTGCCCTGGGCCATCGAGATCTCGCCCGAGCACCGGCTAGCCGGCTACCTGAACTTCGCCACCTTCCAGCCGGTGTTCCTCTACGAGTCGGTCTGGGACGTCCTGGTCGGGGTGCTGGTGATCTACGCTGCGCGCCGGTTCATGCTGACCGGGGACCGGACGTTCGCGGTGTACACCGGGCTGTACGCGATCGGCAGGTTCTGGACCGAGGGGATGCAGCTCAGCTACTCGCCCTATCAGTTCGGGCTCCGGGTCGACCAGGTGATGATGGTTCTGGCCCTCATCGGCGCGGTTGCCTATCTGTACCTGACCCGGCACAGGCGCGGACCCGACTTCATCGCTCCGGCCGACGACGACACCGGACCGATCGCGCGCGTGGGTGCCGGTGCCCGGGCTCACGGCCACGATGACGGGCCGGACCCTGTGGCCGAGACGGCTGGTGCTGACGACACCGCTGCCGGTGACCATGATCGAACTGCCGACGGCTCCGATGATCTGGGCCGGGTTCGCGGAGATGCGCTCGGCATCGGTGCCACCGCAGAATCCACGGCCGGCTGAGCCAGCTCAGTATTTCGGGCCGACGAACTCGTCCAGCCTGGCCACGGCCTCCCGCCGGGCGACGGAGATGGTGGTCGGCTTCGAGAATCGCCAGGCCACGCCGAGCCGGTCCAGCGCCTCACCGCACAGCCGGTGAATGTCAGCGGACCTGTTCACAAACAGATACCGCGGATACGCGTACCAGCGGTCCCCGCTTTTGAAGGACCGCCGCACTCGATTGATGGTGCGGCAGCCATCGGAGTGAAACAGCCCGCACACGAAGCTTCCCGGATACTTGGCCACGATCTCCTGCTGCCAGGGCTCGAGTTTGATTGTGCGCTTGTGTTTCCGGCCCGGGCCATGCTGCGGGAAGAGGCACGGCCAGTGCTTTGACGTACTTTTGATCTCCGTGCATCCGGTCCTGGCTACCGCGAATACGCTCGACGACGGCATCACGGCGGACATGGCCGTCCGGGCCTGATCCTGAAGCCCCGGCCAGCCATCGCAGCAGGTGATGACAGCGCGTAGACGCCTCTTCGGCCCTGGGTTAGGTGACCGTCGCCGAGATAGAGGCCGAGGAGATAGCTGTAGCCCGTTCATCAAGTTCTCGTGCGTGGCACCGTGGGCAGGTAGCGGCGTCCTGCCTTACCGAAGAGCGCCGACTGCCCCGGCGCCAGTGCCTGATGGCCGCAACCGACACTCCGCAGATTGCAGCATTCTCGCGATCTAGTGTCCCGAGGCTGGATAAGAGCTTGCCGATATCGACGGTATCTTGCGGATACACATGTCCATCTTCAGGTCTGGCGCCGACATTTCTGCCCACGTCGCCTTAGGGTGCCGGAAGCGGGACTCGAACCCGCATGTCCTCTCGGACAGATGCTTTTGAGGCATCCGCGTAAGCCTATTCCGCCATTCCGGCATTTCGGACAATAAGGCCCGTGGGAGGCTGGGCCACCGCAGACCAATGTACTGGTACACGATACGCTCAGCGCGTGAGTGAGACCCCGTTTCGTGTCGTGATCGCCGAGGATGAGGCGCTGATACGCCTTGACCTCAAGGAGATGCTGGAAGAGGACGGCTACGTCGTCGCCGGCGAGGCATCGGACGGCGAGGCCGCGGTCAAGCTGACCGAGAGCCTGCGGCCGGATCTGGTGATCATGGACATCAAGATGCCCGGCCTGGACGGGATCTCGGCCGCCGAGCGGATCACGGCTGATCACCTCGCGCCGGTGGTCATCCTCACCGCGTTCTCCCAGCGTGATCTCGTGATGCGGGCCAGGGACGCCGGGGCGATGGCGTTCCTGGTCAAGCCGTTTACCAAGGCTGATCTCGTTCCCGCAGTGGAGATAGCGGTGAGCCGGTTCCAGGAGGTGTCGGCCCTCGAGTCCGAGGTGTCGAACCTCAAGGACCGGCTTGAGGTGCGCAAGCTGCTGGATCGGGCCAAGGGACTGCTGCAGGCCGAGCAGGGGATGAGCGAGGCCGAGGCGTTCCGCTGGATCCAGAAGAGCTCGATGGACCGCCGGATGACCATGCGGGCCGTGGCGGAGGAAGTGCTGCAGGGCACCCAGAAGACCGGCGGCGAGCAGGCGGGCAGGCCCGGCGACGCCGGGATTGAGCCCAAGTCGGGCGGCGCCGCGTCAGACAGCGCTGCCGGGAGCGCCGCGGGGGACAAGGCCAGCGGCGCCGGGGAGAGCAAGGCCGGCCAGTAGCGCGGCATGAGCCGGCGGCGCTGGGCGCAGCGGGACACAAGCAAGCGGGCGGAGCCGGCTGCACAACCCCCGTCTGCAGGCCGGCTCTCACCCGCTTGTGCGCTGCCGGCCTGACGGAGCCGAACAGCAGGCGAGCCCGGGAAACCTTTGGTGCCATGTCAGCCTTCCCCGGGCCGGCACGTTCTCTACTCGGCTTCACCGGGCTCTGCCCACCACGGTAGCGATGCCGAACCTCGTCGCGCAAAGGCATGGACATTCGCCGGCCGGTATGGGTTAAACGTCCCGTAACCTAGGTTCGCCCAGATACGGGCGTTACGGATGTGACTCGCGCCGGTCCGCAGGCGAGGCGGATGGGGCGGGCGGGCCGCGGCGCGTTCCGGGCCGCCGGTGGCCGGGCGGATCGCAGCAGCAGCGATGCCCTGGCGCGGCGCGTTTCCCGGCCTGCCGGTGGCCGGGCGGATCGCAGGACCAGCGGTGCCGTCAGGGGCGCCTGATGAGCGGCTTGGCGTCGCCGGGTGCGGCGTCGCGGTGCAGGCAGGTCAGCCGGCTGGTGCAGACGCGGCGGCCCTGCTCGTCGGTGATGACGATCTCGTAGCTGGTCAGCGTCCGGCCGCCGTGCAGGAGTGTGGCCACGCCGGTGACTTCGCCGTGGGCGGCGCCCCGGTGATGGGTGGCGTTGATCTCGATGCCGACCGTGACGCGGTCCAGGCCCGCGTGCAGAGCCGAGCCCAGCGAGCCGAGCGTCTCGGCGAGGACGCACGAGGCGCCGCCGTGCAGCAGGCCGTAGGGCTGCGTGTTGCCGGCGACCGGCATGGTGCCCACGACCCGCTGGGCCGAAGCCTCCAGGATCTTGATGCCCATGCGGCCAGGGAGCGAGTCCGCGCTCGCCGTGGCGAACGCGTCCTTGATCTGCGCCTCGATGTCGTCTCCCACAGTTCCTCCGCTGGTCGGTACGGGCTCGGCCCGCTGCATGAGGAAGCCTAGGAGCCCAGGCCAGCGGGCATCCTGCGGATCCCGCTCCGGCGCGGACCCGGCTGCCGCCGACTGAAGATCGCTGAGAAAAAGTGGTTACAAGTCATAACAACTAGGCGATTTGGCTGGTGTTAGCGCTAACAACGCGCTAAGAACCTCCCTAACGGAGCGGTCCTCGCCCTGCGGGACCCCCATGACAGGAGGCACCTATGCGTAACGTGTTAATGGCAAGGATCGCTAGGCCGGCTGTCCGGATCAGCGCGGCTGCAGTCCTTGGCATCGGCCTCGTTGGCGGGCTCGCCATGACCGGGGCCGCGGCGTCGTCGTCGGGCAAGTCATGCAGCCCCACGGTTTCCCGTCAGCCCTTTGGCAAGACCATTGAGCCGTACACCGGCAAGCTCACCCAGGTGTTCCGGTACACCCTGACCAACTGCAACGGCATGCAGGTCAGGGTGCTCAGCTTCGGCGGGATCACGCAGTCGATCACGGTGCCTGGCCGCAACGGCAAGAAGGCGGACGTGGTCCTGGGCTTCAAGACGCTGCAGGACTACGTGAACTTCGACAGCCCGCCGGTGACCGCGAACGGCGGCCCGTACTTTGGCGAGACCATCGGCCGGTACGGCAACCGGATCGCCAAGGGCACCTTCCAGCTGAACGGCCAGACCTACACGCTGCCGATCAACAACGGCGTCAACAGCCTGCACGGCGGGCTGGTCGGCTTCGGCAACCACGTGTGGGCGTCGCACGCGTTCAAGACCAAGCAGTTCGCGGGTGTGGTCCTCAAGCTGGTCAGCCCCAACGGTGATTCCAGCGGGGCCGTCGGGTCCCCTGGCTGCGTGAACGGGTGCACCGGGTACCCGGCGAAGATCACCGTGTTCGTGACCTACGCGCTGAACAACGCCGGCGACCTCGCCATCCACTACCGGGTCCACAACGACTCGAAGACGCTGTCCACGGTCACCAACCTGACCAACCACAGCTACTTCAACCTGGCTGGCGAGGCCTCGGCCGCAGGCTCGGCCTACGGCCAGTTCGTCCAGATCAACGCGAACAACTACTCGCCGACCGATAACACCCAGATCCCGCTGCCGCTCGCGCACGGGGTCCCGGTCAAGGGCACGCCGTTCGACTTCCGCGCGCCGCACACCATCGGCTCGCGGATCAGCGACGTGAGCGCGCCGGACAACGTCCCGGCGAGCTTCGCTTCGGCCACGGGCGGCGAGAGCCAGCTGATCATCGCCCAGGGCTACGACCACAACTGGATCCTCAACCCGCAGACGGCCAAGACCACCGGGCCGTTCGGGCTGAACCTCGCCGCCCGGGCGTTCGACCCGCGCAGCGGCCGCGGGCTGACCGTCTGGACCGACCAGCCGGGCGTGCAGTTCTACAGCGGCAACTTCCTCAACGGCACGCTGATCGGTATCAGCGGCCACACCTACCGGCAGGGCGCGGGCTACACGTTCGAGACGCAGCATTTCCCGGACTCGCCCAACCAGCCGGCGTTCCCGAGCACCACGCTCGGCCCGCAGAAGACGCTGAACTCGACCACGATCTTCGCGTTCAGCTCCTGATAACCAGCCCGGCCGCTCCGGACGCCGCCCGTAACCACCACGGGCGGCTCCGGTAGCGGCCTGGCCAGTCACGGCCGGGTGGCCCGCCGACCCCCTACGGCGGCCGCCCGGCCGCGACGTTGCAGGACGTCAGGTTGCCCTCCGGTGTCAGACCAGGCCACTAGACTGCCTGCGTGGCGACGAAGCCGAGTCAGGGGACCAGTTCCGGGCCAGAGCACAGCGAAAGGCTGCTGCTCCTGGACGGGCATTCCCTGGCCTACCGCGCGTTCTTCGCACTGCCCGCCGAGAACTTCTCGACGACCACGGGGCAGCCCACGAACGCCGTCTACGGCTTCACCGCGATGCTCATCAACGTGCTGCGCGACGAGAAGCCCACGCACGTCGCCGTGGCGTTCGACCGCGGCGAGCCCACCTTCCGGCACGAGCAGTACGTCGAGTACAAGGCGAACCGGCGGGAGACGCCCGCGGACTTTCGCAGCCAGCTCAGCCTGATCTTCGAGGTGCTGGACGCACTCGGCATCCAGCGGCTCTCCGTGCCCGGCTACGAGGCCGACGACCTGATCGCCACGCTCGCCGTCCAGGCCACGGCCGAGGACATGGGCGTGCTGATCGTCTCCGGCGACCGCGACGTGCTGCAGCTGGTCAGCGACGACGTGACGGTGCTGATGACCCGGCGCGGGATCAGCGACATGACCAGGTTCACGCCGGAGGCGGTCACCGAGAAGTACGGGCTGACCCCCGCCCAGTACCCGGACTTCGCCGCGCTGCGCGGTGACCCGAGCGACAACCTGCCCAGCATCCCGGGGGTCGGCGAGAAGACCGCGTCCAAGTGGGTGATGGAGTTCGGCTCCCTGGCCCAGCTAGTGGACCGGGTCGACGAGGTCAAGGGCCGGGCCGGGGACAACCTGCGCGAACACCTGTCCGACGTGCTGCGCAACCGCCAGCTCACCGAGCTGGCCAAGGACGTGCCGCTCGAGGTGACGCCGGAGCAGCTGACCTTCGCACCCTGGGACCGAGAGCAGCTGCACCAGCTCTTCGACACGCTGCAGTTCCGTGTCCTGCGGGAACGGCTCCAACAGACTTTCCCGAACGGATTTTCCGCCACCACTGCCGACGCCCAGGACGATGGCGCCGCGACGGCGGAGGGATTCGACATCGAGGCCGAGGTGCTTGGCCCGGAGGATGTCGCCGAGTGGCTGTCCGAGCACGCGACCGACGGCGGCCGCACCGGCCTGGCGGCCACGGGGAACTGGGGCCGGGGGACCGGGGTGCTCGACGGACTGGCGCTGGCCGCCCCCGACGGCGCCAACGCCTACCTCGACCCGACCGCGCTGACCGAGGACGACGAGCGCGCGCTCGCCGCCTGGCTGGCCGACCCGAAGCAGCCCAAGGCGCTGCACGACGCCAAGGGGCCGATGCACGCGCTGGCCGCGCGCGGCCTGGAGTTCAGCGGACTGACCAGCGACACCGCGCTCGCCGCCTACCTGGCGCTGCCCGGCCAGCGCTCGTTCGACCTGGCCGACCTGGCCGAGCGGTACGCGGGCCGGAGGCTGACCGGTGGCGACGAGGCCGCGGTGGGCCAGCTCGCGTTCGACACCGACACCGACGGGGAGGCCGAGGCGGCGAACGCGCTGGCCCAGCGGGCCCGCGCCACGGCCGAGCTGGCCGACGCGCTGGACGCGGTGCTGGAGGAGCGCGGCGTGACCCGGCTGCTGCACGACGTCGAGCTGCCCCTGGTCGGCGTGCTCGCCGCGATGGAGCAGGCCGGGATCGCGGCCGACGTCGACCATCTGGCCGGCATGTCGGCCAGCCTGGGCGGCGAGGTCAAGGCCACGGAGCAGGCCGCGTACGCGGTGACCGGGCATGAGTTCAACCTGGGCTCGCCCAAGCAGCTGCAGGAGGTCCTGTTCACCGAGCTCGGCCTGCCCAAGACCAAGCGGATCAAGACCGGGTACACCACCGACTCCGAGGCGCTCACCAGCCTGCTGGCCCAGACCAGCCACCCGATCCTCGAGCACCTGCTCCGGCACAGGGACGTGGCCCGGCTGAAGAGCATCGTGGACTCGCTGATCCCCATGGCGGGCGTGGACGGCCGCATCCACACCACCTACAACCAGACGATCGCCGCCACCGGACGGCTCTCCTCGACCGACCCGAACTTGCAGAACATCCCGATCAGGACCGAGGAGGGGCGCCGTACCCGCCAGGCTTTCATCGTCGGCGACGGCTACGAGACCCTGCTCACCGCCGACTACAGCCAGATCGAGCTGCGGATCATGGCGCATCTGTCGGGGGATCAGGCTCTGGCCGACGCCTTCACCTCCGGGCACGACTTCCACGCGGAGACGGCCTCGCGGGTGTTCAGCGTGCCCCCAGAAGAGGTCACGGTCGAGCTGCGCAGCAAGATCAAGGCGATGAACTACGGGCTCGCCTATGGCCTGTCCTCCTACGGGCTCTCGCAGCAGCTGCGGGTCAGCCGGGACGAAGCCAGCGGGTTCATGGACGACTACTTCCAGCAGTTCGGCGGGATCAGGGACTACCTGGAGGCGATCGTCGCGCAGGCCCGCAAGGACGGCTACACCCAGACCATCCTCGGCCGCCGCCGCTACCTGCCGGACCTGGTGTCCGACAACCGGCAGCGCCGCGAGATGGCCGAGCGGATGGCCCTCAACGCGCCCATCCAGGGCTCGGCCGCCGACGTGATCAAGGTGGCGATGCTGGCGGTGCAGGGCCAGATCCGCGAGGGCGGCCTCCGGTCCCGGATGCTGCTCCAGGTCCACGACGAGCTGCTGTTCGAGGTCGCCGCGGGCGAGCTTGACCGGCTCACAAAGCTGGTTCACGACGCCATGTGCGGGGCGTTCGAGCTCACGGTGCCGCTCGAGGTTTCGATGGGCACCGGGCGCAGCTGGGCCGAGGCCGCGCACTGACCGCCGGCCAGGATCCTGGCCGGTAACATACGCCGCTGAGCATTTGCTTGGGCCCCGCAGATTGACCGGCAGGCCCCGCTCTCATATCCTGATCGCTGCGCTGTGTTTCTTGCAGTCCGCCATGGTCAGGCAGCCCGCGGGCCGTCGTTAGACAGGTCGCGGCCGGTTTTCGCTGGCCAGGCAAGTCCAGTCACTCCTGGTCGCCCATGGCGGGTTCCACTATGCATGGCGCTCGTCCGCACATTTCCTGTCCGTATCCGGAGTCCACCTACACATGACGACCAGCAGCACCGAGGCCACCTCGACCCCCAAGGTAGCGGTCAACGACATCGGTTCCGAGGAGGCCTTCCTCGCCGCGATCGACGAGACCATCAAGTACTTCAATGACGGCGACATCGTTGAAGGGACGGTCGTCAAGGTCGATAGGGACGAGGTCCTGCTCGACATCGGCTATAAGACCGAAGGCGTCATCCCGTCCCGTGAGCTGTCGATCAAGCACGACGTCGACCCGCATGATGTCGTCAAGACCGGCGAGCACATCGAGGCCCTTGTCCTCCAGAAGGAGGACAAGGAAGGCCGCCTGATCCTGTCCAAGAAGCGCGCCCAGTACGAGCGCGCCTGGGGCACGATCGAGAAGATCAAGGAAGAGGACGGCGTCGTCACCGGGACCGTCATCGAGGTCGTCAAGGGCGGCCTGATCCTGGACATCGGCCTGCGCGGGTTCCTGCCCGCCTCGCTGGTGGAGATGCGCCGGGTCCGCGATCTGCAGCCGTACGTGGGCAAGGAGATCGAGGCGAAGATCATCGAGCTGGACAAGAACCGCAACAACGTGGTTCTGTCCCGCCGTGCCTGGCTGGAGCAGACCCAGTCCGAGGTTCGCCAGAACTTCCTGAACACGCTGCAGAAGGGCCAGATCCGCAAGGGCGTGGTCTCCTCGATCGTGAACTTCGGTGCGTTCGTCGACCTCGGCGGCGTGGACGGCCTCGTGCACGTGTCCGAGCTGTCCTGGAAGCACATCGACCACCCGGGAGAGGTGGTCGAGGTCGGCCAGGAGGTCACGGTCGAGGTGCTCGATGTGGACATGGACAGGGAGCGGGTCTCGCTGTCGCTGAAGTCCACCCAGGAGGACCCCTGGCAGCAGTTCGCCCGGACCCACCAGATCGGCCAGGTCGTTCCCGGCCGGGTCACCAAGCTGGTGCCGTTCGGTGCGTTCGTGCGGGTCGAGGAGGGCATCGAGGGCCTGGTGCACATCTCCGAACTCGCGGACCGGCACGTGGAGATCCCCGAGCAGGTGGTGCAGGTCGGCGACGAGATCTTCGTCAAGATCATCGACATCGACCTGGACCGGCGCCGGATCAGCCTGTCGCTGAAGCAGGCCAACGAGGGCACCATTGGCGAAGCCGTTGGCGAGGACTTCGACCCGACCCTCTACGGCATGCCGGCCACCTATGACGATCAGGGCAACTACGTCTACCCCGAGGGCTTCGACTCTGAGTCCCAGGAGTGGATGGAAGGCTACGACAAGCAGCGCGAGGAGTGGGAGCACCAGTACGCCGAGGCCAGGTCCCGGTACGAGGCGCACCGGGCGCAGGTCGCGGCCGCGCGGAACGATGCGGCCGAGGCGGCGCAGGACGGCGACGGTGGCGGTGAGTCGGGCGGCGCTGCTCGGCAGCAGGCCGAATCGGAGACCGAGGCCACCGGCACGCTGGCGTCTGATGAGGCACTCGCTGCGCTGCGGGACAAGTTGTCTGGCGGGCAAAGCTAGGGGCGCTCCGCCGACGTGCCTATACCTCCGGCTGGCGGTCGTGGTCACGGGCTCGGGCACGTTGGCCCGAGGCGCGATAGTCACCGGCTGGCCGGAGTAACGGTTACGCCGGAGGCATAGGCACGTCGGCTCCGCTTCCGCACGCCGCGGGTCCCGGTTTAGCTCAAACGTCCGCTCTCGCAAGGATTGCGCAGCTCGGCGGCCACTTGACCCGCCGGGCAGGCCATTCCATCCATGATCGATGTGAGTTTGGTGCACACCTGACTACGGCAAACTCACATCTACGGCAGAGCTGTCATCCGGAGCCGGGGCAGATGGGGCAGCGCGGGCAGGTGGGAACCCTGCGGCGGGTGCGGTCTAGCCATCCCATTAAGTCCCGCTAGGGCCCGGGAGTGGCGGGGCGGCACCCGGCTAGGGGGCGGGGTTAATGGCGCGGAGGCACTTCGCTGGGGCGGGTAGTGGCGCGGCGGCAGTCCGGTCAGGGGCGGGGGGCGGCGCGGCGGCGGAGTTCGGCCCAGAGGTCGCCGACCTGGCGGTCTAGTTCGGTGAGCGAGCTGGAGTTGTCGACGACCATGTCGGCGATGGCCAGGCGCTGCTCCCGGGTGGCCTGAGCGGCGATTCTGGCCTTGGCTTGGTCGCGGGTCATGCCGCGCTGCTTGACCAGACGGTCGATCTGGGTGCGGGGTGGGACGTCGACCACGACGACGACGTCGTAGGCGCTGGCCAGGCCATTCTCGGTGATCAGGGGAACGTCGTGGACGACGATCGCGGTCGGGTCGGCGGCCTGCTCGAGTTCGGACATGCGGGCGCCCACCCTGGGGTGGATGATCTCGTTGAGCCTGGCGCGCTGCTCCGGGTTGGCGAACACCAGGTCGCCGAGGCGGGCCCGGTCCAGGGTGCCGTCGGGCAGCAGCACGCCGGGGCCGAACACCTCGATCACCTCGGTCAGGCCGGGGGTGCCCGGTGCGACCACGTCCCTGGCGGCCGCGTCAGCATCGATGATCACGGCACCCTGCGCGGCCAACCGGCGGGAGACCTCGCTCTTCCCCGCGCCGATCCCGCCTGTCAGCCCAACTCGCAGCACAACTGCGATCTTAGGCAGAGTCGGTCGGGCTCAGGGGAAGGGCGGGACAAACCGCACGCTCACCCCGGGGCTAGGGGCAGTCGGCCGGGTGGGTGCCGGTGCCGCACGCGCTACCCGAACGCAGGGGCTGCGGCGGCAGGTGGGGCGGTGGGCAAACCCGGGTGCTGATCTGTCTTCTGGCCGCGCGCGAACTGCGGGGGTTGGTACCGTTCCCTATCGGTATGCGGCGCGGGAAGGGGGCCTGCCCTCACCCGCGGAAACCAGGGGCGGTGGAGCGGTGGAGTCGCTTGACGGCGCCGCGGCGGGCGGCGGACTTCCTGAGATCGTGTTCGCGCCCGCGCGGCCGGATGTCCGGGCCGGTCATGACACCGATGTGATCTTCGAGGTCCGCCAGGTGTCGGACGGGGGGCGGGCGCTGCCGGTGTTCTCGTCGGTCGACCGGCTGGTGGCCGTGCTCGGCCACGAGCAGCCCTGGGTGGCGCTCCCGCTGCGGAACATCCAGCAGATCATGGGGGAGTCCAGCGTGCACACCATCGTCCTCGACCCGGGCGCCGAGCCGGGTACGTGGCGGTGGCAGGCCAGCGACATCGAGTCCCTGCAGCGGAGGCCAGGATGAGCGGCGGGTTCCAGGTGGTCATGTCCGACCTGCTCGATGCGGCCAGCACGTTCCGCACCGAGGCCGAGACGTTCAAGGCGATCATGCCGGACAACGGCCCGCCGTGCCCGGACGGCGGCGACGGGGCGTTCGACCAGAATCTCCAGGTCGTGGTCGAGATGATCGGGACCCTGCACCTGCAGGCCGCGGGCGTCATGGAGAACGACTCCACCAAGCTGAGGAAGGCGCACGACACTTACGCCAGCACCGAGGAGAACCTGACCCAGCTGTGCAGCCAGATCTCTGACCCAGACAAGATCAGCTGAAGGAGGCGCTGTGGCACCCAGCGGCACGCTGCCGACGAAGTCCCCATCGCCTCTGATGCCGTTTGCCCATGAGTGGGTAGGTGGCGATATCCACGGGCTGTCCGCGTTCGCCGGGACGCTCTACGATTACGTGCCCAAGGTCGCCGACGTGATCAACGTCCTGGACAAGAAGGTCGGCCAGATCGTCAGCGACGCGGGCTGGCAGGGCTCGGCCGCGTCGGCCTTCACCGGCAACTGGGAGAAGGTCTCGGGCGAGACCAACGCCCTCGGGCTGGTGATCATCCAGACCGGCAGCATCGTCGACCAGCTGGCCGTGGACCTAGCCAAGATCGAGAACGCCCTGGAGAGCGCAGCCAGCCAGGCCGAGGCGCACGGCGTCCAGATCAGCGGCGGCGGGCAGCCGCCCCAGGTCTGCTACACCAACCCGACCCAGGAGGACTGGCGGATCGGCTACGGCACGTTCTACCAGCAGTGCCGGGCCGCGGCCGAGGACGCCCGGGTGCAGGCCGCTGGCGCGCTCCAGCAGGTGTCAGTCGTGGTGACCTCGGCCAAGTCCAAGGCGGACGGGTCGGACGTCGGGCCGAAGGTCGGCGAGGGCTCGACGCTCACCGACTACCTGGCCGACCTGCTGGCCACCCCCACCGCGTACTCGAACCAGGTCGCGGCCAAGGTCGCCGAGCTGACCGAGAAGGCCGCCAAGGCCAGGCAGTCCTGGCTCGCCGCCCAGACGGCCGCGCGGCAGGCGGACGGCCGGTTCGGCACCATGCCCGACGACGTCAAGCAGGCGCTGCGTGACGCCAAGACCGAGCTCTCGTCCGCGGAATCCGATCTCACCAAGGCCGAGGCCAACGAGAACGCGTTCACCAAGTTCTTCGGCACCCGGGTATCCGACCTGCCGGGCGTGGGCAGGCTGGCCGACGGGGTCTCCGACGCCAGCTTGCTCGGCAAGGCGCTCGACCTCCCGGTCATCGACATCGTGGCCGGCGGGGTCACCACGGTGGTCAACGCCCAGCAGGACGAGCAGCACGGAGTACCGGGATGGCTGGCCTACCCGCTCGAAACTGGTAACTCCATCGTCAGCATCGCCGCGGGCACCGCGGTGGCCGGCGTGGTCGGCGGCGCCGTCGCCGGGCTGTCGATCGCCGGCGCTCCCGTGCTCGGCGTGGCCGCGGGCGTCGCAGTCGGCGGCGTGGTCGCCTATGGCGTCGGCGACTACATTCACAACTACATCGCGGACTTCGGCCAGCAGTGGCACCAGCACGGGGTGCTGGGGATCGCCACCGACTTCGGCGCCGCCGGGGTTAGCACCTGGGACGACACCAAGCAGCTCGGCGACGACATCGGCCACGCCGCCAGCAGCGTGTGGCACAGTGCCACGTCGTGGCTTTAGCCTCGGAGGCGCGGATGAGCCTGTTCGACCGGTCAGCCAGCAAGCTGTCGGGCCAGACCACGCTGCTGCTGACCGCCGACCCAGGCAACGCGCTCATCGACGCCGCGCGGCAGTACGACCCCGAGGTGCGGCACTGGCACGGCAGGCTCGTGTTCCGCAACGGGGTGCTGCTGTTCGGGCCGGTGGCGCTGACACCCAAGGTCGAGCAGCAGGCCGGTCTCCCGGCCGGGTTCACCGTGGCCTGGTACACCGGCGCGGCGATCCAGCGGCACGGCCAGGAGCGCACCCACACGGCGAAGCACGACGACGGTGACCGGCTGGTACGGGGCCTGGCGGGCCGGCTGGGCGGCACCACCCATCCCGCGTCGCTGCAGCCGGAACTGGCGCTGCTCGCGTCGGTGTACAGCGAGCAGGGCCTGTCCGTGGAGCAGGTGATCGAGGCGCTGCGGCCTTACGGCGGCGAGCTCAGGACCGAGGACGAGAAGCCGGACTCGTACGGCCTGACCGGTAAGGAGGCGCCCTTCTACGTGGGCTACTTCGGCCCGCGGCTGTACCTGGAGCGGGAGGCGCCAGCCGCGGTCGGCGCCATGCGCTCCACGCCGCTGCATCACTGGGACATCAACACCGGCATCCGCGCCTCGAAGGCCGCGAGCGAGCTCACGCTGAAGGTCGGTGAGGCGGCGCTCGCGCTGGCCGGCCGAGCGGGCGGGGTCGCGCTCGACATGCTCGGGTTCCGCATCAGCAGCACCCAGGACCTGCTCCCGCGCTGACGCGAAACGGCCGGGCCCGGCATCGCGCGCCGGTCCCCGCGGCGAGGCGGGAGACAAAAGAGCGGCCTGGGCCGGGCATCCCGCGCCGGGCCCGGCGGCGAGGCGGGAGACAAAGGGCGGCCCGGGCCGGGCATCCCGCGGCGGGCCCGGCGGCGAGGCGGAGAGAAGGGCTCCCCGGCGGGCAGTCTGGAATGTCAGAGGGCCCGCCTACAGTTGCAGTGTGGAGGACTGGCCGATCCTGTCGTCATCATCATGGCCATCAGAGTTGTCTCCGACACCGCCGAACCAGAAGGGGGAGCCGTGCGTCCCGTAACCGACCTGCAGCGAAGCGTTGCTCCCTTTGAGGTCGTCACCGACATGGTGCCCGCGGGTGACCAGCCGCAGGCGATTGCTCAGATGGAGAAGCGGATCCAGTCCGGGACCAAGGACACCGTGCTGCTCGGCGCGACCGGGACCGGCAAGACCGCGACCGTCGCCTGGCTGGCCGAGCGGCTGCAGCGCCCGACCCTGGTCATGCTGCCGAACAAGACCCTGGCCGCCCAGTTCGCGAACGAGCTACGCGAAATGCTGCCGCACAACGCGGTCGAGTACTTCGTCTCCTACTACGACTACTACCAGCCGGAGGCGTACGTACCGCAGACCGACACCTACATCGAAAAGGACTCCTCGATCAACGACGAGGTGGAACGGCTGCGGCACTCGGCGACCAACTCGCTGCTGACTCGCAGGGACACGATCGTGGTCGCGTCGGTGTCCTGCATCTACGGCCTCGGCACTCCGCAGGAGTACGTGGACCGGATGCTGAAGCTCAACGTCGGCGGCACGATCGACAGGGACGGGCTGCTGCGCAAGCTGGTCGGCATGCAGTACGCCCGCAACGACCTGTCGTTCACCAGGGGCACGTTCCGGGTACGCGGCGACACCATCGAGATCATCCCGGTCTACGAGGAGATGGCCATCCGGATCGAGATGTTCGGCGACGAGATCGAACGGCTGATGACGCTGCACCCGCTGACCGGCGAGGTGATCAGTGAGGACGACGAGCTCTACATCTTCCCGGCCACGCACTACGTGGCGGGCCCGGAGCGGATGGAGCGGGCCATCGCGGGCATCGAGGTGGAGCTCGCCGAGCGGCTGGCCGAGCTCGAGCGGTCCGGCAAGCTGCTCGAGGCGCAGCGGCTGCGGATGCGCACCACCTATGACATCGAGATGCTGCGCCAGGTCGGCAGCTGCTCGGGGATCGAGAACTACTCGCGGCACATCGACGGCCGCGAGCAAGGCAGCCCGCCGAATACGCTGCTGGACTACTTCCCCGAGGACTTCCTGCTGGTCATCGACGAGTCGCACAACACCGTGCCGCAGATCGGCGCGATGTACGAGGGAGACGTGTCGCGGAAGCGGGTCCTGGTCGACCATGGGTTCCGGCTGCCGAGCGCGATCGACAACCGGCCGCTCACCTGGGAGGAGTTCGGCGACCGGATCGGCCAGACGCTGTACCTGTCGGCCACCCCCGGTCCGTACGAGCTGCAGCGGGTGGGCGGTGAAGTGACCGAGCAGGTCATCCGGCCCACCGGGCTCATCGACCCCGAGGTGATCATCAAGCCGACCAAGGGCCAGATCGATGACCTCGTGCACGAGATCAGGGAGCGGGCCGAGCGCTTCGAGCGGGTGCTGGTCACCACGCTGACCAAGAAGATGGCCGAGGACCTGACCGACTACCTGCTCGAGCTGGGCATCAGGGCCAGGTACCTGCACAGCGAGGTGGACACGCTGCGCCGGGTGGAGTTGCTCCGCGAGCTGCGGCTCGGCGAGTACGACGTGCTGGTCGGCATCAACCTGCTCCGCGAGGGCCTGGACCTGCCCGAGGTCTCGCTGGTGGCGATCCTGGACGCGGACAAGGAAGGCTTTCTGCGGTCAGGCACGTCGCTGATCCAGACCATCGGCCGCGCGGCCAGGAACGTGTCCGGCCAGGTGCACATGTACGCGGACAAGGTGACGCCGTCGATGCAGCGCGCGATCGACGAGACCAACCGGCGGCGGGCCAAGCAGGTTGCCTACAACACCGAGCGCGGCGTCGACCCGCAGCCGCTGCGCAAGCGGATCGCCGACATCCTGGACCAGATCGTCCGTGAGGACGCGGACACCGAGAAGCTCCTCGGCGGTTCTGGGCGGCAGCAGAGCCGGGGCAAGGCGCCGGTGCCCGGGCTGTCCTCGAGGGCCAGGGCGGCCGTGGCCGGGGCCAGGCAGGCGGGTTCCGGCACCGGGCCCGCGGGCGAGGGCGGCCCGGCGCGCGAGGACCTCGTCGGTCTCATCACCGAGCTCACCGATCAGATGCACACGGCCGCGGCCGAGCTGCAGTTCGAGATCGCCGCGCGGCTGCGCGACGAGATCAAGGAACTCAAGCACGAGCTGCGCGGCATGCAGGCCGCCGGCGTATCGCGAGCCGCGTGGCTGGACCGTTTGGCACGCCAGTACGTGCCTTTTCGTCCAACCACGCGTGCGAGTCCGCGCCCGGGCGTACGGTCGGTGCCCGGCGCAGCGGTGGACGGGTGCATACCGGTGGAACCTGCGGCCGGGCGGAGCCGTCCAAGGTGTGGTGCCCGGCCCGCTGGGCGGCGGGCACGCGGAGAGAGGGACAGCCATGAATGGGTCGTTCTGGCGGCGCGGCAACCCGGGGAATCGCGGGCACGGGGCCGGGCGGGCGCTGGCAGGCGCTGTCTTCGTGCTCGGCGCGCTGATGCTGCTGGCGGCGTGCGGGAGCATCCAGGCCTCGGACTCCGGCGGCGCGTCTGGCGCGTCCCCGAACCCGTCGCCGGCCCCGAGCGCCAGCACCCCGTCCGCGCAGGCCGCGCTGTGCCGGGACGCCGGGCAGGTGACGAGCCTGGAGATCGTGAGGAATCACGGCGCCCGGATCCCGCAGGAAATGCAGAACGCGGTGCCGGACCAGGTCACGGTCGCGAAGCCGGCCAGCGCCCGGGCGGTCGCGCGGGGGCTGTGCGCGCTGCCGGACATGCCGGCCGGCCCGGTGCACTGCCCGGCCCTGTTCGCCGGGACTACCTACCACCTGATCTTCACCGCCGGCAGCCGGCAGCTGCCCACGGTCACCATCGAGGCCACCGGCTGCCAGACGGTCACCGGACTCGGCGCGGTCCGCCGGGCCTCTACGTCGCCCGGGTTCTGGCGGGTGCTGGACCTGGCGGCGGGCAAGCCCGCGCGCGGGCCGTCGGTGTTCAGCGGGGGCGGGCCGGGCTGCCAGCCGCCGTCTACCCAGCTGAGCCAGCACAACGGCTGCCCCGGCCTGGCCCAGCCCGGCGGGGTGAGCCAGCCAGGCGGCGTGACCTAGCGCCGGGTGGCTCAAGGGAAGGGCGGGCAGGAGCCCGCTGGTTGGGCCCGGTTGGTGGGCTGGCCCGGGGTGGGTGTCCGACCCGGATGCGGGAGGCCCTGGCCGTTGGCGCGGGATTGCCTCGGTAGGGTGGGCTGGCCCGATGGACGGCCCGCCGGACGGATGCCTCGCCGGGCGGGTCCGCCGGCCCCGGGAGGGCGCCGAACCCCCCCGGAGGTGCCAGTGACCTGGGTGCTGTTCGACTACGGCGGCGTGATCTCATACCCGCCAGCGGACGAGGACATGGCGTTGCTCGCGGCGGCCGCCGGCGCACCCGTTCCGGCGCTGATGGACGTGTACTGGGCCTGGCGGCGCGCCTATGACCTCGCGGAACTGGACGCACCCGGATACTGGCGGGAGGTCGGGCGCGCCCTGGGCCGAGGTTACGGCGAGGCCCAGATCGCCGAGCTCATCCGGCTCGACCAGGCGGCCTGGCTGCGGCTGCAGACCGGGACGGTGGCGCTGATCGAGGACCTGGCCGCCGCGGGCCGGCCGCTGGCGCTGCTGTCGAACGCGCCCGACGAGCTCGCCGACGCGATCATCGAGCTGCCGGTAGCCGCACATTTCAGGCATCTCATATTCAGCTGTCAGCTTAAATCCGCCAAGCCGGACTCCGAGTGCTACGCCCGCACCCTGGCCAGGCTCGGGGCCAGGGCCGACGAAGTGATCTTCATCGACGACCGCGGCGAGAACGTGGCCGCGGCCGCGGCCCTGGGTCTGCAGGCAGTTCATTTCACCAGCGCATCCGAGGTCCGGGCCGCGGTGACCGAGCGCCTGGCCGTCAGCGGCTGAAACCGCGGCCAGGAACGGGCTCCCGAGCCGTACCGGGTGCGGTTATGGCGCCAGATGCAGGGCTAATGCGCGTTCATGCAGGTGTTGGATGATCGGGCGCTCGGCGGGCAGCGTAGGGTCAGAACCATGCTGGCGAGCCTGGTCGCCGCGCTGGTGTCGGCCTTTTGTTACGGAGTTGCCGCGGTCATGCAGGCCATGGCGATCCGTTCGGCGAGCCATCGGCCTGCCCGGATCCAGGCCGGGGACGAGAACGCGGACCGCGTCGACCCTGGCCTGCTCGTTCGGTTGATGGGCCAGTGGCGCTTCCTGGCCAGCCTGGGCATCGACCTGGTCGGCTTCCTGGCCCAGCTCGTGGCGCTGCGGCAGCTGCCGCTGTTCGCGGTTCAGGCCGTGATCGCGTCCAACCTCGCCGTCACCGCGGTGTTCGCGGCCTGGCTGATGCACGTCCGCCTGGGCCTGAAGGAATGGCTGGCCGTCGCCGGGGTGGTCATCGGGGTAGGCATGCTCGGCTCCTCGGCCGGCGCCGAAGGCGCGGCCGACGTCGGTGCGGCCTTCCAGATCGCGCTGATGGTGACGGTGGCCGGGGTAGCCGTGGCCGGGATGGCCGCCGCCAGGCTGCCGAACCCGTACCGCACCCCCGTCCTGGGGGCCACCGCGGGGCTCGGGTACGCGGTGCTGGCGGTCGCGGCCCGGATCCTGCCCGGGTTCTCGCCGCAGCAGCTGGTCCGCAACCCGGCCACGTACACGCTGGCGGCGGCCGGAATCGTGTCGTTCCTGCTGTACGCGTCGGCCCTGGAGGGCGGCAGCGTGACCGTGGCCACCGCCGCCGTGGTCATGGCCGAGACCGTGCCACCCGCCATCGTGGGCGTCATGTTCCTCGGCGACACCACCCGGCGTGGCCTGACCGGCCTGGCCGTCAGCGGGTTCGTGCTCGCGGTGGCCAGTGCCGTGGCGCTGGCCCGTTTCGGCGAGGCCGGCGAGCAGGACAAACCCGGATCGCCCGACGACACCGACCCGCGCTCCCGGCGACACTCGCAGGCGACAACTTCCGTGTGACCGGAAAAGACGGCTTTGTTCCAGGTCGCAGGGGTACAAGCGAAGACCGTTCGGTGTTGATGCTGAGTCTGGTGCCGCGCGGCTGATATTCTGATACCCCGTGGACCGGCGGATTTACCGCAGGGCAAAGACCACGGGAGCCTAACTTTGGCCACGGCACCGCACTCATCACGGCCCGTCTCTACCAGGCATCTCTTCGTCACCGGGGGCGTGGCGTCCAGTCTCGGCAAGGGGCTCACCGCCTCGAGCCTGGGCCGCCTGCTGAAGCTCCGCGGGTTGCGGGTCAACATGCAGAAGCTCGACCCCTACCTCAACGTGGACCCCGGGACCATGAACCCCTTCCAGCACGGGGAGGTGTTCGTCACGGACGACGGCACAGAAACCGATCTGGACGTGGGGCATTACGAGCGGTTTCTCGACACCAGGCTGCAGGGCTCGGCGAACGTCACCACGGGCCAGATCTACTCCAGCGTGATCGCGAAGGAGCGGCGCGGCGACTACCTGGGCGACACCGTGCAGGTCATCCCGCACATCACCAACGAGATCAAGGCGCGCATCCTCGACATGGGCGGCCCCGAGGTCGACGTCGTCATCACCGAGGTCGGCGGCACGGTCGGCGACATCGAGTCCCAGCCGTTCCTGGAGGCGATCCGGCAGATCAGGCATGAGATAGGCCGGGACCGCTGCTTCTTCCTGCACGTCTCGCTGCTGCCCTACATCGGTCCGTCCGGGGAGCTGAAGACCAAGCCCACGCAGCACTCAGTGGTGGCGCTGCGCAGCATCGGCATCCAGCCCGACGCGATCGTGTGCCGCTCCGACCGGCCGATCAGCGGTCACCTGAAGCGCAAGATCAGCCTCATGTGCGACGTAGACGAGGAGGCGGTGGTGTCGGCCGCCGACGCTCTGTCGATCTACGACATCCCCAAGGTGCTGCACTCCGAGGGGCTGGACGCTTACGTGGTGCGCAGGCTCGGGCTGGCCTTCCGCGACGTGGACTGGAGCGACTGGGATGAGCTGCTGCGCCGGGTCCACCGCCCGGCCCGCACCGTCACGATCGCGCTCGTCGGCAAGTACGTGGACCTGCCCGACGCTTACCTGTCACCGGCCGAGGCGCTGCGCGCGGGCGGGTTCGGCAACGACGCCCGGGTCAATATCCGGTGGGTGACCAGCGATGACTGCGAGACCCCCGAGGGCGCGGCGCGGCAGCTCGACGGGGTCGACGGGGTCCTCGTGCCCGGCGGTTTCGGCGTCCGGGGCATCGAGGGGAAGATCGGGGCGGTCCGGCACGCCCGCGAGAACGGCATTCCCCTGCTCGGGCTGTGCCTCGGGCTGCAGTGCATGGCCATCGAGGTGGCGCGGGACCTGGCCGGCCTGGACGGGGCCAACAGCGCCGAGTTCGACCCCACGGCGCCGCACCCGGTGATCGCCACGATGGCCGGCCAGGAGGACGTCGTGGCCGGGGAGCGGGACATGGGCGGCACCATGCGGCTCGGCCTGTACCCCGCCGAGCTGGCCGAGGGCAGCCTGGTCCGCGAGCTGTACGGCACCGACGTGGTGGAGGAGCGGCACCGGCACAGGTACGAGGTCAACAACGCCTACCGGGACATCCTCGAGGGCGCGGGCCTGGCCTGCTCCGGGCTGTCGCCCGACGGGCTCCTCGTGGAGTTCGTCGAGTTGCCGCGCAGCGTGCACCCGTTCTTCGTGGCCACCCAGGCGCACCCGGAGTTCCTGTCCCGGCCTACCCGGCCGCATCCGCTGTTCAGCGGGCTGGTGGAGGCCGCGCTCGAGCGCTCGCGGACCATGCCTGCTGCCGACCCCGTGGCCGCGGCCGGCCCCCGGGCCGCTGCGACCGCGTGACCGGCACTGCGGCAGGATGGATTAGCGCGCCGATATCGGCATCGCTGATAAGCCTGAGGCAGGAGCTGCGGACGTGAGCGGAGCGACGGAGGATCTGGATATCCGCGACATAACCGACCGCTGGCCAGTGACCTCGTCCGCCGTCCTGGGCGAGGGCAGCCTGGTACGCCTCCGCCGGGACCTGGTGCGCATGCCTGACGACGGCGACGCGGTGGCCAGGGACATCCTCGAGCATCCCGGCGCGGTCGCAGTGCTGGCCCTGGACGAGGCCGGGCGGGTGCTGCTGATCCGCCAGTACCGGCACCCGGTGGGCAGGCAGCTCTGGGAGATCCCGGCCGGGCTGCGCGACGTGGCGGGTGAGCCGACCCTGGTCACCGCCCAGCGCGAGCTGGTCGAGGAGGCCGGGTACCGGGCGGCGGACTGGCACGTGCTCGTCGACTTCTTTCCCTCACCGGGCATCAGCACCGAGCGGGTCAGGATCTTCTGCGCCCGGGGCCTGAGCGAGGTTCCGGACTCCGAGCGCTCGTTCGTTCCGGTCCATGAGGAGGCCCACCTGCTGGTGGCCTGGCTGGACCTGGACGAGCTGGTGGCCAAGGTTCTAGCGGGTGAGCTGCACAACGGTGTCACTGCACTAGGTATCTTGTCCGCATATGCGGCCCGCCAGGGCGGGTTCACCGCGCTGCGGGACGCGGAGGCCCCCGAGTGCTGACCGGCGGGTGCGGCACGGGCCCGGAGTGGACCTTCCCGGCAACGGAGCCGGGGGAGGCCACGGCGACCAGGAAGGACTGGGTGCCATGAAGGTTGCCATCCCCAGGGAGCTCAAGAACCACGAGTACCGCGTGGCGATCACGCCGTCCGGGGTGCACGAGCTGGTCCGGTCCGGACACGAGGTATTCGTCGAGAAGGACGCCGGGGTCGGCTCACGGATCGATGACCAGGACTTCGTCGCCGCTGGCGCGGCAATCCTGCCGAATGCCGACGAAGTGTGGCAGACCGGTGACCTGATCCTCAAGGTCAAGGAGCCGATCGCGCAGGAGTACCACCGGATGCGCAAGGGCCAGGTGCTGTTCACCTACCTGCACCTCGCCGCCTCCCGGGAGTGCACCGACGCGCTGCTCACATCGGGCATCACCGCGATCGCGTACGAGACCGTGCAGCTGGCGGACGGGTCGCTGCCGCTGCTCGCCCCGATGTCCGAGGTCGCCGGGCGGATGGCACCCCAGGTCGGCGCGCACCACCTGCAGCGCGACGGCGGCGGGCGCGGCGTGCTGATGGGCGGCGTCTCCGGCGTCTACGCGGCCAAGGTCGTGGTCATCGGGGCCGGCGTGTCGGGCATGAACGCCGCGGCCATCGCGCTCGGCATGCAGGCCGAAGTGCTGCTGGTCGACAAGAACGTGGCCAGGCTGCGCAGCGCGGACGCCATCTACCAGGGTCACTGCCAGACCGTAGCGTCCAACGCGTACGAGATCGAGCGCGCGGTGATCGACGCCGACCTGGTCATCGGCGCCGTGCTCGTGCCGGGCGCCAAGGCACCCAGGCTGGTCTCCAACGAGCTCGTGTCGCGGATGCGGCGGGGCTCGGTGCTGGTGGACATCTCCATCGACCAGGGCGGCTGCTTCGAGGACTCCCATCCGACCACCCACGACAACCCGACCTACGAGGTGCACAACTCGCTGTTCTACTGCGTCGCGAACATGCCCGGCGCGGTGCCGCACACCTCGACCTACGCGCTGACCAACGTCACCCTGCCGTACGCGCTGGAGATCGCGAACCGGGGCTGGCGGGACGCGCTGCGCGCGGATCCGGCGTTCGCGCTCGGGCTGAACACCCACGAGGGTGTCATCACCTACGACAGCGTCGGCGAGGCGCACGGCCTGCCGTGGACCCCGGCGAGCGAGGCGCTCAGCTGAAGACCATCCCGTCCACCGGCGTCGACGGCGCGATCAAGCGCTACCTCGACCACCTGATGGTCGAGCGCGGCCTGGCCGCCCACACGCTGCAGGCCTACCGCAGGGACCTGCGGCGTTACGCGGCGGTGCTCGCGTCGGCCGGCCGGACGGATATCGGCGAGGTGACCACCCAGGACGTGGCCGGGTTCCTGGCCCGGCTGCGCGAGGGGGACGAGGAGCATCCGCCGCTGGCGGCGAGCTCGGCCGGGCGGGCCGTGGTCGCCGTGCGCGGCATGCACGCGTTCGCCCTCGCCGAAGGGCTAGCGCCGTCGGACCCGGCCCGGCTGGTCCGGCCGCCGGCGCCGCCACGGCGGCTGCCCCGGGCCATGCCCGTGGCCGACGTGGAGCGGCTGCTGGACGCGGCGAGCGCCGGGGAGGGCCCCAGGGCGCTGCGGGACCGCGCGCTGCTGGAACTGCTCTACGCGACCGGGGCCCGGATCTCGGAGGTGACCGCGCTGGACATCGACGACCTCGAGCTTGCGAGGCCCGACCGGCCTGGTGGCGGGGGGGAGCTGGGGGCGGAGTCTGGCGTAATGGCCATTCAGACGGCGCTGCCTGCCTGCGTCCGCCTGTCCGGGAAGGGGCAGAAGCAGCGGATCGTCCCGATGGGCAGCTATGCCCGGCAGGCGCTGGAGCAGTACCTGGTCCGGGCGCGGCCGGCGCTCGCCGTGGCCACCCGCCGGGCCTCCGCCAGCCCCGCCGTGTTCCTGAACGCGCGGGGTGGGCGGCTGACCAGGCAGGGCGCGTGGGCCGTGCTGCGCGCCGCCGCCGGGCGGGCCGGGATCGCCGAGGTATCGCCGCACACGTTGCGGCATTCGTTCGCCACGCACCTCCTGGACGGGGGGGCGGACGTCCGGGTGGTGCAGGAGCTTCTCGGGCACGCTTCGGTGACGACCACGCAGGTGTACACCCTGGTGACGGTGGATAAACTCCGCGAGGTCTACGCGAGCGCGCACCCCCGCGCGCTCGGCTAGGGTTAACACCATTTCCGCGCAAACGGTGAGTCGGCTTGCCGCTGCCATGCCCAACGCCTAGCCTCGCCTAGAGTCCGGGATTTCAGCGGGTGCATCACGGCAGCCGCTGGGGAGGTGCAGTAAGCAGTGGCAGCGTCCCGAACATTGGAGGTCAGGCCCGGAGTGTTTGGACCTACCGGCCGACCACTCCCCGTTTTCCCCGACCCCGAACCGCTGCTGACCCACGGCCCGGCCCGGGTTGCGGCGGTCTGCAACCAGAAGGGCGGGGTGGGCAAGACCACCACCACGATCAACCTGGGCGCGGCACTGGCCGAGCAGGGCCGCCGCGTGCTGCTCGTCGACTTCGATCCGCAGGGCGCGCTGTCGGTGGGCCTGGGCATCCAGCCTCATGAACTCGATGCGACGATCTACAACCTGCTCATGGAGCGCGGGCTGAGCGCGCACGATGTGCTGTTCAAGACCAATGTCGACGGCATGGACCTGCTGCCGAGCAACATCGACCTGTCCGGCGCCGAGGTGCAGCTGGTCCACGAGGTCGGCCGGGAGTTCGTGCTCAGCCGCGTGCTGGCGCCGGTCATCCCCGACTACGACATCATCCTGATCGACTGCCAGCCCTCGCTCGGGCTGCTCACGGTCAACGCGCTGTCCTGCGCGGACGGGGTGATCGTCCCGCTGGAGTGCGAGTACTTCGCGCTGCGCGGCGTCGCCTTGCTGATGGAGACCATCGACAAGGTGTCCACCAGGATCAGCCCGAAGCTGGTGCTCGACGGCCTGCTGGCGACCATGTACGACTCGCGCACGCTGCACACCCGGGAAGTCCTGGCCGGAGTCGTGAAGGGTTTCGGCGACAAGGTGTACCACACGGTGATCAACCGGACCGTGCGGTTCCCTGACGCTACCGTGGCAGGGGAGCCGATAACCCGCTTCGACCCGACGTCCAATGCGGCAAACTCCTACCGGGAGCTGGCGAAGGAGGTCCTGGATCGGTGGCACCAGGGCGACGTTCACGGCGGGTAAGCCTGCCCGGAGTCGCCGAGCTGCTCCGTCCCGCCGTGCGCCGGCCTGCCGTCGAAGACCAGCGCCAGGCCAGGCCGGAATGACGAGGGCTACGAGTCCTGGATGACAACGACGACCATGGTGGATGACCCGGGCGATACCCGGCCCGGTGGCGGGTTCGAAGTGCACCTCGACGTGTTCGAGGGCCCATTCGACCTGCTGCTCGCGCTGATCTCCAAGCACAAGCTGGACATCACGGAAATCGCGCTGTCCAGCGTCACCGACGAGTTCATCTCCTATATCCGGGCCCGCGCGGACGCGTGGGACCTGGATCAGACCAGCTATTTCCTCGTGGTCGCGGCGACCCTGCTCGACCTCAAGGCGGCCCGGCTGCTGCCGGCCGGGGAGGTCGATGACGAGGAGGACCTCGCCCTGCTGGAGGCCAGGGATCTGCTGTTCGCCCGGCTGCTGCAGTACCGCGCGTACAAGGAGGTCGCGGCCGTGCTGGCGAGCCGGATGGCCGCGGCCGGGCGGAGGTTCCCGCGGCGGGTGCCGATGGAACCGCGCTTCGTCGACCTGCTGCCTGAGGTGCTCCTCGGACTCGGCCCGGGCGAGTTCGCGCTGATCGCGGCCCGCGCGCTGGCGCCCCGCAGGCCGCCGGTGGTCTCCACCGCGCATCTGCACGTGCCCCGCACCAGCATCCGCGAGCAGACCGAGATCCTGTCCGGGCGGCTGGCACGGCTGCGCCGGGCTACGTTCCGGCAGCTGACCTCGGACTGCGACGGAACCTACGAGGTCGTCGCGCGCTTTCTCGCGGTGCTCGAGCTCTACCGCCGCGGCCGCATCTCGGTCGACCAGGTCGCCCCGCTCGGCGATCTCTACGTGAGCTGGATAGCGGACGATCAGGGTGCTGGCGGTCAGGGTGCCGGCGATCAGCGTGAGGACACAGCGGACGACCAGGAAGCCGATGAGTAAGTGATGCAGAACGGATCCGGCCCCGGGCCGGGCGACGCCGCCGGCGCGGCGGACGGCGGCGATGCGGTGACCGCCGCCAGTGACGAGGCCGCGCCCGCGCACGAGGACGATGGCGTCCCCGGGCTGCGGGCCAGCCTGGAGGCAATCATGCTGGTGGCGGATGAACCGGTCCCCGACGTCGTCATCGCGCAGGTGCTCGAGCGGCCGCGCGCGGAGGTTGCGGACGCCCTGACGGAACTCGCCGCGTCGTACACCGCGGAACAGCGCGGCTTCGACCTGCGGGAGGTCGCGGGCGGCTGGCGCTACTACACGCGGGAGGAGTGCGCTCCGCTCGTGGAGCGGTTCGTGAGCGACGGGCAGGAGGTCCGGCTGACCCAAGCGGCGCTGGAGACGCTGGCCGTGGTCGCCTACCGGCAGCCGGTGAGCCGGGCCCGGGTGTCCGCGGTGCGCGGCGTCAACTGCGACGGCGTGATCCGTACGCTGGTGCTCCGCGGCCTGGTGGAGGAGGCAGGCACCGACCAGGAGACGGGCGCGATCCTGTTCGCGACCACGTCGTACTTCCTGGAGCGGCTCGGGCTGCCCGACCTGGACGCCCTGCCGGAGCTCGCTCCGTTCCTGCCCGACCACATTGACGACGAGGCTGACGCGGGTCATGAGCCAGCAGGGTCGTGACCCGCGGGGCCGTGACCGGCCCGGGCGCTCCCGCCCCTCAGAGGACGACTGGGACGAGACCGACGACGTCCGCGACACGCTCGTCGACGTTCCTGGCGGCGTCCGGCTGCAGAAGGTGCTCGCCGCCGCGGGCGTGGGCAGCCGCAGGCACTGCGAGGAGATGATCGGCGACGGCCGGGTCGAGGTCGACGGCGAGGTCGTCCGCCGGTACGGGGCCAGGGTCGACCCGCAGCGCCAGGTGATCCGGGTAGACGGGCGGCGGATCCCGGCCCGCGAGGACCTCGTCTATCTCGCGCTGAACAAGCCGGCCGGGGTGCTGACCACGATGTCGGATACCCGCGGCCGCCGTACCATCGCCGATTACCTCGGCGACCGGGGCGAGCGGCTGTTCCATGTGGGCAGGCTCGACTACGACACCGAGGGCCTGATGCTGCTGATGAACGACGGGGAGCTGGCCCACCGCCTCACGCATCCTCGTTACGGCGTGCTCAAGACCTACCTGGCCGATGTGGCCGGGCCGGTGCCGAAGGACCTCGGCCGCCAGCTGATCACCGGGGTCGAGCTGTCGGACGGGGTGGCGAGCGCGGACAACTTCCGGGTCGTGGAGCGGGCCGGGAACCGCGCCCTGGTGGAGATCACGCTGCACGAGGGACGCAAGCACATCGTGCGCCGGATGCTGGCCGAGGTCGGCCACCCGGTCAGCAGGCTGGTACGCACCCACGTGGGGCCGGTCGCGCTCGGATCGCTGCGCCCCGGCACCACCCGGCGGCTGACGACAAGGGAAATTGGAGATCTCTACGCGGCCGTGGGTCTATAGCCTAGGAACCCAGCCCGTCTGGCCTCAGGCCACGCGGGATCAGGCGGACGGCGAGGAAAGGGCAGGCCGGTGGCGGTCAGGGCGATCCGGGGCGCGGTCCAGGTCGACGCGAACGAGAGCGCGGCGATCCTGGACGGAACCTCCGAGCTGGTGACCGAGGTCATGACGCGCAACCAGCTGACCCCCGACGACGTGATCAGTGTCGTGTTCAGCGCCACGCCCGACCTGAACGCCGAGTTTCCCGCTCTCGCCGCGCGCAAGCTGGGCTTCCAGGACGTGCCGCTGCTGTGCTGCACAGAGATCGACGTGCCGGGCGCTATGCCGCGTGTGGTCCGCCTCATGATGCACGTGGAGATGGCCTCGCCCCGGGCCACGGTGCAGCACGTGTACCTGCGCGGCGCCACCGCGCTGCGCCTGGACATCGCGCAATGACCGGCCCGCCCGCCGGGACCGCCGCTCCCAGCCCCCGCACGGTGGTGGTGATCGGGACCGGCCTGATCGGCACGTCGGTGGCGCTCGCGCTCTCCGAACGCGGCGCCGAGGTCTGGCTGGCGGACGCCGACCCCGCCGCGGCCAGGCTCGCCGCCGACCTCGGGGCCGGCACCGAGCTGCCGGACACCGGCCCGCCGGAGGGGCCGGCTGACCTGGCTGTCCTCGCCATGCCGCCCGAGGCCATCGCGCCGGCCCTCGCCGCCGCGCAGGCCCGGGGCCTGGCTCGCTGCTACACCGACGTCGCCAGCGTGAAGGAGCTGCCGCTGGCCCGTGTCCGCGAGCTCGGCTGTGACCTGGCCTCCTTCGCCGGGGGGCATCCGCTGTCCGGGCGCGAGCGCTCGGGTCCCGCCGCGGCCCGGGCGGACCTGTTCCTCGGCCGCCCCTGGGTGGTCTGCCCGCTGCCGGAGACCACGCCCGGCACCGTGAACGCCGTCACCGGCCTGGCCCTGGCCTGTGGCGCCCAGCCGGTCCGCATGGCCGCGGACGAGCACGACCGCTGGGTCGCGCTGGTCTCGCATGCCCCGCACGCGGTCGCCGTGGCCATGGCCGCCCAGCTGGAGCAGGCGCCGTCCGGCGCCCTGGCCCTGGCTGGCCAGGGGCTGCGGGACGTGACCAGGATCGCGGCCAGCGACACCGGCCTCTGGCTGCAGATCCTCGCGGCCAACGCGGCGCACGCCAGTGAGGTGCTGGCCGCGCTGGCCGCCGATCTCACCGCGGCAGCCACCACGCTGGCCGCGATCGCCGAGGGCGACGAAGAAGCGGTCAAGCACCTGGCCGGGCTGCTGGAGCGCGGGGGAGCGGGGGTGGCCAGAATCCCGGGCAAGCGGGGCGGCCCGGCACCCGCCTACACCGGGGTCCAGGTGGTCATCGGTGACCGGCCCGGCGAGCTGGCCCGGCTGTTCCAGGCGGTGGGTGACGCAGGGGTCAACATCGAGGATGTCGCGATCGAGCACCCTCCTGGCGTGCCGGTCGGCGTGGCCGAGCTCGCGGTCCGGCCCGACTCCGCCGAGCGGCTGATCGAGGTGCTGGCCGCAGGTGGCTGGTCGGTCCGCCGGTAGCATCACCTTCGTGACCAACCACCCTGCCGCGGAGCCTTCAAACGCGGAGCACACAGCCGCGGAGCACTCGGGCCTAGTGATCGCCGTCGACGGCCCCGCCGGATCCGGCAAGTCGACGGCCGCCAGGGGCGTCGCCCGTGTCCTCGGGCTGCGTTACCTGGACACCGGATCCACCTACCGGGCGCTCACCTGGTGGCTGCTCAGCCGGGGCGTGGACGTCTCCGACACCCGCGCGGTGACCGGGTACCTGGGCCAGCCCGTCATCGAGGTAGGCACCGACCCGGAGGCCCCGGCCATCCGCGTGGACGGCACCGACGCGGCCGGGCCCATCCGGACCCGTGAGGTGTCCAACGCGGTCAGCGCGGTCGCCGCGGTCCCCGAGGTCCGCCACCGTCTGGTCGCGATGCAGCAGCAGATCATCGCGGACACGCTGGCCGCCGGGGAGGGCATCGTCGCCGAAGGCCGCGACATCGGGACCGTGGTCGCGCCCGACGCGCCGGTGAAGGTGTACCTGACGGCCAGCGAATCGGCCCGCGCCCGCAGGCGTACCGCCGACCTCGCCGCCGACCCGGGCGCCACGGTCGCGGTGACCCAGGCCGAGCAGGCGCGGCGGGACTCCACCGACGCTCCGCAGATGGCCAAGGCGGCCGACGCGGTCGAGATCGACACGACCGCGCTCAGCCTGGACCAGGTCATCGGTGAGATCGTGATGGTCGCTAACCGGAGAAGAGCGGGCGCGTGGACCGGATGAGCCCCTCCAGCGCGGCCGAGGGCACCGACGAGACAGAGGCCATCGACGGGGTAGGGGCGGCCGGCGAACCCGCGCCGGTTGTGGCCGTGGTCGGCAGGCCCAACGTCGGCAAGTCGACCCTGGTGAACCGGATCCTGGGCAGCAGGCAGGCGGTCGTGGCGGATACCCCCGGCGTGACCAGGGACCGGGTCGCCTACGACGCCAGCTGGCGCGGCCGCGCGTTCACGCTGGTCGACACGGGCGGCTGGGAGCCCTCGGTCGAGCGATCGCAGGAGCTGGCTGCGCGGGTGGCCGCTCAGGCCAGGGTCGCGGTGGAGGCGGCGGACGCCGTGCTATTCGTCGTCGACGCCGTGGTGGGCGTGACCGACGCCGACGCGGCCGTGGCCGCCGTGCTGCGCCGTTCGCGCAAGCCGGTCGTGCTGGCGGCCAACAAGGTCGACGATGCCCCCGGGGAGCCCGCCGCGACCTCGCTCTGGTCGCTGGGCCTCGGCGAGCCGGTTCCGGTGAGCGCCCTGCACGGGCGGGGCAGCGGGGATCTCCTCGACGTGGTCCTCGCCGCGCTGCCCGAGGCGCCGCGGGAGCGGCTCGGGGACGAAGGCGGCCCGCGCCGGGTGGCGCTGCTCGGACGGCCCAACGTCGGCAAGTCGAGCCTGCTGAACCAGCTCGCCGGGCAGGAGAGGGTGCTGGTCGACGCGGTCGCGGGCACCACCAGAGACCCGGTCGATGAGCTCATCGAGCTGGGCGGGAACGTCTGGAGATTCGTCGACACCGCAGGGATCAGGCGGCGGGTGCGCGAGTCACAGGGCCCGGACTATTTCGCCGCGGTGCGGACCGAGCGCGCCCTCGAGCGCGCCGAAGTGGCCGTGGTGCTGGTTGACGCCAGCGAGCCGCTCGCCGAGCAGGACCTGCGGATCGTGTCGATGGTGATCGACGCGGGCCGGGCGCTGGTAATTGCGTACAACAAGTGGGATCTGGTCGATGAGGACCGCAGGCACTTCCTGGATCGGGAAATCGACCGGCAGCTGCACACTGCGCGGTGGGCACCCAGGGTGAACATCTCCGCCGCCACGGGCTGGCACGTCGACCGCCTGGTGCCTGCTCTGGAGCGGGCCCTGGCCGGGTGGGACACGCGGGTGCCGACCGGCCGGCTCAACGGGTGGCTGACCGCGTTGATCGCGGCGACCCCGCCGCCCGTGCGCGGCGGCAAGCAGCCAAAGATCCTCTTCGCGACCCAAGCCGGCATAAGACCGCCGCATTTCGTCCTGTTCACAACCGGCTTCCTGCAGGCCGGGTACCGGAGGTTCCTCGAGCGCAGGCTCCGGGAGGAGTTCGGCTTCGAAGGCAGCCCGGTGCATCTCTCGATGCGGCTCAGGGACAAGCGCGCGGGCTCGGCTGGCCGTCAGGCGCGGGGCTCCCGCCGCTAGCTGCGGCCGGCCGTCAAGCCAGAACGGAAGTCAGCCGGGCGGATACGGAGGCCCGGTCAGCCGTCTTGACGCGCGGGGTCAAGCCAGAACCAGACGGTGGTCCCCAGCTCATCGCGGACGTAGCCCCAGTGGTCGGCCAGGCTCTGCACCAGGAACAGGCCGTGCCCGCCGGTGACGCAGCTGTGGCCCTTGACCACGGGGATGTTCAGCTCGGAGCCCTCGTCGGTCACCTCGATCCGCATGCCGCCGTCGATCTCGAAGACCGTGACCGTCACCGTTCCGTCCACGCGGCGCGAGTTGCTGTGCAGCACCGCGTTGGTGACCGTCTCCGAGACGAGTAATACGGCGACGTCGGTGACCGGGTTGGCCTCACCCAGAGCCTTGGCCACGAACGACCGCGCCGCGCTGACGTGCTCTGGACGCCCGGGGATCGTGACACTGCCGAGCACTGCCGCGCTCGCCATCATGGCCAGATCCTGGGCGGCGTCGCTAGCGCGGGTCGCCAATGGTGCCATCTCGGTCCGCTCCCTCCCCGGCGTGAGCCGGCTCCTGCGGAGTGTCCTCTGGACAAGTGGCCCGGCCCGTAACGCTGCGTCGTCGCGCGGGCTCGGAACGCTAGGACTCATAATGGTATGGGAGTGCATGCCACGCAAGTGCGTGGTACAAATCTTGCAGACGAAATCTCAAGTGGGATCCCATCTGACCCTGATTTCCGGTATGGTGATCCCCAAGCCCAGCAGCCGCACGGCATGGGCCGCGCTCCGGACCGGAGCCGGAACCGCCCAGCGTGCCCGCTAGGAGGGGAGGCCGAATGACCGCGTCAATCGGCCCGACGGTGCGCCGACGTCGGCTTGGCACTGAATTAAGAAGGTTGCGCGAAGCACATTCGATCAAGCTGGAAGAGGTCGCTGACCAGCTCGGGCTCGCTGCCTCTACGCTGTCCAGGATCGAGACCGGCAAGGCACCAACCAGGACTGCCTACCTGTCCGCCATGCTCGATCTGTACCGCGTTGACGAGCCCGGCCAGCGCCAGGTCCTGATCGACATGGCGCGCGAGGGCCACCGCAAGGGATGGTGGGCGGCCTGGGAGGACGTGCTGCCGACCGGGTTCGACGTCTACGTCGGCCTGGAAGCAGAGGCGGCGTCGCTCCGGGCCTTCGAGTCACTGGTGGTCCATGGGCTGCTGCAAACCGAGGGCTACGCCAGGCTGGTGATGACCACGGTCCGGAGGAGGCAGACTCCGGAGCAGATCGAGCGCCAGGTGGCGCTCCGCATGCAGCGCCAGGAGGTCATCCTGCGCGCTGACCCGATAGAGCTGTGGCTCATTCTGGACGAGGCCGTGATCCGCAGGACGATGGGTGCGCCGGAGCTAATGCGTGCGCAGCTTAATCACCTTGCCGACGCGAGCCTGTGGCCGAATGTTACGCTGCAGGTGCTGCCGTTTTGCAGCGGACCGCACCCGTGCCTGAATGGGCCGTTTGCGATCATCGAGTTTCCTGAGCGCTTCGACCCTGATGTGGTCTACACCGAGGGCGTCCATGGACAGGCATACCTCGAGCGGGAAAGAGATGTACGCGCTCGTGCCGAGGCATTTGATCTGTTGCGAGCGGCCGCCTTGTCCCCGGCCGACTCCACCGAACTGATCAGCAGACTTGCCAGAGAAATTGTCTGATCGATGAAAGGAAGCCGGATGACAAACGATCTGACCGACACTCGCTGGTTCAAGAGCCGCTTCTGCAGCTCCGATGGCTGCGTCGAGGTGGCGCACCTGACCGGGGGCGGCGTGGCGCTCCGTGACTCTAAGGACGCACGTAAGGCCCCGCACGTGTTCGACCGCGAGGAGTGGTCGGCCTTCATCGCAGGCGTTAAGGACGGCGAGTTCGACCTGCCGGTCACCTAGCCATAACGCCTAAAAGACTCCCGCCGCCCCGCCGTATGGCGGGGCGGCGGGTGCCATTTTCAGGGAACGATTCCGGCTCAGAGCGACTCAGGGTGGCCGAACTCGCCGTCCTTGGCGCCGCCCAGGAATGCGTCCCATTCGGCTGTCGTGAAGATCAGGGCCGGTCCGGCAGGGTGCCTGGAGTTGCGCATCGCAACCTCGCCGTCGGCGAGAAAGGCGATCTCAACGCAGTTACCCCCGGTAGGGCCGCTATGACGGCTCTTTATCCAGGTCACGCCCGCCAGCGTGCTCGCGTCCATACCATTGCGGGTGCTGCTCATGGGGATCTCTCCATATCCTCGAGCAGAGTGCGGATGACCTCTTTGGACCTTTCCGGCGGCGCGCTGGTCGCGCTGAGCTTGTCCATGACCCGGGTGTAGCGATCGACGTCGACGCTCTTGTCCAGGTACATGGCGCTTGTCAGCTGCTCCACATAGACGACATCGGGCAGGTCCGGGAGAGCGAACCGCAGGATGCTGAAGCTTCCCGGGGCCAGATAGCCGCCAGCGGAGTCCGGCACGACTTGCAGTGCGAAGCCCGGCTGGTCACATATGTCGGATAGGTGCTGGAGCTGGTCGCGCATGACCTGCGGGCTGCCGACCGGGCGGCGCAGCGCCGTCTCGTCGACGATCGCCCACAGCCGGAGGCCGCCCGAGGCGAACCTGCGCTGCCGCTCTTTGCGGAGGAAGACGAGTCGCTCGGCCTCCTCCAGGGAGAACTCGCCGAGTGCGATGACTCCGGCCGCGTACTCCTCTGTCTGCAGCAGGCCGGGAATGAACAGGGCGTCGTAGCTGCGGATGGATTCCGCTGACTCCTCGAGGCCGATGTACGCCTGGAACCAGTTGGGCAGGACGTCCTGGTACTGATGCCACCAGCCAGGCTGATTCGCCTGACCCGCCAAGGCCAGCAGCTCTTCCCGTTCTGCGGTGTCGGTGATCCCGTAAAGGCTCAGCAGGTCGACGATGTCCAGTTCTCTGACCGAGGTCCTGCCCAGCTCAATGCGGCTGATCTTGGATTCGGATCCTCTGATGGCACGAGCTGCCTCCTGCGCGGTGATGCCACGTGCCTCGCGCAGCCGGCGCAGCTGTGTGCCGAGGAGGATTCGCAGTACCGTGGGCCCGCCAGCCCCATCCATCATGAGTCGCGCTCCCTCCGAGTGGTTGCGTTCATCCTGGACGCTCCCGGCGCGGACCCGCTCACGCTGCCGAGCTGACGACGCAGTCGGCATGTCGTGGGCCAGGACCGCTACATCTCTGCTGCAGGTAATTCCCGGGACAATTGCGTCATGGATGTGTTCTGTTTGCAGCGCTTACCACATGATATCGCATTTGCGATTTCACGCCACCCCAAATAGCGGGCATACAGGCAAGCCTTGCCCAATGTCACCCCAACTGTCGGCCGGCATCCTGGCCAGGCCGCTCCGAAGAGCCGGTCACGAGTGACGACTGTGACAGGCGTTGCTGGGTGACTCTACGCGGGGTTTCGGCGGCGCGCTGGCCTATCGCTACGATCGTGGCCGGGCCGGGAACCCGGCCGGGAGGAGAGGCGGACCATGCGCTACAGGCCGATGGGCAACTCGGGACTTGTGGTTTCAGCAGCCGGCCTGGGCTGCAACAACTTCGGCCGCCGCCTCGATCTCGACGCGACGCGCGGCGTGGTGAACGCGGCCATCGACGCCGGGATCACCCTGCTCGACACGGCCGACACCTACGGCGGCGGGCGGTCGGAGGAGATGCTCGGCGAGGTGCTGACCGGCCGCCGTGATCAGGTCGTGCTGGCCACCAAGTTCGGCAGCCAAGACGTTGACATGGGCTATGGTGCGGCCGCTGGCGCCAAGGGTGGCCGCGGTTACATCATGCGTGCGGTCGAGCAGTCGCTGCGCCGGCTGCGGACCGACTACATCGATCTCTACCAGATCCACACGCCGGACCCGGTCACGCCGATCGGGGAAACCCTCACCGCCCTGGGCGACCTGGTTGCCCAGGGCAAGGTGCGCTACCTCGGGCACTCCAACTTCTCGGGCTGGCAGATCGCCGAGGCGGCAGCCGTGGCGCGGGAACTGGGCACCACCGGATTCGTCTCCGCCCAGAACCACTGGTCGCTGCTGGAGCGCGCCGCAGAGGCCGAGGTGGTGCCGGCGGCCCGGCATTTCGGTCTCGGCGTGCTGCCTTACTTCCCGCTGGCGAACGGCCTGCTGACGGGCAAGGTCAGGCGTGGCGTCCCGCCGCCCGAGGGCAGCAGGCTGGCGGGCCGGACGGACTACATCACCGACCAGAAGCTGGACACGGTGGAAGTCCTGATCGGCTGGGCGCGGCAGCACGGCGTCACCGTGCTCGAGGTCGCCATCGGCGGCCTGGCCGCTCAGCCCGGCTGCTCCTCGGTGATTGCCGGGGCGACGTCCCCGGAACAGGTCAAGGCGAATGCCGAGGCAGCGAGCTGGACGCCGTCGGCTGACGAGCTTGCCGACCTGGACCGGGTAGTGCCCGGTCCCGCCGCGTCAGCCTGAGGCCGCCACCGGGCCTGGCGCCAGTTGCATCAGCCCGGCACCGCATCCAGGTTCTCCGAGCCAGCGGCCATGGAGCGGGCGACCGCGGTCCGGTACAGCGCCAGGATCCTGGAGAAGAACCTGGGCGAGTACGAGATGTCCGGGGTGTCGCCACCCTCCTGGAAGCCGCCGATCACGCCGATGACCCAGCCCCGGCCGGTCTTGTGGCTGACGTGGGCGAGGAACGGGCCGCCGCTGGTGCCATTGGTGTAGTTGTCGCAGTCGAAGACCATCTGGTGGCCATGCTGGAAGCCGCGCGCCGGAGCCGTGCAGGTGATCGGCTCGCTGGTGCCGTCCGGGTACCCGATCACGCGCACGACCTGGGCCGGCTGGTTGATCTTCAGAGCCTCCGCGCCGGTGTAGGTCTGAATGTGCGTGCCCGGGCGTCCTGCGATCAAAAAGGCCACGTCGTTGTTGTGATTGTGGTTCTCCGCCCAGGCGCTGTCGACGTATTCGGTCGTGACCTTCCAGATGCCGTAAGGGAATTGGCCGTCGTGATAACCGGGCGCGAAGACGATGCGGCCTATTGGCCGGAGTGACCTGCCCTGTATGCAATGCGCGGCGGTGATGAGCAGGTCCTTGGCCGGGCTGCTGACCACGCTCGCGGTACAGAAATGCCGCCCCAGCTGGCCGTGGGAGGTGATAAACAGCGCCCCGACCGCGGACGTTCCGGCAAACGGTGTGCCGACCTTGACGGCTGTCACGCCTGCGGCCTGGGTCACCGGCGTCACGGAGTAGGCGCCGAGCGATGCCGCGATGATGCCCACGAGCCAGGCCGTCCGGCGCCCGGCCAGCGCGGCGATGACACCCGCAGCCCGCGAACGCCCCACGCCTCGGCGCATCCAGTCCCCCTCGCAGGTCCGTCACCCGCGCTGTTGCGAGCGCGAGGCAGCCCTTTTGCCATCTCTTTGCCGATTGTGCCGACCTGGAACCCGAAGAGCCAGAGGGCTTGGCATGGAGGTTGCTGAGACATGACCGGCACCGACGTGACCACGCCCGGTCTCACGCCCCCGCGCCGACCGGTCGCCGCGGTGTCCCTGGCTGCCTGCGCCCCCCGGGACAAGCAGCCGCCCCTGCCTGCCCGTGTGTCCCCCGAGCAGCGGGATCAGACTAGCCCGGCATGATCAGCCACGCACGTCTATCAGCAGCGGTGAGTGAGGTTTCAGCCACCGTTTGTTGCAAACTGGATGACGTTGAGCAATCATGTGGCAACGTATTGCCCTGAGTTCTCATAGATCGATCAGGAGAGATTGCCGGTGGATGGTGCGGCCAGGACCGCCGTTCACCGTACGCCCGCCAATCCAGCCAAGATCACATTCCGCGAGGTCTTCGCGAATTCGGAGTTCCGGGCTCTCTGGCTGGCGCAGCTGCTGTCGGTGGTCGGCGATCAGCTAGCCCGGCTCGCGATGACCGTGCTGGTGTATGACCGCACGCATTCGGCGTTCTGGACGGCGGTGACCTATGCCGTCACGTTCCTGCCGTGGGTCATCGGTGGCCTGGCGCTGTCGGGCCTGGCTGACCGGCTGCCCCGGCGGGAGGTCATGGTGACCTGCGACGTGGCCCGGGCCGTGCTCGTCTGCTTGATGGCGCTGGTGAGCCTGAAGGCGCCGCCGGTTGCCGCGCTGTGGATCATGGTTGCCCTGCTGTTCGTGGTGGCGCTGCTCGACTCGCCGTTCAAGTCGGCGCGGTCGGCGACACTGCCGGACGTGCTGTCGGGTGACCGGTACGTTCTGGGCATCGCGATTTCGCAGACCACCCTCCAGATCGGCATGGTGTCCGGTTTCGCTCTGGGCGGGATAGTGGTCGCGGCCACGGGGGTGCGGCCCGCGCTGCTGGCTGACGCCGGTACCTTTGCCGCCTCGGCGTTGCTGGTGCAGTTCTGGGTCCGGCAGCGCCCCGCCGCGGCGAATCGCGCCGCTAGCTCGTCCAGCCTCGCAGAGATGGCTGCCGGAGTACGTCTGGTGTTCGGGGACCGCAGACTCCGGACGCTGACGCTGCTCGGCTGGCTCGTGGCGTTCTATGTGGTGCCGATGGGCCTGGCCGCGCCTTACGCGGCCAGCCTCGACCCCGCGCTCCCGATCGCGGTCAGCACGGGACTCATCTTTGCTGCCGGGCCCTTCGGCACGGCGCTGGGTGCGGTGATATTCGGCCGGCTGGTCCCGCAAGCCTCACGACACCGGTGGATGGGCCCGCTGGCGGTGGCCGCGTCGGGCGTGCTGCTGCTCTGCTGGCTGCAGCCGGACCTGGCCGGCTCACTGCTGATCATTGCTGTGTCCGGGGCGTGCGCGGCTTACCAGCTGGCGGCCAACGCCGCCTTTGTCGCCGTGGTGCCGCCCGAACGCCGAGGGCAGGCCTTTGGTCTGGCCAACGGGGGCATGCAGGTCACACAGGGCCTCTGGATCGTTATCGCAGGCGCGCTCGCCGCATCGCGGGCGGTCACGCCAGCCACTGTCGTCGCCGTCAGCGGCGGCCTAGGAGCAATCCTGGCCGCCGCCCTGGCGACTAGCTGGCGCCGTCAGACGGCGCATAACGAATCTTCCTGACTGCAAGAGCATCTGTCATCAGTGCCACTCGTTACGCACGGCGGTCTCCTGTCTGTGGTGGCTCGCCCGCCTGCTGGGCGGGGGAGTGTCGGGCCGGGGGCATGAGGTGGGTGGTGGTCAGTGCCACTCGTTGCGCATTGCGGTCCTCCTGTCGGGGGTGGTTGGCGGGTGGGGGCTGGTGGTGGTCAGTGCCACTCGTTGCGCATTGCGGTCCTCCTGTCGGGGGTGGTTGGCGGGTGGGGGCTGGTGGTGGTCAGTGCCACTCGTTGCGCATTGCGGTCCTCCTGTCGGGGGTGGTTGGCGGGTGGGGGCTGGTGGTGGTCAGTGCCACTCGTTGCGCACGGCGGTCTCCTGTCTGTAGTGGCTCGCCCGCCTGCTGGGCGGGGGGGTGTCGGGCCGGGGGCATGAGGTGGGTGGTGGTCAGTGCCACTCGTTGCGCATTGCGGTCTCCTTTCGGTGCAGCGACGTCAGACCCGTGGGGCAGGCCTGAGCATCGCGCGAGTATACTCATTTATAATGATTTAATGCCATTCGTTGCGCATAACGACCTCCTGTTCTTGCTTGGTAACTTCCGGGGGCGGATTCCGGCTGACCGCTAACCGGTCTTGACAGGGGAGTTAACGTACTGTGACAATGCGACATTAAACACTTACCATCTGTTACCTACGGATTAGAGTTGCCCCGTTACAGTGGGGAGTGCTCATGACCAGCCTCCGTATGCTCGGCGCCGTGCCGGGTCTCATACGGCATGGCATACGTGGTCTGCGCCACTGGCAGGTTTGGACTCTTCCGGAACCACTGCGCGCATATGTCCTAGGTACCACCACCTTCTCCTTCATTGTGGCGGCAGCGGCAGCGGCCCGCACGCACTGGCAACTCTCTAGCCTGGTAATCTTCGCGGGCCTGTTGGCCTGCGGCGTCATAGCGATCGAGTCGACCAGATCGGTCAGGGAAGTTCAGGGCACGGTGGGCCGCGACCTGCAGACCGTCTGGTATCTCGCGATCGCGGTCACCCTCCCGCCGGCGTACGCGCTGCTCGCACCGTTGCCGCTCACCGCGTATCGCCTTTGGCGTGTGCGCCGTGCCTTTGTGTACCGCAGAGTGTTTAGCAATGCGACCATTAGCCTGGCTTACGGCAGCGTATCCGTGATTTTCCATTCTCTTCCCGACTCGGTAGCTGGACCAAGCCCGGGAACAGCTTCTCACGCGCTCGCCTGGACCGGTGCCGTAGCCGCCTGCGGCGTTCTTGCGTGGTTCATCAACAATGGCCTTATCCTCGGCGCCATCATGATCTCCGACCCGTCGGCGCGCATACGTGACATGTTCGGAAACCGAGAGGCAATTACATCCGACCTGATTGAGCTGAGCCTGGCTGTCTCACTTTCTCTCGTTGTCGCGATCAGTTCGCTGCTGATGATCCTGGCTCTTCCCTCGGTGGTGCTGTACCGGCGTTACCTCATGAACTCCCAGCTCGTTGCCAATGCCCGCATCGACGCGAAGACGGGTCTGCTCAACGCAGGCACCTGGCAGCGCGAGGCCGAGGTTGAGCTGCTCCGGGCGATGCGGGGCCACACGCCGCTGGCCCTGGCGATGGTCAATATCGATCACTTCAAGGACGTCAACGTGATGGCTGGCCAGCTGGTTCGTGATCAGCTGATTCGCGACATAGCGGGCATGCTCAAGGATCAGCTGCCTGACCAGGACCTGATCGGCCGCTTCGGAGGCGAGGATTTCGCCATTCTGCTGCCGCAGACGAACCGCGATGAAGCGCAGCGGATCAGCGAGCGGCTGCGTGATCATATTGCGGCGGAGTCCATCGCGATTGAGGCCGGCACACAGGAAGGCTTCGTGTTCCGGCTAACGGTATCCATCGGGGTCGCCGTCATGAATGAGTCCCGGCGTGCGCTGGCCGAGCTGGTCAGCGCGGCCGATTCAGCCCTGGGCCAGGCTAAGCAATCCGGATGGAGCAAGGTGTACGTGCTTCCCGAGGGCGGAGTCGAATCCGAAGAGTATTAGCAGCGACCCGGCTTCGCCTGCCGTCCGGTCGGCTGGGCCGCGTGCCGCCGTGCCTGCTATACCGGTGAGTGGGCTGAACGCCCGGGAATCCAGACGAGAGTGAAGGAACGCCGACAGTGAGAGCTGCGCTGTACGAAGGGACCGGGGCGGCCAGCGATGTGCTGCGGGTGGACGATGTCGAGCGACCGGAGCCCGGGCCGGGCGAGGTCCGGGTCAAGATAGCGGCCTCGGGGGTCAACCCCACCGACTGGAAGTCCCGCAGCGGCGCGACCCCGCGGCCGATCGACGGCTTCCAGATCCCGCACCAGGACGGTGCCGGCGTGATCGACGCCGTGGGCGAGGGCGTTGACCCGGGCCGTAACGGCCAGCGCGTATGGCTCTTCCTCGCCGCGGCAGGCCGCCGGTGGGGGACCGCGGCCGAGTGGAGCGTGGTTCCGGAGCGCCAGGCCGTCCCGCTGCCCGGCAGCGCGTCGATGGAGCTCGGCGCGAGCCTGGGCGTCCCGGCCATGACCGCCCACCGGTGCCTGTTCGCCGACGGGCCGGTGGCGGGGAAGACGGTCCTGGTCGCCGGCGGTGCGGGCGCGGTCGGCCACTACGCCATCGAGCTCGCCAAGCACGGCGGCGCGCGCGTGATCACCACCGTGAGCGGCCCGCAGAAGGCCGAGCTGGCCGCGAAGGCGGGCGCGGACCTGGTCGTGAACTACCGGGAACCGGGCGCCGCGGACCAGATCAAGTCCTTCGCGGGCCCGGGCGGCGTCGACCACGTGGTCGAGCTGGCCCTGGGCGCGAACCTGCAGCTGGACCTGGACGTGATCAGGAAGCCCGAGGGCCTGATCGTCATCTACGCGGCGGAACCCGCCGATCCGGTGCTGCCGGTCCGGGCGTGCATGAACCCCAACGTGATCTTCAGGTTCGTGCTGCTGTACTCGGTGCCGCCCGCGGCGCTTGACCAGGCCGCCCAGGACATCACCCGGGCGATCGGCGACGGGGCGCTCACCGAGCTGCCGGTCACGAGGTTCCGGCTGGACGAGTGCATCGCGGCCCAGGACGCGGTGGAGAGCGCGGCCGTCGGCAAGGTCATCGTCATCCCCGGCTGACCCGCCGGCGCCTCCTGGCCCTTCGTCGCCGCCGGGCGGTGAGCCCGCCGGGCGTACGCCCGTGCTTGAGCGGCCCGGCGGGGCTCCAGTTCACTGGTGCGGCGCGAGGGGGCGGCAATTATCGTTCTGGATGGGGGTTTTATAGGGAAAAGTGTGGTTACGGGCCCGGTTCCGCGGTGGTGTGAGCCGGGATTGTCCGGGTCGGTCCAGGGAAGCACGTAGGGGACGGATCGCGTGGGCCGGGCCGACCGAGTCGGGGGCGGTACGGGGAACGGGGTGCCCGGCGGATGAGGTGGACAACATGAAAGTCCTTGTGTTCGGCGCCTCCGGCGCCATCGGCCGGGCCATCACCTCGGAACTGCTCGAACGGGGGCACACCGTCACCGCCGCCACCAGGAGCGGCGCCCCGGTCGAGGGCCTGGTGGTGCGGGTCGTCACCGGAGACGCCGCGGACCCCGCCTCCGTGGCCAGGCTGGCCAGGGGCCAGGACGCGGTCGCGTCGGCGACCGGGCCGCGCCGCGACGGCAGCGAGGACCCGGAGGAGAGCGTCGGCCGCGCCGCGCGCGGGCTCGCCGAGGGGATGCGCCGGGCCGGCGTGCCGCGCCTGGTGGTGGTCGGCGGCGCGGGCAGCCTCGAGGTCACCCCCGGCCAGCGCCTCATGGACACCCCGGGTTACCCCCCGGCCTGGAAGCCGACGGCCCTGGCCCATGCCCGGGCCCTCGACGAGGTGTACCGCGGCATCGAGGACCTGGACTGGACCTACGTCTGCCCGGCCGGAACCACCGGCCCGGGGGACCGCACCGGCGAGTTCCGGGTCGGCGGGGACCAGCTGCTGACCGACGAGTCCGGCGCGAGCCGGATCAGCATCCCCGACTTCGCGATCGCCGTCGCCGACGAGCTGGAGGACGGCGAGGCGTTCCACCGCCGGATCACGGTCGCCTACTGAACCCCGCCGCCCGGCCGCCGGTCAGGGGCTGAGACGGTGTAGGTCGCGCGGGAACAGCGTGACCTGCCGGACGTTGGACGCGCCGGTCAGCCGCGCGGTCCAGCGCTCAAGCCCGATCGCGAAGCCGCCGTGCGGCGGCATCCCGTGCTCGAACACCTGCAGGTAGCCGGCGTACGGCCGCGGGTCCTCGCCGCGCCCGGCCAGCGCGGCCAGGTAGTCGGAGTGCCGGTGCAGCCGCTGCCCCCCGGTGACCAGCTCCAGGCCCCGGAAGATCAGGTCAAAGCTGTTCGAGTAACCGGGCCGCGCCGGGTCGGGGTGGGTGTAGAACGGCCGCTTCGCCATCGGGTAGCCGGTGACGAACAGGAACTCCGACCCGTGCTCGCGCAGCGCCCACTCACCCAGCCACCGCTCGTCGGCGGGGGACAGGTCGGGCTCGCCGCGCGGGTCCCAGCCCGCGTGCCGGGCGATCAGCTCCTGGGCGTCGGCGAAATGGACGGCGGGTATCTCCTCGGGAACGACCGGGGCTTTTACGCCAAGCAGCGTCAGCGCGGCCTGCGCCCGCTCCGCGGTTCGGGCCGTCATCCCGGCGATCGCGTCGCGCAGCACCGCCATCACGTCCTGGTAGCCCGTGATGAAGCCGAGCTCGGCGTCGAGGCTGGTGTACTGGGCCAGGTGACGGGCCGTGTCGTGGGGCTCGGCCCGGAACACCGGCCCCACCTCGAAGACCCGCTCGAACACCCCGACCAGCGCCTGCTTAAAGAACTGCGGTGACTGGGCCAGGTAGGCGGGGTGCCCGAAGTAGTCGATGCCGAACACGTTCGCGCCCGACTCGGTGGCCGACTCGACGATCTTCGGCGTATGCACCTCGGTGAAGCTCAGGCCGTCCAGGGCCTCGCGGAACCCGGTCACGCTGGCCGCGGCGATCTCGAAGCCCGCCCTGAGCAGCGGGTGGCGCAGCGTGGTGGGTGCGCCGTCCAGGATGGTGGGCAGGCCTGCGGTCAGCGTCGGCCGGTACAGGTCGAACGGCGGTGGCGCGGCCGGGTCGGACAGTGCCGTGACGGCGGGCTCGTGCAGCTCAGCGCCGCCCGGTGCCTCGGCGCTGGCCACGACCGTGCCAGTGACCTCGATGACGGACTCCTCCGGCAGGCCAGCCGCGGGCGCGGGCGGTCTGCCCGGGGGAGGGCCGGCCTGGGCTGGTTCTCGCGGCCCGGGCAAGACGACCTGGGCCAGGCCGGACCGGTCCCTGACGATCAGGAACGTCACGGATTTCAGCTCGCGGCGGCGGTGCAGCCAGCCTGCGACCCTGACGTGCTCGCCAACGTGCCTCGGCAGGTCGGCGGCCAGAACACGGGAGATCATCGCACTCCTCCAGGGATGTGCTCGACGACCCCTTGGGAGTGCGGGCGAGAAGGGAACTCGCGGTGCCACCGCACTTTCGCCGCCGCCGGGCGGGCCGGGGCAGCCTCGTTCCGGCCCGGTCACGGGGGCCAGCCGGCGGGGCATCGGGCGCGCCGCTGGTGCGCGGCCGCCGTTCCTCCCCGCACTCGGGAGGGTCTTCGCCCGGGACGCGAGGCCGCCTTCTCAGCTGCCGGCGGCTCTCTCGGCTCGCGTGACCCCGTGCTACTCGTCTCCGTCAGCGCGTTGCCTCCACGATAACTCCCGCACGGCGTTGACAGCGGGGGGGCGGCTAGCCTGAAGGCGTGTACCTGCCGCGCCACTTCACCGTCACCGACCTGGCCGCGGTCGCCGCGTTCGTGGACGCCGCCCGCTCCGCCGACCTGGTGACCTTCGACGGCAGCAAGCCCGTGTCCACGCTGCTGCCGGTGATCTGGGACCGGCCGCCGGGGTTCCCCGGCCCGGACGCCGGCCACGGCGTGCTGGTCGGCCACCTCGCGCTGGCCAACCCGCAGTGGCAGACGGTGCAGCCGGGCTCGCAGGCCCTGGCGATCGTGCGCGGGCCGCAGGCCTACATCTCGCCGTCCTGGTATGAGAGCAAAACCAGGCACGGCCGGGTGGTGCCCACGTGGAACTACAAGACCGTCCATCTCACCGGCCGGCTGACCGTGCACCGCGACCCGGAGTGGCTGCGCACGCTGGTGACCCGGCTGACCCGGCGTCATGAGGGGCCCAGGGCCCAGCCGTGGGCGGTCACCGACGCCCCGCCCGAGTTTGTCGACGGCCAGCTGAAGGGGATCGTCGGGGTCGAGCTGGCGATCACCACGGTCGAGGCCAAGGACAAGCTCAGCCAGAACCGGAGTGCCCTGGACCAGGCCGGCGTCGTCGAGGGACTGCGCGAGCAGGCCGGCCCGAGGCCGCCGCGATCGCTGATCACGTCGCGGCGAACCTGCGCGCCGCGGGGGAGCCAGCGCCTTAGCAGGTCCTGGAGCCCGGCCGGAATCCAGGCGGCGGTCAGTGCACCGCCCGGACGCGGGCGCTAGCAGCCCGGCTCGGCCGCGCAGCCCTCGGCCGACCGCGGCAGCGGCTCGGCGCTGGCCACGATCTTCTCGCTGATCTCGCGCAGCTGCTCGATCTGCTCGGGCGTGAGCTGGTCGACCAGGGAGCGCCGCACCTGGTCGACGTGCCCGGGCGCGGCGGCGGCCAGTGCGGCGAAGCCCTCGTCGGTGAGCTGCGCGATCTGGCCGCGCCGGTCGGTGGGGCAATCGGCCCGCTTGACCCAGCCGCGTTCCTCCAGCCGGGCCACCGCGTGCGACAGCCGGCTCTTGCTCGACGTCGACGCCTCGGCCAGCTGGGTCATCCGCAGGGCCCGCCCGGGGGTCTCGGACAGGCGCACCAGGATCTCGTAGTAGCCGTGCGGGATCCCCGACTCCCGGAGCAGCTGCGCGTCGATCGCTGTGAACAGCGTCTGGCAGGCGGTCAGGAAAGCTCGCCAGGCCTGCTGCTCTTCCTCGGTTAGCCACCGGGTCTCGTCCGCGCTCACCCTAACAGCATACCCGACCGGTAGTTGAGCGCTTGACAACCTCGGGCACGGGTGATAGTACTTGAGTATTCAACCAACTACCTCAGGAGTGGATGATGACCGTTAGCACCACGGCGACGAGCATCCCGGACTATGTCGCCGGGACATGGACCGTCGACCCGGTCCATTCGGAGGTCGGCTTTTCGGTCCGGCACATGATGGTCAGCAAGGTCCGCGGCAGGTTCAACACGTTCTCCGGCGAGATCGTCACCGGCGAGAACCCGCTCAACTCCTCGGTGACGGCCGAGATCGACCTGGCCTCGATCATCACCGGCAACGAGCAGCGTGACCAGCACATCCGGTCGGCTGACTTCTTCGAAGTCGAGACCTACCCGACGATGACCTACCGCTCGACCGGCGTCCGCGCCGAGGGCGACGGGTACATCCTGGACGGCGAGCTCACGCTCAAGGGCGTGACCAAGAGCGTGCCGCTGACCCTGGAGCTGAACGGCTTCGGGCCTGACCCGTTCGGCGGCACCCGGGCAGGATTCACCGCCACCGGCGAGATCAACCGGCGGGACTTCAACGTCAACTTCAGCGCACCCATGCAGAACGGCGGCGTGGTGGTCTCCGACAAGATCACGCTGAACCTGGAGATCGAGGCGGTCCTGGCCCCCTGACCTGGGCTTCCCCGTCCAGGCCTGCCCTTCCCGGCCCCAGCCAGATCAGCGGGACACCGGTGCGATGCACCGGTGTCCCGCTGCTTGCTGTCTGGGCTCGCGGCGAACCAGGTACCTGCAGTTACCTGTCAGGAGTTATTGCAACCAATTTGCAGTTTCTCTAGACTGACCCCGACTCAGCCGCCCCAGGAAAGGTCCCTGATGGCCGACCCGCGCGCCCGTATCGCCAGGATCCGTAACGGGCTCACCCCGCGCGAATGGGCCAGGCTGGGGACCGTCACCGGCGTGATCGTCGGCCTCAACATACTGGGCTGGGGGATGCTCGCCATCGCCATCGGCGGTCACTACCACATCAGCAACACCGAGATCTTCGGCGCCGGGACCGGGATCCTGGCCTACACCCTGGGTATGCGGCACGCCTTCGACGCCGACCACATCGCCGCGATCGACAACACCACCCGCAAGCTGGTCAACGAGGGCAAGCGGCCGCTGACGACCGGCTTCTACTTCTCGCTCGGCCACTCCAGCGTGGTGTTTCTGCTCGCGGTGCTGCTGAACTTCGGCATCCGCAGGCTGGACGAGCAGGTCAAGAACTCGAGCTCGCAGCTGCAGCAGACCACCAATATCATCGGCACGGCGGTGTCCGGGACCTTCCTGCTCCTGATCGCCGCGCTCAACGTCGTGATCCTGGCCAGCATCATCAAGGTCTTCCGCGAGATGCGCTCGGGCCGGTACAACGACGACGAGCTGGAGGCGCAGCTCGCTAAGCGCGGGCTGATGAACCGGCTGCTCGGCCGGTTCAGCCGCAACATCGACGCCCCGTGGAAGATGTACCCGATCGGGTTCCTGTTCGGCCTGGGCTTCGACACCGCCACCGAGGTCGCGCTGCTCGTGCTGGCCGGCACCGCGGTGGTCGGCGGCCTGCCGTTCTATGCCGTGCTGTCGCTGCCCATCCTGTTCGCCGCGGGGATGAGCATGTTCGACACCGCCGACGGCTGCTTCATGAACTTCGCCTACGACTGGGCGTTCTCCCGCCCGATCCGCAAGGTCTACTACAACCTCACGATCACCGGCCTGTCGGTGTTCATCGCCGTCTTCGTCGGCGCGATCGAGCTGCTCGGCCTGCTGGCTCAGGAGGGCAAGCTCACCGGATCGGGCTGGGCGTGGCTGGAGAACTTCAACATCAACACCGCCGGGTTCGTCATCGTCGGCGTCTTCGTCGTGACCTGGGTTGTGGCCCTGTCGGTCTGGCGCTTCGGCAAGATCGAGCAGAAATGGGACGCGGCCAGCGCCACCGCGCAGGACTAGGCCCCCTACACCATCAGGATCAGCATGTAGCCCATGGTGAGGCCCATCACGATGTCGCAGCACGCGGCCAGCCGCTGCGACATCGGCGCCCCGGTCACGGATAGCCCTTCCGTCCTGGGGGCCACTGCGGGGTTGGGGTACCCGGTGCTGGTGGTCGCGGCCACCGGCGCCAGCGAGGTGAGCCTGTCGGTCGTCCGGATGACGTAGCCGATCAGGGCCAGCGCGAGCACGAACGCCAGCGCGGGGAACCCCGGGCCCGGCCCCGCGCCCATGAACGTTCCCGGCCTGGCGGCCCCGGCCGCGGCCACCGGCAGCGCGAGGGCCATGTAGAGCATCGCGCCGCTCCCGACCAGGTGCGGCAGATGATGAGCAGCCCGGCGCCCCGGGCGGCCGCGGCGGTACCCGCGGATCGTCTGGCCGCCGAACCACGCGGTCGCGCCGCCGAAGACCACGGCCCAGCCCGGGCCGCCGACCAGGCTCAGCCGCGGCACCAGCATCCCGGCCATGGCCACGCCCATGAGCACGTGCACGCCGTCGACGTCGTACTCGGTCGGCCGGTGCCAGCGGCGCGCGGCCGCGATGCGGCTCACGCAGTACACCGCCGTCGCGATCGCGGCCACCGCGAGCGCGTCAGCGAGCCAGGCCGGTCCGGTCATGTCACCGCCCTCCGGCCATATCCGGGGCGTCCTGCCGGTGCCGGGCGGCCACCCGCCCTGCGGGCCAGTACGCCACCGCGAGCAGGGCGAGCAACGGGCCTGTGTTCGGGTCGGTGCCCGTCCCGGTGAACACCTCGCCCAGCCCTTCGGCGACCCAGAGGGCCGCGGCCACGATCACGGCCAGGATCAGCACGACCCGGATGGCGGGCGGTGGCAGGTACACCCCGACGGCGATGATGGCGAGGATCGCCGCGAGGACGACCGAGGCGGCCAGGCCCCGGTGGCTCAGCAGCCCGCCCAGGGAGCTGTCCACCGACGCGAGCCAGCGCGGCTCACCGGCCGACATCCCGGAGATCGTGCTGCTCAGCCCCTGCGGCGCACGCGCCGCGGGTTGCAGCGCCAGGTAGGCGAGGCTGGCCCAGAGCACCAGCCACAGCAGCCGTGCCGCCCGGGCACCGACCGCCCGGCCCGCCACGAACGGCGCCGGGCGGCCCGGCCGAGCCGGCCACAGCAGAACGGCCAGCAACGCGTAGATGATCACCGCGCCGGGTGCCCCGTTGACCGGGCTCGCGTCCCCGGTCAGCACCAGGCCGAGGCCCTCCCCGAGCCACCAGACGGCCAGGGCCCAGGCGACCGACGCTCCGAGCGCGATCTTCACGGTGGGCCGCCACGCGATGCCCAGCCCCAGCAGCAGCTGGATGGTGGCGAAGACGGCGTTCATCACGACGACGTGATGGTCGATGAGGCGCGCGGACCAGGTGACCGGCCCGGCGATGAAGGCCGGATTGCCCTGAGCCGACTCGGCCAGCATCCGTGCGAACGCCCCGGTGAACATGAACGACTGATACTGCAGCACGGCGTCGAGCAGCCAGATGCCGCCCAGCACAAGCTGCAGCCGACGCCGCGGATCCGACGCCGCCCACCCCCGGTACGTGCCGTCGTGATGTGCGTCGGCTCCGGCTTCAGCCCCGCCTGGCGGCGCACCGGGCCCAAGCCGGCCAGCGCCGGGCTCGCTGAGCCAGGCACCACCGCGACCGGGCGCGATGCCGTCGCTCATCGTTTAGTTCCCCTCTGCTAAACAGCATGAGACTAATCGGCGCGCATCTTTATGTGCAAGCACAATTTGTTGCCGCGCGGCGCGTGTTTCGGCGAGGTCAATACGTCACGAGACCCCATGGGGGTATTCAGGAAAACCCGGGCCGGGTATTCGCGAAACCCGCCGGGGGTATATGGATACCGGGCATTCCGGCCCGTCGCGCCGCCCGAGCCGGTCACCGCGCCAGCAGCATCGCCCGCGCTGGGCTGCCGCGGCCCGTCCGGAGCGGGCGACCTGCGTATGGCCTGCGGTCTGGGTGGGCCGAGGCAGGCTTCGCGGCCAGCGCGGAACAGGGAGTGCGCCAGCGTGGGTCATCGCGAACCCGAAGCTGACCTTGGACAACTCGCCGAAGCACGAGGTGCGCGTGAGGCCGCTGGACCGGTCCCCGGCCCCGCCCCAGGGCCTGCTGTCGATTCAGCCCGGTGACTGCGGCTTGAGCCGGGCCTGTCCAGCGCGACGTGCGGGGCGTGCCGGACATGCGCTAGGATCGATGAGTCCGAGAGGACATCGGGACGTGGCCCAGCTTGGTTAAGGCGCTTGACTGGGGGTCAAGAGAGCGGCGGTTCGAATCCGCCCGTCCCGACTCATTCAGTGGATGATGAAGTGCTAAGACGACATTTTGTCAGACCCGGTCGCTAATCTGCAATTGTGGCAGAGGGAACCCTAGACAAGCGCACCTGGTCCGATTCACAGCTAGTTGCCGCGGTCGCTGGATCACGCTCGTGGCGTGGTGTCATGCGGGAACTTGGCTTGTGCGTGACCTCCGCCGGAGCCATCCGCGTGGTGAAGCGGCATGTCGCACGTCTGGGTCTCGACACCTCGCACTTCACTGGGCAGCGGCGCTGGTCGGACGCGCAACTCAGGCGGGCGGCCGCGGCCGCATATTCCTGGCCTGAACTGATGCTGGATCTAGGGCTCGCCCCTGGCAGCACTGACGAACGCATCCGGGTCAAGGCGCATGCCATCCGTCTCGGGCTCGATCTGGGTCGGCTCGATGCGCCACGCACAGTTGCGTCAGCACGGCCCGAATTCAAGCCCGAGATCAAGCACCTGCGGGACGCGGGAACCGCCATTGCCGCGATGTGGTTCCTGCTGTGCGGCTACAACGCATCGATTCCCCTAGAGCCGACGATCTACGACCTGCTCGTGTCGATGCCAGACGGAATCAAGCGAGTTCAGGTCAAGACCACGACGTACTAGAAGGGTGGCTGGGAGGTGCAGGTGGGAAGGCGTCCTTACTCCGTCGGCAACAGGGGGCGGCTGGTCCCATATGACCCTGATCTGGTGGACCTCTTCTTCATCCTGGACGGCGACCTCACCATGTACATGATCCCCAGCCGGGTAATCGCCGGGCGTGTCCACATCCTGACCAGCAACTACTGCGAGTACGCCGTGGGCAGCGCCGCGTTTCTCATGGGCCGCTCAACGCCTGCCGCCTGAGGAGGGCGTCGAGCGCCCGAGGAGGAGCCTGAACGGTGACTGGGATGGGGGCCGACTGCTAGTTGAGGGCGCGGGGGTTCTGGCGGCCCATGTCGGAGATGTCGGCGATCCAGTCCGAGTGGGAATCGACGTCGGACGGGTTGCTGGCGATCAGCCTGATGCCACCGCCGCTCTTCCTGCTCGCGGCGGGCTTGGGGGCTTCCTTGCGGGGCGCTGCGGACAGCCGGAGCGCGAGGTTCGGGCACATCTGAACGGCCTGCTGGGCCTCGGACTCCAGCCACGGCGGCACGGCCATGTCCACGAACACCGGGTACCCCTGGCCGTCGAGCTGCACCAGCTCGGGGACCAGGTAGGCGCACAGCCCATGCCCACGGCACCGGGTCCAGTCCACGGACAGGCGGCTCTCGCTCTCCTCCTCGGGGATGGGCAGGATCCCCTGCGTCGAACGCCCGCAGGTGCCGCGGAACAGGTGCGCGGTGAGGTCCTCGGTGAACACGTCGAGGGCGGAGAGGACGAACCGGAACACGCCGTCCGGGTGCGAGCACGCGCCGCGGCCCCGCACGGCGGCGGCGGCCCGGCGAGCGGTGTCCAGCGCGTCGACCCCGCCGGAGCCGTCGGCCACCGCGGTCAGCGACCGGGCGATGCTGGGCAGGCCCAGCTTGCACGGCCCGCACTGGCCGGATGATTCGTTAGCGAGCCAGCCGGCCACCCGCGCCACCTCACCGAGCGGGCAGGTGTCCTCGCTGAGCGGCAGCACGATGCCGGCCCGAGCGAGCCGCCGGCCGCGGTCAGCCCGGCGCGGCTGACCGGCACGTCGTACGCGGCCTCGGTCGGCAGCCACATGCCGTGATACCCGCCGACCAGCACGCCGTCGCCGGGCGCCGCGTTGCACAGGTCGAGAGCTTCCCCCAGCGGCAGGCCCGCCGGAACCTCGAGGACTGCGGGCCGGTCCGCCGCCCCGCCCACGGTGAGCAGGTAGGTGCCGGGCTCCTTGCTGGTCCCGGTCGAGGCGTAGCCCCGCGGGCCGAGCATGGCGAGCACGGCGAGTTGCGCGAACGTCTCGGCGTTGGACAGGTAGGTCGGGAGGTCGTCGACTCCGGTGTCGCTGGCCCTGACCTTGCGGCCGGGAGGCAGGGCGGGCTTGCCGTTCATGGCGTTCACCAGGGCGCCACCCTCGCCGGACACGAACCGTTCCGGTACCCGGACCACGCGCACCAGGCGCTTGAGATCCGGTTCCTCCATCGCGGCGGCGCTCACCGAGCGGGCGACGTCCTCCCGCGTGACGCCGATGAGGATCTCCATGGCCTGCAGGGCCCGCGCCGCGAGCAGGGCGCCGCCCAGGACCAGGAAGGGCGACCTCAGCATCAGCAGCCGGTCCTTCGCGCTGCCCGGCTCACCCTCGGTCGCGTTGACTAGGACCACGGCGCGGCGCTTGCGCTTCTGCACGGATTGCAGCACCGCCCGCATCTTGCGCGCGACCGGGAACGCGGCCCCGCCGCGCCCGCGCAGGTCGACCTGCTCGGCCATGCCGATCAGCTGATCGGCGGTGAGCCGGGGGAGGGTGCCGAAAACCGCATAATGTGAGGTCAGGTCGATTCGGTCGGTCCGATCGAGGCCAGCGGTCAGCCGGGCCTGGCCGATGCACATCACATCGGGCAGGGATGAGGTCATTGCCTCTCCGCGCCAGGATTTGGCGGGAACGGCGACGGCTCACCGGCGCTGTCGGGCACTGGCGGGGACGGGTGATGCTGCCGCGGCGTCATGGCCGGATAGGGCCCGCGGTCAAGATGGGGGCCGGCTGGATAGCGTGCCGCCGGGGGAGATGCCGCCGGATAGGAAGGCCCGGGGTAGTACATCTCGGGATGAGCCTGCTCAGGGTAGGACTCCTCGGGGTAGGAGACGTCAGGGTAGGCTGCCGCGCCAGTATAGGACGCTTCAGGGTAGGAATCCTCAGAATAGGCCAAGCCTGGATAAGTCATCCCTGGATAGGACGCCTCGGGATAAGTCATCCCTGGATAGGACGCCTCCGGGTATCCCTGTTCGGCATACGCAGGTTCCGGATAGGCGGGCCCGGGATAGGCCTGCTCCTGATATGCCGGCCCAGGATAATCGGGTCCTGGGTACGCGACATCGGGATAAGGCAGACCCTGATAGGGCTGCGCCTGGAGCTGCTGCTCCGGGTAAGAGTTCCCCTCGTACGGCTGGCCCTGATCCGCCTGTCCCGGGTGTGACTGCTGATTCTGGTGGGCCGGATAAGCCGGATCTTGGTACGGCTGCTGCTGGTACAGAGGACCGGTGTTCTCGTGGTCCTGGTATATCGGCCCCGTATTCTCATGGCTCGGGTAAATCGGCCCGGTGTGCTGCTGGCCGGGATAAAACGGCCCGGTGTTGGGCTGAGCCTGGCCGGCCGGCTGCTGGTACATCGGCCCGGTGTGCTGCTGGCCCGGGTAGACCGGCCCGGTGTTGGCCTGAGCCTGGCTGGGCCGCTGCTGGTAGATCGGCCCGGTGTGCTGCTGGCCCGGGTAGATCGGCCCGGTGTTGGGCTGGGCCTGGCCGGCCGGCTGCTGGTAGATCGGCCCGGTGTGCTGCTGGCCCGGGTAGATCGGCCCAGTATTGGACTGGCCCCGGCCGGCCGGCTGCTGGTAGATCGGGCCGGTGTGCGGCTGCCCCAGGCCGGCCTGGTCCTGGTAGGGCTGGTCCTGATCCGGCCCTCCCGAATACGCCTCAGCCGGGTAGGTCATCCCTGGATACGGAGGGTCTGGGTAGGACGCTCCGGCGTGAGGCTCCCCGGCCCGGCTGTCGTCGGGATAAGGGCCGTCCTGGTAGGACCCAGCGGCCGGGCCACCCGGATAGGACGGCACCTGATGGGAGCCGCTGGCGTGCGACGGTATCTGGTGGGGGCCGCTGAGGTGCGGTGGCACCTGGTGGGGGCCGCTGAGGTGCGACGGTATCTGGTGGGGGCCGCTGAGGTGCGGTGGCACCTGGTGGGGGCCGCTGAGGTGCGGTGGCACCTGGTGAGAGCCGCTGGCGTGGGACGGTATCTGATGCGGGCCGCTGAGGTGAGGCGGCATCGCATGGGGACCGCTGGGGTGGGACACGTCCAGTTGTGGCTGCTCCGCGTACGGCACGTCGCCGTGCGGCGGCCCTGTGATCGGGCCGGTGTGCGATCCGTCGGCGTAGGGCGCCGCGGGCGAGCCTGCGGCCGGGGCCCGGTTCGGCCGGGTGGCACGGTTCGCGGCCCGGGACCGGTTCGCCGCGCCAGCGCGGTTGGGTGCGGGTCGGCGGTTCGGTCCCGTGGGTCGGTCCGCACCATCCGGACGGTCCACCACACCGGAGCGGTCCATCACACCGGATTGGTCCGGCTCGTCGTGCAGGCTCATCGCGATCGTGCGGGGCGGCCCCTCTGACCGCCCCGGATCGGCGGGCCGGCTCGACGGCCCGGCCGGGAGCGCGCGCTGGGCCCGGGGCAGCGCCCGGGCCGGCCGCGGAGTGTGCACGTCGCCGATCCGCTCGCTGGCGATGGCGGCCCGGCGGCCCCTGAGCGCGGTGCGCCCGCCCCCGAAGGCCGGCCCGCTGACTCGCGAACGACTCCATCGCCAGGGCGGGCAGCGCCCCGGCCATGGCCGCCGACGCGCGGTCGGGCACGGGAGCGCCGATGGTGTCGTTCTTGGCCCGGATCGTGGCCACAAACCGGATGCCGAGCGCGAGCGCGACCAGGGCCACGCACGCGCCGTAGCTCCAGTCAACGTAGGGCTTGGCCGCCCGGCCGGCGAGCAGCCCGTGGATGATCGCCAGCGGCCAGCACAGGTAGGCGGTGGCGTGGATCATGCGCCACGCCCAGGGCCACCTCGCCGCGAACCGGCCGCGGGCTATCCCGGTCACGACAAGGAGAATGATCAGGTCCGACGCGATCGTGCCGAGGCCAATGTAGAACCTGCGGCCGTGAGCCATGAAAGGCACGACGGAATCAATGAGATGGGACCTGTGTGCGGCGATCTCGACCACGATATGAACGACCAGAAAGAGAAGCGCGCCGAGCGAAACGGCACGGTGTACTGCTTGGGCAACAACTCGCGTTCCCGGAACCATGACAATGCGATCGGTAGCCACAACTCCCACGCCGACCGCGGTCGTTAGCGCAACGAGCGCGAGTACGCCAGCGTATTTAAGAAGAAAATGCTGAGTTGCGGCGAGAATATCTTGCCCGCGAGCGGTGGTTGTCGCCGGGATGAATAGGGTGATCAGAAGCAGAACAGCGCTGGTCCAGATGATGCGGCCACGCAGCGGTGCCTTGACCCGAGCCACCGACACGTGGTGGCCACGGCGTGAGCGGCCACGCCAGACTGACACTATTTTCCTCCTGGAGGGACGGCCCACAGCCGACCATTACCTGGAAGCGTGCTCTCGCCAACCCCCGGCCGCCGTCGCCCGGAGATCCATGCCAGTCCCCCTCAATGGAGACGAGGTTCCTGCCCCGATTACAGATTAGCAGCGCATCAGGTCATAAGGCGTCACATTGTCGCGTTGGCCACTACCGGTCAGCGTTCTCCGATGTCAGCGGCGGTTTGCCCGGGGACGGCCGGGAACGGCGGGCGGCGAGTCGCTCGGACAGAGCGCCTGAATCGTTCGCTCAGTGAACATTCATGGGCACTGAGACGGGGCCCCGGTCGTTTGAGTTACTGGATGCAGAGGGAAGAATTTAGCTGTCCCTGGCTGGAGCGGACCGGGGCACGACTCGGGGCGGCGCGATGACGGTATGGGGAACGGCGGGCGACGGGGGTCTCGGAAACGATCCCACGATTCCGCTGCCGGTCGTCATCGCCGGCCCGGCCTCGGACACGGTGGCCCCGCGCCAGCGGTACAGGCCATCCTCCTACGGCCCGCCGATCTACAGCCCCCCGCGCCGCCGTGGCCGCCGCCTGCTGGGCCGGCTCATCGGCGCGGTCCTGCTTCTGATCGTGCTGGGAGTCCTTGCGTTCGGCGGCCTGTTGCTGGCCACCCCGTCGGTGGGCAACGCGCCCGCGCTCACCCGGGCGCAGGATGTCGCGCACCATGTGGCGTACCCGGGCCCTCCGGTCCCGGCGCGCTTCGCCGAGTCGCTGGTCGCGACCGAGGACCACCGCTTCTACTCCGAGCCAGGCATCGACCTGTACGCGGTGGCCCGGGTCGGCCGCGCCTTCCTCCAAGGCGGCGGCATCCAGGGCGGCGCCACGATCTACCAGCAGCTGGCCAAGATGCTCTACACGGGCGGGCGGTCCGACAGCGCGAAGATCGAGGCCGAGCAGGTGGCCCTGGCCGTCAAGCTCTCCTGGACGTACTCCAGGCCGCAGATCCTGCGGATGTACGCCGATGTCGCCTACTTCGGCAACAACGACTACGGCCTGGTGAATGCTAGCTGCGGTTACTTCGGGGTGAGGCCCGCCAAGATGTCCTGGCCGCAGGCGGCGATGCTGGCCGGCATGGTGCAGGGCCCGTCCCTGGACGACCCGCTGACCCATCCCGCCAACGCGCGGGCCCGCGAGGAGCACGTGATCGGCAGGCTGGTGGCGACGGGAAAGCTGACCCAGGCCCAGGCCGACGCGGCGCTCGCGGTGCCGCTGTCCCGGCTGACCGCCCGGGCCGGGCAGGGCTGCTCTCGATAACCCCAGGACTTATCCGAAACGGAACGGCTGCGGGCCGGTCGCGTCGCTGTCCGGGTCGGTGTACCCCGGGGCCGGGTGCGGGGGCGCCGGCGGCACCAGCTCAGGCTCGCGATCCTCGAGCCCGCCCGACGGCGAGCCAGGCAGGAGAACCGACGGCTCGCCCTCGGTCTCTTCCGGGCCCGCGGGCGGCGCCAGCCAGACCCACTTGCGGTAGGACCAGAACCGGAACAGCGTGCCGAGCCCGATCCCGATGAGGAACGCGACATTGAGCGAGAACCTGTCGGTCAGGCCCAGGCCGTTCTTGGCGATCCACACGCAGGCGTACTGGATCAGCAGCCCGGCCAGGTTCAGCACGACGAACGAGACGGTCTCGCGGGTGGTGCCGTGGCCCTCGCGGTGCCGGAACGTCCACCACCGGTTGCCGATGTAGGTGATGACCATGGCCAGGCCGGTGGCGATCGCGTTCGCGGTGAACAGCCCGAGCCCCATGTCGAAGTGGAGCACGTTGAAGCCGACCTCGGTGACGATGAACCCAAGGCCGCCGACGACGCCGAACTTAGCCATCTCATGGATGAGATGCTGGAACTGCCGGTACCACCTGCCGACAAGGGTCACCTGGCCGCTTCCTCTCTGCCCGTCATCCCCTCAGGACGCTGCCGAGGTGATGATGCGAGGCTACTCCGGTCCTGGCTGGGCTTGGCTAAACCGGAGGAAATCCAGACGGTACCCATACCTGCTTTTGCCCAGCGTCACGGCTGATACCCGCACGCCAGGGCATGATATCCGTTCGGAACTGAAGGATCTGGCAGGTAGTGTCACGGGAGTGCCTGCTCCCGACGTGCTGATCCACGCCCGCGGCCTGGCCAAGAGGTTCGGCGACGCCGTCGCGGTGGCCGGCGTCGATTTCGACCTGCACCGCGGCGAGGCGTTCGGCTTCCTCGGGCCGAACGGCGCGGGCAAGTCGTCCACCATGCGCATGATCGGCTGCGTCTCGCCGCCGAGCGGCGGCGAGCTGTCCATCCTCGGCCTGGACCCGGTGACCGACGGGCCCGCGATCCGGGCCCGGCTGGGCGTGGTCCCGCAGGAGGACACGCTGGACGTGGAGCTCACCGTCCAGGAGAACCTCCTTATCTACGGACGCTACTTCGGGCTGCAGCGCAGCGTGATCGCCGAGCGCACCGCGCGACTGCTGGAGTTCGTGCAGCTCACCGACCGCGCGAAGGATCAGGTCGAGCCGCTGTCGGGCGGGATGAAGCGCAGGCTCACGATCGCCCGCTCGCTGATCAACGAGCCGGAGATCCTGCTGCTTGACGAGCCCACCACCGGGCTGGACCCGCAGGCCAGGCACGCGGTGTGGGACCGGCTGTACCGGCTCAAGCAGCAGGGCACCACGCTGGTGCTGACCACGCACTACATGGACGAGGCCGAGCAACTCTGCGACCGCCTGGTGGTCATGGACCGCGGGCTGATCGCGGCCGAGGGCTCGCCACGCGAGCTGATCGAGCAGTACTCCACCCCCGAGGTGCTCGAAATCAGGTTCGACCCGGCCGAGCACCAGCAGGCGGCGGAGAAGCTCGCCGACGCGCCGGCCGAGCGCATGGAGGTGCTCGCCGACCGGATCCTGCTGTACATCCAGAACGGGGACACCGCCCTGGCGGCCGTCCGCGGTCTCGGCCTGGAGCCGCTGACCTCCCTGGTGCGCCGCAGCACGCTGGAGGACGTGTTCCTCCGTCTCACCGGGCGGCAGCTCGAGGACTGAATGACGCGGCGCGGAGGACAGGAATGACGCGGCACTGGGGGACCGGATGACCTGGTCCTTTGCTGTGCGCGAGCTCAGGTACTGGCTGACCAACTACCGGCGCACCTGGCGCGGGACGATCTACACCAGCGTGCTCAGCCCCGTGCTCTACCTGGGTGCCATGGGCCTCGGCCTGGGCACGCTGGTCGACGCGCACGGCACCGCGGGCCTGGGCGGTGTCAGCTACCTGGCCTTCCTGGCGCCCGGGCTGCTGGCGGCCGCGGCCATGGAGGCCGCGGTCGAGGAGTCCACCTACCCGGTGCTCGGCTCGGTGAAGTGGCGGCGCACCTACTACGCGGCCACCGCGTCGCCGCTGCGCCCGCCCGACATCTACCACGGCCACCTGCTGTTCACGACCATGCGGCTGGTTATGAACTCGACCATCTTCCTGGTGGTGATGGCCGCGTTCGGGGCGATCACCTCGCCGTGGGCGCTCGCCGCGCTGCCGGTCGCGGTGCTGACCGGGCTGGCCTTCGCCGCGCCGATCGAGGCGTGGGCGATCACCGTGGTCAAGGACACGTCGTTCGCGCTGATCTTCCGGTTCGGGCTGATCCCGCTGTTCCTGTTCTCCGGGACCTTCTTCCCGGTCAGCCAGCTGCCGGCCTGGATCAGGCCGCTGGCGTACGTCACGCCGCTGTGGAACGGCGTGGTGCTGTGCCGGTCGCTCAGCCTGGGCACGGCCAGCCTGGGCAGCGCGCTGGTGCACGTGGGGTACCTGACCGCGCTGATCGCCGTGAGCATCGCGATCGGGCACCGGACGTACCGGCGGCGCCTGTGGGTGTGAGCGAGCTTCCGCTGCGGGTGCTGCCGCTGCCGCTGCTGCGCACCCGCCGGGCGGCCCTGGGCGGCCGCGGCGGCATGCACCTGATCGAGCGGCATGCCCGGGTGTACCGGCACACCTGGCTGGTCCTGGTCTCCGGGATCTTCGAGCCGCTCTTCTACCTGCTGTCCATCGGGGTCGGCATCGGCCATCTGGTCGGCACCGTGACCGGCCCCGGCGGGCAGCAGGTCGGGTACACCAGCTTCGTGGCCCCGGCCCTGCTGGCCACCTCGGCGATGAACGGCGCCATCTACGACTCCACGTTCAACGTGTTCTTCCGGCTGAAGTACGCGAAGTTCTACGACGCTGCGCTGGCCACGCCGATGCGCCCGGGCGACCTGGCGCTGGGCGAGATCGGCTGGGCCCTGATCCGCGGCGGGCTGTACGGCCTGGCGTTCATGGTGGTGATGCTCTCGCTGGGCCTGGTGCATTCGTGGTGGGCCGTGGCCGACCTGCCGGTGGCGCTGCTCATCGGGTTCGGGTCCGCGGCGGCCGGGATGGCCGCCACCACCTACATGCGCAGCTGGCAGGACTTCGAGTTCATCATGCTCGCGACCCTGCCCATGTTCCTGCTCTCGACCACGTTCTACCCGCTGAGCGTGTACCCGCGGCCGGTCCAGATCCTGGTCGAGTGCACACCGCTGTACCAGGGTGTGACCCTGCTCCGCGGCCTGACCCTGGGCGTGGTCGGTCCCGGCCTGCTCTGGCATGTCGTATACCTGGTGCTGATGGGCCTGGCCGGCCTGTTCATCGCGGGCCGCCGGATCGGCCGCCTGCTGCTCAAGTAGAGGGCCGCGGACCGGTCTCGACCCGGGCCAGGCCAGACCGTAGCGTTGCGTTATGGATTTCTCCTACGACGCGCGCACCGAAGAGCTCCGCGAGCAGCTGCTGTCGTTCATGGACTCGCACGTCTACCCGGCCGAGAAGGTGTTCGCGGCACAGCTGGCCGAGATGGCCGCGGCCGGCCGGGAGTGGGAGCGGCCGCCGGTCATCGACGAGCTCAAGGCCGAGGCGCGCAGCCGCGGGCTGTGGAACCTGTTCCTGCCCAAGCATCCCGAGGGCGCGGGCCTGACCAACCTGCAGTACGCGCCGCTGGCCGAGATCACCGGGCACAGCCCGTCGCTCGCGCCCGAGGCCCTGAACTGCGCGGCGCCCGACACCGGCAACATGGAGCTGCTGGCCGACTTCGGCTCGGACGAGCAGCAGCAGCGCTGGCTCCGGCCGCTGCTGGACGGTGAGATCAGGTCGGCGTTCTGCATGACCGAGCCCGACGTGGCCTCATCCGACGCGTCGAACGTGGCCACGCGGATCGAGCGTAACGGCTCTGAATATGTGATCAACGGGCGCAAGTGGTGGTCGTCGGGGGCCATGGACCCCCGGTGCCAGATCCTGATCGTGATGGGGAAGACCGCGCCCGATGCCGAGCGGCACCGGCAGCAGTCGATGGTCCTGGTGCCGCGGGACACCCCCGGGGTCACGATCGAGCGCGGGATGCGGGTGTTCGGGTTCAGCGACGGTTCGCACGGCGGGCACGCGGAGATCGAGTTCCGCGACGTCCGGGTGCCGGCCGGGAACCTGGTCGGCGGGGAGGGCGACGGGTTCGCGATCGCGCAGGCCAGGCTCGGCCCGGGCCGGATTCACCACTGCATGCGGCAGATCGGCGCGGCCGAGCGGGCGCTGGAGCTGATGTGCCGCCGGGCCGCGCAGCGGGTCGCGTTCGGCGGGCCCCTGGCCGACCAGGGCGTGATCCAGGACTGGATCGCCGAGGCCAGGGTCAGGATCGAGTCCGCGCGGCTGCTGGTGCTCAAGACCGCCTGGCTGATGGACACCGTCGGCAACAAGGGCGCGCACACCGAGATCCAGGCCATCAAGATCCAGACCCCGGCCATGGCCGAGTGGGTGATCGACAAGGCCATCCAGGTCCACGGGGCGGGCGGGATCAGCCAGGACTTCCCGCTGGCGCACCTGTGGGCCAGCGCGCGGACGCTGCGGTTCGCCGACGGGCCGGACGAGGTGCACAAGCGCTCGCTGGCCCGCCGCGAGCTGAAAAAGTACCGCTGATGCCGCCCGGCCCGCCGCGGGCTCAGGAAGTGCCGCTGATGCCGCCCGGCCCGCCCGCGGCCAACGTCGGCAGGCACCACCCGGACCCGGGCCAATAGGGTGGACGGCACTTAGCTGTGGTAACAGCAGCAGTAACGGCACTTTCACACTATTGGGTCGCCGTGGGCGAGGAGGAGCGTAATGGCTGACGAACCGGAGGCGGGAACCGCGGAGGCCGGGGCCCAGCGGGTGGCGATCGTGACCGGCGCCGCGCGCGGGATCGGGGCCGCGGTGGCCCGCCGCCTGGCCGCCGACGGGATGGCGGTCGGCGTGCTCGACCTGAAGGAGGCCGACGGCAGCGGGACCGTGGACGCGATCACGTCCGCGGGCGGGCGCGCGATCGCCGTGGGCGCCGACGTCAGCCAGGCCGACCAGGTCACGGCCGGCGTGGCCCGGGTCGCGGCCGAACTCGGCCCGCCCGTGGTGCTGGTCAACAACGCCGGCGTGCTCCGGGACAACCTGCTGTTCAAGATGAGCGACGACGACTGGGACACGGTCATGGGCGTGCACCTGCGGGGCGCGTTCCTGATGAGCCGCGCGGCCCAGACGCACATGGTCGCGCAGGGCTTCGGCCGGATCATCAGCCTGTCGTCGAGCTCGGCGCTCGGCAACCGGGGCCAGGCCAACTACTCGACGGCCAAGGCGGGGCTGCAGGGCCTCACCAAGACGCTCGCGATCGAGCTCGGCCAGTTCGGGATCACGGCGAACGCGATCGCGCCGGGCTTCATCGTCACCGACATGACCGCGGCCACCTCGGCCCGGGTCGGCATGGACTTCGGCGAGTTCCAGACCGCGGCCGCGGCCCGGATCCCTGTGCGCCGGGTGGGCCAGCCAGAAGACGTCGCGAACGTGGCGTCGTTCCTGGCCAGCGACGGCGCGGGGTTCGTCTCCGGCCAGGTGATCTACGTGGCCGGAGGGCCGCTCTCTTGACCGGCGCGGTGACCCCCGACGACCTGCGCGGCCAGGTCCGCGACTTCCTGGCCGGCCATGACCCGGCGTCCACGGACCGACTCGAGTTCCTGCGGGCGCGGTTCGACGCCGGGCTGGCCTGGGTTCACTACCCGGCCGGCCTCGGCGGCCAGGGCCTGTCCCGCGAGCTGCAGCCGGTCGTGGACGCCGAGTTCGCCGCGGCCGGGGCCCCGACCAACAGCCCGGAGCGGAACGGGATCGGCCTGGGCATGGCCGCCCCGACGATCCTCGCCTACGGCAACGACGAGCAGCAGCACCGCTGGCTGCGCCCGCTGTGGACCGGCGAGGAGATCTGGTGCCAGCTGTTCAGCGAGCCCGGCGCGGGCTCCGACCTGGCCGGCCTGGCCACCCGGGCGGTGCGCGACCCGGCACAGGGGGACGGGGCGGGCAGCGGGGGCTGGCGGGTGACCGGGCAGAAGGTCTGGACCTCATCGGCGCACCTGGCCAGCCGGGCGCTGCTGGTCACCCGCACCGACCCGGATGTGCCCAAGCACCAGGGCCTGACCTACTTCTCTGTGGACATGACCGCGCCCGGGGTCGAGGTCAGACCGCTCCGGCAGATCACCGGCGAGGCCGAGTTCAACGAGGTGTTCCTGACCGACGTGCCGATCCCCGACACCGACAGGATCGGCGCGGTCGGCGAGGGCTGGAAGGTGTCCACCGCCACGCTGATGAACGAGCGGGTGGCGATCGGCGGGGGAGCGGTGCCCAGGGAAGGCGGGATGATCGGCTCGGCGGCGCGGGCCTGGCGGCAGCATCCCGAGCTGCGCACCCCGGGCCTGCACGACCGGCTGCTGCGGCTGTGGGCCGATTCCGAGGTGGCCCGGCTGGCTGGGGTGCGGCTGCGGCAGCAGCTGGCCGCGGGCAAGCCCGGGCCGGAGGGGTCGGGCGCCAAGCTGGTCTTCGCCCGGCTGAACCAGGAGGTCTCCGAGTTCGAGGTGGAGCTGGCCGGCCCGGACGGCCTGCGTTACGGCGACTGGACGATGCGGCGGCCGGAAGGGGCGAACTTCTACGGCCGCGACCCCGGCTACCGGTACCTGCGCGCCAGGGGCAACTCGATCGAGGGCGGGACCTCGGAGATCCTGCGCAACATCATCGCCGAGCGGGTGCTCGGACTGCCGCCGGAGATCCGGGTGGATAAGGACGTGCCATGGAAGGACCTGCCGCGATGAGCGCGCCAGCGACCACCGGGGAAGCCGCGCGCAGCTCGGCCGCTGACCTGCCGGACCTGCTCTACGGCGACGCCGAGACCGAGCTGCGGGCGGCCGTCCGCTCGCTGCTCGACGACCGGTGCGGCTGGCGCGAGGTTCTGGCCAGGACCGAGACCGCCGAGACGTACGACACCGGGCTGTGGCGGACGCTCGCGGCCGACCTCGGCTGCGCGGGCCTGCTCATCCCTGAGGCCAGCGGCGGGGCCGGGGCGTCGTGCCGGGAGGCGGCGGTCGTGGCCGAGGAAACCGGGCGCGCCGTGGCCCCGGTGCCCTACCTGGGCTCCTCGGTCGTGGCCACCGCGGCGCTGCTGGCCGCGGGCGACGCTGACCTGCTGACCGCGCTGGCCGACGGCACCGCGACCGCGGCGCTGGCCGTGCCGTTCGCGGCGGCGCCCGGGGGCAGGCCGGAGCCTACGGCCCGGCTGGGACCGCCCGGGCCGGGAACCGATGACGGTGGCTACCTGCTGAGCGGGACCGTGGCCGGGGTCGCGGACGCGCTGCCCGCCGACGTGCTGCTGGTGCCCGCCGACGGCGTGCCGTACGGGCTGTACGCCGTACGGCACGCCGACGCCGGGGTGTCGGTCACGCCGGTGGTGTCGCTGGACATGACCCGGCAGCTCGCCGACGTGACCCTGGACAACGTGCCCGCCCGGTGCATCGCCACGGGCGCGGCCGCCGAGCAGGCGGTGGCCGCCGCGCTGACCGCGGGCGCCGCGGTGCTCGCGTCCGAGCAGCTGGGCCTCGCCGAGCGGTGCCTGGAGATCACCGTGGCCTACCTGAAGGAGCGGCACCAGTTCGCCCGCCCGATCGGGTCGTTCCAGGCCCTCAAGCACCGCGCCGCCGATCTGTGGGTGGGCGTGACCCAGGCGCGCGCCGCGGCCCGGTACGCCGCCGCCTGCCTGGCCCGCGATGACCCGGACACGCCGGTGGCTGTGGCCCTGGCCAAGGCGGCCTGCTCGGACATCGCGGTCAAGGCCGCGCAGGAATGCGTGCAGCTGCACGGCGGCATCGGCTTCACCTGGGAGCACCCGGCGCACCTGTACCTGAAGCGGGCCAAGAGCTCGTCGATCGGGTTCGGTACCGCGGACCATCACCGGGCGTCGCTGGCCGGCCTGGTCAACCTGCCTCCCGCCGGGACCCCGTGATGAAGGCGCTGCGATGAGGTCGGTCGGCGGCGCCGGGGTCGTGGTCACCGGCGGCGGCAGCGGGATCGGCGCCGCGCTGTCCCGGCGGTTCGCGGCCGAGGGCGCCCGGGTCGTGGTCAACGACCTCGACGCCGCGGCCGCGGCGGCGGTCGCGGCCTCGTGCGGTGCCGTGCCCGTGCCCGGGGACGCGGCCAGCGAGGAGGGCGTGGCCGCGCTGATCGGCGCCGCCCGCGCCGAGCTCGGCGAGATCGACCTGTTCTGCGCCAACGCCGGGATCGTCAGGGGCGGCGGGCCCGAGACCGCGGAGCCGGACTGGGATGCCTCGTGGCAGGTCAACGTGATGGCCCACGTGCGGGCCGCGCGGCTGCTGCTCGGGCCCTGGCTGGAGCGCGGGAGCGGCCACCTGATCTGCACGGTCTCCGCGGCCGGGCTGCTGACCATGCCGGGCACCGCGCCCTACTCGGTGACGAAGCACGCCGCGCTGGCTTTCGCCGAGTGGCTGGCGGTCAGCCACGCGCACCGCGGCCTGACCGTGCAGGCGATCTGCCCGCTGGGGGTGCGCACCGCCATGCTCGACGGCAGCGACCCGCTGGCCGAGAAGCTGCTCGGGGACGACGCGATCCCGCCCGAGGCGGTCGCGGACGCGGTGATCGACGGCATCGCGGACGGCCGGTTTCTGATCCTGCCGCACCCCGAGGTGGCGGCCATGTACGCGGGCCGCGCGGCTGAGACCGACCGCTGGCTGCGCGGCATGAGCAAGCTGCAGCAGCGGCTCGAGGACCCGGCCTGACCAGCCGCAACAATTGATGTCTCACCATGTGACATAGTTAGCGCCGTTTAGCCCAACCCAACCGTTACCATGCTGCTCAACGGCAAGGAACATCGAGCTGATGGCAGATGGACCCGGAAAGCGGCCGTGAGGGCTCGCTCCCGCAGGCACCGGTCATGGCACAGCCTGACCAGGGGCCAGATGTCACGTGGGCAGAGGGCCAGTCGGCGGAGCCCGCCGAGGGCCAGTCGCCAGATACCGCCGAGGGCCAGCCGGCGGAGGCGGCCGAGCAGGCCGTGCCCACCGGTACCATCCATCACCTCGAGCTCTGGGTGCCCGATCTCGACCGCGCGGTCGCGAGCTGGGGCTGGCTGCTTGACGAGCTCGGCTACCAGCCGTTCGGTGACTGGCCCGGCGGCTGCAGCTGGCGTGCGGGCAGCACCTACATCGTCCTGGAGCAGTCGCCGGACCGGACCGCGGGCCGCCACGACCGGTGCCGCCCGGGCCTGAACCACCTCGCCTTCCACGTGGCCGACCCGGAGCGGATCGAGAAGCTGGTCGCGGTCGCGCCGAGCAACGGCTGGCGGCTGATGTTCGCCGACCGTCACCCGCACGCGGGCGGCGACGGCCACTACGCCGCCTACCTGGAGAACGTCGACGGGTTCGAGGCCGAGCTCGTCGCGCCGCCCGGCACCTGAGTTGCCTCGGGGGGACGACCCCCCCAGACCCCCCCGTGTGCCAGCCCCCACCCGCCTCCCCTTCCCCCTTCATGACCTCCGGCCGGCCGTCGCGGCCGGCCCGGCTTCGCCGGATGTCAGGTCAGGCGGGGCCGGAGCGCACCGGCGCCGACAGGCGCAGGTCCCGTGACGACCTCCCGATCTGGACCGTGAACTGGCCCGGCGGCCAGACCCAGCCCCGGCCTTCGCGCCACCGGGCGAACGCCCGGGACGGCACCTGAAGCCGCACCTCGGCCCGCTCACCCGGCGCCGCGGTCACGGTCCCGAACGCGGCCAGCTCCCGCACCGGCCGGCCCGGCTCACCCAGCGGCGCGGCCAGGTAGGCCTGGACCACCTCACGCCCGGGCCGGGCGCCGGTGTTCCTGACGGTGACGGTCAGCTCCAGGTCCTGGCCGGCCGCCGGATCCGCCTCGCCCGCGTGCAGCGACTCGTAGGACCAGGTGGTGTAGCCAAGACCGTGGCCGAACGCGAATTGCGGGGCTGACTGCCGTGCGTCATACCCGCGGTAGCCGACGAGCAGGCCCTCGGCGTAGTCGATGCGCCCGTCGCGCGGCACGGCGTGCAGCACCGGGCAGTCCGCTTCGCGGACCGGGAGCGTGACCGGCAGCCGCCCGCCCGGCTCGGCCCGCCCGAGCAGGACGTCGGCCAGGGCCTCGCCCATGGCCTGGCCCGGCAGCCACGCGTAGATCACCGCCGCGACCTCCCTGACCCAGGGCATGAGCACGGGCATGCCCGCGTTGACCACCACCACGGTGCGCGCGTTGACCGCGGCCACCCGCCGGACCAGCTCGTCCTGCCGGCCGGGCAGCGCGAGCGTGCTGCGGTCGAACCCCTCGCTCTCGGTCATCGCCGCCGACCCGACCACCACCACGGCCGCTCCGGCCTCCCAGGCCGCCTGCTCGGCCTCGTCGAGCAGGTCATCCTCGCCGGCCGCGGCCACCAGGCCGAGCCGGACCGTCAGCGGCCCTTCACCGTCGGCCGCGGGGCGGAACACCAGCCCGATCCGGGCGTCGCGGTCCGCCTCGAGCAGGACGGTGGCCCGGATCTCGCCCGGCCGGGCCATGGCCTCCACCGGGTCGTCGGGCACGACCGTGGCCGCGTCGGCGATCACGACGCCGTCCACCGTCACCGTGAGGTGACCGACCCCGGACGCGCCGATGATGTGCGGCCCGCCGTGGTCCGGCCGGTACCAGGCGTCGAGCGTGACCGTCCCTGGCTCGCCCCAGCCGACGCCAGGCGGAACCTGATCCCACCAGGTCAGCGCCGTCGAGGTGCGGTGCTCGGCGCCGAGGAGCTCACCCTGGCCGTCCCGGAACTCCAGGTGCAGACCGGGCTGGCCGGTGCCGGGGTCGCGCAGCGAGCCCGGGGCGGGATCTGGCACGCGCACCCAGGTCTGGCACCCCTGGGCCACGGTCACCTCGGCCTGGCCCGCCAGTGCCTCGGTGAGCGCGGCAGCCGGGGTGGAGACGGTCACCGGCATGACGACCGCGCTGCCGCCGCCGTGAATGGCCGGGTGAACGGCGTTGGGGCCGAGCACGGCCACCCGGCCGACCGCGGCGGGGTCGATGGGCAGCGCCTGGCGCTCGTTGCGCAGCAGCACCAGCGACGCCGCCACGGCCCGGCGCAACAGCAGGGGGTCAACGAATGACGGGACGGGAGAAAGTGGGGCGGCGGAGCCGGCGCCAGCTGCGACGGCCGGCCGGAGGCCGTGAAGGGGGGAGGGGAGGTGGGTGGGAGATGGCGCGCGGGGGGGTCTGGGAGGGTCGTCCCCCCGAGGCAACACCGCGCCGACCCGGCCGGCCAGCCGGAGCAGCCGCAGCACCTTGTCGTCCAGCACCTCGGGCGCGACCGCGCCGTCGGTCACGGCCTGCGCCAGCTGCACGCCCCAGGGGCCGTCCGGGCCCGGCATGGCCAGGTCCAGCGCGGCCAGCGCGGTGGCCGCGGTGCTCCGTGCCGCGTGCCAGTCCGAGGTGACCACGCCGTCGAAGCCCCACTCGTCCTTGAGCACGTCCCGCAGCAGCTGCGCGTGCTCGGTCATCGGCACGCCGTTGACCTTGTTGTAGGCGGCCATGACCAGGGCCACGCCGGCCTCACGGACACAGGCCTCGAACGGCGCCAGGTACAGCTCGCGCAGCACGTGCTCGGCGATCCTGGCGTCGTAGTTCCAGCGCTGCGTCTCCGAGTCGTTGCCCACGAAGTGCTTGACGCAGCCGGCCACGCCCGCGCCCTGCACGCCGCGGACGAACGCCACCCCGAGCCGGGCGGTCAGCACCGGGTCCTCGGAGAAGCACTCGAAGCCCCGGCCGCCGAGCGGCGTGCGCATCAGGTTGATGGTCGGTGCCAGCAGCACGTCGACGCCCTTGGCCCGGGCCTCGGCGCCCAGCGCGGCGGCGAGCTCACGGACCAGGGCGGTGTCCCAGGTGGCGCCCAGCGCGGACGGGCACGGCAGGCTGGACGAGGGCTGGCGTTCGTCCAGCACCACGCCCCTGACGCCGGCCGGGCCGTCCGACGTGATCATCGGCCGGAGCCCGAGCGCGTCGGCGCCCTGGGTGCGCCAGCTGTCCGCGCCGGTCAGCAGCAGCACCTTGTCCAGCACCGGCAGTCTGGCGACCAGCGTGGCCGCGTCGCGGTCCCGGGTGTTCGCGGTGGTCCCTGCGCCCGCCTGGCCGGGAATCCGGCCAGGCGGGCGCAGCCCGTCATATTGGGTGGTCACAGCCGTTCCTCTGCCTCTCCAGCCCGGTGCCCGGTCAGGAGGCCGGCTTGAGGCTGAGGATCGTCTCTTCGAGGTACGGCGAGTTCGTCGTCGGGTTCATGAACGGGTTGGCCGACGACGGGAAGCCGGTGTAGTCCCGCGTGGAGTACTCCCACCATGCCGCTCCGTAGAGCAGCGGCACGACGGGGACCTGGGTGTCCATGATGGTCTCCAGCTTGGTGACCGCCGCGTGCTGGGCCGACGTGTCGTTGGTGCCCGCGAACTGGGCGAGCGCCGCCTGCGTGGCCGGGTCCTTCCAGCGCCCGAGGTCGTTCGCCGCCGGCTTGCCGATGGCGGCGGTCAGGTTCGAGTCCAGCAGGCTGTCGTAGATGTAGTACGGTCCCGGTCCCTGGTTGCTCCAGTGGATCGCGGTGTCGAAGGTGCCGTTGGTGACATCGTTCTGCCACACGGTCGGGTTGCCGATGCCGTTCACGGTGACGTTGAACCCCAGGGCGTTCAGCTGCTTCGCGATGTCCTGAGCGTCGAGATAGTAGTCGCTGTAGGGGATCGGGTCCGAGATCGAGAAGCTGATCGTCTTGCCGTTCTTGGTCCACTTCCCGCCGGCTTTGCTCCAGCCGTCGGCCTGGAGGATCGAGCTGACCTTGGCCGGGTCGCCGCCCGTGGGCAGGTTGTTGGCCAGCGACGGGTTCAGGAAGCTGCTCGCGGCCGGGAGCAGCAGTCCGCTGGTGGAGGTTTCCGGCATCTCGTAGCCGGTCTCGCCCTGCGCGGAGAGCTGCTGCCTGTTGATCCCGAAACTGATCGCCTTGCGGACCGCCGGGTCGTTCAGCGGTGCCTTGGTGACGTTGATGACGAGCGACACCAGGTTGTTGGCGGTCAGGTACGGGGACTTGGGGAACCAGGTGTGGTTGTCCGGGCTCTTGGCCAGGTAGACGCCCTGCACGTTCGCGATGTTGTTGCCGGCCAGGTCGATCTGGCCGCTCGCGAGCGGGCTGGTGATGTTGAAGTTGGCCGTGTAGGCGGGGTAGGAGATCTCGGGGACGTGGATCGCGCTCTTGTTCCAGTAGCTGGGGTTCGCCTTGAGGGTGAAGCCCTGCGGCGTGAACTTGTCGAGCATGAACGGCCCGGTGCCGACCGGGTTGGGGTCGGCGAAGGTGGTGGGCTTCACGTTCGCCCAGATGTGCTCGGGCACGATGTAGGTCTGCCCGATCAGGAACATGTTGGCGTACTGCGGCTGGGCGAACGTCAGCACCGCGGTGGTGGCGTTGGGCGCGGTGGCGCTGACCGGCACCGGGGTCCCGTCCGTGGCCACGCCCGGGTTCTTCCTGATCATGTTGAACGTGAACGCGACATCGCTGGCGGTGAAGGGCTTGCCGTCATTCCACTTCACACCCGAACGGGTGGTGATGGTCAGCGTCTTGCCGCCGTTGGACCAGCTGTACCCGGTGCCAAGGATCTTGAACGGTGCCTGGTTCGGGTTGAGGATGTTCCAGATGAACAGGGGCTCGTTGTACAGGGAGTCCGCGGTCACCACGTGGCCGGTGGACGTGGCCGAGTAGGGGTTGAAGGTGTCCGTCATCGGTGACAGCGGCGTGTCGTCGATGACCAGCGGCTTGCCCGTGGCCGAGGACGATGAGCCGCCGCTGGAGCTGGAACCCGAACTGCTGCAGGCTGCCACCGCGATGCTCAGGATGGCGCCTACGGCCAGGCTCTTCATGACTGTGTGCTTCATTGCTTAAACTCCGTTGTGCCCGGCCGGCTTGTCAGCCGGCTTGTTGTGAACGACCGTGTCGGGGTCTGTTGCCAGTCAGGTGGCACAGGCCGGCCGGGTGCTGCCCCTGTCCGCCTGCGTCCTGCGCTGTCGGTGTCTAGCGCCGTGCTCGGGACTTGCCCGGTGCCCGCTACGGGGTATCCCGGTTCATCACGTCTCCTCCCTCGTCGGGTGCGGAATGGTGCGGGGTGTGCAGCCAGCACGCGCTCATGTGATCCGGCGCCACGACGGACAGGTCCGGGGAGGTGCCGGCGCAGATCGCCATGGCGTGCGGGCAGCGCGGGTGGAACCGGCAGCCGCGCGGCGGGGCCAGCAGGCTCGGCGGGGCGCCGCGGCGCCCCAGGGTGGGCACGTCGGTGCGGTCGGGGTCGGGCGCCGCGCTGAGCAGCAGCTGGGTGTACGGGTGCTCAGGCTGGTCGGTGACCAGGTGCGCCGGCCCGGACTCGACGACCTGGCCGGCGTACATCACCGCGATCGTGTCCGCGAGATACCTGGCCGACGCGATGTCGTGGGTGATGTAGAGGATCGCGAGCCGCTCGGTGTCGCGCAGGTCGGCCAGCAGGTTGAGGATGCCCAGCCGGATCGACACATCCAGCATCGAGACCGGCTCGTCGGCCAGCAGCACGCGCGGCCGCACCGCGAGGGCGCGGGCGATCGCGACACGCTGCCGCTGGCCCCCGGACAGCTCGTGCGGGTACTTGCCGATGAACTGATCCGCGGGGGTGAGCGCCACCCGTTCGAGCAGGCTGATGATCGCCTCGTCCAGGCTGATGCCCGGGGCGGGCAGCCCGTGCACCCGCAGCGGCCGCGCGAGGTGATACCGCACGTCGTGCACGGGGTTGAGCGAGGAGAACGGGTCCTGCAGCACCATCTGCACCTGGCGCGCGTAGCCCCGGCGGCCGTGGTCGCCGGGCGGGACCGGGCGGCCGCCGAGCAGCAGCTGGCCGGAGGTCGGCTGGATCAGCCGGGCCAGCAGCCGGGCCAGCGTCGACTTGCCCGATCCGCTCTCGCCGACCACGGCGGTGATCTGCGCCTCGGGCAGCGTGAGCGAGACGTTCTCGACCGCGTGCACCACGATGGGCCCGGTCTCGCCGCCGCTCCGGGCTGGCCTGCGCCGCCTGGGAAGGCCGCGGCGTCCCGCTCCCCGGCCGGCCGCGCCGTGCACGGGGAAGTGCTTGGTGAGGTTGCGCGCCTCCAGCAGCGGCGTCCCCGTTGCGGGCGGTTGACCGGCTACTCGCAGTTGCGTCATGGCCCGCTCCTGATTTTCGGTGCTGCGGCCAGATCCGCGCCGGGGGCCGGTACCGCAAGCTCGGCCGGCGCGGGCGCCGCTCCGTCCTGCAGCCAGCAGGCGGCGAGCCGGCCGCCGCCCTCGGCCAGCGGCAGCAGTGCGGGCGCGTCCGTGCGGCACCGGTCCAGGGCATAGGTGCAGCGCGGGTGGAAGACACAGCCGCCGGGCAGCCGCCGCAGGTCGGGCGGTGAGCCGGGGATGCCGGTGAGGTGCTGCCGCGGCCCGTGCAGCCCAGGGAACGAGCTGAGCAGCCCGAGGCTGTAGGGATGGCGCGGCGCGCGGAACAGCGCGGCCGCCTCGGCCCGCTCCACCAGCCGGCCCGCATACATCACCGCGATCGAGTCAGCGATCTCGGCGAGCAGGGAGAGGTCGTGAGTGATGAACAGCACGGCGAACCCGAGCCGGTCGCGCAGCTCCATCAGCTCCTCGAGAATCTCCCGCTGGGTGACCACGTCCAGCGCGGTGGTCGGCTCGTCCATGATCACGATCTGCGGCTCCAGGGCGAGGGCCATCGCGATCATCACGCGCTGCCGCATGCCGCCGGACAGCTGGTGCGGGTGGCTGCCGAGCCGGTCGGCGGTGATGCCGACCATGGCGAGCAGCTCGGCGGCCCTGGCCCGGGCGGCGGCCTTGGTCATGGCCGGCGTGTGGGCCCGCAACACGTCGGTGAGCTGGGACCCGATGGACAGCACCGGGTTGAGCGCGTTCATGGCGCTCTGCATCACCACGGAGATCTGCGACCAGCGCAGCACCCGCAGCCCGGCCTCGTCGGCGGCCAGCAGGTCCACCGTGCGGCCTGGCTCGGGACGGTAGGACACGCTGCCGCCGGTGATCATGCCGGGCGCCCGGAGCAGCCGGGTGATCGCGTAGGCCAGGGTCGACTTGCCGCTGCCGCTCTCCCCGGCCAGGCCGAGCACCTCGCGGCCGTGCAGCGTCAGGTCGGCGTCGGTCACGGCGTGCACCGCGTCCGGGCCCGCGCCGTAGTCCACGCACAGCCCGCGGACCTCGAGCAGAGGCTGCCCGGCCCTGGCCGCCGGCGTCCGGCTGGCGCTCACCGCTGGCGCGCGGCCGGCGTTCACCGGGGCCCCCGGCTGCGGACCACGGGGGTCACGCCGAGCACGAAGCGGCGGGGCGGCCGCGCCGTCCCGGTTCGGCGTGCGCGGCGCCGGGACAGGCCCGCGGCGCGCAGCCGCGGGTTGATGAACTCGTCGATCCCGAAGTTGAGCAGCGCCAGCGAGGTGCCGAGGAAGGCCACGGCGAGCCCGGGCGGCAGGAACAGCCACCAGTAACCGCTCTGCTCGGCGCCGGCGACCTGGGCGTAGAAGAGCATCCCGCCCCAGCTCCAGTGGTTGGGGTTGACCAGGCCGAGGAACGCGAGGGCGGTATAGGTGCCGACCCCGTAGAGCACGGTGAACAGGAAGGACGAGGCGAGGATCGGGATCAGGTTCGGCAGGATCTCGAAGCCGATGATGCGCCAGCCGCGCTCGCCCGTGATCCGCGCGGATTCCACGTAGTCCCGGCTGCGCAGGGACAGCGTCTGCGCCCTGAGCACCCGGGCCCCGAACGCCCAGCCGGTGACCGCGATGATCACCCCGATCAGTACGTCGTCGCCGCCCTGCGAGGACGGAAGGAAGCCGAAGATGACGATGAGCAGCGGCAGGGCCGGCATGACCAGGAAGAGGTTGGCGAGCATCGACAGCAGGTCGTCGGCCGGGCCGGCGAGGTAACCCGCGGTCACCCCGATGAGCACCGACAGCACGGTCGCGATCAGCCCGGCCACGAACGCCACCAGCACCGTGCTGCGGCCGCCCGCGAGCAGCTGGGACAGCACGTCCTGCTGCTGCTGGGTGGTGCCGAGCAGGTGCGCCGCGGACGGGGGCTGCGGGAAGCTGGCCGTGGTGGAGAAGCTCCGGCCGGGGTCGTAGGGCGCGATCCACGGCCCGATCACGGCCAGGACCAGGAAGCCGATCAGCGTGCCCAGGCCGATGAGCACCTTCGGCGACCGGGGCAGCCGCAGCCGCTTCCTGCGGGCTCTCGCCTCAGGTACCTGGAGCAGGCCCGGGCCGGGGGCGGGCCCGCCGCCCAGGTCCGTGCTGGTGCCGATGGCCATGGCTCAGGCCTCCTGCCGGGTCCGCGGGTCGAGGAACACGTACACGAAGTCGGCGGCCAGGTTGGCCAGCAGCACGGCCATGGTGATAACCAGGAAGATGCCCTGCAGCAGCGCGTAGTCCGCGTCCTGCACCGCGGTGAGCATGACGAAGCCGAGGCCCGGGTAGCTGAAGACGATCTCGGTCAGCAGCGCGCCCGACACCACGAAGCCGATGGCCAGCGAGAAGCCGGAGATGCTCGGCAGGATCGCGTTGCGGGCCGCGTACCAGACCACCCGCTGCTTGGGCAGCCCCTTGGCCTGCGCGATGAGGACGTAGTCCTCGTCCATCGTGGTGATCATGACGTTGCGCATGCCGACGATCCAGCCCGCGGCCGAGGCGACCACGATGGTCAGCGCGGGCAGCACCGCGTGGTCGAGTACGTCGCTGATGTAGGTCCAGTCGAAGGCGGGGAAGTCGAGGTTGTTGCGGGCGCTGCCCGGCGGGAACCAGCCCAGCCTGATCGCGAACAGGTCGATGGCCAGGAACGCGAGGAAGAAGTACGGTGCCGCCTGGAAGAACGTGGTGGCGGGCAGCAGGGTGTCCAGCCAGCCCCCGCGCCGCCAGGCCACCAGCACGCCGAGCAGCGTGCCCAGAATGAAGCTGATCACGGTCGCGGTGCCGACCAGGCCGATCGTCCACGGCAGCGCCCCGCGGATCACGGTGGTCACAGGGACCATGCCGTTGCTCGTGGAGATGCCCAGGTCGCCGTGGAGGAGGTTGCTCCAGTAGTGCAGGTACTGGCCCCACAGGCCCTCGGCGGTGTTCGAGCCGAACTGCAGCTCCAGCGCGCGCAGCGTTTCCTTCGTGATCACCTGGCCCTGCATCTTGGCCAGCACGGCCTCGACCGGGTTGCCCGGCATGATCCGGGGGATGAGGAAGTCGACGGTGACGGCCGCGATCGCGGTGATGAGGTAGAAGCCGATCCTGCGGCTGATCACGCGCACGGCTGTCTCCGGTCGGGGGAGGCGCAGCCGCAGCTTTCCCTGAGGATCAGCCGGGTGGGGAGCACCACGTCCCGGTCGGCCGGGACCCCGGTGCTGATCATCGAGTGCAGCACGTCGAACGCGGTGGCGCCGATCTCCTGGATCGGCTGGCGCACGGTGGTGAGCTGCGGCCGCAGGTGCCGGGCCATGGGGATGTCGTCGAAGCCGGTCACCGCGACGTCCCCGGGCACGTCGATACCCTGCTGGGCCAGTGCGTACATGACACCGAGCGCGGTCTGGTCGTTCGCGCAGGCGATCGCCCGGGGGAGCGCCGTCCCGGCGGCGATCAGCCGCTCGATCACCCGGGCGCCGCCGGACGCGTAGTAGTTGCCCTGCCACTGCGGGCCGGTCAGCAGCGTGGCGCCGGCCGCGGCCGCCTCGGCCGCGATGGTCTGGCCGCGGGCCACGCTGTCCGGGCTGTCGCCGAGCCCGGCGACGTAGGCCAGCGTCCGGTACCCGTGGTCGGCCAGCAGGTGCCGGGCCAGGCCGCGCATGCCCGCCTCGTTGTCGCCGTGCACGTTGGTCGTGGTGCTGGTCGCGACGTTGGCCAGGGTGACCACCGGCACCCGCCGGGACAGCTGGTCCAGCTCGTCCGGCTCAAGCACCCGGTCGTGCAGGATCAGCCCGTCGCTCTTCCTGGCCAGGGCGAGCAGCCGGCCGCTGACGTCGTGATCATCCACGTCGACGGAGCTGAGCAGGAGGTTGAAGCCCTGCCGCTGGGCCGCGAGCTCGATGCCGCGGTTGATCACGTCGGTGAAGATGAGGCTCTCGTCCTCCTCGGCGAATCCGCCCTCGCTGGTCGGGACCCAGCGGACCCGGCGGATGACGACCCCGACGACCTCCTTGACCCGCCCGCTCAGCGCGCGGGCCGCCCCGTCGGGCACGAACCCGAGCTCGGCGACGGCCCGGAGCACCCGTTCCCGCGTCTCCTCGCGCGGGTTGGCGCGGCCGTTGAGTACCCGCGACACCGACGCGATCGACACGCCGGCCACCCGCGCCACGTCGTAGATCGTCGGTGGCGTGTGGTTCACCTCGCGGATGTTGGTCACCGCGCTCCTTCCGTCGAACGGCCGGCTCGGTAAGCGCTTACCGCACTGCGCCCGCGAGTCCGGTAAGCGCTTACCGAACGGGATGGCAGGAGCGTAAGTCGAGCACGGGCCTGGCTTCAAGACTGCCGCATGATTCCGTTACCGGAACGTAACAGAAGCGCCCCGGCCGCCGCGCCCGGGCCCGAGAGCCGCGCCGGGGGCCGGCCCCCGCCGGACCAGCGGTTCCGCCCGCCCCGGCCCTCCGGGCGGCCCCGTGTGATGGCCTCGTCCGGCCTCGGGCCGCGCGCTGACCGAAACATCGGTGAAACACAAGGCGGGTTTTCCTGCCCCTCGCGAAGCGCTCGCGTAACAAACGGGAAACGCCGGCGAAACCGCGATGTGGGACACATGGATATCGGCACCTGACGACGGATGCGGCCTGCCTGGACGGCCGTACCGCGCAAGGATCTGGAGGGCGACATTGGATCCCTACGCAAGCTGGCTCAGCGCTGGCGATAACTCCTGGCAGATGACGGCGGCGACGCTCGTCGGCCTGATGAGCATCCCGGCGCTTGCGGTCCTTTACGGCGGGATCGTCCAGCGGAAATTCGCGGTGAACACCATGATGATGGTCTTCAGCGCGTTCTGCCTGACCCTCATCGTGTGGGTTCTGTGGGCGTTCAAGATGGGGTTCGGCGAGCCATGGCTCGGCGGCAGCCTGCACCTCCTCGGCAAGCCGGGCACGGTCGTCGGATCAGGGGGCGAGCAGGAACAGGCGCACATCCCGCTGCTGGACGGGCTGATGCCGAAGTTCAGGTTCCCTATGGGCTCGCTGGTCTACTTCCAGTTCGTGTTCGCAGCCATCACGCCGATCCTGTTCATCGGCAGCGTGATCGGCCGGATCAAGTTCAAGGTCTGGCTGATGTTCGTGCCGCTGTGGATCACCTTCGCCTACACGGTGAACGCGTTCCTGCTCTGGGGCGGCGGGTTCTGGGCCGGTAAGGGCGCGCTCGACTTCAGCGGTGGCTACGTCATCCACCTGGCGGCCGGAGTGTCCGGCTTCGTCGCCGCTGCCGTGATCGGGCCGCGGCTGCAGCGCGACCGCGAGAAGGCCGTGCCGAACAACCTGCTGTTCGTGGCCGTCGGTGCCGGGATCCTGTGGCTGGGCTGGAATGGCTTCAACGGCGGTGACCCGTACTTCGCCGGCGCTGACGCGACCGCGGCCGTCGTCAACACCAACCTCGCCACCGCCGTGGCGATGATGACCTGGATCATCGCGGACATGGCGTTCGGGAAGGAGCGCAAGCCCACCTTCCTCGGCGGCGTCAACGGGATGATCTGCGGTCTGGTGGCCATCACACCCGCCGCGGGCTATGTGAACGGCGTCGGCGCGATCATCATCGGCCTGGTCTCCTCATCGATCGTCTGGGCGCTATTCGGCTACCTGCCCAGGAAGGTCTGGCCGTTCAACAAGGTCGACGACGCGCTGGGTGTCGTGTACACGCACGGCTTCGCCGGCCTGGTCGGCGGGCTCATGGTGGGCCTGCTGGCGGATCCGAAGATGATCGTGTACCTCGGCATCGGGAAGAACTCGGATGTCACCACCGCGGGCCTCTTCTACGGCCACCCGAAGCAACTGCTGATCCAGGCGGGCGCGGCCCTGACGGTGATCATCTGGGACGGCCTGGTGACGTTCCTGATCCTGCGCGGCATCGGGCTGTTCATGAAGCTCCGCGAGCCCGACTCGGTGCTGCTGGCCGGGGACATCAAGATGCACGGCGAGGTGGCCTACCCGATGGAGGAGCCGGACGCCGAGCCGGCCTTCGGGGAGATCCCCGGGGAGCCCGTTCCCGACCCGCATCATCACGAGAAGGTGCTCACCGAGGAGCACTAGCCACCGAGGCCAGCTGAGACCCGGCCCGGGTACCCGCGGTGGGCCGTCGCGGGAACCCGGGCTGGCTCACGTCAGTGGCCCCGGAAGGCTTCCTCCAGCCACCAGGAGCCGTGCTGCGAGGTGACCTTGGCGTCGATCACCAGCGGCCGGTCGCGCGGGCCGTCCAGCCACTCCCGCACCGGGCCGAGGTCCTTGGTGCCGCGCACGGTGACACCGGTGGCGCCGAATCCCCGCCCGATCTCGGCGATGTCGGCCGGCGGGAACCTGACCGTGTCCAGCGGGTCCCCGTCCGGTCCGAAGTGGTGCACCTCCGCGCCGTACGCCTCGTCGTCGTAGACCACGACCACCATGGGCAGGCCGAGCCGGACCACGGTCTCCAGCTCGCTGATGCCCATGAGCGCCCCGCCGTCGCCCAGCGCCGCCACCGTCAGCCGGTCCGGCCGGGCGACAGCGGATCCGATGGCCGAGGCCAGGCCGAGGCCGATCGACTGGTACGCCTGGGTGAAGCAGAACCCGTCGGCGTCCGGCACGGACAGGTACATGCTCGGGTAGCCCATGAAGTTGCCCGAGTCCACCGCCACGATCCGCTCGGCCGGGAGCAGGTCGTCGAGCTCGATCGTCAGGGTGCGCGGGTCGATCCGCTGGCCGTCGCCGTCATCGTCGTAGGGCACGTCCCGCCAGTGCACCTCAGCGGCGATCCGGTCCCGCAGCGCCCGCGAGCGGTAGCCGGTGTCGCCGCCCGGGCCGTCCGTGCGGGCACTGCCGCCAGGTTCGCCGGCCGGGCCGCGGTCCCCGTGGTCGCCGTCCAGCAGGCCGGTCACCGCGCGCGCGGTCACGCCGGCGTCGCCCGTCACGCCGAGCTGCACCGGCTGGTGCGCGCCGATCGCGTCCTGCTCGTGGTCCACCTGGACCACGGCCGCGTCCGGGCCGATCAGCTTGCCGTGCCGCAGCGTCCACATGTTCAGCGAGCAGCCCCAGCCGACGACCAGGTCGGCGTTGAAGATCAGCTCGGCGGCCAGCGGCGAGGCGAAGCCGCCGCTGACGTCCAGGTCCCATGGGCTGCCGCGGAACAGGCCCTTGCCCGCCGCCGACGTGGCGAGCAGGGCGCCGCACCGGTCGGCCAGCCGCTCCAGGTCCTGGCCGGCCCCGGCGACCCGAGCCCCCCGCCCGGCGATGAACACCGGCTTGCGGGCCCGGCGCAGCGCGTCGGCCAGCGAGGCGGCCGCCGCTGGCGACGGCTCCGCGGGCGGTGGCGGGCCGAGCGGCTCGATGGCGGGCGGCTCGCACTCCCCGGCCTGCACATCGAGGGGCAGCGCCAGCACCACGGTGCGCCGCTCCTGCGCCGCGGTCCGGTAGGCCCGCACCGTGTCGTCGACCGCGAAGCCGGGGGAATGCAGCCGGAACGCGGTCGCGCCCACCGACGTGGCCAGCGCCGCGACGTCGATGCGGAAGTTGGACCGGACGGCGGCGCTAGCCACGTCGGCGGCGAGCACCACCAGCGGGGTGCGGCTCTTGGCCGCCTCGGTGATCCCCGTCATGGCGTTGGTCAGCCCGGGGCCCTGGTGCACGGACAGGATGCCGGGCCGGTCGCTCATCCGGGCCCAGGCGTCGGCCATCACCGCCGCGCCGCCCTCGTGCCGGGCGGCCAGGTACCGCGCCCCGTGGCCGATCAGGGCGTTGGTCACCTTGAAGTTGCCGCTGCCCACCACCCCGAACACGGTGGTCGCGCCCAGACCGGCCAGCGCCGCGGCCACGGCGTCGGTGACCTGCATGGTCTGGCCGCGCGGCATCAGGACCGCTCGACCAGGGCCAGGGCCCGGCACGGGCTGCCGGACCCACCGGTGATCGGCAGCGGGCCGGCGATAACCACGGCGCCGGTCACCGGCAGCCGGGCCAGGTTCTGCAGCTGGGTGAGGCCGTACTTGCCCGCGCCGAGCAGCGAGGCGTGGCACGGGAACGGCGGGTCGAAGGAGTGCGCGGCCCCGGCGTCGGTGCCGACGGTCTCCACCCCGAGCCCGACCACCGGCGTTTCGTTCGCCAGCCACTGGGCGCACTCCACCGACAGCCCCGGCGTGTGCGGCCCGGTCTCGTTCGCGTTCAGGAACTCCTGCTGGCTGTGCGACCGGACATCCCAGCCGGTCCGGTACAGCAGCCAGCCCCCGTCGGGCAGCGGGCCGTGCTCGCTTTCCCACTTCCTGACGTGCTCGATCTCGAGCAGGAAGTCCGGGTCGGCGGCGGCCTCGGCGCTGAAGTCAAGCAGCACGGCGGGCGCGATCAGCTTCGTCACCGGCACCTGCGCGACGTCCTCGCCGTCCCGGCCGGTGATCCAGTGCACCGGCACGTCGAAGTGCGTGCCGGTGTGCTCGCCGGTGCTGATGTCGTTCCAGTACCACGCGGGCCCGCGCTCGTCGTACCGGCTGATCTCCTGCAGGGAGAACGACTTGGTGTTGCCGAACGGCTCGGGGAGCTTGATCACGGGGGTCGACGAGTCGAGCCGCGAGGTGAGGTCGATCACCTCGACCGCGGCGGTCCGGATCGCAGAGATGAGGTCATCGAGCACGGGCATGGGCGCTCCTCCGGCCGGGACAGATGATCAGCAGCGGACCCAACTAGCCTGCCGCACTGGCCTATTGAACACCAGGGCGGCCGGGCGGCCGGGCACGGCTGTCCCCGGCGTCCCGCAGAATGGAGGTATGACACGGCCCATCCCCAAGGCGCGGACGCTGGTGACCACCGACGGTGTCGCGATCGACGCTGTTCACCTGGCAGGCGATGAAGACCTGGCGATAGTGCTGGCGCACGGTTTTACCCTGCACTGGCAGCGCCCGTCGGTCTGGAAGGTCGCGACCGCGCTGAACCGGGCCGCTGGCGTCATCACCTTCGACTTCCGCGGCCACGGCCGCTCCGGGGGCACGTCCACGCTGGGGGACCGGGAGATCCACGACGTGGATGTCGCGGTGGGCTACGCCCGCGAGCTCGGCTACCAGCGGGTGGCCACGGTCGGGTTCTCCATGGGCGCGTCGATCGTGCTCCGGCACGCCGCGCTGATCGGCGGGGTCGACGCCGTGGTCTCGGTCAGCGGGCCCGGACGGTGGTACTACCGGGGCACCAAGTCCATGCGCAAGGTGCACTGGGCCGTGGAGCACCGCCTCGGCCGCCTGGTGGCGAGGACGGTGCTGAACACCAAGATCAGTTCAGGCCGCTGGGACCCGGTCCCGATGCCGCCCGCGGAGGCCGCGGCGCGGATCGCGCCGACGCCGCTACTGATCGTGCACGGGGATCTCGACGGCTACTTCCCCCTCGACCACGCCGAGCAGCTGTACGCGGCCGCGCGCGACCCCAAGGAGCTGTGGATCGAGCCCGGGTTCGGCCACGCCGAGTCCGCGGCTAGCCCCGCCCTGCTGGAGCGGATCGGCGGCTGGGTCCGCGAGGCCGTCTCGGTGGCGGCCAGCCCCAACCTCGCCTGACCCGCCTCAGGTCAGGAATCCCACTGTACAATCCTTATCCACATTGGAGGGCCCTGTTTCGCCTGCTCCAGTGGTTGGTCGGTATTGCGCCAGCAGGCCAGGTCATGAGGCTGGTACGTCTGCCCAAATATGGTCTCGATTAGCGGTGCCGCGCCACTGAACTGATCGCTTAGATGGCAAATCATGCGTTGTTTAATCGCACTTTCAGGAACTGAAACCAGATAACGATCTTCATCCATCAGCATCGTGACGCGATCGTTCGCCTCGTCAACGATGAAGACAACAGGCTTGCTGGTCAGGGAAACTGTAGGGTGCACGGGGTTAGCTACAATAGGGCTGCTCAAGGTGACGAGTTCAGCCGGCACCCACGGCTTACTGATTGTTGCCAAGACAAAGGCCATGAGTTCAATGAGGACAATCGTTACCACAATGACGGAGAAGCTTATTCCGGCAGTTTGGCGAGCCTGGGGCTGACCGGGCTCAACCTGGTCAGGGGCGGCACTCTCGACGGCAGGAGTCTCATCCATGCCGCGGCCTCTGCCGAGGATCAGCCACAGAACCAGCGCGATCAGAATAGCGGCAGCTGTGCAGATGGCCGCATCGATTAGCGCCAGGGCGAGAGGAGTATAGCCAGGACCATCAGGGCCAATATTAGCGGCGCAAGCCGCCTGCACACTGAATTGAGGTTCCGCAGCCCTAGCACGAGAAACCACAACAAGGCTATTGCCACGAAGGCCATGAAGGCATACGCATATAGAGCTAAAGTGCCAAGCAGAACTGATAGAGGCTGCGCAGTTACCAGGCACACCGTGCCCGGCAGGACTTGAGGCGGCCTGCCAACTAGGAGACGGCAGCTACCTGCCGTGATACACGATGCCTTCGGCTTATGAGCGCAATCCCCCCGTCAGGCGGCCCTGGCTGGGGGCGGCAGCCGGGTGGCGGCCCGCTTTACCGTGCGGATGATCGGGGCGACCTCGACCGCGTTCACGCCGTCCAGGCTGGCGATGCGCTCGGTCAGGTACCGGTAGAGCGCGTAGTCGTCGGGGAACAGCACGCTCGCCACCAGGTTGTTCGCCCCGGTGACCGCGGCCACGAACGGTACCTCGGGGTGGTGCGCCAGGGCCTCGCCGACGGCCGCCAGGCGCGCGGGCGCCACCGACATCCACAGGTGAGCCCGGGTGCCGATGCCGTAAGCGGCCTCGTCTAGGTCGACGTCGAGGTAGAGCACACCCGCTGCGCGCAGCTCCTCGACCCGGCGCCGCACCGTCGCCTCGTGCCAGTGCGTGACCTGAGCCAGCTCGGTGTAGCTGGCCCGGCCGTCCCGGGCGAGCTCGGAGATCAGGATCCGGTCCTCGGGGCCGAGAGCGTGCGCCGCGTGCGGCGCGGCGTCCGGCGCCACCACTAGGGCGAGCGCCGCGGCCTGCGCGCCGGTCAGGGCCGCGGTCGCCCCTGGCCAGTGCTCGGAGCCGCCGCGGAACATGTGCAGCAGGGACTGCGCGCTGATGGCCACGATGCGGCGGCTGGACGGCAGCTGCCGCAGCAGCAGGTCATGCCGCTCCGACCCCTCGGCGGGCTTCACCACGCAGACGATCTCGGTGCCCCCGGAGGTGAGCTGGACCCAGGAGGTGTCGTCCCGGCGGGCTAGGGCGTCGGCGACCGCCGCGGCCGCGTCGGGCACGCACTGCAGCCGGACCAGCCAGTCGGACTGGCCGAGCCGCTGCGAGTCGGGCAGGCCGACCACCCGGAGGATCCCGGCGGCGTGCATCCGCCGGTAGCGCCGGGCCACGGTCTGCTCGGACGCGCCGACGACCGCGGCGATCCGGCTGAACGGCGCCCGCCCATCGAGAATCAAGGCGTGGATGATCTGGCGGTCAAGCTGATCCAGGGTGATTGATTTCATCACTTCGAATGTAGGCGCCGGAGGAATCCAGCACAACCGGCAACTTTCTTGGAGCCTGAAGAGATCGTCGCCCAGTCTGGGTAGTGGCAACCAGCCGCCGACCGGAGGAAAGAGGCAGTGATGGAGAGAAAGTGGTGGACGCTGCTGGCGGTCTGCCTGGGCACGTTCATGCTTCTCGTGGACGTCACGATCGTGAACGTCGCGCTCCCCAGCATCCAGGATGACCTGCACGCGAGCTTCTCCCAGCTGCAGTGGGTGGTCGACGCGTACGCGCTGTCGCTCGCGGCGCTGCTGCTCACCTCGGGCTCGCTGGCTGACCTACTTCGGCCGCAGGCTCCTGTTCGCCTGCGGCCTGGCCGTGTTCACGGCCGGGTCCCTGCTCTGCGCGCTGGCGGTCGACCCGCTGTTCCTGGTCCTGTCCCGGGCCGGGCAGGGCATCGGCGGTGCGATCATGTTCGCCACCTCGCTCGCGCTGCTCGCCGACGCGTTCCGCGGCCGGGACCGGGGCACGGCGCTGGCCATCTGGGGTGCGGTAACCGGTGTCGCGGTGGCGGTCGGCCCGGTGCTCGGCGGGATCATCACCAGCGACTGGAGCTGGCGCGGGATCTTCTACGTGAACCTGCCCATCGGCGTGCTGGCCATGGCCGTAACCCTGGCGCGGGTGGCCGAGTCCCGCGACCCGTACCCGCGCGGCGTTGACTGGCCGGGATTTGTGTCGTTCACCGCTGCGCTCATCGCGCTGGTCTACGGCCTGATCCGGGCCGGCGAGCGGGGCTGGGGTGACAGCGGCGTGCTGATCTGCCTGGTGGCCGCGGCGGTGCTGCTGACGGTGTTCCTGCTCGTGGAGCGCTTCAGCCCGAAGGCCATGTTCAACCTGAGCCTCTTCCGGGTCCCGACCTTTGCCGGCGGGTCCGTGGCCGCGCTCGCGATCAACGGCTGCGTCTACGCGATGCTGCTGTATGTCGTGCTGTACCTGCAGGACCTGCTCGGCTATAGCGCCATGCAGACCGGCTTCCGGCTCCTGATCATGTCGGCGGTCACCCTGCCCGCGGCGATCGTCTCGGGCCGGCTGACCAGCCACGTGCCGGTCCGGCTGCTGGTCGGCCCCGGCCTGGCCCTGAGCGGGGCCGGCCTGCTGCTCATGTCCGGCCTGCACCCGGCCTCGGGCTGGACTCACCTGATCCCGGGCCTGATCCTGGCCGGCCTGGGCTCGGGCCTGGTCAACCCGGCGCTCGCGTCGACCGCGGTGGGCGTGGTCCCGCCCCGCTCCGCCGGCATGGCGTCCGGCATCAACACCACCTTCCGCCAGGTCGGCATCGCCACCGGCATCGCCGTCTTCGGCACCCTGTTCGCCACCAGGCTCACCCACGGCATCATCACCGGCCTGCGCGGGACCTCGCTCGCGGGCCACGCGCACGCGATCGCGACCGCGGTCAGCCAGGGCCAGAGCCACCAGGTGCTCGCGGCCCTGCCCCCGGCCGCGCAGCACACCGCGGCGGGGGTGGCCAGGGCCGCGTTCACCAGCGGGCTGAACGAGATCCTGATCGTGAGCGGCACCGGCGCCCTGGTCGCGGCGGTCGCGGCCACGGCCCTGATCCGCGGTAAGGACTTCGTGGCCAGGCACCCGGCCCCTGAGCCCCCCGGGCCTGCCGCTGTGGTCGAGCCCGAGGTCGCGCAGGGATCAGGCGCGCGGTAGCGGGGTGGCCGGGCGGTAGCGGGGTGGCCGGGCGGTCGCGCGGCGGTCACCCTGGTCAGGCGCCGCCCGGCCGGGCCCGGCCAGGCGGCGCCGGCGTGACCGGTCAGGCGTCCCGGCGGGCCAGCAGCCATCCGCCCACCACCAGCGCGATCACCGCGTAGAGGCACAGCACGCCGAGCCCGGCCCAGGCCGACAGGAAGTGCGGGCACTGTGCGGCGTCCCCGTGGCAGGCGTCCGGCTTCGTGGTGCTCAGCGAGTTCCCGATGATCAGTATCGGCATGAACGTCGCCGCGGAGTGGGCGAGCGCCCCGACCATCTGGGCCAGCACGTATACCCCGCCGACCAGTACGGCGATCGCGGCGGCCGTGTGCCGGATGATGGCGCCGAGCCCCACGCCCAGCAGCCCGATCAGGCAGTAGCCGGTGCCGGTCAGGACCACGGCCCGCAGCACGCCCGGCTGCCCGAGCCCGGGTGCGGTGATGCCGTGGCGCAGCGCGGCCCCGCCGACAAAGAACGAGGCGAACGCGGCCGCCTCGCCGAGCACGAGTGTGACCGCCCCGAACACCGCCGCCTTCGCGGCCAGCACCAGCGGCCGGTTCGGCACCGCCGCCAGCGTGGCCCGGATCAGCCCCGACGAGTACTCGCCGGTCATGACCAGCACCCCGAGCACGCCGATCAGCAGCAGCCCGGGGACCGTCCCGGCCAGCGCGTTATTGGTCAGGTCGCCGGCCGCGTTCCTGGTGTTGATTCCCACCGCCAGCGCCAGCGCGATCGCGCCGCCCGCGGTGATCGCCAGCGTGGCCCAGGTGGACCGGAGCGTGCGGAGCTTGATCCATTCCATGCGCGCCACGTGCGTGTACCCGTAGCGGCCGGGCGGGAGTTCGGAGACGTCGGTGCTTGTCATGGGGACCCCTTAGCCGTCCTCGGTGCCTGGTGTCCCACCCACGCTAGGAAGCGGGCCACCCGGCCGGAATCCGGCTAGCGGCCGTCTCCGCCGGGGGTTTTCCCGAGCATCGCCAGAGGCCCGAACATCGCCAGAGCCCGCGCCACCGAGCAGCCCCGCCGAGCGGTCGCATGATCATGCATCGATATGCATATACTTGCACTCGTGTCCAAGGTGCTGACTTCCCTGCCTGTCGGCGAGCGTGTCGGGATCGCCTTCTCCGGCGGCCTCGACACCTCGGTAGCGGTTGCGTGGATGCGCGAGAAGGGCGCGGTGCCGTGCACCTATACCGCCGACATCGGCCAGTACGACGAGCCCGACATCGGCTCGGTGCCCGGCCGCGCCACGGCGTACGGCGCCGAGGTGGCCCGGCTGGTCGACTGCCGGGCGGCGCTGGTGGAGGAGGGCCTGGCCGCCCTGGCCTGCGGGGCGTTCCACATCAGGACCGGCGGCCGCGGCTACTTCAACACCACTCCGCTCGGCCGGGCGGTCACCGGCACCCTGCTGGTGCGCGCGATGCTCGAGGACGGCGTGCAGATCTGGGGCGACGGCTCGACGTTCAAGGGCAACGACATCGAGCGGTTCTACCGCTACGGCCTGCTGGCCAACCCCTCCCTGCGGATCTACAAGCCGTGGCTGGACGCCGCCTTCGTCGGCGAGCTCGGCGGCCGCAGGGAGATGTCCGCCTGGCTGGTCGCCCACGGCCTGCCCTACCGCGACAGCGCGGAGAAGGCCTACTCCACCGACGCGAACATCTGGGGCGCGACCCACGAGGCCAAGGCGCTCGAGCACCTCGACGCGGGCATCGAGATCGTCGATCCGATCATGGGCGTGCGGTTCTGGGACCCCGCCGTGGAGATCGCCGCCGAGGACGTCACGATCGGCTTCGAGCTGGGGCGGCCGGTGACCATCGGCGGCAAGGAGTTCGCCTCCGCCGTCGACCTGGTGCTTGAGGCCAACGCGATCGGCGGCCGCCACGGCCTGGGCATGTCCGATCAGATCGAGAACCGCGTCATCGAGGCCAAGAGCCGGGGCATCTACGAGGCACCGGGCATGGCGCTGCTGCACGCGGCGTACGAGCGGCTGGTCAACGCGATCCACAACGAGGACACCCTGGCCAGCTACCACAACGAGGGACGGCGGCTCGGCCGGCTGCTGTACGAAGGCCGCTGGCTGGACCCGCAGGCGCTGATGCTGCGCGAGTCGCTGCAGCGCTGGGTCGGGACGGCGGTCACCGGCGAGGTGACCCTGCGGCTGCGCCGCGGCGAGGACTACTCCATCCTGGACACCGCAGGCCCGGCGTTCAGCTACCACCCGGACAAGCTCTCCATGGAGCGGACCGAGGACTCCGCGTTCGGGCCGGTCGACCGGATCGGCCAGCTGACCATGCGCAACCTCGACATCGCCGACTCCCGGGCCAAGCTCGAGCAGTACGCCGGGCTCGGCCTGGTCGGCAGCCAGCACCCGGCGCTGATCGGCACGGTGTCGGCCAGCACGGGCCAGGCCGCCTCGACCGGGCTGATCGGCGCGATGCCCGAGGGCGGGGCCGAGGCGATCGCCTCCCGCGGCAAGGTGCCGCGCGACGAGCTGCTCGACAGCGCCGCGATGGAGGCCGGTACGGACTGACCGCACGGCGCGGCGGTGGACCAGAACCGGCGGGCTCGTCGGCCGGCCTAGTCGCCGATCCGCTCGCCGGTGTCCGGGTCGAAGAAGTGCAGCGCGGTCAGGTTCACCGCGATCTTGGCGGCCTCGCCCTCCTTGACCGTGGTCCTGGGGTCCATCTTGGCCACCAGCAGCACCTTCCGCAGCGCCTCGGCCGCCTCGGCCGCGTGCGGGACCTCGGCGGGGCCCGCGTCAGCCTGGTCGCCGGGGCCGGCCGTGCCGAGCGGGGCCACGGCGCTGACCGGCTCCGCGGCATCGGCCGGGCCGGCCACCTCGGACCGCTCGCCCACCGCGCAGTGGACGTGGACCTCGGAGCCGAGTTCCTCGCGGAGCTCGACGGGCAGCTCGATGACCGACTCCGGGTCCGGGTCGTGCAGCAGCGACGCGTCCTCGAGGTTTTCCGGCCGGATGCCCAGGATCAGGTTGCGGCCCAGGTAGCGCTCCAGGGCCGGGTGGTCCGCGAGGGCCTGCTGCGGAACCCGGAGCCGGTGGCCGCCGAACACCGCGTCCGGGCCGCCGTCGCCGCGCTCCAGCCGGGCCTCGAGCAGGTTCATCGCCGGGGATCCGATGAAGCCGGCTACGAACAGGTTCACCGGCCGCCGGTACAGCTCCTGCGGCGGCGCGACCTGCTGCAGCACGCCGCGGCTCAGCACCGCGACCCGGGTGCCGAGCGTCATCGCCTCGGTCTGGTCGTGGGTGACGTAGATCGTGGTGATGCCCAGCGCCCGCTGCAGCCGCGCGATCTCGGCCCGCATCTGCACCCGGAGCTTGGCGTCGAGGTTGGACAGCGGCTCATCCATGAGGAACGCCCGCGGCTGCCGCACGATCGCCCGGCCCATGGCCACCCGCTGCCGCTGCCCGCCGGAGAGCTGACGCGGCTTGCGCTGCAGATGCTCCTCGAGCTCCAGGATCCGCGCCGCCTCCTCGACCCGCCGCCGGATCTCGGGCTTCGCGACCTTGCGGTACTTCAGGCTGAACGCGATGTTGTCGTACACGGACAGGTGCGGGTAGAGGGCGTAGCTCTGGAACACCATCGCGATGTCCCTGTGCCGGGGCTCGACGTCGTTGACCGGCCGCTCGTCGATAAAGATGGTGCCGCCGGTCACCTCCTCGAGCCCGGCGATCATCCGCAGCGCGGTCGTCTTGCCGCAGCCCGAGGGACCGACCAGGACCAGCAGCTCGCCGTCGCCGACATCGAGCTGCAGCGAGCGAACCGCCGTGGTGCCGTCCGGGTACTGCTTCGTGATGCCGTCAAGCACGATCCGCGACACTGCCCGCTCCTTTCCGTGTGCAGAAGATGACGAGCCCGAGGGGCCCGCGCGACCTTGTGCGCCCGCTCATTTGCCCATGCCCAGCGTGAGCCCGCGGACCAGGTACCGCTGGAAGATCAAGTAGACGATGATCGCCGGCACCGCGCTGATGAACGAGCCCGCCATCAGCACCGGGATCGTGGTGGTCCGCCCGGCCGACAGCGCGGCCAGCCCGAACGTGATCGTCCGCTGCCCCGGGTTGGGCAGGAACAGCAGCGCCACCAGCAGGTCGTCCCAGATCTGGATGAACTGCAGCACCGCCACGGTCGCGATGGCCGGGAGCGAGAGCGGCAGCGCGATCCGCAGGAACGTTCGCTCGTACCCGAGGCCGTCCATGACCGCGGCCTCGATCAGGTCGTCGGAGATGCCCCGGTAGTACGTGGCCATCAGGAACGTGGCGAACGGGGTGCCCAGCGCCGCGTAGACCAGGATGGCGCCCAGGTAGGTGTTGATCAGGCCCACCTTGGACAGGTTCACGTACTCGGGGATGATGATCGACTGCAGCGGCACCATCAGCGCGGCGACCACCAGCAGGAAGACCATCCCGCTGCCGCGGAAGCGGAGCTTGGCGAACGCGAACCCGGCGCTTGTGGACACGATCAGGATGATCACGATCGAGGCCACGCAGATCAGCAGGGAGTTCAGGGTCTCCCGGCCCACGGGCAGCTCGCGGAACAGCTGGGACCAGGTACTCAGCGAGTGGCCGCTCTGCTGGTCGAACTGCTTCTGCGTCCGGAACGCGTTGTCCAGCAGGTAGTAGAACGGGTAGAGCATCACCACGGCCACGACGGCCATCAGCACGAACACCCAGCCGTTCAGCAGCCGCCTGCGGGTCCGCGCGCCCGACCCGCGCCGGCCCGGGGGAGCGGCCGGCGCGTCCGGCGACGCCGGCGTCACTGGTGCAGCCGTCATCGCTACCAGCCCTCCCCGTCCTCGGACCTGATCAGCCGCAGCTGCACCAGCCCAACCACGATCATGATCACGAACAGGATGATCCCGTACAGCGCCCCGGTCCCGAAGTCGCCGTTCGAGAACGCGGACTGGTACACGAAGAACTCCAGCGTGGTCGTGCCGAATCCGGGCCCGCCGCTGGTCATCACGAAGATCAGGCTGAACAGCGCGGAGAACGCGCTGATCACAGTGATCACGAACGAGAACTGGACGAACCGCTTCAGCAGCGGCAGCGTGACCCGGAAGAAGATCTGCCGCCGGTTCAGCCCGTCGACCCTGGCCGCCTCCAGCAGCGTCGGGTCGAGCGTGGCCATGCCGGTCAGGAAGATGATCGTGTTGGTGCCGAGCATGGACCAGATGAACGTGACGGCCAGCGCCACCAGCGCGCTGCGCTGCCCGGCCAGCGCGTTGGTCTGCAGCGACCCCAGCCCGATGTCGGCCAGCATCCGGTTCAGCAGGCCGTTGAGCGCGAAGAACTGCACGGCCACCATGCCGATCACGACCCAGGACACGGCGGTCGGCAGGAAGTACACCGACCGGAAGAGCCGCCAGCCGCGGACGTGCTCGTTGAGCAGCGCCGCGATCCCGAGCGGGATCCCGATCGCGAACGGGATCGCGAGCAGCAGCAGGCCGTTGTTCTCCAGCACCCGCCAGAAGATCGGGTCGGTCAGCGCCGAGGTGTAGGTGCTCGGCCCGATCCACGTGGCCGTGATCCCGTCCCAGGTGGTCATCGAGTAGTACACGGCCTGCCCGATCGGCAGCCCGAGCAGAACGACGACCATGATCACCGCGGGCAGGGACAGCAGGATGCCCGCGCGCCGGCGGCGCGCGGCGAGCCGGTTCCGGCCCGCCGTGCGCCGCCACGGCCCTCCGCTGCGCAAACCCCGGCGGCGTGGCGCGCCGGAGACGGCCACCTCCGCGGGATCGGCCTCGGTCAGACTCACCTGGCTCCTCTCCGGTTGGCGGCCAGGATCCGGTTACGTGGTCCGGTCACGGTTACTTGTACGTCGACCCCCGGCTGTCGGCCGGCAGCTGGGTCCACGTCGTCTGCAGGTTCTGCAGCGCCTGCTTGGCCGAGATCGAGCCGTTCAGCACCGAGGGCAGGAACTTGCTCCCCGTGCCCACCACGTTCGGCTGCACCACGTTGTCCAGCATCGGGTAGGCGGTCATGTGGTCCTGGCTCACGAAGTTGAGCATCTGCTGGTTGACCGGGTTGCTCGTGGACGTGCCCTGGATCGCCGGGATCAGGCCCGCCGCGTTGATGATCTTCGCGGCCTGGTCGGTGGTCATGAACTCGAGGAACTGGGTGGCCTGCGTCGGGTGCTTGGCGTAGGTCATCTCGGACAGCCCGTCACCGGCGAAGTCGACCACGCCCTTGATCGGCGAGGCGGAGAACGGCGGCACGAACGCGGCCACCTTGGACCCGAGCGCCTGGGTGAACTTCTGTGTGTCCCAGGTGCCGTCGACCATCATCGCGGCCTTGCCGGTCTCGAACTGCCCCAGGTTGTTGGTGTTGGTCAGCACGTCCGAGTTCGTGCAGCCGGAACTCTTCAGCTTCGACCACTGGGCCAGCTGGGCGGCGTTCGCGGACGAGGTCCACGGGATCTGCCCGCTGTACAGCTTCTGCCACTCGGCCACCGAGTAGCTGCCGATCATCATGTAGCTCATGTCGTACCAGGGGTAGAACTCCGCGCCCAGCGGCTGGCCGCCGTTGCCGTAGGTCATCGGCGTGTACCCGGCCGCCCGCAGCTTCTTGCACGCGGCGAACAGCTGGGTCCAGTCCGTCGGCACCGCGCTCACGCCCGCCTTCTGGAAGGCCGACTTGTTGTAGAACCCGATGTAGAACTGGTTCTCCAGCGGGATCACGTACGGCCCGTTGGCCGCGTCAAAGCCGCTGCTTGTCCACTTCAGCGCGTCCGGGTCGATCCGGGCCAGGTCCGCGGCGGGCACCTTGCCCTTGAGGTTGGCCAGGAAGCTCTTGTACTGCAGCGTGAACAGCCCGGTCCACATGACCGCGAGGTCCGGCCCGGTCTTCGAGATCGCCGCCGCCTGCAGCTGCGCGAAGTAGTTGGTGGCCGGCTGGCTCACCACGTTCACGGTGACGTTCGGGTGCAGCTTGTGGAACGCCTTGGCCAGGTTCTGCAGTGCGGTCGCGTTCTGCTCGGTGCCGTAGTTGTGCCAGATCGTCAGCGTGACCGGGCCCGAGGCCGAGCCGCCGCTCCCTCCGCCGCTGCTGCACGCGGCGGCCAGCCCGGCCACCAGGACCGCAGCCGCCGCCAGTCTCCATCGCCTCACGGCTCTCTCCCTTCGGTCAAACCTCATGAACTGCTGCCTGTCATGGTCAGGACCGCCCGACGACAGGCTCGACGAACCGCCGGTGAGCGGCCGTCGGTGCCGTGAGAAAGTCCAGATCGCACCCGTCGGGTGCCTGCGTTACGTGATCGCGGTACAGGGCCGGCCAGCCCCGCAGGTGCGGGGACACAGGAGCCGACCAGGCCGCCCGGCGCCGGGCCAGCTCCTCCGGCCCGACGTCCAGGTCCAGGACGCCCGCGGCGGCATCGACGCTGATCATGTCGCCGTCGCGGACCAGCGCCAGCGGCCCGCCGACCGCCGCCTCAGGCGCCACGTGCAAGAACACCGTGCCGAAGCTGGTGCCGCTCATCCGGGCGTCGGTCACCCGGACCATGTCGCGCACCCCGGCGGCCGCGAGCTTGGCCGGGATCGGGATCATGCCCCACTCCGGCATCCCGGCGCCGACCGGGCCGCAGCCCCCGAGCACCAGCACGCTGTCCGGCGTCACCGCCAGGGCCGGGTCCTCCACCCGGCGGCGCATGTCCTCGTAGTCGCGGAACACCACCGCCGGGCCCCGGTGCCGCAGCAGCCCCGGCGTGGCCGCCGAGGTCTTGATCACCGCCCCGTCCGGGGCCAGCGAGCCGCGTACCACGGCGAACGCCCCGCCCGCGCCGGCCGCGACGGCCTCCTCCAGCGGCCGGATCACACCGGACGCCGGGGGTGCCGTGGCGATGACCTCCCCGATCGTCGGCCCGGCCACCGAGCGCGCGGTGTGATCAAGCAGCGGGGCGAGTTCGCGCAGCAGCGCAGGCACCCCGCCCGCGGCGTCGAAGTCCTGGATCAGCCCGGCACCCGAGGGTTCCACGTCGGCGAGCACAGGAACCCCGGAGCCGCAGCGTTCAAGATCATTAAGATTGAACGCTGCCCCCACACGTCCTGCCATCGCGGCCAGGTGAATCACCGCGTTGGTTGATCCCCCGATGGCGTACAGCACCTTGATCGCGTTGGCAAAGGCGGCGGCCGTCATGATCTGGCTCGGCCGGGCGCCGTCGCGGACCGCGGCCACCGCGCGCCGCCCGGCCTCGGCGGCGGCGTCCGCCGCGCGCGGGTCCCCGGCCGGGAGCGTGCTCGCGCCGGGCACCATCAGCCCCAGCGCCTCGCACAGGATGGCCATGGACGACGCGGTGCCCATCGTGTTGCACGCGCCGATGCCCGCGCCCAGGCAGCCCTCGAGTTCCCGCCACCCGGCGTCGTCCAGCGCGCCGGTCCGCCGCTCGTCCCAGAGCCGCCACAGGTCGGTGCCGGTGCCGATCCGGCGGCCGCGGAACATGGCCGGGGCGCGGGCCCCGCCGGTGACCAGGACCGTGGGAATGTCCGCGCTGGCCGCGCCCATGACCGCGCCGGGCACGGTCTTGTCGCAGTTGGCCAGCAGCACGATCCCGTCCAGCGGGTGGGACCTGATCATCTCCTCGATCTCGATCGCGAGCAGGTTGCGGTACAGCATCGCGCTCGGCTTCATCAGGTCCTCGCCGAGCGAGATGGTGGGGAACTCGGCCGCGATCCCGCCGGCCTCGCGCACCCCGCGGGCGACCGCGCCGGCCAGCTGGCGCAGCGGCAGGTTGCAGGGGTTCAGGTCGCTGGCCGAGTTGGCGATGCCGATCACAGGGCCGTGGGCGCCACGGCCAGAGTCCAGGCCCGCCGGGGCCAGCGCGGCCCGGTTGGCCAGCGCGACCTCGTCGTCGCCGTCCAGCCACTTCCCGCTGCGTAGTGTCACTGTTCACCCCACCCGGGCATCTGAAGATCTTGGAGAGTTTTCGTCATATAGCGCACCTAACTCTCCAAGATCTTCGGGTCACGTCGGCTGCTGGGACTTGAGTGGCGGCTGTGCACTGGGATCACCGCGGCTCCGGGATGCCGAGGCCCTTGGCGCCCGGCCGGGACTGGACCAGGTCGGCGCCGCTGCGGGCGATCCACTCCAGCGCCACGCCTGCCCGGTGCACCTTCTCGCGCGCGATCGCGGCCGCGTCGCCCTCCAGGTGCACGCCGCTGGGGTAGAGCGGCCGGGAGTTGCGCAGCCCGAACTTCAGGTACATGGGCGCGGCCACCGCGATCAGGTCGGCCGACTCCTGGCCGCGGACCACGCCGCCCATCCCGTCCGGGGTCTCGACGTAGAGGTCGATCGGGAGCGACACCGCGGCCCGCATCTCGGCGAGCTGGCCGAGCGTGATGTCGGACGGCACGTTGACCGTGGACCCGCCCATCCGCTCCAGCTGGCGCAGGGTCAGCGGGTTGGACGGGGCGATCACCGCCGACACCTTCCACACGATGGACTCGGGCAGCTCCCCGGCGGACTGCATCCCGGCGAGCAGCTCCAGCAGGCCGGTGTCGGCCACGAGGAACCCGCGGATGCCCTGGTCGGCGCCGCGCAGCACGTCGTCGATCGCGTAGCGGAGCTGCCGTGAGCCGCGCAGCCGGCCCGCGAACCCGGGGCCGTCGGCGGAGGCGGCGGAGCGGCCGGTGTCCCATTCCTCGCGCGGGCCGACGAACAGGGAGACCTCGATGCCGGTGTCCGCGCCGATACGGGCCATCTCGGCCAGCTCGGCCTCGCTCAGCAGCATCGCGCCGCTGCCCTGGGACACGCGGTTGACGGTGATACCGGCCGCCTCCGCGGTCTCGACGGCCGCCCGCAGGACCGCGGGGCCCTCGACGCTGGGGATCTCGATCCTGAAGTGGGCCCCGTCAGGGAACCGTGCGGTACTCGCCGCTGCCGCAGGCTCGAGCGTGAGTCCGTGTCGCGCGAGAACCTCGGCTCCGGTCATGCGCCACCGCCTTTCTGTTGTTCGGCTGTCAGCTGGCCAGCTCAAGCACGGCCGGGCGGCCGGGCAGCAGGTCGTCGCCGGGCTCGGCCGGCCAGGTCCCGGCGCCGGCCGTCACCCGGTCCAGGCCGTCGGCCGTGATCAGGTAGGTGTCCTCGGCCTTGGCCCCGCCGGGCAGGCTCGGGTTCCACGCGAGCGCGTGGCCGGCCCGGATCGGCTGGGTCAGCCAGCGGGAGCCCGGCTGGCCCGGGGCGATCTCGAACTCGCGCTGCGCGTAGCCGATCGGGCCGCCCTGGTAATGCCCGGCCCAGCCGCCCGGCGCCCCGGCCGCGGCGTAGCCGCGGTCCAGGGCCGCGAGCGCGTCACCGTAGCTGCGGCCCGGCAGGCTGGCCGCGAGCACCTCGCGCTCGATCCCGAGCACGCGGGCCCGGAGCGCGGCGTAGTCCGGCGGCACCGGGCCGGCCGACGCGAACCGGGTCGCGGCCGCGTGCAGGCCGGCCCGCCGCGCGACCACGACCGCCATCGCGAGCCTGCGCACCGGCGCGCCCGCCGCCATCGGGTGCCGGTACCGCTCCACCCGCTCGTCGCCGCCCACGATCAGCACCGGCGCGTCGGCTCCGGCCGCCTCGATCGCGGCCGCGCACCTGGCCGCGATGTCGAGGTCGCGCTCGCCCGGCGTCCAGGCCTCGAGCGCCTGCTCGAGCGCGTCGGCGGCGTCGGCGCCGAGGTCACGCAGGTCCGCCTGTTCCGGCGGGGAGAGCGCGAGCCGCAGCGCGGTCAGGTCGTCCGCCGCGTCGGTGCCGAACGCGGGGTGACCGTCGGCGGCCAGGTCGGCAGCGCCGGCCCCGGCGAGATCCAGGGCGGCCCCGGCGAACGCGTCCGGCGCGTGCCAGGGCACCACGGCCAGGTCGGCGAAGCCGTGGGCTTGCGGGCCGTACTCGTCGCGGACCCGGTCCGCCTCGACCTCGGTGGTGATCAGGCCGGCGCCCGCGCGGGTGAACACGGCCCAGACCAGGTCGGTGCCCGCGGTCCGGTCCACCGGGGGCGCCACGCCGCCGGTCGCCCACGCGACCGCGCCCGGCGTGGTCAGCACCAGCCCGGCGAGCTGGGCGTGATCCGCCAGCCAGGCCGAGATCCGGGCGCGTGCCGCGTCGGCCCGGTCGGTGCTCCGCGAGTGTTCGGTAGAACCGAACACTGTTGTGTGATATAGAATCACGTTTGGAGCTAAACACCCATCTGAGCTGACAGTCAAGGATGTCATAGATTCTTAATAATGCGTTCTGCACAGCCGAACAACAGCGGAATAACGGGACCAGGAGGTGCGTCCGTGCGCGCTGGCGCGACAGGGGCTCAGGCGGATGCGGCGGCCGCGGCGGTGGGTGCCGCCGGGGGCGCCCCGGGCGAGCCCGAGCCGCCTGAGCCGCCCGTTCTCGCGGGCCGGTACACGGTCCGCAGCGTGGCCCGCGCGCTCCAGCTGGTGGACATCGTGGCCGAGGGGCCGGCCGAGGGCCAGTCCCTCAGCGACCTGGCCAGGGAGCTGGGCACGTCGAAGAGCACCACGCTGGCCCTGGCCCGGACCATGGCCGCGGCCGGGATCCTGCGCGACACCCGGCCAGGTCCCCGGTACACGCTCGGCACGGCGCTGATCCGCCTGGGCGACATCGCCCGCAGGCAGCTGCCGCTCGGTGAGCTGTGCCGGCCGCTGCTCGAGCAGCTGGCCGACACGACGAAGATGACCTCCCGGGTCGCGGTCTGCGATGAGGGCTACCCGGTGTTCATCGACCGGATCGACGGGCCGGGCAGCGTCAGGTTCCATGCCCCGCTCGGCCAGCGCGAGGTCCCGTACGCGACGGCCGCGGGCAAGGCGATCCTGTCGACCATGGACGAGCAGGCGGTGCGGGCTCTGTGCGCCGAGACCGGGCTGCGGCCGCGGACCGCGCACACGATCACCGACATCGACTCGCTGCTCGAGGACCTCGCGGTGGCCCGCCGTCACGGGTTCGCGGTCGACGACGAGGAGGACGCCGAGGGGATCTTCTGCGCGGGCGCGGCGTTCTTCGGGCACGACGGCGCCTGCGCGGGCGCGGTCAGCGTGACCGGGATCAAGCGCGACCTGCCCGCCTGGCGGGTCGATGAGCTGGGCCGGACGGTACTGGCCTGCGCCGACCGGGTGACCGGGATGCTCGGCGGCACGCGGCAGGCCGGCCTGTGACCGGGGCGGGCGGCCCCGTGGTGGGCAACACTGCCCTGGTGGTCAGCACGCCGGGCGAGGTGCTCCTGGAGCAGCGCGGGGTGCCGCGGCCTGCCGCGGGGGAGCTGCTGATCGAGCCGGAGCTCGTCGGGCTCTGCGGCACCGACCTGGAGATCATCGACGGCACGATCGACCCCGCCTACCTGCGCTACCCGCTGGTCCTCGGGCACGAATGGACCGGCACGGCGGCCGACGGGACCCGCGTGGTGGTGGAGGGCGTGATCGCGTGCGGGCACTGCCTGCGATGCCGCAGCGGCGAGACCAACCTGTGTGAGACCTACGACGAGATCGGCTTCACCAGGGACGGGGCCGCGGCCCGGCACGCGGCCGTCCCGGCGCGGCTGGTGCACCCGCTCGCGCCCGCGGTCGGCGCCGACGACGCGGTACTGATCGAGCCGATGTCCGTGGTGTTCTTGGCCCTGTCCCGGGCCGGCGTGCGGCCGGGGAGCCGTGTGCTGGTCATCGGCGACGGCACCATCGCCCTGCTCGCGGTGTACCTGCTCGGGCTCTGGTCCCCGGCGCAGATCGTCCTGCTCGGGCGCAGGGAGGGACAGGCCGGGCTGGCCGCCGCGGCCGGGGCGGCCGCGTTCGTCACCGAGCCCGCGGCCGCCGGAACCGGCTTCGACCTGGTCGTCGAGGCCGCCGGGGCCACCGATGCGGTGCTGGCGGCGTTCGCCGCGGCGCGCCGCGGCGGCACGGTGGTGCTGATCGGGCTGCCGCCCCGCGGGGACCTGGCCCCAGTGGCCGTGGATGACCTGGTCAACAACGACCTGACCATCAAGGCCAGCTTCAGCTACACGTCGCGCACCTGGAGCGATGTCGTCACCCTGCTGAACACGGGCAGGCTCCGGCCCGGGTTCCTGGTCACGCACCGGTTCGGCCTGGGGGAGTGGGAGACCGCGCTGGCCACGCTGCGCGGCGCGGACAGCCCCCGCGGCAAGGTGCTGCTGCGGATCAAGGAAGATTGACGGGAAGCCGTCTTCCCCACGGCGAAGGCTCCACCTCCACCCACCGCACACCGAAGGCTCCACCTCGACCCGCACAGCGAAGGCAAGGGACAGATGACGTTCATCAGCGTGAACCCGCACGACCCGTCCGACGAGATCGGCAAGTGGGAGCAGGCCGACGAGCGCGAGGTGGCCGCGGTCGTGGAGCGCGCCGCCCGCGCCGCCCAGGAATGGCGCCGGACCCCGGCCGCGGCCAGGTCCCAGGCGCTCGGCGACGCGGCCGCCGCGCTGGAACGCCGCGCCGACGAGGTCATCGCGCTCACCGTCCGCGAGGTGGGCAAGCCGGTCACCGAGGCCCGCGGCGAGGTGGCCAGGGGCGTGGCGATCCTGCGCTACTACGCGCAGCTCGCGCTGCTGCCCGACGGCGAGACCCTGCCCGGGGCCACCCACGACGCGCTGCTGATGGCGCGCTACCGCCCGGTCGGCGTGGTGGCGCTGCTCACGCCGTGGAACTTCCCGGTCGCGATCCCGCTGTGGAAGGCCGCCCCGAGCCTGGCCTACGGCAACGCGACGATCCTGAAGCCGTCCAGCGCCGCGGCGGCCACCGCGCTGCTGCTGCACGAGATCATCTCGCCGATCCTGCCCAGGGACGTGTTCCAGGTGGTGCTCGGCGGGGCCGGCACCGCGCGCCCGCTGATCGAGAACCCGGCCGTGGCCGCGGTGTCGTTCACTGGCTCGGTGCCGGTCGGCCGGGACATCGCCCGCCGGGTGTCCGCCCGGGGCGGCCGGGTCCAGGCCGAGATGGGCGGCCAGAACCCGTCGATCGTGCTGGCCGACGCCGACCTGGACCGGGCGGCCGCGAACATCACGTACGCGGCCATGGGGTACGCGGGCCAGAAGTGCACGGCCACCAGCCGGGTGATCGTCGAGGACGCGGTCTACGCCGACTTCCGCGACCGTCTTTCCGATGCCATTACGCAGCTGCAGGTGGTCGATCCCGCCGCCGAGGCCACTCTGGTCGGGCCGGTGATCGACGCGGGCGCGCGCACGGCCGCTCTCGACGCCGTGGCCGCCTCCGGCGGCCGGGTGATCACCGGCGGGAACGCACTGGACGCCCCTGGGTATTACCTGGCGCCGACCCTGGTCGAGCTGGACGGCCCGGTCGGCCCGCTGGCCAGCGAGGAGGTGTTCGCGCCGGTGGCCGCGGTGATCAGGGCGGACTCGGCGGAGCAGGCGGTCGAGATCGCCAACGACGTGCGGTTCGGGCTGGTCGCGGCCGTGTTCACCACCGATCTCGCCCGCGCGCTTCGGCTCAGCGAGGAGCTGGACACCGGCATGATCCGGGTCAACGCCCCCACGTCGGGCGTGGACTTCTACGCGCCGTTTGGCGGGGCCAAGGAGTCCAGCTACGGCCCCCGCGAGCAGGGCCTCGCCGCCCGCAGCTTCTACACCGAGTCCCGCACCGTCCTCATCAGCCCCTGACTCCCCTCATCGAGCCTGCCCGCGCCGCCCCGCGGCCCGTGGATGTACCGATGGGGTCGCCGGAGCGACCCTTCTGGTACATCCACGATGCAGGTCACCAGCCGGCGGGCAGGGGCATGCCCTCGGTGTAGCCGGCCGCGCCCTGGACGCCGACCACCGCGTGCTGATGGAGCTCGTCGAGGTCGCCGGCGCCCGCGTAGGTGCACGCGCTGCGCAGCCCGGCGGTGATCGAGTCGATCAGGTCCTCGACGCCCGGGCGCTGCGGGTCCAGGTACATCCGCGAGCTGGAGATGCCCTCCTCGAACAGCTCCTTGCGGGCCCGGTCGAACGGCGAGTCCGCGGCCGTGCGCAGCCGGACGGCCCGGGCCGAGGCCATGCCGAAGCTCTCCTTGTACAGCCGGCCGTCGGCGTCCCTGAACACATCACCCGGCGATTCGCAGGTGCCGGCGAACCAGGATCCGATCATGACGTTCGACGCGCCGGCCGCCAGCGCGAGCGCGACGTCGCGGGGGTGCCGCACCCCGCCGTCGGCCCACACGTGGGCGCCGAGCCGCCGTGCTTCCGCGGCGCAGTCCAGGATCGCGCTGAACTGCGGGCGGCCCACCCCGGTCATCATGCGGGTGGTGCACATGGCGCCGGGGCCGACGCCGACCTTGATGATGTCGGCGCCCGCTTCGACGAGGTCAGCCACGCCCTCGGTGGTCACCACGTTGCCCGCGACCACCGGCACCGAGGGCGAGGTCTCCCTTACCGCGCGCAGCGCGTGAATCATCTTCTCCTGGTGACCGTGCGCGGTGTCCACCACCAGCAGGTCCGCACCCGCGTCGAGCAGCAGCTTGGCCTTGCCCGCGACGTCGCCGTTGATGCCGAGGGCGGCCCCGATCCGCAGCTGCCCGCCATCGTCGGTGGCGGGCTGGTAGAGGGTCGCGCGCAAAGCGCCGGTGCGGGTCAGGATGCCCACGCAGCGGCCGCCGCCGTCCACCACGGGGGCGAGCCGGTGCCGCCCGCCGTGCAGCAGCTCGAACGCGCGCTCGGGGTCGGTGCCCGCCGGCAGCGTGAGCAGCTCGGTGGACATGACCTGGCGCAGCTGCGTGAACCGGTCCACCCCGTGGCAGTCGGCCTCGGTGACCACCCCGACCGGGCGCCCGTCCTCGACCACCACCACGCCGCCGTGCGCCCGCTTGGGCAGCAGGCTGAGCGCGTGACCCGTGGTGGCCTCGGGCCCGAGCGTCAGCGGGGTGTCGTGCACCAGGTCGCGGCTCTTGACCCAGGACACCACCTCGGCCACCACGTCCACGGGGATGTCCTGGGGGAGCACGGTCAGGCCGCCCCGGCGGGCCACGGTCTCGGCCATCCGGCGCCCGGCGACCGCGGTCATGTTGGCCACCACCACCGGGATCGTGGTACCGCTGCCGTCGTTCGTGGCCAGGTTGACATCGAGCCTGGACGCTACGGCGGACCGGTTCGGCACCAGGAACACGTCGCTGTAGGCCAGGTCATAGGCAGGATTCTGCTCGGTTAGGAATCGCACTCCATCGATTCTGCCCGCAGCCGGCCAGTGCCTCACCCTCTATCCTGCTGCCGGTGGGCACACCAGGGACGCTCCGGCTGGGTCAGCGGGAGTGGCCGCCCGGCTCGTTCGCCATCATGGCGGTGATCAACCGTACGCCGGACTCCTTCTACGACCGCGGGGCGACCTACGAGTTCGGCGCCGCACTCGCGGCCGCCGGCCGGGCGGTCGAGGCGGGAGCCGACATCATCGACATCGGCGGCGTGAAGGCGGGGCCCGGTCCCGAGGTGGACGCGGCCGAGGAGATCCGGAGGGTCGCCGGGCTGGTCGCGGCGATCAGGGACGCCCATCCCCGGGTGGCGATCAGCGTCGACACCTGGCGTGCGGAGGTAGCCGTGGCCGTGGCCGTGGCCGGCGCGGACCTCATCAACGACGCCTGGGGCGGCGTCGACCCCGGTCTGCCCGGGGTGGCGGCCGAGCACGGGATCGGGCTGGTCTGCGCCCACACGGGCGGCCTGACGCCGCGCACAGGTCCGCTCCGGCCCAGGTACGCCGACGTGGTACAGGACGTGATCGGGCACGTCACAACGGCGGCCGAGCGGGCCGTGGCGGCGGGCGTGCGGCGCAACGGGATCCTGATCGACCCGGCGCACGACTTCGGCAAGAACACCTGGCATTCGCTCGAGCTGACCCGCAGGCTCGACGAGCTCACCGGCACCGGCTGGCCGGTTCTGGTCGCGGTCTCCAACAAGGACTTCGTCGGCGAGACGCTGGGACTGCCGACCAGCCAGCGCCAGGAGGGCACGGCCGCCGCCCTGGCCATCTCCGCCTGGCTGGGCGCCCGGGCGTTCCGGGTGCATAACGTGGCCGCGGCACGGCGGGCCCTGGACGCGGTGGCCTGGGTCCGTAACGGCTGACCGGCGCGCCCGCGGTTAAGGCCGGGTGATCAGGTTGAGTGGAATGCCGCGTAGATGATGGCGCTGAGCCGGTCCACCATCTCCTCCCGCGGCAGCCTGACCTCGACGCTCAGCAGGTAATTGACCCGCTCCAGCATCATCAGGCAGGCCACGGCGGTCAGCTCCGCGTGCTCGGGCATGTCGCCCTGCTGGTCGCTGTCCGGCGCGGCGGCCCTGGCCGCGGTCATCCCCTGGGTGATGGCCTCCGCCAGGCGGAAGAACAGCTGGAGGCCGTCGCCCCAGACTTCCTCGCCGACGATGTCCGCCTGGCTGAGGATCCGGATCACCGTGGCGTGCGCCGCGTAGGTGTCACAGAAGCGCTGGACCCAGACGCGCAGCGCCTCCCGGCCTGCCTCGTTGCGTGTCACCACGGGGAAGTCGCCCGTGATGATCTCCATCGCGTTCAGCGCGTCCCGCAGCAGGGTCTTGAACAGGTCGTCCTTGTTGGCGAAGTACAGGTAGAAGGTCCCGTGTGAGGTCTTCGCCCGGCGCACGACGTCATCGACCCGCACCGCCTGGAAGCCCCGCTCGTCGAACTCGATCAGCCCGGCATCGAGCAGCTTGCGCACGGTCTCCCGGCCCTGGCGGCCGAGTTCGCGTTCCCGGGCCGGCGTGCCCCCGCCGAGAGACGGCCGCCGGGGGGGCGAGGCGCTGTCGGCGTGGCCCGTAGCCGGTGCCGCGTTCCCGTCCACTAACGCGTCCCGTCCCCGGCTGCCATCCTGTGAGCTCCCCTCAAGCGCATGTCTTCCCGGCGATGAGTCGCGGGAAGCCTCCTGAGTCATATCGCGAGACTAGTCCGGCCCGACCCTAGACCATGTCGGATTACCTGCGGCGGTTACGGGCCGAGTACCTGATCCAGGTAGGCGTTACCGAACCGGCGCTCCGGGTCTAGCTTGTCGCGCAGTGCGACGAAGGCGCCGAAATTAGGGTACGCCGCCCGCAGTTGCTCCGCGCTCCTGGTATGCATCTTGCCCCAATGCGGCCGCCCGCCAACCGCGGTCATCACGGCCTCGACGTCGCGGAAGTACTCCTGGTGCGGCGAGGCGTGAAAGACGTGAATCGCGATGTATGCGCTGTTCCGGCCGTATGCGGTGGACAGCCAGGGATCATCGCCCGGGGTGACCCTGACCTCGATCGGGAAGCTGATCCGCCAGTCCCGCCGCGCGAACAGGGCCCTGACCTCAGCGAGCACGTCGGCCAGCGACTCCCGCGGGACCGCGTACTCCTGCTCCTTGAACCGCACCCGGCGCGGGCTGGTGAACACCCGGTACGCGGCATCCGCGTAGCTGCGGGAGCCGAGGGCCTTCCCGGCCACACCGTTGACCGTCTTGATCATCGCGGGGACCGCGTGCCCGAGCCTGCAGGTGACCCCGAACACCGTGTTGGACAGGAACTCGTCATCCAGCAGGTACCGCAGCCTGCCCAGCGGCCGCGCCGGGCCGGCTGACCGGTTGTTGCGCTTGGTCAGGCAGCCCTCGCTATGCGGGAACCAGTAGAACTCGAAGTGCTCGTTCTCCGACGTCAACTCGTCCAGCCTGGCGATCACCTCGGACCAGCGCATGGGCTCTTCACGGGCCTCGAGCAGGAAGGCGGGAACCACCCGGAAGGTCACAGCGGTCAGCACGCCGAGCGCCCCGAGGCCGACTCGCGCGGCGTCGAATAGGGATGGGGGTGGTTGGCCGGCGGGGGGCGACGAGGGCGGATCGCCGGCGGGCGGCGAACTGCCGGGCGAGCCGGCGGAGCAGGTCGTGATCGTGCCATCAGCCAGAACCATTTCCAGGCCAGCCACCTGGGCGGCCATGCCGCCGACGTCGCGGCCGGTGCCGTGGGTGCCGGTCTGGATCGCGCCGGCCACGGTCTGCACCTGAATGTCGCCCATGTTCGCCAGCGACAGCCCGCGGGCCTGCAGTTCCGCATTGAGCACGTTCAGCGGGCAGCCCGCGCCGACGGTGACCAGCCCGGCCGCCGCATCGACCGACCTGAGGCCGGTGACCCCGCCCGGGCGCAGCATGACCCCGGTGGTGGCCGCGGCCGGGGTGAACGAATGCCCGGTGCCGGCCATCCGCACGGTCAGCCCGTCTGCGGCCGCGCGGCGGATCTCGTCGGCCACCTCGTCCGCGGACCGCGGGGAGGCGACGCGGCGCGGCCGCGCCGACTCGTTGCCCGCCCAGTTCCGCCAGACCCGGGACGGCGCGCCATCGTCAGGCATTGGCCCATTCTGCCGGTTCTGCCGGTCCGGGCACGCGCAGGTTGCGCAGGCCCAGCAGGCAGACCGCGGCGGCCGCCATGCCGCAGCCGGCCGCGAACAGGTAGCCCCAGCGTGCGCCGCCCGCGTCGATGAGCTGCCCGGTGACGGCCGATCCGACCGCCACGCCGACCGAGATGGCCGAACTGAGCCAGGCCAGGCCCTCGGTCCGGCGCCCGGCCGGGGCCTGCTGTTCGATCAGGCTGAAGCCCGAGATGAACGTCGGCGATATGGCCAGCCCGGAGCAGAAGATGACCACGGTCAGCACGCCGAGCCCGGGCAGCGCCCAGAACGTGGCCGTGCCCGCGGCGACGATGCACAGCGTGATCGCGAACCTGCGGTACACGGGAGCGTGCCAGGTCCGGGACCCGTAACCGAGCCCGCCGACCGCACTGCCCAGGGCGTACGCGCCGAGGATGAACCCGGCCAGCGGCTTGTGCCCGTGTTCCTGCGCGAAGTCCACGGTGGAGAGGTCGATCGTGCCGAACATGGCGCCGAGGCACAGGTAGACCGGTGCCAGCGTGATCAGTCCGGGTGCGGGAACGGCGGACCGGCGGGGTACGGGCGTGCCGGCCGGCCCGGCGCCGGGCCGTAGGGACCCGGACGGCGGCTCGGTACCGCGCTGCCTGGCCAGCAGGAGCGTGCCGGTCACGCACGCCACCATCGCGACGGCCACCCCGGCGGCGGGATAGACCTGGGTGGCGAGCAGGGTGACCAGCGCGGGCCCGATGACGAAGATCGTCTCATCGAGCACCGACTCGAGCGAGAACGCGGCATGCAGCAGCGCCGAGCCGCTGAGCAGCACGCTCCAGCGGGCCCGCACCATCGAGCCGAGCGACGGCATCGATGCCCCGGCGACCGCGCCCGTCACCAGCAGGGTCCACACCGGGGCCCGGAACTCGGCACAGCAGATGAGCGCGACGGTGCTGGCCGCGAAGAAGATCACGAGCGGCCGCAGCACGCGGCCCTGCCCGAACCGGTCGGCGAGCCGAGCAACCTGGGGCGAGCAGACCGCGTAGCCGACGGACCCGGTCGCGGCCACGATCCCGGCCAGCCCGTACCGGCCGGTGACCGACGCGATAAGGAGTACCGTGCCGAGACCGAACATGGCCATGGGCGTCCGGCCGACGAAAGCCGCTGCCGAGAATTTCAGTGCGCCCGGCCTGGCGAGAACCTCGAGGAAGGGATTGCGCCGCTGACCCTGCTTCCGCTCCCTGACCTGCGTCACTCTCCGCTAACCTCCGCCCTGACGGTATATCAGGCGTTGGTGTCATTTGGGAAAGAGTTAGTCGCGCGGTAGACAGCGTGCCACCGGTCCGGGTTAGGGTTTTATCGCGATGAGACGCCTGATCCGGCGCAGAGGGCCACGCGCCACCGCTTTCGGGTCGCTCACGCCGGCGCTCCGCGGGGTCGCGGGCTGCAGCGCGTTCGTCTTCTTCGCCGCCGGCGCGACGGCCCGCATGATCCAGCCGCCCGCGGGCGGGTCGTTAACCGCTCCGGCCTTGTCTGCGGCGGCGGCCACACGGGACTCCGGTTCGTTCCGGCAGATCATCCTGCCCGATCTCCTGGTCGTCGCGCCGCAGGGGATCACCGGCCAGGACCTCAGCCAGCTGAGCAAGATCACTGGGGTCAGGAACACGATCGCCTTTGACGGCGCGGAGATCAAGGCCGGCCGCCGGCCGGTCAGCGTCATCGGCGTGAACCCGGCCACGTTCCGCTCCTGGGTGCCGTTGCGTACCGCCTCGGACCAGGGGTTCTGGACCGCCCTGGCGGATGGGAAGTTCGTGGCCTCCCCGGCCGCGCGCACCCGTCTGGGCCTGCGCCACGGTGGCAGCTACCAGCTCACCGGCAGCACCGGGCAGACGGTCACGTTCGGGGCGGCCGCCTCGCTCGGCATCGCCGGTGTCGACCTGCTGGTGAACACCCGCACCTCACGGGAGCTGGGCCTGGTGCACCGGGTGGCGGCCTTGATCAGCGCGCCCGGGACCAGCCTGCCTGCGCTCATGGCCAAGGTCAGAAAGGTGCTCGGGCCGTCGGCCAAGATCGTCAGCCTGCGCCAGCAGCAGCTCCCGGTGGTGAAGGTGGCGTCGGGTCAGCTGCCCACCACGTACCTGCAGCTGTTCCGGGCCTCGGCCGCCAGGTACTGCCCCGGCCTGTCCTGGACCATTCTGGCTGCCATCGGCCAGATCGAGAGCGGGGACGGGAGCAACGTCGGCCCGTCCACCGCGGGCGCGCTGGGGCCGATGCAGTTCCTGCCGTCGACGTGGGCGATCTGGGGCATCAGCGGGTTCGGCCAGACCGGTCCGCCGGACATCATGAACCCCTATGACGCCGTGCCTTCGGCCGCCAGGATGCTGTGCGCCGACGGCGCCGCCGCGGGCGGCAGCGCACTGTCCAGGGCGATCTTCGATTACAACCACGCCGACTGGTACGTGAAAGAGGTACTAGGCCTCGCGGCGGAGTACGCCAGGAACTTCCCGGGCTGACTTCGGGTGCTGGTTGGATAGTTACGTGCCGCGCTACGACGCTTTTCTGCTCGTGTCCTTCGGCGGGCCCGAGGGCCCGGACGACGTGATGCCGTTCCTGGAGAACGTCACCCGCGGCCGAGGCGTGCCGCGGGAGCGGCTGGAGCAGGTGGCCGAGCACTACTACCGGTTCGGTGGCGTCAGCCCGATCAACCAGCAGTGCCGGGACCTGCTGGCCGCGATCGAGAAGGACTTCGCGGGCAGCGGCATCGGCCTGCCCATCTACTGGGGCAACCGCAACTGGGATCCGATGCTGGCCGACACCATGGCGGCCATGGCCGCCGACGGAGTGCGGCACGCGGTCGCGTTCGTGACGTCGGCCTACAGCTCGTACTCCAGCTGCCGGCAGTACCTGGAGGACATCGAGCGGGCCAGGGCGCAGGTCGGCCCGGACGCACCGCGCATCGACAAGCTGCGGCAGTACTTCAACCACCCGGGTTTCATAGAGCCGTTCGCCGGTGCAGTTCGCGGCGCGGTCGAGTCGTTGCCCGATTCCGTTCGGGAAGAATTTGACCTGGTTTTCACCGCGCACAGCATTCCGGAGACCATGGCGGCCGCGAGCGGGCCGCACGGTGGGGCCTATCCTGCGCAGATCGCGGAGGCCTCGCGGCTGATCGCCGAGCGGGCCGGCCAGGGCCGGCCATGGCGGCTGGCCTACCAGAGCCGGAGCGGGCCCCCGGCGGTGCCCTGGCTCGGCCCTGACGTGGTCGACTGCCTCAGCGAGCTGGCCCGCGCCGGCTCCCGCGCGGTGGTCCTGGTCCCGGTGGGGTTCACCTCTGATCACATGGAGGTGGTCTTCGATCTGGACGTGGAGGCGGCCGAAGCCGCCGAGCGGCTCGGTCTGCCGCTGGCCCGGGCCGCGACGCCGGGCACAGACAGCCGCTTTGTCGCGATGATCACCGAGCTGGTGACCGAACGGCGGGACGGAGCCGCCCCGCGCGCGGTTGGCGACCTGGGACCCTCCCTCGACATGTGCGGCCCAGGCTGCTGTGGGGGACGCCCCTCCCGGCCGGCCACCCGGGCCCAGGCGACGGCGTGAGCGAGCCTGCCGCGGGCAGCCTGCTCGAGCTGGCCTGCGCGGCTGCGGTGGCGGCCGGCCAGCTGCTGGTCAGCCGGGACGTCCGGGCGGTCGTCGTGGCCACCAAGTCCAGCCCGACCGATGTGGTGACCGAGGCGGATCAGGCCGCGGAGGCGCTGATCAGGGAGCGGATCGGCGCCGCACGGCCCGGCGACAGGATCCTCGGCGAAGAGGGCGGGGAGACCCCGGCCCGGCCCGGCGCGGCGGGCAGCGAGACCTGGGAGGGTGAGGGTCGGGATAAACGTGTGCGCTGGATCGTGGATCCGCTGGATGGCACGGTCAACTATGTCTACGGTCTGCCCGACTGGGCGGTCAGCATCGCTGCGGAGGAGGACGGCGCCGTAGTCGCGGGCGCGGTGTTCGTGCCCCGGCGCGGTGAGCTCTACAGCGCGGCGCTCGGCCACGGCGCGTGGCTGAGATCGGGCAGCACCGGCCCGGACTCGACCGCGGTTCCAGCCGTCCGGCTGAGCTGCAACCGGGAGGTATCACTCGACCAGGCGCTGGTGGCGACGGGCTTCGGGTACGAGGCCGGGCAGCGCCTGATCCAGGCCGAGGTGCTGTGCGGCGTGCTGCCGCGGGTGCGGGACATCCGGCGCGGCGGGTCGTGCGCCGTGGACCTGTGCTCGGTCGCCTCCGGCAGCGTGGATGCCTTCTATGAGCGCGGCGTCAACCTCTGGGACATCGCGGCGGGCGGCCTCATAGCGGCCGAGGCCGGCGCCCAGATCACCGGGCTCCACGGCAAGCGCGCCGGGCCGTCGATGACGCTGGCGGCCGCGCCGCCGCTGCACCGCGAGCTCCATGACCTGCTGGCGGGGCTGAATCCGGAGCGGGACGCCTGACGGCTGTCGGCTGGCTACGCCGACTTCGTCAGCGTGCCTTTCGCGGCGGGACCTGACTTCCCCTTGAAGCTGAACAGCAGGTTGCCCGCGGGGCCCTGGCTGATCGTGACCACGCCGTCGGCGCATATCTTCTGCCCCTGCACGATCGCCTGGTTCAGGGTCAGGGTGCTGAGGATGTCCGACTCCAGACTGAGCTGGCCGGAGCACGCGAACGAGGCTCCCTTATAGCGAATGGTGCCGCCGGTGGTGCCGGAGTTCAGGGTGACCCGGACGTTGAAGGCATCCGGCGGGCTGGTCTGCGTAAGCTGACCCGCCCAGGTCCCGGCCAGGGTGGCCGGGACCGTCGCCTTGGGCGCGGGTGACGCACCCGGCCGGCTGCTCGACGCCGCAGGCGTCGCGTGGGTCGTGGCGGCAGGCTGGCCCGCGGCGCTCGGCTGCGCGCTCTCGTTCTGCGCGGCGTGGATGGCGACCGCGATCGCCAGGACGCAGACCGTGATCCCGGCCGCCCACCAGACCGTTATGCCCCGGCGCGTCCCGGTGCGTGGCCGTCTGCCCGTGTCCGCGTCCGGCACAGGTTCTGGCTGCACCGCGGCGCGCGCCGCGCGCCGCATTCCCTCGCCGAGAACCCCCGCATCCGGGGTGTCATCGCCCAGAAGCTCGGTCACCGCGGACCGCGCGGACGGCCGTTCGCTGGGGCCGGGGGAGAGGCACTTCGCGGTCACCTCGCGCAGTGGCCGGGGCAGCAGGTCCAGGTCGCCATGGCCCGCCCGGCCGCCCGCCGCCGCGAACAGCATGGTGCGGGCCCAGGCCAGCATGTCGGCGGCGGGGGTGGCCGAACCGTAGGGCGGGGTAATCCCGAAGTCCACCACGCGCGGGCCCTCCGGCCCGAGCACGACGTAGGCGGGGCCGAACTCGCCGTGCACCAGCCCGGCCTGGTGAATGGCGGCCAGGCCGGTCGCGGTCCCGACGGCCAGCGCCTCCAGGTCACTGTCGTACCAGGCTCCTTCCTCGGTCACGGATTCCCGCAGCGAGGGCCCGGCGATGTACTCGCTGACCAGGTAGGCGTGGCCAGCGTCGAAACCGGCGCCAAGGAGCCTCGCCGCACAGAACGGCGCGACGCGGCGCGCCGCGCTCGCCTCGGCCGTAAACCGGTCCCTGGCCGCGCTGTCCGTGGTCCATTCCCCGTCAAGCAGCGTTATGGTCACCTCGGTGCCGTCCACCGACCTGGCGAGGTAGACCGGGCCAGCGGCGGGCATGCCCACAATCCGCCCGGCTAGCCGGTACTGGCCGACACGCCTCGGATCCTCGGCATGCAGCGGCCTGACATGGGGCATAACTCGTCTCCGCAAGACCATGCAGGCGACATGAAGGGCGGTTCGTACCATACGCACTTTGTGACAGCTAGTGAGCGTGATCGGGCAACTTACCGGCCCGGTTTGCGCGGGAAGGCCAGGTGGTGAGGGCATGCTGGGGTCGCCTGGGGGCGACACGAACCGCGGCTGACGCCGTGTACGTGTACCAGGCGCCGGGACGTGACAGAATTCTCCGCCGGATTCGGGCACAACCGAGGCCGCCCGAGCGTTACACCCGCGCGATAGGTGAAGAAGATGGAGGGGTAAGGGCCATATGGCTACCGACTACGACAGCCCGAGGAAGACTGACGACGAGCTGAGCGAGGACAGCCTGCAGGAGCTCCAGGCGCGCCGGATGGACAAGTCATCGACGGCGATCGACATCGACCCGGACGACGCGTCCGAGTCGCTGGAGCTGCCCGGGGCGGACCTGTCTAACGAGGAGCTCTCGTTCCAGGTGATCCCACGCCAGGCTGACGAGTTCACCTGCTCGAGCTGCTTCCTCGTGCACCACAGAAGCCAGCTCGCCGAGACTCGCGGCGGCCAGCTTGTCTGCCGGGAGTGCGCGGCCTAGGCCGTCCCAGCGCGGGCGATGCTAGGGCCGGCAGGCGGCGTAACGCGCACGAAGCGCCGTGCGTGGACCTTGACGTGCCCGCTCCCGGCCGCCCGCCAGATCCGGACATTTCGCAGCAGCAGCACGCACAGCGGCCCGCGCCTGGCCGCACCGGCGCGCCCTAGCCGAGGGCCCAGATCCGGCGTTCGTCGCCACGCGGGTCAGCTTGCACCCCTCCATCGTGAGCGTCGAAGACCATGACTGGGCAGGACGGACCGTAAGCGGGCCATCCGGGATTGCCGCTGCGGGCAAAGGCCAGCCAGGCCGCGTGCATGCGGTCGGCCAGCGCGGCCGGCGGGTTCGGCCCGAGCGCCAGCTCGGCGCCTTCCGCGAACAGATTGCCGAATACGAACGGGATCTCCAGCGAGTGGCACGCCCCCAGGCCGTGCACCGGACTCGGCCAGGCGAACTCATACACATAGGTGGCGGCGGGCCCCGCCGCCCTGGCTCCGGCCACGGCCAGCGCCGGCAGCCGGAAGTAGCGGTCGGTGAGCACGACGGCGAGCAGGTCGCCCGGGGAGGCGAGCGGCCGGTTGGCCCGGTAGAGATCGCCCACCGCCGGGCCGATGCCCAGGAGGGCGAGCACCCCGGCCAGCCCGTCGGCCGTGATGTAGTCGGCGATGCCGGTCGGGACCAGGAACAGCCGGTACTCATCCGTGGTCGTGCCCGTCAGCAACGGCACCTGCGATCCGGAGCCCGCCGTGATCGCCGTCAGCGGGTGGACGGGGATCAGGTCGCCGTCGACTACCGGGATGAACGCCATCGTGCTGGCCACGACGCTGGCGCCGAAGCGGGCCGGGTCGGGCTGGCTGAACAGCGCATCGCGCACCAGCACCTGGCTCTGGATGAGGTCGGGCAGGGTGACCTCGGCCAGGCTCGCGGCCGTGGCCTCCCGGCCGAGCGCCAGGCCGAGTTCCTTGGATACCAGGGCCGCGTCCGCCGGATCGGCCGCGGCCTGGCCGGCCCCGCTCTGCGTGATGGCCTTCGCGAACAGGCCTTGCGCCCGGGGCAGGGACAGCAGCGTGGTCACGCTCATCGCGCCCGCGGACTCCCCGAAGACCGTGACGTTGCCCGGATCGCCGCCGAAGGCCCCGATATTGTCGCGGACCCATTCCAGCGCGGCGATCTGGTCGAGCAGGCCCCGGTTGGCCGGGGCATCGGGCAGCAGGGCGAACCCGTCGACGCCCAGCCGGTAGTTGAGGCTGACCATCACGACGCCGTCGTGCGCGAACGCGTGCCCGTCATACATCGGGATCGCGGAGTTGCCGTTGCTGTAGGCGCCACCGTGAATCCAGACCATGACCGGCAGGCTCGCCGCGCCCGGGTCGGGTGTCCATACGTTCACGGTCAGCCAGTCGTCACCCGGGATGTCCGGCTCGGGCAGCAGCACGTCGAACGGCGGGGCGTACCTGGGTTTCGGCGGGGTCGCGCCGAAACGGTCGGCCTCACGAATACCGGCCCATGAAACCGGGGGCGCCGGAGCCCGGAACCGCAGCGGGCCGGTCGGGCTGGCCGCGTACGGGATACCGAGGAACGTCGCTACGCCCTCACGCCAGTGACCGCGAACACTGCCGTAACGGGTGGTCACAGTGGGTTCCATGGGGCGCACTCTGCCACCTCGGGCGGTCTGGGTCACCAGCGGTCAGAACGAGCCAAAAGGATAACCGGGCCGCAGGACCGCTGGTCGAGAACATCGCCCACACGACCTTTCCCGACCGGCCGGGGGCGGTCCAGCCCCAGCCGCTGCTGAGCGAGGCGACGACGTGCAGGCCCCGGCCGCTCTCGGCCAGGTAGTCAGGATCCTTGAGCACCGGCACCTGGTCGCTGGGGTCGGCCACGGCGCAGAGCACGCACGGTCCCGGCTGCAGTAAGCCGAGCCTGATCGGCCAGCGAGGCTCGGCCGCGCCGGGCGGGAGCGCGTGATGTAGTGCGTTGGTCAGCAGCTCGGACATGACCACGGCAACATCGTCGCAGCTGGTCGTGACCCCCCAGCGCTGCAGCGTCGCCCGGGTGAAATCCCGGGCCGCGCGAACCGATCCGGCGTCGAGGCCCGGCGTCCGCGTGGCCACTCTCGGGAAGCGCGTCGCGGTCAGGGCTACCGGCGCTGCGTAAGCCGGCGGCCAGCTGCCGCCCGCAGTGGCGGCCATCTCCATGGCCGGAACCAGCCACTCGCAGCCCGTGAGGCCGGGTGGGCGGTGCGCCAGGCGTGCCGTATGTGCTGTCATCACTTGCCACAATCGGTCGTTGCAGGAAACGGCCGCGTACAGCTAGATCCTCGCGCATGCACGCTACGGCTGCAAGCGGTGTCCGCCATTTAGCGTCTGCACATGCATTTGCTCTGTTAGTCTGGCACTTGCAAACGTCGGTTGCACCGACGATGTGCGCATCCGCTTTCCACTCTGAGGGGGCAAAGATGCAGGTCAGTAATGGCATGCCCGCCGGCCAACTCCGAGGAGCGCGGTGGCGCAAGAGCCGTGTCAGCAACCCGAGCGGAAGCTGCGTCGAGCTAGCGGAACTGCCGGGCGACGCGATCGCCGTCCGCAACTCCCGGGACCCGGTCGGCCCGGCCCTCGTCTACACCCGGGCCGAGATCACCGCGTTCCTGCGGGGAGTGAAGAACGGCGAGTTCGATAATTTGATTACCCCGCTGTAAGGGCTCGGTGTGATAGCGGTAACTGCGGCACAATCACGCGGAACCGGCGTCACCAGGTGACATCTGGACTCACCGGAAACGGCTCCCCGTCAATCGCTAGACGGGTGATATCGTGCTGTCTGCGCGTCGTCACTCAGCGTTGACCCATCGCTCCGGGAGTCGGTATGGGCATGGTTCAGCCCGGCAGCAACCCACCTGAGGGCTCCGACTCAGACGAGCAACTGGGTGGACCTACCGTGGTCCGCATGCTGCTGGGAACGCAGCTGCGCCGGTTCCGTGAGGCCAGCGGCATCACGCCGGATGAGGCGGGCTATGAGATCCGGGCCACCCGCTTCAAAATAAGCCGCCTGGAGCACGGCCGGGTGGGCTTCAAGGAGCGGGATGTGGGCGACCTGCTCACCCTGTACGGCATTACCGACGAGCAGGTGCGAGAGCGGATGCTGTCGCTCACCCGGCAGGCTGGAAATCCGGGCTGGTGGGCTCAGTACAGCGATCTGCTCCCCGACTGGTTCGAGACGTACCTAGGGCTCGAGCAGGCCGCGTCGCTGATCAGGACCTTCGAGCTGCAGTTCGTGCATGGCCTGTTCCAGACCGAGGATTACGCGCGAGCGGTCATGGTGCTGGGCCATCGGGCGGCGCCCGCCGAGGAGGTCGATCGCCGGGTGAGCCTGCGGATCAAGCGCCAGGACCTGCTGGCCAAGCCCAAGCCGCCCCGGGTGTGGTCGGTCATGGACGAGGCGGTGCTGCGCCGGCCGGTGGGCGGGCGCGAGGTGATGCGGAACCAGCTGCGCCGCCTCATCGAGGTCGCCGAGCTTCCGCAGGTCACGCTTCAGGTGGTGCCGTTCCGCTACGGCGGCCACGCGGCGGCGGGCGGCTCGTTCACCATCCTGCGCTTCGGCGAGCCTGACCTGCCGGATGTCGTGTATATCGAGCAGCTCACCAGTGCTCTGTACCTGGAAAGACGCGAGGACGTCGACCACTACATGGAAGTCATGAACCGCCTCAACGCAGAGGCCAGGACTCCGGCTGACACGGCCAGCTTCCTCAGCGAGATCATCCAGTCGATTTAGCCATCCGATTCAAACCCGCCGCACCGTTCCAGAAAGGCGCACAAGTGACCAGCGAAAGCTCCTCGCAGGCCCGCGACTGGCGAGATGACACGGGACCTGACGAGCACGAGTCGCCGACGTTCGATACCAGCGTGGCGCATATCGCCCGGGTATACGACTACTGGCTGGGCGGCAAGGACAACTACGCGGCGGACCGGGCGGCTGGGGAAGCGGCGCTGCAGGCGTACCCGGACCTTGTCTCGTCGGTCCGGGTCAACAGGGCCTTTCTGGCCCGGGTGGTGCGCTACCTGGCCGCCGAGGCCGGGATCAGGCAGTTCCTCGACATCGGCACCGGGATCCCGACCTCGAACAACACCCACGAGGTGGCCCAGTCGGTGGCACCGGAGAGCCGCGTCGTCTACGTGGACAACGACCCGATCGTTCTTTCCCACGCTCGCGCCCTGCTGACGAGCAACTCGGCGGGATCGACCGACTACATCGACGCTGACCTGCGCGACACCGACCGGATCCTGGCCGAGGCCGCGCGGACCCTGGACTTCAGCCGCCCGGTGGCGGTCATGCTCATAGCGATCTTGCATCTGATCGGGGACGAGGATGACCCGGCTGCGATCGTGGCCAGGGTGCTGGACGCGGTCCCCTCCGGGAGCTACCTGGCCATCTCGCACGTGGCCTCGGACATCGAGCCAGAGAAGATGGCCGAAATGAGGGAGCGCCTCAACCGGATGGTGTCGCAGAAAGGGACCTACAGGTCCCACGCTGAGGTGGCCCGGATTTTTGACGGCCTGGAGCTGATCCCGCCGGGGGTGACGCGGATCCAGGAGTGGCGGCCCGACGCCGAACTCGACGCCAAGAGGCCGGCCGCCATGTGGGGCGGAGTCGGCCTTAAGCGCTGACGGCGCCCCGCCTCCCCGGCGTTTGATCACCTAGGCTGGTCGGCTGAGCCGCGCCGCAGCCCGCCAAATACGGTGCTGCCTGGGACGCGGCCTGCCGAGGAGGGCGCATGGGAACCCAGGCCGACGTGGTGTTCAGCGGCGGAGCGGTCTACACCGCAGACGCGGCGGGCCGCCGCATGGTCCCGGCCGGAACGGGGTCCCACCCGGAAACCGGCCCACGGGCCACCGCGGCCGCCGTGCGCGGCGACCGGATCGTCGCGGTGGGTGACGCCGCCGACGATGGCATCGCCGACCTGATCGGGCCAGGAACCGAGGTGGTGGACCTGCGCGGGCGGGCGCTGCTGCCCGGGTTCCAGGACGCGCACGTCCATCCCGCGTTCGCGGGCGTCACGATGATCGGATGCAACCTCATCGGCGCGGCCACCCTGGATGACGCCCTGGCCAGGATCAGCTCCTACGTGGCACAGCATCAGGGTCTGGAATGGATCGCGGGCAGCGGCTGGCGCATGGAGTGGTTCTCCCGCGGCACGCCGGATCGCCAGCTCCTCGACCAGGTCACCGGCGGCCGTGCCGCCTACATCACCAACCGTGACGGGCACGGCGCCTGGGCCAGCTCCCGCGCCCTCGAACTGGCGGGCATCGACGCCCGGACACCAGACCCGCCGGACGGCCGGATCGAGCGCGCCGCCGATGGCACCGTCCAGGGCACGCTGCACGAGGGGGCCGCCAACCTGGTGGGGCGCCATGTGCCGGCGCCGACCTTTGACGACCGGGTCCGCGGGCTGCTGCTCGCCCAGGAACACCTGCATGCCCGGGGCATCACCGCCTGGCAGGACGCGATCATCGGCGATTATCTCGGCTCCGGTGATCCACTGCCCGCGTACCTGGCCGCGGCAAGCGCGGGATCGCTGACCGCGCGGGTTCAGGGCGCCCTGTGGTGGGACCGGGGCCGGGGAAGCGAGCAGCTGCCCGGCATCCTGGCCCGGCGGGAGCAGGGTCAGGTGGGCCGGTTCCGCGCCAACACGGTCAAGATCATGCAGGACGGCGTCGCCGAGAGCTTCACCGCCGGGATGATCGAGCCGTACCTCGATTCCTGTGGCTGCCAGAGCGGCAACCGGGGCCTGTCCCATGTCGACCCGGAGGAACTGCGCGAATACGTGACCCTCCTCGACGCGGCCGGGTTCCAGGTGCACTTCCACGCCATCGGCGACCGCGCCGTCCGGGAAACGCTGGACGCGATCGAGGCCGCCCGCTCCGTGAACGGTGCCAACGATCACCGGCACCACATCGCGCATCTCCAGGTGATGCACCCGGACGACGTCCCTAGATTCGCCGCGCTCGGCGCAACCGCCAACATGCAGGCGCTGTGGGCCGCGCATGAGCCGCAGATGGATGAGCTGACGATCCCATTCATCGGGCCGGAGCGGTCTGAGCGGCAGTACCTGTTCGGCGACCTTTACCGCTCGGGCGCCCGCCTGGCCGCCGGCAGCGACTGGGCGGTGAGCAGCGCGAACCCGTTGCGCGCGATCCATGTGGCGGTGAACAGGACGCTGCCGGGCGCGGCCGGCACCGAGGCTGAGCCGCTGCTGCCCGGCCAGCGGCTTGGCCTGGCGGAGGCGCTGGGCGCGTACACGATCGGCTCGGCCTACGTGAACCACCTCGACGACGAGACCGGCGCGATCGAGGTGGGCAGGCTCGCCGACCTGATCGTGCTCGACCGCGACCCGTTCGACGGCCCGCCGGACGAGATCGCCAGCACCGCGGTCGAGTTCACGTACGTGGGGGGAGACCGGGTCTACTCCGCGCGGCCGTAGGGTTGTAAGCAGGTAAGCACTGCAGTTCACGATGGAGGAGCGCATGGAGTCGATTCCGCTGGGCAGCGGCGGGCCGCTGGTCTCGGCCTTTGGCCTCGGCCTGATGGGCATGTCCGGCGTCTACGGGCAGGCCGATGACGCGGAGAGCATCGCCACCGTTCGCGCGGCCCTGGACGCCGGCATCACGCTGCTCGACACCGGCGATTTCTACGGCATGGGCCATAACGAGATGCTGCTGCGTGATGCCCTGCGCGGAGTCGGCCGTGACCGCGTGTTCATCCAGGTCAAGTTCGGCGGACAGCGCGACCCCCGGGGCGCGTTCATCGGCCACGATGCCAGCCCGGTCATGGTCAAGAACTCGCTGGCCTACACGCTGCGGCGGCTGGGCACCGACTACGTCGACCTGTATCAGCCGGCCCGGCTGGACCCGCGCGTTCCGATCGAGGACACGGTGGGCGCGATCGCGGAAATGATCGAAGCGGGCTTCGTCAGGTACCTCGGCCTGTCCGAAATGGGCGCCGCCACCATCCGCCGCGCGCACGCCGTGCACAAGGTAACCGCGCTGCAGATCGAGTACTCGCTGATGAGCCGCGGGATCGAGGCGGAGATCCTGCCGACGGTCCGGGAGCTCGGCATCGGGGTGACCGCGTACGGGGTGCTGTCCCGCGGGCTGCTCTCCACCGCGAGCGCACGCGAGATCGGCGCGAACGACCCGAGGACCAGGTTCCCCCGGTTCCGGGCCGAGAACCTGCAGCGCAACCTGGACCTGCTGGCCGCGCTGGAAAAGGTCGCGGACTCCCGCGGTGTCACCACGGCACAGCTGGCCATCGCGTGGGTGACCTCCCGTGGCACCGACATCGTGCCGCTGATCGGCACCAAACGGCGGGACCGGCTGGCCGAGGCGCTCGGCGCCGCGGACCTCGAGCTGACTCCTGGGGAACTGGCCGCCATCGAAGCGGCCGTGCCCGCGGACCAGGTGGTGGGTGACCGCTACGACCCCGCCCAGATGGCGGCGCTGGACAGCGAGAAACCAGGGCCGTAGCGATCAGGCCCTGCTCCTCAGACGGCGCGCCGCGAACCGGAGGTCACGGGCTCGACGGGCCGAGCAGCCCCAGCGGGCTCGGGACGGGGAACTGCAGGTATAGGACTTTCTTGCCGTTGTGCGACATTGTTCCGTCCTTGGCGGGCAGGTACGGCGGGTCTTGCGCCCGGAGCAGCGCCAGCATCGCCTGGCTCCAGCCGGAAGCTGCCTTGCCGTTGGTCTCGGCCAGCTCGGCCAGACGCAGCGGGACGCCCGCACTGGCATGTGGGCCTGAGTCGCTGAACGCCACGATGTCGAGCGGGACCTTCGAGGCCATGGCCGCGATCACGATCATCAGCCGCGGGTCCACATCGCCGGCGGCGAGCTGCTTCCTCGCCAGGGCTGAGGCGTGGATGAGCGAGTTGCCCAGCAGTTCGATGCCGGCTGCCTTCCTGGCCAGCACGTCATTGCGCAGTGCCTGCCGGTAGGCGGCGGCACCGTGCGGCGCGACCAAGCGCACGTCGACCTGGGCGCTCCCGGTGCCGAACTTCGCGAGGACCAGCGGGGCCAGCGAAGAGCCGAGGCTGCTCCCGAACTGGCTGCGGATGGTGGGCGTGGCGATGATCACGGTGGAGGCGGGATTGGATGACGTCGCGTCGAGCACGTGCAGGTCTACCGGGGGGAAACGAAGCCTGGCGAGCGCGGCGCACATCGCGTGGTCACATGACACGACGGTGTTGTGGCTGACCTGCTGATCCACCCAGGCGGCCGCCTGGGCGCGAATCTCCGCCGGGGAGGCGGGCTTGCCGCCTGGGGTGCCTGTCGGTGCGGACCTCAGGGCCAGCGCGATCCCTACCGACCCGGCGATCACCACGGCGACCACCACAGCGGCCAGCGTGGATGTGCGGCGACTGTGACCGCGTGACGCGTTCAGGACGTCCGGCTTAGCCTCCCGCGCCGGCTGTGCCTGTTCCTCCCACGGGGGCTGCTCGTCCCAGGGAATCCGCTCGTCCCACTCGCCTTTCTTGCCCCCGTCCTCCTGTGCCTTCTTGGCCCACTCGGCCTTCTTCTCCGCGGGGTTCCGCACGGCGGAAAGCGGCCGGAAGTAGTCCTCAGGCAGCCACTTGACCCCGCCCGGCGGGGCGGGGTTGTCCGGCTCCCCGGCGTCAGGTTCGGCCTTCTGGGTGCCTTCGGCCGGGGCGGGGCTGGCCGTTGCTTGTGCTCCGGCGCCGGGTGCGGCCATAGCGGCGTGCTCACCTTTGAGAGCGAGGAAAGGATCGACGGAGGCTTCGACCGGCGGGTCTTGGGCGGCCTGATCGCCTTCAGCCTGGGCGGCGCGATGGGCGTCGGCTTGGGCGACGGGTTCGGCATTGGCCTGGGCGGCGGGTTCGGCATTGGCCTGGGCGGCGCGTTCGGCATTGGCCTGAGCGGCGCGTTCGCGTTCCGCCTGGGCGGCCCGGTCGCGCTCGGCCTGGTCGCGCTCGGCTTGTGCGGCGGCTTCCGCGCGTTCGCGTTCGGCCTGGGCGCTGCGCTCGGCGTCGGCCTGGGCGGCGCGGCGCCGTTCAGCTTCCGCACGTTCGCGTTCGGCCTGGGCGGCGCGCTCCCGCTGGACCCGGGCGGCCCGGTCCCGTTCGGCCTGGGCGGCGCGCTCGGCGCCGGCGGCCCGGTCGGGCGGTAGGTTGCGGTCGGGCCTGACCATGCGGTCGGGTGTGACCATGCGGTCGGCCTTGGCGCTGCGCCGCGGCTTTAGGGTACGGCGCGGCTTGGCGGCGCGATCCGGCTTCAACGCGACATCAGGTTTCACGCCGAAATCCGGTTTCGCTGGGGCACCCGTTGGCACGCCGACCTTATTGACGCCAGGATTGACCGCCGGGCTCGCGACGTCCTTGGCCACAGCTCCTGAACTAGTCAGCCGCGGCAATGGCGACGTATCGAAGTCCGCATCAGCATCTGACCAGGAGTCCGTGGCCGGGTTTTCTCGGTCAGCCGCCTCCGTGGCAGACGGCGGCGGCTGCGTTGCTGGCGGCCCCTGGGCCTGTGCCTGCTCGGCTGCCGCCTGGGCGCGTGCGGCATTGACCACGACCTGCATGCGCTGCAGCAAGGCCTCGGGCAACTCAGGGCGGCCTGCCCGGACAGCCGGACCCGGACCGGCGCGAGCCGCTCCTGGCACACGTCGCTCCAGGGGCGGAGTGCGGCTTTCATCTCCCATGCAGCCAGACCCCCCACAGGCACGCACATGATGGTAGCGAACCCAGAAGGACAGCACAGCACTGGATGCCCTACCATTCAAGTGAAATAACCTGTTGTCACGAAATAGTTACGTCATGCTTTCCAGAGCGCGGTTCTGATATCAGGTGCCCCCCACGCCGCCACACGGGCAACTCCGCCATCAGTGACTGAACCTGGGCCACCGGCCCATGTGGCTAGTGAACCGTGCGAGGTGGGTTTTGAGACGGAAGATTGAGCAAATGCCCCTCCTCCGCTCAGGCCGAACAGTACCTTTTCGTAAGCGGTATTCCTGTCCGGGGGGGTATCGCCACGGCATGTGACGCCGCCAGCACACTACGTGGGCCGCGTGGGGGAGCCGAGGCCACCCCTGGTGTCCCCCTGATCCCAGGCAGGTGCGACGTATGGACCAGGGCATGGCAACCTCGCAGGCTTCCGCGCTGGGAGCCGCACAGCGAGATGCTGAGCTTGACGTCGCTCCCGTGGCTCCGAGAGCAGGCTCAGACCCGGGCCGGAGGGTGCTCGGACGCCATGCTCCCCGGTGGTGGCCACTGGCCGCCGTGCTGGTCGTTCAGGCGGCTCTCTCGCTCCGGCTGGTCGGCGCCAACACTGCGTTCCTGGATGAGGCCGAGTATCTCTGGGCCGGGCACCTGCAGTGGGCGCACTGGCTGCATGGCGTCCCTGTTCCGCCGTTCTCCGCTTACTTCTCCGGGGCGCCGGTCATCTACCCGCCGATTGCCGCGCTAGCGGACAGCATCGGGGGCCTGGCCGCCGCCCGCATTCTGTCCCTGGTGTTCACGCTCGGGGCCACCGTCCTGCTGTGGGGGATCGTCGGCCGTCTCTACAACCAGCGGGCCGCCTTCTTTGCCTGCGCACTGTTCGCCGTCCTCGGCCCGACGCTGCACCTGGGAGCGTTCGCGACCTACGACGCCATGGCGCTGTTCCTGATCGCCCTGGCCACCTGGCTGGTGGTCCGGGCCGGTGACGAAGGCGACGCGACCGGCCGGATGGTCGCGGCCGCCCTGGTGCTGGCGCTGGCCAATGCCGTGGCGTATGCGTCAGCCCTGTTCGACATCGTCGTGATCCTGATGGCGCTGCTCACCGCGTTCCCGAGGCCGGGCGGCAAGGTCGCTGCGCGGCGGATCGCGATCCTGGTGATTGTGCTGGTCACGGTGCTGCTGGCGGGGTTGCTCATCGGCGGGAGCCCCTATCTCCACGGCATAGAGATGACCACGGTGGCGCGGGCCTCCGGCGCAGCCTCGGCCCTCTCCGTGGCCGCCAGTTCCTGGTCCTGGGTCGGCCTCATCATGATCCTGGCCGTGGGCGGCATCATCGCCAGCTGGGTCGGCCGCCAGGGGCGCGCGCAGACCTGGCTGCTCGTGGTGGTGACCGTCGCCGCGATCCTGGGCCCGCTCGAGCAAGCACGTCTGCACACCGCGGCCTCGCTGGACAAGCACGTGGGCCTGGGCGCCTGGTTCGCCGCCATCGCCGCGGGGTTCGCGGTGGACAGGTTCATCGAGGCGGCGCACGCCGGGAGGAACGAGGCGGCGCACGGCGCGAGGAAGACGCGGAACTTCACCCTCGGGGCCTGCGTGCTCGCCCTGGCCTTCCCGGTCTCGCTGGGGGCCAGCCAGTCGTGGTCATTTGCCACCGACTGGCCGAACGCGGCCACCTTCGTCGCCATACTCCGCCCTCTGACCAGCCCCAGTGGACACCTGCTGGTGGAGGATCCTTCTGTTCCCGAGTACTACCTGCCCACCGGGGCCGACTGGCAGCGGTGGTCAAGCACCAGGAACATCGTCCTGCCGTCGGGACGGAGCACGGGCGGCCCGAGCAAGACCGCGGGTGTGGTTGGCCCTGGCAATGCCGGCACCTTCGCCGCCTACATCGCCGAGGGTTACTTCTCCATCGTCGCCCTGAACTTTCAGGACACGACCGCACTCGATCACAGCATCCGGGCTGACCTGCGGAAGAACCCCAACTATCGCATCATCGACGTCGTGCCCTACGGCATCGAGATCCCCCCCGTCGGCCAGGGCACGTACGTAATTTGGCAATACGAGCCCAAGCCCAAGAAGAAGTCGTGATCGGTCAGCGGACCAGCGTTGCCGGAATAGCCGTACGACCGGTCGCCGCGTACCGACAGCGCCGGCAGGTCGGCCTGGTGCCACCGCCGCCCCCGGATGACAACGAGAAATACTCCTACGTTCAGCGGAACCTGCCGTACCTGACCACCGTGCTGGCCATCGGCTCGGCCTGCCTCATTATCAGCCAGGTCAGGTTCGAGCTCAGTGACCCGCTGGTTACCTGGCCGTTCATGGCTTTCACCCTGACCTACATCGGCTACCAGGCGATCAGCCTCCCGGTGAACTTCACCGGGCGCGGGTTCGACCTGGCCGCGCACCAGGCCTATATCCGTGCGTGGCGGCCGCCGGTCTATCCCACCGTGGATATCCATCTGCCCATCTGCGGCGAGCCGATCGAACTGCTCCGCAACACCTGGGCCGCCGTCGCCGAGCTCATCGCGGCTTACCCGGGCCAGGCCCAGGCCTATGTCCTGGACGACGGGTCGTCCGAGGAGGCCCGCGAGCTGTCCGAGTCCTTCGGCCTGTGCTACGTCCGCCTGCCCGACCAGCAGGTGCACAAGAAGAGCGGCAACCTGCGGTACGCCTTTGCCCACACGAGCGGCGAATTCATCGTGATCCTGGATGCCGATTTCGCGCCGCGCAGCGATTTCCTGGACGAGACGCTGCCCTACATGCAGGACCCGGCGATCGCGATCGTGCAGTCACCGCAGTACTTCCGGGGCAGTCCCGCGCAGACCTGGATCGAGAACTCAGCGGGCGCGATCCAGGAGGTGTTCTACCGGACGATTCAGGTGGCCAGGAACAGGCTCGGCGCGGCCATCTGCGTCGGCACGTCAGCGGTCTACCGGCGGACCGCCCTGGAACCGCAGGGCGGTGTCACCCTCATCCCTTACGCGGAGGACGTGCACACCGGGCTTGACGTACGCAAGGCCGGCTGGTCCATGGTCTATCTGCCAATCCTGCTCTCGACCGGGATCTGCCCGGACAACTTCGACTCCTTCGTGCGTCAGCAGTACCGGTGGTGTACCGGGAACGCCGGGATCGTGTTCTCCGACCGGCTGTGGTCGATACGGATGGCAATTCCCGCCCGCCTCACCTACATCTCAGGTTTCTTCTACTACATCTACACCGCCCTGCTGATCTTTTTCGGGCCCATCATCCCCATCGTCATGCTCGCCTTTCTCGCTGACCAGATCCGGTTGCGTAACTTCATCATCCTGCTGCCCGCGATGCTCACCGGGTTTGTCCTTTACCCGCTGTGGCATCGCGCTTACTACTGGCCATCGGTTTGGCCGCTGGGGATCGCCCGCGGCTGGGCGCACGTGTTCGCCATCTACGACAGCGCTCTGGGCCGGACGATGAGCTGGCATCCGTCCCGGATGCCAAGCAGTTCGCTGCGGCGTTTCCGAATCGGCGTCACCTGGTGGAGCGGCGGGATGGCCGTTATCTGGGTGGCGCTGGCCGTTTGGCGGATGGTGACCCTAGGCTATTTGCAGTTCGTGGTCCTGCTGTTCTTTGGCTTGGTGAACCTCGCCGTGGTGGGCCGCGTCATCTTTCCGGGAGTAAAGACAGCATGAGACCGCCTGCCTGGACACAGGGCACCATGAGACCTCGTCTCGTGATGCTCCTGTCCTTCGCGGTCGCCGCCGTGGCGATCGCCTTTACCGGGGCCCGGTTCACGATTCTGCCTTCACCCCCGCCGGCCCACGCGACGCTGCCGCACAAGCTGGCCTCCTATCTGGGCGTCTACGAACCCCACGCGCCGCCGTCGTTCCAGCCGATCGCGGAATTCGGGCAGGCGGCGGGCCGGCAGCCGAACCTGGTCGAGTACTACAGCGGCTGGGCGGAGCCGTTCGCGCTGTCGTTCGCGAGGACCGTCTTCAGCCATGGCGTTATCCCGTTCGTGCAGATCGATCCCACGTTCGCGTCTGTCTCCGCGATCGCGGCCGGCGTTTACGACCCCTACCTGATTGCGTATGCGGACAGCGTCCGGGATTTCAGCCACCCGGTCGTCATCGGCTTTGGTCATGAGATGAACTTCGAAAAGCAGGCGTGGGGCTTCGGCCACGTTCCGCCGGGGACGTTCGTGGCGGCGTGGCGCCATATCGTGACGCTGTTCCGGAGCCAGGGCGCGGAGAACGTCACCTGGCTGTGGACGCTCCAGGCGGACGGTCCCCAGACCGGGCCGATCCACAACTGGTGGCCGGGCGATGCCTATGTCTCCTGGGTGGGCATCGACGGCTACTATTATCGCCCGAGCGATACCTTCGCCAGCATCTTCGGTCTGACCATCCAGCAGGTGCGTGGCTTCACCAAGAAGCCGGTGCTCTTGTCCGAAACCGCGGTGGGGCCCGCGGCGGGCCAGTTCGTCAAGATCGGGAACCTGTTCAAGGGGCTGAGCGAGTACAAGACGCTCGGGCTGGTGTGGTTCGATAAAACCCAGCATGACGGGATTTACCATCAAAACTGGCGAATCGAAGGGAATGCCCGGGCCGAGTCAGCGTTCCAGTTCGGCGTGGCCAGCCTGACCCTCGTGCGCCCCCCTTCTCATTAACCTCACTGGCGAGTAACTACTGATTGTGGCGATGATATTACTTAATGTAACAGAAGCTTACGGGAAGCTGGAAATTCGGCAATCCCGCTTCCTGCGGAGCGAACGGACTGTAATTTTTCGTATGCGATATTCCTGTCCGGGGGGGTATCGCCACGGCACGTGACGCTGCCAATACATCCCGTGGGCTGCGTGGGGGAAGCCGAAGCACCCTGAGCACGTGCCTGATCGCAGGGCAGGTGCGACCGATGAATCACGGCACACGGGCAGTGCAGCCGGGCTGTGGGCCGCCCCTGTGAGCGCCACCCATGACCCCGTGCTTCCGCTGCCTGGGCTGTCGTCAGCCAACGACACCGAAACTCGGGTAGAGGGCGCACTTGATCCGCACGCGCTGGCCGCGCTGACCGGTATTCAGGGCCCAGCGCAGCCGCCGGGTTCCCGAGACCAGCCCGCCCGGCGCAGGCTAGCGGCCATCCGCTGCTGGCCGCTGCTGGCCGTGCTGGCCGCGCAGGCGGCCCTGTCCCTGCGGCTGGTCTGGTCCAACACGGCCTTTCAGGATGAGGCGCTCTACCTGCGGACCGGGCACCTGGAATGGGCCCGGTGGCTGCACGGGGCCACGGTCCCCAACTTCCCCGCCTACTTCTCCGGGGCGCCTGTCCTCTACCCGCCGATCGGGGCCCTGGCGGACAGCGTCGGCGGGCTGGCCGCGGCCCGCCTCCTTTCACTGTGCCTCATGCTGGGGGTCACCAGCCTGCTGTGGGGGGCGGCCGTCCGGCTGTACGGCCAGCGGGCCGGGGTGCTGGCGGCCGCGTTGTTCGCCACCCTGGCCGGCACCCAGTTCATGGGCGCGCTGGCGACCTATGACGCACTGGCCCTGTTCTTGCTCGCGCTCGCGGCCTGGCTGGGAACCCGGTCGGCCAGCTGCGCGGTCTGGCCGCGGACCGCCCTGGTCATCACGGCCGGCCTCACCCTGGCCGTGGCGGACGCGGTGAAGTACGCCACCGCACTCTTCGCCCCGGTCGTGGTGGTGGTCGTGGTCCTGGCCGTCTGGCGGGAGCACGGAGGTGGCGCGGGCCTGGTGGCGGGTCTGGCCACGCTGTGCTCCTGGGGCATGGCGGTGGCCGTGGCCGTGGGCGTCGGTGGCCGGGACTACTGGCGGGGCATCACCACCAGCACCCTGGCCCGGCCGGAGTCCAGTGTCCCCGCGGCCACCGTGCTGCAGCGCGCGTACGTGTGGACCGGACTGATCCTGCTGCTCGGGGTGCTCGGCGCGGTGCTGGCCAGCCGCAGCGCCGAGCGCGGGAAGCTCCTGCCCGCCGCCCTGGTCGCCGCGGCCCTCGTGGCCCCGGCCGTGCAAGCCGGGCTCCATACCACCGTCAGCCTGCAGAAGCACGTGGTGTTCGGCGCCTGGTTCGCGGCGATCGCTGCGGGCTACGCGATGGCGCGGCTGAGCCGGGTCGACCCCGGCCGCGGGTGGGCGGCGGTCATGGCCCTGCCGATCGCCGCATCGACGCTGTTCGGCTCGATGGGGCAGGCGGCAGCCATGTATAAGGTCTGGCCGGACTCAGCGCCCGCGGTCCACGTCCTCCAGTCGGCGGTCCGTTCCCACCCGGGCCACTATCTCGCCGAGGATTACGACGTTGAGGCGTACTACCTGCGCGGCGAGGTTCCCTGGGAGCGGTGGTCAAGCACGTACCGCTTCAGCTACCCGGGGACACCGGCCGGGGCGCCGTCCTACGCCGCCGCGTTCGAGCGTCACTACTTCTCGCTTGTGATCCTGGACTTCGGGGACACCGCGGCCACCGACACCCGCATCACCGCGGACATGCGCCGCGCAGGCGGCTACCACGTCGTGGCCCGCGCGGGACGGTTCACGATCTGGGCGTCGCGGAGGCCGGCGCCGGCCCTGCCTACCGGGAGACATCGTGGCCATCGCTGAGCCTTACGCCGCCGAGCAGAGGCAGGGGCTGTACCTGCCCCGGCCGCCTGACCTCCGGGAGAAGTACGCCTACTTTGGCCAGCCGCGCCGCTGGGTGTTCGCGTATCTGCTCGTCGCGTCCGCCGGGGTCCTGTACGGGTACATCCACGTGGCCGAGCGCGCCTGGGTGGTCTCACCGCTCATGTGGCTGCTGCTGATGGTCATAGTGCCGCCGGTCGTGGTCAACTTCTGGCTGCGCATCGGGCGCCCGAGGCTGACCCTGACCGAGCACCAGGCTGTCGTGGCCAGCTACCGAGAGCAGGGCGAGAGCGTGGATGTGTTCCTGCCCAGCGCCGGCGAGCCCGTGGCCGTGCTGAACAACACATTCCAGTTCGTGAGCACGATGAGCTGGAACGGGCCCAAGACCGTTTACGTGCTGGATGATTCGGCCCGGGAGACCGTGCACGACCTGGCCGATCGGTACGGCTTCCGGTATATCGTCCGCCCCAACCCCGGTGAGATGAAGAAGGCGGGGAATCTCAGGCACGCGCTGGGCGTCAGCAGCGGTGACTTCATCGCCGTCATCGACGCTGATTTCGCTGTGCGCCATGAGTTCCTCTACGAGACCATGCCCTACTTCTCCGACCCCAAGGTCGGCATCGTCCAGACGGCACAGTACTTCGACGTGACCAACCGGTCGTTCTCGTACATCCAGCGCTACGCGGGGACCCTCCAGGAGATCTTTTTCCGGTTCATCCAGCCGGCCAGGGACCGCTTCAAGGCCGCGATCTGCGCGGGCACCAACCTGGTGTACCGCCGGGCCGCCGTCGTGGCCGCGGGCGGGTTCGCCCAGGTGCCGATCGGTGAGGATGTGCACTCCGGGGTGAAGCTTTTCTGGGCCGGATACGACACCCGCTACCTGCCCCTCTGCCTGGCCAAGGGCGTGGCGCCCACCGACTTCCCTTCGCTGGCCAACCAGCAAGCTCGCTGGTGCCGGTCCTCGATGCTGCTGATGATCGAGAAGCATTTCCGGGAGGCGCCGTTCAACTGGAAGCAGCGGGCTGCCTTCTGGGCCGCCTTCCTGTACTACATGTCATCGGCGGCTCTGCTGCTCACCGGGCCGTTCCCCACGCTGACCATGCTCTGGTTCTTCCCGCAGCGGGTCTTTCCGCACAACTACCTAGCGCTGCTGCCAGCGCTCGCCGCGACGTTCTTCGTGTTCCCCCTGCTGAGCCGGGGCTGGCGGCCCACCATTTTCCGTGTCTGCATGATCAACTCGTGCTGTCACGTGTACGCGATCTGGTACGCGATCCGGGACCGTGTCGCCGAGTGGGTCCCGACCGGCGCATCGCCCGACGGGGGACAGGTTCCCGTGATGGTCAACCGCATCCTGTGCACCTGGATCGTGGTTGTTCAGGCGTTTCTCTGGTCGGGCCTGGCCCTTCGGGTCAGCGAGTTCGGCTGGCGGCCGTACTGGGTGATGGTTCTTCTCGGTGCCGTGCAGCTCTACATGCTCGCGCCGTTGCTGACCCGTAGCAAGGGCGTCTGGAAGCGCGCCCCGGCCACACCACCGGAGGTAGCAACATAAGCCGTGCCTGCTGATCTCGACAGTCCTGCCTACTGGGCTCATACCGGGATGGCGCCCGCCTCGCGCCGTGGCTACTCCCGGATCACCAAAGGAGCGACCCGATGATGCAACAAGGCAGAAAAGGCCAAGGGAGGCTACGGGGGATCGTCATAACCTGTGTAGTAATCATCGCCGCGGTCGCGGTCGCGGCCGCCATCACGCTGAGCAGGCGCCCGGCTACCGGGCCTTTGCCGGTCAACTTGCCGACCACGCCCGGTTCCTATCTCGGCGTGTACGCGTCGGGAAGCCCGGCCTCCTTCTCGGGCGTGACCTCGTTCAAGAGCAACACAGACACCCATCCCGACGTGCTGATGTACTACAGCGGCTGGTTCGAGCCGTTCCAGACCAGCTTCGCGCAGAAGGCGGCCAAGGAGGGGGCGGTCCCGCTCGTGCAGCTTGACCCGATGGGCCCTCGCAGGCAAGGCATCAGCCTCGCCGCGATCGCGGCGGGCAAGTACGACTCTTACCTGAGTCTCTACGCTGAGGGGGTCAAGGCCTACAAGCACCCAGTCATCCTGAGCTTCGCCCATGAGATGAACGGAAACTGGTACCCCTGGGGCACCACGGGCACGACGTCTCCGAAAACGTACGTGGCCGCCTGGCGGCACGTCGTCAGGATCTTCCGGGCGCTGGGGGCCAAGAACGTGACCTGGATGTGGACGGTCAACATCATCAACGACGCGCACGGCAGCACGTCCTCGATCCCTTCGCCCGGCCCGTGGTGGCCCGGCAGCGCGTATGTGAACTGGGTGGGGATCGATGGCTACTATCTGAAACCGACCTGGCAGTTCGCCTCGCTGTTCGGGCCGACGATCGCGGCCGTCAAGGAGCTGACCACCGCCCCGATCCTCATCGCCGAGACCGGGGCGTCGCCCGGGACCGGCCAGGCATCGCAGATCACCAACGTCTTCGCCGGAGTTCAGCGCTACGGGCTCCTCGGCATGGTCTGGTTCGACTCCGTAAACGACCATGGCCTGGACTTCCGCGTCGACGGCGCGCCGGCTGAGGCCGCGTTCCGCAAGGGCGCCAGCACCTACAAGAGGCCTGGATCATGAGCGATTTCCATACCCAGCCGCACTCCAGGTCTGCCGCCCGGCAGGCCAGCCGCCAGCGGGCGACGAGGAGGTTCGTCTACGCCAGCGTGGCGATCGGCGTCGTGATCGTGCTCGGCGCGGCGGCCGTGGTGTGGCGCTGGGCGCCGTGGCGGTCGTCGCCGGATCACGCCGTGGCGTCGGTTCGGTATCTCGGCGTGTACGAGCCGGACGCGCCTACGTCGTACACCCAGGTGAGCCAGTTCGCGCAGGCCATCGACTGGCAGCCGAACCTGGTCTCCTACTACAGCGCCTGGGGTGTGCCGTTCAAGGCCGGCTTCGCCGCATCGGCGGCGAAACACAGCGCGCTGACGCTGGTGCAGATTGACCCGAAGAACGTGTCGCTGGCGAAAATCGCCGCCGGTCGCTACGACAAGTATCTCCGGTCCTACGCCGCCGAAGTGAAGGCGTTCAGGTCCCAGGTCGTGCTGTCCTTCGGCCACGAGATGAACGGCAACTGGTATTCGTGGAGCAACCGGCACACGTCAGCAACCGTGTTCGTGGCCGCCTGGCGTCACGTGGTCACCGTCATGCGTGACGCAGGGGCCACGAACGCGACCTGGCTGTGGACGGTCAACATCGTCGATCAGAACAGCACGATCCCGATCGCCTCACCCCGGGCCTGGTGGCCAGGCAGCCGGTACGTGAACTGGGTCGGGATCGACGGCTACTACTACCAGTCGTCCCAGACCTTCGCTCAGGTCTTCGGGGGGACCATCGCGGACGTGCGAGAGCTGACCAGCGACCCGATCCTCATCGCCGAGACCGGTGTGGCGCCATCGGCCGGCCAGCCTTCGAAGATCAGTGACCTGTTCGGCGGCATCCGCACCTTCGGGCTGCTGGGGTTCGTGTGGTTCGACGAGAACACCCAGGGCCGGGTCTGGCGCATCAACACCCCGCAGGCGTTCCACGCCTTCGGCCAGAACGCCAAGGAGTTCGTCAAGGGATCGGGAGTGCCGGCGTCGGCGCAGCAGGCATCGGCGGGGGGCTGACCGCGGCTTCCCGGCATGCGTTCGCCGCCTGCCCAACTTCGCAAGAACCAGGACAACGTCTGGCCAAACTGGCATGCTGGCACATGTGATTATCAGGGGGGGTTCGTCGTTGTCTTGACCTCGCCTGACGTTGCTGGCACCGGGTGACACTCCGAGCCACGGTTGCGGAACATGGGAGGGGAGCCCGTGACGCGTCAGGGAGCGAGCAGCATCCCGCCGCCCCGAGTCTCCGTTGTCATCCCCGCGCTGAACGAAGCGCGCAACCTTCCGCACGTCCTGGCCCGCATGCCGGCCGACGTCCACGAAGTCATCCTGGTGGACGGTTACTCCGTGGACGGCACGGTCACGGTCGCCCGTCAGCACTGGCCGGGTGTGCGTGTCGTCAGACAGACGCGCCTCGGCAAAGGGAACGCGCTGGCCTGCGGGTTCCCTTTGGCTACCGGCGACATCATCGCCGTGGTCGACGCTGACGGCTCGGCCGATCCAGGCGAGATACCGGCGTTCGTGAACGCGCTGCTTGACGGCGCCGACTTCGCCAAGGGCAGCCGGTTCGTCAAGGGCGGAGGCAGCAGCGATATTACGCGCCTGCGCAGCCTGGGTAACCGGCTGCTCACCGCGCTCTTCAACCTCTGCTTCCGGGCGCGCTACTCGGATCTCTGCTACGGATTCAACGTGTTCTGGCGCCGTCACGCGACGGTCCTGGGCCTGGACGCAGCCGCTCCCGCCGCGGCTAGCGGCGCCGGGCGGCTGTGGGGGGACGGATTCGAGATCGAGACGCTCATCCACTCCCGCGTCGCCCGGGCGGGACTCGCGGTCACCGAGGTCCCCAGCTTTGAGCATTCGCGCATACACGGCGTCAGCAACCTGAACGCCTACAGCGACGGCGTCCGGGTCCTGCGGACCATACTCGCGGAACGGCGCCGATCCCCGGCCCCGGCCGGGACCGCTCCGTTGCCCTCCGTCGCGCAACGCCACACCGCTGCCGAGGTTGCGCGCGAGAGTTCCGTCTCGCCGGTTCTCGCAGCTACGGAGGAATAGTGAGCGGAGATATCTGTGCCAAAGAGGCACTAGCGCTCTAGTGGCCGACGCGGCACGTACGATGGTATCGACAGACCCGATGCGGCTGGGAATTAGCGGATGCTGACGAGCAAAGCGGCATGAGCGCTGTGAAAGGCATGGCTTACCCGGTAACGGTGGTCGTCTGCGCGTATAGCATGGATCGCTGGGCGACGCTGCGGCGTGCCATCAATGCCACCCTGAAGCAGATCAGCTTTGACGATGAACTGCTCGTAGTCGTGGACCACAACGATGAGCTGCTGGCGCAGTGCCGGGAGTACTGCGGCCGTTTCGCGGTCCTGCCTAACCGCCACCGCCGCGGGCTTTCCGGGGCGCGGAACACAGCGCTCGCCGAGGCGCGTGGATCAATTATCGTCTTTCTTGATGACGACGCTATCCCGCTTGATGGCTGGCTGGATGCGCTACGTGCGCCTTATGCTGACGACCGCGTGTACGGCGTCGGGGGAATGGCCAAGCCCCGCTGGCTCGGCGGCAGGCCCCCCTGGTTCCCAGAAGAATTCCTCTGGGTCGTGGGATGCAGCCATCGGGGGCTTCCCTCCAGTCTCCAGCCGGTGCGCAATCTCGTCGGCGCCAACATGTCTTTCCGCAAGGCCGCATTCGACCATGTCGGAGGGTTCGCGGAGCACATGGGCCGCATCGGCGAGCGCCTCCACGGCTGCGAGGAGACGGAGTTCTCGATCCGCCTGACCAAGACCAACCCGGCCGCGGTCATCCTGTATCAGCCCTCGTCCCAGGTCGAGCATCACGTGGCCAGCCGACGCGCTTCGCTCAGTTACTTCGTCCGGCGATGCTGGGCCGAAGGCCTCTCCAAAGCCGAGGTTTCCCGGCGCGTCGGCCGCTCGAGGGCGCTGAGCGCGGAACGCTACTACACGTCGCGGGTGCTTCCGAAAGGGATATGGACAGGGCTGTGCGACAGCGCAGCCGGGCGATCCCTGGGGAGCGGCCCGTTCGGCCGCGATGGTCCTGGGCCTGGCCGCCACGGCCGCGGGGTACTGCGTGGGCGCCGTAAGCCGCCCCCCGGCCCCAGCGGGCGGTGGCAGCGAGGCGGCCATCGCCGACGGCTGCCGACGGGCGACCTAACCGTGCTCGCATCCCTGAACCCGAGACCCTCGCCCGCAGGTGCCCTCGCCGGCGCTGAGCCCGGGCAACTCGCGCCCGGCCGGCCGATCCGGGTGCTGGTGGTGGCGGCCCGCTTCGCTCCCGACGTGGGGGGAACCGAGACCCACATCTCTGAGGTCACCAGGCGGCTGGCGAAGCGCGGCGATCTCGACCTGACGGTGCTGACCACCGACCGCACGGGCCGCCGCCCCGCCCGTCAGCAGCTGGCCGGATTTACCGTCCTGCGCTGCCGTGCCTACCCGAGGCGCCGGGACTACTACGTCGCGCCCGGCGTCTACCGGGAGGTCCGGCGCGGAAATTGGGATCTTGTCCATTGCCAGGGGATCCACACCGCCGTGCCGGTGCTGGCCATGCTGGCCGCACGGCGCGGGCGGACTCCGTACCTGGTCACGTTCCACACCGGGGGTCACTCGTCCGGTATCCGGCGCCGGATACGGGGCATCCAGTGGCGGGCGCTGGGCCCGCTGCTTCGGGGCGCGGCAGGCGTAGTCGCGGTCAGCCGCTTCGAGCAGCGCATCTTCCAGGACGCGTGCCGCATCGACGCCTCGCATTTCCGCATCGTCCAGAACGGGGGAGACCTACCGCCCGGCGCCGCGCCAGCCGAGGTGATCCCGGGCCGGATCGTCTCGGCCTGGCCGGCTCGAGCGCTACAAGGGCCACCATCGGGTCATCGAAGCGCTGCCCATCGTCCGGCAGTCGGTGCCGGATGCCACGCTGCAGATCCTGGGGTCAGGTCCCTACGAAGGCCGCCTGCGGTCACTCGTCAGCTCCCTGGGCCTGGACGCCTGCGTGACCATCGACTCCATCGCGCCGGACGATCGCGAGGGCATGGCCCGGTCGCTGGGCGCGGCCGCGGTCGTGGCCGCGCTGTCCGAGTACGAGGCCCACCCGGTGGCGGTCGTGGAGGCCCTGACCCTGGGCGTTCCTGCCGTCGGTCTCGACACAGCGGGGACCGGCGACCTGGTGCAGGACGGGCTGGTGCGGGGTGTGCCCAGGGATGCGTCGCCGGCCAGCATCGCCCGGATCCTGGTCGCCGCGCTGCAGGACCGGCAGGCGCCCGGTGGTGCCGTGCTGCCCACCTGGGACAGCGCCGCCGCTGGTCTGGCGGACGTCTACCTGGACGCGGTGCGGGCCGGGCCGCATCCGCCGGGCAGGTAAGACCGGATCGTGCGCATCCCGTCCGCGTCACGATGGGCCGCAGGGGTGGGATCCGCGGCCCGGCGCCAGTGGTCGGAGCCGCTGTCCCGCGGAGGGCTGGCCCTGCTGGTGAACACCGGGCTGACCGGCGTTCTCGGTTTCAGCTACTGGATCATAGCCGCCCGCTTGTTCTCCACATATGCGGTCGGAGTGGCCGGCGCCTTGGTGGCAGCGACCACTCTCTTCTCCGGGCTCGGGCAGCTCAATCTATCCGGAATGCTGATGCGTTTCCTGCCCAAGGCGGGCGAGAAAGGCCGGAGGCTGGTTTCGATATCCTATGTTGTCGCGGCAGGAGTATCGGCTCTGCTCGCCATCGTATCGCTGATAGTGATCAGGTTCGCCGCCTCTCCGGCTTCACCGCTTCGGCTGGATGCCTTCCAGTCGACGGTGCTTGTGCTGGCGGTCGTCGCCACCGCGATCTTCACCATTCAGGATAACGTCCTCGTAGGGCTGCGCCAGGCAGTATGGGTGCCGGTTGAGAACGGAGCGTTCGGGATAGCCAAGATAGGGACGCTATTCTTGCTCGCCCCTCTGGGTACCGCGTTCGCTCTCTTCGGCGCGTGGATGATACCGCTGACGCTGACCATTCCGGTCATCTCGGCCGTGCTGTTTTTCAGGTTCCTGCCGCCGGCGAGCCGACCGCGGCGCCTGGCGCATCTGGGCGCGCAGACCCGTTCTGAGCTCATCCGCTTCGCAGCCTTCGATGCGACCGGGGGCCTGTTCACGCAGACCTGGACCTACCTCCTGCCCGTTCTCGTTACCGCATCGCTGGGTGCGCGGGTTAACGCGCTGTTTTTCACCTCATTTCTGTTCTCCAGCACCATCGATCAGGTTGCCGCCAACTACGCCTCGCCGCTGACCGTCGAAGGCGCCCATACCCCCGGCGAGATCCCCGCGCTCATACGCTCGGCCTTGCGGCATGTTTTCGGGATCATCCTGCCGGCGGTCGCCGTCTTGATCGCCATATGCCCGTGGCTGCTTCGCGCGTTCGGCAGCGCGTATGTGAGCGCGGTCCCCGTGCTTGACCTGCTGCTGATCGCCTGCCTGCCCAAGGCGGTATCGACCATCTACTATGCCTACTGCCGAATCCAGCGCAACACCCGGAGATCGGCGGTGATGCAGGCGTGCGTCTGCATCGCCACGCTGTCGGCGGCGGCGCTGGTGGCTCACCCGTTCGGGCTCATCGGCGTGGGCCTGGCGATCGTTGCCGTTCAGTTGTCGGCGGGCGCGGTCTCGTGGTGGGCCCTGAGAAGGGGGCTCTATCAGGAGGCTCGCCGCCACGGCCGGGAGGGCCGCTGGGCCTGGACAGGCGGGCACCATTAGGCCTCCAGCCGCCGGGGGATGGCCGACATGCATGTGATGCACGTCATCGACAGCATGCACGGCGGCGGTGCCGAGACGTCCCTGCTTGAGATCCTTCCCGGGCTGGCGAGCCGGGGGGTGAGCACGTCCATCGTCACGCTGAGGGAGGACGACGGCGGCCTCCAGGACCGGCTCGCGGACCTCGGCGTCAGGCATACCCGGCTGGCCCGGCGCGATCTCGCGAGCATGGCGATCGAGCTTCGGACCATGGTCAGAAGCGAGCGCCCCGATGTGGTGCACACCACGCTGCTCTTCTCCAACCTGGCCGGCCGCATCGCGGCGCGCACGGCCCGCACCCCGGTCGTCACCACGCTGGCCAACCAGGACTACGGGCCCGAGCACAGGGCGAACTCTCGCTACGGTGCGTGGAGCGTGCGCGGGGTGCACGCCGCAGACCTGGTCACGGCCCCGCTGACCACGCGCTTTCATGCCGTTTCCGCGGACGTGGCCCGGGTCATGGGCCGGCGGCTCAAGATCCCGGCGAATCGCATCCAGGTCGTGTACCGAGGACGTGACCCGGCCCGGCTGGGTGTTCCCGCGCTCGAGCGGCGGCGGCAGGCGAGAGCCTCCCTGTCGGTCGCCGAAACGGCGCCGCTGGTCCTGAGCGTCGGCCGGCTCGACCGGCAGAAGGGCGTGGAGACCACCATCGCCGCGTTCCGGCGGCTGGCCGCCCGGATGCCCGGCGCGGTCCTGATCGTGGCCGGCCGCCAGGGAACGCGAAGGCGGCGGTCCAGGCGGAGGCTCAGCGCACCCCGGGCGTGCGGCTGCTCGGCCACCGCACCGACGTCCCTGAGCTGATGTGCGCGGCCGATGTCCTGTCCTTTCCTTCGCGGTGGGAGGGCCTGGGCGGGACGCTCGTCGAGGCCATGGCGCTGCGGCTGGCCCTCGTCGCGTCCGACATCCCTCCGGTGGCGGAGACCATCGGTGACGTGGGCTGGCCGCTGGTGCGGCCGGACGACGAGCAGGCGCTCGCGGACGCCCTGGTGTCGGTGCTCGAGCAGGGTTCCGCGAACGACGCCAGGAAGGACGCGGGGCAGAGGCGGTTCCGCGAGCGGTTCACCGCGGAAGCGGCGGCCGGCGGGATGGCCGGGCTCTACCACGATGTCCTGCGCAGCAGGGGACGCCATCCATGACTGAGGCGGCCGGGGCTGGCCGGGCCGGGGCCGGCCCCGGATAATCGGCGCCGGAAGCGGCCAGTGAGCAGGCCGACGATCCGGCCGACCGACACCGATGGTGGCCGATATCGCGGGCACTCCGAGCAGAGCGAGCACTCCGATTCCCGGCGGTAATGCAAGTGAGCGGCGCGATGGTGCCCGCATCGGCAGCGGCGGTCGTTCTCTGGGCCCCGGCGCACAGAAAATAGACGTTGCCGAGCATCCGGCCGTTTACTTTGGCAGCTGGCGGAGGAGGAGCTCTCTCTTCTTATTGGCGGTTAGCCCTCCGGTGTCAACCCAGAGATGCCGCTTTCCCGCGATGTACTCTTCCACCGTTTTGACGGGCTTGGCCGGGGCGCCGATCGCCACGACGCCGGGAGGGATCTCGCCCGTGACGATCGAGCCGCTGCCGATGACCGACCCCGCGCCCACGCTCGCGCCGGGCAACAGGACACAATGCGCGCCGAGAAAGCAGCCGTCGGCCACTCGGATCCGCCCGTAGAGGTAGGCGCCCGGATGCTTGGCCCGCGCGATTCTCATCGCGCCATCGTGTGTGATGAAGTCCACGTTATGGCTGATCGTAACGCGATTGCCGATCGAGACCAGATACGGCTCACTGCCGAACGTGAACAGGTTTGCGCCAAAGATCTCCACACCCTCACCTATTTCAGCTCCCCGGCTGCGGAAGAAGCGCACGGGATCCCGGTAAAGCCTGGCGGTATTCAGCGCCAGGCTGAGGGCTTGGCGGATCATGGATGCTTCCCCCTCGGTTCTGAACCCGTCGTCAGCGGGTGGGTCAGCGCGACGGGTTGGGCTGACTAGTATCCACGGCGGGTAATTGCTGCCTCAGGCTGGCTGCTGCCGAGCCGGTCGATGGACTGCCGCTGGGCTAGGTAGATCAGCTGGGCGATGCCCGGGTCGGGTTGCGGCTCGGCGACCAGCGCGGTCAGCATCACCGGCTCGCGGATCTGGAGATAGGCGGGCAGGCTGGCGATCGCCCCGAGGGTCTGTGCCCCCAGCCAGGCCACGCCCGCGCCCGCGATGCCCAGCCGTGGCATGAGGATCCACGCGCCGGTCAGGGTCACCACGAGGATGCCGAGGTTGAGCGCCGAGGAGAAGGTCAGCCGGTGGGTGACCCGGGAGATGGCCACCGCCACGTTCGACACCGCGTCCGGCAGGGCTGAGATCGCGAGCAGGATCAGCAGGCCGTAGCCGGCCGCGGCGTACGCGGGCCCGAACAGCCCGAGGATGATCCGCCCGCCCGCGATCATGATCACCATCGCAGGCGCCAGCATCACGACGATCACACGCAGGGCCTTGGTCACCACGTGGCGCAGATCGGAGCGTGCCCGGACGCCCTCGGCGAAGACGGCCGCCGAGACCGCCGGGCTGACCATGAAGAAGACGCCGCCCAGCATCCAGGTGATGTAGAAGTACGCGTTCAGCGTGACCCCGAGCCGGAGGACGACCAGCACGGGGAGGACCAGCGGGGTCACGGCGCCCCCCACACTGGTCAGGTGCTGGCCAGCCAGCCGCCGCAGGAAGGCACCGCTGGGCCGGCCTGCGGGCCGGCGATGGGTGCCGCGGCGCTCCGCGCCTGCCCGGCCTTCGGCCTCGGGGGCTGCTTCTGGGTCTCGCCGGTGCGGCCGGAGCCCGGCGGCGCGGCCGAGCCCCATCCGGGGCACGAGCCATACGGCCCCGACACAGACGCCGAGCACGGCGCTCGCCACCCACGCTCCCACCAGGCCCACCGCGCCCGCCCCGACGGCCGCGAGTGGCAGCAGGAGCAGCACCTTGGCCGCGCTGACCAGGGTCTGGATCGACATGAACCGGCCCGCGCGCCGGGCGGCGATGAACGCAGCGCCGAGCAGGTTGACCAGCGTCCACGCCGCGGCACCGGCCACGGCGAGCACTATCGGGACCGCGCTGCTGAAGAACGAGTGGTAGTCGGGTGAGGTCATCAGCACCGGCACGGCCACCGCGGTCGCCACGGCGGTCACCCCGGCTGTGACCAGGCAGACGCGGAGCAGGATCGCGGTCCACGTCGAGGAGTGCTCGTTTTCAGGCAGCCGCTCGATCAGCATCGCCGATGAGCCGAGGTAGGTGAGCAGCGCCGCCGTTGAGCAGAGCGAGATGACCGCGCCGCCGATACCCACCTCCTGACTCGTGAAGGTGTGCGCGGCGACGGCCCAGAACACATAGCCAAGCCCCGCGGTCACCACCGTGGACGCCATGAGGTAGATGCTGTTGCGAACCAGGCTGTCCGACCGGACGCGGCGAAGGTAGCCGGAAAGCCAGCGGACGGAGGTGGCGGGCCGGCCCGGCGTCACGAGCAGGCCTTTTTCGACTTGGCCGGATCATGAACGTTCGCGTTGATCGACCAGATCTGCGGGTGGTGGGTCAGGGGGCTGATCTGCCTGGCGGCGGTCATGGCGATCACGATGCGGTAGGTGCACCCGTCGCGCAGGGGCGGGATGATCAGCGTGCCGCTGAACGTCTTATCCGGGCCGATGCTCACGACGGCCGGCGTGGCCAGCTCGCGTGGCGGGGTTCCCGCCCACGTCGCGGTGACCCGGAAGGTGGTGGTGGCGGACTCGCGGTGCACGATCTGGAAGTGCAGGTCGGCGCCGGAGGCGCTGACCTTGATGGGACCGGCGACTCGCGGGCCAGTCCAGGCCATAAACGTGTAGCCCGCGGGGGCGGGCCGCGGAAGCTGCTCGTAGGCGTACAGCCCGCCGGCGATCAGGCTGATGCCTGCCACCAGGGCGAAGATGGCATAGCGTCCCGAGTGCCGGGCGGCGGCGGGCACCCCCGCCTCGCTGGTCTCGGCCTCGGACAGGTCCGGATCCGGGACCACGGGCGTGGCGGCGACCCGGCGGCCTCGTCCCGGCCGTTCCAGCAGGAGCCTGATCTCGGCCACGAGGGCCAGCGCGGCCGAGACGGCCAGCAGGGCCCAGTACGTGTTATCGGCTGTGATCAGCAGGTTCAGGGCGTAGAGGGCCAGCGAGGCGAACGCCGACCAGATCGCGCTCAGCAGCACCGCATAGCAGGCAAAGGCGGCCCCCACCGGGCGGCGGTGCCGGCTGAAGATCGCGCCGAGCGTGAGCGATCCGGTTACCAGGAGCAGGATCGGCGCGGCCACCACCGCCCGGGCGTAGACCAGCGGTATCAGCCGAACGGCCGCGAGGGTGCCGAACGTGAGCAGCAGCCAGATTGGCCAGGCCGACAGCCACACCGACCTGACCGTGCTGCGGAAACCGGTCCCGCGGGTCATGGTGTCACCGACAGCGTGCCCAGCTTGCCGTTCAGCTTCGGCGCGTGGTTCTGGTAGCCGTTGCTGGACGCGGGATAGTTGAGCCGGTAGACGCTGTAGTTGTCCGACTGATACACCTTGACCATCCACGGAATGGTATTAAATTTTCCGAGTCTGCCGAAGAAGATTGACTTACCGGCTTTGGTCAAGAATGACGGCTCATTAGGCTCGAAGTAGACGCCGATCTCGGGCACGTCGTACGCGATGCGGGCGTCCACCACGAGGTAGATGTACCTGGAGGTGGACAGCTCGGAGAGCAGGAATGGGGGCTTGATTGCCGCGCGAGGTTTGGCCAGATACAGGTTGTAGGCGGGGAAGCCCGCCGACGGGTCGGCCGGGTTCTGCACGCCGAACGACCCGAACACCAGGCCGGTGAAACGGTCGGTGACGATGTTGTTGCGTGGTCCGAACCGGGCGGCGAACCACTCGCTGGTCCCGAGCAGTTCCGGTGTGACGGAACGGGTGTCAGAGCCGTAGAGGAACGGGCCGGGGAACCGGTAGGCGGCGTTAAGGCCCGCCGCCGTGCCCCCGACCAGCGCGATGGCCAGCGCGGCGAGCAACCCCGACCGCATGGTGGTGCGCAGCCACCGCCGGGAGCGGCGTCCGGCCCAGTCAACCAGCCACACCACCGCCGGGCCTGCGAGCAGGCACAGCCCGATCCAGGTGAAGGCCCACGAGCGGCGGGCTCCCTCTGCCCCGGCTGGGGCGAGAATGAAGACCGTCGAGGGGAAGTACACCAGGCCGAGCCCGGCGAACGCGATCAGGAGGGCGCGGCGGCGGCCGCGCGGGAGGCTGCCGTCCCTGATCCGGGCCCGGATGAGCAGCAGCCCGCCGATGGCCAGGCCGAGGGCGAACACCGGGACGAGGTACGCGGACTTCTGCTCCCACTGCGGGGACAGCGACGCCCCGAAGAGCTGCCGGGCGGTGCCGGAACCGCTGGCCACCCGCAGCAGCTCGTCCACGCCCTGGCGCACATAGGGCGACAGGTAGGAGAACGTCGCCGGAGCCACGAAGCGGAACCAGGCGCCCGCCACCAGCGCCGTGACCAGGGTCAGGCCCCAGGAGGTCACGGCCGTCCTGACCCATCCCTGGCCCCTGGCCAGCCAGGCCATGCTCAACGTCGCCGAGATGAGCGCCATCATCGAGACAAGCGTGATCATGGACAGGTGGTGAGTGATGATCGTGCCCGCGCCGAGCATCACGGTCAGCACGCTCCACGCGGCGCGCCCCCGCCCCGGCTGGGAGCGGATCGCCCGGACGTAGGCCACGAGCGCCCACACGACCAGCGTGATGGCCATGGACTCGTACGCGAACTGCGTGTCGAAGTAGAGGAATGACGAGTTCAGGCCGTACAGCACGGCCACGACCGACGCGGTGCGGTTGCTCAGGCCCAGGCTCTGGGCCAGGGTGGCGATCCCGAGTACCAGCGAGACATGGCAGATGACCAGCAGCAGCGTGGCCGCCTGCCAGATGGACAGCCCGGTGGCGTGAACGAGCGCGGCGGTCGTGGCGTGGAGGCCCGGGTACCGGGAGATGACCCGGATGATCGGATCGGGCTGGAACAGCTTTCCCGTGCTGAGGATGTTGTAGGTTGCGCGCCAGTGCGCGAATTCGTCGTGGTAGAGCGGTGACGCGGGGTTGCGCAACAGCTTGGGCGCGTAGCTGATCCCGCCGTAGAGGGTGAGCAAGGCCGTGCGGGCGGCCGGCGGCGTGACCCGACGCGCGATCAGCACCGCCAGCGGCAGTTCGAGCAGGATCATGCCTGCCCAGAACCAGGCGAATTCGGCCGTGCTGGTGAGCGTGGTCTGGGCGATGAGATAGCTGTGGACCAGGGCCGCCATGCCGGCCAGCACGCACATGGCGAAGGCCATGGCGGCCACCACGTAGTGCCGGCCGCCGGGATAGGGGTCGACGGTGGGCTGCGGCCGCGTCGACGTGTCCAGCTCCGGTGGCCGGGCCAGATCGGGCTGCGGTTCCGTGGGCAGGCCGGATTGGGCTCGTGAGGCCGGGTTCGGCTGCGTGGACACGCCGGGTCGTGACGGCGGGGCCGCACCCGGCTGGCTGGGCCGGCCAGACTCAGGCTCGGAGACCGGCTCGGGCTGGGCTGGCCGGCTGGGCAGCTGCACCGTCGGTTCTTGCCCTGGATCCGGGCGCGACTTCGGATCCGGCTGCGGGTTTGAAGCGGGATTCCGCTGCCGGTTATGAGGTGCCGCGGTCAACTTGACTCCGGGGGTACTGATTCCGCAGCATGCGGGCGGACGTGGAGTTGGGGCATGCCAGGCGGGCCCCCCTCCGGTAGGCCAAGTACTTTGCCAGCGTACCGGGGCGCATGGGAATCAGGACGAACTCTGCGTATAGAGCCGCAGCAGCGCATCGACGTGATCGTCCCAGGACGGGACCCTGCTGACCGCCGGCCGGGGGGAGGCGGCGGCACGCTGGATGACGGCGGCCAGCTCGGCGGGCGTGGACGCGAGCGGAACCAGCGCCACCGCCGGGCCGACCCAGGCGGCCACCTCGCGGTGGGCGGGGATGTCGGATGCCACCAGGCGGGCGCCTGCGACGTGCGCCTCCAGCAGTGACATGCCGAAGGACTCCCTGGCCGACATCGTGACGAAGACGTCGGCGGCCCGGAACCACCGGTAGACACCAGGCCAGGGCACGGCGCCGACGAGCTCGACCTGCGAGGCCACACCGAGTTCCGCGGCGAGCCTGGGCAGGCTGCCGGCGGCCGGGCCGTCGCCCGCGATCACCAGCCGCACCCCGCCGCCCAGGAACGGCAGGGCCGCCACGGCCAGGTGCACGTTCTTGTAGGTCTCGAGCCGCCCGGCACACAGGATGAGGGTCCCCGTGTGCGGCTGGGGTGCGGCGCCGTTGATGACGTCGGCGTCGATTCCGTTGGGGATGACGGCCGTCTTGCGCTGGGCGTCCGGGAAGTCGGAAGCGACCATCTGCGCTTCCGCGACGGTGGTGCAGACGACGTGGTCGGCCCGGCGGAACAGGACCCGGCCGACCGACCGATAGGGCTTGTGCACCGCGCGGGCGACCGGGGTGCGCCCCCCGCCCAGGTAGTGCGGGGTGAAGATGAGGCGCCGGGCCGGCGCGAGCGCGGCCGGGATCGCGGCCGTGGCGTGGTAGCTGTGCATGTGGACGACGTCGTAGTCGCGAGAGTGCTGCCCGAGGTAGCTCCACAGCCCGGGCGCGAACGGGTAGGCCCGGCCGCCCAGCCGGACCGGGAACCGGCGCAGGACCGACCCCTCGGCGTGATCGAGCCGCGGGGCGGATGGCGCGGCCTGGGTCAGCACGTCAACGCCGTGGCCTGCCGCGGCCAGGCGGCGTGCGAGGTGGCCGACGTGCACCTCGAGGCCGCCGATCTCCGGTAGGTAGCGCGGCGTGACCAGCGCGATTCTCACGGCAGGTCCACGTTCGCCCGCCCGGTGAAGCCAAAGCCCGACTGGAGGCGGTTGAAGTCCGCGCCCAGCTGATCGGGCAGCATCAGTGGCGGGCCGGGCGAGCTACGGGCGGGGCTCACCATCGCGGCGGCTTGGTCGAGCCACGAGTCTGGGCCAGGCAGGCCTACCGACCGCATGACCGCTGACAGCGCCGCCCGCGGCTGGTCGCCCAGGTCGGGATAGCGGAGTTCGACCAGCCGCGGCCCCAGGCGTGACCGCCAGCTCTCGACCTCGCGCAGGGAGAGCACCCACTCGTAGGCACCTCGCTGGGCGTCCGTGGTCAGCTCGGGCAGCTCATCCGGGTAGTACCCGGCGGCCCGGCCGTCCCGTTCCAGGGCCGTCCATTTGGCGTCCCCCACACCCCACCATTCGTTCAGCGGCGGGCGGAACGCCATCCGCCTGGTGACCGCCGCGATCCGCTCGATCGAGCGGACCACATCGGTGCCGTCCCGCACGATGTGCACGAAGCGGGCGCCGGGCGCCAGCGCGTCCAGGTAGCCGATGCGCAGCGCGTTGACCGGGCTCTTCTCGACGAAGGTGACACCGGGCGGGGCCTTCATCAGGCGTGCGAACCGGCGCCGGGCGGTGGCCGTCACCGAACTGGCATCGAGCAGGCAATGGTGCTCACCGCGCGAGTAGAGCTGCAGGAAGTCGGTCGCCGGCTCCATCGCAGCCCAGAGGTAATAGGGCTCATAGATGTACCTGACGGCTGGGTGCGCGGCGAAGAGCTTCCCGAGCAGGGTGGTGCCCGACCGGCCGCAGCCGATGATGAAGACCGGCGGCGGAGCGTCCGCCGCCGTCCGCACCGGTACCCGGGCCAGGATGCGCGCCCTGACCCCTCGCGCCGCGTAGAACGGGGTGCGGGCCAGTGGCCTCAGGCGCTCCGGGGCCAGCGGCCGCGCTGGCGCCAATCCTGGCTGCCTGGCGCCGGTCCGTGAGCTCATCGCTGGTTCCGGCCGACCGCCACGCCGGAAGCCGATCCGGCCTCCGTGCGGTCGGCCAGGAGCTGGCGGTAGTGCTGCTCATACAGCCCGGTGACGGTCTCGGCGCTGAACTGCTCCGCGTATACCCGGCCGGCTGCCCCCATGGTGCGGCGCAGGTCCGGGTCGTCGTCCAGCCGGCGGATTGCGGCCCGCAGCTCGGCCGTGCTGGCCGGCGTCACCAGGATTCCGGTCCGGCCGTCGGCCACGATCCCCGGCAGCGCTCCGATCCGGGACGCCACGACCGGTACGCCCGATCGCATGGCCTCCACCGCGACGAGGCCGAACGGTTCCGGCCACAGGCTGGGCACGAGGCCGATTCCGGCATGACGCCAGGCCGCCATGACCTCCCCGTGCGGGACGTCGGTCCTGACCACCACGCCCGCTGGCCACCTTTGCGGGGTATCGCGGCGGGGGGTGCCGATCACGACCAGCGGCCGGCGGAACCCCCCTCCGGCGTAAGCGTCGAGCAGCCAGCTCAGCCCCTTGTGGCGTCCCAGCGCCCCGACGAACAACGCGTAGCCGTCGGGAGGCAGCCAGGCCGGCCGGCCCGCCGACGGCGGCGGCGGGGCCGAGGTTGGCGGGATGACGCTGACCGGGCAGTCGTGCGGCAGGGCGCAGCGGCTAGCGTCCGCCACGAACTGGCTGATCGCGACCCAGGAGTCCACCCGGCCGTGCAGCGGCCGCGCGGCGCGCAGCCCCAGGGTGAGCGCGGTACCCTTCACGGCGCCGTACTGGCCCGGAGCACAGCGCAGGCAGGCGCCGAGCCGGGGGCCGGAGCATGGGTCCTGGCCGTGGCGCAGGAGGGTCTTCCGCACGCAGGCCAAGCTGTGGTCGTGCAAGGTCACGACGAGCCGAAACCGCTGTCGCCTCGCGGCCGCCAGGCACGAGTAGGAGATCCAGCCTTGGGCATGCACGACATCGGGCCGCGACTCGCCAATAATCCGGTTCAGCGCGCTGACCACACCAGGGTCCGGCAGGGGCGGATGGAACGGGACCGCGGCCCGCTCATACCAGCCGGCCAGGGCCCGGGCCGACCAGCCGGTGATCCTCCTGATCCGCAGGCCGCCGCTCTCCTCGTCAGCCGGGGTGCCTGGCAGGCGCGCGGTGGCCACCGTGACCTCATGACCGCGCTGGGCAAGCCCCTGCGACAGCGTCTTGACGTGCTGTTCCAGCCCGCCGATGAACGGCTCGAACAGATCGGAGACCTGCAGGATTCTCATGGTCACGGGCCGTCGGCCCCGGCCTGCGCCGGCGAGGCGTCGAGCTGTCGGCCGCCGCGCGGCTCAGCGTGGCGCAGCTGGTCGATCAGCGACCGGTAGGCGCTGACGGTCTGCCGCCACGAATGCGGGTCCGGGTACCGCTGCCCCCGGCGCTCCGGGAGCCGCAGCAGGGCGTCCCGCAGGGCGGCCGGGTCCTGGGGCGGCACGAGCAGCGCGCCCGGGTAGTCCCTGACCGCTTCCACCAGCCCGCCCACCTCGGTCACCACCACGGGCAGCCCGGCGCTCATGGCGATGTGCAGCGGCCCCGATGACGAGGACCGGTGATAGGGAAGCACCACGGCGTCAGCGCGCTCGAAGTACGCGGTGAGTTCCGTGTCGGTGACGTATCGGTCGACGCGTTCGATCAGGTCCGCGTGCGGGCTGCGGGCGATGGCCTGATCCGGGGCCGTCCAGCCTTCCCATGTCTCGCCGACCACGGACAGCCGGAACTGGCTGGCCTGATCCCGGTCCAGCGCGCTGAACGCGGCCACGAGGTCCTCGACGCCCTTGAACGGGCGGACCACGCCGAGGTACAGGAGCCGGAATGGCGGGTGACCAGGCTGGCCGGCCGGGGCGGCCGGATGGACGAGGTGATCGTAAGGACCGTGCGGCATCACCCGGACGAGCGCGCCCTCCAGGGAGTGCGAGGCCCTGATCGCGTCCAGGTCGAAGCGGGAGTGCACCACATGAGCATCCACCCTGGCCAGCAGGCGTGGCAGGAGCATCCGGACATACCGCCGGGTCCCGAGCATCGTGGCTTCCCCCACGTCCTGCCCCTCGTGCCACTCCATGATGACCCGCGCGCCATGCCGAGTCGCGTGCCTGGCCAGCCGCAGGTACGTGTGCAGCACGGCGCCGGTCCACCACTGGAGAATCAGCACCGTGGGACGCTGGCGGTCGAGGAACTTCAGCGCGTGGGTCAGTGACGGCCCCCAGTACCAGTCCACGCCGTCATAGACCGGCATGCTGGCCGGGTAAACCGCGCCCGCCACGGCGGCGCCGACGTGATTGCGGCCGGGGTAGAGGCGCCGCGGCACGAGGCGGCGCATCAGCAGGGTGCCGACCGGGTACTCGCCCGCCAGCGCGGATGAGAGCCGGTAGGTGTAGTGACTGATCCCGGAAGCGAACAGCCAGCCTGACCCGACCACGACAACGCGGTCCTCGGTCGCTGTCACCTGCTGCTCCTCGGGGTCACCTGATGCGGCTGCCATCCTTCAGTTCCTCAGCCCGCCCGCTGCTCCGGGCCGGCGGCTAACGTCGGCGAGGCGGCGGGATCGGGCCGCACGTGGGCGGCCGCGCCGGGCGGCCTGCGGTCCTGGGGCCGGGTCGCCGCGCTGGCCGGCGCGCGCTGCGGCCCCGGCCGTCGCTCGGCCAGGATGATCGTCAGGACCCGGCGGCCATCACGGAACGCGTTCAGGTTGCTGACCCCGTGGATCCGCGGGTGCTCGAAGCTCGGAACCTCGGCCACGACCAGGCCCGCCTTCGCAGCCCGCACGTGGATAAGGGTCTCGACCTCGAAGCCGTCGCCCCAGAGCCGCCCGTCGCCGTCCGGGCGAGACGGGGATGTGGCATCCAGGCCCAGAACCGGCACGTGCCGTCGCCAGAAGACGTTGAAGCCATAGCAGAGATCCGAATAGCTCCGGCCGTAACACGCATTGAAAAATGCCGTCAGCGCGAAATTACCCAGACCCCGCAGCCGCGTGATGTCACTGCTGCCGCCGCCCGCCACGAACCGCGTTCCCTTCGCGAAGTCCGCACCGTCGAGCAGCGCCTCGACGAAGCGCGGGATCTCGCCAGGGTCGGCCGAGCCGTCGGCGTCGACCATGGCGATGATGTCACCGGTTGCCGCAGCAAAACCGCAGGCCAAAGCGTTCCCTTTGCCCTGGCGGGTCTGCCCCACCACATGTACATCCGGCCTGATCTCGCGCGCTACGGCCACCGTGCCGTCGACCGAGAAGCCGTCCACGAGCACGACCTCGTGTACGTCAGGCATCCTGGCGAAGACGTACGGGATATTGCGGGCCTCATTGAGTGCCGGGACAACCACGGACACCGAAGGAGACGCCATATTTGGGACCCCCCAAAATTTAACATTGAGTTATTTTGTAATCTGCGCCAGCACATCCTTTCTCTGCGGGGTATGGGCATGGACCACGGACCGGCCGGCCCACCTGCCAGGCCCGGCCAGCCAAGCTGCGCCAGCGCTCAGGCGTTCCTGCCCGTGGCTCCGAGCGGAGGCCGCGCCGATTTCCGGCACCGGAACGCCGCCCACCTGGCCTGACGCCGTGCCGTGGTTCATAAGCCGTACCTGTCTTCGGACGGGGGCGGTACCTGGGAGGGCCTCGGCCCCCTGGTGCCCACGTGACGTACTGGCGGGGTAACAGGTCGTGGCGATATCCCCCTCAACGGGAATACTGCCAACGAAAAGGTACTGTCCGCCCGCCCTATTCGTCGGGCGTTTGCCCATTTCGGAATAGAAGCGAGTTCCCCTGAGTCCCACCGGTAGCTTGCTGGTCATCCGCCCAGCGCTCGGCGCTCTGGGCTCGGCAAACGCCGGGCCGAGACCGGCTGCGGCGTTCCATCGGCAGTACCGCCGGCGCTTGCGTATTCTCGGACCGGCAGACAAATCAGGCAGCAGGCAAAAGAACGAGACGGTCGATCCGCGATCCAATGCCGCTGCGAGCGCGCACGCGCTGAGCACTGGACTGCTGGGGGAGGATGTTCGCTATGAGAGGCAGCCTGGGCTTCCACGGCCCATCTGCCGGGGAAGGCACCGGGACGCCCGCACCGGGTAGTCCGCGCCGTCGTTAGTCCGCGCCGCCGTTCCTGGAGCCGCACAGTATGAGATACCGCCTGCTGACGCTCGCGGCCGTGGTGATCGCCGCGGCCGCCGTCGTGCTTGCGGTCGTCCGCGCCCATCCGCTGGCCGGGGACTCTCACGCCGATGCGGCGGCCCACGCCACCCTCGCGGCGCCCAAGCCAGCCTCTTACCTGGGTGTCTATGAGCACGGGCCGCCCTTCTCCTATCGGCAGGTCACGCGGTTCGCGCAGGTCGCAGGCAAGCAGCCCAACCTGGTCGGGTACTACAGCGGCTGGGGGCAGGCCTTCGAGACATCGTTCGCGCAGAAGGTGAACAAGCACGCCGCGGTCACGATCATGCAGTGGGATCCCACCGACGCCTCGATCGGCGGGATCGCGGCGGGCAGCTATGACCACTACCTGCGTTCGTTCGCCGACAGCGTCAGGGACTTCGGCCGGCCCGTCGTCATCGGGTTCGGGCACGAGATGAACGCCACCTGGTACTCATGGGGTTACCGGCACGTCCCGCCGTCCACGTTCGTGGCCGCGTGGCGGCACATCGTGACCGTGTTCCGCCATCAGGGTGCCCACAACGTCACCTGGCTGTGGACGATCAACGCGGACCGCCCCGGCACCGGACCGGTCAATTCATGGTGGCCGGGCGCGAAGTACGTGGACTGGGTCGGCATCGACGGCTACTACGTCCGCCCGACTGACACCTTCGCCACCGTCTTCGGTGGAACCATCGCGCATGTCCAGAACTTCCATAAGCCGGTGCTGCTGTCCGAGACCGCTGTCGGCCCCGCGGCCGGCCAGGTCGCGAAGATCGCCGACCTGTTCGCCGGCATGCGCCAGTACCAGACGATCGGGCTGGTCTGGTTCGACATCGCGCAGCACGACGGGCTCTACCACCAGGACTGGCGCATCGAGAACTCCCCGGCCGCCGCGGCGGCCTTCCGGCGGGGCGCATCGTCGCTGACGCTCGCCCGTCCCTTATCGGGTCAGCTGGGGTGACTGGACCTCGTCGCGGGTCGGCACGGCGTTCCGCCTGAGCGCGGCCAGCATCCGGGAGACACCGGTCTGGATCAGCCGCACCGCGGCGAGGATCAGCCCGGCCACGATCCCGTCCATCCAGTAGTGGTTGGCCGTCACGACCACCGCCAGCGTGGTCAGCGCCGGGTACAGCAGCGCGAGCCAGCGCCACGGCGACCGCGCCGCGGTGATAACCATGATCGCGACCAGGATGGCCCAGCCGACGTGCACCGACGGCATGGCCGAGAGCTGATCGGGCTCGAACCCGGCGTGCGTGGCGTAGACCGACTGATGGTAGAGCACGGCCGTGTCCACCATGCCGGTGCCGGGCAGCATCCGCGGCGGCGCGACCGGGATCAGCTGGACGAGCAGGCAGGCGCCGGTCAGGCCCACCAGCGTGATCCGCAGCCGCGAGTACCGGTCCCTGTGCCGCACGAACAGCCAGATCAGGCACGCGATCAGCACGGGGAAGTGCAGCGTGTCGTAGTAGAGGTTGAACGCCTGCACGAGCAGCGGATGGGGCAGGAACACGTGCTGCACGCTGGTCTCGCTGGGCAGGTGCGCCGTCCGCTCGAGATGCCAGAGCCACCGGCCCCGGGCCAGGGCCCCGTCCGGGCCCATGACCGCGAACGACCCCGCGAACTGCCACAGCGCGAACAGCGCGAGCACCAGCGCGGTCTCCTGGGTGAACGTCGCGGTGGCGGTCAGCCGGGCCCGCCAGCCATACCGCCGGGCTAGGCGCAGCCCTACGGTGGCGACAGCCAGAACGCCAGCCGCGATCGCGGCCTGCTGCCAGGACAGCTCAAGAGTCCGCATGCGCCCGTGTTCTTCCTGCGGCCGCCGGGCCAACCCCGCCCCGGACAGGCAGTTCATCCCCGTGCCGCCAGCCGTTCACATGGATCATCGTACGATCCCCGGATCGGCAGCCGCATCGGTGCCACGGAGGGACAATCGACGCATGCGGTGGACGGACGTGCCCCCGGAGGGCGGGCCAGCCGACGACGGCGACCGCCCCGTGCTGCGCCGGGAGGACTGGGAGGACCTGAAGCGCCGGTTAGAGCGGCTGCCGCCCGGTCACCCGTCATCGCCGCCCGACGAGGATGACGGCGAGCATGACGGCTCGCCCGAGGCCGCCGACGGTCAGGGACAGGAACCGGACCGCCCCGGGGACCGTGAGCGCGACCGACGGCACGACGACGGCGAGCCGGGGTCGGGACCGGGTGGGCCCGGGTCACGGGATGGCCGAGGCGGCCACGACGCGCCGGGCACCACCGCCGGAGGCCGGCGTGAGCCCTACCGCCCGTGGTTCACCTCGTCAGACTCGCCAGAACCATGGTTTTACGCAGACCCCGCCGGGTGACGCCATCCGGGCCGGATGGCGCCGGCCGGGGCCGGGCCGCTAATCGCCCTCGCGGCTGAAGGTCGCGGGATCGGGCTCCTGCCGCGGCAGCAGAACCTCGCCGTTGGCGTCGGCCCCGAGCCGGACGGTGTCGCCGTCAGCCAGCCGCACGGCGCTCCCCGGCAGCACCCGGTCGCCGTTGACGAACGTGCCGTTCGTGGAGTGCTCGTCGCGGATCGTGGCGTGGCCGTGGTCATCCACGGTGACCGTCGCGTGCCGCCGTGACACGTTCTCGAACCCGGAGAAGGCGGCGGCGACCAGGGATTCCGCTGGGTCACGGCCGAGCAGCAGCGAGGTTCCGGCCGGTACCTCGACGTTGCCGGTCGGGAACGCGAGCCGGAGCACCGCGGGGGAGATGGGGCCCGTGGTCCTCTCCTGCCTCAGGTACTCCTGCATGACGGTGGCGGGCGCCGGGGGGTCCTCGTCGGGCCCGCGCCGGGGCAGGTTGGCGCCGCAGGTGAAGCAGATGAGGTCGTCCGGCTTGACCTGGGTGGCACAGGTCGGGCAGGTCAGGGTCCGCATTAACGTCTCCAGGACAGCTATCTGATCTCGGCAACTGCTCGCACGTTCGAGAGCGTAACGCGCCTGCCGGGTCCATGGGCCTTGGGCCTACAGGTCCCCGCCGCCGGGCCGCTCGATCCCGGCCAGCGTCGGCACGTCCTCCATCAATCGGATCGTATAGGGATCGGTCGGGCGGGTGAGCACCTGCTCGACCGGTCCCGACTCGGCCACGGCGCCGGCGCAGAGCACCACCGCGGACTGGGCGATGCTGCGCACCAGCGCGAGGTTGTGCGTGATGAAGATCATGGCCAGCTGGCGTTCCCGCTGGATCCGGCGGAGCAGCTCCACGATGATCGCCTGCACCGAGACGTCGAGCGCCGAGGTGACCTCGTCACAGATCAGCAGGTCCGGCTCGACCACCAGGGCGCGGGCGATCGCCACCCGCTGCCGTTCCCCGCCGGACAGCTGATCCGGGTAGCGGGACGCGAAGTCGCGGCCCAGCGACACGTCATCGAGCACGGCAGCCACGCGGGCGGAACGCTCCCGGTGATCGTGCCCACCGAACTCCTCCAGCGGCTGGGCGATGATCTGGCCCACCGTCTTGCGGGGGTTGAGCGAGGTGTACGGGTTCTGGAAGATGTACTGCACCCGCCTCAGCACGTCCTTGCCGCGCTGCCGGGACCCGCGCGCCAGCGGGGCGCCCCGGAACGCGATGTCCCCGGTCCAGTTGCTGTGCAGCCCGGCGATGCAGCGGGCCAGGGTGGTCTTGCCTGAGCCGGATTCGCCGACCACGGCCACGCAGGTTTCCTGGGGCACGTCAAGGCCGACGTCGAACAGCACCGGCGTGCTGCCGTAGCTGGCCGACACGGCGTGGACCGACAGGGTCGGCGACTCGGTCACCGCGGGCCGGCCTGCCACGGCCGGCCCGCGCGGGGGCTGCTCGGCCCGGATGTCCCAGGCGCGCAGGCAGCGCACCTCCCGCCCGTCGACGGCGACCGGCTCCGGGGCCTGCGTGAGGCACTCATCGACGGCGTAGCCGCAGCGCGGGGCGAACGAGCAGCCCGCGCCGCGCCGGCCTGGCCTGGGCTGCTGGCCGTCGATGCCGGTCAGCACCTCGGCGCGCTCGGGCGAGGGCACGGCCCCGATCAGGCCGCGGGTGTAGGGATGCAGCGGCCCGCGGAACAGCGGGACCGTGGACCCGATCTCCACGATCCGGCCCGCGTACATGACCGCCACGCCGGACACCAGCCCGCTGACCACGGCCAGGTCATGGCTCACGTAGACCGCGGCCACTCCGTACGAGCGGCACAGGCTGCGCACGGTGTCGAGGACATGGCGCTGGGTGGACACGTCGAGCCCGGTGGTCGGCTCGTCCAGCACGATCAGCGATGGCCGGCACGCGAAGGCCATGGCCAGGGTGATCCGCTGCTGCTGGCCCCCGGAGAGCTGGTGCGGGTACCGGTTCATCATCTCCGGCGAGGCGTCGAGCCGCGCCTCCCGCATGACCTCGGCCACACGCGCCGCGGGGTCAGCCACCACCCCGGCGTGCACCCGCAGCACCTCGCGCAGCTGGCTGCCCACCCGGAGCGTGGGGTTGAGCGCGGACGACGGGTCCTGGGGCACGTAGCTGACCTTGGCCCCGCGCGCCGCGCGCAGGGCCGCCGGGCTCAGCGCGAGCAGGTTCACCCCGTCCAGCAGCACCTGGCCCGACGCGATGTGCAGCCCCCGGCGGGCGTGACCGAGCAGGGCCAGCGCCACCGTGGTCTTGCCCGAGCCCGACTCGCCCACCAGGCCGAGCACCTCGCCGGCCCGCACGGCAAACGAGACCTCGCCGACCACATCGGGCCCGGACGGCCCCAGGCGGACCTCCAGGTCCTTGACCTCGAGCCGGAGCGCCCGCCCGCCGGCCGCGGGGCCCGGGCCCTGGCTCACTGCCCTGTCCTCACTGCCCTGTCCTCACTGGGCCACCCCCGGGCCGAGGTCGTCGAGCAGCGCGGCCTCCTCGGGTCGGCGCTCGACCCCGATCGCGACCCGCGCGACCGCGTCGGTGAACGTGTTCGTCCCGATCGTCAGCAGTGCGATCAGCGCGGCCGGGACGATGACCGCCCACGGGTTCAGCGGCAGCCCGTTCCGGTTCTCGTTGATCATCGTGCCCCAGTTCGCGGCGGGCGGCTGCTGCCCGAACCCGAGGAACGCGAGCCCGGCCATGATCACGATGGAGTAGGTCAGCCGGAGCCCCGTCTCCACCATCACCGGGCTGACCAGGTTGGGCAGGATCTCCTTCACCATGACCTTGGCGGGCCGCATGCCCTGGAGCTCCGCGGCCTTGACGAAGTCACGCTCGGAGATGTCGAGGGTGGCCGAACGCAGCACGCGGGCCACCTGCGGGGCGTGGGACAGGCCCACCGCGACCACGATCAGCCACAGCTTCGGCCCGAGCAGGCTGAGCAGCAGCAGGGCGAACACCAGCTGCGGGAAGGCCAGGATCACGTCGACCGCCCGCATGATGATCCCGTCGCTCCGGCCGCGCAGGTAGGCGGCGGACACCCCGGCGGCCGCGCCGCCCGCGATCCCGATCACGGTCGCGCACGCAGCCATCACCAGCAGCAGCCAGCCGCCGGCGAGCACCCGGGACAGCACGTCGCGCCCGAGGAAGTCACCGCCCAGCAGGAAATGGCCGGAGGGCTTGGCAAAGGCCAGGGTGACCAGGGCGTAGGGAGAGTACGGGGCCAGCAGCGGGCCGATGACCGCGACCAGCACCACCAGGGAGGCCAGGGCGAGCCCGATCGCGCCGCGCCGGGTGCGGACCGCCGCCCAGAGCACGGAGACCCACTGGTGCCGGCGGATCGGCTGCACCGTCTCCGACGGGGTCCTGGCCGCGCCGGGCGCGGGCGGTGCGTCGGCGGTCACGGGCTACCTGGCAATTCTTCGCCGCGGCGTGGCCATCAGGGCGATCACGTCGGTGACGATGTTCATGACCACGTAGAACGCGGCCAGGACGATGACGATGAACTGGATCACCGGGACGTCCCGGTCGTTGACCGCGTACACCAGCCCCTGGCCGATGCCGGGGAAGTTGAACACGTACTCGACGACCACCACCCCGCCCGCCAGGTAGAGGAAGCTGAGCCCGATGACCTGGATGGTGGGCGCGATCGCGTTCGGCAAGGCGTGCATGATCACGATGCGCCACTCCGGCACGCCCTTGAGCCGGGCCATCTCCACGTAGTCGGACTCGAGCGCCTCCACCATCGCGGCCCGCATCATGCGCACGGTGTAGGGCACGATCACGATCACGAGCGTGGCGACCGGCAGGATCAGCAGCTCCGGCTGGCTCCAGGCATAGGTCCCTGGGGCCAGCAGCGACACGGCCGGGAACAGGTGCCAGACCACGGTGGACAGCAGGATGATCAGGGCGATGGCGACCACGAACTCGGGCAGCGACGTCACCGCCAGCACCACCACCGACGTGACATGGTCGAACCAGCCGTCCTTGCGCAGCGCGGCGATCGCGCCGATGGCCACGCCCAGGACCGCCCCGATGATCCCGGTCACGAGCACCAGCACCGCGGAGTTGATCAGCCTCGGCTCGACGTAGCTCCACACCGGCAGCCCGTTGACCAGCGAATGCCCGAGGTTGCCGGTGAACAGGCCGGAAATCCAGACCCAGTACTGGTCGACCAGTCCCCGGTTCAGGTGCAGGGCGTTCTCCAGCGCTTGCACCCGGGCCGGGTTGGCGTTGCGACCGAGGATCGCATAGGCGGCGTTGCCCGGCAGCACCTCGGTGGCCACGAACACCACCACCGACACCAGGAACAGCGTGAGGAAGCCGATCGCGATCCGCCTGCGGACCAGCCGGGAGATGGGATGGGCGTCAGGGGAGGCCGCCTGCCGGGCCGGGGCCTCGGCTACGGCCACGGCCTGCCCGGCCCGCGGAATCCGAGGACCTGGGCACCTGCCACGTCGCCGGTTACTTCCGTTTTCTTCATCGGCGGTCCCGAAGGTGAAGGCTAATCCCGTTGATCGCCTTTGCCAGGGTAACGGCGCCATTGACCCCCGGCAATGGCGATCACTGGGGCGCGGCCAGGTAGCGGCCGTGGCCGGCCTCGACGAGCCGGCCCTCCGCCGCGACCACCCGGCCGCGCAGCAGCACCGCGCGCAGGCGGCCGCGGATCACGCGTCCCGCGTACACGCTGCCGCCGGTGCCGTCGTCGAAGCTGTCGTCGCCGGTCACCGCCTCGCCGGCCGGGTCGAACACGACCACGTCGGCGTCGGACCCCGGAGCCAGGGCCCCCTTCCGCGGGTGGTGCCCGAACACGCGGGCCGGGTTCTCCGCGGCGAGCTGCACCAGGCGCTCCAGCGGTACCCCGCGGCGCAGCCCCTCGGAGAGCAGCAGCGGCAGCCGGGCGCCGATCCCGGCGATCCCGTAGCCGTAGGTCTCACCTGGTGCGGCGATGTCGTCCAGCACGGCCGAACGCGTCTGGCAGTGGTCGGAGCCGACCGTGTCGATGGTGCCGTCCACCACCGCCGCCCACAGGGCCTCCACGTGACCGGCGGGCCGGAGCGGGGGAGCGACGAGGAACCGCCCCGCCCCCGGCCCGGCGTACCGTTCGTCGTCGAGCAGCAGGTGGTGCAGGCAGACCTCGGCGTAGACCCGCGGCTGGCCGCGTTCGCGGGCCAGGCGCACCTGGTCGATGGCGCCGGCCGTGGACAGGTGGACCAGATAGCACGGGGCCCCGGTGAGCGAGGCCACGGCCAGGGTGCGGGCGACCGCTTCCTCCTCCACCTCGGGCGGCCGGGTGCGGGCGAACACCGGCTCGCCCCGCTGGCCCGAGGCCACCGCGCCCGCCACCAGCTCCTCGATCAGCGGGCCGTTCTCGCAGTGCACCTGGACCAGCAGGCCCGCCTGGCGGGCTGCGGACATCAGCCGGTACAGGCCCCGGGTCGAGCACATGATCCCGAGCTCGGGGTAGGCCAGGAACACCTTGACCGCGGCCGCCCCGGCGCGCCGCGCGGCGGTCATGTCGGCCAGCGTGACGTGCTCGGGGGCGTAGAGCATGGCGTGCAGGCCGACGTCGATGACGGCGTCGCCGTGGCCCAGCTCATCCCGGCGGCGCAGCAGGCCGTCCAGATCGCCCTGGCCAGGATCCGGGTTGGTGAACGACAGCGCGGTCGTGGTCCCGCCGCGCGCCGCCGCGGCGGTGGCGAGGCCGACCTGCGCCATCAGGTGGCAGTGCGGATCGACGCCCCCGGGCAGGACGTAGCAGCCCTCGGCGTCGATGTGCCCGGCGCCCGGCCCGGCACCCGCGGCGGACCCGGGTTCCCCGATGGCCGTGATCGTCCCGTCGCTGATGCTGACGTCGGCCGGGCGGGTCCCGGCCGGGGTGACCACGGTCCCGCCGGTGATGACTGTGGTTACCACCGGGTCACCGCCGGGCCGGGTCGGTGTCGGGGTCGAGGCGCCGGACCGCGCCGCCCCTGACCACCAGCCGGGGGACCAGCAGCTGCTCGACCGTCTCGGTCGCCCCGGCCGCGTCGGGCAGGGCCCAGTGCCCGGTCCTGAGCTCGAAGCCGGTCAGGTCGGCCTCCCGGCCGGGGGCCAGCGTGCCAATGCTGTCCTGGCGGCGGGCCGCCTGCGCGGGCGTGGCCGTGGTGGCCCGGATGACGTCCGGCAGCTCCATCCCGGTGTGCAGCAGCTTGGACAGCGTGGTCGCCTGGTCAAAGGCGGGCCCGTGCACGTTGTGAGCGTGCAGGTCGCTGGAGATCGTGTCGGGCGCGAAGCCCTGGGCGATGCCCCGGCGCGCGACCTGGTAGGAGAAGCTCCCCACGCCGTGGCCGACGTCGAACCGGACCCCACGCTCGCGGGCGCGGATGACCTCGGGAAACAGCACACCGTCCGCATCGAGGATGCCGCCCTCGTTGCCGTGGAAGCAGTGCGTGACGATGTCGCCCCGGCCCATGAAGGGCAGCAGCCAGCTGATCGGCGGGCGCATGTCGATCACGTGCACCATCAGCGGCAGGCCGAGCGTGTCCGCGGCCTCACGGGCCAGGCGCATGGCCGGCGCCGGGTCGTTGCCCACCATCTGGTAGCCGAGCCTGACCTTGATGCCGACGATCACGTCCGGGTGCTCGCGCGCCCGCGCGACCGCCTGGGCCACCGAGGCCCAGCGCAGGTCCTCGAGCTCGCCCAGCAGGTTCGTGATCATGCCCTGCACGGCGATGTGCAGAAACGCGAGGATCCGGGTCTGGGCGGGCTCGATGACGTAGCGGCGCAGGCCGGGGAAGGTCTGGGCCCCGGACGACCCGGCGTCGACCGCGGTGGTGACCCCGCGGGCCAGGCAGAACGTGTCGGCGTCGATGCCGTAGTGCGAGACCCCGGTGTACAGGTGGGTGTGCAGGTCCACCAGACCCGGCGTGACGATCAATCCTGAGGCATCAACGGTTTGCGCGGACCCCTCAGCAGCGGGCCCGACGCCGGTGATGGTGCCGTCGGACACCAGCACGCTGGCGATCTCGTCGAGACCCTGGCCGGGGTCGAGTATCCGGCCGCCGGTCACGGCCAGGTCAGGAAGTCCGGCGCCGCTCACACCAGCCCCTCGGCCTGCAGCTGCGGCAGCGTGGCGGCCAGCGCATCCACGGTCCGCTCCAGATCGGCCTGGCCGTGGGCGATGCTGAGGAACCCGGACCCGTGGAACAGGTGCACCCCCTCGCGGAGCATGGCGCAGTGCAGGGCCGTGGACAGCGCCGGAGGCAGGCCGGTCTTCAGCGCGACCGGGCCGCGCTGCTCCGGCGGCTGCGGACCGAACAGCAGGTGGAACGTGGAGCTCTCGCCGTAGGCGCGGCCGTCCACGCCGCACCGCTCGAACACGGCGCTGAGCTCGGCGCGCAGCGCGGCCGCATTCTCGGCGGCCCGCTGCTGGGCCTCGCCCGAGGCCACCAGGTTCAGCGTGGCCACGCCCGCGGCGGCCGCGAGCGGGTGCGCGTTGTGGGTGCCGGGATGCGTGACCCGCCGCGGGTCGTCGCGGATCCCGCCCAGGTGGTCCACGATGCCGGCCCGGCCGGCCACGGCCCCGCCCGGCATGCCGCCGGCCAGGACCTTGCCGAGCACGGTCAGGTCGGGCAGCACCCCGGTGACCTCCTGCACCCCACCGGGCGCCCACCGGAAGCCGGTGACGACCTCGTCGTAGACCAGGACCGTGCCGGTCTCGTCGGCCAGGCGGCGGGCGTCGGCCAGGAACCCGTCAGGCAGCGGCACCGTAGCCCAGGCCGCGCCCGACGGCTCCAGGATGAACGCGGCCACGTCACCGGCCCGCAGGGTCTCGGCCAGCACCGCGGCGTCGGCCGGGATCACCGCCACCGAGCCCGCGATCCCCGCGGGCAGCCCGGCCGTGTCCGGGGTGCCGAAGGGCGGGTCGGCGCCGACGGCGGCCTGGTCGTGCCAGCCGTGGAAGTGCCCGGCCAGCTTCACGACCTTGCCGCGCCCGGTCACCGCGCGGGCGAGCCGCAGCGCCAGCAGCGACGCCTCGGTCCCGCTCGAGGTGAAGCGGACCCGCTCGGCCGAGGGGACCAGCCGGATCACGGCCTCGGCCCAGTCGCTCTCCAGCTCGTGGCCCGCGCCCGGGTGGAACATCTTCCCCGCCTGGTCCCTGACCGCGGCCACAACCTCCGGGTGACCGTGCCCGGCCAGCAGCGACCCGTGGCCCATCACGTAGCAGACCAGCTCGTGGCCGTCCAGGTCCCACTTGCGTGCGCCCTCGGCCCGCGCGACCGCCAGCGGGAAGGGCTCGGCGAGCCGCACGTCGTGGGTCACGCCGCCGGGCAGCGAGTGCCTGGCCCGCGTGGAGAGGGCGGCCGACCGGGGGTTCTCCCTGGCCCAGGCGGCCGCGATGGCGCCGGCCGGCGGTCCCGGTGTTGATGACCCCGTGGTTGATGATGCCGTGGCTGGCTCCATATGCTGACGCACGGCAACACCGTAGTAGACGGATTTGTGCCGGGACGAGGGAGTCTATGGCGGGACGTGACGCGGGGCCGGGCGGGCTGGCGCGGGATTTCGTCGGCTACGGCCGCCGCACGCCCGATGTGCACTGGCCGGGCGGGGCCCGCCTGGTCGTGAACATCGTGGTCAACTACGAGTCCGGCGGCGAGTACTCACTGCCCGACGGGGACGGGCGGAACGACAGCTGGGGCGAGTACTCCACCCAGGTCGGCCCCGAGATCAGGGACCTCGGCACCGAGACGCACTACGAGTTCGGCTCCCGGGCCGGGATCTGGCGGCTGGCCCGCCTGTTCGACCGCTACCAGGTGCCGGTCACGATCGGCGCGTCCGGGCGTGCCCTGGAGCGCAACCCGGCCGTCGCCGAGTGGATCACCGAGGCCGGCCACGACGTGCTCGCCCATGGCTGGCGCTGGGCCGAAGTCTCGGAGATGAGCCAGGAGGAGGAGCGTAAGGACCTCTATCAGGCCATCGCCTCGATCGAGCGGCTCACCGGCCAGCGCCCGCTGGGCTGGTACGTGCGGTCGTTTCCCAGCGTGCACACGCGGAAGCTGGTGGTTGAGGAGGGCGGGTTCCGCTACGATTCCGACGCCTCCAACGACGAGCTGCCGTACTTCACCGACGTTCCCACCGCGGCCGGGAGCACCACGCCGTTCCTGGTGGTCCCGTACTCCAAGGTCTACAACGACAACCGGTACCTGATCGCCCCGACGTACTCGACCCCGCGCGACTTCTTCGAGAACCTGCGGGCCGCGGCCGATTTCCTGTGCGACGAGGCCGCCAGGGGCTACGGGGCCAGGATGATGACGGTCGGGCTGCACGAGCGGTGGAGCGGGCAGGCCGGCCGGGCGACCGCGATCCGCGACTTCATCGAGTACGTTCAGTCCCGCCCGGACGTCCGGTTCATGCGGCGCCTGGACATCGCCACGTGGTGGCTCGACCACCACGCCGAATGGGGCAGTGCCAACCCGGAGAGGGCCAAGCCGGAGAGCAGTGCCGAGCCGGAGAAAGGTGGTCATCCGTGAGAGCCGTCGTCTACACCGGGGCCGGGGGCAACGAGGTCGTGCGGCTGGAGGAGCGCCCGGACCCGGCGCCCGGCGCCCACGAGGTCGTCGTGGCCGCCCGCTACGCGGGCATCAACTGGGCCGACGTGGCGCAGCGGGCGGGAAACTACCCGCCGCCGCCCGGCTCGCCCTCCGACATCCCCGGCCTCGAGGTCGGTGGTGAGGTGGCCGCGGTCGGCCCCGGGGTGCTGGACTGGCGGGTCGGCGACCGGGTCTTTGGCCTGGTCGGCGGCGGTGGCCTGGCCGATCGCGTGCTCGTGCACGAGCGGCACCTCGCGGCGGTGCCGTCGAACCTGAAGGACGACGTCGCCGCCGCGGTGCCCGAGGCGTTCATCACCGCCCATGACGCCATCTTCACCCGCGGCGGGCTGGCGCTCGGCGAGGTTCTGCTGGTGAACGGGGCCAACGGGGCGGTCGGGTCGGCCGGGGTCCAGCTCGGGCTGGCCGCCGGGGCCCGGGTGGCCGCCAACGTCAGGTCGCCCGACGCGGCGCGCCCGCTCGCCGAGCAGGGCGCGGTGATCGTCACGCCGGACACCGCGGCCGAGAGCCTGGCCGCGATGGGCGGCGCCGACGTGGTGCTCGAGCTCATCGGCGCGCCGAACATCGATCTCGACTTCAGGGTCGTCGGCCGGCTGGGCCGGGTCGTCGTGGTCGGCACCCCCGAGGGGGCCGACGCCCAGGTCTCGCTGCGCCGCCTGATGGGCACGCGGTCCAGCCTGCACGGGACGATGCTGCGGGCCCGGTCGATGGAGGAGAAGGCCGTGGCCGTGCAGCTGTTCGTCCGGTCGGTGCTTCCGCTGCTGGCCGCGGGCAAGGTCACGATGGCGATCGACCGGGTGTTTCCGGCCGCCGAGGTGACCGGTGCGTTCGACTACCTGGCCCGTCCCGGCAAGTTCGGGAAGGTTCTCCTGGAGTTCTCCTGAACGGTCGGGCCCGCGCCGCGCGGTAATGGCCGCAGGCTGTAGAACCGGTTATAACTCGCTGCAACCGCGCAGGTCACGGTTCATGTGCGATTGGGCGCGGCAGTCTGGACTTTCCAGTCCTGGGGCAAGATAGTGCCTTTTGTCACATGACAGTTTGCCAAGTGACACACGGGAAGCCCGTGCGGCTCGTGACTGGAAGGTGAACTCCGTGGACCAATCGGACAGAAGCGGAGGGTCGCCCCCTAGAGCGGCCCTGGACCGGCGCCAGTTCCTGCGGGGCATCGCGGTCACCGGCGCGTTCGCCGGCGCGGGCGGCCTGCTGGCCGCGTGCGGCGGCTCCAGCACGTCAAGCAGTTCGGCCCCGGCCGGCCCGGCCACCAAGAAGACGGGGGGCAGCCTGAAGGTCGGCCTGTCCGGCAGCTCCGGCGCGGACACCCTGGACCCGCACGCCGGGCTCACGTACCTGGACACCGCCCGGGCCCAGTCCCTCTACCAGCCCTTGCTCCAGCTGAACAACAGGGCCCAGACCGAGTTCGTGCTGGCCGAGTCGATCACGCCGAACAAGAGCACGTCCGAGTGGATCATCAAGCTGCGCCAGGGCGTGGAGTTCCACGACGGCAAGCCGCTGACCGCGGACGACGTGATCTATACGTTCCGGCGGATCAAGACCGGGAACAAGGGCGGGTCGTTCTCCGGCGGCGACTCGCTCGGCCCCATGGACCTCAAGGGCCTCAAGGCGCTGGACACCCACACCGTCAAGGTGCCGTTCACCAGCCCGTACGGCAGCTTCATAGAGCAGCTCGCGTACTGGTACTACCTGTACATCATCCCGGACGGCTTCAACCCGGCGTCGGGCAAGCCGAACGGGACCGGGCCGTTCGTCTACCAGAGCTTCACCCCGCAGCAGCGCAGCGTGTTCGCCAAGAACAAGAACTACTGGAAGTCCGGCCTGCCCTACGTGGACACGCTGACCATCATCGACTTCAGCGACAACACGTCGCTGCAGAACGCCCTGACCACCGGCGTCATCCAGGGCGCGGGCGCGTTCGACGGGCCCGCGCTCGCGGTGCTGAAGACGGCCAGCGGCGTGAAGACCATCGCGTCGCACACCGGGGCGATCACGCCGTTCACCATGCGCGTGGACCAGGCGCCGTTCAGCGACGTCAACGTCCGCCAGGCGCTGCGGCTGCTGGTCGGCCGGCAGCAGATGATCAACTCGGGCCTGGACGGCTACGGCGTGCCTGCATCCGACGTGTTCTCGCCGTACGACCCGAACTTTGACCACTCGCTGCACCGCGAGACCGACATCCCCCAGGCCAAGTCCCTGCTGAAGAAGGCCGGGCACACGAACCTCACCGTGACCCTGACCACCTCGCCCGCGGCCACCGGCATGGTGTCGATGGCGACCGTGCTGGCCGAGCAGGCCAAGGCGGCGGGCGTGACGATCAAGCTCAACAATGTGCCGCCGTCCACGTTCTTCGGCAAGAACTACCTGCAGTGGACGTTCTCGCAGGACTTCTACAACTACTCGCCGTACCTGGCCCAGGTGGCGCAGTCCATGCTGCCGACGTCGCCGTTCAACGAGACGCACACCAACAACCCCACCCTCAACAAGCTGTACAAGCAGGCGAACGCGACGCTCAGCGATTCCGCGCGCAAGCAGATCGAGCAGGAGATGCAGCAGTTCGACTTCACCCAGGGCGGCTATATCATCCCGGCGTTCATCGACGCGCTCGACGCCTACAGCGACAAGGTCACCGGCTACGTGGCGTCGGCCGTGGGCCAGCCGCTGTCCCAGTTCAACTTCGAGGACTGGGCGTTCGTCTGATCACGGCCCGGCCTCGTCACTGACCAGCCGCCAGAACCAGGGAGTCACACCATGCCAATGCCATCTGTCCAGCTCGCATCCGGTCTCGGGTTCCCCGAGGGCCCGGCGGTCATGGGCGACGGCCGGATCGTGATCTGCGACGGCAACACCGGCGAGCTGCTGGCCTATGCCGGCGGGGCCATGTCGCGGTACGCGGTGACCGGCGGCTCGCCCTGGGGCACGGTGCTCGGCAGCGACGGCGCGATCTACGTGACCCAGGGCGGCAACGTGCCAGGCAGCGGCGACACCAGCGCGGTGTCGGGCATCCAGCGGGTGCAGCCCGACGGCACGGTCGAGCTGCTGTTCTCCGAGGTGGCCGGGTACGAGCTGTTCGGCCCGAACGACCTGGCGTTCGGGCCCGACGGCCGGCTGTGGTTCACCGAATCCGGGTCGGAGCAGGACTTCCGGTTTGACGTCCGCGCCCCCGGCCGGCTGTACGTGGCCGGCCCGGACGGGACGGGCGAGATGGTGCTCGAGCGGCCGGACGTCTACCCGAACGGGATCGCGTTCGACGCGCAGCAGCGCCTGTACTGGACCGAGTCCGCGGCGCACCGGGTGTGCCGCCTGGAGGACGGGGAGGCCGTTACGTTCTGCCAGCTGCCGGCCACCCACGTGCCCGACGGCATGGCGTTCGCCGCGGACGGGCGCCTGTTCGTGTGCACCACGATCTCCCAGGGGGTCACCGTGGTCTCGCCGGACGGCGTGGTGCTGGAGGAGATCAGCCTCGGTGAGCACGCCACGAACTGCATCTTCGACGGCTCGGACCTGTACGTGACCGCGACCAAGGTGCCCGACATCGAGGCCTCGCAGCGGACGGGGTCGTTCTGGCGGGTCGAGACCGACGCCACCGGCCTGGATCTGATCCCCGGCCAGCTCTAGCAGGATCCGTTACGCTGCCCGCCCCGGCCGGTCACCCGCCCTCCGTCAGCTCGCCCCCGGGGCCAGCCAGGACCAGGTGCTGGCCGGCGGGGCCGGCCGGGAGTCAAGGAAACTGCGCAGCTCGGCGGCGTCCGACGGCGTGATCTGGTCGGGAACGGCCAGCCCCGCCGCGGCGAGCGCGCCGGGCAGCCCGTCACCGTCGCCGACCAGCACGAACCCGTAGCCGTGGCGGCTGAACTCCTCGGCCTGCTCGGCCACCTCGGCCAGGACCTGGGCGATGACCGCGGCCGGGTAGTCCGGGGCGGGCAGCTGCATCACGCCCCAGCCCGCCTCGGCCAGGACGGCCAGTCCGTCCACGCCGCCGGGCGGCGGGTTCACGTAGCGGTCGGCCACGAACGCGACGCGGAACGATCTCTCGTCCGGCTTCATGGCGCCTGCCCGGCCGGTGCCTGCGGGCGCGGCGCATCGAGCGTGGCCGCCAGCCGCTCCCGCTGGGTCCGCTCGTCGTGGTCGGCCAGCGCGTGGGTCTCGGCGCCGAGCCGGGGCGTGATGCCCCGGCGGCCGAGCTCCAGGCGCAGCTCCTCGATGAAGATGCCTTCGCCGCTGGTGTGCTCCCCGGTGCCCTCGGGCCACTCCGGCTGCCCGCCGCGGGCCGGGTCGGAGCTCGTGATGTGGACGCCCATCGACGGGCTGCCCTCGACGCCGACCAGCACGACGTCCTCGCCCCGCCCGGCGCGCACAGCGATCATGTCGGCCACCGCGGTGGCCAGGCGCTGGCAGTGCCGCCGGTAGGCGGCGGTGTCGAGCTGCTCGCGCACCGCCCAGAACCGGTTCAGGCCGGTGAACGCGAGCTCGGGGCACGGCATCTGCTCGATCCGCCACCCCTTCTCCCTGAGCACGTCCACGACGGGGGAGTAGACCCCCGAGCAGTGCGCGCCGTCGCCCACCTTCGAGTTCTGATTCAGCAGGCAGTGCGCGACAAATGCGACGCCTCGGTCTCCCATGGGGCGAGTGTAACGGCGTCCTATACTCGGCCGGGTGCCCCGCTCTGCCATCGTGACCGGCTCATCCTCCGGCATCGGCCGGGCGATCGCGACCCGGCTGGCCACGGATGGCTTCTGGGTGCTGCTGGCCGATGTGCGGCGGGACCCGCTGACCGGGGGCGTGCCCACGGACGAGGTCATCGCCGCCAGCGGCGGCGACGGCGAGTACATCCGGGCCGACGTCTCCTCCCGCGAGGACTGCGAGCGGCTCGTGGCCCGGGCCGTCGAGCGCACCGGTCGCCTGGACGTGCTGGTCAACAACGCCGTGCTGGCCGGGGTGCACTCCAGGCCGCTCACCGAGACCGGCGACGAGGACTTCGACGCGATCATCGCGGTGAACCTGCGCGGCCCGTTCCTGCTCTGCCGCGCGGCCGTGCGGCAGATGCTGACCCAGCCGCCGCGCGCCGACGCGCGCGGCCGGATCATCAACATCACCTCCCAGCACGGCATGGTGGGCGCGCCCGGCCACTTCGCCTACGCCGTCAGCAAGGGCGGGCTGGTGCAGATGACCCGGCAGATCGCGGTCGAGCACGCCCGCGACGGCATCATCTGCAACGCGGTCGCCCCGGGCAAGATCGTCACCGGGGCGGCCGGTGACCTGAGCCAGAACGAGGAGTCGCTGGCTTACGTGCGGTCCCGTACCCCGTTCGGGCGGCTCGGCGAGCCCGGCGACGTGGCCGCCGCGGTCGGGTTCCTGGCCTCTGACGACGCCACCTACATCACCGGGGTGAACCTGATGGTCGACGGCGGCTGGATGGCTTACTGAGATGGGGCAGAGATGATCAGCTACCGGCTGGGTGACGAGCACGAGGCATTGCGCCAGACCGTGGCCCAGTTCGCGCGCGAGGTGGTGGCCCCGGTGATCGGCGGCTTCTACGAGCGCGGCGAGTTCCCCTACGAGATCATCGCGCGGATGGGGAAGCTCGGCCTGTTCGGGCTGCCGTTCCCTGAGGAGTACGGGGGGATGGGCGGCGACTTCTTCGCGCTCTGCCTGGCCCTGCACGAACTGGGCCGGGTCGACTCCTCGGTGGCCATCACGCTCGAGGCGGCCGTGGCGCTGGGCGCGATGCCGATCTACCGGTTCGGCAACGCGGAGCAGCGCGCCCGCTGGCTGCCCGACCTGTGCCGCGGCGAGCGCCTGGCCGCCTTCGGCCTGACCGAGCCCGGTGGCGGGTCGGACATCCCCGGAGGCATGCGGACGACCGCCCGGCTAGTGCAGGGGGATGGGGAGGCGGGCGGGGAGTGGGTGATCGACGGGTCCAAGGCGTTCATCACCAATGCGGGCACGTCGATCACGTCGGTGGTGACCGTCCTGGCCATCACGGGCGGATCCGCGGAGCGCCGCGAGATCTCCTCGATCATCGTGCCGTCGGGGACGCCCGGATTCTCCGTCGGGCCGGAGTACTCAAAGGTGGGCTGGTGCGCATCGGACACCAGAGAGCTCTCATTCGCGTCGTGCCAGGTACCGGAGGCCAACCTGCTCGGCGAGCGGGGCCGGGGCTATGCCCAGTTCCTGCAGACGCTGGACGAGGGGCGGATCGCGATCGCGGCGCTGTCGGCCGGGCTGGCCGAGGGCTGTGTCGACGAATGCCTGCGGTACGCCGGTGAGCGCACCGCCTTCGGCCATCACCTCGGTCACTTCCAGAGCATCCAGTTCACGATCGCTGACATGGAGGCGCGCGCCCACGGGGCTCGGATCGCCTGGTACGACGCGGCCGCCCGGCTGCTCGCGGGCGAGCCGGTCAAGAAGCACGCGGCGATCGCGAAGCTGACCGCGTCGAACGCCGCCATGGACAACGCCCGCGACGCGACGCAGATCTTCGGGGGATACGGGTTCATGAACGAGTTCCCCGTGGCCCGGTTCTACCGCGACGCCAAGGTCCTGGAGATCGGCGAGGGGACCTCGGAGGTCCAGCGGATGATCATCGCTCGTCAGCTCGGGCTCACCGGGAAGACGCCAGAAGGGGGTGAGCGGGATTCTTCGCGATGAGGGGTGACATGCGAGGTGGGGATGGTCATGCTATGTGCAGGTGATCAGGAAGCTCGGTGGACGGGCCGCGTGGTCAGGGACGCGGCGCTGGGTGGGTGTCACGGTAGGAGGGAGCGGTTGTGAGTCCGCTGGTGCGTCCGGCTCAGGATTTGAATTGGCTGATTACGAATTTTGTGGAGCGGGTTGCGTCGGTGGCGCATGCGATTGTGGTGTCGTCGGATGGGTTGCCGATGGCGTTTTCGCAGGGGTTTCCGGCGGATCGGGTGGATCAGCTGGCTGCGGTGACGTCGGGGTTGACGTCGTTGACGCAGGGTGCGGCGCGGGTGTTTGAGGGTGGTGCGGTGACGCAGACGGTGGTGGAGATGCAGCGGGGGTTGCTGGTTGTGATGGCGATTAGTGATGGGTCGTCGCTGGCTGTTTTGGCGGCGGCGGATTGTGATATGGGGCTGGTGGCGTATGAGATGGCGTTGCTGGTGGAGCGGGTGGGCAGTGCGCTGACTCCGGAGATGCGGGGGGGTCCGGTGGGGTGGCGGGAGGATGGCCAGCTGTGAGGGTGTTCGTGGATGTGGGTGCTGGTGTCGCGCCGCCTGGGTGAGGGGGGGGTGGTGCGGTTTCGGTCGCGGCCGGGGAATGGGGTGCCGGGGCCGGGGTTTGGTGCGGGGGGGCTGGGTGGTTTTGGTGGTGTGCCGCCGGGTGGCGGGGGTGCGGGTGGTGGGCGGCGTGATGGGCGGCTGGGGGGTGGGGGCAGTTCGCTGGTGCGGCCGTATGCGGTGACGGGGGGGCGGACGAAGCCGCGGACGCAGCTGGAGATTGAGGCGATGGTGGCGGCGGCGCATTATGAGGCGCGGGATTTGTCGGTGCTGTCGCCGGAGTGTCAGGCTATTTTGGGTTTTTGCCGGGATTGGCGGTCGGTGGCGGAGATTTCTGCGGTGTTGCGGATGCCGTTGGGGGTGGCGCGGATTTTGATTGCGGATATGGCGGTGGAGGGTTTGGTGCGGATTCATCAGCTGGATCATGCGCAGGGCCGGCCGGACCTTAATCTGCTTGAAAGGGTGCTCAGTGGACTTCGCAAGCTCTAAGGCGGTCTCGGACGTGGCGGCTGCTGATGCGGCGATGACGTCGGTGAAGATTGTTGTCGCGGGTGGTTTTGGGGTGGGGAAGACGACGTTTGTGGGGTCGGTGTCGGAGATTACGCCGCTGACGACGGAGGCGGTGATGACGTCGGCGTCGGAGGCGCTGGATGATTTGTCGCAGACGCCGGATAAGACGACGACGACGGTGGCGATGGATTTTGGGCGTGTGACGCTGGATGCTGGGCTGATTTTGTATTTGTTCGGGACGCCGGGGCAGCACCGGTTCTGGTTTATGTGGGATGATTTGATTCATGGGGCGATTGGGGCTGTGGTGCTGGTGGATACGCGGCGGCTGGCTGATTCGTTCCCGGCGGTGGATTATTTTGAGTCGGCGGGGTTGCCGTTTATTGTGGCGGTGAACGGGTTCCATGGTGATTTCCCGCATGAGGTGGGGGATGTGCAGGAGGCGTTGTCGGTTTCGCCGCATGTGCCGGTGATCGAGTGTGACGCCCGGGACCGCCGGTCCACCAAGTCGACCCTGATCTCCCTGGTCGAACACGCCATGGCCATGCAACTCAGCCCCGTCTAGGCCCACCACCTATGCTGTGATGGTCCAGCGGGCCTCCGGGGCGGTAGCTCAGCCGGTCAGAGCAGCGGACTCATAATCCGCCGGTCGTGGGTTCGAGCCCCACCCGCCCCACCAGCCGTAATCGCCGCGCGGACGCTGCGCTCGCCGGTGTCGTCGTCTTCGTCGATGTAGATCTTGAAGAAGAACGCGGCCATAGCTACTCTCTGCACGGCGATTCGGGAACTGGCGTTGCTGGCGGGAAGTTCATCCGTCCTAAGGGTGAGTGACCGTGGAGCTGTCCCATGAGAGGCGGAGGCCTGGATGAGCCATCACCATCACGAATACGGCCAGCTGCGGGGCTGGCGGGGATTGGGCTGGTCACTGCCAGTCCCGGATGAGACGATCTGATGGTGAGCGACGGCGAGGAAAACCCGGTACGGCTGTTCACTGCTGCCTGGGAGGCCGCCACGGCCGTGGTGGCCGAGTGGGTGGAACAGACGGCGGCCCTGACAAGGGAAGCGTTCCATAAGCTGGCCAGCGATCCGGCTGTCCGCGCGGCATGGGAGAGCTGGCGCGTCACCTTGGTCTGGACCCGGCAGGACTGCGACTGCTCGTGTGCCACGGCGCACCCGGGCGACGTGGGGGTATGTGACAACCACGCGATGATTACGCGTCGGTTCGCTGCCGGGCTGGACGGTGAGGTGGACGTACCGCTGTGCGCACCTTGCGCCGTGGCGCAAGGTGTCGCCGAGATGCCCGGTAACTCTGCGTCCGGGTGACCACCCGGTGGCTCCAACCGCTGCACATCCATCCCGCTAGCCGGAGCCCACCTACCGCCAGCGATCATCATGACCGGGCTGGATGCTGTCCATGCCTGCACACTGTTGAGTTATCAAGTTACGGACCTTGATCAGGTTGATCGCCGCAGCGGACGAGCACGTGTGCTGGACGTCCGATATCCCGGCGGAGACGCGCGGTGACGTGGGCGTACCGCTTGATGACTGCGGTTAATGGACACGGCAAGCAGGATGAACTTCATGCCAGCTGCACGCATTCTGCACCGCTCGTGCACGCTTACCAGTTCTGCCTGGGTTACCTGCCCTCCAGCGCACATTCGTGCATGGTAGGCAGGTCGGTGCGGCCGGCCGTCAGGAGTCCGATGGCATCTGTCATCGCGGTGGGCTGAATCCCGGCGATGGGGGAGAACGGGCGGTCGAGGACAGCGAGGGAAGCGACTTCGAGGGTCATCACCACGATCACGGCAATCAGTGTGGTGCGCCAGACGATTTTTCCCTGCGAATCAGCGTCGCTGACCTGCAAGAAAATTAGCAGGCCGCCACTGGCGAACACGACAACCCACAGGATTGCCGGTATCTGGGGTCGAGCCAGGAACAGAAGCTGCTGGCGCGCGTCGCCCGCGCTGGCCACGTCGGCGCTGACCCGTTGGGTCTGGGGCGAGTCCTGGGGAAGCCTGTTTCTGAAACCTCGGAGGCGGCCGCCCCACACGAGCGCGTCGGACGACTCCTCAGTGTCTCCCCTCTCCTGTGCCTTCCAGTCCGCATCAGCGACTGACCACATGTAACAAATAAGCGTGCGCTCCCCTTTAGCGCGCACATGCGGCGGGAATACGGCTAGGTCGTCGTACATCGTCACCAGGCTCGTAGGCTCTGCTTGAGCCTGAGAACGGGCATCGTCGTAATGATTGGTCGCAAATACCTGGAGCGTGGTGAGCAGGAACCCGAACAAGAAGCCGACAAAAACGACGATGCTAGTGAACTGCCCGGGCTCGGCCGCCCCGCGCTGCTTCAGCCGCCACGCCCCGAGCCATGCGAGCGCGATGATGCCCCAGAGGATCAGAACGTATTTCAGAACGATGAGCATCTTCAGGCGCCCCAGCCGTCGTCGCCACAATCCCCGTCATCGCGTTGTGCGTTTCCGTAGCAGTGGCGAGACGATGCTGGTGCGTGTGCCAGACAATGTCAAGAAGGCGGCGGCTGACAGTCCGTGTCCGGACGTTACAGCCATTCCGCACGAATTAATTTTCCAGGTGACAGCCGGTCAGGCACGTCAATATCGGCGCTATCGGTGAGCAAAAGACCTAGGGAACCCAAATTGCGGATTTTCGCCGTCGACGGGACGTTTGAAGGTGTAGATGGTGAGCAGCCGCCTGCGAACGGCTGCATGGGGCCGCCATTGGCAAGCGCGATTGCCTGAGCGCGATTGTCAAGGATCCTTGACGGATCGGCCTCACAGATCCTTTACACGGCCTAGATGTTTAAGTGATCGCCGTAGCCTGCGACCAGACGGCCCGCCATTGGCCGTCTCGCAGCTCGTAGCAGTCGGTGTGCCAGCAGATGAAGCCCGGTCCGTCATCGAAGCTGATGCGGGCCCGGTAGCGCAGAACCGCGACTGGGCCATCGCCCAGTACCGCCATGTCGGAAACTGGCTCGAACACCTGGTATCTCAGCTGTCCCGCTGCGATGGCGTGGAGATAATCCTCCTTCGTCATCTCTGAGCCGTTCGGGGTGATGAGCTGATAGTCGTCGGCATGCAACGGGCCAGCCGCATCCAAATCCGCTCGCACTAGTGCCTGCAGTCGCAAGCGCTCGATATCGGGCAGGCTCGTGGCAGCGCAACTCATCTGATCCCCTCTCGGCTGTTCCGTACCATTGGGCGCCCGGTGGCCGGATGTCCCGGATGGGTGAAGTCAACGCTGTGCCAGGGCGGGGGTCAACGTGCACGGGTCTAGTGCCTTTCGGGCCTAGGCCCAGCTGATCGTTGACGAATCGTCTTCAGGCGGTGCTTGACGGTTTCTAGGGTTGATGACAAGTCATCGCATGATGAACCTGCCAGGTGCACCCCTGCAAATCCGGCCGGTGCCGCTACTGACAAGGAGACGGCGACAATGTCCATCGCGGGAGAACTCGTCACCGAGCGGTTGGAGTACGACGGTGGTCGGCAGGTCACGGTGTACGTGCCGCCGGATCCGCCCGAGGCCGTTGTGTTCGCCGGTGACGGCCAGGTGATACCGCCTTGGGGGGAAGTCCTGGAGTCGGCCGACATACCGCCCACGATGATCGTCGGTGCACACCGGCTGGCCGATGAGACGCTGCGCCTGCATGAGTACTCACCGGGATTCGACCCGGAGCGGTTCGCGGCCCACGAGAGGTTCTTCGTCTGGGAGGTCCGCAGGTGGACGAAGTCGCGTTTCGGAATCGCGCTGCCCGCCGAGCGCACCGCGGTGTTCGGTGTCTCCGCGAGTGGCGAACTCGCGCTCGCCATCGGGCTGCGGCACCCAGAGGTCTACGGTGCGGTCTTCTGCGCTTCGCCGGGCGCTGGCTACCGGCCGCCGAGCGTGATGCCGAACTCGCTTCCGCGCGCGTACCTCGTCGCCGGCACGCTGGAACCGTTCTTCCGCGAGAACGCGACCCGCTGGGCGGAGGCGCTGCGCGATGCTGGCGCGGATGTCGTGATGACCGAGCGGGCCCGATCGCACGGCGACGCGCTCTGGCGAGAAGAGTTCCCGCTGATGGTGGCGTGGGCGTTTGCGCGATGAACAGCTTGAGCGCAAATTGCCCGGTCCTCATGCCGGAGGGCCTTCGCGTAGCCTCTCTCAGGTGGTACGACTCATCCACCTAAACGGGCCGCCCGGCATCGGGAAATCGACGATAGCGAGCGCGTTCGCCGACCGGCATCCCGGTGTCCTCAACCTCGATATCGACCGGGTAGCCGCCATGATCGGCGGCTGGGGCGACAGCTTCAGCGACTCGTTCGAGGCTGGGAGGCTTTTGGCGGCAGCGATGGCGCGAGTCCACCTCGCCAATGGCCACGATGTGATCATGCCGCAAATGATGACGCACGTGAACGCCGGGGAACTGGCAGAGTTCGAGTCTGCCGCGGCAGCGGCCAAAGCCGAGTACGTGCAGATACTGCTGACAGCGAATGTCGAGCCCTCGGTCGATCGCTGTATGGAACGGGCGAAGGCCGGTGATCCACGCCGGGATGTTGTCAGCAAGGTCATCGACGAGAGAGGCGGCCGGGACTTCGTGCGGATGCTCCATACGCAGGTCACTCAATTCACGGCTGACAGGCAGCCGCACTCAGTTATTGACTGCGAGCGGCTCACAGTCGAGCAGACTTGCCAGGCCGTCGAAGCTGCACTCCGGCGGTCTTGACATAGCCAGCCGAATGGGCAGGGGGTGGCCCTAGAGCCGCCGGCGCAATCGACGTCAACCGGGCCTTGACATTGTCGAGGCAGGAAGAATGCCCGCAACTAGCTTGACCTTGAAGCCAGCTTCAATGTTTACGCTTATCCCTTGTGAACGGTCTGCGGGTTTCCGAGCTTGCCGAGCGTGCTGGGGTGGCGGCGTCGACGGTTCGGTTCTATGAGCGTGCTGGCCTTCTGTCGCCTCCCCGGCGGGGGCGGAACGGCTACCGGATCTTCGATGAGTCCGCGGTGGACGAGCTGGTGTTCGTGCAGCGGGCCAAGGGCATCGGAATGAGCTTGGAGGACATCGCCGACCTGGTGGCGGCGTGGCCGACGGGCAAGTGCCAGTCGTTGCAGGCCCGCTTGCGGGCCTACCTGGCCGGGCGGATCAGCGAGGTCCACGAGCAGCGGGCCGAGCTGAGCGCGTTCGAGCGCCAGCTGCAGACGGTGCTGAGCCGTCTGTCGTCCCACGATCCCGGGCCGGAACAATGCGGCCGGGGATGCTACTGCGAGGCAGATCTGAACCTGGCTCCCGGTGAAGTTATCCCAGACCCCGGGCCCGAGGGCTGCTCGCTGGGCAACGACGCGCTGGCTTCCCGGGTCGGCCAGTGGCGGGAGGTGGCCGCTGCCGCGACGTCGGTGGAACACACCAGCGACACCGCCCGGCTCGCCTTCCCTCCCGGTCCCGAGATGATCGCCGCCGTGGCCGCGCTGTGCGTGGCTGAGACCGGTTGCTGTGCCCAGACCCGGTTCCTGATGGACATCACGGCCAGCCAGGTGACCCTGACCGTGGAGGCGCCCGGCAGCGCGGACCTGCTCGACACCCTGTTCCCGGCCAGCACACCTGCCCGGCAATGAACGCCGCCACAGTTGTCCTGGTCATTGCCACCGCGACGGCCTTCCTGCTTCTGCTGTGGGTCATCGGCCACTTGGTGACGATGGTCGGGGAGCGGGCTCCGTATGGTCTTGGCCGACCACGCCAGTACCTGGCCGGAGGGCTAGACGGAATCCAGATCATCGTCCTGGTCTACGGCGAGGGCGAACTCCTGGTAAGCCTCAGCACCCCAGACACCGAGGTCACAGATGATCGGCTGGCCCGGGTGTTCCGTGTCGCCGCCAGCGAGTGCTCCCTGGCCCGGGTCCGGCGCTGGCGCGATGAAGGCACGCTCCTTCGCGGCTTCCTCAGCAACGACGGCGCCGTCATGCTCGCCGATCCCGTACTTGGCGGCAATGCCGCCTGCGAGCCGTCCGTAACGCCCACCCGCCGCCGAGGTCAGCGGACAATTCCCCAGGGTCAGTCACCGACCGAGGACACGCAGCCGCCACAACTCTGACGGGTCGGATCGGGAGCAAGCGCTGCCTTCCAGTCTGGGCAGTGCGGCGCGCTTGCCATGGTCTTGACCTGTGCGGCGCAGACGGCCGAGCGGATGCCCGGTGGCTGACATACTGGCCACGATGGGTGAGCACCAGGCCGGGAAGCGGATCCCCAGCGACAGCCAGGTCGCGGTCGAGCTGCGGCTGGCGGTCCGGGCAGGGGAGACAGCGGCGATCCAGAGCTTGCTGCGCAATGAGCCCGCGCTGGCGTCGGCCAGGCGCCGGACAGCGCCGCGCCGCAGAGTACCTGCTCTCACACGGCGCAGACCTCAACTGGGAACCCGACTACGCGCACGGCACACCGCTTGACGCTGCCATCGGACCGAGCACCCGGCAAGAGAACATCATCACCTGGCTGCAAGAGCTGGGAGCCCGTTCCTCCAGCTCAGATTGATCCGTTCCGCCCCGGTTGCTGATCACCCAGGCTGACCACAACAACGGAAGTACAGCTGTCTGGTGGGCGAGCTGGCCGTAGGCGGCCATTAGCGCGACTAGACCAGCGGCGTGCCGGGTCAGCAGGGCGCGGGCCCGCTCGCTGTGGGTCACTCTTACCGGCCCACGCGCCAGCCCCCAGCCAGCCCGTGAGGACTGCCACCGTTGACAATTAAGATATCAATATGATATCACTTAATCCAGTGAGTGGTGGCAGCAGCCAAAGCCGACAGGAGGCATCCCGATGCACGCACCCAATGACAACACCGGTCCGAAAGGCCTGCGCGGGTGGTGGGCATCGCCCCCGCGATCCGGCATGCGACGCATAATCGCGCCATGGGAGTACCGCCATCTCCGTGCCTGGGCAGGCGTACGCATTACCTTTGGTGTCGTCCTGGCTGGCCTTGCCGTCGTTACGCTCGCCTTCGGTGGGAACGACGGCAAGACGTACGGATGGGCGGCAGCGTTCCTGGCGGCCGCGGCGGCAGTGTTCTCGTTCGCCTACTGGGAGCTGACTATCGCTCGTTCCGAGTCTGCCCGAACCTGAGCCTGGTCAGATGCTAGGCGTCGCGGCGGAGGACCGCGATCGCTGTCACGGCGATGAGAGCGGCGGCGAGGAGCACGAAGATGCCGGTCTCGATGCCCTGGAAGGCCCAGTACCGGCTGGCGGGCTGGTAGCTGATCAACAAGCGGTATCCGTGAGCTGCCAGGCAGGAGCCGAACTTCGGACCCTGAAAGACGAGCGCCCGGCACGCGGACGGCATGTTGCTGATGGGCACGGGTACGCCGTTGATGGAAATATCGGGCCCGCTGTGGGCCGGGCTGCTCGTTACCTGGCCGCCCCGGCCAACGACGCCCCCCGAGACCAGCCAGTAGGATCCTGTTGGCCAGGCCGCCCGGGGGCCTGGGAGGAGGCTGAAGGTCTTGGTGAGCGCGGTCAGGTAGTGCGAGCGGAGGTCTTGGCCAATCACCAGGCGCAGGAAGGTAAAGACCCCGATGGTGATGGCCAGTGCGGGCAGGGTCCGGCGGAGCAGCGTGCCTGCGGCGATGCCGAGGGCCACCGCGAACACCGCGTAGCCGATGGGGACGATGCCCTGGATGTCGAACTGACCGGGCTGGAAGTTCTGCTGCTCAAGGGCGTTCACCGGGCTGGACCACCAGGTGACGAGGGCCGAGACGGCGCCGCCCCAGGCGGCTGCGGCGAGCACGGCCCAGCCGACCTTGACGGTGAGCCAGCGGCTGCGTGTGATGCTCTGCATCCAGGTGAACTGGCTGGTGGAGGTTTCGAGTTCGCGGGCTACCAGCGGTCCGCCCCAGAACACTCCCAGCAGGCATGGCACCACCACGGTCAGCGTGACCAGCAAGGACAGCGCGGGGGTACCCAAGGTCAGCGTGTTCGCGAGGTTGCCGCAGGTATGACTGGCGGCGCACAAGGTGAGGGCGGAGTGGTACTGCGACGCCATCTGGCGGCCGGTGACGAGCAGCAGGGCCGCGAACGCGGCGAGGGCGGCGGCGGCGAGATACGCCTGGTTGCGGTGCTGGCGCCAGACAAGCCAGGTCATTGATCTTCTCCAACCGTGGTCAGGTGGGCGATCGCTGGGGGAACGTCCTGGCCCATGTAACCGAGTACCAGTTCTTCGAGGCCGACGTCGGCGGCCTCCCAGGCGGGATCGATGACCGGGCCGCCTACGCGGATGAGCAGGGTGCTCTGCCGCGCGGTGTGAGTAGCCTGCACGAGGGTGTGAGCCCTCTCGATCGCCGTGGTGTCCTTGCGCGGGCCGACCAGGACCCGATGCTCGGCGAGCACCGTGTCAATGTCGCCGCTCAGCTGGACTCGGGACGCCGCGAGCAGGATGAGGTGGTCGCAGACTCGTTCGAGGTCGGCGATCAAATGCGAGGACAGCATGACGGTCAGGCCGCCCACGGCCACCGCCTCGGCCAGGTGGGCCAGGAACTGCCGCCGGGCTAGCGGGTCCAGCGCCGCGACAGGCTCGTCGAGCAGCAGCAGCCGGGGCCGTTTGGCCAGCGTCAGCGACAATGCCACCTGGGCACGCTGGCCCCCGGACAGCGTGCCCAGCGTCTGGTCAAGCGGAATGTTCAGGCTGGTCAGCCGCTGCCGCACGGACGCGGCGTCCCAGCGCGGGTTGAGGTGCGCGCCGACGGCGATATGATCCTCGGCGGACAGGCGCCGGTACAGCGGTATCCCCTGGGCGACGAAGCCGATCTCGGCTAGGAAGGCCGGGTCCTGGCGCGGTGCGCCGCCGAGCACCGCGACGTCGCCGGCGCTGGGTCTAGCCAGTCCGCTGAGTACTCGCAGCAGCGTCGTCTTGCCTGCGCCGTTCGGACCGATCAGCGCGGATATCCGGCCCTCGGGAACGGTGATGGTGCAATCGGTGAGGGCGGTGACCTTGCGGTAGCGTTTCGTCAGCCCGCGGGTCTCGATCACGGCAGGGGCTGCGTCCTGGGGGTCCATCACGCGATCTCCTCCTCGGTCGCCGTCTGCAATGTGACGCGCAGTAGCGATTCGATCGACTCGTCATCCAGCCCGGCCTCGCGGGCGCCGCGCACCCATTGCGCCAGGCTGCGGGCCAGCCGCGAATGCGTGCCGGGAGGCGGACCTGACGGGCGGCCCACCACGAACGTGCCGTGACCGGCCCGCGGCTCGACCAGACCGTCGCGCTCCAGGTCGCGGTAGGCCTTGAGCACCGTGTTGGGGTTGACCGCCGTCGCCGCGACGACTTCCCGCACCGTGGGGAGCTTGTCGCCCACGTCGAGCACGCCCATCCGGAGCGCCTGGCGGACCTGCTGGACGATCTGCAGGTACGGGGGCACGACCGAACGGCCGTCGAGCCGGAAGCTGATCACGCCTGCCTCCACAAAGTACTATGGCATTAAGACTTTAGATCCATCCACGGGCAGTCGTCAACAAGCAGCTCCGCCTCCGCGGTACAGCACAGCCGTGCGGCAGCGTCCGTGACCAGTAACGTTCGGCATGGCCGGGAGATCGTGTCGCCGCACCGCCCTGAACGTGTGATCCATGAGTCGCAGACCCCCAAAGGGCGGGCTACGCTGCCGACGGAAAGCCCCACTTGTGTGGGTAAGGGGAGGGGAGCCCCGGTGCCGGACGACGATAAGCTCACTAATATCAGGAATGTGCTGGGATTCCTCTTGGCAGGTTTCGGCGCCCTTCTGAGTTTCCTCGGCATCCGGTCTTCAGAAAATCAGTACAGTACTGCGCAATGATAGCCAGCGAGCGTCTATTATTGCGCTTATACTTCTGCTCGGTGTTCTCGCGGCGGTATCGGCGATAGTTGCTAAGAGCAGAAAAAAGGTTAATACAGTAAGCGTCGTGGCAATTGGGCTCGTTCTCTTCGGCGTGGGTGCCCTGGCCATCTTCTACATTCGGATTGGATCAGATTCGGAGAGCATAAGCCTGTGGGTTGGCGGTGTCTTGGTGGCGGTCGGGGCGGTCACGCTCTCTATCTCTCTTATCTCTCGCCATTTTTGGGCTAGGGACGGCGAGAACGGCCGCGGTTGGGAAATTATCGAAGTCCTGATCCTAACCAGTGTCATGCTCATGGCCATCGCAGCGTACGGAGCCATGCGGCTTGAGAGCGAAAGCCAGCTGTCCTTCTCATCGCAGGTAGGAGCGAGGATTTCCATCACCGGACCCGTTGCGACAGTTTCGACTGACATTACGGCCACCAAACTTCCATCGAATGATTGGGTTTTCGTCTATATCTATGCTGTACCGGCAAAGATAACGCCCGATCTGGAAGCTATTTGCACCAATACTGTGGTCCCTAGTCTCACTTCTAAACTCAAGCCCGAGGAAAAGGTTGTGCAAACCCCAGGGCTCGTTATTCATTGCATGACAGATCCATGTCTTTATCTTAACGGAGGGTATCATTATGGGTGGCCAAATGTATGCAATATCCTCTTGAGCGGTTCTATCGTGCCGGATGCAACTGGTGACGTTGATAAGACGCTTAGCACCCCGTTCACAATAGCCAAATATCAAGACATAGACATTCGGGCCGAAGTTTGCTCAGGCACCACGAGCGTAATTTGCGAAGGAAGTCAAGCTGGACAGAATTCCCGACTCGACTGGGTTATATCGAATTCCCAGATAACGCCGGCCAATTAACGTTTCTAGTGCCGCGTCTGACAACCTTTGCCCGTCAACGGGATACTTGGGCGATGGAGGATCACCACGTTGTAGCCGTGATCTTGCGTCGGGGGGACCAGTTGTTGCTGTGTCACCGATCGCCAGGCCGGCGGTGGTTTCCGGATGTGTGGGACTTCCCAGGCGGTCACGTCGAGCCTGGCGAGCGCCCCGAAGATGCGCTCCGGCGGGAGGTGGCCGAGGAGCTTGGGGCTGAGCTTGAGGGCGTCGATGGCGGCCCTGTGTTGCACCGGGTCGTCCCTCAGGCTGGTTCGGACCTGACTGTGTGGGTCTCGTGGCGCTGGCGGGGGACCGTGTCGAACCTGCAGCCAGAAGAGCATGACGCCATCGGCTGGTTCGACGAGGGGCAGCTTGATGGGCTCAGGTTCGCTGACCCTTCTTACCTGCCTTTGCTTCGCCGCCTTTTGTTCGTGTGAGCTGGAAAGCGTCCCGGAGAGGACGAGGTCCCCGCGGCGAGGGGCGGTTTCGGCTCAGGGCAGGGACGCCGCCGCGATCGCGAAGGGGGCGTTCACCAGCGAGGACCGGGTCCGCGATGTGATCCGCAACTTCAACGCCGACGGGTTCGGCTCGCTCTACCCGAAGTACAGGGGCGGGCGGCCACCGAAGTTCACCTTGCCGCAGCGGCGGGAGGTCAAGAAGATTGCCAAGTCCCGGCCGGCCGGGCATGATCTGCCGTTTTCCACTTGGAGCCTGTCGAAGCTGGCGGAGTTCCTGGTGGCTGAGGGGTGGTCGACGACATCAGCCACGAGGGCGGGAAGGTGTCCGCTCAGCAGTCCAGTGATCAGACCCGGCTGCGCCCGCGACCGTCAGTGGCGACGGCAGCGGTTCATGAGCTTCCGGCCTGACGCATCGGAGCCTTCCGGTGCGATGATTTTCCTGGCGGCCGTCGGTCTTACCGAGCATGACTATGACGACGAGAGTCCAGAGCGCGTCGATCCCGGTGGCCGATCAGGACCGGGCACTGGCGTTTTACACACAGGTGCTCGGCTGCGAGCTGCGCACCGACATCGAGGTGTGGCCGGGGGCCAGGCTGGTGGAAGTGGTGCCCCCCGGGTCGAGCGTCGGCCTGGTGCTACTGCCCCCGGACAGCGAAATCCCGATGGCCGTACGGTTGGGCACGACCAGCGCAGAGACCGCCCACGCGCGGCTGCGCCAGGCGGGCGCGAAGCTGCACAACGACGAGGTCGTGCACCTCGACGGCTTCCCGCCGATGTTCTTTTTCGCCGACCCGGACGGCAACGGGCTCGTATATCTGGAGGAAGAACCCGGCGGTGCCAGCGGCACCTGATGCCGGCCGGTGGTCCGCGGAGTCATTGTCAGGTGACCAGCAGCGGGAAGACCTCGCGGGCGATGTAGCGCTTGAGGCAGCGCATGATCTCGGTCTTGGTCTTGCCCTCGGCGGTGCGGCGGGCGACGTAGTCCCTGGTGGGCTGGTGGCAGCCCATGCGGACCAGGGCGATGCGCCACAGGGCGCTGTTGGCCTGGCGGTCTCCACCCCGACCCCGGGCAGGGCCAGCAGCCCGGGTGAGACGGCGGTGACCAGCGGGGTCAGCTGCACTTCCAGTTCATCGATCTCGGCCTGCAGTGCCGGCCAGCGGCGGGCCAGGGCCCGCAGCGCGGTCTTGACCGCTGAGGCCGGGTCGGCCACTGGCCCCCCCCCATCCGCTGCTTGATAGCTTCCAACCACGCCGCTCCGCGTCATGAGCGCGTCGATCTGCGCGCCTGCCTGGATGCGGCCCTTCATGCGCCCCGGCGGGCGACCCTCAGCACGCGGATCATCTCCACCTCGCGTCGCGTGACTTAGGGGTTCCAGTGCCCGGCCGGACTGCACGGCGCGGGCGGCGGACTCGGCGTCCAGGGGTCGGACTTGCCGTTGCGCCGTGGTCCCGCGCGGTCGGGCCGGTCGACCTCGATCACCGTCAGGCCGTAGTCGGCCAGGAACCGCAGCAGGCCCGCGCCGAAGCTGCCGGTGCCTTCCATGCCAACCTTGTCGACCTCCCCGAATGACTCGGCCCAGGTCGCCAGCCGGGCATAGCCGCGGGTCGTGGGACAAGCCCAGGCTCTTATCAGGTCACCACGTCGCGCCCACCGGGCACAGCGGTGATCCCGGACCAGCTAGACGACGGATCAGATTCAAGGCACACAGCCGGTGACAACTAGAGTCAGCCCAGCCAGCCCGGGACCACCGTCTACCAGAATCCCTGGGACAACTTCAGCCCCCACCTGACCACGGCCAGGGACCGGAGGGCCGGAGCCTGGGGCCGTGGCCAGCAACGTCGAGATCGCCTGCACGCCGACGAATTCCTCCTGGTTAAACCGCATAGAGGCCCAGTTCACAGCCCTGCGCTACTTCGCGCTCGACGGCACCGACCACGCCAGCCACAAAGAACAGGCCAGCATGATCCGCCGGTACATCATCTGGCGCAACAACCACGCCTACGACGAACGACTACGCCGGGTCGTCGCCCGGGCAAACGTAGCCTGAGGCGGCACTAGGTCAACGGCCCACGCATCGACCTGCACGGTCCGGCGACGCAGCCAGTGTCCCCACTCGAGGGGTCGAGCCCCGCCCGCCCACCCACTCTTCACGCACTCGGCGCGGGCCGCCGGGCGGCGAGCACAGAGGCCAGGCCCAGCAGTATGAGCGCGAGCGGTATAGGGCACCACCAGTGCTCCCAGAAGGCACCCAGGCCATGGGTGCTCTCGCGCCCGGCCCAGAAGACGCCCAGAAGCAAGAACACGGCGCCGACAGCCTGGCCAACCTGACGCATGGCTACAGGCTATCCGTGCGGATGCCGCCCCGGCAGAAGCGCGGCCTCGCCGCGCCCAGAACCAGGGGCTTATGCGAGTTCAGGTTCGAGAGCTGACGCGCTCGCGCCGGGACGTCTACGGCCCGTTCTCGACGACCCGCGCTACATCACCGCGGCGTCCGGCGGAGACATCCGGGTGAAGGCTCCCCAGGTCTCGCGCGTGGCCGGTTAACGGGCCTCAGCGGGCGGCGGCCCACGTGGCGGGCACGTCGGCGCCGCCCTCCTGGGAGATCCGGGCGTCGAAGCGGAGCAGCGCGGGCCGGGGCGAGATCTTTCCCGCGATCAGGCCCTCGCCCTGGCGGAAGGTGACCGAGCGCTCGATCAGGCTGGGCGGCACGAACGAGAACGCGGCCTCGGCGAAGGCCGTGTCGGCGAGCGAGTTCAGCCGCATCAGCACCAGGTTGTCGGCCTGCGAGAGCACGTTCTGGGGGATCTTCTGCGGGCGCTGTGTCGACACCAGCAGGTAGAGCCCGAACTTGCGGCCCTCGGCCGCTATCCGGATGGCCCGCTCGGCGGCCAGCCCGCTGAGCAGGTCCGGAGCCTCGGCGGGACAGACGTTGTGCGCCTCGTCGATCACGATCAGCACCGGGCTGCGCTCGTGCCGGCGCCGCCACAGGTCGCTGAGCACCGCTCCGGCCACGAGGGACTGCTCCTCACGCGTGGGCAGCGAGCCCAGGTCGATGACGACACACCGCAGGCTCTGATCGCGGACCGCGTCGAGGACCGAGCCCGCCTCGCCGGGCGCCCAGATCGTCAAGCGGTCAACGCCCAGATTGCGGACGCGCAGTCCGAGGCGGCGAGCCTCGGGCTGGCTGCTGCCGGTCAGCGCCTCGAGCGTGGGCGGGTCCTCGCTGGCGAGCAGGGCCGCCAGCGCGGCGTACTCTTCCCGGTCCTCGATGGGGTCGAGCCGGAGCAGGGCGGCCTGTGCCGCCGGATCGATCTCGGCCGCGTGCAGCCGGAGCCTCCGCCCGCCCGCGCCGGCCGAGTAGACCGCGACCCGGCCCGCGGCCTCGCGGTAGCGGCCGGTCAGAACCGGATCTGCGTCGGGGCGAACCTCCGGCAGACGGACGAAGTCCGAGTTCGGGTCCAGCACCACCAGGCGCAGGTCGGTTTCGATCAGCAGGCGCTCCAGAATCACCCCGAGTGAGTAGGTCTTGCCCGACCCCGACTGACCGCAGAGGAAGGTATGCCGGTCAAAGCCGCCGGCGTCGGCCAGGCACGGCACGCCGGCGGCCAGTGCCAGCTCGCCCAGCCGCAGTTTCGCGTGCCGCCGCTCGCTGCGCTGGAACCACGCCTGCACCTCGGCCCCGGTGGCCACGCGAACCAGCGCATCGTGAAACGGCACCGAGCCACCGTCGAGGATCGTGCCCTCACCGCGTGCGTACCGGATCTGGACCATAGTCCTGGACTCTGGCGCGCCTCCGGCCCGGGTGGGCAGCGCAAGCTCGGTGCCCAGCTGCCGGTCGAGTTCGAGGGCGTGAACCTGGCCCAGGCGGGCAGTTCCGCCTCCGTCCAGGACGACATAACCGCCGACTTCCATCAGCAAGCCGTGCAGTGAGGCCTGAAAAGAGAAGCGGCGCCCGTCCACCGAGGTAGCGAGCGGCAGGACCGACGCCTCAAGGTTCCGGCGCGTCTCGCGGAAGCTTTCTAGCTGAAGACCGAGCCCGGACTCCCCGCTCACAGGGGGAACTGTGTCATTCCTGAACCCGTGGCGCAAACCACACGGCGGATGCGAAGGATCGGTATAAGGCGGGCCGCAGCCCAGGTCAGGGCGCCTGGGCCTGGCTCAGGAGGCGCCGCGCGCCTGAGATGCACGCTCTTCGGAGAGGTCAATCTGTCGCCGGCGGTCAGTCAAATCTCACCGTTTCAGCCTAATTGGCCGGTGTTCGGACGAAGTCCACGAATTAGGTATATTGTGCCCCCGGTCGGCCGGGCGGCTGGCCGGAGGCTCCGTCGCCACGGCCCGCCGGCCCCGGAGGAGACGGCGTTCCGCGCATGATCGCGGCTCCGCTGGTGGTCGGCAGCGGGCCAACCGCAGGCCGCCCGGCGCGGGGCGCGTGGCCGCCATCCCGCCCGGCGGGGCACGGGCACCGGAATGCGGCCCGCGGCCGGAAATTAGCCCGGCACAATACGCGGGCGGGACGCGGGCCGTGAGCGGCGATGCCGAGTGGTTCCGACGTTTTCCCCGGAAATCTGGACGTCCCCGGGATTTCCCCACATATGCCACGCGGGCGGCCAGGCGGCCCGGGTACGCGCACAAACCAGGCCCGGCCGGGTGCCGGGTGGCGGGTGCCGCGGGCGTCGCGGCGGCACAGGCATCAGGGGCCGGGGCGGGCCGAGGGCGACCGCGGGCCGCGGCCAGCGCACCTCGACCATGCGCTGGCCAGCGACCATTCAGGCGCCGCCGCCGGGATCAAGGGCCGGGGGGCGGGCTTCTCCCGGCCCGGTGTCTCCGAACGCCCGGCGGTCACGCCTGGAGGCTTCAGCAGGCCCGCGAATTCGCCAAAACATCTATCGCTAAATCCGGCCAATGATTTAATGACCCGGAGGGCGGCGACAAATGATCACCAGAAAAGATCATTCTGGAGTCCGCGCATCAAGAAGGAGATCCTTTGTTACGCCCTCCCTGTTTCATCGCGCGCCAGGCCCGCCTCGGGCGGGCTCACCCCGTACACGCGTTCTGGCCCACCGCTTGCTTATGGCTCGCCTGCCTGTCCGCGGCCTCGCTGACCGCGGCCTGCGGTACGGGCACGGCCGGCCCGCCGACGCGGGCGCCCAGGCTGGAGAAGACCCACCTCAACGTCCTGGCTCAGCAGGTGGTCGACGACGCGCCGTTCTGGATCGCTCTCCGGGACGGTTTCTTCAGGGCAGCAGGCCTGAGCATGACCGTCAAACCGCTGGCCAAAACGCCGCTGGGGATCCAGGCCCTGAGGACCGGCCAGGCGGACGTTCTGGTGGGCGGGAACTTCCCGACGATGCTGGAGGACGACGCCAGCGGGGTGCTGAGGATCCGGATCCTGGTGGTGGGCTACCAGGGCGGTCCCAACGTCATGGACGTCCTGACCTTGCCTGACTCGCACATCACCGACGCGGCAGCCTTGGCCCACAGGTCGGTCGCGGTCAACCTGGCCAACGGGATCCAGACGCTCACCCTCAACCGGGTGCTCAGCGCCGAGGGCGTCAACCCGGCCACCGTCGACTACAAGGTCATACCGTTCCCGGCGATGGCGGCCGCGCTGAGGAACCACCAGGTGGACGCCATCGACGTGCTGGAGCCGTTCCTGACCCAGGCCGAGCTGAGCGATGGCGCGTTCCCTGTGGTTGACCAGCTGACAGGCCCGACGGAGGCGTTGCCGATCTCCGGCACGTTCACGACCGAGGCGTTCGTCCGCCGCTACCCGCGCACCGCCGCGGCGTTTCAGCGGGCCATGCTGCGGGCGCAGGCCCTGGCCGACGTCAACCGCGCGGCAGTAGAGAAGGTCCTGCCGACCTACATCAGGACCGTGACCCCGGCCGTCGCCGCCCTGATCAGCCTGGGCACGTACCCCACCGTGCTGGACCCGGTGCCGCTGCAGCGGGTCGCTGACCTGCTGGTCGCATCGCGCCTGCTCGCGCATCCAGTCAATGTCGCTCCACTGCTGTTCAGGTGACCCTGTGTCGGGCTATGGTGCTGTTTCCTGTGACAGGTGGCAGGAGCACATCGGGGCATTCTGGACCGAGACCGTCCCGGGTGACCACGCACCCGCGGCTTTGAGCGCGGCAGCTTGCGGGTCAGGCTAGTGTGGCTGATTACCGAACGAAGCCACGGTCAGTAATGATTACATCTCCTAACCCGTTTTGTACGGCTAGGGTTGCCTATAGCTCTCCTGTGCTGTTGAGACCGCCACGTGGAAGGGGGACGGATGCCGTCCGGCTCCTTGACGTGGCTGCCAGCACGTGTTCCAAAGCATCCAACCGGCGCGAGGTGAGGGCGCAGTGCGCATACGAGGGATAAAGGACTTCCCCGAGGAGGACGAGGCTCTCGACGTCGACGAGACTCCCGCGCCCGCAGTGGATGCCGAGGACGGCGAGGAGCCCACGGCGGATGAGCCGCGGGACTATGAGCGCGGAAGCTCCCGGTTCGCGCTCAAGAACTGGCGTGTGGGCTGGCGTCTCATCGCCCTTATCGCCATCCCCACGATCACGGCGATCGGCTTCGGCGCCGTGCGCATCGCCCAGTCAACCCGTGCCGCCGAAGCCGACCAGCGCGTGGAGACGCTGGCGAACCTGGGCAGTTCCGTCACGAGGCTTGCCTACGCGCTCGAGGACGAGCGCGACCAGGTGGCCGGCTATATCGCGATGGGCAAGCCGGCCAGCCAGCAGAGTGCTCTCCAGAAGCGGTACAGGGTGACGGACCAGCGGGCCGACCAGGTCCGCGACGTAGCGGACGGTATCGGCACCTCCTACACCCCCCAGGTGCGCAACGACGTGACGGCGGTCATCGACCGGCTGAACGACGTTAAGTACTTCCGGTCTGCCGCGGCTAACACCCAGATTCCTGCCCTGCGGATCATCGGCGACTACTCGGCCGCTATCGGGGACCTGTTCACGCTCAACAGCCAGGTCGCCCAGGGCGTCAACGATCCGGCGCTAGCGAACAGCGTCGGCGCCCTCAACGCGCTATCGCGGGCGCAGGACTTGGCGTCCCAGCAGCGCGGGATCCTGTATACCGCGCTGCTGTCGCGGCAGTTCGTGCCCGGCGCGGCCCAGGCCCTGTCCGACGCGAATGCGGCGGAAACCGCTGAGCTGGCCCAGTTCCAGAGCTCTTCGAGCATCGCCGAGCAGCAGACCTACAGCGACACGGTGGCCGGGCCACCGGTCGACCAGGCCGCGGCCATGGAGTTGCAGGCGCTCAACAGCAGCGCGGCGAACGGCAACTTCACCGTGACCGCGCCACCCGGCGCCGCCAGCACCGCGTCCGCGTGGTACTCGAACATGTCGGCGACCCTCACCAAGATGCGCACGGTGGAGCAGGGCCTGGCCAACTCGATCATCGCCCAGAGCCGCGCGCTGCATGCCGCGGCCACGCGGTCGGTCCTGCAGACCGGGCTGATCGTGCTCCTCGTCCTGATCGTGGTCCTGATGATCACCATCGTGGTCGCGCGGTCTATGGTGCGCCCGCTGCGCAAGCTGCGGACCGGCGCCCTCGAAGTGGCCGGCCTGCGGCTGCCGGAGACGGTGCGCCGCATGAGCGAGACCGATGGTGAGGGCATCTCGCTGGATGTGGAGCCCATCGATGTGGACTCCTCGGATGAGATTGGTGAGGTGGCGCGGGCGTTCGATCAGGTGCACCGGGAGGCGCTGCGGCTGGCGGCGAACGAGGCGGCGCTGCGGGGGAACGTTAACGCGATGTTCGTGAACCTGTCCCGCCGGAGCCAGTCCCTGGTGGAACGCCAGATCCGCCTCATCGACGACCTGGAGCAGGGCGAGCAGGACCCGGAGCGGCTGTCCAGCCTGTTCCAGATGGACCACCTGGCTACCCGGATGCGCCGCAACTCGGAGAACCTGCTGGTTCTCGCCGGTCATGACGAGACCAGGCGCTGGAACCAGTCCGTGGCGCTGGTGGACGTGCTCCGCGCGGCTTTGTCGGAAATTGAGCAGTACGAGCGCGTCACACTGAACGTGCAGCCAGGGATCGCCGTGCGCGGGCAGGCGGTCAGCGACGTGGTGCACCTGACCGCGGAGCTGGTCGAGAACGCTACCTCGTTCTCGGCCGCTGACACCCCCGTCACCATCGCGGGCCACCTGCTCAGCAGCGGCGGTGTGCTGCTGGAGATCACTGACCAGGGTGTGGGCATGGGGGCCGAGGAGATGGCCCACGCGAACTGGCGGCTGGATAATCCGCCGGTGGTGGATGTCGCGGTGTCGCGGCGGATGGGGCTGTTCGTGGTGGCCCGGCTGGCGGCCCGGCACGGGATCAGGGTCCGGCTGCGCCCGGCGGCCACCGGCGGGCTGATCGCGCTGGTCTGGCTGCCCGACGAGGCAATCTTGCACGAGACTCCGGACGCTTCGCCCGGTGCGCGCCCGACCGGCATGGCGGCCGAGCCTGCGCTCGAGCCCGGATCTCTGGCCGGAGCCGGGGCTGTCGGGGGCAACGGAGCCACGGCCGGCATCTGGGGCGAGACGACCGGCAGCCGCACCGCCGCGGAGCAGGAGGTCACCGCGGCGCGGGCGCCGAGGTTCGCGCCGCTCCGGGCCGACGCCGAAGACACCGGTCCCGGACTCGGCCCGCGACGGGTGCCCGGGGCGGGGCCCAGACCCGGTGCCGCCGCCGCAGGCGGCTGGGCCAACACCGGGCCGCTGCCGATGTTCCGTACCGTGCCCCGGCCTGCCGGAGCTCAGCCAGAGCCCGAGGTCACCGGCCCACAGCCGTCGGCCGGGGCCGACGGGGATGCGGCGCAGGAGCCCGCGGCCGCTGGCGCGGACGCGCCGACCGCCGCGTACACGCCCTTTGGGACCGCCCCGCAGCCGGCCGACGGGGGAGTCGGCGCGCCGCCTTTCGGCACCAGCCCGCAGCCCGTCCTCGACGCGCCGTCCCCGGCCGAGCCGGCGGCCGAGACCGAGCAGGCCCGCCCGCTGGCTGGCGCCGGGCTCGGCTGGGACGGGAACTCGAATGGCCTGGACGGGAACGGGAACTCGTCTCGCGGCGTGATCGTGCCGTCCGCGGAAAGCAACGGCGAGGAGCACCGGCTGCCCATCTTCGAGGCGGTCGAGTCGGACTGGTTCCGGCGCGGGCGGCAGTCCGTGGGCCGGCCGTCGTCGAGTCAGGACGCAGATGGCAGCAATGGCTGGGCTTCGCCCGCTGACGAAGGCTGGCGCGCCGCCGAGGCGGTGAGCGCCCCATCTTCTGGCGGGCTCACCTCGGCCGGGCTCCCCAAGCGTGTGCCCAAGGCGAACCTCGTTCCCGGCACCGCAGCTGCGGCTGCGGCTCCGGCGCCCGCCCCGGCTCCGGCGATGGCGCCGTCCCGGTCGGCAGCGGCCACCCGGGATCGCTTCGCCAGCTTCCAGCGTGGGGTGAAGCAGGCCCGGGCCGCCGCAGGGTCTGAGTCCGACTCGGATTCGACCTCAGAGTCCGCGGAGGGGGAGGCTTCGGAGTGAGAGGTGACATGGGCTGGTGGGGATGGTCATGCTAGGGATTGGCGCAGGCCCGGGCTGCTGTGTGGGTGGCCGTGGCCCGGTGTGTGGTGGTGGTGTGGGTAGGAGGGAGCGGTTGTGAGTCCGCTGGTGCGTCCGGCTCAGGATTTGAATTGGCTGATTACGAATTTTGTGGAGCGGGTTGCGTCGGTGGCGCATGCGATTGTGGTGTCGTCGGATGGGTTGCCGATGGCGTTTTCGCAGGGGTTTCCGGCGGATCGGGTGGATCAGCTGGCTGCGGTGACGTCGGGGTTGACGTCGTTGACGCAGGGTGCGGCGCGGGTGTTTGAGGGTGGTGCGGTGACGCAGACGGTGGTGGAGATGCAGCGGGGGTTGCTGGTTGTGATGGCGATTAGTGATGGGTCGTCGCTGGCTGTTTTGGCGGCGGCGGATTGTGATATGGGGCTGGTGGCGTATGAGATGGCGTTGCTGGTGGAGCGGGTGGGCAGTGCGCTGACTCCGGAGATGCGGGGGGGTCCGGTGGGGTGGCGGGAGGATGGCCAGCTGTGAGGGTGTTCGTGGATGTGGGTGCTGGTGTCGCGCCGCCTGGGTGAGGGGGGGGTGGTGCGGTTTCGGTCGCGGCCGGGGAATGGGGTGCCGGGGCCGGGGTTTGGTGCGGGGGGGCTGGGTGGTTTTGGTGGTGTGCCGCCGGGTGGCGGGGGTGCGGGTGGTGGGCGGCGTGATGGGCGGCTGGGGGGTGGGGGCAGTTCGCTGGTGCGGCCGTATGCGGTGACGGGGGGGCGGACGAAGCCGCGGACGCAGCTGGAGATTGAGGCGATGGTGGCGGCGGCGCATTATGAGGCGCGGGATTTGTCGGTGCTGTCGCCGGAGTGTCAGGCTATTTTGGGTTTTTGCCGGGATTGGCGGTCGGTGGCGGAGATTTCTGCGGTGTTGCGGATGCCGTTGGGGGTGGCGCGGATTTTGATTGCGGATATGGCGGTGGAGGGTTTGGTGCGGATTCATCAGCTGGATCATGCGCAGGGCCGGCCGGACCTTAATCTGCTTGAAAGGGTGCTCAGTGGACTTCGCAAGCTCTAAGGCGGTCTCGGACGTGGCGGCTGCTGATGCGGCGATGACGTCGGTGAAGATTGTTGTCGCGGGTGGTTTTGGGGTGGGGAAGACGACGTTTGTGGGGTCGGTGTCGGAGATTACGCCGCTGACGACGGAGGCGGTGATGACGTCGGCGTCGGAGGCGCTGGATGATTTGTCGCAGACGCCGGATAAGACGACGACGACGGTGGCGATGGATTTTGGGCGTGTGACGCTGGATGCTGGGCTGATTTTGTATTTGTTCGGGACGCCGGGGCAGCACCGGTTCTGGTTTATGTGGGATGATTTGATTCATGGGGCGATTGGGGCTGTGGTGCTGGTGGATACGCGGCGGCTGGCTGATTCGTTCCCGGCGGTGGATTATTTTGAGTCGGCGGGGTTGCCGTTTATTGTGGCGGTGAACGGGTTCCATGGTGATTTCCCGCATGAGGTGGGGGATGTGCAGGAGGCGTTGTCGGTTTCGCCGCATGTGCCGGTGATCGAGTGTGACGCCCGGGACCGCCGGTCCACCAAGTCGACCCTGATCTCCCTGGTCGAACACGCCATGGCCATGCAACTCAGCCCGCGCTGACCGGTCTTACCTGAGCAGCAGGCGTTGCACCGAGACCGGGTTTGTGATCATGCCCGAGTCGTACATGAGATCGGCGATCCGCTGAACCTGGCCGACGTTCAGGAACGTCGAGTACTGGCCGATGTTGACCAGGTCGGCGTCCAGCGCGGTCATGTGCTCTTCACGCAGCACGGCCTGGACGTTGCTGCGCTGCCCTGAGTCCGCCTGGGCCGTGTTCAGCGCGGCCTGGAAAGCCCGCAGCGCAGCGCTGTGCTGGCTGGCGAACGAGGCCCGGCTGAAGTAGCCCGTCAGTGGCAGGTTGGCAGTGACGCCGCTGCAGGAGTCGAGCACCTCCTCGGCGCCGAGCTGAGTCTCCGCCTGGATGATCAAAGGCTCGGTGACCAGGATGGCGCTGACCAGGTGGTCCTTTAACGCGCTGATCATGTTGTTCGCTGGCACCTGCCGCCAGGAGACGTCGGCCGGGCTGACCCCGTCGCTCTGCAGGACCGCCTCGGTGGCCAGGGTCTGGATGCTGTAGGGGAAGTTGCTCGAGTACGGGGCAATCTGGGCCGCTGGCGTGGCCACGACCTTGCCCGCCAGGTCCTGCGGTGAGTTGATGCCCGACGAGGGAAGCGCGAGCACCTGCATCGTGCCCGTTGACGCGTCGTAGCCATCCGCGACCAGCGTCAGCCGGGCCCGGCCGGTGGAGACCGCGTAGAAGAAGGAGGTGTAGTCGCCGGCCGCGACGTCGGCGGTGCCGTGGACCAGAGCGCTGTAGCTGGCGGTGACCGAGGGGTAGTCCTTCACGCTGACGGCGATACCATGCTGGCCGAACAGCCCGTCCTTGGCGGCGACCATCAGCGGGGCGGTATCGATTCCCGGCACCACGGCCACGGTGAGCTTCTGGCCGGCCGGCAGGATGGCCGATGGCGGGGTGCCGGGTACGTGACATCCCGCGGTCACCAGCATCAGGGACGCCACGGCCAGGCAGATGCCCGATCGACGCCTAACGCGGCTGAGGGCCGCGATCCGTGGGGTCGCCATACGCGCGCCAATCTGGACTAACTGCACGTGGCCCCCTTCCTGAGGGCTAAACCGTTTGCGGTCAAACCATTTGCCGGTATGCCAGAACCGAGTTCTCCGGTACATAACAGGTGTGATCACGATAAGCTTCTCATGCTTAGCGTAGAGCTGACGAAGAACCTTATGTGAGGGTTTCAGAGTTATAGCAGGCCAGAAGGGGTATTCGCTATGCCGGTTCCGCGAGGCTCGGGTCTCGGCGGCTGCCTGTCGCTTCCGCGGTGAAAAGTCATGAGGCCTTGCGGCCTAGGAGGAGAAGCGCAAACCGGTTAACTGCCAGGGCGATTCGCCGGCCCGCAGTTCCTGGTTACGGATCAGGCGACGACGAGCCGCCCGATGCCGATCGCGCGGCTTTAGGCCTCCACCGGAGGGCCGGCCAGCACGCGCAGGGCAGCCAGGTGGACCCCGAATATGCGGCGGCCGGCAGCGAGCCGGGTCCGCCGACCTGGAGGCGGCGTCTTTCCCTGAAAGACTGGCGCGTCCGCTCGCGCCTGCTGCTGCTGATTGCGGTTCCGGTGCTGGTAGCCCTGGCGTTCGGCGGCCTCAACGTCATCTCCTCGCTCCGCACCGCGCAGAGCTACCAGCAGGTGCAGCGACTGGCCACGCTGGCGGGCGATATCACCGGGCTGGTACAGGCCCTGCAGAACGAGCGCGAGGACACAGTCACCTTCATTGTCATGGCCGATCAGGGCGGCCGGTCGAGCGCGCTGTCCACGGACCAGGCCCAGAAGGCCGCGGCCACTCCAGAACTGACCCTGCTCAGGTCGGATTATCGTGTTGCTAACCGATCGGCGGCCCAGGTCCGGAGCCTGGCAGGAACCATTGGCGGTTCCTATCCTGCGCTGGCGCAAAAGCAGGCCGGGACCGCGATCACCGCGATCAACGACCTTCTGGCGCTGCGGCAGGCCGCGACGGGCAGCAGACTCCCGGCGCTGACAGTGATCAAATACTACGGGACCACGATTACGCAGCTGCTGACCCTGGAAAACGAAGTCGCGGCAGGCAGTAAAGACGCCGCCCTGGCCGATAACGTGCTGGTGCTCACCCTGATTTCGAGCATGAAAGAGGAAGCGGCGCAGCAGCAGGCGATTGTGACCACGGCGCTGCGTCCCGACCTTATCGGGGCGGCCCAGCTCAGCGCCGAGTCTCTGTCGGTACTCAATCAGCAGGCGGCCGAGCAGGCCGCGAACCTGTCCGCCTTCAACTTGGCCGCGACGGCTGCGCAGCGCCAGCTCTACAACAGCGCACTGTCGTCGCCGCTGGCCGCCACGGCCCAGCAGCAGCTGCAGCAGGCGACCTCGCTACTGGCGAGCGGGGCGACCTCGGCGAGCGACCCGACCATCGTGGTCGCCGCGGGCGACGCCTCGTATACCACCAGCAGCCTGGGCTCGATCGAGCGGCAGCTGATGTCGTCGGTCATCGCGCAGAGCGGGTCGCTGCGCGCCGGGGCGACGACCGCGGCGGTGGTCGAAGGGATCGGGGTGTTCCTGCTCCTGATCCTGGCTCTAGGGCTGATCGTGCTCGTCGGCCAGTCCATGATCGGCCCGCTGCGCCGGCTGCGGGCCGGGGCCCTGGAGGTGGCCGGGGTGCGGCTGCCGGAGACGGTCCGCCTGATGGCCGAGACCGATGGTGAGGGTGTGTCGCTGGATGTGGAGCCCATCGATGTGGACTCCTCGGATGAGATTGGTGAGGTGGCGCGGGCGTTCGATCAGGTGCACCGGGAGGCGCTGCGGCTGGCGGCGAACGAGGCGGCGCTGCGGGGGAACGTTAACGCGATGTTCGTGAACCTGTCCCGCCGGAGCCAGTCCCTGGTGGAACGCCAGATCCGGCTGATTGACCGGCTGGAGCAGGGTGAGCAGGATTCCGAGCGGCTGGCGAGCCTGTTCCAGATGGACCACCTGGCTACCCGGATGCGCCGCAACTCGGAGAACCTGCTGGTGCTGGCGGGCCAGGATCTCTCCCGGCGCTGGAACCGGCCGGTGGCCCTGGTGGACGTGCTCCGCGCGGCCATCTCCGAGATCGAGCGGTACGAGCGTGTCACGCTGAACGCCCAGCCGGGCGTCGCCGTGCGGGCCCAGGCGGTCAGCGACGTGGTGCACCTGACCGCGGAGCTGGTCGAGAACGCCACGTCATACTCGGCCGCGGATTCGGGGGTGACGGTCGCGGGTCATCTGCTGACCAGCGGTGGTGTGCTGCTGGAGATCACTGACCAGGGTGTGGGCATGGGGGCCGATGAGATAGCGCACGCGAACTGGCGGCTGGATAATCCGCCGGTAGTGGATGTCGCGGTGTCGCGGCGGATGGGGCTGTTCGTGGTGGCCCGGCTGGCGGCCCGGCACGGGATCAGGGTCCGGCTGCGCCCCGACGAGGGCGGTGGGCTGGTCGCCCTGGTCTGGCTCCCCGACGAGACGATCACGCGTGAGGTCCCGGCCAGCTCTCCCGGCATGCGCCCGCCCCGGCCGGGGATGTCCGATGACCTGGGGCCAGGTTCCGCGGCCGGTGACTCCGGTCCGGACGGCCGCACGGCGGTGCAGCGGGAGGTGAGCGCCGCGCGGACGCCGAGGTTCACGCCGCTGCGCGCGGACGGGGCCGTGGCGAACCCGCCCGAGGCTAACCGGCCCGTCCGGCAGGCCGACAGCCCCGCGCCCGCGACCAGCGCGGCGGCGACCGGGGAGCTGCCCGCGCTCCCGGGCGGCGACCGCCGGCCCGGGACCAGACCCGCCCCGGGCGACACAGGGCGCTTGCCCGACCAGCGACCCGGCTCCCGCCCGGGCGGGACGTCGTACCGCTGGGGCGCGAGCCCATCGCCCAGCGGCGTCATCGTGCCTCCGCTAGATGATTTAGACGAGCGCCACCGGCTGCCCATCTTCGAGGCGGTCGAGTCGGACTGGTTCCGGCGTGGGCGGCGCGCGGTGACCATGGCCGATCAGGGAAAGGAGGCCAGCGACTGGGCTTCGCCGGCCGACGAGGGCTGGCGGGCCGCTGAGGCGGTCCGCGAGCCGACCTCGGGAGGCACGACGCAGGCCGGGCTTCCGAAACGGGTGCCGAAGGCGAATCTGGTCCCGGGGACGGTTCCTGCTGCTGCGGCGACGGCGGAAGAGCCGGCCTCGGCGGCGTCATCGAGCCGGTCGGCCGCGGCGACGCGGGACCGGTTCGCCAACTACCAGCGCGGTGTCTTGCGGGGACGTGCGGCCGCCGACGAGACCGGGCCCGACGGCGGAGAGCGAACGCCGGGATGAAGCACGACACCGATGGTGGCCTCAGGGAGGGAGCGGTTGTGAGTCCGCTGGTGCGTCCGGCTCAGGATTTGAATTGGCTGATTACGAATTTTGTGGAGCGGGTTGCGTCGGTGGCGCATGCGATTGTGGTGTCGTCGGATGGGTTGCCGATGGCGTTTTCGCAGGGGTTTCCGGCGGATCGGGTGGATCAGCTGGCTGCGGTGACGTCGGGGTTGACGTCGTTGACGCAGGGTGCGGCGCGGGTGTTTGAGGGTGGTGCGGTGACGCAGACGGTGGTGGAGATGCAGCGGGGGTTGCTGGTTGTGATGGCGATTAGTGATGGGTCGTCGCTGGCTGTTTTGGCGGCGGCGGATTGTGATATGGGGCTGGTGGCGTATGAGATGGCGTTGCTGGTGGAGCGGGTGGGCAGTGCGCTGACTCCGGAGATACGCGGGGCGCGGCCTCCGGCTGGGCGATTCTGACAGGAGATGCCGGTGTCGATCCCGGGCCGGGACGACCGGGCCTCTCCGGACCTTGACGTCCTCGGCGAGGCCGATTCGGGAGACGCGGAAGATTTCCTGGTGCGGCCGTATGCGGTGACGGGGGGGCGGACGAAGCCGCGGACGCAGCTGGAGATTGAGGCGATGGTGGCGGCGGCGCATTATGAGGCGCGGGATTTGTCGGTGCTGTCGCCGGAGTGTCAGGCTATTTTGGGTTTTTGCCGGGATTGGCGGTCGGTGGCGGAGATTTCTGCGGTGTTGCGGATGCCGTTGGGGGTGGCGCGGATTTTGATTGCGGATATGGCGGTGGAGGGTTTGGTGCGGATTCATCAGCTGGATCATGCGCAGGGCCGGCCGGACCTTAATCTGCTTGAAAGGGTGCTCAGTGGACTTCGCAAGCTCTAAGGCGGTCTCGGACGTGGCGGCTGCTGATGCGGCGATGACGTCGGTGAAGATTGTTGTCGCGGGTGGTTTTGGGGTGGGGAAGACGACGTTTGTGGGGTCGGTGTCGGAGATTACGCCGCTGACGACGGAGGCGGTGATGACGTCGGCGTCGGAGGCGCTGGATGATTTGTCGCAGACGCCGGATAAGACGACGACGACGGTGGCGATGGATTTTGGGCGTGTGACGCTGGATGCTGGGCTGATTTTGTATTTGTTCGGGACGCCGGGGCAGCACCGGTTCTGGTTTATGTGGGATGATTTGATTCATGGGGCGATTGGGGCTGTGGTGCTGGTGGATACGCGGCGGCTGGCTGATTCGTTCCCGGCGGTGGATTATTTTGAGTCGGCGGGGTTGCCGTTTATTGTGGCGGTGAACGGGTTCCATGGTGATTACCCGCACGACGTTGATGACGTACGCGAAGCGCTGTCGGTCAGCCCGCGCGTGCCGATGACCCGGTGCGACGCCCGGGACCGGGAGTCGACCAAGTCGACCCTGATCTCCCTGGTCGAACACGCCATGACCCTTCAGCTAAGCCCCAGGTAACCCTCGGGAAACCCCGGAAGGAATGGCGCGGAAGATGCTGCGTCCTAGTGCAGGTACACGTCGCTTGTGCCCGTAGAGTATGAACCTGTTTAGGGTACCTCGACCAATCTGAGTCTGTTATGCTACCTATCAACCGAAGTGCATGGTCATCGACATTCGGGTGCTGGCGCCGCCGACGGCTGAGCGTCCGTTCATGGATAGGGCTGAGAGCTATGCGAATTCACAGACGAGTTCGGCTGCTGGCGCTCGCCAGCGTGGTGGGTACGATTCTGCTGGCCGCCTGCACATCAAGTAACTCATCCGCGACCCAGGCGCAGACCCGTGTCAAAGGCGGAACGGCCACGGTGGCGTTAGCCCCGGGCGACCAGTTCAGCTATATCCTGCCGCTTCTCTCCACCGACTTTGCCACGGGCGCTAACATCGAGTACTCGGAATATCTGATGTGGCGGCCGCTGTACTGGTTCGGCAGTCCCAACCATGTCGGGCTGAGTGCGAAATACAGCCTGGCCAACCCCGCTACCGTCACGTCGTCCGCCGGGCATACGGTCGCGACGGTCCAGCTCAAGCCGTACCGCTGGTCCGACGGCACGCCGGTCACGAGCCGTGACGTTCAGTTCTGGTTCAACCTGCTGGCGGCAAACAAGAACAACTGGTGGGACTATTCACCAGGAGAGTTTCCCGACAACGTCACCGCATTTAAAGTCCTGAGTCCCAGCCGCTTTTCCGTCACCTTTAAGGGTTCGTTCTCGTCGGCCTGGCTCTACAACGAGCTCGGCCAGCTCATCCCGATCCCCCAGCACGCCTGGGATCGCACATCGGCCGGCGGCGCGGTCGGCAACTATGACCTGACCCCGGCCGGCGCGAGATCGGTCTACGGCTTCCTCGCCGCGCAGAACAAGGACCTGTCCACCTACGCCACGAATCCGCTGTGGCGGGTGGTCGACGGGCCGTGGAAGCTGAGCAGCTACGCGGCCTCGACCGGCGACGCCACGTACGTCCGCAACACCAGATACTCGGGGCCGGCCACCGGTTCCCTGCATGCGCTGCGCGTGGTCAGCTTCACCAGCGACGCGGCCGAGTTCGACTCGCTGCTGGCGGCCGGCGGCATCAGCTACGGCTACCTGCCATTCAACGACGCGGCCCAGGCGGGACGGGTGAAGTCGGACGGCTACACGATCCAGGCCTGGCCGACCTGGGGGATCACCTACATCACCCCGAACTTCGCGTCACCCGCGGCGGGGCCGATCCTGAAGCAGCTCTACGTGCGCCAGGCGATGCAGCGGCTGATCAACCAGGCCGGCTACATCAGCTCGTTCCTGCAGGGCTACGGCAACCCGACGTACGGCCCGGTGCCGCTGGTGCCCAGCAGCCAGTTCGTATCCCCGGCCGAGCGGCAGAACCCCTACCCGTACAACCCGGCGGCCGCGATGGCGCTGCTGCGCGCGCACGGCTGGAAGATCGTGCCCAACGGCGCGGACGTGTGCCAGCGGCCGGGGACGGCCGCGAACGAGTGCGGCGCCGGAATACCCTCCGGGGCGACGCTGACGCTCGCGCTCCAGTACTCGACCGGCACGCAGGGGGTTGACGAGGAGGTCGCGGCGCTCCAGTCGTCGTTCACGCAGGCCGGCATCAAGCTGACGGCCAGCGGCGCCTCGTTCGACACGGTGATCGGGGACGATGTGCCCTGTGCCAAGAGCGGCTGCTGGCAGCTGAACTACTACGGCCAGGGCTGGTACTTCGATCCCGGCTACAACGATCCCGACGGGTCCGCCATCTTCCAGTCCGAGGGAGCGGACAACAGCGGCGCCTACGACAGCCCGTCGGCCGACACGCTCATGGCCAAGCTGGCCTCCGGCGGCTACCCGGCGCTCTACGCCTACGAGAACTACCTCGCGAAGCAGCTGCCTGTCCTGTGGATGCCTCAGTTCGATGCCCAGATCTCGGCCGTGAGCGACAAGCTCAAGGGCGTGTACCCGCAGGACCCGGACAGCAACATCTACCCGGAGAACTGGTACTTCGTGAAGTAACCTGCGGGGGGCTCCGCCCCCGCATTCCCCCGGAAACTGCGGGTTCCGCCGTGGCCACCGGGACGGAAGGAAAGTCGTTGACCGTCCGGACCGAGTTTCCGTTCCCGGTGCGTGTGATACGGCACGAATGGATCCCGATGCCGGACGGCAGCCGGCTGGCGGCCCGGATCTGGCTGCCGGAGGGAGCCGAGCAGGCGCCGGTGCCAGCGATCTTCGAGTACGTCCCGTACCGGAAGAACGACGGCCTCGTGCTCCGGGACGCACCCATCCATCACTACTTCGCCGGGCACGGCTACGCGTCGGTCCGGGTGGACATCCGGGGCAGCGGCGACTCCGACGGCATCCTCGACGACGAGTACCTGCCGCTGGAGCAAGAAGACGGCGTGGCGGTCATCCGCTGGCTCGCCACGCGCCCCTGGTGCAGCGGCAGGGTAGGCATCATCGGCAAGTCCTGGGGCGGCTTCAACGGGCTGCAGATCGCCGCGCACCACCCGCCCGAGCTCGGGGCGGTGATCAGCGTCGCGTCCACCGACGACCGTTACGCCGACGACGTCCATTACATGGGCGGCTGCCTGCTGGCGTGGACGGCGCTGCCGTGGGCATCGACGATGCTCGCCTACAACGCGCTGCCGCCGGATCCGGCGGTCGTCGGAGCCGGGTGGCGCAAGACCTGGCAGGAGCGGCTGGAGAAGACCCCGCCGTATATCCACGCGTGGCTCGCGCATCAGCGCCGCGACGAGTTCTGGCGCCAGGGCTCTGTGGGCGAGGACTTTGCGGCGATCCACTGCCCGGTCTACATGGTCGGCGGGTGGGCCGACGCCTACCGGAACGCGATTCTCCGGTTCCTCGCGGGCTACCCGGGCCCGTGCAAGGGCCTGATCGGGCCCTGGGCTCACGACTACCCCGAGGACGGCGCACCCGGGCCCGCGATCGGCTTCCTGCAGGAAGCGGTGCGCTGGTGGGACTACTGGCTCAAGGGCCAGGACAACGGCGTGATGGACGAGCCCAAGCTGCGGGCGTGGATGCCGGAGGCGCGGCGGCCCGCGGCCGGGTACCTGACCCACCCGGGCCGCTGGCTGGCCACCGGGAGCTGGCCCGCCCTCGAGGTCGAGACCCGCAGCTTCCGGCTCGGAGCCGGAGTGTCCGCCGCTGCCGGGACACTGATCGCCGGAGTCCGGGAGACCCGGGGAGGGACGGCTGCAGGAGGCGCGGCCGGGCCAGGGGAGACGGCCGGCGCGCCCGCGGCGGAACTGCGGGTCAGCGGCACCGAGTCGGCGGCCGCCGACCTGGGGCAATGGGGCGGGCACGGCGGGCCCACCGAGTTCCCGCCGGATCAGCGGCCCGACGACGGCCTGTCGCTGAGCTTTGACAGCGAGCCGCTGGCCGAGCCCATCGAGATCCTCGGCGTGCCCGTGGCCCGCCTCGAGCTGGCCGCGGACCGGCCGCAGGCCCTGGTCGTCGTGCGGCTGTGCGACGTATGGCCCGACGGTGCCTCGACCCTGATCACCCGGGGCCTGAAGAATCTCACTCACCGCACGAGCGACGAGCACCCCGAACCCCTGGTGCCCGGGGAGCGCTACGTCGTTGACGTCCGGCTCAACGCGATCGGTTACCAGGTTCCCGCCGGCCACCGGCTGAGACTGGCTATCGCGCCGGCCCACTGGCCCTGGGCCTGGCCGTCGCCGGAGCGGGTGACGCTCAGCCTGTTCGCGCCGGGGGAGTCCGGGCTTGACCTGCCGGTCTGGGCCGGGGCGGGCGAGCATGCGCCGCCGCCTCACTTCGCCGCGCCCGAGCGTGCTCCCATGCCGCCGCACGAGCAGCTTGGCGGCGAGTCAGGGCGCGAGGTGCGGCGCGACGTGGCGACCGGCACCGTCGACGTGATCTCCACGGCGGCCAGCGGCCACCGGCTCACGGGCGACGGGCTGGAGTACCGCGAGGACGAACGAGACGTGCTGCGGATCACCGACGGGGCGCCGCTCTCCGCGATCGTGCTCTGTGACCGCACGTTCGGTGTGGGCCGCGGGGACTGGCAGGCCACGGTGCGGACCGCGAGCACGATGTCAGCCACCGCCGGGGTCTTCCAGGTGACCAACGTGCTCGACGCGTACGAGGGCGCCCGCCGGGTCTTCACCAGGACGTGGCACGCCGAGGTGCCGCGGGACGGCGTATGACGAAGCGGGCGCGGCGGCCGTGAGCGTACTCGAGATCGATGGCCTGCGGACCTTCATCAGACGGCGCTCCGGCCTGGTCCGCGCGGTCGACGGGGTCAGCTTCGCCGTCGAGCCGGGCGAGACGGTCGGGCTGGTCGGCGAGTCAGGCTGCGGCAAGACGATGACCGGCTTGTCGATCATGGGCCTGCTGCCGAACCGCGGGTTCATCGCCGAGGGCGCGGTTCGCTTCGACGGCACCGACCTGGCCGCGCTGAGCGAACCCGGGATGCGGAAGGTCCGCGGCAACGAGATCGGCATGGTGTTCCAGGACCCGATGACGTCACTGAACCCGACGATGACCATCGGCCACCAGATCGCCGAGGTGGTCAGGGAGCATCGGGGGGCCTCCCGGCCGGAGGCCCTGGCCCGGGCCGAGGAGGTGCTCGCGCTCGTCGGAATGCCGCGGCCCGCGGAGCGGCTGGCCTACTACCCGCACCAGCTATCCGGCGGGCTGCGGCAGCGCGTGATGATCGGGATCGCGCTCGCCTGCGAGCCGAGGCTGCTCATCGCGGACGAGCCGACGACCGCGCTCGACGTCACGATCCAGGACCAGATCCTGGCGCTGCTCGACGAGCTCAAGGAGCGCCTGGGCATGGCCGTCCTCCTGATCACCCACGACATGGGAGTGATCGCGGGCCGGGCCGACCGGGTGCTGGTGATGTACGCCGGGAAGATCGTCGAGGCCGCCGCGACCGCCGAGGTGTTCCGCCGCACCCGGCATCCCTACACGGCGGCGCTGCTGGCCTCGATTCCCCGGCTCGACCAGCCCGTGTCCCAGCAGCTGTACACGATCTCCGGCCTGCCGCCTGACCTGGCGAACCCGCCCGCCGGGTGCCGGTTCGCGCCGCGCTGCCGGTTCGCGGCCGACGACTGCACGGCCCGCGAGCCGGCCCTGGGCGGGCCGGACCCGGCTCACCCGTACGCGTGCTTCCACCCGGTCGGGCCGGACTCGGCCCTGCCGCGCGCTCCGGTCACAGGGGAGCGCCGGGCGGAAGACGCCGCCGCCCCCGCTGAGCTGCTGGTCCTGGACCATACGGTGAAGGAGTTCCCTGTCACCTCCGGCGCGGTGCTGCGGCGCGAGGTCGGCACGGTGAAAGCGGTCTCGGACGTGACCCTGACCATCCGCCGCGGCAGAACGCTGGGCCTGGTCGGCGAGTCCGGGTGCGGGAAGACGACGATCGGCCGCATGGTCGTCGCGCTGGAGCGGCCGACCTCGGGACGGGTGATCTTCGAAGGGCAGGATCTCGGCCGGCTGTCCGCCGCGCGCCTGCGGCAGGTCCGCAAGGACCTCCAGATGATGTTCCAGGATCCCTACGCGTCCCTGGACCCGCGGATGCGGGTCGGCTCGATCCTGCGGGAGCCGCTGCAGATCCAGGGGGCCGGGAGCGCGGCGCAGCAGCGGGAGCACGTGGCCGGCCTGCTCGGCGAGGTCGGCCTGAGCCCGCGCTCGACCGAGCTCTACCCGCATGAGTTCTCCGGCGGCCAGCGGCAGCGGATCGGGCTGGCCCGCGCGCTCGCGCTCTCGCCCAAGCTCATCGTCGCCGACGAGCCCGTTTCCGCGCTCGACGTGTCGATCCGCTCCCAGATCCTCAACCTGATGCGGCGGCTCCAGGCCGCGCACGACCTCACCTACATCGTGATCTCTCACGACCTCTCGGTGATCCGGTACCTGGCCGACCAGGTCGGCGTGATGTACCTGGGCAAGCTGGTGGAGGTCGGCAGCAGCCGCGAGGTCTACGAGCGCCCGGCGCACCCGTACACGCTCGGGCTGCTCAACACCATCCCGGTGCCCGATCCGGACGTGGAGCGCGCGAAGCAGGGCATCGCGGTGGCCGGCGAGCTGCCCTCGGCGATGCACCCGCCGTCGGGATGCCGGTTCCGCACCCGGTGCCGCCTGGCCCAGGAGATATGCGCGGCCGAGGAGCCGGCGCTGCGGTCCTTCGGCGGCGATCACCTGGCCGCGTGCCACTTCCCGCTGCAGACCCCGGCCGCGGAGCCGGCCCGGCCGTAACCGGTGGTCAGCGCTGCCGCAGCCGGACGTCGAGCGAGTCGCGCAGGCCGTCGCCGATGAAGTTGAACGCCACCACCGTGAGCACGATCATCAGGCCGGCCGGGTAGATCTCCCACCAGTAGCCGTCGTAGAGGAAGTTGACGCCGTCCTGCAGCATCCCGCCCCAGGTGGCGGCCGGCGGCGGCAGGCTGAACCCCAGGTAGCTCAGCACGGCCAGGATCAGGATCGCGTCGGCGACCTGGAACGTCGCGTTGACCGCGATCGTCCCCATGGTGTTCGGCACCAGGTGGCGGGCGATGATCCGTCCGGAGCGGCCGCCCATGGTCCTGACCGCCTCGACGAACTCCCTGACCCGCAGGCTGAGCGTCTCGCCCCGCACCAGCCGGGCCGGGCCCAGCCAGGACAGCAGCGACAGCACCAGGATGAGCAGCAGCAGCGTCGGCCGGAACTCCGACGCCAGGTCGATGAAGAGGTAGACCACGGGGACGGCGAGGATGATGTCCACGATCCGCATCAGGACCGTGTCGGCCAGGCCGCCGAAGTAGCCGGAGATGACGCCGTACAGCACCCCGAAGCCGGTGGCCATCAGCGCGACGGCCAAGCCCACCTCCAGCGAGCTCTGGCCGCCGACCATGAGCCGTCCCAGCACGTCGTAGCCCAGGTCGGTGGTGCCGAGCGGGTGCTCCGCGCTCGGCGGCTTGTTGGTCAGCAGCAGGCTGGTGTGGACCTGGTCGGTATGCCAGAACAGCGGGCCGGCGTAACAGAACAGCGCGATCGCGGCGACCAGGATGACCCCGGTCAGCGCGAGCCTGTTCTCCACGAACGCGCGCAGGATCATCCGCCACCCAGCGTCCTGGCGGACCGCCTCCCCGCCCTCGGGGCTGAGGCCCGCTGACGCTCGGTCCGCGGTGAGCGGGCCGGACGGCTCGCCCCGCGCCGGGCCGGTGGCAGCCGGGTCAGTCATAGCGCACCCGCGGGTCGAGGATCGCGTAGGCGATGTCCGCGAACAGGTTGCCGATCACGGTGGCCAGGGCCACGAGCACGGTCACGCCGAACACCACCGGGTAGTCGCCGTTCAGCGCGGCGTTGAAGTACGCCAGCCCGATGCCGGGGAAGTTGAACAGTTCCTCGACGATCAGGCCGAACGTGAGGATGCCCGGCAGCGAGATCCCCACCAGCGTGGCCACCGGGATGAGCGAGTTGCGCAGCAGGTGCCGGGACAGGATGGCGACCTGCCCCAGGCCCTTGGCGCGAGCGGTGCGGATGTAGTCCTGCGCCAGGCTGTCGATGGCGGACGACCGCATGTACCGGCTGAACAGCGCGCACGTGACGAGGGTCAGGGTCGCGATCGGGAGGACCAGCCCGGCCGGGTCGGACAGCACGCCGGTGATCGTGGGCTGCTGCGGCGCCTCGGCGGGGAGCAGCCGGAGGTTGACCGCGAACACGGCGATCAGCAGCAGCCCGAGCAGGTACGTCGGCATCGAGTACAGCAGGAACGAGACACCCGTCGCCGCGTAGTCGGTGATCTTGTTGCGCCTGACCGCCTGCAGAATGCCGACCGGCACCGCGATCAGGAGCGAAAGCACGAGCGAGATGCCGACCAGAATGGTGTCGTTGGGCAGGTCGTGGATCAGGATTGTGTCGACGCTCATGTTTTGCTTGAACGAGAACCCGAGGTTCCCGTGGATCATCTGGTTGAGAAAGGTGATGTATTGCACCGGCAGGGGCCGGTCCAGGCCATTCTGGTGGTTGAACACGGCTATCTGCGTCGGGGTGGCCCGCGGCCCGATGATCGTCCGGGCGATGCTCCCGGGCAGCAGCTGCCGGAGTATGAACACCAGGACTGTCACGCCGAGGAGAACGATGATCGCCTGGCCTATCCGCCGGATGATATAACCAATCATCTAGCCGGACACCTCGCCGCAGACGTCACGGCCACGATCTTAGTCGGGCCTTTTTCCCGGCAGGGGAATGTAGGGTCAATTCCCGCCCAAACCTTTATCGATCGGCCACCTGGGCCAGGGCGGGCCCCGGGTCAGAGTTTGCGCAGGAATGCGTTCGCGATCGGGCCCGCGCTGTCGGCGCCGAGGCCTCCGCCCTCGACCAGCACGGCGAAGGCGAGGTCGCCCTGGTAGCCGATGAACCAGCCGTGTGACGGCGGGTTGGGCCCGTTGCCGTACTGGGCCGTCCCTGTCTTCCCGTAGACCCCCGGCGGGAAGCCGACCCCGGCCGCGGTGCCGCTGGTGACCACCGCGCGCATCATCGGGCGCAGGGTGTCCAGGATCGCCGGGCTGATGCTGCGCGGCTGGGCGGTCTGCCGCGGCGCGGGACTGATCACCAGCTGCGGCGGGCGCCAGGTGCCGTCCTCGATCGCGGCCACCGTAGATGCCTGGCTGAGCGGGTTGACCAGGTCGGTCCCCTGGCCAAACGCGTCGGCCGCCAGGTCGACCGGCTGGTGCGGGGTGGTGAACTGCCCGAGCGTGGCCGGGATGCCCAGCGCGGGCTTGGCGTTGAAGCCAAACTGCCCGGCCATGGACGCGAGCGAGGGACCGTCCAGGCGCTGGGTGGCGAGCATCGCGAAGGTGGAGTTGCAGGACACGGCGAACGCGTTCAGCAGGCTGGTCGTGCCGAGCTTCTCGTTGTCGTCGTTGTGGAAGACCCGGCCCCCGATGTTCACCTGACTGGGGCACTGCACCGTGCTGGACGGGCGCAGGCCGGCGTTGGCCAGGGCCGACGCGGTCACCACCTTGAAGGTCGAGCCGGGCGGGAACACGCCCTGCAGCGCGCGGTCGAACCCGCCGGGCCGCTCGACCACGGCGAGCACCCGCCCGGTGGACGGCTGGATGGCCACCACGTCCACGGGCTTCTTCGTCGCCGCTGCGCTCACGGCCTGGGACGCCGCCAGCTGGTAGCGCAGGTTCAGGCTGGTCTTGACCGGCGTGCCGGGGACCGCCGCGAACCGCGCGGCCGTCGCGTCGACCTGGTGGCCCGGGCCCTCGATCCGGATGACCAGCGACGGCCGGCCCGCCAGCTCGGCCTGGTAGGCCTGCTCGACGCCGCCCTGGCCGATCTGGTCACCGGGCTTGTAAGGGGCGCCGAGCGCCTTGGCCTGGGCCGCGGTGGCCGCCGTCACGTTGCCGACCAGCAGCGAGATAGAGCCTGACTCACCGAACGCCTGGGGTGAGCTGAGCACGGTGCCGTCGTCCGCGAGCACCGGCGCCCGGGCGGGCCATGTGCCGCTGAGCACGAACCGCTGGCCGGCCCGCAGCCCGGGATAGATCGCGGACGGGCTCCAGCTCACCCACCAGTGCCGGTCCCGCCGGACCAGTTGCAGCTGGCCCCGCCAGGTCCAGGTGTGGCCGCTGGCCAGGTCCGCGGCGGCGGTGAACCGTGCCTGGGCCGACCCGCCCTGGGTGGTCACCTGGCCCGGCACCAGGCGGATGTGGCGGATGCCGGCCTGGGCGTCCACCTGGCGCAGCGGCCCGGCCAGCCCCGAGCGCGGCGCGTTCACGCTGACCTTGTCCATCGCGGCGTAGCTGCCGCGCTGCCAGCCGGCCAGGTACGCGTCGGCGGTCTGCCGCGGGCTGCCCTTGGTGCGCAGCAGCACGTCGTAGTCCACGACGGCCGCGGCCACGAGAACCAGGACAACGACCACGGCGGTCACCGCGATGAGCCACCGGCGCCTGCGGCGGCGCGGGCGGGCCGGGTGCACCGCGGCGTGGCGCGTGTCTGAGTGGTGGATGGGTCAGCCCCGCTCTCTGAATCCCCGGCGCCCAACAGTAGCCGCAATTGCCCCAGGATGACCGTTGGTTCGGTCTGGTGGGCGGGGGAGTGGCCGGGTCAGTTGCCTATTGGATGATCGGGGCGAATTGGCCCGGGGACGCACCGCTGTTGCGGATATCGTGCACGGGTGGGTTCAACCGTCCCGGCCCGCCGGCTGCTCGCCGCCGGGGTCGCCGCGTTCGCCGTGGCGCTGGCCGTTTACGTCGGCTACGTCCTCACCCATGCGACCGCCCAGTGGATGCGCCCGGTCGACCTGCGGGTGTACCGCGACGCCGGGCTCATCGTCCGGCAGATCAGGCCGCTGTACCACCCGCGCTTCCCGGCGCCGCTGTACCAGTGGCCGGGGTACATCAACCTGAAGTTCACCTACCCGCCATTCGCCGGCATGGTGTTCACGGTGCTGACCTGGACCTCGTTCCATTCGCTGATGCGGATGTCGGTCGGGGTGAACATCCTGGCCCTGCTGGCCACGATCTGGTGGACGCTCGGCGGGCTTGGCTACCGCAGCGGGCTGGCCCGGGCGGGAGCGACGCTGCTGCTGGCCGCGCCGCTGTTCTGGATCGAGCCGGTGCAGCGGACGCTGTTCCTCGGCCAGATCGAGCTGGTGCTGATGGCGCTCGTCGTGTGGGACCTGTTCCAGCCGGACCGGCGGTGGTGGAAGGGCGCGGGCATCGGCGTGGCGGCGGGCGTCAAGCTCGTGCCGCTGATCTTCATCCCGTACCTGCTGCTGACCCGGCGGTTCCGCCAGGCGGCGGTGGCGGCCGGGACGTTCGCGGTGACGGTCCTGCTCGGGTTCGCCGTGCTGCCCGCCGACTCGCGGAAGTGGTGGTTCGGCGGGCTGTTCCTGCAGGGCGACAGGACCGGGTTCGTGGGCTGGGAGGGGAACCAGTCGCTGCAGGGGTTCATCACCCGGCTGGACGGGAGCGTCGCGGGCGCGAAGCCGCTGTGGCTGGTGACCGCCGCCGTGGTCGGGGTGGCCGGGCTGGTGTGCGCGGCCCTGCTCGACCGGGCCGGTCACCACGTGGCCGGGGTGCTGGGCTGCGCGCTGACCGGGCTGCTGATCTCGCCGATCAGCTGGGACCACCACTGGGTGTGGATCGTGCCCATCACCGTGGCCTTCGCGGTCTACGCGGTGCGCGCCGCGAGCGCGGCCAGCCGCTGGGCGGCCGCGGCCGCGGCGGTCGGGCTGGTGGCCGTGTTCGGCGCGTGGCCGGGAAGCCTGTGGGGCCTGCCCGCAAACACGGGCGGGTTCTTCGAGGGGATCATCTGGATCCCGCCAACCACGAACCCGGAGCTCTACTTCCAGCTCGGGGACCGGCCCGGGTACGCCGAGTACCACTGGCACGGGCTGCAGCTGATCACCGGCAACGCGTACGTCCTGGCCGGGATCGGGCTGTTCGCGCTGCTGGTGGTGCTCGCGGTCCGGGCCGCGCGGGTCGCGCCGCCGAGCGACGCGAGCGCGGAGGCGGACCGGCTCACACCAGCAGCGGCGCCTCCGTCCGCGGGCTGACCAGCGGCGGGTCCATCTTCCAGGCGCCGGTCACGCCCAGCCAGACCAGCGCGATCGCGGCCGCGAGCAGGATCGCGGGCGCCCACCAGAACAGGCTGTCGTTGGTGATAATCGCCAGCAGATGCTGCGGCGGCAGCCCGGCGTTGCCCGGCATGAGCGCGAACGTGGGCGCGATCAGCCTGACCAGCACCAGCCAGTCCAGCCGGGAGGCCGGGTAGAGCGCGATCAGGCAGACCGCCATCGAGTCGTACCAGGGCAGCTGGTAGGGCCAGATGAACAGCCAGGCGAGGGTGACCGCCAGCGCGGGCTGGACGGCGGGCAGGGCCGGGGTCCCGTCAGGAAGCCGGAGCAGCATCAGCACCGCGACCGCGAGGAACGCGGCGGCGCCGACCGGCAGCTGGTACGGGATCGTGTTCCCGTGTGACCCGACGAACAGCTGGTAGAAGCTGTCCACCGAGATCTTGGCGCTCCGGTCGAGCAGCGCCTTGGCGGCCGGGGGACCGGACCAGAGATAGGTGGGCACCAGCACGATCGCCCCGCCGGCGGCCGCGCTGAGCCACGCGGCCACGGACTTCCGGCAGGCCCAGGCGATCCCCACGCCGAACAGCAGGAAGCTGATCTTTATGTCGGCCGCGATCCCGACCAGCAGCCCCGCGGCCAGTCCCTGCAGCGCGGTCGGCTTGATGGCCGCGGGCCCGCCCGGCGCCCGCTGGCGGAGTATGAGCAGGCCGAACAGGCCGGCCGCCGCGGCCACCACGTCCAGGTGCCCGGTGGCGATCAGCCCCCACAGCAGCAGCGGGTTGGCCGTCCAGAGCAGGTGGGCCCGGACCCGCCGGGCGGGACTCGAGCGCAGCATCCGGTCCAGGACCAGCGCCACCGCGCCGAACGCGATCGCGTTCCACAGCTTCAGCCAGAAGATGATCCGCGCCGCGGACGCTCCGCCCAGCTCGGCCGCCACGTACTGCTCCGCGGTGGCCAGCGGGCCGTAGACGGTCACGTGACGGCCCCATTCGACGGGCGCGGCCTTCCCGACGGGGTCACCCGTGCGGCGGAGCTGGTTCGGGGTCATTACGTACGGGCTGTGGTGCAGCACGACCATCCGGCCGTAGACGGCGTAGTCGATCGCGTCTGTGGACCCGGCCGGCGGCAGCACGGTGAACGCGGCGACCGCGCCAACCGCGACGGCCAGCAGCAGGCGGACCGGGAGCAGCGCGCCGCGCCGCAGGGCGGCCAGCCCCGCGATCACGCCCCCGCCGCCGGCCAGGGCCGCCGCCCACAGGGCCGCGCTCACCACGCTCAGCGGCACGTGCGGGGCCGCGCCCCAGGGCGGACCGGTCGCGGGCAGGATGAGCCGGGGGATCTCCCAGCTGTTGCGGATGACCGAGGCCGCGATCATGATCAGGACCGAGCCGGTGATCCCGGCAGCCGCCAGCCAGGCCAGGCCCCGGCCCGTGCGGTCAGGGACGGCGGCCGGCGGGGGAGTGCGGTCTGCGGCGGTATGTGTGGTCAGCGGCGGGCCGACGTTGGGGCTGCTGTCGGTCGTGCCACTCATCGTGATCTGACGCTCGCCTTCAGCAGGGTAGAAACCACGCAAATACTGTGCCGCAGCGTAATCGATGATGTGCGCACCGGCGGCGCTGTCCGCCGATGCTTTGCCGCATCTTGCCACGCTACGCCGCGGCCTGAGGGACGCGGTCAGGGCAATTGGTCCCTGCGGGGCGAAGCTGCTTGACCGGGGTAGGCATACTGGTTATCGTTTTCATTTGTAATAAGCCGCGAGCCCGGCGCCCGGCAGCAACGATCATGATCCAGAACGGAGATCGACCATGCTGACTCGCCGTGGCGCCGCGACTGCCGCGCTGGCCATCATCGCCGGGATGGTGGCCGCGGCCTGCTCGTCGGGTTCGGCGTCGACCACGGCGGCCACCGGGACGGCCGCGGACGCCATCACGGCCGTCGGGGCCGAGAACCAGTACGCCAACGTGATCAGCCAGATCGGCGGCCGGTACGTCCGGGTGACCGCGATCGAGAGCAACCCCAACACCGACCCGCACAGCTTCGAGGCCAGCCCGAGTGTGGCCCAGGCGGTCAGCAGCGCCAGGCTCGTGGTGCAGAACGGCCTGGGCTACGACGACTACATGAACAAGATCGAGTCAGCGGCGCCGGCCCAGAACCGCGCGGTGATCGACGTCCAGCACCTGCTCGGCCTGCCGGACAGCACACCGAACCCGCACCTGTGGTACTCGCCGTCCACCATGCCGGCCGTGGCCAGGGCCGTGGCCCGCGACCTGTCCAGGATGCAGCCGTCCCACGCGGCGTACTTCACCGCCAGCCTGCGCGGGTTCGAGCGGTCGCTGCAGCCCTGGCTCCGGGCGATGGCCCAGTTCAAGGCCGCGTACCCGGGCACACCGGTCGCGGTCACCGAGCCCGTCGGCAACTACATGCTGCAGGCGGCCGGGGCGAAGATCCTCACCCCGTTCACCCTCCAGGCCGACATCATGAACGGGGTGGACCCGTCGCCGCAGAACGTGACGCTGCAGGACGGCTTCTTCTCCGGCCACAAGGTGCGGGTTCTCCTGTACAACCAGCAGGTGACGGACGCGCTCACCCAGTCGTTCCTCCGGCAGGCACGCGAGCACGGCATCCCCGTGGTCGGCGTGTACGAGACCATGCCCGCGGGGTTCGACTACCAGTCGTGGATGCTTGCGGAGATGAAGGCCCTGCGCTCCGCCGTGACCAGCAAGATCTCAACCCAGAAACTGTGACCCATGATCACGACCCACCAGCAAGAGGACATGCTCACCGTCGACGGTGTCACCGTGCGGCTCGGCGGCCGCGAGGTCCTGCACGACGTGCGGTTCAGCATCGGGCCCGGCGAGTTCGTCGGCCTGATCGGCTCCAACGGTGCGGGCAAGACCACGCTGCTGCGGGTGATCCTCGGCCTGCTGACGCCGGCCACCGGGAAGGTCGTGACCGGCGGGGCGATCGGCTACGTGCCGCAGAAGATCGAGCTGGACCCGGACATGCCGCTCCGGGCCAGGGACCTGGTCGGGCTCGGCCTGGACGGGCAGCGGTACGGCATCCCGCTGCCGTCGCGGTCACGCCGCAGGCGGGTGGACGAGATGCTGGCCGCGGTGGGCGCCGAGCACATCGGGAACGCGCGGGTCGGCCTCCTGTCCGGCGGCGAGCAGCAGCGGATCATGATCGCGCACGCGCTGATCAGCCGCCCCGGGCTGCTGCTCCTGGACGAGCCGCTGGCCAACCTCGACATCGCCAGCGAGCAGGAGGTCGTCGCGCTGCTGGGCCGCATCGCCACCGAACAGCAGATCGCGGTGCTGATCTCGGCGCACGACATGAACCCGCTGCTCCCGGTCATGGACCGGATCGTCTACCTGGCCGAGGGACGGGCCGCCAGCGGGCCGACCGAGGAGGTCATCCAGGGCGAGGTACTCAGCCGCCTCTACGGCCGCCATGTCGACGTGATCCGGGTGCACGACCGCGTTCTGGTCGTGGCCGGGCGCGACGACGGGCTCGCGATCCCGCTGGACCCGCACCCCATCGACCCCGTGGCCGATTCCGCGTGAGCGCGGTCTTCGCGCCCGGCTTCTTCACCAGCGCGCCGGTGCACGTGGCGCTGCTGGCCGGCGGCCTGGTCGCGGTGGTGTCCGGCATCGTCGGCACGTTCACGGTGATGCGGGGCCAGTCGTACGCCGGGCACGCGCTCGCGGACATCAGCGTGACCGGCGGCTCCGGCTCGTTCCTGCTCGGCATCAGCCCGCTGTGGGGCTTCGCGGGCACCAGCGTGGCCGCGGCCGGGGTGATGGACATGATCGGGGTCCGGCGCCCGCGCGGCCGGGACCTGGCCACCGGCATCGTGCGCGGCGCCGGCCTCGGGCTGGCCGCGCTGTTCCTGTACTGGGACACCACGTTCACGTCCACCACCGGCGCCACGATCACGATCCTGTTCGGCTCCATGTTCACGATCGACAGCTCGCTCATCCCGGTCATCGCCCTGTTCGGCGCGGCCGCGGTCGGCATCGTGGCCGTGCTCTACCGCCCGCTGCTGCTGAGCTCGGTGAGCAGCGACCTGGCCACGGTGCGGGGGATACCGGTCCGCCTCACCGGCGTGCTGTGCCTGGTCGCGATCGCGCTCGCGGTGTCGCTGTCGGCGCTGACCATCGGCGCCATCCTCAGCACGGCGCTGCTCATCGGGCCCGCGGCGACCGCACTGCGGCTGACCAGCCGCCCCGGCCTGGTGATGCTGTGGTCGGCGCTGATCAGCCTGGCGGTCACCTGGCTGGGTGTCTTGCTCGCCTACGACAGCTACTACTGGCCGCCGGAGCAGCACGGCTGGCCGGTGAGCTTCTTCGTGGTGACCCTGGTCCTGATCGGCTACCTCCTGGCCCGGCTGGCGCCAGTGCCGGGGCGGCCGCCGGTCCCGGCGCAGCCTCCGGCCCCGGCGCACGCCCAGCCGGCCGAGGCGGGTGCGTAACCGGTGTTCTCCGGGTTCATGGCCAGCACCTGGACCGTGGCCACGATCGTGGCGGCGGTGGCCGGCGTCGTCGGCTTCTTCGTCGTGCTGCGGGGGTCGGCCTTCGTCGCCGACGCGCTGCCGACCGGCGCGTTCGCGGGCGCGGCCGGGGCCAGCCTGATCGGGGTCAACACGCTGGTCGGCCTCGGCGCGTTCTCCCTGCTCGGTGCCCTCGGCATCGGCTGGCTGGGCCGCCGCGCCCGGCATGACGTGGCCGTGGCCCTGGTGCTGGTGGTGATGCTCGGTCTCGGCGCGCTGTTCCTCAGCTTCAGCGTGGAGTACGCGCCGGAGATCTACTCGCTGCTGTTCGGCGAGGTGCTCGGGATCAGCGTCAACGAGATCGCCCCGGTGGCCGCGCTCGGCGCGGTGTGCATCGTCGCGATCCTGGTCATGTACCGCCCGCTGATGCTCTCCTCGGTCATGCCCGAGCTCGGCGAGGCCCGCGGCGTGCGCGCCTACCGGATCGAGATGGGCTTCCTCGTGGTCGTGGCCCTGGCCACCAGCATGGCCCTGCCCGTGGTCGGCGCCCTGCTGATCTTCAGCCTGATGATCGGCCCGCCCGCCGCGGCCCGGTCGTTCACCGACCGGCCGCTGGCCGCCATGGGCCTGTCGGTGCTCATCGCCCTGGGCACGGTCTGGGCCGCGATCGCGGCGTCGTACGAGTCCAACTGGCCGGTCGGGTTCTTCGTCGGCTCGATCGGCGCGGCGTGTTATGCGGCCGGCCGCGGCTGGGCGGCGCTGCGCCGGAACCGGATGGCCCGGTCAGCCCGGCTGGCCGGCGCGGGAGCCGACGGGGTCCACGCCGCCTAGGGCCGGGCCCTGCCGCCGGCGCCGCTGCCAGACCAGCAGGCTGCCGACGATGATCCCCGTCAGCATCGCGGTGAGATGGCCGACGGCCGTGTAGTCGAGCTGGCTCAGCCCGCCGAAGATGTTGCCCACCACGATCAGCAGCGCAAGGTCGAGCGCGGCCGCGGCGCGGGCCAGCCAGGTTCCGTACAGCAGGGCCACCATGATCGCGGACACGACCACGTACGACGGGCCGACGTCGATCAGGTACCTGTCCAGCGCCGGCAGGACACCCTGGGACACCCGGTAGTCGACGAGACCCTCGCTGACCAGCGTGCCGATCACCTGCCCGGCCGCGCACAGCACCGCCGTGCGCCAGTTGCCGAGCACCCGGTTGGCGCCGAACATGGCCAGCGCGATCAGGGCCGGCCAGGCCGTCGTGAACTCCCCGGTGACGAAGGCCGAGACCACCAGCGTGCCGACCGGGTTGTGCAGGAGGTTGTGCACGCTGGTGCTGGCCCATACGGTGAGCGCGTCCTGGTCGTGCCGGGACAGCAGCCCGTAGGCGATCTCGGCGGCGACGAAGCCGATGAGATAGACCCAGGCGACCGCGTAGGACGTGAAGACCGTCCGCGGGATCCGCCAGCGCATGAGGGCAAGACTAAGAGGCTGGCCTGAGGAGGCCCTGGGAGGAGCCCTGCCCGGACGGGCCTGGCGGATCTTCCGGCATAGATCCCAACGCGACGGCAGGTTCCGGCGTCTTTACCGGCAAACGATGCTTTCTGCGCGGAGGGAAGCCGGTGGGCACAAGGTACGTGCTGGCGAGTTCGGCCGCGCTGGCGCTGCTCGCGCTGGCCTGCGTCTCGGGCTGCTCGGCCACGACGGCCGGGTCGCCGGCCACGGGACCGGGCACGGGTACGGCAGCGGCGGCGGCGACCGGGTCCGCCACCGGGTGGACGGCGCGCACGGTGCTGCGGGAGCCCGCCAGCGAGGCATTCGCCGATCAGGTCGCCGACCCGCGGGCGGGGGCGGTGTTCGTGCTGGCCCCCGGCCCGAGCGCGGCAGCGGCGCAGGGCCCATTCGTGGTGGAGCGTAACGGCATAAAAGACGGTTCCGTGCGCCGTGGCCCGGCGGTCCGCGGGGCCGGGCTGCTCAGCCTGGCCGCGGGCTACCTGTGGGTCTCCGAGCCGGCTCCCTCGGGCCGGCGCGCGCTGCTCCAGCTCGACCCGCGGACGCTGGCCGTGATCAGGACGCTGCGTCTCCCGGCGGCGGTGGCGGGCGTGCCGCCGGCCGGCGTGGTGCCGGGTCCCGCCGGGTCGGTGTGGGCCGCGGCCTCCCCGGCCTTACTGCGCATCAGCCCGGCGACCGGCGCCGTGCTGGGCCGGGTGGGCCTGCCCGCGGGGCTCGCGGTCACCGGCCTGGCCGCGGACCCGGCCGGGCACTACCTGTACGTGTCGGCGGCCCGGGTGGTCCCCGGCGGCGGGATCAGCGGCGCGGAGGTGCTCGAGTACGGCGCCGGGTCCGGCGGGCTGCTGGCCAGGACAGCCCGGTCCCCGGTGTCGTACTCGGTCGCCGGGGCCGACCTCACCGGCGCGCCCGGCGGGGTCTGGGCCTCGATCCGCACCGGCATGCTCGGCCTGACCTTCCTGCTGCGCAGTCCCGGCCTGGCCGCGGCGCCGCTGCCCGGGGTCAGCTCGTCCGCGGCCCCGCCCGGGGGCGGCATCTTCCACCACGCGATGGGCGCGGTCACCGTGTACGGCGGCGGGGCGCTGTGGCTCGCGTCCGGATCCGGGGTGGTGGCCTGCCTCAGCCCGCAGACCGGTCAGGTCCGGGCCAGAACCGGGATGATCCCCGCAATGGGGGCCAGCGACCAGCTGCTGGCGGCCGACCCGGCGGCGCACGTGGTCTACGCCGTCGGCCGGGCCGGAGTGGTCGCGATCACCCCGCCGGCCCGCTGCTGGGGGTGATCATCTCGGCCGGCTGTGGCCGTCGGTCAGCCGGGCTGCTGGAAGTCGGGCGTGGTCCAGATCCGCTCGCTCAGGTACTGCTGGACCTTGGCCACGTACTGGTCGGCGGCTGCGGTGTGCCAGCGCCCGGCGAACCAGCGCCCCACGCAGCCCCAGGCGTCGCCCGCGGCGTACGGGGTCCCGTGCGGCACGTTGTTCAGCCAGGTCTCGTACCCGTCGTAGCAGGACCGCCAGATCGCGTACGCGGTGTCCGCGTTCATCGCGGTGGAGGCGCCGATCCCGGGCCAGCTCGCCTGCTCGAACGGGTACCGGTTCTGCAGGATGCCGTAGCTCTGCGGGCACTGGCCCGGCTTGCCGTCCGCGCCCAGGCCGTGACCGGGCGGGCAGGCGGAGGCGTCGCTGTCCCAGTCGCCGAGCGTGGTCTGGTTCCACCAGCTCTCCACGGCGGCCTGGGCGAAGACGATGTCCTGGCTGATGCCCCATTTGCACGCGGCCCAGCGCAGGATCTCGCTGGTGGTGCCGGTGAAGTCACCATCGATGCGCGGCGCGAGCAGCGCGGCGGCCTGCGGGGTGTCGCCCGCGGGGAAGAAGCTGCCGGCCACATGCTGGCCGGTGGTGCGGTTGAAGGGCTGGTTCGCCCCCTTGTTCTCCGGCGACGGCCGGGCCAGAACCCACCGCGCGCACTGGGCGCCCGAGGGCAGCGCCGCGCCCGGCGGCAGCGTGCCGAAGAAGGCGGGCGCCGCGGCCGCCGTGGGTGAGGCGGCGGGCGTCGCACTGGGTGAGGGTGACTTAGTTCCGTTACGCAACGCCCCCGGCGAGTCCCCCGTCCGCGGGGTGGCGGTGGCCGGGCCGGGTGTGTTCGGCGCCGACACGGCGTCGGTGCTCCCCGCGGGCTTCGTGCCCGCGCTGGCGAAACGCACGACCGTGATGGTCCCGGCCGTGACGATCACCAGTGTGGCGGCGACCAGGCCGGCCAGTAAGCCGGGCCGGACGGCGCGAGCCCGCCTGCGGCGTCCCATGGACCGTTAGATGTACTGCTTCGGCGCCACATATGTCAATCAGGTCACACGCGCAGCTCGCTTGACATCACTCGAACGTAGATTCGATAATTGCCTGATGGGGGCGGGGGTCGTGGAGTGGTCTATGCGGCGGCACGATGACGATGCGCTGCCCGGCAACGATGTCCTGCCGGTGCTCCCCGCGCTGCGGACGCTGCTTCCGGCCGGGGGACTGCCGCGCGGCTCGGTCGTGACGGCCGGGCGCTGGAGCCTGCTCTGCCTGGCGCTGGCCGCGGGCGCGTCGGCCGCCGGGGCCTGGTGCGCTGTGGTCGGACTGCCGCAGCTCGGGGTGGCGGCGGCGGCCGGCGCGGGGCTGAACCCGGACCGCATGCTGCTGATCCCGGAGCCGGGGCCGAACTGGCCGCAGGTGGTGGCGTCGCTGCTGGACGGCTGCGAACTGGTGCTGCTCGGCCCGCCGGGCCGGCTGCCCGCCCAGGCCCGCCGGCGGCTCGAGGCCACCGTGCGCCGTTTCGGTGGCGTGCTGCTGGTGGCGGGGGACTGGGAGGGCGCGCAGGTCCGGCTGCTCGTCACCGGCCAGGAGTGGACTGGGATCGGGGCCGGTCACGGGCGGCTGCGGGCGCGCCGGGCCCGGGTGGTGGCGGCCGGCCGGGGGGCGGCGGTACGGTCGCGGGCCCAGTGGCTGTGGCTGCCCGGTCCCGACGGGTCGGTGACCGTTGCGGATGAGGCTGGCGGCGGGTCCCGGTTCTGGGCGGACATGGAGAACACCGGATGACGGCCGCCGGCCGTGCGTCGCGGCGGGTGCTAGTGGTGTGGTGCCCCGCGTTCGAGCAGGTCGTGGGCGTGGTGGAGGAGTTCTGCCCGCGGGTCGAGGTGGTGCGCCCCGGGGTCTGCGCCATCGGCGCCCGCGGTCCGGCCCGGTACTTCGGCGGGGAAGAGGTCCTCGCGAGGAAGATCATCGACGCGGTGACCCGCCGCGGGTTCGCCTGCCAGGTGGGCGTGGCCGACGGCCTGTTCGCTGCCCAGCTCGCCGCGCAGGCAGCGAGCGCGGTTGTGATCGTGGCGCCGGGCGAGACGCCCGCGTTCCTGGCCCCGCACCCGGTCAGCACGCTGGGCGACCCTGACCTGGCCGACCTGCTGCCCCGGCTGGGCCTCGAGACGCTGGGGGAGTTCGCGGCGCTGCCGGCGGCCGAGGCGGCGAACCGGTTCGGGGCCCAGGGGTCGCTCGCGCACCGGCTGGCGCGCGGCCTGGATCCCCGGCCGCTGGCCCCCCGCCCGCCCGCGGCCGATCTCACCGTCTCCGTGCCGTTCGACCCGCCGTCCGGGCAGGCCGAGCCCGTGGTGTTCGCGGCCAAGACACTGGCCGAGCGGATGCACGCGGGCCTGGCCGCCAGGGGGCTGGCCTGCGTGCGGGTGAGCGTGCAGGTGACCTGCACGAATGGGCAGGAGATCACCCGGCTGTGGCGGCACGACGGGCTGCTGTCCGCGCTCGCGGTCGCCGAGCGGGTGCGCTGGCAGCTGGCCGGCTGGCAGGCCGCGCGGGACGCGGGCGGCCCGAACCAGGTTACGGACGAAGGAGTCCAGCCCGGCGGGATCACGCTGCTGCGGCTGATCCCGGACCAGCTGGTGCGGGACGAGGGCCGTCAGCTCGGCCTGTGGGGCGACGTCGTGATCACCGACCGGGTGGCCCGCGCCGCGATCCGGGTCCAGGCCATGCTCGGGCATGACGCGGTGACCCGCCCGGTGCTGGCCGGGGGGCGTGGTCCGGCCGAGCAGGTGACCCTGGTGCCGTTCGGCGACGCCGCCGAGCCCCTGTTTCCTGGAGATCAGCCGTGGCCGGGGCGGCTTCCCGCACCGGCCCCGGCGACGGTCTGCCCGGCGCCGCTGCCCGCCAGGGTCACCGACGGTTCCGGTGCCGAGGTGACCATCACGGCCCGCGCCATGATCTCCGCGCCCCCGGCCCGCCTTTCTGCAGGCGGCGAGCCCTGGCTGGCGATCACCTCCTGGGCCGGGCCCTGGCCGGTGACCGAGCGGTGGTGGTGCCCGGACAGCGCGAGCCGGAAGGCCAGGTTCCAGCTGGTCACCGAGGACGGAGGCGCGTGGCTGGCCACGGTGCAGGGCGGCCGGTGGCTGATCGAGGCCAGCTACGAATGAGGTGCCCCGCGGCTGCCGCTCGCCGCAGATCGCGACCCGGTAACTGCGCGTCGTCCTTACTGCTCCTGGTAGAGATTGGCCAGCAGGCCGAACGCGCGCTCGAACACCTCCGGCGTGACGAGGCCGGGGGTCAGGCGCTTTTCGATCTGCAGGCCGACCAGCATCGCCTGCCCGATGGCCCAGGCCTGGACGGGCGTGACCCCTGCGGCGAGGTCATCACTGTCGGCGTCATCGGCGTCAGCTAGCTCCTGGAGCCGGCGCTCGCGGCTGCTGCTGTAGCGCTGCAGCGCGTCAGGGGCGCGCAGCAGCGCGGCGAAGAACTCCAGATACATCGCCAGCTCCTCGGTGTCCCCGGGGTCTTCCGCGGCGACGGCGCGGCTGAACTCGGCCAGGCGCTCGCGCAGCGGCCGCGACTGGTCGTTCAGCGTGGTCGAGTAATCGGGGGCCGGGGCTGCTTCGAGCGCGCTGAGCATGAGATCTTCCTTGCTGGCGAAGTGCCCGTAGATGGCGCCCTTGGTTACCTCTGCCGCCTCCGCGATCTGCTCCAGCGACGTCGCGGCGTAGCCGCGCTCGCGGAACAGCCGCTGCGCCTCCGCCAGCAGCCGCTGCCGCGTGCGCTCCTTGGACTCCGCTCTGGTCACTCTGGCCACACTCCCATTCTGCCACATTGACATACCAGCAGTACACGGAGTACCGTCAGAATACAGATACCGCTGGTACATGAACTGATGATGGCCTGGCCAGAAGCGGCTGGCCCGGCTGTGCGGCGAAGGAGTACGGGATGAGCCTCGGAGAGCGAGTCAAGAGCCGCGTCGTCGAGCCGGCCGTGCTGCGGCTGTGCCAGTGGCGAGGCGATCCGGTCGCCCGGCTGATGCTCCCGGCGACGAAGGCTGACCCGTACCCGCTGTACGCGCAGGTGCGGCAGCGCGGCCTGGTGCGCAGCCCGCTCGGCCTGTTCGTCGCGGCGGACCACGCGACGGTGGCGAGCATCCTGCGGGACCGGCGGTTCAGCAGCTCGCCGGTGCACCAGCGCGGCTACCGGCCGCCGTCCTACCCGCCGGGCGACCCGCGGGCCGCGCTGCCCGCCGCGGACCTGCTCACGATGGACCCGCCCGACCACACCCGGCTGCGCCGGCTCGTGGCAGGCGCGTTCACCCCGAGGGCCATCGCCGGACTCGAGCCGTGGATCCGCGAAGTCACGGTCCGGCTGCTGGCGGCCGCGGACGGCGCAGCCGGATTCGACCTGATCGACGCGCTGGCCTTCCCGCTCCCGATCGCGGTCATCTGCCATCTGCTCGGGGTGCCAGCTGAGGATCAGGCCCAGTTCCGGGCCTGGGGTCATGACGTGGCCGCCACCCTGGACCCCCAGACGGCGGCGACCGCGCAGGCGCAGACCCGCGCCGCGGAGCTGGCACTGACCGGCTACCTCCAGGACCTGGTGCGCGAGCGCCGGGCCAATCCCGACGGCAGCATCCTGTCCGCGCTCATCGCGGCCGAGGAGGAGGGCGACCGGCTGAGTTCCGGCGAGGTGGTGAGCACGGCTTTGCTGCTGCTGATCGCCGGGTTCGAGACCACCGTGAACCTGATCGGGAACGGCACGGTCGCCCTGCTGGGCGACCCGGACAGCTGGAGCCGGCTCCGCCAGGATCCGGCCCTGGTACCTGCAGCGGTTGAGGAGATGCTCCGCTACGACAGCCCGGTCCAGCTGACCTCCCGGATAGCCACCGAGGATGTCGAGGTCGGCGGCAGCGTGATCGCGGCGGGCCGGCCCGTTATCGTGTTCATCGGCGGCGCCAACCGCGACCCGGGGGTCTTCGAGCAGCCCGACGAGTTCCGGATTGACCGGCCGGATCCCGGTCGGCACCTGTCCTTCTCGCTCGGCATGCATCACTGCCTCGGCTCCTCGCTGGCCCGGCTGGAGGGCCGCATCGCCATCGAGGAGCTGACCCGGCGGTACCCGGCGCTTGAGCTGGCCGCCCCGCCAACCCGGCGCTCGCTGCTCGTGCTGCGCGGCTTCGAGAGCATTCCCGTCCGCGCCACGCAGATGCCATCGCAGGCCGCCGCCTAGGCCGGACGACGCTGGCCCGCACCTCCCGCGGTGCGGCCGGATTCGGGCAAAACCACCGCGACCCTGCGAGACCTGACCCCCGACCTTGCGCGGCCCCCGACACCCAACTGCGAGAGCGATCATCTCGCGACTCCGAGAGCGATCATCTCGCGGAGCCCAAAGCCTCGCTCCATGGGTAGAAATTTTTTTCGATAAATCTTTGAAACGCTGCTTGGGATAGGTCGTTTTGTCGGTACCGGCCGATACGGTGGTCAAAGACAACGTAAGAGCGCCATCCCAGTCCCGGGAGGTGGTGAACCCGATGCTCGGCCAGATGCCCGATCTCACGCCCGAAGGAGACGACACTGCCTGCGGCCAGCCGCGGTTCGCCTGGGTCGAGGGCAGCGCCGACACCGGCCTCGTGCCCGCTGAGGCGCGGGGCGGGACCGCAGGCCCGGACGGCCTGGACTACGAGGTGCTACTGGAAGGGCTGGCGGCCTCGGGCCGGCTGGCCGATCCGGACGCCGATCAGGAGGCGGTGCTCGCCGACGAGCTGGCCGCGGCCTCCGATGGGCGGATGAGCCCGCCCGATCTGGCCCGGACCGCGGCGCTGGTGGTGGAGCACATGGCCCCCGGGTCCGCTCAGGCCGCCTGGCTGGAGACCGCCACCTCGGCGGCAGGCCGGCTGGATGAGGATGCGCTGGCCGGGATCGCGATCGGCGCTCAGCAAGTCGCCTCCCGCGCGCACGCCGCCGGGCTGACCGCCGCCGGGCAGATCACTGCCCGGGCCGCCGCGGCTGACCCCAGGATCGGGCTGGAAGCCGATGGGCGGCCGGTGCGGCTGTGCCGCGATGCCCAGGGGCAGATCTCGTTGGCCCTGATGCTGTCCGGGTACAACGCCGGGACCTGGGCCGACCTGGGTATCACACTGACCTGGCGGCTGCCTGCCACCGGTCAGGCACTGGCCGCCGGGGTCATCGACCTGGAGCGGGCCAAGGCGATCGCCGAGGCCACCTCGGTGCTGAGCGAGGACACGGCGCGGGCGGTGGAGGCCAAGATCCTGCCCGAAGCCGGCCGGCTGACCAAGCCCGACCTGCAGGACCGGTTGCGTGGCCTGGTGATCGCGGCCGACCCTGACGGCGCGGAGCGGCGCCGTCAGGCGGCCGAGCGGCACGCCGACGTGCGGCTGTATGGCGAGGTGGATCAGACCGCGACGATCGTGGCGGACAAGCAGCCCCAGATCGAAGCGGCCGCGGGGTTCGCGCGGCTGAACGCCCTGGCCCGGGCCCGCAAGGCCGCCGGGCTGGCGGGCCCGCTGGGCTGGCACCGGTCCCAGGTCCTGCTCGGCCTGCTGAACGGCACCCTGCCCCCCACCCCACCCCCCGACGGCGCACCCCCCGACCAGCCCTCGCCTGACAACGGCCCCGGTCCCCACGACGGCGGCCCGCGCAACGGCGACCCAGACGACGGCCCCGGACCCTGCGACGACGGCCCCAGTGACGACCTGTGCCGCGACGACCCGCGTGGCGGCCCCGGGCCTGACGGCGGCCCCGGTAGCGACCCGGCCGCTGGCGCCCGGGATGACTTGCCCGCGCCGCGTGATGAAGACGCGCCAGAGGACGACGGCCTGGATCAGGTCCTGGACCGCGCCGATGATGGCCGGTGGGATCCCGACGAGGAAGACGACGACCTGGCCGGGACCGGCCCGGGACCGGTGTGGCCCCAGCTGGGCGCGATCCCGCCCGCCCTGACCCGCCCCACCACCAAGCCTGGTAACGGGCGGCCGGTGCCGGGACTGCTGGATGTCACCCTGCCCTGGACCACCCTGACCGGCCACTCGCAAGCCCCCGGGCGGCTGGGCCGCATCGGCCCCATCACCGCCATCCAGGCCCGCCGCCTCGCCGCCGCCGCCGAAATCGACCCGGCCGTGCCGTGGCGGGTCATCGTCACCAACCCGATCGGGCAGGCCATCGCGGTCACCCGGATCCGCCGCCGCACCCGCGCCAGCCCGGTGGGCGGGCAGTCCTGCCGCGATGGTCCGTGCCTCGACAGTCCGCCGGGAACGGGGCTGGTCAGCCGGGTCACGCTGATCATCTCCCAGGACACCCTCACCGCCGCCCGGCAAGCCGCCGGCCCCGGACCGCCCGCCGGGGCCGGCCCACCCGCCGGGCCGGGTCCGCCAGCCGAGACTTACCCGCCGGGTGAAACTAGCCCGTCGGCCGGGACTGGCCCGCTGGCGTCGGCCACGCCATCCGGGAAGATCACCGCGGCCGCGCTGCGGGCCGCGACCCGCGCCCTGGAGCGGGCGCTGGCCCAGGCCCAGGCTGACCAGGCGGCCGGAGGGTGCGCGCACACCGGTGAGTCACCGGCTTACCGGCCGCCGCCGCGGCTGCGGGAGTTCGTGATCGCGCGGGATGTGACCTGCCGCAGCCCGGTCTGCCGCCAGCCCGCCTGGCGCGCCGACCTGGACCACACTCACCCTTACGACGATGACGGCCGGACCTGCGGCTGCAACCTCGGCGGCGCCTGCCGCAGCGATCACCAGCTCAAGCAGCATCCTCGCTGGAAGCTGGAGCAGACCAGGCCCGGCCAGTTCACCTGGACCACATCCGCCGGACGTACCTACGTCACCAGCCCTGACATCCACCCGGTGTAGGGGAGGAAGCTCATGGGCTGGAACAATCCGCCGCTGCCGTGGCACGAACTCGAGCGGCGCCTCTCCTGGGGAGACAAGGGCGGCGAGAGCGTCGGCGACCGCGGGCCGGACACCGGCGAGCGGGACAGTGCCGTGCCGCGTCCGGTGACTCGCCTCCCGGCCAACCGGGGCGATCGCGTCGAGCGGGGCGGCCACGCCAGCCCGGAGCCGGCCTGGGCCGAGCTGCACTGCCACTCGTCGTACAGCTTCCTCGACGGGGCGTCCAGTCCCGACGATCTGGTCGCCGAGGCGGCCGCGCTCGGCCTCCAGGCGCTGGCCATCACCGATCACGACGGCATGTACGGGGTACCCCAGTTCGCCCAGGCGGCCGCCCGGTTCACGCAGCAGACCGGCGTCAAGCTCGGCACGGTCTTCGGCGCCGAGCTCAGCCTGGAGCTGCCCGCGGGCCAGAACGGCGTCCCCGACCCGGTCGGCCGCCACCTGCTGGTGCTCGCCCGCGACCCCGAGGGATACGGGCGGCTGTGCCGTGTGATCAGCGCCGCGCAGCTCCGCGGCGGGGAGAAGGGCCGGCCCGTCTACGACCTGGCCGAGCTAGCCGAGGCGCACGACGGGCACTGGGTGATCCTCACCGGCTGCCGCAAGGGCGTGGTCCCCGCGGCGCTCACGGCCGCGGGTCCCGAGGCCGCCGCCAGGGAACTCCGCGCGCTGGCCGGCATGTTCGGCCGCCACAACGTCGCTCTCGAGCTGATCAGCCACGACCTGCCCGAGGACGACGAGCGCAACGACGCCCTCTACGAGCTGGCCCGCCAGACGGAAACCGCCGTGATCGCCAGCAGCAACGTGCACCACGCGGCCCCGCGGGACGCGAGGCTCGCCCAGGCGCTGGCCGCGATCCGGGCCCGGCGCAGCCTGGATGAGATGGACGGCTGGCTGGCCGCTTCCGGCGCCGCCTACCTGCGTTCCGGCACCGAGATGACCCGCCGGCTGCGCCGGTACCCGGGGGTGCGGGAACGCACCGCGGAGCTCGCCGCGGCCTGCACGTTCGACTTCCACGTGATCGCGCCGAAGCTGCCCAACGCCCCGGTCCCCGCGAACTACACCGAGGCCACCTGGCTCCGCCAGCTGGTCATGGACCGGGCCCCGGAACGCTACGGCCCGCGCGAGGCCGAACTCGTCGAGGGGGCCTACGCCCAGATCGCCAGCGAGCTCGACGTCATCGTGAACCTCGGGTTCCCCGGCTACTTCCTGATCGTGCACGACATCGTCAAGTTCTGCACGAACCAGGGCATCCTGTGCCAGGGCCGGGGTTCGGCCGCCAACTCGGCCGTCTGCTACGCGCTCGGGATCACCAGCGTGGACCCGATCAGGCACGGGCTGCTGTTCGAGCGCTTCCTGTCGGCCGGCCGGGACGGCCCGCCCGACATCGACCTGGACATCGAGCACCGTCGGCGGGAGGAGGTGATCCAGTACGTCTACGACAGGTACGGCCGGGAGCGGGCCGCCCAGGTCGCCAACGTGATCTCCTACCGGCCGCGGATGGCGCTGCGGGACGCGGGGCGGGCGCTCGGCCACGAGCCGGAGCAGCTTGACGCGTGGGCCAAGCAGGTGGGCCCCCGCCAGTACGCCCCCGGGCAGCCGATCCCGCCGGACGCTGGCGTGCCGGCTACCGTGCTCGCGCTCGCTGCGCGGATGCAGCGGCTGCCCCGCCACCTGGGCATTCACTCGGGCGGGATGGTGATCTGCGACCGGCCGGTGGGGGAGGTGTGCCCGGTCGAGTGGGCCCGGATGCCGGGCCGCAGCGTGCTGCAGTGGGACAAGGACGACTGCGCCTACGCCGGGCTGGTCAAGTTCGACCTGCTCGGCCTCGGCATGCTGACCGCGCTGCGGGACTGCCTCGCGCTGGTCGAGGCGCATCACGGCAGGCGCTGGGACCTGCACTCGATCCCGCAGGAGGACCCCGGCGTCTACGACATGCTGTGCGAGGCGGACACGGTCGGGGTGTTCCAGGTCGAGTCCCGGGCCCAGATGGCGACCCTGCCCCGGCTCCGCCCCAGGAAGTTCTACGACCTGGTCGTCGAGGTCGCGCTCATCCGCCCGGGCCCGATTCAGGGCGGCTCTGTGCACCCCTACATGCGCCGCAGGCACGGCGACGAACTGGCGGAACTGCCGCACGAGTCGATGCGGGGCGCCCTCGGCAAGACCCTCGGCGTACCGCTGTTCCAGGAGCAGATGATGCAGCTCGCGATCGACTGCGCCTCGTTCACGCCCACCGAGGCGGACCGGCTACGGCAGGCGATGAGCTCCAAGCGGGCCCCGGAGCGGATCGAGGAGCTGCGCGGCAGGCTGCTCGACGGGATGGCGGCCCACGGCATCTCGCCCGAGGTCGCCGAGGACATCTACGTCAAGATCCTGGCCTTCTCCAGCTACGGCTTCCCCGAGTCGCACGCGATCAGCTTCGCCTACCTGGTCTACGCCAGCGCGTGGCTGAAGTGCTACTACCCGGCGGCGTTCACCGCTGCGCTGCTGCGGGCCCAGCCGATGGGCTTCTACGCCCCGGCCAGCCTGATCAGCGACGTGCGCAGGCACGGCGTCGAAGTCCGCGGCGTCGACATCAACGCCAGCGCCGTCCTGGCCGCCCTGGAGAAGCCGGAGGATGAGGCGCCCGGGGGTGGGGGAAGCGCGCCGCGCCGCGTCCCAGGGGATGGGGTGCCCGGGGGCGGGGAGATCGACCCCTGGGCCGATCCCGCGGGGGCCGGCCCGTGCCGGGCCAGCCCGCGATCAGGCTCGGGCTGTCCGACGTGCGGAACCTCGGCGACGAGCCCGCCGCCGCGGTCGTGGCCGGGCAGCCGTACCGGGACCTCGAGGACTTCGCCCGGCGCACCCGGCTGCCGGTCCCGGCGCTCGAAGCGCTGGCCACGGCGGGTGCGTTCGGCGGCTTCGGGATCGGCAGGCGCGAGGCGCTGTGGGCGGCCGGGGCGGCCGCGACGATCCGGCCCGGCCAGCTGCCCGGGACCACGCCGGGCCTGGCCGCGCCGCCGCTGCCGCCGATGACCTCGGCCGAGGAGACCTTCGCCGACCTGTGGGCGACCGGGACCTACGGCACCCATCCCGTGGCCCACATCAGGGAACCGCTGGCGGAACGCGGGGTCATCGGGGCGGACGCGCTGCGGACCGCCCGGCCGGGCGCGAACGTCGTGGTGGCCGGGCTGGTCACGCACCGGCAGCAGCCGGGAACGGCCGGCGGGGTGGTGTTCCTGAGCCTGGAGGACGAGACCGGGATGGCCAACGTGATCTGTCCGCCCGCGGTCTGGGAACGCCACCGGCGGGTGGCCCTGGACGCCAGCGCGCTGCTGGTCAACGGCCGGGTGGAACGCCTGGACGGGGCGGTCAGCCTGCTCGCCACCCGGATCCGGCGGCTCCGCGTGGTGGCCGCCGCCCGCAGCAGGGACTTCCGGTGAGAGGGGGTGTTCACCTTGCCTGACGTGTTAGCAGCCACTAACGTGTTGAGATGCCTGACTTGATCGCCGCGGTGGCCGAGCCGAACCGGCGCCGGCTGCTGCAGCTGCTGGGCCGCGGTGAGCAGACCGTGACGGAGCTGGCCAGCAATTTCACGGTGAGCCGGTCGGCGATATCGCAACACCTGGGCGTGCTGGCCGGGGCCGGTCTGGTCGTCAGCCGGCCGCAAGGAAGGTTCCAGTACTACCGACTGCAACCGGAGGGCATGACAGCGCTGCGGGCTGAACTCGATTCGTTCTGGACACGTGAACTCGATCAGCTCGTGAGCGACGCGCTCAGCCTCACCCATGCATCCTGACCAGAGGGGGTTCCGCGGGATGCCGATCGAGAAATCCGTACTGGTGCCGCTCGGCGCCGACGAGACGTTCGCACTGATCACCGAGCCCGGCCGGCTGCGCCGCTGGCAGGCCATCACCGCCCGGGTCGACCTGCGGGCCGGCGGGGACTACCGGTGGACCATCATTCCCGGGCACTCGGCGGCCGGCACCTTCACCGAGGTGGAGCCCGGGCGGCACGTGGTGTTCACCTGGGGCTGGGAAGGCATCGACGAGGTGTCGACCGTGACCATCACGCTGGAGCCGTCGGCGGACGGGACGATGGTGCGGCTGGTCCATGACGGGCTGACCGGCGAGCAGGAGGCCAGCCACGCCGAGGGCTGGAACCACTACCTCGGCCGGCTGGCCGAGGCGGCCGCGCACGGCGACGCGGGCCCTGACGAGTGGGGCGCGGCACCGCCGGAACTCGACGCGATCACGTCGGCCGAGGCCACCCTGGCCGTCTGCCAGCGCGTCCTGCGCGGCGTCGCGGCCGGCGACTACGGCCGCCCGACCGTCTGCCCGGATTTCACCGTGGCCGACCTGGCCGACCACCTGATCGGGTCGGTCACCGGCATCGGCGGCCTGGCCGGCGCCGAGTACCCCGAAACCACCGCGACCGCCCTGGAGCCCAGGCTGGCCGCGGCGGCCCAGCCAGCTCTCGAAGCCTGGAACCGCCGCGGGCTGGACGGGGCCGTCAAGCTGGGTCCCAGCGAGCTTCCCGCGACGTCCGCGGCGGGCATCCTCTCGATCGAGTTCCTGGTCCACGCCTGGGACTTTGCCCAGGCCACCGGCCAGCAGGTCACCGTCCCCGATACCCTCGCCGAGCACGTCATCGGCATCGCGCGCACCGTCATCACCCCGGAGGGCCGCCGCCGGGGCGCCTTCGCCGACGTGGTTCCGACCGGCCCGGACGCGGGCACCATGGACCGGCTCATCGCCTACACCGGCCGTGCTGTGTAGACGGCGCCATTACGCCGTTTTCCGTTAAGGCTCAAGAATTTTCAACTGGACGAAAAGGAGAAAGCCAATGCCGGCACGTACTTCCTACACGCAGGGGACCCCGAACTGGGTGGACCTGCAGACCACCGACCAGGCCGCGGCCAAGGACTTCTACGCCGGCCTGTTCGGCTGGACCTACGACGACCAGCCGATGGGCGAGGGCGCCATCTACTCGATGGCCATGCTCGGCAGCGACCCCGTGGCCGCGATCGCGCCGCAGTCGCCGGAGCTCAAGGCCGCGGGGGCGCCGTCGATGTGGAACACCTACATCGCGGTCGACTCGGTCGACGACGTGACCGCCAAGGTCGAGGGCGCGGGCGGCCAGATCGCGATGCAGCCGTTCGACGTCATGAACGCCGGCCGGATGTCCTTCGTGCTCGACCCGAGCGGCGCCGCGGTCGCGTTCTGGCAGGCCAACCAGCACATCGGCGCCACCCGAGTGAACGAGGCGGGCACGATCACCTGGAACGAGCTGATCACCACCGACCCGGGCGCGGCCAAGTTCTACGAGCAGGTGCTCGGCATGACCACCTCGGCGATGGACATGGGGCAGGGCGTGTACACGCTGTTCGAGGCGGACGGCCAGCAGGTGGGCGGCACCACCGAGCCGCAGATGCCCGGCGTGCCCAACCACTGGCACGTGTACTTCGCGGTCGACGACGCCGACGCCACCGTGGCCAAGGTCCGGGAGGCAGGAGGATCGGTCCTGGTGGAGCCGTTCGACACCCCGGTCGGGCGCATGGGGGTCCTGCAGGACCCGCAGGGCGCCATCTTCAGCATCATCAAGACGGCCATGCCGACCGAGTAGCACCAGCGGGGGCGACGGGCATGGAGATACCCAAGCCAAGCGAGGCTGACAAGCAGTTCTTCCTGGGCCTGATTCCCGAGGACCCGGCCGTGGAGGTCAAGCCGATGTTCGGCAACCTCGGCGCGTTCGTGAACGGGAACATGTTCGCCGGGCTGTTCGGCCCCGCCGTGGGCGTCCGGCTCGACGACCAGGCCCAGGCCGAGCTGGCCGCGATCGACGGGTCGGGGCCGTACGGGCCCGCCGAGCGCCCGATGGGCGGCTACACCAGCCTGCCCGAGGTCTGGCGGGCCACGCCGGACCTCGCGGCCGGCTGGGTGGCGCGGGCCCTGACCTACGTCGGCTCGCTGCCCCCGAAGGTCAAGAAACCCAAGCGGGCCAGGAAATAGGCTCGGGCCGGGCGAAGGGGCTGGCCGGCGCGGCGAGACTACCGCAGCAGGGTTACTGCGCGCCGGGCTCGCCGTTGACGGTCAGCTCCACCCGGTCGGGAAAGAAGCACATGAGCCCGGTGACGCCCTCAGCCTGGGGGATCGGGGTCTCGTAGCTCCACACGAGGTTGTCGTGGGTCTCGCCGTTGACCTGCGCCGACCAGTACGACGCCTGGCCCTTGAACGGGCAGGTCGTCGAGAAGTTGGTGGACTTCAGCAGGTCGGTGCGGACATCCTCCCTGGGCAGGTAGTAGCGGGTCGGGTAGCCGGTCTCGTCCAGCAGGACGGGCCGGTCCGACTCGGCCACCTTCTCGCCGCCGATCGTGACGACGACGTGGAGGTCGGCCGGGGTGATCGTGATCGTGTGTCCACTAGCCATGTCAGCGTCAACCCCCCGGCCCGGCCTGAGATTCCGGCGGCCCTGATGCCTCCCGCCCACGGCGCCCGCCCGGCTTCACGCCGCGGCCGCTGGGCTCCGCGACTTAGTGTGACCTCTGCCTCTACGAGCCGGAGGCGTCGCGACCTCGTGCCTTGAGTTCTTGCCAGCATAAAACCGCAGCTAGGAGCACTGATTCGCGACGTGTGGGGCCCGACCGCCCACTCCATCGGCGCCGAACGCGCCGATCTAACTGCCGTAAACATCGTCGACACTCAGTGAGAAAAGCCAGCACTCACAGTAGTTACTCGCTAACCTAGCGGAGCCAACGTACCTCCAGCGCTGGCGTCCCCGACCTACAGCGGACTGCCCGGATGGCAACCCGGGGCAGTGCCCTGAGTCCGTCCAACTCCGCAGACCTGGCGAGGACCCTTGACCACGCATGATGACGACGCGCCGCGATCCTCGCTTCGCTCGGCTCTTCTCCAGCCTGGTCGGCAGGTCCTCATTACCCAGACCCCTGAACTCGAGGAGTTTGGCCCAGGCCGCACAATCGCCGCAGTCCAGGATGCGACGACAACCCTGCCAATGCCCGGCCTCGCGATCCCAGTCCAGCACCTGCCCTCGAGGATCTCGCATCGACGCCGCCCTGCCGCACGGCGGGTTAAGCCCTGGCGGAGTCTCACCAGAGGGTCATGGCCAATCGTGGGCATCCTCGTTGCCCAAGCGCTCCTATCGCTCCGCATGTTCTGGTCCAACACAACGTTTCGCGATGAGGCGCTTTATCTGTGGACGGGCCAGATGGAGTGGGCGCATTGGCTGCATGGCGCTCAGGCACCGAGCTACTTCCCAACGTTTCTTTCCGGCGCTCCAGTGGTCTACCCGCCGCTCGCGGCGGCGGCCAACATGGTTGGTGGTCTCGCGGCTGCCCGGGGTCTTTCGCTGTGCTTCATGCTCGGCGCCACTGTACTGCTGCACGGTGTGACCAAACGGATCTTTGACCGACGTGCTGCCTTATTCGCAGCCGCACTTTTCGCCGGGATAGGTTCTGTTCAGTTCCTGGGCGCGTTCGCGACCTACGATGCGATGGCCCTCTTCCTGCTTGCGGCGGCTGCATGGCTAGGTGTGCGATCGGCTCAGGCCAAAACGACCACGCATTACCTCTTGCTGGTCGGCTCCGGGGTAGGTCTCTCCGCTTCTAATGCAGCAAAATATGCGGCCACGCTGTTTGACCCTGTCGTCATCGTAGTGGTTGTCCTGATCGTATGGCAGAGGCGTGGCCGCGGCAGCGGCATTGTAGCCGCGTCGACTATGACGGTTACGGTAACAGTCCTGATCGCTGGTGCATTGTCGGTTGCGGGCTCTAGCTACCTGAGGGGCATAGAGTTCACTACTGTGGCGCGCCAGCGCGGCACCATACCTATTCCCGGGATTCTCATTGTCAGCGGGAGATGGGTGGGACTCATTGCTCTTTTCGCAATTATAGGAGCAGTCTCGCTCACCGTTACGGGGAGTTGGCCAGTCAAAGCCGTAGCATGGTCGTTGGCTGCTGCTGTACTCTTGGCGCCAGCCGAGCAGGCCAGAATTCATGTGATCACCAGCCTGTTTAAGCATGTCGCCTACGGTGCATGGTTTGGCTGCATCATCGCAGGTTACGGAATTGGGGCGCTCGCGTCGGCCGTTCCGGCCTCGAAAAGCAGGGCAGCACTTGGCGTCAGCGCGGCCGCTGCCGTTGTCACCGCCATTCCCGGACTGCTTCTGGCTCCCTATCATTATCAGAGCTGGCCACGTGCGACGCCTCTGATCTCTGCCATCCGGGCAGAGTTGCCTGCAGTCAGTGGCCCCATGGTGATGGAAGACTCGTACTTGCTCGAGTACTACCTGGGCGACAGGATTCCCTGGGAATACGTGACTAGCAACTACTATTTCACTTACCTCAATCCAGTAACCGGGCACTATGTTACGGAGCCACAGGTCGCCTATGTTGATGCTATAAGAAATCGCTACTTCAGCCTTATCGAACTCTCGTACAGCAGAGACGCAACCGACGGCTACGACTCTATAATAAAGTCCGCGGTAGAGAAGAACAGCGCATATCGGCTTGTCAGAGATATCCCGTTTAAGACCCGGACTAGCAGCGGAAATTTTCTTATCTGGATCCGCCGGGACAGTGAGGTAAGGTCGTATTGACCGCGACCTTACTCGGCTCAGGGGGCCGTCACCGCTACCGTGGTGTCGTTCTACCTGAACCCCCAAGTGACCACGAGAAGTCCTTGTACGCCTGGCGCTCGCTGCCATTTCTGGCCGTGGCCCTCACACTCAGCTCGATCTGCGTGATTGCAGCTCAGGCCTGGTTCGAGCTCCGTAATCCCATCGCATGCCCGCTCATGCTTTACACGGCGCTATTTTTTATCTACCAGACCATTAGTCTGCCAGTAAATTTTGTCGGCCGCGGGTTTGACATGCCCGCGCATAGGTGCCACGTTAATGCCTGGAACCCAATTGCGTTCCCTGCGGTAGATATATTCCTGCCAATCTGCGGGGAACCCCTGGAGGTTCTGCGCAATACATGGACCGGCGTGTTCGAGCTCATCCACGAATACCGAGGTGCTACTCAGGTATACGTACTCGATGACGGCCCCGATAAAGAAGCGATTTCGCAGCTGGCTGCCTCATTTGGATTTACCCATATGCGGCGGCCTAATACCGGTTACCACAAGAAGTCGGGGAATCTCGCCTATGGCTTGCGGCATTCTGAAGGTGAGCATGTCGTGATCTTTGACGCAGACTTCAGGCCTCGGTCTGACTTCCTGACGGAGACCTTGCCCTATATGGATGACCCGGCTACGGGGCTGGTGCAGACGCCGCAGTTCTTTCGGGTCAACAGGAACCAGACGTGGGTAGAGCGGGGCGCCGGGGCGACTCTGGAGGTGTTCTACCGGGTCGTGCAGGTTTCACGGGACAGATTCGGCTCGGCGCTCTGCGTCGGCTCCAACGCGGTCTACCGACGCGCGGCGCTGGATGCTGCGGGCGGATTCACCGAGATCCCGTACGCAGAGGATTCCCATACCGGCCTGGACATGCGCTACGCGGGGTACCGGCTGGTGTACCTGCCTATCCCTCTGGCGGCCGGTATATGCCCGGCCGCCATCGATGCGTTCATGCGCCAGCAGTACCGGTGGTGCTGCGGTGCCACATCGCTGATTTGGACGCATCACATGTGGCGGGTGCGGATGCCGTTGCGCTCTCGCCTGCCGTACATAGCCGGGTGGCTCTGGAACCTCACCACCGCGGTGCGAACTGTAACCCTGCCCTTGATTCCAATCGTCTTGCTGGCTCTGCTTCCCGGGGAGGTTCAGCTCCAGAACGCCATACCGCTGCTCCCGGCTGTGATCACCGGCGCTGTCCTTTACCCGCTTTGGCATAACTCCCGCTGGTCGATTCAAATCTGGCCCTTGAACATCGCCGTGGGCTGGGCGCAGTTCCTGGCGATCTGGGATTACGCGCGCGGCAAGGTCATGGCGTGGGAGCCGTCGCGTGGCCCACGGGATGCTTCCCGCAGATTCCGCAAGTGCGTCTGCTTGTGGAACGGGACTCTGGCCATCGCCTGGGTGGGACTAGCCGGATGGCGCATCGAACAGACCGCCTCACCCCGATTCGCCGTTCTCGCTCTCTTCGGCATGGCGAACATGGCCGCCGTCACGAGGGTCGTATTCCCGGGAAAGGACGCAGCATGATCTCGCGCCGGTCCCTGACCTAGTCCAGCACGTTCCGCCCCCCGGACGGAATCGCTTAGCCAAGACAGTTACGGAGAGTAGTTAAGTGGCCACAGAGGCGACATCTGTCGCACCAGCGCGATCATCTGGATGGCACGTCGGCGTCGGAGATCGACCCATGATCCCCGACGCCCGCCGACCGCCCGTCACCGAAATAGGCGAGGCGCACAGCGGCCGGCGGGCGTCACAGACACCGCCGGATGTGAGCTCAGACAGCCAGGCGGCCGGGCTTGCCACCTTGGTGGCCATCGCGGAGGCGGCACAGCCAGTCCCTGCGCAGCCATCTCGGCCGCACAGCCACGCCCGGCGATCCACGAGCGCTACACCGCTGCGCCAGCTGCTTGTCAACGGCCTTCTGCTCGCGGTTGGCTTAGCCCTCGCGGTCAGGTTCGCGGCTTTCTGGTTCAGCCCGGCGCGTCTGCCGCGGGACTTCGGCACAAGCCTGGACGTGTGGGACGTCATCTTGTTCGCCGGGCTGACGTTCGTGGTATGGCACCGCCAGACAATGGACATCATCGCCTGGCTGATATGCAGCCGGGTGGAAGCGCACCACAGGGCACCCCGCCCCGCGCGTGGCCTGCGAGTCGCGTTCATAACAACGTTCGTTCCAGGCAGCGAATCGCTCAGCATGCTCAGGCGGACGCTCGCGAGCATGATCGTCGCAGACTACCCCCACGACACGTGGCTGCTGGACGAGGGCAACGACCCGCAGGTGCGCGCCATGTGCGACCTGCTCGGCGTGAAGCACTTCAGCCGGAGCGGAGTGACGTGTTACAACACAGAGCGCGGGCGGTTCCTGGCCAAGAGTAAGGCAGGAAATCATAACGCGTGGTACGAGCAATTTGCCATGAAGTATGATGTGGTCGCGCAGGTGGATACCGACTTTAAAGTTAGAAGAGATTTCCTGACGAGAACGATCGGGCACTTCAATAACCCGCGAGTCGCGTTTGTAGGTACGCCGCAGATATACGGCAACCTGGATAATTGGATTGCACGCGGTGCGGCTCAGCAGACCTACCTGTTCTACGGGCCGATCATGAGGGCACTAAGTCGCCGGAGGATGACGCTGCTCATCGGCGCCAATCACATCGTGCGCGTTGCCGCACTGCAGGATATCGGGTGGTACCAAGGCCATCTGACCGAAGATCTGGCCACTGGAAAGCGATTTCACGCAGGCCGGTGGGAAAGTGTGTACGTTCCAGAGCCCCTCGCTGTGGGCGAGGGCCCGACAACGTGGGCGGCATACTTCAATCAGCAGTACAGGTGGGCGTTCGGCTGCATGAACATCTTCTTCACCCATTCGCCGCGCATCAATATCAAAATGCGGCGCAGTCATGCGCTGTACTACTTCTTAATGGAGCAGTTTTATTTCAGTGGGCTGGCGATGGCCGTCGCCGTTCTCCTGCTTTTGATGTACTACGCCTTTGGGTGGACGCCTGCCAGAATTCAGATAACGCAGCTAGGTGTTTGGTACTTACCGCTTCTCGCCTGGCGGCAGCTGATGATACTCTGGCTGCAGAAGTTCAATATCCGGCCCAAGGAAGAACGCGGCATGCTCTGGGCCGGGCGCCTGCTCACCGTGGCTGTCATACCGATCTACTTCCTGGCGCTTGTGGGCGTGGTGCGCAACAAGCGGGTGACCTTCAAGACAACCCCCAAGGGAGGAGAAGGACGCCGGGAATATGCAGACGACATAAGAGTGTTCAAGCCGCATCTGGCCATCAGCGGAATTATTGTCTCCGGAATATTCATCGGAATGATGCTGGGTCATACAACCTGGGTATTCATTATCTGGGGATCCGTCACTGCAGCGCTGCTGTCGGCGTTCTCTGCCCCTGGGCTCTGCGGGCGTCTGGTGGACGTCTTACGTCGAGGGCGCACCAGGCTGGGACGGGCTGAGTCCGCCTTCGATAAGAAATGGCGTGATACGGCACTGACAGCTCAAAAAGCTTATTCGCCGGATTGTTAGTGGATCGTCTCAAATGACGGTGCGGGTGACGCTGCAAGAGCCGTCCTGCCGTGTGTTCACGGGCGATGATGCGAGCGGCTGCTTGCTATGCTGGCTACCATGTAGAAGGTACTTGGAGCGTTAAGTGACACCCTAAATGATAAGGATGTTCCAGGGCGTTCCCTCGTTGCCGGTAAGCCTGAAGGAGGACCGCTGTGCTCGCAGGTACACGACGCAGGATATGGCCGCTTGTGTGTGCGGTGTGCATGGTCGTGGCCATAGCTGGTTCCGGCTGCACGGCAACATCGGGTTCTGGCAGTAACACATCATTGACGGACAGCCGCATTTCATGGACAAAGGTTTGGTCGGCCGGCTTTCCAGGTCCGGCGGGTAGCGGAGTGGACCAGCATTACTGGAAGTATGATACTGGAGCTGGCGTTTTCGGCAATGGCAGTGTCGAGAATATGACCAGTTCTCGCAGCAATGTCCATCTCGATGGCCATGGCGATCTCGACATAACTGCGCTCTACCAGGCCAACTCGTGGACGTCAGGCCGAATCCAGACCTGGACTAATTTCGGTGCGCCTGCCGGAGGCGAGATGAAGGTAACCGCGTCCATCGAGCAGCCCGATCCGGCTAACGGGCTGGGCTACTGGCCGGCATTCTGGATGCTTGGAACGGGCTCGTGGCCGCAGCATGGGGAGATCGACATCCTTGAGAACGTCAACGGGCAGAGCGGGCATTCTGGCGCGTTCCACTGCGGGAATCTCACTCACCGCAACTCGGACGGAACCTTCGGGCCGTGCCACGAGCATACGGGCTTGTCGAGCGGATTGCGGTCGTGCGCCAGTTGCCTGACCGGGTTCCAGGATTACAGCGTGATCGTCGACCGGCGTAACCCTGCCAATGAGCAGATCCGCTGGTACCTCAACGGTCAGCAGTATTTCCAGGTAACCGAGCGCCAGGTAGGCGCGAGCACATGGAACGAGGCCGTGAATCACGGCTTCTCGATCATCTTCGATCTGGCGATCGGTGGTCAGTACCCCGATCAGCGCTGCGCCTGTGCTACCCCCACGAGCCAGACCAGCTCAGGTGGAACTATGCAGGTGCGCAACGTCGCGGTGTATGAGAGCTGAGGCGCTGCAGCTAGGAATGCGAGTGGCGGGCACCCGCCGGTGGCGGGGCCTCAGCGCCTAGGTCGGCCGCGGCGACCTGCAGCTCGGCCAGCAGCGGCCCGGGCAGGCTGAGCCCGCGGGCCGAGGAGCCCAGCGCCCACCAGCTGTCCCGGGCCGGGATCGCCACGCCCGCGCAGCACACCTCGGGACGGTACTGCCCGTACTCCATGACCAGGTCGCCAGGCCGCATCCGGGTGACCTCGGCCTCGATCTGGGCGGGCTCGGTCACCGTGTTCGTCGTGAACGGCCGCATGCCGTGCTCGGCGAGCAGGCTGGTGCGGGCGCGGCCGGGCAGCGTGGCCAGCAGCGCCTTGCCCAGCGCCGTTGCGTGCGCGGCGGTCTCCAGGCCCGGCTGCAGGTCTTCTATCCAGGGTGACTTCCCGCCCTCGGCGATGTCGACGATCACCAGCCGTCCCGCGGAGATGCAGGCCAGGTACGCGGTGTGCCCGGTCGCGTCGGCCAGGTGCTGCAGCACGGCCCGGGCCCGGGGCGGGCGGCGCATCGAGTTCATCAGCTCGTGGAAGCGCTCGGCGACCTCGGACCCGGCCACGTAGTCCCCACTGGGCAGGCGCACCAGGTAGCCCTCGTAGCACAGGGTGCGGACCAGGTGGTAGGCCGTGGACACGTGCAGCTGGCAGCGGCGGGCGATGACCTTCACCGGCAGCGGGCGCGGCGAGCCGGACACCTCCTCGATGATCCGCAAGGCCCGGGACACGCTGCGGATGAGGTCGGTGGGCTCGGCATCGCTGCCCGAGTTCCTCACCCTTACCAGCATGCCGTGCCCGGGGGCGGCTGGGAACCGTCCGGCTGGCCCGGGCCGCAGTTCAGCATGTGAAAAATTCGGGGGTTCCGCGCAGCCGGCCGCGGGCTCACGATGGCCGCATGTCCGACGTGCCACAGTGGGCTCTCGAGGCGCTCAGCGACGTGTACGACCCATGCTGCCAGGAAAAGGGCATATCGGTCGTGGACATGGGGCTGCTGCGCTCGGTGCGCACCACCGGTGACCATGTCCGGGTCGAGCTGCTGCTGACCACCGGCTGGTGCCCGTTTGCCTCCCGGGTCCTGACCGACATCCAGGACCGGATCGAGGCGCAGCCCGGCGTCAGGTCCGCCGACGTCGAGATCGTCTGGGATGAGGCGTGGACCACCGACCGGCTCTCACCCCGGGCCGCCAGCCTTCTGCAGTTCCTGCCGTCACCCGCGCAGGTGCCCGACCGCGGCGCCTACGTAGCCGCACACCAGCCCGCGAAAGGTGATCAGCGATGATCGATGACGCTTTTGTGTTCGACTGCGTCGCGCACATCTTCAACTTCGACCCGAAGAACGCATTCGGCCCGCCTGGGCTCATGTTCGACAACCACCTGTACGCGTTCCACAACGCGCTGACCCCGGACAACCTGCCGAAGCTGCCGCCCGAGGAGTTCCTGCGCCAGTGGACGGTGGAGGACATCCGCAAGATGGTCTACGAGGAGTCCGACACCGACATGCTCGTGGCCATGCCGCTGCCGCTGACCGACCTGTTCAAGGACGGCCTGTCCCCGTGGGAGGAGTGCGCGGACCTGGCCAGCCGCGACCCGGACCGGACCATCTTCTGGGGCTCGGTGAACCCGCTCGAGGGCCGCAAGGCGCTCGATCTCATGGAGCGGCAGGTCGGCGAGTTCGGCGCGAAGGCGTTCAAGTTCTACAACGTGCGCTACGACTACGGCAAGCCGTACCCGTGGCGGATGGACGACCCGCAGATCGCATTCCCGATCTTCGAGAAGGCGCAGGAGCTCGGGGTCAACCTGATCGGCGTGCACAAGGGCGTGCCGCTCGGCCCGCAGCCGATCGAGCACACCCAGACCTGGGACATGGACGGTGCCGCGGCCAACTTCCCCGACATCAACTTCGTCATTTTCCACGTCGGGCTGCCGTTCCTCGACGAGACCTGCTGGCAGCTGATCCGGTACCCGAACCTGTACGCCTCGCTGGCTGCCACCATCAACTTCATCGTCCGCTCGCCGCGAATGTTCGCGGAGATCATCGGCAAGCTGCTGTTCTGGTGCGGCGAAGACAAGATCATCTACGGCTCGGAGGCGCCGATCTTCCACCCGCAGTGGGCGCTGCGCGCGTTCATGGACTTCCAGATCCCCGAGGACCTCTGCGCGGGCTACGGCTACCCGCAGCTGACCGACCAGGCCAAGCGGAAGATCCTCGGCGAGAACCTGCTCCGCCTGCACGGCATGGACGTCGCGGAGACCAAGGCCAGGCTCGGCCGTCCCGGCCGGGCTTGACGGGGGGAGGGGCTGGGCTGGCCGGCTAGTCCGGGTTGGGTGCTCTCCAGCTCTACCTGGCCAGCCGGTCAGCCCGCCAGCACAGCGACCGCATCGGCACGTCGATCTCGTCCGCGCTAGGGAACCGCTCCTCCAGCGCGGCCCGGACGCGGGCGAGCCCGGCCTCGCGCTCCTGGGGGCTGGCCGTGATCAGGCCGCTGTAGGTGCCGAGCATGGCGACGAAGTCGCTGATCGTCATGACGCGCCTGAACGCAAAATCCGCCACCTCGGCCGTCCCGAACGGCGAACTCGGCGGCAGCGTGACCTCGCGGTGCCGGGTCCGTGGCCGGCCCTGGTTCTCAGGCTCCTCGGTCCTCGCGGCCCAGTCGGGCTCGCGGAGCCGGTTCAGGTCGCGCACCCAGTCGACCTCGCGGTCGCGGCTGGTCCAGATCACGCCGAAGCGGCCGCCGTCCCGCAGCACCCGGGCGATCTCGGGCACCGCGCGCTCTGGGTCCATCCAGTGCCACGCCGACGAGAAGTACACGCCGTCCGCGCTGGCGTCAGGCAGGGGGATCGCCTCGCCCCGGCCTGGCACCGCCTCGACGCCGGGCGACCGGTCCCGCAGCACGGCCCTCATCCGCTCGTCGGGCTCCACGGCCACGACCCGCGGGACCTTGCGCGCCAGCGCCCGGGACAGCAGGCCGGTGCCCGCCCCGACGTCGACCGCCACCCGGCAGTCCGCGGGCAGCAGCCAGTCGATCGCCGCCTCGGGCGGACTCGGGCGCAGCCGGTCGTAGTCGGTCGCGATCGTCCCGAATGACATCGAACGCTCTGCACGGCTCGCCACATCCGCCACACTAACCGGCTGGCCGGAGGGGATCTTGGCGGGTCACCGCGCAATCCGGCGCATTGCTGTAGGGTGCCGCCGTCGAAGGCAGGCGAAAACAACCCAAAGGAGGGTTTTAATGCTTTTACGCCGTCGATCTGCCGTACTCGCAGGCGGGGCTTCCTGCGTGGCTGTGCTGGCCGGACTGGTGATGGCCAATTTGCCGGCTGCGTCCGCGCAGCGGCTCAGCGTGGTTAGCCCCGCTCAGGCGACCGCGCGAGCACCCGTATCACCTCGTCCGCCGCTGGGCCGGGCGGCACCGTCCGGATTCGCGATGTTCCGCGGCACTGCGGGCACCGCGTCACCCTGGACGCCCTTAACGAACCCGCCGCCATTCGGGACTCCGGGCACGATGCTGCTGGAGAGCGACGGGACCGTGCTCGTTCACAATGAGCCAGACAACAACACCACGGGCGGCACGACCGACTGGTGGAAGCTCACCCCAGCGGCGAACGGCAGCTACATCGACGGGACGTGGAGCCAGATCGCGTCGATGCCGGCCGGGTATACGCCCCTGTACTTCGCGTCGGCGATCTTGCCCGACGGCCGCATGATCGTCGAGGGCGGCGAATACATCGGCGAAAATGCGGTGTGGTCGGACGAGGGCGCGATCTACAACCCGGTGACCAACACCTGGAGGTCCGTCGCGCCGCCGCGAGGCTGGACGAACATGGGGGACGCGGCGAGCGAGGTCCTGGACAACGGCACCTTCATGCTCCAGCAGCCGTGCAATACCTGCCTCACCAATCCGCAGCTCACCGTCGATGACGCGCTGCTCAACGCGAAGACGCTGACGTGGAAGGTGATCCCGGCGACGGGCAAGACTGATCCCAACGACGAAGAGGGCTGGACCCTGGAGCCGAACGGCAAGGTCCTGACCCTCGACCTCTGGGCGCCGGGTAACACCGAGCTATTCAACCCGCGCACCGAGACCTGGTCGTTCGCGGGAGCCACCGCCGTGGGCGGCAGCCCCGTCAACCCGTGGCCGGTCGTCGAGATCGGACCGCAGGTCGAGATGCCGGGCGGCAATACGTTCGTGGTCGGGGCCGGCTCGAGTACGCAAGAGGCGCCCGCGGCGTGCACCACCGACGCGCCGACGGATAACGCGCTGTACAACTACCAGTCCGGCTCGTGGATCGCGGGGCCGGAGATCCCGGCCATCGGCGGCCAGGAGATGGACAGCGCCGACGGGCCGGGTTCGGTCCTGCCGGACGGAAATGTGCTGTTCGACGTGAGCGCGTGCGTGTACAACACGCCGACTCACTTCTTCGTCTACAACGCGAGCGCGAACACGGTGACCCAGATCCCGGACGTGCCCAACGCTCCGAACGACTCGTCGTACTACACGCGGATGCTGGCGCTGCCGAACGGGCAGGTCCTGTTCAACGACGGCAGCAGCCAGATGGAGGTCTACACGGCCGGCGGCACGCCGAACCCGTCATGGAAGCCCTCGATCACGTCCCTGAGTTCCACGACGCTGGCCCCGGGGAGCACCTACTCCCTGTCCGGCAGGCAGCTCGCCGGGCTTGACCAAGGAGCCGCCTACGGTGATGACGTCCAGGACAACACCAACTTCCCCCTGGTACGGATCACCAACTCCGCCACCGGCGTGGTGACCTACGCCCGGACCAATGACTGGACCTCGGTGTCGATCGCTCCCGGCGCCAGGTCCTCGACCAAGTTCACCCTGCCGCCAGGCACGCCAGCGGGCAAGAGCACGCTGGTCGTGGTGGCCAATGGGATCGCCTCACCGCCGTCAACGGTGACGATCTCCTGAGGCCAAACAGGGCGGCCGTTCCACCAGAACCACCCAGGAGTTGCCGGGCCCGTCCCGAGTATTCGGGCGGGCCCGGCCCCGTCTGGGTAAGCGGAATTAACGGCACCCGCCTGAATGCGGCAGTCAGGCGCTCGGCCTGGCCGCGGACGTGGCTGCGAGCACCGAGTTCGTCATGGGCGACGCCGACGACCTGTATATCCGCTGAGCTCAGCGACCGGATCGATGCCCAAACAGCTGCCTCCGTTACGCTGGCAGACCTCGTGGCAGAGTAAGCGCTGCGCCAGTCCACGATGAACCGCGAGCCCGGCCGCGCCCCCAAGGGAGGATCCACGATGATCGAGCACACCACGGGAGGCAAGATGTCTCTCGCCGAGCTCGCCGACGGGCACAAATGCCAGCCGTCCGCCATCCTGCGGCTCACCGCCGAGCACAGTCCCGGTAGTGCCTATCCGGCCAACGTGGCCGCTTACATCAACGGCGTGTTCCACGGCACCATCGCCGTCACCGACCACATGCCCGCTGGGCTGCACCTGTACCTGCCGTGATGACAAGCTGACATCATGGGCAGCCGAGCCAGCCGGGGGGCTGCCAGATGAAACCTGCCGCGATGATGCCGGGTTCACCGGTATCCGCGGTCGGCCCCGAGTCGGTGGAGTTGCGGGAACGCCGGCTGGCCGCCGCACGGCGGCGGGCCACCGCCCTGCTGGCCGGGGTGACGGTAGTGTTCGTGGCCGTGACCGTGGTAGGCGTCCACGGGACGGTGCTTGGCTACGTGCAGGCCGGTGCCGAGGCGGCCATGGTCGGGGGTGTGGCGGACTGGTTCGCGGTGACGGCTCTGTTCCGCCGCCCGCTGGGTCTGCCGATACCGCACACCGCGCTGATCGTCGAGCGCAAGGACCAGTTCGCCGCCACTCTCGGTCAGTTCGTGCAGGAGAACTTCCTCAACGCCGATGTTCTGGTCGAGCGGATCCGCTCCGCCCGGCTTGTTCCCCGCCTGGCCGCCTGGCTGGCCGATGACGCCAACGCCGCTGCCTTCGCTGGTCACGCGGCGGACCTGGTGGTCACGGCGGCGGAGGCTCTGCGTGATGAGGATGTCCAGCGGGTGCTCACCGCCGAACTGACCCGGGCGATCGACGCCGTCGAGGTGGCGCCCCTGGCCGGGCGGGCCTTGCGGGTCGTCATCGCGGGAGGTCACCACGCCGGGCTGTTTAACGCCATCGTGTCCGGTGCCGACCGCTATCTCGGCGATCATTACGAGGAGATTCGTGAGCTGTTCGAGGCCGAGTCACCCCGCTGGGTGCCCGAGGCGGTTTACCGGCGGGTCTTCGACCGCCTGTACGACCGCCTGCGCCATCGGCTGGAGGCGATGGCGGCCGACCCGGACGACGAGGCCCGGCGTCAGTTTGAGGAATGGATAGCCGGGCTCCCTGAGCGACTGGAGACGTCCCCCGAGCTGCGCGAGCGCGGGGAACGGTTCAAGCGCGATGTGCTGGGCAGTGCCGGCCTGCGGGACTGGTCCTCATCGCTGTGGAAACATGCCAAGGACACGCTGCGGGCCCAGGCGGCCGACCCGGAGTCTGAACTGCGGCGCCAGCTGGCCGGCGCGCTGGCGGCAGTCGGCCGGCGCCTCGAATCCGACGGCGACCTCGAGCAGAGCCTCCAGCGTCTGATCGAGTCAGGAGCCCGGGCCCTCGCCGACCAGTTCCACGACGAGTTCGCCGGCCTGGTCACAGGAACTATCGAGCGCTGGGACGCGGCGCAGACGTCAAGCCAGCTGGAACTGCTGCTAGGACGCGATCTGCAGTTCATCCGTATCAACGGCACCGTGGTGGGGGCCGGTGTGGGCCTGGCCTTGCACGCCATCGCCCTGAGCCTGGCCTAGACCACAACCGGCCGCAGCAGGCCGCGTTCAACCACCAGGGGCACGAACAGCTCGCGGTAGCCGTGCTCGTCGAACAGCACCGTCACGTGGTCGCCGTCGTAGCGCTGCACCGTGCCTTCGCCCCAGCGCTCGCTCACCACGCGCGCGCCGACCGCGAACGGAACCTCACCCAGCTCGGGCTCACCCCGCTCGGGCTCAGCGTGCGCGGGGTCGTTGTCGCAGTTCCCGCACGGGCCGGGATAGTCCTGCCCGAAGTAAGAGAGCAGGAACGAACGGCGGCAAGCGGTGTGTTCCGCGTAGCGGCGCATCATGGTCAGCCGCGAGCGCTCCACCTCGTTCTGGCGCTGTGTCTCCGCCTCAGATGCCGCCAGCGCCGCCGTGACGCTCATCGTCCCGGTCCAGCGCACCTCGCCGTCCGCCTGCCACGTGACCGCGCCAAGATCCGCCAGGCGGACGAGCGCGGCCGTCTGCTGCCGCGCGCCGGCCCCGGCGCGCTGGCCGGCCGCGAGCGGGGCTGCGACCTGTGCGACGGCCGCGCTGGAGACCCCACCCGCGGTCAGGTACCGTGCCGCCTCGAAGTCCTCGACACGGTAGAGCAGCCGCGCGTGCGATGGCTCGCCGTCCCGGCCCGCGCGCCCGAACTCCTGGTAATACGCGTCGAGCGAGGCAGGAGGGTCGGCGTGCAGCACCCAGCGCACGTCCGGCTTGTCGATCCCCATGCCGAACGCGACCGTCGCCGCGATGATCCGGGCCGAGCCGTCGAAGAACGCCGTCATCGCCTCGTGCCGCTCGCGACCTGACAGCCCGGCGTGATAGAGCACCACCTGCTCGCCCGCTGCGGCCAGCGCGTCATGGGCCGCCTTCGCGCTGGCGTGCGTCGCCGCGTAGACAATCCCGGCGCCGGCGAGTCCGCCCGCTGCGCGCACGAGCTCGCGCTGCTTGTCCGGCAGCGTGCGCACGCGGCGCACCGAGATGTGGATGTGCGGCCGGTCGAAGTCGCCGATCACGACCTCGGGATCGCGCAGCCCGAGCCGCTGCCCGATCTCGTGCCGCACCGGGGGCGCCGCCGTCGCGGTCAAGGCCAGGCGGACCGGCGCGCCGACCGCTTCGGCCTGTGCGCCGAGCAGCATGTAGTCGGGGCGGAACTCGTGGCCCCACTGGCTGATCAGGTGCGCTTCGTCCACCACGAACAGCCCCGGCCGCGCACGCTGCAGCGTCTGGCGGGTCTCCCCGTTCGCCAGCTGCTCCGGCGAGAGGAAGATGAACGTGCCGGGGTCACACGAGGCGAGGAGCGCAGCCGCGCGCCCGCCGGCCGACTGCTGCGAGTTGAGGACGATGGCCGGCAGGCCGGCCGTGCGCAGGTGGGCGAGCTGATCATCCTGCAGCGCGATCAGCGGTGAGACCACCACCGTCGGCCCCTCCCGCAGCAGTCCGGCCAGCTCGTAGATCGCCGACTTCCCGCCACCGGTCGGCAGGACGGCCAGCACGTCGCGCCCCCCGGCCAGCGCCTCGACGGCGCGCCGCTGCCCCGGACGAAGACGGGCGAAGCCGAGACGCTCTCGTGCGAGCTCCTCGATCACGGCAGATCGCGGGGCTTCACTCACACCAACCACCGTACGGTTTGCCGGACCGATGGCGGATTCCTCTCACTCTTGTCCCTGGTGGTGGCGCCAGGGGAACGGGGCGCGGTCGGGTTCGGCCCATCCGGTCCTGGCTTGCGGGCTGGCCAGTGTCGCCGGGTGGTAGAAGCGGGTCAGCAGCCGCTTGTCGAGCAGGGCCGGGTTGTGCTCGGCGAACGCCGCAAATTCGTGGTCGCGGTGTTCGGCGGCGTGGTAGCCGACGAGTTCGACCCAGGCCCGGCTGACGGTGGCGTGGTACTTCTGCGGCGCGCCCGCGTACCGGGCGGTGCGCTGTATGCCGGCGCTGATGAGGCCGACCGCTGCGGGCACGCCGAGCCGCCGGACGGCCAGCCAGGTCAGGTGGACATGCTCGCGGTGGCCGAATCGCGTGGCGGCGGCCATGGCCTCGGCCATCAGATCGTCGAAGGACGGCGCGCTGCCGGGGGGTGTGCGGCCGGTGCGCGGAGTCATGTGGACACCTGCGCCAGGGCCTGCAGGGCGGCGCGCAGGGCGGCGATCGCGTCGGCGGTCAGGCCGGCGAGCGCGCGCTGCTCCAGGTCGGTGACGGCCCGGCGGATCGTGGCTGCGGTCGGCCGGCCAGAGGCGGTGAGCTCGACGAGGACCGCCCGGCGGTCTCCCGGGGCCGGCCCGCGCCTGATCTGGCCGCGGCGTTCCAGGCGGTCCAGCACGCTGGTCAGCGTGCTGGGCTTGGTGCCCGTGGCCGCGGCCAGCTCGGACACGGTCAGGCGGCCGTCGGCGAGGTTGGCCAGCGCGTTGATCTCGGAGGCGGTCAGGTCGAGGCCGACTAGCTGTGCGGCGAGGGCGTGCAGGGTGGCGTGGGTCGCTCGCTGCAATGCGAGCAGGGCCGACCACTCAGATGATACGGAATCGGAATTCACGATTTCGTATCATACGATCTCGTGATACCTGTTTCAAGCCACGTTTCAGGACTGGATAAAGGCCAGCAGGTCAGCGTTGATCGTCTCGGCCTGGGTGGTCGGCATGCCGTGCGGGAACCCTTTGTACGTCTTCAGCGTCCCGTTCTGCACGAGCCGCGCGGACAGCGGCCCGGAGTCGGCGTAGGGAACGATCTGGTCGTCGTCGCCGTGCATCACCAGGACCGGCACCGTGATCTTCTTGAGGTCCTCGGTGAAATCGGTCTGGGAGAAGGCCACGATGCCGTCGTAGTGCGCCTTCGCCCCGCCCATCATGCCCTGGCGCCACCAGTTCTCGATGATCGCTTCGGAGGCTTCCACGCCGGGCCGGTTGAAGCCGTAGAACGGCCCCGACGGCAGCGCCCGGTAGAACTCGGACCGGTTGGCCGCCAGCTGGGCCTGCAGGCCGTCGAACACGCTCTTGGGCAGGCCGCCGGGGTTGGCGTCGGTCTGCAGCATGAGCGGCGGCACCGAACTGATCAGTACCGCTTTCGCCACCCGGCTCTCACCGTGCCGGGCAATATAGCGCACGACTTCGCCGCCACCGGTGGAGTGCCCGACATGGACCGCGTCCCGGAGATCGAGATGGGCCGTCACCGCGGCCAGGTCGTCGGCGTAGTGGTCCATGTCGTGCCCGTCGCCGGTCTGCGTCGAGCGTCCGTGCCCGCGCCGGTCAGAGGCGATGACCCGGTAGCCGTGCCCCAGGAAGAACAGCATCTGGGTGTCCCAGTCGTCGGCAGAAAGCGGCCAGCCGTGGCTGAAGACGATGGGCTGGCCCGAGCCCCAGTCCTTAAAGAAGATCTCTACGCCGTCGGTCGTCGTGATCGTGCCCATGCGATTGCCTCCGTTGGTCTCGGAGTGACACCGGAACGTGCTTCATGGCCACGCTAGCTAGCTTTCCGTTGGCACTCCAGGCCACGACGGGGGCGGCATCTCGCTCGCCGGTCTGGCGGCATCACGCCAGGAGACGGGCGCGGCAGGCGAGCTGCAGGGCGAGGCGCTGGTCGGGGTCGTCGAGATCCACGCCGAGCAGGTCGGTGATGCGGCGCAGCCGGTAGGTCACCGCGTTGCGGTGCAGGTGCAGCACGCTGGCCGTGCGCACGATCGAGCCCTGCTGGTCGAGGTAGGCGGCCAGGGTCCGGATCGCGGTCTCGCCCCGGGCCTGCCCCAGCCGCTCCAGGGGCGCGAGCTGGGCGCGCACCGACGCCTGCGCGGTGTCCGACGCGTACCACTCCATCAGCATCCGCTGCACACCGGTGGCGTCATGGGTGGCGACGCCCTCGGGACGGCCCGCCGACCGGGCCGCCACCAGCGCGATCCGCGCCTCGGCGGCCGAGGCGCGCAGGCCCATCGGGCCCTCGTGTGGCGTGCCCACGCCGCCGCGCAGCCGCAGCCCGGGCAGCCGGCCGCTGATCGCGGCGAGCGCGGCCTCGGCGGATCTGGCCGCCCGCAGGCCGGCCTGCGCGCCCGGGTGAGAGCTCGTCATCCGCACCAGCACGATCGCCCGCGCGATCCGGGACAGGTACCAGCTCCCGCCGGTGCGCGCCGTCGCCTGGAGTGCCGCCTGCCCGGCCGTCTCGAGCAGCTCGAACCTGTGCACCTCGTCCCGCCCGGCCTCGTCCAGGTTCTCGGCCTCGATGCGCACCGCCACGTGCCAGCCGCCGATGGGCACGGCCAGGTGCATGGCCCGGTCGCGCAGGTCCTCGCTCAGCGGCGCATCCGACATCAGCAGCTCGGCGATCAGCTCGCTGCGGGACCTGATCGGCAGCTCGCGCGCGTGCCGGGCCAGGTCGAGCAGCCGCCCGGCGGACGAGGCTGCGGCCCGCAGCACCAGGCTGGCGGCCACGGCGAGGTCCCCGTGTGCGCCGTGCGCGGTGAGCTCGCCGGTCACCGTGTCGCCCACGATGATCGGCACGCTGACCGCGCCGGCCTCCCCGTTGCCTGCCGCGGCGCCGGCCCGGTGGGCCTCACCCTCGGCGTAGAGGCGGAGGCCGACGCCGGTGCCGAGGGCCTGGCTCACCGCCAGCCGCAGGCCGTCCAGGTCGGCGCCGGTCTCCGCCGCCCGGAGCACGGCGGCCAGGCCCTGCTCGGCCCGGGCCAGGGCCCGCTCGGCACCGCCGCCGGTCTCCCGCATGATCGCCTGGATCAGCCAGGTCAGCTCCGTGCCGGCCGGCACCGAGACAAGCGCGATGCCGGCCCGCTCGGCGATGTCGGCCGCGGTCACCGGCGGCTGCCAGCGCTCGGGGGAGAATGCGGCGACCGCGGCCACATTGTGAATCGCGGCCCACCGCAGCGCCATGTCGAGCCGGTAGTCGGTGGCCGCCGCCGACGCGGCCCGGGACAGCACCACCAGGCTCCCGGCGGGCGCGGGATTCAGGTCGGAGAACTCTTCGGCCAGCCGCACCGCCACGACCTGACGGTCACCGCCGCCGTGGCTGACCCGCCGCAGGCCGGACAGCGGCGGGCTGGCCAGGATCTCGTCAACGGACGGCACGTCCCCATTATGCGGATAGCACAGCATGTGGCGGAATGCAGTGCAGAACGCCCATTCTGGCGGTGATCGCGAGCTGGGATCGTAGTGCCGTGCCAGACGCCGACCCGATCCGCCTGGCCGTCGACATCGGCGGCACGTTCACCGACCTGGTCGCGGTGGATTCCGCCGGGCGGGTGGTGCGGGCCAAGGCGGACACCACGCCGGGCCGCCTGGAGCGCGGTGTGCTCGCGGCCCTCGAGCGCTCCGGCGTGGCCGCGGCCAGCGTGACCGCGTTCATTCACGGCACTACCGTCGTGATCAACGCGGTGACCGAGCGCCGCGGCGTCCGCACCGCGCTGGTCACCACCCGGGGGTTCCGCGACGTGCTCGAGATCGGCCGGGCGAACCGGCCGGACCTCTACAACCTGGCCTACCGCAAGCCGGACCCGTTCGTCCCGCGGCACCTGCGGTTCGAGGTCGGCGAGCGGATGTCCTACCGCGGCGAGGTGCTCGAGCCGGTCACCGACGCCGGCCTGGCCGGGCTCTGTGACCGGCTCGCCGGGGCCGGGGCGGAGGCCGTGGCCGTCTGCCTGCTGCACGCGTGGGCGAACCCGGCGCACGAAGAACAGGTGGCTGCCGCGCTGGCCGCACGGCTGCCCGGCGTGCCGGTGCTCGCGTCGCATCAGGTCAGCCGGCAGTGGCGGGAGTACGAGCGGAGCAGCACCACGGTGCTGTCCGCCTACGTCCAGCCCGTGGTGTCGTCCTACCTCGGCTCGCTGGAGCAGGCGCTGCGGTCGGCCGGGGTCCGCGGGCCGCTGCACGTCATGCGGTCGAACGGCGGCGTGTGCTCGTTCGGCCAGGCCGCGGGCGCGCCCATCGGCCTGCTCGAGTCCGGGCCGGTGGCGGGCGTGACCGCCGCGGCCGAACTGGGCCGCAGGCTCGGCGCCCGGCACGTGCTGGCCCTGGACATCGGCGGCACCACGGCCAAGACCGCGGCGGTGCGCGACGGCCAGGTGCGGGTGGACAGCCTGCACCACATCGGCCGGACGCCGGTCTCGGCCGGGTACCCCGTGCAGGCGCCGACCGTGGAGATCGTGGAGATCGGCGCCGGCGGAGGCTCGGTGGCCTGGGCCGACGACGCGGGCGGCCTGCACGTGGGGCCGCGCAGCGCCGGGGCCGAGCCCGGGCCCGCCTGCTACGGCCGGGGCGGCACCGAGCCCACGCTGACGGACGCGAACCTGGCCGCGGGCCGGATCGACCCCGGCTACTTCCTCGGCGGCACCATGCCGCTCGACACCGGTGCCGCGCAGCGCGCGCTGACCGGGCTGGGCGACCGCCTGGGCACCGACGCGGCCGCCGTGGCGCGCGGGGTGATCCGCTACGCGGTGGCCCAGATGAGCCACGCCCTGCGGCTGGTCACCCTGCGCCGGGGCTACGACCCCCGGGACTTCGCGTTCGTGGCCTACGGCGGCGCGGGCCCGCTGCACGCCGCGCTGCTGGCCCGGGAGCTCGGCATCACCCGGACGATCATCCCGCCGGGTCCCGGCCATTTCTCCGCGTTCGGGATGCTGGCCGGGCCGCTGCGGGCCGACGCCGTCAGGACCGTGGTCGGGCCGCTCGACGGCACCGACCTGACGGCCGCGTTCGCGCAGGCGGAGTGCGCCGCGGTCGGCGAGCTCGGCTCTGGCCCGGGCCCGGGCGCGGGAGCGGAGATCACCAGGTACGCCGAGCTGCGCTACCAGGGCCAGGAGCACACGCTCGAGGTCCCGGTCCCCGACGACGGCAGCACCGCCGGGCGCGGCGAGTGGCTGCTGCAGTTGCGTAATGCCTTCGAACGCAGGTGCCTGGAGGCGTACGCGTTCCAGCTGGAGGTTCCGCTCGAGGTGGTGTCGGTCCGGGTCAGCGCCAGCGCGCCGACGCCCGCGTTCACCTGGCCGAGCGATGACGCGGCCGCCGGCGCGGGCCCACCGGGCTCGTCGCGGCGGGTCGACTTCGACACCCACGGCGGGGTGCTGGAGGTGCCGGTGATCGGCCGGGCCGGGCTGGGCAGCGGGCGGCGCGACGGGCCGTGCGTGGTCGAGGAGCCGGCCGCGACCACGCTGGTGCTGCCCGGGCAGGCGGTGCGCCGCGATGGGATGGGGAACCTCGTGATCGAGGAGCAGCCGTGAGCGACAGCGCCGGCCCCGTGGACCGGTTCACCCTCGACGTGCTGCGCGAGGGGTTCGCGGCCATCACCGACGAGATGTTCGTGTCGCTGCAGCGGACCTCGCAGAGCCCGATCATTTACGAGGTGCTCGACTTCGGTGTCGGCATCGCGGACGCGCGCGGGGAGCTGGTCTCGCAGGGCAACGGCATCGCGGGCTTCCTCGGCCCGCTTGGCGACGCGATCACCGAGACCATCGCGCGGGTGCCCGACCTGCGACCCGGCGACGTGATCGCGGCCAACGACCCGTACTCAGGCGGCGGCACGCACCTGTCCGACGTGGCCCTGGTCCGGCCGGTGTTCGCTCCGGAGGCCAGCACGGGCGGCCGGCTGATCGGCTTCGCGGCCGCCAAGGGGCACTGGACCGAGGTCGGCGGCAAGGACCCCGGGTCGTGGACCGCGGACTCGACCGACGTGTACGCCGAGGGGCTGCAGCTGCCGTTCGTGCGCGCGTTCCGCGAGGGCCAGCCCGTGGCCGACCTGGCCGCGATCCTGGCCGCCAACAGCCGGCTGCCGGACATGGTGCTGGGCGACCTGTACGCCCAGGCCGCCTGCCTCGAGGTGGCCGAACGCCGGCTGCTCGAGATGTGCGCCAGGTTCGGCACCGACGTGGTCACCACCGCCATGCAGGTGACGCTGGACCGCAGCGAGCAGCTGGCCCGGCTGGCGCTGGCCCGGATTCCGCATGGCGTGTTCGAGGCCGAGGACCGCACCGACGAGGACGGCCTGGGCAACGGCCCGTTCCCGGTGAAAGTCCGGGTGGAGATCTCGGCTGGCGGCGTGGTGTGTGACTTCACCGGCAGTCACCCGCAGGTGCCGGGGCCGATCAACTGCACCTGGAGCGGGCTGGTGTCCGGGGTCCGCACGGTGTTCAAGGCCATCACCGACCCGGCCGAGCCGGCCACGGACGGCTGGTTCCGGCCGCTGACCATCGTCAGCCCGCCCGGGACGATCTTCAACGCCCGGCGCCCGGCGCCGGTGGCCGCGTACTTCGAGGCCACCGAGATGGCCAGCGACCTGGTGTGGCGGGCGGTCGCGCCTGCGTTCCCCGCCCTGACCGCGGGCAGCTTCGTGTCGGTCTGCTCGACCTCGCTCGCGCTGACCCACCCGGACACCGGGCAGCCCACGCTGCTGGTGGAGCCGCAGCCCGGGGGCTGGGGGGCCAGCGCGACCCAGGACGGGGAGCACGGCCTGGTTTCGGTGGGCGACGGCGAGACCTACGTGATCCCGGTGGAGATCGCGGAGCAGCGGTACGGGATACGGGTCGAGCGGTTCGGGCTCGACGTGGTGCCAGGCGCGGGCGCGGGCCGGCGGCGCGGCGGCCGGGGCCTGGTCAGGGAGTACCGGGTGCTGAGCGAGGAGGCGCTGCTCACCGTGGCCTGGGGCCGGCACCTGTTCCCGCCCTGGGGGGCGGCGGGCGGCCGGGACGGCTCGCCCAACTACGTGCAGGTGGTGCGGGCCGACGGGCACGCCGAGCCGCCGATCGGCAAGGCCTCCCGGCTGCTGCTGCACCGCGGCGACCTGGTCCGGCTGGTGACCGGCACCGGCGGCGGCTACGGCGACCCGCGCGAGCGCGAGGCTGACCTGGTCCTGGCCGACCTGCGCGACGGGCTCATCACCGCGGCCGATGCCACGGAGGTCTACGGCGTCGGGCCTGGTGAGGCCGCGAATGACGACGGCGGCGGGCCGGGCCGGCCCCGCTGACCCGTTCGCCGGTTGGTCTTATAGCCCAAGAAGTTCAAATTCTTCGTGCATTACGCATATGTGCATGTTGTGCTCTCACGACTATCTTCTTGATCATGAAGAGGCTGCTCGATCCGGCGACGCTGCGGGCACTCGCGCGGGGCTGCGCGATTCTGGGCGCGGGCGGCGGCGGCGACACCCAGATCGGCCTGCTCGAGGCGCTGCAGGCCACCGAGGACTTCGGCCCGGTCACGCTGGTCGACCTGGACGAGCTCGCGGACGACGAGCTGATCATGCCGTGCGGGATGATCGGCGCCCCCACCGTGCACATCGAGAAGATCGAGAACGGGGAGGAGGGCGCCAGGCTCCGCGAGCACCTGGAGCGGCTCAGCGGGCGCAAGGTCGGCGCGCTCATGTCGGCCGAGATCGGCGGGTCGAACGGCCTCAACCCGATCGTGTGGGCGGCCAGGATCGGGCTGCCTGTGGTGGACGCGGACGGCATGGGCCGGGCCTTCCCGCTGGTGCCGCAGGTGTCCATGCACCTGGCCGGGGTCGACCCGAACCCGTGCGTGATGACCGACGAGCGCGGCAACGTGATCGTGTTCCGCACGATCTCCGGTGACTGGACCGAGCGGCTGGCCCGGGCCGCGGCGGTCGAGTTCGGCGGGGCCGCCGCGTCGACCGAGTACATCCTGACCGTGGCGCAGGCGCGCGAGGCCACGGTGCTCGGCACCGTGTCGCTGGCGATCAGGATCGGCGAGGCGGTCGCGGCCGCGGAGAGCAGCCCGGTGGCCGAGCTGATCGCGGAGATCGGCGCGTACCGGCTGGTCACCGGCAAGATCTCGGACGTCGAGCGGCGCACCACCAAGGGATTTGTGCGCGGGTCCGTGGTGGTCGAGGGCCTGGGCGAGGATTCAGGCCGGCTGATCCGCCTCGAGCTGCAGAACGAGAACCTGGTCGCCCTCGAGCAGGGCCGGGTGACCGCGTCCGTGCCCGACCTGATCACGGTGCTGGACAGCGAGACCGCCGAGGCGATCGCCACCGAGCGGGTCAGGTACGGGCAGCGGGTCACGGTGATCGCGATGCGCTGCGACCCGGTCTGGCGCACCGAGCGCGGGCTGCAGGCCGCCGGGCCGCGCGCGTTCGGCTACGACTTCGACTTTATCCCGGTGGAGGAGCTGGCCCGTGCCGCAACTTGACTGCCGCCTCGGTATCGACGTCGGCGGCACGAACACCGACGCGGTGATCCTGGACGCCTCCGACCGGGTGCTGGCCAAGGCCAAGGTCGCGTGCACGCCGGACATCACCGGCGGCATCACCGAGGCCATCGACGCCGTGCTGCGCGCGCCGGGCGTGGACTCCAGCCGGATCACGCACGTGATGCTGGGCACCACGCACGCGACCAACGCGGTTCTGGAGCGGCGCAAGCTGCGCCGGGTCGCGGTGATCAGGATCGGCAGCCCGTCGACCCACGCGGTCCGGCCCATGTTCGGCTGGCCGGCCGACCTGGCCGAAGCGGTCTGCGTGGACGCGACGATCGTGGGCGGCGGCATCGAGTTCGACGGCCGCGACCTCGCGCCGCTGGACACCGACGCGGTGGCGCGGTTCCTCGGCGACGTGAGCGCGGGGAGTGGCGGCACGGGGGCCGGCGGCACGGTGGAGGGCGTCGCGATCGCCAGCGTGTTCGCGCCGGTCTCGCCCCGGCACGAGCTGGCCGCCGCGGAGATCGTCAAGCGCGAGCTCGGCGAGGTGCACGTCTCGCTCAGCCACGAGATCGGCTCGGTCGGCCTGCTCGAGCGTGAGAACGCCACGATCCTGAACGCGGCCCTGGTCGGCGTGGCCAGGGACGTGGCCACCGCGATGGAGGACGCGCTGGCCGCGCATGACCTGCGGCCGGTGACGTTCTTCGCCCAGAACGACGGCACGCTGATGGCCCTGGGCCACGCGCTGCGGTACCCGGTGCTGACCATCGGCAGCGGCCCCGCGAACAGCATCAGGGGCGCCGCGTTCCTCACCGGCACCACCGACTCGCTGGTCGCCGACGTGGGCGGGACCTCCACCGACGTGGGCGTCCTGGCCAACGGGTTCCCCCGGGAGTCATCGCAGGGCGTGGAGATCGGCGGGATCCGCACCAACTTCCGGATGCCGGACCTGGTCACGATCGCGCTCGGCGGGGGCACCGTGGTGGCCGGCGATCCCGGTGCCCCGGTCATCGGGCCGCGCAGCGTCGGGTTCCTGCTGAAGAGCCAGGCCCTGGTGTTCGGCGGCCCGACCCCCACGCTGACCGACAGCGCGGTGGCCAGCCGGCGGGCCGAGCTGGGCGACCCCGGGCTGATCAGCCCGCACCGGCGGCTGCTGGAGAGCGCGGCGCGGCGCGCCGACGAGATGCTGGCCGAGGCCATCGACCGGGTCAAGACGGCCAAGGGCGACCGGGCCCTGATCGCGGTGGGCGGTGGCAGCATCCTCGTCCCCGACGACCTGCCCGGCATCAGCGAGGTGATCAGGCCCGACCACTTCGACGCGGCCAACGCCGTGGGCGCTGCGATCGCGTCGGTCAGCGGCCAGGTGGACCGGATCTTCCACATGGGCGCGGACGGCCGGAAGGCCGCGCTCGACGAGGCCTGCGGCGAGGCCAGGGAGAGCGCGGTGGCCGCGGGCGCGGACCCGGGCACGGTAGAGATCGTCGAGATCGAGGAAATCCCGCTGGCCTACCTGACCACGCCAGCCGTCCGGATCCGGGCCAAGGCCGCCGGCACGCTCGGTGGCCTGCATGACCAGCACATCGAGCCCACATCCCGGTGGGCGATCCGATAGCACATATCGGGCAGGGAGGTTCTTCATGAAGCGGCATCGCGCTTGGCCGGCCGCGGCCGGCTCCGCTCTCGCGCTGCTCCTCGCTGCATGCGGCGGCGGAACGACCAGCGCATCCCAGCAGTCACCGCAGACTGCCAGCCAGACCTTCACCTACGACACGTACACGGGCGTGATGATCGACGGCTGGGATCCGGCCACCGAGTACTCCAACGGCATCATCGCGATGAGCGAGATGTACCAGACACTCACCCACTACAACTCGGCCACGCACCAGATCCAGCCGCTGCTCGCGACCAGCTGGTCGTCCTCGTCGGACGGCAAGACCTGGACGTTCCAGCTCCGTCACGGCGTGCACTTCCACACCGGCAGGCTGATGACCGCCCAGGCGGTCAAGGCCTCGGTGCTGCGCACGATGAAGCTGAACGGCGGCGCCGCGTACATCTGGGGCGCGGTGCAGACCATCGACACCCCCAGCCAGTACACGGTGGTGTTCCACCTCAAGTACGCCTCGCCGCTCGACCTCGAGGCGTCGGCCGACTACTCGGCCTACATCTACGACACCCAGGCCGCGGGCAGCGGGAGCCTGACCAAGTGGCTGAACACCCCGCACGACGCGGGCACCGGCCCGTACACGCTGCAGACCTGGAACAACGGCCAGGAGTTCGAGGTCGTGCTCAAGGCCTACCCGCAGTACTGGGGCGGCTGGAGCGGCGCGCACTACAAGCGCGTGGTGTTCCGGGTCGTGCCGCAGGACACCACGGCCGCGCAGCTGATCCGGACCGGCCAGGTCAACTTCGTGGAGCAGATGAGCCCCACACTGTGGAAGTCGCTGAAGGGCACGTCGGGCGTCAAGCTGGTCACCACGCCGTCCTGGCAGAACCTGCTCGGCCAGCTCAACACCCAGGCGCTGACCCAGCCGGTCCGGCAGGCGATCTCCTGGGGCATCGACTACAAGGGCATGATCGCCGCCCTGTCCGGAGCGGCGATCCCGTCCAGCGGCATCGTGCCCGCGGGCCTGCTGGGCCACTTCACCGACCTGCCGAACTACAGCTACGACCCGGCCAAGGCCAAGGCGCTGCTGAACCAGGCGGGTTACGGGCCAGGGAAGAAGAAGCTGAACCTGAGCCTCACCTACACCCAGGGCGACACCAACGAGCAGGTCGTGGCCACGCTGATGAAGTCCGACCTGGCCAAGCTCAACATCAACCTGAGTGTCCAGTCGCTGGCCTGGCCGACCCAGTGGGCCAAGGGCAAGTCCGCCACCGCGTCCCAGCACCAGGACATCTTCATGGAGTACTGGTGGCCGGACTACGCCGACCCGTACTCGTGGTTCATCAACCTCCTGTACGCCGAGAAGCAGCCGTACTTCAACCTGTCGTACTACTCCGACCCGAGCCTGGACAGCATGATCAACAAGGTCGAGCCGCTGGTCGCCACCGACAAGTCGGCCGCCGATCAGCTGTACAGGAACATGCAGGTGCGGATCCTGGGCACGGCGCCGATCCTGTTCCTCTACAACGCCAACTACCAGTACGCGATGACCACCAACTTCTCCGGGCTCCAGGTCGACCCGGCGTACCCGAACGTGGTCTACGCCTACAACCTGAAGCCGCTTAGCAGTTGACGGTCTTCATAGCGCGGCGGATCGTGCTCGCGATCCTGGTCGTCGCGGGAGTGATCCTGCTGACGTTCGTGATCGCGCACGCGGTTCCCGGGGACCCGGCGGCGACCTGGGCGGGCCCGCATGCCTCGCCCGCCCAGGTCGCTGCGGCCGCGCGGTTCCTCGGCCTGGACCAGCCGTTCCCGGTCCAGGTGGCCAGGTACTTCGGCGGGATCGTCACCGGGAACTGGGGGGTGTCGATCCACACCCACAGCCCGGTGCTGTCCAACATCAACACCGCGGCTCCGGCCACGATCGAGCTGGTGATCGCCGCGCTGATCATCGCGCTCGCGGTGGGCGTGCCGCTCGGCCTGGTGTCCGCCCGGCGCCCCGGCCGGCCCACCGACCACCTGATCCGCGCCGGGTCGATCCTGGGCGTCTCGATGCCCATCTTCTGGATGGCGCTGATCTTCCAGCTGGTCTTCGCCCAGCGGCTGCAGCTGCTCCCGGTGACCGGCGAGTTCTCCCCGAACCTGCTGTTCTCCAACCCGCTGACCCGGGTAACCGGCTTCCCCGTGCTCGACGCCCTGTTCACAGGGAACTGGCCGATGCTGGGCAGCACGCTGAGCCACCTGATCCTGCCCGCGCTGGTGGTCGCCGCCTACCCGGCCGGGCTGATCTCCCGCATGGTCCGGGCCCAGATCCTGGACACCGTGGGCGAGACCCACGTGCAGATGGCCCGTGCGCTTGGCCTGCCCGAGCGGGACATCTTCGGCCGGTACCTGATGAAGCTGGCCTGGAGCCCGGTCACCGCCGCGATCGCCCTGGTCTTCGGGTACTCGCTGGTGAACACGTTCCTGGTTGAGTCGATCTTCGACTGGCCCGGCCTGGGCAGCTACGCCGTGGCCTCGATCAGCACCCTCGACACCCCGGCCATCCTCGGCGTCACCCTGTTCGTCGCGATGGCCTACGTGATCGCCAACCTGATCGTGGACATCGTCCAGGCCGTCATCGACCCGAGGATCACGCTGCGATGATCGAGATTCCCGATCTCACCGCCCCGGCCGCCCCGCGGCCCGGGGCGCTCGGCGGCTGGCGTGAGCGGCTGCGCCAGAACCCGCTGCTGCTGGTCGGTGGCGCGATCTGCGTGCTGATCCTGCTGGTCGCCGTCTTCGCGCCGCTGCTCGCGCCGTTCCCCGGCGACGCGGGCGCGGCCACGCACCCGTTCACCGTGCTGAAGCCGCCGTCCGCGCAGCACTGGTTCGGCACCGACCAGGTCGGCAGGGACGTGCTGTCCCGGGTCATCTACGGGGCCAGGATCTCGCCGGTGATCGCGTTCTTCGTGCTGCTCATCGCGTGCCTGATCGGGATACCGCTGGGCATCGCCGCGGGCTACTTCGGCGGCTGGCTCGATGACGTGATCATGCGCGTGACCGACATCTTCCTGGCCTTCCCGGCCCTGCTGCTCGCGCTGGCCCTGGCCGCCGTGCTGCCGCCCAGCCTGACCAGCCTGACCATCGCGATCTCGGTGACCTGGTGGCCGTGGTACACCAGGCTGATCCGCGGGCAGGCCGCGTCGGTGGCCGGGCGCCCCTACATCGAAAGCTGCCGGGCGCTCGGGATATCCCGGTGGCGGATCATCTTCCGGCATATCCTGCCCAACGCGATCACCCCGCTGATCGTGCAGATCTCACTCGATGTCGGCGGCGTGATCCTGACCGCGTCGGCGCTGTCGTTCCTCGGGCTCGGCGCGCAGGACCCGACGCCGGACTGGGGCCTGATGGTCTCGGAGGGGCAGACCTACTTCACCACCGACTGGTGGGTCGTCACGTTCCCCGGGCTCGCGATCCTGATCACCGCGTTCGCGTTCAACCTGCTCGGCGACGGCCTGCGGGACCTGCTCGACCCGAAACGGGTTTTCCTGCGATGAATCTCGAGATCACCAAGCTGACCGTGCGCTTCGGCACCCGGGCCGTGGTCACCATGGACAAGCTGGCCCTGGGCGACGCCGAGATCGTGGGGCTGGCGGGCGAGAGCGGTTCTGGCAAGTCGATGACCACGCTGGCGGTGCTCGGGCTGGCCGGCACGGTCGGCGCCACGGTCACCGGCAGCATCAAGCTGGACGGCCGGGAGCTGAACGGCCTGCCCGACCGCGAGCTGCGGGACATGCGCGGGCGCCGGATCGCGGCCATCTTCCAGAGCCCGTCGATGGCGTTCAACCCGGTGTTCCGGGTTGGCCACATCGCGCTGCGGGCGCTGCGGCAGCACGGGCTGACCGGGAGCGAGGCGGCCGACCGCGCCGCGCAGGCCATGCGCGAGGTGCTGCTCTCCCCGGACCTGCTGCGCCGGTACCCGTCGCAGCTGTCCGGCGGCCAGCTGCAGCGCGTGGCCATCGCGCTGGCGGTCGCGCTGCGCGCCGAGGTGCTGCTGGCCGACGAGCCGACCAGCGCGCTCGACGTGACCGTGCAGGCCGAGGTGCTCGAGCTGCTCAGGGAGCTGCGCCGCCGCGAGGGCATGTCGGTCCTGTTCATCAGCCATGACCTGGCCGTGGTCGCCGAGCTGTGCGACCGGGTCGCGGTGATGCGGGCGGGCGAGATCGTGGAGCAGGGCCCGGTGGGTCAGATCATGTCCGCCCCGCGCCACGCCTACACCGCCGACCTGCTGCGGTCGGTCCCGACGATCCATGGGCAGCGCTCGCCCGGGGGGACACTCTGCCCCCCCGGGGACACCCCGGACCCCATGGCCCCAAACCCCCCCGATAGGGGCTGACCGATGGCGCCGCTGCTCGAGATCACGGGCCTGCAGGTGCAGTTCGGCCCGGTGCGTGCCGTGGACGGGGTGAGCCTGGACATCGCCCCGGGCCCGTTCGGCCTCGGCCTGGTGGGAGAGAGCGGCTCAGGCAAGACCACGGTCGGCCGGGCCGTGCTGCGGCTGGTGCCGACCGCGGCGGGCCAGGTCAGGTTCGACGGCGCGGACGTCGCCACGCTGCGCGGCCGGGCCCTGCGCGACTACCGGCGCGCCGTGCAGATCGTGTTCCAGGACCCCGACAACACCCTGGACCCGCGCATGCGGATCGGCCCGGCCATCGCCGAGGCGCTCGCCGCCCACCAGATGGTGCCCCGCAGGCAGGCGGGCCGGCGGGTGCGGGAGCTGCTCACCGAGACCGGGCTCGACCCGGACTTCGCGGCCCGGTACCCGCACCAGCTCTCCGGCGGGCAGCGCCAGCGCGTCGCGATCGCCCGCGCGCTCAGCGTGCAGCCGCGGCTGCTGGTCCTGGACGAGCCCACCAGCGCCCTCGACGTCCGCGCCCAGGCCCGGATCCTCGAGCTGATCGGACGGCTGCGCGGCGAACGGCGGCTGTCCTACCTGCTGATCACGCACAACCTCGCCGTGGTGAGCGAGCTCTGCGAGCAGACCGCCGTGCTGTACCTGGGCCGGGTGGCCGAGAGCGGGCCCACGGCCGAGCTGCTCGGCGCGCCCGCGCACCCGTACACCCGGGCGCTGCGCTCGGCCGTACCCGAGGTCGACGCCAGCGCCCGGAGCGCGCGCATCGTCCTGCACGGCGAGCCGGCCAACGCGATCAGCCCGCCGCCCGGGTGCGTGTTCCACCCGCGCTGCCCGCTGGCCATCGACCGGTGCACCGTCGAGGAGCCCGTGCTGCGAGCGGTCGCGCCGGGCCGCCTGGTGGCCTGCCACCGCGCCGAGGAGGTGCTCGCCGGGGCCGAGATGCCGTCAGGCCCGGAGATCGCGGGCCTGCCCGCGGACACCCAGCCCGCGCCGCCGTCGCGCCCCGCGCCCAGCTGAGGCCGGCGTGACGGCCGCGGCCGTGGGCATCGTGACCATAGGGCAGTCCCCGCGTACCGACGTCGTGCCCGACATGGCCGGGCTGCTGCCCGCGGGCACCCCGGTGATCGAGCGCGGCGCGCTGGACGGCGCCGGGCCGGCCGACCTGGCCCGCCTCGCGCCGGTGCCGGGGGAGGAGGTGCTGGTCAGCCGCATGCGGGACGGCTCGGAGGTGGCGCTGGCGGAGGCCAGGCTGCTGCCGCTGGTGCAGGACGCCGTGGACTACGTCACGGCCCGCGGCGCGGGGGTGGTCGCGGTCCTGTGCACCGGCACGCTGCCGCGGCTGCGCTGCCCGGCACCGCTGCTGCTGCCCGGGCCCATGGTCAGGAACCTCGTCGCGGCCGCGGCGTCCGGTGCCCGCCTCGGCGTGGTGGTGCCTTCGGCCGGCCAGACCGGGCCGGTCCGTTCCGAATGGGAGCCGGTGGCCGGTTCCGTGCTGGTGCTGGCCGCCTCGCCCTACGGCTCACCCGCCGCACTGGGCCGGGCGGCCGAGGCGCTCGCGGCGTTCGGCCCCGACCTCGTGGTGCTGGACTGCCTGGGCTTCGACGGGCCCATGAAGAGGATGGTGGCCCGCGCCGTGGGGGTTCCTGTGCTCCTGCCTCGCACGGTGCTCGCGGGCGCGATCATCGCCTGGCTCTAGGTTATGCGGTAACCCAGGGGTAGCTTTGGGCCCGTGTCCACCTCTTGTGTCATCCTCAGCGGCCGGTACGAGCTTCACCGGAGGATCGGCGCGGGCGGCTACAGCGAGGTCTGGCGGGGCACGGACCTGGTGCTGGGCCGTGAGGTCGCGATCAAGCTGCTGTATGCGGGATTCGCCGAGCACGCCGAGACGCGGACCAGGTTCCGCTCCGAGGGCCGCTACGCCGGGCGGCTGAGCCACGAGAACATCGCCCGCGTGTACGACTTCTGCGAGCCCGAGGCCCCGGACCTGCCGTTTCTGGTCATGGAGCTCATCGACGGGCCTTCCGTGGCCGACCTGCTGCGCAGCGGGCCGCTCGATCAGGCCCAGACCGCCAGGATCCTCGCCCAGGCGGCCGCCGGCCTGGATGCCGCGCACCAGGCCGGGCTGATCCACCGGGACATCAAGCCGGCCAACCTGCTGATCAGCCCCGCCGGCGTTGTGAAGGTCACGGACTTCGGCATCTCGGACGCGGCGGACTCGGCGCCGATCACGGCGACGAACCTGCTCATCGGGACGGCGGCCTACCTCGCGCCGGAGCGGGTCTCGGGCGTGCGGGCCACCCAGACCACCGATCTGTATGCCCTCGGCATCGTCGGCTACGAGTGCCTGACCGGCGAGAAGCCCTTTGACGGCCAGGGGATCCAGGTGGCACTCGCCCACCGCGAGCAGCCCCTGCCGCCACTGCCCGCCTCCGTGGCACCGGACCTTGCGGCGCTGATCAGGGACCTGGCCGCCAAAGATCCCGGGGCCCGCCCCGGCAGCGCCGCGGAGGTCGCCCGCCGGGCGGGGCAGATCGCCGACCGCCTGGACGCCGGCCTGACCGTCCCCGTCTCCGTGACCGCCCCGGACGCCCGCACCGCCCTCGATTCTCCGACCGTCCCGGACTCCCAGGCTGTCCCTGATTCCCCGACCGCCGCGATGTCCCTGGAGGAGGCCGCCCCCGCGCGGCCTCTGGCCTGGCGACGGCCCGGCCGTCCCGCCATGATCGCTGCCGCCGCGGTCGCCGTCGGCTTGGTGGTGGTTGCCGCCGCTGTGATCTTCGCCAGCGAGATGGGATCCTCCTCGAGTCCGCCGCGGGCGCTGCCCGGCCCGACGTCGACACCGCACCCGGCGGTCGCCGGCGCTGCCGCGGTCGAGGTCAGCGGCAAGGAACTGATCGGGCTGCCCGCTGGCCTCGTGGCCCGCCAGCTCACTCAGCAGGGCCTGCGGGTCCACGTGGTGTGGACCGCGAACGGAGCCAAGGCTCCGGGCACGGTGCTCGCCGTCCGGCCCGAGGGCCGCCGCCCGTCCGGCAGCCTGGTGACCGTGATCGGCGCGACCCGGTCGGCCGCGGCCAGCCCGGCCGCCGGCAACGGCCGCGGCAAGGGCAACGGGAACGGCAACAGCGGCGAGCAGGGCGACGGTTAGGCTGGCGCTGGCCAGGACCGACCGGGGCGGAGGAGCGACGGTGGCCGACGACCTCGATGAGCTCATCGCGGCGCTGCCCGAGGGGCGCGTGATCACAGACCCGGACATTGTCGAGGCCTACCGGCGGGACGAGACCGCCGCGGTGGCGCCCGGCCAGCCCCGGTGTGTGGTGCTGGCCCGCAGCACCGGCGAGGTCGTGGCCACCATGCGCTGGGCCAGCGAGCACGGCGTGCCGGTGGTGCCGCGCGGCGGCGGCAGCGGGCTGGCCGGCGGGGCGGCCGGGATCGACGGCTGCGTGCTGCTGTCCCTGGCCCGGATGAACGCGATCCTGGAGCTCGATCCGGTCAACGAGCTGGCCGTGGCCGAGGCCGGGGTGATCAACGCCGACCTGGACCGGGCCGCGGCCGAGCACGGGCTGATGTACCCGCCCGACCCGTCGAGCTACGAGATCTCGACGATCGGCGGCAACCTGGCCACCAATGCGGGGGGGCTGCGCTGTGTGAAGTACGGCGTCACCCGGGATGCCGTGCTCGGGCTCGAGGTCGTGCTCGCTGACGGCCGGGTGCTGCGCACCGGGCGCCGGACCATGAAGGGCGTGGCCGGCTACGACCTCACCAGCCTGTTCGTGGGCTCGGAGGGCACCCTCGGGGTGATCACGTCCGCGACGCTGCGGCTGCGGCCCCGGCCGGCGGCGCCGCCCACGACCGTGGCCGCGAGCTTCCCCAGCTTCGGCGCGGCCGCCCGCGCGGTGACCGCGATCCTGCAGGCTCGGCTGCAGCCCAGCCTGCTGGAGCTGATGGACCGGGCCACGCTGCGCGCCATCGACGACTGGAAGCACCTGGGCTTCGGCGACGACGTGCAGGCGCTGCTGATCGCCCAGGACGATACCGAGGACGCGGCCCGCCGGGCCGGGATCATGCGGGACCTGTGCCTCGAGCACGGCGCGTCGCTCGCTGACGTGTCCGCCAGCGAGGCCGAATCCCAGCAGCTCCTCGACATCCGCCGGATGTCCTACCCGGCCACAGAGCGGCTCGGGGTCAACCTGGTCGAGGACGTGTGCGTGCCGCGTTCCCTGCTGCCGGACATGGTCGAGCGCATCGAGCGGGCCGCCGACCGGCACGGGGTGCGGATCGCCACGGTCGCCCACGCCGGGGACGGCAACCTGCACCCGGTGTTCATCTACGACCGGGCGCTGGCCGGGAAGGAGGTGCCGGACAACGTGTGGGCCGCGGCGGACGAGGTGTTCCGGGCCGCGCTCGAGCTGGGCGGCACGCTGACCGGCGAGCACGGGGTCGGCCTCATCAAGCGGCGCTGGCTGGCCCTGGAGCTGGGCGAGGACTCCATGGCCGTGCACCGCACCATCAAGGCCGCGCTCGACCCGGCCGGCATCATGAACCCGGGCAAGGTCTTCTGACCGGCCCGCGGAAAGGTTGACCGGGCGGCGGGAAAGGTCTTCTGAGCCTGCGGCCGCAACCGGTACGCTGAGCACATGTTCGCCAGCACCCTGCTCCTCACCGGGCCGCGCTGACCAGAGTCAGAACCCCGTCAGCGCGGCAGCCCCTCATGCGAGGGGCTTTTTTGTGCCCGGGACCGAATCGTGTGAGGAAGCCATGAGCGAGGACACCAGCACCAGCCGGGCCGCGCCGCGCCGCAGCCAGCCCGACGACCAGCCGCCGTACCGGTACGATGCCGCGCTGGCGAACGAGATCGAGCTCCGCTGGCAGGACCGGTGGGAGGCCGCGGGCACGTTCAACGCGCCGAACCCGTCCGGCCCGCTGGCGGCGGGATTCGAGCGGACCGCCGGGCGGCCGAAGTTCTACGTCCTCGACTTCTTCCCCTATCCGAGCGGCGCCGGGCTGCACGTCGGCCACCCGCTCGGCTACATCGCCACCGACGTGCTGGCCCGGTTCCTGCGGATGACCGGGCGCACCGTGCTGCACCCGTTCGGGTACGACAGCTTCGGGCTCCCGGCGGAGCAGTACGCGATCAGCACCGGCCAGCATCCCGCGATCACCACCAAGCGCAACATCGACAACATGCGCGGGCAGCTGCGCCGGCTGGGGCTCGGGCACGACAGCCGGCGCGAGATCGCCACCACCGATCCGCGCTTCTACCGGTGGACCCAGTGGATCTTCCTGCAGATCTTCAACAGCTGGTTCGACGAGGATCAGGGGCGCGCCCGGCCGATCACCGAGCTGGTCGCCGAGTTCGAGGCGGGCACCCGCGCGCCCACCGGTCCGGCCAACCCTGACGGCCGGCCGTGGGCCGGCCTGGACGAGGTGACGCGCCGCCAGGTGGTGGACTCCTGGCGGCTGGCCTACGTCGCCGACGGGCTCGTCAACTGGTCCCCGGACCTCGGCACCGTGCTGGCGAACGAGGAGATCACCGCCGACGGGCGCAGCGATGTCGGCAACTACCCGGTGTTCCGGCGGCCGCTGCGGCAGTGGATGCTGCGGATCACCGCCTACGCCGACCGGCTGCTGGCCGACCTCGACACGATCGACTGGCCGGAGCCGATCAAGCTGCTGCAGCGGAACTGGATCGGCCCCAGCGACGGCGCCGCGATCACGTTCCCCGTCGTCAACCCGGCGGGCCTGGGCATCGAGGTGTTCACCACCCGGCCGGACACGCTGCCCGGCGCGACCTACCTGGTCCTGGCCCCGGAGCATCCGCTGGCCAGCGAGCTCACCGCGGACCGGTGGCCGGCAGGCACCCCGGAGTCCTGGCAGTTCCCCGAGGCGAAGCGCGGCGAGGCCGGCTGGTCGCCGGCCGACGCGGTGCGCGCCTACCAGGAGCGCACCGCCACGCTTGGCGACCGGCAGCGGCAGGCCGCCCGCGACAAGACCGGGGTGTTCACAGGCGCCTGCGCCACCAACCCCGTGACCGGCGGCCCGATCCCGGTGTTCCTCGCCGACTACGTGCTGATGGGTTACGGCACCGGGGCCATCATGGCCGTTCCCGCCCACGACGAGCGCGACCTGGAGTTCGCCCAGACCTTCGGGCTGCCCGTGGTGGACGTGCCAGACCCCGAGCCCATCGATGCCGTCATCGGCTGGCTCGAGCGCACCGGGCACGGGACCCGGCGCCGGATCTACCGGCTGCGGGACTGGCTGTTCTCCCGGCAGCGGTACTGGGGCGAGCCGTTCCCCATCGTCTACGACGAAACTGGCCTGCCGGTCGCGCTCCCTGAGGACCTGCTGCCGGTCACGCTGCCGGAGATGACCGACTTCGCCGCGCACCCGGCGGCTCGCGCGGACAGCCAGGACAGCGAGCCGGTGCCGCCGCTGGCCCGGGCCGCGGGCTGGACCGAGGTCGAGCTGGACCTGGGCCACGGCCGCCGGACCTACCGGCGGGAACTGAACACGATGCCGCAGTGGGCCGGGTCGTGCTGGTACTACCTGCGCTACCTCGACCCCGACAACGACACCGTGTTCGTCGCGCCCGACGCCGAACGCTACTGGATGGTGCCCGACGGTGTGGCCCCGGGCGACGGCGGCGTCGACCTCTACGTCGGCGGCGCGGAGCACGCCGTGCTCCATCTGCTGTACTCCAGGTTCTGGCACAAGGTGCTGTTCGACCTGGGGCACGTGTCGACGAGGGAGCCGTTCTGGCGGCTGTTCAACCAGGGCTACATCACCGCTGACGCGTTCACAGACACCCGCGGGCTTTACGTTCCAGCCGATGAAGTCGAGCAGCGTGCCGACGGGACGCTGGTGCGCCACGGCGAGCCGGTGACCCGCCGGGCCGGGAAGATGGGCAAGAGCCTGAAGAACAGCGTCAACCCGGACGACATGTACGCCAGCTACGGCGCGGACACGCTGCGGCTGTACGAGATGGCGATGGGCCCGCTCGATGTCGACCGGCCCTGGCGTACCGACGACGTCGTCGGCGTGTACCGGTTCCTGCAGCGGCTGTGGCGCAACCTGGTGGACGAGCAGACCGGCGAGCTGGCGGTCGACGACAGCAGCCCGCTGGACCCGGACACCGCGCGGCGGCTGCACCAGACGATCGTGGCGGTCGGCGAGCACTACGCCGCGCTGCGGTACAACGTCGCGATCGCCCGGCTGCAGGAGCTGAACAGCCACGCCGCGCGCGTGGCGGCCGCATCGGGCCGGCTGCCCCGCGCCCTGGCCGAGCCGCTGGTGCTGATGGTCGCGCCGCTTGCGCCGCACATCGCCGAGGAGCTCTGGGCCCGCCTGGGCCACACCTCGTTCATCGCGGACGCGGACTTCCCCGAGGCCGACGAGGCCCTGGCCGCCGAGCCGGCGGTCGAGATCCCGGTGCAGATCAACGGCAAGACCAGGTTCCGGATCGAGGTACCGGCGGACGCTGGCGAAGAGCAGACAATCCAGATCCTTAACGCAGATCCGGAGCTCGGTCGCCATCTCGGCGGAGCCGCCATCGGCCGTCTGGTGGTTGTCCCTGGCCGCATCGTCAACGTCGTGACCCGGTAGGTTGCACGCATGGCCAGACAGGCATGGGGTGACGCGATCGTCACGGTAAGCGAGGCAGGAACCCCGCTCGACTTCTTCTTCCCCGACCCGCGGCTCGGCCCGCCGGGCGGGCCCGAGCAGTTCCCCGCGCCGCCGGAACGCCACGACGCCGTCCGCGGGGTCCGCGTGGTCAGCCGCCGGGTGCAGGTCGCCGACCTGGATGAGCCGCCGGCCGACGCCGGGGACGGTTACCTGCGGCTGCACCTGCTGTCGTACCGCCTGGCCCGGCCCAACAGCATGAACCTGGACGGCATCTTCGGGGTGCTGCCCACGGTCTGCTGGACGTCGGCGGGGCCGGTGGACGCCGCCGAGGCGGTCGCGGTGCAGCTGCGGGCCCGGTCGGCCGGGCGCGAGATCCAGGTCAGGTCGGCCGACAAGTTCCCGCCCATGCTCGATTACGTGGTGCCCGCGGGCGTGCGCGTGGCCGACGGCAGCCGGGTCCGGCTGGGCGCGCACCTGGCCGAGGGCACCGTGGTCATGCACGAAGGCTTCGTCAACTACAACGCGGGCACGCTCGGCGCGTCGATGGTCGAGGGCCGGATCAGCCAGGGCGTGGTGGTCGGCGCCGGGACCGACGTCGGCGGCGGTGCCTCGATCATGGGCACGCTGTCCGGCGGCGGCAAGGAGCGCGTCGCCGTGGGGGAGCGGTGCCTGCTCGGCGCGAACTCCGGCCTCGGCATCTCGCTCGGCGACGACTGCATCATCGAGGCCGGGCTGTACCTGACCGCGGGCACGATCGTGAGCCTGGCCGGCGGCGGGCGGGTCAAGGCCAGGGAACTGAGCGGGCAGCCGGGGCTGCTGTTCCGGCGCAACAGCGTCACCGGGGCGGTGGAGGCGCTGCCGCGGGCGGGATCCTGGGGCGAGCTCAACGCCCAGCTCCACGCGGCCCAGCCAGCGTCGCCTTGAGCCTGGGCTACCCCTGGCCGGTGCATCGGCAAGATTTCTTCTGCCGTTCGCCTGTCCCGCCGGATAGCGGAGCCGGGTGCGGGTAGCCCGAGAGCGGCAGTGTAGCGTCGTGCGGGCGGCCAGGGCTCCCTTCGGCGTCGCCACGGCCGGACAGGAGGCACAGTGGCAGCGCACAACAAGGGCTGGCAGGCCGACGCGCTCGTGATCTTCGGCATCACCGGGGACCTGGCCAGGAAGATGACCTTCCGGGCGCTTTACCGGCTGGAGGCGCACCGCAAGCTGGCCTGCCGGGTTATCGGCGTCGCCCGGCAGGAGTGGTCCAAGGATCAGCTGATCGAGCGGGCCAGGACCTCGATCGAGCAAACCGGCGAGCAGATCGATAAGGCGGTTTTCGACCGGTTCGTCAAGCGGCTGTCGTACGTGGCCGGGGACTTCGGCGAGATGGATCTGTACAAGCGGCTGGGCCAGGCGCTGGAAGGCACCTCGCACACGCTGTTCTACCTGGAGATCCCGCCCAGCCTGTTCGCTTCCGTGGTCGAGCGCCTGGGTACCGCCGGGCTCACCGAGGGGTCCCGGGTGGCGGTGGAGAAGCCGTTCGGCCACGACCTGGTCTCGGCGCGCATCCTCGATCACGAACTGCACCACCACCTGGCCGAGGACCAGATCCTGCGCGTCGACCACTTCCTGGGCAAGGAGCCGGTGCTGGACATCCAGTACATCCGGTTCGCCAACGACATCCTCGAGCCAGTGTGGAACCGGCATCACGTCAGCTCGGTGCAGATCACCATGGCGGAGAACTTCGGGGTGGAGGACCGGGGCAACTTTTACGACCCGGTGGGCGCGCTGCGCGATGTGGTGCAGAACCACCTGATGCAGGTCCTCTCCCTGGTCGCCATGGAGCCTCCGGTCGGCTCCGGCGCGGATGAGCTGCGGAACAAGAAGGCCGATGTGTTCTGCTCGATGCCGGACGCCAACCCGTCCCGTTACGTGCGCGGCCAGTACCAGGGCTACCTGGACGTCGACGGGGTGGCCAAGAAGTCGACGACCGAGACCTACGTCGCGCTCAAGCTGGAGGTGGACAACTGGCGCTGGGCCGGCGTGCCGTTCTTCATCCGGGCCGGCAAGGCGATGGCCACCAAGGTGACCGAGGTGCGGCTGGCGTTCCGGCGGCCGCCCCGGCTCGGCTTCCTCGGCGGCCTCTACCACGGCGAGCCGAACCAGGTGGTGCTGCGCGTCGACCCGAACCCCGGGCTGCGGATCGGGCTCACCTCCAAGGGGAGCGGGCAGCGAGCCTGGCAGCCGGTGCACCTCGACATGCTGTTCTCCCAGGAGCTCGGGCCGACGCTGGATCCCTACGAGCGGCTGCTGAGCGACGCCATGGCCGGGGACAGCCACCTGTTCACCCGCGAGGACGCGGTGGAGGAAACCTGGCGGGTGATGCAGCCGCTGCTGGACAACCCGCCACCGGTGCACGAGTACGAGCAGGGATCGTGGGGGCCGAAGGAGGCGAACGAGCTCGTGCGCGGGGTGTGTGACTGGCATAAGCCGTGGCTGGCCGGGGATCCTAAGTCTGGCCAGGGCGCAGGGGACGCGGACAAGGGAGGGCACTGATGGCAGCCACACAGACCCGGCAGCTCGGCATGGTCGGGCTGGGCCGGATGGGAGCGAACATCGTCCGCAGGCTCATGCGCGACGGCAACCCGTGCGTGGTCTACGACCGGAACCCGGGCACGGTCCAGAAGCTGGCCGGCGAGGGTGCCACAGGGACCACGTCCCTGGACGACTTCGTCGCCAAGCTGACCAAGCCGCGCGCGGCCTGGGTGATGGTGCCCGCGGGCGAAATCACCCAGCAGATCATCGAGCAGCTCGCCGACCGGATGGAGCCGGGCGACATCATCATCGACGGCGGCAACTCCTACTACCGCGACGACATCCGGCGGGCGGCCCAGCTGAACGAGCGCGGCATCCACCTGGTCGACTGCGGGACCAGCGGCGGGGTCTGGGGCCTGGAGCGCGGCTACTGCCTCATGATCGGCGGCGACGATGACGTGGTGGCCGACCTAAGCCCGGTGTTCGAGTCGCTGGCGCCGGGCGTGGCCACCGCCCCCCGCACGCCCGGGCGGACCGGCGAGCCCACCCCGGCCGAGCAGGGCTGGCTGCACTGCGGGCAGAACGGCGCGGGCCACTTCGTCAAGATGGTTCACAACGGCATCGAGTACGGGATGATGGCGTCCCTGGCTGAGGGCCTCAACGTGCTGCACAACGCCGACATCGGCACCCGCAAGCAGGAGGGCGACGCGGAGACCGCCCCGCTGGAGAACCCCGAGTACTACCAGTACGACATCGACACCACCGCGGTGGCTGAGGTGTGGCGCCGGGGCAGCGTGATCGGCTCCTGGCTGCTCGACCTGCTGGCCATCTCGCTGCTGCAGTCGCCGGACCTCTCCGACTTCGAGGGGCGGGTTTCCGACTCCGGGGAGGGGCGCTGGACCTCGATCGCCGCGATCGAGGAGGGCGTGCCCGCGCCGGTGCTGACCAGCTCGCTGTACTCGCGGTTCTCCTCGCGCCAGCTCGACCTGTTCGCGGACAAGGCCCTGTCGGCCATGCGCAAGCAGTTCGGCGGCCACGACGAGAAACAGGCGTCAGGGGCCTGACCACCGGGACCCGCCGATCGGAGCCGGCCATGAGCCACGGCGATGCCCCGGGCGACGAGATTCACTTCACCCAGGAATTCTGGGACGACCGCTACCGCTCCGCCGAGCACCTGTGGAGTGGGCAGCCGAACCACCAGCTGGCCACCCAGGCGGCGGATCTCGCGCCCGGCGACGCGCTGGACGCCGGCTGCGGCGAGGGCGCCGACGCCATCTGGCTGGCGTCGCGCGGGTGGACCGTCACCGCGGTGGACGTGTCGGCCGTGGCCCTGGAGCGGGCCGCGGGCCACGCCGCGGCCCAGGGCGGCGAGACCGCGGAGCGAATCCGCTGGCAGCGGGAGGACCTGCTGGTCTGGGATCCGGGCCCGGAGCGGTTCGACCTGGTCACGGCGCATTTCATGCACCTGGCCGGGTCCGCGCTCGAATCGCTGCACCGCCGGCTGGCCGCGGCCGTGCGGCCGGGTGGCACGCTGCTCCTGGTGGCCCACCATCCCAGCGATCTTCATGTCAACGTGGGCCGGACCGGGTCGGTCAACCTGTTCCCTTCGCCCGAGGAACTGGCCGCCACGCTCGACCCCGGCGGCTGGGAGATCGTCGTTGCCGCGGCCCTCGAGCGCCCAGCGACCGACCTGGACGGCCAGCCGGTGACCGTCAAGGACACGGTCCTGCGCGCCCGCCGCTGGTCTGGCGAGTCTGCCTGACTCGCGCCGCGTGCCCGGGTGCCCCGAGGGTCTAGCGGGCGTCCCTATTGTTTGGTAACTTTCCTAATTAATTTGAAACGCCCCTCTCTCGGCGGAGGTCAGCCCATGCGGCACGTGGCGCCCCGAATGATGGCATTGACCCTGCTGACCACCGGGCTGGCCACGGCCCTGCTGGCGGCGACGGTGACCGTCTCGCCCGCCGCGGGGGCGGCCGCGACGGGGCCGGCCCCGGTCGTGCGGGTCAACCAGGTGGGATACACCCCGGGCAGTGCGAAGGTGGCCTTCGCGATGCTGCCCACGGCCGTGAGCGGAGGCGTCCGCTTCGCGGTCATCGGCCGCCACGGCGTCGTTTACCACGGCCGGTCCGCCGATGACGTCGGGCGGTGGAACCGCCTCTTTAAGGCGGTGTACCAGCTGGACTTCTCGTCGCTCCGGCGGCCCGGCAGCTACCGGGTCGAGATCCTCGGCACGGCGCCGGCCGTGTCGCCGCCGTTCCGGATCGCCAGCGCCGAAGCGCTCTATCACGGCCTGGTGGTCAACGCCGTGCGGTACTTCACCTCGGAACGGGACGGCGGCGACGTGGTGCCGTCGGTCCTGGACCGCCAGCCGGCGAACCTCACCGACCGCCGTGCGCTCGTCTACGCGGACCCGCGCTATGACAGCAACGACAACCTGCTCGGCAAGCTGACCAGGACCGGCGGCCCGGTCAACGTGGCCGGGGGCTGGTTCGACGCGGGCGGCGGCTACGAGAAGTTCGGCTACACGGCCAGCTACGCCGACGGGCTGATGCTGATCGCGGCGCGCGACTTCCCCGGCCAGTACCGCACGCTGCTGCCGGAGGCCGGCTTCGGCCTGAGCTGGCTGGAGAAGCTGTGGCGGCCCGCGCAGAAGGTCCTGTACATCCAGGTGGGCATCGGCACCGGCAACGCCAGCAACACGATCCAGGGCGACTACAACTTCTGGTTCCTGCCTCAGCAGGAGGACCGGCTGAACGTCAGCCCCGGCGGCAACCCCGGGCCCACCGCCCACTTCGTCAAGTACCGGCCGGTGTTCGCGGCCGCCCCGCCGGGCCGGCCGATCGACCCGGACCTGGCCGGGCGCTTTGCCGCGGACTTCGCCCTCGGTGCCCAGCTCGCCGCCAGGACCGGCCCGCACGGCGCCGGCCGGCAGCAGGCCGAGCACCTGCTCGCGCTGGCCCGCGGGATCTACGCGATGGCGAAGACGACGAACGTCGGCCAGATCGTCACTGCCTTCCCGCACGACTTCTACCCGGGCACGGAGTGGAAGAGCGACATGCTCTGGGGTGCCGCGGAGATCGCCCTGGCCGACGAGGCGCTCCACGCGCCGGGCCCGGTCGTAGGCGCCGACCTGCGGGTCGCGGGGAAGTGGGCCAGGGCCTACATCGCGCAGGGTCACCCCGCGGGCGGGGACACGCTGAACCTGTACGACAACGGCGCGATCGCCGAGGCCGATCTGCTCCAGGCCATGCGGCAGGCGCCGGTTGCGCCGGTCGTCGCCCCCGGTGCGGTGCTGAGCGACCTCGCCGCACAGCTCCGCCTGGGCGAGAGCGAGGCCAAGGGCGATCCGTTCCAGCTCGGCACGGCCCTGGGTGACAGTGACGCCACGCCGCACGCGTTCGGTCTCTTCATCACCAACGCGCTGTACCAGCGGTACGGCGGCTCGGACGCCTACCGGTCGTTCGCGCAGCAGCAGCTGAACTTCGCGCTCGGCGCCAACGGCTGGGGCAGCTCGTTTGTCGTCGGCGCGGGCAGCACGTTCCCGAACTGCATGCAGAGCGAGATCGCGAACCTGGCCGGCTCGCTGACCGGGCGGGGCAACATCCAGCTCGGCGCCACGACCGACGGCCCGAGCAGCCCGGACAACTTCGTCGGCCTGGGCACCGTGGACGGGATGCGGGCCTGCCGCGCCGGCCACTACAAGGCGTTCAACACCGCGACCGCCGCCTACGAGGACAACGTGGTCAGCTGGCCGTCGGTGGAGCCGGCCGACGATTACACGGCCAACTCGCTGCTCGCCTTCGCGCTCGGCGGCCAGGCCGGCGGCCGGCACCAGCACTGACGGGACCCGCCAGAGACCCGGGACGCCGGGACGGTATGAGGCGACCGCCCGGCGTCCCGTCGCGAGCGGCGGCGCCGCGGCCATGATGGGATGGACGGGTGAAGGTCAGGATCGGGATCGCGCTGGGCCCAGCAGGCGTCCCCAGCGAGTTCGCCGCGGCCGTCGATGACCTGGAGCAGTCCGGCGTGGACTCGCTGTGGCTGCCCGAGATGGTGTACGGACCGCTGGTCGAGCCCGTCATCGGGATGACGTACGCCTTGTCGCGAACGGCCAGGCTCAAGGTGGGCACCGGCGTGTCGGTGCTGCCCGGGCGCCACCCGGTCCTGGTCGCCAAGCAGCTCGCCTCGCTGGCCGGCCTCGCTCCAGGCCGGGTGCTGCCGGTCTTCGGCCTGCGTCCCGCCCGGCGCGGCGAGCGGGACCTGTTCCAGGTGCCGCCCGGGCGCCGCGCCGCGGTGTTCGATGAGTCCCTGCGCCTGCTGCGGCTGCTGCTCAGCGCGGACACCGTGTCCTTTGCCGGGGAGTTCTTCACGGTCGACGCGGCGACCATCGGGCCGCGCCCAGCCAAGCCGCTGGACATCTGGCTGGGCGGCACCGCACCCGGGGCGCTGCGGCGGGTCGGCCAGCTTGGCGACGGCTGGCTGGCCAGCCTGATCACGCCGGACGAGGCGGGCGCCGGGCGCGTGGCCATCGAGGAGGCCGCGGCCGAGGCGGGCCGCGAGGTGGAGCCCGACCATTTCGGCATCAGCCTGGCCGTCGCGACCGAGGGCATCCCGGACGAGATGCTGGCGGCCGTGCGGGAGCGTCGGCCGGACGCCGACCCGGCCACCCTCGTGGCCGCGAGCTGGCCGGACGCGCGGCGGATGATCGAGGCGTACGTGGCCCAGGGCCTGACCAAGTTCGTGGTCAGGCCCGCGGCACGGACCGGGTCCGCCGGCCGGTTCCTCGGCCAGTTCGTCACCGAGATGCTGCCGCTGCAGACCTGACGGCCCGACCCGGCGTCAGAGGTCGCGCGCCATCAGCCAGTAACGACCGCGTGGTCCCTGGCGGACCGGCGGCGTCTAATTTATCGTGGCGCGATACAGCGGAAGGGCCTGCGGATGGCAACATCACGGGACCCGGCCGCCGTCGGGACGGAACCGAGTGGGGTGAACCTGCCGAACTTGGACGGTAGGGGCCGGTCAGGCGGCCCGGCCAGTGATCGGTCCCTGGGCCGCGCGGCTACGGCCATACGGGATCTCCAGCCTGGCTCTTTCGCGTTTGTCATGGCCACCGGCATCATCTCGACGGACACGTTCCTGCTGGGACCGTCCTGGCTGTCCCGGGCCATGCTCGCCGTGGCATCGGGCGGGCTCGTGGTGCTCGGCACGGCCCTGGCCATCCGGCTGGCCGTCTTCCGCTCCAGTGTCGCGGCCGACATTCAGGCCCCGGAACGGGTCTTCGGCTTCTTCGCGATCGTGGCCGCGCTCGACGTGTTCGGGACGCGGCTGGCGGCCGCGGGCCACCCGCTGGTTACTGCCGTCCTCGGCGGGCTCGCTGCGGTCATTTGGCTGGGGCTGACCTACGGCGTGCCCGCCAGCCTCATGCTCACGCGCACGCACGACTCGGTCCTCGGCGGTGTCGACGGCTCCTGGCTGCTGTGGGTGGTCGGCACGCAGTCCCTGTCGGTGGCGGCATCGACCCTGGTTCCGGTGTGGCCGAGGCGCGCCGGGCTGCTGGCACCGGTGGCCGTGGAGCTGTGGAGCGTGGGACTGGTGCTGTATCTGCTGCTGGTCTCGCTGATCTTGCTGCGCTGGCTGACCGTGCCCATGACCCCGGAGACCCTCGGCCCCTCTTACTGGATCCTCATGGGCGCCACGGCGATCACCGTCCTGGCCGGAGCCGGGATCCTTGGCCTTCCGGCTTCGCTCCCGGTTGTCCGGGCCACGGCCCATTTGGTCGAGGGGTTCTCGTTCGCGCTGTGGGCGTTCGGCACGTGGTGGATTCCGCTGCTCATCGTGCTCGGCTTCTGGCGGCATGTCCGGCGCCATTGGCCGCTCACCTACGAGCCGAACCTCTGGAGCGTGGTGTTCCCGCTCGGCATGTACAGCGCGGCCACGCTGTCGTTCGGCCAGATCGCCCACATCACGTTCATGGAGCCTCTCAGCCGGTTCATGCTCTGGGTGGCGGTCGCCGCCTGGGCGGTGGTGGCCGTCGCGTTCAGCGTCAGGGCCGCCCGCCGCGCGGGCGGCCCGCGCCGAGCCTAACCGGCCGCCTTCTGCGCCGGGCTGCCGCCGGGATGGAACACACCCAGCACCACCAGGGTCGTGGTCCCGGTGTTCTCCAGGCAGTGCGGCAGCCCCGGCGGCAGGTGCACGCTGGCGCCGCGAGCCAGCGCCCGCCCGGCGCCGCCAGCGTGCAGGACGCCCTCGCCGCCGAGGACCAGCACGACCTCGTTGTACGGGTGGGTGTGCTCGGGAGCCCGGCCCGGGGGGATCTCGCCGAGAAACTGGGTGGCGGCCTCACATCCGCGGCCGGGACCCAGCAGCACCCGGAAGCGGCGGTCGCCGGTCCGCTCGACCTCGCAGTCGCGGAGCAGGGACAGCCGCGGCGTCCCGGCCTGGGCGGGGCCGGGCGGCAGCGAGACCAGGTCCACTCGGACCTCCGCCTCCGGCCCGGCCAGGAGCCGGTACCCCGTGCCCGGCGGCAGCCACACCCCCGTATCGCGGTCCAGCGGTGCGCCCGCCAGCCCGACCGCGTCCAGCCGCCCGGCTCCGGCGATCACGTACCACAGCTCGCCACCCGGCCCGGCTGTCCCGCTGAACCGCGATCCCGGCGGCACGGTGACCTGCTGCCGGGCCAGGCCGGTCCCGGCCGATGCGGTCAAGACCGGCCGGAGGCCTGTGACATCGCGGACCCGTCCGCGGCGTGCGCCCGCACCAGCGACGCGAGCGCCTCGTTGACCCGGTCCACCTCGTCGAGCGTGTTGTAGAAGGCCAGGCCGATGCGCAGCGCCTCACCCCAGGCGATCCGCTCCTGCAGCCCGGGCGCGTAGTAGCTGTCGCCGCTCCAGACGCCGAAGCCCAGGTCGGCCAGGGACGCGGACAGCGCGCCCGAGGGCACGCCGGGGAAGTTGATCAGGAAGGTCGGCACCCGGCCCGCCATGGTCGGCAGCCCGTAAAGCCGTGCCCCCGGCGGCAGGCCGGCCAGCAGCCGCTCACCGAGCTGACGTTCCCAGGCGACGATGTCCTCCGGCGGGCCCAGGCTGTCGAGGAAGTCGAACGCCGCGGTCAGGCCGCCAAGCAGCTCGTAGGGCAGCGTGCCGGTCTCGAACCGGTGGCCCACCGGCTCCATGGGAGCGGGCCTGGCCTTGTAGGGCCGCCACGATTCGAGCACCTCGCGGCGCCCGTAGGCGATGCCCAGGTGCGGCCCGCAGAACTTGTAGGCCGAGCACAGCAGCACGTCGGCGTCGGCCGCCCGGACGTCGATGGGCTCGTGCGGGGCGTACTGCACGGCGTCGATCCAGGCCAGGGCGCCCGCCTGGTGCGCCATGTCACAGACCGCGCGGGCATCGACGGTGGTGCCGACCGCGTTCGAGGCCCAGGGAAAGGCCACCACCCGCGTCCGCGGCCCGAGCTGGCGCTCCAGGTCAGACACGTCGAGGGTGGTGTCGGGGTTGACGTCCACCTGGCGGACGACGATCCCGCTGTCATGCGCCAGCTCGAGCCAGGGCGCCACGTTGGCGTCGTGGTCGAGCCGGGTGACCAGGACCTCGTCGCCGGGCTTGAGGGTCCGGGCCAGGGTGCGGGAGAGCGTGAAGTTAAGCGAGGTCATGCTGCCGCCGAACATGATCTCGTCCGGGTCGCAGCCGAGAAAGCGGGCGGTGCCCGCGCGGGCCGACTCGACCACGGCCCCGATGCGCTGGCTGGTGGCGTACGGGACGCCGATGTTGCCGCTGGCCTCGCGGTAGACGCGCGCCACGGCGTCGGCCACCTCGTCGGGGGTCTGCGTGCCGCCGGGCGCGTCCAGGAATACGAAGTCGCCGCGCAGCGAAGAGAACCGGCTCCGGACGGCCAGGTTATCGAACGCTGACACCAGGTGCTCCTCCTCGACCTGCATTATCCAGCTGATCAGGCTGGATATTCCAGTCCCTGGTTAGGCACAGCAGGACCAGGGCCACCACGGCGGCGATCAGCATGAGCGGGGTGATGAAGTTCTTGGCGTCGTGGGTGAGCACGGTCAGCAGGCCGTGGGGCGGCGGCAGGCTGCTGCCCCCGGGCAGCAGCGCGAAGGTGCCGGCCGTGAACTGCCAGATCACCACGTAGTCGAGCCGTGAGGCGGGGTAGAGAACCAGCAGCCCGAGGACCATCGTGTCGTACCAGGGCAGCTGGTAGTACCAGAGGAACAGCCAGGCCAGGCCGAACGCCAGGGCCGGCTGGATCGCGGGCAGCCGCGGCGCGGCGTCAGGCAGCCGCCACAGCAGCAGCGCGGCCAGGGCCAGGAACGCGAGCACGATCGCCACATCCGCGGCGGGCGGCACCCGGCCCTGCATCGTGGGGAACAGATGGTAGAGGTTGTCCGCGGTGGCCTTGCCCCGGCGCTCAAGCAGCGCCCGGATGAGCGGGCTGCCCACCGGCAGGTACGCGGGCACGACCGTGACGACCATGCCGGTCACGGCCGCGCAGAGCGCCACCCCCCACCGGCGCAGCGCCCAGAGCAGCGCTACGCCGAGCAGCAGGTAGGTGAGCATGAAGTCGGCCGCCACCCCGATCAGCGCGCCAGCGGCCAGCGCGGTCAGCAGGCCGGGCGGCTCGTCCTGCCGGGCGGGGTCCTGAGGCCTGGAGCGCACCAGCGTGAGCCCGAGGATGCTCGCGCCCGCAGCCAGCACGTCGAGGTGGCCGCCCGCGATCAGCGACCACAGCAGCAGCGGGTTCAGCGACCAGAGCAGGTGCGCCCGCGCGCGCCGGGCCGGGTCCGAGCGCAGCATCCGGTCCAGGCCGAGCGCTATGGCGCAGAACACGATCGCGTTCCACAGCTTCAGCCAGAACACGATGCGCGCTGCTGACGTGCCGCCGAGCTCTGCGGCGGCCTTCTGCTCGATGGTCGCCAGCGGCCCGTACAGCGACCCCTGGTGCTTCCATACCTGATTCGACAGCTGCCCGATGGGATCGCCGGTGAGCCGCAGCTGGTTGGGGGTCATCAGGTACGGGTTGTGGCCGATCACGGCGATCCGGCCGTAGCTCGCGTAGCTGAGCGTGTCGGTGGACCCGGCCGGCGGGAGCACGGTGAACGCGGCCACCGTGACGAACGCGGCCGCGAGCAGCAGCCGGCCCGGGAACCGGGCCCCGCGGGCCATGGCGGCCAGCCCGGCGATGACGCCGCCGCCGCCCAGGAACGCCGCGGCCCACAGCCCGAGATACACGGCTCGCGCCGGCAGGTGGCCGCGGATTTCCAGCGGCGGGAACCCCGGTGCCCAGGGCATCAGCGGAACCGCCGCGCTGTGCCTGGCGGCGGAGGCCACGATCATGATCAGGATCGAGCTGCCGATTCCGATGCCCGATGCCCAGGTCAGCGCCCTGGTTACGGTGCTCAGCGACGGCCCGGTCGCGCCAGGACGGGCCAGTCGGGGAGTGCCGGTACCCGAGGCAGTGTTCGCTGCGGAACTCACTATGTCTGCCCGTAACTTTCCGCTTAAGCGTGCCCTCATAGCGAGTACCGCTCCAGACCTGCAGCGCCCCGCTCACTCTCGCCGCAGTCCACCGCTGGCTGGCCCCATGACCTACGGCTGGCAACACAGTACCCGAATCGTCTCTCTTGCCTGGAACGGAGGGGTCAGCCCGCCGGGGCAAGGAAACTGGCCAGCAGCGCGTCGAGCATTTCCTCCTGGCCGCCGGGCGTCACCCGGCCCGGGTACAGCACCCGCTCCGCGCTCAGGCCGTCGATGAGCACCACGAGCTGGTGCGTGGCCAGGTCGACGTCGACGGCCGGGCCGAGCTCGCCACGGTCGCGGGCCTCGGCCAGATGCCGGTGCAGCCGGGCGCAGAGGCGGTCGAACTCCGCGTGCTGCAGCTCCCTGAGCTCCGCCGTGCCCAGCGCCCGGCCCCAGAAGCTGATCTCGATCTGCGCCTCCAGGTCCCTGCGCTCGTCCAGGGGGAGCGCCTCGAGCATGACCACCCGGAGCGCGGCGAGCCCGCCGATCCCCGCGGTGGCGGCGTCCATCCGCTCGGCCACCCGGCGGTGCGACATCAGCAGCGCGGACCCGAGGATGTCCGCCTTGTCGTCGAAGTAGTGGGCGAGGATCCCGCGGGAGCAATCTGCCTCGCGGGCGATCGCTCTGATCGTGGCCTTGGCCAGGCCGTCACGCGCGATGACTCGCCAGGTCGCGGACAGAATCTCGTCCCGCCTGGCATCCCAGTCGACGATCTTCGGCATGTTCCCAGGAAGTCTGTTATTTGTCGGAGCTGTTTTTTTGTCGGACGTCCGTCTAGCATCCGGGGGTAGTGTACCGGCACGATCCTGACGGGCATCGCGAGGACCGCGAGCAGCTCGTCAGCTACAGCGTCCGCTTGCTCGACGACGGGCTGGCCGTCGGCAGCGCAGGCAACATGAGCGTGCGCGCCGGGGGCGAGGTGCTGATCACGCCGTCCGGGATCGCCTACCGGGAGATGGGGGCCGCCGATATCTGCGCGGTCGGCCTGGACGGCACGGTGCTCAGCGCGCCAGCCGAGCCGTCCTCGGAGACGCCGATGCACCTGGCCGTGTACGCCGCGACACAGGCCGGAGCCGTGGTGCACACCCACTCGCCGGAGGTCATCGCGCTGTCCGCGGTGTGCGATGAGCTGCCCGCCATCCACTACGCGATCACCGGCCTGGGTGGCCCGGTGCGGGTGGCCGCCTACACCAGGTTCGGGTCTGACGGCCTGGCGCAGGCTGCGGTGGCCGCGCTGGACGGCCGCCGCGCGGCGATCCTGCAGAACCACGGGGCGATCTGTTACGGGGTCTCGCTGGCCGAGGCCTACGACCGGGCGCTGCTGCTCGAATGGCTCGCGCACGTGCACCGGCTGGCCTGCGCCCGCGGGACGCCGCGCATCCTGTCCGAGGAGGAGCTGGCCGAGGTCACGGCCGAGGTCCGCCGCCGCCGTTACGGCGAGGCCCGGGGCAGCGGGAGCGGCGGATGAACGGGCCGGCCGGGGGAGCGGGCGGGGCAGCCCCTGACCTCGGCCGCGTGGTCGTGATTGGCGCGCACATTCTCGACGTGCTCGGCAGGCCGGTCGAGTCGATCCCGCCCGGGCAAGGCAGCGCCCGGCTGCAGGAGATCAGGGCCACGGCCGCGGGCACCGCGGCCGGGACCAGCGTGGACCTGGCCAAGCTCGGCGCCCAGGTCACGTCGTTCGGTGCCATCGGCGATGATCTGCTCGGCGACCTTCTGGCCGCGGCCTTGCAGCGGCACGGCGTCGACACCGCCGGGCTGGTCCGCAAGCCCGGCGTGCAGACATCGGCGACGATCCTGCCGATCCGTCCCAACGGCGAGCGCCCGGCCCTGCACGTCCCCGGCGCCACCGCCCATCTCGTGGCCGGCGACATCGACCCGGCGGCGGTGCAGGGCTGCCGCGCGCTCATGGTCGGGGCCCCGGACGCGCTCGGCGAGGCCGCCGGTGTCTGGCTGCCCGGTGTCGCCCGTGCGGCCACGGCGGGCGGGGCGCTCGTCGTGGCGGACGTGCTGCACCAGGGCAGCCCGCGCGACCTCGAGCGCATCGCGGGCGTGCTGGCCGCCGCAGACTGGTTCCTGCCCAACGCCGATCAGCTGCTGCGGCTGACCGGCCGGAGCGAGATCGCTGCGGCCATTAAAGATGTGCTCGCCCTGGGTACCCGTGACGTGGCCGTCACGCTGGGCGCCGACGGCTGCCTGGTCACCGTCGCCGGGGGAGAGCTCGTGGCGGTGCCTGCGCTCAGCGTCGACGTGATGGACACCACCGGCTGCGGGGACGGCTTCAACGCGGGCATGATCGCGGGCCTGCTGCTCGGCTGCGGCCCGGTCGACGCCGCGTGGCTCGGCTCGGCGTGCGGGTCGCTGGTGGCGACCGGCCTCGGGTCGGACGCGGGGATCGTGAGCCTCGATCACGCAATCGGCTTCCTGAGCCGGGCTGAGCCGGGCGCGGCCGGCCGGATCAGGTCGCGCCTGGCGGCATAACGGGAGGAACCATGGGCGGTCCAGTGGACAGGGCACTGCGCGAGCGGGCCAGCGTCGTCATCCCGGGCGGGATGTACGGGCACCAGTCGGCGGGGCCGCTGCCGCCGGACTATCCCCAGTTCATGCACCGCGGTCGCGGGGCGCGGGTCTGGGACGTGGACGGCCGCGAATACGTGGACCTGATGTGCAGCTACGGCCCGGTGGTGCTCGGCCACCAGCATCCGGCCGTGGAGGCGGCTGCCGCGGCCCAGGCGGAGCTCGGCGACTGCCAGAATGCCCCGGGCCCGGTCATGGTCGACCTCGCCGAGCTGCTGGTCGCGACCGTCGGGCACGCCGACTGGGCGATGCTCGCCAAGAACGGCACCGATGCCACCACGATGTGCTGCACGATCGCGCGCGCGCAGACCGGCCGCAGCCGGATCCTGGTGGCCCGCGGGGCCTACCACGGCGCCGCGCCCTGGTGCACGCCGCGGCCGGACGGGACGACCCCGGCCGACCGGGCCAACCTCGGCCATTACACCTTCAATGACATCGGCAGCGTGCGAGCCGCCGTGGCCGCGGCCGGCGACGACCTGGCCGGGATCCTGGTCAGCCCGTTCAAGCACGACGCCGGGTACGACCAGGAGCTCGTCGACCCGGCGTTCGCCCGCGGGCTCCGCGAGCTGTGCGACGCCACGGGCGCGGCCTTGATCCTGGACGACGTCCGCTGCGGTTTCCGGCTGCACCTCGGCTCCAGCTGGGAGCCGATCGGGGTGGCGCCCGACCTGTCCGCGTGGAGCAAGGCCATCGCCAACGGGTACCCGCTGGCCGCGGTGCTCGGCAGCGACGCGTTCCGTGACGGCGCCAGCCGGCTGTTCGTCACCGGATCGTTCTGGTTCTCCGCGGCCGCGATGGCCGCCGCGGTGGCCACGATCCGTGCGCTGCGGGCCGAGAACGCGATCGCCACGATGGAGCGCGCCGGCACGGCGATCCGGGACGGCATTCTCGGCCAGGCCGCCGCCTGGGACTTCGCAGTGAACTACACGGGCCCGGTGCAGATGCCGTACCTCACCTTTCTCGGCGACCGTGACCACGCCCTGGTCAGTGAGTTCGCCGCCGCGGCGCTGCGGCGGGGCGCCTTCATCCACCCGAGGCACAACTGGTTCGTGTCCGCCGCCCTGACCGACGAAGACGTTGTGCTCGTGCTCGCCGCCACCGACGAGGCGTTCGGCGAGCTGCGCAAGCGACAGAAGGAGGGCCCGAATGTCTAGCACCCCAACGGAGCCTGCCGGCCCGACGCCGGGCGCGGTCGCGACCGGAATCCCGGCCGACTACGAGGAGGCGATCCTGCAGCGGGCCGGCTACAAGCCGGAACTCCGGCGATCGCTGCGCTTCTTCTCGATGTTCGCGATCGCCTTCTCGATCATCTCGATCACCACCGGCATCTTCCTGAACTACGGCTTCGGCCTGTCCTACTGGGGCCCGGCGTCGATCTGGACCTGGCCCATTGTCGGCGTCGGCAACCTCATGATCGCGCTGGTGGTCGCCGAGCTCGGCACCCGCATCCCGCTGGCCGGGTACGCCTACCAGTGGAGCGCGCGGCTGGTGAACCCGACGTACGGATGGTTCGTCGGCTTCGCCGGGCTGCTGTACATGGCCGTTGGCGGCGGGGCCATCATGCTCACCGTGGCCGCGCCGCTGCTGCTCAGCGAGTTCAACGACACCACGCCCAGCCCGCACCTGGTGCTTTCGCTGGCGATCGTGCTCATGCTCATCCCGGTGGTCATCAACATCATCAGCATCCAGGTGGCCGCGAAGGTCAACAACGTCGCGGTGTTCACCGAGATCATCGGGACCGTCGTGTTCGGCGTGCTGCTGTTCGTGCTCTGGGGCGTCCACGCCAAGCCCACGCCCTACGGCGCTGGCATCCTGACGAATACCACATCGGTCAATCACAATCCGACGCTCTACGCCTTCGCGCTGGCCGGCCTGATCGGCGCCTTCACCCTGGTCGGCTTCGAGCTCGCCGCCGACATGTCCGAGGACGCCGTCGACCCGCGGCGCAGCGTGCCCCGCGGGGTGATCTGGGCCGTGGCCGGCTCGGCGGTCCTCGGCATGGTCGCGCTGATCGGCTTCACGGTGGCGATCCCGGACCTCAAGACGGTCGAGAGCTCGCCGCTGCCGCTGCTGACCATCGCCGACTACTGGCTGCCGTCCTGGCTGGTGAAGGTGTTCATCGCGTTCGTCGTCTTCTCGATGTTCGCGATCCTGGTGGTGGGGGCCGGCGCCCAGGCCCGGCTGGCCTACTCGCTGGCCCGCGACAACATGCTCCCGTTCTCGGGTTCGCTGCGGAAGGTCAACCCCCGCACCCAGACGCCGATCATCGCGCTGCTGGTCCTGGCCGTCATCGACGTGGGCGCGATGATCTACGGGTACTTCCAGACCAGTGCCTTCCTGACCCTGGTCGGGGCGACCGCGATCATCCCGTACATCATCTACTTCCTGATCACCGTCGGCTACGCGCTCAAACGGCGCACGCTGGACAGCATCCCTGGCGTGTTCTCGCTGGGGCGGTGGGCGTGGCCGGTGATCGGCTTCGTGCTGGCCTACACCGTGCTGATCATGTTCGTGCTGTCCGTGCCCGGGCCTTTCCACGCCTCGGACAAGTTCATCGGGTACGGCTTCGGCCTGGCGCTGCTCTGGTATGTGGCCGTCCTGGTCTGGCGGCTCAGGCGGGGCACGGCCGGGGTGAAGCCGATCGAGGAGCTGGCCGGGGACCGGTGACACGCGGGTCCCGGGCGGCGGCCCGGGGCTCCGCTACAGGCAGACCAGGACACCCAGCAGGTAGACGCAGTTTCCCTTGGTCCCGGTCGGCGACGGGCCCGGCGACGGGGCGGCTGTGGGCGCCGGGGTGGAGGTCGTGGACTGACCCGATGGCTGCGCCGACGGTGCCCCGGCCGGTACCGTGGCGGGCTTTCCCGACGTCTCCGGGGCCGGGACGCCCGCCTGGGCCTTCGCGTTCGAGTTCCTCCCGGCCGCGGACCCGGACGGGGCATCGGCGGGCCCGGGCCCGGGAACGTCGGCCTGGCGAGGCGATGATCCCGTCGCCGAGCGGCCCGATCCCGCCGCGGGCAGCGCGCCGGGCTGCACCGCCGCGGGCGGCTTGCCGCTCCGGTGCGGCGCCGCCCTGCTGGCCAGCAGCGTCGCGGCCGCGACACTGATCGCCACGGCCACCACGACCGCGACGGCGGCCAGCAACGCCCGGAAGACCCAGCGGCCTTCCGGCACGCGCCGCAGGCCCGCGCTGCCCGCCAGCACCGGAAGCAGGACCGGGCTGCGGAGCCCGCGCCAGCCAGCCAGCGGTGCCGCCCGCAGCGCCTCCCGGATCGCGGCCCGCCGCTGCAGGACCGAGAGCCCCTGGCTCACGTACACCACGATGGTGCCGTTCTGGCGGCGGGCGAACGCCTTCATGCCGGCCGGCAGCGCAGCGCGCTCGATACGGATCACCGATCCACCCTCTCCTTGGCCTGACGCCGTAAGTCAGGCCGTACCGCCACGGCCGTCACATCCTGGCCGACTTCTTCCCGGTCAGGTGCTGGCGTATGAAGGCCCACATCTGCCTGGCGTCACCGCCCTGCTCGCCCACCACGACGATCACGTCCTGGCCGCCGGCGTCGAGAACCAGCGTGGTGCCGCCCTGCGGCGGCTGGCGCGTGGCCTGAATGAGCGCCGGGGGCAGGCTGCTAGCGAGCCACGCATCGTCTGTCCAGCCGATTGGCTCAGGCCGCAAGGTCACAGGATGACTCCCTAGCGTGAGACGTCATACCTGAAAGACGCCAAACCCACGGCCGTAGGTTACTGACAAACACTGGCGGGGCGAGAGATTGCCTGTGAAGTCAGGACAGGCCGAAAATCTGCGCCGCGTTGCCGCCCAGCACCGACGCCACCTGACCCGCCGTGCACCCCGCATCAAGCAGGACCTTCTCCAGGGCGCGGGCGTTGCGCTGCACGCCCGGCACGCCCGGCCAGTCGGTGCCGAACACCATCTTGTCGGCGAGGCGGCGCAGCGAAGGCCCGTAGTAGTCGGGCAGCCGCTGCGGCGGCAGGCCCGACACCTCGACCCAGACGTTCGGCCGCATGAGCGCGAGGAACGCGGCCTGGTCGTACCACCAGCCCCGGCCGCCGTGCGCGAGCACCACGGTCAGGCCGGGGAAATCGCGGAGCACCTCGTCGAGCAGCACCGGGTCGGCGTAGCTGTTGACCGACCCGGAGAAGGTCGACGTACCGCAGTGCACAATCACGGGAAGCTGCCGTGCCTCGGCCCAGGCATAGGCCGGATAGAGCATCCGGTCCCTGGCCTCGAACCCGCCGTGCACCGGATGTATCTTCAGCGCGATCGCACCCAGGCCAACCTGCCGCGCCAGCTCCCTGGCCGGCGGGTAGTGCAGGTGCGGGTTGATGTTGGCCACCGGGCGGAACCGGTCCGGGCTGGCCTCGACCAGCGGGAGCACGTCCTCGATGGGCTGGATACCGGTGGTCTTCGGGCTGTATTCACAGAACACCAGCACCTGATCGACGCCCTGCTCGGCGAAGTGAGCATCGATCGCCTGCGGCCGCGGCACGCCATCACCGTCGAACAGCTCACCCAGCGGCGTCCCGGTACCGAAGCTGCGCACCCAGGCCTGCCAGTCGGGTGAGAGCGTGGGCAGCCTGGCCACGTGCGTGTGCGCGTCCACGAAAAGCTGGCCGTCAAGCATCCCCCCATCCTCCCGGTCAGGGCCGCGACCGCACAAACGGCCCCGCCCGGGGCCGCTGATCCAGGTCAGTCGGAGGCGGGAGGGATGGTGGTTTCGGCGGGCGGGCTGGTGGTCTGTGCGGGCGGGCCGGTGGTTTCCGCGGCCGGCGACCCGGTGCCTCCGGCGGGTCGGCCGGTGCCGTCTGCGGGCGGTCCGGCCAGGAACGCGCCGAAAGTGTCGGCCAGGCTCGGGTCCAGCCCGATGGCGTGGTTGAGGTCGGCGAGTGCCTCGTCGTGGCGTCCCAATTCGCGGTAGGTCTGGCCGCGGCTGCCGATGGCCCAGGCGTAGCCGGGGTCGAGCTCGATGGCGTGGTTGAGGTCGGCGAGTGCCTCGTCGTGGCGTCCCATTTCCCGGTAGGTCTGGCCGCGGCTGCCGATGGCCCAGGCGTAGCCGGGGTCGAGCTCGATGGCGTGGTTGAGGTCGGCGAGTGCCTCGTCGTACCGCCCCGTCTCCCGGTAGATCTCCCCGCGCAGCGCCACGGCCGAACTGGAATCGGGCTCGAGCTCGATGGCCCGGTCGACGTCGGCGATCGCGTCGTCGTAGCGCTCCATCAGCTGGTAGGTCTCCCCGCGGCAGGCTATGGCCCAGGCGTAGCCAGGATCGAGCTCGATCGCCCGGGTGAAGTCAGCCAGCGCGTCGTCGTAGCGCTCCATCAGCCCGTAGATCTCCCCGCGCAAGGCCACGACCGAGCTGGAGCCAGGGGTGAGCTCCAGGGCGCGGTTGAGGTCGGCGAGCGCGTCGTCGTACTGCTTCACCAGGTGAAATGTCTCCGCCCGGTTGATGAGGGCCCAGATCGAGCCCGGGTCGAGCTGGATGGCGCGGTTGAAGTCGGCCAGCGCGTCGTCATAACGCTCCATCAGCCGGTAGGTCTCGCCCCGGTCGATGATGGCCCAGGCCCAGCCCGGGCTGAACTCGATCGCGCGGTCGAAGTCGGCCAGCGCGTCGTCGTAGCGCCGCATCAGGTGGTAGGTCTCGCCCCGGCTGACGATGATCCCGGCCGAGCCGGGGTCAAGTTCGATCGCGCGGTCGAAGTCGGCCAGCGCGTCGTCATGGCGCTCCATCAGCCGGTAGGTCTCGGCGCGGTCAACAAGGGCCAGGACGGAGCCGGGGTCAAGTTCGATCGCGCGGTCGAAGTCGGCCAGCGCCTCGTCGTACCGCTCCGCGTCCCGGAAGGTCTCACCCCGGCTCGTAATGGCCTCGGCGTTCCCCGGGCTGAGCTCGATGGCCCGGCTGAAGTCGGCCTGGGCCTCGTCGCCTCGATCCGTGCGGCGGTATCCGCCGCCACGTTCGGTGAGCGCGATGACCAGGACCGGATCCGGGAGCTGGCCGTCAGCAATCAGGCAGGTGAGGTACTGAGTCAGATCGCTTTCGTCAAAGCCGTCCAGCAGGCGCTGCCCCCATTCCCGCAGGACAGGATGATCAATGTCGCGACCCGCGTCGGCAAACAGCCAAGCCCATTGATGGGCCTGAACCGGGCTGTACCCGGCGGCCTTGACCGCCAAAGCAAGCGCTTGATGCAAGTTATTGATGGGATTAGCGCAAAGCAGATGATAAGTTTTTTCGCACGTGTGCTCTATCCAGCACGGGCTATCCCATTCTTTATCACCGTCACCAGCGGCGTCTTCAGCCCACCGCGCGTGCGCCCGGGCCAGCGCGGAGTGCTTAGCCCGCCATTCACTGAGGGCCTGGGTGCGCTGCCGCTGCAGCATGGCGGAGCGGACGACCTCGTGATAGGCCCACGACCCGGCCTGGGGGGTCACGAACTCCAGGCTGCGCAGCCAGCCGAGCAACTCGCCGGCAGAACCGCCGGGCGGTGCGATGACCGCCAGGACGTCCTCGTCGAACCACCGGGGCAGGGCCGCGGCCGCAGCGATGCTCCGCCGGGCCGGGTCGTCCTGCCAGTCGAGGAACTGCGCGGCCGCGTCCCTGGCCACATCGCCGGTGCTGTCCTCAGGCCCCGGCGAAGCTGAGCCCAGGGTAGCGAGCCAGACCGGCAGGCCTCCGGACCGGGTGAGGATGGCGGGCAGCGCGGCGTCGTCCGTGATGCCCTTGCTGGCCAGAAACTGGCGCGCGGCAGCCTCGCTGAACGGCCCCAGCGGGATATCGCCGATGACCGGCAAGAACTCGCCCCACAGCTTGGGATCGAGCGGGCTGCGCCCGGCGATAGTGGTGACGAGCGTGGCCGGCAGCGCCCCATAACGCCCGGCATAGAGGTCGCGCAGCCACTGGTCCAGGAGCCCGGATGTGCGCTCGTAGGCGTCGAAAAACAGGGCCAGCGGCCGGCCTGCGGACACGCGGTTCAGGCCAGCCACGAACGCGGGGGTGAGTTCCTCGGCCGCCGACGGCAGCAGGCGCACGTCAGGGTGATCGCCGAACTTACGGGCCAGGTAGAGCCGGCCGCGCCACCTGGCTTGGCCGGGCCGGCCCTCGGCTGGCCGCGGTGCTCCCGGCTCGCGGCGGCACGCTGCTCGAACGTGCCCAGCCAGGCGCCGCCCGGGTCCAGCTCGGCGGCGATCGCGGTCATGGCCGAGGTCAGATCGTCGACAGCCTCGTCGGTGTAGGCCGTTAAGGCGCCCTGCTGAATGGCGGCCTGCCGCTGCTGCTTGGCCAGATAGGTCTTGCCGGCCCGGCTGCGCCGTGAATGTTGAACAGGAACCGACGGTGCTCATCTTCCACAGGGAGCGCGAGATTCCCCTGGTACTGGGCCAGTTGTTCCTGACGGCCGGCAAAGCCGCTTTGCTGGCGGCCCCGGATGAGATCTTGTAGTGACCGCCGTTCCCTGGCCATTTTCATCCCTCGGCGCTATGTGCCTCGGGCCTTCATAGCGTCTCTGCAATCCCGCCATAAAGACATGAAGACTTGATCACTATAGGCGCCCAGTGGGTATGCACGCCAGGCAGGGTGAGCGGCGGCGCCGTGCTAACGGCAGACGCGATGGGCGCCGAGGATCGGCGAGCCGGTCGGGACGCAGGCCGAAAAACACACCAAGCATCGCGACCAGGTCAAGGATGGCGATCAGGCCGCCGATGTACGGTCCAGGCCCGCCCAGCCAGGCCAGGTACCCGCAGAAGGACAGCACGACGATCAAGGCGCCAAGCGCCCGGGGCCGGCCGCTCTGCGCGAGCCGCTCCGGCACCTCATACGGAGCCCGGTCGACGTAGTTGGCGGTCGAGGCCTTCTCCTGCGCGATCTTGAGCCACAGGTCATAGAGCTCGGGCGCCTGATCGCGCAGGGTAATTGCCTGCTCAACCGACGGGGCCTCGGGCGCTTGCTCCCGGTCGTCGCCGAGCCGGTCCTTGATCCGCTCCAGCACCACGTCAGCCAGGTCACCGCGGCCGTCACCGCGGTCGCGGCCATCACCGCCCCCCTGCACCGGCGCTCGCGGGAACGCAGCCAGGGGGTCTGATTGCCGCCCGGTTCCCGGAATGCGGTCGCTGTCGGTCACGCCGGTAAGGTCACACCACTCTTGTTGCGGTTACGCACGACCACCTCACGGTGCGCAGCCATGATCGTGTCCATGGCGGACCGGAACGGGTCGGGCCGTGAGCCAGCTGGCGGAGGCTCCGGCAGAACCTGGCGGACGACCCGGAAGATGGTCGTGCCGGTCAGATCGAAGATCGCGGACATGCCCAACTTGAGGGCAAGCACCCTGCGACCAGACCTGTCCGTCGGCATGACGGAGAGGATGCCCGGTCGGGTCCGGGCCAAACTCGATCCGCTTGGTGATCAGCTGGGCACATATGCGAGGTGTAAATGCGGTGTTTCTGCGGTACGCGGGCGGTCGGCGGCGGGGTGGGGCGGCAGGGGTGGGCGGCCCTGGTGAGCCACAGGCCAGCTCGGGCCTGGGGCGGACGCGGCCGTGGCTCGCGCGGGCTTGCGGCGAGTGCAGGCCCTTCCCCAGCGGGCCGCCGGGTGGAATCGGATAGGGGACCGGCGGCCGGGCGTGTATCTTCTGCCTGCGGGCAACGCCATACAATGCGGTGTTCCGCATAATCCCATTTTCGATGACAGTTCCCGACATATAAGGGGGCGCTGGCAGGCCATGCGCTGGTCACAGCTCCATATCCCAACCCTCCGCGCAGACCCGGCGGACGCCGACGTGGCCAGCCACGTGCTGCTGCTGCGCGCCGGCTTCATCCGCCAGCTCATGGCTGGCCACTACTCCCTGCTCCCGCTGGCCGTACGGGTCCGGGCCAAGATCATGACCGTGATCAGGGAAGAGATGAACCGGATCGGCGCGCAGGAGTTCCTGCTGCCCTGCATGCACCCGGCGCAGCTCTGGGAGAAGACCGGCCGGCTTGAGGTCATGGGCGACGAGCTTTTCCGGCTCAAGGACCGCAAGGGAGCCGAGCTTGTCCTCGGCATGACCCACGAGGAGGTCTTCACCACCCTCGCGCTCGAGCTGTCCTCCTACCGCGAGCTGCCGCAGTCCTGGTATCAGATCCAGACCAAATTCCGCGACGAGCCCCGGCCGAAGAGCGGCCTGCTGCGGGTGCGGGAGTTCACGATGAAGGACTCCTACAGCTTCGACACCGACGAGGCCGGGCTTGACGTCTCGTTCCAGGCCCACCGGGGCGCGTACGAGCGGATCTTCGCCCGGCTCGGCATCCCGGCGATCGGCGTGGAAGCGTCGAGCGGGAACATGGGCGGCAGCGACTCGGTCGAGTTCATGTGCCCGGCGGACGCGGGCGAGGACCTGGTCGCACGGTGCGGCGACGGGGACTGCGGTTACGCCGCCAACCTGGAGAAGGCGACCTCGGCGCTGCCCCCGGTCGAGGACGAGCCGGGCCCGGCCGCCCCTGAGCAGCTGCCGACCCCCGGCGTGCGCACGATCGAGGACCTGGTGATCCGGTACGGGAAGCTCGCCGACCGGCAGGTCAAGACGCTGGTCTACATGATCGGCGGCGAGCTCACCCTGGTGCTGCTGCGCGGAGATCACCCGCTGGCCGAGCAGAAGCTGGCGGACGCCGTAGGTTCCGGTGACATCCGGCCTGCCCAGGCCGACGAGATCCGCGAGGCGCTCGGTGCCTCGCCGGGCAGTCTCGGCGCGGTCGGGGTCACCGACCTGCCGATCATCGCCGACCTGGCGCTGCAGGGCAGGCGGAACATGACCACCGGGGCGAACGTCGACGACATGCACCTGACCGGCGTGGACGTGGGGCGCGACATCGCGGTGGGCCGCTGGGCCGACCTGCGCGAGGTTCGCGCGGGGGAGCCCTGCCCGCGGTGCGGTGCGCCGCTGGAGATCATCCGGGCCATCGAGGTCGGCCACATCTTCAAGCTCGGCCGCAAGTACACCACCACGCTTGGCGTCTCGGTCCTCGGCCCGGACGGCGCGAGCATCACCCCGCTCATGGGCTGCTACGGCATCGGTGTGGAGCGGGCGATGGCAGCCGTCGCGGAGGTGCACCACGACGACGCCGGGCTCAAGTGGCCGGTGCAGGTAGCGCCCGCCGAGGTGACCGTGGTGCTGCTGTCGCCCAAGGACGAGCAGACGCGCGCCGCGGCCGAGTCGCTGTACGAACAGCTCATGGCCGCGGGCGTGGACACGCTGATCGACGACAGGGACGAGCGGCCCGGCGTGAAGTACCGGGATGCCGAGCTGACCGGTATTCCGTGGCGGGTCAGCGTGGGCAGCCGCGACCTGGCCGACGGCGTGGTCGAGGTCACCAGCCGGAAGACCGGCGAGAAGGAACGGGTGCCGGTGGATCAGGCCGTCAAGCACCTGCAGCAGGTCTTGTCCGCCCGGGGAGACTAGGGGTACGCGGGACTGCCTGAGCGCGCTGGCGCGGTAAGCGGCCGAGACTCCGCAGGCGCCGCGCTGGCTGCGCGGCGGTGCTAACCGCTGGCTAGCAGCGCTGCGCCGCGGCGGCCCGCCGGCGCAGGCGCAGCCGCCGGGCCTTGCCCGGCGCGGCCGGGCGCGGCATGACCATGCGGCGTTCAGCGCCGGGACTGAGCAACAGCACAGACGCTTCCACGACCCGCTCGTTGTGGCTCGCCAGTGCGCTCCAGTCCTGGCCTTCGCTGGACATTCGGTTCCCCTCCCGCATGTCTCCGGTCACGTGACGGCGCGCCCCGTGCGTCGCCCCGTCCACATATAAGACACGCGTAGGGTGCCGGTCAGGACATGTTCTGCCGGTAACGAATCCATAACTTCTCGGGCGAGGAGCCCAGACCGGGGCTACAGGGCGGCTTGGGACAGGTCAGGACCGGGTTACGGTCGGGCCAGACCGAGGGTTATGGCAGGTCAGACCGGGAGTCAGGCAGGTCGGGCCGAGGGATCCGGCCAGGCCAGGCCGGGCTGTGAGCTCGCCGGACCGCGGGTTACGGACAGGCCCAGTGCCAGCTGCCTGCCAACTTGACCGTGTTACCGGGGCTACGGGCCGGCTGACCGGGCTGCCGGCCGACAACTGCCTGCCGGCCGACCGGCTGGCCAGCCAAACCGCCCGTTCGTCAGAGCTTCGACCAGGCCTGCGTCAGCACGCTGTGCAGGATCTGCTCTATCTCGTCGAAGTGCTCCTGGGTGCAGGTCAGCGGGGGAGACAGCTGGATGACCGGATCGCCCCTGTCGTCGGCCCGGCAGATGAGGCCGGCCTTGAACAGGGCGGGGGAGAGGAAGCCGCGCAGCAGCCGCTCGGACTCGTCGTCGCTGAACGTCTCACGCGTGGCCTTGTCCTTGACCAGCTCGATCCCGTAGAAGTAGCCGTCACCGCGGATGTCGCCCACGATGGGCAGGTCGCTGAGCCGCTCCAGGGCGGCCCGGAACGCTCCCTCGTTCGCCCTGACGTTGCCGAGCAGGTCCTCCTTCTCGAACACGTCCAGGTTGGCCAGGGCCACCGCGCAGGAGACCGGGTGCCCGGCAAACGTGATGCCGTGCAGGAAGCTGGACTCACCGCCGGTGAACGGCTCCATCAGCCGGTCGCTGACCATCATCCCGCCCAGCGGGGAGTACCCCGAGGTGACGCCCTTGGCGAACGTGATGATGTCGGGCTGGTAGCCGTACCGCTGCGAGCCGAAGTAGTAGCCGAGCCGGCCGAACGCGCAGATGACCTCGTCCGAGACGAGAAGCACCCCGTACCGGTCACAGATCTCCCTGACCCGCTGGAAGTAGCCGGGCGGGGGCGGGAAGCAGCCGCCGGAGTTCTGCACTGGCTCGAGGAACACCGCGGCGACCGAGTCCGCGCCCTCGCGCAGGATCGCGCGCTCGATCTCGTCGGCCGCCCAAATCCCGAACGCCTCCAGGTCATGGGCGACGAACTCCGGGGCGCGGTAGAAGTTGGTGTTGGGGACCCGCACGCCGCCCGGGGGCAGCGGCTCGAACGGCGTCTTGAGCCCGGCCAGGCCGGTGACGGCCAGTGCGCCCATCGAGGTGCCGTGGTAGGCGATGTCCCGGCTGATCACCTTGTAGCGGCTGGGCTGGCCGATCATCTTGAAGTACTGCTTGGCCAGCTTCCAGGCGGATTCCACCGCCTCGGAGCCGCTCGTGGTGAACCAGGCCCGGTTCAGGTCGCCGGGGGCCATCTCCGCCAGCCGCGCCGCGAGCTCGATCGCGCGCGGGTGCGCGTAGGACCAGAGCGGGAAGTAGGCGAGCTCGCTGCCCTGGCGCGCCGCGGCCTCGGCGACCTCCTTGCGGCCATGACCGATCTGGCTCACGAAGAGCCCGGCCAGCCCGTCCAGGTAGCGCTTGCCGTGCTGGTCATAGACGTACTGGCCGGAGCCGCGCACGATGACCGGCACCTCGTGGTCGGCGTACGACGACATGCGGGTGAAGTGCAGCCAGAGGTTCCGCTTGGCGGCGGCCTGCAGGGCAGCGTCGTCGAGGTTGCCTGGTGATGTCATCTGGTCCCCCAGCTGTAGGACTGCTTGCGCAGCTTCAGGTAGACGAACGTCTCGGTCGTGGTCACGCTCGGGATGGTGCGCACTTGGCTGAGGATCTCCAGCAGCTGATCGTCGTCCTCGCAGACGACCTCGATCAGCAGGTCGAAGGAACCAGCGGTGATCACCACGTAGTCGATCTCATCCATGGCCGCGAGCTGGTCGGCGACCTGTTCCAGGTCCCCGCTGCACCTGACCCCGATCATGGTCTGGCGGCGGAACCCGAGGGTCATCGGGTCGGTCACGGCGACGATCTGCATCGCCCCGCCGTCGATCAGGCGCTGCACCCGCTGGCGCACCGCAGCCTCGGACAGGCCGACCGCCTTGCCGATCGCGGCGTAGGATCGCCGGCCGTCCTGCTGCAGCTGCTCGATGATCTGCTTGGAGATGGCATCCAGGAGTATCCGGACCTGGCCGGCTCCGTTGCCGCGCTGATGCAGGCCAGCCTCGGTGCGCCGTCGGCCCTCCGGGGCCAGGGGTGTCGCTGGCAAATGCCCCATACGCTTGCCTCCTCCGCATTGGCAATCCTGCCACGCTCACCCTCGCTGTCAACTGATTCCGCAGGGGCAGGCGAGCCCTGGCTACTGATTCACTTGTCTTATGCCCCGCAGACATGCCAGGGTCGTAGTCGGCCGGAGCACGGCTCGAATCGGAGGGCAGCGTGCAGGAACTGCGTAACTTCGTGAACGGGAAGTCCGTCTCCGGCTGGGAGGGGCGGACCAGCGACGTCATCGACCCGAGCACCGGCGAGACCTATGCCCGGGCGCCGGTCTCGGGCGCCGGGGATGTCGACACCGCGCTCCGCGCGGCCGCGTCGGCCTTCGAGACCTGGCGGGACACCACCCCGGCCGAGCGGAGCCTGATCCTGCTCAGGTTCGCTGACGCGATCGAGGCCAGGGCGGAGGACCTGATCGCGGCGGAGTCCCGCAACACCGGCAAGCCGGTGGGCATGACCGCCACCGATGAGGTCCCTCCGCTGGCCGATGAGCTCAGGTTCTTCGCCGCCGCGGCCAGGACCGCGGGGGGCAAGTCGGCCGGTGAGTACCTGGCCGACCACACCTCCATGATCCGGCGTGAGCCCGTCGGCGTCTGTGCCCAGGTCACTCCGTGGAACTACCCGATGATGATGGCGATCTGGAAGATCGCGCCGGCCCTGGCGGCCGGCAACACGGTCGTGCTCAAGCCGTCCGACACCACCCCGGTGTCCACGCTGCTGCTGGCCGAGATCGCCGCCGAGTTCGTGCCGCCCGGTGTGCTGAACGTGATCTGCGGTGACCGGGACACGGGCCGCGCGCTCGTCGCCCACGACATCCCGAGGATGGTCTCGATCACCGGCTCGGTCCGCGCGGGCCGGGAGGTGGCGCAGGCCGCCGCGGGCAGCCTCAAGCGGGTGCACCTGGAGCTGGGCGGCAACGCGCCGGTGGTCGTGTTCGACGACGTCGATCCCGAGACGGCGGCCGGGCTGATCGCCGACGCCGGCTACTACAACGCGGGCCAGGACTGCACCGCGGCCACCCGGGTGCTGGCCGGCCCCGGCATCGCCGCCGACCTCAGCGCCGCGCTCGCGGAGCGGGCCCGGTCGGTGAAGACCGGCGGCCCCGACGTGCCCGACGCCACCTTCGGGCCGCTGAACAACGCGGCCCAGCTCGGCCGCGTCGAGGGGCTCCTGCAGCGCAGGCCGGATCACGCGGAGGTCCTCGTCGGCGGCCACCGGGTCGGTGAGCGCGGCTACTGCTTCGCTCCCACCGTGGTGGCCGGCCTGAACCAGGACGACGAGCTGGTCCAGGAGGAGATCTTCGGGCCGGTCATCACCGTGCAGCGGTTCAGCGCCGAGGAGGAGGCGCTGCGGTGGGCGAACGGAGTGAAATACGGTCTGGCGGCCAGCGTCTGGAGCCGGGATCACGCCCGGGCCATGCGGATGGCCAGGAGGCTTGACTTCGGAGCCGTATGGATCAACACGCACATCGCGTTCGTGTCCGAGATGCCGCACGGCGGTTTCAAGAATTCGGGCTACGGCAAGGATCTTTCGATGTACGGCTTCGAGGATTACACCCGCATCAAGCACGTCATGAGCTACATCGGCAGCTGAGACCCCGGGAGCTCCTGCGGTGACTAGCGTTCGGCGCGATGATTCCGGCATGACCATTCAGGCAGACGTGGCGGCGGCCCTGGGGAACAGTAAGCCGGTGCCGTACTGGCTGGACCAGCCGGATGCACCTGCGGCCCTGCCCGCACTCGCCGAGGGCACCCGGGCCGACCTGGCCGTGATCGGCGGCGGCTTCACCGGCCTGTGGACCGCGCTGCTCGCCCGGGAGCGCTATCCCGAGGCCGACATCGTGCTGCTGGAGGCCAAGGCGGTCGGCTGGGCCGCATCCGGGCGCAACGGCGGTTTCTGCTCGGCGAGCCTCACCCACGGCCTGGCCAACGGCATCGCCAGGTTCCCCGCGGAGATGGCCACGCTGGTCCGGCTCGGGCAGGCGAACCTGGACGAGATCGGCGCCGCGGTCGACACCTACGGCATCGACTGCGGGTTCGAGCGCACCGGCGAGCTGCTCGTGGCCACCGCGCCCTGGCAGCTCGCCGGCCTGGCCGAGGACGTGGAGACAGCCCGCCGGTTCGGCGAGGAGGTGGTGCTGCTCGACGCCGACGCGGTCCGCAGCGAGCTCAACTCACCGACCTACCTGGGCGGCACCTGGCACACCCGCAGCTGCGCCATGCTGGATCCGGCCCGGCTCGCCTGGGGGCTGCGGCGGGCCTGCGCCGAGTCCGGAGTGCGGATCTACGAGAACACGCCGGTCCGGTCGATCGCCAACGAGGGTCACGCGGGCCTGCGCCTGACCACGCCGCACGGCGCGGTGCACGCGGCCCGGGTCGCGCTGGGCACCGGCTGCTTCTCGCCCCTGCTGCGCCGGCTGCGCCGCTACCTGGTCCCGGCGTACGACTACGCGCTGGTCACCGAGCCGCTCTCCGGCCCGCAGCTGGCGAGCATCGGGTGGCAGCACCGGCAGGGAGTCGCCGACGCCGCCAACCAGTTCCACTACTTCCGCCTCACCAGCGACAACCGGATCCTGTGGGGCGGCTATGACGCGGTGTACTACAACGGCGGCCGGATCAGGCCGGAGCAGGACCAGAGCCCGGAGACCTTCGGCCTGCTCGCCGAGCACTTCTTCGAGGCGTTCCCGCAGCTGGCCGGCCTCAGCTTCACGCATGCCTGGGGCGGCGTGATCGACACCTGCAGCCGGTTCTGCGCGTTCTACGGCCTGGCCTACGGTCGGCGGCTCGCCTACGCGGCCGGGTACACCGGCCTGGGCGTCGGCGCGACCCGGTTCGGCGCGAACGTCATCCTCGACCTGCTGGACGGTGAGCCCACCGAGCGGACGTCCCTGCAGCTGGTGCGCACGAAGCCGCTCCCGTTCCCGCCCGAGCCACTGCGGTCCGGCGTCATCCAGATGACCCGGGCCTCGATAGCGAGAGCGGACCGTGACGAGGGACACCGGGACATGTGGCTGCGCACGCTGGACCGGCTCGGCCTCGGATTCGACTCCTGACCGGTGAATGGTTTCAGGGAACCCGGCGCCCGGACTGGGCGGCTAAGCCGTGGCAGGTGACCTGAGTCGGGTCGGTCGTGACCCGGTCCTGGGCGTTCACCTCGGACAAGGATCGCCCGCAGCACGGCATCAGCATGGTGTCCGATGACGGGCTGCGGTGTGTCACGGTGCCCCGACCTGGAGCGCCGCGCTCGTCGGTGGGGTTGCGAACAGACTGCCGTCTGCTCCATGGGCGGGCTCGCATGGCTGAATGATACGAGCGAGTCTCTGAAATATCTCTATGACGAAAACTTCCGGTGATAAGAGCATGACGGCCCGGTGACAGGACGTGTCGTATATGAGATACGATAGCCGGACGAGTTGCCGTCCAGGCGTCCATGAGCAGGCCCGAGGAGCTGCCGAGCATCATGAGCGGTGCTGCCGCCCGGCCCGCCAGAGCCCCGTCCCTGACGGCCGGCGCTGACGCCGCGACCCCCGGTAGCACCGTCCTGACCGGCGCGGCAGGCGCGATCCCGCTGCGGACAGCGGCCGTGCTCGACGCCATCTCCCGCGCGATCCTGACCGGGGAGCTGCCACCGGGGCGGAGCCTGGTCGAGGCCGATCTGGCCACGGCCCTGGGTGTCTCCAAGACGCCCGTGCGGGAGGCGCTGAAGACCCTGGCCGGCGCGGGGCTGGTGACGATGAGCCCGTACCGCGGCGCGGCCGTGCGGGCCATCGACGACGCCACCGCACGCAACATTTACGACATGCGGCTCCTGCTCGAGCCCGAGGCCGTCCGGCGCGCCGTCGCCCGCACGCGCGGGGCTGGCACGCACGGCTCTGGCACGCGCGGGGCTGGCACGCACGGGGCCGGCCCCATGCCGGCGGCGGGATCGCGGCCGGCCGCGAGGCGCTCGAGCGGGCGGATGCCGCGCCCGACCAGGCCGCGCGCAGCCTGGCCAACCGCGAGTTCCACCGCGCCCTGTACCTGGACTGCGGTAACCCGCTGCTGGCCGGGACCCTGGACAGCCTGCGGGACCAGACGGCGCTGATATCGGTCGCGGCCTGGCAGCAGGAGCCGTCCTGGCAGATGGAGGCCGAGGAGCACCGGGCCATCCTCGCGGCCGCGGCCGGCGGCGACGCCGACCGGGCCGCCGGACTGCTTGCCACGCACATCGGCAGCTTCGCGGCTCGTCGTTTCCCTGGCTGGGGAACGATGATCCCTACAGGAGGTGACGGTGAGCCTTGATTCCGCTGCGGCGGGCCGGCTGAAGGACGCGCTGGCGACGGTGGTGGCGATCCCGGTCACCCCGTTCGACGCCGCCGGCGACGTCGACTGGGACACGCACGCCCAGCTGATCCGGCGCCTGGTCGACGGCGGGGTCACGGTGGTCACGCCGAACGGCAACACCGGCGAGTTCTACACGCTCACCCAGGGCGAGACGCGGAGCGCGACCGAGTCGGCCATCAAGGCTGCCGAGGGCAGCGCCGAGGTCCTGGTCGGCGTCGGCCTGGACACGGCCAGCGCGATCAGCGCCGCCAGGCACGCCAGCGACGCGGGCGCGAGCATGGTGATGATCCACCAGCCGGTGCACCCCTACGTCTCGGCCGACGGGTGGATCGCCTACCACGAGGCCATCGCCGGGGCGGTCCCCGATACCGGCGTGGTGCTCTACGTCCGGGACCCGCGCATCAACGGCCCGGTGATCGGCCGGCTGGGAGAACGCTGCCCGAATGTCATCGGGGTCAAGTACGGGGTGCGCGACCCGGTCCTGTTCGCCGCGGCCGCGAGGGACACCGCGCCGGGCCGGTTCGCCTGGCTGGCCGGCCTGGCCGAGCTGACCGCGCCCGGGCTGTGGCCAGCGGGCGCGCGGGGGTTCACCTCCGGCCTGGTCAACATCGTCCCGGCGCTGCCCCTGGCGATGCTCGCCGCCCTGCGCCGCGGCGACCTGGCCGCGGCCATGGACGTGTGGGACGCGGTCCGGCCGTTCGAGGAACTGCGCAGCGCCGACGCGTCGGCCGACAACGTCAGCGTGGTCAAGGAGGCGCTGGCCCAGCTCGGCCTGGCTCGGCGGGCCGTGCGCCCGCCCAGCAGGCTGCTGCCCGAGACCGAGCGCGGTCAGGTGGCGGCGATTCTCGCGTCCTGGGGCCTGGAGCCGGTGCCGGGGCGGGCGAATGAGCGTCGTGCCGGAGGCGAGCAAATGACTGTCGTGCCGGAGGCGCGCAAATGACTGTCGTGCCGGAGGCGAGCAAATGACTACTGTCTCTGGGCGGCGCCGGACGCCGCAGGAGCTGCGCAGCTACCGGTGGTTCGGCGACGGCCCGATCGGGGAAGCCGGGCTGCGCACGGTCAGCCACCGGTCCCGGATGCGCCAGCTCGGCTTCTCCGCGGACGAGCACCTCGGCAAGCCGATCATCGCGATCCTGAACACCTGGTCGGACATCAACCCGTGCCACATGCACCTGCGCGAGCGTGCCCAGCAGGTGAAGCGCGGGGTGTGGCAGGCGGGCGGCTTCCCGCTGGAGTTCCCGGTCTCGACGCTGTCCGAGACGTTCCAGAAGCCGACCCCGATGCTGTACCGCAACCTGCTCGCGATGGAGACCGAGGAGCTGCTGCGCTCCTACCCGGCCGACGGCGCGGTGCTGATGGGCGGGTGTGACAAGACCACTCCGGCGCTGCTCATGGGCGCGGCCAGCGCGGGCATCCCGGCGATCTACGTGCCCGCGGGGCCGATGCTGCGCGGCAACTTCCGCGGCCGGCCGCTGGGCAGCGGCACCGACCTGTGGAAGTACTGGGACGACTACCGCGCCGGGCTGATCGGCGAGTGCGAGCTGTCCGAGCTCGAAAGCGGCATCGCCCGCTCGCCCGGGCACTGCATGACCATGGGCACCGCCTCGACCATGACCTCGGCGGCCGAGGCGCTGGGCATGGCCCTGCCCGGCGCCGCCTCGATCCCGGCCGTCGACTCGGCGCACTACCGGATGGCGTCGGCCAGCGGCCAGCGGGCGGTCGAGATGGTCTGGGAGAACCTCACCCCGGGCGCGATCCTCACCCGCGAGGCGTTCGAGGACGCGGCCGCGACCGTGCTGGCGCTGGGCGGCTCGACCAACGCGCTGATCCACCTGATCGCGATGGCCGGGCGCTGCGAGGTGCCGCTGACCCTGGACGACTTCGACGCGATCGCCCGGCGGGTCCCTGTGCTGGCCAACATCCGGCCCGGCGGGGCGTACCTGATGGAGGACTTCTACTACGCGGGCGGCCTGCCCGCGCTGCTCGCCCAGCTCGCCACCGTCCCCGGGGCGCTGCACCCGGACCGCCTGACCGTAGCCGGCACCACCCTGGGCCAGAACCTGGCCGCCGCCACCGTGCATAACGAGGACGTGATCCGCTCGCCGGAGCGGGCCCTGGCCGCCGAGGGCGGGGTCGCGGTGCTGCGCGGCAACCTGGCCCCGGACGGCGCCGTGATCAAGCACATCGCGGCCGAGCCGCGGCTGCTCAAGCACACCGGCCCGGCCGTGGTGTTCGACGGCTACCCGGATATCAGGGAGCGTATCGACGACCCGTCGCTGGGCATCACCGCGGATTCGGTGCTCGTGCTGCGCGGCGCCGGGCCGCTGGGCGGTCCCGGCATGCCCGAGTACGGCATGCTCCCGATCCCGGACTACCTGCTCGCCGCCGGCGTCAGGGACATGGTCCGGGTTTCCGACGCCCGGATGAGCGGCACCAGCTACGGGGCCTGCGTACTGCATGTATCTCCCGAGTCGCACGCCGGGGGACCGCTGGCGCTGGTGCACACCGGTGACCCGGTGACCCTCGACGTCCCGGCCAGGTCGCTGCGGCTGGAGGTCCCCGACGCCGAACTCGCCCGCCGCCGCGCCGCGTGGCGGCCACCCGCGCCGGCCTACCAGCGGGGGTACGGCCTGCTCTACAGCGAGCACATCACCCAGGCCAACCAGGGCTGCGACTTCGACTTCCTGGCCCGTCCCGGCGTCACCCCCGACCCCGATCCGCGCTGACCAGGTGCGGCGCCAGCTAGCCCGCCCCGAAGCACACGAACGGGCTGAACGGCTCCGCCGCGGCTACCCCGGCCAGGGCCTCGGCAGGCCGGGCCCCGGCCGTGAGCGCGCGGTGGTAGGCGGTCATCATGCCGACCGCGGTGTCGTCGGGCACCCGGGCGACGCTGGACACGACGGTCGCCGTGCCCACATGGAGCAGGGCCGCGGTGAAGCCGAGGACCTCCTGGCCGGGGCGGACGACAACCCGCCCGACATCGCAGGCCGACAGGATCACCTGGCGCGGCGCGGCCGTGAGCCCCTGAACGTCGTAGGCCATGAGCGGCCCGTCGGCCAGGTCGAGCCGGGAGAACAGGACGTTCTCACGGTCATGGTGCCCGTGGGTGGCCAGGTGCGCGAGCGTGGCACCGTCGAGCGCCCGCAGCGTGGCGTCCACCGTGGCGGCGCCCGCGCGCAGCGTCTGGCAGCCCGGGTAGACCGCGGCGATCTCGGTGACCTCGCTGGCGGCGTGCCGCAGGTCCGGCCCGGCGATGAGCACCGGCGGGGCATCCGCCGCCGGGCCGGGCTGGCCGCGCCGCCACGCGGACAGCCACGATGATGCCGACGGGCTGACCGTGACCGGCCGGCCGCGCAGATCGGGGAGCAGGCTCCAGGGGACGCTGGCCAGCGTGCCCGCGGGCACGATGACCACGCCGCCGTCGCCGAGCGACGAACGCAGCGGCGCCACGAGCTCTGCGGTGAGGACCGCGGCCTGGTGCCGGATGGAATCCGTGATCACCGCCTCCAGCCGTGCGGGCAGCCGGCGGCCGGCGAGCGTATCAAGGTCGGCGTTCAGCATCCGGGACGCCTCGGTGGCCCGCTCGTAGTCGCCGAGGCCGATCAGGCGCACCGAGCCCTGGCTGAGCACCACCGCTGCGAGCCTCCGGTCGTCCGGGGTCAGCAGGCAGGCCATGCTCTGGCCGCTGCCGCCGAGCGCGGCCATCACATCGACGATGCTGAATCGCAGGGCGTCGCCTCCCCGGCCGCCCGCCTCCCAGCTGTGCTCCCTGACCTGCCGCTGGAGCTGGGCGCGCCGGGCGTTGGCGGCCGGGTCGCGGCTGCCGTTCAGCTCGGCCTGCCGGATCAGGTAGCTGAGCTGGCGCAGTTCGGCCAGCATCTCCGCGGCCCTGGGGTCGGCGGGCGGCCGGACCGGCCGGACCCGGAACGCCTGCGCCCTGGAGCGCTCCAGCCACGCGAACACCAGCGGCGCGGACCCGCGGTCCAGGGCCAGCCGCAGGCCGGCGGCGGCGAGATTGGCCCCCAGGGCTGCGGCCCCGGTCTGCAGGTCGACGCTGCCCAGCCGGCCGCGGCGGGCGTGCACCATGGCCAGGCCCGCCCGGAGTTCGGCCAGGGCCGCCCCGGGGCGTGCCTCGGCCTCCGCCAGTTCGGCGCGGGCGAGCCTGCTCAGCAGGCTGACATCCAGCGGCATCGCTGGGCCGCGGCGGACCAGCGCGAGCCGGCGCCGCGCCGCATCGGGCCGCCCGGCCGCGATCAGCGCCCGGGCCGCGATCAGTTCCGCTGCGTCGGCGTCGGCCCGCAGCCCGCATCCGCGCAGCCGGCCCGCGATCAGCTGCGCTGCGTCGGCGACCGGTCCCGCGCGGCCCGGCGACATGGCCCGGGCGCGCAGCCCGGCGAGCTCGGCGAGACTGGCGCACGCGTCGTTGCCCCGGCGCCTGTACCGTCGCCTGGCCGCCGCCGCCCAGCGGCGTGCGGCCGGCAGATCACCGGCCGCCAGCGCCGCCTGGGAGCGGGCGAGCTCGGCATCGGCGTGGTCCTGGTCGAGCCGCTGCCGCCGGAACGCCGGGATCGCGGCGTCGAGCTCGTCCGCTGCGTCGCTCGCCAGCCCCGCCGCCAGCAGCGCCCGGGCCGTGTCCATGGCCACCACAGGCAGCATGGACGGAGCCATCTGGCGGTAGCTGACGGCGGCCGCGTTGAGCAGCCGCAGCGCAGCCGGCAGGTCGCCCTCCAGCAGGTGGCAATAGCCCAGGTTGTGCACGGCCTTGGCGGCGATCAGGTCGAGCCCGTGCTCCGCCGACACCCGCTCGCACCGGACCAGGTCGGCCCGCGCCTGACCGACATGGCCGGAGTTGAGATGCGAGAAGCTCCGGTTCAGCAGCGTCCCGGCCAGGTAGGCCGGGTCGGGGTAGTCCCGCAGCAGGGTCACCGCCTCGTCGAGGAGCGTTAACGCCTCAGCCCCGCGCCACGTCCGCATGAACAGCAGCCCGCGCTGGGACAGCAGCACCCCGCGGTCGGCCTCGGCGGCCAGGGGCTCGGCGTGGTCCAGCAGGCTCAGCCCGTACTCGGTGCGGCCCTGCTCGGCCTCGTAATGGGCCAGGCTCATCAGCAGCCGTGCGGCCAGGGCCCGGTGCTCCGCCGCGATACCCGAGCTGTCCGGATGATCCCCGAGTTCGGCCCAGCCCAGGGTCAGCAGCCCGGACCGCATGTGGCGGGCGGCGGCGGCCGGGCGCCAGACCCCGCCGGCCTGCAGGCCGCGCCGGTGAGCGGCGCGGGCCCGGCCGGCCGCGCGGGCCAGTGACCTGGCGGGCGGAACCGGGCGGCCGGCAGCAGATGGCATCCCGTGGGCGTCCCTGGATCAGAGAATGAGCGCCGGGGTGACGACGGCCTGGCCGGTGCCGTCCTGGCCCGACCCGGCCCGCACCACAAGCTGGGCACTGCCGTGGGCGACCCGGCTGAAGACAAAGCGCCCCCGGTCATCGGCGACCACGGTCAGCTTCCCGGCGGTGGTCTGCAGCTCGACGGTCCTGGCGTGCGGCGGGGCGAGCCAGCCGTCCATCCGCGCCGTCCCGTCGCTGTTCGCATCGACCCTGATCATGATGGTCAGGCTGTCGCTGTCGAAAGTGATCGTCCGGCTCTGCTCCGCCCCCCGGGCGGCCAGCATCAGCTCGTCGTCCTCGGCGGACAGCCGGGCGAGCTCAAATTCGAGGTCGCGGACCGCGAGCGAGAACCGGATACGGTCAGGAAGATCCGCGGGCATGGGATCGGCCGCCTGGTGCAGGGCCCGGATGTCGCCGAGCAGCGCGATGTCCGCATCGTCCAGTGGCCCGCCTGCCGCTGGCTGGCCCGCCGGTTCCTGGTGCTTCATCGGGGGTTCCCTTCGCCAGGGTCGGCCAGGAGCGCCCGCAGCTTGGCCAGGCAACGCCCGCGGGTGGGGCCGATGCTGCCCTGCGGCATGCCGAGCTGCGCCGCGATCTCCCGGTAGTCGGCCTGCGGCACGAAAGCGATGATGCGCAGCAGCTCCTGGCACCGGGGGGACAGCCTCCCCAGCGCCGCCCAGAGCTCGCGCCGCTGGTCGCCGGTGATCGCGAGCTGCTCGGCCCCGGGTGCCGGGTCGGGAATCGCCGTCAGCCAGTCCTGGTCGGCGAACACCTGCTTGCGCCGCGCGGCCCGGACCCGCCAGGCCTCCCGCCGCGTGGTGATGACGAGCCAGGCGGTGAGGGCGGTTGGCGTATGCAGGCCGCCCAGGTGCCCGACCAGCCGCAGCCAGACCGTCTGCAGCACGTCCTCAGCGTCCCCGGAGGTCAGCCCGGCTGCGCGGGCCACCTGCCACAGCATCGGGCTGAGCTCGGTCACGATCTGGCCGAGGGCATCCTCGCTGCCGTCCCTGGCCGCGACGGCCAGGGACGCCAGCCGGGCCCCGCGATCCGGCCTCCTGGCCGGCGCGCTGACGGACTCGGAGCGCTCCACCGGCATCACCCCGGCCAGCCAAGCTGCAGCAGGGTCTGCGTGACCCGGGCGGCCGCCGCCTCCGCGCCGGGGACGTCCAGCCGCAGGGCGTCGTCGGCCACCGCCTCATCGAGCAGGTGCCTGGTTATCTGCGCCGCCAGCAGCGGGGCCGAGAACGACGTGCCGGACCAGATGGCGAAGCCGCAGCCATCGGGTTCGGAGAAGTCGTCGGGATCGAGGGCCGCGCGGCTGCCGGGGGAGGCGGGCAGGGTTATCTCCGGGCCGCGGCTCCCGTCGACGGCGGGGAACGTGCTGACCATGGCCGCGCCCGAGGCCCAGGCCCGCACCCACCCGCCGTCGTCGCTGAACACCGCGCGCGAGCCGTTCGGGTTCAGCGCGCCCACGCTGATCACGGGCGCCTGGCCCGCGGGCGTCGGCGACTGCGCGAACGCGGCCGGGTAGAAGTGGCGGCGGGTCGAGTAGTTCCCGGCCGCCGCGACGACCGGCACACCCAGGAGCAGGAGCGGCTCGATCGCCAGCCAGAGCGCGGCGGTGTACACCGGATCCGCCGGGGATTCATTGAAGTAACCCAGCGACAGCGAGATCACGTCGATCATCTGGGCCATGTCGCCGTTCAGCGCGTTCGCGACCCGGACCGCCATCAGGCCGAGGGCGTAGATGAGGTCAGCCTCACGGACGCAGTCGTCGCTGGACATGATCCGGATGGCCAGGACCTGGGCGTCCGGCACGACCTGGCGGACGATCCCGGCGATGAAGCAGCCGTGGCCGAAGGCCTGGTTGACGTCGCCGACCAGCGGCTCACCGGTGACCGGGGTGTCGTACGGGTACCTGATCAGGCGGCCCGGCGGGTAGCCGGCCAGGATCCCCTGGTTGAAGATGAAGTCCTGCACGCCCTGATCGACCGCCACGAAGCCGTCCGGGGCGGTGCTGCAGCCGCCCGGAGCGGCCAGATCCGCCTGGACGTCCAGCCAGGGGTGCGCGGTCGCGCCGGTGTCCAGCGCGGCCAGCACCGGGCGCCGCCCGAACAGGTCCGCGCACTCACCGGACGGCCTGCGGCCCGGCGCGTCCGCCGCGAGCATCACGGGCGTCCGTGCGTCCCATCCGCCGAACATGTAGGAGTCGGTCGCACCCGGCCCGCTGACGCCGCCACCGTGGCTGGCCGGGCTGCCCGACACGCCGCCACCGTGGCTGGCCGGGGCCCCGGCGATCGCCGAGCCGAACATCAGGTGCTCGAGCCAGATCCCGCCGATGGCCTGCTCGTCCAGGAACTCATGCGTATGCGCCGCGGCGGCCGCCCGCAGGGTCTGCAGGGCGGTCCAGGCGTCGACGACCACGGTCGGCAGCCCGCCCTGGTCCGGGGGGAGCGGCACCAGGACCGCCCGCCGGGGCAGGTACGCGGGCAGGTCAGGGATGCTGTCCGGCACCTCAAGCCGGAGCCCGATGGGGCTCAGCGCGTCGTGGATGGCACGGACCACGCCGGCGTCGGCCAGCAGGTGACCCGCGACGAGCAGCGTGCTGGCTACGTAGACCGTGGACCGGGGCGGCTGCCCGCCGCTGATCGCGGCCGCGTCGGTCGGGACGAGCACCCGGGCACCGTGCCGCTGCAGCAGGGAGGCGGGCAGGACGTCAAGGACCGGATCGTCCTCATCGTCCTCGTGGTCCTGCGGCCCGCGAGGGGAGTCGAAGTACCACGTCATGCCGGGCTCCCAGCGGTGTCATGCCGGTCCGCGGTGAGGCGGCATGACGCACAACTCCAGTCGCAAGCCTGATGACCGCTCATGCTGGACCGGAGCCGCGCGGGCCCGTCCAGATACGTCATGGTCGATAACGGATTGATAACGTTCCGCTCCGCCTGACCCGTGCGGCCGGAGTTCTCCGCTTCTGGGGGGCGCGCCGGGCCGGAGGCGCGCCCGTCGGGAAGGATGGCGGAAGGGACGTACGGGTGTCCGAAAAGGAGGAGCCATGGCCGGAAAGTTCGTGCTCAAGAAGGGCGCCAGCGGCAAGTACCACTTCAACCTCCTGGCCGGCAACGGGCAGGTGATCGCGACCAGCGAGGCCTACGAGAGCAAGGCGTCGGCGCTGAACGGGATCGAGTCGGTGAAGAACAACGCGCCCGGCGCCGAGACAGACGACCAGACCAGCGACTAACCCGGGCAGGCAGCGGATCACCGGGCGCCGGGCCTGGGCCGCTACGGTGATCGTCATGCCGACCATTCTCATCACGGGCGCGGCGGGCCAGATCGGGACGATGCTGCGGTCCCGGCTGGCCCGGCCGGCCCGGACGCTGCGCCTGCTCGACATCGCCCCCCTTTCGGCCGGCCCCGGCGAGGAGGCCATCCAGGCCTCGGTCACCGACACCGCCGCGATGACCGCGGCCTGCCAGGGCGCGGAGGCCGTGATCCATCTCGGCGGGATCCCGGGCGAGGCGCCGTGGCCGCAGATCCGCGACGTCAACATCGACGGCACGCACACGATGTTCGAGGCGGCCCGCCAGGCCGGGACCGGGCGGGTGATCTTCGCCTCGTCGAACCACGCGGTCGGGTTCTCGCCCCGGGCGGCGTTCCCCGTCCCTGACTACGCGTTTCCCGCGCCGGACACGTACTACGGGGTGTCCAAGGTGGCGGGCGAGGCGCTGGGATCGCTGTACCACAGCCGGTACGGCCTGGACGTGATCTGCCTCAGGATCCTGACCTGCGCCGAGCGCCCGCCGACCGTGCGCTCGCTGTCCACGTGGCTGTCCCCGGACGACGCCGGGCGGCTGTTCGAGGCATGCCTGACCACCCCGGCCCCGGGCTTCCGGGTGGTCTTCGGCGTGTCGGCGAACACCCGCGGCGGCTGGGTGTCGCTGGATGAGGCCCGGGCCCTGGGCTACCACCCCCGCGACGACGCCGAGGCGTTCGCCGCCGAGGTCATCGCCGCCCACGGCGAGCCAGACCCGGACGACCCGGTCCTGGCCCACCTCGGCGGCGAGCTCACGCTGCCGGACCTGAGCCTCTGACCTCCATTACGCTCCGGCTCCGGGTGCTCGCGTCACGCCTCCCGGACACCCCGGTCGGCGAGCACTGTGTGGGCCAGCACCGCGACATGCAGTGACGTGAGCGACTGGGCCGACTCGAGGCTGACCCCGAGCACGGCCTCGATCTGGCGCAGCCGCTCGTACATCGTGGGCCGGGCCAGGTGCGCGCGCCTGGCCGCCTCGGCCTTGTTGCCGCCCGCCTCCAGGTACGCGGTTAGCGTGCTCAGCAGCTGGCTGCCTGTGGCGTCGTCGCGGCGCAGCAGCGGCCCGAGCTCCCGCTCGGCAAAGGCCTGCACCCGCGGGTCGTCGCGGAGCAGGTGCAGCAGGCCGCGCAGCCGCAGGTCCGGCAGCCGGTAGACGTCCCGCCGGGCCCCGTCCCGCCCGGTCCCGTTCCGGCCACCGCCGTTTTGACCTGCGCTGTCCCGCGCGGCCACCTCGGCCACCTGCTCGGCCTCGAGGAAGGACCGCTGCACCTCCAGCACCGAGTCCACCACGGAGCCGGCCCCGATCACGTCGTCGTCGCCGAGCTGCCGGCGCAGCTGCGCGGCCAGGCGGCTGAGCGCGGCGTCCGGGTCGGCCCGCGGCGCCAGCGCGAGCAGGCCGCCGACCCGGATGTCGTCCAGCGTGCCGACCAGGGCCGGGACCTGCGCGCTCCGGCAGGCCGCGGCCATCACGTCGGCGGTCCGCAGCGCGCGGGCGTGGGCCTCGAGGCCGGTGTCGCCGTGGGACAGCCGGACCACCACGGCCAGCAGCGCGCGCCCTGCGACCGGGACGCCGAGGGCCCGGGCCCGCGCCTCGGCCTCCGCGGGCTCGGCGTAGCCGTGACCGAGGAACGCGCCCAGGATGGTCCGGTGCGCCTGGCGCTCCAGGCTCTCGCGCTCGTGGTCGAGCAGCCGCCCGAGCGCCAGCGTGGTGGCCGCGCGCTCGACCAGCGCGACGTCGCGCGGCTCGGCCGGGCCGCCGCGCACCATGATCAGCCGGCCCCAGTCCTCGCCGCGGGCCCCGACCACGGTCACCAGCCAGCCCGACGCGGGGTCGTACCCGGTGCGGCCGGCCGGGGTCACCACCCGGGACCTGGCCGCGAACCCGGCCAGCAGCCGCGCGGTGTCGTGCCCGGCCGGCTCGCACGCGAGGACCTGGTGGGCCACGTTCTCCAGGATCAGCGGGCAGCCGGACAGGGCGGCGGCCTGGCGGACCACCTCGCCGGCCGGGGCGCCGGAGACCGCGAGGTCGGTGAACACCTGGTGCAGGTGCTCGGAGGCGCGCAGCTCCTCGAGCTGGGCGTCGATGATCCGGGCGTGCACGGCCTCGGTGATCTCGATGAACTGGGTCTCCCGCTGCAGCACGATCAGCGGCAGCCGGTGCCCGGACGCGGCGGACACCAGCGCGGCCGGCAGGCTGCGCGCGTACCTCGAGCCGAGCTCGACGGCGAGCGCGCTCACCCCGACCGAGGCCAGGTCGGCCACGTACCGGGCCAGGCCCGTGGGGTCGTCGGGCAGCGCGATCCCCGTGGACAGCACCAGCTCGCCCCCGCGGAGCAGGTGGGCGGCCTCGGCGAGCTCGATCACGTGCACCCAGCGCACCGGCGCGTCCAGGCGGTCGGCCGCCGCCACCACCTTCGGCGCGCCACGGCGCAGCGGGTCGAGCGCGAGGATCTCGGCCACGGTCGGCAGCATCCGGCACCATCCGTCCCGTCTGACAGTAAGTAGCCTCGGTAGCGTAATGGCTTTACATACTGTCACTTGGCGAGCGAGGGGCCCAGCGGCAGACTGGTAGGTGGGCGCATAGGCAGCAGAGAGCTGGGGTGACTGGGCAGTGAAGCATGTGACGCACTGGATCGGCGGCAAGCCGTGGTCAGGCGATGCGGCGCAGCGGGGTGACATCTACAACCCGGCCACGGGGCAGGTCTCAGGGACCGTCGACTTCGCGTCCGCGGCCGAGGTCGGCGCCGCGGTCGCCGCCGCCGCCGGGGCCCTGCCGGGCTGGCGGGAGACGTCGCTGACCAAGCGGGCGAACGTCATGTTCGCGTTCCGCGAGCTGCTCAGGCAGCACCAGGGCGAGCTGGCCAAGCTGATCAGCTCCGAGCACGGCAAGGTCGCCTCGGACGCGGCGGGCGAGGTCTCCCGCGGGCTCGAGGTAGTCGAGTTCGCGTGCGGGATCCCGCACCTGCTCAAGGGCGGGTTCTCGGAGAACGTCTCCACCGGCGTGGACGCGTTCTCGATCCGGCAGCCGGTGGGCGTGGTGGCCGGCATCACGCCGTTCAACTTCCCGGCCATGGTGCCGATGTGGATGTACCCGATCGCGCTCGCCTGCGGCAACACGTTCGTGCTCAAGCCGTCGGAGAAGGACCCGAGCGCGTCGCTGATGATGGCTGAGCTGCTGGCCGAGGCCGGGCTCCCGGACGGGGCGTTCAACGTTGTGCAGGGCGGCAAGGAGGCGGTCGACGCGCTGCTGGCCCACCCCGACGTGCGCGGGATCAGCTTCGTCGGGTCGACGCCGATCGCCCGCTACATCTACGAGACAGGCACGGCCGCGGGCAAGCGGGTGCAGGCCCTGGGCGGGGCCAAGAACCACATGGTGGTGCTGCCCGACGCCGACCTCGACCTGGCCGCGGACGCCGCGGTGTCGGCGGGCTTCGGGTCCGCGGGCGAGCGGTGCATGGCCATCTCGGTGGTGGTCGCGGTCGACCCGGTCGGCGATGAGCTGGTCGAGAAGATCGCCAGCCGGATCCCCGCGCTGCGGGTCGGGGCCGGTGACGACGAGCGGTCCGAGATGGGCCCGCTGGTCACCCGGCAGCACCGCGACAAGGTCGCGTCCTACCTGGACTCCGGTGTCGCCGAAGGCGCGACGCTGGCCGTGGACGGGCGCCAGCACCCGGTCAGCAGCGAGGCGGCGGACGGGTTCTGGCTCGGTCCCTCGGTGCTCGACCACGTGACCCCGGCCATGGGCTGCTACCGGGACGAGATCTTCGGGCCGGTGCTGTCGGTCGTCCGGGCCCCCGGATACGACGAGGCGCTCCAGGTCGTCAGCGGCAACCCGTACGGCAACGGGACCGCGATCTTCACCAACGACGGGGGAGCCGCCCGGCGGTTCACCCACGAGGTCGAGGTCGGAATGGTCGGCATCAACGTGCCGATCCCGGTGCCGATGGCGTTCTACTCGTTCGGCGGGTGGAAGGCGTCGCTGTTCGGCGACACCCACGTGCACGGGGTCGAGGGCGTGCACTTCTACACCCGCGGCAAGGCGGTCACGTCCCGGTGGCTGGACCCCAGCCACGGCGGCGTCAGCCTCGGCTTCCCGGTGAACCGGTGACCCGGCCGGGGTCGGCGGGCGGTGGCCTGCCGGCCCCGGCGCGGGCCGGGCGGTCAGCCGGCGTTCGCGCTGAACACCGGGTAGTAGCCGCCGGACTGGCCCGCGGCGGTCGGGTGGTAGGAGACATCGAGGTCGAACAGGTCCACTGAGTGCAGCCAGCTACCGGAGTCACAGATCTCATGACCGGCGAACGCGGTCCTGACGTCGGCGAACACGTCGCCGTGCCGCTGCGCTGCGGCCTGGATGGCGCCGTCGAGGTCATTGGCCGCGGTGTTGAGGTCGGTCCGGTCGGCCGTGCTCAGGCCGAGGCAGGACGACGACCTGCTCAGGTCGTACAGGTGCGGGTAGCCGAGCACCACCACCCGCGCGTTCGGGGCGTGCGCGGAGACCGCGGCCAGCACGCTGTCCAGCTCGCCGGGCAGGGCCCTGGCGATCTCGCTCTCCGACGTGGCGACCGCGCTCACGCAGGTGCTGGTGGAGTGCAGCACGCAGGTCTCCATCACGCTGCTGAAGCCCACGTCGTTGCCGCCCACCGTGATCGAGACCAGCGTGGTGGCGCCGCTCAGCGCGGACAGCTGGCTGCTGATAACCGAGCCGGTGGTCGCGCCCGAGCAGGCCTCCGACACGTAGCTGGCCGGGCCGTTAGCCGCCGCCCACAAAGCGGGATAGGCGTTCGCGCTCCGGTCGCACGACCCGCTGGCGCTGTCGTAGCTCCCGGCCCCCACGCCGGACGAGTACGAGTCGCCCAGCGCCACGTAGTGGACCGCGGCCTGCGCGGCGGCGGGCTGCGCGGCGGCCAGCACCGGCAGGGCGGCGGCGGCCAGCGCGAGGGCGGCGAGGACTAACCGATGGCGGGAAACGGCAGGTCGAAGCACGGGCAGGCTCCTTGGGGCCGGGCGCGAGTCTGGCTGGCGCTGCGGTCATGGGCGGGGGCTGGGGTCGGGGGGATGACGGGGTTTGTGACTTGTAAGTAACATCGGCCCGGCCCGGCGGTCAAGAGGCAGCCTGGCCACACGGCGGGACCGCGGTCCCGGTATGGAGGCAGACACATGACCGAGCACACGCCCGACCCGGCGCGGGGCGCCGAAGTACTGGCGATGGACCGGGCGCACGTCTTTCACTCGTGGTCGGCCCAGCGGGCGCTGAAGCCGCTGGTGGTCGAGCGGGCCGAGGGCTCGTGCTTCTGGGACTACGACGGCCAGCGGTACCTGGACTTCTCCAGCCAGCTGGTGAACGTCAACATCGGGCACCAGCACCCGCGGGTCACCGCGGCGATCGCCGAGCAGGCGGCCAAGCTGGCCACGATCGCGCCGCAGCACGCGAACGAGGCCAGGGGAGAGGCCGCAACCCGGATCGCGGACCTGGCGCCCGACGGCATGGCGAAGGTGTTCTTCACCACCGGCGGCGCCGACGCCAACGAGAACGCGATCCGGATGGCGCGGCTGCACACCGGCCGCAGCAAGGTGCTGAGCTTCTACCGCTCGTACCACGGCAACACCACGGCGGCGATCACGTCCACCGGGGACCCACGGCGGTGGCCGAACGAGTACGCCTCCGGGCACGTGCACTTCTTCGGCCCGTACCTGTACCGGACGTCGTTCTGGGCCACCACCGAGCAGGAGGAATGCGAGCGGGCGCTGGACCACCTGGAGGAAGTGATCACCTTCGAGGGCCCGGCCACGATCGCGGCCATCCTGATCGAGACCATCGTGGGCACGGCCGGAATCCTGGTCCCGCCGCCCGGGTACCTGGCCGGGGTCAGGGCCCTGTGCGACAAGTACGGCATCGTGTACATCGCCGACGAGGTCATGTGCGGGTTCGGCCGGGCGGGCCGCTGGTTCGCGTTCGAGCACTACGACGTCGCGCCGGACCTGATCACGTTCGCGAAGGGCTCGAACTCCGGGTACGTGCCGGTCGGCGGGGTGATCATCTCCGATGAGATCGCCGCCACGTTCGACGACCGGGTGTTCCCCGGCGGGCTCACCTACTCGGGCCACCCCCTGGCCTGCGCGTCGATCGTGGCGTCGATCGACGCGATGAAGGACGAGGGCATCGTGGAGCACGCGGCCGCCATCGGCGCCGAGGTGCTCGGCCCCGGCCTGCGGGACCTGGCCGCCCGGCACCCGGTGATCGGCGAGGTGCGCGGGACCGGCGTGTTCTGGGCGCTGGACATGGTCACGAACCGGGCCACGCGGGCGCCGCTCGCGCCCTACGGCGGGTCGTCCGAGGCCATGGGCGAGCTGCTGGCCCAGTCCCGGTCGCGCGGCCTGGTGCCGTTCGCGAACTACAACCGGGTGCACATGGTGCCGCCGTGCACGGTCTCCGAGGCGGAGACCAAGGAAGGACTGGCCATCCTCGACGAGGTGCTGACGGAGATCGACAGCCGCTACTACGAGGGCTAGCGCACCGGCGCGGCAAAGGCGAGGGCACCGGGCGCGGGCTGGGGCGCTGGCGCGCTCCGCGTGGTGCCTGTGGTGCCCGCGGGGCTTGTGCCCGATTCCGCCGCGCTCGCCACCTTGATCCATGTGAGTTTGCTGTAGCCAGGTGTGCAGCAAACTCACATGGATCATGCGGACGCCCGTGGGTGAGGCGGGTTCGCCTGGATCCGGGCGGGTAGTGCAGGGCCTGTGAAAGTCCTGGTGGCGGGTGCGTCCGGGTTTGTCGGCCGCCGGCTGGCCATGGTTCTGGCCAGCGACGGGCACGACGTCATGGCCATGACCCGCCGTCCGGACCGCTATGCCGGGGCCGGCACCCCCGTGCGCGGGGACGTGAGCGACCCGGCCAGCCTGGGATCGGCCCTGGCCGGCTGCGAGGCGGCGTACTACCTCGTGCACTCGCTCAGCGAGCCGGACTTCGAGCGCAAGGACGCCGACGCGGCCGATGCCTTCGGCGCCGCGGCCGCGCGGTCCGGGCTGCGGCGCATGATCTACCTCGGCGGGCTGGGTGACGAATCGGACGTGCTCTCGGCCCACCTGCGGAGCCGCCGCGAGGTCGAGAAGCTGCTCGGGTCGGCCGGGGTCCCGGTTACCGTCATCCGGGCCGGGATCATCATCGGCCACGGCGGCATCTCCTGGGAGCTGACCCGCCAGCTCGTCGAGCACCTGCCCCTCATGATCACGCCGACGTGGGTCGCCACCCGCACCCAGCCGATCGCCGTCGACGACGTCGTGCGGTACCTGGTCGGGGTGCTCGCCCTGCCGGAGACGGCGGGCCGGGTCTTCGAGGTCGGGGGACCCGAGGTGCTGCAGTACGCCACCATGCTGCGCCGCGTCGCCGCCATCGAGGGCCGGCCATTGCCGATCCTGCCGGTGCCGCTGCTCAGCCCCCGCCTGTCCTCCCTGTGGCTGACCCTGGTCACGGACGTGGACACCGGCACCAGCCGGGCACTCGTTGACTCGATGATCAATGAGGTCATCGTGCGGGACCACGCGATCCGCGACCTGATCCCCTTCGACCCCCTGCCCTACGACACCGCCGTCCGCCAGGCTCTCGCCGAGCGCCGCGAGGCCAGGGGCGGGAGCCGGTGACCGCCGGGGCAGCGGCTGCGCGGCGACCCCAGCGCCGGCTGGTCATCGCCGCCGCTACCAGCGTGGCCGGCGCGGGCCTGCTCGGGATCTCACTGTCGACCGAAGCCGGCTCGCCTCAGTTCTATGCGCTCACGCTGGGTCTCGCCGGTACCTGGGCCGCCGGGGCGCTCGCCGTCGGCCCTCTGGAGCCGGGCCAGACCCAGAACCTGCGGGAGGCCCTGCGGCGCCAGGTGGCCGGGCCCGTGCTCACCGGCGCCGGCGCCTTCGGGCTGTTCTACGGCGCCGCCCGGCTCGCCCGGTATATCCCGCCGCTCAACCGCGCCATCGGGAGCGCACTGCACTACGCGGACCACGGCTCCAGCCGGCTCGTGCCGCTTACCGCGGGAGCCAACGCGGTGGCGGAGGAGCTGTTCTTCCGCGGCGCCCTCTGGTCGCTGGTCGAAGAGTCCAGCCCTGTCGCGAAGACCACGCTCGCCTACGCGGCCACCATCATGGCGACCCGCAACCCCGCTCTCGTGCTCGCCGGCACCGCCACGAGCGTGATCTTCGGGCTTCAGCGCCGCGCCTCCGGCGGGTTCCTGGCCCCGGCGCTGGCCCATCTCACGTGGTCGCAGCTCATGCTGCGCTATCTGCCCCGCCCGTCCTGACTGCCGGCCGGGTTCGCCCTGGTCGGGACGGGTAATCCTCTGGCGTGCGACACGGGGGATTCGCAAACCGGACTAACCGCCTGCTGGCTGTCAGCACGGGCGTCGCCGCGGCAGTGGCGCTGTCCGCCGGGTGCGGCACCCGGGCGGCCGGCGGGGCCGGCGCGGGGAGTGGCGCCACGGTGGCCCAGGTCATCGCCAGGATCGAGAGTGCTGCCAGGTACCGGCAGTCGGACTGGGGCTACGAGGTCCTGGACCAGGCCAGCGGGAAGGTCCTAGCCGCCCAGAACAGTCAGAAGATGTTCGATCCCGGGTCGACGATGAAGCTCTACTCGGTCTCGACCGCCCTGCGCAAGTACGGGCCGGACTACAGGTTCCGGACACCGGTCTACCGGGAGGGTTCGGTCACCGGAGGCACGCTGAGCGGGAATCTGGTGCTGGTCGCGTCCGGTGACATGAGCCTCGGGCTGCGGGAGCAGCGCAATGGCACGCTGTACTACGAGAACCTCCCGAAGGCGGACCAGAGCTACGCCGACCAGCTGCCAGGCGGGGTGGAACCGCCCGGCGACCCGCTGGCCGGCCTCGATCAGCTCGCGGCCATGGTGCGTCGTTCGGGGATCACCCGGGTGAACGGCAACGTGGTCATCGACGACCGGCTGTTCGCCGCCTACGGCGGCTTCCCCGACGGCCTGATCTCGCCCATCTGGGTGAACGAGAACCTGATCGACCTGCTGATGACGCCCGGCGCCGTGGGGCACAGGGCGACGGTCAGGTGGCGGCCGATGACCGCGTCGTACACAGTGACCAACCGCGTCACCACGGTCGCGGCCAGGAAGCCGACGACGCTGAACGTCGCCGAGCCCGCACCCGGCCGGCTGGTCGTGACGGGTCAGATCGCGGCCGGCAGTCCGCCGACGCTGCGGGTGTGGGAGGTCGACCATCCTCCCGAGTTCGCCCGCACCGCGTTCATCGAGGCGCTGCGGCGGGCCGGCGTCACGGTGACGGCGCCTGCGACGGGCCTGAACCCGGTAGCGCTGCTGCCGCCGAAGGGGAGCTACCGGCCGGCGGACCGGGTCGCCCAGCACGTTTCCGCGACCCTGGCCCAGTTCGCCAAGCTGATCCTGAAGGTCAGCTACAACCGCGGCGCGGACCTGATGGTGTGCCTGGCCGCGGTCAGGATGGGCAGCACGAGCTGCCCCACCGGGCTCGAGGCCGAGGTCGACACCGCCACCGGCCTCGGGGTTCCGTCCACGGGGGTGTTCCCGTTCGACGGCGCGGGCTCCAGCGACCAGGGCCGGACCACCCCGGCGGCCCTCGCCACATTCCTCAGCCGCGCCGCCCGGACCTCCTACGGCCCGGCCCTGTTCCAGGCCCTCCCGGTCCTCGGCCGTGACGGGACCATGGCGGACGTGGACACCAGGTCGCCCGCGGCCGGGCACGCCCAGGTGAAGACCGGCAACCGCGTGGTCGGGACACCGGCCGGCCAGATCATCGTCCTCGGCAACAGCCTGGCCGGGTACGCCGAGACCAAAAGCGGCCGGCGGGTCGTGTTCATGATCGCTGTCGGCAACGTGCCGCTCCGCTCCCCTGAGGGGTTCCTGGCCGTGACCGCCGACCAGGCCCGGATGGTGGTGGCCATCCAGCAGGACCTGTAGGTCCCAGCGGGAACACTCGGCAGCTGGCCCGAGGGGCGGGTGTCGGGCCGCGGCGAAAGCAGGTCTGGCTTCTCGCCCCAACCTGAGCGAACATCAAGGTGTGATCACAGCCGGCGTGCGCGTTCGGGAAAGCGATGAGCGCCGGCACGTGCCCGTGCCCGGCTCCGTGGCCGAGCTGCACGGGCCGCTGGAGGGGATGGCCAGCATGCCCGGCCGGCTGTTCTGGTCCGGCCTGGATCCCAGGAACGTGCTGTGGGACCTGTCCGACCCCCGCCGCCGCCGCGACTTCTACGAGGTTGTGCTGCTGAAAGGGACGCTGGACGACATCTGCGCGCTGGTCAACGGGCCCGAGCTGGTGTGGCTGTGGGACGAGATGTACCTGCCCCCGTGGGTCCGTGAGGCCTGGGACCCGGTGGTGATGGCGGCGGAGTTCGCGGCCTAGATCCGCCAGGCGGCCCTGAGGCCGTCCAGCACCGCCTCCTCCACCGTGCGCGGCGCGAGGCAGTCACCGACACCGGTGACCTCGCCGCCGAAGCCCGCCGGCCCGGTCAGCTCGTCCAGCAGGCCAGCGTCGGACGACGGGCCGATGGCGAACACCGTGGCCGCGACGCCCTCCAGCGTCACCGGCCGCCCGCTGAGCCGGTGCTGCAGGTAGACGGTGTCCTCGTCGGCGCCGGCGACCCGGACGTTGGTGATCACGCTGACCCCGGCCCGGTGCGCGGCCGCGATCATCTCGTTGCGGACGTACTGCTGCAGCGTCTCGCCGGCCATGTTGCCGTCCACGCACAGCGACACCTTCCGCCCCTCTTCGGCCAGCATCCGCGCGACCCCGAGGCCGACCCAGTCGCAGCGCCAGTCGGCCACGACGACGTGACCGGCCGGAACCTCGCCGCCCTCGATCACCCCGGACGCGTCCATGATCACCGGGTCGCCGCTGATCTCGATGCCGGGCGCCCGGGGCACAGCACCGGTGGCGACGATCACGACCTCGGGGGACAGGTCGCGGACCAGGCCGGCGTCGACCCGGACCCCGGTCACGATCTCCGCCCCGGCCCGCTCGGCTTCACCCAGCAGGTTGGTGATCGCGCCGCCGAACTCGGCCCGGTCCGGCAGCTGCTCGGCCAGCAGCACCTGGCCGCCGACCCGCCGGCGCGCCTCGTAGAGCGTGACCTGGTGGCCGCGCTGGGCCGCGACGGCGGCGGCCTTGAGCCCGCCGGGGCCACCGCCCACCACCAGCACCGACCGGGGCCGCGGGGCCGGGCTCACGGTCCCGTAGACCAGCTCGCGGCCCGACTCTGGGTACTGGATGCACGAGATCGAGTAGCCGGCATGGAAATGCCCGATGCAGGCCTGGTTGCACCCGATGCAGGCGCGGATCTCGTCCGCCGACCCCCGCCCGGCCTTGGCGGGCAGCTCCGGGTCGCAGATCAGCGCCCTGGTCATGGCGCACGCGTCCGCCTGCCCGTTGGCCAGCACCGCCTCGGCTTCCTGCGGCTGGTTGATCCGCCCGGCCACGATGACCGGCACCCGGACCACGTCCTTGATCTTGGCGGCGAGCGGCGCGGTGTAGGCGGGCGGAAGGTTCATGGGCGGGACGATGTGCACAGAACCGGCCAGGGTGGAGGAGGTGCCGGCCACCACGCTGACGTAGTCCAGCCCGCCGTCACCGTCCAGGACCGAGCAGGCCCGCACCGCCTCGTCCGTGGTGAGGCCCTCCTCGGACATCTCGTCGCCCGAGATCCGCATCCCGACCACGAAGTCCGCGCCGACCTTGGCCCGGACGTCGGCGATGATCTCGCGGGTTAGCCGCAGCCGGTTCTCCTCGCTGCCGCCGTACTCGTCCTCGCGCAGGTTCTCCCGCGGGTTCAGGAACTGGGCCGGCAGGTACCCGTGGCTGGCCACGACCTCCACACCGTCCAGGCCCGCCTCCTGCATCCGCCGGGCCGCGTCGCCGAAGCCGCTGACCACCTCCGCGATCAGGGCGGCGGGCATGGGCCGCGGGATCGTGCGGAACCTGTCGTTGACCGCGGATGACGCGGAGTAGGAGACCGGCCGCGAGCCGTCGTGCGACTCCATGATCTCCCGGCCCGGGTGGAAGATCTGCGCGAACACCCGGCACCCGGACGGGTGTACCGCCTCGGCGATGCGGCGGTACCCGGGGATCGACGAGTCGTCCGTGGCCATCAGGATGTGGTCGGTGTAGCGCGCCGACTCGTGCACCCCGCTGACCTGCAGCACGATCAGGCCGACGCCGCCCGCGGCCCGCGCGGCGTGGTAGGCCACCATCTGGTCGCTCACCAGCCCCCCGGCGGCCATGACCGTGTCGTGACCGGACGACACCACCCGGTTCTTGATGGTCACGCTGCCGATCTGCAGCGGCGAGAACAGGGCGGGGAACGCTGTCGATGGCATGGCCTTGCTCCTCGGGTGGCTGATCGGTCAGGTGGGCCGGGCCCGGTCAAGCCGGTCCTGGCGCAGCGACCGCATGGGTTCGGCGAGGTCCATGGCGGCGAAGGCGGCCGGCCAGTCCGCCGGACCGTACCCGGTGCCGAGATCGCCGTGATGCAGCTCGACCTCGACCAGCCGCCGGGTCAGAACCTGAACGGCCGGGAACGGCTCGGAGTCCATGATCCGCACCGGGAACCGCCAGGCGTCATCGGGCAGCTGCCTGCTGACGGTGCGCAGCGCCATGGCCGAATCGGCCAGGTCGGCCATGAGGTCCTTGGCCCGCTGGCCCGCTCCGTGCTCGATGCCGGCCTCCCGGGCCTGCGGGCTGGCGTAGGCCGGGCGCTGCTGCCCGGACCTGGCCCCGACCAGCAGGTTGCGCAGGGCGTCGGCGTTGCGGGCCAGGTGCGCGAGCACGTGCGCCCGCGTCCAGCCCGGCAGCAGCGACGGCTGCCGGAGGTCGGACTCGGCGATGACCCGCGCCGCGCCGAGCAGGCGCTGGGTCGCGTCGTCGATCTGGTCACTCAGCTGGCGTTGCGCGGCGTCCACCTGATCACCTTAAAGAAGGCCGGGCCCCGCATAAAGCCGTCAGGTGCCGCGCGGGCAGGGCAGGAACACCGCGCCGTCCAGGTCCACGTCGAACTTGACCGCGGCGAACCCGTTCCGCGGCGCGTACACGGCCCGGCAGTACCCCGCGAACGAGCGCTTCGGACTGCACTTCTGGCCGGGGTTGCAGACGAAGTGGTCGGCGCCGTACTCGGCCTCGCCCACCCATTTGCCGGTGGGCTGCCGCGCGGTGTGGTCCGCGGTGAACACGTCCCACCCGCACGGCGTCGGGCCGTGCAGCGCCGAGCAGGTGATCCCGTCCTGCACGGTCCCGACCTGCGAGGCCGCGAAACACCCGCCGTAGGTGTAGCACTCCTCGACCACGGCCCCGTCCGCGTACCTGACGCCCCACCAGGACAGGCTGGGAGCGTTCTTCCACAGCACGGTCATCCCGTGGGCGTGCACGTCGTTCATGGCCCAGGCCAGGAAGTTCTGCGCGTCGCCGACGGTCAGCCGGAACCCGGTCGTGCCGGGCGGGTCGTAGCTGTCGATGTCATCGAGCTCGACCGCGTCGAATCCCTTCCGCGCGCACATCGAGATCCGCTCGTCCAGCATCGGCTTGAGCTGGTCGAGCTGGCGGAAGTCGAGCCACCGCTCCTGCGGGTAGCCGAAGTAGACCTTGCCGAGCGTGGCGGCCGGGAACACGCCGCCCGGGCTCGCATCCGGCCGGTAGTCCTCCCAGGCCAGGTCCAGGTAGCAGACGGCCTTCGGGTGGGCCAGCGTGCTCGCCTGCCAGCTGTGGTGGATCTGGCTGACCTCGGCCCGGGTGGTCAGGAAGCCGTCGATGTCGTAGATGTCGACCGCGCGGGCGCCGGTCCGCTGGAGCGGCGTCACCCGGCCGATCTGCCAGTCCCAGCGCATGGGGTGGCCGGTCTTGTCCAGGTGCGGCGGGTACCAGCAGGCCCGGCCGCCCGGCCGGGTGCACGGCACCGGTGCGGGCAGTGGGGTCACCCGCCACCGGAACCGCAGGATCGTGGACCCGGCCCGGTTGGCCGTGCGCACCGCCACGTGATGCCGGCCCACGGCCAGCGTGCCGGTGTAGAACACCCGGCTGGCCGGCATGGCCCGCCACGGGCCCTGGTCGATCCGGTACTGCTGGACCGGCTGGCCGTCGGCCGCCGCGAAATGCGGGGTGTCGACCTGGAAATACTCCTGTGTGGACCCGGTCTGCCGCTCCGGCAGCCCGTTCAGGAACTCGGTCACCGGGGGCTTTCCTGAGGGATAACCCCGGACCCGCTGCCCGGTGACCGCGATCAGCGAGGTCCTTATTATCTTGAACGCAAATGTCGCCGGGTTGGTCTCCACCACCTCGGCGGCTGTCACCCGGAGGCGCAGGTACCGGCCGGTGTCCACGTGGCCCACGACGTACCGCCGGGCCGCGTACGGGGTCGCCGTAGCGTCGGCCGCGGCGACACAGCCTGAGGGCCGCCCGGCGGTTTTCGTCTTGCAGGCCGACCACGCGTAGCCGACCGCGAAGCTCAGCAGCCGGTCCCCGGCCGGCAGCGCCCCGGGCCGCCAGGACAGCCCGGCCCCGCGGACCACGCCGCCGTCGCGCAGCGAGCCGGTGATCCGCAGCGTGCCGCTGGCCGCCGGGGCGCCGATGGACGCGGCCGCAGGAGCGGTGGTGGCCGCCGTGGCCGCTGGCAGCGGCGCGGCGGGCAGCCCCGTGGTCATGGACAGCGCCGTGGCGACGGACAACATAGAGGCGAAGGTCAGGCAGCGGATGGCGGTCAGCTTCATCGGGTCCTGCCAGGGATCGGGTCCTGCGGGAACTGCGGGTTACTGGAACTGGGGCAGCCACTCGGCTTCGGCCGCGAGCATCCGGTCGGCCATCTCGTGGATCTGCGGGAGCGTGAGCAGGGAGCTGGTCAGCGGGTCGAGCGCGACGGCGGCGCGGGTGAGCTGGCGGTTGCCGGTCATCGCCGCCAGCACGGTGAGCCGCTGCTCGGCGATCTGCAGCTGGTTCAGGGCCGCGCAGGCGGGCGGCAGCGCACCGTACCGGCCGGGCCTGACCCCGGTGGCGTCGGCCAGGCAGGCCACCTCGACGCAGGCGTCCTCCGGCAGGTTGGTGATCGAGCCGCCGTTGCGGACGTTCACGTGCACCCGCCGCGGTATGCCGGTCACGACGCTGTCCATGATCGGCGCGCACAGCTCGCCGCCGTGCTTGAGCCCCTCGCGGCGGGCCTCGGCCACGAACTCGGCGTCCCACCGCTCCTTGTCCGTGGTGGTGCCGATCTCCAGGTTGTCCCAGTGCCGGTCCAGGTAGTGGCTGACCAGCTCCGGCGTGCGGCGGAACCACGCCCAGTACTCGCTGGCGTGGTGGCTGGACTCGGTGTGGAAGTACCCGGTGAGCTGCATGAGCTCGGCGCGGACCCGCTCGATGGACTCGTACGGGTCATCCGACCTGGGCAGCAGCGGCTCGGTCTCGTCGATGTAGCGGGCCGTCATCACCTCGCGGATCCGCGGGATCAGGTCCTCGCCGCCACGCCGGAACGTGGTGAACCAGGCGGTGTGGTTCACCCCCGCGGTGTCGAACGTGACCTCGTCCAGCGGCACGCCGAGCTCGTGGGCCAGCAGCTCGGCGGTGTTCAGCACGCTGTGGCACAGGCCGATGACGCGCACGCCGCGCAGGTCGGTGGCCCAGATATTGGCCGACATCGGGTTGGTGTAGTTGAGCAGCAGCGCGTCCGGGCAGACCTCGAGCATGGTCTCGGCCACCACCCGGAGCGCCTCGATCGTGCGCAGCCCGCGGAACACCCCGCCCGGCCCCAGCGTGTCGCCCACGATCTGGTCGACCCCGTACTCGCGCGGGATCAGCAGATCGTGCGCGTAGGCCTTGACGCCGCCGACCTGGAACACGGTCACCACGAAGTCCGCGCCGCGCAGGGCCGCAGGCAGCTCGGTGGGGATCTCGACGGTCGTGTCAAGACCGCCGATCTCGATGAGCTGCCTGACCGCCCGCGCGGTCCGCTCGGCGGCCTCCACATCGATGTCGTACAGCACGAGCTCACCGTGGGCCAGCGCGCCGAACGACAGGATGTCCCTGGCCAGCTCGACCGGGAACACCCAGCCCCCGGCGCCGACGATCACGATCCTGGGCTTCACCAAACCGCCTCTCCTGTGGCCGCGTCGAAAAGGTAAATCCGGTCCTGGGCGGCCCGGAGCCTGACTCGGTCGCCGGGGCCGGGCAGGCCCGCGGACGGCAGCACCGCGGTGACCTGCGCCCGCGACGGGGTGTCGGTCAGGATGGCCTGCTCCTCCTCGGCCCCGCTCTGCGCCGCGGTCCCGGCCACGGTGCCGTGCACCAGGGCCTGCTCCCCGAGCGGCTCGACCAGGTCGACGTCGAGGTCCAGGACGGGGCCGGTCACGTCGGCTGGAACCTGCGCCAGCGACTCGGGCCTGATCCCCACGATGATCTCGCCGTCCGGCACCCCGGCCCGGGTGAAGCGCAGGTCGCCCGCGGTGATCTCGGTGTCCGCGGACCCCTGTGCACTGGCCCGCCCGCGCAGCAGGTTCATCGCCGGGCTGCCGATGAAGCCGGCCACGAACAGGTTCGCTGGCCGCGAGAACACCTCCTGCGGCGTGCCGATCTGCAGCGCCTGGCCCGCCGACATGACCACGATCCGGTCGGCCAGGGTCATCGCCTCGATCTGGTCGTGCGTGACGTAGATCGTGGTGATGCCGAGCTTTGCGTGCAGCCGCTTCAGCTCCGCGCGCATCTGTACCCGGAGCTTGGCGTCCAGATTGGACAGCGGCTCGTCCAGCAGGAAGGCCTTGGGCTCGCGGACCAGGGCGCGCCCCATCGCGACCCGCTGCCGCTGGCCGCCGGACAGCTGGGCGGGCCTGCGCTTGAGCAGCTCGTCCAGGCCGAGGATGGCGCTGATCTCCCGGACCCGCCGGTCCACCTCGCGCTTGGGGGTCCGGCGCTCCCGCAGGCCGAAGCCGAGATTCCGGTACACGGTCATGTGCGGGTACAGGGCGTAGTTCTGGAACACCATCGCGATGTCCCGGTCCCGCGGCGAGACACCGTTGACGGTCGTGCCGCCGATCGTGATCGTGCCCGAGGTGGCCCGCTCCAGGCCGGCGATCAGCCGCAGCGCGGTGGTCTTCCCGCAGCCGGACGGGCCGACCAGGATCAGGAACTCGCCGTCGGGGATCTCCAGCGACAGCTCGTCCAGCGCGCAGGTGCCACCAGGGAACCTCTTGGTGACGTTGCTCAGCTCGACCTGTGCCACGGCTAGCCCTTCAGTCCCGAGGTCGCGATCCCGCGGATGAAGTAACGCTGGGCCAGGAAGAACAGCAGCAAGACCGGCAGCATGCTCATCACGTTGGCCGCCATGAGCAGGTTCGTGGATGTCTGGTGCGTTCCCTCGAACGTGGTCAGCCCCAGCTGCAGCGTCATCGTGTTCGGCGAGTAAATCGTGATCAGCGGCCAGAGGAAGTCGTTCCAGGTCCACAGGAACGTGATCACCGCGAGCGTGGCGAGCGCCGGGCCTGACAGCGGGAGCACGATCTTGAACAGCACGCTGAGCCGCGAGGCCCCGTCGATCCTGGCTGCCTCCTCCAGCTCCACCGGCAGCGTTCGGAAGAATTGCCGCAGCAGGAACACGCCGAACGCGTTGGCTAGGTTCGGCACGATCAGCGCGTTCAGCGTGTTGATCAGCCCGAGGTCCTTCACGATGATGAAGGTGGGGATCATGACCACCTGGAACGGGATCATCAGCGTGGTCAGCAGCAGCACGAACACGACCTCGCGGCCGAAGAACTTGATCCGGGCGAAGGCGTAGCCGGCCAGGCTGCAGAACAGCAGGTTGCCGAGCACCGTGACCACGGTCACGATCATCGTGTTCAGGAACCAGCGCGCGAACGGGGCCTGCCGCAGCACCTGGGTGTAGTTGCCGGGCCGCAGCGTGTGCGGCAGCAGCGTGGGCGGGAAGTGCCGGGTCTCGTTCAGCGTCTCCAGCGAGGTCACCAGCATCCAGACCATCGGGATCAGCATCACGACCGCGATCGGGATCAGCACCAGGTGCCACGGGCTGAACAGGAACCGGCCGGGCTCCCGCTCCTCATCGTCGGCGGGACGCCTCGGTGGGTCCAGCACCTGGCTGGCGATCTGGCTGGTCATGACGCGTAGTACACCAGCCGGCGGCCGACCCAGAGCTGCACCAGCGTGAGGCTCAGGATCGCGACCAGCAGGACGTAGGCGATGGCGGCCGCGTACCCGGCGACGCCCTGGGAGAACGCCAGCGTGTACAGGTAGTAGACGATGACGTAGGTCGAGGTGCCCGGGCCGCCCTTGGTCAGCAGGTAGACCTCGTCGAAGAGCTGCAGCGCGTTGATCGAGGACCACACGACCAGGAACAGCGTCGCGGGCCCGAGCAGCGGCACCGTGATGTTGCGGAACATGGACCAGGTGCGGACACCGTCGATCTCGGCCGCCTCGACCAGGGACTGCGGGATGCCCTGCAGCGCGGCCAGGTAGACGATCACGTCGAACCCGATCCAGCCCCACACGGTCATCCCGACGATCGAGTACAGCGCGCCGTTGACGCTGTCGAAGAACCCGTACGGGCCCAGTCCGACCTTGGACAGCATGAAGTTGATCAGGCCGAAGTTGGGGTCAAGCAGCCACAGGAACATGATCGCGGTCGCGATCGTGGACAGGACCACGGGCACGAACACGGCGGTGCGGTAGAACCGGACGCCCCGGATCCTGCGGTTCAGCGCGACCGCGGTGAGCAGCCCGCCGGCCACCGACAGCGGCACGAACAGCGCCGTGTAGACGAGGCTGTGCTCGACCGACTGCTGGAACAGCGGGTCGTGCGCCAGCGCCCGGTAGTTGGCCAGGCCGATCCACTGACCCGGCGCGATCAGGTTCGTCCGCTGGAACGACAGCAGCGCCGACCAGACGACCGGGACCAGCCCGAAAATGAAGATCAGGAAGACGGCGGGAAACGCGAACGCCCAGCCGGACGCGTGGTCGGATTCCAGGATCCGGCGGAGCCGCCACACGTCAGGGGACCACCAGGTAGCTGTCGGACTGCTGCGCGGCGGAGTTCAGGGCGGCCTGCGGGCTGGCCTGCCCCAGCAGCGCCGCGACGACCTCCCGGCCGAGGGCCGCGGACACCCGCGGGTACTGGGTGATCTGCGGCCGCGCCTGCACCACGTTCTTCAGGTTCGTGGCGAACACGCCCGCGCCCGGGTACTTGGTGTTGAAGTCGGCGAACCCCGGCAGCTTCTGCACCGAGAGCTTGGTCGGCAGGTCGCCGGTGGCCATGGAGTTCTGCAGCAGGTTGGCGGGCGACGTCAGGAACTGCAGGAACTCGAGCGACGCCTTGACCCGGGCGGGGCCGTTGTTAAACACCACCCAGTTGTCCGGGCCGGAGATGGTCTGGTGACTGCCGCCCGGAGCCCACGACGGCATGATCTGCACGCCGTAGTGCACGTTGGGGAAGGTGGACAGGTCCCAGGGACCGGTGATGATCATGCCGAGCTTGCCCGAGTTGAACAGGGTCTCGCTGGTCCCGGCGTCGGGATGGAAGTCGAGGTAGAGCGCGTGGGCCTGCTGCAGCTGCCGCAGCTGGGTCAGCGCCTTGACCCCGGCCGGGGAGTTGAACGCGGCCTTCTTGTTGTCCGAGGTGAGAATGTGGCCCCCGGCCTCCCACAGCATGGCCTCGTACTCCCACACCGTGGTCTCGCTGCCGTCAGCGGGGAAGGTGAGGCCGAAGATCTTCTTCGACGGGTCGCTGATCGCCTTGGCGTCGGCCGCCAGCTGGCTCCAGGTCCAGTCCGGCCCGGGCGGCGTGAGGTGGTGCTGGGCGAACAGCGTCTTGTTGTAGACCACCGCCAGGTTGTCCACCAGCGCCGGGACGCCGAGCACCTTGCCGTTGACCGTGGCGACGTCCCGCTCGCCAGGGACGAAGTCGCTCCAGCCGTACTTCGCCTGCTTGACGATGTTCGTCAGGTTGACCACCTGGCTGGCCGTGGCCACCTGCGGCATGTTGGTGCCGTACTGGTAGGAGATGTCTGGCTGCTGGCCGCCCTGCAGCGCGACCGTCACCTTCTGCAGCGCGTAGTCGTTGTTCACGTACTCCATGCGGATGTGGATGTTCGGGTGCAGTTTGGTGAACTTGGTGACGATGGCCTTCAGGGACGTGTACTCGGCGCCCTGGCTGGCCGGCGGCGGGGGCGTGAACCCCATCCACATCACGAGGTTCACCTGGCCGTTCGACCCGGCTGACCCGGTGCCGCTGCCGCCCGAGGAGCACGCGGCGAGCAGCACGGCCAGGACCACGGCGACGGATAGGCCGAATCGCTTCATCGGGCACCTCACGTCAGGATCCGCGCGGCGGCAGTTCAGAGGGTCGGCTACCCACAGCATTCCGCTATACGGATTGCCGTTCTGCACCGGCGAAATCATCTTGCACCCGTACAATCCGCGCGTCAAGGCCGTTGCGGACCCCGCGGCGGCGCCGCGCTCAGGACACGGCGCCGTCGGCCACGGGGCGCAGCGTGGCCTTGACCGGATCCTGGCCGCCGTTCATCAGACTCGTGAAGATACCCGCCCCGTCGGCTAGCGGGAAGGCCGACACCCAGCTCAGGTCCCAGCCGCCGACCAGGTCGGCGGCCCGGCGGAACTCCTCGTCGCTGTAGGCGAACGAGCCGAGCACCTGCTTCTCGCTGCGTACCAGGTCCGGCCCTTCGAACCCGGCGTCGGTGTCCAGCAGGCCCAGCCAGACCGCGGCCCCGCCCGGCCGCTGGTGCGTCACGGACTGGGCTCGGGTGACCGCCGAGCCGACCGCCTCGATGATCACGTCGTACTCGCCCTCGGGCTCGGTGCGGGCCTCGGCCGCGCCGAGCTGGCGGGCCACGGCGAGTCGGCCCGGGGCCAGGTCGGTGACGTCGACGCTGGCGGCCCCGTCGGCCAGCGCGACCAGCAGGCAGAACAGCCCGATGGCGCCGCAGCCGAGCACGGCCACCCGCTTGTCCCGTGCGCCCCCGGCCAGCCCCCACGCGTGCACCGCGTTGGCCGCGGGCTCGACCACGGCGGCCGCATCCCAGGTCATCCGGTCGGGCAGTGGGCGCAGCGCGGAGCGCGGCACCGCGACCCGCTCGGCGAACCCGCCGGCCCGGTGCACCCCGATGATGGCCCGGCGCCGACAGAGCTGCTGCAGCCCCCGGGCGCACAGGTCGCAGTCGCCGCAGGACAGGATCGGGTTGATGAGCACCGGGCGGCCGTCGTCGCTGACCCCGGCGAACTCATGCCCCATGATCAGGGGCGGCACCCGGAAGCCGGGATGGCGGGCGCCGTGCAGCTCGCTGCCGCAGATCCCGGCCGAGCGCACGTGCACCAGGACCTCGTCGTCGCTCGGTGCCGGCTCGGGCATGTCGAGCATTTCCATCCGGCCCGGGCCGGTGAAGACCAGTGCCTGCACGCTAGCCCCGGTACGGGTGGGTGGGCTGGCCGGCCACGCCAGGCTGGCAGGAGTACAGGCCCCCGGCGCCCTCCCCGGGTCCGGCCGCGGTCGTGACGTACATGGTCCTCAGGTCCTGGCCGCCGAACGTGGGGCAGGTGACCAGGCTGGCGGGCAGCTCCACGGTCGTGGTGAGCTCGCCGGCCGGGCTGAACCTGAGCACGGCCCCGCCGCCCCACACCGCGACCCAGATGCCGCCGTCCGCGTCCACGGTCAGGCCATCCGGCACCACGTCACCGCCGCCGATCTCGGCCAGCGGCCTGCGCTCGCCGATCTCACCGGTGGCCGCGTCGTAGTCGAGCACGTCGAGGCGGTGGTCCAGCGAGTCCACGTAGTACATCTGCCGGTCGTCGGGCGACCAGCCGATGCCGTTGGAGACGCCCAGGCCGGTGATCAGCCGGGTCAGGCTGTGATCGGGGTCGAGCCGGTACAGCGCGCCGGCTCCCGGGCGCTCATCGGCGGCCATGCTGCCCACGTAGAAGCGGCCGGCCCGGTCGATGGACCCGTCGTTCAGGCGGACATCGGGCTCGCCGTGCTCGACACCGACCAGCGGGGCCACGGCCCCGCGGCTGGGGTCCATGGCGAGGAAACCCTCCTCGGCGGCGAGCACCAGACCACCAGAGGCCCGCAGCCCGATCGCGCCGACCTGCTGGCCGATGCCCCAGCTGAGGTGCTGGCCGTCGGCCTGCTGCGCGTGCACCGTGCTGGCCGGGACGTCGGTCCAGTACAGCGTGCCGCTGGCCGCGTCCCAGCACGGGCCTTCACCCAGCTCCGCGGCGGGCACCGGCAGCCGGGTCAGCTCCCCGGTCAACTCTGCTCCTGCGGCAGGACAGCCACACAGTCGATCTCCACCTTGAACCCGGCCAGCTGCACGCCCACGGTGGTCCGCGCAGGCAGCGGGTCGGGGAAGAACTCCGCGTAGACGGCGTTCATCTCGGCGAAGTCGGACATGTCGGCCAGGAAGACTCCGCACCGCACCACGTCGGCTGGGCTAGCCCCCGCCGCGGCGAGCACCGCGGCGACGTTCTCCAGCGTGATCTGGGTCTGCTCCCCGGCGGTCTCACCGATCACGATGCCGTCGCGTAGTGGCGCTTGGCCGGATACGTAAACAAAGCGGCCCTCGGCGATGATGCCGGGGGAGTAGGCGCCAGCCGGCTGGCTGCCTGCGACGGGTTGCTTGGCCACGTGATCAGCTCCCGGAAGGACGTTCCGTATGTCGGAATGATTCCCATGCTGGAGCATGCCAGCACGCGGACCCGGTGTCAATATTGCCCGAGGGGGGACGACCCCCCTAGACCCCCCCGAGCACCATCCGCTCGGGCCAGCCTCCGGCCGGCCGTCGCGGCCGGCTCAGCTGCCCGGTGCCAGCGACCACTCCGCGGCGGTCCGGCTGAGATACTCGCCCAGCTCGCTCAGGCGGGCGGGCTCGGCGCGGGCGCCAAGCAGCGTGATGCTCACCGCGGCCGCGGGCGACGGCCGGCCCAGGAAGATGGGCACGGCCGCGCACCGCACGCCGGTCTCGTTCTCCTCGATGTCCAGGGCGAACCCGCGGTGCCTGATCTCCGCGAGCTGCTCGGCGAGCTTGCTCACCGTGCCGAGCGTGCGCTGCGTCGGCGTGGGCAGCGGCCCGTACAGCGACGCCCACGCGCGCAGCGCCTCGTCGGTCGGGTAGGTCCAGGCCAGCAGCGCCTTGCCGACACCGGTGGCGTTCGCGGGGTTGCGGCCCCCGATGACCGAGGACAGCTTGATCGAGTGCGTCGCCTCGAGTTTGTCCTGGTACACGACCTCGGCGCCGTCGAGCACCGCCATGTGGGTGGTCTCGTTCAGCTCGCTGGTCAGCCTGGCCAGCAGCGGGTGGATCAGCGCGCGCATGTCCAGCATGTCGTGGAACCGGAACGCGGTCGCGAGCATGTCGGTGCCGAGGAAGTAGGCTCCCCCTGGTTCCGGCTGGGACACGAACCGGCGGTACTTCAGCGCGGCCAGGATGCGATGCAGGGAGCTCTTCGGTATGCGGAGGCGGCCCCACAGCTCGTCCAGGGACAGGCCCCGGGGGGCCTCGCCAATCTCCGTGAGAATGCGGAGTGCGCGGTCCACGCTGGTGACCGGCGACTCCTCAGTGTCCGGCACGATCAAATCCTGCCCTGTCCTCACGCCAGCCCAGCATTCCGGTATACGGAATCATAGACCAGCTGGCGGACCGCCGCTACCCACCTCTACGTTGGCCGTGGAGCGCGGGACGGCAGCGGGAAGACACGGAGGTGGCTGATGCGCGGCCTGGCGGGCAAGGGAGTTCTGATCAGCGGGGGAAGCGGCGGGATCGGCCTGGCCGCGGCGGCCAGGTTCCTGGAGGAGGGGTCCCGGGTGTTCATCGCAGGCCTGGATCCCGCGGAGGTGGACGCGGCCGTGGCCGGGCTGCGCGGCCTCGGCGAGGTGAGCGGGATGGCCTGCGACGTCAGCCAGGAGCCCGATGTCGCACGGCTGGCCGAGGCGGCGGAGACCGCGCTCGGCGGCGTGGACGTGCTGGCGAACAACGCGGGCACGGCCTCGCGTTCGGCGTTCCTGTCCATCGACACCGCGGAGTGGGACCGGATCATCGCGGTGAACCTGCGCGGCATGTTCCTGGTGGCACGCGCGATCACCGCGCAGATGGCCCGGCGGGGCGCCGGTGGCGTGGTCATCAACATGTCCTCGACCAACGGGATCGCGGGCGAGGAGGACTACGCGCACTACAACGCGTCGAAGGGCGGGGTGCTGCTGCTGACCAAGACCATGGCGGTGGAGCTCGGGCCGCTGGGGATCCGGGTGAACGCGCTCTGCCCCGGGTTCATCAGCACCCCGCTGAACACCGCTATCTCCGCCGGGATCGGCGGCGCGGACTTCGAGGCGGCCTACGCGCGGGACCGGATACCGCTGCACCGCACCGGCCGGCCCGAGGAGGTGGCGGCCGCGTACGCGTTCCTGGCCTCCGACGACGCCTCGTTCATCCACGGCACCGGCCTGGTCATCGACGGCGGCCAGCTAGCCGTGATGTGAGCTGCCGCCGCTAGCACAACAGTGGATGTGCCGCTAAGAGATCTTTAATCGTGGAGGTTAACCAGCGCTGGCGGGCAGGGGGCCAATTTAAGAGTTCAGGCATTAAGGATCCTTTAGGCGTGCGGACAGTCCGGCCAACAATCGGGGGCTGCCCGGATAACCACAGGAGAACCCTTTCCCTGGCCACCCATGGTCGATCCTCTCGTTTCCCCTCATCCGTTCACTAGCCCCTCCTGGCTCACCCGCAACGTCAATACCAAAATCCAAAGTTCACGGTCAAGGTAAAGGCCGGACCATAGGGCAGGCGCGGGCGGGGCCAAATGCCGGCAGGCCTTGTCAGCAAGCCTGCCATCCGGTTACCATAACCGCGTCCGAACTGGCATAAAAGCCTACATTTCCGGATACTGGAAGGAGCATCATGTTATTCTCCAAGGCTCGCATGGCACTTATCTCGGCTCTGGCGTCGGCCGCCCTGCTCGGCTCGTTAGGCCTGGCCGCGCTTCCCGCCAATGCAGCCACAGGCACCACCAACGCAGGATCAATCGTGTGCAGCGGGGATCTCTGCATTCAAACAGAAACCGTCAACACTACGGTTTGCCTGGCCGTCGTAGCCGCATGGGCGGACACCAGCGACTTCACCGGGCACTTCGAGATGGCTGTTCCTTCCGTCGGTTATACCCAAAACAGCACCGGGGGGGACAAGGAATGGATCGCCGGCGGCGCCAATTTCAAGTTCACGGTCCCGTTTTACGGCGAGGGCGTGGGTTACCAAGCAACCGCCTGGCGGCACAACTCGAACGGCACGTACACGAATATAGGCAGGGTGAATTTCACCATCAACGTCCCTTCGTTCTGCTAGCCCTCCGCCCGGCGTAGCAGGAGCCGATCCACTGCGCGCCACCGCGGCCGGTGCCGGGTCGCTGTCAGCTGGCAGCGGCCCGGCCGGAATGTTCGGCGAGGGCTTCACTGAACCTGGCTACCAGGCGCTCACCGGGATACCGGGCGGCCAGCGCATCCCGCAGCTCAGCCACGCGGGCCAGCAGTTCGACCGAGTGGTGTGGCAGCCGCAGCGCGGCCAGGCCCCGGCTGACGGCCTCGTCCAGGTCACCACGCCGCCCGGCGACCAGCCCGAGGTCGACCAGGGCCGGGCCGAGCCGCGTTGGCCACCCGCCGGCCGCCTCGCACCCCCGCACGACCTCGAGGGCGTGCGTCCGGGCCGTGGCGTCGTCGCCGAGGCAGGTCAGGATCGTGGCCGCGAACGCGTCGTACTTGCCGGGGTCAGACACGAAGTGATGTTCGGGGTGCTCGGGCCGGGGCAGCCTGGCCAGGGCTGCGTGCCCGGCGGCGAGCCGTTCGCGGGCCTGAGGGTCGCCCATCCGGGCGGAGCCGCGGGCCGCCTGCAGGATCAGCTGCGCGGTGGCGCCGGTCGTCGTGCCCGCGTGCTCCAGCCCGGCCTCGGACAGCGCGACCGTGTCGAGGTAGCGGCCCTCGACCAGGGCGAACCAGGCCGCGATCTCGAACGACCAGGCGACCAGCTCGCCGTGGCCGGCCTGGGTGCCGAACTGGCGGGTCATCACCCGGGCGGTGGCCGCGGCGCGGGCGTCGCCCGCGTCGTAACAGGTGCAGGCGAGCAGCGCCGACAGCCATCCGGCCAGGACCAGCAGCTCCCGGTGCTGGGCGAGCGTGACCCGCCCGCCGAGCAGCTGGGTCACGTACCGCAGATGCTGCGCGGCGCGGTCCGACAGCTGCGCCGGCTCCGCGGTCGGGTAGTCGCGGCACATCCGGTCCACGGCCGCGGCGAGGAGCTCCAGCGTGCGGCCGCCCAGGTCGGAGGCTTCCGCGCGGCGGGCCAGCTCGATCAGGTCAACGTCCACGGCCGGGCTGTGCCTGTCCTCGGCGCACGCGAGCAGGGCCAGCTCCCCGTGCAGGCCCAGCGCCTGGTCGAGGGCCTCGGCTAACTGCCGGGAGCCTGGCTTGTGCCCGTTGATGACCTTGGAGAGGTACGAGACGTCGTAGTGCGTCAGCCTGGCCGCTTGGCGCAGGGACATGCCCCGCTCGGCTAACAGGCGGGCTACCTCACTGCCGAATTCGCTCACCGCGTGCCAATCGCCGGGGGACTCTCGTTGACCGGTTACCGGGCCTCGGGTCAACGTCTTCAAGATACCGCTATGTCCGGTGTTGGCTGTTGGCTGCCGCGATCACCCCGCAGACCAACCGGACGGAGCACCGATATGAACGACCCCGCTGACCGGACTGGCACCGTGAGCATGACCACACGGCAGCTGGAGCTCGCCGCCCTGTCGGTGCCCTGCCCCGCGCACCATGTGCCCGAGGGCAGCACGTGCCAGGATGACTCGCCTGGCGGCTTATGCATGATCCGCCGGGAGCTGGCCGACGCCCGGCGTTGTCTCGACCAGCTTCCGCCCGACGACCAGCTGGCCCGGCTGAGCCACCAGGACGTGCTGCACTGCGCCCTGTGGATGCGCGACGCGGCCCGCGCCCTCGACGGCTGCGTCCGCGCCGCCCTCAGGGCAGGCTGAACGGGGTGGGCTTCTCATCGGCCTGGGCGCGCAGGCCGTTGAGTGCGGAATGGAGGATTGGTTCGAGGTAGCGGGAGTCGCCGCGGATCGTGGCGATGGCGATGACCATGTCGAGGACCTGCTCAAGGGTGAGGTCGTCGCGGACCTCGTGAGCTCGCTGCGCGGCGGCGAGGAGCGGTAGGCCGGCGGCGATGACCCGGGCGCGGTTGTTGTCGAACAGGGGGTCGCTGCGGTCCGTGTGCTCGAGTAGTTCGGAGGCGATGTGGCGCTTGCTGGTGGCGAACGCGAAGAACCGGTGCAGCCAAGCCGTGAAAACCGCTCCGGGCGTCTCGCCGCTGGCGGTCTCGGCGGCTGCGCAGACGGCGTTGACCTCGTCGGTGTAGAGGGCCTCGAGGAGCTCTCGGCGTCCGGGGAAGTTGCGGTACAGGGTCGCCATGCCGACTCCGGCGCGTCGCGACACCTCGGCCATCGACACCTCAGCCTCAGGGTCGGCGAACGCGGAACGGGCGGCCGCGAGAATCTTGTCGCGGTTGCGCTCGGCGTCGGCTCGTCTCGGCGGTGACGGGAACTGGTCCGGCGGCATCGGGACTCCAAGTGGACAGGCTATCCGCTAGGCGCTACGGTGAAATGGACAGGCTATCCGCCTGCTGGCCCACCTGATCCTACGTCACCTCCCGCGGCCGGCTTGCGCCCGCACCAGGAAGGAACCCCTATGGACTACCGACCTCTGGGACGCACCGGCGTCTCGGTTAGCCAGCTGTGCCTGGGCGCGATGATGTTCGGCGCGTTCGGCAACCCCGATCACGACGACGCGGTCAAGATCATCCACCGCGCGCTTGATGCCGGGATCAACTTCATCGACACCGCCGACGGCTACTCCGCCGGCGAGTCAGAAGAGATCCTCGGCACCGCGCTAGCGGGCGGACGGCGCGAGAGCGTGGTTCTGGCCGTGAAGTTCGGCCCTCCTTTCGACGCGGATCCGAACCACCGCGGTGCGTCGCGGCGGTGGATCACCGAGGGGGTCGAGGGCTCGCTGCGCCGGCTGCAGACCGACTGGATCGACCTCTACCAGGTGGGTGTTCCCGATCCGAACACCGATATCGACGAGACCCTCGGCGCCCTGTCTGACCTCGTGCGCGCAGGCAAGATCCGGTCCTTCGGCACGTCGAAGGTTCCCGCCTCCGAGATCGTGGAGGCCCAGTGGACCGCGGAGCGCCGTGGCCACGGACGGTTCCGTACCGAGCAGCCGCCCTACTCCCTGCTGACCCGCGCCATCGAGTACGACGTGCTGCCGACCTGCCTGCGCCACGGAATGGGCGTCCTGGCCTACAGCCCACTGGCCGGGGGCTGGTTGTCGGGCAAATACCGCAAGGGCCTCCAGGTCAGCGGCCCGGGCTCCGCCGCTCGCACCCGGCGCTTCCCCGGGGCCTATGACGCCGCCAACCCGGCCAACGCCGCAAAGCTCGACGCCGCCGAGGCCTTCGGCGCGCTCGCCGACGAAGCCGGGCTCACCCTCATCCAGATGGCCGTCGCGTTCGTCACTCGTCACCCCGCGGTCACCTCCGCGATCATCGGCCCGCGCACCATGGAGCACCTGGACGGCTATCTCGCCGCCGACGGGATCGAGCTGCCGACCGACGTGCTTGACCGCATTGACGAGATCGTTCCGCCCGGAGTCACGGTCAACGTCGCCGACAACATGTGGAACTTCGGCACGCCGGTGCTCAGTCCGGCATTCCGGCGCCGGTAGAGCAGCCTCCGCGGGGCCGTTGCCGCTATTTCGCCAGCCGGTCAGCCGTCGTGGTAGCTGTCTACCTCGAAGTAGGTAAAGCCGTGGTCGACATTGGTGTCGCCGACGCCGAAATTGAATCCGATTCCTGGGCCGCCCGCGTCAAAGGTGCCGTCCACGGCGGTAAGCACCTCAACGCCCTTGATGAATGCCTTGATGACATCGCCGTCCACGGTCGCCTCCACGAGATCCCCGCTTGTGACGCCATACCGCAGGCCTTCGCGCCGTGCGAGCGACGTGAAATCCCCGACCGCCCCGTTCCAGCGCACGATCTCCACGTAGGAGTTCTCTGTCTTGAGACATCTCCAGATCACTTCGTATCCGCTGCAGCGGTGCGGCGTGAGCGTGCTGCGCAGACGTATCTGGACCTCCTGGAAGTACTCCTCCGTCTGGTTCCTGCTGAACACCTCGGCCTTAGCGTGCTGGTTCGGTCCCCAGGTGCCCGACAGCACCGCGGTCGGGTCGTCGTAGTCGCCCTGGGGGGCCGCTTCGCCAGCGGCGGGCGAGGCGAGGTTGCCCTGCTCCATCCGGCGCTCCGCGACGCCCATGCGGCTCATCGCGCCGTAGGCCAGCCCGTTCCCGGTGATGATGTCCGTCCAGTCGATCCCGTCCTTCCGGCCGTTGAGCCACAGCCCGCCTTCCGAGATCGGGTCCTCGCCGATCTGGAAGCGCGTGCGGTACGAGCGCACCGGCGCGATCTTCGCCCCAGGGGCGTCCGCGGGCTGGTCCGTCATGGCGCCGGTCTCCTCTCAGTCCCACGCGGCCGGGCGATGGCGCTGCTCCTCGGCGGTCTCGGGGCGCTCCTCGACGATGGCGCCGGCCTTCGACAGCCATCCTTCGTGGCCACGCCACCTCAGCAGGGCGAGGATCGCCATCCCGATGATCAGCCAGGCAGCGACGATAAATGGTGACCAGTTATACGGATGGGCGGGGAACGGGCTGAACGACTTGTAGAGCGAGTAGATCAGCACCACGCTCGTTCCGACCGGGAAGATGAAATGCAGGATCCAGTTGAAGTGCGCTCGCTGCTCGCGCCAGTAGTACAAGACCACACCCAGGTTCGCCACGACATAGATGAAGATCACCGCAATGACGAGGACAAAGCCGAGCGTCAGGATGAAGATCTGTTGCGGGCCCAGCCACCAGGCGCCCAGGAGCCCCAGCACGGCGGAGAGCACGAGCTGGGTCGTAACGGCGAGGGTGGGTGTCTTCCTGACCGGATGGACGCGTCCGTACGCGGCCGGGAGCACGCCGCTTCGCCCCATGCCGTACCACATGCGCGTCGCCACGTTCTGGCAGGCGAGGCTGGCGCCGAACACCGAGGTGAACATCGCGATCAGCGCGAGGAACCACACGCCGCCCCACACGCGGTGAGCGATCACCAGGGCCGGCAGCTCGGGCGACGACACGAGCTTGCCCAGGTTCGTGACCCCCCAGCCGATCACCTGGCCCCAGATGACGATCACGAGCATCAGCCCGATGATGGCAATCGACGCCATCGTGGCCCGTGGCACATTGCGCCGCGGGTTCTCGGTCTCCTCGGCCAGCGGGACCGCCGCCTCCCAGCCCGTGAGGCCCTGCACGGTGAAGACGATCGCGAGCGCGAAGCCGGATGATGTGGCGATGTTGCCCGGATTGAAGCCGTACGTGAACGACTGCAGTGTGAAGCCTCCCGGGCCGGGGTCAGCAAGCCCCCAGAGACCGAGGGCCAGCACGATCAGGAACTCCAGGGCGCCGACAACGACGATCGTCCTGACCGAGAGCGAGATCCCGAGATACCCGGCCAGGGCGATGAGCGGAAGCCCGATGATCACGAGCATCCACCAGTGAAACCACGTCCAGTGATAGTTGCTCTGGAACTCGCCCTGGAAGATGAATCCGAGGTACGCGAGCGCCGGGCCAGCGACTATCGGCGAGTAGAGCGCATAGACCCAGCCCGTGAGGAAGCCCAGGCGCGGGCCGACGGTCCGGCTCACGTAGGTGTAGTAGCCACCGGCCGACGGGAACCTCTTGGCCAGCTGGACCAGGCACATCCCGAGGGCGAGCACGATCAGGAACCCGATCAGGTAGGCGAGAGGAGCGTGCCCGCCGGCGAAGCCCACGATCGTCTGGGTGAAAAAGAACGCCGCGATCGCAGGCGCGATGTGTGTGACGTTCTGCATGACCGCACCCGAGAGCCCAACCGCTCCGGCCTTCAGGTCAGTTTCGGCCACCCAGACCCGGCCCTGCGTTTCGACAAAGTCGTCGGAACCCGTCAGATCGCCGTCGTTGGCCATGGCTCTCCTCCCTGCCGTCGCAGGATCACCGGGTTATGACGGGCGGTCGCCTCCGAGCCTGGGCGCATACTCAGCAACTGGGCAAATGCTCAACTGATCCACCCAAAGTATGGGTGTCAGGATGAGGGCTGACAACATCCCGCCAAGCCTTTCTCGCACCGCCCTCGGGGCGAGCCAGGGAAATGGGTCAGAAGAACGTGCGGACGACGTCGACGATCCGGTAGTCCTCGTCCACAACCGGGATCAGCTGCCATTTGTCAAAGGCGGTGCAGGGGTGCGAGATGCCCATGCACACCAGGTCGCCCGGGCGCAGCTCGAAACCAGCCGGGAGCCGCACGTAGGCGTGCTGGTCGTCCAGCTGGGAGACCCGCAGCCCGGAGGCGTCGCAGGTCTGGCCGTCGGGGCGGCGGATCCGCAGCGGTATCGGGGTGCCCTGGTCGAAGGACGAGTCGCGGCGGCCGGCGTCGGCGATGGCCAGCCCGGGCTCGGGCGCGGACAGCACCCGGGCCCAGAGCTCGAGGGCGGGGCGCAGCTCCGGGCCGGATCCGCCGGGCTGCTCGCTGGGCGTCAGCCGGGAGTAGAAGCCGTGATCGTGGGTGACGTAGGCGCCGCTGCGCAACACCACGGGCGGGGTGGGTCCTGACCCGTTGTCGGATGTGAGCTCGTTCACCACGACGTCGAAATAGGAGCTGCCGCCGGCCGAGACCAGGTACTGATTATCCCCACCCGACCCGCCCTCGCCCGACCCGCCCTCAGCAGGCGCGGGCGGCAGCTGCCCGGCCAGGGTGCGCAGCTGGCGGCAGAAGCCGGCGACCGCCTCCACCGTGGCCGGCTCCCGGTCATGGCCGATGCTGCCCTCGTAGCCGGACACCCCGGCCAGCCGCAGGCCGGGCGCGGCCGCGACGGCCGAGGCCACGGCGAGGGCCTCGGCGGAGCTCCGGCAGCCGGCCCGGCCGCCGGGCTGGCCCAGCTCGACCAGCACGGGCAGCGGCCGGGCCCGTGGCTGATCCCCGGCCTCGAGCAGGCGCACGCCGTCCAGGCTGTCGGCGTAGACAAAGCACTCGAAGCCAGGGTCGGCGGCCATCTCGGCGGCGAGCCAGGCCGCGCCCGCGCGGTCGGTGAGCTCGTTGGCCAGCAGTACCCGCGGCACGCCGAACTCCCGATAGATCTGCACCTCGGTGATGTTGGCCGCGGTGATGGCCCAGGCGCCCGCGTCAAGCTGGCGGGCGAAGAGCTGCGGCGCCATCGTGGTCTTGCCGTGCGGGGACAGCCGGACGCCGGCCGCGGCGCAGTAGCTGGCCATCGCCGCGATGTTGTGCGCGAGGTTGTCCTCGCGGAGCACCATCAGCGGCATGGTCAGCTCGGGGTCGAACAGGCTGGGGCGGTCCGCGCCCAGGCTGGCGGCGGTGACGGTCCGGCCGCGGGCGAGCCGCCCGAGACCCTTGGCGGTGCTGGGCAGCGGCTGCTGCCGCAGCGCATCGACGGAGCTCTGCAACGTGGTCATGCGCCCGCCCGGATCAGAGCTGGGTGAAGGCGTCTTCGAGGACCGACAGGCCCTCGCTGAGCAGCGCCTCGGACATGACCAGCGGCGGCAGGAACCGCAGCACGTTGCCGTAGGTGCCGCAAGTGAGCACCAGCACTCCGGCCTGGTGGCACGCCTTGGCCACCCGGCCCGTGGTCTCCGGGTCCGGCACCAGCGTGCCGGGCTTGACCAGCTCGATGGCGATCATCGCGCCGCGGCCGCGCACGTCACCGATGACGGGATGGGCCTCGGCGAGCTTGCGCAGCCGGGGCAGCATGAGGTCGCCGATGCGCCGGGCCGCGGCGGGCAGGTCCTCCTTGCCCATGGTCTCCATCGCACCGATGGCCGCGGCGCAGGCGACGGGGTTGCCGCCGAACGTGCCGCCCAGCCCGCCGGGGTGCACGGCGTCCATGATCTCGGCCCGCCCGGTCACGCCGGCCAGCGGGAACCCGCCGGCGATGCCCTTGGCCGTGGTGATCATGTCGGGCACCACGCGCTCGTGATCGCAGGCGAACCAGTCGCCGGTCCGGCAGAACCCGGACTGGATCTCGTCGGCGATGAACACGATCCCGTTCTCCTGGCAGTACGCGGCGAGACCGGGCAGGAACCCGTCCGGCGGCACCACGAAGCCGCCCTCACCCAGGATCGGCTCGATCACCACCGCGGCGACGTTCTGCTCGCCGACCTGGGCGTGGATGAGACCGGTGATCACGTCCAGGGCCTCGGCCCGGCACGCGGCCGGGCCGCCGGGCCAGCGGAACGGGTAGGCCATGGGCACCCGGTAGACCTCGTTGGCGAACGGCCCGAAGCCCTGCTTGTAGGGCATGTTCTTGGCGGTCATGGCCATCGTGAGGTTCGTGCGCCCGTGATAGGCGTGGTCGAACACCACCACCGCGGTCCGGCCGGTCGCGTACCGCGCGATCTTGACCGCGTTCTCGATCGCCTCGGCCCCTGAGTTGAACAGCGCGGACCGCTTGTCATGATCACCCGGCGTCAGCCGCGCGAGCTCCTCGCAGACCGTCACGTACCCCTCATACGGGGCGACCATGAAGCAGGTGTGCGTGAACCGCTCGACCTGCTCGGTCACGCGCTGCACCACGAGCTCGGCGCTGTTGCCCACCGAGGTCACGGCGATCCCGGAGCCGAAGTCGATCAGTGAGTTGCCGTCCGCGTCCAGCACCACCCCGCCGCCGGCGGCGGTCACGAAGACGGGCAGGACATGGCCGAGTCCCTTGGCCACGCTGCGCTGCCTGCGCTCGAACAGCTCCCGCGACACGGGCCCGGGGATCTCGGTGACGATGTGGCGCTGCTGGGCGAGCCCGGGGCCGCCCGTGGTGGTGTCAGTTGTGGCCATAACCCTGACGATAGGGCACGAACCCGCATCCCGGCTGAACGGGGGTTTACCTCCCGCGCGGGGCCCGCCGCCGGCCGGGAGCCTGGGCCGGGCCCGGCCGGATCTAGAGCTCGTTCTTGACGACCTGGCCGTTCTTCATGATCAGCTTCAGCGACCGCTGCGGAGTGGTGAGCACCCGGATGTCCTCCAGCGGGTTGCCGTCGACCACCAGCAGGTCGGCCAGCGCCCCCGGGGCCACCACGCCCACGTCACCCTCCAGGTTGAGCAGGCGCGCGGCGGTGGTCGTGGCCGACCTGATGAGATCGGCTGGGGGCTGGATCTCGGCACGGATGACGAACTCCTGCAGCTGCTGATCGTGCATGTCAGCGAACAGGTCCGTGCCGAAGACGATGGGCAGGCCGGCCTGATGCGCCATCTCCAGGGCCGCCATCGCCCCGTGGATCACCTCCTGCAGCTTGACGTCGATGTCGGCCGCCAGCACGCCGTCGCGCGACCTGGCGGCCAGGGCCTGGTAGGTCACGATTGTCGGCACGTAGTACGCGCCGTGCCGCCGGAACAGCGGGATGCTGCTTGAGTCCATCAGGTTCCCGTGCTCGATGCTGCGGACCCCGCATTCCAGGCCGCGGTTGATGGCCCGGGAGGTGTAGGCGTGGCCGGCCACGTAGATGTTGGCCGCCGTGGCCTCTTCCACGATCGCGCGCAGCTCTTCCAGCGAGAACTGGGTGGAGTCCACCCGGTCGCTGGGTGAGTCGACCGCGCCGCTGAGATAGACCTTGATGTGATGCGCCCCGCGGCGTACCTCCTCCCGGACGGCGCGCCGGACCTCGGGGACCCCATCGCATATGACCCCGAACGCGGGGGCGTAGTAGTTGTCGTCGTAGACCCGGCGGCTGGGAGCCCGCCAGTCGCCCGCCCCGCCGGTCTGGGAGAGCTGCTTCCCCCCGTAGCGGATGCGCGGCCCGGTGAAGTAGCCGTCCTCCACGGCGCGGGCCAGCCCGACGTCGCCGCCCCCGACGTCCCTGATCGTGGTGAACCCGCGGGCGAGCATGCCCTCAAGCACCCGGCCGGCCCTGGCCGCCACGTAGGTGGGCGGCCACTCGGCCATGGCGAACACGTCCATGTCGACGATCGCCGGGTGGGTATGGGCGTCGATGAGGCCCGGCATGACCGTCTGGCCGGCCACGTCGAGCACCGTGGCGCCGTCGGGTGCGGGCAGGCCGGTACCCACGTCGGCGATCCGGGAGCCGTCGATCACGACCGACTGCCCCTCGGCCAGCGCGCCTGGCCCGGGATCGAGGACCGACGCGTTGCGCAGAATGGTTACCGCCATATCGCCGGGGATCTTACCCGGCGGTCAGCCTGCGGCCCGCAGGCCGGGCCGCGGCTCGCGGAGCCTGAACGCCAGCGCGAGCGAGACCGCGGGCAGCACGACCAGCGCGGCCAGGGCCGGGCGGAGGCCGAAGCTGTCGGCCAGGAAGCCGAACAGCGGGGCGGCCAGGCCGCCGATGGAGATGGCCAGCCCGAGGGTGACGCCGCTGGCCGTGCCGATGCGGTTCGGCAGGTAGTCCTGGCCGAGCGTCACCTGCACCGCGAACGGCAGGTACAGGGCCAGCCCGAAGACCACGGCCGCGGCGAACGCCACCGGGGCGCTCGGCGCGACGGCCAGGAGGGCGAGCGCGGGGATCGCGCACGCGTAGCCGAGCCTGATGGTGGCCACCCGGTGCCAGCGGTCGGCCAGCCAGCCGCCGGTCAGCGAGCCGAGCGCCCCGGCCGCGACAAAGGCGGTCAGCGCCGCCGAGCCCACCGCGGCGGGCTCGTGGAACCGGCGGATCACGAACAGGGCCAGCAGCGAGGCCACACCGAAATACGCGACCGACCGGGCGGTGACGACCGCGGTCAGCCGCGCGAAGCTCCGCCAGTCGTCCCGCCGCCGCGCCGACCGGCCGTCGCCCACCTCCCCAGCGCTCGTGCTGTTGTGAAAGGCGGTGCCGCGGCGGGCGCCGTCACGCTGCCAGGGGCGGCGGACGGCCAGCAGCGCGGCCATCGCCGCGGCGGGCACCGCGAGCAGCGGCGTCCCGCGCAGGCCGGTTACGAGCAGGACCGGGGTGACCACAACCGGCCCGAGGGCGATGCCTAGGTTGCCGCCCACCGAGAACCAGCTCATGGCCTGGGTCGAGTCGCCGGCCAGGCCGCGGGCGGTCCTGGTCGCCTCGGGATGGTAGGCGGCGACGCCCAGCCCGGACAGCGCGATGGCGAGCCAGGTGATCAGGTAGCTGCCGCCGAGCCCGGACAGGCCCACGCCGATGCCGGCCACGAGCAGGCCGGCCGCGACCAGCCAGCCCAGCCGGTGCCGGTCGGTCAGCACCCCGAACACCGGCTGGACCGCGCTGGACAGGAACGTGGCCGCGAGCGTGATGCCGGTGAGCTCCGTGTAGCTGTAGTGCCGGCTCAGGGCCAGGAACGGCAGCAGCGCGGGCACGGCGCCCTGGTACAGGTCGTCGACCAGGTGAGTCGAGCTCAGCAGGGCCAGCGCGGCACCGGATCCGGCCAGGAGGGCAGATGTCTGATGACTTGGCCGGTGCAGGGCAAACGGGCGCGTCATACGGCTCTCAGGTGTCAATCAGGGACCGCACGGCCGCGGCCGTGGGATCGAGGTGATCATGAGTGGCCCGCTCGGCCGCGGCGGCGTCCCCGGCCTCGATGGCCCGGGCCAGCCGGGCGTGCGCGGCGTCGGCGCCGACGTCACCGAGACCACTGTCGGTGACGACCGCCAGCAGGGCCTCACGGAGCACGGCGACGAAGGAGTCGAACATCTCGGCCAGCAGCGGGTTGTGCGCGGCGGCGACCACGGCCCGGTGGAAGGCCAGGTCCAGCTCGATGAAGCGGGCGTCCTTGCCGCGGGCCCGGGCTCGCTCGCGCTCGGCCAGGCTGGCCCGCAGGGCCGCGATGTCAGCGTCGGTGCGCCGGCTCGCCGCGAGCCGGGCGGCCTGGACCTCGAGGGCCTGGCGCACCTCGTAGGCGTCGAGGACGGCGGCCCGGCGCAGCCTGGGCTCCCAGCCGGCCTCGGGCGTCACCGACCGGACGTAGGTCCCCGACCCCTGGCGCGTCTCAAGCAGCCCCGCGTGCACCAGCGCCCTGACCGCCTCGCGCACGGTGGACCGGCCCACCTCGAGCCGCTGGGCCAGTTCGGTCTCGGCCGGGAGGCGGCCACCGACCGGCCACTGCCCGGACAGCACTTGCTCGCGCAGCTGGGCCACGGCCAGGTCGACCAGCGGGCTGCGGCGCAGGGAGGTCAGCGGCACGGCAAGTCCTCAGTCATATGAGGACTTTACCGCAGCGAGCGCGCGGGCAGGAATGCCCGCCATGCGCACTCCCGTTCGGTACCCGGCCGGGCCTATTCTCTCAATCGTCGGAAGGGAGCCGCGCAGTGCGTACTCAGGTCGCGATCGTCGGCGCTGGCCCCGCCGGGCTGCTGCTGTCCCACCTGCTGCACCGGCGCGGCATCGAGTCGGTCGTGCTTGAGGCCCGCACCCGCGACTACGTGGAGCAGCGCGTGCGCGCCGGCGTGCTGGAGCAGGGCACCGTGGACACGCTGGTCGGCTCCGGCGCGGGGGAGCGGCTGCAGCGTGAGGGCCTGGTCCACCACGGCATCGAGCTGCGGTTCGGCGGGCAGGGCCACCGGATCGCGTTCGAGAAGCTGGTGCCCGGCCGGGCGATCACCGTGTACGGGCAGCAGGAGGTGGTCAAGGACCTGATCGCCGCGCGGCTGGCCGCGGGCGGGCAGATCCTGTTCGAGGTCGAGGACGTGGTGCCGGGCGGCGTCGGCGGCCAGAACCCCGAGGTCTCCTTCACCTACCAGTCCGAGCGCCGCACCATCGAGGCCGACTTCATCGCGGGCTGTGACGGGTTCCACGGCGTCTGCCGCGACGTAATACCGCCGGGCGTGCTCAGCTTCTTTGACAAGGAGTACCCGTTCGGCTGGCTGGGCGTGCTCGCGGCGGTGGCCCCGTCCTCGGAGGAGCTGATCTACGCCAGCAACGACCGCGGCTTCGCCCTGCACAGCATGCGCAGCCCCGAGGTGAGCCGGTTCTACCTGCAGGTGGCCCCGAAGGAAGACATCGCCGAGTGGGCCGACGCGCGGATCTGGGACGAGCTGCGGGCCCGGCTGGAGACGGTGCCCGGGTGGACTCTGAGCACCGGTCCTGTGCTGGAGAAGGGCATCACCGCGATGCGCAGCTTCGTGACCGAGCCGATGCAGTTCGGGCGGCTGTTCCTGGCCGGCGACGCCGCCCACATCGTGCCGCCGACCGGGGCCAAGGGCATGAACCTGGCGGCGTTCGACGTCACGGTGCTGACCCGGGCGCTCTCGGCCTGGTACACCCGCGGGGACGCGTCGCTGCTGGACGGCTACTCGCAGGCCTGCCTGCGCCGGGTCTGGCGGGCGCAGCACTTCTCCTGGTGGATGACGACGCTGTTGCACACGTTCGACCACGATGACGCCTACGACCGCCGGCTGCAGCAGTCCTACCGGGACTACGTGTGCAGCTCGGAGGCGGCGTCCACGTCGCTGGCCGAGAACTACGTCGGCCTGGACATGCCGGACCACTGAGTATCCACCGGTCAGAGCACGACCGGCGGCCACAGGTCATGCTGGGCGGCGATCGGGTCGCCGGGCCACTCCCGCATGGCGGCCAGGTTGTCGCGGGCCGGGTACCTGGCCGCGGCCGGCCCGTCGGCGAACGCGCGCAGCACGTTCGCGGTGACCCGCCGGGCGAAGTCGCCCGCGCGGCCGGTCACGCCGAACTCGCGGTAGGCGGCCGGGGTGAACGCGCCCACCCAGCGCATGGTGCCGGTGCTGAACACACCGGCCCCGCTGACGTGCGTGTAGTAGGCCGAGTCCGAGTAGCTGTTCACGCCGCGGCAGGTCAGCGGGGAGTGGGACAGCACCTGGAGGGGCCGCTCGACCGGCGAGCCCGGGTTGACCCGGTCGTACTCGATGCCGACCAGGCCCGGGAACCTGGTGCCCTTCCGCACGCCGGTCCCGGCGAACATCCACGCGTCGGGGGTGGCGACCACGTAGTCGGCGTTGACGGGGTTGGACTCGTACAGCGTGCCGATCAGCGACGACTCGGGATCGGGATCCGGCGGCTCCCGGTAGTCGTTGGTGACCAGCGCGTTGTCCTTGCCGTACATCGGGTCCTGCAGGTAGCTGGTCTTGTAGCAGATGACCTGCCGCTGCGGGCCGAGCGCGCTGCCGGCCAGCCGGATCCGCCGGAACATGCAGTTCGCGCCCAGGAAGGCCACGTTGACGCCGGCGTTCCTGGCCGCGGTCACGTGGGCCCGTTCCTCCGGCGTCCAGTACTCGTCGTGCCCGAGCGAGAACAGCGCGCTGGCCCCGTCGAGCAGGTGCGGGTCGGTGGCGATCTCCATGCTGGTGACATACGCGAGCGGCACGCCCAGGCGCTCGGCCAGCTGGATCAGCGCCCGCTCGTGGGCCAGGAACGCGGACGCGCCGTTGGCGTCGAACGGCCGGTCCAGGCTGACCACCAGCGAGCGGTTGCCGTAGTCGGCGACGCCCCCCGGCCCGTTGTACAGGTCGTAGCCGCCCCAGCCGTTGTAGGCCTGCCAGGTGGCGGTGGAGTTCTTGAGCACGACCTTGCCCGCGGTGCTGGCCGACCGAACGGTGACAGGGACGAAGCGCTGCGCGCCCGATTCCGCGTCCAGCCGCAGCAGATACGCGCCGCCCGGCCAGTCGTCGGTCGGCACGGTCAGCGAGGCGCCCCAGTCGGTCCGCACGGTGTTGGTCACCGGGGTCACGGTCGGCCTGGCCTGCCTGCGGCCCGGCACGGTCGCCGACGTCCACACCAGCCGGGCCTGGTCACCGCGGTACCAGCCCATCCGGAACGCGCGGACCGTGAAGGAGCGTGCGGTGGTCGACACGTAGAGGGTGACCGGCTGGCCGGGCAGCACGCTGGACTGCCCCGTGTAGCCCAGGACCTCCTCGGGCCGGCCGACGTGGGTGATGTTCCAGTCCTGGTCGCCTGGGAGCATGTTCTCGCTCACCGGCCGGCGGCGCGCCGCGGCCGGGTGGGCGCCGGCCGGTGCCGCGCCTGACCCCGTGGTGCCTGACACTGTGCTGCCTGAGCCCGCTGCCTTCACCGCCGCGACGACCGCGGCGGCCGCGGCAGCTAAGCCAATGAAGGCACGCCGCGAATAGAGTCGCCGCAAACTCATGCCATCCAGGATGACACGGGCAGCTGTACCGCGAGCGGCGATCCCGCTGCGTAGCAGGGCCGGCGTGGCGGAAAGGGTCCGCTCCAGGACAATATGGCTATTAGCATGGCCGCGAGCCGCCCTGGGCAACTGGTGACCGGCGCTGCCAGGCGGACGGTCAAGCTGAACCATGCTGTGATCCCGCAAGGAGCCGTGAATGCTGTCCAGCGCCTCCCCGCGCCTGTCCCACCCGGCCACGGGGGGCCAGCGGTGGACAGCCCGGGCCCTGACGCTGCTGCGGCGCCACTGGCTCGTGTCCGTGCTTTTGGCCGCCGGTCTGGTGCTGCGGGTGGCGACCCAGCTCGCCTACCAGCCGGCGCTGGTCTATATCGACACGCTCAAGTACCTGTACGGGGTCTATCCCGGCGCCGACCCGCTGGGGTACCGGGTACTCCTGAAGGCCATCCTGGTGGTCGGCGACCTAGGGTTCGTCGCCGCGATCCAGCATCTGCTCGGCCTGGCCGAGGCGGTCGCGCTGTACACGGTGCTGCTGCGCCGCGGCGTCTGGCGGTGGCTGGCCGCGCTGGCCGTCGCCCCGGTGCTGCTGGACGCCTACCAGCTGCAGATGGAACAGATGATCATGCCCGACGTCTGGTTCGAGGCCATGCTCGTGGCCGGTCTTGTCGCGCTGCTCTGGCGGCCGACGGTGACCCCGGGCTTCGCGGCCGCCGCGGGCCTGGTCCTCGGCGTGTCGGCCACCTTCCACCAGCTGGGCGAGGTCCTGATCGTGCCCGTGGTGGCCTTCCTGCTGGTGGCTGGCCTGCAGGGGCCCGGCGGCGGCTGGCGCAGGGCCCTGTCCACGTCGGCCGCGCTGGCGGTCGCGTTCCTGCTGCCGATCCTGGGCTACAGCGGCGTCTCCTACGCCAGGACCGGGCATTTCTGGCTGTCGGGTCAGCAGAGCCACAGCGGCCGGATGGCCGCGGCGGCCGACTGCGCCACGCTGAAGCTGCCGTCGGCGGTGCGGCCGCTGTGCCCGTCCCCGGCAGCGCAGGCCCAGGGTCCTGACTGGCTCGAGCACTCAGGTAAGTCGCCGCTGCACGCCGCCGCGATCCCGGCCGGAACCAGCCGGGCCAAGCTGATCGGGGAGCTGACCTCCGCGGTCGAGCACCAGCAGCCGGTGCGCGTGGTGGCGGCGATCGCGCGCGACTCGGTGCGCCTGTTCGCCGTGACCCGCGACCAGACCTCCGGCGTCGGGCCGATCGCCCGCTGGCAGTTCCAGGCCAGCTACCCGACGTACCCGCCGTGGGTCACCGTTGGCCGCGGCCACGTTATCGTCGCCGGCCTGCAGTGGCGGGTGTTCGGGCCGTTCCGCCCCACCCCACTGCGACCGTCCTACGGGGACACGGCGCACGTGATCCGGCCCCTCGCCACATTCCTGCGCTCCTACCAGCTCCACGGCGGCTTTACCCCGGGCCCGCTGCTGCTCCTGCTCACGCTGGCGGGCGGGGCGGGCTCTGTGCTGGCCCTCGTCGACCGCCGGGCCGGCCCTGGCCGCCGCCAGCTCGCTCTGGGCAGCCTGCTGTTCACCCTGACGGCGGCCACGGTGCTGCTGGCGCCGGATGTCCTGCAGTTCTCCTGGCGGTACCAGCTCCCGGCCGTGGTCACGCTCCCGCCCGCGGGCGTGCTGGGGATCTGCGCGGTCGTGAGCCGTTACCGGGCGCGGCGGCAGTCAGGCGGCGAGCGGGTGATCGAGACCTCGGATGTGGCCTGGTCCCCGGGGCCCGCGGACGGGTCGCAGGTCACGGCCCTCAGTCCGGCGGCGAAGCCGGCCCCCGAGGCCCCGCAGGCACCTGCGTCCGGGACGACTCCGGCGGCCACATAGGCAGCCCGGCGGCGGCCAGCACCTCGTCCGTGGGCCGGGGGCTGGTCCGCACCCCGGCGGCGGCGCCCCGGGCCAGCGCCCGCCGGAGCGTGCCCCGGTCGCCGGACCTGGCGAACGTGCGGGCCCAGCGGCGCAGCGTCGAGCCGCCGTACAGGACACGCTCGGCCGGGGCCAGCGCGGTGCGGCCGCGCAGCGTCCAGATCTTGTTCCTGACCTCGTAGAAGAACCGCTCACCGGGGTCGACGTCGGTCGAGCCGAACGTCCGCGTCTTGTGCACCACCACACTGGCCGGGCAGAGCAGGCCGGCCTGGCCGCGCAGCAGCCGCGTGGTGAACTCGAAGTCGTCGTTCCACAGGAAGTAGTCGGCCTGCGGCAGACCGCGTTCCCGGCAGAGCGCGCCGTCGACGAGGATCGAGACGAACGACGCCGAGCGGACCGGGACGCACCGCGCCGCGCCGGCCGCCTGGCGCTCGGCCCGGGTCGCGAACGGCTTGGCCCTCGGGGTGTTCATCGGGTGCGCGCGCCCGTCGGTCCACAGCACGCGGCTGGCGACCAGCGCGGGAGGCCGCGGCGCGTAGCCGGCCCGCGCGGCCAGCAGCGCGGCCAGGGCGCCCGGCTCGGGCACCGTGTCATCGTCCATGAGCCAGACGAGATCGGCGCCGTCCGCCAGGGCCAGCGCCAGGCCCGCGGCGAACCCGCCCGCGCCGCCGGTGTTGCGGGTGAGTCCGGCCAGCCGGACCGACGGGTACCTGGCCCGCACGTCGTCGGCGGTCCCGTCGGTCGAGGCGTTGTCGACCACGATCACCGTGTCAGGGGGGCGGCTCTGCGCCGTCACCGCGGCGAGCGACTCGAGCAGCAGGTCCCGCCGGTTGAAGGTGACGACCACGGCCACCACCCGCGGCCGGTCTGGCTCACTGGCCTGGCGGCTGTCACCCCCGGTCACGCGAGGAGTGCCTTCCGGCCCGGTTGCGCTCGAGGGCCCGCCAGGCCAGGATCCGCAGCCGGCGGACCGCCACTGACCGGCTGCTCAGCTCGCGTACCGTGCGCTTCAGCCGCGGCGAGGCCGCGACCGTGGACTCGACCCGGCCGACCAGCCCGCGCTGGCCGGACCCCTGCGGCTTGGCGGCCGGGAATTCCTTGCGGTACTGGTTGACCACCAGCGCCGCGGCCGCGTCCACCGCGGCGGCGAGCACCTGCTCGGCGGACTCGTCCTCGGGCCTGGTGGCCACGGCCCCGGACGGGCGGGGAACCAGCTCGCCGAGATCGCCGAGGATGTCGTACTTGGAGTCGGCCAGCCCGGCCACGAGCTGGTCCGCGTGGGCCCGGGCCCACGCCTCCCGCTCCGGCGGCAGCACCAGGGGCCCGCTCCGCGGCCGTGCGGCCAGGGCACGGTGCGCGACCGCTTCCTTCACGTTCCACATGTAGAACCAGTCAGGGACCTCGGCGGGGAGGGACTGGTTCAGCCGGCGCAGGAACTCGATCTCGGGCAGGCCGAGCGAGGCGTTCGGCCGGGCCCGGCTGAGGTCGACGCTGCCGGGATCGACGCCGAGCAGGGACGCGAACCGCTGCCACAGCAGCGCGCTGTCCGACCCGCGCGGTGGCGTGATGATCACGTGCACGCGCTCCGGCGGCACGTGCCGGGACCACAGGTCGAGGATCGCCAGCGTGTCGTGAACCCGCCAGAACCACCACTGGCGCCGGTCGTCCGAGACGGACTCGCGGTCGATCACGTCCCCGAGCCAGTCCTCCCAGCCGCGCGTGTTGCGGTGCTTCACGGTCTCCTGCCACTCCGCGGGCAGCAACGTGGCCACGTCACGCACGGTGAGCACGATGTGTACCTCGGCGGGTAGCAGCGACCGCACCGCCCGGTCGACCTGCTCCTCGTCGGCGGCCGAGAACAGCTCGTGCGAGATCACAGCGTTCTTCGGCGCCTGCTGGGCCTGGCGGGCCAGGATCTCCCACTCGCCGGTCCAGGATCCCGCGGGGTCGCTGGCCAGCTTCGGCACGCCGCGCAGATCCTGGCTGGCCCGGAAGTGGTCCTGCGGGTGGTGACCGGGCAGCACCACACCCTGCGCCGCCAGGTCGGCGCGGTTGCGCCACATGACCTGTTGCAGCGAGGTAGTGCCGGTTTTGGGCTCGCCGATGTGCAGGAACACCTTCGGGGTGCCGCCTGCCGGTTCGCGCGCCGCGGGTTCCGGGTCCGGATCGGGCGTAGAGCGGGACCCAGTGACGGCGTGCGCTGCCATCCTGACACCTCGCGGATCGTGAGTAACGGCGCCTTGACTCCAGTATCGGCCAGGCGTTCGGGATGTCCTCGCAACCGACAGTAATCGGTGAAACTAGCACACAAGAGGTGGCACAGCAGGCTTCACCCAATAGTCTGTCTTCGTACAAGTCACGACAATGAGCAGGTCGTCAGGCCGGGTTTTGGTTTGCCTCTCGCCAGCCTGGGCTGTTGAACCTCCGGTCCCCGTTCTGTCGTGGCGCATATTCCCCCCGCGCGATGGAAGGCGAGTTCTGCATATGCACGAGCCCTTCTCCCTCCTGGTCTCGGTGTATGACGGCGACCGGCCTGACTACATCAAGCGGGCGCTGCGCAGCGCGGTCGACGACCAGACCGTGCGCCCGGACCAGGTGGTGATCGTGAGGGACGGGCCGGTCCGCGATGAGCTCGCCGCGTGCCTGGACGAGATCCAGGCCACCAGCCTGGTGCCGGTGACGTTCGTGCCGCTGCCGGACAACGGCGGCCTGGGGCCCGCACTCGACCAGGGGCTGGCCGCGAGCTGGTTCGAGGTGATCGCCCGCATGGACGCCGACGACGTGGCCATGCCGCACCGCTTCGAGGTGGAGCTGCCGCTCATGCAGGAGGCGGATATCGTCGGGGCGGGACTGCTGGAGTTCGTGGCGGATACCGACGACATCGTGGGGCAGCGGATACCGCCCACCGAGCCGCGCCAGATCCGGCGCTACGCCCGGATGCACGATCCGTTCAACCACCCGACCGTGGTCTACCGGCGGGCCGCCGTGCTCGCCGCCGGGGGCTACGGTGACTTTCCGCTGATGGAGGACTACGCGCTGTTCGCCAGGATGCTCGCGAGCGGTGCCCGGGCGGTCAACGTGGCCGAGCCGCTGGTCTACTACCGGGTCGGCGCGGAGGCGTTCAAGCGGCGCGGCGGGACCGGCCTGTTCCGCTCCGAACTGCGGCTGCAGCGGGAGTTCCTGCGCCAGCACTTCACCACGCCCGTCGAGTTCGCGCGCAACGTGCTGGTCCGCGGCGGCTACCGGCTGATCCCGTGGTGGTGCCGCCGCCTGCTATACCGCCCGATGGTGGCGCACTTCACCGGGCATACCCAGACCGGGCTGCGGCACGAGCCGCCGTCGCCGGTGAGCCGGTGAACGCCGACCTCGTCGTCGTCGGGTCCGGCTTCTTCGGGCTGACCGTCGCCGAGCGGTGCGCCGACGACCTGGGCCTGAACGTGCTCGTCATCGAGCGCCGCCCTCACATCGGCGGGAACGCCTACACCGAGGCGGAGCCGGAGACCGGGATCGAGATCCACCGCTATGGCGCGCACCTGTTCCACACCTCGAACGCCCGGGTCTGGGAGTACGCCAACCGGTTCACCGCCTTCACCGGCTACCAGCACCGGGTGTTCACTGTCTACAAGGGCCGGGTCTACCCGATGCCCATCAACCTGGGCACGATCTGCGAGTACTTCGGCCGGGTGATGACGCCGGACGAGGCCAGGGCCCTGGTCGCCGAGCAGTCGGCCGAGATCGAGACCGGCACCGCCGCCAACCTCGAGCAGCAGGCCGTGTCCCTGATCGGGCGCCCGCTGTACGAGGCGTTCATCCGGGGCTACACCGCCAAGCAGTGGCAGACCGACCCGGTCGACCTGCCGCCGGAGATCATCACCAGGCTGCCGGTGCGGTACACGTTCAACAACCGCTACTTCAGCGACACCTACGAGGGTCTGCCGGCCGACGGCTACACGGCCTGGATGGAGCGCATGGTCAACCACCCCAAGATCGAGGTGCGGCTGGACACGGAGTTCTCCAGTCTGCGGTCCGACCTGGTCGGCCACGTGCCCGTGGTGTACACCGGCCCGCTTGACGCGTACTTCGAGTACGCCGCGGGTGACCTTAGCTGGCGCACCCTCGACTTCGACATGGAGGTCCTGGCTACCGGGGACTTCCAGGGAACGCCCGTGATGAACTATGCGGACGAGGACATACCGTTCACTCGCATCCATGAGTTCCGCCATTTCTACCCGGAGCGGGACTGGTACCCGACAGACAGGACAGTGATCATGCGGGAGTACTCGCGCTTTGCCGAGCGCGGTGACGAGCCGTATTACCCGATCAACACGGAGCAGGACCGGGCCCGCCTGCTGACCTACAGGGAGATGACAGAAGGCGAGCCCGACGTGCTGTTCGGCGGCCGCCTGGGCAGCTACAAGTACCTCGACATGCACATGGCGATCGGGTCCGCGCTGAGCATGTACGACAACCGGCTGCGGCCGTACTTCGCCGACCATGAGCCGCTGACCCGGCGAGGGGCCAGGACGTGAACGAGGCAATGGCTGGGGGCCGGTCCCCGCGTGTGCTGCAGCGGGTCGTGTTTCCCGGAGACGACCTGGACGTGGTCCCGCTGTTCGTGGAGACCAAGATGGACCGCGGCGCCTCGGAGCTCGCGGCGGAGATGGCCGCCGAGGAGCTCACCGGGCGCAAGGTCACCGGCGGCACTGCCACGGGCAGCGCCGCTGTCGGCGAGGCGCAGTCGAGCATCCGCTTCGGCGCCGACGTGCCCGCGCACCTGGTCGAGGAGGCCGGGCCGCGGCGCAGCGCGCTGATCACCAGCGGCTGCCGGGTGTCCTTCGCCACCTATTTCAACGCGTTCCCGGCCAGCTACTGGCGCCGCTGGACCACGGTGGACGCGGTCACCCTCCGGATCCGCCTGGCCGGCGAGTCGAAGGTCATCCTCTACCGGTCGACGGCCCGGGGGCATAGCCACCCGGTCGAGACGATCAACGTCGAGTCGGACGACCCGGAGACAATCGAGCGCACCCTGCCGCTCGCCCCGTTCATCGACGGCGGCTGGTACTGGTTCGACATCGTGGCCGGGCCGCGCGGGACGACACTGATCGAGGCGGACTGGGGCGCGCTGGTCGCCCCCCGGCCGGCTGGCCGGCTGAGCATCGGCATCACCGCCTTCGGCGCGCCCGACGATCTGGTCCAGAAGCTGCGGGTGCTCGGCGACGCCACCGACATCCACCCCCAGCTCGATGCCGTCTACGTGGTCGACCAGAGCGGGCGGCAGGTCAGCGACCACCCGGGCTTCGAGGACGCGGCCAAGAAGCTGGCCGGGCGGGTGCAGGTGATCGAGCAGGCGAATCTGGGCGGATCGGGCGGGTTCTCCCGGTCCATGGACGAGACGGTGCGGGCCGGCCAGAGCGACTACGTCCTGCTCTCGGACGACGATGTCGAGATCGATCCCGAGGGCATCCTGCGCGCTGTGACGTTCGCCGACCTGGCCCGCAAGCCGACGATCGTCGGCGGGCAGATGTTCAGCCGGTACGAGCGCTCGGTGCTGCACGCGTTCGCCGAGGCGGTCGCGCCGCTGCGGTGGTGGTGGGGGAACGCCCCGAACACCAAGAGCCGGCACGACTTCGGCCGCCGCAACCTGCGTAACACCCCGTGGCTGCACCGGCGCGCCGACGGCGACTACAACGGCTGGTGGATGTGCCTGATCCCGACCCGGCTGATCAAGGAACTCGGGCTCGCGATCCCGGTCTTCATCAAGTGGGACGACGCCGAGTACGGGGTGCGGGCCAGGGACCGGGGCTACCCGACGGTGTCGCTGCCCGGCGTGGCCTGCTGGCAGGCGGCGTGGACGGACAAGAACGACGCCCTCGACTGGAACGCCTACTACCACCTGCGCAATCGGCTCGTGGCCGCGCTGCTGCACTCCAACGAGCCACACGGCGGCCAGCTGATCTCGGAAAGCCTGGAGCGGCAGCTGCAGGCCCTGCTGTCGATGCAGTACTCGACGGTCGCGCTGCGCGCCCTGGCGATCGAGGACGTGCTGTCCGGGCCTGGGCACCTGCACACCGAGATCGCCACCAAGCTGCCGCAGCTCAGGGAGTTCCGGCTGCAGTACGCGGACGCCCGGGGCGAGGCCGACCTGGACAGCTTCCCCCGCCCCGGCGGCGGACCCCTGAGGCGGTCAAGTCGTCCGCCACGCCGACCAACCGGATGAACCTGCTGACCAAGGCGGCGTCGGGGACCGTGCACCAGCTGAGGCGGCCGCGGCAGGGAGCCAAGGTCCGGCCGCAAATGGCGCTGCCGGGCCAGGACGCGGCCTGGTTTGTGCTGGCCAAGCTGGACAGCGCGCTGGTGTCGACGGCCGACAACACGACCGCGGCCTGGTACCAGCGGGATCCGAAGCTGTTCCGCTCGCTGGGGCTGCGCAGCATCGTCTTGCACAGGCGGCTGCGCCGCCACTGGCCCAGGCTGGCCGCCGAGTACCGTGCCGCCGCCGCCGAGCTCACCTCGCCCGAGCGGTGGCGCGAGACCTTCGGGACGGCGGAGTCAGGGACGGCTCAGTCAGGGACGGCAGAGTCATGAGCACTGCCTCGGCGGGCCGTCCCGGCACCGCGCCCGCGCCGGCCGCCGCCCCGCCGGGCGGTGCGGGCACCCCGCCGAGGCCCGGGGCGCGTCCTCGTGGCGCGGCCGCGACCGTGCTGTGGCTGGCGCCGATCGCGGTCGCGTCGGCCACCATGCTTGTGCTCGGGCTGTGGGGGCTGGCCCGGCATAACGCCATGGGCAACGACGAGATCGTGACCCGCTACGCCTCCATGCTCAGCTTCGGCCAGCTCGCCCGTCTGCTGAAGCACACCGACGTCTACCACGGGTTCTACTACGTGCTCATGCACGGCTGGGTGGTGCTGGGCACCAGCCCGGTGACCATCCGCGTCCCTTCTGTGATCGCCATGACCGCCGGCGCGGGGCTGATGGTGTACTTCGCCCGGCGGCTGTCCGGGTCGGCCTGGACCGGCCTGTTCGCCGGCCTGATCATGGCGCTGACCCCCACCATCAGCTTCTACGCGCAGACCGCGCGCGAGTACGCCACGATCATCGTGGTCGTGCTCTGCGCCACGCTGGCGCTGGTCCGGGCGCTCGAGGCCGAGGCCGCCGGCCTGCCGGACGGGCGGATCACGCGGCGCTGGGTGGTCTACACCCTCCTGATCGCCGTGGGCGGCTACCTGAACGAGATAACGCTGGCGGTGCTGGCCGCGCACGCGGTCACGGTGCTGCTGGCCCGGCCCGGGCGGCGGCCGCTGGTGCACTGGGCGGTATCCGGCGCTGTGGGCGCGGCCCTGGTCCTGCCCGTCATCGCGCTCAGCATCCGCCAGGACTCGGCCGCCTCCTGGATCACCCGCCCGACGTTCCGCGACCTCGGGACCCTGTTCCACGACTATTTCGCCTCGAACAGCGTGGTGGCCGCCGCGCTGCTGATCTTCGCCGTGATAGCGCTGCTGCCCGCCGGCGGGTCCGAGCCCCCCTGGTGGCGCCGCGGCGGGATCTCGCTGCCGTCGGTGGCCGCTCCGCTGCTGGTGATGCCGGCCGGGGTGGTGCTGCTCGAGTCGGTCGTGGCGCACCCGGTGTACGTCGACCGGTACGTGCTCTACGGCGAGACCGGCGCGGCCATGCTGGCCGGCGCGGGTGTGTACCGGATCGGGCAGTGGCTGGCCGATGTGGCCCACCAGCGGGCCCTGGTCGCGGTCACGGGCGCCGTGGTGTGCGCGGCGGTGCTGCTGCTGCAGCTCGGGCCCCAGCACCGGGCCCGCACCCCGGAGAGCCGGCTGTTCGACTACGGCGACCCCGCCTTCTATATCGGGGCACACGCCCGGCCCGGCGACGGGGTGATGTTCTTCAACTGGTTCTTCCGCAAGGCCAGGCTGGGCTACCCGGAGGAATTCAGGAACACCACCGACTTCACCCTGGCCATATCGCCGCAGCAGTCGGGCACGCTCAACGGCTTCGACAAGCCGCTCGACGTCGTGCGGAGGCTGATGCTCGGCTACCGGCGGATCTGGGTGGTCGGCCGGGCACCGTCGGACCACGTCGCGTCGGTGGCGATCAGGTCCGAGGGCGAGCTGCTGATGCGCCGGTACAAGCTGATCGCCGAGCGGCACTACAAGAGCATCACGGTCACGCTCTGGCAGCAGCGCTGAGCTCGCCTGAGATCGCCGGGCCTGGCTGAGGAGGCGGGCCCGGCCTGCCACCATGGGGGCATGAACAGCACCGGACGCGGCGGCCTGTTCGGCAGCCTGTTCGACCGCGGTGCGGCCGGGACCGGCGACGCGGCGTGGCTGCAGGCCATGCTGGACACCGAGGCCGCGCTGGCCCGCGCCGTGGAGCGAGCCGGGCTGGCCCGCGCCGGGGCGGGCGCCGCGGTGACCGCGGCCGCCCGGGCGGGCGGTTTCGACCCGGCCGAGCTCGGCCGCCAGGCCGCGGCGACCGGCAATCCCGTGCCCGCGCTGGTCCGGGCGCTGACCGCGGCGGTGCCCGGCGCCGCGGCGCCGGCCGTGCACCAGGGCGCGACCAGCCAGGACATCATCGACACCGCGGCCATGCTGATGGCGCGGCGGGCGCTGGACGGTGCCGGCGCTGACCTGGCGGCAGCCGCGGACGCCGCCGCCACCCTCGCCGCGGCGCACCAGGGCACGATCATGACCGGCCGGACCTTGCTCCAGCAGGCCGTCCCGGTCACGTTCGGCCTGGTCGCGGCCGGCTGGATGACCGCGATCGACGAGGCCGCCGACGGCCTGCACCGGGTCCGCAACCAGCGGCTCGCGGTGCAGTTCGGCGGCGCGGCGGGCACGCTGGCCGCGCTCGGCGACCGGGGCCAGACGGTCCGGGCGCTGCTCGCCGACGAGCTCGGCCTGGCCTGCCCGGTGCTGCCGTGGCACACGGGCCGGCTGCGGATCACCGAGCTGGCCGCGGCGCTGGCCGGGGCCTGCGGCGTCCTCGGCAAGATCGGCAGGGATGTCACCCTGCTGGCCCAGTCCGAGGTGGCCGAGGCCCGCGAGGGCCCGTCCGGCGCCGGCGGCTCGTCCACGATGCCGCACAAGCGCAACCCGGTGGCCGCCGTGGTGATCCTGGGCTGCGCCAAGCAGGCGCCCGGCCTGCTCGCCACCCTGGCCGCCGCGGCCGAGCAGGAGCACCAGCGCGCGGCCGGGGCCTGGCACGCGGAGTGGCAGCCACTCGCCGACCTGCTCCGCCTGACCGGGTCGGCGGCGGCGTGGGCGGCCGAGCTGCTGGCCGGGCTCCAGGTCGACGCGGGCCGGATGCGGGCCAACCTCGACGCGGCGGGCGGCTTGCCGCTGGCCGAGAGCGTGGCGGCGGCACTGGCCCCGGGCCTGGGGCGGCTGCCCGCCCACGACCTGGTGGCCGAGGCGAGCGCCACGGCCGTGCGGACCGGCCGCCCGCTGGCCGAGGTGCTCGGCGCCCCGGTCCTGGCCACCCGGATCGAGGCCGCCGGGGTCACCAGGGAGCAGATCGACGCGGCGCTCGACCCGGCCGCGCACCTGGGGGCGGCCGCCGTTTTCACCAGCGCCGCGCTCGCCGCGCACCGGGGGCGTGGCACGATGGCGCCGTGAGATACGTACTGGCCCAAGTCAACATCGGCCGGCTGCACGCGCCGGTGGACAGCCCCCAGCTGGCCGACTTCATGGCCGCGCTCGACCCGGTCAACGCCGTGGCCGACGCCGCGCCCGGCTTCGTGTGGCGGCTGCAGACCGAGGACGGCAACGCCACCGCGGTGCGCGCGTTCGAATGGGACGCCGCAGGCAGCGCCGGGGTCATCATGAACATGTCGGTGTGGGAGTCGGTCGACGACCTGGCCGCGTTCGTCTACTCCGACACGCACCGCAGCGTGCTGCGGCGCCGCCGGGAATGGTTCCGGCCGATGGCCGAGGCCTACACGGCCATGTGGTGGATCCCGCACGGCTCGCTGCCCACCACGGACGACGCCGAGGACCGGGTGCGGCACCTGCGGGCGCACGGGCCGACCCAGTACGCGTTCACGCTCCGCCAGCACTTCGCGCCGCCCGGCGCCGCCGACTGCGCTGCGCGCGAGGGCCGCCCGGAATGGCTGTGCCCGGCCTGACGCCCTCGCGGTCACGAGGCCGGCACCTGCCAGGATGGGCGGCATGACCGACGCTGACCGGACCGGACGTCAGACGGCCGAGCAGGGCATGACGGTGCGCCGCGCGGTGCTGGGCGACGCGCATGTCGACCGGGCCGTGGCAGGCACGACCGACTTCACCGCGCCGTTCCAGGACCTGATCACCCGCTACGCCTGGGGCGAGATCTGGGCCCGGCCGGGCCTGACCCGGGCCGAGCGCAGCATCATCACGCTCACCGCCCTGGCCACGCTGCGTCAGGAGGATGAGCTCGCCCTGCACACCCGGGCGGCGCTGCGCAATGGCCTGACCCAGGAGCAGATCGGTGAGGTGCTGCTGCAGGTGGCCGTGTACGCGGGGGTGCCCGCCGCGAACCGCGCCTTCGCCGTGGCGCAGCGGGTGTTTGCCGAGACCGCCGCCGGGGAGTGACCCGTAGAACGCACAAGTGTGCACATCGCGATCCTTTGCCTATATCGTTTCGGTAAAGACGGCAGGAGGCTGGTGCGGCGTGGCGGAGATCGTGGCGTTGGCCGATGCCATCGCGCGCTCGGTCCACGACGGTGACACGGTGGCCATGGAGGGCTTCACCCACCTGATCCCGCACGCGGCCGGGCACGAGGTGATCCGGCAGGGGCGGCGCGAGCTTACCTTGGTGCGGATGACTCCCGACGTGATCTACGACCAGATGATCGGCGCCGGCTGCGCCCGCAAGCTCGTGTTCTCCTGGGGCGGCAACCCCGGCGTGGGGTCGCTGCACAGGTTCAGGGACGCGATTGAGCACTCCTGGCCGGTCCCGCTCGAGCTCGAGGAGCACAGTCACGCCGGCATGGCCAACCGGTACGTGGCGGGCGCCTCGGGGCTGCCGTTCGCCGTCCTGCGCGGGTACCGCGGCACCGGCCTGGCCGCCCATCCGGGGTCGAACATCGCCGAGGTCGCCTGCCCGTTCACCGGCGAGACGCTGACCGCCGTGGCCGCGCTGCGGCCCGACGTGACGGTGATCCACGCGCAGCGCGCCGACCGTGAGGGCAACGTGCAGCTGTGGGGGATCACTGGGGTGCAGAAGGAGGCGGTGCTGGCGGCCGCGCGGTCCGTCGTCACCGTCGAGGAGATCGTCGACAGGCTGGACCCCCGGCCCGGCGCCATCGTGCTGCCGGCCTGGGCGGTCGGGCACGTGGCGCTGGCCCCCGGCGGCGCGCATCCCTCCTACGCGCTGGACTACACCGCCCGCGACAACGACTTCTACATCGCCTGGGACGCGATCAGCCGCGACCGGGACCGGTTCGGGCGGTGGCTGGACGAGCACGTGTACGCGGGAGGATCCCGATGACGGGCGCCGGTCACACGGGGGCCGGCTACTCGGCCGACGAGATGATGACGGTCACCGCCGCCCAGGCGCTGCGCGACCGGATGACGTGCTTCGTCGGGATCGGCCTGCCCAGCGAGGCGGCCAACCTGGCCCGGGCCACGCACACCCCGCGCCTGGTCCTGATCTACGAGTCCGGCACGATCGGGGCCAGGCCCGGCAGGCTGCCGCTGTCCATCGGCGACGGGATCCTGGCCCAGACGGCCGACGCCGTGGTCAGCGTGCCCGAGATCTTCAACTACTGGCTGCAGCCCGGCCGGATCGACGTCGGCTTCCTGGGCGCGGCCCAGATCGACCGGTTCGGCAACATCAACACCACCGTGATCGGCGCGGACTACGCCGAACCCAAGGTCCGGCTGCCGGGCGCGGGCGGTGCGCCGGAGATCGCCGCCTCCTGCCGGGAGGTGATCGTCATCGTCCGGCAGACGCGGCGGACGTTCGTGGAGCGGGTGGACTTCGTCACCTCGGTCGGTTTTGGCGACGGCCCGGGCAGCAGGCAGCGCCTCGGCCTGACCGGCGCGGGCCCGCAGAAGGTCATCACGGACCTCGGCGTCCTGGAGCCCGGCCCGGAGACCTGCGAGCTGATGCTCACCGGGACCTACCCGGGGGTGAGCGTAACGGATGTCAGGGAGAGGACCGGCTGGGACCTGCGGGTGGCCGCCGATCTTCACGAGCTCCCGCCGCCGTGCCCCGCCGAACTGGCGGCGCTGCGCGGCCTGCGCGCGACGCTGCCCGCCTCCGGGGGAGCCGCCTCATGACGCCCAAGCCACTGCTGGCCGCGGGCGGTCTCGTGCTGCCGTCGTACCAGCGGCCTGTGGGCGTGCACCCGCCGCTGGCCAACCCGTCCTACCGCTCCACCCTGCTGCGGTCGCCCAAGCGGCCGCTCGTCCCGCTGCCGCAGGGGCTCACCGAGGTGACCGGGCCGGTGTTCGGCCAGGAGCGCGCGGTGGCGGCGGACGCGGACCTGACCATGCGGCACGCGGGCGAGCCGCTCGGCGAGCGCATCATCGTGACCGGGCGGGTGCTGGACTCCGGCGGGCGGCCGGTCCCTGACACCCTGGTCGAGATCTGGCAGGCGAACGCCGCGGGCCGGTACGCCCACGGGGTGGACCAGCACCCGGCGCCGCTGGACCCGAACTTCGACGGGACCGGCCGGTGCCTGACCGACTCCGAGGGCCGGTACCGGTTCGTCACGATCAAGCCCGGCGCGTATCCGTGGCACAACCACCCCAACGCGTGGCGGCCGGCGCACATCCACTTCTCGCTGTTCGGGCGCGCGTTCACCCAGCGGCTGATCACGCAGATGTACTTTCCCGGCGACCCCCTGTTCGCCCAGGACCCGATCTTCAACTCGGTGCCGGACCCGGCCGCCAGGCAGCGCATGATCTGCCGGTTCGACCTGAGCATCACCCAGCCGGAATGGGCGCTCGGCTACGAATGGGACATCGTGCTGCGCGGCCCGGCCGGATGCGTCTTCGAGGGGGAGGAGGAGCGCTGGTGACCTCACCGCGGACACTGCCGCTGACCCCGTCGCAGACCGCCGGGCCGTTCTTCGCCATCGGCATGCCCTGGCCGGACGGGCCGTACGTGGTGCCCGAGGGCACGCCGGGTGCGATCACCATCGGCGGGACGGTGCGCGACGGGGCGGGCCGGCCGGTCACCGATGCGATGGTGGAAACCTGGCAGGCCGACGCGGACGGCAGGTTCGCGCACCCCGACGACCCGCGCGGCAGCAGCGCGGCCCCGGGATTCCGCGGCTTCGGCCGGTGCCTGACCGATGAGGCGGGCCGCTACCGGATCGTGACACTCCGGCCCGGGCCGCTGCCGTTCGGGCTGGGCGAGGGGGGCGGGGGCTGGGAGGCGCCGCACCTGGATGTCTCGGTGTTCGCGCGCGGCCTGCTCGACCGGCTCGTGACCAGGATCTATTTTCCTGACGAGCGGGCCGCGAACGACGCCGACCCGGTGCTGGGGGCGATCGCGGACCCGGACCGGCGGGCCACGCTGGTCGCGGTGGCGCAGCCCGGCTCGCCGGGCGGCTTCAGGTTCGACATCCGGCTGCAGGGCGAGGGGGAGCCCAGTGGTTCGAAGCACGGTGATTCGAATTACGGCGCCGGGGAGACCGTCTTCTTCAATGTCTGAGATCACGCGGCGGAGAGGAGCATTCACGTGCCGCTAGTTGTGCGGAACACCCCTCGAACAGATCTGGACGTGGTCGATGGCCTGGCGGACGCCGGCGTGGCGACGGTGCACGAGGCCCAGGGGCGCACGGGATTGCTCCGGTGCGACATCCGCCCGGTCTTCCGGCCAGCCCGCGTCGCAGGCAACGCGCTGACCTGCGAGGTTGCCCCGGGCGACAACTGGTCGATCCACGTCGCCGTCGAGCAGGCGCAGCCCGGCGACCTGCTCGTGGTCACCCCCACGAGCCCGTGCGAGGACGGGTACGTGGGCGACCTGCTCGCCGCGAGCCTGCGCGCCCGCGGCGTCCGCGGGCTGGTCATCGACGCTGGCGTGCGTGACGTCGCCGCGCTGACCGAGATGGGCTTCCCGGTCTGGTCGAAAGCGATCTGCGCCCAGGGCACGGTCAAGCAGACGCCGGGGAACGTGCAGACACCCATCGTCATCGCCGGCGTGTACGTCAGGCCCGGCGACGTGGTCGTGGCCGACGACGACGGGGTGGTCGTGGTCGAGCGCGAGCAGGCGGCGACTGTGCTCAAGGCCGCCAGGGACCGTGAGGCCAGTGAGGCGGCCAGGCGGCCGCGGCTGGCCGCCGGCGAACTCGGCCTCGACATCTACAACATGCGCGGCCGGCTCGCCGACGCCGGGCTGCGCTACGTCGACCACGTGGATACGCCGTGAGCCAGATCGCCATCCGCTGCGCGGCCATGCGGGGCGGGACATCGAAGGGCCTGGTGTTCCTGGCCGACGACCTGCCCGCCGACCGCGCCACGCGGGACGCGGTGCTGATGGCCGCCATGGGTTCCCCCGACAAACGGCAGATCGACGGCATGGGGGGCAGTCACCCGCTGACGTCCAAGGTGGCCGTGGTGAGCCGGTCGTCCCGCGACGACGCAGACGTCGAGTACCTGTTCCTGCAGGTCTGGCCCGACCGGGCGGAGGTTTCCGACAGCCAGAACTGCGGCAACATGCTGGCCGCGGTTGGCCCGTTCGCGATCGAGCAGGGCTTCGTGGCCGCCGGCGACCCCGAGACGCCGGTCCGCATCTGGATGTGCAACACCAAGACCATGGCCACCGCGCTGATCCAGACCCCGGGCGGGCAGGTCACCTATGAGGGGACCGCGCGCATCGACGGCGTGCCCGGCACCCATGCGCCCGTCCCCATCGAGTTCGCCGACGTCGCCGGGTCCTCCTGCGGAACGTTGCTGCCCACTGGGAACGTCCTGGATGTCGTCGAGGGAACGCGGGTGACCTGTATCGACAACGGCATGCCGGTGGTGTGCCTGGCCGCCGCGGATCTCGGGCTGTCCGGCCAGGAGTCACCGGCCGACCTCGAGGTCAACGACGAGGTGACCCGCCGGATCGAGGCGATCAGGCTCGCGGCCGGGCCGCTGATGAACCTCGGCGACGTCGCCGGCCAGACGGTGCCGAAGATGAGCCTGCTGTCGCCCCCGGTCCACGGCGGGACGGTCTCGTCCCGGACATTCATCCCGCACCGGGTGCACGAGGCGATCGGCGTCCTCGGCGCGGTGTCCGTGGCCACGGCGTGCATGCTGCCCGGGTCGGTGGCGAGCGAGGTCGCGCTCATCCCGGAGGGGGCCGAGGGCTCCACCGAAATCGAGGTGGAGCACCCCACCGGCTTCTTCACCGTCACCCTCGAAGTGAAAGCCTCCGACGGCGCGTTCGCCGTGATCAGGTCGGCCCTGCTGCGCACCGCCCGCCTGCTCATGCGCGGCGAGGTACTGGTGCCGTCGTCCGCGTGGAACCAGGGAAGCTACTGATGATCATCGACTGTCACGGGCACTACACGACCGCGCCAGGCCCGCACACCGACTGGCGGGCCAGCCAGCTCGAGGCGTTCGGAGCGGGCCGCCCCTCACCGGCGTACCCGGCCATCTCCGACGACGAGATCCGCGAGTCGATCGAGCAGAACCAGCTGCGGCTGCTCCGCGAGCGCGGCGCGGACATGACGATCTTCTCCCCCCGGGCCTCCGCCATGGGCCACCACCTGGGCGACGAGCGGGTCAGCGGCGAGTGGGCCCGGGCGTGCAACGACCTGATCGCCCGCGTCGCCGGCTTGTTCCCCGACACCTTCATCGGGGTGTGCCAGCTGCCGCAGTCACCCGGCGCCGACCTCAAGGCGTCCGTGGCCGAGCTGGAACGGTGCGTCCAGATGGGCTTCGTCGGCTGCAACCTCAACCCGGACCCGAGCGGCGGGAAGTGGACCTCCCCACCGCTCACCGACCGGTACTGGTACCCCCTGTTCGAGAAGATGGTCGAGCTCGACGTGCCCGCCATGGTGCACGTCTCGAGCAGCTGCAACCCGGTCTTCCACGCCACAGGCGCGCACTACATCAACGCGGACACCACGGCGTTCATGCAGTTCATCCAAGGCGACCTGTTCGCCGACTTCCCGGACCTGCGGCTGGTGATACCGCACGGCGGCGGCGCCGTCCCTTACCACTGGGGCCGCTACCGCGGGCTCGCCGACATGCTGAAGAAGCCGCCGCTGGGCGAGCACGTGATGCGGAACGTGTACTTCGACACGTGCGTCTACCACCAGCCCGGCATCGACCTGCTCTTCGAGGTCATCGACGTCGGCAACATCCTGTTCGGCTCCGAGATGGTCGGCGCCGTGCGCGGCATCGACCCCGAGACCGGTCACTACTTCGACGACACGAAGCGGTACATCGACGCGCTCGACCTGAAGGAGGATGACGCCGCCAAGGTCTACTCGGGCAACGCCCGGCGGGTTTACCCACGTCTCGACCGCGCTTTGCGCGCACAAGGGCGGTAGGCAGATGGCGGTCACGTTCCAGCCCGACGCCGACTGGCTCCCGTTCCACCCGAACCCCAGCAAGCCGGCGTTCACCCCGCCCCCGGGCGCCGTCGACGCCCACTGCCACGTGTTCGGGCCCGGCGGTGTCTTCCCTTACGCGCCGGAGCGGAAGTACACGCCGACCGACGCCGGCAAGGAGCAGCTGTTCGCCCTGCGGGACTTCCTCGGCTTCGAGCGCAACGTCATCGTCCAGGCCACCTGCCACGGCGCCGACAACAGCGCCCTCGCCGACGCGCTGATCTCGGCCGGGGGCCGGGCCCGCGGCGTGGCCACGATCCGGCCCGGTGTCTCGCGCAGCGAGCTCGCCGACCTGCACGCCGCGGGAGTCCGCGCGATCCGGTTCAACTTCGTGAAGCGGCTCGTTGACCCCAAGCCGGATGACTACTACCGCGGCCTGGTCGACCTCGTGGCCGGGTTCGGCTGGCACATCGTGGTGTACTTCGAGGCCGCCGACCTAGCCGAGCGCTGGGAGCTGTTCACCAGCCTGCCCACGGTCGTGGTGGTCGACCACATGGGCCGGCCCGACGTGTCGCAGCCGGTCGACGGGCCCGGCTTCGCGCTGTTCACCCGGTTCATGCGCGAGCACGAGAACGTGTGGTCCAAGGTGAGCTGCCCGGAACGGCTGTCGGTCTCAGGCCCGCCGGAGTACGCCGACGTCATCCCGTTCGCGCGCCGCCTCGTCGAGACCTTCCCCGACCGGGTGCTGTGGGGGACCGACTGGCCGCACCCGAACATGAAGAGCCACATGCCGGACGACGGCGTCCTGGTCGACGTCATCCCGCGCATTGCCTCCACCGACGACCTGCGGCGCCGGCTGCTGGTCGACAACCCCATGCGCCTGTACTGGGAGGCCTGATGACGGCGTACACCTCAGAGTTCGATGACATACCGGGCACCCGCGTGTTCACCGCCCAGCGCGCGAAGCAGGGCTACCAGCTGAATCAGTTCTGCATGAGCCTGATGAAGCCGGAGAACCGCGAGCGGTTCAAGGCCGACGAGCGCGCCTACCTGGACGAGTGGCCGATGACCGAGGCCCAGAAGCAGGCCGTGCTCGACCGCGACTACAACGCCATGCTCGACGTCGGCGGCAACATCTACTTCCTGGCCAAGATCTTCGCCACCGACGGGCTCAGCTACCTCCAGGCGGTGTCCACGATGACCGGCATGAACATCGACGACTACCAGCAGATGATGATCTCCGGCGGGCGCTCACCAGAAGGCTGGCGCTCGGTGCAGGACGGCACCTGAGATGGCCCGCATCACCGCCGGGCTGACCACCAGCCACATCCCGGCCATCGGTGCCGCGATCGATCTCGGCAAGACGGAGGAGCCTTACTGGAAGCCCCTGTTCGCCGGGTACGAGTGGACCAAGGCCTGGGCCGCCAGGGAGGTCCCCGACGTCGTGATCCTGGTCTACAACGACCACGCGTCCGCGTTCACGCCCGAGTTCGTCCCCACGTTCGCGCTCGGCTGCGCCGACGAGTTCCCGCCGGCCGATGAAGGGTACGGCCCCCGCCCGGTGCCGGTCGTCCGCGGTCACGCCGACCTGGCCGCCCACCTGGCCCAGTCGCTGATCCTGGACGAGTTCGACCTCACCCTGCTGTACAAGCTCGACGTCGACCACGGCCTCACCGTGCCGCTGTCCCTGGTCTACGGCCAGCCCGGCGAATGGCCGGTGCGGGTGATCCCGCTGGCCGTGAACGTCGTGCAGTACCCGCCGCCGACCGGCCACCGCTGCTACAAGCTGGGCCAGGCGATCCGCCGGGCGGTGCGGAGCTACGGCGAGGACCTCACCGTCCACGTCTGGGGCACCGGGGGCATGAGCCATCAGCTGCAGGGCCCCCGGGCCGGGTTCATCAACTCCGCGTTCGACCACGCGTTCTTCGACCGGCTGGTCGCGGACCCGGACAACCTGGCCCTGGTCCCGCACCTCGAGTACGTGCGGGAGGCGGGCTCGGAGGGGATCGAGCTGGTCATGCAGCTGATCATGCGCGGCGCCATGGGCCCGGCGGTCGAGGAGCTGTACCGCTTCTACCACGTCCCCGGGTCCAACACCGCGGTCGGGCACCTCGTGCTGCGGCCTTCCGGCCCGCCCCCCGGGGAGAGGACTAACCCATGCGAATCGCAGTCGCCGGAGCCGGAGCGTTCGGAATCAAGCATCTCGACGCCCTGGCCGCCATCGACGGTGCCACCGTCACGTCCGTGATCAGCCGCAGGCAGGAGCAGGCCGAGGAGGTCGCGCGAAAGTACGGCGTCGGCCACGCCTCGACCGACCTGGGCGACGCCCTCGCCCGCGACGATGTCGACGCGGTCATCCTGTGCACCCCGACCCAGCTGCACGCGCAGCAGGCCATCGCCGCGATGCGCGCGGGCAAGCACGTCCAGGTCGAGATCCCGGTCGCGGACAGCTGGGCGGACGCCCAGCGGGTCGACCAGGTCCAGCAGGAGACCGGCCTGGTCTGCATGGTCGGGCACACCCGCCGGTTCAATCCCTCGCACCAGTGGATCCACCGCCGCATCGGCGCGGGGGAGCTGGCCATCCAGCAGATGGACGTGCAGACCTACTTCTTCCGCCGCACGAACATGAACGCGCTCGGCCAGCCCCGCAGCTGGACCGATCACCTGCTCTGGCACCACGCGGCACACACCGTCGACCTGTTCCAGTACCAGACCGGGGAGGACGTCCAGATCGCCCACGCGGTGCAGGGGCCGGTCCATCCCGAGCTGGGCATCGCCATGGACATGTCCATCCAGCTGCGGACGCCCGCCGCCCGCATCTGCACCCTCTCGCTGTCCTTCAACAACGACGGGCCGCTCGGCACGTTCTTCCGCTACATCTGCGACAACGGCACCTTTATCGCGCGGTACGACGACCTGGTCACCGGGCGGGAGGAGCCGGTCGACGTGTCCACGGTGGACGTGACCACCAACGGCATCGAGCTGCAGGACCGCGAGTTCGTCGCGGCGATCCGCGAGGGGCGGGAACCGAACTCCAGCGTGGGCGACGTGCTGCCCTGCTACCGGGTGCTCGGTGAGCTGGAGACGCAGCTGGCCGGGGAGGGGTAATCCAGGTGGCGATCCCGCTGGTCGCCTCGCTGGAGGGCCCGGCGGACGCGCCGGTGCTGGTGCTGGGCAACTCGCTCGGCACCTCCCGGTCGGTCTGGGAACCCCAGCTCGCCGCGTTCCGCGGGCACTTCCGGCTGCTCCGCTACGAGTACCCGGGTCACGGCGGCACGCCCGCGCCTCGAGGGCCGTACACGATAGGCGGTCTCGGCGCCGGCGTGCTGGCCCTGCTCGACACGCACGGGATCGAGCGCGCGCACTACTGCGGGATCTCGCTCGGCGGCATGATCGGGATGTGGCTGGCCGGGCACGCGCCGGAGCGGATCGCCGCCCTCGGGCTGTGCTGCACATCCGCCTTCCTGCCGCCCGCATCCGGATGGACCGGACGGGCCGCGCAGGTCCGGGCGCACGGGATGGCCTCGATCACCGAGCAGTCGATCGGCCGCTGGTTCACCCCGCTGTTCCTGGCCGCGGAGCCCGCGGTGCCCGCGGCGTTCGCCGCCCAGCTCGAGGCCACGGACCCGGAGGGCTACGCCGGGTGCTGCGAGGCGATTGCCGCCATGGATCTGCGCTCATCACTGGCCTCGGTCCGGGCGCCGACGCTGGTCATCGCGGCCGCCGAGGACCCGGCGACCCCGCCGGCCCACGGCGCGGTGATCGCGTCCGGGATCGCGGGCGCCCGGCTGGTGGTGGTCCGGGGTGCGGCGCACCTTGCGAACGTCTCGGCGGCAGCGCAGGTGACCTGCACGCTGCTCGGCGGGCTCCTGGGTGCGCCCCGGCCGTGAGCTACCGCCGGTACGCGACGGTGGTGGCCTGATCGCGGAACCCCATCGACCGGTACAGCAGGGCCGGAATGGGGTACCCGGGATCGCCGCGCGGGGTGACCACGGCGGTCTTCGCCCCCGCATCCCTGGCGGCGTGCAGCGCGGCCAGGCACACCGCCCGGGCCAGGCCGCGCCGGCGATGCCGCGGATCGGTGCCGACCGGTTCCATCAGCACGGTGCCGGTGGCCTGATCGAGCCAGAGCAGGCAGTTGGACGCGAAGCTGGAGTCCGGGGCCTCCGCCACCCAGTCGAGCTCACGGCGGTACGGCCAGGTGCGGGTGACCTCCCGGTAGCGCTCGTCGGTCATCAGGTCCGACTGCCAGGCGGCCCGGTGTGACTGGGCGCGGCGGCCCAGGTCATCCGGCCCGACCGGGCGGACCCGGTACCCGGCGGGCAGCACCGGCTCGGGCAGGTCGGCCACGTCGCGGGTCTGCAGGATGAAGCAGGGGCCCTCGGTATGGCGCTGGTAGCGGTGCCGCAGCAGGGCCGCGATGAGGTGCGGCTCGCGGTCGGTGACGGTGACCGTGTGGTCCGGATGGGTGGCGGTCTCGGCGAACCAGCCGAGCACCTCGTCAGCCAGCTCCGGACAGGCGGGGTCCACCGCGAGGTCCAGGTGCGCGGGCTCGCCGAGCCTGCCCCAGGCCAGCACCGTGCCGCCGGGGGCGGTCCAGAGCCGGATGGGCCGGTCCGGCGCCCGGGCCGGGAAGGTGCCGCGCTGCCACGCGAGATCGCCCACGTGCCAGTGCGCCCCGGGGGTCCAGGTCCGGCTGGCCAGGTCCTGCATCGCGCGCAGGTCGTCCGGGCCGGAGTAAAGCCGTGAGCCTGGCCGTCCTGTGCCGGGCTCAGCTAAGTCGGGTACTGGCTTCCTGATCACGGCGTCGGCCCCCATCGGGCGGTGCCCGCCCGGCCCGGCTGCGCCCCCGCCCAGCAGCGCCCGGGTCAGCTGGCCGCGGACATCGAGCAGCTGGTCCAGGGCCGCGTTCATGTGGGCGTCACTGATGTGCAGCGGTGGGCCGTCGCCGGGGCTGGCGCTGTCGTCCCCGGGGCCCGTGCCGTTGCCCTGCGCCGGGGCCGTGGACGCGGTCTCGGCGGCGAACAGCGCGGCGCGGCGCAACAGTTCCTTGAGGAACGACGCGGTGACGCCGTCCGTCCGCTTGACCACCATCTCGGGGTCGGCGAGGTCGAGCACCAGGCGGCCCCGGTAGAGCTCGATCAGCTGGCGGCGGGCGTCGGCATCGGGCAGCGGCAGCCTGGCGGCGTGATCGACCCGGCCCGGCCGGGCCGCCAGCGCGGTCTCCAGCAGGTCCGCGCGGTTCGTGGTGAGCAGGAACGTCACGTCGATGTCCTCACCCAGCCCGTCCATCTCGTTGAGCAGCTGGAACAGCAGCGGGTGCTGGCCCCGCATGGGCCCGCGCTCCTCCGCGATCAGGTCCACGTCCTCGATCACCACCATCGAGGGCTGCAGCACCCGGGCGACCGAGCAGGCCTCGGCGATCCACTGCAGCGCATAGCCGGAGATGACCACGACCGTCACCGCGGGCAGCCGGCCGAGCAGGTACCGGATCGTGTGGGTCTTGCCGGTTCCCGGCGCGCCGTGCAGCAGCACCCCGCGCTTGAGGTGCTGGCCGCTGGCCAGCAGCCGGCCTGCGTGCCTGGCCACGCCGAGCACCTGGCGCTCGATGCCGTCGAGCAGGACGGGCGGGAGCACCACGTTGGCGCGGTCCAGCTGCGGGCGGTCCAGGAACCGCAGCATCGCCCCGCGATCGCGGCCGCGGCCGAACACCTCGCCCCCGAAGGTGATCACGTGCCCGCGGAACACGTTGTGCTCGACCGCCAGCTGCCGTATCTCGTTCAGCACCCGCTGAGCCGCGGCCTGGTCCGCGGCGGCTACCTCCAGGCTGACCTCCTCCGACGGCCCGCGGTCCTCCGGCCCGCGCAGCAGCAGCGCGAACCGGGTGCCGGCGTCATCGACCAGGTAGAGGCCGCACTGAACACAGGCCCGGGTCTCACCTGCCGGCCCCGCGGACAGGGCGCTCGTGGCCACGCTGCCCACGCCGAGCCGGTCGCCGAAGGGACCGGGCTGGGTCAGGTCGGCCAGCCCGAACTCCATGTGCCGGAATCCGGTGAGGCCAGCGAGATGATGCGCCCGGCCCTCGTCCGCCAGCCAGGCCGCCAGGCCTGCCTGCACGTTCACGTGGTCGTAGGCCGGCCAGGAGCCGCCGACCACCGGCATGGTCGCGGTGCCAGGCCCGAGGTGGTCTCGCAGCAGGCGCTGCGCGGGGGCGTCCTCCGCCCGGGCGACCGAGACCGCGCGGTGCATCAGCCGCCGGGCGAGCCGCGCCACGTCGGCGAGCTCGGGCCGCGAGTCCTGCCCGTCACCGGGCGGCAGGGCCCCATTGCCTGCGGCCGCAAAGCTGGCATCCGGGCTATGACCGCCGTCCCCGCGCGAAGCCGCGCCCCTCTCCACATCCGTCAGCATAGGGCGCACGAGCCGCCCTGACCGGAAGAATCCCCAGGTAGTAGCGGGTACAGGGGATCAGATCCGGTGCGTCGGCGCGCAAATAGGACGGGATGTCAGTAATGAGTCCAGGGCCGCTACCGGCTCGCCTTCCTGGCGAAGATCAAGTTCGCGAGCCCGAACGCCAGCAAGAGCAGTCCGGTGAACCACGCGAGCGCGGCCCAGGCGTAGCGGCCCGCCGGCTGGGCCAGCAGCAGGGCCCGTACCGCGTCGATGGCCTGGGTCATGGGCTGGTTGCTGGCGAAGACCCGGACCCACCCGGGCATGGTCTGGACCGGGACGAAGGCGCTGCTGGCCAGGATCGGGATGATCAGGATCAGCGCGAACTGCTGCACCGCCTCGACGCTGCGGCCGAGCAGGCCGATCACCGCCGATAGCCAGCACAGGGCCAGGGTGACCAGGAGCGTGATGCCTATCGCGGCCAGCCAGCCGGCCACGCCGGCGCTGGGGCGGAACCCGACGGCCAGGCCGAGGGCGACCAGGACGGCCAGGCCGAGCCCGGCGCGGAGGAGGTCGGCGATGACGTGCCCGGTGAGCACCGCCGACTTCATCATGGGGAGCGACCGGAAGCGGTCGATGCCGCCGCCGAGCATGTCAGCGGCGACGCTCGTGCTGGTGGTGGTCGCGGTCAGCGCGGCGGTCTCGATGAAGATGCCGGCCATCAGGAAGTTGATGTAGGTATCGCTGCTGTCGGTCCGGATCGCGCCGCCGATGAGATAGCGGAACAGGACGACCAGGATGATCGGCTGGATGGTGACCGACGCGAGCTGGTCGGGATCCCGCCTGATGTGGCGCAGGCTCCGCTTGCTGAGCTCCCAGTTGTCACTCAGGACCCAGTAGAGGGCGGAATGCCGCTGCGGCCGTGGTGCGGTGTGAGTCTGCATCGTCAGTTCTCCTGTGCGCCGGTTCCGCCGGTGGCGTCGGCCATGAGCTGAACGAAGGCATCGTCCAGGGTCGGCCGGTGCACGGAATAGCTGTCCACCGCGATATCGGCGGCGACGATGCTGGCCGCGAGCTGGGCCAGGGTCCGCAGCCCGTCGCGGCCGCGCTCGTCAGCGGAGAAGCTGACCAGGTGGCGGCCGGGGTCGGACGCCAGCATGCGGTCAGGCAGCAGCGACGCCAGGCGCCTGAAATCGGCGTCCGTGGCCGCCGTGACCTCGAGGCGGGTGCCGTCGGCGCTGGCCTTCAGGTCCGCGGCCGTGCCCCTGGAAATCATGCGGCCGCCGTCGATGACCGCGACCTCGTCGGCCAGCTGATCGGCTTCTTCCAGGTACTGCGTGGTGAGCAGCACGGTCGTGCCGCCGCGGGCCAGCTCGCGGATCGTGGCCCACATGGTGTTGCGGCTCAGCGGGTCGAGGCCCGTGGTGGGCTCATCAAGGAACAGGACGGGCGGCGCCATGATCAGGCTGGCGGCCAGGTCAAGCCTGCGCCGCATCCCGCCCGAATAGGACCGGACCGGCCGCCCGGCGTCCGCGGTCAGGCCGAACTGCTCCGTCAGCTGCCGCGCGCGGGCGATCGCGTCCCTCCGGCCGAGCCGGCCCAGCCTCCCGAGCATGACCAGGTTCTCGGTGCCGGTCAGCCTGGTGTCGACCGATGCCGACTGGCCGGCCAGACCGATGAGGCGCTGGACCCTCCTCGGGTCCCGCAGCACGTCGTAGCCGCCGATGCTGACCTGGCCGGCGTCGGGCCGCAGCAGCGTGGACAGAATGCGCACCGCGGTTGTCTTGCCTGCGCCGTTGGGCCCGAGCAGGGCCAGGACGGTGCCCTGGGCAACCTCGAGGTCGATGCCGTTCAGGGCCCGGACCCGGCCATACGACTTGGCCAGGCCGCGGGCGCTGATGAATGGCGGCTCGCTGGGCAGCAATGGGCCCTCTCACGGTGGCGGAGGTTCGGCGGCCTGGGCGCGCAAAGGCCGGTCGTACACTATACGGTTGAGATGTACGGTGTACGAATAGACGCTAGCAGTACGCTGTACGGATGGCAACTGCCGACACTGACGGGCCGATCTGGGGCCGTCCGGAGCCTGGCTCACGGCGCCCCCGCTTCACCCGGCAGCAGATTGGCGCCGTGGCGCTGGCGATCGCGGACACCGACGGCTTCGAGGCCGTGTCGATGCGGCGCGTCGCGGCTCAGCTCGGGGCCGCCACGATGAGCCTGTACCACTACGTGCGCAACAAGGACGACCTCGTCGCGCTCATGGACGACGCGCTGATGGCGGAGGTGCTCGTGCCCGACGGCGAGCTGCCTGCGGACTGGCGCGGCGCGGTGGCCGCGGTCGCGCGGCGGACCCGGGTGGTGCTCGTCCGCCACCCCTGGGCGCTGGTCGCGCTGCAGGGCGCGCAGTTCGGGCCCAATGCCATGCGCCACTTCGAGCAGTCGCTGGCGGCCGCGGCCGGCACCGGGCTGGCCCCGGCGGCCCGGCTGGAGCTGCTGGCCATCGTCGATGCCTACGTGTTCGGGAACGCGCTGCACACCGCTGAGTCGCTGAAGCGCGCGGCGATAATGCAGGCCAACCCGCAGGCCGTGCGCGCGGCCATGGAGTACGGCCAGGCCCAGCTGCGCACCGGCCAGTTCCCGCACATCGAGGCCCTGGCCAGCGGCATGAATCCGGAGGCCGGCCCGGATCAGGCCGCCGGGCCCCCGCTGGACCCGAAGAGCCTGGACGACCAGTTCGAGCGCGGGCTGCAGGCCCTGCTCGACGGCGCCGCCGCGCGGATGGGTCTCCCCGGCTGACAGACTGGGCGCTCGCGATCGGATGCGGGAGGTTCCATGCTGCCCTGGTCCGCCGGGCTGGCCGGCGGCTCGACGAGCACATGATCACCAGCGAGCTGCTGCGGGACAACCCGCTCGGTGACCCGAACGAGCGGCCGCTGTGGGTCTACCTGCCGCCGGGGTACGACGAGGACCCGGCCCGGCGCTATCCCGCGGTCTACGTGATCCAGGGCTACACCGGCCACCTGGCGATGTGGCGGAACCGCACTCCCTACCGGCAGCCGTTCCCCGAGACCGCGGACGCCGTGTTCGCGCGCGGCGAGGCCCCGCCGTGCCTCGTGGTCTACGTGGACGCGTGGACCGCGTACGGCGGCAGCCAGTTCGTGGACTCGCCGGGCACGGGCCGCTATCACTCCTACCTCTGCGACGAGGTCGTGCCCTGGGTAGACCAGCGCTACCGGACGCTGCCGCAGGCCGCGCACCGGGCCATCACGGGCAAGTCGAGCGGCGGGTTCGGCGCGATGATCACGCCGATGCTGCGGCCTGACCTGTTCGGCGCGCTCGCCACGCACGCCGGCGACTCGCTCTACGAGCTCAGCTACATCCCCGCGTTCGGGCACGCGGCGCGGCTGCTGCGCGACTACGACGGCGACATCTGGCGCTGGTGGGACGACTTCCGGTCCCGGGTCTCGTTCACCAAGGAGGCCGACGCGGTCCTGCTCGAGGTCCTGGGCGTCTCCGCCTGCTTCTCCGCGCGCGAGGACGGGACCGTGGAGCTGCCGTTCGACCCGCGGACGGGAGCGCTGCGGCCGGAGGTCTGGCAGCAGTGGCTGGACTGGGACCCGGTCCGGATGGCGCCCAGGTACGCCGAGGCGCTGCGGTCGCTTCGGGCGATCTGGGTCGACGCGGGAACCAGGGACGAGTACTTTCTGGACCTGGGCGCGGAAGCATTCCGCGTGGCCCTGCACGAGGTCGGTGTCGCCGACCACGTGGTCCACTTTGAGCTGTTCGACGCGACCCACGCTGCCATCGACTACAGGTACCCGCTGTCGCTGGCCTGGCTGAGCCGGCGCATCGCACCCGAAGGCGATCTGGATTCGGCGTGAACTAATCGGCGGCCCGCTACGTAACCCATGGGTATACGGGGCCTCGTAGATACCGTAGCGATAGGAGAGAGATACGATGCGTAGTCGATGGTGGGTGACTCCCGTCCTCGCCGCCGCAGTCGTCGGGTTGGCCGCATGTGGCAGCAGTGGCAGCTCGACGGGGTCATCGGGGTCAAGTGGTTCCGGCGCTTCCAGCTCGCAGTCCAGCTCGTCGGCTGCGGCTCCGACCGCCTCAGCGACCGGGATCAAGACCATGACCACCACAGGCGGCACGGTGCTCGCCACCGCGCAAGGATTCACCATTTACTGGTTCGTCCCTGATTCCTCGAGCAAGTCGGTCTGCAACGGCCAGTGCGCCGTCTTCTGGCCGCCGCTCCTCGGAACCCCGACCGCGGCGTCCGGCGCGAAGCTGACCGGCAAGTGGGGCACGATCACCCGCGCCGACGGCAAGACTCAGGCGACGTACAACGGCCACCCGCTGTACCTGTACAAGGCGGACACCGCGGCGGGCATGGACGCCGGCAACGGCGTCAACGCGTCCGGCGGCCTGTGGTGGGCGATGACCCCGACCGGGGCCAAGCTCACGGCCGTTTCGAACCCGGGCTCCTCGTCGAGCTCCGGCAGCGGCGGTGGCGGCTACGGATACTGATCGCCACCGCTTATGAAGCGGCGTCCCCGCGCACGGCGCGGCGCGGGGACGCCCGCTTCGCCGGGTAGCTAGCCGGCCCTGGCCGGCTGAGCCGAAGCCCACGCCCGCCGGCCGGGAAGGATTTCCCGGCCGGCGGGTATGTTTCGTTCATGCGGCACACCTCGGAGGCCACCGAGGCCACGAGCAGTGCTCGCGGCGGCCTGGTCGTGATCTACGCGGCGCTGATGCTGGCCATCCTGCTGGCCGCGCTCGACCAGACGATCGTGGCCACCGCGCTGCCCACGATCGTCGGCGACCTGGGCGGGCTGAGCCACCTGTCCTGGGTGGTCACCGCGTACCTGCTGGCCACCACGGCGTCCGCACCGCTGTGGGGGAAGCTCGGCGATCAGTACGGCCGCAAGATGCTGTTCCAGGCCGCGATCGTGATCTTCCTGATCGGCTCGGCGCTGTGCGGGCTCTCCCAGAACATGGTCGAGCTCATCGGTTTCCGCGCGCTGCAGGGCCTGGGCGGCGGCGGCCTGATCGTGCTGGCCCAGGCCATCGTCGGTGACGTGGTGCCACCCCGGGAACGGGGCAAGTACCAGGGCGCGTTCGGCGCGGTTTTCGGCGTAGCCAGCGTCGCGGGCCCGTTGCTCGGCGGGTTCTTCGTGGACAACCTGGGCTGGCGCTGGGTGTTTTACATCAACCTGCCGATCGGGGTTATCGCGCTGGTGACCATTGCCTTCGCGCTGCCTGCCAGCGCGGACAGGGCGGCGCACAAGATCGACTATCTCGGGACCGTGCTGCTGGCCGGCGCGGCCACCTGCGTGGTGCTGCTGACCTCCTGGGGCGGCACGACCTATCCGTGGCTCTCCCCAGTGATCTTCGGGCTCGGGATCGGCGCGGTGCTCCTGACCGTGGCCTGGTGGGTGTCGGCCGGGCGGGCCGCGGAGCCGGTGCTGCCGCGGCGGCTGTTCCGCAACCCGGTGTTCTCGGTCAGCGCGGGCATCAGCTTCGCCGCCGGGTTCGCCATGTTCGGCGCGCTGGCCTTCCTGCCGCTGTATCTGCAGGTTGTGCGCGGGGTGTCGCCGACCATCTCCGGCGTGTACCTGCTGCCCATGGTGCTCGGCCTGCTGCTCACCTCGATAGCCAGCGGGCAGCTCATTTCCCGGTTCGGCAGGTACAAGGTGTTCCCGATTGTGGGCACCGCGGCGGTGACCATCGCCATGTTCCTGCTGTCGACGCTCACCGAGACCAGCACGTCGGCCGTCATGTACCTGTACTTCTTCGTGCTCGGGTTCGGCCTCGGCCTGATCCTGCAGGTGCTTGTCATCGCCGTGCAGAACTCAACGGACTACGCGGATCTCGGTACGGCAACCTCGAGCGTGACCTTCTTCCGGTCGATCGGGGGAGCGTTCGGCGTGGCGATCTTCGGGTCGATCTTCTCCAACCGGCTGGTGGCCGAGCTGGCCGCGGCGCTGCGGGGCGCGACGCTGCCGCCGGGGTTCAGCCCGGCCACCGCCCAGGCGAATCCCACGGTGCTGAAGACGCTGCCCAGCGCGCTGCGTGCGGACATCCAGCACGCGTACGTGCTGTCCTTCCACGTCGTGTTCCTGTTCGCTGTCCCGGTCGCCGCGGTGGCCTTCGTGCTTACCTGGTTCCTGCGCGAGGTGCCCCTGCGCACCACCGCGGCCGCCCCCGACCTCGGCGAGGGCCTGGGCGCCGCGTCGGCGGAACGGTCGTCGGCCGAGGAACTAGAACGCGCGCTGCTCCGGCTGGCCGACGTCGATCTGAGGAAGCGCGGCTACGCCCGGCTGGCCGAGGCGTGCGGGCTCGGCCTGCCCGCGGGCAGCTGCTGGGTGCTGGCCCGGCTGGCCAAGCGGGGCGGGAGCCAGGTCGGCGCCGACCTGGCCCGCGAGGCCGGCGTCAGCGTGGAGCACGGACGGCCGTACGTGGACAAGCTGGTGGACGCGGGTTACGTGCGGCGCGACGACGGCGTGCTGGTGCTGACCCCGGCGGGCGACGCGGCTGCCGACCGGCTGTTCACCGCGGGCCGGGAGGGCCTGGAGCGGCTGCTGTCCGGCTGGTCCCCGGAACAGCACGCCGACCTGGCCAGAATGCTCGACAAGCTGTCCCGCGCGCTGCTCGGCGAGTCCGCCGACGAGCACCTCATCACCCGCTGACGACGGACCCGCGGCCGGCCTCAGGTACGCCGGGTGACTCCTGACGCCCGTTCCGGCAGACTGGCTGGATGAAGGCCGATGTGGTGGTGATCGGGGCCGGGGCGTTCGGGCTCAGCACCGCGCTGCACTGCGCGCTGGCCGGCCGGTCGGTGATCGTGGTCGAGCGGGACACGGCGGGCTCCCAGGCGTCGGGCCGGGCCGCCGGGCTGTTCAAGTCCGTCCAGGCCGACGAGTTGCGGACCGTGCTGGCCCGGCGCAGCATCGACCAGGCGCTGACGTTCGGCGACTGGGCCGGGGTGCCGCTGGATGTGACCCGCTCCGGCAGCTTCCTGATCGCGCGCACGGATCAGCACCGCGCCTATGTGCTGACCGAGGCGGGGCAGTCCCGGGGCTGGGGCGCTGACGTGCGCGAGGCCAGCCAGGCCGATCTCGCCGGGCGGATGTCCTACTTCCGCGGGTCAGCCGATGACCTGGCCGTCTGGTGTCCCGAGGACGTCTATATCGAGGAGCCGATGAGCCTCGTGCAGGCCTACCTGGCCGCCTGCCGGCAGCACGGGGTCGAGGTGCTCGAGTCCGAGCCCGCGATCGGCGTGACGATGTCGGCGGGGCGGGTGGCCGGAGTCGAGACCACGGCCAGGTCCATCAGCTGTGCCGCGACCGTGGACGCGGCGGGCGCGTGGGTCCGCCAGGTCGCCGAGCTGGCCGGGGCCGGCGGCGGGGTGGCGGTCGCCCCGGTCCGCCATCAGCTGCTGATCACCGAGCCGTCCGCCGGCCTGGACCCGGGAGAGCCGATCACCCGGGTGGTCGACGCGGCCGTCTACCTGCGCCCGGCCCGGGGCGGCCTGATGTTCGGCGGGTTCGAGACCGAGCCGATGCCCGTGGACCCGCGGGAGCAGCCGCCGTCGTTCCGCACCGGCGACATCCCGCTGGACCTGGGCGTGCTGCGGCAGATGGCCGGCCAGGTGGCGGCCGAGGTGCCGCTGGCCGGCACGGCGCTGGCCGGCACGGGCCGGATCGCCGAGCACCGCGGCGGGATGTTCACGATGAGCCCCGACGGCCGGTTCGTGGTCGGCCCGGTGCCCGACGCGCCGGGCCTGTGGGTCGCGAGCGGCTGCAACGGCTCGGGCTTCTCCTCATCGCCCGCCATCGGCGAGGCGCTGGCCGCCTGGATCACCAGCGGCGCGCCGCCGGGCGGCGGGGCCGCGCCGGGTTTTGGCGCACTGGGCCCTGGCCGGTTCGGCGCGGTGACCGACGCGGCGCTTATCCGCGACGGTACCTGGCAGTACGCCCACTACTATGACCCGGCAACGGCCGTTACGCTCTGACCGGGGCCCGGGCCTCACTGCCAGCTCACGGCCGCCGCCGGGTCGGTCGCGTTGAGGTGGTCCGACACCCGGGCCAGATGCACCCGCATCGCCTCGACCGCCTGAACCGAGTCGCGGGTGCGGAGCGCGCCGACGATGGCCCGGTGGTCCCCCTGGTACTGCTCCCGGTGCTCGCGCGAGGCGCTGCGGCGCTTGAGGTCCCCCCAGACATGCCCGTGCCGTGCCATCTCGATGGCCTGGTACAGCGCGACCAGCAGCGGGCTGTGGCTCGCCGACATGATGCAGCGGTGCAGCGCCAGGTCCCAGGTCTCGAACTCCTCATAGCTCGCGGCCCGGTCCCCGCCCGCCAGGCAGCGGTCCATCTCCTCCAGGTCCGCCGCGGTGGCCCAGGCCACCACCAGCATCATGGCGGGCGGCTCGAGCAGCCGCCTGATCGTCATCACATCCGCGGGGGCGAAATCCGCGGCGCGGGCCAGGTCCACGGCCAGAGCCACGGGCGGCCCGGCCGCGGTCCCTGTCCCAGGCCCGGGTCTGCCGTCGGCCGCGTGCGGCGGTGCCGTCCTGGACCCGGGCACGTCCCGCAGGAACGTGCCCCGGCCCACCTCGCGGGAGATGCGCCCCTGCGCTTCCAGCATCGCCAGGGCGTGCCGGATGGAGGAGCGGGTAACGCCGAGGTCGGTGGCGAGCTGCCGCTCGGTGGGCAGCCGGGACCCCGGGCCCTGGCCGGCCTGCCGTGACCGGGAGAGGATTACCTCGGCCAGCCGCTGGCCCCGTTCCGCGTGCGTGTTCCCGCCGAGCGGGCTGGCCCGCCCGGACGGGTCAGCCCGGGCCGGGCCTGCCTCCCCGGATCCTGCTGCCGTCCCCATCCACCCTCCGCGTTCGCGCGCTCCGCGTGGTCGTCACCGTCATGATAACCAATTCTACCAATAAAAACGTATCACATTCGTGAAGTTACGGGACCGCTCTTTTAACACCTCTTGCACCGTATGGGGCGCAGACCTATGCTCAACCAATCCATTAGGTCTAACCAATCTGCGACCGTGGCCGCTGCCCGCGGCCGGCCGGGGCCGTAACGAGGAGACCGGACGTGAGGCTTGCCACCATTGCCACCCCGGGCGGGCCGCGGCTGCACGTGCGGGCGCGGCCCGGCTACGTCGACATCGCCGAGGCCAGGGCCTGAACTACGGCGAGCACGCACTGGAGGGTGGCCGGGAGATCCCGGCCTGGCCCGACGCGTTCGACCCGTTCACGCCCGCCCGCCGGGCAGGTTCCGGCCTTTGCTTGACACGTCTCATCAATTTTTTTGCAGAATATTTCTGCCATTTGGTTAAGGCGCCTATTGGCACCGCACCAGACCCCGGCTTGACTATTCAGCGCGGCATGAGCAGGGCGCACTGTCTGGTTTCGCCGCCCTTCCTTGCCCCGCCCGCCTGTAGCCCGCCCGCCGGAGGCCGTTTATGAAGCCGATCTCGCTTGCTCGCAGACGTCACTTCCCGAGATTGGCGGTCATCGCCGGACTGTTAGCCGTGCTGCTGCCCGTCGCCCTGGCCAGCCCGGCCGCGGCCCGGACGTCGGCGGCGGGGGCCAGCCCGTCCTGTCCCTGGCTGAACCAGTCGCTGCCGGTCAGCCAGCGCGTGTCGATGCTGCTGGCCCAGATGACCCTCGCCGACAAGATCAACATGGTGACCGGGGCCGGGACCAGCGAGCCCTACGTCTTCTATATCTCGGCCATCCCGTCCCTGTGCGTGCCCGCCATCGGCGAGGAGGACGGCCCGGTCGGAGTGGGCGACGGTCTCACCGGGGTCACCCAGATGCCCGCGGCCGTATCCCTGGCGGCCACCTTCGACCCGTCCCTGGCCAACGTCTACGGGAAGGTCATCGGCGCCGAGGAGCGCGCCAAGGGAGCCATGGTCAACCTGGGGCCGACGGTGAACATCGACCGCGACCCGCGCTGGGGCCGGTCGTTCGAGGCCTACACCGAGGATCCGTTCCTCAACGCGGCCACCACCGTGGCAGAGATCGACGGGGTGCAGAGCCAGGGTGAGATGTCCCAGGTCAAGCACTTCGCGGTCTACAACCAGGAGACCAACCGCAACACCCCGGCCGACGACGCGATCGTGAGCACGCAGGCGCTGCACGAGATCTACCTGCCCGCGTTCTGGGCCGCCACGCAGCAGGCCAAGGCGTCCTCGGTGATGTGCGCTTACAGCACGATCAACGGCCAGGCCGCGTGCCAGAACCAGTACCTGCTGCGCACCACCCTGGACCAGCGCTGGGCCTTCCCTGGCTTTGTGACCTCGGACTACCTGGCCACGCACTCCACCGTGGCCTCCGCCGACGCCGGCCTGGACCAGGAGATGCCGAACGCCGTGTTCTACGGCCCGGCGCTGGAGGCGGCGGTCGGGGCGGGCCAGGTCAGCATCGCCACCGTCAACGAGATGGTGACCAGGATCCTGACCGAGATGTTCCGGTTCAACGAGTTCAACAACCCGCCGACCGGGTCCACCACGGCCACCGTCACCACCCCGGCGCACCAGGCGGTGTCCGCCGCGGTGGCCGAGGCCGGCACGGCGCTCCTGAAGAACGACGGCCGGACCCTGCCGCTGTCCGCGCACGGCGGGGGCTCGGTCGCGGTGATCGGGCCGGCGGCCTCGGCCGCGCCTACCGACACCGGCGGCGGCAGCGCGTACGTGACGTCGACGTTCAGCGTGACCCCCCTGCAGGGGCTGCAGGCCGCGGCCGGGCCGGGCACCACGGTCAGCTACACCCAGGGCCTTCCGACCGACACCTCGCTGACGCCTATCCCCAGTTCCGCGCTGAGCCCGCCCTACGCCAGCACCGGGTTCGGCGGGAGCTACACCGGCACCCTGACCGCACCGGAGACCGGGACGTACGTGCTCGCATTCCAAAACCCGTGCGGCTGTTACACCACAGTCAACCTGTCCCTGGACGGTCAGGAAATCCTGGCCAACCCGGGCACTCCGCCAGTGTCCACGTACTCGGTTGGCGTGAACCTGGTGGCCGGCCAGACCTACACGCTGCAGCTGTCCGGCGGCGGCGAGTCGGCCAACCTGAGCTGGGCCACGCCCTCGGACCTGGCCCCGGGGATCGCGCAGGCGGTGACGGCGGCCAAGGCGGCCAAGACCGCGGTCGTGGTGGTGTCGGACGACACCGAGACCGAGGCGGCCGACCGGCCCAGCCTGAACCTGCCCTCCGCGCAGAACGAGCTGATCTCGGCGGTGGCCGCGGCCAACCCGCACACGGTGGTGGTGATCGACGCGGGCGCGCCAGTCGTCATGCCCTGGATCAACCAGGTCGCCTCGGTGGTCGACGCCTGGTACCCGGGCGAGAGTAACGGCACCGCGTTGGCGGCCGTCCTGTTCGGCCAGGTCAACCCCAGCGGCCACCTGCCGGTCACGTTCCCGGTCGGCCTGTCCCAGGTGCCCGCGTCGACCCCGGCCCAGTTCCCCGGGGTCAACGGCAAGGTCGAATACTCCGAAGGCGTCGATGTCGGCTACAGGTATTACGACGCCAAGAATGAGACACCGCTGTTCCCGTTTGGTTACGGCCTTTCCTACTCCCATTTCGCCTTCGGCGGTCTGACCGTCGCTCCGCAGCGATTGCGGAATGACGTCTCCGGCCCGGGCCCGACCAGCTGCCATTGCAACGGGCAGTCGGTCAACCTGGTGACGGTGTCGGCCCGGGTCACCAACACCGGCCGCGTCGCGGGCTCGGATGCGGTGCAGCTGTACCTGGACGAGCCGGCCGCGGCGGGCCAGCCGCCGCGCCAGCTCGAGGGCTTCCAGCGGGTCACCCTGCGGCCAGGCCAGTCCACGGTCGTGCGGTTCAGGCTCAACGGCCACGAGCTGTCGTACTGGAACGACGCTGCCAACGGCTGGGTCGTGCCGGTCGGCAGGTTCGGCGTGTACGTGGGCGACTCCTCGGCCCTGGCCAACCTGCCGCTGCGGGGCAGCTTCACCGTGACGAGCAGCCTGGGGTAGGCGCTCGGGCCGGCGGCCCCGGGCCGGTGCGCGAATAAGGCGCAGCCGGCGCCGGGGTGGCCGGCGTACGATCGGGTGCCATGGCGAGTCAGGGCGAGGTGGCCAGCGTCGACACGAGTTATCTCCAGGTGCAGACGACGACCGACTCGCGCGCCGAGGCGATGGAGCTCGCCCGCGACGCGGTGGCGGCCAGGCTGGCCGCGTGCGCACAGGTCGCCGGGCCGATCGCGAGCACCTACTGGTGGGAAGACGGCATCGAGCGGGCCGAGGAATGGCTGGTCATGCTCAAGCTGCCGGCCAGCAGGTATCAGCAGCTCGCCGACTTCCTGACCGACCGGCATAGCTACGACGAGCCCGAGATCGTCGCCACGCCCATCGTCGCGGGGTCGCCGGCCTACCTAAGCTGGATCGAGGAGGAAACTCGCCCAGAGTGACGACTGGGTGAGTGCGGTGGCTGACCGCGGTGTTATAGCGCGGTGCCGGAGCGCCGCCGCCGCGCTCAGGCCCCCGCGGGCGGCAGGTTCCACGCGGTGATCACCGGGCGGGCATGCTCGGTGCCGAGCGTGCAGAAGGTCCCGGTGTCCAGCCGGAACAGGCGGCCCCCGTCCGGCTCGAGTTCCAGCCACCGCGCCGTGAGCACGCGGAGGATGTGCCCGTGGGCCACCAAGGCCACGTCCCCGTCGACCAGCAGCGGCCGCACCCGGGCCAGTACCGCGTCGGCGCGCGCCCCCACCTGCGCCACGGTCTCGCCGGGGTGACCGGCGTCGCCGGGAATCACCCCGTCGCGCCAGAGATACCAGCCGGGCCGCTCCTCCTGGATCTGCGGCGTGGTCAGGCCCTCGTAGCCGCCGTAGTCCCACTCCTGCAGGTCAGGGTCGGGTTTGGCCTCGTGCAGCCCGGCCAGTTCGGCGGTGCGCACCGCCCGTGACGCGGGGCTGGTGAACGCCGCGCGGATCGGCCGCCTGGCCAGGGCCGGGGCGAGCGCGGCCGCGGCGGCCTCGCCGCGGGACGTCAGCGGGATGTCGGTCCGCCCGGTGTGCTGCCCGGACGCGCTCCACTCGGTCTCGCCGTGTCGGAGGAGGATCAGCTGTCCCATGCCCCCATCATCGCTGACCGGTCTCGCCCGCCCAGCCGGCGGGAGCCGCCACCCGCCGGTACTGGAGTGCAATCGGGGGCACACGTGGATGTTGCGGCTGGTTCTAGCATTTCAGTGTGAACCCATCGGCAGCCGACCAGCCCGGCCTTCCTGGCCCGGCATCGCCGCCGGGCCCGGACCGGCCTAGCTGGCCCGGGGAGCAGCGGCGGCCGGGGCGGACAATGGCCGCCGCCGCAGCGGCCGTCTGCTGCCTGGCGGTGGCGATCGTGGCGGGCTGGGCGGCGCACGCCCAGCTGACCGCCAAGCCCACGGCGGCGCAGCGCTCCGCGGCCGCGGCGGCGACCGTGGCCGAGCGCTGGCGGTCCTGGCCCGCAGGCCGGATCTTCCCCGCCGACCTCGGCTACCGCACCAGCCTGCTGACCGAGGAGACCGCCCGCCGGGCCGGGATCGTCTCGGGGACGGCCTGCGCGGCGGGCCTGGACCCGGCCCTGGGCCATCTCGCGGCCGGGGACGGCTGCCGGGCCGCCCTGCGTGCCACTTACGTCGACGAGCTGCAGGGGATCGTGTACACGATCGGCGTGCTCGCCTTCCCCAGCGGACGGCGCGCCGCGGCGTTCCTGCGCGGCCTGCCTGCCGACCGGGCCCGGGTCACCGGCGTGCGGGCCCAGGCGTTCCCTGGCACCGCGAGCGCGGCGTTCAGCGATGCCGCGCGGCAGGCGTCGGCCGCCAGGCAGAAGGGCCCCTACGTGGTGCTCACGGTGGCCGGGTACGCGGACGGCCGGGCCGCCGCGGCCACCGCCGAGCACCGCCGCTCGGTCTTCGCGCCCGCCGCGCAGCTGGCGGCCGAGATCATCCAGGCGATGACCGTTCCGGCCAAGGTCGACTGCCGCAACCCGGAGTGGGCATGCTGAGCCAGCGCAGGGCCCGGGCCCGGCGGTACGCGGTAGCCTGCGCGGTGGCGGCGGCCCTGCCCGCCGCCGGCGGGATGGCCCAGACTGCAGTGGCGGCGGCCCTGCCCGCCGCCGGCGGGATGGCCCAGACTGCAGTGGCGGCGCAGATCCCGCTGTCGCAGGTACGCGTGGATGAGCTCCCCCAGCTCCGGCAGATCAACGTGCCCTCGGCGTGGCGGGTCACCCAGGGCCGGGGCGTGACCGTCGCCGTCCTGGACACCGGGGCCGACGGGAGCGTGCCGGACCTGGCCGGCTCGGCGACGTCCGGCCCGGATTACGCCGCGGGCGCCGACCCGGCCGGCTACCACCCCCCGCACCTGCACGGCACCTTCATCGCCTCGCTGATCGCCGGCCACGGCAGTGGCCCGGACCGGGTCGGCGGCGTGATCGGGGTCGCCCCCGAGGCGAGGATTCTGTCGGTCCGGGTGATCCTGGATGACCAGGAGCCCGGGTTCGGCATCTACAACGACGACTCCCGGTTCGCCAGCGCGATCCCGGACGGCATCCGCTACGCGGTCAGGCACGGCGCCCGCGTGATCAACATGTCGCTCGGATCCGCGGACCCGACCCGGGGCATCCGGGACGCGGTCGGGTACGCGATCTCCCACGGTGTGGTCGTGGTGGCCTCGGCGGGTAACGACGGCAGCCCGGGGCGCGCTTTCACGCCCTTCTCCTACCCGGCCTCGTTCACCGGCGTGATCTCGGTGGCCGCCGTCGGCAGCACCGGCAGCCGGGCGGCATTCTCGGACGACAACGCCTCAGTGGTGATTTCCGCACCGGGCGTCGGCGTGGTCGGCGCTGGCCCAGGCCCCGGCGGCCAGTACCTGACCGGGAACGGAACCAGCCCGGCGGCCGCGTTCGTGTCCGGTGTGGCCGCGCTGATCCGGTCGCGGTACCCCAGCCTGGCGCCCGCGCAGGTGACCCAGGCGCTGGTCAGCTCGGCGCAGCACCGCCCGGCGGGCGGCTACAGCCCGGGCGTCGGGTTCGGTGAGGTCAACGCGGCCGCGGCGCTCGCGGCCGCGGGGAAGCTGACGCGCCTGCAGGCGATGCCCGGCCTGTCCGCCTCGGCGCACTTCGGCACGGGCCCGCTGCCCGGGCCGGTCCAGGTAGTGCACCGCAGTTACGCGGCGATCGCCGCGCTGGCCGCGCTCGCGGGCGCGGCGGCGGCCGGGTTCGTGCTCGCGGTCGCCCAGGTCCTGCGGCGCCGGCGCGGGCGCCGCGCCCAGCACGGGCCTGACCCGGCCCCGGAGGTGCCGGAGCTGTACGCCCCGTGAGATCTCGCTACGGCAGGGTCAGGATCTCGTAGCCGTCGGTGGTGACCGCCAGGGTGTGCTCGAACTGAGCGGTGCGCTTGCGGTCCTTGGTCACGGCCGTCCAGCCATCCGGCCAGATGTCGTAGTCGATCGTGCCCAGCGTCAGCATCGGCTCGATCGTGAACGTCATGCCTGGCTCCATGATGATCGAGATGTCCGGGTCGTCGAAATGCGGGACGATCAGGCCGGAGTGGAAGGTGGTCCCGATCCCGTGGCCGGTGAAGTCGCGCACCACGCCGTAGCCGAACCGCCGCGCGTAGGACTCGATCACCCGGCCGATCGCGTTCAGCGGACGGCCAGGGGCGACCGCGCGGATGCCGCGCATCATCGCCTCGTGAGTGCGCTCGACCAGCAGCCGGGACTCCTCGTCCGCGTTGCCCGCCAGGAAGGTGGCGTTGGTGTCGCCGTGGACCCCGCCGATAAACGCCGTGATGTCCACGTTCACGATGTCGCCGTCGGCGATCACCGTGTCGTCCGGGATCCCGTGGCAGATCACCTCGTTGAGCGAGGTGCACAGCGACTTCGGATAGCCGCGGTAGCCTAGCGTGCTCGGGTACGCCCCGCGGGAGACGAGGAAGTCGTGGCCCACCTGGTCCAGCTGGTCGGTGGTCACCCCGGGCGTCACGTGCCGGCCGACCTCGGCGAGCGCCTGCGCCGCGATCCGCCCGGCGACCCGCATTCGCGCGATGGTCTCCGCGTCCTTGACGTCCGGCTCCCCGATCCGCGGCCGCTTTCTGCCCACGTATTCCGGGACAGCGATGTTCGCGGGTACCTGCCGCACCGGAGAAATCCGGCCGGGCTGGAGCAAGGTTGCCATGATCTGGGAGTGTAGTTGCCATGGATGGTGACCAGCAGTGGTGGTTCTGCCTAAAGCACAACACCGTCGAGGACAAACCCGACTGCCCGGGCAAGGACCGGCTCGGCCCGTACCCCACCCGGGAGGCCGCGGCCAACGCCCTGGAGACCGTGCGGCGTCGGAACGAGGAGTGGGACGCAGCCGACGGCGATTGACCTGCGGCCCGGCCTGCGTCTGACCAGCGGGCGTGCCCGGTAAGGTGAGGAGAGCAGCCGAAGCGGCCGAGAGGGGCGTGCGGGGTGAGCGAGCACCATACCGGCGATGGGCTGCCGCTGGCCGCCGAGTCCCGGATGGCCGAGATCCGGCGCAGCGGAACCTGGGGCTCCGCGCTGTCCGCGGACGAGTTCACGGCGATCAGGAGCGTGGGGTTCGAGCCGGTCGGCCAGGTTCTCGGCGCAGCGGTCTACAACGTCGGCTACACCGGGGGATTCAACTGCCCGGGGGCCTGGGCCGGCTACGGCGGAAACGTCTCGCCGTACCGGAGTGTCACCACGGTGTCGGGCTCCATGGGCGCGTTCGGCCCGATGGTGCAGACGCTGTACCAGGCGCGCCGCAGGGCGATCGGGCGGATGTCCACGGAGTGCGAAGAACTCGGCGGGCACGGCGTGGTGGGGGTGCAGCTGACGATCGGTGCCTTCCCCGCGGGCGGCCTGGAGTTCAAGGCGATCGGCACGGCCGTGCGGGCGCCGGGTGGGGTCCCCCTGCCGCACCCGTTCACCTCGGATCTCTCCGGGCAGGACTTCGCCAAGCTGATCACGGCCGGCTGGGTGCCGGCCAGCCTGGCCCTCGGCATCTCCATCGGCGCCAGGCACGACGACTGGCTGACCATCAACCAGACCCGGTGGGGGAGCGGCAACGCCGAGGTCAACGGGTACACCGACCTGGTGAACCAGGCGCGGCACGACGCGCGGATCCAGCTTGAGCAGGACGTGTCCCGGATGGGTGCGGATGGCGTCGTGGTGAAGACCACGGACATGCAGGTCAGGGAACGGGAATGCCCCATGCAGGAGCACCGCAGAGATCACATCGTGGAGGTCACCATCATCGGCACGGCCATCGCGCAATTCACCCGCTCACAGCCCGCGGCCAGGGAAGGCAGCCTCGCGATCCTGTCCCTCGATCCGCAGCGCCGCCAGGCGGCCCGGGTGAAGCTGGGGCGCTGAGCATGTCCGTGACTAAGGAGCACCATGACTGAGCAGACTTCCGCAGGGACCGAGCAGGTCCCCGCCGGGACCGAGCAGGTCCCCGCCGGGCAGACTTCCGCCCGCTTCGACCTGCAGGGCGTGCCGCAGGACGCGATCCGCCGCCTGGCCGAGCTGAAGCCGGGACGGCCCGGTTCCATCTTCACCTCGGACCTGTCGGTCAATGAGTTCCTGCTCGTGCGCGAGGCCGGTTTCCGCCCGCTGGGCCTCGTCCTCGGCAGCTCGATCTATCACGTCGGGCTGCAGATCGGCCGCTGGGGCCGGAACCAGGAGCTCGACGTGCTGTCCCAGGCCATGTACCACGCCAGGGAGCTGGCTATGACCCGGATGGAAGCCGAGGCGGATGCGCTGAGCGCGGACGGGATCGTGGGCGTGCGGCTGGATGTGGAGATGAAGGAGTTCGGCTCCGACATCGCTGAGTTCATCGCCATCGGCACCGCGGTCCAGGCCGAGGAGGGCGCGGGCGGCGGGGGAGTGAAGAACTGGCGGAACAACAAGAACCTGCCGTTCACCTCTGACCTGTCCGGCCAGGACTTCTGGACCCTGATCCGCGCCGGGTACGCTCCGCTCGGCATGGTGATGGGGTCCTGCGTCTACCACATCGCGCACCAGAAGCTCGGCGGGAAGCTGGGCAACATCGGCCGCAACGTGGAGCTCGAGCAGTTCACCCAGGCCCTGTACGATGCCCGCGAGCTGGCGATGAGCCGGATGCAGGCGGAGGCCGAGGAACTGCACGCGGAGGGCATCGTCGGGGTGCAGCTACGCCAGCACAGTCATACCTGGGGCTCGCACACCACGGAGTTCTTCGCGATCGGCACCGCGGTGCGGCCGTTGCGTGAAGACCACATCATCGAGCGGCCGACGATGGTGCTCAGCCTCGACTCCTGAGTCTGCGGTCAGCTCGCCGGCATACCGCTGACCGCGTCGAGCAGCCGGGCCAGCCGGGCCGCGCAGGCTGATCCGGGACTCGGACGACTCGCCCGCGGCGGCGCTGACCAGGTGCTGCGCGGCGTCAAACGAGACCGGAGCGTCGGGGGCCACGGTCAGGTACTCGTGCGCCATGTCATCGAGATCCGGGTCCCCCTGGTCCATCGCGAGAATGGTCGCCCCGGTCCGGCGCGCGTCGTGCACCCGCTCGAGCAGCGGCACCGGCGCGGTCTCGGGGCTGACCACGAATAAGGTCTCGCCCCGGCGCGCCTCCTCCAGCCGGGCCAGGCCGACACGCAGGTGCGGCGGTGCGTCCGGCGGCGGCGACCAGCGGACCAGGGTGGGCGCCAGCCCCGGGATCCCGGCCAGCTCGCTCTCCTGGTCCAGGTGCGCGGCCAGGTGCCACGGCTCGGTGTCGGGCGTGCCCACGATCAGCAGCCCCCCGCGGGACCGCGGGGCGGCACCGCGCAGCGCACGCGCGAAGGACCTGGTCTGCCGCAGCCACGCGCTGGGGCCGAGCATGACCCGCAGCGCCACCACCTGGTCTGCGTCCATATCCCCATCGTGCCTGACCCGGCGGGCTGGTGCGAGAAGTTTGTGATCAAACGGCCACGCCCCGCTTACACCGCCCGGAGCGGGCCTGGACGGCCGGCCGTGCTGCAGAGTCGTCTGGCAGGATCGGGACATGCCCGCCGGACAGATAGCGCAGGAGACAGCCGAGGAAGCCGCCCGCCTGACGGTCGGGATTCTCGGGGGCACCGGAGACGAGGGGCGGGGTCTGGCCCGCAGGCTGGCCATGTCCGGCAACCCGGTGGTCATCGGCTCGCGGAACGCGGAGCGGGCGGGGGCCGCGGCGGCAGCCCTGGGATCGCCGCGGGTGAGCGGTGCGGTCAACGAGGAGGCGGCCCGCGCCGCGGACATCGCGATCGTGGCGGTCCCGTGGGAGGGCCACGCCGACTTGCTGGCCCAGCTTGCGGCCGAACTCGACGGCAAGATCGTGATCGACTGCGTGAACCCGATAGCGTTCGACGCCCACGGCGCTT
>CAWJPA010000008.1:0-6930 GCA_963844655.1 uncultured Actinomycetota bacterium | reverse complement strand
GAAGCGGAGCGCCCCCTCGTCAGAATCTCTTCACAACCTATACAGTCACTGGATACGCGCAGTAACATGATGACGCGGTTGACGAGCCAGTCGCCCGGCGGGCCGGGCGACCTCCGATGCCCGCATCCACTTCCCGGTGCCCCGGGATGTCACCTGTGGAGAACGGGGGCGCTGATGCCCGAGGTCGGGTACCGCTTCCGGATGGCCAGCGGCGTGCCGGTGGTCGCCGCGCCCGCTGAGATCGACGTCGCGTCCGCCTACCAGCTGCGCGCGGCTCTGCTCGAGGCAAGCGCCGGCGGGCATGGCACCGTAGTGGTGGACCTGGCCGACACCCGGTTCTGCGATTCGGCCGGGCTGAACCTGCTGTTGCGAGCGCACAAGCGGGCGCGGGCCGAAGGCGGCGAGCTGCGGCTGGTCATCCCCGCGGACGCGGCGGTGCTCCGAATATTCACCGTGACCGGCATCGGCCAGGTGATCCCCCAGTTCGCCAGCCTGGAGGAGGCGCTGGCCAGGGTGCCTGGAGCCGGGGAGCAGGGCCCGGTGGCCGATACCCGCGCTTGCGAGCAGTGCGGCGTCACGTTCGTACCGCAGCGTGAGCACGCCCGTTTCTGCAGCGTGGGCTGCCGGGCGGAGTGGAACCGCGAGCACATGGGCGATCCCGCCGTCGAGGTGAGCGCGCTGGCCTGGTCGGTCATTGCGATGAGCGAGGCGGCGGAACGGCTGGCCGCGGTGAGCGGGGAGGACCGGCCCCGGGCGCTGGCCGCGGTCGGGGAGGCGGTGTGGTGGGTCACCATGGTCGACGCCACGTTGGTGCGCCATCACCGGGGGATCTATGACGACGTACTGGCCGCCTCCGGCGCTGCGCAGCGGCGACAGACCGAGCAGGCCTTGGCCGGGCTGCGGTTTGCCCGCAACCGGATCGGCCGCGGCATCGGGCTGGTGGAGCTGATCGGAGCCGAGGACACAGGCACCGGGCGCGCCCTGGGCTGGATCTGGCAGCCAGTCCCCGAGCCGAAGCTCGGCCACCTGCGGCCCCGCGGGCGGGCCTGGGAGATGGCACGCTACCGCGCCTACCAGGCCGGGCTGGCAGGCCACACCATCGGCGAGACCTTCCGGCGGGCCGTCGCGTTCCTCACGCTCGTCGGCGCCAGCGCAGTCTCGAACCACAATGAACAGCACAGGTACCCGACCTTGAATACGGTCTCCTCCAGCCAGCAACCAGGCGTCCGTGCCCGCAACGTGCCGAGGCCTCCGCAGGGAGCGCATAAGTGACCGTAGACGCCAGCCACGTCGAGCTGGAGGACCGGCTGCGGGATATTCAGTCGATCACCGATGTGGCCCTGTCCCGGCTTGGTGCTCAGGACTTGCTACTGGAGCTGCTGGAGCGCACCAGGGACATCTTGGAGGCCGACACGGCCGCGGTGCTGCTGCTGGACTTCTCATCCGGGGAGCTGATCGCCACGGCGGCGGCGGGGCTGGAGGAGGAGGTGCGCCAGGGCGTGCGGATCCCGGTGGGCCGGGGTTTTGCCGGTCGCATTGCCGCCGAGCACAAGCCGGTGATCCTGGATCATGTCGACCACACCACGGTGCTCAATCCGATCCTGTGGGCGAAGGGGATCCACGCCCTGATGGGCGTGCCGCTGATCACTGGCGGAAGGGTGATCGGGGTGCTGCATGTCGGGTCGCTGACGCCCCGGGAGTTCACCGCCGACGACGTGGAGCTGCTACAACTGGCCGCGGACCGGGCGGCTACGGCGGTCCAGTCGCTGATCGTGCGAGAGGACCAGATGGCGGCGGCGGCGCTGCAGCGCAGCCTGCTGCCCTCCGCGCTCCCGGTTGTCGGCGGAGGGCAACTGGCGGCCCGCTACGTCCCGGGCGACGGGGCGGTCGGGGGGGACTGGTACGACGTGTTCGCCCTGCCCGCCGGGCGGCTGGGCGTGGTGATCGGCGACGTAACCGGCCATGGCCTGCCCGCGGCGGTGATCATGGGACGGATGCGTAGCGCGCTGCGCGCCTACGCCCTGGAAACTGCGAACCCGGCCGAGGTCCTAAGCCGTCTCGACCGCAAGATGCAGCACTTCGAGCCCGGCGCCCTGGCCACGGTGGCCTACGCGGTGTTCGACCCGGGAATGGGCCGGCTGCGCATCTGCCTGGCCGGGCACTATCCGCCCGTCGTCGCCGTCCCGGGGCAGCCCGCCGAACTGGCCGGCGTCGCGCCGGGCCTGCTGATCGGCGCGGCCCCCGGCGTACAGCGGCGGGCGACCACCCTAGAGATCACGCCGGGCACGCTGGTGTGCCTTTACACCGATGGGCTGATCGAGCGCCGTAACCAGACGATCGACGATGGCCTGGACCGGCTGTGCCAGGCGGTCACCGCACAATCACCCGACGCCGCCTGCGCCGCGGTCATGACCGCCCTGGTGGGCAGCAGCCCAGTCCGCGACGATATCGCCCTGCTCATGATCCGGCGCTCGCCGTCAGGAACCCGGTAGCCATGACTGCGGAAGACTACAAGCTCTGGCGGACCGGCCCGCGTGCCATCCTCACCCTGCCCGCCGAGATCGACCTGGCCAACGCCGATCTTGTCCGCGAGGCGCTGCTCGCCGCGATCGGCCATGACCCGGTCCTGATCGTGGACATGAGCGGAACTACGTTCTGCGACTCCGCCGGGGTACAGGCGATCATCACCGCCAACCGGCTGGCCGCAGCGACCGGTACCCAGTTTCGGCTGGTCGCCACCGCAGTGCTGCGCATCTTCTCCGTCATCGGGGCCGACCAGCTGATCTCCATCTACCCGACCCTGGAAGCCGCGCTAGCCGATCCGCCGGCCTAGACGGGGAGATCACCGATCGGGGCCGCTCGTTGGCTATCGGTGCTGGCCGGTACCTGCGTGGGATCGATGAAGACGTGCGGGACCTGCGGGAGCCGCTCGGCCAGCCGCCGATCGACGTCATCGGCGAGGTCCTCGGCCTGGTCGGCGCTGACATCGTCGCCGAAGGCCACCCGGGCGGCGATGATCAGGTGGTCCGGGCCCAGGTGCATGGTGAGCAGGTCGAGCAGCGTGTCGATGCCGGGTGTCTGCTCGATCTCGGCCCGGATCACCCCCAGATCCCGCGGGCCGGCGGCCTTGCCGATGAGCAGGTCCCGGCTGTCGACGCCCAGCTTGACCGCCACCACGATCAGCAGCGCACCGATCGCGATCGAGGCCGCGCCATCCCAGACCGGTGACCCGGTCAGCTGGTGCAGCAGCAGCCCGGTGGCGGCCAGGGTCAGGCCGACCACCGCGGCGCTGTCCTCGAACAGCGCCGCCTTGACCGTGATGTCCGGGCTGCTCTCCACATGCTCCAGGAGCTCGACGTGCTCGCGGCGGGCCTCGCCGCGCATCTGGCGGTAGGCCCGGACCAGCGACGTGCCCTCCGCGACGAACGCGAAGGCCAGCACCACGTAGGCGACCGTGAAATCGCCACTGCTGGAGCGGCGCAGTTCGAGCAGTCCCTCGAAGACCGAGAAGCCGGCGCCGGCGATGAAGATCCCGAACGCGGCCAGCAACGACCAGAAGTAGCGCTCCTGGCCGTGGCCGAACGGGTGCCGCTCGTCGGCGGGCCGCTCGCCCTGGTGCAGCGACGTGAGCAGGAATGCCTGGTTGAGGGTGTCGGCCACCGAGTGCGCGGCCTCGGCGAGCATGGCGCTGGAGCCCGACAACAGCCCGGCCGCCAGCTTGGCCAGGGCTACCACCACGTTGGCCGTTCCGGCCACGAGCACGGTGCGGCGGGTGGCGCTGCGGCGGGCGGACTTGCGCTCGGTAGCGGACGCCATGGGATGCGCGCTGCCCGCCAACGGCCCAGGTAAACAGGCGGGTCGGATCATCGGCGGCGCTGGCCGCCATTGCCGATCGCGGCGACAGCCAGGGTGCCCCGGACTGTGTAGCGGGCCGAACGCCGGGTAGTGCGGGCGTCTGGGGCAGCAGAGGGAGATGATCTAGTGACCAGGACCAGAGAGCCCGTCGCCGGCGCCGCGGCGCTGCAGCGGGAACTGGCCGCCCGGGCCGACGCGGAGGTGCGATTCGACCCGGGCACGAAGGCGGCCTACGCGCACGACGCCTCGAACTACCGCCAGGTCCCGGTCGGCGTGGTGGTGCCGAGGACCGTGGACGCGGCCGTCGCGGCCATCGCGGTCTGCCGTGAGTTCGACGTGCCCGTGCTGTCCCGCGGCGGCGGGACCAGCCTGGCCGGCCAGTGCTGCAACGAGGCCGTGGTCATCGACTGGACGAAGTACTGCCACCGGCTGGTCTCGGTGGACCCGGGCGCGAAGACCGCGGTGATCGAGCCCGGCATGGCGCTGGATAAGGCCAACGACGAACTGGCCCGTTATGGCCTGATGGTGGGCCCTAAGCCGTCGACCCACGTCAGCTGCACCATCGGCGGCATGATCGGGAACAACTCGTGCGGGTCCACGGCGCAGGCCTACGGCAAGATGGTCGACGCGGTGCGTCGGCTGGAGATCGTCACCTACGGCGGGCTGCGCACCTGGACGGGCGAGACCAGCGACGCCGAGTACGAGCAGATCGTCGCGGCCGGGGGGCAGAAGGCGGAGCTCTACCGGCGGCTGCGGCAGATCCGCGACTCCTACCTGCCGGCGATCAGGACCGGTTACCCGCAGATTCCGCGCCGGGTTTCCGGCTACAACCTGGACTCGCTGCTGCCCGAGCGCGGGTTCCACGTGGCGCGCGCCCTGGTCGGCAGCGAGAGCACCCTGGTCACCGTGCTGCACGCGGAGATCGACCTGGTGGAGGTGCCCAAGCACAAGTCCCTGGTCGTGCTCGGCTACCCCGACATCGCCGAGGCGGCCGACGTGGTGCCGCTGGTGGTCGAGCACTCCCCGCTGCTGCTCGAGGGCCTGGACGACACGCTGATCTCCCTGGAGCGCGAGGAGCACCTGGCCTCTGACGCACTGGACAAGCTGCCGGAGGGATCCGGCTGGCTGATGATCCAGTTCGGCGGGGACACCCAGAAGGAGGCCGACGACCGGGCGCAGGCGCTGATCGACGAGGTCAACCGAGAGGGCAGCCACCCGCGGCCGCACGTCGCCTACACCGAAGACCCGCAGGTGGAGGAGCGGCTGCAGGACGTCCGCGAGGCCGGCCTGGGCGCGACCGCCTACCCGCCCGGCCACCGCGAGACGCACGAGGGCTGGGAGGACGCCGCGGTCCCGCCGAACCGGCTCGGCGACTACCTGCGCGACTTTCGCAAGCTGCTGCAGCAGCACGACTACCAGGGCGCCTCGCTGTACGGTCACTTCGGGCAGGGCTGCGTGCACACCCGGATCCCGTTCGAGCTGCGCACCGAGGCCGGCATCGCCGCGTACCGGTCGTTCGTCGAGGACGCTGCGGATCTGGTGGTGTCGTACGGCGGCTCGCTGTCCGGCGAGCACGGCGACGGCCAGTCTCGCGGCGAGCTGCTGCCGAGGATGTTCGGCCCGGACCTGATCCGCGCGTTCGGCGAGCTGAAGGCGGCCTTCGACCCGGGCAACAAGATGAACCCCGGCAAGGTGGTCGACCCCTACCGTCTGGATGAGAACCTCGACCGGCGAGGCTGGTTCCCCCCGGAGCCAAAGACCTTCTTCCATTTTCCTGACGACGACGGCCGGTTCTCGCACGCGGCCGCCCGGTGCGTCGGCATCGGCAAGTGCCGGGGCGACGAGGGCGGGGTCATGTGCCCCAGTTACCGGGTGACCCGCGAGGAGGAGCACGCTACCCGGGGCCGGGCCCGGCTGCTGATGGAGATGGTGCGCGGCGAGATGACGCCGGGCCAGGTCATCTCCGGCGGCTGGCGCTCCACCGAGGTGCGCGACGCGCTCGACCTGTGCCTGGCCTGCAAGGGCTGCCGCAAGGAGTGCCCGGTCGAGGTGGACATGGCCACCTACAAGGCCGAGTTCCTGGCCCACCACTACGCGGGCCGGCTGCGCCCCGCCGCGCACTACTCGATGGGCTGGCTGCCGGCCCTGGCGCTGCTCGCCTCGGCGGCACCCGGCGCGGTGAACGCCGCGGGGCGCGCGCCGGGGCTCGGCCGCCTGATCAAGCGGGCCGGCGGCATCGATCGCCATCGCGAGCTCCCGCGGTTCGCCGGGCAGCGCTTCACCCGCTGGTACGCGGGCCGCGGCTTCCGGTCGGGAGGCGAACCGGTCCTGCTGTGGCCGGACACGTTCACCAACCACTTCCATCCCGAGGTCGGCCAGGCCGCGGTGGCCGTGCTCGAAGACGCCGGGTTCCGGGTCGAGCTGCCGGGCCAGGCGCTGTGCTGCGGGCTGACCTGGATATCCACCGGCCAGCTCGGGGTGGCCCGGCGGGTGCTGAACCGCACCATCCGGGCGCTGCGGCCCGCGCTGCAGGCGGGTCGGCGCGTGGTCGTGCTCGAGCCGAGCTGTGCCGCGGTGTTCCGCTCGGACGCCGCCGAGCTCACCGGCTCCGACGACGCCCGGCTGCTGGCCCGGCAGACCAGGACGCTGGCCGAGCTGCTGACCGAGGCGGGCTGGCGCCCGGGCGCGTCCAATCCCGCCGGGATGCACTCCGGCGCCACGCGGGCCATCGCGCAGGTGCACTGCCACCAGCACGCCACCTTGGGGTTCGACCGCGACCTGGACCTGCTGCGCGGGTGCGGTGTGGACGTGGACGTGCTCGACAGCGGATGCTGCGGGCTGGCGGGCAACTTCGGCTTCGAGCGCGGCCACTACGACGTTTCGGTGGCCTGCGCCGAGCAGGGTCTCTGGCCGGCGGTCAGGGGCGCCGGCCAGAGCACGGCCATCCTCGCCGACGGCTTCTCCTGCCGTACCCAGATCCAGGCCGGGCACCTGGGCCGCGAGGGCATCCATCTTGCCCAGCTCCTGGCCGGGATGCTCGGCGATCACGCAGGCCGGCAGGAAACGGAGGATAGC
>CAWJPA010000007.1:0-1789780 GCA_963844655.1 uncultured Actinomycetota bacterium | reverse complement strand
GCATCGCCTTCGCCGCTTACCAGCGCCGGATGCAGGACTTCGTGGCTCGTAACCAGCAGATCGCGATCGGGAACACCAAGCGGTTCATCCCGCAGACTCGCCGGCAGATCTGGCTGCAGAACCAGGCCATCAGGACACTGCCCTACCTCCCCGGCAAGAAGCTCGTCCTCGACCTGGCCACCAAGGGCGTCCGGGAGGCAGCCAACGCCATCGCGCTAGAAGAGAGCCCGGGCTGATCAGCGGGCGATCAGCGGGCCGCTCGCGGCAGCAGTCGTGACCACCCGCCGCTTCGCCAAGCAAGCCGCCGGCCAGCAACGCGAAGCGGCAAGGCGACGTTCATACCAGCCTCCTTTCGCCGCAAGCCGGCGGATCGGGCTGGGACCGTAGGACCAGGCCCACATGCGAGCCCGGTCAAACGATCTTGGGAGTCGTTTCGGGCAGCTTCAGCAGGCCCTACGACCTGCATGTTTGGTCGGGATGGCGGGATTCGAACCCGCGACCTCCTGCTCCCAAAGCAGGCGCGCTAACCAAGCTGCGCTACATCCCGATGGGCAGCCGTAGCTTATCGTCTCCCGTTCCCCGGGCTGCAGTGCCCAAGATCAGATGACCGCTTTCGGCCCGGGGCCGGGTGGCGCGGGTGGACCTGCAGCGACCAGGTTCATGTTCGGGAGACGGTACGCTACGCGCGTGGAGGTCTTGCCCGAAGACCCGGGTGCAACCGCCGTGCGGGCGTAGCTCAATGGTAGAGCCCCAGCCTTCCAAGCTGGTCATGAGGGTTCGATTCCCTTCGCCCGCTCCAACTCCAAGGTCCCAGTTCAGGCGCATGATCCACACGCAGTCACCCGCGCCTGGCAGCCGGCCAACCACGCTTCGTGCCATACATGAGCCCGCACAGCGCCGCCGGAGCAAGTCACGCCAACCGCGTATTACAAATCGTGATACAGTGGTGGGCGTGTCCTCAGCCATCAGCGTGCGTCTCGACGATGAGGCTCTGCGAGCGCTGGCCCAGCTAGAGGCCACCGGGCTCGGCAGATCTGAAGCTATCCGCCGCGCGATCCTCGACAGCGCTGCGCGGCTACAGCGGCGGGCCGTACTGGCCGCCGAAGTAGCTGCGCTCGAGGCCGACGAAGATGACCGGCGCGAGATGCTCGAGGTCGCCGCCATGATGGAGACCATGCGTGCTGCGGGGTGATGTACACGAGTTCCGCGTGCCACGCGGGGCCGGCCACGAGCAGCAGGGCCGACGATATGGCGTGATCGTCCAGGCCAACGAGCTTCTGCCTCGCTCGGTGGTACTGGTCGCGCCAACATCGCGCAGCGCCAGGCCAGCGTCGTTCCGGCCGGAGATCGACCTGCTCGGGGAGACTACCCGGGTCCTGGTTGAGCAGGTCGGCGCAGTCGACGTCGCTCGGCTAGGCGAGCTTGTGGGCAGGGTGAGCCCGGAGCAGCAGTGGGGCATCGACGAGGCTCTCGTGACCGTCCTTGGACTGCGCTAACCGCATCTGCCGAAATAATCCAGCAGATGCCATGCCACCGAACCAGGCCACAGGTCCGGAAGGACTTCGCCACCAGCCCGCCTGCCGTTGTCTCCGTCTGTCGCCACTGTGTAGTCACCTGGGTTGCCGAATTAATCCATAACTAGAGATCAAGCGCGGCGCCGCTATGCGGCGCCGGGTCCGGCGCTCCCCGCGCCGGGCTCTGCGTTGGGACGCCCGCCCGGCACGCCCGCGCCGTCCCAGCCATAGCAGTACCACCAATCTAGGCGGGTCAATCGGCAGCCCGGTGATGAGTGCGGCGCAAGGCCGTTATCCTCGGCTTCGATTGTCCCGCTCGCGGCAGCCGCATCAAGGCCGCCTGCGGCGCCCTCCGGGTCGGCTCCGCCGAGCTTGACCCGGCCGCCGCTCCCCAGGGATTTGCGCCTGCGAGGACGACGGGCAGGACCAGGTGCTCAGTGAGTACATCCTCTTGCCGACCGCGAAATTAGTAGCTCCGAGGTCCGTCCGCGCAGGCGATTCGTTCGTACGTGTCAGCGCCTAAAGGCCGACGAGGCGGCGCCAGGCCGGTCAACACGGTAGATGTAATGCAGCGCATCATCAATCGGGTTGTCGGGCGACATCGGGCCTTCAGCGACCCGCTTCAAACCAGCCTTCTCCAGCGCACGCCAGGAGGCCACATTGGCGGCCACCACGGCGACAAGCACCGCGGGCGCATCAGAATACGAGTTCCAGGTGTCCTCAACGGCCGCAGCGATCATGCGGGATCCGAGACCGCGACCGCGCAGCGCTGGGTCCGCGATGAGGTAGTCAAGCTCGACGGCGCCGACTGGCACCTCGATAACTGCCGAGAATTTCGTGAGATCCTGGGGGTAGTCGCAAATCGCCGAGCGCTGCAGCAGGCCGATTGGCTGGCCGTCGAGGAGAACGAGGAGGTCTTCCCCCGGCTCCTCGCCTCGCGTACTCGCGCCGAAGTCGCGCTCGACCGCCTCAAGGGTTGTCTCATGATTCCACCACCGGGCGACCTGGGGCTCTCGCAACCACTCAGCCAGCATGGGAAGGTCCCCGGCAATCAACGGCCGCCACGACAAGAAACCATCGCTAATCCTCTCCACCGTCACAGCGTAGATCCCGGAAGGGAATCGTCCTACGCGATGGTCTGACACGTGAACGGTCGGCCACGCACGGGCCACAAGCCAGGAACTCTCCCGGCTACCAGCGGTCATTCACGAGCACTTAACGCCGACAGCCAGCAGGAACATCACTCCTGGCAGGCCGATTCTCGCACCACCGACCTTCCAAGCTGGTCATGAGGGTTCGATTCCGATCGCCCGCACCTTCGCCCGCTCCAACCCAAAACCCCAGGTCAGGCTGTGTACTGCCTGGATGCTAGCGCTCCATCAGGAAGCCGCGCGCTTCTTTCTTGCCCGATACGTGCCCGACCGCCTGCTGGTGGCGCCCTTCCGCCGCGCCGAGGCAAGCGCCTGGCCCATGGCCGCCGCGATTGCTTCATCCCGCTGCCTGGTTGCGTGCTGGTAGATGAGTGCGGCTCGGGTGCTGGAGTGCCCCAGGCGCTCCATCAGCTGGCGCAGGCTCGCGCCCGTGGCGGCTGCCATCGTGTTACCTGTATGCCGCAGGTCATGCAGGTGCAGGCCAGGCAGGCCAGCCTCGTCGCGTGCCTTGATCCAGATATCGCGGAAGTTGGACCGGCGGAGGCGGCCGCCCTGCGGGCCGACGAAGACCAGGCTGTCAGGCCCTGGCGCCGCGAACCGCTCCAGATGCCAGCGCAGTTCCGGCACGATCTCATGGGGAAATGCGACCACCCGGCGACCGGCACGCGACTTGGGCTCGGCCTCGGTGATCTTGCCGTCATTCATCTGCACCAGCGAACGGCTCACGCGAACACAGCAATGCTCCAGGTCGATATCTCCGCGGCGCAAGGCCGCCAGCTCACCGAACCGCAAGCTCGCGAACGTGGCAAGCAGCAGCATCGCACGGTAGCGAACCGGGATGCGGCCGAGCAGCGCGTCCAGACCCGTTACGGGCACTACCGGACGCTCGGGTGAATCTTCCTGACCAGCGCCCTTGATCCGACAGGGATTACGCCGGGTCACGCCGTCGTCGGCGGCCGTGGCCATGATCAAGGCGGCGCGCTGCGCGCGCCGCGGGCCGGCACTTGCGCCGGCCTCTGGCCTTGGGAGCCCCCGGCCGGCGCGCGCCGGCTCTCACGCCCTAGGCAGCCGCAGATCAGCCAGGCTCGCCCGCACGTGACTGGGGTGCTGGATGATGCCGTCTTTCTCGCCGGTCCATTGTCCCGCTCCCGGCCGCCGCGTCTAGGTCGCTCCCTGCGGTCGCGTCGCACGCGATCGGCTTCGCCGAACGCAGACCCGACATCCACTCGCACGGGTTTCGGCGGCTGCGAGGAAGCTGGGTGGAGGACGCGCAACTCGTCTGGCGCGCTGGCCAGGGCTCGCTGAGGGAGGAACAGGTTAACCGTCGCGACGAAGGCCAGAATCTTCGACAGCACGTTCAGTGCGAAGGGGACCGGGGCAGAGGGGTAGGCGAACCCTGACAGGCCCCAGGCCGCGAAAACCGCCAGCATCAACGCGAAGAAAAAGAAGGTCGCCCTGGACAGCCGCACCATCGGAGACAACGTCAGCAGCGCCAGCGTGGTGAATTCGACGAGGAACAAGGGGATGAAGAAAAGGACTCGGTACAAGGCCGGATCGGGAGGAAGCGGGGGGTAGGTCCTGGCCATGACGATGAGGTCAAACGGAAACTCAAAGATCATCGGCGCGGCCGCAGCTCCGATAGCAGCGCTCGCCAGTGCGATCCGCCAGCCATGTGAGCTGCCGACAAGAAAGATGATGATGAAGATGACAGCTAGGCAAATAACCGTAACGGGTGTGATGGGATCCGCTGGCGCGGCGTGAAACAGGTGCTCCTGGCGCGCGTGCTTAACGTATATGGGCAGGCAGACCAGAAACGCTATGATCGCAAAGCCCCAGCTCACGAGCATGAAGGTCCTGGCTCCCTGGCCGGGCCTTGCTGGCCGGGCGGGCAGAGGCAGCCGGGTTCCCGCATACGCCACGCCTCCCGCGGCGGCCAGCAGGACAATGGCGAGGACTATCCTGGCGGTGCCGCTATAGCTGACCCACGTACCGTATTGAGTCATGGTCGTGTCCCTGCTTCCCCAGATCAGGACGGCCGCCCGCGCGAAACTCATCGCTCCGAGGCGATGCCCGGTTCCCGGGCCGCTGCCGGTCACGATGGTCACCATTTCTGCGAGTGAAATCATCACCGCCTCTTCCTGCGTGGCTGACTCACCGAGTTGTCCTGGCAGCCAGACCGGGGCCTGGCACTGGCCCTGTCACCAGATGAGCGGGATCAGGCGCTTGTGCTGCGCGGCGTAGGCACGGTAGCGATCGCCGAGCACTGTCAGCAGGGCGCGCTCCTCGGCGTGGATGCGCCATAGTAGGGCCGCTAGGGGTAGCAGGAACGTGGCCGCCAGGCTGACCCAGTTCGCTGCCGCCAGGCCAGCTCCGATAAAGGCCAGCAGCAGCCCGGCATAGCTGGGATGACGCAGCACGCGGTAGGGGCCTGCGGTTATCACTGGCTGATCGGGGCCGACCATTACTCTGCCGGTGAAGTATTCATCCAGTGTCTTGATCGACCACCCGCGAAGCACCAGCCCAGTGACCATGATTACCAGGCCGATGGCGAAGGCGACGGCGCCGGGCCGGATCACGGCCCCAGGGACAAGGGACGGCGCCAAGTAGAGCATCGCGGTGGCAGCGATCGCCACTGGCAAGACGGCAAGCCTGCTGCCGCCTCCGCCGACCTTGGTCACGCCTTTTCGGGTGCTGCTGGGCTTCGCGGCTTCCATAGCACCCCAGCCCAGCGTGACGATAAGCAGTAGCACCCCGGCCAGAGAACTGGTGTCGAAATAGGGCTTCATAACTCCTCCTGCGCGGTGACCAGATGAACGTAATGACTTGGGAAGTAAAGCTTCATCGGCCCTCCTGACTGCTTACCGGTTGTTATTGGGTAAGGCGCCCTCGGATGGTCCCCTCGGGGTGGTGGCATGAACGAATAGGTCCGCTAGTTCGCGGGCATGGTGCCGAACGTCGAGGTCCGGGTTGCTGACGAGCTGGCGCGCCACGTTGTCAATGGCCGCACGCACCGCCATCGCCAGCACGAGCGGATCGAAGTCGGCGCGGAACTCGCCCGCCGCTTGGAAGTGCGCTAGCAGCTCCCCAAGGGCGGCCACGCCTACAGCACCGGGGCCCGTATCGAACTGCCGCTTGCCGTCCGCGTCGCGGGCGTTCAGCACGATTTCCACGGTCGCGACCACGTGATTACGGTTCTGGCGCAGGAAAGCCAAGTTGGACTCGACGTAGGCCCGCAGCATCCCCGTACCAGTGGATTGGGCCTCAATCCGGGGACGCATGTACGCCGCGCCCCTGGCAACCAGGTCGGTGACCACCTCCCGAACAAGCTCGTCCTTGCCGTCGAAGTGGTAGCAGATCACGCCCTTGCTGGTAGCGGCCTTCTCTGCGATCCGGGCCAGGGAAGCCTGCCCGTATCCCAGCTCGGCGATCGTGTCGACGGCGGCGGCCATGATCTGCGCCCGGCGCGCGGTCTCGGTGAAGGTCCGCCCAGGCTCTTGGACGGGCAGATCAGCTTTTGACCGCATGGTCAGATATTAATACGCTCGTTCAGCACTGTCCACCCGGCAACAGAGCACACCTCCAGTCGGCGTTGGACCGCAGCGCGCTGAGCCGATCGCAGAGCGCCGCCCCACCCGATTCGGCCGTGACCCTTGCGTCCGACCGGACGGTCAGACACGGGTACTCACGGTCGCTCATGGGACCGACGCCAAGACGGTACCTGCGTAAGCGCTGGCCCGGCGCCTTCCGATCAGGAAGCTGATCGCCCTACTGGGCGACGCCGGGCCCGGCGTGCCGCCCACACGGCATCGGGCTCGGGGGCCGACTGCGTGCGTTCGGGCCTGAGGCGACGGGTAAGCACCAGAGCGCATGCGGTGGCCGCGATAAACACGAGCAGGGTGAGCACGTAGTAGTTGCCGACGATCAATTCCAGCCCACGCCAGGTGAACTCGACTGCCGCCCGGCTGTTGCCGCGGTTCGGCGCGAGAAGCAGCAACCCGCGCGGCAGCAGCTGGGCCTTAGGGTCGTAGCCGCCCTGGTTGCCAATGGGCAGGGGCCACCAGCCAAACAAACCCACCACCAGCGCGGCGCCGAGGATCCGGTAGCCGAGGCGCCGTGGCCCGTACACGGCGAGCACGAGTGCCGGCACCACGTAAACGTAGTGGTGCGACCAGCTGATCGGGGACACCAGCAGGCCGGTCGCGGCGCACGCAACCAGGCCGAGCAGCTCGTGGCCACGCCGACTCGCCACTATCGAGGTGGCGAGCCCGGCGATGCCGACGACGACCGCTGCAACCAACCAGTACGCGTGCGCGTCGGGTCCGGCGTGGGTGAGGCGCAGTATGACGCCGTTAAGGGACTGGTTGTCCAGGTAGAAGGGTTTGCTGCCCGACCGGGTGAACTTCCCGCCCCAGTAGACCGCGGAGGTGTGCGGCAGCAGCGCGAACCCAAGTCCTACCGTCACCGCGAAGGTCAGCGCGCTGACCGCCGCGGCCTTTACTCGCCGCGTGAACAGCAGGTACGGAATCAAGATCAACGGCGTGAGCTTGACCCCTGCCGCTAGCCCGATTCCGATGCCCTTGCCCTTGATGCGGTCCGGCAGCGCGAGATCGCCCACTACCAGGGCCAGCAGCACGAGGTTGACCTGCCCGAAGAACAGTGTCATCGCTACCGGTTCGAGCCAGAGGCCCACCGCGGCGATCGCAAACGCCGCCGCCGCCCTGGCCAGGCCGGCGGGCCGCCCGGCGAGTCCCAGAGATAGGTACGCCACCACCGGCAGCAGCCCGATCGTGAGCACCGCCAGCCCGACCTGCCAGGTCGCGAACGACGCACCGCTCGCCGCAGCGAATAAGAGCGCGGCGAACGGCGTGTAGGTGAACGGCAGCTTCGCCGCCCCGAGCGCCAGCGCGTAGAGCATCGCCGGCTGGTTCCGCACAGCGATGCCGCCATCCCGGTAGACGGCCGCGTCGATCTGCTTCCAGTAGTACTGCGGGGACGCGTGGACGAGCAGGGCATAACCGACCACGGCCAGCAGGAACAGTGCGATGGCGGCGATGAGCCAGGCGGCTGGCCGTATTCGAGTCATCGCACCGTCTCCTCAGCCTTGAACCGGCCTGACAATGATGTCAAAACCAGGCCGATTGCGTGCCCACCCGAGACCTGGCCGCTTCGAAAGCAGAGATGAATGCCGGTTCGTTCCCAGCTGCCCGCCGGTGAGGTCGGCGTGGCATGACAGGTCGTCGACCAGTTGGCTGACCACGAGACTGTCGTCGAACTCGGCCGTCATGGCGATGTGACCAGCGCGCCTCTGTCGCGTGTCGGTCCGGGCCAGCGGCGGAGGCGTACGTTGGGCGCCCTTCACCGTCAACCGCAGATACGCCGAGCAGACCGGCGGCGGCTGGAGCGCTGGCTATCCCGGCATGAACCTCCAGAACTGGCAGCCCCGCGCGCGAGTCATAGGTCCCCCGCCTGTCCGGCTGGGGGGCGGGCTGGCCGCCGCCGACAGCGGGTAGACACGGGTCTTGACGATGTCATCGACACCGCCGAGCGCCCGGACCACCAGCCAGTTGGTGAAGGTCAGGCTGCAGTGGGTGAAGTAGCCGCCGGGTTCATCACCGTCGTAGCCGGGCGGCAGGACGAGGTACTAGAGGCGGCCCGGGCCGCCCTGCTCCCGGCCGATGCGGAGCGGGAGCAGGCGCGGGCCGCGGATCTGGCCCGTGGCCCACGTCACGGCCGACGGGTCGCCGAGGGTGAACTCCGGGATCCGCTCCAGCCAGACCTCCAGCGCGACCCGGAGCTCCATCCGGGCCAGGTGCGAGCCGACGCAGCGGTGGATGCCCAGGCCGAACGCGGCGTGCCGGTTGACCTCGCGGTCGATGACAACCTCGCCGGCCCGGTCGAACTGGGCCGGATCACGGTTGGCCGCCGGGAACGACAGCAGGATCCAGTCGTCGGCCTTCATGTCCACGCCGTGCCAGCGCATGTCCTCTTTGACCAGGCGTGCCATAGTCACCGGCGCGTAGGCCCGGAGGAACTCCTCGATCGCGGCCGGCAGCAGCCCCGGGTCGGCCACCAGCCGTTCGCGGTCCGCCGGGGTCTTCGCCAGGTGCCACAACGATGCGCCGATCGCGCTCCAGGTCGTGTCGATGCCGGCGATGAGGAGGAGGGCCATCGTGCCGACGACGTGGTCCGGCTCGAGCTTGTGGCCGTAGAGCTCCGCGTTGATCAGGTACGTGGTGAGGTCCTCACGCGGGTGGTCAAGGTGGTCGCGGACCTGCGCCTCCAGGTAGTCGAACAGCCTGCTGACCCGCTCGATGCGCTCGTCCGGGGGCAGGTTGATGCCTTCGAGCAGGTCTTCCACGAACTCACGGAACTGCGGCCCGTCCTCTGGCGGGAAGCCAAGCATGTCGGCGATGACCCGTACCGGGATGTGCTGCGCGTAGTCGCGGGCGGCGTCCACGACGTCCTGCCCGTCGCAGGCGTCGATGAGCGCGTGGCAGAACGCCCTGGTCGCCGGTTCCTGCCTGGCCACCGCGGCCCGGGTGAACGCGGGCAGCAGCAGCTTGCGGGCGTCATGGTGGAACGGCGGGTCAGAGGAGATCGGCGGTGAGCCACCGACCGGCGCCAGGTCGAGCGGCGGCCGGAAGTTGCTCATGATGATCGAACGCGAGGAGAAGCGCTCACTGTCGTAGGCGACCGCCGCCACGTCCTCGTATCGTGTCGGCAGCCATGCCCCACCGAACCGCCCGGTGTGAGCGATCGGGCAGCGCTGCCGCAAGTCGTCCTGGATGGGATACGGGTCGGCCGCCCATTCCGGCTCGAGATGGGAGAAGTCGGTCGCCCAGTCCGCGACCGGGCCGGTGATGATCTCACTGCGCGTGCCGGGCGGCGGGTCGCTGGGCGCTTCACGGGAACGTTCCGTGAAGCGGTCATCGACGCTCATGTCAGCTCTCCTCCAGCTCGATCGCCTGCTCCGGGCAGTTGGCCACCGCCAGGCGGGCCTCACGCTCGAGGTCGGCCGGCACGGCGCCATCGCCGAGCACCATCCCGTAACCCTCGTCGTCGTCGCCGAACAGGCCGGGGGCCAGGTCGTAGCAACGGCCGTGCCCCTGGCAACGCTCGGAGTCGATCCGTATCTTCATTGCGCTGCTCCTGCCTGTGCCGTGGCGCCGGCTGGGGCCAGTGCGCTGGCCACGCGGGCCAGCAGCGCGGCCCACTCTTCGTCGCCGACCGTATTCATGTCCGGTGTGACCAGCGTGCTGCCCATGGCCAGCAGCAGGCAGAAGTGAGCGAGCGCCTCCGGCGACAGCGCGCGGTCGAGCTCGCCGCCCCCCTGGGCCACGCGCACCAGCCCGGCCAGCCAGTCCGCACGCTCTCTGGTGTAGTCGCGCATCGGCCCGGCCACCTGCTCGTCACGCCGGGCGGCGACCAGCGCCTCGACGATGAGATAGCCGCGCGGGTCCCTGGCCTTGGTCAGGCTCCGGCCGATCACGAGCAGCAGCTCGGTGATCGGGCGGTCGGGTTCCGCGGCGAGCAGGTCGGCCAGCACCGGGCGGCCATACTCACGCAGCGCCGCCACGAGCAGGCCCGCCTTCGAGCCGAAGTGCGCGTACAGCGCGCCGTTGCTCACGCCTGCGGCCGCGGCGATGTCGGCCACGCGGGTCCCGTCGTAGCCACGCTCGGCGAAAGCGTCCGCGGCCGCGCGCAGCAGCCGCTTGCGGGTCTCGGTAGCCGTGGCGCCTGCGATCCGGCCCATAACGGAATTAAAAGACCGTTCATTTACGCCGTCAAGCCGGGCACCGACACCCTCCAACCCCGGGGTTTCATGATCCGGTAGCGAAACCCGCCGTATGTGCGGTTTTCGCTACCGGATCATGAAATTGCGACCGTGGGCGCGGCGGCACCTGCTGACCGGTGACCGGGCGCGGCGGGCGGGCGCGGCGCTCTCCCGGGTTCGTCCGGGGCGGGTGATGTGCGCCGCGCCCGCCCGGCGGACACTGGGGCTCAGGTATCACGAGTTCCCAGGACGAGAACCAGATCGGGGTCAGCAGCTGTGTTTGGCAGGAAGAGACGGCAGGAGCGGCGCTTCGACAGCGAGGCCACGCGCTACCAGATGCGCCAGCGCATGCTCTCCATCGGGGACGACTACGTAATTGAGAACGACCACGGCGACCGGGTGTTCCGGCTGGACGGTAAGGCGCTGCGGTTGCGTAAAACCATCTTGTTCGAGGACATGGACGGGCACGAGCTCTGCAAGATCCAGGAGCGGATGCTGCGGCTCAAGGACAGCATGGAGATCGAGGGCCCGGACGGGGACCGGATCGGCATCGTCAAGAAGGCTATGATCACGCCGCTGCGGGAGCGGTGGATCGTGAAGCTCGAGGACGGCCCGGACCTGCACGTCCAGGGCAACATCGTCGACCACGAGTACAAGATCGAGCGCGACGACGCGACGGTCGCCGAGGTCTCCAAGCGGTGGTTCCGCGTCCGGGACACTTACGGGGTCGAGGTAGCGCCCGGCGAGAACGACGTGCTGATCCTGGCCACCGCCGCGGTGCTCGACACCATGGTCCACCCGGACAGGTAACAGCGCCGGGCGAGACCCGGCTCCCCGGCGCGATGAGGCCATCCGCTGGGCGGCGGGGTAGCGCCGCGCCCGCGGCCCAGCGATGATTTCGGCGGCGCGGCCCCGTCTTAACCGCATCCGAGGCGAGTACACGGCACACAGGGAGCTCTGATGCGGCCAGTTGTCCTGCAGGTCTTTGAGATGTCGCTCGACGGAATCATCGGCGAGGAGAACACCCCGTTCTACGACTACTGCCGGGCTCTGCCCGACGACCCCGCCTACGAGGCCTGGCTGGTCAGCTCCCTGGAGCGGGCGGGTGTGCACATCATGGGCCGGGTCACCTACGAGGGGATGGCCGGGTACTTCCCCACGGCCACCGGCCCCATCGCCGAGGCCATGTGCCGGACGCCCAAGCAGGTCTTCTCCCGTACGCTGCAGGCCGCCGACTGGCCTGAGACCACGATCGCCCGCGGCGACCTCGCCGGCGAGCTGGACGCGCTCAGGCGGACCGGCACCGGTGAGATCCTCGCCCACGGCGGGGCCGGGTTCGTGCGGTCGCTGGCCCGGCTGGACCTGGCTGACGAGTACCGGCTGACCGTCTACCCGTTCGTGGCCGGAACCGGGCGGACGCTGTTCGCGGACGTGGCGAAGCCGCGCTCGCTCGAGCTGGTGTCCAGTACGGCCTTTGCCGACGGCGTGGTCTCGCTGGTCTACCGCCGATCCCGCTAGCCGACCGGGACCGGATGACCGGCGAGCATGACGGCATCGGGGTCGGCGCCGGCGCGGAGCTGCCGGAGCCGGTCGTAGGCCGCGGCGGCGAACAGGGTGTCCGCCGCGGTCGGGCGCTCGGCGAAGTTGGCGAAGTCCAGGCCCGTGGAGTTCGGGGCCATCGCGGTGCTGAGCTCCGCGAGCGCGGGCCTGATCGCCGGGTTCCCTGACTCGGTGCCGATCCCCAGCCCGTACAGGCAGTAGTCAGCCGGGATGCTGCAGGTCGCCCCGCCGTCGCCGGGATCCCGGCGCAGGGCGCCGCCCAGGTGGCGGAGCTCCCCGAACATCAGCGGGCCGCCGGGCGGGACCGCGGCGGCGAACCGCTCTAGTGCGCTGGCGTCGAGCCCGTCGAGCAGCATCGTGGTGCTGAGACCCGGCGTCGGGGCGGGCGGGTCCATGTGCAGGCCGTCCAGGCCGGCCGGCGAGCATGGCGCCCACGTGTCGACCTCGGGGCCGAGCGCCCGCAACCCGGCCAGCGCGGCCGCGGCATCCTCGGCCGGGCCCGCGAACACCCCGTCGACCACGGCCACGGAGCGGCCGGCCAGGAACGGCGGCAGCCCGTCCAGCGGCGGGAAGTGCAGGATCCGGAACGACGTGGTGATGTCCTCGGCCGCCATGCGCGTCCAGCCGTGCCAGCACTCGAGCACCTCACGGTGGCGTTCGTAGGGCCACAGGAACATGCCGGCGGTGACGTGCCCGTGAGGGAACAGCCGGAACTCCATCGCGGTCACCACGCCGAAGTTGGCGGCACCGCCGCGCAGCGCCCAGAACAGGTCCGGATGTGCCTCGGGTGTGACGTCGAGAGACTGCCCGTCCGGGGTCACCACCCGCAGCCGGGTCACGTGGTTGGCGGCCAGGCCGTGCTTGCGGCCGAGAAAGCCCAGGCCGCCCCCGAGCGTGTACCCCACGACGCCCACGTTCGGCGAGGACCCGGCCAGCGGGAACAGGCCGTGCGGGTCGGCGGCGGCGGTCACCGCACCCCACGCGGTGCCCGCCTGCACCCGGGCGGTGCGGGCGCCGGCGTCCACCTCCACGTCCTGCAGGCCGCCGGTCAGCACCAGGATTGCGTCGCCGAGCGGGCCGAGCGAGCCGGCGTTGTGCCCGGTGCACTGCGGCGCGACCCGGAGCCGATGGCGCCGGGCGAAGCCGACGATGGCGGCCACATCGGCCTCCCCGGCCGGCTCCGCGACCAGGGCCGGCGACCGGTCGGCCGCCAGGTTCCAGGGTGTGCGGGCCGCGTCCCAGCCCGGGTCCGCCGGGGTCAGCACGGTGCCGTCGATCGCGGCCCGGAGCTCACCGGCGCCGGCATCGCGCGCAGCGGCCGGTCCGTCAGGACCTGAGGCATGACTCGGAGTCGGCATCGGCTTCCTAGCGTGTCACGTAGGGTGCCCGCTTCCTGACCTTGAGTGGACTGGCCTTCCCGTCCGGCCCGGCGCCCAAACCATGATCACCCCGTGCCGCGGGGCGTGGGCCTGCAGACTCACTCCTGCGGGGTGACCCCCGCCCGTAAGCGGCGGTTTAGCTTAAGATCACACGGTGTATAGGGGTTGGACATGACAGATGTCACCAGCGGTGCGGATACCGAGCACGCTGCCGTTCTGGGCCGCAACTACCTGGTCAGGTTCGAGGAGGACACCCTCCGCCAGCGCCCGCTCTGGATCCGGCTGATCATCGAGTTCCTGGGCACGGGCGTGCTGGTCACGGTGGCGGCCGGGTCGGGTGTGATCAACCAGTATGTGGGCGGCGGCCCGATCAGCCGGACCGCGGCGGTGATCGCCCCCGGCGCGGCGGTGATGGCCATGATCTACGCCTGGGGACCGCTGTCCGGGCTGCACATCAACCCGGCCGTGACCGCGGCCTTCGCGGCCCGCCGGGTGTTCCCCTGGGCCTGGGTGATCCCGTACTGGGTCGCCCAGCTCGCCGGGGCCGTCGCGGCCGCCCTGTTCCTCCAGGCCATGTACGGGCACGTGAGCGCGGGCGGGACCTACCCGATCGCGCGGCACGGCGGCGAGTGGCGGTCGTTCGTGATGGAGATGGTGCTCACCGCGATCCTGGTCAGCATCATCCTCAACACCGCTACCGGTGCCCGGAGCATCGGCCACAACGCCGCCATCGCGGTCGGCTCGACCGTCGCGCTGCTCGGCCTGTTCGCCAGCCCGATCAGCGCGGCCTCGATGAACCCGGCCCGCTCGCTCGGCCCCGACATCGTGGGCAGCGACTACACCGGATGGTGGATCTATCTCGCGGGCCCGGCCATCGGTGCGATCATCGCCGTCATGATCATCTCAGCCGTACGGGGGCTGCCCGACAAGGAGGAACGGGAGGCCGCCGAGGGCGGCGCCCTGCCCATCCTCGGCAGCCCGTCCGGCACCAGCCGCTGAAAAAATCGTTTCGCCCTGGCGCGGGTCTAACTGGGTGATGGGCAAGGGAAAGGAACCCAGGTATGCGTAAGACTCACGCCGGCACTGAGGCAACAGCCGCCCGCGAGATCCGCAAGCCGGATGAGCAGTGGCAGCAGGAGCTGACTCCGGAGCAGTACCGCGTTCTGCGTCAGGCTCATACCGAGCGGCCGTTCACCGGTGAGTACGTGCACAACCACCAGGACGGCTTCTACCGGTGCGCCGGCTGCGGCAGCGAGCTGTTCCGCTCGGACGCCAAGTTCGATTCGGGCACCGGGTGGCCCAGCTTCTCTGAGCCCGCGGTCGCCGAGGCGGTCGAGCTGCGGCCGGACAACAGCCTGTTCATGCGCCGCACCGAGGTCGTGTGCCGCCGTTGCGGCGGTCACCTGGGTCACGTCTTCGACGACGGGCCTACCGAGACCGGGGACAGGTACTGCATCAACTCCTGCTCGCTGGCGTTCGAGCCCGCCACCGCGGGCGCGGAGCAGGGCGACGGCCCGGCCGCGCAGCCTGGCCAGGCCCGCGGCTGAGCGCCGCAGCCAGCTCGGCTCAGGACTGGTCCACTACCGTGACTACGGCAGTCTCAGCCCTGAGCCGTGACGGGAGGCACGATGGGCGTGCCCGGCCGTACCGATGATCACAAGTGGTCGCAGCAGCATCTGTCGCACTATGTCGAGGGAGATCTGCGGCGCCGTGCCCGGCGCCGCCTGGACCGCCACGCGCGGGGGTGCGCTGAGTGCTGGAGCGGTATCCGTGCCATGCGCGCCCTGGTCCATGCGGTCCGGGGCCTCGACGGGCTGGCCGGGATCCGCGCGCCCGGGACGGTCTTCGACCGGGTCCGGCTGGCGGGGTCCGGCGGCTCCGCCACGTCTCAGAACGCGTGATGCCGCCGCTGGCCGGCCAGCGTGCCCCGGAGCCCGCAGCCCCCGATCCCGCGGAAACAGAAGCGAGCTTGCTCGCCCGGGCCCAGGCCGGGGACGTGAGTGCCTTCGAGCGGCTCTCCAGCGCATACGCCGATCGTGTGTTCATGCTGCTGCTGCGGCTGCTGGGCGACCGCAGCGAGGCCGAAGACGTGGCTCAGGAGGTCATGCTGCGCGCCTGGCAGGGCATCTCCCGCTTCCAGGGCCGGTCCAGCTACTTCACCTGGCTTTACCGGATCGCGGTCAACGAGGCCAACCGCGCGCTGGAGAAAAAGGCCCGCCGGCCCGCCGGGGTCTCGATCGGGGCGCACGAACTGCAACTGCCAGCGTCCCCCGCTCACGACCCGTCCCGGCAGGCCGAGAACAGCGAGCTGCGCCTAGCTCTCGGTCGCGCCCTGGCTGAGCTGCCGCCCGTGCTGCGGACCGCCATCGTGCTGCGCGATGTCGAGGGGCTCTCCACGCAAGAGGCCGCCGAGATCGCCGGCGTCGGCCAGGCCGCCTTTAAGAGCCGGCTGCACCAGGCGCGGCTGCGGGTCCGCGCCGCCATCGGCGATGAGGCCCTGGTCAGCACCGGAGGCTGACACGTCACGGCGGGGCGCCGGGTCCCTGCTGCACGAAGTCCTTGCTGCGGATGGCGGCCAGGGCTACCACACCCGACACCAGCGCGATGATCGCAGCAACCAGCAGGATGTGGTTCAGCCCGGTGGTGAAGGCGCCCCGGGTAATGAGCGCCACGGCCTGCCTGGCGTGCGCGGGCAGCTGGCCGATCACCCGGCCGATCTGCCCGGACTGCACGGCTGTGGCGATCTGCGGGCCCCGGCCCGATAGCCCGGGCACCGCGGCCGCATGGGTGAGCACCTCGCTTCTGACCATGTTCGAGAACAGCGCCCCCAGCAGGGCGATGCCGGTGGCGATCCCCACCTGCCGGAAGGTGGAGTTGATGCCTGAGGCCATGCCCGCCTGCTGTGGCCGCACCACGCCGACGGCCGTGGAGGCCAGCGGGGGGTTCACCAGGCCGATGCCGAGGCCGCTCACGATCATTCCCGGGATGAGATGCGTCCAGGACGAGCCAGCGTTGAGCCCCCGCATCAGCAGCAGCCCCGCGCCGACCAGGATCAGGCCGGGCCCGATCAGCAGCCGGGCCGGCACGCGCGAGCTGAGCCTTCCGGCCACGGTGGCGGTGACCAGGGTCCCGCCGGACAGGAACATCACCCGCACGCCGGTGGCCAGCGCCGAATAGCCGAGAATGTCCTGGAGATACAGCACGAGATAGAGGATCATCGCGAAGATCGAGGCACTGAGCCCGAACGCCGCGACCGAGCCGCCGCTGAAGGTCGGCAGCATAAACAGCTTCAGGTCGAACATCGGGTGCGTGCTGCGCCGCTCGACGATGACGAAGGCCACGAGCAGCACCGCGGCCGCAGCGAAGCAGCCCAGCACCAGGCCGTCGGTGAAGGACCGCTGGTTCGACTCGATCAGCCCGTAGACCAGGCTCGACAGCGCCACCGTGAAGAGCGCGAAGCCTGCCCAGTCCGGCCGGGTGGCCTGCGGCGCCCGCGACTCTGACACCTTGGTTACCGCGATGGCAGTGGCCGCGATCCCGATCGGCACATTCACAAAGAAGATCCACCGCCAGGACAGGCCGGAGGTCAGCACGCCGCCGAGCAGCGGGCCGATGGCCACCGCCAGGCCCGTCACCGCTCCCCAGACCCCGAACGCGATACCGCGGTCCTTGCCGCGGAAGGCGTCGGCCAGCAGCGCCAGCGACACGGCGAACATGATCGCTCCTCCGACTCCCTGCAAGGCGCGGGACAGCTGGAGCATCAGCGTGGTGACGGCGAAACCGCAGAGTGCCGACGCCAGGGTGAACACCGCCAGGCCGATCAGGTACAGCAGCCGGCGGCCGTACATGTCGGCCAGGCTGCCCGCGGTCAGCAGGAATGCGGCCAGGGTCAGCGCGTAGGCGTCAACGACCCACTGCAGGTCGGAGAAACTCGACTGCAGCGCCCGCTGAATGTCCGGCAGGGCAACGTTCACGATCGTGATGTCCAGCAGCAGCATGAACATGCCGAGGCAGACCGCGACCAGCGTCCACCACTTGTTTCCGCGCTGGCCAGAATCCTCCCTGCCGTCCCCGGCCTGCTGGTCGCGGCGCTGACCCGGCCCGGACAGATCCGCGTGGGCTTCGGTCACGAAGACCTCCCTCTGACCAGCCGCTGAGCCCGGCCGCCCCGGCCGAGCAGCGTCGCGTACTCGGTAACGGTCGTGGTGTCGGCGAGGTCGGTCACGAAGCCGGCGTAACCGTCCGGCCGCACCATGACCCGCCCGCCGTGGGGCAGGCCGAGCCGCTCCGCGAGCCGCCGGCCCGGGTCCGCGACCACGGCGTCGTAGCCGCTGGCCCCGTCGGGTCCGCCGACCAGGACCTGCCGGGCGCCGGGCGCGGTGGCGGCCGTGACGGCACTGTCCGCTCCGGCGATCGTGAACAGGACATGGCCAGTTTCGCGGTCGAGCACCTGCCTGAGCCCGAGGCCGCTCACGTCGGGCAGGTGATCGCCAGCGTGCAGCCCGTGCCGCGGGCGGTGCGTGCCGATCACAACCGGGCTCTCGCGGTACGCGAGCGCGGTCTCCTCGGCCTGGCTGGCCAGGGCGTGGCGGACCGGCGCGAGCCCGCTCGCCGCGTGCATCACGTTGTTGCGCAGGGTCCGGGCCAGCCCGCTGTCGAGCGTGCCCGCCTTGGTCAGCAGGGTGCTGAACTCGATGACCTTCGCCGCCACCGCGTGCCGCTCCGCGTCGTAGCTGTCCAGCAGCGCCTCGGACGCCGCGCCGTCCGCGGCCAGGGCCAGCTTCCAGCCCAGGTTGAAGCTGTCCTGCATGCCGGTGTTCATGCCCTGCCCGCCAGCCGGGCTGTGCACGTGCGCGGCATCGCCGCCCAGGAACACTTGCCCGAACCGGTACGCCGGGACCTGTGCGTGGTGGATCTCGAAGATGGTCAGCCAGTGCGCGCTGCTGATCGTGACCGCCCCGGCCCCGGCCCGCTCGTCGGTAACCTCCTGCAGCCACGGGATCGACGGCTCCCGCGCCGCGCCGCCGGTCTCGATCTGCGCGATCAGCCGCATCCGCTGGCCCCGCATCGGGAACACCAGCAGCGGCCCGGTGTGCCTGGCGAAGTACGTGTACATCGAGTGCCGCTCGAGCTCGCAGCTGGCCTCGACGTCGCCCATCAGGAACCGCTCGCCCTTGAACGAGCCGGCCAGCGCGGTGCCGACCAGATGACGCACGGCGCTGCGCGCCCCGTCGGCGCCCATCAGGTACGGCGCGCCGATGACCTCGTCGCGCCCGTCATCGTGCCGGACCGTGGCGCGAACCCCGTCCGCCTCCTGGACCAGGCCGGTCAGCTCAGCGCCGCGCTCCACGGTCACGCCCAGGCCGGCGAGGAACTCGGCCAGGATGCGCTCGGTCTCCGTCTGCGGGGTGGTGACCGAGAACGGGAACGGGCTGTCCACCCCGTCCAGGTCGACCCGGGCCAGCCTGCGCCCGGCCGCGTGCATCTCCATCGCGGTGGTCTTGATGCCGGAGTCCATGAACGCGTCGACGATCCCCATCCGGTCGAGCATCTCCAGGCTGCGCGCGTGCACCACGATCGCCCGGGACTCGGTGGTCGGCGCGGCGAGCTTGTCGATGATCCGCACGGGGACCCGCCGGCGCGCCAGTTCAGCCGCGGCCAGCAGCCCCACCGGGCCCGCACCCACGATGAGGATCGGCTCCTGTCCCGATGTCGCCATCGCCCTGCACCAGCCTCCGTCTTCAGTGCCGTTACGCTGCCCCGCTGGCCACCGTCACACGTAACCGATGGTGCCGTACCCCAAAGCGGTCCCTCACCGCGACTCCCCGCGGAACCAGCCCCAACCAGCCCACCGTAGCCGCGGGCCGGACTACGGATGCGATGAGGCGCGGCAGGCTGGGAGGATAACCGGAGCCGGGTGTCCATCGGGCGCCGGCTACCTGTCCGGGCCTGGGGGCACCATGAGCAAGCCTGAGATCGTCACCACGTCGGACCGCCCCGATCTCGAGGAGCAGGCGGGCGCCGCGTTCCGCGGTGAATGGCCGGAGTTCATCTTTCACGACCCGGTCACGGCCGAGTACATCGGCCGGGTCGAGACCTGCTTCCCGCAGTACGACGTGATGCTGCTGGACGACGGTGAGGTCGTGGCCGGCGGCTGGGGCGTCCCGGTCCGCTGGGACGGAACCACCGCGGCGCTCCCGGCCGGCGGCTACGACGGGGCGCTGGCCAGCGCGGTCAACGGCTTCGAGAGCTCGGTGCGGCCCGACACGCTGTGCGTCATGGCCGCCGCCGTCCGGGCCGACCGCCAGGGCACCGGGCTCGCGGGCCAGGTGCTGACGGCGCTCCGCGGCCGGGCCACCGGCGCAGGCCTGCAGCGCGTGATCGCCCCGGTCCGGCCCGCGCTCAAGAGCCGTTACCCGCTGACCCCGATGGCGAACTTCGCCCGCTGGTCCCGCGACGACGGCCTGCACATCGACCCCTGGATCCGCACGCACCAGCGGCTGGGCGCCAGCGTGCTCGCGCCCGCGCCGGACTCGATGATCATCGTCGGCACGGTCCCCGAATGGGAGGACTGGACCAGCATGGCGTTTCCCGAGACCGCCGAATACGTGGTGCCCGACGCGCTGGATCTCGTCAGCATCGACCGCGAGCAAAACCGGGGCACCTACTCGGAAACCAACCTCTGGATGCGCCACCTCTAGCACACAGGTAAACCCGGCGATCACGCGTCACCCATTCGCCATAGCCCGGCGTCTATGTAAGTGCACCGACTCACAATGCCGGTCGGACGCGAAGGGTGGGGAAATGAGATTGAAGTCCGTGGCATCGCCACGCCCGCATTCTGCAGCCAGGTTAGTTATCGCATTAGGCGCTGTCGCCCTGGTCAGCGCGGCTTGCGGAAGCAGTGCAAAGAAACTGACCGGATCGGTTTCGGCGCCGACGCCGCCAGCCACCGCGGTCCCGGCGGTCAGCAAGCCCGCGCTCGCGTGCCACGCCCAGGCCACCCGCCCGCATCCCCGCGATCACAGCACGGTCGGGGTCCGGGTGAGCACGGTGCCGCATGCGAAGGTGACGGCCGTCGATGCCTGGTCGGTCATCAACGGCCAGAGCGCATCCGGCCAGGCCAACGCCCAGGGCCAGCGCACCCTCAGGTTCCGGGTCGGCAACGCTACGCCCGGCCTGCAGGTCATGATCGACGTGCGCATCTCCAGGAACGGCCAGAAGGGCAGCTGCCAGGCCTCGTTCGAGCCGCGTGCGGCCCTGGCCGCGGCCGTGCAGCCGCCGCCCGCAGCACCGTCGTCACCGCCTCATCCCGCGTCACCGCCGGCCATCGCGGCGCCGCCACCGCCGCCTCCGCCCGCCGCCACCTCGTGCCACCCGCTCACCGACGGCGGGAAGTGCTACGAGCCGGGCGAGTTCTGCCGCGACTCTGATCACGGCGTGACCGGGCTGGCGGGCGACGGCAAGACGATCAGGTGCGAGGACAACGACGGCTGGCGGTGGGAGCCCGTCTGACCGTTCCGCCCTGGCCGCCATTCAGCGCCCGCAGCATTAACGGCGTCCGCTGTGGCACGCTGATCTGCCATGGCTACGATTTCCCGAGCTAAACCGGGAATTTAAGCGTATTCCTTTCACGCGGCTAACGCCCGGTCGTGGATGTACCGCTGGGGTCGCTGGAACGACCCTTCTGGTACATCCACGGCCGCTTCCGGGTCGCCCTTGGGTCGTGGTTGGGCACTTTGGCACGCTGGAACGTGCCAGAGTGTCCACCCACGGCGCGATCTGCCCTGAGGAGGCCCGCATGCCACCGCGAATGACGCTCACCGCTACCGTGCTCGGCGCACCGGACGCCCGCGAGCTGGCGGCCTTCTACATACGGCTCCTGGGCTGGGACGTGCGGCAGGACGAGCCGGACTGGGTCGCGCTCACCGCGCCCGGCGGCGGCGCCGCGCTGTCGTTCCAGACCGAGGCCGACCACGTCCCGCCGGTCTGGCCCGCCGGGCCGGACGACCAGCAGATGATGGTGCACCTGGACATCGAGGTCGACGACCTCGGCGAGGCCGGGGCCCACGCGGTCGCCGCGGGCGCGGTCCTCGCCGGCTACCAGCCCCAGGATGACGTGCGCGTCTACCTCGACCCGGCCGGGCACCCGTTCTGCCTGTGGATCGACAACTGACCCTGTCAGCGGGCGGCCATAATTCGGTTCGCCGTTGCTGCCGCGGAGCGTAAGGTCAACGGGTTGCCGCTCCCGGGGAGACCCAGCCGACATGCTCGAGCCGCCCGACCTGCCCGAACCGCAGATCATCGACGCGCTGCGCGCGGGCTTCGGGATCGAGGCCGCAGGCCTGCAGTTCCTGCCCGTCGGGAACGACGCGGGCTCCTGGGCGTACCGGGTGCAGGACACAGCAGGCCGCGCCTGGTTCCTCAAGGTCCGCTCCCCCGCGGACGACACCCGCGGCGCGGACGTCCCGGCCTACCTGCAGCGGCACGGCGTGCCCCGCGTGCTCGCGCCGCGTCCGGCCGTAACCGGCGCCGCCTGGATCCCCGCCGACCGCTTCGCGCTCGCGCTCTACCCGTTCGCCGAGGGCCGCCCGGCGGCCGAGGCCGGGCTGTCCGCGGCCCAGTGGCGTGAGCTCGGCCACGCCGTGCGGACGATCCACGAAACCCCGGTCACGCCGGAGCTCAGCCGCCTGGTCGGCCGGGAGGTGTTCCGGCCCACCAGGTACGGGCTCTTCGGCCGGCTGCACCAGGTGCTGGCCTCGCCGGATCCCGGCGACGCGCTGGCCCGCGAGCTGGCCGCGGCCTGGCAGGCCCGCACCGGCGCCATCCGCCAGGTCACTGGCCAGGTCGACGCGCTGGGGCAGCGGTTCGGGCGCCTGGACGTCCCCCAGGTCCTGTGCCACGCCGACCTGCACACCTTTAACGTGCTGGTCGACGGCTCAGGCCAGCTGTGGGTCGCGGACTGGGACGAGGCCATCTTCGCGCCCAGGGAGCGGGACCTGATGTTCGTCATCCGCGGTATCGGCCAGGGCCTCATGCCACCCGGCGGCACCGAGAGCTTCCTGGACGGCTACGGCGGGGCCGCGGCCGACGAGGGCCTGCTCACGTACTACCGGTACGCGTGGGCCGCCCAGGACATCGCGGCCTGCGCCGAGGAGGTCCTCTTCCTGCCGGGGCGCGGCCAGGACACGCGCCGGGCCGCGGTGGACGACTTCACGAACCTGTTCGAGCCCGGCAACATCGTCGACCTGGCCCTCACCTCGCCGGTGCTGCCACGCCAGTGACCGGTACCGCGCCAGGCTTCGGTTACGGCTGCTGGCCGGAGAGCCGCTGCACGACCCGCAGCAGCGCCGAGTGGTCGAGCCCGCCGTCGCCCTGCGCGCGGGCCGCGCCGGTCAGCTGCGCGAGCAGCCCGCCGAGCAGCGTCACCACGCCGGCCTCGCGCGCGCTCGCGGTGAAGATGGCCAGGTCCTTGTCGTGCAGCTCGATGCGGAAGCCGGGGGCGAAGTCGCCGGCCAGCATGGTAGCGGCCTTGCGGTCGAGCACGGTGCTGCCGGCCAGGCCGCCGCGCAGCACCTCGACCGCCGCCTCCACGTCCACGCCCTGGGCCTGGAGGAAGACCAGGGCCTCGGCCACCAGCGCGATGTTGCCCGCGACGATGAGCTGGTTCGCGGCCTTGACCGTCTGGCCGGCGCCCGCGGGGCCGACGTGCAGGATCGTGGCGCCCATGACGTCCAGCAGCGGCCGGGCGGCCGCGACGTCCTCGGCCGCCCCGCCCACCATGATCGACAGCTTCCCGTCGATCGCTCCGCGCTCGCCGCCGCTCACCGGCGCGTCGAGGCAGCGCAGGCCCCGCTCCGCGCCCGCCGCCGCGACCTGGCGGGCCACGTCGGGCCGGATCGAGCTCATGTCCAGGTAGAGCGCGCCAGCGGCGGCGCTGCTCACGATGCCGCCCGGGCCGAGCGCGACCGCCTCGACGTCCGGGGAGTCCGGCAGCATGGTGACGACCGCGTCCGCGTCCCGGACGGCCTCGGCGACGCTGCCGGCCCACCGGCCGCCGGCCGCGACCAGCCCATCGGCGGATTCCCGGCGGCGGGAGTGGCCAACGACGTCGAAGCCCGCCTCGACCAGGTTGGCGGCCATGGGGCGGCCCATGATGCCCAGGCCGATGAACGCCACCTTCTGCACGCTCGTCACCGGTTTACTCCTTCTCGCTCAGGCCGGCTGGGTCGCGGATGGGGCCCCGCCGCCCAGACCCATGCGGCGCAGCCCCGTCATCGTGTCCTCCAGCGGCGCGTATTCCAGCCCGATGCACCCGTCGTAACCGAGCTCGCGCAGCTGCCGCACCCACCCGTCGAGGTCGGCCGTGCCGGTGCCAGGCTCGTGCCGTCCTGGAGCGTCGGCGACCTGGACATGGCCGATCCGCGGGTGCACCCGGTCCAGTGTCGCAGCGACGTCCTCGCCGTTGACGCACAGGTGGTAGACGTCGGCCAGCAGCCGGGCGGCCTGCGCGGCGTCCGGCGGCAGCCGGTCCAGCACGGCGATCACATCGTCGGCGGTGCGCAGCGGGTACCGCGGGGCGCCGCTGAGCGGCTCGACCAGGATCGCGGCCCCGATCTGCTGCGCGGCCCGGGCCGCGTCGGCGAGGTTATGCCCGGCCAGCTCGTCCTGGCCGGCCGCGTCCGCGCCGTCGACCCGGTTGCCGTACAGCATGTTGAAGCGGCGGCAGCCCAGCCGGCCGCCCAGGCCCATCACCACGGCCAGGTTGTCCAGGAACTCCGGCCGGCGGCCGGGCCAGGACACGATGCCGCGCTCACCCGCGGCCATGTCCCCGGCGAAGCCGTTCAGGGAGACGAGCTGGACGCCCGCGTCACGCACTGCGCGCTCGAACCCGTCCACCTCCGCGTTCCCGGGGGCTGGGGACGCGAACGGCCACCAGGCCTCGATCGCCGTGAACCCGGCCTCGCGCGCGGCGGCGGGCCGTTCCAGCATCGGCAGCTCGGTGAACAGGATAGAGATGTTCGCGTCGACCGGACCCCAGCTCGCGGGTGACATGATCATCCTTCCTGCCGTAACTCAGCACCGGTGCCGGCCAGCCCAGACATGGTCAGCCGCTTGCCACGGTAGAAGATCACCGGCCTCTTGAACAATGACGAACGGGTAAGCAGACTCTTCGCTACCGCCGGACCGCCCCAGGAGGTACCGATGACCGACGTCTCCATGGCCGGCCGGCAGCAGGCGCTGCAGCGCCGTGCCCGGCAGGCCCTGGCCGGCGGGGTGAGCAGCAACACCCGCCTGCTCAACCCGCACCTGATCATCGAGCGGGCCTCGGGCTGCCGCATGTGGGACGCGGACGGCACCGAGTACATCGACTACCTGCTCGGCCAGGGCCCGAACTTCCTCGGCCACGCGCCGCCCCGGGTGCTGGAGAAGGTGATCGCCGCCCAGCGCGACGGCGTCATCTTCGCCGCCACGCACCCGCTGGAGATCGAGGCCGCCGAGCGGGTGCTGGCCGTGCTCGGCTGGGCCGAGACCATGCGGTTCGGCAGTTCCAGCTCGGAAATGGTGCAGGCGGCCGTGCGCATTGCGCGGGCAGTCACCGGCCGCAATGGCGTAATGCGTTTTGTCGGGCATTATCACGGGTGGCTCGACAACATTTACGCGCGCCACGAGGGCACCACCGCCGTGCCGGCCAGCCAGGGCCAGCTCGCCTCGGCGCTGAGCGACGTCCTCATGATCGAATGGAACGACGCCGGGGCGTTCGGGCGCGCGATCGCGGATCACGGCGACGAGCTCGCCGCCGTGATCATGGAGCCGGTGATGCTCAACGCCGGGGCGATCGTGCCCGAGCCCGGGTACCTGCAGGCGGTGCGGCAGGCCTGCCAGCAGCGGGGCATCGTGCTGATCTTCGACGAGACCATCACCGGCTTCCGGGTCGCGGCCGGCGGCGCGGCCGAGCGGTACGGGGTGCACCCCGACCTCGCGGTGTACGGCAAGGCCATGGCCGCGGGCTGGCCGTGCGCGGCGCTCGCCGGGCGCCGGGACCTGTTCGCCGGCGTGGCCACCGGGGCGGTCACCCACGCCGGCACGTTCAACGGCAACACGATCGCCGCCGCCGCGGTGCTGGCGTCCCTCGACGAACTCGCCAGTGGCGAGGTCCACCAGCAGGTCGACCGGGTCGGCACCGCGCTGATGGGGTCGCTCCGCTCGTGTGCCGCGGCCCACGGGCTCGGCCTGCACCTGCAGGGCCTGCCCATGGCCTTCCACGCCAGCTTCGCCGCACCGGGCCGGCCGATGACCAGGTACCAGGAACTCGCCGGCAGCGACCCGGGCCGGTACGAGCGCCTCGCCAGCACCCTCATCGACGCGGGGGTCTGGGTGGCCCGGCGCGGCATCTGGTACGTGTCGGCCGCGCACACCAGCGCCGACGTCGCGGAGACGATGGAGCGGATCGATACCGCGTTCCGGGAGTTCAGCGCCGCGGGCTGACCGCTGGCGGGCGGTGTCACAGGCCGGGAGGCCGCGTCGTCTCCTGGTCATGAGAATCGCTATTGCTGGAGGAACGGGGACGCTGGGACGCGGCGTCGCCGACGAGCTGCGCTCGCGCGGGCATGACGTGCGGGTGCTCAGCCGCCACGCCCCGCAGTACCGGGTCGACCTGGCCACCGGGGCCGGGCTCGGCGCCGCGCTTGAGGGCTGCGCCGTGGTCGTGGACGCGGCCAACAATCAGTCGCGGCACGCGGCGCAGACCCTGGTCGAGGGCTCGCGCCGGCTGCTGGCCGCCGGGCAGGCGGCCGGGGTCGGTCACCACGTGGCCGTGTCGATCGTGGGCTGCGACCGGCTGCCCATCGGCTATTTCCGGGTCAAGGCCGACCAGGAGCACGTGGTGGAGCAGGGGCCGGTGCCGTGGACCGTGGTCCGCGCCACGCAGTTCCACGAGCTGGTCGCGGGCATGCTGGCGGCCGCCGGCCGATGGCGGGTGCTGCCGGTGCCGCGGGCGGCCCTGCAGACCGTAGCGGCCACCGAGGTCGCCCGGGTGGTCGCCGACGTGGCCGAGGGCACACCGCGGATGGGCCGGATCGAGGTCGCGGGACCGGAGGTCGCCGACGCGCGGGAGATGGCCAGGACCTGGCGTTCGGTCACCGGGCAGCGCGCGCTGCTGGTCCCGGTCCCGCTGCCAGGCCGGCTCGGCCGGGGGCTGCGGGCCGGGGTGCTGACCGCCGGGCGGCCCGACGTGCGCGGCACGACCGGGTTCGCGGCCTGGCTGGCCCCCCCGGCCCGGGTCGGCCACTGAGGGCCAGCCGGCGAGGGTCAGCCGAGGCCGAAGCTGGGCAGGCAGGGCTCCAAGCCGCTGATCTGCACCGGGACGGACTGGCGGGCGGCCCAGGCGGCCCGGTCCAGGCGCAGCCGCCGCGTGGTCACGGCGCGGCCGCGCACGACGTTGAACTCGATCCCGTCGTCGGCGTAGCCGAGCTTCCGCGACACCGCCAGCGAGGCAGCGTTGTCCTCGAACGCGGTCGAGCACGCGTACCGGGCGTGCAGGCCCTCGAAGGCCAGGTAGAGCACGGCCGCCCGCATCTCGGTGCCGATGCCCTGGCCATGGTGCTTCTGCCCGACCCAGGAGCCGGTGCCCACCTCGCGCACGATCGCGAAGTCCTTCGCGCCTATGCCCTGGGTGCCGACGATCGCGCCCCCGAGGTCCACGACCAGGTTGAGGCTCCAGTCGGCCGGCGCCCACGAACCCCACTGGGACCAGTGGAATTGCAGCGTCCCCCGCGCGCGCTCCTCGGCAGGCACGTCGGTCCAGGGCACCTGGAACGGCTGCACGGCCGGGTCATGCACACCCTCGGCCGCCACGCTTCCTAGCGCGTCCAGGTCGGCCAGCGTTGGCCAGCGCAGCTCGAGCCGGGGGGTCCGCAGGCGCAGGCCGGACAGGGGCCAGTGGGGCGGCGTCATGGCACCGATTGTTCTGCCTAGCCGGGCCCGGCGCATCGCATTTACCTGGCACCCGGGCACGGCCCGCCACCGCCGCTCGAGTGGTTCGCCATGCTGACCGCGGCCCTGGTCGTGATCGCGTTCATGTGGCCGCCCGGGTTCCGGTTCGGCTCCAGCCAGCCGGGATGCTCCGAGATGATCGACCCCCTCGGCACCGACTACGCGCTCACCCCCGGCCGCGACGGCCTCAACGGCGCCGGCCGGTTCCCGGCGGTGGCGGCCATCATGCGGCAGGCGTTCGGCCACGCCCAGTACGTGTGGCTCGCCGGGCGGTACAACCTGCGCCGGATCGCCTGGACTCCCTCGCTCCGGGCCTACTTCGACCGCACCTTCACCCGGGTGCTGACCGACGACCAGGGCGACGCGCTGTACGTGCGCGACGGCATCCGCGTCCCCCTCCCACCGTCCACCGCGCTAGCATCGCTGGCATGGGTTTCCTTTGACTGTGACCTGATCAGGCCGCCCGTGGGCCTCCTTCCTTGTCTTGCCAGGCCGGTGAGACGAGGAAAGAGGACACGAGGTGAAGCAGAAGACAGGAAAGACCCGGCCCGCGCGGGCCGGGATGTCGGTGCTGGCCGCGGCGCTCGCCGTGGAGCTCATCGATGAGCTGGTCGACGGCACCAAGGACGCCGCGCTGCCGCTGATCCGCCACGACCTGGCGCTGACCTACGGGCAGATCGGCCTGCTGGCGTCGGCGCCGCTGCTGCTGGGCAGCCTGCTGGAGCTTCCTGTCGGCGTTCTGGCCGGTCAGGGCCGCGCCCGCCGGCTGACCGTCCTGGCCGGCGGGGTGGTGTTCACCCTCTCGCTGGCCGCCGTCGCCGCAGCCCGGTCGTTCACCGGCCTGCTGATCGCGTTCGTGATCTTCTTTCCGGCCTCGGGCGCCTTTGTCGGCCTGACCCAGTCGGGGCTGATGGACGCGGATCCTGGCCGCCGCGAGCAGCACATGGCCCGGTGGAATCTGGCCGGGTCGGCGGGCTCGGTGGCCGGCCCGGTCCTGCTGGCCGGGGTCCTGGCCGCCGGCGGCGGCTGGCGGGCGGCGTACCTGGTCCTCGCCGGGTGCGCGGCCGCAGCCTGGCTCGCCACGGTCCGCCGCAACCCCCAGCCGGCGCCACAGCCCACCCCAAGAGACCCTGACCAGGCCGGCCCCGCACCACCCGTCCCGCCCCAGGCCGGCTCGGTCCAGTCCGGCGCGGCGTCCGCGCCGCGGCGGGTGGGCCGCGCCCTGCGGCAGCCCGGGGTAGCCCGCTGGCTGGTCCTGCTCCAGGTGTCCGACCTGCTGCTCGACATCCTCACCGGGTTCCTGGCCCTGTACCTGGTCGACGTCGTCCACACCACACCCGAGCAGGCGGCGCTGGCCGTGGCGATCCGGCTCGGGGCCGGGCTGGCCGGGGATGCCGTGCTGATCCGGGTCCTGGACCGGGTCGGCGGGCTGATCCTGCTGCGGGCCAGCGCCGCCGCGGCCGCCCTGCTGTACCCCGGGTTCCTGCTGGTGCCCGGCTTCGGGCCCAAGCTCGTGGTTCTCGCCGTGCTGACCATGATCACCGCGCCGTGGTACCCCCTGCTGCAGGCTCAGCTCTACCGCAGCCTGCCGGGCGAGAGCGGGGTCGTGGTGTCGCTGTCGAGCGCCTCGACCCTGCTGTCGGGCGCGGTTCCGCTGGCCGTCGGGTTCCTGGCCCAGCAGTTCGGCCTGGCCTGGGCGATCACCGGCCTGGCCGTGGCCCCGCTGGGAATCCTCGGCGGGGTCTGGCGCGCCCGCCAGGCCGCCGGAGACGGCACGGCATGACGAGGCCCCCTCCGCCAGGTGGCGGAGGGGGCCTCGCGGATACTCACCGGCTTCCCATCGCCCGGCCGATGTGGCGGACGATGGTCGCCGGCTGTTGGTGCCGGGCCGGGACTGCCTTGCGCCGCAGCCCCGGCCCGGGCGCTCTTACCCGCTAACGGCCAGTTTTAGAACGGGCCGGGGAAGAAGCGGGTCTCCTGCGTGTCAATGGCGTGCTGGCCATTGAGGCGCACCGTGCTCCACGTCGGCTGCGAGTTGGTCATGCCGGTGGACGTGGCGACCAGCGGGGTCGAGAAGTTGTCGCTGGCGCCGTTGATCAGCCAGTCGCCGATGCCGGTGTTGCCGCCCGGGATCTTCGGGCTCCGGATCAGGACGGTGTCAGCCGCGACACCGCAGTCCTCCAGGCGCAGCTTGAACCCGGAGACCGGAGGCTCGTTGTCCCAGGAGCCGACGCACAGGGTCTCGTCGCCACCGTTGTTCGGGTTGAACGCGAGCTGGAACGTGGTCGCCGGGTACAGGCCAGCCAGGAACATCAGCTTGCACTGCTTGTTGGTGAAGATCGTCTGGTCCAGGCTGACCCCGTTGGGGCCGCAGTACAGCCCAGTGACGGGCCCACCAATCGTGCCGACGCTGATCCGGCTGAAGTCCGACTTCGAGTTCCCGTTGCTGCCAGGAACCAGCCGCACCACGTTGTTCACTTCCGCGAGACCCGAGTGAGCGGCGAGGATGTCGCCCAGGCCCGGGTTCTGGAAGCTCACGTCGATGCAGTGGAAGCTGCACGCGTTCGTCGCCGCAGGCTTGACAGTAGCGCCAGCGCCCGCGGCCGACAGGCCGATCGTCGCGGCGACGGTCACTCCGGCCGCCACCGCGTAGCTCGCCCGCTTAAAGCGGTTTCGCATGATGGATCCCTTCCTGTGGTTGCCATTCCGGCTGCCTTTGTGGTGGCGGCCTGGGCGGTCAGGCGTTTGGGCCGGTTTTGGCATTGACTAACTCTGGCTATTTGTTGCGCTACGAGATCCCGCCCTGCCAGTCAGTGCTGGAGACGCTACCACGGGTAGTCATGCGATTACACCAAGTGAACAGATTCGCACGACCGCGATTTCCGTCGCCCGAGGCCGGGCACGGCCAGGCATCTGGCGTGCCCGGACCGGCTGGGGACCGGCCATTACCGGCCGCGCCCCAGACGGTCCGCACCCGCCATAACCAGGCCGTTCTGCCACCAGGCACCTGGCCTCGCCCACCAGCGCCTGCTGGTCGCCGTTCAGCATCCCTGTAGCCCCTTCGCTCGCATTCCCCCGGACCGCAGGACCGGTAAGCCGGGCCAATGCGCTGACCGGACCAATCGGTACCTACGTGATAATGCATAGCCAGGGATTGGCCTGCACTACTGCATTGTCGTAAGGGTGACGCGCCACTCTCACAAGTGGTTGACATTGCCCGGCCAACCTTTCTTAATATCCCGGTCGGCCCATTTAAAAAGCCAGTTGATACGGGCAACTATGAAATAGTAGAGCCAAGCCCGACTTGACCAGAAAGAAGCAGCAGCGTGGGGCATTAAGGCGGATTACCGCTCCGCCGCATGCGGCGGGTGGGGCGGGCCAGAGGCTCGACGCCACAGGGGCTTACGCCGAGGGCGCCCCGCCCGGGGCGCAATCGCACCGCGCCAGGTAGCCCCAGAGCGCGCATGTCCGGTAGCCCGGCCACAACGCGCATGCCTGGACCCCCGCCGCAACGCGGATGCCCCATAGCCCCCACCGGAGCGCGCATGCCCCGTAGCCACGCTGTAACGCGCATGCCTCGTAGCCCCCGCCGGAGGGCGCATGCCCAGTGCCTTGGGCTGGCCGAACCAGCGCGGCCCTGACCCGGTCGCCGGGGTCAGGGCCGCGGTTGGCGCGGGCGCTGCGTGTGACTCAGGCGCTCGCGGCCGAGTCCTGGTTCGCCGCTTTCCCGTCGGCGGCCGGGTCGCGGTCCGCCGGCCTGAGGGCCTCGTAGGACGCGACCGACGCGTCCGCGCCGGTCAGGTTCTTCTTCACGGACTCGAGGATCGTCAGGCCCTGGCCCACCAGGCCGGCCGCGATCTCGCTCAGGCCGTCCGAGCCGTTCAGCACGTTGATGTTCGCGCCCGCCAGCCCCGCCGCCGCCTCCTTCACGATCTGCGGCAGCTGGTCGATCAGCATCCGGTCCAGGGCGATGCGGTTGTTCGAGGCCGCCGCCTCGGACTGGACGCGGACCCGCTGGGCGTCCGCCTTGGCCAGGATCTCCACCTTCTGCGCCTCGGCCTCGGCGGGCCTGATCACCTCGGCGACCAGCTGCCGCTGGCGCAGCTCGGACTGCCGCTGCGCCAGGTCGGCCTGGGCCGCGATGACGTTCATCTGCGCCTGGGCCTGGGCCAGCGGGCCGGCCTGCGCGGCCTCGGCCTGGGCCTTGTCGACCTCGGCCTTGTACTGGGCCTGAACGACCGATGTCTGCCTGGCGTACTCGGCCTGGGCTCGCTCCGACTGCTGCTGCGCCTCGGCCGAGGCCTGGTTGGCCTGAGCCTGCGCGATCTGCGCCTGCCGCTGGATCGCGGCATTGTGCGGCGCGGCCATGGCCTGGATGTACCCGATGTTGTTGTCGTCGATCGACTGGATCTGCAGGGAGTCGACAGTCAGCCCGATCTTGGCCATCTCCGACTTGGAGCCGTCCAGCACCTCGGTGGCCAGCTTCTGCCGCTCGGTGACGATCTCCTCCACGGTCATCGAGCCGATGATCGAGCGCAGGTGGCCGGCGAAGATCCGCCCGGTCAGCGTCGACATCTGATCCTGATCGGACAGGAACCGCTGCCCGGCGTTGACGATGCTCTCCTCGTCGTTGCCGACCTTGAACGCGATGACCGCACGGACGTTGAGCGAAATGCCCTGCCGGGTCACGCACGTCTCGGCCACCTCGGCCTCGCACATGGACAAGGTCAGGAAACTGGCCTTACGGAAAAACGGGAGCACGAACGCCCCGTGGCCGGTGATGACCTTGAAGGGCGCCCCGCCACGCCCGAATCTGCCGCCTGCGACCAGCATTGCCTCGTCAGGCGCGGGAACACGATACCCAAGCATGTTTCATCTCCAGTGTGAGTCCCCCGAGCTGCCCCGGGGGACAGCCATTGCCGCTTTTACCGTATTACTCCAGCAATGGGTCGGAAGGGAAGAGTTCGAGCGGATCAGCCCACTCGCTCACGTCCACGGTCCTATTTCCCCGGGATTCGATGACGAGAACCGTCGCCCCCTTGGGCAGCGGGGTCAGCGACCAGGCGATGTAGGTCTCGGTGCCCCCCCTGACCTTGACCAGCACCTCTCCCGGGCCGCCCGGGCCTCTCGTGGCCACGGTGAGTACCCCGATGCTGCCGATGAGCGAGGTCTCCCGAGCCACCACCCGCCGCTCCTCATGCCATCCAGCCTGGATGTTCACAGTATGCCGCTCCGCCTCGCCCGCCCTGCGGGCCCGGGCCTGGGATACCCGGCTGCGAAGCGCCTGGTGCCCGGGGGTGGCCGGTTCCCGGATTAGCCGTTCAGCTGGCGTACCTCGGTGGCCAGGGTGGTGGCTCGGGTCAGCTTGCGGCCCCATTCCAGCGCGGAGCCGAGGTCGGGGGCGTCGATGATGGTGAACCCGCCGATGTGCTCCTTGCCCTCGGCGTACGGGCCGTCGGTGGTGAGCACGTCGCCGTCCCTGAACCGCAGCACCGCGGCTCCCTGAGCGGGCTGCAGCCCCGCGGTGAAGACCCAGGCGCCCGCGGCCTTGAGCTCCCGCTCCCAGGCGCCGACATCCTGCATCACCTCGGTCAGGACCTCGGGCGCCGGGGCCGGGCCATCGGGCTGGTAGACGCTGAGCAGGTAACGGTTCATCGTGACCCTCCTCGTAAAGGGTGGCAGCCGTCACCGCGGCCGCCTCTCATCGTCCACACGAACGGCCCGCCGCCAGATCGACACCGTACAGAAAGCGCTGGGCCTTCAGGCCGCAAGGAGGTTCCTTTAAGGTCAGACCGATCACACCAAAAGAGGCGAACAGTACTAGGCTGGCAGAAATTCGCATAGCCGTACCGGCGCCCGCCCCGCCCGTTGCATACCTGCCCGGCGCACGCCGCGGCTCGGACCGCGTGAGCGTGCAGATGTTCGAGAGGTTCTCCGACCGGGCCCGGCGGGTTGTGGTTCTGGCGCACGAAGAAGCCAGGCTGCTGGACCATAACTACATCGGCACCGAGCACATCCTGCTCGGCCTCATCCACGAAGGTGGCGGCGTCGCCGCCCGGGCGCTCCAGGAGCTGGGGATCAGCCTGGAGGCCATGCGGGAGGAGGTCGAGCGGGCCGCCGGGCGGGGCAGCACGCGGCCGTCGGGGCACATCCCGTTCACGCCGAGGGTCAAGAAGGTGCTGGAGCTGTCGCTGCGCGAGGCGCTCCATCTCGGCCAGAACTACATCGGCACCGGTCACCTGCTGCTCGGCGTGGTTCGTGAGGAGGAGAACCCGGCCGAGGGCGGCGTGGCGGCCAAGGTGCTCGTGGGCCTCGGTACGGACCTGAAGCAGGTCCGGCGGCAGGTGATCGTCCAGCTCAGGGAGCCATCGGACGAAGGCCCGCTGCTCGGCGAGGCCTCGCCCGATTCTCCGCTTGGCGAGCCCACGCCCCAGGGTCCGCTGCGCAGGGAGCCCGCTCCCCAGATTCCGCTGCGCGGGGAGCCCGCGGCCCGGGTTCCGCGGTTCGGGAGGTCCGCCGCCAGGAGCCAGCCGCTCCAGGCGCCCGGGTCGGCCCCAGCCCCGGGCGCCGCGGGGCCGTCGCCGGACATCCTGAGCGCGCTCGCCTCGATCACGGACCGGCTGACCGCCATCGAGCACCGGCTGGGCATCCCCGGGTCGGCCGCCCCGGCCGTGGACTATGACGAGCAGATCGAGATGGTGCGCTCGGCCAAGATCGCCGCGATCAAGGCTCAGGACTTCGAGAAGGCCGCAATCCTGCGGGACCAGGAGAAGGAGCTGACCGCCCAGAAGGAAGCGGCAGATAAGGAGCCGAAGCCGCCCGCCGACATCGTCTCGGTGGTGGACGACGTGGGCCGGCTGCGGGGGCAGGTGACGCGCCTGCAGGACCTGCTGCGCAGGCACGGGATCGATCCCGAAGAGCCGACCGCATCCGCGGAATAGCCCAGGCCGCCCTGGCGTTCCTAGTGATCGCCGGTGTGCTGTGTCCCCCGGGCCGCAAACACCGCCTTCGCGGAATACCGTTCGGCTGGAGCCGCGTTGTGCCACTCGCCGAGAGGCGACCTCACACCGGCACGTGGCACGCCCTCGAGAGCTGATTCGCTCCGGGGGCGTCGTCATGTCCGCAGCCAGCGGGGTCGTCCCTCGACGCCGATACGGCGAAGCCAGGCCAGCCGCGACGGCCGGCCGGAGGCTGGCCATGAAGGGGGAAGGGGAGGTGGGCGGGGGCATGCGGGGGGGTCTGGGGGGTCGTCCCCCCGAGGCCAACACCGTCAGCCCTTCAGCGCTCCGGAGATGAGGCCGCGCACGTAGTATCGCTGCAGGGCGACGTAGACCACGACGCACGGGATCATCGCGATGACCGAGCCCGCGAGCAGCAGCCCGTAGTTGACCGAGCCATAGGTCCCGGTCTCGACGTTGCTCAGCGCCACCGGCAGGGTGAACAGGCTGTCGTTGGTCATGAAGCTGAGCGCGCCGAGGAACTCCGTCCAGGAGAACAGGAACGCGTAGAGCGCGGCGGTCGCGATGCCGGGGACCACCAGCGGCCGGAGCACCGACAGCAGGGTCCGCATCACCGAGGCGCCGTCCACCCGGGCCGCGTCGACGAGCTCACGCGGCACCTGCAGGAAGCTGTTGCGCATCACGTAGACGCCCACCGGCAGGTTGAACGTGGTGTAGAACAGCGCGAGGCCGATCAGGCTGTTCAGCAGGTGCAGCGAATGCAGTTCGAGGAACAGCGGGGTCAGCACCGCCTGGAACGGGATCATGAACGCCAGCAGCACCAGCCCGAAGACCAGGCCGGAGCCGCGGTACCTGAACAGCCCGAAGCCGTACCCGGCGAGCACCGAGACCACGGCCGTGAGCAGGGCCGTGAGCACGGCCACGATCAGGCTGTTCACCACGTTGCGGATGATGTCGTCACTGCCGGACAGCATCCGCTGGTAGTTCGCGAACGTCAGATGGCTGAAGCTCGATGCCGACGGCGCGGTGCTGATCGCCGACTCGGGCTGCAGGGAGCGGAGCACCTCCCAGAGCAGCGGCACGACGAACACCGCGCTGATCGCCACGCCGGCCACGATGAAGAGCACCAGGCCGCCGCGGTCCCGGCGGCGCGGGCGGGAGGCGGCCGCGGCCTTCCGCGGGCCGGATTCCGCGGGCGCCGGCCGCGGGCCGGCGTCCTGTCGGGTATTGCGCAGGGAGGCCATCAGTCACCGTCCCCCTGCAGGTAGTGGAACTGGATGAAGGTGATCAGCCCCACCACGATGACCAGCACCACCGACATCGCGCTGGCCAGGCCGACGTCGGTATCCGCGAACGCCGTGTCGTAGATCGACATCACCACGGACACGGTGCTCGTGCCCGGCCCGCCGTCGGTCATGATGAAGAACTGGTTGAAGGCGAGAAACGAGCCCACCACCGAGATGATCAGGCTGAGCGCGATCGACCGGCGCAGCAGCGGCACGGTGAGCCGCAACTCGGAACTCCACCATGAAGCCCCGTCGACCCGGGCCGACTCATAGATCTCGGTCGGGATGCTCTGCATGCCGGCCATCAGCAGCATCATCGTGAGCCCGGCGGCGTACCAGGTGACCAGCGTGCAGATCGCGGTCATGGCCAGCCCGGTGTGCACTAGCCACGCGGTGCTGGCGTTCACGATCCCCAGCCGGGACAGGACGACGTTCGCGGTCCCCGAGTCCGGCTGCAACTCGACCACGGCCATGAAGCTCTCCGCGACCAGGCCGACGATGAACGGCACGAAGATCAGCGTCCGGAACACCGTCGTTCCCGGCCGGTTCGAGCGGACGAACACGGCCAGCGCGTAGCCGACCACGAAGATCGGGACCGTGACGATCGCGGTGTACTTCAGCGTGAACAGGATCGACTGGAGGAAGACCGAGTTGTGCATCAGGCTCTGGTAGTTCGCGAGCCCGATGAAGTGGTAGGCGCCGACCAGCGGCCAGTTGGTCAGCGAGATGTAGACCCCGAAGCCCAGCGGGTACAGCGCGAAGGCGCCGACGAGCAGCAGTGCCGGGGCCGTGAGCGCGAGGCCCACGAGCGTGTTCCTGCGGTTCGCGGCGCTGCGCCTGCGCGGCCCGCCCGTCTGGCGGCGGGCCCGCCCGCCCGCGCCGGCGGCCACGCCCGGCGCCTCAGTAGGTGCCAACGGTCCTTGTCCTCCGCCCTGTCATGGCCCCCGTCCGGGGGTGTCCGGGCGTCCCGCTGGGCGCGCGCCGGCTGTCCAGCCGGCGCGTGTCAGCCCCCTGCGCCGTGCCCCGGCCCCAGCCCAGAGACGGGGCACGACGCAGGCGCGGTCAGCTCTTCACGCTATCCAGAGTGCTCTGGATGCCGGACTGGCCTTCCTGTATTCCGCCGCTCACATTGCCGCTGTACACGGCCTCCTCGAACATCTTGAACCACGGCGATCCCGGCTCGTTGTACACGGCGTCGTAGGCCAGGGTGTACTCGACCGAGCCCTTGGCCAGGGCCTTGAGGGCCACAGCGTCGTACGGGAACTTGGCCGTGAACGACGGGGTCAGGATGTCGGTTCGGACCGGGGTGTCACCGAGCGTGGGGTACTGGACCTGCTGCTGGGGCTCGAGCGCCCACTTGATGAACTCCCAGGCTCCCGAGGGGTTGGTCGCGCCGGCCGGGATGACGAAGTCGTCGCCGCCGTCGAAGGTGCTGTAGCTGTTGCCGTCGACGCCGGGCAGCGGCGCGTCGGCGAACTCCGCGGGGTTGGTCATCTTGGTGGCGAACCCGTAGTCGCCGGGCAGGATGCCGACCTTGCCCGCCTCGAAGTCGGCGCCCCAGGTCAGGCCATTCTGAGTCTGGTCGGCCGCGGGCACGAGCTTCTTGGACCACAGCAGCCGGTAATCGGCCAGCATCGTCTTGAGCTGGGCGTCGCTGGCGACCTTGGCCTTCTGGGTGCCGAGCGGGCCGCTGATCATGTGCTGACCGTCGGCCCACAGGGAGGGCAGCATGGTGAAGCCCAGACAGCCCTGGCAGTTGCCGGCGAACGAGAAACCGGAGATGCCGTGGCCGAGCGCGCCGATCTTCTCGGAGTCGGACACGATCTGGGCGTAGTTCGTGGGCGGGTCGTTCGGGTTCAGCCCGGCCTCTTTGAAGAGCTTCTTGTTGTACCAGAGCACCGACAGGTCGGCCAGGTACGGCACTCCGTAGTAGTTGCTGCCAATGGTCGCGAGCGCCAGGTGCCCCGGGCTGAGCGCGCTCTTGTACGGCAGCGCGTTGACGTACTTGGTGATGTTCAGCAGCGCGTTCTCGTGGGAGAACGTCGGCACGTCGATGTCGTTCAGGCCGACCACGTCGGGTGGTGAGCCGGCCCGGATGGCGGTCGCCAGCTGGCTGGTGTCGTCGTTGGGCGGCGTCAGGTGCAGCACGACCTTGAGGTTCTTGTGGGTCGCGTTGAACTCCTTGACCAGGGCCTTGGCTGGGCCGTCCGTGGCCTGGCGGGCCCAGAAGTGCACCGTTCCCGTGGCGTTGACGCCGAACGTCTTCACCGAGGCCGAGGACGACGTGCTCCCGGACGAGCCGCCGCAGGCCGCGAGGGCCAGTGCCCCGGCCAGCGCCGCGGTGGCGATCGGTGCGTAGCCGACGCGCCTCATCGCCGTACGCCTTGTCTGTCGTGTACCCGGGCCGCGCGCAGATGCCGCGGTCTTATGCGTCCGTGCATGTCACCGATCTCCTCGCTGGGCTTGCAAGATCTTTTTGGGTATCCGGACCGGATAGCTGGTTACTGCGCTGGCCCGCTGCGCGGCATCCACACCCGCATGGCGCGTCCGTCGCGGTTGTCCCACTGGAAGTAGGGGACGGCCACCGCCGTGGTGGGATCGCCGGCGGCCGCTGTGTGGTCGGGATGGGCTGTGCTCCCGGGGTGGGCTGGGTCTTCGGGGTGGCCGGAATAGGGCAGTCCGCCGTGGCGGGCCGGCCCAAGCGCACCGCGTGCGCCTCGACCGTTACGGTGTGCCCGATACCGGGCACCTCGGCGTCGCGCTCGGCGAGCTCGCCGGGGGTGAGCGCGAGATCCTCGACGCTGACGTCCCCCGGCTGGTCGGCCTGCTCGAAGCAGTACACAAGCGGCCCGCGCTCCAACGCCACGGTGCCCCGCAGCGCGTCGATGCGCCTGCCCGGGTAGGTCAGCCGCGACGTGACGTTCAGGTCGCAGCGCAGGACGTCACCGGGCATCCAGTGCCGCCGGACGATCAGGTAGCCCCGGTCGGCGGGGTCCGCCGTCACCGGGCTGCCGTTGACCACGACGTGTGTGTCACGGCACCATCCCGGGATGCGGACCGCGAGGCCGCAGGCATCCGGCGGGGCGCTGCGCACCTGGATGTCCACGGTGCCCGACCAGGGGTAGCCGGACGTCATGTCGACGCGCAGGGTCCCGCCGCCCAGGTTCGCCCCGACGCTGGCCCCGGTGAACTGGTGCAGGTAGAGCACGTCACCCGCGGTCGTGGCCAGGTAGTGCCCCAGGGACGCCATCAGGCGCATGATGTTCGGCGGGCAGCAGGCGCAGGAGAACCACTCGTTGCGCCGCCCCGGGTCGTCCTCCTCGAAGTGATCGCCGCGGCGCTGCAGCGGGTTGACGTAGAAGAACCGCTGCCCGCCCGCGGATATCGCGGCGCCGACGCCGTTGTACAGCGCGCGCTCGATGAGGTCGGCGTACCGGCTCTCCCCGGACGCGAGCAGCATCCGCCAGCTCCACTGGATGCTCGCGATCGCCGCGCAGGTCTCGTTGTAGGCGCGATCGGGCGGCAGCTCGAACCCGTCACCGAAGGACTCGCCCGAATGCCGGGAGCCGACGCCGCCGGTCAGCGACGTCTTGGTCGCGACCATGTCGTCCCAGCGGGCGACCGACGTGGCGAGCAGGTCCGCGTCGCCGGTCTCGGCCGCGACGTCGGCCACGCCGGCCTCCAGGTACAGCGCGCGGACCGCGTGCCCGGCCAGGGCGGTCGTCTCCCGGACCGGCTCCCAGTCCTGCAGGTAGCGGCGGCCGAAGCCGGAGTCGCCGATCAGCCCCTGGCCGCGCTGCTCGATGAACTGGGAAGCCAGCTTCAGGTACGGCTCGTGGCCGGTCTCCCGGTACAGCTCCGCCAGCGCGGTCTCGATGATCGGGTGGCCGTCGATGCCGCCCTCCCCGCCCAGGAACGTGTCCACCAGGTAGTCGGCGAACCGCCGCGCGATGCCGAGCAGGGGCGTCTCGCCCTGGGTGCGCGCGTGCGCGATCGCGGCCTGGATGAGATGGCCCGCGCAGTAGTGTTCGTGGCTCGACATGAGCCGGCTGTACCGCGGCTCCCCGGTCACCTGGATGAAGGAGTTCAGGTAGCCGTCGGGCTGCTGGGCCTTCTCGAGCACCGCGGTCGCCTCCGCGGTGAACTCGCTGAGCGCGGGCGAGGGCGTGTGGCCGAGCTCCCAGCCGATCGCCTCCAGCGTCTTGTACAGGTCGGAGTCCATGAACACCGGGCCGCGGTAGCCCTCGCGGGCGCCGGAGATGGCCAGCCGCAGGTTGTCGAGATTGCCCGCGGCCTCCATCTGCCGCAGCGCGAGCGGGAGGCTGGCCTCGTGGCTGCGGCGCTGCCAGTCGTGCAGCAGCCCCCCGGTCAGCCGGACGCCCGGCCCGTCGATCGGCCGGTGCATGACGGCGGCCGAGGCCGTGGGGCAAACCGGCCCGCGGGCCGTCGGCGTCCTGTCTGCGTCAGTCACGTGCGCGGCTCCCACCTGGTCCCCGGCCCTGGGCACCGCCGCCCGGGCCGGGCGTGACCCGCCGATCGCGGTGCTCGGCGGTCACACTCGTTGTTAGCGCTAACAACGGACCCGTTGTCAGCGCGCCTAGCAGGAATAGGTTTTCCTCAGAAGCTAGAGCCCCCGCTGCTGGCGAGTCAAGCCTGTACATACACGGTTCTATTACGATATGAAGACAGTGACCTTGGTAGCGATTCGGAGAAACCGTTTGCCTCCACCTGCCGAACCCGATGGCAAGCGCGCCACCATCAGGGACGTAGCGGCCCACGCCGGCGTCTCGATCGGCACTGCCTCCAAGGCCCTCAACGGCCAGGGCAAGCTGCGCCGCGAGACCAGGGACCGGGTCGCGGCCGCCGCCCGCGAGCTGGGCTTCTCGCCGAACGTGCTGGCCCGGGGGCTGCTGGCGGGGCGGACCTACACGGTCGGCCTGATCACGACGGACAGCTTCGGGCGGTTCAGCATCCCGGTCATGCTCGGCGCCGAGGACGCGCTCGGGGCGGGCCAGATCTCGGTGTTCATGTGCGACACCCGGGACGACCCGGACCGGGAGCGGCAGCACCTGGAGATGCTGCTCAGCCGCCAGGTGGACGGCCTGATCGTCACCGGGCGGCGGATCGAGCCGCGGCCGAGCATCGGCTCCGGCCTGGGCCTGCCGGTCGTCTACGCGATGACCCAGTCCCTGGACAGCGACGAGCCCGCGATCCTGCCGGATGACTACGGCGGCGGCCGCCTCGCCGCCGAGCAGCTGCTGGCCGCCGGGCGGACCCGGATCGGGCACATCACCGGGCCCGAGCGCTTCCTGTGCGCGCGCAAGCGGGCCAGCGGGTTCTGCGACGCGATCGCCGAGTCCGCGACCGGGTCCAAGTTCTCGTCGCACGACGTCCTGTACGGCGAGTGGAGCGAGGCCTGGGGCCGGGACGCCGCCCGCATCCTGCTGCGCAACTCCCCCGGCGTGCAGGCCATCTTCTGCGGCAGCGACCAGATCGCCCGCGGCGTCTCCGACACGCTGCGGCTGGCCGGGCGCCGGGTGCCCGAGGACATCGCGCTGATCGGGTTCGACAACTGGGAGCCGATGGCACGCGGCGCTGATCCGCCTCTGACCAGCATCGACATGTGCCTGGAGGACGTCGGGCGGGTCGCCGCCGAGCACCTGCTCTCGGCGATCAACCGCGAGCCGACCCACGGCGTGCACACCGTGCCGTGCCGGCTGGTCGCCCGGCAGTCGACCGACCCCGGGCCAGAAGCCCAGACCGCCCCGGGCCCGCCCGGCGCAGCCGGCCAGCGCAGGAACCGGCCCCCAGACCGCCGCCGGCCAGCCGTCAGCCCGGACAGCCCGAGCCGGGCCGGGGGCCGCCCCGGGCCGGCCGGCGGTGCCGCAGGTGCCCCATCTGCCCGCGCCGCGGACTCCTGCCACCTAGAGCGAACGTTCGCACGCTTTCGGGCATATCCGTACCCAGGCGGCTACTCCGGGACACCGGTCGCTCATGTGGGCGGCCAGCCACGGGCGGTAGCGTAACGGCCCGGGCTTGATTTCATTAACAGAGCACTGACCTGCAGCAATCTCCTCAATTAGGCGGCGGGGCGCGGCTGGTCGCCGGCCGGGACGATGCCGAACCGATACTTGACCACCTGCCATGTGTGGATTTACCGTCTAGGCGAACGTTCGTTCATGGTGAATCACGATAAGGCAGGACGGAATGCCCCGGCGGTACGTCTCGATCAAGGAAGTGGCGGCCAAGGCCGGCGTCAGCTTCCAGACCGCGAGCAAGGTGCTGAACGGGGGCAACGTCCGGGTCTCCAGCGAGACCGCCGCGCGGATCATGGCGGTCGCCGAGCGTCTCGGCTACCGGCCGAACACCGTGGCCCGGAGCCTGGTACAGCGCTCCACCGCCACCATCGGCCTGATCGCCGGCGACATCACCGACCTCGCGCTGTCCCAGTTCGCCGTGGCCGCCGAGCGTACCGCGCGCCGCCACTCGCACGCGGTGCTGGTCGGGAACCTGGCCGAGGGCGGGGAGGACGGCGCCCCGGTCGCGCAGATGCTGATCGAGCGGCGGGTGGACGGCATCATCGCCGCGGCGCCGCAGCTCGAGGAGGACACCGAGGTCGCCGACCTGCTGCGCCGCTACGTCCCCGCGGTGAGCTTGCACCACGTGCCGGGCGGCGGCGTCCCGCTGGTCGGCTCCAACCACCGCGCGGCCGCCCGGGTGGCCACCGAGCACCTGATCCGGCTGGGCCACACCGCGATCGGGACCGTCACGGGGACGTTCCGCCGCCAGGTGTCGCGCAGCCGGCTGCACGGGTACGAGGACGCGCTGCGGGAGGCCGGGATCGAGCCCGGCGAGGATCTCGCGGTCGAGTCGGACTGGACGCCGGGCGGCGCGGCGGTCGCGACCCGGCTGCTGCTGCAGCGGGAGCCGGGCATCACCGCGATCTTCGTGCACAGCGACACCATGGCGATCGGCGTGCTGAGCGCGCTGGCCGCGGCGGGCCGCCGGGTGCCCGCGGACGTGGCGGTGGTCAGCTGCGACGACATGCCGTTCGCCGAGTTCCTGATCCCCTCGCTCACCTCGCTGCGGGTGCCGTTCACCGAGACCGGCGAGCAGGCGGTCGAGCTGCTGCTGCGCCGCATCGCCGGGGAGCCGGTGCCAGACGAGCCGGTGCTGCTGCCGGTCGAGCTGATCGTGCGGGACTCCTGCGGCGGCTCCGCGGCCGGGAACCCCCTCCCGGCCCAGACAGGACAGGAGGACACGTGACCCGAATCGCGGTGGATCCCGCCCGGACCCTCGGCACCCTGGACCGCAACGTGTTCGGGGGGTTCGTCGAGCACCTCGGCCGCTGCATCTACGGCGGGGTCTACGAGGAGGGCTCGCCGCTGTCCGACGCCCGGGGGTTCCGCCGCGACGTGCTCGGCCTGCTGCGCGAGCTGCGGATGGGTGTGCTGCGCTGGCCGGGCGGCAACTTCGTCAGCAACTACCACTGGGCCGACGGGATCGGGCCCAAAGACGGCAGGCCCAGCCGCCCGGAGCTGGCCTGGGGCGGCGTGGACAGCAACCGGTTCGGCACCGACGAGTTCCTCGAGTACTGCGCCGAGCTCGGCACCGAGCCGTACATCTGCCTGAACATGGGCACCGGGACGCTGGCCGAGGCGCTGGCCTGGGTCGAGTACTGCAACGGCGCCAGGGACACCGGACTGGGCGCCGCAGGCGCAGGCAGAACGGCCGGGAGGCGCCGTACCGGGTGCGGTACTGGGGCCTGGGCAACGAGATGTACGGGGACTGGCAGGTCGGGGCCATGTCCGCCGAGGAGTACGTGCGCGAGGCGATCCGCTGGGCCCGGGCCATCAAGATGCTCGACCCGGACGCGGTGCTGGTCAGCTGCGGCATGAACGGCTGGAACGACTGGGACCGGATCGTCATCGACGGCCTGGCGCCCCTGGTCGACCTGCACTCGCTGCACATCTACACCGGCTCCGACGACTACTGGACCAACGTGCTGCAGCCGCACCAGGCCGAGCGCGCCATCCACTGCGCGACGGGCGCTGATCGAGCGCGCCGCGTACGCGAAGAAGATCGCGGCACCACCTCGGATCGCCTACGACGAGTGGAACGTGTGGTTCCGGACCGAGGACGGCACCCTCGAGGAGCGCTACAACTTCTCCGACGCCCTGGCCGTGGCCACCTACCTGAACATCTTCGTCCGGAACTGCGACTGGGTCCGCATGGCCAACCTGGCGCAGATGGTGAACGCCATCGCGCCGATCGTGACCACCCCCGGAGACCGCGGTCACCCAGCCGATCTACTACCCGGTGCTGCTGCACGCCCAGGCCGCGCTGGAGGTCGCCGTCGACGTGCACGTCGACGGCCCCACGGTCAGCCCGCTCGGCGCCGGCCACCCCAGCCGGTGGCCGCACCGGGTCGCTGACCTCGGCCCGTTCAGCCTCGTGGACGCCGCGGCGACCACGAGCAGCGACCGGCGGCGGCTCGCGCTCACGCTCGTGAACCGGAGTCCGGACCAGCCGGAAAAGGCCGAGATCGTGCTCAGGGACCTGGCCTTCGATGGCGTTGCCGAGGTCCGGAGCCTCACCGCGGAGCACGGGCCTGGCGCCCGCACTCTCCCCGATATCGAGGGCACGTGCCTGGAGGAAGGGTCGGAGAAACCCAGCGGCCAGGCACTCACCCTCACCCTCCCGCCGCGGTCCTTCACCGTGATCGAGGCCGCGACGGCCAGCCCGTAAGGCGGGATCCGCCTCACCCGCCGACTCCCCCACCAGTGACCGAACGCAAGGAGCCCCCAGACATGTCACTGCCTATCCGAATGCACCGGGCCGGCCGAGGGCGCAGATCCTCGGCCGCGCGCACCGCCGCCTGGATCGCCGGGGCGGCCGCCGTGTCCGTCCTGGCCGCCTGCGGCGGCAGCTCCGGGACGTCCTCATCCTCGTCATCGGCCTCGGGCGGTTCCGCGCCCAGCCCCACGCCCGGCACCACGGTGCTCGCAGGCGCCTCGTGCAAGTCGTCGAGCGCGACCAAGATCACGTTCTGGGCCTGGGTGCCCGGGGTCTCCCGGGCGGTCAACGAGTTCAACAAGACCCACCCGTCGATCTGCGTCACGCTGGAGGACGTCGGCGCGGGCGACCCGCAGTACGTGAAGATCTCCGACGCGCTCAAGGCCGGCTCCGGCGCCCCGGACGTGGCCGAGGTCGAGTTCGACGAACTCCCCTCGTTCGAGGTCACGCACAGCGTGGTCAACCTGGCCAAGTACGGGGCCGACAAGTACAAGAGCGACTTCGTGCCGTGGGCCTGGGACGAGGTCAGCCAGGGTCCGGCGGTCTACGCGATGCCCGGCGACGCCGGGCCGATGGCCTTCTACTACAACTCCAAGCTGCTGGCCAAGTACCACATCGCGCCGCCGACCACCTGGGCGCAGTTCGCCACCGCCGCCGCGGCCCTGAAGAAGGCCAACTCGTCGGCGTTCATGACCAACTTCGCCGCGACCGACCTGCAGTGGGTGATGAGCCTCATGGCGCAGGACAACGCCTGGCCGTTCGCCTACAGCGGCGGCAGCCACGTGACCATCAACTGGACCGGGCCGGCCCAGATGGCGTTCGCGAACTACTGGCAGAAGATGATCTCGGCGCATGAGGTCAACGGCACCACCGACGTGTCGGCCACCTCGTTCGCCGACATGGACAAGGGCATCGACGCGAGCTGGCTCAGCTCCGCCTGGGGACCGTCGTACTTCGCGCCCGACGCCAAGTCGTCCGTGGGCGCGTGGCGCGCCGCTCCGCTGCCGCAGTGGACGGCCGGCGCGAACGTGGCCGCGAACTGGGGTGGCTCGACCTACCCGGTGTTCACGCAGAGCAAGCACCCGGCCGCGGCGGCCCAGTTCGCGGAGTGGATGAACGGGACCAATCAGTCGTGGACCATCCTCAAGACCGCCCCGTCCTCGCTGTTCCCGACCTACGTGCCGCTGCTCAACGACCCGACGTACAAGGACATCACCGTCCCGGTGTCCGGGACCTCGCACCCGGACCAGGTGTTCACGGCCGCGGCCAGCAGCATCAAGGGCGTGCCCTGGCCGCCGTTCATGACCGAGGCGCTGACCCAGTCCAGCACCGTGTTTGCCGGCGTTCTTGACGGCAAGACGACCCTGCAGCAGGCGTTCAAGAACTTCCAGAGCGTCCTGGTGAACTACGCGAAGCAGCAGGGATTCACGGTCTCCACCTGATCCCTGGCACCCGCCGGGCCGCCCGGCCCGGCGGGTGCCGCTCACGAAGCTCACGGAAGGGAGCGAACCCTGAACGGCATCGCCACCCAGGCACCCAGGCGCGCGGCCGCGCGGCGGAGCTTCCTGGTGCAGTCGGCGTGGATTCACCGGCGCGACCGCAGGGGCTTCTGGTTCGTGGCGCCGTTCCTGGCCGCGTTCCTGGTCCTGATGATCGCCCCGCTCGGCTACGCGATCTACACCAGCCTCTACACCACGCGCATCATCGGCGGCACGGTCTTCACCGGGGCCGCCAACTACACCCAGACCGTCCAGTCCGGCGAGTTCTGGTCCGGGGTCATCCGGGTCGTCATCTTCGCCGCCATCCAGATCCCGGTCATGCTCGCGATCGCGTTCTTCTTCGCGACGATCTTCGACCTGGGGGTGGCCAGGTACGGCACGTTCTTCCGGACCGTGTTCTTCATCCCGTTCGCGGTGCCGGCCGTGGTCGGCGCCGTGATGTGGTCGTTCCTGCTGGAGCCGCAGTTCGGCCCGTTCGTGCACCTGGCCAATGCGCTCGGCCTGCACAGCGTGGACTTCTTCTCCCCCGGCCTCATCCTCCCGTCGATCATCGTGATCGTGATCTGGGAGTGGACCGGCTACAACATGGTGATCCTCTACACCGCGCTTCGGTCGGTGCCGCGGGACGTGATCGAGGCCGCGATCCTGGACGACACCCCGCTCTGGAAGATCATCCTGAGGGTGAAGCTGCCGATGGTCAGGCCCGCGGTCGTGCTGCTGGTGTTCATCAACACGATCGGCGCGCTGCAGCTGTTCACCGAGCCACAGATCCTTTCCTACTTCCAGAACCAGGCCATCTCGATCAACTTCACGCCCACCCTGTACATCTACAACACGGCCATCGCGGGCCAGCAGTACAACCTGGCCGCGGCCGCCGCGGTGATCCTGGGCGTGGTGATCGTCCTCATCTCGGTCAGCTCGCTGGTCTTCCGCCGCCGCAGAGGTGAAATCAGGTGAACGCCGTCACGGTCATCCGCTCCGGCCGTCCCGCCGAGCCCGCCGCGCCGCCGCTTCCGCCGGACGAGCCGCACCGCCGCAGCCGGGGGCGCCGGTCCGCCGCCCGCGAGACCGACGACATCCCCGTCGAGTTCTACGGCCTGCGGCGTGGCACGGTCACCGCCATCACCACGGCCTGCGTGGTGTTCGCGGTCTTCACGCTGATTCCGATCGTGTGGCTCATCATCAACTCGACCAAGACCCAGGCCAACCTGTTCGAGACGTTCGGCTTCTGGTTCGCCGCGCCGTTCGTGCTGGCGCGCAACTTCAGCCTGCTGTTCCAGAACGTGGACGGGTACGGCACCTACTTCCAGTGGTTCGCCAACACCGCGCTGTACGCGGTGCTGGGCGGCGCCGGGGCCACCGCGCTGGCCGCGCTCGCCGGCTACGGCTTCGCCCGGTTCAACTTCCGCGGGTCCAAGGTGCTGTTCTACTTCGTGATCGCCGCCCTGCTGGTCCCGATCACGGCCATCACGCTGCCGCTGTACCTGACCTACGCCAAGGTCGGGCTGATCAATTCCATCTGGGGGATGATCCTGCCGAGCATGGTGAGCCCGGTCGGCGTCTACCTGATGAAGGTCTTCGTGGAGGTCTCGGTCCCCCGCGAGCTGATCGACGCGGCCCGGCTCGACGGCGCGAGCGAACTGCGGATCTTCTTCAGGCTCGCCCTGCCGCTCATGGTGCCCGGGCTGATGACGGTGCTGCTGCTGAGCATCGTCGGGGTGTGGAACAACTACTTCCTGCCGCTGATCATCTTCAGCCAGAACCAGCTGTACCCGCTGACCGTCGGGCTCGGCCTGTGGTCCCAGCGGGCGCAGAACAGCGGCAACGCCGAGCTGTTCCCGCTGGTCGTGATCGGCGGGCTGGTCACCATCGTCCCGCTGATCGCGCTGTTCCTGGTGCTGCAGCGGTACTGGCGCAGTGGCCTGCTGCTCGGCAGCATCGCGAACTGAACTCGACGTGGGTGCCGACGGCCAGGCGCCCAGAGGAGGAGCACCGTGTCCACCATCACGCTCGAGGGGCTGACCAAGATCTACGCCAACGGCGTCGTGGCCGTGCAGGACCTCAGCCTGCACGTAGACGACGGCGAGTTCGTCGTGATCGTCGGACCGTCCGGGTGCGGCAAGACCACCGCGCTGCGCATGGTCGCCGGGCTGGAGGAGATCACCTCGGGGACGCTGCGGTTCGGCGACCGGGTGGTCAACGAGGTCTCGCCGCGCGAGCGCGACGTGGCCATGGTGTTCCAGAACTACGCCCTGTACCCGCACCTGAGCGTGCAGCAGAACATCGGCTTCTCGCTCGGGAACCGCAAGGTACCCAAGGCCGAGCGGGACGCGAAGGTGCGCCAGGCGGCCGCGGTGCTGGGGCTGACCGAGATGCTCGACCGCAAGCCGCGGCAGCTGTCCGGCGGCCAGCGGCAGCGGGTGGCCATGGGCCGGGCGATCGTCCGCGAGCCGTCGGTGTTCCTGATGGACGAGCCGCTGTCCAACCTGGACGCCAAGCTGCGGGTGCAGATGCGCTCGGAGGTGCTCCGGGTGCACAGGAAGATCGGGGCCGCTGCCCTCTACGTCACGCACGACCAGACCGAGGCGATGACCATGGGCGACCGGGTCGCCGTGCTCCGGGACGGGGTGCTGCAGCAGTGCTCGGGGCCGCGGGAGCTGTACGAGGCGCCGGCAAACGTCTTCGTCGCCACGTTCATCGGCTCGCCGTCGATGAACCTGTACGAGGCCGGCCTCGAGCGCGGCGCCGGTGCGTCGGCGGACGCGACCGTGGTCCTGGGCTCGCAGCGGCTGTCGCTGCCCGCGGAGGTCCTGAAGCGGAACCCGCCGCTGGCCGCGTACCTGGGCCGCGGCGTGGTTGTGGGCATCCGCCCCGAGCACCTGACCGACCCGGCGTTCTCCCCCGTACCGCCGGAACCCGGCCAGAGCCTGACCGCGGACGTGGACTACGTGGAGGTGCTCGGCAGCGAGCAGCTGGTCCACTTCACCATCGACGCCCGCCGGGTGCGCGAGGAATCGGAGCTGCGGGAGCAGCCGGGCACCGGCGCGGACCAGGGCGAGATCGTCGCCGCATCGGTGTCGGAGGGTGTGGCCCGGGTCGATCCGCGCTCGGCCATCCGGGCCCGGGGCCGGGCGGTCCTCGGCGTGGACACCGAGCGCCTGCACTTCTTCGACCCCGACACCGGGGACGCGATCTCGTCCGCCGACGCATCGGCGCCGTCCGTCATCACGGGGACCTCCGGGTCGCCCGGTGCCTCCGAGCCATCCGGGGCGTCAGCGTCCGCGTCGCCGGGGTGACCGCAGGCGCTGCGCGATGTCCCGGGGCCGGGAAGCACTCCGGGGCGGCCGGCGTTTGAGGGTGTGCGAGGCTGGGCCCTGCCCGCTCGCGCTCCCGCACCGACGAAAGGCTGACCATCTCATGGCTGACGCCCTGCCGGAATCAACCCTGGCGGCGCTGGACGACCCGTTCGCGCAGCTGACCGGGCCGCTGGCGAGCACGACCCGGCTGGATTTCGCGGTCGTCGATTCGGCCGGGATCACCCCGCACATGCAGCGGCTCCGGCTGACCGCCCCGCAGCTCGAAGAGTTCCGCTACCTGCCCGGCCAGGACGTCATGCTGCTCGTGGCCGCCGAGGGCAACCGCCCGGTGCGGCGGCGCTACACCATCCGCGATCTCGACCAGGCCGCGCGGATGCTCACGATGGACATCGTGCTGCACGGCGACGGCCCGGGTGAGCGCTGGGTGCGGGCGGCACGCCCCGGCGACAAGATCGAGGGCATCGGGCCGCGCGGGAAGATCACCACGTCCCCCACGGCCGACTGGCACCTGTTCATCGCCGACGAGTCGGCGCTCGCGGCGACGTTCGTGATGACCGAGTCGCTGGCCGCGGCCGCCTCGGCCACGCTGATCCTCGAGATCCCCGAGGAAGACGATGAGCAGGACCTGGCGTCCGCGGCGAGCACGCGCATCTCCTGGCTGCACCGCCTGGGGGCCCCGGCCGGAGACCCCGCGGCGCTCGCGGGCGAAGCCGCGGAGGTCGAGCTGCCGCCGGGCCGGGGCCACGCCTACCTGTTCGGCGAGGCGAAGGTCGTGTCAGAGCTGCGGGAGGTCCTCGCCGGCCGAGGGCTCGCGCAGGACCAGGTGTCCCCGAAGGCCTACTGGGGCCGCGGCCGGGCGAACGCCGGCCACGGCGAGCCCGCCAGGGACGCGTAGCGATGCTGCTTAGGTGATCGTGCCTCGCGGGACGATCCACCTGTGTGCTTGGCCACTGACCGCCGCGATGTGCTCGAAGTCCGCGTCGTAGTGCAGCAGGACTGCCCTGTGGTACTCGGCCACCGCCGCGGTGAGCAGGTCGATCACCCGGGCGGCCCGGTGATGATCGCGGGCTGACTCTGCGGGGAGACGGGTGTCGTTTCAGCGCTGGGCCGAGGGCGCCGACCGGCCTGGTTCACGGTGCCGGCGGGAGCTTGCCGGGCACGGCCGAGTCCGAGGATCACGCCGGCGAGGACGGTGAGGGCTGCGAGGAATTGAAGCGGCGTGATGGTGCCGGTGCCGGTCAGTGCGACGGCGATCAGTGAGGCGATGGGGATCAGCCCGTTGAACAGTCCGGTGCGGTCTACCCCGAGGCGTTTCATGGCCGCGTACCAGGCGAGGAACACGACGGCGGTGACCGCCGCCGTGAGGTAGGACAGTGCGGCCAGTTGGGTCACGGTGGGTGTGCGCAGGATCGGTGGCCCGCCGGCGGAGCTGGCCACGGCGGCGGCCAGCAGCAGGATGCCGGCCAGGCCGCAAGCGTAGATCGTGACGGCGAGTGCGCCCAGCCGGGGCAGCACCGGTGCGGCCAGCAGGGATGTGCCCGCGGCACCGCCGAGCGCCCCGGCCGACAGCAGCAGCCCTGTTCCGCTCCAGGTCAATCCGGTGGCGCCGCCGAACTGGGCCGTTGCGGATCCGGCGGTTACCACGGCTGCGGCGAGGAGGACCCGGCGGGTGGGGCGGTTGCCTGTGGCGACCGCGCCGGCGATGACGATGACCAGCGGAGCCGCTCCGATGACGACCCCGACGCTGGCGGGGTCGGCCACCCGGGTGGCCTCGATCAGCAGCACGCTGCACCCGGCCAGTCCGAAGACGGCCAGTGCGGCCAGCCATGCCCACTCCCGGCCTGCCGGGCGGGGCAGGGGCGTGCGCCGCAGCCGCGCCCAGCCCGCCAGGACAAGTCCCGCCACCAGGTAGCGGACCGCCTGGCCGCCGAGGACCGGATAGCCGCCCAGCAGGCTGGACGCGGCCACGGATCCGCCGACCAGCAGCACCGACCCGGCCGCCAGCCCGGCGCCGGTGCGCTCTTGCCTGCTCAGGCCCTGCATGGAGACAGCCTGGCGCCGGGAGGACATTAGCGGAAGTGGCAGAATACGGATGACGTCGTTAGGAGAACTGTTGATCGACGCGCATCGCCTGGCCGTGCTGCGGGAGGTCGCGCGCGCGGGCAGCTTCGCCGGGGCGGCTGCGGTGCTCCACCACACGCCGTCGGCGGTGTCCCAGCAGATCGCCGCCCTTGAACGAGGTGCGGGCGTCGTGCTCGTGCAGCGCAGCACGCGCGGCGTCACCCTCACCGACGCCGGCCGGGTTCTGCTCGCCACCGCCGACGCGATCCACGCCGAGCTGCAGATAGCGGCGCAGCAGCTGCACGCCTTGCAGGCTGTCGGGCCGCAAGCCCTGACCGTGGTCACCTTTCCCAGCGCCGGGGAGCCGCTGCTCGCGCCCACGCTGACCGCGCTGACCGTCTCTGGTCAGCCCGTGGAGGTCACGGTGATCGAGGCCGAGCCAGATGAGGCGCTGGGTTCGGTCCGCGACGGCCAGGCTGATCTCGCGCTCGTCTACCACTTCCACACTCCTCAGCCGCCGCGCGCCTGGACGGCCGCCGCCGGACCTGGCACCTACACCGCGCTGGTGGCTGACCCTCTCCGGCTGCTGGTTCCCGCAGGCCACCCGCTGGCCGGCAGTCCGGCCGTCAGCCTGGCCGAGTTCGCCGGCGAACGCTGGATCCACGGGTGGGGCGACACTGGCGGCGTCCTCGACATGCTCGCTGCGGTCAGTGGTTTCCATCCCCGTGTCGCCTGCCGCTCCAGCGACTACCGCTTCATGAGCGCCCTCGTCGGCGCCGGGGTCGGCGTCGCCCTCGTGCCCAGCCTCGCCCTCACCGGCCGCCCCGACGTGCGCGACCTCCAGATCACCCCCCACCCCACCCGCTACGTCGGCGCCTACCTCCCGAAGCGACACCGGCCCAACCCAGCCGCCGAACGACTGCTCGCAGCACTCCACGCTCGCGCGCTCGCCAAACAGGCAACCCAGACCGGACACCGCTGACCGGCGCAGGCGGGCGAACCGACCGCAACGCAGTCACGCCGAAGGACCCCGGACCACAGTCTGCGCCGGCTCGGCTGGACGCTGGCAGCCAGCCGCTTAATCGCCGGGGGTTACTGGCCCTGGCGGGCTTCCCCTCTGGTGACCGGGCGCGCAGTGCGCTACGGCTGTGTCATGAGGTATCCCGATGCGGCGGGCTGACCGCGGCGGAGCGGTAACCCCACCGTTGAAGATCGTTAGTCGAGGGAGACGGGCCAAGTCATCCCCGTTGTCGCGAGGATGTCTGGGGGACGCGGGAGTGCGTCCTGGGTGCCGCGCCGGGTGGCGGCCGTGGCCCCGGCCGCGGACGCGGCGCGCACCGCATCGGCGGCCGGCACTCCCGCGGCCAGCGTCACGCTGAGCGCGGCCACGAACGCGTCACCGGCGCCCACGCTGTCAACGCTGTCCACGCTGAGCGCCGGAATGAGCTCGCGGGTGCCCGGGCCGGCCAGCGCGGACCCGTGCGCCCCGGCCGTGACCACCGCATACTCCGGGCCGCGCCCAAGCAGGTCCTGCGCGGCCGCGCCGGCCTCGGCCAGCCCGGCCACGGGATGGCCGAGGACTGCCGCGGCCTCGGACTCGTTCACCACCAGCCAGGCCAGCCCGCCCCGCAGCAGCGCGTCCGGGTCGGCCGGGGCAGGGGCCAGGTTGAGCAGGCAGGGCACCCCGGCGGTCTGGGCCTTGGCCAGGACGGCCCCGATGACGCCGACTGGGATCTCGGCCGACAGCACCAGCAGGTCGCTGGGAACCGCCAGGGCCGCCGCGGTCTCGGCGTCGCCGACCTGGCCATTCGCCCCCGAAGCGACCGTGATCATGTTCTCGCCCGTGGCGTCCACCGTGATCAGCGCCACGCCCGTGGCCGTGCCAGGGACCGCCCGCACCCCGCTGATGTCGATACCCTCGGCCTGCAGAGCGGACCGGGCCATCCGGGCGAAATCATCGTCGCCGGTGCAGCCCACCATGCACACCGCGCCACCTAGCCGGGCGGCGGCCACGGCCTGGTTCGACCCCTTGCCGCCGGGCGCGATGACCGCGCCCGGGCCGAGCACAGTCTCGCCGGGGCCGGGCAGGCGCCGCACCGCTACCGAGATGTCGGTGTTCAGGCTCCCGAGGACGGTGAGCCGCGGGCGGCCTGGCATGGCAGCCTCCTCGCCGGTTCGCGGGCACCGCGGGAACCAGCCCGCCGCCCCTTCGGTGTACCTGACCACCTTGGCAGATCCGGCCCCAGCCGGCGAAGATCGCGATGCCCAGGAAGGCAGAAGGCGGGGAAGCGCCAGGAAAACCTCGCCCGTAACTGGACAAACCATGGCTCTGACTTACATTTCATGTTCATGATCCGGTAGCGAAACCCGTCATATAAGCGGGTTTCGCTACCGGATCATGAAAATACGCGGGCAGCCGAGGCGCGGGCTGAACGCTAGCTGACCGGAAGCTTGAGGCATCGTTTGCAAGATCAGCAAGAGCTCACGGGATGGGTCTACGGAACTCGCACGACGGCGGCCAGGACTGGGAGATCGCGCTCAGGCCAGCCGTGGGACCCCTCCATCGCGGCCATTGGCGCTAGTTCACGCTAGGTGAGCAGAGCATTCTTTCTCAATACGCGGGAACTTGCTTCATAATAGGCGAACAAGCCACGTCCGTTGCCGAAGGGAGCGCGTCGGGTGGTGACATCCGGAATGGCAGCTGACATCAGCGCGCTCCTGTCCAGCACATCAGCCAGGACGCTGACGGTCGGCGTCGACAAAGCCGGCGTGATCTTGCAGCATGATCGCGCCGCTGGCGAGATCCTGGCCGAGGCTCCCGAACCGCTGCTCGGCGTCGAGCTGGGCAGCCTGATCACCGGATCCTCGTACGGCAGCGGCCTGCCCGGGCTCATCGACGCCGCCTGCTCCGACCGCGAGGGCACGGCCGTGCTGTCAGTCAAGACCGCCAACGGACACGACGCGGACGCGGTGGTCACGGTCCAGCCGGTCCGCTCGGCCGACCCGCGCCTCGTGGCGCTGGTGATCCTGCGCATCGCGCCGCCGTCGGAGGAGCGGTTCCTCGACCCTGCGGTGATGCGCCGCGCGCTGCTCGACGGCACGATCTCCAAGACCGGCGGGGCGCTCGACCTCGACCAGGTGGCGCCGGCGCTGGTCAGCATCATCGTCCCGCACTTCTGCAATTCCGCTGGCCTGCTGGTCCTGGAGAGCCTGGTCGGCGCCGACGAGATGCCCGCCGGGACGCACGAGGGAACGCATGTGGTCCGGCGGCTCGCGGTCGCCCACGACGACGACAACGCCGGATGGGACGCGACGTTCCCGATCGGCGAAATCCTCCAGTACCCGCCCGAATCCCCGCATACCAAGTGCCTGGAGACCGGCAAGCCGGTCCTGCAGGACCTGGCCAACGACATGGCCGTGGGCCTGGCCCGGTCCATGCGGCGCACCCCCATGAGCAAGCTGCTGTCCGGCACCTCGATGCTGCTGCTGCCGCTGATCGCCCGGGGAACCACGCTCGGGTTCTTCGTCTGCACCCGGTCGGTGGGCTTCCGCCGCTTCGACCCGTATGACACCGAGATCGGCATGGAGTTCGCCACCCGCGCGGCGATCTTCATCGACAACGCCCGGCGGTACAGCCGGGAGCGCGCCACCGCGCTGACCCTGCAGCGCAGCCTGCTGCCGACCGGGCTCTCCGCGCCGTCCTCGGTCGAGGTCCGTCACCGGTACCTGCCGGGCAGCAAGATGATCGAGGTGGGCGGCGACTGGTACGAGTCGATCGCGCTGCCGGGCGGCCGGGTGGCCCTCGTCGTCGGGGACGTGGCCGGGCACGGGGTCCGGGCCGCGGTCACCATGGGCCGGCTGCGCACCGCGATCCGCACCCTGGCCCGGCTTGAGCTGCCGCCCGCGGAGACGCTGCAGCAACTCGACGAGCTCATGCACGAGCTCGGCGTGCGCGAGCCGCACTTCGCCACGTGCGTGTACGCGGTCTTCGACGCGGTCTCCGGCAACTGCGAGGTCGCCTCGGCGGGCCACCTGCCCCCGCTGCTGGTGGGGCCGGACAGCACCCGGGAGTATCTGGACGTCGCGCCCGCCCCGCCGCTCGGCATCGGGTCGGGGCCGATCCAGAGCAAGACATTCAAGATCAAAGACGGCAGCCTGCTCGTGCTCTACACCGACGGGCTCGTGGAGACCCGGACCAGTGACATCGACGAGGGGCTCACCCGGCTGCGCGAGATCTTCGGCCCGGGAGCGGCGGAACGCCCGCTCGAGGAGCTCTGCAAGGCGACGCTGGCGGGCGTCTACACCGACGACCAGCGCGACGACATCGCCGTGCTCCTGGCCAGGCTGCGGCGGCTGCGGCCGGATCAGCACGTCACCTGGAAGCTCACGGCCGAGCTGACCTCCGCGCGCCGGGCCCGGCTCCTCGTCCGCAGGCGGCTGCGCCGCTGGGGCCTGGCCGAGCTGGTCCCGATCGCCGAGCTGCTCGCTTCCGAGCTGGTCACCAACGCGGTGCGGTACGCCCACGGGGCCATCGCCCTGCGCCTGGTCCGTGAGGGCGGGCTGGTATGCGAGGTCCTGGATGACTCCGCGGCCCTGCCCCGGCTGCGGCACCCCGGCGATGACGACGAGCGGGGCCGCGGGCTGCAGGTGGTCAGCCAGCTCGCCCAGCGGTGGGGCGCCCGCCGGACGCCCACCGGCAAGGTCGTCTGGTGCGAGTTGCCCCTGCCGCCGTCCTGAGAACGTAACGGCCGGGGCGGCCGTTACGTTGCGGCACGGTTGGTGTCCTGGCTGATCGACAGCTTCCCGTCCTTGATCACGCCCACGCGCTGCGCCCTGCGGGCGACCGAGCTGTCGTGGGTGACCAGGACCAGGGTCAGCCCGCGTTCCCGCCACAGCTTCTCGAGCAGCCCGATGATCTCGTCGCGAGTGCCTTCGTCGAGGTTGCCGGTGGGCTCGTCGGCCAGCAGCACCTTGGGCTCCTTGACCAGCGCCCGGGCGATGGCCACCCGCTGCTGCTGACCGCCGGACAGCTCCGAGGGCAGGTGCCGCGCCCGGTCGGCCAGCCCCAGGTCAGCCAGGGCCTTCGCGGCCCGGGCCCGCCGTTCGCCGCTGCTGATGCCGAGCGGCACCAGCGCGGTCTCGACGTTCTCCTGTGCGGACAGCGTCTGCACCAGGTTGAAGGTCTGGAAGATGAACCCGATCGACGTTGCCCTGATCCTGGTGACCTTGCTTTCCCGCAAGCGGGCCAGATCCTGGCTGGCGAAGTCCACCTCGCCGGACGTGGGCCGGTCCAGGCCGCCCAGCATCTGCAGCAGCGTGGTCTTGCCGTGCCCGGTCGGGCCCTGGATGGCCAGCCACTCGCCGTCCCCGATGTCCAGGTCCACACCCTGGAGCGCGGCCACGGTCGCCCGGCCCTTCTGGTACGTCTTGGTCACGCCGGTGAGCTTGTACATGACGTCCTCTCCTGGATCGGCGCCGGACCTGGCCGGTGCGCCCGCGTTCCGGTCATTCGACCCGGGCCATGGCCGCTGCCGGACGCAGCCGCGCGGCGCGCCAGCCGCCGAGCATCCCGGCGATCAGGCCGCCCGCCACGGCCAGCACCACGGCGATGATGATGATGTTCAGGGTGACCGGGGCCGCCATGTGAACGGTCGTCGGGTGCAGGGCCGCCGCGGGCCGGAAGCCGCGGCCGCCGAAACCGCCTCCCCCGGCGCCGCCTCCCCCGCCGCCGCCTCCCCCGCCGCCGAAACCGCCGCCGCCCTCACCGCCGCCGCCGCCGAACGCGCGGGCGCCGCCGGGCGTCGCCGACCCGGTGGTCAGCGGGACGTTCGCGGACAGCGACGGCGCCACCCGGGCCACGATCGCCGCGCCGAGGAAGCCGAGCCCGATGCCGATCGCGCCCCCGATGAGGCCCAGGGTGAGCGACTCGCCCATGACCTGGCCGATCACGCGCCGGCTCCGCCAGCCAAGCGCCTTGAGCGTGCCGAACTCCCGGACCCGGCGCGAGACCGCGCTCAGGGTCAGCAGGCTGGCCAGCAGGAACGCCGCGATGAGCACCGCGATCGCGAGCCACTTGCCGAGGTTGTTAGCCAGGCTGGAGGCGCTGGACAGGGAGCCGGTGACCTCGCTGGCCAGGCTCGCTGAGGTGGTGACGGTGGATCCCGGCAGAGCGTTGCGGATCTCCTTCTGCACCGTGGCGATGTCCGCCGAGCTGTCCGCCGCCACGTAGATGGTGTTGACCTTGCCCTTCATCGTGGGGCTGGCCAGCGTCTGGGCGCGCGCGAGCGGGATGTAGATGTCCGCGGGTGAGTCACCCGGCGGGTCCGTCACGATCCCGACGACCGAGAACTTCGTGCCGGCGATCGTGACGTCCGAGCCGGTCTTGAGGCTGTCTGACTTGGCGTAGCTGGAGTCGACGACGGCCACGTTGGCGCTGGCGTCGGCAGACTTCAGGGTGCGGCCGGAGCTGAGGGTCCCGTTGCTGAGCGGGCCGAGCGGCTGGCCGCCCGAGGAGAGATCGACGCCGCTGACCGTCACCTGGTTTCCAGCGCCGAACGAGCCCGGGCCGTTGAACCGGCCAGGGGTGCCGCCCCCGCCGCCACCGCCGCCACCGCCGCCGCCTCCGCCGCGGCCACCACCCCCGCCGCCGCGGCCGCTGGTTCCTGGGGTGAAGCTGGGCACCTTGAACGTGGTGTTCACATTGGCGGCCGTCAGCGCACCGCCCGCCGCGGCCACGCCGTTCAGCTTCGAGATCGTGGTCACGTCCGTGTCGTTCAGGCTGCCGAGGCTGCGTGTCGCGGTCAGCTCGTCGAGCTTGATCGTCGCGCCCGGCTTGAACGTGAAGTTCCGGCCGCCCAGCGCGAACGAACCGCGGGTCGGGGCCGTGGTCACGGTCGCCGCGGTGCCCACGCCGTACAGGTTTTGCAGCACCGTGCCCTGGGCGTCCTTGACGCCGGACGACGCGGCGGTCACGGTGATCACCAGGCCAATCCCCAGGGCCAGCCCGAGGGAGATGAAAATGGCCTGGCGCATCCGCCGGCGCAGCTCACGCCGGAGGTACGTGAAGAACATGAGAACTCCTTGCCGAACCTGGGTCCACCAGGGCGCGGGCCGAGCCTGGCCATCGGCAGCGCCGCATCATCTGCACTTGATCATCTGCACCGAGCGCATGATCTACGCGGTACTGATGATGGAGGTCAACTCTGAACGGACGCTGAAGGAGCTCTGCGAAGTTGCCGGAATGCTGGCGGCCGCCGAACTCGCTGGTGAGAGATGCGGTCAGCGCCGTTCGTAGAGCAGGACCCAGATGTTGGAGACCCGCCGGATGCGCACCAGCCGGAAATTCATCCGGTACAGCGCGTTATGGGGGTAGCGGCCTATCCTGGCCAGCCAGACCCGGTGCACGCGGGACAGCCGCTGCTGGACCACCGCCGGCTTCAGCTCGGTGCCGATGAGGTTCCCGGCCTGGGTCGGTGTCTGAGCCTGCGCGATGTTGTCGAGCCTGGCAAAGCCACCCGGGTAGGCCGCGGGCATGTACCTCGCGCCGGTCCCGACGTAGAGCACCGCGTCCCCCGGCCGCCGGTGCGCCGCGACGATCGCGTTCGCGCCGCGGATGTTGTTGCCGTGGCCGGCCGGCTCCCGGAAGGACAGCTGCGCGGGCACCCCGAGCACGGCGATCACCGCAAAGGCCGCAGCGGCCGGCAGCCAGGCCAGCGCGGGGCCTGCCGCGTAGCTCAGGGCGGCCAGCGCGGTGCCTGCGAGCAGCGCGGCCGCCGGAGCGCAGAACATGATGTAGCGGAACGTGTACACCGGCGAGAGATAGGAGACGCCGATCAGCGCCGCGGGCGGCAGCAGCAGCCACGGCACGCAGAGCCCGGCGAGCTCCGGAGGCCAGCTGGCCCGCAGCCAGGACCGGCCGGCGGCCGCGGGCAGGAGGACCCCCAGCGCGACGACCGCGGCGACGGCCAGCAGCATCAGTGACGGGCCGACCAGCCTGCGCAGTCCCACGATCGTGCCCACCAGGTGCGGCGTGCTGAGCCAGCCCAGCGTGCCGCGCTGCTCGAAGCCGAACGCCAGCGCCGGGCTGGCCACCAGGACGGCCCCGGCGGCCGCAGCCACCCAGCCGACCGCCAGCGACCGGGCGGCGTCCCGGTCCCCGGCCCCGCCGGGCCGGCTGGCCCGCCGCCAGGCCAGCGCCACCGTGACCGCGTGCGCGCCGATGAGCAGCAGGCTGAACACGTTCAGCAGGCCCATCACGCCGAGGCAGAACGCGTAGCACACCAGCCAGCCCCGCCTGCTGGCGGCCGTGGTGAGCGCGCGGACCAGCACGTAGCTGCCCGCCGCGGCCAGCGCCATGATCATCGCGTATTCCCGCGCGTCCTGCGCGTAGAGGCTCACCTGCGGGAACACCGCGAGCATCAGGCCGGAGGCCAGCCCGGCCCGCGGTGACGCCAGCCGCCGGCCCAGCGCGGCCACGGCCGCGGCCGCGCCCGCCATGGCCAGCGCCGACGGCAGCCTGGTCACCAGCTCCCCGGGGCCGCCGAGCCGCACCAGCACCCAGATCAGCATGTAGTAGGTGCCGTGCACCGCGTCGATGTGCCCCAGCATCCGCACCAGCTCGGCGAACGGGCGCTGCACCGCGCTCATCGTGGCCGCCTCGTCGCGCCAGTACGACGGTCCCGTGATCCGCCACAGCCCGATGACCAGCATCGCCGCTGGCGGGAGGACCCGCATCCACACGGGCCCGGCGTCATAGGGCACCGGGCTCTCACCCAGGGCGGCCGGGGTCACCCGGGAACGCCCGCGGAGCACGGCCCCGCCGTCGGGCGCCATCACGAGGACGCCCTTCCGGCCTCGCCCGTGTAGAGAAACAGCCAGATGTCGCTGGTCTGCCAGGCCCGCACCAGCCGGAACCGCAGGCCGCTCAGGATCGGCAGCGGCTCGCGGCTGCCGTACTCCACCACCCAGACCCGCGGCACGGAGGCCAGCCGCTGCCGCACCACCGGATCGGGCAGGAACGTGCCGATCAGCGTGGCCGACTCGATGGGCGTCCTGGCCTGGGCGATGTTGTCGAGATCGCGGATCCCGAACGGGTAGGCCTGCGCGAAGTTCTCCTCCTTGAACTCCAGCACCGCGTCCCCCGGCCGCATGTTCGCGGCCACGATCCGGTCGGCCTGCAGGATCGCGTCCCCGTGCCCGCCCGGGCTCCGGATGAAGAGCTGGAACGGCAGCCCCAGCGCGGTGAGCACCGCGAGCGCGAGCGCGCCCGCGGCGCGCCCGAGTGCGGCCAGGCCCGCCCCGAGCAGCAGCGCCACCGCGGGCACGCAGATCATGATGTAGCGGAACGCGTAGATCGGGGTGACCGGCGAGACGGCCAGCAGGATCGCCGGGGGCAGGGCCAGCCAGGGCACGGTCAGGGCGACCAGGCGGCCCGGCCAGCTGGCCCGCAGCCGCTCCCGCCCGCGCCGCGCGCCTGACGCGACCGCGCAGGCCAGGACCACGGCGGCGGCGATGGCCATGCCGGTCGTGCCGATCAGCAGCTGCAGGCTCGCCAGCCCGGCGAGCCCGGCCGGCGACAGCCAGGCCAGCTGGCCGCGCTGGGTCCAGGCCAGCACCATGAGCGGGCTGACCAGCACCACCGCGGCGCAGGCGGCCGCCAGCCAGCCCAGCGCCAGCGACCGGGCCGCCCCGCGCCGGCAGGCCAGGGCCACCGTCACCGCATGCGGGGCGAGCAGCAGCAGGCCGAAGATGTTCGCCAGGCCGAGCACGGTCAGAACCGCGCCGTAGGCGATCAGCCACCGCCCCGCGCCCGGGCGGCCTGCGGCCTGCATGGCCCGCACCAGCAGGTAGCTCGCGAACGCGGCCAGGGCCGTGACCATGGCGTACGACCGTGCGTCCTGCCCGTACCAGCTGACCTCGGGCAGGACCGCGAAAATCAGCCCGGCGGCGAGCCCGGCCCGCGGTGACACCAGGCGCCGGCCCAGCGCGGTCACCGCCGCCGCAGCGGCCGCCATGGCCAGCGCCGACGGCAGCCGGGTGGCCAGCTCACCGGAGCCCCCGGCCCGCACCACCGCCCAGATGATCACGTAGTAGGCGCCGTGCACCGCGTCGACGTGGCCGAGCATCCGCACCAGGTTGCCGAAAGGGCGCGCCGCCGCCGACAGGCTGGCGGCCTCGTCCCGCCAGTACGAGGACGAGGTGATCCCCCAGAAGACCACGGCGAACGTGGCCAGCGGCGGGAGGGCCAGCAGCCAGGCCGGCCGGAACGTTAAGGCAGGCCGCCGGGCTGAGCCGACCCGGCCCAGGCCGGCCGGTCCCCGCCCGGCGTGAGCGGGCACGGTGTAGCCAGGCACGGGCAGGCCGTCACCAGACATCGCTTGAATTCCCCCGGGCTGATCGGTTCGCTTATCCACGTGGGGGCCTAGGGTCGCCCCCGAGGCCATGCCGCACGCGAGGCCGCCCGCACCGGACCGCGCGGCACTAGCGCATTATGCCCCGAACCGACTCCGCTCAGTCACCATTTGACTGCGCATAGAGAAATAGCCAGATGTCGCTGGTCCTCCAGGCGCGCACCAGCCGGAAATGCAGGCCATTGAGGATTGGCAGGGTCGCCCGGTGGCCGTACTCGACCACCCAGACCCGCGAGACGTGCGCCAGCCGCTGCCGCACCACCGGATCGGGCAGGAACGTGCCGATCAGCGTGGCCGACTCGACGGGCGTCCTGGCCTGGGCGATGTTGTCCAGGTCGCGGATCCCGAACGGGTAGGCCTGCGCGAAGTTCTCCTCCTTGAACTCCAGCACCGCGTCTCCCGGCCGCATGTTCGCGGCCACGATCCGGTCGGCCCGCCTGACGTTGTCCGCGTGCCCGTCCGGGGCGCGCTCCGCCAGCTGCGCGTGGGCGCCGAGCAGCGCGATCACCGCCAGCGCGGCGGTGCCCGCGATCCATCCGAACGCGGCCAGCGCGCAGCCCGCGAGCAGCGCGATCGCCGGGATGCACATCAGGACATAGCGCAGCGTGTACAGCGGCGTGATCAGGGAGCCGATGAGCAGGATCGCCGGGGGCAGGATCAGCCAGGGCAGGCACAGCGCGGGCACGGACCCCGGCCAGTTGGCCCGCAGCCGCTCCCGCCCGGCCACGGCGCTGACCACGATCCCGGCCGCGACCGCCAGCGCCACCGCTGCGGCCATCGGCCCCGGCCCGATCAGGCCGGTCAGGCCCCGCACCTCGTCCAGGCCGGGCAGCAGCAGCCAGGACAGCGTGCCCTTCTGCACGTAGCCGAGGGCCAGCACCGGGCTGGTCAGGATCGTGCCCGCCACGGCGGCGGCCAGCCAGCCCGCCGCCAGCGACCTGGCGCTCCGCCTGTCGTCCTCACGCAGGCACCGCAGCGCCACGGTCACCGCGTGCGCCGCGATCAGCAGCAGGCCGAAGATGTCCACGATGCCCAGCACGGCCAGGCACGCCGCGTAGCCCGCCAGCCAGCGGCTCCGGCGCCCCGGCTCGGCCGCCATGGCCCGCACCAGCAGGTAGCTCGCCACCGCGGCCAGCATGACCACGATCGCGTACGGCCGGGCGTCCTGGCCGTACATGCTGACCGGCGGCAGGATCGCGAAGACCAGGCCGGAGGCCAGCCCGGCCCGCGGCGACACCAGGCGCCGGCCCAGCGCGGCCACCGCCGCCGCCCCGGCGGCCATGGCCACCGCCGACGGCAGCCGGGTCACCAGCTCCCCGGTGCCGCCGACCTGGACGAACGCCCAGATGAGGAGGTAGTAGGCGCCGTGCACCGCGTCGATGTTCCCGAGCATGCGCAGCAGGTCGCCGAGCGAGCGCTGGACCGCCGACAGGGTGGCGGCCTCATCCCGCCAGTACGAGGCCCCGGTGATCCCCCACATCATGATCAGGAAGGTGGCCACCGGCGGCAGCACCCGCATCCAGGCCGGGCCGGGATCGAAGTCGGCCTGCCCGCCCGCACCCGCCGCCGCGCCCGTCCCCGCTTCCTGGGCGGGAACGGGCCGGGTGCGCGGTGCGGTCACAGGTCCGGCCCTCCGGGAATCGGCAGCCAGCGGGGCTGCGTGCGGCGTGGCCAGAGCCGGCCTGCCATCCGCCCGTCCACGGGGTGGGGCCTATAGCGGGCCGCTCCGGTCATAAGACACTATGCAACCCCATGTGACCGCTGAACCAGTCGGGTCAGGAATTGCGCATCGCCCGAACCGATTCCCGCAGCGACCCCATCGTGGCCAGCACGGCCGACGGCTCGTAGCCGCAGTGCGCCATGCAGTTCGCGCACCGCGGGTCCTTGCCGCGCCCGTACTTGTCCCAGTCGGTGGTCTCGATCAGCTCCTTGTAGGTCTTGGCGTACCCGTCGGCCATCAGGTAACACGGCCGCTGCCAGCCGAGCAGCGAGTACGACGGGATGCCCCACGCGGTGCAGCCGTAGTCGGTCTTGCCCTCGAGGAAGTCGAGGAACAGCGGCGTGTGGTTGAGCCGCCAGCGCTTCCTGTTGCCGTCGGCGAACGCCTTGCGGAACAGCTCCCTGGTCTCGGTGACGCCGAGGAAGTGGTCCTGGTCCGGGGCCTTCTCATAGGCGTAGGCCGGCGAGATCTGCATCTGGTCGATGCCCAGGTCGTCGTTGAGGTAGTTGAGCACGTCGATCACGGTGTGCGGGGTGTCGGTGTTGAAGACCGTGGTGTTCGTGCCCACCTTGAACCCGCGCCGCTTCGCGTCCTTGATCGCGGCGACCGCCTCGTCGAACACGCCTTCTTTGCAGACCGACTCGTCGTGCCGCTCACGCAGCCCGTCGATGTGCACCACCCACGAGAAGTACGGCGACGGCGTGAACTTCTCGATCTTCTTGGGCATCAGCAGCGCGTTCGTGCACAAGAACACGAACTTCTTCTTGGCGACCAGCCGGCGCACGAGCTCGTCGATCTGCGGGTGCATGAGCGGCTCGCCGCCGGCGATCGACACCATCGGCGCGCCGCACTCCTCGATCGCGGCCAGGGCCTGCTCGATCGGCATGCGCTGCTTCAGCAGGTCATGAGGCTGCTGGATCTTCCCACAGCCCGCGCACTTGAGGTTGCACGCGAACAGCGGCTCAAGCTCGACCAGCAGCGGGAACTTTTCGCGGCGGGCCAGCTTCTGGCGGATCAGGTAGCTACCCACCCGCATGCTCTGGCGCAACGGCATAGACATTTACTGCTTCAACTCCTTGGGAAGTCCGAAACGTATGGACTCGGTGGCGACCACCCGCTCGGTGACCTCGACCGTCCCGAGGCCGGACAGCGCCTCGATGATCTGGCCCACCACGGCCGGAGGCGCGGACGCCCCCGCGGTGATCCCTACGACCGACGCCCCCGCGAGCCAGCCGAGCTCGATGTCCTCGGCGCCGTCGATCAGGTATGCGGGGGTTCCTGCCCGCTGCGCGGTCTCCACCAAACGTAGCGAGTTCGACGAATTGGCCGAGCCCGCCACGAGCACCAGGTCGGATTCGGCCGCTATGGCCCGGACTGCGAGCTGGCGGTTGGTGGTGGCGTAACAGATGTCGTCGCTGCCCGGCCCGCGGGCCTCGGGGAACCGTTCGCGCATCGCGTCCGCGATGCCGCTGGCCTCCTCGAGCGACAGCGTGGTCTGCATCAGGAACGCGATCTTGTGCGGGTCCTCGGGCTCCAGCTTGGCCACGTCCTCGGCGGTCTCGACCAGGGTCATCGCCTGCGGCGCCTCGCCCAGCGTGCCCTCGACCTCCTCGTGCCCGCCGTGCCCGATCAGGGCCACCTGGTAGCCCTCGTTCGCGAACCGCCGCGCCTCCACGTGCACCTTGGAGACCAGCGGGCAGGTCGCGTCGATCGCGTCCAGGCCGCGGTCCGAGGCGATGCGGCGCACCTCGGGCGAGACCCCGTGCGCGGAGAACACCACGGTCGCGCCGTCCGGCACTTCGTCGAGCTCCTCGACGAAGATCGCGCCCCGGCGCTCCAGGTCGTTCACCACGTGCGTGTTGTGCACGATCTGCTTGCGCACGTAGACCGGCGAGCCGCGCTGCTCGAGCACCTTCTCGACGATCTCGATGGCCCGCTCCACCCCGGCGCAGAACGAGCGCGGGCCGGCCAGCAGCACCTGGCGCGGGCCGCAGGCCGCCGCCCACCGGGCCAGCACGGGCCCGGCCAGCCGCAGCGACCGCAGCGCGGCGACGCCGCCCGGCACCCCCCAGGGCACCAGCGGGCGCTGCGGCGTGTCCGAGATGGCCCGGACCGCGACCGCCGGGCGTCCGTTCGCCGCGGCCAGCAGGTGCGCCGACTCCATGTCCGCGGCCAGCGCTCCCCCGGCGGCCAGGCGCTCGCGGTCGCCCCGCCGGACCAGGTGGTCCACGGTGGCGATCGTGCCCGCCCGGGCCCGCAGCCCGGCCCGGCGCAGCTCCGCGGCCAGCAGCGGCGCGGACGGGCTGATCACGGGCGCCGCTCCCCCGGTCACCTCTGTGCCCACCACGAGATCACCGGGCCTGAGGTCGGCGGAAAGCCCCGCGCCCGTACCGCCCACGACCAGCATCCCGAACGCTGCTTCCCCGAGCTGATCAGCCTGCTTATGGGCTCGCGCCGGCCCGTAGCCGGTGCGGACCACGGTCCCGGCGCCGCCGAGGCCCCGCCGCATGGCCCTGGCCTCGAACGCCAGCGGGGAGCAGACCACCAGCCCGCCGTCGCCCGGTACGGCCACATCGCGGCCGGTCACTTTTGCCCCGTTCCGCCGGCTCATGCCGCACCACCCGCGGCCGCGACCCGGCCGGCCGGTTCCCCGCGGCCAGCCGGCTCCGCCCGCCCGGCTGACCCCGCGCCGGACAGGTAGCGCCCGAGCGCGCTGACCGGGAACACCAGCCGGTACAGGTGGTAATTGATGTAGAAATCGCCCGGGAAGCCGGTCCCGGTGAACTGCGGCTCGTCCCAGGTCCCGTCCGGGCGCTGGGTCCGCGCGAGCCACCGCACGCCGCGCTCGATGGCGGCCTGCTCCTCCGGCCCCCCGGCGGCCAGCAGCGCCAGCAGCGCCCAGGCGGTCTGCGACGCGGTGGACTCGCCGCGGCCCGCCCAGCCGGGGTCGTCGTAGGAACGCAGGTCCTCACCCCAGCCGCCGTCGGCGTTCTGGTGGCTGACCAGCCAGGACATGGCCCGCCTGATGGCCGGCTTGCCGGGCTTCACGCCCGCGGCGATCAGCGCCGGCACCACCGCGCCGGTCCCGTACACGTAGTTCGCGCCCCACCGGCCGAACCAGGACCCGTCGCTCTCCTGCGCCCGCAGCAGCCAGGCCACGCCGCGCCGCACGGGCCTGCTCCCGCCGTGGCCGGCCGCGGTCAGCGCCTCCACGGTGTGCGCGGTGACGTCGGCCGACGGCGGGTCGACGACCTCGCCGAAGTCGCAGAACGGCAGCTTGGTCACGAGCCGGGAGGTGTTGTCGGCGTCGAACGCGCCCCAGCCGCCGTCCTTGGACTGCATGCCGATGAGCCACGCGACCCCGCGGGCCTCGGCCTGCGCGGCGCGTGCCCCCAGCTCGGTCGGCCGGCCCGCGGGCCCGTCGCCGTCCGTTCTGGCCACCCGCCGCAGCGCGAGCAGCACCTCGGCGGTGTCGTCGATGTCCGGGTAGCCGTCGTTGTCGAACTCGAACGCCCAGCCGCCCGGGGCCAGGCCCGGCCGGCGCACCTGCCAGTCGCCGGGCCCGCGCAGTTCCTCGTCCAGCACCCACCGGGCCGACGACCGCAGCGCCGGGTGATCGGGCGCCAGGCCCGCGTCGGCGAGCCCGATCATCGCCAGCACGGTGTCCCAGACCGGCGACTGGCACGCCTCGAGCCGCCTGACCGGGCCGTCCGGGCTGTCCTCCCAGATCGTGAACCGGTCCAGCCCCGCGAGGCCACGCTGGATGATCGGGTGATCGAGGCCGTAGCCGAGCAGGTGCAGCGCCATCAGCGAGTACACCCACGGCGGCTGGATCCCGCCCCAGCAGCCGTCGGCCTCCTGCCGGGCGATGATCCACTCGGCGCACCGGCGGAGCGCGGCCCGGCGCACGGCCCGGGCGGGCATGAGCCCGAGGGCGCGGCGCACGTAGACGTGCAGCACCTTGTCCAGGCCCTCGAAGAACAGGGTCCAGCCGTCCTGGCCCGACCGGCCCTTGCGGACGGCGGGCGGCCCCTGAATTTCGTTCAGGCTGAAGGGCAGCGGACGGACGGGGCGCAGCGAGCCCACCACGGTCAGCGGCACGATCGTCTGCCGGGCCCAGCAGGCCCAGTCGTACACGTTCAGCGGGAACCAGGCCGGGAGGTAGATCAGCTCTGGGGGCATCACCGGCAGGTCGTCCCAGGACCACTGGCCGAACAGGGCCAGCCAGATGCGGGTGAACACGCGGGTGGCCGGGATCCCGCCCCGGTCGTTGATCCAGGCCGCGGCGCGGGCCATGTGGCTCGCGTCCGGGGAGTCGCCGGCCAGCCGCAGCGCCACGTAGGCCTCGACCGTGGTGGACAGGTCGGCGTCGCCGTCGCGGAAGTTGGCCCAGGTGCCGTCCGCGCGCTGGCAGGACCTGATCCACCGGGCGGCGGCCGCGGTCTGCTGCTCCGTCCGCACCCCGAGGAACTCCCTGAGCAGGAGATCCTCCGCGTCCATGGTGACGTTGGTCTCCAGCTCGCCCTGCCACCAGCCCTGCTGGTGCTGCAGGCCGAGCAGGTGACTGACGGCCTGGTCCAGGGCAGTGCGCGCGGTGTCGGCAAGGTCATGGCCGCCCGCGCGGGCCTGGGTCACGGTCATGTTCCCGTCACCCTCACTGTCGCCTCACCCCTTATCCCCCGTATCAGAAATATCAGCTTTCCCAGCGTTACCGTGCACCGCCCCGGTTACCCGGGCTTCACCATTGGCGCGCGGTGATGAACTCGGCTATCGCCGCGAACTCGGCCCGCACGTCGTCGGGCATATCGGTCTCGGCCAGGCACTTGCCCGCCGCGGCCAGTGCCGCGTCGGCCTCGGTCTCCGCCCACATCCGGCCGCCGGCCGCTTCGACCAGCCCGGCCGCGCGGACCAGCTGGTCCTCGGTGAGCGGCTCCGGCTTGGCGAGCAGCTCCGCGAGCTCGGTCCCCGGCTCGGTCTCGCTGGTCAGCGCGGCCACGACCGGCAGCGACTTCTTCCTCGTGCGCAGGTCGGACATGACCGGCTTGCCGGTTACCTCGGGCGCGCCCCAGATGCCCAGCAGGTCGTCGGTGAGCTGGAACGCCAGCCCCACGTGTGCGCCGAACCCGGCCAGGCCCATGGCCAGCACCGCGGGCGCGCCGACGTAAATGGCGCCGATGCTGCAGGCGCCGGCCATGAGGGCGGCGGTCTTGTCCCCGGCCATCTGACGGCACTCGTCGAGCGTGACGTTGTCGCGGCGCTCGAAGGCAAGGTCCGCGCCCTGGCCCGCGATCAGCCGCTGCACGGCCGCGGACAGGCAGCGTGACGCCCAGGTGCCCTGCGGTGACGGGCCCTCAAGCAGCAGGTCGTGGGCCAGCGCCAGCAGCGCGTCGCCAGCCAGGATGGCCGGGCCGATGCCGTACACCGTCCAGGCGGTCGGCCGGTGCCTGCGCTCGGTGTCGCCGTCCATGATGTCGTCGTGCAGCAGCGAGAAGTTGTGCACGAACTCCACGGCCGCGGCGGCCGGCACGCCGCGTTCCGGCGCGGCGCCCGCGGCGCGGGCGGACAGCAGCGCGAGTGCCGGGCGCAGCGCCTTGCCCGCGGTGCCCTTGCGGCTCTCCGGCTGCCCCTCGGCGTCGGTCAGGCCCAGGTGGTATGTGGCCACCACGCGCACGTCGGGACTCAGCCGGCCGGTGGCCTCGGCGATGGCCGGGCCCACCAGGTCGCGGGCGGTCTCTACGCCCGCCGGCATCGTGGCCGTCATGACGGCGACCCCGCCGCCGAGCCGGCCGTGGTATCCACGGCGACGCCGTCGAGCGGGCGGGTGACCGCGACCGCGGCACCTCCCAGCTCGCGGGCGGCCTGCCCGGCCAGCCCCTGGACTAGCTGCTCCGCAGCGGTGTGCCCGCTCCGCACGGCTCCCTCCATCGTGTCCGGCCACCCGGTGTCGGTCCATGATCCGGCCAGCACCAGCCCTGGCATCGAGGTCGCGGCGCCGGGGCGCAGCGCGACACAGCCGGGTGCCTGCCGGAACGTCGCCCGGCGCTCCCTGGTGACGAAGGAATCGATCACGCGCGCCTCCCTGGCCGCCGGGAACAGTTCCTCGAGCGCGCGCAGGAACTTCTCCCGCAGCGCCGCGGTCGGAACGTCCACGTAGCTGTCCGCGGCGGACAGCGATATCGCCAGGTACTGCCCGGTCTGCAGGCCGGACGCCCTGGTCTTGTCGAACACCCATTGCACCGGCGAGTCCACGCCGGCCGCGAACGGCAGCCGGGTGATCCGCCGGTCGTAGACCACGTGCACGTTGACGATCGGCGACGAGCCCAGGTCGTTCCACCGGGCCGCGCCGGCCACGCCCGCCGCGCCGGCCAGCCGGGCGGCCTGCGCCGGCGGGACCGCGAGCACGACGCCGTCGGCGGTGATCATCGTGCCGCCCGCGCCCTCCGCCCCGTCCTGGCCGTCCGCGGAGTCCCGGCCCGAGGTGACCCGGACCCGGAGCCCGCCACCGGGGGCGGGCTCGATCGCGGCCGCCTTGGTGGCGAGGCGCACCTCGGCCCCGAGCCGGCGCAGCAGGCTGGCTGCGGCCTGGCCGTGCAGTTCGCCGAGCGGCACCGTGGGGATGCCGATGTCCGCGGCGTCGTTGCCGCCGAGCAGCGCGGTCTTGAGCACGGTGGCCGAGAGCGGCACGCTGGCCTCATCGCCGTGGATATTCAGCGAGGACACGATGAACAGGTCCCAGAGGTTCCTGCGGGTGTGCTCGTTCTGCCCCCGGGCCCCCAGCCAGTCGCCCAGCCGCTCGCTGTCGAGGCCCGGCTTGGCCGGGTCGAGGGTGCGCATGGCCAGGGCGGCGCGGCCCACCCGCAGCCGCTCAGGCAGCGACAGGAACTTGTAGCCGGCCAGCGACCGGGCGAAGTGCAGCGGGCCGGGCAGCCCGCTGCGGCGCAGCCGGGCCCGGCCGCCGGGCGACAGTACGGTGACGTCGAAGCGGTCCTGGACGGTGGCCGACCCGGTCACGCCGAGCCGGGCCAGCAGTTCCCTGTAGCTGGTGCAGCAGCGCAGGAACACGTGCTGGCCGTTGTCGATCATCAGCCCGCCCCGGGAGAACGAGCAGGTCGCGCCGCCCAGCCACGGCCTGGCCTCGAGCAGGGTGACGCCGATGCCCGCCTCGCGGAGCGAGATCGCGGCGGTGATGCCTGCCAGCCCGCCGCCGATCACCACGACGTTGCGCGTGTTCATGACCGTCCCCCTGCCGCGGGGCCCCTGGCCCCTGAACCGCTAACCCCCGAGCCGCCCGGCGCGGTATCCCCCACCGCGGGAGCGGGACCGTCCTGACCAGGCCCTGGCGCGACGGAGGCGGGCACCCGCTCCGGGATCCCGGCCAGCGCCCGCACCGCGACCATGGCCTTCGCCTTGCCGGGCAGCGACTGCCGCTGCTGCAGCGCCGCCGCCGGTGCCGCAGCGATCTGCTGCAGCAGCCGGAGGTAGATGCCGGCCATCGCCCCGGCCGACGCCGCGCTGCGGCGGTCCAGCAGCGGCAGCAGCCGCATCCCCCGGGCGTACCAGCCCAGGGCGCGCTGGGCCTCGAACCGCATCAGCTCCTCCAGCCCGCGATCGCCGGCCAGCTGGCCGGCCCGATCCGGCCGCAGGGTGCAGCCGAAGCGCTCCAGGTCCTCCGCGGGCAGGTATACCCGGCCGTTCCCAAGATCCTCCTGAATGTCGCGGAGGATGTTGGTCATCTGCAGCCCGATCCCCAGCGCGTCGGCCAGCGGCTCGGCCGTGGCCGGGTCCCGGCTGCCGAAGACGCCGAGCGAGAGCCGCCCGATAGATCCGGCCACACACCGGCAATAGTGCTCAAGCTCGTCAAATGTCGCGTAACTGGTACCCCGCACGTCGGCTTCGCAGCCGTCGATCAGCTCGCCGAAGGCAGGCAGCGGGATCGCGAACCTGCTCGCGGCGTCGGCCAGCGCGACCAGTACCTGGTCGTCGGCGGGCGCGCTGTCGCGGTCAAGCGCGGCCACGGCCTCGCGGGCCCCGCCCAGCGCGGTGAGCTTTTCCGCGGCGGGCAGCGTTCCGTCGCCGATGTCGTCGACCCGGCGGGCGAACGCGTAGACCGCGGACAGCGCGCGCCGCTTGGCCGCGGGGAGCAGCCGGATGCCGTAGGAGAAGTTCCTCGCCTGCGTCCTGGTCACCTGCTCGCAGTGCTGGTATGCGGCGCTGACCTCGGCGGTATCCGCGGAGCGGGCGGTCATCGCGTCATCGCCCCCTCGCGTAGGCCAGCACCAGTTCGCCGGCCGTCCGCCGCTTGCCCGGCAGCGGCGTCACGCTCAGCACGTCGTAGTCGGCCGCGGCGATCGCGGCCAGCGCGGCCCGTCCTCCCGCCACGTAGCCGGCCACCGCGGCTCTCGCGGCGCCGCGCAGCATGCCGATCAGCGGCGCCCCGACGTCGAGCATGGCCCTGGCCCGGGCGACCTCGAACGCGAGCAGCTCCCTGACCTGCGCCGGGGTGCTGGCCCCGGCCAGGTCCTCCTCGGTGCAGCCGAAGCGCTCCATGTCCTTGGCAGGCAGGTAGATGCGCCCGGCCCGCAGATCCTCGGCCACGTCCTGCCAGTGCTCGGCCAGCTGCAGCGCGGTGCAGACAGAATCCGACAGCTCGGCCCGGGTCTCGGAAAAGCTGCCGAACACATACAGCACGATTCGGCCGACGGGATTGGCGGACAGCCGGCAGTAGCCGACGAGGTCATCGAAGGTCGGGTAACGCGCGACGACCTGGTCCTGCCGGTTGGCCTGGATCAGGTCGAGAAATGGCTGCACCGGGATCCCGCACTCGGTCACGGCGGGCCTGAGCGCGCGCACCACGCGGCTCCGGGGCGGCCCGGCGGAACCGGCATCCCGGCCCGCAGCGCCATTCCCGGCAGAACCGCCGTCACCGGCAGACGCGGCATCCCCGGCGGATCCGGCATCCGGCGCGGAAGCGGCACCTGGCGCGGAAGCGGCACTCGGCGCGGAACCGACACCTGCGGCAGAACCGGCCTCCACGGCAAGAACGCCCCCTCCGGCGTCTTGCGCGTAGAGGCGGCGCACGTCGGCCTCGAGCTCGTCGAGCAGGCCGGACCGCCGGTCAAGCGGCGCCCTGTCCCCGATGTCATCGGTGGTCCGGGCGAAGCTGTACACCGCCATCAGATGCCGCCGGTAACGCGCGGGCAGCAGGCGCAGCGCGACAGGGAAGTTCTCCCCGGACGCCCGGCCCGCGCCGGGATCTATCGCGTCTACGCCGCCTGTTTCATCTGCCGTGCCGGCGGATGCTGCGGACCCTTCCCCCGTGCGGAGCCCCCCGCTTACTCCAGTCCCGTAGCCTCCCACGCTGTCTATTTGGTCACAGGTCTTATTTGAAATGCAAATAATGACGCCCACGTCAGCTGACATGGGCGTCGACTTTCCAGGCGTTTGTGCAGGCCAGCAGCTCTAGTTAGGCCGATGGGATGAGCCGGAAGTCACTCTCAGGTAGCACCCTGACTTCATATCGTGTCACGTCGGCAAAACATTAGCTGACGTGGATGTCATATCCCAGAAATCTGACGTGAGCGTCATATCCAGGCCGCATTCACGCCACCCCCGCCATGGCGCCGCCGCCGCCACCCCGTCCGCCGCTAAGTAACTCCACGCCGCCAACTCCGCCGCGGCAAACCCCTTCACAACCGGATGGCGGGAAGTCTGCTGGGAAACAACCCCATCAAGGTGCCCACGACACCGTTGACCGCACCGGCCGCCGGTCGCGATGTGCCCGGCGCCGGGCCATGGTGGGAAGCGTGATGGGGAAACGCCGCCGAGGTGCGATGTGCGCTGGGCGCGGGCGGCATGGCGTGGCCCAGACACGAGCGGTACCGCGTGGACCCGGCCGCGGCGCTGGCCCGGCGCGGAGGGGCGGGACCGGATCAAGGCCAGGCATCAACGGCCAGCCTGGCATGAACCGTGACAAGCACACGGCCGAGACCACCCCTTGCGGCGCATTGGGTGCCCGCCGGGAAAATCGTCCGCTCCCGAACGAAATAGGGGCCGAAAACGAATATCCGCGATTATCCGGCAGGCCGAGGCCGATGAGCCTGGCGCGGTCAGTTCCGCCAGATAAGCACGAGCGCGCAGTCATCCGAGCCGCCGACTCCCGCCCGCAGCACCCGCACGAGCTCGGCCGCTCCGGACCCGAACCCCGACGTCACCAGCCGGTCCGCCTCGCCGAGCAGGCGGTCGATGCCGGCGTCGATGTCCCGGCCCGGCGCCTCGATCAGCCCGTCGGTGTAGAGCATCAGCGCATCGCCGAGCCGCAGCGACCCCCGTTCTGACACGCACCGCAGGTCGGATACCACGCCCAGCACAATCCCGCGCGCCCGGGTGAGCCGCCAGTTCCCGCTGCCCGCCTCGAAGTGCGCCGCGGGCGGGTGGCCGGCCGAGGTGACCACGTAGTCCCCGGTGGCCAGGTCGAGCGAGAGGTGCACGGCGGTGACGAACCCCTCGGCTGAAGTGCCGCGGCGCAGGTAGGCGTTGCAGGAGGCGAGGAACTCCCCGGCCGGAACCGAGCCGAGCAGCCCGCCGAACGCGCCGGACAGCAGCAGCGCGCGGGTTCCGGCGTCGATTCCCTTGCCCGCGACGTCGACCAGGGCCACCTCAAGCGTCTTCCCGTCGCACGTGGACACCAGGAAATCCCCGCCGAAGGATGAGCCTCCAGCGGGCTGGAGCACCGAGGTGGACCGCCAGCCCTCGGGCAGCTCAGGCAGCGTGCCCTGGGCCCGGATCCGGTCGCGCAACTCGATCAGCATGTGATCGCCGCGCAGCCCCTGGACGCCGAGCTTCGCCCGGGCCCGGGCCAGGGCGTCAGCGAACACCGCCGTGATCACGATCGTGGCGATGATCCCTGGCCCCGCCTTGCCCATCACCGCGTCATAGGCCACCGCGACTGCGACCAGGCAGAACAGGATCCGCAGCGCCCGCGGCCACAGCAGCAGCCCGCCCGCCAGAACCGGCAGGATCATCACTCCGGCCGAGATCCACCACTGCGAGCCGTGGACCACGGTCAGCCCGATGACCACCACGGCGAGCGCGAGCCCGGCGGCCACCCGCCGGTTCCTCGTGATGAACTGCCGCCGGACCAGGTCGCGTACGCGCCGCGCTGTCCTCAGCGCGGCGGTACCGATCCGGTGCGGGACAAGACGAGCCATCTTGCCCGCACTGTACCGGTATACCGGCCTTCCGGCACGTTCCCGCACGCCGGTTCCGCGTCCGCCACCCGCCCCGCCCGGACCCGCCACAACACCGAGGGAACGCAGCCCGGCGCGGCACGGAAGCCCGCACGGCACAGAACCCTGTGGCGGGCCAGAGCATGGCTTATCCTGCTGAGCGCCAACAAACCGGCCTATAGTCTCCGCATGGTGCGTTCCGCAAGATGCAGTAACGAAATGCGGGCAGCGACGTGCAGATAGCGAAATGCTGAACTAGTGGTTTCTATCCCGACTTTGACTGGTTTCGCTACTGAGGCCCGTGGTGCGGTGTTACGATCACAAACCCTGCGGTAGAGCCCTCCAGATCTCTGCGCGGGAGCCCTGAGATAACAGCGCAGTCCGCATGCACCTTCTCACGCCGGGGGCCACAGTCATGGGTTTGCGTCGCCGATCCATACGTCTGAGGATCATTCTTCTCGTTGCTATCCCGATCCTGTCCCTGATCGGGCTGTACGCCTTCGCCGCGACCATTAGCGCCAGCGATGCGGTTAACCTCGCCAGGTCCCGGGCGCTGAAAGCGGATACCGGCACCCCGACCGGTAACCTGGAGTCACAGATTGACGCCGAGCGCCTGCTGGCCGTGGTTTACCTGGCCGCCCCGGCGCCACAGAACCTGGCCGCGCTGCGCGCGCAGGAGCAGAAGACCGATAAGGCTGAGACGGCCTTCCGGGCCGCCGTGACGTCGTCTTCAACTCTGGGCGACGCCGGATCGCCGGAGAAGCAAGCGATTACGGCGTTGCTCAAGCAGACGGATCGCCTCGGGCAGATTCGCTCCGACGTCGCCTCGCAATCCATCTCCAGGCCCGCTGTAATAAATGCTTACGGCGATATCATCAACACCGCCGATGTTGCGCTGAATAAGGTAATTCTGCAGGAAACCAATGTCCCGCTGGCCAACACCGGACTTACCTTGGTCAGGCTGGCCAGGTCCGAGGAGATGCTGCTGCGCGAGGACGCTCTCCTGACCGGTGACATGGCGGCGCGATCGTTCTCCGCCGCCGACCGGCAGGAGTTCGCTCAGCTGGTGGGGGCGCGGCGCGCCCTGTACGAGCAGACCCTGCCCGACCTGGACCCGGTCTACCGGGCCTACTACGTCAGGGACGTCAGCCCGCAGGCATCGGCCACCCTGGAGGGTCTCGAGAACCACGTCATCGCCGACCCGCACCCGGCGAGCCCCATTCCGCCGGTCAACCCGGCCACGTGGAGCCAGTCGGTGCAGACGGTCGCCCAGGGTCTGTCCCAGGCGGCGATGCAGTCAGCGGACACGCTGACGGCGCGGGCCCAGCCGGTGGCCAACGCGACCTACCGCCGGCTCATCCTCGTCGGGGGCCTGGGACTGCTGGCCGTGCTCCTCTCGATCGCCCTCTCGATCTGGATCGGCCGGGGTCTCCTGCAGCAGCTCGCGGAGCTGCGGCGGTCCGCCCTCGAGCTGGCCAACAAGCGCCTGCCGAGCGTGGTCGAACGCCTGCGGGCCGGCCAGGACGTGGATGTGGCCGCGGAGGCACCGCCGATGGAAGCGAGCGCCGATGAGATAGGCCAGGTCAGGGAGGCGTTCAACGCGGTGCAGCGGACGGCCGTGGAAGCGGCCGTGGATGAGGCCAGGCTGCGTCGTGGCGTCAGTGACGTGTTCCGCAACCTGGCCCGGCGCAGCCAGTCGCTGCTGCACCGGCAGCTGGCGCTGCTCGACGCCATGGAGCGGCGCGCCAGCGAGCCCGAGGCGCTTGAGGACCTGTTCCGCATCGACCACCTCACCACCCGCATGCGCCGGCACTCGGAGGGCCTGATCATCCTGTCCGGCGACTCACCCGGCCGCGGCTGGCGCAATCCGGTCCCGCTGGTCGACGTGCTGCGGGCCGCGGTCGCTGAGGTCGAGGACTACACCCGGATCAGGGTCACCACCGGCACCCACGCCGGGCTCATCGGGCCCGCCGTGGCCGACGTCATCCACATGATCGCGGAACTCGCGGAAAACGCGACCATCTACTCGCCGCCCAACGCGCCGGTCCGGATCCACGGCGACATTGTCGGCCGGGGATTCGCCGTCGAGATCGAAGACCGCGGTCTCGGCATCGCCGAGGACAAGCTGGCCGCGGTCAACAACAACCTCGCCCACCCTCCGCAATTCGATCTTTCCGGGAGCGAGCAGCTCGGCCTGTTCGTCGCCGGGCAGCTGGCCAGAAGGCATGACATCCGGATTACGCTGCAGCCCTCACCCTTCGGCGGAATCACCGCGATCGTGCTGCTCCCCAAGGCGCTGATTGCCGACGAGGGCTCGTATGAGATCGAGGGTCTGCCCACCACATCGACCGAGCGCGCGGTCCGGCTCACCGGGCGGCACGCCACGCTGAACCCAGGCGGCACCGGCGAAATCGCGGCTCTGACCCAGCCGGGTCTATCCCTCGCCGGTCCACTGACCAGCCACGGCGCGGACCCGCTCGCCGGGCGGCCGGCTGACCCGCTGACCAGCCCCGCAGCCGACCTGCCGACCAGGCGGCCCGCAGCCGACCCGCTGACCAGCCCCGCAGCCGACCCGCTGACCACCCCCGCAGCCGACCCGCTGACCAGCCCCGCAGCCGACCTGCCGACCAGGCGGCCCGCAGCCGACCCGCTGACCAGCCCCGCAGCCGACCCGCTGACCAGCCCCGCAGCCGACCTGCCGACCAGGCAGCCCGCTGACCCAGCGGCCGACCGCCCGAACGGGGACCTGCCGACCAGGCGGCCCGCAGCCGACCCGCTGACCACCCCCGCAGCCGACCTGCCCACCAGGCAGCCCCCAGCCGACCCGCTGACCAGCCCCGCAGCCGACCTGCCGACCAGGCAGCCCGCTGACCCAGCGGCCGACCGCCCGAACGGGGACCCGCTGACCAGCCGCCCGGCCGCCAGGCTGTCGCCCAGCGGCCGCGAGATGCCGGATGCCGCAGCCGACGGCGAGGCCGAGAGCGTGTTCACCCCGCGGCGGTCCCGCCCGGCGGCTGCGGCGCCAGCCGACCCGTTCAGCCTCGGCGGCGACGTACCGCAGACCGAGCCGGGCGAATCCGACCTGGACCCGCGGGTCACCACGACCGAGCTGGTCAAGATGGGCCTGCCGGTCCGGCGCCGCCGGGCCAGCCTCGCGCCGCAGCTGCGTGACAACGGCGTCATCGCCCATAACGTCACCGACCGGGCCCCGCGCGCACCGTCCCCCGAAGCGGCGCGCAACACGATGGCGGCCCTGCAGCGTGGCTGGAAGCGGGGGCGCGACACTTCCGGGTCAGTGCCGGCCTTCGACACGACACTGACCCCGGAGCCCAGCGGGGACGGGGGCGAGCAGGGCAACGATGAGTAGTGCCCGCGAGCCGGTCGCGGGTCAGGGAGCACCAACGAGGGGGTGCATATGAGTCTGTCCAGCGAGCTTGACTGGCTGCTCAACGACCTGGTCGGCCGGGTCGTTCACATCGAGAAAGCCGCCGTGCTGTCCCGCGACGGCCTCACCATGGGGGCGTCGTCGGGTCTCACCAAGGAGGATGCGGACCACCTGTCCGCGGTCGCGGCCGGCTTCCAGAGCCTGGCCCGGGGGGCGGGGCGGCACTTCGGGGGTGGTCACGCCCGGCAGATCATCGTCGAAATGGAATCCCAGTTCCTGTTCGTGACCGCCGCGGGAGAAGGCAGCTGCCTGGCCGTGCTGGCGACGTCATCGGCGGACGTGGGGCTCATCGCCTACGAGATGGCGGTCCTGGTGAAGCGCGTCGGGGAACATCTGTCCGTCGAGCCGCGGCCGGTCAGCTTCAACTCAGAGACGATGTGACGTGGCCCCGGCTGATGACAGATGGCTTGACCGGGATGCCGGGCCCGTTGTCCGTCCCTACGCGCTCACCGGCGGCCGGACCCGCCCCAGCGGCGAGACCTTCGATGTCGTGACCATGATCACTACGGTCCGCGGCTATCGCGGCGACCTGCGCGAACTCGAGCCCGAGCACCTGAAGCTGCTGCGCCTGTGCCGGCTCCCGACCTCGGTGGCCGACCTCTCCGCCGACATGGATCTTCCTCTCGGCGTGATCCAGATCCTGCTCTCAGACATGCGGGATCAGGGGCTCATCGCCATCCACCACCCGGTCCCGAGACGAGTACATGACCCGCAGCTGCTGAGGGAGGTGGCAGATGGGCTCCGCAGGCTCTTACCGCGACAGCGAGCAGGAGATCGTGCCGATCGCGGTGAAGATCCTGATCGCGGGTGGCTTCGGCGCGGGCAAGACCACGCTGGTGAGCTCCGTGACCGAGATCAGGCCGCTGCGAACCGAGGAGAACCTGACCGCGTCGAGCGTGAACGTGGACATGACCGACGGCGTGGAGAACAAGACGACCACGACGGTGGCCATGGATTTCGGCCGCATAACCGTCCGGGATGACCTCGTCGTCTACCTGTTCGGCACCCCGGGCCAGAAGCGGTTCTGGTTCATGTGGGACGAGCTGGCGTACGGCGCGTCCGGCGCGGTGGTGCTGGCCGACACGCGGCGCCTGGCCGACAGCTTCCCGTCCGTGGACTACTTCGAGCAGCAGGGCACCCCGTTCATCGTGGCCGTGAACTGCTTCGACGGAGCCCGGCGCTTCCCGCCCGAGGTCATCAGGTCGGCCCTGAACCTGAGCCGCACCGTGCCGGTCATCATGTGCGACGCCCGCGAGCGGGACTCCTGCCGTGACGTTCTTGTCACCCTCATCGAGCACGCGATCCGGCTGCTCAGCAGGTCTGACTCGGTCGGTGTCTACGGCTGAGCGCGGGCCGGCCCCGGCCGCCGGCGGGATAATCGGTCGCGCCTGGCCCTGGACGCCGGGTAGAACACCGAGCATGAGCACGGCCTACCCGATCCGCCCGATCAGCGACAGCGAGTTCCCGGCCTTCTACGCGGTGATCGAGCACGCGTTCAACAGCAGCTGGCCGACCGAGCCCGAGCTCCAGCATGACCTCCCCACGGTCGAGTTCGACCGGACGCTGGCCGCGTTCGACGGGACCCAGATGGTCGGGACCGCCGCGGTCTTCACCTTCCAGATGACGGTCCCGGGCGGCACCGCCACGGTGGCCGGGGTCAGCGCGATCGCCGTGCTGCCGTCACACCGGCGCCGCGGGATCCTGTCCAGCCTGATGCGGCGCCAGCTGGCCGACATCCGCGACCGCGGCGAGGCCGCCGCGGCGCTGTTCTCCGCCGAATCCGGCATCTACGGGCGGTACGGTTACGGCCCGGCCTCGTCCGAGCTGGAGTTCACGATCCGCCGCGGGGAGAGCGTAATGGAACCTCCCGGCCCCGGCCGCACGCACGACGCGCCGCGGCTGCGGATCGCGGAACCGCAGGACGCCAAGGGTGTCCTGGCCAGGGTCTACGATCACGTGCAGCGCTCTCGCCCTGGCATGCCTGCCCGCGACGAGCGCTGGTGGGACTACACGCTGTGGGACCCGGAGCACCGTCGTTCCGGCGGCAGCCCGATGCGCTGTGTCCTGGCCGAGGACGACAGCGGGCCGCGCGGTTACGCGCTGTTCTCGGCCACCCCGGACTGGGGCGATCATGGAATGCCCGCCGGAGTGCTGCGGGTGCAGGAGCTGATGGCGGCCGACCCGGACGCGCACGCGGCGGTCTGGGGCGACCTCCTCACCAGGGACCTGGTCGCCGAGGTCCGGGCGCCGTCGCGGCCGGTCGACGACCCGCTGCCGTACCTGCTCGCCGACGGGCGGCGGGTCCGGGCTCAGCTCGCCGACGGGCTCTGGGCCCGGCTGGTCAGCGTGCCCCAGGCCCTCACCGGGCGGCGTTACGCGTGCGCCGTGGATATGGTCATCGAGGTCGCTGACGAGCTGCTGGCCGAGAACGCCGGGCGGTGGCGGCTGCGGGCCGACGCCGGGGCCGCGGCCGGCGCGAGCTGCGAGCGCACATCGGCGCCCGCCGATGTGGCGCTGCCGGTCGGGGCGCTGGGCGCCGCCTACCTCGGCGGCACCCGGCTCGGCGCGCTGGCGGGCGCGGGACTGGCCGCCGAGCTGCGGCCGGGCGCGGTGGCCGCGCTCTCGGCCGCCCTGGCCTGGGAGCCGCCGCCGTGGTGCCCGGCGATCTTCTGACCACCCCGCCGGGCGTGCGAGACTGGGCCCGGGAGGCCGCATGCCAGGAATGAAGGTGACACTGAACGCCGCGATGCGGGCCAGGGACGTATCCAGGCCGCACGCCGAGCACGACTCGCTGGCCAGCGCCGGCGATGCCGAGGCGGCCGGCGGCCGCGAGACAGGGCCGCCGGCCAGGCCCGCCCGGCCTGCCGAGCCGGCCGCCGCAGCGGGCCGGGCCGAACGCGCGGCAGCGAACGGCGCCAGCCCAGAGGGCGCCGGGACGGGCAGCGCGGCGAAGAGCAGGCGGCCTCACCGGCGCCGCAGACGCCGCTGAGGCGTCAGGCGCCCGCGGGTTTGTCCGGCGGGGTGATCCCGAACAGCCCGGCGAAGCGCTCGACCATCATGTCGCGCCCCTTGAGCTCGGCGACGGTCTCGGCCGGCACGAGGTCCTCGGTGTTGGGCCGCTGACCCGAGCCGCCCTGCGGCCCGATCGGCACGATGATGCCCGGGGGCGATGGCTCGTGCGGCCTGAGGTCGGCCCCGCTGATCAGGGCCCGGATGTTGTCCGCGATGACCTGGGCCTGCCGGTTGGCCGCACCGGCCATCTTGTGGTCGGCGGCGGACACGTCGCCGACGGCGAAGACCCGGTCCTGGCCAGCCACCCGCAGGAACGGGGTGACCTCCACGAAACCGTCCGGCCTGCGGGCGGCGGCGAGCTCACCGACGAGGTAGTCGCTGACCGGGGAGACGCCGTAGCAGCGGAACCAGATGTCCGCGGTCAGCTCGGCGCCGGCCTGTGTGACCACCGTGAACGTCCGCAGCTCGCCGGGCGGGACCGGCGGGCTGTCCCGCAGCGGGCTGGAGAGCCGCAGCTCGACCCCGATGCCGGTGAGCTGCCGGCGCAGCTCGGCCTTGAGGTCCGGCCGGAAACGCTCGCCGAGCACGTCGTCGGCGACGTCGAGGAGGGTCACGTGCTTGTCCGGCCAGACCGCCTTGATCTCGCCGGCCAGCTCGATGCCGACCGGTCCGGCGCCGAGCAGCAGCACGCGGTGCGCGGCGCTGAGTGCCGCGTGGGCCGCGCGGACCTTGTCGTGGGCGGCGGCCGCGCTGTCCACGTCGTGTTTGGCCGGGAACGGGTAGGCAGACCCGGTGGCCAGCACGATGTAGTCGGGGCGGATCTCCTCGCCGGAGGCCAGCACCACGCGGCCGACGTCGACCTTGGCTGCGCGGTCGCGGACGACCCGGCCGCGGGCCAGCAGGCCGTCGTAGGGATAGTAGATGCGCGTCAGCCAGGTCGGGTCCACCAGGGCCCGGAGCGCGGCCACGTTGTGCACGAACGCGTCCTTGGGTTCCACCAGCACCACGTCGGCGTCCGCGTCCAGGTACTTGGCCACGTGGATGCCGCCGTAGCCGCCACCGATGACGGCGACCGTGGGCTTGGCGGGGGCAGGCTCGCTCATCAGAACTCCATCTGGGTCGAACAGCCGGGCGGATAAACGCTGCACGGCAGATAGTATGCGACACAGAGCATCTGTGATGCAAATCTTCGTATTGACCGCTGATTCAGGTACGCTTAGCGGCATGAACCCCGCTGTCCGGCCGCAGGCCAGTCCTCGGGCTGGCCGGGAGCTGCCGTGCGGCGGGCCGCTCTGCGATGACCTGGGCTGGGCGCTCGGCGTGGTCTACCGCAGCTACGTGAAGGCCGCGAACGCGGCATTTACCGAGCTGCCCGGCGGGCCGCGCGGCTACCAGGTGCTCGCCGCCGCGACCCGCGGCGACCCGCGCAGCCAGCTGGAGCTGGCCCAGCACCTCGGGGTCGACCGCACGGTGATGACCTACCTGCTCGACGACCTGGAGGGCGCCGGCCTCATCGAGCGCCAGCCCGACCCGGCCGACCGCCGGGCCCGGCGCATCGTGGCCACCGCGGTCGGCCGCGCACGGCTCGCCGACCTCGACCGGCGGCTGCAGGCGGCCGAGCGGCACGTGCTGGCCGGCCTGGACTCCGACGCGGACCGCCGGGCCTTCCGGGCGCTGCTGCGCCAGCTCGCCACCCACGCGGATGCCCTCGACCCCGCACCTGGCGCCTGCGGCATCGTCAAGGAGGTCGGGGCGGCCGGCGCCTGAACCGGCTAAAGCCTGCTGCGGAGCGCGACCTGGCAGAGTTCGGGCAGCTTCTGCGCGGCCATGGCGGCGGCGTATCGCATCCCGGCCCAGACCAGCACGAATCCGTACCCGGCGGCGCCTAGCACGAGTAGTGGCATGCGGATCGCCGCCGGATCGGACCTGGTGAAGAGGCTGACCAGGACTACCGGGGTGATCGCCACGGCGACGGAGACGATGCAGGCCAGGGCACCCAAGGGCGGATAGCCCGAGTACCCGTCGGCGGGCCGCGGCGCGGGGTTGCCTGCCCGCTTCTCCACCGGGTAGGCCAGCCCGGCCGTGAGGATGTTGCTCACCGCCAGCCCCGCGCCGATGGCCGCGAGATCCACGGCCAGGCCCAGGAAGCCGTCCACCGGATGCCTGGCCACGGACGCGATGCCGAAGGAGACCACGGCGAGCAGCGGCACCGCGACCAGGCCGAGCGCGATGTTCTGGCCGGAGAAATACGCCCGCAGCGCCCGGCGCCCGGTCAGCGCCATCGCTTCGAGCCCGAACCCTGGCCCGGTCAGGCCGATCGAGTTGGCGTGGAAGATGGCGATGAACGCGCCCGCGAACCCCGCGCTGCCCAGAACGGCGACCAAGTAGGCCGGGGTCGTGATCGTGCTGACCGAGACCGCCGCCATGATGACCACGGTCATGGCCCAGTAGGTGACCGACAGCGGCTCGCGGCGCTGGTAGAGCAAGAACCGGGCGGTCAGCGTGCCGCGCAGGCCGTACCTGGCGAACGGCAGGCCGGCGCCGCGCACCGCCGACGACTGCGTGGAGGCGTCGGCCGTCACCAGGGCGGAGTGCAGGGCCCTGACCCACAGCCAGCCGAGCACGACAATGACCGCGGCCAGCACCGCCAGGCGCGCCAGCGCCGCGCCCGGGTGCCCGCTCGACGCGTCCTGGATCGCGTGGGCGGCCAGGCCAGGGGGCAGCCAGCGCAGCCAGGCGTCGACCCCGCCGAAGCTGGCCGCGGACAGCTTGCCCTCGGCGGTCAGCCTCGGCACCACCTGAGCGAAGGCCTCGTAGAGCGCGAAGATCGGGATCACCAGGAGCACGGCGAAGTCCTTGCCCCGGCGTGAGCTCAGCAGCCTGGCCATGCTCGTGGTCACGAACCGGGCCATCGTGATGCAGAACAGCACCTCAAGCACCACCGCGACCACGGCGGCGGCCAGGCCGGCCGCGCCGTGGGCCAGCCCGACGGTCACCCCGAGCAGGCCGACCACGTTGGCCAGCGGCCAGGCCCCCGTGGCGGAGGCGGCCAGCAGGCCGACGGCCAGCGGCCGCGTGCGCAGCGGGTAGAGGGCCAGCGTCGCCGGGTCCAGGGTGGCGTCCACGCCGAACGCGACCAGCGGCAGGATCAGCCACCCGAACGCGAACGCGGTGAAGACGACGGTGGTCAGGTCGACCGCCGCGCTCTGCCCGCGCACCAGGCCCAGCAGGGCGAAGGTGCCCGCCGCGATCAGCCCGGCCCAGACCGTGCTGAGGATGAAGCCGACCTTGGCCCCGGTGGACGCGCGCAGCGCGTTGCGCAGCAGGCGCAGTTTCAGCTGGACGAGGAGCCGAGCCACGACAGCACCTCCTCGTCCGTGGCCCGGCCGCCGACCAGGTTGATGAAGGCCTGCTGCAGCGTCTTGCCCCCGCGAACCTCGTCGATGGTGCCGGTCACCACGATCCTGCCCTTGTCGATGATCGAGACGTGGTCGCAGACCTGCTCGACCAGCTCCATGACGTGGCTGGAGAACAGCACGGTCGAGCCGGAGCCGACGAAGCGGGTCAGCAGCCGGCGGATGACATCAGCGGACACCGGATCGACGCCTTCGAGCGGCTCGTCCAGGAACAGCACCGCGGGGTTGTGGATCAGCGCGCAGCCGAGCGCGGCCTTCTTGCGCATGCCGGTGGAATAGTCGGCGACCAGGCGCTTGGCGTCCGCGGTCAGGTCCAGCACGTCCAGCAGCTGCGCGGCCCGCTGGCGGGCTTCGGCGGCCGGCAGGCCGCGCAGCCGCCCGGCGTACTCCAGCAGTTCCTCACCGCTGAGCCGCTCGAACAGCCGGGCCTCGGCCGGCACCACGCCGATGATGGCCTTGGCGGCGGGCGGGTCGGCCCAGACGTCCAGCCCGTTGACCAGGATCTGGCCGCCGTCCGGCCGCAGCAGCCCGGTCATCATGGACAGGGAGGTGGTCTTCCCCGCCCCATTCGGCCCGACCAGCCCAGCGAAGGAGCCCGCCGCGATCTCGAGCTCGATCCCGGCCACCGCCTCCTTCGCGCCGAAGCTCTTGCGCAGCGCGTGCACCGCGATCGCTGGCCCACCCAATGCTGGCCCACCCAATGTCTGCCTCCTCGCCGGCGGTCGGCTATGAGCCCACGGTGTCCGGGAGCTTGCCCATCGCCCCGATCTTGTACGCGATGATCATCGGCCGCTGGCTGGCGGCCAGCGGTGTGCCTGCTCCGGTGATGACGTAGTCGCCGTCGATGGCGACGGGCGCGTTCGCCCCGGCGGACATCGGCGTCCTCAACAGGATCGCACCTGTAGCCGCGTTGAGCGCATACAGGTCACCGTGGAACGTAGTGGTGAACACGACGTTGTTGGTCACCGTCGCGGCGCCGTACGGCGAGGACGGGAGTTTGGTGTCCCATTCGATCTTCCCGGTGTCCTGGTTGACCGCGACCATTTCGCCGGGGGCCACCAGCAGGGCCTTGATGACGGCGATCGCGCCGGCCGCTGACTCCGCGGCGCCGGACCCGTTCAGCGTCACGGGGAAGTCGTTGACGGCGGCGAAGGTGGTCGAACCGTTGCTGGCCAGCTGGGTCAGGACGCCGCCGAACACGCCGGGCTCGAGACAGACCTGGTCCGGCAGCTTGAGGTGCGAGGTGGGCTTGGCGTGCTCGGTGAGCAGCCCGGCGTGGTCGTGGCCGTTGTGCAGGCCCACAGGAAGCTTCCAGATCAGCTTGCCGGTCTGGGCGTTGAGCTCGATCAGGATGCCGGCCTTGCCGCCGTCGATCACCACCGGCTGCCCGTGGGCGGTGGTAAGAACCGGCGAGTTCTGCAGGTCCCAGTCGAACAGGTCGTGCGGCGTGAGCTGGTAGTACCACAGCAGCTTGCCCTGCGGGCTCAGCTTCACCACCGAGTCGGTGTATAGGTCCGGGCCGGGCCGGCTGGTCCCCCAGGGATGGCCGGAGACGCCGCCTATCGGGGCGGGGTTGGCCACGCCGACGTAGATGTTGCCCTGGGCGTCAAACGACGGCGGGTACCACTGGCCGCCTCCGGAGTTGACGCGCGGGTTCCCCCACAGGTTCTGCACCTCGTCCCAGCTCCACTCCGGCGCGCCGGTCGCGGCGTTCAGCGCCCACAAGGTCGCCTTGCCGCCGCCGAGGTACGCGCCCACGGTCGGGTTGACCGGCACGGTGGACACGTAGACGGTGCCGTGGTTGTAGCCGGGGGCCATGTCGATGCCCTCGTGGTTGTTGCCGATCAGGGTCCGGCTCCAGAGCTGCCTGCCGGTGGCCGCCGACAGGGCGACCGCGGCGTGATTGGTCGCCGCGTACACCACGCCGTGGGCCACGTTGACGCCGTCCGGGCCGCCGTTGGGCGAGCTGTAGGTGTGCCGCCAGAGGACCTTGCCGGTGGCGAGGCTGATCGCCATCACGTTCGACTCCAGGTCCTGGACGTACACCACGCCGTTCACCAGCACCGGCGTGGTCGCGTAGGCGCCGTCGGTGTGCGTGGTGGATATGCGGAGCGGCACGGTCCACGCCACGCCCAGCCGCGAGACGTTCGAGCTGGTGATCGCGCTGGCGACGTCCCGTGTGTTGGCCAGGTTGCCGCCCGGCAGCGACCAGCTGGGCGCGACCGCCGGATTGGCCGGGCCGACCGCGTTCCCCGCGGCGGCCGGAGGGGGCGGGCCGCCCGCTGCGCTCTCGCTGCCCGCCGCGGACTTGGCGGTGCAGGCCGGCGCGGCCGGGCTGCTGCTTCCGCAGCCGCCGACGGCCAGGCCCACGGCCAGCATCAGGGTCACGCCGGCCGCCGTGCTTCTCGCTACACCCATGACTTCCTCCCTGTCCGCGCACTACCCGGCGGCCGCCCGCCGCACCGCGCTGCTCCATCCGGAGTACCGGTGCTGCGGCCGTCACCTAGCAGGTTCGCCCGTCTGTCCGGCCCGCAGCAGGGGTGGAATCACCCACACCGCCGGACGGTGGACGGCACGGGCCACGCAGGCGGCGACAGCCAGGCCGAGCTAGTGCCGCAGCAGGCGACGTTTGCCCGGCCGGCCGCCGAGGTGCTGAGATCGGAGGACGATCAGAGGAGGCTGGTGGATGCGGCACATCGGGATAGTTGCGCACAGCGTGCCAGGGGCGGCCCAGTGTTTCCAGGCGGTAGCTCGCCACGGGGAGCATGAACTCGGCGTCCACCAGCATCCCGACGTCAGCCTGGACTGCATCGCCATGGGACACAGCATGCCGGCCTGGGAAGCAGGCGATTACGATGCCGTCCGCGCCACGCTCGCCCGCAGCGTCGAGCGGCTGGCCCGCTCGGGTGCGGACTTCTTCGTGTGCCCGGACAACACCGCCCATCTCGCACTCGAGCGTCCCGGCCCGGAGCTTGCCCTGCCCGGACTCCACATCGCCGAGATCGTGGCCCGGCAGGCCGCGATGGCCGGCCACCGTACGGTCGGGGTGCTCGGCACCCGCTGGATCATGGAGGCCCAGCTCTACCCGCGAACGCTGGCCGCACATGGGCTGCAGAGCCGATCCCCGCGGCCTGAGGACCGGCAGGCGATTCAGGAGATCACGTTCGGCCAGCTGGTCAAGGGGGTGTTCACCGACGCCGCGCGTCAACGCTTCGTCGAGGTGATTACCCGCCTGGGCGCGGATGGCTGCGACGCCGTGGCCCTGGTGTGCACCGAGTTCCCGCTGCTCATCTCCCCGGACGTCTCGCCGCTGCCTACGCTGGACTCGACCGATCTGCTCGCCCGCGCCGCTGTGAACACCGCCATCGGCGACCACCTGCCGGCCTGGCGGGGCGGTCCTCGATCAGGCCTGCGCTGAGCGCAAGCCTGGTGAGGTCGGCGCGCTGGTACAGCCGCGGCCGGCCGGCGGCCGTTAGCCGCGGCCGCTGCCGAACCGCCGGCGCAGGTACCAGGAGAAGTAGTCCCCGTACCGCTGCTGCAGCTCAGGGCGCTGCCAGTCACGGCCGCTGATCACCCCGCGGCAGGAGGCCGTGCCGCAGCGGCATTCCATCTCGCCGTCGTAATCGTCGAAGAGCGCGTAGTCGGTGGTCAGCTCCTCGCCCGCGGCGATGCCGCGCATGGCCACGAGCACGATGTTTCCCGCGAAGCCCACGTTCGGCTCGCACGAGTGGTTGAGGAACAGCATCACCGGCTCGTACTCGGCCTCCGCCAGGGCCACCAGGTGGAAGCCGTCGGCGATCTGCACGTCGGAGTTCTGCAGCCGCTCCGGGAGTGTGCGCAGCGTGGCGGTGTCCACGATATGGCCGCCCTTGATGGCCACGATCTCCCCGGCCGCGATCGGCGCCACCGCGACCAGACCGCGCCCCTCGATGTCGCTCGACCGGCCCTTGGCCGCCTTCGGCGAGATGAAGCTGGAGACGGTCAACGGCGTGGCTAGTCCTGACCTGGGAGCGGGGGGAGGCTGCCGGTCGCCTCGTAGTCAGAGATCATCGCCAGCCGCCTGACGTGTCGCGGCTCACCCGAGAACGCCGTCTCCACAAACATCTTCGTGAACGACACCGCGTCCGCCACCGAGTACATCCGGGCGCCCAGGCTGAGCACGTTCGCGTTGTTGTGCAGCCGGGCGAGCTGGGCGGTTTCTTCGGTCCACGCGATTGCCGCCCGGACCCCGGGAATCTTGTTCGAGGCGATCGCCTCCCCGTTCCCTGAGCCGCCGATCACGATCCCCAGGCTGCTGGGGTCATTGACAGCGGAGTGGGCCGCGCGCATGACGTAGGGCGGGTAATCGTCATCGTCGTGCTCGGCGAACGGGCCACAGTCCACCGGCTCGTGACCGGCCTGGCCCAGCCACTCGATGAGGTGGCTCTTCAGCACGAACCCAGCGTGATCTGATCCAAGGTAGACGCGCACGGGGCCAGTCTGTCAGAACTGGAGGGCCTTGACTTCCAGGTACTCCTCCAGGCCGTGCACGCCGAACTCCCGGCCGTAACCGGACTGGCCGAACCCCCCGAACGGGGCGGCCACGTTGAACGCCCCCCCGTTGATCTCGACCTGGCCGGCCCGCAGCTTGCGCCCGACTGCCACCGCGTGATCCTGGTCGGCCGACCAGACGCCTGCGGCCAGGCCGTACGGCGTGCCGTTGGCGATCTCCACCGCCTCGTCCTCGGACGAGTAGTCGATGATCGAGAGCACCGGGCCGAAGATCTCTTCCTGCGCGATGGCCATGTCCGGCTTGACGCTGGCGAACACGGTGGGGAGCACGTAGTAGCCGGTGTTCAGGCCCGCTGGGCGCTGCGGCCCCCCGGTGACCGTCCGCGCTCCCTCGGCCTGACCGCGCTCGATAAAGCCGAGCACCCGGTCCCGCTGGGCCGCGGACACCAGCGGGCCGAGCCGCGTGCCTTCGGCGCGGGGGTCGCCGGGGGCATAGCGTTCGGCAAATGTGGCGGCGAACCCGACGGCCTCGTCGTGTACCGCGCGGGGCACCAGCATGCGGGTCAGCGCGTTGCAGGTCTGCCCCGAGTTCACGAACGCCTTGGCCACGCCGACCTTGACCGCGGTCGACAGGTCCGCGTCGGGCAGGATCACGTTCGCCGACTTGCCGCCGAGCTCTAGCGTCACCCGCTTGACCGTGGCGGCGGCCAGCTCGGCGACCCGGCGGCCGGCCCGGCCCGAGCCGGTGAACGACACCACGTCGATGCCCGGGTGCGTGGCTATCGCCTCCCCGACCACCGGGCCGGTGCCGCTGACCAGGTTGAACACTCCGGCCGGCAGCCCGGTCTCGTGGAAGATGCTGGCCAGCTCATAGGCGGCGAGCGGCGCCACCTCGGTCGGCTTCAGCACCACGGTGCACCCGGCGGCGAGCGCCGCGGCGGTCTTGGCCACGATCTGGTGCAGCGGGTAGTTCCAGGGCGTGATCGCGCCGACCACCCCGGCGGGCTCGCGCACGATCAGCGAGTTGCCCACCCGCTGCCCGCCGAAGTCGTAGGCGGCCAGCAGGTCGACGTAGCTGGCCAGGACCGCGAGCGGGGTCCCGACCTGGACCCTCAGCGCGAACACGGACGGCGCGCCCATGTCCGCCGAGATCACCGCCGCCACCTGGTCGGCGCGCTTCTCGAGCAGCTCGCGCGCGGCGTCAAGCCGGCTCGCCCGCTCCGCCACTGGCGTGGCGGACCAGGCCGGGAACGCCGCCCTGGCCGCCCGCACCGCATCGTCGACGTCCGCCGGGTCACCCGCTGGCACGGTGTCGATGACCTGCTCGGTCGCGGGGTTGATGACGTCGATGCCCGCATCGCTCGCCGACGGAACCCACTTACCGCCGATAAAATTGCTGCGCATACGCCCATCCTTACGCACGCCCAGCAACGAGCCAAACCTCAGCCCGCCGACTCCGGCGAAGCCGGGTCACCCGCGACGGCCGGCCGGAGGTCGGCCCGAGCGGATGACCCGCGGGGGGGTCCTGGGGGGTCGTCCCCCCGAGCAACACCCTCAGCTCAATCGAAGATGGGGTCCCTGGTACGGCTGCGCTTCAGCTCGAAGAACCCGTCCGTGCCCGAGACCAGCAGCACGCCGTCCCACAGCTTGCCTGCGTCCTCGCCGCGCGGGATCGGCGAGACCACGGGCCCGAAGAAGGACGCGCCCTGCACCGAGATCACCGGCGTGCCCACGTCGTAGCCGACCCGGTCCATGCCGTCCTTGTGCGACGCGCGGAGCGCCTCGTCATAGCTCGGGTCGTCCATCGCGTCGGCGAGGTCGGTCGGCAGGCCGGCGTCGGTCAGCGCGCCCTCGATCGTGGCCCGCTCGTCCCTCGGCTCCTTGTTGTTGTGGAACCTCTCGCCGAGCGCCGTGTAGAGAGGCAGCAGCACGTCGGGGCCGAGTTTCTGCTCCGCGGCCATGCAGACCCGCACGGGCCCCCAGGCCTTGGCCATCGACTCCTTGTAGCGCTCAGGCAAGCCTTCCTTGGCCTCGTTGAGCACCGCCAGGCTCATCACGTGCCAGCGGGTCTTCACCGGGCGGACCTTCTCCACCTCGACCATCCAGCGCGAGGTGATCCACGCCCACGGGCAGAGCGGGTCGAACCAGAAATCTACGGGGGTTGATTCCTGCTGGGCCATGCATACTCCCTCAAGTCGGCTCCGCTCCTGACAACCGGGGGGCAGGTCGGGTCATTCCGCCGGGCGGCATGCGATTATGCAGCGAACGGCAAACGGGGCGGGACAACGTAGTCCGGAAAGGGATCACCACTGTGGCCAGCAACCTCACGCGCGACGAGGCGCGAGACCGTGCGCACTTGCTCGACGTCGAGTCCTACCGCGTGGAACTCGACCTGACCGGCGGTGATACCACGTTCCGCTCGGTGACCACGGTCAGCTTCCGCTGCACCAAGCCGGGCGCCTCGACGTTCATCGAGCTGTCCGCGCCCGCGGTCCGCGAGATCACGCTGAACGGGGCCCAGGTAAGCCTGGACCGCTTCGACGGGGACCGGATCGCCCTGGACGGCCTGGCCGAGGGCAACGAGCTGGTGGTGACCGCGGACTGCGCGTACTCCCGCAGCGGCGAGGGCCTGCACCGGTTCACCGACCCGGCCGACGGCGGCGTGTACATGTACTCCGACCTGGAGACGTTCGACGCGCACCGGATCTACGCCTGCTTCGACCAGCCCGATCTGAAGGCCACGTTCCAGTTCGAGGTCACCGCCGAGCAGAAGTGGCAGGTGATCTCGAACATGGCCCCGGCCAGCACCGCGCCGACGCAGGCGCAGAAGTCCCTCTGGGTGTTCCCGCCCACCCCGCTGCTGCCGACCTACATCACCGCGGTCGCGGCCGGCCCGTACTATGCCGTGCGCGACGAGCATGACGGCATCCCGCTCGGCGTCTTCTGCCGCCAGTCGCTGGCCGCCTTCCTGGACCCCGACGAGATCTTCGAGGTGACCAAGCAGGGCTTCGACTACTTCCACGACGCGTTCGGGGTGCGCTACCCGTTCGGCAAGTTCGACCAGATGTTCGTGCCCGAGTTCAAGGCCGGAGCGATGGAGAACGCGGGCTGCGTCACGTTCCTCGAGGCGTACGTGTTCCGGTCGCGGGTGACCGACACCTACCGGGAATCCCGCGCCGAGACGATCCTGCACGAGATGGCGCACATGTGGTTCGGGGACCTGGTCACCATGCGCTGGTGGGACGACCTGTGGCTGAACGAGTCGTTCGCCACCTGGGCCGGCACGGTCGCGCAGGCCGAGGCCACCCGCTGGCCGAACGCGTGGACCACGTTCGCCCAGGCCTGGAAGGCGTGGGCGTACCGGCAGGACCAGCTGCCGTCCACCCACCCGATCGCCGCCGACATCCCGGACATCGAGGCCGTCGAGGTGAACTTCGACGGGATCACCTACGCCAAGGGCGCCGCCGTGCTCAAGCAGCTGGTCGCCCACGTGGGCCGGGAGAACTTCCTGGCCGGGGTGCGCCAGTACTTCGGGCAGCACGCGTGGGGCAACGCGGTGCTCGGCGACCTGCTCGCGGCGCTGGAGCAGACCTCGGGCCGGAACCTGGCGGAGTGGTCCAAGAAGTGGCTGGAGGCGGCCGGGGTCAACACACTGCGGCCCGAGTTCGAGTGTGACGCGGACGGCCGCTTCACCGTGTTCGCGGTGACCCAGGAGGCGGCGCCGGCCACCCCCGTGCTCCGGCCGCACCGCGTCGCGATCGGCCTGTACGACCGCGGCGAGGGCGGGCTGGCCCGGCGGCACCGGGTCGAGCTCGACATCGACGGCGAGCGCACCGAGGTCCCGGAGCTCACCGGACTGCAGCGCCCCGACCTGGTGCTGGTCAACGACGACGACCTGACCTACGCCAAGATCCGGCTGGACGAGGCGTCGCTGCGCACGGCGGTCAGCAGCATCAGCGAGTTCACCGAGTCGCTCCCGGCCGCGCTGTGCCTGGCCGCGGTGTGGGACATGTGCCGCGACGCGGAGATGCCCGCTCGCGACTACGTGCGCCTGGTGCTGTCCGGCGTGGACGCGATCGAGGACATCTCGGTGGTGCAGTCGGTGCTCCGCTACGCCGCGACCGCCGCGCGCAGGTACGCGGACCCGTCCTGGCGCAACACCGGCCTGGAGCAGATCGCCGACGCCCTGCGCGAGCTGCTGCAGCACGCCGCGCCCGGCTCCGACCACCAGCTCGCCTACGCGCAGGCGTTCATCGGCGTGGCCACCGCCCGCGACGACCTAGCCCTGCTGGCCGGGCTGCTCGACGGGTCCCGGTCGATCGACGGGCTGGCCGTGGACACCGAGCTGCGCTGGCATCTGCTGCACCGGCTGGTCAGCCGCGGCGCGGCCGGGCCGGCCGAGATCGACGCCGAGCTGGCCAGGGACGCCACGGACGCGGGCGCCAGGCACGCCGCGACCTGCCGCGCCTCTATCCCCGATGCCGGGGCTAAGGAGGGCGCCTGGGCCGAGGTGACCGGCGGCAAACTGCCGAACGCGACGTTCCGGGCCACGCTGGGCGGTTTCATCGACCCCGATCACGAGGAGCTGCTCGAGCCGTACGCACGCATCTACTTCGACGCGGTGGCCGACATCTGGCACGACTGGGGCTCGGATATGGCCCAGTACTTCGCCGAGTACGCCTACCCGTCATGGCGGGCCACCCCGGAGACGATCGCCCTCACCGACGAGTACATCGAGCGCACCGATCCCCCGGCGGCGCTGCGGCGGCTGCTCACCGAGGGCCGTGACGACGTGGCCCGCGCGATCCGCTGCCGCGAGCGCGACGCCCAGACGGGCTAGTGCCGCGTCAGCCGGCCGGAACCCGGCATGCCGCCTGGTGTCCTTTCCCTCGTCCTACGGCCGTGGTTCGGAGTACCAGCGCCAGTCGCCCAGCCGAGGCAGGTCCGGCAGGTCAGCGCGGCCGGTGGCCCACAGCAGTGCCGCCCAGGGGAGGGCATCCGCCGGAACGCCGGGGAAGAGCCGGCTGAGTACCCGCGCGCACAGGTCGGCGGGCGGTTCCCAGGGCACGCCGAGTCCCTGAGCGGCATCGTGCCCGTGGACCAGGATTTCCGCCACGCCCATCGCGGCGAAGCCTTCCGGGTCCGAGGTGCCGTACGGGTGCCAGGCGCGGGTGCCCGGGGATGTGGTCGTGACCATGGCCGCCAGCAGGGCGCCGCACGCCTCAAGCGCCTGCAGCAGGCCTGCCGCCTCTTTCTCACGGTCCACGTGGATGGCGCTTTCCGCGCCTCCCGGCCGGGTGCTCGTCATCGCGATCGGCACGTAGCCGCCCTCGGGCGTGGCCGGAGTCAACTGGGTGGCGTAGGCAAACAGGCAGTCGGCGATGTGCTCGACGGTCTCCCAGCAGTCCCACTCCAGTGAGCCGGCCTGATTGGCCCACGCTTCCGCGGGTGCGCGGCCGAGCGCCGCGACCGCAAGCCGCACCGCGAGCGTGACGTCGGCTGCCGTAACCGGGGCATGGCCCGGCCTGGCCTCATGCGGCGGCATTAACGGAACCTACTACAGCAATTGACGCGTGGATGCGCGGCACTAGGCCCAGGACGCCGCGGCCCCGGCCACGGCCCGGACCAGGGGCAGCCCGGGGAGGTCGTCGAGCAGGACCGCGCGGCCGCCGGCGTCGCAGAGCGGGATCCGCCAGTTCGGGTACTCGTCGCTGGTCCCGGGGATGTTCTGCGGCCGCCGGTCGCCGACCGCGTCGGCGAGCGAGACGCCGATGAGCCGGGCCTCGGTGCGGGCCAGGTAGCCGTAGAGCGCCACGGTGAACTCGTCCGGCCCCGGCAGCGGCCCGTCCGGGATCAGCCCCTCCCCCACCAGGGCATTACGCCACTGCGACAACATCTGCCGCGCGGAATCGCGTTCGGCCTCTTCGGGCTGGGTCAGCACCCCCAGCCGCGCCCGCACGGTCACCTGATCGCCGGTGCGGAACGCGGCCGCTGGGGGCACGTCGTGGGTGCCCACGGTCGCCATGCAGTCGCGCCGCCAGTGCCGCGGGGCCAGCGGCGTCCCGTTGGGCTCGCGGGCGAACCAGAGCATCTCCGTGCCCATGATCCGGCTGGCCGTCAGGTACTCGCGGATCCAGCGGTCCACGGTGCCGAGGTCCTCGCCGATGGCCAGCCCCCCGGCCCGGGCCGCCTGGCCGGCCAGCGCCGCCACCGTGAACCGGTGGTCGTAGCGGATGTAGGCGCCACGGTCGGGCGGCCAGCCCGCGGGCATGCACCACAGCCGCATCAGGCCCATCACATGGTCGACCCGCAGCCCGCCGCCGTGCCGCAGCCCGGCGGCGAACAGGTCGTTCAGTGGGCGGTAGCCGTCGGCGGCCAGCCGCCGCGGGTGCCAGGGCGGCTGCGACCAGTCCTGCCCGCGCTGGTTGAACTCGTCCGGCGGCGCGCCCACGGACAGGCCGCTGACCAGCAGGTCCTGGTGCGCCCAGGCGTCCGCCCCGCCGGGGTGCGCGCCGACCGCGAGGTCGCCGATGATCCCGGTGTCCATGCCCGCGGCCAGCGCCGCCCGCTGCGCGGCGGCCTGCTGCTCGTCGGTGAGCCACTGCAGCCAGGCGTGGAACTCGGCGCCCGGGCCGGGGTTCGCGGCCGTGCGGCGCGGATCGCGGTCCGGACCGGGCCAGTCTCGCCAGTCGGGCCCGTGCCGCTCGGCGAGCGCGCACCAGGCGGCCCAGTCCTCGAGGTCGCGGCCCTCGCGCTTGCGGAACTGCTCGTACTCTCCGCGCCGGGCCTCGCTGAGCGGCACCCGGTGGATGATCTCCAGTGCCGCCCGCTTGGCCGCCCAGACCGCGTCCCTGTCGATGAGCGCGGGGGTGGCGTTCCGGGCCCGGAGCGGGGCGGCCAGCGTGTCGATCCGCGCCCGCTGCCCGGCGTCCAGCTGGCGGTACTCGGCGATGTCCTCGATCCGCAGGTAGAGCGGGCTGACGTATCTCCTGGTCATCGGCAGGTACGGGGAGGCGCTGACCGGCGGCAGCGGCTCGGCGGCGTGCAGCGGGTTGATCAGCACGAAGCCGGCGCCGAGGTCGCGGGCGCTCCAGCCGGCCAGGTCAGCCAGGTCGCGCAGGTCACCGTGGCCCCAGGATTGCCGGGAGCGGACCGAGTAGAGCTGTACGGTGAAGCCCCAGGACCTGGGGCCCGGGATCCGGGGCCGCGCGAATTCGCCCGGGCCCCCGGCCTCTCCGCCCGGCGCCTGCCCGGCGAGGCCAGGGGCGCTGTCGAGGGCGTCCAGGATCGCGGTGAGAGTTTCCTCGCTCACCTCGACCTCCTGCTCCCGCCAGTCCAGGTAGCGGGGTGCGATCCCGGCGGCCTCGGCGCGCCGGATCAGCTCAGGGTCGGTCATGCTCAATGATCAGGCCAAACTCCGTCTGCGGCGCGGCCTGGCACCTGCGGGCCGCTGTTCGTATCGCCGGGCGTCAATAGTGTGGACGGCACTTACTGTTGCTGTTTCCGCAGTTAAGTGCCGTCCACACTAATGGTCGCGGCCGCTGAGCGGCGGCGTGGCGCCCACGAACGATGCCTCGGACGCGGCCGCCGTGACCTCGCTGCCCTCCAGGTGCAGCTGCGGCACCACATGCTCCATCCAGCGGGGCATCCACCAGGCGTGCTTGCCGAGCAGCGCCATGACCGCGGGCACCAGGATCATCCGGACCAGCGACGCATCGATGAGCACCGCCACGGCCATGCCTAGGGCCAGCATCTTCACCGCGGACTGGTCGTTGAGCAGGAAGCTCGAGAACACGGTCACCATGATCAAGGCTGCGGTGGTGATCACCCGCGCGGTGCCGCCGATGCCGATCGCCACGCTCCGGTGCGCGTCCCCGGTCGAGATCCAGGCCTCGTGGACCCGCGACAGCAGGAACACCTCGTAGTCCATGGACAGCCCGAAGACAATCGCGAACACCATCATCGGCACGTAGGCCGGGATTGGCGAGGTGGTGTGCACGCCGATCAGGCTCGCGCCCCAGCCCCACTGGAAGACCGCGACGATCACGCCGTAAGCGGCCCCGATCGACAGCAGGTTCATGATCGCTGCCTTGGTGGGGATGATGACCGACCGGAACGCGGCGGTCAGCAGCACGAACGCGATCGCCACCACGGCGAGGATCAGCCAGATCATGCGGCTGCTTACCTGCTCGGTGAAGTCGACGTTGCCCGGGGTGGTCCCGGTGACGTAAGACGTCTCCTTGTACGTAGGCAGCACGTCATCGCGCAGCTTGTGCACCAGCGTGGTCGTGGCTTTCGCCTGCGGCCGCGTGGTCGGGATCGCGTTGAACACCGCGACGGTGCTGGCGCTGTTCACCGACGCGGGCGACACCGACGCGACGCCGTGCGTGCCGGCCACGCTCTTGCTCATCTTGTTCAGCAGCGACTGGGTGTCCGAGCTGGACTCCTTGGGCAGCTTCACCACCACAGTCAGCGGGCCGTTCACGCCCACGCCGAAGCCCTCGGTGATGAGATCGTAGGCGCGGCGGCTGCTGTCGCTCGTGGGGTTGGTGCCGTTGTCCGGCTGGTTCAGGTTGATCGACAGCAGCGGGACGGCCAGCACGAGGAGCACCAGCACGCTGGCGATCCCCCACGGCCAGGGCTGCCGGGCGACCCGGCGCCCCCACCGGGCGAAGCCGCTCTGCTCGTGGTGCTCCTCGGTGACCGCGGCGGTCTGCTTGGCCTGCTCCTGCGCTGAAATGCCGGCCCGGTGCGCCTTGACGCGGGCCGGCAGGGACCTGATGTTGTTCTTGACCACGCCCATGAACGAGGGCACCAGCGTGAGCGCCGCCAACATGGTGACGGCGACCACGATGGCCGCGGCCAGGCCCATGGCGCCGACGAACGGCACGCCGGAGATGTAGAGCCCGAGAATCGCCACCACGACCGTGCTGCCCGCGACGATGACCGCCGCGCCCGAGGTGCTCTCGGCGCTGGCCGCGGACGCCACCACGTCCATGCCCCGGTCGAGCTGATCCCGGTGCCGGGCGGTGAGGAACAGGCCGTAGTCGACCGCGACGCCCAGGCCGAGCAGGGTGGCGACGGTCGGCGCCACGCTCGGGAACGTGGTGATCGCGGCGAGCAGCCCGACCACGGACAGGCCCGCACCGACGCTGAAGATCGCGGACACCAGCGGGACCATCGCGGTGATGAACGAGCCGAACATGAACAACAGCAGCAGCAGAGCGCAGGCCAGGCCGATGAGTTCCGAGGTGGTGTCGTTCGTCTGCTGGCCGATCTGGCCGGCCCCGCCGCCGTAGTCCACCTCGAGTCCCGCGTTCCGCGCGGGCTTGACCGCGTTGTTCAGCTTGTCCAGGTACGAGCTGGTCAGGCCGGCCGGGTTGTCGCTCCAGGTAACGTTCGCATAGGCGATCGTCTGGTTCTTGGACACGGTGCCCGACTGCGGTGACGAGAACGGGCTGACCGCCTTGGTCACGCCGGACAGCTTGCTCACGTTGCTCGTGGCCTGGTTCACCGCCTTCTGCTGCTGCGTGACCGTGCCGTGCGTGGCGTGGAACACGATCTGCCCGCCGTAACCCCCCTTCGACGGGTAATGGGCGTTGAGCACGTTGAGGCCGTTCGACGAGTCGCTGCCAGGAACGGTGTAGTTGTTGACGTAGCTCCCGCCGTAGGCGCCCTTGGCCCACAGCAAGCCGGCCAGGATGATCACCCAGACGGCGATGATGAGCCAGTGCTTCCGGGCAGCGAAGCCCCCCAGCCGCGCAAGCAGGTGATTCAAGGCGTCCCCCCAACGCGTCAATCAGCGCCCGGGGCCGGTCATCGATGTCGCAGGCTCAGCCCGGGTTCCGGTCAGACCGTCCCAGCCCGGGCCTCACCATGTCATCACCCAACGCGGGTGAACGCTGGCCCGGGACGGCGGGCGGCCCGCCAGGGGATCCGTGGCGACTGGTGCTTAGCCCGGTTTCGCCCCCTACGCCGTGGCGGTAGGCCGCCCCGACACCCCGGGCTCCGCCGCCCAGCCGCCCCGCCCGCGGCCTGCCGCCGCGCGGCCTCCTCCAGGCATTTCGATGTGAGTTTGCTGCACACCTGACTACAGCAAACTCACAATGATCAGCCTCCCTGGCCAGTCGGCTGAGGCATGTGGGGCCCGGGGGGCTGGCGGGGTGGCTCCGCGGCCGGCCGGCGATGACGGGCTGGGGCCCGGGGGGCTGGCGGGGTGGCTCCGCGGCCGGCCGGCGATGACGGGCTGGGGCGAGTGGGGCCGGAGGGCTGGAAGGGCTTGGAGCGTCCCCCCGGCCGGCACCGCTAGCCGGTGGCGGGGGTGGCCGAAGCGCCGGGCCGGGGGAAGGCCGGGATCTTGGACGCGCAGGCCTTCAGCGCGGCCGCGACCTTCGGGGCGGCGGGGTTCAGCCCGTTAAGGAAGCGGGCGTCCCCGGCCGGCCGGGCCGTGGGCATGGGCGACGGGCGGGTAGCCGGGATCGTCTCGCCGTGCGCGGCCATGCAGGTGCGGAACGCCATCAGCGCCGCGCCGAACTGGCCGCCGGGCCCGCGCCCGAAGCCGCCCTTCGGCCGCAGCGAGGCGCAGGCCGTCATGGCCTTCCTGAACGCGGGATTCGCCGCGAACCCGCCCGGGCCGCCGCTGGGCCGGGGGCCGCTGGGACGAGCTGATGGGCGCGCCGTGGGCCGGGCGGTGGGCACGCTGGCCCCGTGCTGGCGCAGGCAGGTGAGGTAGGCGCTGACCCCGGCGCCGGGCGAGGCCGAGGCGGGTGCGGAGGCGGACGCCGCGGCCGGCTTGGTACCGCACCCCGAGGTGAACAAGAGAATCGCGCAGCCCCCGCAGGCGCAGAGAATCTTGCAGGAAAGACGCACATCTACGCCGCGGCGGCGCAGCAACCTGGCAAGCACGACACTGTCCTCCACCGGTTCTGGGAAAGGCCGGCGCCGCGCCAGGCCGGCGGGGCGGCGGCCATTTTCAGCTGCCTGGTTCGGCAGGTCTCGGGTTGCCGAATTCCGGCAACGCAGAGCAATGTCGCCGGCGAGCTTCAACAGAACCTGCACAGGGCCTGCCTGTTCGCACAGGATGCCCGGGGTGCCCCATTCGCCCTTTAGCTATTCACAGCCAGGGCCGGGCCGGGCTTCACCAGGCGGGCGGACGGGGGATCCCGCCAGGGCCGGGCCGGGCTTCACCAGGCGGGCGGATAGGGGATCCCGCCACGGCGGGGCGGGGTTACCAGATCGGCGGATGGCGGTCGCGCCACGGGCGCGCGGCCTCGATCTGGGCCGACAGCGAGAGCAGGGTGGCCTCCTCCCCCATCCGGCCGGCCAGCATGACGCCGATCGGCAGGCCGGCCTCGGTCCAGTGCAGCGGCACGCTCACGGCCGGCTGACCGGACACGTTGTACAGCGCGGTGTAGGGGGTGAACCGCTTCTGCCGCTCGAAGTTCTCCGCGGGTTCCACCTCGTCGAAGTGACCGACCGGCACCGGGGGCGAGGCCAGAGTGGGCGAGAGCACCGCGTCGTAGCCGTTGAGGCTCTCCAGCGCAGTTCGCGTAACGGCCTGCAGGTAGGCCTGAGCGAAAATCAGCTCACCGGCCTTGACCTGCTCACCCCGGCCCCGCAGGTAGCGGGTGATGGGCAGCAGCTGCTCCTCCTGGGCGGGAGCGATCGGGGCCAGCGTGGCCATGCCGTACCAGAGCGTCTCGAACATCGGCACCACGTCCGGGCCGAACGGCATGTCCACGTCCTCAACTTCGTGCCCGAGGCTGGCCAGCAGCGCGCTGGCCTCCTCGTACGCGGCCACGCAGTCCGGGTGCACCTCCGCGCCCTCGACCGCGTGCTGCAGGGACCGGCCGATCCGCAGCCGGCCCGGCTCGCGGCGGGCGTGGCCGAGGAACGTCTCGCCGGGGGGCAGCGGCGGCAGCGTGTACATGTCGCCCAGGTGGTTGCCGGCCATCACGTCGAGCAGCAGCGCCGCGTCTGCGACCGTACGGGTGAGCGGGCCGTCGATGGCCAGGCCGGACAGGTCAGGGAACAGCGGCCCGCCGGAGACCCGGCCCCGGGTGGCCTTGATGCCGAACAGCCCGCAGACGCTGGACGGGATCCGGATCGATCCCCCGCCGTCGCTGCCCTGGGCCGCGGGGGCCAGCCCGGCCGCGACCGCGGCGGCGGCACCGCCGCTGGAGCCGCCGGCCGACCGGCTCAGGTCCCACGGGGTCCGGGCCGGCGGCCCGATCCTGGTCTCGGTGTAGCAGGGCAGGCCGAACTCGGGTGTCGCGGTCTTGCCCGTGATCACGGCACCGGCCGCGCGGAGGGCGGCGACCACGTAGTCGTCGGCGTCCGCGATGTTGTCAGCGAAGATCGTGCTGCCGAAGGTCATGCGCACGCCCGCGACCATGTTCAGGTCCTTGATCGGGATCGGGATCCCGATCAAGGGCGGCAGCGCCTCGCGCTCGTCCCCGGCCGCCTGGGCTACGGCCTGCTCCGCCTTGGCCGCCTCCTGGCGGGCCAGGTCGGCCGTTACCGTGTAGAACGCCCCGACCTCGTCGGAGTGGCGCTCGATGCGGTCCAGGTAATGGTCGGTGATCTCGACCGGAGACAGCTCGCCGGCCCGAATGGCGGCAGCCTGCTCAATCACGGTCATGTCATGAATCTGCGTCACCTTACCGAACAGTAGACGTACCCCGCCTCGCGGTCTACCGGGGGGCGGCCCCACGTAATCGTGGGTCTCCATGGCCGCGGCGTATTTACTCGATTACGCTGTGATACGTGGACCGGGAAACCGGAACGGAGACAAAAGGGACCGAACCGGCGGGCTCGGCCCGGGGCTGGGACGAGGTCCCACTCCCGCGCCTGATTTTCGGCAGCCTGGCCAGCGACCCGCGGCTGCCTATCTGGATCGGCCGCGCGGTAATGGCCGCGGTGGCCGGGATCGCGGTCGGGGTCTGGCAGGACTGGCGGCTGGGGCTGACCGCCGCGGCCGTCGTGGCCATCGCCGACACGGTCTACCGGTCGCGGACCACGTCTGTGATCCCGGCGGCGGTCCGGGTCACGTCCGCGCAGCGGCGCACCCGGCGGCGCCTGATGCTGGCCCGGCCGGCCGGGTACGTCGCGCTGCACAACCGCGCGATCCCGGGCAGCGACGCGGTGATCGACCACCTCGTGATCGGGCCCCCGGGCGTGTTCGCGCTGGACTCGGAGCGCTGGGACCGCAGGCTGCCGGTGCGGAACGTCTCCGGCGGCGTGCTCTACCACGGCCCCTACAGCCAGAAGGAGCGGCTGCGGCACGCGCGGTGGGAGGCCGCGGAGGTCACCCGCCATCTGAGCGCCACGCTGGAGCGCGAGATCAGCGTCCGCCCGGCGATGGTGATCTACGGGCCCACGATCCCGTGGACCGTGTCGCGCATGGACGGCGTCGACGTGTTCGCCGGCCGCAGGCTGCGCAAGTACCTCAGGCGCCAGGCCAGATCCAGCCGCGCCGGGCGGCTGGACGCCGAGCAGATCGATGAGATCCACGCCGCCGCACTGCTCGCCCTGCCGCTGGGGGACTGATTCGGTGCGGTTAGTTCGGTGCGGTTAGTCTGTGTTGCGCTGATCAGCTGACCAGCAGACGGAGTGGATCGAGGGAGGCTGTGGCCGCAGCGCGGGACTGGGTGGCTGGTGCTCGCCCCCGAACGCTCCCCGCGGCGATCGTCCCGGTCGTGGTGGGCACGGGCGTCGCCGTCGGCTACGGCCGGTTTTCCCCCTGGCGGGCCGCGCTGGCGCTGGTGGTCGCGCTGGCGCTGCAGGTCGGCGTCAACTACGCCAACGACTACAGCGACGGGATCCGGGGCACCGACGAGCGCCGGGTCGGTCCGGTGCGGCTGGTCGCCTCAGGCCTCGCCCCGCCCCGCCAGGTGCTCGCCGCCGCGCTCGGCTGCTTCTCGGTGGCCTGCGCGGCCGGCTTGGTTCTCGCGGCGGTGACCTCATGGTGGCTGCTGGTGCTGGGCGCGGCGGCCGTCGCCGCGGCCTGGTTCTATACCGGCGGCCGCCATCCCTACGGCTACCGGGCCCTGGGCGAGGTCTCGGTGTTCCTGTTCTTCGGCCTGGCCGCGGTGGCGGGCACCGCCTACGTGCAGATGGGCCGGATGCCCTGGCTCGCGGTGGCCGCGGCCGCCCCGGTCGGCCTGCTCGCCTGCGCGCTGCTGGTGATCAACAACCTGCGCGACATCCCGACCGACCTGGTGACAGGCAAAAGGACGCTCGCGGTGGTGCTGGGCGATCACCGCACCCGCCTGCTGTACGTGGCGTGCATCGTGGTTCCGTTCTGCGTGGCCGCCGCCATCGCCGCGGCCGCGCCGCTGGCCCTGATCGCCCTGGCCGCCGCGCCGTTCGCGCTGGCGCCGGTCCGGCTGGTCCGCCACGGCGCCTCAGGCCCGGGACTGATCACCGCGCTCGGGCAGACCGGGCGGCTGCAGCTCGCGTTCGGCGTGCTGCTAACCCTGGGCCTGGCTATCCGGCTGTGATCCCCGCCCGGAGGCGGTCACCACAGCTCATCGCACATGCCCGACAGCAGGCGGTACGGCTCACTGGCCGGGTCCTTGAGGTCGGCGGCGCGCGGCCCGGACGGGGCGGCGCGGTACCCGAGCTCCATCGACACCGCCTCCGCGGCCGCGCCGACCGCCTGCCCGGCGATGAACATGCGGTCGCGGCACCAGCGGGACGCGACGCCGCTGATCGTGAGCGCGGCCGCGCACCGGCCGTGCGCGTCGAAGACCGGGGCGGAGACGGCGATGGAACCCGCCACGCGCTCGCCCCGGCTCACCGCGGCCCCGATGCGCCGGATCCGGCCGAGATCGAGGCGGAGGGCCTCGACGCTGGTGACGGTGGCGCTGGTGAGCGGCTCCGGGCGGACGTTGCCGAGATAGGCGGTGAGCGCGACCGCGTCCAGCCAGGCGAGCAGCACCTTCCCGGTGGCCCCGGCGTACGCCGGGTACCGGCGGCCCACCTCCTGGGTCATCCGCATTTCGTGCCGCCCGTCCAGGCGGTGTACCGGGACGACCGCGTTCGCCTGGAACTCCGCCAGCAGGATGGTCTCGCCGAACTGGTCGCGCAGCAGCTCCATGCGCGGCATCGCCCGGGCCGCGGCGCTGTCGAGCTGCTGGGCCAGGGCCCCGGCGGACACCAGCAGCGGGCCCAGCCGGTACTCATCGCGCTGCGCGGCCTGGGCCAGCAGGGCATGCTCGGTCATCTCCGAGAGCAGGCGGTGCACGGTGGCCCGGCTCAGCTGGGTGCCGGACAGGATCTCGTTGAAGGACAGCGACGTGGCCCGTTCCTCCAGGAAGCGCTCGATGATCGCGGCGGCCTTCTCGATGACCGAGAGCCCATCTCTTCCCATGTGCCGCGTCCTGCGATCCTGATGGAGAACATTTGCCGCAGCAATACTACGGCGATACCTCTGCTTAAGCTCAGTGCCTGAGCCGCCTGCAGACCGGAGCCCCCATGACCGCGAGCCTGACCGGCGCCGTCCCCTACTTCGACATCACCCGCCCGGGCTTCTCGATCAAGTCCGCTGAGGTCCACGCGGCCCGCGAGCTGAGCTGGTACGCGCGCACCAACTACGGGCTGGCCGTGCTGCGCTATGACCAGGTCAGCCGGCTGGCCAAGCACCCGAAGCTGCGGCAGGGCAGCGTGGCCTGGCCCGCGCACAACGGGGTCACCGCCGGGCTGTTCGCCCGGTGGTGGGCGACCTGGCTGCTGAACCTGGAGGGCGAGGAGCACCACCGGGTGCGCCAGCTCATGAACCCGGCCTTCTCGCCCCGGCTGGTCACCACGCTGGTGCCCAGGTTCAGGGACCTGGCGGCCGGGCTGGCCGACGGCTTCGCCGGCACGGGCCGGTGTGAGTTCGTCACCGACTTCGGGTCCCCGTACGCGGCCCGGGTCATCGCGATCATGCTCGGCCTCCCCGAGACGGAGGCCGCCACGATCGCCAGGGACTCGGCGGTGATCGGGCTCGCGCTCGGGGTCACGCTGCGCGAGGACCTGCCCCGGATCGAGCAGGCGCTGGCCAGCCTGTACGGCTACGCCGACGAGCTGGTCGCGGACCGGCGCCGTCATGACCGCGGCGATGTGGTCAGTGCGCTCACGCGGGCGACCGGCGAGGACGGCGGCCTCAGCGACGACGAGCTGCGCGACGGCCTGGTCCTGCTGATTTTCGGCGGCTACGACACCACGCGTAACCAGCTCGGCCTGGCCATGCAGACGTTCCTGGCCCACCCGGACCAATGGCGGTTGCTCGCCGAGCGTCCCGAGCTCGGCCGCGCGGCCGTGGAGGAGGTCATGCGGGTGAACCCCACCGCCACGTGGGTCACCAGGGAGGCCCTGGAGGACTTCACGTTCGACGGCCTTGGCATCGCCGCGGGCACGACCGTGCACCTGTTCGCCCAGTGCGCGGGCACCGACCCGCGCGCGTTCAGGCCCGCTGGCTTCGACATCACCGCCAAGCGCAAGCCGCACTTCGGCTTCGGCGCCGGGATCCACCACTGCATCGGCCACTACGTCGCCCGGACGGACATGGCCGAGGCGCTGCCGCTGCTGGCCCGCCGGATGCGAGAGCCGCGCGTCGACGGCGAGGCCAGCTGGCTGCCCGATTCCGGCAACACCGGCCCGGTCCGCTTGCCCCTGGCCTTCACTCCGGCGCGCTGACGTCCGGCGCCGGGAGGAGAGGCCAGGGGCAGGCGGGGGTCAGGCCGGTCCCGGGTCAGGTCCCCAGGCCGCTCAGGCCCTTCGCTGCGGCCGCTGCTGCTTCCGCCGCAGCCGTGACTTCCTCCGCACCGGGCTGACTCGCCAGTTCCGCGGCGTCGGCTGCCCCCGCACTGGCCAGCTCGGCAGCATCGCCTGCGCCCGCGCTCGCCAGCTCCGCGGCATCCTCCGCCGCCGCGACGGCGGTCACCTCGCCCGTACCGGGCTCACCAGCCAGCTCCGCGGCACCAGCCACCTCGGCCGGGCCCGCCTGGCCCGGCACCCGGACGCGACGCGTCCAGGCCTCCGCGAGGCCGTTCCCGCCCGGGGCAGGGCCGGTCTCGGCACCGGGACCGGCCGCCGCATCCCGGCTGCCGCCGGGCCCCTCGAACGCCGAGCTCAGCATCTTCAGCGCGCTGGTCAGCTCGCTCGGGATCATCCAGACCGTGTTGCCGGGGCCCTGGGAGAGCTGCGGCAGCGTCTGCAGGTACTGGTAGGCGAGCAGCTTGGGGTCGGGATCGTTGTCGTGGATGGACTGGAACACGGCGCTGATCGCCGTGGCCTGGCCCTCGGCCTTCAAGATCGCGCTCTGCTTCTCGCCCTCGGCGCGCAGCACGTTGCCCTGCTTGTCGCCGTCCGCGGTGAGGATCTGCGCCTGCCTGACGCCCTCGGCGTTGAGGATCGCGGCCCGCTTCTCCCGCTCGGCCCGCATCTGCTTTTCCATCGCGTCAATGACGCTCTTCGGCGGGTCGATCGCCTTGATCTCGACCCGGGTCACCCGGATCCCCCACTTGCCTGACGCGTCGTCCAGCACGCCGCGCAGCATGGTGTTGATCTTGTCGCGCGAGGTCAGGGTCACCTCCAGGTCCATAGAGCCAATCACGCTGCGCAGCATGGTCGCAGTGAGCTGCTCGATCGCCTGGATGTAGTTGACGATCTCGTAGTCGGCCGCCCGCGGGTCGGTGACCTGGAAGAACAGCACGGTGTCGATCTTCACCACCAGGTTGTCCTCGGTGATCACCGGCTGGCCCAGGAACGAAACCACCTGCTCCCTGAGGTCGATCAGCGGCTTCACCCGGTCGATGAACGGGATGATCACGTTCATCCCGGGCTCCAGCGTCTTGCGGTACCTGCCGAGACGCTCCACGTTGCGGGCCCGGGCCTGCGGCACGATCCGCACCGTCTTGACCGTGAACAGGGCGATCAGTATAACGAAGACCACCCCGACAATAAGGACAGCCAGTTCCATGGCTACTCCCGAGGGTAAACGAGGGCCTTGGCGCCCTCAATCTGAAGTACATCGACGGTGGAACCCGCGGGGATCACCAGGGTCTCGTCGTAGGGCCGTGCCGACCACTCCTCGCCACCTATCCGGACCCGCCCGCTCTGCGCGGTGACCTCCTCGAGGACATACGCAGGCCGTCCGACCAGGGCGGCGGTCCCGGTGCGCAGCAGCGGCGGCTGCCTGATGTGGCGCATCGCGAACGGCCGGGCGACCCCCAGGCCGGCCGCCGAGGCGACAGCGAAAGCGCCGAACTGAAGGGCCACGTTCCCCCCGGCGGCACCGACCCCGGCGCCCACCAGCGCGGCGACCGCAACCAGCCCAAAGGCCAGCGTCGCGGTGAGGACCTCGGCGAGGCCGAGCACCGCGGCTACGATCAACCAGATGATCCACATCCCCATTTGTCGCTCCGGGGAGGATGACGAGCTCTTACCTAGACAGTAACCCCGCGCGGTGACTGCCGCACCACAGCTTGACGGCGGACTGACCCGGGCATTCACACTAAGAGCCAGAACGCAGCATACGCAGCGACCCAGAACCGCAGAGGATGAGTCATGTCCGGTGGAATCCAGCTTTCCTACAGCCACGGCACCTCGGCTACCGCGCTGCTCGGCGAGACCATCGGGGCCAACCTGCGCCGTGTGGCCGCGGCGTTCGGCGACAACGAGGCGGTGGTGGACGTGCCGAGCGGCCGTCGCTGGACCTACCGCGAGTTCGACGCCGACACCGACGCCCTCGCCCGCGGCCTGATCGAGGCCGGGATCCAGGCCCGCGACCGGGTCGGCATCTGGGCTCCCAACTGCGCCGAGTGGGTCCTGCTCCAGTACGCGACCGCAAAAATCGGCGCGATCCTGGTCAACATCAACCCGGCCTACCGCGGTCATGAACTCGCCTACGTGCTGCGCCAGTCCGGGATCCGGCTCCTGGTCAGCGCGGAGAGCTTCAAGACCAGCGACTACCGCGCCATGATCGACGATGTGCGCGACGACCTGGCCGACCTGGAGCGGGTGATCTACGTCGGCACACCGGAGTGGGACGGGCTGCTCGCGGCGGGCTCGGCCGCGGCCGGCAGCGACGCGCTAGCGCAGCGCGAGGCGAGCCTGGCCTTCGATGACGCCATCAACATCCAGTACACCAGCGGCACGACCGGCTTCCCCAAGGGCGCGACGCTCTCCCACCACAACATCCTGAACAACGGCTTCTTCATCGGCGAGATGTGCGCGTACACCGAGCTGGACCGGGTCTGCATCCCGGTGCCGTTCTACCACTGCTTCGGGATGGTGCTCGGCAACCTGGCCTGCACCACGCACGGCGCCTGCATCGTGATCCCAGCGCCGGGCTTCGACCCGGCGGCCACCTTGCGCGCGGTCCAGGACGAGCGGTGCACCTCGCTGTACGGGGTGCCGACGATGTTCATCGCCGAGCTCGGCCTGCCCGATTTCGGCACGTACGACCTGTCCACGCTGCGGACCGGGATCATGGCGGGCTCGCCCTGCCCGGTCGAGGTCATGAAGCGGGTGGTCAGCGAGATGCACATGTCCGAGGTCACGATCGCGTACGGGATGACGGAGACGTCGCCGGTGTCCTGCCAGACTAGGCCCGACGATGACACCGACCGGCGGGTGTCGACGGTCGGCCGGGTGCACCCGCACGTCGAAGTCAAGGTCGTGAACCCGGACAACGGGCTGGTGCTGCCCCGCGGCGAGCCAGGCGAGATGTTCACCCGGGGCTACTCGGTGATGCTCGGGTACTGGAACGAGCCGGAGAAGACCGCGGAGTCAATCGACGCCGCGCGCTGGATGCACACCGGGGACCTGGCCGTGATGGACGCCGCTGGCTTCCTGAACATCGTGGGCCGGATCAAGGACATGGTCATCCGCGGCGGCGAGAACGTCTACCCGCGCGAGGTCGAGGAGTTCCTCTACACCCACCCCTCGATCGAGGACGTCCAGGTGATCGGGGTGCCGGACGAGAAGTACGGCGAGGAGCTGTGCGCCTGGGTGAAGCTCCGTCCCGGCGCGGAGCTGACCGGTGAGGACGTCATGGGCTTCTGCCGCGGCAAGATCGCGCACTACAAGATCCCGCGGTACGTGCGGTTCACGGAGGAGTTCCCGATGACCGTCACCGGCAAGGTGCAGAAGTTCAAGATGCGCGAGACATCGGTGGCCGAACTCGGCCTGGAGGACGCCGCCCGAACGCCGACCGCCTAGCCCGCCGAGCCGACGACCCCGGTGACCAGGCACTGCGCCAGCGCCCGGGCCGCGCCGGGCGTCACCGCCTCGGGCGGCCCGGTGACCAGGGGCAGCAGCGCGCCCGCGTAGAGCGTGATCAGCAGCTGCACCTGCTCAGGCGAGGTGTCCAGGCCGAGCGCGCGGTGCTGCGCGACGGTGGCGTCGAGGGTAGCGGCGGCGATCTGCGACAGGGCCTGGGCGAGCGCGGGCCTGCGGGTGGCCTCCAGGGTCAGCTCGAAGATGGCCAGGAACCGGGTGCGGCGCCTGGTGGCCGAGTCGTAGAGTGACGCGCCGATCAGCTCCGCGAGCTGGCCCGGGCCGGCCGGGCTGGTGACCTGGGCGTCGGCGGCCTGCATGTCGGCCAGGTGCAGCTCGACGATCCGGCGCGCAGCCGCCTCAAGCAGGTCGTCCCGGCTGGGGAAGTAGTTGGACGTGGTTCCGGCGGGCAGGCAGGCCCGCTCGTCCACCGCGCGATGGCTCAGTTCGTGCGTGCCCGACGTGCCCAGGATCTCGATCGCGCTGTCGGTGAGGGCGCGGCGGCGTCGCAGGTTCCGGGGTGGCGCCATGTCAGTAGCGTATGTTATCACTACGATAATAGTACTAATATCGTAGTGATATTGGCGGAGCGCGGCCCTGGGAGGCGGACATGCGGGTCCTGATTGTCGGAGCGGGCGTGGGCGGCCTGGCCGCAGCCCGGGGGCTGAGCGCGGACGGTCACGACGTCACGGTGTTCGAGCAGGCCGACGGCCTGCGCCGGACCGGGGCCGCGGTGACGCTGTGGAGCAACGGCACCGGAGTCCTGAACGAGCTTGGCGTGCGGCTCGACGGCGTCGGCGCGCCCATCGATGCGATCGACGAGCGCGACTATCGCGGCCGGCTGCTGGTCAGCGTCAACGTGGCCAGGTCCGCCGCGCACTACGGTCACCCGAACATCTGCCTGCCGCGCCGGCGGCTGCTGGAGCGGCTCGCCGCCGGGCTGCCGCCAGGCCTGGTCTCGTTCGGCCGCGCGTGCACCGGGATCACCCAGGACGACGGGGGCGTGCACGCCGAGTTCGCCGACGGCACGACCGCGCACGGAGACCTATTGGTCGGCGCCGACGGGCGCGGGTCGGTGATCCGCGACCAGGTCTGGGGCGGCGACCCGGCCGAGCTGAGCGGCTGGGCCACCTGGCAGGGGGTCAGCCCGGTGCCGGTCGACGTGACCACCTCGCGTCGCTGCGTGATGTTCGTGGGGCAGGCCGGCCTGTGCGGGCTGATGCCGGCCGGCGAGGGCCTGCTGCAGTGGTGGTTCGACCAGCGGTGGGCACCCGGCGCGCCTGTGCCCGCGTCGCCCGTGACCGCGCTGCGGAACACCTTCGGCGGCTGGGCCGCGCCGGTCCCGGACGTGCTGGCCGCCGTCGACGACCGCGACGCCGGGTTCTTCCCGCACTACCGGCACACGGTGCCGGCGGTCTGGGGCGCCGGCCGGGTCACCGTGATCGGCGACGCGGCCCACTCCATGCCGCCGACCCGCGCCCAGGGCGCCAATCAGGCCCTCGAGGACGCGTGGGCCATGGCCTGCGCGCTGCGCCAGGCCCGCGACGCCGACGGCGTGCCCGCCGCGCTGCGGGCGTTCGAGAAAGCCCGGTCGCCCAGGGCGGCCCTGGTGGCCAGGCACGCCTCCGCCGAGGACATCAACAGGTACCGGCCGGTGGTGTCCCGGCTGATACCCGGCGCCCTGGCCAGCCGCTACTACACCAGGTGGCTCAGCCAGATCAGCAACTATCTCTCGGCCTGACGGCCGCTCAGTCGTTGCGGCCGGTCACGGCGAGGGTGACGCCCAGCCCGATCATCGCGAGCCCGCCCACGCCGCCGACCAGCCCGAGCCGCCGCGGGGACCGGGCGAACCAGGACCGGACCGTGCTCGCGGCCAGGCCCCAGCAGCTGTCCGAGCCCAGGCCGATCGCGATGGACACCACGCTCAGCACCAGCATCTGGGCCGGGATGTGCCCGGCGGCCCGGTCCACGAACTGCGGCAGCACCGCGGCAAACAAGATCACGGCCTTCGGGTTCGTGACGCCCACGACAAAGCCCTCCCGCGCCGCGCGCACGGTGCCGCGGGGCATGGCCGCCCGGGTGAGGACGCCGGCCAGATCGTCGCGCTTGCGGAACGCCTGCACGCCGAGCCAGATCAGGTAGGCGGCCCCCGCCAGCCTGACCACGGTGAACACGGTGGCCGAACGCTGCACCACGGCCCCGACGCCCAGCGCCACGCAGACCGCCACCACGCCGTTCCCGGCCGCGTGGCCCGCCACCGACGCCAGCGCGGTGCGGCGGCCGTGGGCTAGGGCCCGCCCGATCACGAACAGGACGCCGGGCCCGGGGATGACGATGAGGATGGCCGATGCGACGGCGAACGCGGCGAGCTGGCCGGTTGATACCACGCTGTCACCATAGACCCCGCAGCCTGGGGCGCTGTTGCCCCGGACCGCCGCCCCTGGCCCACGCTGCCGCCCGTTCCGCCGCTCCCGCCACGGGCGCCCGGCCCGCGGAAGGTGGCCACGGACCGGGCCGCGGGAACGTGCGCTCGGTACCTGACGGCCGCGCCGCCAGTGGCCAAGGTGAGCCTATAGATTATTAGCTATATAGCTATGACATGACGGGGCATGCCCGACCGCAGTGGGCCAGCACGACCGCGGTGAGCTTCGGCGGTGACCCGCCGGCGGTCCGGTCAGGACGCGGCCGCCTGGCGCACCTCGAGCTGGTCCAGCAGGGTGAGGGTGGCTCCGGCCACCGCGTCGACAGCGCGGTCAAAGGCCTCGGCGTTATGCCGGGCCGGGCTCCGGAAGCCGCTCACCTTCCTGACGTACTGCAGCGCGGCGGCGCGCACGTCCGCCTCGGTGACGTCCTTGGTGTATGGCTCACGCAGGGTCTTGATGCTCCGGCACATAACGCGACCGTACGCCATCGGCCGGGCGGCGGGCGAACCCGCGTCTGCCGTGTCATGTGCAACCATACAGTTGCGCCTCAGCTCAGGATGCGCAACCATCGAGTTGCACCTAGAGACGGAGGACGGACATGACAGCGGACCGGATAGAGCGAGAGATCTTCATCAACGCGCCGCAGCGCGTGGTCTGGGCGGCCCTGACCGAACCCGGGCACGTCGCGCGGTGGTTCGGCGACTCGGCGGAGGTGGACCTGCAGCCGGGCGGGAAGATGGTCTTCGGCTGGACGGAGTACGGCAACCACCATGCGGTGGTCGAGCGGGTCGAGCCGCCCAGCTTCTTCTCCTACCGCTGGGGGCACGGGGCCGAGGTGATGCCGGCCGCGGGCAACTCCACGCTGGTCGAGTTCAGCCTGACCCCTGCCGAGCCAGGCACCATGCTTCGCGTGGTCGAGACCGGCTTCGCCAGCCTGGACGCCAGCGACGATGAGCAGGCCACAGCGGTCAGGGAGAACACCGAGGGCTGGGCATCCGAGCTGGCCGAGCTGCAGCAGTACGCGGAACGGCTGCCTGCGTGATCCATGGCCCGGCGGTGGACGGGGTCCTCGCCGCGATGGCCGATCCGACCCGGCGGCGCCTGCTCGAGGATCTGGCGGCCCGCGGCGAGGCCACCGCTACCGCGCTGGCCGACGGCCTGCCGATCTCCCGGCAGGCCGTGGTCAAGCATCTCGCGGTCCTCGACCGGGCCGGCCTGGTGGGCGCCAGGCGGCGGGGCCGGGAGGTGCGCTACGTGGTGCACCCCGAGGGCGTCGCCGCCACGGCCCGCTGGATGGCCGGGCTGGCCGCCGACTGGGACCGCCGGCTCAGCGAGATCAAGCGCATCGCCGAATCCCTGCCTGGTCACGGCGGGCCCGGCCCGGACCCGGGCCGCCCGGCGGCGGGCACGCCCACCCCGGCGTCCCGCGCAACGGCGGCCCGGCGCCCGCCTCAAGCCGCCCGGCGGCCGGCTGGGGAGAACGTGGAGTAGTCCTGGTCGGACGGGACGATCTCCACCCCGAGCGGGAACAGCGTGATCGGGATGATCTTGAAGCTGGCGATGCCGAGCGGGATGCCGATGATCGTGATGCACAGCGCCACGCCGGTCACAAGATGCCCGATGGCCAGCCACCAGCCGAACAGAATTATCCAGATGATGTTGCCGATCAGGGAGCCGATCCCCGCGTTGCGCCGCGGCTCGATCGTCCGGCCGAACGGCCAGAGCACGTAGTTCGCGATCCGGAACGACGCGATGCCGAACGGGATCGTGATGATCAGGATGAAGCAGATCACCCCCGCCACGGCATAGGCGATCGCCATCCACAGCCCGCACAGCACCAGCCAGATGATGTTCAGGATTGCTCTCATTGGTCTCCTCGCCCTCTGTCAGGCCAGGCCCAGCAGACTCTCCAGGCCGACCGTCAGCCCTGCTGGCAGCGACGCCACGCCGCGCACGGCCAGCAGAACCCCCGGCATGAACGACGCCCGGTCCAGCGAGTCATGCCTGATGGTTAGGATCTCACCGTGCCCACCGAGCAGCACCTCCTGATGCGCCAGCAGCCCGGCCAGCCGCACCGAGTGCACCCGTACCCCGTCCAGGACCGCGCCCCGGGCCCCCTCCACCTCGGAGACCGTCGCGTCCGGCACCGGCCCGAGGTCCGCCGCGGCGCGCGCCGCGCTTATCAGCGAGGCGGTCCGCGAGGCGGTGCCCGACGGCGCGTCGGCCTTGGCCGCGTGGTGCAGTTCGATGATCTCGGCCGACTCGAAGAAACGCGCCGCCTGCTCCGCGAAACGCATCATCAGCACGGCGCCGACGGAGAAGTTGGGCACGATCAGCGCGCGGGCCGACGGCGACGCCGCGAGCCAGCCGGTCACCGCGGCCAGCCTGGTCTCTTCGAACCCTGAGGTCCCGGCCACCACGTTGCGGCCACGGGCCAGGCACCACTGCAGGTTGTCCATGACCGCGCCCGGGTGGGTGAAGTCCACGACCACATCGCAGGCGGCCAGCGGGTCGCGCGTGTCGCCGACATCGACGGCGGCCGCGACCTCCATGCCGTCGGCGGTGTCGACCGCCCGGCACACCTCCGACCCCATGCGCCCCTTGGCGCCGAGCACACCGACCTTGATCATCGTGCTCCTCCTGCGAAGACCCTACCCGCCGGCCGTTGTCATCAAGCAACCTGCGCGCGGCATGCAACCTTTGACCGGCTTCGGGAGTGTTGGTGAGTGGAGGACAGGTGCCCGCTGCAGATCTCCCCACGGACAGCTTCGGTGAATTCGCGGCCGCGGCTCTGCCTGGGCTGCTGCGGTTCGGTCACGTGCTGACCGGCGACCCGAAGGCGGCCGAGGACCTGGTGCAGGAGGCGCTGGCCAGGACGCTGCGCCGGTGGCGCTCCGTCCGCAGGGACAACGCCGCGGCCTACGTCCGCCGGGTCATGGTCAATACCCACATCAACCGGTGGCGGCGGTGGGAGGCACGGGTACAGCTCGGGGAGGTGCCCGACAGCATCGTCGACGATCCCGCGCTGCGCCGCACCGAGGACTGGGATCTGTTGCGCCGGGCCCTGAGCCGCCTGCCGGTGCGGCAGCGGACCGTGCTGGTGCTGCGCTACTACGAGGACCTGTCCGAGGCCGCGATCGCGGAGCTGATGGGGTGCCGGCCGGGCACCGTCAAGAGCCAGGCGTCACGCGCGCTGGCGGCTCTGCGCCCGCTGCTTCAGCGCGAACTGGTTCCCGGAGGCCAGGCCCATGACGACTGAGGATCGGGTGCGGGAGCTGCTGCAGGACCCGCGGTGGTCGCTGCCCGTCTGGCCGGACGCGCAGGCCCGGGTCCGCCGGGCCGCCCGGCGCCAGCGGCTGACCGTGGCCAGCGTGGGCGCCGCGGTGGCGGCCTTCGTCACCACGGCTGCGGTGATCCCCGTCGTGCTGCTTGGCCGCCTGTCCCCCGGCGGCGCCGACCCCGCGTCGGGCACCGTGCCGTCCGCAGGCACGTTCCAGACCCCGGCGGTCGGGGCGGTGGGCTTTGACGCTGCCGTCTATCCGGCCGCGATCAAGATGCCGGCGCGGAAAGGCATGACGACGCTGTGCCCCGACCCGGCCGGGCTGCGGGCCTTCGGACCCAAGGTGGCCGCCGCCCCGCTGACGGTCCTGCGCAAGCTGGCCCAGGTCCAGGTGTCGGCGTCGATGCGGGGCGCCGCCACGGTGTCGCCGGTGACCGGGGCGCCGCGGGCGATCATCGCCGCCAGGCAGGGCCTCGTCACCAGCCTGCTCCTCAGCGACCGGGCCTTCTGGCCGCAGCTTCCCCGGCGCAGCATGGTCATCATCCAGGCCGCCCAAGTGCCGGTTATCTACTCAGGCCCGCTGCGCTCCTACCAGAAGGCGCACGCCCCACCGGGCCAGAAAGTCCAGGTGGCGGACATCAGCTGCGGCAGCCGCGTGGCCATGGACACATGGGTGATCGTCTCCGGCCGGCCCGCCAGCCCCGCGGCCGAGGCGGAGACCTTCTTCCTCAACCGCCGCGGGCACGTGCTGCTCTACCGGGCGTTCAGCGCATGAGAGCCCGGGCCGCGGCGGCGCTCTTCCGGTACGCCCCCTACCTGGCCGTCGTCTTGTGCGCGGTTATCGGCGTGCTCGTGGCGCTGCTCCTGGCCACGGGCACGACGGCAGGCGGCCGCTAGAAGAGCAGGCCGGCCCCGGCCGCATCTACCCGAGCGCCGCGGTGAAGACGCCAGGATCGTCGAACGGCCCCACCACGGCGAGCGCCTTGGGCTGGGCGAGCACCGCGGCGGCCACCTCACGCACCTGGTCGTGGCTGACGGCCTCGATCGAGGCCAGGATTTCCTCGACCGGCTCAAGCCGCGGGTAGACCAGCTCGGCCTTGCCGAGCCTGGCTGATCCGGGAGGAAGGATCCTCCAGGCCGAGCACGATCGACCCGCGCAGCTGGCCCTTGCCCCGCTCCAGCTCGTCGTCGGTCAGGCCGCCGTCGATGACCTTGGCGATCTCGTCCCGGCATATGGCCAGGACCTCGTCGGCCTTGGCCGGCAGGCATCCTGCGTACACGCCCCAGATGCCGGTGTCGGCGTGCTGGGAGCTGAAGCTGTAAACCGAATACGCCAGGCCCCGCTTCTCCCTGACCTCCTGGAACAGCCGCGATGACATGCCGCCGCCGAGCGCCGCGTTCAGCACGCCGAGCGCGAACCTGCGGTCGTCGTTACGCGACAGGCCGCTGCAGCCCAGGACCAGGTTCGCCTGCTCGATGCTGCGCGACACCAGCCGCACGCCGGTGCCCGGCTCCGCCGGGGCGTCCGCCTGCCCGGGCAGGCGCGGGGGCTCGGGGTCCGCGTCCCCGGTCAGGAACGGCCCGAACGCGGCCTTGGTCAGCTCGACGACCTCGGCGTGGTCCAGGCTGCCCGCGGCGGCCACCACGAGATTCCGCGGCTTGTACCGCGCCGCATAGTGCTCGGCGATCTGGGCTCGCGTGATCGCGTTGATGGAGTCGACGGTGCCGAGGATCGGCCGACCGAGCGGTGTGTCGCCGAAGTGCTGGGCCGCGAAGGCCTCGTGCACCGTGTCCGAGGGGTCATCCTCGTTCATGGCGATCTCTTCGAGGATCACGCCGCGCTCGGCATCGACCTCCTTCGGCTCGATCAGCGAGCTGGTCACCATGTCCGCGAGCACGTCGATGGCCAGCGGCAGGTCAGCGTCGAGCACCCGTGCGTAGTAGCAGGTGTACTCCTTGGCGGTGAACGCGTTCAGCTCGCCGCCGACCGCGTCCATCGCCGCCGAGATATCCAGCGCGCTGCGCTTCTCGGTCCCCTTGAAGAGCAGGTGCTCCAGGTAATGGGTGGCGCCGGCGTGAGCGAGGTCCTCGTCCCGCGAGCCGACGCCGGCCCAGATCCCGAACGCCGCCGACCGGACCGCCGGCAGCGACTCTGTGATCACCCGCAGCCCGCCCGGCAGGATCGTGCGGGTGACACCAGAGTCGCCGTCGGCCAGCGGACGCGAGTCGACGGTCATGAGTTGCGCGGCCCGCGGTGGCGCTCCCGGGTGCGGTGATGCTCGCCCCGCTCGCGGTCCCCTCCCCGGTCACCGCCGCGGTCGCCACGGTCCCGGTAGCGGTCGCCGCCGTGGTCACCGCGCGGGCGCTGGTCATTCCCGCCCAGGTCCTCGCCGGCTGCCTCACGCTCCACAACCTCGACGGGGACCAGGGACAGCTTGCCGCGGTCGTCCACCTCGCGGATCTCGACCTGGATCTTGTCGCCCACCGAGATCACGTCGTCCACGTTCTCGATGCGGGCGCCGCCGTGCAGCTTGCGGATCTGCGTGATGTGCAGCAGGCCGTCGCGGCCGGGCAGCAGCGACACGAACGCGCCGAACGTGGTCGTCTTCACCACCGTGCCGAGGAACCGCTCCCCCACCTCGGGGATGTGCGGGTTGGCGATCGCGTTGATCGCCGACCTGGCGGCCTCGGCCGACGGGCCGTCGGTGGCACCGATGTAGATGGTGCCGTCGTCCTCGATGGTGATCTCGGCGCCGGTGTCCTCCTGAATCGAGTTGATCATCTTGCCCTTCGGGCCGATCACCTCGCCGATCTTGTCCACCGGAACCTTGACCGTGATGATCCGCGGCGCGAACGGGCTCATCTCGCCCGGGGCGTCGATGGCCTCGCGCATCACGTCGAGGATGGTCAGCCGCGCGCCGCGCGCCTGCTTCAGCGCGGCCGCGAGGACCGACGCGGGAATGCCGTCCAGCTTGGTGTCGAGCTGCAGCGCGGTGATGACGTCCTTGGTGCCAGCGACCTTGAAGTCCATGTCGCCGAACGCGTCCTCGGCGCCCAGGATGTCGGTCAGCGTGACGTACTCCCCGCCCTCGTGGATCAGGCCCATCGCGATGCCGGCCACCATGTCCTTCAGCGGCACGCCCGCGTCCAGCAGCGACATCGAGGACGCGCAGACCGAGCCCATCGAGGTGGAGCCGTTGGAGCCGATGGCCTCCGAGACCTGCCGGATCGCGTAGGGGAACTCCTCGCGGGTCGGCAGCACGGGGATCAGGGCCCGCTCGGCCAGCGCGCCGTGGCCGATCTCGCGCCGCTTCGGCGAGCCGACCCGGCCGGTCTCGCCGGTGGAGTACGGCGGCATGTTGTAGTTGTGCATATAGCGCTTGGTGCGGTCCGGGTTGAGCGTGTCGATCATCTGCTCCATCCGGAGCATGTTGAGCGTGGTGACGCCCAGGACCTGGGTCTCGCCGCGCTCGAAGAGCGCCGAGCCGTGCACCCGGGGCAGCACGCCCGCCTCGGCGGACAGCTGCCGGATGTCGGCCAGGCCGCGGCCGTCGATCCGCATCCCGTCCCGGATGATCCGCTCCCGGACCAGCTTCTTGGTCAGCGCGCGGAACGCTCCGCTGATTTCCTTCTCCCGGCCCTCGAACTGACCGCCGAGCCGCTCCGCGGCCAGGGCCTTGACCCGGTCGGTCTCGGCATCCCGGTCCTGCTTGCCGACGATCGTGAGCGCCTTGGCCAGGTCGTCGGTGACCTCGCCGGCCAGCGCGTCGTAGACGTCCTGCTGGTAGTCGCCGAAGACGGGGAACTCGACGACCTCCTTGGCGGCGTGCGCCGCGACCTGCCGCTGCCCCTCGCAGAGGGCCTTGATGAACGGCTTGGCCGCCTCCAGCCCGGCCGCCACGATGTCCTCGGTGGGCCCGACCGCCCCGCTGCTCTCATCGGCGAGCAGGCGCAGGGTGTGCGGGGTGGACTCCGCCTCCACCATCATGATCGCCACGTCACCGTCGTCCAGCACCCGGCCGGCCACGACCATGTCGAAGGTGGCCTCCTCCAGCTGCGGGTGCGTCGGGAAGCCGACCCACTGATCCTTGATCAGGGCGACCCGGACACCGCCGATCGGCCCGGAGAAGGGCAGGCCCGACAGCTGCGTGGACAGCGAGGCCGCGTTGATCGCGACCACGTCGTAGAGATGCTCGGGGTTCAGGGCCATGATCGTCTCGACGATCTGGACCTCGTTGCGCAGCCCGTGCCTGAACGTCGGCCGCAGCGGCCGGTCGATCAGGCGGCAGGTGAGGATCGCGTCCTCGGACGGCCGGCCCTCCCTGCGGAAGAACGAGCCGGGAATCCGGCCCACCGCGTACATGCGCTCTTCGACGTCCACCGTGAGCGGGAAGAAGTCGAGCCCTTCCTTGGGGTGCTTGGACGCGGTGGTCGCGGACAGCACCATGGTCTCGTCGTCGAGGTACACGACGGCGCTACCTGCGGCTAGCTTGGCCAGCCGACCGGTCTCGAACCGGATTTTATGAGAACCGAGTGAGCCGTTGTCGATGACGACCTCGGTCGTATACACACCCTCCTGGGGACCAGTCACGGGTGAGACCTCCTTGAGTGAGGTCCCGCGTCAGCCCGCCACCGATGGAGCACCGGGCGGGCCAGCCGGGCCGAGCCGGCTAGCTGGCCGGTCTTCGATCGAAGCCCCCGGCCCGGGCGGACGACGCGATGCGCGTCCCTCCCCGGCCCGAGAACCACTACCGAGGACCGGCACTGTGGGCGCCATGGGCGCTCCTGGGGGCCGGGGCCGCGGGACGTTGTTCTTGTCTTCTGTCTTCGTTGGTATTCAGTTGTCCGCCCGGCCGGGCCGGAGCCCAGCGAGGCGGCTTAGCCCAACCTACCTGCGCAGGCCGAGCTTTTCGATCAGCGCGCGGTAGCGGGCGATGTCCTTCCTGGACAGGTACTGCAGCAGCCGGCGGCGGCGGCCGACCAGCAGCAGCAGCCCGCGACGGCTGTGGTGATCGTGCTTGTGCACCTTGAGGTGCTCGGTAAGCTCCTGGATCCGCCTGGTCAGCAGCGCGACCTGGACTTCCGGCGAGCCGGTGTCACCCTCACCAGTCGCGTGCCCGGCAATGATCTCCTTTTTCACGGTGGTCTCGAGCGGCACGTTGCTCCCTTTGGCTGGAACTGGTCAGTAGGTTGCCCGTCCGGGCGGTTGACGCCGTTTCGGGGCACGGGTTCGGCGAGAGCTTACGCTACGCGGATCCCGCGGGCCGCCGCCTGAGGGCGCAGCAGGCCCGCACCGGTGATACACCGGCGCACTTCAAGGTATCACGCCCGCAAGGTCAAGACGCCATCGCAGCGCACCCAGCGTGGTCGTTACCCGGTGCCGGTCACCTCGCGGGCCGCGTCGACGTCGAGGTGCATCTGGTCGATGAGGTCGGCGACGGAGCCGAACCTGACCATGCCGCGGAGCCTGGCCGCGAAGTCCACCGCGACGTGCACCCCGTACAGGTCAAGGTCATCACGGTCCAGCGCATAGGCCTCGACCGTGCGTTCCTGCCCGTCGAAGGTGGGGTTCGTGCCGACAGAGATCGCAGCCGGCCAGCGTTCCTGCTCCGCGCCGCCCGCGTCGAGGCTGGTGAGCCAGCCGGCGTAGATGCCGTCGGCTGGGATGGCGGTGTGCGGCAGCGTCTCCAGGTTGGCGGTGGGAAAGCCGAGCTCCCGGCCCCGCTGCTGGCCCCGCACCACCACTCCCTCGACCCGGTGCGGGCGGCCCAGGTCGCGCGCGGCCCCCCCCACGTCCCCGGCGGCGAGCCGCTCCCTGATCTCACTCGATGAGATCGTGACGCCGTCGTCGGCCAGCAGCGGCACCCCCTCGGCGGTGAAGTCGTACTTCTCGCCCAGCTGCGCGAGCAGCGGGACGTCGCCCGCGGCGCGGTGACCGAACCGGAAGTTCTCCCCCACCACCACTCGCGCCGCGTGCAGCCGGTCCACCAGCACCGCCCGGACGAAATCGTCCGGGCCCAGGCGGGAGAACTCGCGGGTGAACGGCAGCATGCAGACCGCGTCCACGCCCAGCCCGGCCAGCAGCTCGGCACGCCGCCGCGCGGTGCACAGGAACGGCGGGTGGGATCCCGGCCGCACCACCTCGTCCGGGTGCGGATCGAAGGTGACCACCACTACGGGCAGCCCGCGCTCGGTGGCGGCCTCGGTGGCCCGGCCGACGATGCGCTGATGGCCGAGGTGCACGCCGTCGAACACGCCGATGGTGACCACGCAGGGGCCCCAGCCGTCCGGCACGTCGCCCAGGCCCTGCCAGCGGTGCATGTGTCGGATCCTCCCCCGGTCGGCTCTGCCCTGACGCTCCAAGCCTGCCATGAGATCTGCGGTACGGCGCCAGCGCCCGGCGCCCGGGTCAGGGAACGAAGACCGCGAGCGGCCTGACCTCTCCCGCGGCCTCGGTGAGCAAGGCGATCAGCGCGCCGTCCGGGCCGAACGCCGCGATCGGGCCGGCCGGCGCGTCCGGCGTGTCCGGCCCGGGCGGCGCCACGTCCCCGGCGGCCGCCAGCCTGCCGCCGTGCGCGACCAGGCGCGCCTCGTCCTCGGTCAGGTCCCGGCGCGGGAAGGCCGCGGCCGCGGCCTCGGCCAGGGGGATGACCTTGAACGACGCCTCGAGCTGCTCCAGCGTGCGCGCGGCGCCGAGCTCGTACGGCCCCACCCGGGTGCGCCGCAGCGCGGTGAGGTGCCCGCCCACGCCGAGCGCCGCGCCCAGGTCCCGGGCCAGCGCCCGGATGTAGGTCCCGCTGGAGCAGACCACCGTCACGTCCGCGTCCTGGACGTCGCCGAGCGGGCGCACGTCCTCGATGACGAAGGCGCGGACCGTGACGGCCCTGGCCGCCAGCTCAGGGACGGCGCCGTCCCTGGCCAGCTTGTAGGCGCGCTGCCCGGCCACCTTTATCGCGCTGAAACCGGGCGGGACCTGCTGGATCTCGCCGGTGAGCGCGGCCGCTGCGGTGCGCAGCGCCGCCGCGGAGACGCCGGCCGCCGGGGTCTCGGCGATGATCTCGCCCTCGGCGTCGTCGGTGTCGGTCGCCTGGCCGAGCCGGATCGTGCCGGTGTACTCCTTCTCGGTGAGCGCGAGATGGCCGAGCAGCCGGGTGGCCTTCTCCACCCCGACCACCAGCACCCCGGTCGCCATCGGGTCCAGCGTGCCCGCATGCCCGACGCGGCGGGTCCCGGCCAGGCGGCGGACGCGGGCCACGACGTCGTGCGAGGTCCATCCGGACGGCTTGTCGACGATGACCAGCCCGCTGTTTGCCCGGGGGGGCGACCCCCCGAGTGCCATGTGCTCGGGCCGACCTCCGGCCGGCCGTCGCGGCTGGCCCGGCTCCGCCGAGATCACGGGGCAGCGGCGAGCTGCTGGCGCAGCGCGGCCATGACGTCGGCGGCCGGGCCCTGGGCGGTGAACCCGGCGGCCCGGGGATGCCCGCCGCCGCCCAGCGCCACGCACGCGCGGCCGACGTTCGCCGCGCCCTTGGACCTGGCCGACACCTGCCACTGCCCGTCGTCGTCCTCCTTGAGCACCACGGCGACGTCGGCCTCGTCGGTGCGCCGCACCACGTCGATGACCGATTCTGCGGCCTCGAACGGCAGCCCGTGCGCGGCCCGGTCGTCGCGGGTCACCGTGGTCCACACCAGCCCGAAGCCGTCCGGGCCGGCCGGCTCGAGCCGCGCCCGGCCGAGCACCGCCGACAGCAGCCCGAGGAAGCCGAACGGGGTGCGGTCCCAGAGCTCGTGCGCGACCTCGCCCGGGTCGATGCCGGTCCCGAGCAGCCGCGCCGCGAGCAGGTGCACCTCCGGGGAGGTGTTCGAGTACCGGAACGAGCCGGTGTCGGTGACCAGGCCGGCGTAGAGGCCGAGCGCGATATCCCGGGTGACCGGCACGCCCAGCCTGCCGATCAGGTCGTACGCGAGCACCGCGGTCGCGGCGGCGGCCGGGTCGATGAGGTTCACGGTCCCGAAGCTGGTGTTGGACACATGATGATCGAGGACGATCAGCTCCTCCGCGCGGGCGGCGGCGGCCTCGAGCAGCCCGAGCCGGTCCGCGCTGGCCGCGTCGAACGTCACCATGACCTGCGGCCGGTCCGGAACGGCGCCAGGCGGGCTGAGCAGCTCGGTGCCCGGGAGGAAGCGCAGGATGCGCGGGACCCGCAGCGGCAGCTCGCCGAACGAGGCGATGATTCGGGGCGAGGCGGAGCCGGACGGGCGTTCCCCCGCGCCCCGCGCGCGCAGCGCCTGGGCCACCGCGAGCATCGAGCCGAGCGCGTCCCCGTCCGGCCGGATGTGGCAGGCCAGGCAGATCTCGGCCGCCCCGTCGATCGCCTTGATCGCGCGCGCCCATTCGGTCTCAAGATCAGGCGCGCGATCGTCGCCGGGTGCGCTGGGCTCTGGGTCCGCGGCGCGGGCGGCAGAGCCTGCAGGTGGGCCACCCAACGGTGCGCGCTCGGCTGTCACGAGCGTGAGTATCTCGCGCCGCCGTCGCCAGCCGCCGGGTAATCGCCCAGAGGGCCGCGCGCCTCGCCGGGGCCGTCGCCGGGATCGTCGTCGGCTTCCTCGCCGGGCTCTGGCTCGGCACGGACCCGGTACGGGTCGGGGTCGCCGGCCGGCTCGGCGCCTTCCCGCGCGGCGGCGACCGCCGCGTCCGCGACCCTGGCCTTGGCCACGAGCTCCTCGATGTTCCTGGCCGTGTCGGGCACGGTGTCCGGCTCGAAGGTGATCGACGGCGTGTGCTTGATGCCGGTCTGCCTGCCCACCTCGGACCGGATCAGGCCGGTGGCGCTGGCCAGCGCCACCGCCGACGCCGCGCGTTCGTCCTCGGAGCCATACACGGTGTAGAACACCGTCGCCTCGCGCAGGTCCCCGGTGACCCGGGCCTCGGTGATCGTGACGAACCCGAGCCGCGGGTCCTTGATCCGCCGCTCCAGCATCTCGGCCACGATCTGCGCAATCGCCTCGCTCAGCCGGCGCGCCCGGGCTACGTCCATGGCTCCCTCACCCCTCCTCGGTGAACAGCCGCTGCCGGGCCGACAGCAGCTCGATCTCGGGCCGCCCCGCGACGAAGCGCTCGCAGGCCTCAAGGACCTCCACAGCGTGCGCCGCCGTCGAGGCCGCCACCGCGATGCCGATCTCTGTCCGCCGGTGCAGGTCAAGGTGCCCGGTCTCGGCCACGGATGCCCCGGGGAACCGCCGGTTCACCTCGGCGATCAGCGGCCGGACCGCGGAGCGCTTCTGCTTCAGCGACCGTACGTCTCCGAGCAGTACGTCCAGGGTCAGGGCGCCCACGTACACGGCGGCTCTCCTTCGCCAGCTGACTGTTGCGGTGTGCATTACGCACAGTGCGCCAGGCACGGGTGCCCGCGCATGGTGCGCGGGCGCCCGTGCCTCAGCCGCGCGGCTTCTCCCGCATCTCGAACGTCTCGATCACGTCGCCGATGTGGACGTCGTTGTAGCCGATGCCGATACCGCACTCGAAGCCCTCGCGGACCTCGGTCGCGTCGTCCTTGAACCGGCGCAGCGAGTCGACGGAGAGATTGTCCGAGACCACAATGCTGTCGCGGACCAGGCGCGCCTTGCTGTTGCGGGTGATCGTGCCGGACCGGACGATGCAGCCGGCCACGTTGCCGACCCGCGGCACCCGGAAGATCTCCCGGATCTCCGCGGTGCCCAGCTGGGCTTCCTCGAAGATCGGCTTCAGCATGCCCTTGAGCGCGGCCTCGACTTCCTCGATGGCCTGGTAGATCACCGAGTAGTAGCGGATGTCCACACCCTCGCGCTGGGCGAGCTCACCCGCCCGGCCGGCGGGCCGGACGTTGAAGCCGATGATCACGGCCTCGGAGGCGATGGCCAGGTTGACGTCGTCCTGGGTGATCGCGCCGACGCCGCGGCCGATGACGCGGAGCGCCACCTCCTCGCCCACGTCGAGCTGGATCAGCGCGTCTTCCAGGGCCTCGACCGAACCGGACACGTCGCCCTTGATGATCAGCAGGAGCTCTTCGCGCTCGCCGGACTTGAGCGCCGACTCCAGGTCCTCGAGGGTGACCCGCGGCCGCCGCTGGGCGAACATCGCGCTGCGCTCCCTGGCCTCGCGCCGCTCGGCGATCTGCCTGGCCACCCGGTCGTCGTCGACCACCAGGAAGCTGTCGCCGGCGCCGGGCACCGCGGTAAGGCCGAGCACCTGCACCGGCCGGGACGGGGGCGCGTCGCCGACCTGGTCGTTGTTCTCGTCCAGCATGGCCCGCACGCGACCGAACGCCTCGCCGCAGACGATCGAGTCGCCCACTCGCAGCGTGCCGCGCTGCACGAGCACGGTCGCAACCGGCCCGCGGCCCTTGTCCAGGTGCGCCTCGATCGCCACGCCCTGCGCCTGCTGGTCGGGGTTGGCGCGCAGGTCGAGTTCGGCGTCCGCGGTCAGCACGACCGCCTCGAGCAATTCATCGATGCCGGTGCCCTGCCGGGCGGAGACGTCGACGAACAGGTTCTGGCCGCCGAACTCCTCGGCCACCAGGCCGTACTCGGTGAGCTGGGCCCGGACCCGCGCCGGGTCGGCGCCCTCCTTGTCGATCTTGTTGACCGCAACCACGATCGGCACGCCCGCCGCCTGGGCGTGGTTGAGCGCCTCGGTGGTCTGCGGCTTCACGCCGTCATCCGCGGCCACGACGAGCACGACCAGGTCGGTCGTCTCGGCCCCCCGGGCCCGCATGGCGGTGAACGCCTCGTGACCCGGGGTGTCGATGAAGGTGATCTTCCGTTCCTGGCCGTCGACCTTGGTGTTGACCTGGTACGCGCCGATGTGCTGGGTAATTCCGCCCGCCTCGTGCGCCACCAGGTTCGTGTGCCGGATCGCGTCGAGCAGCTTGGTCTTGCCGTGATCGACGTGACCCATCACGGTCACCACCGGCGGCCGGGCCACCAGGTCGCCCTCGTCGCCCTCGTCCTCACCGAACTCGATGTCGAAGGCCTCGAGAAGCTCCCTGTCCTCCTCCTCCGGCGAGACAACCTGGACCGTGTAGTTCAGCTCGGCGCCGAGCAGTTGCAGCGTCTCGTCGTTCACCGACTGGGTGGCGGTCACCATCTCGCCCAGGTGGAACAGCACCTGCACCAGCGACGCCGGGTTCACGCCGATCTTGTCAGCGAAGTCGCTCAGCGACGCCCCGCGCGACAGCCGGATGACCTGGCCGTTCCCGCGCGGGACCTGCACGCCGCCGATCGACGGCGCCTGCATGTTGTCGAACTCCTGACGCCGCTGCTTCTTCGACTTCCGGCCCCGTGACGGGCGTCCGCCGGGCCGCCCGAAGGCGCCCTGCGTGCCGCTCCGGCCCCGGCCGCCGCCGCCACCGGGACGGGGCGGCCCCATGCCGGGCCGCGGGCCGCCGCCGGCGCCGCCGCCGCGCGGACCTGCCCCGCCCGGGCCGCCGCGGCCGCCGGGACCGCCGCCACCGGGGCGGGTGCCCGTGCCGGGACCGCCGCGGCCGCCGCCAGGACCGCCGCCGGAGCCGGCGAAGCCGCCGGCTCCCCGGCTGCCGACCGGCCGCGGTGGCATGCTGCTCGGGCTGGGCCGGGGACCGCCGGGCCGCGGGCCGCCGGGCCTGGCCCCATCGCCGCCACCGGGTCCCGGGCGGCCGGCGAAGCGCGGGCCACTAGGCCGGGGACCGCCGGGCGAACCGGGCCGGGCGGAGGGCGGGCCGGATCCGGGCTGCCCGGCGAAGGCCGCCGGGCTGCCCGTGCCTGCCGGGCTCTGGGCCCCGGGCTGGCCGGGCCGGGGACCGCGCGGCGCCGATCCCATGCCGGTCGCCGTCGAGCTGAACGGGTTGTTGCCGGGCCGGGGTCCTGGCCGCGGCGGTCCCGGCGTGCCTGCGGGCGCGCGGCCCTGGCCACCGGGCCGGGGCGTGCTCGGGCGCGGTGCCCCGGGCCGCGGCGCGCCGGGCGCCTGGCGGTCGGGCGCGCTGGTGCTCGGCGCCGGCGTGCTCGCGGCTGCGGCCGGGGCTTCCGGCTCGGACTGGGGGAACGGCACGGGCGGCGGCACCGGGCTGGGGGCCTCGGCGGGCCGAGCTGCGGCCGTGTCGGCGGCGGGGCTCTCCGCGGGCGCCACGGGCGCCACGGGCTCCGCCGGCGTGGCGGGCGCGGCCGGGCTGCGGCCGTTCGTGCCGACCTGGCCGTCCCTGGCGCCGGCGTCCGCCGTGGCCGTAGCCGCCGCTGGCGCTCTGGCCGCCGCGGCAGGCTGCGCCGCTGCGCCGCCGTCCTGGGATTTCCCGGCCCGCGCCTTACTTGGCTGCTGGGCCGCGAACGCTTCCTTGAGCCTGCGGACGACCGGCGCCTCAATCGTTGAGGACGCCGACCGCACGAACTCGCCCATTTCCTGGAGCTTGGCCATCACGGCCTTGCTCTCTACACCGAACTCCTTAGCGAGCTCGTATACCCGGACCTTCGCCACTGCGCTCCCTCTACTCGGTCCGGCTCGGCCGGACCCATCAGCCAGCCGGGGCAGCGCGTGCTCCGTCCGGCGTCAGCTTCTGCTGTTCATCGCCACATGCTCATCGGTCGCTCATCGCAATCTCAGCCTGCTCCTCCTGAGCCGCGTTGCCACGGCTCTGTTCTGCTCTGCCCCGCCCGCAGCGGGCCGACCATAACCCGGGCAGCTCACCGCTCTGCGGCGAACTGCCCAGCCGTCTGCCCAAGATACTCGGCGAGGCCGCCAGTCCCAAGTGGTCCCGGCAGCCGCAGCGCCCGCGCAAACGCCCGGCGTCGCTGCGCTTTCTCGAAGCATCCCTGACTGAGATGCAGGTAAGCACCCCGGCCAGGCCTCCGCGCCGGTGCGTCGGGAACGATCTCGTCCCCGGCGGCCACCAGCCGAAGCAAGTCGGACTTGGCCGAACGGACTCCGCATCCCACACACGTCCGGACCGCTGGCGCGGGCCGGACTGGCTGCGGATACCGCGTGACCATCTCTCCCAAGCTTACAATGCTTGCGCATCTGGGGCACCGGGCACAGTACCCGCCGGTCCCGGGGTCGCGCCTCCCCGCCCCCGCCCAGCTCCCCGTCCCTGTCCAGTTCCCGCTTCACCGGCTCCCTTCACCGCGCTGGCCAGCTCGGCGTCCTGCGCGGCTCCCGCCCCGCCCCCGGCCGGGCGGCGCTCCTCGCCGGACCCGCCACCTTCGCCTGGCCCGGCGTCGGCCTGCCCCGCGTCCTCCTCCGCGGCCGCCGGTGCCGCGGGCGCGTCGCCCGGGCTGTCCGGCCTGATGTCGATCCGCCAGCCGGTCAGCCGGGCGGCCAGGCGCGCGTTCTGGCCCTCCTTGCCGATGGCCAGCGAGAGCTGGTAGTCGGGCACGATCACCTGGGCGACCCGGGCCTGGGCGTCCACGATGATCACCCGGGAAACCCGGGCCGGGGACAGCGCGTGGGCCACGAACTCGGCCGGGTCCTGCGAGTAATCGACGATGTCGATCTTCTCGCCATGCAGCTCGGTCATGACGTTACGGACCCGGCTGCCCATCGGCCCGATGCAGGCGCCCTTGGCGTTCACACCGGGCTGGCGCGAGATCACCGCGATCTTGCTCCGGTGCCCGGCCTCCCTGGCGATGGCGGCGATCTCCACCGCCCCGGAGGCGATCTCGGGCACCTCGAGCGCGAACAGCTTCTTCACCAGGTTCGGGTGGGTGCGGGAGAGCGTCACCGACGGCCCGCGGTAGCCCTTGCGGACGTGCAGCACGTAGCACCGCAGCCGCTCGCCGTGCACGTAGCGCTCGCCGGGCACCTGCTCGGTCGGCGGCAGTATCGCCTCCAGCTTGCCCAGGTCCACCAGGACGGCCCGCGGGTCCTTGCCCTGCTGGATGACGCCGGCCACGATGTCGCCCTCGCGTCCCGCGTACTCCCCGAACGTGAGCTCGTCCTCCGCATCCCGCAGCCGCTGCAGGATCACCTGGCGGGCAGTGGTTGCGGCGATCCGGCCGAAGCCCTCCGGGGTGTCGTCGTACTCCCGGGTCACCGTGCCGTCGGCGGCCGTCTCCGCCGCCCACACGGTCACGTGACCGCTGCCCCGGTTGATCTCGACCCGCGCCTCGGCCGCCGCCCCGTCGGTCCGGTGATAGGCCACGAGCAGCGCGTCCTCGATGGCCTTGATGGCCAGATCCATCGAGATGTCCTTCTCGGCTTCCAGGCTGCGCAGGACGCTCAGGTCAATGTCCATCGGGTCCCTCCTCGTCTGCGCCCAGGTCCACGCCATCGTCCGGCTGGGGGTCCAGCGGTGCGAACTCGATCTGTATCTTTCCCTGGCCAAGCTCGGAGTAGCCGAACTCCCTGCTCATCCCCCTGATATCCAGCCGCACGCCGCGGTCGTCCGCCCCGGTGATCCGTCCGGTGACGGCGTCCTGGCCGTCACCCGGATCCTGAGTCCGGAGCGGGGCGCTCACCATGCGGCCGATCGCGCGGCGCCAGTGTTTCGGCTCGGTGAGCGGCCGGTCCACGCCCGGCGAGGACACCTCCAGGGTGTACGACGCCTCGCCCATCGCGGCCGCGCGGTCGAGCGTAGCCGAAACCTCGCGGCTGACCTGGGCGATATCGTCAAGGCTCACCCCGCCGTCGGCGTCGATCACGATGCGCAGCAGGCGCCGCCGCCCGGCCGCGGTGATCCGGACTGTCTCCAGGTCCAGGCCCATGGCGGCGACCGCCGGCTCCAGCAGGCCGACGATCCGCTCGGCGTCCGGGGACCCGGTCTGCGGCCGTGACGGACCGTGACGAGAGTCACCGTTCATCACGACCTCCTCGCCCACGACCTGTGCTGTTGTCCGCTCAGCCACTAGCCTATCCGGGACGGCCAGCACCGGGACCTCTGCCCGCCGCGTGCCGGTCAGACGCCAGCGATCCGGCGCATGGCATGCTGGGACCCCGCGCGGGCCGATCGGCCCGGCCCTGGCTGAAGGCCCCGTCTTGAGAGGCACAGTGGCGGCAGATCCAACACGCCGAGTAGTTCTCGCGGCCGCGGCGTTGCTGCCGCTGGCCGCCGTCTCTGGCTGCGGAAGCGTCAACGTCCTCGCCGCCCCGCCGTCCGAGTCGCCCGCCGTGGGCCTGCTCCGCTCGGCGATCGCCGCGGAACAAGCCATGATCGCCCATTACGGCAGGGTGCTGCACGGTGCGCATGGCGGCGGGAATCCGGCCGGGGTCGACCTCGCCGCAGAACTCGAGCCCCTGCTGGCCGAGCACCGGGCGCACCTGGCTCAGCTTCAGTCACGACTGATCATCCCGGCGGGCAGCTCCGCCAGCGCGTCGCCGTCACCATCGCCATCCGGGCGGGCCGCAGCGGCGCAGCCGGTGCCGACGGCCCCAGCGGCGGCCGTAGCGTTCCTGAAAAATGCCGAGCAGGCCGGGGCCACGGCCCTGCTGGCGCGGCTGGTGACCGCCCCGTCCTCGCTCGCCCAGCTCTTCGCGAGTATCTCGGCGTCGGAGGCCACGCACGTGCCGGTCCTGGACGCGGTGGCGGTGCGGGCCGGATGAGTCGCCAGGCCAGCCCCGCCGGGCCCGGAGCGGGCCTGGTCAGCGCCCTGCAGGCGGCGCTGACCGCGGAGCACGCCGCGGTCTACGGCTACGGCGTGGCCGGCGCCCACCTGACCGGGAGCAGGCAGGCCACGGCCTCCTCGGACTGGGTGGACCACCAGGAGGCCAGGGACACGCTCGAGGCCATGCTGCAGGCCCGGGGCGCCCAGCCGGTGGCTGCGGCGGTCGCCTACCGGCTGCCGGTCCAGGTCCGCACCCCGGCCCAGGCCGCCTCGCTCGCCGTCCTGCTGGAGGAGCGGATCACCACGGCCTATCTCGGCCTGGTGGCGCTGGACACCCCGGCGGTCAGGACATTCGGCGCGCAGCAGGTTCAGGCGTCCGCGCTGCGCGCCGCGTACTGGCGCGGCAGCACGGTCGCGTTCCCCGGGCTGCCGGCGAGCGCGCTGGCCGCGCCGCGGCGGCCCGGGGGCTAGTCGCGCGCCGCGAGCACCCGCTCGATGAGGGAAGCCGCGCCCTCGAGGTCCTCGACCGCCGCGATCCGTTCCGCCCACGACCACCAGAACCACCAGGTCCCGTCCTGGCCGCGCCCGGCGTAAACGTGCTCCGCCAGGGCGGGCGCCGCCGGGTTCACCACGTGCAGGCTGGGAACGCGTCCGGCCGGCGCCATCAGGCTGGCCCGCAGCCCACGGTGCCCGAGCACCTCGGCCAGCCCCTCGAGCCGGGACAGGTAGCTGTCGAGCACCTGGGCCGGCTCGCGGGCCTGCTCGGCTTCCGTGATCATTGAGTCACCCCTAGTAGCTGGGCCGCCGCATAGAGTAATGACATTACTTAAGAATGCCTCCCGCGGCGGTCAGATGCAACATGCATAGCGAATTTCGCATCTCGCGTCTGCATCGTTACGGGTGGTGTTCCCGGCTAGTAACTGGACGCGGTGGCGTTTAGGCCGCCAGACTGTAACCCCCCTGCACGCCGAGCTGGTTCGGCGGAGGTGACAGATGGCAAGTGAGCAAAGCCCGACCGTACGGCGGCGCCGGCTCGCGCTCGAGCTGAGGAGGCTCCGCGAGGCGGCCAGGCTCACGTGCGAGGAAGTCGCCGATCACCTGGAGTGCTCAGCATCCAAGATCAGCCGCGTGGAAACCGGCCGGGTGTCGGTGTCCCCCCGCGACGTCCGGGACATGCTCGAGCTTTACGGGGTGCCGCCGCAGCAGCGGGAGAGCCTGGTCCAGCTGGCCCGCGACTCGCGCCAGAAGGGCTGGTGGCACGCGTACAGCGACACCATGCAGCCCCAGTTCGTCACCTACGTCGGCCTGGAGAGCGCGGCCTCGGAGATCCGGATTTACGAGGTCAGCCTGATCCCTGAGCTGCTGCAGACCGAGGACTACGCCCGGGCCGTGATCAGGTCCGGAATGATGAACAGCCCGGTCGAGGACATCGAGCGCCGGGTCGCGCTGCGGATGGCCCGCCAGCCCGCGATCACCCGGGACGACCCGCCCAAGGTATGGGCCGTGCTGGACGAGGCCGCGCTGCGGCGCCGGGTCGGCGGCGCGGGCCTGATGCGGCTGCAGCTCGAGCACCTGCTCGCCCAGGCCACGCTGCCGAACGTGGCGGTTCAGGTGATCCCGTTCGGCGGCGGCGCGCACCCGGCCATGGGCCGGCCGTTCATCGTCCTGGTCTTCCCGGAGCGGGTGGACACCGACGTGGTCTACCTGGAGGACCTGACCAGCGCGCTGTACCTGGAGGATGTGGCCGACGTCGACCGCTACAACGTCTTCTTCAACCACCTGCGCGCCTCGGCGCTGTCGTTCGACGACTCGTCGGCGCTGATCGCATCCGTGCTGAAGGAGATGTAGCTCTTCCTCCCCGTCCGCCACTCCTCCCCCACTCGCCGCACCCTTTAGCCCAGCGGCGCCGGGAGCGGCTCGGCGTGCAGCACCGTGAGCCGGGACACCGCGCGGGTCAGCGCGACGTACAGCTGGTGCAGCCCGCGGGCCTGGCTGGCCGCGATCCTGGCCGGCTCCACGACGACGACCTGGTCGAACTCCAGGCCCTTGGCCAGCGTGACCGGGACCACGGTGAGCTGCTGGCTCTCGCTGGTGCCGTCGAGCACGGCGTGCTCGAGTCCGGCCCGGCGCAGCACGCCGCAGAGCCCGGCCACCTGGTCGTCGGCCGCGATCACGGCGATCGACCCGGGGCGGGCCAGCGCGTCAGCGCAGGCGGCGGCCAGGGCCCCGTCCATGCCGCCGGGCACCGCGGTGATCACGAGTGCGCCGGCGTCCTGGCGCACCGAGCTGGCCGGGGCCAGGCCCGGGGCTATCTGGCTGAGCAGCCTGCTGGCGAAGTCCAGGATCTGGCGCGGCACCCGGTAGCCGGTGTCGAGCACCCTCAGCCCGGCATCCTCTTTCCCCAGGTGATCCAGGAGCTGGGGCCAGCTGGAGGTGGCCCACGGCGTGGTGCCCTGCGCGATGTCGCCGAGCACGGTGGCCGACCCGGTCGCGCACCGGCGGCCGATCGCGCGGCACTCCATCGGCGACAGGTCCTGCGCCTCGTCCACGACCACATGGGCCAGGCTCGGCGTCCGCTCGATCAGGTCCCGGGTCTCGTCGACCAGCGCCGCGTCCGCCGCTGACCAGCGCGCCGAGCCCGGTCCGCGGGGCGGGCGGTCCCAGCTGACCGCGGCCTGCTCACCGGGATCGAGCAGCCCGGACCCGGCGGCGGCGAGCAGGGCGGGGTCGGAGAGCAGCCGGAACACCAGCCGGACCGGGTCGGCCTTCGGCCAGATGGCGTCCACCGCGGCCCGCACCGGCCGGCTCCGGCGCACCGCCTCGTGCGTCCGGTCATCGCAGGCCTCGCCCGCGGCCTCCATCCGCGTGAGGATCACGTGCGCGATGCGGTGCGAGAGCATCTCCCGCCCGGTGCCGTAGCGCACCCCGCGCTGTCGCAGCTCGTCGACCAGCGCGGCGAGCTCGTGCGCCGAGACCCGCCAGCGCCGGGAACCGCGGACCAGCATGATCGCCTCGGCGGGCTCGGCCAGATGCAGCCACAGGGCCCGCCGCAGCACCTCCGCCATCCGGGCATCGCCCTTGATCCTGGCCGCGGGCTCCGGGTCGGCGCCGCGGACGGGCACCGTGGCCAGCAGGTCGGTCACGGACATCTGGGCCACATCCAGCTCGCCAAGTGCGGGCAGCACGTTGCGGATATAGGCCAGGAAGGCCCGGTTCGGCCCGATCACGAGCACGCCGCCGCGGCTCATCCGCTCCCGGTACGCATACAGCAGGTAGGCGACGCGGTGCAGCCCGACCGCCGTCTTGCCGGTGCCCGGAGCGCCCTGCACGCACACCGTCCTGTCGGCGCCGGCGCGCACGATGTCGTCCTGGTCAGGCTGGATCGTGGCCACGATGTCGCGCATCGGGCCGGATCTCGGCCGCTCGATCTCCTCGATCATGATCCGGCTGGCGGTGACGGCCGGGGCCGTCGGCGCGGCGCCGGCGGGGCCCGGCCCGGGCGCGGTGAACACCTCATCCTCATAGGCAGTCAGCTCGCCACCGGAGAACCCGAACCGGCGCCGCCGGGCCAGGCCCATCGGGTCGGCCGGGCTGGCGCGGTAGAACGGCCGGGAAACCGGGGCCCGCCAGTCGATCACGGCCGGGCGGCCGTCGGGATCATGCACGTGGCGGCGGCCGATATGGAACTGCTCACCCGGCAGGGCGCCGGCCGCGCCAGCGTCATCGGGCGCCCCGGGTGCCTCGGCCCCCAGGTCATCGGCGTAGTCGAGCCGACCGAAGAACAGCGGCGTGTCCGGCAGGTCAACCAGCGCCTCGGCCCGGCGGTACAGATCAGCCTTGAGGTATTGCTCCGAGACCCGGTCGCCGCCGAGTGCGCGGAGGGAGAGGACGTTCTCACGCATGAGCCGCAGGAACTCACGCGAGCCACGCAGATGATCCCGCTCCGCGACCAGGACGGGATCGCTGTCCCCGGGCATGACTCACCTCGTCAGGTCGGCAAATGCCACAAAGGCCGATGAGCGTAGCACCGCCGGTCCCGGCCCGTCATCTGGTTATTCGCGGCTACCAGCGCCAGTAGAAGCCGGCCACTGTCTTCTCGATGAACCTCAGGTACCGGTGCGCCGAGTGCTGGCGGTCCAGGCCGACGGCCTCCTGCTCGAGGATCTCCCCGTCGACCCCGTCCCAGCTGGCCCACCAGACCCCGGACGGCAGCCGGCCGGGGTGGAACTCCACGCGCATGTCGAAGTTCTCCAGCCGCCCCATAACCGCGCGCCGGTACTCGCGCTCGTGCTGGTCGGCCGGGTCCCCCGGGTACTGGAATGTGGTCCAGTACTCCAGCGTGATGGTCTCGCCGATGTCCAGCGTCTTGGCCAGCGTGATGTAGGTGACGAACAGATCGTCGCTGACCTGGTAGAGATCGCCGCTCAGCTCCGTGCAGCCCTGCCCCACCTCGAGCGTCAGGGCCTTCGTGTCGTACAAGTACGGGATGCGGTCTAAACCGTCCGCCGTGGCCTCGAGGACCTGCAGGGTACGGGCCCGGGCCAGCAGGCCGTCCGCGCCCACGTGGACGTGATCATGCAAGGACAGCGTCTGGTGACGGCGCGGGCCCAGGACCGCGCGCAGCTCTTCCTCGGTTCGCGGCGTCACCGCCCGCGGGCCGGACAGGACGCTGACCGAGCCCGAGCCCTCCCACAGCTGCCAGAGCCGGCCGGCCTCGGCGTCGGGTATCCCGAACGCGTCGATGAACAGCGCCAGCGTCGACCGGCTGAGCAGCTTGCCGGTCAGCGCCCGGGAGACCGTGTCCTTGAGCTGATGCGGCAGCACGTCGGCGTCGCCGTGCCCCCGCGGGTAGCTCCAGAGGTGGCGGGCCAGCACCTCCGCGACGGCCAGCTGGGTGATGCCGCCGCGCCGCGCCCGGACCACGTACTGCTCCCAGAGCCGCCGGTATCCGCCGGGCCGCTGCAGCAGCTCCAGCAGATAGCTGGCTGCGGCACGGCGCCCTGCGTCCGGTACGGCGTCGCTCAAGAGTTCTCAGCCCTCACCCTGGCGCAGGCCCATACCCGACACTGCGCACTTACTGCGACATTTAGCGGTTACCTTGCGAGCATGCCCCCGAACTAAGGTGGCAAGCCGGTGGCAGGGGGGCGGGCCCGCCGCACCTGCGGCGGGCCCGACAGGCGTCTGGGAGCTGTGGCAACTCACCCGGGCATCACCGCTCCCGGTCAGAACAGCACGGACATGAACGTGCCCGCCTCGGTGAACCCGACCCTCCGGTAGGCCGCCCGGGCCGGGGTGTTGAAGTCGTTGACGTACAGGGACACCACCGGCGCGACGGCGCGCATCGCCTCGGCCGCCACGGTCGCCATCCCGCGCGTGGCATGCCCGCGTCCGCGCAGCTCAGGCGGGACCCACACGCCCTGAACCTGGCAGGCCAGCGGGGTCACCGCCCCGATCTCGGCCTTGAAGACCACCTGCCCGTCCTCGATCCTGGCGAACGACCGGCCCGCCCGGATCAGCTCCGCCACCCGGGCCCGGTATGCCGCTCCCCCGTCCGGGCCCACCGGGGACACCCCGACCTCCTCGGTGAACATGGCGACGGACGCGGGCAGCAGCGTGTCCAGCTCGTCCAGGCGGACCTTGCGCACCAGCGGGTCGGGCGGCACCAGCGGGTCATCGGAGATCGCCATGACCGGCTGCACCGGCCTGACTTCACGAGGCCGGCCCCAGTACGGCGCGAGCAGCCCCCAAAGTTCCTGAACGGCATCCGCGGGCCCGACGATCGACGAGCAGCGGCGGCCCTGCAGCCGGGCGCGCTCGGCGAAGGCGGCCACGGCGGCCGAGGTCGCGGCCACCGGCACCAGGTTCGCGCCCGAATAGCACAGCGACGTCATGCGGCCGGACTCGAGGTATCCCCACATCTGGGCGCCGAGCCGGCCCGGATCGACACCGGCCGCGTGGACCCGCGACCCGACAAAGACGTTCGTGATCGCGTCGCGATCGCAGATGCCGAGCACCTCGTCCAGATCGCGATCATTCAGCAGGCGCAGCGACGACGACCGCCATGCCCTGGTGCGTAGCACGTTCCCAGCGTAACGGCTGTGCTGCCCTGGGGGGACGACCCCCCAAGACCCCCCGCGGGTCATCCGCTCGGGCCGACCTCCGGCCGGCCGTCGCGGCTAACCCGGCTTCGCCGTGCTGTCCTCCGGGGCAACTCCCCTTAACCCTGGGGGGTGGGATCGGGCAGTGACGGGCAGGTCGCGCTGACCGGGCCCGGGTGCTGCGGCAGCGCGCCGGTGGCCAGATACCGGTTCAGGTAGCCGTTCACGCAGGTGTTGGGCGGGTCGGCGAGCGACTGGCCGTGGTTGCCGCCGCCCTTGACCACGACCATCCGGGAGCTGGGCAGCAGCCGGTGCGCCGCCAGCGCGCCGGAGTAGGGGGTCGCGGCGTCCAGGGTGCCCTGCAGCATCAGGATCCCTGGCAGCCCGGCGCCCTTGATCTGCATCGGCTTCGCCGGCCCCTTGACCGGCCAGAACGCGCAGGACGCGTTGAACCACGTGTTGTCCCAGGCCTCGAACGGCGCGGTCTTGTAGACCTTCCTGGTCGCCGAGTCCCACGTGGCCCAGCTGCGGGGCCAGTTCACGTCGCTGCACTCCACCGCGTTGTAGACGGCGAACTCGTTCTCGTTCTGGACCCCCTCCTGCTGGTACTGCGCGACCAGCTCGCTGGTCGCGCCCCCGCGGGCGTAGGCGGCGAACGCCGAGGCGAGGCCGGGCCAGTACCCGTTGTCGTACCCGCCGATCAGGAACGTGTCGTCCCACTCGTCCGGGCCGATCAGGGGGCGGCCGGACGGGCCGGGTACCGGGTGCGCCTCCAGTTGCGCGCGCGCCCGGTACCAGTTCTGGCTCACCTGCCTGGCGGTGGACCCGAGGTGGTAGACGCTGGCGTACTTGGCCACCCAGGCAAAAAAAGCCTGGATCCTCCCCTGGAATGCGTAGTCCTGGTCCAGGTTGTCGGCCCACCACACCCCGCCCGGGCCGACGGTGCTGTCCAGCACCATGTGGTCCACGCGGTGCGGGAACAGCGTGGCGTACACCTGCCCGATGTAGGTCCCGTAGGAGTAGCCGAAGTAGCTGAGCTTCTGCTGCCCCATGGCCGCCCGCACCGAGTCCATGTCCCTGGCGATGTCCGCGGTGGTCATGAACGGCAGCAGCCAGCCGTACTTCTTCTCGCAATCCGCCGCGTACGCCTTCGCCCGGTTCTCCATGATCTGCTCGTCGGCGGCCGTGGCCGGGATGTAATTGGGCCGGGCCGTGGCGAAGAAGGACGGGTCACAGTGCATCGACGGCACCGAGGACCCGACCCCCCGGGTGTCGAAGCCGATGATGTCGTACTCGGCCGCGACGCTCGGGTCCAGACCGTCGGCCACGAACGCGGCCAGGTTGAGACCGGAGCCGCCCGGCCCGCCCGGGTTGACCAGCAGGATGCCCTGGCGCTTGTCCGGCGGGGCGGTGGCGGGCACCCGGGACAGCGCCAGCGTGATCTTCCTGCCGCCCGGGTGGGAGTAGTCGAGCGGGACCTTCAGGCTCGCGCACTGCAGCGAGGCCCCCTGCTCGGTGCAGGAGTGCCAGCTCAGTGACGCGACCGACGCCGACCCGGACGACACCGACCCGGACGAACCCGCGGGCGCGGCCGTCGAGGCCGGGCTCGATCCGGCGGAGCACCCCGCCAGTCCCCCCGCGAGCGCGACGGCCACCGCGGCCACGGTGGCGGGCAGCAGGTGTTTCATGGGCCCCATCCTGCCCGATGCGGCGGAGTACCCGGACGGTCCTGGATCAGCTCTCAGCCGGCTCCATGGTCGCGGCGAGCTTCATCGCCTCCTCGATCAGCGTCTCCACGATCTGCGACTCGGGGACGGTCTTGATAACCTCGCCGCGCACGAAGATCTGGCCCTTGCCGTTGCCAGAGGCCACGCCCAGGTCGGCCTCGCGCGCCTCGCCCGGCCCGTTGACCACGCAGCCCATCACCGCGACCCGCAGCGGCACGTCCATGCCATCCAGGGCCGCCGTCACCTGGTCGGCCAGCTTGTACACATCCACCTGGGCCCGGCCACAGGATGGGCAGGACACGATCTCCAGGCCCCGCTGGCGCAGGCCGAGCGACTCCAGAATCGCGATGCCGACCTTGACCTCTTCCACCGGTGGCGCGGACAGCGAAACGCGGATCGTGTCGCCGATTCCCTCGGCCAGCAGGGCCCCGAACGCCACGGCCGATTTCACGGTCCCCTGAAAGGCCGGTCCCGCCTCGGTGACCCCCAGGTGCAGGGGGTACTCGCACCGCTCAGCGAGCTGCCGGTAGGCGTTGATCATGACGACCGGGTCGTGGTGCTTCACCGAGATCTTGATGTCGGTGAAGCCGTGCTCCTCGAACAGCGAGCACTCCCACAGCGCGGACTCGGTCAGTGCTTCGGGCGTGGCCTTGCCGTACTTGGCCATCAGCCGCTTGTCCAGCGAGCCGGCGTTGACGCCGATCCTGATCGGCACGCCCGCGGCCGACGCGGCCTTGGCGATCGCGCCGACCTTGTCGTCGAACGTCTTGATATTGCCCGGGTTGACCCGGACCGCCGCGCAGCCGGCGTCGATCGCGGCGAACACGTACTTGGGCTGGAAGTGGATGTCGGCGATCACCGGGATCTGCGACTTGCGGGCGATCTCCGGCAGCGCGTCGGCGTCGTCCTGCGACGGGACCGCCACCCGGACGATCTCGCAGCCCGCGGCCGTGAGCTCCGCGATCTGCTGCAGCGTGCTGTCTACGTCGGCGGTCACCGTGGTGGTCATCGACTGCACCGACACGGGTGCGCCGCCGCCGACCGGGACCGCGTGCTTTCCCTGGCCGACGATGATCTGGCGGGACTTCCTGCGCGGTGCCAGCGGCTCCGGCGGCACGTCGGGCAGGCCGAGATCAACAGTCATAACGCACTCGCCTCACTGGAGGAAATCGCATCATTGGACAAGGTGAACCGGGTTGAAGATGTCCGCCGCCATCAGTAGCACGCCCAGCCCGATCAGCAGCGCGAACACGCCGACGCTGACCGGGACCAGCTTCTGCAGGTCGGCCAGGCCCGGGTCCGGCTTGCCGCGCAGCCGGGCAAACCAGGCCCGGACCGACTCGTAGAAGATGACCGCGAGGTGGCCGCCGTCCAGCGGCAGCAGCGGCAGCAGGTTGAACGCGCCGATGAAGATATTCAGCGAGATGATGATCAGCAGCAGGTCCGAGACGATGATCTTCCATCCGCCGCCGGCCGAGACCGCCTGCCCCGCGATGTCCGCGACGCCGACCACGCTGCTCACGTTGCCCGCCGGGGTCTTCGACCGGTCCTTGGCGAACAGGTCGGGCAGGGCCGCGGGCAGCTTGGCGACCGCCTGCGCCGATCCGACCAGGACCTGGCCGAACGCGGAGCCCGCGAACGTCACCGCGCGGAGCGGGCTGGCCCGCTCGAACACCAGGGCCTCATCGACGCCGAGGTAGGACCCGTGGCGGCCGGGGACGCTGGCCGGGATCACGGTCAGGTGCAGCACCTTGCCGTTGCGCAGCACGGTGATGGGGACCGGCTTGCCCGCGGGCTGCGCGCGGATGACCGTGCCCAGACTGGCCCAGTTGCTCGGCGACTTACCGGCGATCGCGATGATCTTGTCGTTGGCCTTGATCCCGGCCGTCTTGGCCGGGGCGCTGCCCTGGCTGTTCTTGCACGAGCTCTGGGCGAGGGCCTTGGCGCTGGCCGGCACGCAGCTGGCCACCGAGCCGATGGTCGTGGTGTTGCTGTTCGCCAGGCCGATCCCGAGCGCGAGGATGATCAGCAGCACGAACGCGAGCGCGAAGTGCATGAACGAGCCCGCGACCATGACGACCGCCCGCTGCCAGCGCGGCTTGTTGCGCATCGCGCGGGGCTCGTCGGCCGGGTCGACCTCGTCGAACGTGGTCATGCCCGTGATCCGGACGAACGCGCCGAACGGCAGCGCCTTGATCCCGTACTCGGTCTCCCCCCGCTGCGTCGACCACAGCGTCGCGCCGAACCCGATGAAGAACTGGGTGGCCTTCATGCCGAACCGCTTGGCGGTCAGGAAGTGCCCAGCCTCATGCAGGATCACCGAGATGAGGACGGCGACCACGAAGATGACAACGCCGAGCAGGAAGCTCATCTCGTCGTCTCTCCCTCCCCGGCGTGCCCGTCCCGTTCGAGGGTGCCGGTCAGCTGACGTGCTCGCTCCCGCGCCCAGCTGTCGGCCGCGAGCACGTCGTCGATGGTCACGACGGCCCGGCCACAGCCATGATGCTCAGAGACTACCCGGGCTACGGTATCGGTGATCCCGGCAAAGCGGAGCCGGCCGCCCAGGAACGCCTCCACGCACACCTCGTTGGCGGCGTTGTACACGGCCGGGGCGGTGCCGCCGGCGATGCCCGCCTCGCGCGCGAGCCCCACCGCCGGGAATGCCGCCTCGTCCAGCGGCTCGAACGTCCAGGTGTGCGCGGTGGTCCAGTCCACCGGGCTGGCCGCGTCAGGCACCCGGTCCGGCCAGGCCAGGGCCAGCGCGATCGGGATCCGCATGTCCGGCGGGCTGGCCTGGGCGATCGTCGAGCCGTCGGTGAACTCGACCATGGAGTGGATCACCGACTGGCGGTGCACCACCACCTCGATGGCCTCGAACCCGATCCCGAACAGCAGGTGCGCTTCGATCAGCTCCAGGCCCTTGTTCACCAGCGTGGCGGAGTTCACCGTGATCACCGGGCCCATGTTCCACGTCGGGTGGGCCAGCGCCTGCTCGGGCGTGACGTCGGCGAGCTCGTCTCGGCTGCGGTGCAGGAACGGCCCGCCGCTCGCGGTGACCACCAGCTTCCGCACCTCCTCGGCGCGGCCGCCGCGCAGGCACTGGGCGAGCGCCGAGTGCTCGGAGTCGACGGGGACGATCTGGCCCGGCGCCGCGCGCCCGGCGACCAGCTGCCCGCCCATGATCAGCGACTCCTTGTTGGCCAGGGCCAGCACGCGGCCGGCGTCGATGGCGGCGAGCGTGGCCGCCAGCCCCACCGCCCCGGTGACCCCGTTCAGGACCACGTCGGCCGGCCAGGCCGCCACCTCGGCCACCGCGTCCGCCCCGGCCAGGATCTTCGGCAGCCGCCGGGTGGGGCCGGGTACGGCCCGCGCGGCCTCGGCCTGCAGGGCCTCGCGTACGTCCTCGATCCGGGACTCGCTGGCCACCGCGACGACCTCGGCGCCGAACTCCAGCGCCTGGCTGGCCAGCAGGGCCGGGTTGCCGCCCCCCGCCGCGAGACCCTTGACCCTGAATCGTCCTGGATTGCGGCGGATGATGTCCGCCGCCTGGGTGCCGATCGACCCGGTCGAGCCGAGCAGCACGACGTCGCGCTGGGGCGAGTGCGTAGCCTCCACTCCGGCATTGTCCCCTACGGGCCGCCCGCCCCCTAGGCCGAGGCGGCCTCCGCACCCTGGTCACGGGTGCGGCGGGCGGCGCGTACCGTGTCATCGTGACCCCTCCCCCCGCCCGGCCATGACCGCAACCGTCCCCACGCCCGCTCTCGGCGGCTGGCGTGACCTGCCCGCGGCGCAGCAGCCGGACTGGCCGGATCTCACCCGCCTGCAGGCCGTGACCGGTGAGCTCGCCGGGCTGCCCCCGCTGGTCTTCGCCGGGGAGTGCGACGTGCTGCGGCAGCGACTGGCCGCCGTGGCCAGGGGCGAGGCGTTCGTGCTGCAGGGCGGCGACTGCGCGGAGACGTTCGCGGGCGCCACGGCCGACGCGGTCCGGGCCAAGCTGCAGACGCTGCTGCAGATGGCGGTCGTGCTCACCTACGGCGCGAGCGTGCCGATCATCAAGATCGGGCGGATGGCGGGCCAGTTCGCCAAGCCGCGGTCGCGGCCGGCCGAGACGCGGAACGGCCGTGAGCTTCCCGCCTACCGCGGCGACGCGGTCAACGGGTTCGAGTTCACCCCGGGGGCACGCATCCCGGACCCCTCCCGGCTGCTGCGCGCCTACCACTGCTCGGCGGTGACGCTGAATCTGTGCCGGGCGTTCGCCACCGGCGGCTTCGCCGACCTGCACCAGGTGCACGCCTGGAACCAGGACTTCGTCAGCGAGAGCCCGGCCGGCCAGCGGTACGAGCGGCTCGCGGGTGAGATCGACCGGGCGCTGGCCTTCATGCGGGCCTGCGGGGCCGATCCGGAGGAACTGCACGCGGTCGAGTTCTACTCCAGCCACGAGGCCCTGCTGCTCGACTACGAGCAGGCTCTGACCAGGAATGACTCGCGAACCGGTCTGCCCTACGACACCTCGGCGCACTTCGTCTGGGTGGGCGAGCGCACCCGCGACCTCGGCGGGGCGCACGTCGAGTTCGCGAGCGGTATCCGCAACCCGGTGGGCGTCAAGATCGGCCCGGGCGCCACGCCCTCCGATGTGCTCGCGCTCATCGCCCGGCTGAACCCGGACGGGGAGCCGGGCCGGCTCACGCTGATCACCCGGATGGGCGCCGGCCGGGTCAGGGACGTGCTGCCGCCGCTGATCAAGGCGGTCATCGCGGAGGGTATCGAGGTCCCGTGGGTGTGCGACCCGATGCACGGCAACACCTTCGAGGCGCCGAGCGGCCACAAGACCCGGCGGTTCGATGACGTCATCGAGGAGGTGCAGGGCTTCTTCGAGGTGCACCGGGCCCTCGGCACCCACCCCGGCGGCATCCACATCGAGTTCACCGGCGACAACGTCACGGAGTGCGTGGGCGGCAGCCACGAGATCGCCGCGGCCGACCTGTTCCAGCGCTACGAGACCGCGTGCGACCCCAGACTCAACCGCGGCCAGGCCCTCGACCTGGCGTTCACGGTCGCCGACAGCTACCGGCCCCGCCCCGGGAGCTAGCGCAACGGCCGCGCCCCGGGCCCGCGGGCACCGGGAGCGGGCCGGCCGGGCCGGCATTAGGCTGTCGGGCCGTGCGGATTTTCCTGGCGGGCGCGAGCGGAGTCATCGGCATCCGCCTGGTCCCGCTGCTGGTGGCCGCCGGGCACACGGTGGCGGGGATGACGCGGTCGCCAAACCAGGCCGACCGCCTGCGCGGGCTCGGCGCCCAACCCGTGGTCTGCGACGTGTTCGACCGCGGCGCGCTCACCCTGGCCGTGGCCGCGTTCCGCCCCGATGTGCTGTTCCACCAGCTCACGGACCTGCCAGACCACGCGGCCGAGATCGCGGCGTACGGTGACCGCAATGACCGCATGCGCACCGAGGGCACCCGCAACCTCATCGCGGCCGCGGGGCCAGCGCGGGTCATCGCGCAGAGCATCGCCTGGGAGCTGCCCGGGAACCGCCGCGCGATCGCTGCGGAACACGAGCGCGCGGTGCTGCAGGCGGGCGGGGTGGTGATCCGGTACGGCCAGCTCTACGGCCCGGGCACCTACTTCGAGACCGACCCGCCTGAGCCGCCGCGCATCCATGTGGACGACGCCGCGCTCCAGACCCTGCCCGCGCTCGGCACGCCACCGGGCGTGACGATCGTGGCCGACGACCGCGCGGGCCTGAGCGGGTCGCCGCTCAGCTGACCGTGCTGGCCACCGCCTCCCAGTCGGGCCGCAGCGGCATGCCCGCCGCACCGTTCTCGCCGAGCTTCACGCCGAGGACCTGGTGCAGCTGAATCTGGTTGCGCTCGAAGCCGAGCCGGGAACCCGCCATGTACAGGCGCCACACCCGTGCGGTGCCCTCGCCGACCTCGGCGACGGCCTCGTCCCAGTGGTCGTCGAGGTTCGCGCACCAGCCCGCCAGCGTCTTCGCGTAGTGCTCGCGCAGGTTCTCCTCGTGCCGGACCTCAAACCCCGCGTCGTGCATGAGCGAGACCAGGTGGCCGGGCGCCTCGAGCTCGCCGTCGGGGAACACGTACCGGTAGATGAAGCCGTCCGGCCGGCGCGCGGGCTCGTTGTTGTCGGTGCGGGTGATGCAGTGATTCAGCAGCCGTCCCTGCGGCTTGAGCTTCCCGAGCAGGAACGCAAAATACGAGGGCAGCTGTGCCTTGCCGATGTGCTCGGTCAGCCCGATCGAGCTGACCGCGTCGAACTCGGACTCGGGCACGTCACGGTAATCCAGGTGGCGGACCTCGGCCAGGTCGGAGAGGCCTTCTCGCTTGATCGCCTCCTGGGCCCACAGCGCCTGCTGCTCGGACAGCGTGACCCCGAGGGCCCGCACCCCGTACTCGCGGGCCGCATGCCTGACCATGCCACCCCAGCCGCAGCCGACGTCGAGCAGCCGCATGCCCTGGCGCAGCCCGAGCTTCCTCGCGACCAGGTCGTGCTTGTGGAACTGCGCCTCTTCCAGCGTGGCGTCCTCGGTCGGGTAGCAGGCGCAGGTGTAGGCCATGGACGGGCCGAGCACCCACTCGTAGAACGTGTTGGACACGTCGTAGTGGTGCGAGATCGCGCTGGCGTCGCGGCCCTTGGAGTGCCGTCGGCCAGCCAGCGACCTGCGGCGGACGCGGACCTCCTGCGGCGGCGGCGGGATCCGGGGCACCAGCACCCGCGGCCCGCCCAGCTGACGGAGCAGCCGGAGCCGTTCGGAAAGGTCAAGGTGCATCATCTGCGCGCGGGCCAGCCTGGCCAGCGCGGAGTACATGTCGCCGACGACGTCCAGGTGCCCGGACACGTACGCACGGGCCAGCCCGAGCGCCCCTGGTGCCTGGGCCAGGTAGGACACGGCTACCGGCGACCGCACCTTGATCTTCACTGGTGCATCGGCCGGGCCGGCCTTGCTCCCGTCATAGGCCTCGAACTCCACCGGAGCGTCGGGACCCGCGATCCTCTCGAACACTTGGGCAAGCGCCATAACCTGCTCTCCGCCTCTCCGCTCTTGCTCACTTCGGGCGAACGCACTTCTCGTAGAGGCCGGCCAGCCGGCCGCCGCTGTCGTATTCACGCTTGAGCTCGGCGTACCTCTGGCCGTTGTAGCGCTCCGAGAACTCATCTTGGGAGTAGAACGACGTGGAGTACAGCCCCTTGCTCCCGCCGAGCCTGGTCACCTCGTCCTCGACCTGCCGGTTGAAGTAGCCGTCGGCAGCGCCGGGCGGCAGCGGCACCGTGCCCCAGAAGCCGAAGTTCACGTAGACCTGGCCCGCCCGCAGCGGGTACAGCGGCCAGGGCAGCTCCCCGCGGGGGGCTCCGCCGGGCTGCTCCCCAGGGGCGGTACCGCGCAGCCGCAGCGGGCACAGCCACACCGGGCTCATGCCCACCCGGTCGGCGAAGAACCGGAGGAAGTCGACGCCCCGCTCGACCGGGACCTCCACATCCTGGATGACATACTCCCGCGACGGCCAGCCGCGCCGGGCGTTCATCGTGGCGGACAGCCCGTGCCTGCGGTCGAACGCGACCAGCTTGCGGTACGTGTCCGAGCGCCGGTACCGGCGCGGCCAGGCGCGGCGGATCACCGGGTTCTGCACGCCGAACGCCCGCGAGCACCAGAACCAGTCGGTGTCCCACCGCCACAGGTAGTCGCGGACGGTGAGGAAGTCCTCCCTCGGGCCCCGGATCGAGTGGTAGAAGACCCGCTCCCTGGTGTAGTCGCTGAGCCACGGCGCCACCTCGATAAAGGCGCCGACGGTCAGGTAGATCTCGTCCAGGCCGAACGCGGTGCCGTCCACGAAGTCCGCCCTGTGCCCGCGGTAGCTGCCGTCCTCGGCGATCTGCGCGACCGCCTCCATGCAGGCCTCGGGGGTGCCAAAGCGGTAATGGTGCAGGTGCACGTAGGGCAGGACCTGCTCGAGCTCGATGGTCAGCGAGAGCGCGTAGCCGAGCGTGCCGTAGGAGTTGGGGAAGCCCCGGTAGAGCGCGTCATGCTCGGTCCCTGGCGCGGCCGTGACCACCCGGCCGTCGCCGGTGAGGATCTCCATCTCGGTCACGGACTCGTGCGGCAGGCCGTTGCGCAGCGAGGTGGACTCAATGCCCAGGCCGGTCACCGCGCCGCCCAGCGTGATCGTCTTCAGCTGCGGGACGACCATCGGCATCAGCCCGTAGGGGAGGGTGGCGTCGACGAGGTCCTCGTAGGTCGTCATGCCGCCGACCACGGCCGTGCGCGCCACAGGATCGACGCGCAGCACGTGCCCGAACGCCGACACGTCGAGACCGGGCTGCGGGCTGCCGTCGGTGAACCGGAACAGGTTCGACGTGCGCTTGGCCAGCCGGACCGGGCGGCCGGGCGGGATCTGCGCGTAGGCGCGCTGCAGCCGGGCGACGGCCGCCTGGTGAGCCGGGGGCAGCGCCGGGGCAGGAGGCGCGGGCGTGCCAAGGCTGCTTATGCCGGTGACGTCGGCCACGCGGTCCTCCCCTGAGGTCGCTTGAATATAGGCCTCACGGCGAGGATGCACGCGCCAGGCCATCCTGGGCAAGATCCATGCCGAGCTTGATGAGCGGTAAAGAGAGTTTATCGATTGCGCATCCCCACCCAAAACGGCCGTCGCGGCAGTGCGGTCATCCGTCCGTCCGGCGCGTCGATGACCTGGTATTACGCTCCGGCGCGGGTAACTGGGACAGCACGGGTGAACGCCTAGAGTTGGCGCATGCGGATCGCGCTGATCAATTCGGGGCTGGGCCTGCTCGCGGCCGCCGCTGCGCTGCACCGCTCGCGGCCCGATGCCGATCTGGTGCTGGCCATGGACCCGGACGGCATGCCCTGGGGACCGCGCACCCCCGACGACATCGCCCAGCGCTCGCTGGCGGCTGCGCGGGCGACGGCCGCGTTCGGGCCCGACGTGATCGTGTTCGCCTGCAACACCGGCACCGTGCACGCGATCGGCGCGCTGCGGGCCGAGTTCGAGCCCGGCATCCCGATCGTCGGCACGGTCCCCGCGATCAAGCCCGCCGCGGCGCACAGCGAGTCGGTGGCCATCTGGGCCACCGTCGCCACCACGGCCAGCGCCTACCAGCGCCAGCTCATCGCCGACTTCGCGGGATCGGCACTGGTCACCGCCGTGGCCTGCCCGGGCCTGGCCGATGCGGTCGACGCGGGCGACGAGGCCGGGATCCGCGCCGCCGTGGCCGACGCGGCCGCGCGCACGCCGGCCGGGTGCGGTGCGGTCGTGCTGGGCTGCACCGAATACGAGCTCGCGGCCGGCGAGATCGCCGCGGCGCTGCCGCACGCGACGCTGTTCGGCTCGGCGGCGGCCGTGGCCGCGCAGGCGCTGCGCCGGGCCGCAGCCGCTGGGGCCGACGGTGCGGCGGCCGGCTCCCCGGGGACCGCACCGGGCGGGCCATCAGCCACCGGAGCGCTGTCCCCCGGAAAGCTGTCTCCCGGAAAGCTGGCTCCCGGGATGCCGGGCCGCACCGGGACCGTGCGGGTGATCCTCAGTGGCAGGCTGGCGGACCTGCCGGCCGCCGCCCTGCGCTACCCGGAGGGCCGGCTGCTGGCCGGCCTGGCCGGTGACCGCCGTGCCGGGGATCCGCCACCCGAGGACCGCCCGGCCGGTGACCTCCCGGCCGATCCTTCCCGTGACGACCGGCCCCGCGACCGCCGCGCGGACGAGCGGCCCGCCGACCTGCGCGCGGACGAGCGGCCCGCCGACCCACGTGCGGACGGCGACCGCGCTGAGCGGCCTGCGGACCGGGACGCCGGCGGCGCGGCGGAGGACGGCGCGCCCGCCCGGGCCCGCTCGGTCACCGCATAACTCGCCTCCACCTCTTCGGGTGTCATCGGCAGGCGGGCGGCCGACGGCGGCAGGCCCGCGTCGACCGCCTGGCCGAGCAGATGCGCCATGGAGTACCCGGGGTCGGCGGCCAGCGCGCGCTCGATGGCCACGTTCGCCAGCGCGCCCTCGCCCGACTGCCAGGCGGTGAACGCCAGCAGGGACGCGGGCGCGGGCACGTACGGATCGCGCGCGCGGCGGACCACGTCGGTCCACAGCCGCCGGTGCGCGGCCCGGTGCCCGGGCTCCATCCGGGCCCAGGCGTCGTCGCGCACCCGCAGGTCCGCGACCATCACCGCGAGCCAGGCCAGCCGGTCGTCATCGGTGATCTCGCCGCCGCCGCGGTAGACCCCGATCGCCTCGCGGACCGCGGCCCGGCCCGCGTCCACGACGAGCCGCGTGGCGTCCTCGCGGTTCGGCGCCGACGCGGCCAGCTCCTCGGCCCGGCGCAGCGCGCGGCCGGTGGCCTCGTCCATCGCCTCGGCCGCCGCGCCGGTCACCGGGGCCAGCGACGCCGCCAGCGCCGCGCGGCCGGGCAGGACGTCGAGACCCGCGGCGGTGAGCGCCGCGGCCGCCGGGTGGGCGGGCCCGTCGAACGCCACTCCCTCCGGCGGGCAGCAGCCCGGGTCCCGGCACACGTAGGACCAGTACCGGCCGCCTTCTACCCGCAGCAGGTCGCGCACGGTGATCCCGGCGGCCTGCAGGGCCGCGCGGAGCGGCCCGGCGACCGGGGTGACCAGGGTTCCCGGGCCGTAGCCGGCCGCGATGGCGGTCCCGGTGCCCCGCTGGCCGAGCACGGCGGCGGCATGCTCGGCGATCTCGCGGGCCCGGGCCGGGTCCGGCGGGTCCGGCAGGCTGTAGCGGAAGGCCAGGACGATCCGGCCGCGGGCGGAGTCGAGGCCGACGACGACCAGGCTCCGCTCGGGGCGGAACCCGAGCAGGTGCGGGACGACGGCCAGGAAGCCGGCCACGGAGCCGACTTTGATCTTGGGCACCGCCCTGGTGGGCGGGGCATTGGTGTGCGGGGTCTGCTCACCCGCAGGGTTGTCTGTCATGCCGCCAGGCTCGGTCCCGTGGCGGGAGAGGTGCGACTCCTTTAACCGCGTCCTGTGCATAACGAGTGGGAGGGCACGCAGCGTAATGGCACTAATCACACGCGGGCTTAATCGGTTGACAGCGCTTGCTGAAGAACACGCGCCGGAAGCCGTCCTGCTCGGCGCGGTGCGTCTCGGTGTAGCCGTGCCTCGGGTAGTAGGTCAGGTTCTCCGTCATCGCCTCGTTGGTGTAGAGGCGGATCTCGTCGCGGCCCAGCGCCCGGGCCTGCTCCTCGGCCAGGGCGAGCAGCCGGGCGCCGACGCCGCGGCCCTGGGCGGCCGGCAGCACGGCGATGTTCTCGAGCAGCAGACAGTCCGGTTTGAGCACGAGCACCAGGAGCCCGACGATCTCGCCGTCCTCAACCGCAACCCAGGTCAGGCCGGCCCGGACGGCCGCGCCGTAGTCCGCGATCATCGGCGCGGGCGGATGGCCGATCCGGGGTACGTAGTTCGCATAGGCCGCGGCCGCCACCGCGCCGAGTGCCCCGGCATCGGCCGGCCCGGCCTGGCGCACGCTCAGCACCTGCCCAGGATCTCAGGCCCGGGGCCGGGCTGGCGACTAGGCGACCCGGTCGACGCGCTCCACCGTGATCAGGTCACCGTCGGCCGCGTACTGCACCCGGTACCGCCCGGCGCGCAGCCGGTGGTACCGGCCGCGGTGAAAGGCCTCCGCCGGATACGGCTCACTGGCCAGGGCGTCAATCGCGGCGACGACGGCCGCCATGCCGGCGGTGTCGGGCAAGAACCGGGACGCCAGGCTTACTGCCTCGGGCAGCCACTCAATCCGCACGGGGGCCGAGCAGGATCCGCCGCACCTCGGCGTGGGGAACAGCGCCGGGCCGGCCGGCCGCGACCCACGCCCGGTGCCGCTCGACCGCCTCGGCTATCTCCGCCTCGGTGGGTTCGTCGTCGCTGGGCACGATCTGGGGCTGCGCGGACATGGCAGCCACCGTAACGCGGGAGACGGGTCCGCGGCAGGCGCCACGCCCGCCTAGCTGCCGGGCGGCGGCATCCGGAACCCGGGCAGCGGCGACGGCAGCAGCCACAGGAACCCGACGGTGCCGCCGACCGTCGCGATCCACAGCGCCGGCCGCATCCCGAGCCACACGCCGAGGGCGCCGCCGAGCAGCGCGCCCACGGGCCTGGTGCCGTAGTTCACCGCCGAGAACGCGCCGGAGACCCGGGACCTGAGCTGGTCGGGTATGGCGACCGCGAAGATCGACCCGATGCTGATGTCCAGGATCATGACGCCGAACCCGGACACGAACTCGGCCGCGACCAGCATCGCGGCCACCAGCAGGTGCGGGCCGCCGGCCAGCGGCACGAGCACGAGCGGCACCGGGAACGCCGCGCATCCGATCACGTAGGCCCAGCCGACACCCACCCGGGCCGCGAGCCGCCTGGTGATCAGCGAGCCGATCAGGCCGCCGACCGCCCCGGTACCCAGGATCAGGCCCAGCAGGCCCGGGCGGATATGCAGCGCGCGGGTCGCGTACAGGACGTACAGCGCGAAGAACATGAAGTTGAAGAAGTTGATGGTGGCGACGGCGGCGAGTGACGCCCGGATGACGCCCGACCCCATGATGAACCGCGCGCCGGCCATCAGCGAGCCCCGGCCCGGCGGCCCGGCCGACGGCTCCGCCGGGCGGATCCGGCCGAGGAAGAACGCCGAGCCGAGGAACGACAGCGCGTCGGCGATCACCGCGAACGGGGCGGTGAGCAGCTGAACCAGCAGCCCGCCCACGCTGGGGCCGCCGATGAAGGACATGGCCCGGCTCCCGTGCACCAGCGAGTTGCCCTCGACGTAGCGGCCGGCGGGCACCAGGGTCACGAACAGCACCGCGTCGGACACGGTGAACAGGACGCTCAGGGTCCCGGCGCCGAACGCGACCAGGTAGAGCTGGGCGAGGGTGAGCACGCCGAGCGCGTAGCAGACCGGGATGCTGGCCAGCAGCGCGGCCCGGCCCAGGTCCGCGGCGATCATGGTGGCCCGGCGGCGGCCGCGCCGGTCCGCCCACGCTCCCGCGTGCAGCGAGAACAGCAGGCTGGGCAGCCACACCACCGCGCTGAGGAAGCCCATGGCGGCCGGGCCCGCGTGCAGCGTAAGCACCGCCACCAGCGGGAGCGCGACCGACGAGATCTGGTCGCCGAACATCGAGATCGACTGGGCGCCCCAGTAGCGGCGGAACGGCCGGTCGCGCAGCAGCTCGGGGATGCGGGCCGCGGCCCGCCGCCTGAGCCCCGCGGACCGCAGGCGGCGCCCCGCCTGGCCGGGCGCCGCGGGGCCGTCCGGCCGGGGCCGGGCGGCGGGTCGCGGCCCGGCAGCCTCGGGCCGGGCCGCCGGCGCGGGAGCTGCCGCCGGAGGCTCGCTGGCCCGCGGCTGCGTGGCCTCGGCAGGCGCGGTGCGGGACTCGGCCGTCATCGCCCCGGGCCCGGCTCCTCCGCCGGCCCGGCGGCGTCCCCGGCCGGGGCCCGGTCACCGGGCCGGGCGCGCGGGAAGGCGGCGTGCAGGTACGTGGCGAGCTGCGCGCCCTGCGGGCGGAGCTCGGGCCGGGTCAGGCGCTCGTCGTACTGGCTGACCAGGGCCTCGATCTCGGTGCCGAGCGCGGCGAGCTCGGCGGCGGTGACGTAGAGCATGCGGTCGCCGAAGATGTCGGCCTGCTGCCACTCTTCCGGCTCGCCGGACCTGGTTTCCAGCCAGCGCATCATCTCCTCGTAGTAGCGCTCGGCGATCACCGACCGGAACAGGTCGCTGGCCGCGGTCAGCTCCGCGCTGTCGGCCACGGTCGGCACGTCGGTGAACATCGCCGTGGCCCGCCACGGCCGCTCCCGCCCGCGGCCGCCCCCGGCCTCCTCGGCCAGCCCGTACTTGGCCAGCTGCCGCAGGTGAAACGAGGCGCTGGCGGAGCTCTCCCCGAGCAGCTCGCCCGCGCGCGTGGCGGTCAGCGGGCCTTCCGTGCGCAGCAGGCCGAGCAGGGACAGGCGGAGCGGGTGCGCGAGCGCCCGCAGCGCCCGCGGGTCCGTGAGCCGCTTGACCGACCGTGCCGTGTCTTCCATGCATGCAAAGATAGCTTTGCAAAGCTTTCTTGGGAAGGCTATGCAAAGAGTTCTTTCGTTGGGCGAGGACCGGCGGCTGGGTCAGCTGGTCGGCTTCAGCCCGTCGCGGCGGTACAGGGAGCCGACCGGCCCGGCGTGCAGGATCCGGGTGAAGTGGCTGCTGAAGTACGCCCGCAGCTGCGGCGTCCAGGCCACCCGGTGGTTGTTCAGGCCAGACAGCCACACGTACTGGGCGTGCGCGAAGGCGTAGTTCCACAGCGCCTGCACCCGCGGGTACCTGGCGGCGCCGGTCTCGGGATCCCGCCCGTGGGACAGCGCGTAGTTGCTGCCGGTGGCGTCAAGCAGCAGCGAGCAGCCCGGCACGTCCGACGTCAGCCGGTTGGCCATGACGCTGAACGACACCTCGTCGGCCAGCAGGCACGCTCCCGGCGGGATCAGCCGCTGCGCGTCCGTGCTCACCCACACCGGCACGTGCCCGATCCGGCTGTGCTCCCAGCGGTACTGCAGGCCGGCCATGCCCAGAATGACCAGCGCGACCAGGCCGGCCGCCCCCCACTGCACGGCAGCCGGCACCACCGCGCCGCCGCCGGGGGCGGGGCTGCGCTCCGGGATCAGCGTCGCTGCCGCCAGCCCGATGGTCATGCCGAGCCACGGCGCCAGGAACGCGCCGAAGTGATAGTGGAACTGGGTGGGCCACATGAACGAGAGCACGACCAGGATCGTCGCCCCGAGCGCGAACAGGTCAAGCACCGGCGGCACACGGCTGGTCATCAGGAACGCGAGCCCGTAGCAGCCGACGACGAAGCCCACGATCAGCAGCGTGGCCGCGGCGACCACGATGTGCGACGGCGCGGACAGGTCGGCCAGCCCGGTCAGGGCCTGGAGCCGGGGCCAGACCGGGATCCGGGTCGCATTGGCCCGGCCGCCGATCTGGGCCACGATCGTGGCCTCGTAGAACTTGCTGGGCGCCAGGACCGCGAACGGCAGCACCGGCACCAGGAACCCGGCCGCGACCCCGGCCGCGTAGAGCAGCAGCCGCCGGGGCACGCGCAGGCAGAGCACGGCCACCACGATCACAGGGAAGATGGCCCAGGGCTCGACCGCTCCGGCGAACCCGAACGCCACGCCGCCCCAGACGATCCGCCGCCTGCTGCTGGTGAAATGATCACCGTCGAACAGGGCCACGGCCCCGATCAGGCAGAAGAGCACCAGCCACGGCTCGACCAGCACGGTCTTGGCCGCCTGGATGCTGTCCGGGTAGACCGCGGACAGCCCGCACGCTATCGCGGTGGCGAGCACGCCGCGGTGCCGCACCAGCAGGCCCACCAGGGCCACGGCCACCGCGCCCACGATCGAGGTCAGGATCCGGCCTACCGCCATGCCCCAGGCGGTCCCTGTCACCTTGCTCAGCAGCGCCAGGGGGACCATCAGGATCGTGATGCCCGGCGGCTGCACGATCAGGAAGTCGCGGTAAGGCAGGGCGCCGTTCAGCAGGCGCACGGCGCTGCCGAAGTACGGCCCGTCGTCGTACTCGTTGACGCCCAGCAGGTAGAAGGGCCGGCTCAGCTGGTAGAAGCGCAGGCCCAGGGCCAGCAGGGTGGCCGCCACGATGACCACGGTCACCGCGGTCGGCGTGACGCCGCGGGCCGGCGCAGGCACGTCCGTGGACTCCCCGCGCGGCTTGCCCGAGCCTGGGCTCGCGATCGTTCCGCTGGGGGTGGTTCCGCTCACGTTCCGCTACTTTCTGGGGCCCTCGGGAATCCCAGATGCTACCCGGTGGCGCCTGGCCCGGAGGGGCCGGGACGGGAAGACTTGGGGGTGGCATGAGGCGCCTACAGGGCGATGCCGAGCAGCGCGTCGACGGTATCGCGGACGAGCCCGGCCGCTTCTGGCCCCGGATCGGCCAGCACGGCGCCGGCCAGCACGGCGTCCGCCCAGGCGTCGACCGCGGCGAGCGCGCCCGGGGCGTCGAGGTCATCGGCCAGCCGGGCCCGGACCTCGCCGAGCACGTCCCCGGCTGAAGGAGCCCGCCGGACCGCCGCGCCGGACGCGGACGCCGGCGGGACGGCCGCGGCCGGCATGGGCGCGGCCGGCGCGGGATCGCCGGGCGGTGCGGACGCGACGGCCGCCGCGGCCCGCCACCGGCCGAGCCGGGCCTGCGCCGCCGCGAGCCCCTCCTCGGTCCAGTCCCAGTCCTGCCGGTAGTGATGCGCGATTATGGCCAGCCGGACGGCCATCGGGTCGGCGCCGTCGCTGAGCAGCCCGGACACGAACACCAGGTTGCCCAGGGACTTGGACATCTTCTCCCCGCCCAGCCGCACCATGCCGGCGTGCACGTACACCCGCGCGAAGGCCGGGCCGTCCGTGCCCCCGCCGCCGCGCAGCGCGGCCCTGGCGTGCAGCGCGCTCATCTCGTGGTGCGGGAAGGCCAGGTCCGTGCCGCCGGCCTGGACGTCGAACGTGACGCCCAGGTACTCGGTCGCGATCGCCGCGCACTCCACGTGCCAGCCCGGCCTGCCGGGCCCGAAACCGGACGGCCACGAGGGCTCCCCCGGCCGCGCGGCCAGCCACACCAGCGGGTCCAGCGGGTCCTTCTTCCCCGGCCGCTCCGGGTCGCCGCCCCGCTCGGCGAACAGCTCGGTCATCTCGGCGGGGCCCAGCCGGGACACCGCGCCGAACCGGGGATCGGCGGACCTGGCCTGGTACAGGTCGCCGTCCAGCTCGTACAGCACGCCCTGGTCGGCGAGCAGGCCGCTGAACCGCTCGATGACCGGCAGCGCCTCGACCGCGCCGATGTAGAACGTGGGCGGCAGCACCCGCAGCGCCGTCATGTCGCCGCGGTACAGCTCGATCTCCCGGTCGGCCAGCTCCCGCCAGTCCTCCCCGTCCCTGGCCGCGCGCTCGAGCAGCGGGTCATCCACATCCGTGACGTTCTGCACGTAGATGACATGGTGCCCGGCGTCACGCCAGGCCCGGACCAGCAGGTCCCAGGCGATGTACGTGGCCGCGTGCCCGACATGAGTGGCGTCGTACGGCGTGATCCCGCACGCGTACATCCTGGCCTCGGGCCCGGCCGCCGCCACGGCGAGCCCGCCGCTGGCGGTGTCGGTGATCAGCGTTTCCTGACCCCGTCCGGGCAGTTCAGGGACGCGCGCGCCGAGCCAGGAGTCCATAGCCGCAGGCTATCCTGCACCCCCGGGGTGGTTACCAGCCAGGATGCCCGATCTTGTGGCCGGCCCGGCGAGGGGCGGCTCACCCAAACGCACGAGGTCAGGGCCGGGGCACCCGCGTACAGTGACCGGACTTGAGATTCCCGTGCGGGACCACCGGGGGGTGGCCATGAACGCCCGTGACGGCCGGGCCCGGCACCGGGACCGGTGCCGGAGGACCGCTGAAGCACACGCCCGTGGGTAACGCGCGCAAGCTGCTCATCCCGGTGGCGGTGGTGCTGTTCGCGCTGTCTTACTACTGCTTCTCCCGTTTTGACCGCCATCACCCGAAGTATGTGACCACGACGCACGGCGCCGTCGGCGGTCACACCCTCTTCCAGATCATCCTGTTCTTCTGGGTGGCGATCGCCGCCGGCGTCTGCCTGGTGGCCGCGTTCGGGTCCCGGTCCTCGTTACCCGGTCACAGCTCCCCGGTGGCCCGCTCGAACGCGAACGCCAGCGCGAGCAGCCGCGGCTCGCTCCAGGCCGGCCCGGTGAGCAGCAGTCCCACCGGAAGGTCACTGACAAACCCGGCCGGCACGCTGATCGACGGGTAACCGCTCACCGCAGCCGGGCTCGACGTGGAGAACGAGGAGCGGTCGCCGAGCACGTGGTCGGTCAGGCCCGCCGGGCTGCCGGTCAGCGAGACCACGGCGTCGAGCCGGTGGCTGGCGAGCGCGCCGTCGAGCGCGGCCCGCGCCAGCCGGCCCGCCTCGCCGCGCGCGGCCGTGTACTCCGGCTCGCTGAGATCGCCGCTCGTGGCCTCGGCCAGCTCGAAGAACTCCTGGCCGAAGTGGACCAGCACCTGCTCGGCGTGGCGGCGGTTGAAGTCGATGAGGCCGGCCAGGGTCGCCGGATGATCGCCGGGCAGGGCGGCCAGGTAGGCGTTCATATCGTGCTTGAACTCCACCAGCAGCGCGGTCCACTCCGGCGCCTGCAGCTGGTCGAGGCCGGCCAGCGGCACGGGGTCGATGACTTCGGCCCCGCAGGCGCGCAGCCGCGCGACGGCCGCGTCCAGCACCGCGGCGGTCGCCGGGCCCGCCTCCTTCGAGCCGTCCCGCCAGATGCCCAGCCGCGCCCCGGCCAGCGCCTCCGCGTCCAGGAACGCGGTGTAGTCGGCGGGCTGCCCGGCGGCCTGCGCGGTCGCCGGGTCGGCCGGGTCCGCGCCGGCCAGCGTCCCGAGCAGAGCCGCGGCGTCGGCCACGCAGCTCGTCATCGGGCCAGCCGTGTCCTGGGCGGCCGATATCGGCACGATGCCGGACCGGCTGACCAGGCCGAGGGTGGGCTTGAGGCCGACCACACCGCAGGTGCTGGCGGGCGAGACGATCGACCCGTCGGTCTCCGACCCGATGGCCACAGGGGCCAGGCCCGCGGCGACGGCCACGCCCGAGCCCGAACTCGAGCCGGACGGGTTGCGGCCGGTGCCGTGCGGGTTGACCGCCTGGCCGCCCACCGTGCTCCAGCCGCTGCTCGAGAACGGCGAGCGGAAGTTGGCCCACTCGGACAGGTTCGCCTTGCCGAGGATCACGGCGCCCGCCTCGCGCAGCCTGCGGGTCAGGAACGCGTCAGAAGGCTCCGCGCCGAGCAGCGCGGACGAGCCCGCCGTGGCCGGCAGTCCCTCGGCCTGGATGTTGTCCTTGAGCAGCACCGGGATGCCCTCGAGCGGCCCGCGCGGAGACCCGCTGGCGCGCGCCGCGTCGCTGGCCGTGGCCTGCTCCTGCGCGTCGGGACTGACCGCGATGACCGAATGCAGGCCGGGATCGAGCCGCTCGATGCGCTCGATGTAGAACGCGGCGAGCGAGGCTGAGGTCAGCTCGCCCGAGCCAAGCGCCGCGCTGAGCGCGGCGACCGAGGCGCGGCCTGCTTCGATGGCAGTGCCGTTGATGCGGTCATACGCGGATTCAGGTGCTGGCATGCTCGCAGCATAATGGTCTGCCCCGTGACCCAATAGGCCCTGCCCGGCAACCGCACCCCACCCGATGATCATGGTGGTGGGGCCCGCGATGGTGTACTACCCCCATCGGGGTGCCCACCACACCGTTCCGCCGCCGGGTCCCTAGACTCAGGCGGGTGAACATGCGCATCGGCCATCTCGACGCGGTGCCGGCCCTGGACCGGCCGGACCTGCTTGCCCCGCCCGTCGCCGCCGCGCTCACCGCGCTCGACGGCAAGCTGCCCGCCGGCGCCGTGGGCGTCGCCGAGATCGATCCTGAGCTGGCGGACACCGCCGCGTTCTGCGAGCGCTACGGCGTCGCGCTCAGCGAGTCCGCCAACTGCGTGGTCGTCGCCGGGCGGCGCGACGGCGAGACCAGGTTCGCGGCCTGCGTCGTGCTGGCGACGACCAGGGCCGACGTCAACGGGGTGGTCCGCCGCCAGCTGGACGTGCGCAAGGCGTCGTTCGCCGCCATGGATGTCGCGGTCGAGGAGACCGGGATGGAGTACGGCGGCATCACCCCCATCGGCGTGCCCGCCGCCTGGCCCGTGTTCGTGGACGCCGCGGTCGCCGCGGGCCTGCAGGTCATCATCGGCAGCGGCGTGCGCCGCTCCAAGCTGGTCCTGCCCGGCGAGGCGCTCGGCCGGCTGCCCGGCGCGCTGGTCCTGGAGGGCCTCGCCCGCTGACGTCTCGGCCGCCGGGCGGAACCGGCGCCAGGCCTTGACCGGCTGTCAGGGGAGCCAGGAGACGTGGCCGTGCAGCGCCGCGTAACCGACGAACGTGACCGCGTCGATGAGCGTGTGAGCGATGATCATCGGGGTGACCCGCCCCCACCGGCGGTAGAGGTATCCGAAGATCAGCCCCATCGCCGCGTTGCCGAGGAACGCGCCGAAGCCCTGGTACAGGTGGTAGGAGCCGCGCAGCAGCGCGCTGAACACGATCGCCTTGTACGGCCCCCAGCCGAGCTGGTCCAGCCTGCGCAGCAGGTAGCCGATCATCAGGATTTCCTCGAGGATCCCGTCGTGCGCAGCGGACAGGATCAGCACGGGGATCCGCCACCAGACCGCGGGCAGCGACTCGGGGACCACGTTCAGGGCGAGGCCGAGGTGGAACGCGGCCAGGTACAGGCCCAGGCCGGCGCCGCCGATCAGCGCCGCGAGCACCGCGCCGCGCAGGGTGTCCCGGCCGGGCTGGCTCGTGTCCAGGCCCATGTCCGCCGGGCCCTCTCCCGACCTGGCCAGCAGGTAGAACACGAGCACGACCGGCGCCAGCGCCTCCGCGATGCTCACCAGCTGCAGGACCAGGTCCAGCCACTGGTTCGGGGACAGCGAACCCACCAGCAGGGCCTGCTGGCTGCTGAGCGACTGCCGCTGCAGCAGTGACCCGATGAGGCTCAGCAGCGCGTTCACGGCGCTGGCGCCGAGAGACACCGCAAAGACGGCAAACAGCTCCCAGCGGATCAGCCGATCCGGCGGCAGCCGTAGGCTAGTCTCTTCCCCGAGTGCCACCTGAGGACTCTAGCCGGTGCCGCGGGGCTTTCTTACCGTCGGTGACCAGTCCCAGCGGGCCGGACATAGGCGCCAGTCGCGCCGGGCCAAACCGACTCTGGGGAATTGTGGACAGGAGCGAGCGGGGAAACGCCGCGGGATCACCAGGAACCGCGGAGGCTCCAGAGACCTCAGCCCAGCCCACCTCGGCGCCGCAGACCTCGCCCCCGCAGACCACAGGCGCCACGCGCGGGCCGACCGGGTGGCGCGCGGCCGTCACCGGCCGGGCCGGCCAGCATCTGACGCTGCTCGCGGTGTACCTGGCCGCGGGCGTCGCGGCGACCTGGCCGCTGGCCACGTACGTGACCGGGCGCCACCTGCCGGCCGTGCGGGACGTCTCCGGCTACGTCTGGGACCTGTGGTGGACCGCGCACCAGGTCGTCCACCTGGGCAACCCGTGGTTCACCAGCCACATGGCCGCCCCGGTCGGAATCCAGCTCGGCTACGACACCACGATGCCGCTGCTCGGGCTGATCATGACCCCCGTCACCCTGGCGTTCGGCCCGTCGGTCGCGTTCAGCGTGGTCACGATCGTGCTGCCCGGGCTGCTCTGCTACGTGATGTTCCGGGCCGCCCGGCTGTGGCTGCGCACCCCCGGCGCGATCGCCGCCGGGGCCCTGTTCGGCCTGTCCTCGATGCTGACCTGGCAGGACTGGTATCACCTCAACATCGCGGCCGGGACGCTGTTCCTGCCCATGACCCTCGAGGCCGTGATCAGGCTCCGCCGGCGCCCGGGCCTGCGCCAGGGCGTGATCCTGGGCCTGGTGCTCGGCGCCAGCGTGCTCGTCAACCAGGAGTCGGCGGTGCTGGCCGCGGCGATGGCCGCGGCGGGCCTGCTGCCCTGGCTGGTCATCCACCCGGCCGCCGCCCGGCTGCGGTCGCTGGCCCTGGGCGCGGCGGTGGCCGTGATCGTGGCCAGCCCGCAGCTCATCGCGATGGCGCAGCAGGCCCTGACCGGCGGCGCGAGCATCACCGCGGCCAAGCTCGCCACGAACTACGGCACCTTCGGGGCCGGGCTGCCCGGCCTGTTCGCGCCCTCACCCCAGCTCAACCACTACGGGCTGCACGGCCTGGCCGCCATCTACCAGTACCGCGTGCCCAACGAGGCGGCGGCCACGTTCGGCCTGGTGCTGAGCGTGCTGGCGGTATGCGGCCTGGCCGCCTCCTGGCGCCGCCGCAGTGCCTGGATGCTGGCGCTGCTCTGGCTGGGCAGCGGCGCGCTGGCGCTGGGCTCCACGCTGGTGATCGGCACCCGGGTCCACGTGCCGCTCGCCACGGTCTGGGACGGCGTCCGGGTCTCGGTGCTCATGCCCTACACCTGGCTGGTTCACCTGCCGGGCCTGTCCGCCCTGCGCGAGGCCGACCGGCTGGCGCTGCTGGGGCTCGTCGGTGCCGCCATGCTGGCCGGCAGCGCGGTGGACTGGCTCAGCCGTCACGCCAGGCCGCTGCTCGCCGTGGTGGCCGTGCTCGCGATCATGGAGGCGGGCTGGACCGGCGCCCCGTCCCGCGGGCTGATGCCGACCTCCATGCCCGCGCTGGACAACCCGATCATCGCCGACCACTCCGGCTCGATCGTCCTCGACATACCGTTCGGCCTGCGCGGTGGCCTGCCGCTGTACGGGTCAGGGATTGCCAGGCCCGCGCTGGTGCTGGCGACCTCCGACGGCCACCGGCGGGCGATCTCGTACACCTCCTGGGTGCCCAGGGCGGACACCGCGTGGTTCAAGCGGCACCCGTTCTACACGTCGCTGGTGGCCGTCCAGCACGGCCGCCCGGTGCCCGCGTCCCGGCTCCCCGCGGCGCGCCGCGACGTCCGGGGCATGAACATCGGCTGGGTGCTGGTCTGGCAGGCGAGCCCGCAGACCATCCGGTACCTGACCGGCACCGGGTTCGTGTTCGACTACCGGGCCGACGGCGTCTCGGTGTACCGCCCCGGCTGGAGGTAGCGGCGCCTACTCGGCCTGGTCGGTGTCTTCCTTGACCCGGGCCACCGCGAACACCGACTGCCCGAACGGCGGGCGGTCGCCGATCGCCTTCTCCAGGAGCCGGACCACCGGCACCACCAGGCGGTCGTAGAACGACATCGTGCCGCCGGTGGACGGCTGCTTGCGCAGCAGGCTGGTGAACGCGTAGTAGCAGATCAGGCCCAGCGAGTTCGCGTAGCGGACCTCGACGACCTCCAGGCCCGCGGCGGTCAGGGCCTTGCGCATGGAGCGCTTGGTGTAGCGGCGCACGTGGCCGGTGGCGATGTCGACCGGGCTCATCGCGAACGGGAACGCCGGGGTGACCAGGACGATGTAGCCCTCGGGCCGGACCAGCCTGGCCATGCTCTGCAGCGCCCCGACGTGGTCTTCGATGTGCTCGAGCACGTTGTAGGAGACCAGGCACGAGTGGTCGCCCCGCTCCTCGGTCGGCAGCAGCAGCTGGCGGACCGTGACGCTGGGGTAAGTCGCCATGTGCTTCTTCAGCTCGGCGAAGAGGGCCGGGTCGGCCTCGGTGGCGGTGTACTTCTCGGCCACCGGGATCCATTCCAGGGCGTAGTCGCCGAGACCGCTGCCGATCTCGATCGGATGCTCGCCCAGATATGGCTTGGCAAAGTCGGCGAACCACTTCCGGTGGTTCTGGCACTCCGCCAGCGCCACCAGGACATCGCACTGGATCTGCCGGTCTCCGCGGAGCTCCGCTTCGGTCATAGTCGCGTCCCCAGAACGCGCTGATTCCACTCGACTCAACCTCTCGCCGCGAACGTCGTATGAATCCGGCAATGAAACCACATAACGTCAGCCACGCGTGACACTATCCGGCCTCAGCCGGATCGGTGGGCCCACGGCCCAAAGGTTCGAGCAAAATCTTCGGCTATGCCCGCTTGACCGGAACTATTCCAAGGCTGGCATCCTGCCAAACCTGGCCCGGTGATCCTACCTGTGCCCAGGAACCGGCCCCGCCATGCGAGGAAGCCCCTCACCTGGCCAGCGGCCGCTCCCGGCGGCACGCGCCCCGCTTCGTGCAGACCGGCTGCGGGTCCGTTACAGTCCGGTTCGGGGGCCACGTCCACGGCCAGCCGACAGTCGCCGCGCTGGCCGGTAACGCCTAAGGAGCTCCGATGTACCAGCCCTATCCGTCGTCGACCGGGGAGCCCTCCGAGCCCCAGCGGCCGCCGGTGCCCAATTCCGTACAAACCGCGGTCAAGCTCATGTACGCCGGCGCTGCTCTCAGCCTCGTCGAGCTTATCGTGGGCCTCGTCACCATCGGCAGCGTTCGCAGTGCCATCAGGAAGGCATTCCCGCACTACACGTCCAGTCAGCTGCACGCGGCGGAGGTGACCAGCGTCGCCGTGGGCGTGGTCGTCGGGCTGATCGCGATCGGCCTGTGGGTCTGGATGGCGCGGGCCAACGGGGCCGGGCACAGCTACGCCCGGATCACCGGGACCGTGTTCTTCGGCCTGAACACCCTGTTCCTGCTGCTGTCGCTCGCGCGCCCGCACGCCGGCCTGGGCCTGATCTTCAACATCCTGGTCTGGCTGGTCGGCCTCGGCGCCGTGATCATGCTCTGGCGGAAGGAGTCGGGGCCCTACTTCAAGCCGGCTGCCCAATAAGCCGGACCAGCCGCGTCCAGGCCAGCTCCGTCCCCGAGGCCAGGCAGCCGTCCACGACCGCGTCGGTGCCCAGCGCGCTGACCCGCACCTCGGGCAGGACGGGCGCCAGCCCGCGCAGCTCGGCCGTGACCGCGCCGGCGAACCCGGGCGCCTGGCCGATGCCGCCGCCGAGCACCACGAGCTCGGGGTCGACCACGGTGACCACCGCGCTGATCGCCTTGGCCACCAGCCGGGCCTCCCCGGCCACCACCGCCGCGGCGCGCTCGTCGCCCCGGGCCGCGGCCTCGAACACGCGCTGCGCGGAGACGGCCCCCCGCATGCCGGCCCGCCGGGCGGCGCGCACCACGGCGGGCGCGGAGCCCGCGGCCTCCAGCATTCCCCGCCGGCGGGCGTCCTCCGCGTCCATGCCCGGACCCTCCGAAATTGGCATGTACGCAATTTCGCCCGCCACTCCGTGCGCCCCCCGATGGAGTCTCCCGTCGAGCACCAGGCCCAGCCCGATCCCGGTCCCCACCCAGACGAACGCGAAGCTCCCGAACTCGCGGCCGTGCCCGTGCGCCCGCTCGGCCAGCGCCGCGGCGTCCACGTCGTTCTCGACCACCAGGTCCTGCCCGAACGCCTCCCGCAGGCCCGCCAGAACCGCCGGGCGGCTCAGCCCCGACAGGCCGCCGGTCAGCGCCATCGCGTTGCGCCGCGGGTCGTAGACGCCCGGGCTGCCGATCACGGTCTGCGTGATCGCGCTCCTGGCCACGCCCGCGTCCGCGCACAGCGTGTCGGCCAGCCGGATCAGCTCGCTCACCCGCCCGCGGACGCTCGAGGTCCTGGTCCTGGCCGAGTGCTTGGCCCGGATGCCGCGGGTCACGTCGGCCAGCGCACCGCGCAGGTAGTGGTGCCCGATGTCCAGCCCGAGCACGAACCCCGCCTCGGGCCTGATCTCGTACAGCCGGGCCGACCGGCCGGGCACGCCGGTCCGCTGCCCGGCGATCCGGACCAGGCCGGAGCGTTCCACGTTGGCCAGCGCCAGCGAGACCGTGGGCTTGGACAGGCCGGAGAGCCGCGCCAGCTCAGCCCGGGAGCACGGCCCGAGCTGGCGGATGTGGCTGAGCAGCAGCTGCTCGTTCAGCGCTCGGATCAGCTGCGGCCGCGCCGCCTGACCACCGCGCTGACCGGTGCCGGCCGGCGTGGTGAGGAACTCCGCGTCGGCAAAGTCGTGGCCGGGGACGGCGCCGGGCTCGGCAGCTTCGGGGCCGGCCGCCCCCGCGACATCGGCACCAGACGGGCTACTAGCCACGGCGACCTCCTCCGTCATCCTCGGGCGGCCGCCCGAGGAGCGCCAGCGAATATCCAGTACCGGTCAGACGCCAGATAGTTAGGTTACTATCCTAACTATGCCGGTGCGGGAAATGACGGCCGGAATCCCGCCGGGCCGCGACTTCATCACCGGCGCGACCGGCAGCGGCGCCGCCCGGCCGTCCGGCCTGACGCCGAGAGGCACCTAGCGCAGGTAGGCGAGGTGCTCACCGTGCTCCGCCCGGTACTCGGCGATCAGCTCGCGGGCAGCGGTGATCCCTGGCACCAGCGGGTGCTGGGCCAGGGCCACGGCCGCCAGGCCCGCGTCACCGGTCATCGCGGCCTCGACCACACCGCGCTCGTACTCCTTGACCTGCATGATCAGCGCCCGGCCCGAGCGCGGCAGCCCGGGCACGGCGATCGGTGACACGCCGTCAGGCGTCACCCGCGCCGGCACCTCAACAATGTCGTCCGCCTCAAGGAAGTCCAGGCTGAGCGAGGTGTGCGGCGGCGCAGCCGACCCCGGCCGCGACGGCCGGCCGGAGGTCGGCCCGAGCGGAGGGCGCGCGGGGGGGTCTGGGGGGGTCGCCCCCCCGAGGCCAGCAGCGTTCCGGGTGTTGACGATCAGCTCGTCCGCGCCGTGCCCGGACAGGCCGTCGATGACCCGCAGCGCCAGGCCCTCGTAGCCGCCCACCTTGGCCCCGGCCAGCCCGGCCGCGGGCTGGGCGGCCCGCCGGGCGCGCGCCTCGCCCTGGCCGCTGTCACCCTGCATGTCGGTCTGCATGTACGTGTCGCGGCGCACGCCGAGCACGGTGTCATAGGCCGACCAGGCGGCATCCACGCCGCCGTCGGCGAACGCCTTGGCCAGGCTGTCCAGCAGCTCGGTGTTCAGGCGCAGCACGTCCTGGCCCCGGCTGGCGCCGGCCCGGGCCACCCCGTCCAGATACCGCCGGGCGTCGTAGAAGTAGTAGACGTACTCGGTGGGGATGGCCCCGACCCGGCGCACCTCCGCGGGATCGAAGGCCGCGAACCTGTGGTCGAAGGCCTGCAGCTCCTCGAACCTGGCCAGCAGCTCACCCACCCGCTCCTCGCCGCCGATCTGGAGCGAGCAGACCCAGCCGAGGTGGTTCAGACCGCCGTACGAGGCGGAGGCCCGGCCGTGGTCACGGGAGCCGGCGCCCAGGAACTCGGCCAGGCGCTCGACTGTGCCGCCGGGGGTGTCGCAGACCCCGACCGCCCGCACCTGGCCCTGGGCGGAGATGGCCTGCGTGATCAGGCCGGCCGGGTTAGTGAAGTTGATCAGCACCGCGTCCGGCGCGCACCGGCTCAGCAGGTCGCAATAGGACAGGACGACCGGGATCGTGCGCAGGGCCATCGCGCAGCCCCCCGGCCCTGTCGTCTCCTGGCCGACGATCCCCCGCCGCAGCGCGACCTGCTCGTCGATCACCCGGCCCCGGTCGCCGCCGACCCGGATCGCGGAGAACACGTAGTCGGCCCCGGTGAATGCCTCGGCGGGATCGGCCGTGACCGTGACCACGCCCGGGTGGCCCAGCGCGACCGCGATCTCGGCGGCCAGGCGGCAGATCGTGTCCCGGCGCCCGGCCGCGGGCTCGAACAGGCAGATCTCGCCGAAGGTCCCGGACCGGCTGGCCAGGACGGCCCGGACGAAGGCCGGCATCCGGACTCCCCCGCCGCCGAGAATCGCAAGCTTCACTGGTCTGTCTCCTTTTCCGCTTTCCGCACGGCCGCCGCGGTCATGTGGTCGATGAACTTCGCGCCGAGCGTCTGGCCGGCCGTGCTGATGCCCTCCACCTCGACCTCGCCGACGGCGCCCAGCCGGGCCACCGCCTCGGAGCCCGCGGCGTTGGCCGATACCACGGCCCGGGTGAGCGGGTCCCCGCGCACCAGCGCGGCGATCATGGCCCCGGCAAACGCGTCGCCCGCCCCGGTCAGGTCCCTGACCCGGACCTGCCGGACGCCCTCGGCCACCTCGGTCACCCCGTCCTGGGTCGCGACCAGGGCGCCGGCCGCGCCGCACTTCACCACCAGCGGCGTGCCCCAGGCGGCCGCCGCCGACAGGGCGGGCCCGATCGCGTCCGTGCGGGTCAGCCGCAGCAGCTCGTCGGTATTGGGGATGAACACGTCGGCCAGCCGCACGCAGTCGATGACCACGTCCCTGTGCCGCTCGTCACCCAGCGAGATGTCGAGCGCGATCTTCGAGCCGAGCTCCCTGGCCTCGCGCAGGAAGCCGGCCACGCCCGGGCCCGCGTGCAGGTAACACCAGCGCGGGCGGGTGCGGCGCAGCACCTCGAGCCAGCGGCCGATCTCCTCCTGCCCGCGCCGGGCGTCCTCCGGGACGTTCGTGACGAAGGCCCGGTCGCCGTCGAAGTTCAGCACCACCGTGATCCCGGCGCTGCGCCGGCGCACCCGCAGTGACGGGGAGAGGTCGACCCCCCGGCGGGCGCAGTGCTCGATCACCACGCGCGAGCCGAGGTCGTCGCTGAGCACCGTGCACAGGCCGGCCCGGGCGCCCGCGGTCGCGGCCGCGCTCGCGCTGCTGACCGCCCCGCCGCAGGAGACCGCGAACTCCTCGGTGAACACCTCTTCACCGGGCCGGGGCAGCTCGGGCACGTGACCGAACACGAGCTCAAGAAAGACCGTGCCGAACGAGATCATGTCCAAGCTAGCTGTCCTCCTGCACTGCCAGCCGCCTCAAGATCAGCACTAGTCAACCAAACCAGGCCAATACGCCGACCGGGTCACAGTTCGGCCACGGGCCTGTGCCTCCCAGAATAGTTAGGATACTGTCCTAACTATCTTTTGGGCAGGTCTGCATCACGTCTTGGTGAACTGGCAGGTTATGGTGGCTGCTCCCCCGGTCGTGCTCGGGCTCGACTACGGCGGAACGAAGATCGCTGCTGCGGTCTGCGACCTGGCCGGGAACCGGCTCGCGTCGACCACCGTCGGCAGCGACGGCCCGCTCGGCGCGCAGGCCAGCTTTGGCCGCGGGATCGAGGTCGGCCGGGACCTGCTGAGCGTCACCACGCCGGGCAGTGAGCTCGCCGCCGTCGGAGTATCCACGTTCGGGATCCCGTTCGAGGACCGGGTGGAGCTCGCCCCGGCCATCGACGGCTGGGACACCCTCGCCATCGGCCGTGAGCTGCGCGCCGCGTTCCCTGGCGCGCAGGTCAGGATGGCGAACGACGCGAAGGCGGCGGCCCGCGCCGAGGTCCGCTGGGGCGTGCTGGCCGGCTGCGACCCGGCCGTCTACCTGAACCTGGGCACCGGGCTGGCCGTGGCCATCGTGATCGGCGGCCAGGTCGTGGACGGCGTGAACGGCGCGGCCGGCGAGATCGGCTACAACCTGCGCTCGGTGGCCGACGTCGGGCTGCCACTGGACCGGCGCTCGCAGCTGGAGCACATGGTCAGCGGTCAGGCGCTGGCGGACCGTGCCGCCAGCCGGAGCACGGGGAATGGGGAGGCGGGTGCGGGCGAGCAGCTCACAGCCGCCGACGTGTTCGCCGCGAGCGCCGCGGACAGCGACCTTGACGGCCTGATCGCCGACTTCGCCCACGAGCTCGCCTTCCACCTGGTGAACCTCGCGATCCTGGTCAACCCGGCGCGGATCGCGGTGGGCGGCGGCATCGTCAGGTCCTGGGCCCGGATCAGGGCGCCGTTGCAGCATGCGCTGCGGTCCGGGACCCCGTTTCCGCCCGAGCTCGTGGTCGCGCACTTCCCCTATGACGCACCGCTGCTCGGGGCCGTGGCGATGGCCCTGGACGCCGCGGCACCGCCCGCCCCAGGCCCAGCCATCACGGCTTCGCCTGCCACGAGTCTGCCCACGACGGGCACCACCAGCGAGGGCACCATGCCTGAGCGCACCGTCAACACCGGCACGCTGTCATGATCACGACATTCTGGGTGCCACCCCCGGCCGGCTGGGATCTGCCGGCCGTTCATCCACCGCTCCTGCGATCCGGCGGCCTCAGACGGCCAGTTCCCCGGCGCGCAGAACACTCCTCGGAGGGCTAAGCAATGAGACGCCTAAAGGCATTCGGGGTCCTCATCGCAGCGGGCGCGCTGGCTGCCGCCTGCTCATCCGGTTCATCGTCCTCGTCGTCGTCATCCTCATCGTCATCGGGCCCGAGCGGCGTGCTGACCATCGACAACGAGAGCGGCGGGACCTGGACCTGCAACTTCAACCCGTTCAACCTGAGCTACATCTCCTACTCGCTGGGGCCGGTCTACGAACCGCTGGCGTTCGTGAACACGCTGAAGAGCGGCCAGATCACCCCGTGGCTGGCCACCAGCTGGACCTGGGGCAGCGGCAACAAGTCACTCACGTTCACCATCCGCAAGGGCGTGAAGTTCACCAACGGCGACCCGCTGACCGCCGCCGACGTGGCCTACACGTTCAACCTGCTGAAGAAGAACCCCACCCTCGACATCAACGCCGTCTGGTCGGTGCTGTCCAGCGTCACCCAGAAGGGGTCTGACCAGGTCGCGATGACCTTCAAGACCGCCGCGGTGCCGTACTTCTACTACATCGCCGACCAGATCGGGATCGTTGACCAGAAGGTCTGGTCCAAGGTCAGCAACCCGGTGACGTACCCGGACAAGAACCCGGTCGGCACCGGTGCGTTCACCGCGGGCAGCAGCACCTGCACCCCGCAGAACATCAAGTACACGGCCAACAAGCACTACTGGCAGCCGGGCCTGCCCAAGATCGGCACGGTGAACTACCCGTCGTTCCTCACCAACGACACGGCCAACACCTACCTGGCCAACGGCCAGGCGCAATGGGGCAGCCAGTTCATCCCCAGCATCCAGAGCTTCTACCTGTCCAAGAACCCGGACTATCACTACTGGTTCCCGCCGGTGGCGAACGTCAGCCTGTTCATCAACCTGACGAACCCGCTGCTGAAGAACGTCGCGGTCCGCCAGGCCATGGCGTACGCGATCGACCGGCACAAGGCGTCCACGATCGGCGAGTACGGCTACGAGCCGCCCTCGAACCAGACCGGGATCGTCACCCCGACGTTCGGCAGCTGGATGGACACCTCGCAGGCGGCGTCGTACGGCAGCAACTACGCCTACAACCCGGCCAAGGCGATTTCCGTCCTGCAGAAGGCGGGCTTCAAGAAGGGTTCTGACGGCATCTTCCGGTCGCCGTCCGGCCAGAAGCTGTCGTTCACCATCCTCAACAACGGCGGGTTCTCCGACTGGGTGGCCGCGGTGCAGACCATCCAGGCCAGTCTCAAGGCGGTCGGTATCCAGGTCACGCCGGAGAACCTGGCCGCCACCACCTACCAGACCGACCTCTACACGGGCAAGTACCAGCTCGGGTACGGCAGCGAGACCGGCGGGCCTACCCCGTACTTCGAGCTGCGGCAGTTGCTGTACTCACACAACTCCGCGCCGATCGGGACCGCGGCCGGCTCGAACTGGGAGCGGTACAGCAACCCCGCTATCGACACGCTGATCGACCAGTACGGCGCGACCACGTCGACGACCGAGGAGCACTCGATCGTGAATCAGCTGCAAAAGGTGATGCTGCAGGACGTGCCGGTGATCCCGATCACCGAGTCGGTCGACTGGTACCAGTACGACTCGGGCAGCTTCACCGGCTGGGTCACCCAGGGCAACCCGTATGCCCAGCCCGCTGCCTACAACTACCCGGACTGGGGCCAGATGATGCTGCACCTGGCGCCTAAGGGCTAGGAGGGGCCCGGACGGCGCCCGCAGCCGCGGGCGCCGTCCGGTAAACCCGGGGCCGCAGCCCCTTGCCAGCCGCGATGGCCGGCCGGAGGCTGGCCTGAGCGGATGGGATGCCAGGGGTTCCGGGGGGCAGAGCCCCCTGGACTAGCACAGAGGAGGACGGCATGAGGTTTGTGTCGCGCCGTCTCGGCTTCTTCGTGCTGACCCTGTGGGTGGCGCTCACACTGAATTTCCTGCTGCCCCGGATGATGCCGGGCAACCCGGCCCTGGCCGTGCTGGGCAAGTTCAAGGGCGGGGTCAGCCCGCAGGCGCTCAAGGCGCTGGACGCGGAGTTCGGCGTCGGGGGGCACCAGAGCCTTATCTCCCAGTACTTCACCTACCTGGGCGACACGGCCACCGGCAAGTTCGGGGTCTCGCTTACCACCCAGCCGGGCAACTCGGTCGGCCGGATCGTGCTCGACGCGATCCCGTGGACCCTGGGCCTGGTGGGCGTCACCACGGTCCTGGCCTTCGTGCTGGGCACCGGCATCGGCATCCTCGGGGCCTGGCGGCGCGGCGGGCGGCTGGACAGCATCATGCCGCCGATCTTCGTGATCATGACGGTGATCCCGTACTTCTGGATCGGGCTGGTACTGATCTTGCTGTTCGGGGTCAAGCTGCACTGGCTGCCGTATTTCTTCAGCTACAACTACACGCTGACCCCGGGGCTGAACGCCGCGTTCATCAGCAACGTGGCCGAGCACGCGATCTTGCCCGCGTTCACGCTGCTGATCACGACCATCGGCGTCTGGATCCTCACCATGCGCAACACCATGATCACCACACTGGCCGAGGACTACGTGCGGATGGCCCGGGCCAAGGGGCTGCCGGGCCGCCGCATCATGCTCGACTACGCGGCCCGCAACGCGATCCTGCCCAACCTCACCGGGTTCGCCATGTCGCTGGGGTTCGTGGTCGGCGGCGCGATCCTGATCGAGGAGGTCTTCAACTACCAGGGTGTGGGCTACCTGCTGCTGCAGGCGGTCGACAACGACGACTACCCGCTGATGCAGGCGCTGTTCCTGCTCATCACCGTGACCGTGCTGGTGGCCATCCTGATCTCCGACATCGCGACCGCCATCCTGGACCCGCGGACCAGAGGAGCGAGGTAGCGATGACGACGCTCATCGGCCCGGGCGGCGCTGGTGACGGCGGCGAGAGCAGCCAGCTGACCACGACGACGCTGGCCCCCGCCGGCGGCATGCTGGGCACGACGGGCGGGGTCACCGGGGCGCGCTCGGCGCGGCGGATGGCCCGCGCCATCACCTCCAACCGCAAGGCCACCGTGGGCGTGGCCCTGCTGGTGATCTTCTGCTTCGTGGCGCTGTTCCCCGGGCTGATCGCGCACGACAACCCGAGCGCCGAGATCTACGCGCGCAGGCTCGGGCCGTCCGCCAGCCATCTGCTCGGCACCACGGCCTTCGGCCAGGACATGTTCGCCCAGGTGATCTACGGCACCCGGCCGGTCCTGCTGATCGCGTTCGGCGTGGGCATCGGCGCCACGTTCATCGCGATGCTGATCGGCGTGGCCGCCGCCTACCTCGGCGGGACCTGGGACGGCGCACTCAACCTGCTCACCGACGTGCTGCTGGTCATCCCGGCGTTCCCGCTGCTCATCGTCATCGGCAGCTACCTGCACGGAGCCAGCACCGGGGTGCTGATCGCGGTCATCACGTGCATCTCGTGGTCCTACACCGCGCGCCAGCTCCGCGCCCAGGCCCGCTCGCTGCGCACCAGGGACTTCCTCGAGGCCGCGAAGGTCCGAGGAGAGCGCTCGTTCTACATCATCGCGGTCGAGATCATCCCGACCATGACCTCGCTGCTGGTGGCCGCGTTCCTCACTAACGCCCTGTACGCGGTGCTGTTCTCGGCCAGCCTGCAGTTCATCGGGCTCGGCAACCCGTCCGACGTCAGCTGGGGCACGATGCTGTACTGGGCCGAGAACAACGAGGCGTTCCAGACCGGCCAGGCCCTGTGGATCATCGTGCCCGGCCTGTGCATCGTCGCCCTGGGGGCGGCGTTCGCACTGCTCAACTACGCGTTCGACGAAATCGGCAACCCGGCCCTGCGGCCGGTCCGGAGCATGCGGGGGAACCGTGTCAAGCGCCCGGGGTGACGACGTGCTCGGCGCCGCGCCGCCCGCCGGCCCGGCGGCCAGGGCCGCGGAAGGCACAGTGCTGGCCGTGCGCGACCTGACGGTCGACTACATCATGGAGCGCGGGACCGTCCGCGCGGTGGACTCGGTCAGCTTCGACCTCGACTCCGGCGAGTTCATCGGCATCGTGGGCGAGTCCGGGTGCGGCAAGTCCACGCTGCTGTTCGCCGTCGCCCAGCTGCTGGCTCCCCCGGCGGCCATCTCCGGTGGCAGCGTGCTGTTCAAGGGCCAGAACATGGTGGGGCTCACCGACAGCCAGCTGGCCTCGGTGCGCTGGAAGAACCTGTCCGTGGTCATGCAGAGCGCGATGAACGCGCTGAACCCGGTGAAGTCGATCGCGGCCCAGTTCTCCGACGCTATGCGCGCGCACGGCGTGACCTCCAAGGCCGAGATCGCCGACCGGTCGGCCGAGGTGCTCAAGATGGTCGGCATCGACCCGGTGCACCTGCGGAGCTACCCGCACCAGCTCTCCGGCGGCATGCGGCAGCGGGCCATGATCGCGATGGCGATGCTGCTGTCCCCCGACCTCGTGATCATGGACGAGCCCACCTCGGCGCTGGACGTGGTGGCGCAGCGCTCGCTGATGGTGCAGATCAAGGAGCTGCAGGAGCGGCTGGGCTTCGCCGTGGTCTTCGTTACCCACGACATGTCGCTGGTCAGCCACTTCTCCGACCGCCTCATGGTCATGTACGCGGGCCGGGTCGAGGAGTTCGGGCCCACCCGGCAGGTGTTCGACACCCCGCGGCACCCGTACACGATCGGCCTCATGGAGGCCTTCCCCTCGATCCGGGGCCCGAAGGTGCCGCTGACCGGCATCCCCGGCCGCCCGCCGGACCTGGCCCATCCCCCGCCCGGCTGCCGCTTCGCCCCGCGCTGCCCGAAGGTCATGGCCCGCTGCCCGCAGGAGGTGCCCCAGCTGTACGACGTCGACGGCACCCTGGTCCGCTGCTTCCTGTATGCGGAAGACGAAGGCGGCACCGGCGATGACTGAGCCGACCAGCACTCCTCTCCTCCGGACCGAGGGGCTGACCAAGCACTTCCGCATCGGAAGCATGACGTCCCGGCACATGCTGCACGCCGTCGACGGCGTCAGCCTTTCCATCGGCGAACGGGAGATCGTCGCGCTGGCCGGGGAGAGCGGCAGCGGCAAGAGCACGGTCGCCCGGCTCCTGACCAAGCTCTACAAGCCCACCGACGGCGAGATCTACTTCCAGGGCAAGCCGCTGTCGGCCATCCGATCCCGGCCGGATGTGCTCCGTTACCGGGGCGAGGTGCCGATGGTCTTCCAGGATCCGTTCGCCTCGATCAATCCGGTGTTCCGGGTGTCGCACGGCCTCCTGCGCTGCCTCAAGCTGCACCGCAGCGAGCTCTCCGGCGAGCAGCGCCGGGCCGAGGCCGAGCGGGTGCTCGAGGCCGTCGGGCTCACGCCGGCTGCCGAGGTCATGCAGCGGTTCCCGCACGAGCTGAGCGGGGGCCAGCGGCAGCGGGTCGGCTTCGCCCAGGCCCTGGCCCTGCGGCCGAAGCTGATCGTGGCCGACGAGCCGGTCTCCATGCTGGATGTCTCGATTCGCATCGGGCTGCTCAACCTCATGGCCGGCCTGCGCGACTCTCAGGGCGTGTCGATCCTCTACATCACCCACGACATCGCCAGCGCCCGCTACGTCGCCGACCGGCTGATCGTGATGTACGCCGGGCGTGTCGCCGAGCAGGGACCGCTCGAGGACGTCCTGGCCAGCCCCAGGCACCCCTATACGCAGCTGCTGCTGTCGGCCGTGCCCGACCCCCGCGCCCCGCTGAACGTCTCCGCGGAGGTCGGCCGCGGTGAGCCGCCCCGGGTGATCGACCCCACGCCCGGCTGCCGGTTCCGGTGGCGCTGCCCGCTGGCCATCGACGAGTGCCACCAGGTGACACCCGAGCTCAGCGAGCTCGGTCCCGACCATGAAGCCGCCTGCCATGTGGCCCGCAGCGGCGCGGAAGTGAAGGCCTTCTGAATGAAACTCGCGGTAATCGGCGGTGGGTCCACCTACACGCCCGAGCTCGTCGACGGGATCGCCCGGCTGTCCGGCGACATCAAGGTCACCGAGATGGTCCTGGTCGACCCCGACGAGAGCCGGCTGGCGCTGGTGGGACCGGTGTCCGCACGGATCATGCGGGCCCGGGGTCATCCGGCCCGGCTGCGCTGGACTACCGATCTCGATGACGGCCTGGACGGCGCGGCCGCGGTGCTGCTGCAGCTCCGGGTCGGCTACCAGGCGGCCCGCCAGCGGGACGAGACGTGGCCGCTGGAAAGCGGCTGCGTCGGCCAGGAAACCACCGGGGCGGGCGGGCTGGCCAAGGCGCTGCGCACCGTGCCCGTGGTCCTGGACATCGCCGACCGCGCACGCCGCCGCTCCCTGGCCGACGCGTGGATCATCGACTTCACCAACCCGGTGGGCATCGTGACCAGGGCGCTGCTCGACGCCGGCCACCGGGCGATCGGGCTGTGCAACTCCGCCATCGGGTTCCAGCGGCGGTTCGCCAGCCTGCTCGGCGTGCCCCCGGACCGGGTGGCCCTGGACCACGTCGGCCTGAACCACCTCACCTGGGAGCGGGCCGTGATGGTGGACGGGAAGGACGCCCTGCCCGGGCTCATCGCCGACCACGGCGCGCAGATCGCCGCGGAGATCGGGCTGCCGGAGAGCATCCTGCATGACCTGGGCGCCGTGCCCTCGTACTACCTGCGCTACTACTACGCGCACGACGCCGTGGTGGCGGAGCAGCAGACCGGGCCGACGCGCGCCGCGGAGGTCGCCAAGATCGAGCGGGAGCTGCTGGAGCTCTACGCCGACCCGGCCCTGGACCACAAGCCGGACCTGCTGATGCGCCGGGGCGGCGCGTTCTACTCGGAGGCGGCCGTGGACCTGCTCGCCTCGCTGGTCACCGACGCCAGGGACACCCAGATCGTGAACGTGCGCAACGCGGGCACGTTCCCGTTCCTCGACGACGACGCGGTGATCGAGGTGCCCGCGACCATCGGCGCGAACGGCGCCGAGGCCGTGCCCCTGGCCCCGCTGGCCCCGATCATGCGCGGGCTGGTGGCCCACGTGACCTCCTATGAGGAGCTCGCCGTGGACGCGGCGCTGCGCGGCGGGCGGGAGCGGGTGGCCGAGGCGCTGCTCGCGCACCCGCTCGTCGGCCAGTACGAGCTAGCCGGCCAGCTGGCCGACCGGCTGATCGCCGAGAACGCGCCGTACCTGCCGTGGGCAGGCGGCGCGGCTAGCCCATGAGCCCACCGCAGTCCGGCGGGGCACTGCCCGCCGTGCTGGCGATCGACGGCGGCAACAGCAAGACCGACGCGGCGCTGGTCGCCGCGGACGGCACGCTGCTGGCCAGCGTGCGGGGCCCCGGTGTGCCCAGCAAGCTGACGCTCGACCAGATGGTCGGGGTGCTCGGCTCGGTCGCGGAGGCCGCGGTGACCCGGGCGCACCTGCCCCCGGCCGCCCCAGGGACCCGGATCGCCCGGCACCTATCGGCCTGCGTGGCCAACGCCGACCTGCCCGAGGAGGAGCAGGAGCTGACCGAGGCGCTGCGCGCGGAAGGCTGGACCGACACCACGCACGTAGCCAACGACACCTTCGCCGTGCTCCGGGCCGGCCTCGACGGCCCGGCCCCGCACTGGGGTGTGGGCGTCACCTGCGGCGCGGGCATCAACTGCGTGGGCGTCGCGCCGGACGGGCAGACCACCCGGTTTCTCTCGCTCGGCACCCTGACCGGGGACTGGGGCGGCGGCTACGGCCTGGGCACAGAAGCCATCTGGTGGGCGATCCGCGCCGAGGACGGCCGCGGGCCGCAGACCGTGCTGCGCGAGTCGGTGGCCGCCCACTTCGGCGAGGCCAGCATGTACGGTGTCGCGGTGGCCTTTCACACCGGGAAGCTCGGCCGTGACGTGATCATCGGCCTGGTCCCGGTGCTGTTCGCGACCGCCGAAGGCGGCGACGGCGTGGCCGCGGACATTGTGCGGCACCAGGCCGGTGAGGTGTGCGTAATGGCACTCACAGCGATTCGCCGCCTGCACCTGGGCAGCCAGCCGGTGCCCGTGGTGCTCGGCGGCGGGGTGCTGACCGCGCGCGATCCGCTGCTGACCGGGGAGATTACCCGGCGGCTCGCGGACGAGGTCCCGCTGGCCAGCCCCCGCATCGTCGACGTGCCGCCGGTGGCCGGCGCGGCCCTGCTCGGCCTGGACCATCTGGGGGCGCCGCCGGCCGCCCAGGCCCGGCTCCGCGCGGCCTACCCGGACGGGACCGCGCCGCTGTGATCCGCGGCTACCGGCCCAGTGACCTGCGCGCCCTGTACGAGGTCTGCCTGCAGACCGGGGACAGCGGCCGCGACGCGACCGCGCAGTTCCGCGACCCGGACCTGCTCGGGCACGTGTACGCGGCCCCGTACGGGGTGTTCGAGCCCGCGCTGGCGTTCGTGGCCGAGGACGGGGCCGGGGTGGGGGGCTACTGCCTGGGCGCACTGGACAGCCGGGCGTTCGAGCAGCGCCTGGAGCGGGACTGGTGGCCGGCCCTGCGGCAGCGCTACCCCGAGCCCGATGCCGCGGGCCGCGGGCGCTGGACGCGGGACGAGCAGGTCACCGACAAGATCCACCATCCGTGGGAGGTCGACGAGGACCTCATGGCCGACTATCCCTCGCACTTGCATATCGATCTGCTGCCCCGGTTCCAGGGCGGCGGGAACGGCCGCCAGCTCATTGAGCTGCAGCTCGCGGCGCTGCGGGACCGCGGGTCGCGCGGCGTCCACCTCGGGGCGCGGGCCAGGAACGTGCACGGCCAGGGCTTCTTCTCGCACATGGGATTCAGCAGCCTGCACGCCGACAGCGAGTTCCACGTGTTCGGCATGCGGCTGGGCTAGGCACCACCGGACAGGGCGTAGCAGGCGATGGCCGCCGCGGACGCGACGTTGAGCGAGTCCACCCCCCGGCTCATCGGTATTCGCACGCACAGGTCAGCCTGGCCGAGCCAGCGAGCCGACAGGCCCTCCCCCTCGGCGCCGAGCAGCAGGGCGAGCCTGGTGCCCGGCGCCAGGCTGGCCAGCACCTCGCCGATCGGCGCCGCGTCCGCCGCCGGGGTCAGCGCGAGCAGGCGGAACCCGTCGGCCCGGAGGCGGCACAGGCCCTCCCGCCAGTCGTCCATCCGGGCGTAGGGCACGGCGAACACCGCGCCCATGGACACCCGGACCGCGCGCCGGTAGAGCGGGTCGGCGCAGCGCGGCGCCAGCACGACCGCGTCAAACCCGAGCGCGGCCGTGCACCGGAAGATCGCCCCGACGTTCGTGTGGTCCACCATGTCCTCGAGCACGACGATGCGGCGCGCACCCGCGATCACGTCGGCGACCGGCGGAACCGGGCGGCGCCGCATCGAGGCCAGGGCGCCGCGGTGAACCCGGTAGCCGGTCAGCTCCCTGGCGATCTCCTGCGAGACCACGTACACGGGCCCGGGGAAGCCGCTGGCCAGGTCCGCGAGCCCGCTCAGCGTGTCCCGGGTGAGCAGCAGCGACCGTGCCGGGTAGCCCGCGGTGATCGCGCGCCTGATCACCTTCTCGCCCTCGGCGACGAACAGCCCGTGCGACGCCTCCAGGCTCCGGCGCAGGTGCACGTCGGTCAGGCGGACGTAGTCCGCGAGACGCGGGTCGGCCGCGTCGCCCACCGGAACCTGGCTGGTCACCCAACCAGTCTGCCCGAGCCAGCCGCGACGGCCGGCCGGAGCTGGCCCGAGCGGATGGGGCGCGGGGGGGTCTGGGGGGCCGTCCCCCCGGAGCAATACAGCCGGGGAAGTCGCCTGATGTGTGACTGACAGTCCGATATAGTCATGTTCGGCTGGGGGACAGGCTCGCCGGGAACGCGGCTCTCGTCGGAGCGACGCTGGGCCAGCACGACCGCAAGATCGAGGACACCTGTGAACCCAAGCACCCCCCGTGGTGAGCGCGATCCGTGGGGCCCCGTCAGCCAGCGCGGGCGTGAGCGCCGGCTCAGCGTGAAGCTCCTGGTGGTGGCCGCGGTAGGGATCGCCGTCATCCTCATGGCCACGCTCACCGCCCAGGCCGTCGTGGCCCGTACGACCTGCAACAACCACCCGCTCCTGGTCAACGTGGCCGCGTCGGATGACATCTCCCCGGCCATTCAGCGGGTCGGCAGGATCTTCAACCGGCAGAGTCACCAGGTGGACGGGCGCTGCATCGAGGTGCAGGTCACCGAGGCGCCGCCGGCGACGGTCGCGGCCCAGGTCGATGGCCAGGCCAGCAGCCGCGGCCTGCCCTCGGTGGACGCCTGGGTCCCCGATTCGAGCCTGTGGGTGGACGTGGCGCGCGCGTTCCCGCTCGGGGCGCAGCGGCTCCAGACCACCGGGATCGTCGTGGCCCGGTCGCCGCTCATGATCGTGATGCCGGCGCCTGCGGCGGCCAAGGTTCCCTCGTTCAACAACGCGGTGGGCTGGAATTTCCTGCTGCCGGGATCCGTGGGCGGGCCGCCAGCGGCGCTAGGGCTCCGGGTGGACCTGCCGGACCCCACGCAGAGCGCCGCCGGGCTGGCCTCCCTGGTCGAGATGAGCAGGCTGCTCGGCAGCGGCCCGGCCGCGCGCACCCGCCTCACCAAGTTCGCGTTCTCGGCCCAGTCGTCGGCGCAGTTCAGCGACCCGGCATCGCTGGCGGCGTTCTCTGTCCAGGCCCTGCCGCCGCTGAGCGCGCGGCCGGTCACAGTGACCTCCGAGCAGGCGGTCCTGGCCTATGACGCGGCCCATCCGCACCAGCCGCTGGCCGCCCAGTACCCGTCCGGCTCCGATGCCGCGCTCGGTACCCCGGAGCTCGATTACCCCTACCTCATCACCTCGACCACCCCGGCCGAGCAGCAGGCGGCCCGGCAGTTCGGCGCGGCACTGCGGCAGACCTTCACCGCCACGGTGGTCCGCTACTACGGCTTCCGGTCGGCCAGCGGGGTCGGGAACACCATCCCCGCGGCCGACGGGATCGCCGAGCAGCCGCTGATCCTGGCCCCGGCGGCCACGCCCGCCGAGGCGCAGACCGTGCTGCAGGCCTGGAACAAGCTCCAGATCGGCTCGCGGGATCTCACGCTGGTGGACACCTCGGCGGCCATGGGCGCGCCGTCCGGCGTGGGCAGCCTGACCCTGGAGCAGGCGCTGGCCCAGACCGCGAACCTGGGGCTGACGCTGTTCCCTGACAGCGCCCAGATCGGCCTGTGGGAGATGGCGGACAAGGTCAGCGGCAACCTGCCCTACAAGCAGCTGGTCCCGGTCGGGCCGCTGCCCGACAAGCTGGGACTGATCAGCCGGCGTCAGCAGCTCGTGCAGATCGACTCGTCCCTGCTCCCGCTGGCCAACACACCGCTCGCGCTGAACCAGGCCATCCTGGCCGCCTACAAGCAGATGGTGGCCAGCTACCAGCCGAAGTTCACCAACGCGGTCATCGTCATGACCGCCGGCGTGGGCCTCGCACCCGGTGACCTGCCCACGGCCTCGCTGGTGAGCCAGCTCCGCCAGCTGTACAACTCGGCCAAGCCGGTTGAGCTGATCATCGTCGTCCTCGGCACCAAGGCCAACTTCACCGCGCTACAGCAGATCGCCACGGCCGGCGGCGGCGCCGCCTACCAGGTCACCAGCCCGGATCAGATCGCCCGGGTGTTCTTCCAGGCCGTCTCACGCCGGATCTGCCAGACCGGCTGCACCGCCCCGTGATCACCTGGCAGGCGGTTTCGCCTCCGCCGCCAAAAACAAACCACGTTCCCTGCCAATTCTTGTGAACCGCCCACGCGCGATGCGCGTCAACATTTATGAGGCCCGGCGAGAGCGGGGCGCCGGGCCTCACTCAATCTTTCGGGGGAATCCGGATCTCGGCGCTCAGCCGATACCGCCGTCCAGGCCGGTGTCGAGCATCTGATGCGCGCGGGAGATCAGCACCGGCACGGCCGGGCCTTCGCGCTCGAAGCCCTCACCCACGGTCTTGTTCTGCAGGAACCTGGCGTGAATGCCCTCCAGGACCACCGCCAGCTTGAAGCAGCCGAACGCCATGTAGTAGCCGATGCCGGACAGGTCCCGGCCGGTCAGCTCCGCGTACCTGCGGGCCAGCTCGGCCCGGCTGAAGAACCCGGGCCGAGCCGTGACCGCCGCCCCGACGTTGATGTCCAGCCATTCCGCGTCATCAGGATCCGCCCAGTAGATAAGGGTCAGGCCCAGGTCCGCCAGCGGATCGCCGAGCGTGGACATCTCCCAGTCGACGACGGCCTCGATCGCCGGCTGGGCGCCGAGGGTGACCAGCATGTTGTCCAGCCGGAAGTCGCCGTGGACCAGCGCGTGGTCGCCGCCGTCCGGCAGCCCGGCGCTCAGCCGGTCGACCAGCCGGTCGTAACCGGGCATCTCCCTGGTCACCGACAGCTCCCACTGCCGCTGCCAGCGGGCCAGCTGGCGGGCCAGGTACCCGTCCGGGCGGCCGAAGCCGGCCAGCCCGGGGCCGTCGATGTCCACGGCGTGGATCGCCGCCAGCATCCCGGCCAGCCGCTCCGAGAGCTGCCGCCCCTGGTCGAGGGTGAGCTGCTCGCCGTCCTCCCGGGTGCGCAGCACCAGGCCGTCCACGTACTCCATGACGTAGAACGGCGCGCCGATGACGTCCAGGTCGTCGCAGATGGCCAGCGGAGCCGGGACCGGTATATCGGTGCCGTGCAGCGCGGTCAGCACCCGGAACTCCCTGGTCATGTCGTGGGCGGTGGGCAGCACGTGCCCCAGCGGCGGCCGCCGCAGCACCAGGCGGGATCCGCCGGCGTCCACGCGGTAGGTGAGGTTGGAGCGGCCGCCCGCGATCAGCTCGATGCCGCCGAGCTCACCGCTGGCCACGCCATTCGCGTCCAGCCACCGGGCCAGCGCCGCGGCATCCGCGATTCCGGGAACACCATCGGTTGTCATGCCGCAGAAGATATCGCCCGATGCGGGCACTCGGGACCACCCCGGGGCTAGCCTGATCCGGGGGGCCGGGAAGTCGACGGCCACGTGCAGCAATCGGCGTTCACCGCTCTGCGCTGGATGCGCCAGGGACTCGGGCTGCTCACCGCCTACGCGCTGATCTCCGCGACGGCGCTGGCGGTGCTCGGTGCGGCCACCGCGGGCCGCCTGCTGTTCACCGTGGCGGCCGTCCTGACGGTGCTGGCCGGCGGCGGGCTGCTGGCCGGGGTCGGCCTGGCCCACCGTCGCGCCCGGCACGCGCTCCTGCAGCACCCGCAGGGCCCGCCCCGGGCCCTGCGCCGTCGCCGCCTGCTGCCCGGCTCGGGCGCGGCCGCGGTCGTTTACCTGCCGCTGCTGGCCGCGTCCGTGTGTCTCGCAGCCGCCGTCCGCCATGCCGCGCATCCGGCGCCGCGCACCGCCGTGGCGGACGTGCTGGTCTTCGCGTGCCGGCCCGAGACGGGCCGGGCGGCGTGCCAGGGATCGTGGACGGTGTCGGGGCACAGCTACGTCAGGCCGGTCGACGTGGCCAGGGAGCCACCGCTCGGGATCACGCTGGTGCGGCTCGCCTACAACACGTCCGATCCGCGCGTGCTCTATGACATAAGTCACCCTGCCCCCCCGGCCGGCGTGTTCACGCCCTCGGGGGGTGTGCTCACCCCCGCGGTGCTGGCCCTCGGCCTCGGCATCGTCGGCGGCAGGCTCGGCGTCTGGTATGACCGCAATTGCCGGGCTCCTTACGTGGGTCTGCTACGCCGGGCGGCGCGGTCCAGGCGGGCCAGGGAGGCGGCGCCCGCCGGCTGAGCCCGGAGCGGGTTAGGGGCGCACCGGGAATGGCGCCGCCCGGACCGAAAGCCGCCCCCGGATTGGGGTCTGGACTAATCCCCTGGGCTGACGTAGGTAGGTAGAGAGGATCGGGCGGCTGGCCGATGCGCCGCAATTGAGAGGAGCGCAGTGAGTAACGCGTGGATGCCTGGGGCAGGGCGCATCCGGGGAGCGATTGATGGCGGGCCGCTGAAGGGCGGTGCACCCCGTGCCGTGTGGCAGGTGCTCGGCGCCGACCCGCGGACGGTATCGGCCAGATCGGCGGCGCAGCGCCTGGCTCAGCTCGGCCGGGCCTGTCACCTGGTCTGGAATCCGATCCACGGCGAGGTCGTGCAGCTGATTCCGATCATGCGGGCCGCGCGGTCACTGGGCTGGCCCGACGGCCCGAACCAGCTGGCGCCGGTGCGGCCGCACGCCGGCGCCCTGGTGGGGCCGATGCAGCGCGGAGCCGCCGCCAGCGCCGCGGGCGGGTCGACGGGAGACGTGATCGCCGAGGTCAATGCCGAGGGACGGGTGTGCCTCCAGATCTGCGTCGTGGCCTTTGCCTGGGACCCGTTTACCCTGCTTCCCATGCGGGGCCATCATCAGATCCTGGACTGGCTCGACTGCTGGGACGTCCCGCGGCAGTGGCCGGCCGGCCGCCGGCCCCGTTCCCGCTCGGCCACTCCACCTGCCGGGACCGGCGGCTGTGGGCCAGGGGCGGCCATTTCGGCGCCTCGCAGGTACCCGACCTGACCGACACCGGGCCCGGCGCGCTGGACGTGGAACTGCTGACCGGGCGCCCCGGCCGGGGCCCGGCGCGGACGGCCCGGATACCGGGCGCGCCCGCGGGCGAGGAGGTGCTCGCCGCCTCCGGGATCCGGGAGCTCGACGACTACTTCGACGGCGCCGCGACCAGGGCGGGAGCACTGAGCCGAGCCAGATGATCATGCCAAACCGCCCACCAGGTACGGTAGGGCAGCATGAGCGCCGATCTCCCCCTGTCGACGACCGAGCGAACCAGGCTGCACCGGCTCCGTGAGCGCGGCAGCACCGACCGGGCCGACCTCTACGCGGTGCTGGACGCCGGGCTGATCTGCCACGTCGGCGTGATTGTGGACGGCTCCCCCGTGGTCCTGCCGACCGGGTACGGGCGCACCGGCGACACCCTGTTTCTGCACGGCTCGTCCGCCAACCGCGCCCTGCTCGCCGCCGACGGCCAGGAGATCTGCGTGACCGTGACACACCTGGACGGCCTCGTGTGCGCCCGTTCGGTGTTCAACCATTCGATGAACTACCGCAGCGCGGTGATCTTCGGTACCGCACGTATGATCACCGGCGACTCCGAGCGGCTGGCGGCGCTGCAGGCGGTCACCGAGCAGCTTGTCCCTGGCCAGTGGGAGTACGCCAGGCGGCCGACCCGCAAGGAACTCGCCGCCACCGCGGTTCTCAAGCTGCCGCTGGCCGAGGCGTCGGTGAAGATCCGCGCCGGCGGGCCGCATGACGAACCCGAGGACTGCGAGACCGACATCTGGGCCGGGGTGCTGCCCGCCCGGCTGATCTTCGGTGCCGTTGAGCCCGACCCCGACCTCAGGCCCGGGGTGAGCACCCCCGATCACATCCGGGCTCTCGCCGGGCACGCGCGCGGGGAGTTAGCGTCCGGCTTGGATGTTGTTCCCAGCTTTTACAGAGCCCTGACCTAGGCTGTTGGGATGACTGACCAGCTCGTCTGGATCGACTGCGAGATGACGGGGCTCGACCTGGCCCGCGATGCGCTGATCGAGATCGCGTGCATTGTCACCGACGGCCGACTCGTCGCGGTCGACGAAGGCATCGATCTGGTCATCAAGCCGCCGGCCGAGGCACTTGATCACATGCCCGACGTGGTCCGCGAGATGCACACCTCCTCCGGGCTCCTGGATGAGCTCGCCGCCGGGATCACGCTGGCCGAAGCCCAGGCCCAGGTCCTGGCCTACGTGCGCGGGCACGTGACCGAGTCGAGGAAGGTGCCGCTGTGCGGCAACTCGATCGCCACCGACCGCATGTTCATCGCCCGCGACATGCCCGAGCTCGACAACTTCCTGCACTACCGGATGGTCGACGTCTCCAGCATCAAGGAGCTCGCCCGGCGCTGGTACCCCCGCGCGTACTTCGCCAGCCCGGAGAAGCACGGCGGGCACCGCGCGCTGGCCGACATCAGGGAAAGCATCAAGGAACTGCAGTACTACCGCGAGGCGGTGTTCGTGCCGCTGCCGGGTCCCGACACGGCGACCGCGCGGGCGATCGCCGCGCGCTACGGCACGTCCAGCCCGGGATCCGGGGCCGCGGACCGGGCGGGCCCCGGTGACGCGGCGGCCGGCGGCGGGACGGCGGCGGCCGGCGAGGCAGGTCAGGACGGCCAATCCGGTTCAGAACGCTGACCCGACCCCGGTATGCTTCGTGGAGCCGCCACGGCGATCAGCCCCGGCGGCGATGGTGGGCGTAGCTCAGTTGGTTAGAGCGCCAGGTTGTGGTCCTGGATGTCGTGGGTTCGAATCCCATCGCTCACCCCAAATGTGATCTCTCAAGAGATCGAGGACACCCCGAACCCTCGTTAGGGCCGGGGTGTTTTGGTGGCGGGCCGGTGGGTTGGCCGGCTCGAGGCGAGGTCGGCCTCCGGCGCCATGGCTGGCCCCAAATCACTCCGTATGGTGAATTATTCGTGTACCCGACAAGCAAGGCAGGGATCTCTGGTGAACGCTGTCTCGTTCCTGCAGGAGCTGGTACGGATCGATACAACGCCTGGGCGCGAGAAGCAGGGCATCCTGCGGGCCGCGGAGGAAATGCGGCGCCTGGAGTTCGACGACGTGGTCATCGACACGCACGGAAACCTCATCGGCCGAGTCGGGCCGGCGGGCGCTGAGACGCTGGTGGTGGACGGCCACATCGATACGGTTCCCGTGTACACCCCGGACGCGTGGCGGCACGATCCGTTAGGTGCGGACATCGTCGACGGCCACCTCTACGGCCGCGGATCGGTTGACATGAAGGCTGCCATCGCCGCCTTCATCCACGCCGGCGGAGAGCTGAAGCGGAGCGGCGGCGAGCTCACCGGATGTGTGCTGCTGGTCGTGTCGATCGCCGAGGAGATGCGGGAAGGCGCCACGCTGGCCGAGTCCTTCGCCGACCGGCCGGCCGACTGGTGCATCATCGGCGAGCCGACTGGCCTGTCCGTCGCGCACGCGCAGCGCGGCCGGGCGCGGATCGAGGTGGGAGTCTGGGGACGGAGCGTCCACGCGGCGGCGAGCAGTTCTGGAATTAATGCCGTGGAGCTGATGGCCGAAATCCTGCGCCAGGCCAAGAAGCTCCGCAGCCCGAGTCATCCGAGCCTCGGCGGTCGCGATATCAACCTGATTGATATCCGCTCGGAACCCTATCCGAGCATCTCTACGATTCCCGACTACTGCGTCGCGCGATTTGACGTCCGGTTCTTGCCCGGCGAATCACGGGAGTCGGTGCTAAATCTCATGCAGGACCTGCTGCCGGCCGGCTGCCGCGGACGCGTTCGGGTCGCGCCTGCCTCCTTCACCACCTACACCGGCGCGCACTACGAACTCGAGGACATGGCCCTGAGCTGGGAGACTCCGCCCACTCACGAGCTCGTGCAGAAGGCGCGCGCGGCGAGCGGCGCAGAACTCGGCATCTATCCGTTCTGCACCAACGGCAGCTATTTCGCGGGGGAACGGGGCATACCGACTATCGGCTACGGGCCCGGTGCCGCCGTGCAGGCGCACGCGGTCGACGAGGCCGTGCCCGTGGCAGAAGTTGAGCAGGCCGTGAGCGGGTACAGCTCCATTTTCGCGGCGGTCCTTAGCGACAGCGAAACGCCCGCTGCTTAGGCGTCGCTAATGGCCTGCGCAGTACCGCGAGAACGCAATCAGCTCTCGCCTTGCTCGCTATGGCGGAGAATCGGCAGGAGCACCTGGCGGGTCCGGTCGAATAGCGCCCGGATCGCGGCCTCGGCGCCGTCGGGATCTCCCTGCTCGCAGGCGGCGACCCAGGCCTCCTGCATCGTGACCTCGCCGCCAACGTCCAGCCGCCGGCCAAGGTACAGCCGGAAGTACCGCTCGGCCTGGCGGCGGTAGACCTCGATCAGGCCGATCAGTTGCGGCCGGCGGCTGGCGTTGAAGCAGATGTCGTGCAGATGCTGCTCCAGGCGCAGATACTCCTCGGCGGTGTCCGGGTGCTCGGATTTCAGCAGCGCCCGCATGTGCTCCAGGTGAGCCCACATATCCGCGACGTGCTGGTCGGTGAGGTGCGGGACACCGCTGCGCGCCGCGACCCCTTCCAGCGCCATCCGGATCGCGTACAGGTCGAGAAAGTCCTCGGCGCTGAGCCCCGCTACCACCGAGCTGCGCCGCGGGCGCTGGACGACCAAGCCCTCGGCCTGAAGCCGCGCGAGCGCCGATCGCACCGGCATCGTGCTCACGGCGAACCTGCCTGCCAGGGTCGCGAGCCTCAGCGGAGTGCCGGGCGGGAGGCCCTGAATGATCTCCCGCCGCAGCGCCTCGTAGACCTCCTGCTCGGCCGAGCGGAGCTCGATGGCCTGCAGATGGCCCATCGGATCGGTGGCCGCCTCCCCTGGGGAATGCCGCTGCTCGCCCAGCAACGTCACGGCAGGAGGGCGCTGGTTCGCCGTGGCGCCATCAGCGCTGGCGGCTGTTGAGGACACCCGTGATCCGATCTGTGGGCTGTTCGCACCCGCGAGCCTGCTGCATGGCTACCTCTAAAACTCACGCTTCGGAGTCTCCGCTCGCACGCATGGTATCTGAGGACGCCGGATTCTCCCGCAGCCCCGCCAGCCGGCGACCAGCGGACCCGCAGCGCCGGGGCGAGCCGGAAACGGCACGAAGCAGACTATTGACAGCTCCAAATCTGTGATGTTTGATCACAGATCATCAGCCGAGAAGATCGAGGTCTCCTGTGTCGACCATTTCGGAGCGCTGGGTCCCTGCTTCCTCCCCTCGGGACATCCCCCATCTGCAGGAAGTCGAAGTACAGCGGGTCTCGCACTGGAACGATCCGTACGAACTGCGCGTAGACAACTGGATCGAGCCCTGGGACTTCGGGTCGGATCTCGACGTCGGCCTGATCACGGTGCCGAGCAGCAAGACATCGATCAAGCACAACGGCGCGTTCGCGGCACCGAACGCGCTCCGTAATGCCCGGTATCTCCACACGACCTACACGCCCGACTACGACGTGGACCTAGCCTCGCTCAAGGTCCGGGAGGTAGGAGACGTGGCCGTGCCGGTGCTCGACCTGCGGGAGGGCATCACCCATATCCAGGATTCGCTGCGCGGCTGCTTCAGCCAGCCAGAGAACTTCTTCCCGATCGTGATCGGCGGCGACCACGCGGTCACGGCGCCGTCGGTGCGCGCCTACTGCGAATCCCACCCCAGCCAGCAGGTGGGCCTGATCCATTTTGACGCCCACAACGATGTCCGGGTCCTTGATCACGGCCCCACGAACGGCACGCCGATCCGCGGGATCCTCACGTCCGGGGTGCGCGTATCCGGGGACAACCTGGTGCAGATAGGCATCCACGGCTTCATGAACGCCAGCCACTACAAGCGCTGGGTCGAGGGGCACGGTGGCACCATCTATACCGGCCGTCAGTGCCGGAAGATGGGCATCGAGGAGGTGACCCGGCAGGCGATCGAAATCGCCGGGAGGGGCACCGACGCGATCTATGTCACCGTGGACATCGATGTGCTCGAGCTCAGTTACGCACCGGGTACCGCGGCCGCGACTCCGGAGGGAATCCACCCCAACGACCTGTTCGAGGCGCTTTTCCTGCTAGGTCAGGACCCGAAGGTTGCCGCCGTCGACTTCGTGGAGATGGACCCCTACCGGGACGTCGCGGAGATCACTACCCGCACGCTCAACTCGGCCATGCTGACGTTCATGGCCGGGCTATTCCTCAGGACGCACGACGGCTGGTGTGGCTACGACCGCACCCCGATCATCGACGACTGACATCCCATCAGGCGTCTGTTGCCCGAGAGGCCGCCGCCGCTGCCAGACACCCGCAGCCAGGAGCAAACATGACCGGGTCAGCATCGACGAACTCACCTGACTTCCAACCAACCACCTCCGGCGTGGGAGTGGCGGCATCGCCTGACCCCGAAGAGGTCTCACTCACCGGTGACTACGACGAGGCGGCCGTTCCCCTCTCGAAACGCCGCTCCAAGACGGTCATGTTCCTGATCTTTGTGACGCTGCAGATCGCCATGTCGACCATCTATACCGGGTTCCTGGCTCGCAGTGAGGGCCTGACTTTCGGCCAGCTCTTAATAGCGTGCCTGGTCGGCCTCGCCGCGATGTTCCTCTACGGCGCTGGGGCCGCGAACGTCGGCGCCGTGACCGGGCAGGCCCTGGCGCTGCTGGCCAGGACGGTCTTTGGCCGGATCGGAACCTCGGTCGTGTCGATCCTGCTCATCGTCATGGGCATCGGCTGGTACGCGTTCCAGGCGCGCTTCCTGGCTCAGCTGCTCGGCGGGCTCTTCACGGTGTCCAGCGTCGCGATCTGGGGCGCGGTGGCGGCACTCTTGATGATGGCGAACAACCTGTTCGGGTTCCGCGGCATCGCCACCTTCGCGCGTTTCGTCGCGGCGCCCATCTTGCTGGTCTGGGGGGCCTACGCCCTCATCAAGGCCCTGGTAAGGCTGCCGTCCAATCAGATATTCGCCGCCGCACCCCACGTCGCGGCGCCGACGACCATCATGGTCATCGCCGGCCTCCTGGTAGGTGGCGCGGTGTGGGGCAACGAGCCCGACGTCTTCCGCTACTCGAAGGGGCGGCCCTGGTGGAACGCCCCCGCCCTGGTCGGCGGCTACACCCTAGGGATCTTCGTCTTCCCGATCCTCGGCTACCTGCTCGCCGAGCTGGCCGTGAATACGACCCTGACCGCGTTCGTCAAGTACCTGGTTCCGTTCTCGCTGTTCGGCGTCACGGCGCTGGCCGTGATCCTGCTCGTTGTCAACCAGTTCGCGCTCAACGACGGCAATCTGTACGAGGCCGTCAACGCGATGCAGAACCTGATCGACCGGGTCCGCGGCTGGCGGCGGCTGTACTCGGTGCTCGTGCTCGGAGTGATCGGCGCCATAATCGCGGCCTCCATGTCGTCCCTGCAGAAGGACTTCTTCATCGTCGCGGGAATCAGCGCCATCTTCGTCCCGTGCGCGACGACCATCATCGCGGTCGACGTCTTCGTGCTGCCGAGGGTAGTCAAGGGCCGCCGGCGGCCGGTGCACCAGATCACGAGCTGGTCGAACGTCGCGGTCTGCAACTGGCTCGGCCTCATCGCCCTCATCGTCGGCGTCGTGGTCGGCTCGTACACCGGCGGCCTGATCCCGGGGCTCTCCGGATTCGGGACGACAGATATTGGATACCCGTCGCTGCAGGCGTGGGCGATCTCCGCGGTCCTGTACGTGGTGCTGGCCGTCGTCGTGCCAGCCCAGCACCGGGAGAGGCTCCTCGGGTACCCGCTCGCCATCGATGAACCGGAACAGGACCCTCGTCAGCCGGATGAGGCCAGCAGCGCGGTGCCGTCGTGATCCGCTTGCTGATGCTGCTGGTCGATGACCTGTCGCCGGACGCCGCCGAGATAACGCGGATCAAGGACGCCGTCGAGGCGATGGCGCCCGGCACGGTGACGGCGACGGTCGAGCCGATCCAGTTCGGGCTGGGTCACTACTACGAGGACTCGGTGGGCCTGGCCATGGCCGTGCCGGGCGTGCTGCACCAGGTCGATCGTCACCAGGACGACGCTGACGTTATCGTTCTCGGCTGCTTCGGCGATCCGGGCCTGCGCCCGGCACGGGAGATCTCGCGCGTGCCGGTGATCGGCGGTGGGGAGGCCTCGATGGTGCTCGCCCAGCTGTACGCGCGGCGGTTCGGCATCCTGCAGATCCGGGCGTCCAACATTCCGGAGACGGAGGTCGCGCTCGCGTCGCTGGGCCTGTCCGGCATGTGCGTCGGCACCGGCGTCGTCGACATGGCGTTTTATGAGCTGCTGGACGACACGGCCAAGACTCTTGACCTGCTCGTGCGCGAGGGCCGCAAGCTCATGGACCGCGGGGCGGAGGTTCTCATCCTGGGCTGCATCAGCCTCGGGCTCGGCCCGTTCACCGCCGAGCTGTCGGACGCCCTCCAGATACCCGTCATCAATCCCATCCGGGCTGCGATCGCTGCGGCACAGGTGTTCCAGACCATGGGACCGCCGGTCAGCGGCCGGCCGGAGGACTACGTTCAGCTCCGCTCCTATCTTCCCGCCGTGGAGCGTGCGCTGTCCGCCGCTCGTGTCGGTAGCGGCGAATGACCGGCCCGGCAGCCTCGCTTCACCTGGCCGACATGACCTGGCCAGAGATCGCTGCCGCCGCATCGCGTAACTGCCCGGTTGTGCTGACCATCGGGGCGTGCGAGCAGCACGGGCCCCACCTGCCGGTGTCCACGGACAGCATCCTTCCGGTCGCCGTCGCGGAGCAGGCCAGCGCGAGCGTTCCGCTCGTCATCGCTCCTCCGGTAACGTACGGCGCCTGCTCCCGTCCGCTGATCGGCGGCGGGGAGAGCTTCCCCGGCACCGTCTCGCTGCGCGCCGCGACCCTGATCGCGTTCCTGAAGGACGTGCTGTGCGGGCTGGCGAAATCAGGCTTCCGGCAGATAGTCGTCCTGAACTGGCATCTGGAGAATGCCGGCTACCTGTGGGAGGCGTGCGACCTGGCGTCAGGCAGCTCGCCGGGCGCGCGGTTCCTGCTGTTGGAGAACCCGTTTCCCGACTTCAGCCCCGACGAGGTCGCGGAGATCTTCCCGCACGGCTTCCAGGGCTGGGAGGTGGAGCACGCGTCCGTGGTGGAAACGTCGATGATGATGGTCGTCCGGCCCGACCTCCTGCGCCGTGACCGCATCGTCGACGACTCGGCCGAGCGAAGCCCCAGCTGGGATGTCATTCCCGCGCCTGCCGAGTTCGTGCCCAAGAGCGGAGTCCTCGCGCAGGCGAGTCACGCCACCGAGCAGGCCGGCCACGTGCTGCTGAACGGCGCCGTCGGCAGGCTCATCGAGGCAATCCAGACCGAGTTCGACCTTGACCAAGCACGGGCAGGAGTTAGCTAGTGGCGCTAGAGAGATTCCGGATCGCGGAGCTTACCTGGCCCGAGTATGACGCGCTCATTCGTGAGACCCCCGTGATCGTGCCGATCGGCGCGACCGAGCAGCACGGGCATCATCTGCCGCTCGGATCCGATGCCTACCACGTCGTGGCGGTCGCTGAGGCAGCGGCCCAGATCAGCGACGCACTGGTGGCGCCGGTCCTCAGCTACGGCTACAAGTCGCATCCGCGAAGCGGGGGCGGGGAGATGTTCCCCGGCACCATAAGCCTCGACGCCTCGACCCTGATCGGCACCATCAGCAACGTGATGTCGCAGCTCATGACCGACGGCGCGCGGCGCATCGTGATGGTGAGCGGGCACTACGAGAACTCCATGATGCTGCACGAAGGCATCGACCTCAGCCTGCGCGGGCGGCCCGCCGATGGCGTCAAGATCCTTAACCTGCTGTGGGTGGACCTGATACCCGAGCAACTGATCATCGACATCTACCCGGGGGAGTACCCCGGCGTGGCTCTGGAGCATGCTGCCTTCCTGGAGACCTCGATCCTGCTTTACCTGCGCCCTGACCTTGTCCATCCGGAGCGGGCCGGCACCGAGATCGCGTCGTTCCCGCCCTACGATGTCCATCCGCAGGTGCCGGGATACGTTCCCCCCACCGGGTCGCTGACTCGGTCGGCCGGCGCGACCCCGGAGATCGGGAAGCGGCTGATCGATGAAGGCAGTGCTCGCCTGGCCGAGGTTCTCGCGAACGCGTGGTAACAGGTCTCGCATCCCGATCCGGTTCTGCGCGTGGCCAAGGAGATCAGAAGAGATAGGCAGAGTCGTTGGCCGATGACGTTATCCCCGACGAGCGTCGCCTGGCGATCGGGCTGCTGGCTCAGCCTGGCCTGCATGACGTCGCGCGGCTGGCGCACGAGGCCGAGCGGCGGGGGTACTCGGCCGCCTTCCTGGCGGAGACGGTCGTCCGCCGCGACGCGATCACCTCGATGACCGCGATGCTACTGGCCACGACGCGGCTGAAGATCGGCAGCGCGGCCGTCAACGTGTACACGCGCGGCGCCGCGCTGCTGGCCGTCACCTGGGCCACGCTGGCCGAGGCCGCGCCGGGACGGACGATTCTCGGGCTCGGCGTCGGTTCCGCATCGACGCTGGCGGTGCAGGGATTCGAGGTGACGCACCCCATCGCCCGGCTCCGCGAGTACACCGAGGCCATCCGGCTGCTGTGGTCCGGCGAGCAGGTGTCGTATCCGGGCCGGTGCGTGACGCTGGATAACGCCCAGCTCGAGGTGCGGCCCGATCCGCCGCCGGACATCTTCTACTGCGTCGGCGGCCCGCAGGCGCTCCGTACGGCGGCCCGTCAGGCCGACGGGGTCATTCTCGATGCCTTCCTGTCCACCCGCGAGGTCATGCGGATGATTGACCAGGTCCAAGGCGCGGCTGCCGGCCGCTTCTCGGGTGAGATCGGGACGTCCCTCATGGTGAGCGTCGCGGATGACTGGCGGGATGCGGCCGACCGGCTCCGGCCGACCGTGGCCAGCTACGTTTCCCGGTTTCCTGAGCTCGCGCGCGAGATGGGTCTCAGCGCCGAGCTCATCGCGCAGATCGCCGCCACCGCCGAGACGGCCGGGCTCGCGGAGGCGTCCCGCCTCGTGGAGTACGACGTGGTGGACGCGCTCGCGGTCTGCGGATCGCCCGATCGCTGCCGGAGGCGGATAGAGGAGTACCGCGCAGCCGGAGTCACGCTGCCGGTCCTGGTCCCCGAGCCGCTGAGCCTGGAGCGGGTCATCGCCGACCTGGCTCCCTTGCCGGGATGACTCCACTAGCCGGCACCTCTGTTCGCTCTCGCGGAAAGGAAGACCAATGGCTCCGATCTCTGCCGGACCAGGCGCTCAGGCCGACGACAGACTCATGGCGCACCGCACGTGGCTCGAGATACGGGATGCGGCCGCGAGCGGCGTCGGGGTCATCCTTCCGGTCGGGGCGACCGAGCAGCACGGTCCGCATCTTCCGCTCGCGACGGACTATCTGTGCGCGACGGCGGTGGGCCTCGCGGTGGCGTCCGACGTCAACATGATCGTCGCCCCGCCGGTTACGTACGGCTGCCCGTCACGGCCCCTGTCCGGGGGTGGGCAGGGTTTCGTCGGCACCACGTCCCTGACGCCGGTCACGTTCATGGGCGTCATCCGGGACGTCCTCGCCGAACTCCTGCGCCACGGCTTCAGGCGCTTCGCGGTCCTTAACTGGCACTACGAGAACGGGAACTTCCTCTACGAGTCGGTGCGCGCGGCCATCGGGGACCGGGAGGACGTCAAGGCGCTCGTGTTCGAGACCTGCCTGAAAGAGCTGTCGAGCGAGACGATAGAGGTGGTCTTCAGCGGCGGTTATATGGGCCGTGCCATCGAACACGCAGCCACCTACGAGACGTCCATCATGATGCACATTCACCCGGAGCTCGTCCGTTTCGACCGGCTCGCCGATGACGCGGCCAAGCGCAGGCCGTGGTACGACATAGTTCCTGCGCCTTCCGACGTGGTCCCGGACAGCGGCGTGCTGTGGAAGGTGGCGGGAGCGACCGCAGAAAAGGGACGGCTGCTGTGGGATGAGGTGATTCCCCCGGTGCGGGAGGCCATCCTGCACGAGCTGGGGTGACACTAGGGACTCCCCCAAACCAGGCTCCCGGCCGTGCTGAAGGTCATCATCTCGCGCAACGCGGCGGTTCACTCGCGCAGGCCCGATCAGCTCAGCCCGCCGGAGGTGGCGAATCAAGAGCCTTGCGCATGAGACTCATTTCGGCCTGGACGGCGGCGCTGGCAACCTCAACCGGGTGGTTGAACGACCGCAACTGGGCGAGTGAGGTCGACCGTGCCTGCTCGGCGGTCAGCTTGGCGCGGGCCTGGTTAGCCTGAACCAGCGCCTTGGCTGTGGGCGCGATAGCGGGCGGGAACGCGATACGCGCCAGGCTCGTGTCGAACGCATGCTCCGATGTCACTTCCGCCGTCAGGGCCGCTTCGGCTGCGGCGAGGTGCCTTTCGTTGGCGGTGTAGGCGGCCACGTCAGTATTCAGTTGCCGGGTGGCCGGAGTCATGATCGCCACATACTGGCTGGCCAGCATCGGCGCGGTCGTACATTGCAGGCCAGAGGGCGACAGGTTGGGCTCGCACCCGGCGGCGGCAAGTGCGGCTTTATGGCGCTCGCTGGTACCTGTGGCGTAGATGAGGCCCCCGATCACCAAGACAGTAGCCAGCAGGGAAATAGCGACGAGTATAACGCCGCCAACTGCGGTCTCCTCCTCGCCGCCTCTGGCGTACGTCTCGCTCATCAGATCCCTCTCCTAACCCGTCCCGCTGGCGGCAGCACGAAGCTGCTGCCAGCTCAGTCGATGATGGTTACTGCCCTACTCGTTGCTGGGGGTCTCCCTGAAGGAGTCGATTCCCTTGAACATTTCCTCGTTGACGATGAAGATAAAATCGAGCACGAACAGCGCGAAAATCGGCGTGATGGTTAGCCATACGAGCCAGCCCCGGCCTTCCTTTTGACGAGCGACGATCCAGCGCTTTACCGGCGGTAGCCTGAGGGTGAGCAGGAAGAGGCTGCACGCCGAGTACTGGGTAGAGGCGCTGATGGAAGATGGGGTCACCGTCACCAGGGAAGCCGGAGCCATTGTGCCCACTCCCGTTTTCGAACCCGAATCCCTCCAGCAGGATCAGGTGGAAGGCGAGCAGCGCCCAGCAGGCATAGGTGAGTTTCTGCAGCCGCTTCCAGTACTTGCCGAGCTTGCGCTGCGACCTACAACGGCCTGACGTTTGTCCGTGACCGGGTTGAGTACCCGTGGATACCCATAGGGACACGGGACCGCTACGGGCACCTCACCCACTTTGTGTACGAGCCCATGCGGCATTTCGCCGACTGCCTGGCCGGAACCGCCGTCCCGGAGTCCAGCTTCGCCGACGGCCTCCGCAATGTCACCGTCATCGACGCCATCAGGCGGAGCCTGGCCGAGAAACGGCCGATCGAATTGGTGCCCTGACCGCTGCTCGCCCGGAGCGGCCCATCCTAGGGTGGGCTGAGGCGCGGCGCCGGCTCCTGCCCAGGGCCGCCGGCGGCCGACCGCGACCGGGAGCGAGAAGGGGTGGCCGCGTGGCTGAGCTGAACTCCGACGAGCAGGCGATCGTCGAACTGGTCCGCGAGTTCGTGAACCGCGAGGTCAAGCCCGTCGTGCGTGACCTCGAGCACGCCGACACCTACCCGGAGAAGCTCATCGGCCAGATGAAGGAACTCGGCGTCTACGGCCTCGCCATCCCCGAGCCGTGGGGCGCCAGCGCGGTCAGCACGCCGTGCTACGCGCTGATCACCGAGGAGCTGGCGCGCGGGTGGATGAGCCTGGCCGGCGCGATGGGCGGTCACACGGTCGTCGCCAAGCTGATCCTGACCTTCGGCACGCCCGAGCAGCAGCAGCGGTACCTGCCGCGGATGGCGACCGGCGAGCTGCGCGCCACCATGGCGCTGACCGAGCCAGGCGGCGGATCTGACCTGCAGAACATCAGCACCGCAGCCCGCCGGGTGAAGGGGGATGGGGAGGCGGGTGGGGACTCCTACGTCATCAACGGGTCCAAGACATGGATTTCCAATGCCCGGCGCTCCGGCCTGGTCGCGCTGCTGTGCAAGACCGACCCGGCGGCCCGGCCCGGCCACACCGGCATCAGCATCGCGCTGGTCGAGCCGGGTCCCGGTTTCGTGGTCTCCCGTGACCTGCCGAAGCTCGGCTACAAAGGAATCGAGAGCTGCGAGATCAGCTTCGATGACTTCCGCGTGCCGGCCACGGCCCTGCTCGGCGAGCGGGAGGGCGAAGGTTTCGCGCAGATGATGCGCGGCCTGGAGATCGGGCGGATCCAGGTTGCCTCCCGGGCACTCGGCGTGGGCCGGGCTGCGCTCGAAGATGCGCTGCGGTACGCACAGGAGCGCGAGGCGTTCGGCAAGCCGATCTGGCAGCACCAGTCCATCGGCAACTACCTCGCCGACATGGTGACGAAGCTGACCGCGGCGCGCCAGCTCGTCCTGCACGCCGCCCGCTGCTACGACCGCGGAGACCGCGCCGACATGGAAGCGGGCATGGCCAAGCTGTTCGCCTCCGAGGCCGCCATGGAGATCGCGCTGGACGCGGTCCGTATCCACGGCGGCTACGGGTACTCGACCGAGTTCGACGTCGAGCGCTACTTCCGCGACGCCCCGCTGATGATCGTCGGCGAGGGCACCAACGAGATCCAGCGCAACGTCATAGCCCGCCAGCTCGTCAAGCGGAACTCGGTCGCCCCGTGACCCACGACGCGGCCGCGGACCGGAGCCAGGAGGAGGCCATGCCGACGCTCCCGCTGGACGGGATCACGGTCGTCGCGCTGGAGCAGGCCGTGGCGGCGCCGTTCGCCACCCGGCAGCTCGCCGACCTCGGCGCCCGGGTCATCAAGATCGAGCGGCCGGGCGGCGGCGACTTCGCCCGCGGCTACGACCGGTCCGTGCTCGGCCAGGCCAGCTACTTCGTGTGGCTGAACCGGGGCAAGGAGTCGGTCGAGCTCGACGTCAAGAGCGAGGCCGGGCGGGCGGCGCTGACCGCGCTGCTCGACCGGGCCGACGTGTTCGTGCAGAACCTCGCGCCCGGCGCCGCCGGCCGCCTCGGGCTCGGCGCGGCCGACCTGCTCGCCCGTTACCCGCGGCTGATCTGCTGCTCGGTCTCCGGCTACGGCCCCGGTGGCCCCTACCAGGACAAGAAGGCGTATGACCTGCTGATCCAGTGCGAGGCCGGCCTGCTGTCGGTGACCGGCACCCCGGAGGAGCCGTGCAAGGCCGGCATCTCGGTCGCCGACATCGCCGCGGGCATGTACGCCTTCAGCGGCGTGCTCACCGCGCTGTACGAGCGCGAGCGAACCGGGCGCGGGTCCAGCTTCGACGTGGCCCTGCTCGACGCCCTCGGCGAGTGGATGAGCCAGCCGGTCTACTACTCCGTCTACGGCGGGCAGCCGGCCAGGCGGACCGGCGCCCAGCACGCGTCCATCTCCCCGTACGGCCCCTACGCCGCCGCCGGCGGCCAGGTGTTCCTGGGCCTGCAGAACGACCGCGAGTGGGCCGTGCTCTGCGAACGGGTGCTGGGCCGGCCCGACCTCGTCAGCGACGAGCGGTTCCGCACCAACCCCGACCGCGTGGCGCATGACGCCGAGCTGACCCGCATCATCGAGGCCGCGCTCGCCGCGCTGACCCCCGATGAGGTCGTGGCCCTCCTGGACGAGGCCGGGATCGCCAGCGCCCGGCTGCGCACCCCGGCGGACTTCGCCGCTCACCCGCAGCTCGCGGCCAGGAACCGGTGGCGTGTGGTCGGCACGCCGGGCGGCCCGGTGCAGGCCCTGCTGCCGCCGGTGAGCATGCCCGGCCGGGAGGCCGCGATGGGCGCGGTCCCGGCGCTGGGCCAGCACACCGCCACAGTGCTGGCCGAGCTCGGCGACGAACCGGGCCCGCCCGGCGCTACTCCGCAGGTATGACCGCACGGTAGCTCCCCGGCGTGACGACACGGCCCGCCCCGCCGGGCAGACTGGCGGCAGTGACTGGTCTTGGCCGACGGGCCGCCCCGAGCACCGCCGCCGACGTCACCTCCCGCCGCCGGCGGGCCGTGGCGCGCACGCGGCTGGACTTCTGGCTGGACGCCGCGATCCTCGTGGGCTACACGCTGGCCTACAGCTTCGGGTTCACCGGGCCGGTCATCCACGAGTGGCTGGGCCTGGCGCTCGGGCTGGTCCTGCTCGTGCACCTCACCCTGCACTGGGACTGGGTGATCCGCACCACCCGCAGGCTAGTCACCCGCCGGGGCCGGGACCGGGTCATCTGGCTGGTCAACCTGGCCCTGCTGGCCGCGATGACCCTGTGCGTGGCGTCCGGGATCGTGATCTCCCGGGTGGCGCTGCCTGCCCTGGGCATCGTCACCATCACCACCCCGTTCTGGGACCGGCTGCACATCATCACCGCTGAGGTGACGCTGGGCCTGGTCCCGGTGCACGTCGCGCTGCGCTGGCGCTGGATCGTCTCGGTCGCGCGCCACCTCATCACCCGCCACCCGAACCGGCGTTCCCGGTGAAGTTCGCCCGCCACCTCGCGGCGGCACTGCTCACCGTGGCCGTGGTCGTGGCTCTCGGCGTGGCCTGGGAGCACAGCGGCGCGGCCCGCGTGATCGCGCCGCCCGCGCCCGCCGGCCCCGCGTTCAGCCGGATCGGGAAGGCGCCACCGCCTGGCCCGGGCCGCCGCGGCAACGTCCAGGTCATCCGGGTCCGCGGTGGCGGGGTCGAGGTGATCCGCGTCCGCCCGCAGAACAACGGGCTGAACGTATCCGACCTGCAGAACCTGATCAGGACCGCGGAGATCGAGGCCGCGATCGCCGCCGTGGTGGTGGCGCTCAGCCTGATCGAGCGCAGCGAGCGCCGGGCCCGCGCCCGCGCCCGGCTGCGCACGGCCGACCAGGCTGCCGGGCCTGGGCCCGGGCCGCCGGGCCCCGACCCCGCCGGCTAGCTGGCCGGTTCCAGGACGATGACCGGGATCTGCCGACTGGTCTTCTCCTCGTACTCGGCGAATCCCGGGTAGGCGGCCTTCTGCGCGGTCCAGATCTTCTCCCGCTCGCCGCCCTCGGCGACCCGCGCCTTGAGCTCGAAGCTCTGGTCGCCGATCTCGGCGCTCACCTGCGGATGGGCCAGCAGGTTGTGGTACCAGTCCGGGTTGTCCGGCGCGCCTCCCTTGGAGGCGAACACGGCATAGCCGTCCGGCACCGCCTGGTACATCATCGGGTTCACGCGCTGCTGGCCGGTCTTAGCGCCCACGGTGTGCAGGAGCAGCAGCGGGGCGCCCTCGAAAGGCCCGCCCACCTTTCCCGCGTTGGCCCGGAACTCTTCGATGATCTTGCTATTCCAGTCAGGCATCTGTGGCTTCCTCCTGCCCACTCAAGAGCGGGAGGCCGCCGGTTCATTCCCGGGCGTCAGCCGGTCAGCGTGCTCTTCGGGCGCACCACGCAGAACTCATTGCCCTCGGGGTCGGCCAGGACCGTCCACGACTCGGTGCCGGTCTGGCCGATGTCGACGCGGACCGCGCCGAGCGCGAGCAGGCGCTCGATCTCTGCCTCGCGATCGTCGGCACCGGTAGTCAGGTCGAGGTGAACCCGGTTTTTAATGGCCTTTACGCCAGTCACCGGCATGAAGCAGATGCCCACAGGTGCTGCCTCGTCGGGGCCGATGACGATCTCGCGCTCCCGCTCGGAAAGGATCTTCCAGCCCAGCGCCTGCGTCCAGAACCGGGCCAGGCGGGGCAGATCGTGTGTGTCGATGACCACGTGGTGAAGTCGCACTGGCATGCCGCAAGTATGCGCATAGCGCCCAGGGCGAGCAACGACAGCGTGCCCGCGACGTACAGCTGGGTCGGGTGCCTGCTCGCGACGGCGTGCAGCCTCAGCCCGGTGGCCATGCCGGTGACGAGCTGGTCGGTGCGTTGCCTGCGTGGTCTGGTGGAGCGACGGCAGGCGGGTGCTGCCTCCCGGGAGGCCGCCGCCCGTGTTGCTGCTGCTGGAGCAGGTCGGCCATCAGGGCGGTCAGCAGGGCGCAGGAGGTGCCGAGCAGGATCCCGGCCGTGGCGTCGGACAGCCAGTGGGCAGCGAGGTAGGCGCGGGAGAGCCCCATCAGTATGGAGAACGTGACCGCGGCCGTCCCCCACAGAATGCGCCGCCTGCCCGCGGGAACCAAGGCGATGACGGCCGCGAGGACGGTGACGGAGGCGGCGACGGCGTGCCCGGACGGGAACGACGCGCCGCTTGTGGCGACCAGCGACCCGGGCGGCCTGGCCCGGTCGTAGATGTCTTTCAGCGGGCCGATCAGTGCCTCTGATACCACCACGGCGGCGGTGAAGGCGGCCAGGTGCCACCACCGGCGGCGCAGGGCCAGATACCCGGCCAGGGCAATCCGCACCGGCAGGGTGACGTAGACCAGCCCGAGGACGTTGAAAACCTTAGCGATGGCCGTCAGCGGAGGCGCCCGTCCGGAGATCATCAGTCGCAGCCACGCGTCGTCCAGCCGCTGAATGCGGCCCATGGTGCCGTGGCCCGCAGCCAGGGCGAACAGCACGGCCGTGAGCGCCACCACCCCGGCGGTGAGGAACGCGGCCCGCCGGGGGCGGGCAAGAAGCGCCTCCTCCTCCGGGCGGCCCGCGGCCGGCCGGGTCATCCCGGGCATGGCGCACCTCGCCCGCACAGGGCCAGGCCCTCGGTCCGCCGCACGTAGCTGACCAGCGCCGACCGGGGCATGAACGCCACCACGGTGTCGACGGTGGTGGCCAGGACCGGGGACGCGCCGGGGGCGAAGGCGAACTGGTAGGTGACGCAGCCGCCGGGGAATGTGTAGTAGCGGATGTCGGAGTACGCAGGGACCAGGCTCATCGGGCGCTCGAACCGGCGCATGCCGGGCTGGTCGGAAGGGATCCGCTGGGCGCCGGAAGTGTCGCAGGCCGCGGTCAGGGTGATCGTCACCGTCTGCAGCTGCCCTGCCTGGCGGGGCACGAAGTGGACGCCGCCGGCCCTGGCCTGGGAGCCGAAGTCCAGCACGAAGCTGGCCCGCCCGCTGGCGATGTCCGTGCCGCCGATGCTCCAGCCCGCCGGGAGCGCGGCGATGCAGGGCAGCAGGGCAGCGGACGGGACTGCCTGGGCGCTGAGGATCATCGAATGGCCGGTGCCGCAGCTGGGGGCGTAGGCGCCCAGATTTCTGGCCGCCGGGAAGAAGGCATTCCCCGTTTCCCCCACGGCGACGGTGATGACCGCGAGCATCGCGGCCGCCAGCGCGACCCGCCGGATGTTCCAGCGTTGCAGCGGGATCGGCGGCCGCTGCGGGGCGAGGGCGCGGAATTCGCCGAGCAGGTCGCGCGGGTGCCGTTTCATGAAGGCGCGCAGCTGGGTCGGGCTGGCGACCCCGCGGGTGGCGGCGAATGCTTCGGCGAGCTCGGCTTCGGTGAAGTACGCCAGCGCCCGCCGGTAGACCCGCTGCGGGTCGGTGCGCACGGCCAGGACGAGCATCATGTTGCCCAGGTCGACCGCCTGCCGCCATGGTGACGGGCGGACCTGGACGAAGGCCACGTCGATCAGCAGCAGCTCCCCGGAGCGGACCATCAGGTTGCCTGGTTTGATGTCGCGGTGGGCGATCCCGGCGTCCCACAGCGTGCGGATCAGCTGCAGTCCCTGGTCGATCACCGTGTCGTCGACGTCGGCTTCGCCGATTTCGACGGCGCCGGTATGGAATTCGGTGACCAGCATGTACTCGCGTTCGGGCGTGATCTCCACGATGCCGTACGGCCGGGCCGTGCGGACCCCGATGTCCTGCAGCAGGCGCAGGGCATAGTCCTCGTACTCGACCAGGCGCCGCACGGTCTGGAACGGGTGCTCGTCCTCCAGGGAGCCGTACAGGATGGTCCGCCACAGCTTGTACCAGCGGTCGGCGCGGACGTGGCCCTTGGTGTAGAGCTTGGCGAACACGAACTCCTCCGCGCCGCCTTCGACCCGCAGCCGCAGCGGCGTGGAGCCCGCGGACGACTCCAGCCCGACCGGCTTGATCTCGGTCACCGTGAGCCCGAGCTGGTCACGCACGGCCTGGCGGATCGCCTCGCCGCGGCGGCCGGTCACATCCACGTGCGCGGTGTTGCCGCGCCGGTAGGCGACCGGGAACGCCTCGTTCGGGGTGAAGTACCGGAACGCGGTGACCGCGATCGCCACGGCGAGCGCCACGGCGAGCAGCGCATCACTGGGGTGATCGACACCCAGGTACAGGCGGGCCAGACAGAACACGGCGACCACGGCGGCCACCGCCGCCTTAGTGTAGGTGCGGGGGCGGCCCGGCACGGCCAGGCAGTAGACGGCGCCCATCAAGAAGATCGTCAGGACCGCCACCGGGGGGGAAATCCCGGAGTACCCGCCCCAGCTGCCGATGATCGGCACGCCGTACGGGCGCGGCCGCGACAGCCCGAAGTAGATCGATGTCCCGGCAAGCTCCAGGAACAACACGCTTCCCAGGAACACCAGCAAGTGCCGCCAGCGCCGGAACGCCATCGTCAGGGCGACCACCGAAAGGCCGAGCACGGTGACCCCCCAGCCGGAGCCCGCCCCGTTGATCCCGTTGGCCACATCGGTCAGCCACGGCGTCCGTATTCCGGCCAGGAGACGCAGCACCCACGTGCTTGCCCGGTCATCAATCCGGAGCCACGGCGTGTGCTGGGACGCCAGAAACGCGCCGGCGAGCGCCACGGCCCCAAGGACCAGCCACGCCGCTGTGCTGATGGCGATAGGGTGCGGCAGCGGCGGGGGCGCACCGGTCGGGCGTCGGTGGCGGGCCGTCCGCGGCCCGGCAGGACCTGGCGAAACGCTCGCCGTACCGGCCCGTGTGGTTACCGTCTCCGCCTTCTCGCTCACTGCAACGCACCTCCTCCCATCGAGGCCAGCGCTCACACATATCCCCGGTGCTGCAGGGACCGCCAGGACAGCCAGCCTGGCAGCACGGGCAGCCAGTAGGTCGCCAGCCTGTACAGCAGCACGGCCGAGACCGCGGGTCCGGGCTGCATGCCCACGCCGGTCAGCCCGGCGACCAGCGCTGCCTCGATCGCGCCGAGACCACCTGGCGTGGGCGCTGCCGCGGCCAGCGCCGCGGCGGCCAGGTACACCGCGCCGAGCACGACCAGGCCAGGTCCCCCGCCGAACGCCTGAACCGAGGCGGCCAGCCCGGCGATGTAGGCGAGGGTGACCAGTGCCGAGCCGCCGAATAGCAGGCTGAGCTTGACCGGGCTGGCTGCGGCCTGCCGCAGGCTGCCTGCCGCGGAACGCGCGCCGGGAATCAGCTGCTTGCGCGTCCAGCGGCGACCGGGCCGTGTCGCCAGGATCACGCCGATGAGCGCGATGATCACCGCCAGGACGAGCAGGATCTTGCTGCCGGACGGCAGCTTGAACGCCTTGGTGAGGTCGTGGCCGGCCAGCGCGAAGAACACCACGATCATCACGATGTGCACCACGGCGCCCGCGAGGGCGTTCACCCCGACCGCAGCGACGCTGGCCGGGGTGCCGGTTCCGTTCTTCTGCAGGAACCGGGTATTCAGCGCCATCCCGCCGATGTTGGCCGGCGACACCCGGTTGATGAACGACGACGCGCCCTGCGTCAGCACGGCCGGGCCGAACGGGACACGGCCGGGCACCGAGCCGACCAGCGCCATCGCACTGGCCACATAGGTCAGCGCGGACAGGACGATGATCACCGGCAGCCAGGCCCAGTTGGCGTGCTCCAGGGCGTGCCAGCTGCTGCTCACCTGGGCGATCTGTGGCAGCAGGAAGTAGAAGGCGCCGGCCAGCGCGGCGATCGCCAATAGCGTGCGCGGCCGCACCCGCTGCAGCCGGGCAAGATCCTGGTCTTTCTCGCCGCCGGAGGCCGTGACCGCGGCCGCGCGCGTGTTCCTCAGCAGCCCGTCCTGGCCCTTGATCTCGCGCCGGGTGCCGGCCGACAGAGCCAGCGGCTGCAGCAGCGGCACTGCCGCGGCGACGCCGTCGGTGCCGATCGCGGCCGCCGCGGTGGCAACGGCACGGTCGGGGCCGATCCGGCCGGCCAGTGAGGTGAGCAGCTCGGCCATGTCGATCGCTCGCTGACGGCTGGTCGCAGCGAGCTCGGCGAAGCTGAAGTCGACCAGCCGGGGGCATCCGTTCTGGCTGATCATTATGTTGGTGCCGTGCAGTGACCGGTGCGCGATCCTGGCCTGGTGCAGCAGGGCGACCTCGCGCCACAGGCTGCGGGCCAGCTGATCGGTGATGCTATCGTCCGGGACCTCGTCCAGGGAGCGGCCAGCTACCAGTTCCATGGTCAGCAGCACTGACCCGTCCTTCGCCCTGATGACCTGGCCGACGTGTGGCACCGCGACGCCGGCCCGTTCGGCCATCACAGCCAGCAGCGCCTCATGTTCGACGGCCTTGAGCAGCGAGGCCGCCGGCCTGGTGTCGCCCACGCCGCGCAGCCGGATGCCGCGGTAGGCGCGGTACAGCAGGTCAGCGTCCCGCTGATCCGAGCCGAAAACCTTGACGAACAGGCCCTGCCCGTCGCCAGTCACCACCTCGAACGGCCTAGATCCCTTGGCGGTGGCGATCGGTCCGGTCACCTGGCTCACAAGCACGCCACCCGCACGCAGGGCCGCGGCCACCCCGGCCGGGCCCATCCGCCGGTCCGGCACACCGAAGATCACCAGCAGGCCCGCCCCCACCGTGACTCCGGCGGCCAGCGCCAGCACCAGCTGCATCGGCAGCAGCCCGCCGGTGATCAGCCGGGCCGCGCTGATAAGCAGCAGCATGACCCAGGCCGCCCGGCGCCAGGGGCGGCTCAGCCACGGCGCGGCCGCCACAGCGACGGCCACCAGTCCCGCGAGAACGGCCGGATCGGGGAAGCCCGCGCCGGTCAGCCAGGAACCCTGCCGCAGCGCTGCTGGCAGCGCGGCGGAGCCGCCCGGCCCGGCCAGATAAGCAATTCCCGCCATCAGGGCCGCCGCTGCCGCGAAACCGCCCGCCACCGTCACCACGACACGGAACCGGCGGTACCGCAGGGCGGCAACCAGCAGCACCAGGACCGCCAGGGCGATTGTCACCTGGACCAGGCCGGTCAGCACCCGCCCAGCAGCGGTCATGGGCCCCCCCGCTGCGACCGCCGCGGTGCTCGGCCGGAGCAGGTCAGGCAATAGCGCAGCGGTCGCCGTCGCGACGATCAGCACGGACACCGCGGCGATCAGGCGGATCACATCGCCCGGGTGCCGGTACCGCGCTGGCGCCAGGACACGGCCCCGCTGCCGGATCTTCGGGTCGGCAGCCAGCTGCGTGCTTTGGGAATTCATCACGGGCACAGGCTGACCGACGTCGTCGCCGGCCCGCTTAAGACGAACTTGCCTGCGGCGCCGGCGCCCAGCAGGCGGTCAGGGTTACCTCGCTGCCGCTCCATCACGCCTCCTCGGATCTGCTGCACTGGATGAGTCAGGCCCTGGGCACTGCCGTCGATCAATTCCAGGGACCCGGCCGGTCCCGAACGCCAGCGGCGGCCCGCCCGCACACAGTGACCAAGATCATGTACGGGCCTGGGCCACGGGTGCCGCTGCCTCGCCGGACGCTAACTGGGCGCCGCTAGCTCGATGCGTCAGAATGCTCGGGCTCGAACACCTGACGGATCTCGATCTCGCCCTCGGCGCCGTACTCGCCTGGGTAGATCCGGGAAAGCGCCTCGAACGGGGCACGCTTGGCCCATTCCACGGCGTCGTCCATCGACTTCACCTGGAGGATCCAGTACCCCGCGATCAGCTTCTTCGACTCATCAAACGGCCCATTGATGACGGCGCGGCTCCCCCCGGAGAACTTGACGCGGCTTCCCTCGGCGCTCGGGAGCAGCCCCGCGAGGTCGACGAGCAGTCCAGCCTGCTCAAGCTCGTCGTTGTACCTGCCCATCGCGGCGAGGAGTTCCTCACCGGGCACTGCGCCCGGTTCCGGGTCCCCCTTGATCATCAACATCACCCGCATGGCGGGCTCCTTCCTATCCGAGTCGGGCTTGGACGGTCCCGGAGCGCCGGTTACCCCGCGGGGACGGGCGGAGCCGACGGGACGGGACCGGCGGGAACTGAACCGGGGTCGGTGCCGCCCTGGTCGAGCCGGAAGGGCGGATAGGCGTCGGTCATCAGCCCGGCGTAGGCCGCCACCCGCAGTGACCACCGGTCGATGCCCACGACGAGGGCGTACAGCGACTTGGGATAGCGGGCGGTGAACAGCAGCACGATCGCGGCGATCAGGACGAGCAGGCCGACCAGGCCGCCAGCGCTCAGCCCGCCGTGGGCGGCCCCGTGGGAGCTGGCCCACAGCCCGCCGCCGACGAGGATGGACAGCACGAGGTAGTGCGGCAGGGCTAGCAGCCACCACTTGACCAGCACGAGGCCACGGGAGAGGCGCCCGGGGTAAGGGATGTCCAGGTGCGCCGGGTAGTCCGGCACCTCGGCGAGGGTGAACGGGGGATATCGGTCGGTGCCGAGGGCGGCGTAGCCGTAGTAGTGCACCCGCCAGGTCCAGCGCAGCACGCCGACGTTGAAGTTGAACAGCGGCCGGGGATAGCGGCCGGTCACGAGGATCGCGAAGAACGCGACCACGCTGACCGCCAGGAAGGCCACCCACAGAAACGCCAGCACAACGAAGTGCGGGATCAGCAGCAGCCACTTGATCAGCCACAGCCCGCGGGAGGTCGACGGGTCCAGCGACGCGTCGACATGAACGGGGTAAGTGTCCAGGCTCTCGGTCATCACGGACCTATCTCTTGACGCCGTACAATATCTGTACGATGTACAAATGCTGTACCCTGTCCAGGAAGAATGTCAAGAGGAGGAGCCCAGCCTGAATGACAGCACCGATCAAGCGAAGGCGCCCCGGCCCCCGGCGTGCCCTGACCGAGGATGAGATCCTCGACGTCACGTTGCAGCTGCTCGACGAGGGCGGGGCCAACGGGGCGTCGGTGCGGGGAATCGCGGCCAAGGTTGGCGTAGCTCCGAACGCGGTGTACACCTACTTCCCGGACAAGGCCGCCGTCATCAGGGCTCTGGTCGAGCGCCTGTTCAGCGAGATCGACCACGGCGTCTTCGCCGACCGGGCCCAGCCATGGCGGCAGCGCGTAGAATCCCTGGCCGTCGAGCTGCGAGCACGGCTGGCCGCCCATCCCGGCGCGGTAACTTTGATGATCGGCCAGCCCAGGACCGGCCCGCACGCTCTGGCCCTGGGCGAACGGCTCCTTGAACTCTTCGCCGACGCTGGCCTCACCCCCACCGACGCCGCGCGCGCATCCCATCTGCTGTTCGGCTACGTGTTCAGCTCGGTCGCCCTGGATATCGCCGACCTGAACCAGCCCGACCCGCCATCCGCGGCAGAACGGATAGCCGCCCGGCAGCAGGCCTTCGCCGCCGCCCCGGCCAATGAGTTGCCCCGGACCGCTGCAGCGGCAGCCGCCATGGCGAGCAACATCTCCACCGAGCAGTACCTCTGGGGACTCCACCGGATTCTCGACGGCATCACCGCCAGCCAGGGCACCGACCCGTAAGAGGAATGCTGTCAGCGACCGTGTCCGCATGCGGACAGACCTGAACGAGTGTCCCGTAGTGTGCAGGCATGAGTGCCACAGATGAGGCGCAGGCCAGCGCGGCCGTGCGGGCGCGCGGCACGGTGCTCGACGCGATCGGCAACACGCCCCTGATCATGGTGGACGGGATCTGGGTCAAGCTGGAGTACCTGAACCCGTCCGGGTCCATCAAGGCGCGCATCGCGAAGTACATGATCGAGCGCGCCGAGCGGGAGGGGCTGCTGCGCCCCGGCGACACGATCGTGGAGGCCAGCAGCGGCAACACCGGGAACGCGATGAGCATGGTCGCCGCGGTCAAGGGCTACAAGATGCTCGTGGTCATGCCGGACGGCATGAGCCAGGAGCGGCTGGCCATCTCGCGGGCCTTCGGCGCGCAGGTGATGACCCTCGGCGACTTCCACGTCAACGACGCGCTGGCCAAGGCCAGGGAGCTCGGCGCCGAGCCGGGGTACTTCGCGCCGCAGCAGTTCGACTCGGAATGGAACGTCGAGGAGAACCGCACCTGGCTCGGCCCGGAGACGCTGAGCCAGCTCCCGGGCGGTGTGGTTCCCGACGCCGTGGTCGGCGGGGTCGGCACCGGCGGCACCATCGTGGGCGTGGGTCAGTGCTTCCGCGAGCACAACCCGGCCTGCCGGGTGGTGGCCGTCGAGCCCAACGAGTCATGCATCCTGATGTGCGGCGAGGTCGGCAAGCACCTCATTGAGGGGATCTCCGACGGCTTCGTGCCCGGCATCTTCGCCCGGCACCGGGACATGATCGACGAGATCGTCGCGGTCGACAGCGAGCTGGCCATCAGCGAGATGCGCCGCATGGCCCGCGAGTTCGGGCTGTTCGTCGGGCCGAGTTCCGGCGCGCACCTGGTCGCCGCGCGCGAGCTGCGGGCCCGCCAGCCTGGCCTGGGCACGATCGTCACGTTCTTCTGCGACGAGGGCGAGAAGTACATCAACGACTACTTCCTCGACCCCTGACCGGGCGCCGCGGCCGGGCCGAGCCGCCCGTCCTCCAGCGTCAGCACCTCGTCGGCGAGGTCGACGAGCCCGGCGTCGTGGGTGGCGACCAGGGCGGTGATGCCCTCGGACCTAACCACGGTCCGCAGCAGCCGCATGATCTGCCGCCCGGTCTCCGAGTCCAGCTGGCCGGTCGGCTCGTCGGCGATCAGCAGCGCTGGCCGGCCGCCAGCGCCCGGGCGATGGCCACCCGCTGCTGCTCACCGCCGGACAGCTCGTTCGGCCGCTGCCTCGCGCGCTCCTCCAGGCCCACGACGCTGAGCAGCATCCGGACCCGTTCGTCGCGGGCCCGCGGCTCGGTCGCGGTGATGCGCAGCGGGATGCCGACGTTCTCCGCCGCGGACAGGGTCGGGATGAGGCCGAACGACTGGAAGATGAACGCGACCGTGGACCGGCGCAGCAGCAGCCGCGCGCGCTCGCCCATCGCGGTGACGTCGTGCCCGGCGACCAGGACCGTGCCGCGCGTCGGGGCGTCCAGGCCGCCGACGATGTTGAGCAGCGTGGTCTTGCCGCTGCCGGACCGCCCGCGCACCGCCACGACCTGCCCCGCGCCCACGGTGAACGAGACCCCGCGCAGCGCGTGCACCGCCGTGGCCCCGTGACCGAAGGCGCGGGTCACGTCGCAGACCTCGACCAGCGGCGCCGCGGGGAGCACGGCCGCAGGAACGCCGGCCACCTCAGCCCTCCCCCGCGGCCGGCCGCGCGGCGTCCTGGCCGCCGGGCGGCCCACCCGGCCGGTCCGGCCACACGCCGATGTGGTCGGGTTCCTCCTCCATACGGACCCGGTCCCGCATCTCGAGCCGGCTGACCATGTCGCGGGGCAGCTGCACCCGGCCGGCCCGGTCGAGCACCGCGTACTCCACCGCGACCTGCCCGCCCTCGCCACGGGCGTCCACCGCACCGTGGCGCAGCGTCTCCGAGCTGGTCCGGCCGTCGCGGATCGCGACCGTGCGCCGGACCTGCCCGGACACCGCCGGGTCATGCGTCACCACGAGGACGGTCGCGCCGAGATCGGTGTTGGCCGTCTGCAGCGCCGCGAAGACATCGCGGGTGCTGGCGGTGTCCAGCTCGCCCGTGGGCTCGTCGGCGAGCAGCAGCCGCGGCCCGTTCGCCAGCGCGGTGGCGATCGCCGTGCGCTGCTGCTCGCCGCCGGACATCCGTTCCGGGACCCGGCCGGCGCAGCCCGCCACCCCGAGCGCGCCGAGCAGCTCATCCGCCCGTCGCTCGCGGTCCCGGCGGCCCCGGCCGCCGAGGAGCATAGGCAGCAGCACGTTCTGCCGCCCGGTCAGGTACGGCAGCAGGTTGCGGGCGGTCTGCTGCCAGATGAACCCGACCACACTGCGCCGGTAGGCGAGGCGTTCCCGGCCGGTCATCGCGCCGAGATCGTGACCGGCCACCCGTACCGCGCCCGCCGTGGGCGCGTCCAGCCCGGCGAGGATGTTCATGAGCGTGGACTTACCGCTGCCCGAGGCCCCGATGATCGCGGTCAGCTCCCCCTCGGCGACCAGCAGGTCGAGCCCCTGCAGGGCCTGGACCTCGATCCCGTCCCCGGCGTAGATGCGGACCACCCGGTCACAGACGATCAGCGCACCCTCGCCGTACACGGCCCGTTCACGCCGCCGCTCCGCGTCGAGCTCGGCGATCCCGGCCGGGTCCGGGGCGGCCGTGCCGCCCGCCGCCTGGCTTGTCATCCGCGGCTCCTCCCTTTCGTCTCAGTCACCCACCCGCAGCGCCCGGGTCACCCCGCGCCGTCCGGCGATCACGAACTGCGCGGCCAGAACACCCGCGGCCAACAGCACCAGGCCCGCGGCGCAGGCCGCGAGCGGCAGCGGCTCGATCTGCACAGGAACGCCGGCGCCGGAACCGGTGAGCGCCGACAGGCTGATCGACGGCGCGATCAGCGGGCCCAGCACCCACGCGCTGGCCACCCCGCCCACGGTCGCGGCCAGCACCAGCGGCAGCGTCTCCAGCAGCACCAGCCGCCGGGCCTGGCCCCGGCCGAGGCCCATGGTGGCCAGCCGCGCCAGCGTCATGTCCCGGGACGGCGCGCTCATGAGCAGCGAGATCAGCATGATCAGCGCGCTGAACACGGCCGCGGCCGCGGCGCTCTCGGCGATCGCGTTGTGCGCGGCGTCCGGCAGCGGGGCGCTGGCCAGCGCGGCGAGGACGTCGCCGCGCAGGATAACCGGCGCACCGGGCAGCGCCCGCCGGACCGCGGCCGTCAGCGCACGGCCGTCAACGTGCCCGGCCACGAGCATGACCGAGGGTCGCGGCTGGCTGGCACCCAGCGCCCAGGCGGGCAGTACGACCAGCGAGCCGGACCCGGCCCCGGGAACGCGGCCAACCGGGCCGGCCAGCCGGACCGTGAGCGTCCTGGTGCCGATCCGCAGCGCCGCGGTGTGACCCGGCAGGAGCCCGGCCACGGTCGCGGTGGCCAGGACCGGCACCGGGCCGGAGCCCCCGGGAGGCCGGGCGAGGGCGGAGGCGGGGAAGGCGGGCCCGGGCGTGTCCGCCACGAGCGCCGCGTAGCGGGACGGGTCCAGCACCGCGACGGTCACCCGCGGGCCGGGGCGCAGGGCCCCGGGGATGACGGCCACGGTCGCGGTGCGCACCGGGCCGGCCGCCACCGCGATTTCGTGCGCGGCCCCCGGGGTGAGTGGCCGGGATGAGGCCGAGGCCTGGATCACCGCGTCAGCCCCGACCTCGCGCCAGGACTGCGCGACCTGGCCGCGGTGTACGGCGTCGCCGAGCATGGTGCCGAACGCGACCACGGCCAGGGCCAGGACCAGCGCGAACACCGGCACCACGGCGCTCGCCGAGGTCCGTCCGGCGCGGGCCAGCCCGACCAGCCCGCTGACCCCCGGGCGGGTCCTGGCCAGCCGCAGCCCTAGCTGCAGCACGACCGGGTAGCCGCGTACGACCACAATCGCGGCCACGATCGCCACCAGCACCGGCGCCGCGCTCGAATACGCGTTGACGCTGCCCGCGGCCAGGCCCTGCCGCCGGAGCACGACGATCCCGCCGGCCGCCACCGCGGCCAGCGCCACCTCGGCCACCAGCCGCCGGGCGGGCGCACCCCGCCGCGGGCCGGTGCCCCGGGCCTGGCGCCGGCCGCGGCGCTGCAGGCCGACGGCGATGACCGGCAGCCCGGCCAGCGCCGCGGCGAGCGTGCACCCGGCGAGCCACCAGGCGGCGGGAGCCGCGCTGCCCGGCGTCACCAGGATGCCGAGCAGCCCGCCGGCCACGGCCGCGGGCAGCGCGAGCAGGGCGGCGGCCGCCAGCGCCAGCGCGGCCATCTGCCGCAGGGACGCGCCGCGCGCCTGCAGCAGCGTGAACTCGGCGCGGCGCCGGGCCGCGACCAGGCCGCCGCCGAGCAGGACGGTCACGATCCCGATGACGGCCAGGCTCACGAACAGCAGGCTGAGCACGCTGCCGGTGGTGTGGTCCTCGGCGGAGAAGGCGGCGAGGACGCCCAGCAGCCCGGAGCTGAGCAGGACGTCGGTCGGGACCTTGTTGGTGCTGGTGATCAGGGTGCCGGCGGTGCTGACCGCGGCGCTCAGCCTGGCGGCCATGGCCGGGGCCTGGCCGGCGGTGAGGCGCGCGGTGGACAGCGGAACCGCCCAGGACACCTGAAGCGACCCGGCCGGGACGCTGGTCTGCAGCAGCGGGACCTCGGCCGGGCCGATGAAGGCGGCGCCGATCCAGTACCTCGTCAGTGCCGGCAGCGGGCTCGTCTCCTCCTCCGGCGTCGCGACGATGGAGTCGGCGGTCCAGAAGGCGGATTCCGGCGCGGCGGGCCGGATGATGCCGGTGACCGCCAGGATGATGCCCGGTCCGTAGCTGAGCTGCGAGCCGGGCCTGAGTCCGAACCTGGCCGCGGTGGCCGGGGTGACCGCCACCTGCAGGACGATCCGGCCGTTGAACGCCGGGCCGAGGGCCGGGAGCCGCCCCGAGACCAGGCGGCTGTAACGGGCCATCTGGTCGCGGTAAACGATCTTCATGCGCGGCGGGACCCCGCTGGGCGCGGCTCGCGGCCCCGCGCCGCCGACCACGACGTAGCCGGAGGTCAGGCCGACCCAGGCCGAGGAGGCCACAGCCGGGAGCCCCTGCCGGGCCAGGTTGCCGGCCAGCTCGCCGGGACTCGCGGCCAGCTGGGCCGCGCCGAACGGGCGGCCGAGGAATCCGACGTCGAAGGTCTGGTAGGCGAGGCTGCCGAGGACCGCCGTGAACTCGGCGGGCTGCCCGGCGATGGTCCGCCGCAGCGCCTGGGTGCGCAGGCCCTGGCTGGCCCGCGGGATGGCCATGCAGATGAACACGGTGCCGAGGACGAGCAGGGCCAGGCCGATGCTGGCGGCGGCGCCGGTGCCGCAGGCCACCGTCCAGAGCTGGCGCGGCAGGCCCCGCCCGGCCGGGCCGCCGGGCGGCGGCGGCGCGGTCACGACGCCTCCGCGGTCCGCAGCTCCGCGGCCGGGTCGGGCCGCCTGAGAATGCTCGCCGCGGCGGCCAGGACCGGCAGCGCGGCCACGGCGGCCGCGAGCAGGACCGCCCAGCCCACCGGGATCTCCACCAGGACCGGGGGCTGCGGCCGGGCGGCGCCGGCGGTGAGCGTGAGGGCCGGCACCACGAGCCAGGCCAGGCCCGCGCCGACCAGCGTGCCCGCGGCCGCGGCCGGGACGCTGAGCATCAGCTGCTCCAGGCACAGCTGGCCGGCTTGCGCGGACCTGGCCACGCCGAGCGCGGACAGCACCGCGCTCTCGGCTCGCCGGCCTCGCACGCTGGCGGCCACGCTGATGGAGAAGCCGATCACGGCGAGCAGCGCCGCGGCCAGGCCGACGGCGAGCGCCGCCTGCCGGGGCGGGGCGGCCAGGGAGTTGCCGAGCAGGGTCGCGGCCAGGGCGGCGCGGCTGGTGACCGTGGCGCCGCGCAGCGCCGGCGGCGGTGAGCTGCGCCTGGTCGCGAGCCACCATGCGGTCACCGGCAGCGGCGTGGCCGCCCGGCTGGCCAGGATCTGCTGGAGACGGGCCTGGTCGACGATCAGCGCCCCGCCTCCGGCGGTGACGGCCGGGAACGCGCGTAGCGCGGCGACGATCCGCACCGGGACCCCGATGCCGCTGGCCGAGGCGGTCAGGACCGTGCCAACCCGGGCGTGGGCGGCGCGCAGGAGGGCGTCGGTCGCGATCCCCGGGATCGCCGCGGCCGGGGCCTGGGCCGTGATGGTCAGCGTGCCCGTGAACGCGCTGTCCGGGGTCCGGGTCTCGCGCAGGGCCGCGGCGGAGGGCGTGTAGCCGGGCGAGAACCCGAGCCGCTGCGAGCTTCCCGCGCTCCCCCAGGTGGTCAGGGACGGCGGCGAGCCGTTGTACGCCGCCAGGGCGGCGGTGGCCGGCACGGCGGCGCCGTTGAGCGTGGCCGAGGACGCCGCCGCGGCCCAGGACGCCAGGACCCGGCCCGCGGTGAACGAGCCGCGGGCGGTCAGCCCGCCGATCACCAGCTGGGAAGGCGGCCCGGTCTGCCGCGGGAACCGGTGGTAGGCCGGCAGCTCGTAGCTGACCGACAGGCCGAGCAGGCGGAGCGGATAGGCCGCCTGCCGGGTCGCGGAGAGCCCGGCGGCCAGCGTGTGCACCCGTCCGTCCGCGGGCAGGGTGCCCGCGGGCACCAGGTAGGCCACCCCGTCGGCGTCCTGGACCGTCGCGGTCACCGCGGCCGGGCCAGGCCGGGCCGCCGCGGATCCCGGCGTCAGGCTGGCCGTGATCTCCAGCCGCGCGGGCCGTCCGGGGATGGCCACACCGGGCGGCGGCCCCGGTGTGGTGAGGCGCCGCCAGAGCTGCGGGGCCGGCTCGGCGGACAGGTCGTCGCGCAGCAGCACCGTGGCCGCCGCGGCCCGGGCGTCGATGGCCAGCAGCTCGCCCCCCGCGCCCGCGGTGCCCGTGGCCACCGGCATCGCGGCACGGACTCCGGGCGACCGGGCGATCAGGCCGGCGGCGGGGAGCGGCAGCGGCACCGCGAGGCTGGCGCGCAGGTCCGCGCCGGCCGCGAACGCCGCCTGGTCGGCGACGGAACGGCGGGAGGTCTGGTACTGGGCCAGGGCCAGGGTGAGCGCGGCGGTGGCCAGGATCACCAGCAGGAACGGCCCGCTCTGCCGGATCGGGCGGCGGGAGATCTGCCAGCCGGCCAGCGCGACGGCGAGCCGCCGGCGCCGGGCCGCGGCCCGCTCGGTCAGCCAGGCCACGGCCGGGAGCAGGCGCAGCACGAGCACGGTCACGGCGGCCAGCGCGAGCGCGGGCGCGACGGCGACCACCGGGTCGATGCCGAGCCCGCCGGCGGCCGGGTGCGCGACAGCCGAGTAGGTCCGCAGCTGCCACACGGCCAGCACCGCCACGGCCAGCAGCGCGAGGTCCGCTCCGGCGCGCGCGGCCCCGGCCAGCGCGGCCTGCCGGCCCCGGCGGACCCGGGCCGCACCCGGTGCGGCCGGGCGCACCGCGGGCCAGAGCACGATCGCGGCGGCGAACGCGAGCACGGCGAGCGCGGCCCACCACGCCGACACCGGGATCCCGGAGAGCCGGATCCCCGAGCGGGACTGGGTGACCCTGACCAGCAGCGCGGCAAGCCTGGTGCCGATCAGCACGCCCGCGGCGGCGGCCACGCCGGTGACCAGCACGGTCTCGGCCAGCGTCGGCCCGGCCAGCTGCCAGCGCGTGGCCCCGCGGGCGCCGAGCAGGGCGGATTCCTCCTCCCGGCTGCCAGCGAGCAGCCGCGCGGCCAGGGCGAGCGCGGCGGCGGCCAGCAACGCGAGCTCCAGCGCGCCGATGGCGAGCAGCGACCTGGCCACCGCCAGGTTGCTGGCCAGGCCGGTGAGCAGCTGGGGCATGCCGGTGGTCACCTGCGCACCGTTCAGGCTGTTCCCGGTCTGCAGCTGGGCGGCCGCCTGGCTGACGTTCCCGGCCAGGCTCGTCAGGTCATCGGTGCGGATGCCGTCCGCGTCCGGCAGGGCGACCCAGGACACACTGCCGACGGCGAGGCGGCCGGGGCCGAACGCGGCGGGGCTGGCCACGGCCGGCCCGTAGTTGACGAACGGCGGCTGACTGCTGACGCCGGACCGGGCGAGCAGGTCGATACGCCAGTAGCCTGCGCCCGGGTCGCTGAGCCGGAACAGGCCGGTGACCCGGAGCGGCACCCTGGCCCCTCTGGTCCGGTCCTGCGCCTGCAGGATCGTGCCGGGCCGCGCGTGCAGCTGCTCCGCGGCGAGGACGGGCAGCACCACGCCGATCGGCTGGCCCGCGGACGGCGCGCCGGGCCAGGTGCCCGCGGTGAGCACCGCGTGGTCTCTGACCTGGTCCAGGGCGGCGACCTGGAGCTGCGGGATGGTCTTGCTGCCCCGCGGGACGGGCAGGTCAAGCAGATCGGACCAGAACGCGCGATCCAGCCGGTAGCCCGCGCCGGACAGGGCCGGGCCGAGCGAGGCGCGGATGATCCGTGTGGCCGCGCCGGCCTGCGGCGCGCTCATCGTCCCGGTGATCGCGACGGACAGGGCCGGGGACCGGGTCAGCGGGCCGCGCACCGCCTGCGGCAGGGTCTGAGAGGCGAAGCTGGCCAGCGCGGCGGCGAGCGCCGAGGTGATCAGCACGGTCAGCATGACCGTGGCCAGCAGGAGGCGGGAGGCGTTCATCCGGCGCGCTAGGAACGACCCCCGGACCATCTCGCCCTCCCGGGCCGGCCCGCCGCGGCCTGGCCCGTTGCTCCTCGCTGGCAGGTTACGGGAAATTCCGGACGATAATGCGGGCCTGACCGGATGGTTATCCGAGCGTTAGCCGCCCGTGGTCATGGTCCCCGTGGTCATGGTCCCTGTGGTCATGGCCCTTCATGGCCCGTGGTCATGGTCCCCGTGGCGGCGAACCGCTCGTCGACCTGCTCGCCGGTGAGCCCGAAGTCGGACAGCGCGTAGCGGTGCGCCGGGCGGGCGCCGCGGCCGGCGTTCTGCGCCTGCACGGCGCGCATGGCGTCGGCGGCCGGGCCGCTGAGCGTCAGCCCGAGGCGCGCGTAGATCGCTTCGGCCGTGCCGACCGGGTCGGCGGCGAGCTCGTCGTAGCCGACGTCGCAGAACCGCGCCGGGTCGTGCCGCGCCCGCACCGCGGTGAACCGCTCCAGGCCGCGGGCCCACAGCTCCAGCTGGTCCCGGCCGATCACCGCGCCGGTGAAGGTCTCCGACCACCCGGCGGTGGCCTGCGCGGCCAGGCTGCATACCGAGGCGATCGCGGTGCGGGGCGCCCGGTGGGTCTGGATCACCAGCGCGTCCGGGTACACGGCGAGCAGCGCCTCGAGCGCGAACAGGTGGCTGGGGTTCTTCAGGACCCAGCGCCGGCCGGCGTCGGGCAGGCCGATGAGCTGCAGGTTGCGGTGGTGCCTGCGGTAGGCCCCGGTCCAGTCCTGCCCGCGCAGCCAGGACGAGTAGGCCGGGAGGTGGGCGAGGCATTCGAAGGACACCGACCGCATCGACTGCCGCAGCAGCTGCCAGCACTCCTCCACCTGGTCGGCGGCCATGAAGTGCACACCCATGAACTCGGGGTGCTCGGCGTGGTGCCGGTCGTAGGCCGCCTGGATCTGCTGGAACACCGGGTTGGCGGCCCAGGTGTCCCGCGGCGGGCGGGGCCCGGGCACCTGGGTGAGCCACATCTCCAGGCCCTGGTGCGCCGGGTCGGCGGCGAGCAGCCGGTGCAGCGCGGTGGTGCCGGTGCGAGGTAGCCCGGTGACGAACAGCGGGCGCTCGATGCTGACCGCCGCGTACCCCGGGTGCGCCCGCCACGCCGCCTCGCTGAGCAGCCTGGCCGCCAGCCCGCCGCGCAGAAACGACCGCGCCACCCTCGCGCCGGTCTCGGTCAGGCCCGCCTCGGCGGCGTAGGACTCCAGCAGCACCTCGAGCCCGTCGCGGTAGTCGTCGTCGCCGAAGTCCTCCAGCCCGGTGACCCTCCTCGCCGCCGCGTGCAGCTCGGCGGCGGTGCCCACGCTGCTCCGCGCGTCGCCCGTCTTATCCATCCGGCCACCACCCGCGCCACCCCTCCCGCTGCCCACCCGCCGCCCCTAGTGGTGGAACTCGCCGCAGTTGACGTCGAGGCACTGGCCGGTGATCGCGCGGGCCATCGGCGAGGCCAGGAACACCACCGCGTCGGCGATCTCGTCCGGCTCGGGTAGCCGGCGCAGGTCGATCGTGGCCGCGGTCTCGTCGTAGATCTGCTGGGCCGGCACGCCGCGCTGCTTGGCCAGCTGGCCGAAGTACCACCTCAGCGAGCCGGCCCAGATGTAGCCGGGGGCCACGGAGTTGACCCGGATGCCCTGCGGGCCCAGTTCGGTGGCCAGGCTCTGGGCCAGGCCGAGCAGCGCCGACTTGGCCATCTTGTACGCACCGAACGTGAGCCGGGAATGCCGCAGCACCGCGGAATTGATCATCACAACAGATCCCCGGCTCTCGGCCAGCGCCGGGGTGAACAGCCTGGTCATCCGCAGCGCGCCGAACACGCTGGTCTCGAACCCGGCCCGGGCCGCGTCCAGGTCGACGTCGGCCAGGCTGGTGATCGGCGGGATCGCGAACGCGTTGTTCACCAGCGCGTCGACCCGGCCGAGCTCCGCGAGCGCGGCTTCCGGCAGCCGCCCGGCCAGCTCGTCGTCGGTCACGTCGGTCACCACGGTCACGGCCCGGCGTCCCAGTGCCGTGACCTCGGCGGCCACCTCCTTGATCCGGGCCTCGGTCCGGGCGGCCAGCACCACGTCCGCGCCGGCCCGCGCGCTCTGCACCGCGATCGCGCGGCCCAGCCCGGGACCGACCCCGCACACCACCACGACCTTGCCCGCCAGCATCAGCCCAGCATCCTCTCGGCCACCGCGGCCTGGCGTGCGGCGATCCGCTGCGCATGCTGCCCCGGCGTCACCCGCGCCTGCTCGTAGTACGGCAGCCGCCGGGCGAGGTCGGCCGCCGGCACCACCTCGGCCTGCGGTCCGTCATCGGGCCCGAGCTCACGGGACAGCCGCTGCCAGCGAATCTGCACGTAGCCCCGGCGGTGCCCGGTGCGCTCCAGCCAGTTCACGACGCCGGGGTCGCCCTCGCTGACCACGAAACGCATTCGCCCGTCCGGGTCGATGCGGGCCTGCTCGGTGTTCAGGCTGGTCTGGTGGTTGATGTAATCCAGCGAGATGTACCACCGGCTGCCGAGCTGGATGCCCTGGTAGGGCGCGGTCTTCGGGCCAGCGGCCGGCACCGTCACGATCAGCGCCTGGTCGTCGCCCAGGTCGTAATGCCCGGCCGATGAGAACTGCGAGGCCAGGCCGCCGGGGGTCGGCCGCGGCGGCGTCATCGTGTTCACCGGGAGCTTCAGGTAGAACCACTCGGGGAACGCGAGGAATGTGCGCAGCCGGGACAGCAGGATCTTCCCTGCGACCCCGTAACGCTTAGCCAGCACGCTGGTGTCCGCCGCGGGCGGCGCGGCGCCGGCCCGGCCGGCGCGGCGGATGCTGATCGTGCCGCGCCGCTCGGTGTGCCAGTCGCCGTAGACCTCGCGGACCAGCAGCATGGCCGACCCCGGGCCGAGCGTGACGTAGCCGGGCCCCGGGTCGTCCCGGGGCGGGCCGAACCGCAGCTCGAATGTGCCGTCGGCGGCGATCTCGATGTCCCGGTCGTCGAACGCGGTCAGGCTGCCGGGCACGTCGACCGGGGAGTAGTCGCCGTCGAGGACCTGGAAACTCAGGTCAACCGTGGTGCCGCGGCGCCCGGTGACCACGTACTCCGCGTCGTCGCTCAGGTACGAGTGGAAGTACAGGGTGTCCGGGTTGTCCAGCCCGATCTTGGTGTACGGGCCGGTGGACTGGACGAAGAACGGGAAGTCACGCTGGTACGCCCAGGCCATCTGCAGTGCCGACCTGATGTTCCCGGCCAGGTAGTCGTATCCCTCGGCCAGGTCCTGCTCGGTCCGGACATGCGGCGCGCTCGTGATGATCTTCTCGGCTTCCAGCACGGCGTCGGCGAACGGCTGTGTCGTCAGGCGGAACGGATCGGGCACCGGCAACCCTCCGGGCTAGAACGTGTTCTAGCTTAAGGCACCGGTGAGCCTACGGCACGGGACTGGCCGGCGCGGACGGCGCCCACCGGTTGGAGGTGATGCGGAAGCTCGGCAGGTCATCCAGGCTCATCGTGGCCTCGTAGGTGCGCACGTACCCGGTGTGCGCGATCCGCCACCGGCCGTCCGTTCCACGCGCGTACCTGTCCTCGTAGAACGCCGCCCCGGTGATCACCACCCGGTACTCGGTGGCGATCACCGTGTCCTCGAAGCACCAGGTGCCCGTGGCCGTGCCGCCGTCGATGTCGATCTCCGGCTGGCTCGCGAAGTGCACGGTGATGATGCCCGGGCCGAGCCGATCGCGCAGGAAGGCGACGATGCTGTCCCGGCCGGCCAGCCGGATCGGCTTGCCGAGCGCGGGCGTGCCGTAGTCGGCCGTGGCGTCGGGGGTGAACGTGTCCGCCAGATCGTCCCACCGCTTCAGGTCGACACAGCGCAGGTAGCGGTGCTTCACCCGGCGGATCTCCTCGAGCGCGGTGAGCCTGTCCAGCGCGGCCGTCGAGTCAGGTACCACGGAGTCCATAGGCACCAGCTTCGCCACCGGCCGGGATTTCAGCAAGAACCTGTTCTACTTTTCTGCACATGGGCCGCGCGCCAGCTCGGGAGCTTCCCCGTGCCCACAGTTCCCCGGGCGGGCGCGGGAGAGGGGGGACGCATTAGCGTAAAGGCCGTGGTAACTGCTGACCTGCCGGAGCTGCTGGACCGGTGGCGCCGTGACCTGGCCGCCTGGGCGATCCCCGAGCACATCACCGCGGCCGTGGCGGACTCCCCGTGGGTCCTGCCGCGGCAGGTCTTCGCCCGGCGCGCCGACCGGGTGACCGCCGCCCCGTCCGGGCCGTCCTACCGGCAGGCCCTGGCCGCACTCGACCCGCCGGGCAGCGTGCTGGACGTCGGGTCTGGCGCCGGCGCCGCCTGCCTGCCGCTGCTGCCGCACGCCACATCGCTGACCGCGGTCGACGCCGACGCCGGGATGCTCGAGCAGCTGGCCGGCCGGGCCGCGGCGGCAGGCTCGGCGGCGACCACGGTGCTCGGCCGCTGGCCCGACGCCGCGGCGCAGGCCGGCCCGGCCGACGTCGTGACCTGCCACCATGTCGTGTACAACGTCCCCGACGTGGAGCCGTTCGTGCGGGCGCTCACCGCGAGCGCGCGGCGGCGCGTGGTCCTGGAGACCACGCTGCGGCACCCGCTGACCGCGCTGAACGACCTGTGGCTGAAGTTCCACGGGCTGGAACGCCCGGCCGGCCCGACGGCCGCGGACCTGATCAGGATCCTGACCGCGATGGAGCTGGCCACCGGCTTCACCACGTGGCACCGCCCGGGGGGCCGTGACTACACAAACTTCGACGAGTTGGTTGACGTGACCCGGAGGCGGCTGTGCCTGCCGCCAGAACGCACCGCCGAACTCGCCGACGCTCTCGCGGAGAGCGGAGTCGACCCGGCACACCCGTTTGACCTGGGCTCTTCTGGCCGCGAGGTGGTCACCATCTGGTGGGATGGCAGCGCGGCGCGCGGGTAGCACACCGGTTCCTGGATTATCCTTCAGCGTCCAGGGAGTCGCTCGGCTCGCCGGTTTGCCTGCCAGGACGTCTCGAAGGCAGAGACGATGGTGACACCGGCAGCAGGGATGGGGCGCATGAACGAGTGGCCGGAGGGCTGGTTCAGGGACGGCGGCGCGGGGCGGCCGCCAGGCACCCCGGGCGCGGCAGGCCCGGGTGAGCCGACCGCAAACGCGCCTGCCCCTGGTTACGGCCACGGCGGGGGGCAGCCGCCGGGTTCCTACGGCGTGTCCGCGTCGGGGCGGCCCGGTTCCGGTAGCGCGTGGCCGCAGCAGCCGCCGCCCCGCAGCGCGCGCGGCAGCCAGCGGGCTGCGCCGCGCACCAGGCCGGGCGGCGGCCGCGGGGTGGGGGCCCCGGGCGGCGGCCGGCGGGGGCTGCGCCCGCGCCGGATCTTCGCGATTCTCGCGCTCGTGATCGTGGTGGTCATCGTGGCCACCGTGGGCATGTACTTCTACCTCAACTCGAAGCTGATCCGCATCGACGCGCTGACCGACTACCCGGGCCGGCCAGCGCCGGGGGCCGGGACGAACTGGCTGATCACCGGGTCGGACAGCCGTCAGGGCCTGACCCGGGCGCAGGAGCGGCAGCTGGCCACCGGCAAGCTGAGCGACATCAGCGGGCACCGGTCCGACACGATCCTCATCCTGCACATCCCGTCGAACGGCCTGCCGGCGACCCTGATCAGCATCCCGCGCGACTCCTACGTCCCGATCCCGGGGCACGGGTCCAGCAAGATCAATGCCGCCTACGACTTCGGCGGCGCGCCGCTCCTGGCCCAGACGCTGCAGAACGTCACCGGCCTGTACATCAACCACTACATGGGCATCGGCTTTGGCGGGTTCGTGAACGTGGTCGACGCGGTCGGGGGGGTGAACATGTGCCTGCCGGGCCCGATGCGGGACCCGAAGGCGGGGCTGAACCTCAAGGCGGGGTGCCAGACCCTCGACGGCGCCCAGGCCCTGGGCTACGTCAGGACCCGCAACTTCGCCATCTCCGACCTGCAGCGGGAGCAGGACCAGCGGCTGTTCATGAAGGCACTCCTCACCAAGATGACCAGCCCGAGCGTGATACTCAACCCGTTCAGGGCCCTGCCCGCGGCCAGCGGGTCCGCGAGCTCGCTGACCGTCGACCAGGGCGCCAACCTCTACGACCTGGCCAAGGCGGCGTTCGCGCTCAAGAGCGCGCAGACCACGACCGTGCCGATCGCCACCGCGGACTACCAGACCTCCGACGGCGTGGCCGTGCTCTGGGATCGCAGCCAGGCGCTGCGCCTGTTCCACGCGCTGAAGAACGACAAGCCAGTCCCCAAGCGGCTGATCACCGGCTCGAAGGCCGCGCCTACCGTCTGACCGGCTGTCTCCCGGCGGCCGCGCAGCCGCCCAGGGCCAGACTCGTTCCGGCCCGCCTCCGCCAGGCGGCCCGCCTTTGCCAGGCGGCCCGGCGGCGCGGACTCGCGCAAGGCCATCCGCGACCTGCGGTTGTGGTGGCCTCTGTGCCGATCGGTAACATACGTTGCAGTTCGTGCTCATCTTGGTCACTGGCGCTGGAGGGTTTCTTGAGGGCCGGAAGTAATCCCGATTTCGTCCGCGCCGCGGGCCTCACCTCACGCGAAGCCCAGATCATGGCCCTCATCGCGGCCGGCCACACCAACGGCCAGATCGCGGAGCAGCTGACCTTGACCGAGAAAACCGTAAAAAATCACATAAACCGGCTGTACGCGAAGCTCGGCGTGGGCTCGCGCCTCGCGGCTATCTCGTGCTGGAAACTTGACCCCAGGATCGCCCCGGAGCCGGTGAGCGAGTAACGATGACAAGCCTCTGACCTGGATAAACGCAAGGCGGCCCAGAGCCGGTGCGGTAACAGCGTGGTAACACCGCCAAGGACAGCCTCAGCGCGTCTTCAGGTAACACTCAGCAAGAGGCCGCACAATGAACGGATGACCACGCCGTCAGGTGATGGGCGCAGGCAGCCGGACGCCCGGCTGCTCGTCGTCGAAGATGAACCGAACATCCTCGAGCTGCTAGCCGCCAGCCTGCGGTACGCGGGGTTCGAGGTGGTCACCGCGGCCGCGGGAACGGACGCGGTACAGGCCGCGCAGCGGCACCGGCCCGATCTGATCGTGCTGGACGTCATGCTGCCGGATATGGATGGCTTCGATGTGATCCGGCGGCTTCGGGGGGGAGGAGCCAGGATCCCGGTCGTATTCCTCACCGCGCGGGACTCCACCGAGGACAAGATCAGGGGCCTGACCCTGGGCGGCGACGACTACGTCACCAAGCCGTTCAGTCTGGAGGAGGTGATCGCCCGGATCCGGGCTGTGCTCCGCCGGACCCGGGGAGACGGCTCCGAGCCGCCGCCACGGCTGAAGTTCGCCGACCTGGAGCTCGACGAGGACAGCCACGAGGTCTGGCGGGGCGGCGAGCAGATCCAGCTGTCACCGACGGAGTTCAAGCTGCTCAGGTACTTCATGGGCAACGCGAACCGGGTGCTGTCCAAGATGCAGATTCTCGACCACGTCTGGGATTACGACTTCCGCGGGGATACCGGCATCGTGGAGTCCTACGTCTCGGTACTGCGCCGCAAGGTCGACAAGTCGGAGCCGCACCTGCTGCACACGCTGCGCGGCGTCGGTTACGTGCTCAGGCTCCCATCGTCGTAGCCTCCGCATGCACGGGACATCGAGATCAGCTGGTTTCTGGGGCACCGTCCGGTCGCTGCCCGGCCGGACTCCGCTCCGGGTCAAGCTGATCACGGCGGTCCTGACGCTGGTCGGCATCGCCCTGGCCGTGATCAGCGTGGCCGGCATCTCGATCCTCCGTAGCTACCTGCTCGACCAGGCGGACGCTCAGCTCGCCCGCCTGCATGCGGATGCCATCTCGGAGCATCACCGGTTTGGCGGTGGCGGCTTCGGCGGCCCGTTCGCGCCCGAGAAGTACGTCCTCCAGGCCGTCGTCGGCAACGGCCAGGTCGTGGCGATGAACAACACCCCGCAGTTCGGGCAGAACGGCCCGGACGTCCCGAACAGCCAGGCCTGGCTCAACGCCAACGCCGGCAAGCCGGTCACAGTCTCCGCCATCTCCGGCGACGACAGCTGGCGGATCGCCGCCTACCCGGGCCGGAGCTTCACGGTGCTCAACCAGGACACCGGCGCCGAGTCCGAGGCCAACGGCACCCTCGTCATCGGCGTCGACGTGACCAACGCCTACAACACCATCAGCAGGCTGACCACCATCGACCTGATCGTCAGCGTGCTGCTGCTGATCCTGCTGTGCATCATCGGGATCGCGGTGGTCCGGGCGAGCCTGCGCCCGCTGACCGACATCGAGGAGACCGCCGGGGCCATCGCGGCCGGGGACCTGACCCGGCGCGTCCCGCAGAGCGATCCGCGCACCGAGGTCGGGCGGCTGGGCCGGTCGCTCAATGCCATGCTGGCCCAGATCGAGGCGGCGTTCGCGGCCCGCGCCGCGTCCGAGCTGGCCGCCCGCCGGTCGGAGGAGCGGATGCGGCAGTTCGTGGCCGATGCCAGCCATGAGCTGCGAACCCCGCTGACCGCGATCCGGGGCTTCGCCGAGTACTACCGGCAGCGGGGCGGAGTGGCGGAGCTGCCCGGCGGCGCCGCGGCCCTCCCAGCCGCGGGCGACGGCCGTGACGCGGCCGCGCGCCGCGCCGGCGGGCACGAGCTCGAGGCCGGCCCGGTATCGCGCTGGCCGGACCCGGATGCCCAGCGGTGGACCGATACCGGCCCGCAGCCAGTCCAGCCGGCCGCACCTGGCGCGGATACGGCGCGGCGCGGCGCGGTCGCGGGCCGGGATGGCGGGGGCACGCTGGCCCGGGCCGACCTGGACCGGATCATGCAGCGGGTGGAGCAGGAGTCGGCCCGGATGAGCGTGCTGGTGGAGGACATGCTGCTGCTCGCCCGGCTGGATCAGCAGCGGCCGCTGGAGCAGCACACCGTGGACATGCTGACGCTCGCCGCCGACGCCGTGCACGACGCGCGGGTGGTGGCGCCGGACCGGAACATCAGCCTCGCCGTCGGGTCCGGTGCGGCGCTTCTCGTCATCGGCGACGAGGTGCGGCTGCGCCAGGTGGTCGGCAACCTGGTCAACAACGCGCTCACGCACACGCCCGAGGGATCAGCGATCGAGGTCCGGGTCCGGTCGGGCAGCCTCGACGAGTGGCGCACCCGGCCGGCGGGCGACGGGAACGCGCTCGCCGTCGCCCGGGCCGTGCCCGGCTCGGTTCCTGCTCCCCCGCCGCCGCCCGGCCCGGAACCTGCGTCAGCACGCGGCCCGGCTCGCGGCTGGGCGCCGGGCCCGGCGCACGCCCCAGGCCCGGCCGACACGGGCGACCCGTACGCCGCGGTGGTGTTCGAGGTCGCCGACCACGGCCCGGGGCTCAGCCCGGAGCAGGCCGAGCACGTCTTCGAGCGGTTCTACCGCGGCGACCAGGCCAGGTCGAGGAGGGCCGGGGGAACCGGCCTGGGGCTGGCCATCGTGGCCGCGCTGGTGGCCGCGCACGGCGGCGCGGTCTGGGTCGAGTCCGTCCCGGGCCGCGGCGCCACTTTCTGCATCGCAATCCCGCTGGCGCCCGAGGCCAGGCACCTGGCGCCAGATCCCGATGACGCTACCGACCCGGACATCAGGGACTCGCGCGGCAGGTTAGGGCCGGCCGGGGGCCCGGGCGGCGTCAGCCGGCCCGCACCACGACCTCATGGATGAAGTTGGCCCCGTAGCCGCGGCGGTTCCACTCCGGCCGCTCCGGCTGAACCTGGCCAACCAGGTCCGTCGCCCGGGCGCGGATGCTCGCCTCTCCCGGGCTCAGCCCGCTGGCCAGGAACTCCCACTGCTGCCATCCGTGCGCCGCGGGCACGCCGACCAGGCGCGTCTTCTGCCAGGGGCCGTGGTTCAGGCTGACCTCGACCCGCTCGATCGGCGCCGCGCCTGACCAGGCCACCCCGCGCACGATCAGGGCGCCGCCCGCCAGGGCCTGGCCGGATCCGGGCCGGGTGATCAGAGCGCGGACCTTCTGCAGCCGGACCGGCTCCCGTACCTCGGTCCCATCGCGATCCCACTCGTAGACGTAGCGCTGGGTCTGGAAGAACCCCCCGAACGGCCCGTCCGTCACCCGGATGCTGCTGAGCCACTTGACCGAGGCGACCGCGTACCAGCCCGGCACGACCAGCCGGAGCGGGTAGCCGTGCCGGGCGGGCAGCGGCTGGCCGTTCATCGCGTAGGCCAGCAGGGCGCCGGACTCCAGGGCGTCTGCCACCGAGAGGCTCCGCTCGAAGTGGATGGGATGCGGCCGGCCGTCGACCGAGCCGCGATCCGCGCCGCTGAACACCACCTCATGAGCACCCGGCTGGATCCCGGCGCGCCGGAGAACCGCCGCCAGGGGCACGCCGGTCCATTCCGCCGTGCTCACCGCCCCGAATCCCCACTGCTCCCCCACGGCCGGCGGCCGGTACATCCGGCGCCCGTTCCCGGCGCATTCGAGCGTGACCACCATGGTCTCCGCGGGCATCTGGGTCAGCTCGTGCAGGCTCAGACTCAGCGGCAGGTCAACCAGGCCCCTCACGCCGAGACGCCAGGCGGCTCCGTCGAGAACCGGTATCGGGAAGTTGTTGCGCCGGTAGAACTGGGCGGTTGGCGTCACCTCACCGCCGAGCATGGTCACCGGGCTCTCGCAGTTGAGCGGCTCGGTTCCGTTGACCACCATCCCGGCCTGGACTGCCACCTGGCGCTCTTCCTCCGGGTTCGCCACCCGGTTCGCCCAGGTCAGCGACGCGAGGTTCCCGATCGTCATGACCTGCCCCCTGTGCTCGCGAACTCGGCTGATGAGCTAAACCTATCACATCTATCGGAATAGTCGACAAACCAAGCTAAGGATGCTGGCGCCCCGAGCCGACTGACCTCAGGGCGCCAGGGCCAGCGCGGCGCGGGCCGCCGCCAGGGCCTCGGCCCGGTAGCCCGGTCCGAACAGGCACACGTGGACGAGCAGCGGATGCAGCTGATGGAGCGGCACCCGGTCCCGCCAGCCCGCCGCCAGCGGCGCGACCTCCTCGTAGGACGCGACGACCAGGGACAGGAACGGCGCGCCGAACAGGGCCAGCATGGCCAGGTCGGTCTCCCGGTGCCCGCCGTGGGCCGCCGGGTCGATCAGCCACCCCCGGCCGCCGGACCACAGGACGTTCCCGGACCAGCAGTCGCCGTGGATCCGGGCCGGGGCCTCGCGCGGCCCGGCCAGGTCGGCGGCGCGGGCGGCCACGGTCTCGATCAGTCCGGCATCCGCGGGGGTCAGGAAGCCGAGGTCCCTGGCGCGGCGGGCGTAAGGCAGCAGCCGGTGCTCCCCGTACCATTCGGGCCAGCTGTCCCCGGCGTCGTTGGGCAGCGGCAGCCCGGCGATGGACCCGGCCCAGGGAGCCCCGAACGCCCCGGGCCCCGCCGCATGCATCCGCGCAAGGTCCCGGCCGAACCGCTCCGCGGCCCGCGGCCCCGGCGCCTCCTGCGGGATCCAGGAGATGACCAGCGCGGCGGCATCCCAGCCGATTACCTCGGGCACCGGCACCGCCCCCGCCTCGCCCAGCCAGCGCAGCCCCCGCGCCTCCGCCTCGAAGCCGCCCGGAGCATCCCCGGCCGGAGCATCCACGGCCGGAGCCGCCGGCTCATCCCCGGCGATCTTGGCGAAGACCACGCGGCCGTCGTCAAGCTCCGCGCGGTAGTGGCGCACGCCGTGCTGGCCGCCGATCCCCCGGCAGCGGCGCACTCCGGTGCCGAGCAGCCGCTCCAGCCGGATCGGGGCGTCCGGGCCGGCCACGCCCACGCTCAGCCCGGTGCGGCGGGCCGGCCGGTGAGCAGCGCCGCCAGCTGATCCGTCAGGCCCCGCGCGGCCGGCAACAGCAGGTCGAAGACCAGCTCGTACTCCTCCGGGCCGCCGTTATAAGGGTCGGGGACCTCCAGGCCCTGCTCATCGGCCCGGGCCGGGTCGAAGGACAAGAACAGCACGATCCGCTCCGCGGTCTCCGTGTCCGGGGCCATGCGCCGCAGCCGCGCCAGGTTGCCCGCGTCCATGGCCGCCACGAGGTCATAGCGGTCGAACCAGGACGGCTTAAACTGCCGCGCCCGGTGCCCGGATCCGTCGTAGCCGCGCCGGGAAAGCTCGGCGCGGGCCCCCGGGTCCATCGGCCCGCCCAGGTGCCAGTCCCCGGTGCCTGCGCTGTCCACCTCGACCTTCGCGGTCAGGCCCGCCCGGTCGATCTCGGCGCGGAGCACCACCTCCGCCGTGGGCGACCGGCAGATATTGCCCAGGCAGACCAGGCACACCCGGTACGGCCCGGACGCATGTCTGGGGGCCGGTGCGGTCGCTGGCGCGTGATCGTGAGCGGGCATGGGACAAGCATGCCCGACTAGGTCAACTGCGGTACCGCCTGTCACGATGGTGGGCATGCCCGCACCCAATGTGTACCGGAAACTGTCGTTCTGGCACGACACCGTGCCCGGCACCCTCGAGCCGGGTGATCCGCTGCCCGGGGACCTCGAGGTGGACGTGGCGATCGCCGGCGCTGGGTACACGGGACTGTGGACCGCCTACTACCTGTCGCTGGCCGATCCGGCCCTGAAGATAGCGGTCTGCGAGCGCGACATCGCGGGGTTCGGCGCGTCGGGCCGCAACGGAGGCTGGTGCTCGGCTCTGTTCCCCGCCTCGCTCGGGAAGCTGGAGCGGATGGCCGGCCGGGACGCGGCGATCGCGATGTACCGGGCCATGCAGGCCACGGTGGACGAGGTGGGCAAGGTAGCGGCGGCCGAGGGCATCGACTGCCACTGGGCCAAGGGCGGAACCGTGCAACTCGCCCGCTCCGAGGTGCACCTGCAGCGGGCCAGGGAAGAGGTGGAGGAAGCCAGGTCGTTCGGCTTTGGCGAGGAGGACCTGCGGCTGCTGTCGGCCGGCGAAGCCCAGGCCCTGGCCGGGGCGTCGGGCGTGGTCGGCGGCGTCTACACGCCGCACTGCGCCGCGATCCATCCCTCGCGGCTGGTCCGGGGGCTGGCCGCTGCGGTCCGCAAGCGCGGGGTCTCGCTGTTCGAGCGCACCCCGGTTCGGGAGATCAGCCCGGGACGGCTGGTGACGACCCGGGGGACGGTGCGTGCCCGGTACGTGATCCGCGCGACCGAGGGCTACACCGCGCTGCTGCCCGGCCAGCGCCGCGCGGTGGCCCCGGTGTACTCGCTGATGATCGCGACCACGCCGTTGCCCCAGGCCGTCTGGGACGAGATCGGCCTGGCCAGCCGGCCCACGTTCAGCGACATGCGGCACCTGATCATCTACGGGCAGCGCACCGCGGACGGCCGGCTGGCGTTCGGCGGCCGCGGCGCTCCGTACCACTTCGGCTCGGCGGTGCGGCCATCGTTCGACCGCAGCCCCGCGGTGTTCGCGGGACTGCGGAGCACCCTGGCCGACCTGTTCCCGGCGATCGGCGAGGTCCAGGTGTCGCACGCCTGGGGCGGCCCGATCGGCGTGCCGCGGGACTGGTGCGCCTCCGCGGGCCTGGACCGGTCCACCGGAATCGGCTGGGCGGGCGGCTACGTCGGCGACGGCGTGTCCACCACCAACCTGGCCGGCCGGACCCTGGCCGACCTCGTCACCGGGGCCGACACCGAGATCACCCGGCTGCCGTGGGTGGGCCACCGCTCGCCGCAGTGGGAGCCGGAACCACTGCGCTGGATGGGCGTGAACGCCGGCCTGCAGACCATGAGCTGGGCCGACCGCGAGGAGGCCAAAACCGGGCGCCCGTCCCAGGCGGCGCGGGTCATGGGCAGGTTCCTCGGCGGCTGACCAAGATCAGCCACCGCCCGGCAGTTTCAGCACAGTACGTGCGCAGGGTAATTCGCTCGGCCAGCGCTGGGCTGCTATCCTCGCTGAGGTCTCAGGCGCCGCTAGCTCAATTGGCAGAGCAGCGGACTCTTAATCCGCGGGTTCGGGGTTCAAGTCCCTGGCGGCGCACCCGTACAGGTGTATTAGTTCGGCTGAGGCTTGACGTCTGGCCTTCGGCTGATGGTTGACGGTGTTCCGGCTGATGCCTGACAGCTGGTTCGGCTGATCCTTGACACTCCCTTGATATGAGGGAGTTGAGTGTGGCTGAGCAGCGGTATCAGGCTGTCCTGGCGGTGATTGGCGAGGGCCGGACGGTCATGGAGGTCGCGGGCCGGTGGGGGGTTTCGCGGCAGAGTGTGCATGCGTGGCTGGCGCGGTATGAGGCCGGGGGCCTGGCGGGGCTGGAGGACCGGTCGCACCGGCCGGGCAGCTGCCCGCATCAGATGGATCCGGTGGTCGAGGCGCAGGTCCTGGAGTTGCGGCGGGTGCACCGGTCGTGGGGGGCGCGGCGGATCGTCTTCGAGCTGGGCCGCCTTGAGATCGATCCGGTGCCGTCGGAGTCGGGGGTATACCGGGCGCTGGTGCGGGCCGGGCTGATCGAGGCGGACGGGCGGCGGCGCCGGCGGGAGGAGTGGCGCCGGTGGGAGCGCGGGCCGGCCATGGAGTTGTGGCAGATGGATGTGGTCGGCGGGTTCCTGCTGGCGGACGGGAGCCGGGCGAAGGCGCTGACCGGTATCGATGATCATTCGCGGTTCTGCGTGCCGGCGGCGCTGATGGCCGCCGAGCGGACCCGGCCGGTGTGTGACGCGCTGGCCGCGGCGCTGCGCGCGCATGGGGTGCCGCAGCAGATCCTGACTGATAACGGGAAGGTGTTCACCGGCCGGTTCGGTCATCCCCCGGTCGAGGTGCTGTCCGGCAAGATCTGCCGGGACAACGGCATCGATCACCTGCTCACCGCGCCCCGGTCCCCGACGGCCACGGGGAAGATCGAGCGGTTCCACCGCACCCTGCGGGCGGAGTTCGGCACCAGGCAGGTGTTCCGGACGCTGAGGACCGCGCAGCAGGCGCTGGATGAGTGGGTGGGCTACTACAACACCCAGCGGCCGCACCAGTCTCTGGCCATGGCCACTCCGGCCGCCCGCTTCAGCACGGCTGCCCAGGCCGGGGACGGCCTGGGCAGCCTGGCCAGCCGACGTCTGCGTGCTGCTGCCCGACCGGACCGGCGAGGACTGGATCGCCCGCAAGGTCGGCGGCAACGGCGTGGTGTGCGTGTCCTGGCAGCAGGTCAGCGTCGGCAAGCACCACGCCGGGGCCCGCTGCGACGTCCACGTGGGCAAAGACCTGCTGCAGTTCTGGGTCGGCAGCGAACTGCTCAAGACCGTCCCCCGCACCAGCCACGGGGAGGTGCGCAAGAAAAACGCGGCACGGGTCTAACCTGCAAACCGGGGTGTCAAGGATCACCCGGATGACGATCGTCAAGCATCACCCGAAGGTCCACACGCCCACCCGTACAGGCGCACCCGTACTTTTCCAGCTCACACCCATGTGGCGGCCACCACACCGTTGCTGTGTCTTGCCTGAGCAGCAACTGGCGTCATGTGCTGCTCCCCTGGCCATCATCAGCGTCTTGCCATAGCAGCCGGGCCATGCGCTCGGCGGCCTCACGGGAGACCTCCGGAGCGACGTGGCTATAGGTGTTCATGGTCAGCGCGATCTGGCTATGACCGAGGATCTCCATCACCACACGGGCGGGGACGTTCTGAGCGAGCAAAAGACTGGCGGCAGTGTGCCTCAGGTCATGGAGCCGGACCGACGGAAGATCGGCACGGGTGAGTAGCTTCTTGAACTCCCGGAAGTCATTGCGGGGATCAACCGGAGTGCCGATCGGTGTGGTGAACACACACGGGCTGCCTCGCCACAGCGATCCGGTGGTGCTGCGCTCCTGGTCCTGGCGGGCCTGATGCTGGCGCAACGCATGGCGCCGAGCTGGAGGCCAGCGGTTCCTAGACAAGTCCTATTCTTTTAGAGCCCGAGGTTAGTGAAGGCGCGGGCGTTGCCGCACCGGCTGTGCTGGCGATAGCCGACTGGAGCCGCTCAGTTGTGGCTGTTCAATTCGCGTTCGGTCTGCTCCCACACCCGGTCCTGAGCGTCATGGTCACGAGACTTCTTGGATGACTTCTTCAACTTCGCCGAGCTGTAGTAGCCCCCGGTCGCGGTTGCGAGCTCGGGATCGGCCATCAGCCGCACACAGCCGCGTGACCCCTTCTCCGGAGGCCCGACGAACGGATTGGTCAACGCCTGAATCGTTTTGAACGGGCCGCCGGCCTTGCTGCCGAGACTGGTTTTGACCGCGCCCGGGCTGACTGCGTTGAACGTCAGGCCCTCGCCCCCATGGCGGCGAGCTTGGGCGTAGGTGTACATCAGGGCCAGCAGTTTGGCATCGGCGTAGGCCTGGATCTGCTTGTACTTACCCGGGTAGCTCCAGTCGGTGATCGGCTTGCCCCGCGACTCGATCAGGGCGGTCATGTTGACCACCCGCGAGGGCGCGGCGAAATCATCAGCGCCCTTCCGGAGCAGGTCGAGCAGCCCGTCGGTCAGTGCCGCCAGCGCGACGTGATTGATGGCGATGGTCCGCTCGTACCCGTCGGGAGACAGCGCCTTGCTAGAGAACGCGGCGCCCGCGTTGTTAACCAGTCCGTTGAGTCCCTTCGGCGCGGCCTCGTGCACAGCGTCGACGAGTTCCCGAACACCCGCCAGAGATCCGAGGTCTGCGGCTACGGACAGGTACTGGCCCTTGCCGTTGCCGTTGTTGACCAGTAGGTCGACAGCGCGTTGGGCGTCGTCGACACGACGGGCGTGCACCAGCACAGTCGCCCCACTATTCCCAATGCCTTGGGCGGTTTCGTGGCCGATACCGCCCTTGGTGCCGGTGACTAGCACGGTCTGACCGTCCAGCCGACCCGCGAACTGGGCGTCGAACTTGCTCATTCGCTTCTCCCATCGGACAGGTTCTCGCCCGTTACGAGTGCAGTTCGGGAATCTAGATCTGATGCCATCTGAGTGCCACCCTTCCTATGGAGCCACCTCGATCAGCTAGGGAGGCCGTCGAGCAAGCTAAACCGGGCATCCATCGCGACACTTCGGACATCGATCAGCTGCTGATATTCAGGCGAGTTGTACCACTTGATGACCGTCTCATGGTCGGGAAACCGCATGAGTGCCCCTGAAGTGAGCGAGCCATCGCCGTGCAGGATCTCCCAGTTAGCGTTGGCGAGAACCTCGCCTCCGTACTCTTTGGCCGTCCGCCCAGCGTTGGGGCCGTATTTCTCACGATAAACATCCGGGTCCTTGACGGTGAATTCGACAACTACGTATGCGCTCATGTGGATACTCCTCAGTTCTGAGTTGTGATCTGTGTTCTAGGTCTTCACTCTTAAACGTCACCGCCGACAGGCGCTACGTCGCCACCCGGCCTCCATCGACCGCAAGAGTGACGCCGTGGACGAAGCTGGCATCATCACTGGCGAGGAAGACGATCGCCGCGGCAAGTTCCTCGGGCTCAGCTACGCGACCTGCTGGCGCTAGTGCTGCGAGATGATTCACCATCTCGTCGGGGACGGCTTCCATCACGCGGGTGCGCGTCGGACCGGGGGCAACGGCGTTGACCCGAACACCACTCGGGCCGTATTCGGCGGCCCAGGCCTTCGTCAACAGTTCGAGAGCCGCCCGGCTGGCGCCATACAGAGCCATGCCGGCCTGTCCAAAGCTCGCGACCATCGTGGAGACGTTGACGATCGAACCCCATCCGCGTTCGGCCATGGCTGGCGCCAAGGCCGCGACGAGGAAGAACGGAACCTTGACGTTCAGGGCAAAGGTCTCGTCGAACTCTGCTTCGGTAGCTGCGCTGCTTGGTCCGAGCAAGGCGACGCCAGCGTTGTTGATGAGAATGTCGACATGACCGTCGCCTGCCTCAGTGGCCCACTCGACCAGCTCCCGGGCCGATTCGAGGTCGCTCAACGTAGTGAGCCGGAGCGCTGCGCTGCCTCCGCTGCCTTCGATCTCGGCGACCACGTCTTTGGCTCGTTGTTCGTTGCGTCCCACTACCAGTACGTGAGCGCTGCGGGCGGCCAAGGCGATGGCCGTAGCCTTGCCGATCCCGCTCGTTGAGCCCGTTACCAGTGCTGTCTTGCCCTTTAGGTCAGTCATGTGATGTGTCGTCCTCCCGCTGTAAAATGGGTTGTGCGACTCACTCTGACAGTTCGGTACTGGGTTGTCAAACTCAAAATCCTGCTAATATGGGTGCATGGTCAACGAGACGAGTGACCGGCCGAGGCTCACCCCCAAGGGCGCGCGCACCCGGGCACGAATAGTGGAGGAGGCCGCCGCCCTGATCCATGAGCGCGGGGTGGCGGGCACCACCTTGGAAGACGTCAAGGTGGCGGCGGAAGTCAGCGGCTCTCAGATGTACCACTACTTCCCCGACAAGAACGAACTCGTGCAGGCGGTCATCGACTACCAAGCCGATACCATCGTCAGTCACCAGCGGCACGCGCTCAGCAGCGCGAACGGAGTCGAAGCCTGGCGGGAAATGGTGATCACCGCAGCGCAGCGCACCGAAGCAAAGGGGGGCTGCCCACTTGGCTCGCTCGTCGGTCAACTCGCTGAGAGTGACCCAGAGGCCCGAGCGCTCATCGCGGCAGGGTTCGATCGGTGGGCAGCCGCCATCGGCGATGAACTCAGATCCCTCCATGCCGAGGGGAAACTCCCGTCCGGCATCGACCCGGACGACCTCGCCACTACTCTGCTCGCCACGCTCCAAGGAGGAAATCTACTCGCCCAGGTACTTCGGGATACCCGTCCGTTCGAAACTGCGATCGATACCCTCCTCGCCCTTGCCGTCGGCGGATGAGCCTAAGCCGGGTCGTTCACAGCCATCGCCGAGGTCGGCTCACGGCAGGCGTGAACACCAAGACCAAGATGATCAAGCGGCAGATGTATGGCCGCGCCGGATTCACCCTCCTGCGCCACCGCATCCTGCTCGGCTAGCCACCGACCGTCACCACAGAAAGTGCGACAGAGCCGTTAGATCCACAGTCCCTTGCCCGGGAGGCTGGGGTCAACGCAGGGACCTGGTCAGCCGATGTGCTGGCCGAGGATGATGGAGTGTCATGCGGTGGTCGGATCAGACGCTCGGTGAGTTCGCGGTCCTCACGCTCACGGGCATCATCGTGTCTGCGCTATCAGGGTTCCTGGTGACGGACTACCGGGGCTTGCTGACGAGGTACACGCACCGCTGCTGGCTGTTCTACCAGCGTCCGTGGTATCGGCGCGCCTTCTTGTGGGGTACTCGGCCGCGCGTCTCCTACACCGACGAACGCCGGCTTCGACGCACCTTCCGGGTGGTTGCCGTTCTCGGAGCGGCGATGGGGTTGTTCGTGCTCACGGTCGAGTTCATCGCTCTCGTGACAAGACGTGTGATCTGACGGCAGAGTGAGGGCGGCGGTAAAGAACCGCACCCAGACGCCGGACGAGATCACCGTCAAGCGCGGCGCCTGCGGAGCCGTCATTGCGCTCAGTACAGGAACGGCAGCAGGCGCTTGGTCTGCCGACGATACTCGGCGTACTGATCACCGAAGGCGCTGAGGAGCATGCGTTCCTCCGCTGAGATCCGCCACGAGTAGACCCCGAACAACAGCCCGGCGGTCACGATCAGCGCGACCCAGCTGCCCAGCCCCAGCGAGTAGCCGGTCCAGACCAGCAGGCTCCCGAAGTAGCCGGGATGGCGGACCAGCCGGTACGGGCCGTTCCGCACCAGGCGCTGCCCGCCGGTCGTGCGCAGCGTGCGGGTGTAGGCGGTGCCCAGGGTGGTCATACCCCAGGCCCGCACGGCCAGGCCGACGGCGAGCACGCCGATGCCGGCCCACCGCAGCACCACCGGCACCGGGCCCGCGGAGACCGCAGACAGCACCACGTTCGCCGCCAGCGCCGCCACGTACGCGGCAATGAGCAGCCGGGTGCTGCCGCGGTCCTGCGAGTCAGCCTGCCGCCTGGCCGTGTCGGTAACCGCGCGGCGGCGCAGCACGAGTTCGTACCCCGCCCACAACACGAGGCCGAGGATGGATAGCAACCCCGGCACCGGCACGCCCCAATCCTCGCACCGCGCCGGGGCATGCCTGCCCAGGGCTGATGCCGCGGGTCGGGCGTGGGGACCCGCGCGGCCGGCTAGGCCGTTGCCTTGGCCTGAGTGCCGACGGTATGGAGGTAGCGCAGAGCCTGGGCGTAGGAGCCGACCAGGGTCGACGGGTTGTACGGCAGTCCGTGCTGACCGCAGAACTCGCGAATCAGCGGCTGGGACTGGCTCAGGCTCGGGCGAGGCATGGACGGGAACAGATGATGCTCGATCTGGTAGTTCAGCCCGCCGAGGGCCAGGTCCGTGAACCAGTTGCCGCGGATATCGCGCGAGGTCAGCACCTGCCGGCGGAGGTAGTCCCGCTCGTCCTGCTCGCGCAGGATCGGCATGCCCTTGTGGTTGGGGGCGAAGGACGCGCCCAGGTAGACACCGAACAGGCCCTGCTGGATCAGGATGAACACGACCGCCTTAACCGGGCTCAGGACCAGGAAGACGACCGCCAGGTAGGCCGCGAAGTGCACGGCGAGCAAGGCCGCCTCGGCCGGCCGATGCCGCCGGTCCCGGCTCGACAGAGCCCGGATGCTGGCGACGTGCACGCTGAAAGCCTCGCCCAGCAGCATGGGGAAGAACAAGAACGCCTGGCAGCGGAACACAATCCTGGACACGCCCCGGCTGGAGGCTGCCTGGCCGGGGGTCATCGCCAGCGCCCGCATCATGATGTCCGGGTCGGCGCCTTCGGTGTTCGGGTTGGCGTGATGCCGGTTGTGCTTGGCCACCCACCAGCCGAAGCTGAGGCCGATGCCGAGATTGCCCATCAGGACGCCGAGGATGTAGCTTCGCCGCCGGGAAGCGAAGATCTGCCGGTGCCCAGCGTCGTGGCCGAGGAAGCCGACCTGGGTGAACATGATGGCGAGGAAGACGGCCACCGCAATCTGCCACCAGGAGTTCCCCACCAGGACGAACACGGCCCAGCCCGCGGCCAGCAGGGACGTAGTGATCGCGATCCGCCAGGCGTAATTCCCGATGCGCCGGTCCATCAGGCCTGCCTGCCTGACCGCGCGCGAGAGCCGGGCGTAGTCGCTCCCCGGCCCAGCCAGGGTCTCTTCGCCCGCGCGCGCTGAGGAATCGGCCGTCATCGCGCCGACGCCGCGCCGCTGATAGCGGCCTCCACGCTGTGGTAGATACGCAACTGCCGGTCGAGCCCGGTCTTTCTCAGCATGCCTGCAACTCCCGTCGCCGGCCCGGCCACACGCAGCGGCCCGCCCAGCAAGTTCGCCCGATGTCGGGTGCCGATCAGCACCGCGAGGCCGTGGCTGTCAGCGTCGGTGACCGCTGAGATGTCAATGATCAAGCGGCCTGCGCTTTCGTGCGTCAGCCGCAGCAGGTACTCACGCAGGACGGGCGCGACGACACCGTCCAGCGCTCCGCGGAGGGTCACGATGAAGTAGCCCCGGTCCGTCCGGCAGGACATGCCGAACCCGGCTGCCTCGGGCGGCTTGGCGCCACTATCGCTGGCGCGGACCAACGGCAGATTATCGCCGGTCATGAACACTTCAGCGGCCGGGCCAGCAGCAGCGTCAGCTCGGCACGCAACGGGATAGCTGTCACGGGCATCCTGCTCCCTGACGGCCAGAACATGAATGCGCACCCCTCCGGTAGCCCGGTGTACTGGCCGCTGGCAGCGGCTGATGCCGGTGAGCCGGTGACTCGCCCTTCATGCTACGCTAGCAAGGAATTACTAGCAAATTGCTTCCAGAATTGGAAGTCAACGTTGACCGCCAGCTGGACCTTTCTGACCAACCACGCGCAGGTGCTGTTGTGCATCGCCGGCGATCCCGGCATCCGGCTGCGCGACATCGCCGTCGACGTCGGCATCACCGAGCGCAGCGCCTACGGGATCGTGCTCGACCTGGCCGAAGCCGGATACATCCTCAAGGAGAAGACCGGCCGGCGTAACCACTACCAGATCCGGGAACACCTGCCGCTCCCGGAACCCGGCGGCAGGGAACGCACGGTCGGCGAGGTCCTCGCCCTGCTAGTCGGCCGTGATGCGCCCGGGACTGCCAGCCAGACCTGACCGCCTCTGTCGGCGTGTCGCGTGCGTGCTGCTACGGGACCGGCAATGGTTGGCTCATGAATCGCTTAGCCGGTCAATGGCGAATCTGGGGGACGGCCACCTTTCTGGTGGCGCTGGCAGGCGCGCTCATTCCCCTGGCCGGGTCGGCGGCCCCGGCTGTTTCCCGCGCTTATGAACCCGCGCACGTGGCTGACCTGCGGTCGGGCGCTATCAGGCATGTCTGGCTTATCATCCTGGAGAACAAATCCTACGATGCCACATTCTCCGGGCTTAATCAGAATAGCTACTTGTGGAAAGGCCTGCCGCGGCAGGGTGCGCTGCTGACGAATTACTACGGAACCGGTCATGCCAGCATGGACAACTACCTGTCGCTGGTGTCGGGTCAGGCGCCCGAGCAGGACACCCAGTTCGACTGCTCGATCCAGAACAAGCTGATCGCGCCCAACTCCGCCATCGTCACCGCGGGCGGATCCCTCAGGAAGAACAAGAACTACGGGCAACTGGACCCGCCGGTGAACGCCCGCCAGCCCAGCGGGGCCAATGCGCCGCACGGCGCCTACGGCTGCAGTTACCCGACGCAGGTCCCGACGCTGTTCAACCAGTTCAACGCCGCCGGGGTCTCGTGGAAGGGCTACGCCCAGGACCTGGGCGGCGCACAGGCCCAGGGCGCGACGAGGTTCCGTCCCGTCACGGTTCCTGACCGCGAGGCGGCCGCCTGCGGGGGCCCGGGCCGACGCTCCAACAACCCGGACACCAACCCGACGGACATGGCGGGCGACTTCGCTCCAGGAGTTCTTACCCTGACTGGCGGCCAGCCCAATGACCAGTACGTGGCCAAGCACTTCCCGATCCCGTGGTTCGAGTCGCTGACCGGCGCCGTGCGGCCCAGCGGGCGGCCGACCCCGCCGCTGAATGAGCCAGCGAACGCGGGCACCAACTGCGATGCCCGCCATATCGCCAATCTCGACAGCCCCGCCAATGGCCTGCTGCACGACCTCAAGAGCGTCAGGACCACTCCGAACTTCAGCTGGATTACCCCAGATATATGCAGCGACGCTCACGATGCCCAGTGTGTCGGAAACAATCTGTCCGGGGCCTTTGATGCCCACGGACGGCCCAACTATCATACGCCTATTCCGGACGACCCCGAGTCAACTGTCCCGCGCAATTACACCGGCGGGCTGTACGCGGCCGACCTGTTCCTGCGGTATTACATACCTAAGATCGAGCAGTCCCCGGCCTTCCGGCAGGGCGGGCTGATCGACATCACCTTCGACGAGTCCAACCCTCCCTTCACCTACACCGGCAACAGCTTCAACAACGCCAACGACTACCCGCCCACCAGGTCGGTGCGGCCGGACGCGGCTGGAGCCCTCACCGCCGACACCGCCGGGGAGAACCTGTACGGCAAGAACGTCCACTACGAGCCGACCGGCCCGAACTCCACGCTCGGTACCAACGCCGCGGGCGACCAGCTGTATCCGGGACCGGGCGACAACGACTTCATCGACCGTCCCCCGGCCTGCACCAAGACCACGCCAAAGCGTGTCCCGGCCGGCTGTGTCCCCCGCCTCGTGGCGGGCCTGTCCGGCAGCCCGGCCCCGGCGCGGACCGACAGCGTCGAAGGCATACCGGGGTCGTCCATCATCGGCGACAATGCGATCCTGTCCACCGACACCGGCCGGGAGGCGACAGGCCAGGGCATCCCGCCCAGCTCGTTTGTCGGCGCCGTGACCGACACCGGCCCCGACTTCCCCAACAGCCCCCCGTCCGCGCCGCCGTCCGGTGTGACGACCGGATCCTTCCGGCTCATCAGCCAGGACGGCCAGCCGGTACGTCTCTCCCGCTTCGTGACCAGCATCCGGCTCAGCCCGCAGGGATATCCCGGCCACCTCGCGGCGGGGCAGACACCTGATCCGCTGTTCGACGCCAAGGACCCCACGCCCGGCGGCGGCGACACCGGCAGCGTTCTGATCAGTCCCTTTATCAAGCCGGGCACGGTCTCCGGCACGTTCTACAACCACTACAGCTGGCTGCGCACCATGGAAGACCTGTTCCAGGTGAGCCGGGGTCACGATCACGCCCCGCTCCCGGCCGGAACCGTATCCGGCGGCCTCGACGGGCACGGGCATCTCGGCTACGCGGCCCAGCCCGGGCTGCGGGTGTTCGGCCCGGACGTTTTCACCAACCCAGGCGGCGGCCGGCCGGCCGGCGCGCCGACCACGCAGAGCCTCGCGCGCTACCGCGGGGATGTCACGCTGACCGGCACCGTCGGCCACCCGGCCCTGGCGGCCGAGGGCGACGCGGTGCGGGTCCGGACACGCCACTGGTCGGTGAAGATCACCGTTACCGGACCGCAGGTGCCGGGCGAGGGCCTGCCCTACCAGACGCCGGCCACGACGTGCACCTGGACCGTGACCATGTCGGCGGCCACCGGGCCGGTGCCGGTCGCGGCGGCGGACTTCACCAGCACCGACCACCTGGGCACCGTCTACCGGACCCACCTGGTCCGCGGCCAGCCCGCACCGCCCCGTGTCCTCAGGCCGGGCCAGACGGTCCGGTTCGAGCTGCGCGCCGTCCAGGCCGTCGGGGAGGGCCTCATGCGCTGGGCGCCCGGCCATCACGTGCCGGCGGCCGCGTGGGACTTCGAGATCGAGAACGACTAGGCGGCAGGCACCGGGATACGACGTGCCACATCAGCTGCTGTTCGGCAGCCACTGCTTGCTCGTGGTGACCGCGTCCAGCACATCGGGGATCGGCTCCACGCCGATGCCCGGGCCGGTGGGGACCGGCAGGTGGCCGTCGGACAGGACGAACGGCGCGGTGATGTCCTGATGGTAGTAACGGGCGGACCCTGAGGTGTCCCCGGGAAAGACGAATCCCGGGAGCGCGGCCAGCGCCAGGTTGGCCGCCCGGCCAATGCCAGTCTCCAGCATGCCGCCACACCAGACCGGGATGCCGTGCGCGGCGCACACGTCGTGCACCCGGCGGGCCTCCAGGTAGCCGCCGACCCGGCCCGGCTTGATGTTGACGATCCGGCAGGCCCCCAGCGCGATCGCGTCGGCCGCCGCCCGGGCCGAGGTGATCGACTCGTCGAGGCATATCGGCGTGCGCACCATGCGGGCGAGCTCGGCGTGACCGCGGACGTCGTCCTCGGGCAGCGGCTGCTCCATGAGCAGCAGGTCGAAGGGGTCCAGGGCGGCCAGCTGGCGCGCTTCCGCCAGCGTGTAGGCCGCGTTCGCGTCCACCTGCAGCAGGATGTCGCCGAACCGCTCGCGGACCGCGCGTACCGGCTCGACGTCCCAGCCCTGCTCGATCTTCAGCTTGATCCGCTGATAGCCCTCGGCCAGGTAGCCGTCCACGGCGTCGAGCAGCTGCGGCACCGACTCCATGATGCCCACGGAGACGCCGCAGGCGACCCGGGACTGAGTGGCGCCCAGGAATTGAGCCAGCGGCAGGCCGGACGTGCGGAGCTCGGCGTCCAGCACGGCAGCCTCCAGCGCGGCCTTGGCCATCAGGTGCCCCTTGAACCGGCCGAGCGCCTGCCCCACCGCGGTCGCGCCCGGGTTGTCGAGGGCGGTGAGCGCGGGAATCAGGAAACGGGTGAGCACGTCGACGGCGCCGTCGACATACTCCGGGCTGTAGAGCGGGTCGCTCATCGCCACACACTCACCCCAGCCCTCGCCGTCCGGGGTGACCACGCGGATAAGCAGAATGTCCCTGGTCGTCTCGGTGCCGAAGGACGTGCGGAACGGAGCGACCAGCGGCATGGCCACCCGGCGAAGCTCGATCCCGGTGATCTTCATGATTCGGCCTTTCTGTCGGGGGGCTGCGCCTCGGCCGCGGCGCCGGGCTGAACGACATACCAGCCGGAACGATCGAATCCCGTCACCCGGCCGCCGTCGGCCATCAGGCCGCCGAGCACCTGGCGCACGGCACGCCGCCACTGGCGCGCGGCCGCCTCGTGGTGACGGCGCACGGCCTCGATATCCACCGGCACCCGGACCAGCACGGCGGAGGCCCCGGTGCCGACCTCGCCGGTCACCGGCAGGCCGTCGGCGTCGATGTCCAGGGCCACCGCGGCACCCGCCGCTCGCAGCCGGGCCGCGTCGGCGCCCCGGCCGGCGCCCTCGCAGGCGCGGGTCACCGAGTCGGCGGCGAGCGGCCAGTGCACCAGCAGCCGGTCGCTGTCGTCCTCCCCGTTGATCACGTCATGCATCGGGCCGTAGAAGTCGGGCAGGTAGTCGACCGGAGAGGCCGCGAGCTTCGCGACGTTGAAATACGCGTTGCGGCACACCAGCGGGTCGAACGTCCAGGCGATCGTGGAGATGTCGCGGGACAGCGCCCACGCGCGCTGATGCAGCTTGAGCGCGAAGCCCACGTGCTTGCCGGGCAGCCGCGGGGACGCGAACGCGATGTGCGAATGCAGCGTGTGCTCGGCCGGTGCTCCGAAGAACCCCATGCAGCCGCCCGCCAGCTGATCCTCTGCGAACGCGCCGGTCACGTAGCTGCCCCCGACCGCGAGCGCACGCAGCAACTCGGCGGTCACCGGCGCATTAGCCGGATTCGGGTGCCAGATCTCGTCGACGAGCTCGCATAGCTGCTGCACGTCGTCCACCTCGGCCAGTTCCCTGATGTGCACGCCGCTGGCCCGGGCCGCGGCCTGAGCCACCCGCAGCGCCGCATCGAGGGCCCGGGGCGCGGGGGTGGTATGCGGCGGGGCCGTCAGCTCGGTCATGTCAGCAGCTCGGCAACGAGGCCGGCGAGCAGCGCCGCGCGCTGCGGCATGACCGCGGCTCTGACGTGCTCGTGGTCGGCGTGCGGGCCGCCCCCGACGGCACCGAGGCCGTCCAGGGTGGGGGTGCCCACGCCGGCCGTGCGGTTTCCGTCCGACCCGCCGCCCACGGCGACACCGCGCAGCGGCTCGAGCCCGAGCAGGCCGGCCACGCGCTGGGCGGTGACGAAAAGGTCAGCCGAAGCGGCGGGCTCCATCGGCGGGCAGGTGGGCCCGGCCGCCGCAACCACCGCGGCGCCGGGCAGCACGGGGGCGATCAGCCGCAGAGCCTGATCGACCCGCTGCTGCTCGGCGGCGCTGGCCGCCCGCACGTCCACGGACAGGGTCGCCCTGGCCGGGACCACGTTCGCCGCGGTGCCGGAGCTCAGCCGCGTCGGCGTGACAGTCGTGCCGAGCGCCGGGTCGCCGAGCTCGGCGATGGTGAGGATCAGGTGTGCCGCCTCGACGCTCGCGTTGATCCCGCGCTCCGGCTCCAGCCCGGCGTGAGCGGCCCGGCCGGATATCTGCATCTCGTACAGGGAGATGCCCTTGCGGGCGGTCTTCAGAGCGCCGTCGTCCGCCGCCATCTCCAGCACCAGCGCCGCCGACGACTGCCGGGCCGCTTCCTCGATCAAGCCGCTCGATGTCGGGGACCCGACCTCCTCGTCCCCGTTCACCAGGACGGTCAGGCCATCGGTGTCATCCAGGACGCTCAGCGCGTGGAACATCTGCACCAGCCCGGCCTTCATGTCCAGGCACCCGGGACCGCGCACGACCCCGTCAGCGACCGACCACGGGTGGTCATCAAGCGAGCCAAGCGGCCACACCGTGTCGTGATGGCCGACCAGCAGCACCCGCCGCGGGCCGTCGCCGAACGTCCAGCGCAGGTGCGTGGGACCGGAGTCCGCGATGACCTCAGGCGCGCGTCCGGTCAGCTGCTGGCCAAGGGCCGCGACGGCCGCGGCGCTGCGTTCCAGCGCCGCCAGGTCCGTCGAGGGTGACTCGCACCGCACGAGGTCGCCCAGCTCGTCGACCATGGCTGGCAGCCGGGTCTCGAACTCGGTGACTAGCCCGGGCTGCGCGATCGGTCCGCGCCTGGTCATGCTGGCCTGCCCTCCTGACCGGCACCGGAGGGGGAAGCCGCCCCCGGCCCGCTCGCACACTGGATTGACGCCCGCACTAGGCAACTCCCCGTCGCAGGGCCCGCCCGGCGGTGGCACCGCTGAAGGTTTTGTCGCGGACCTCAGGGACTCCGTTCACGATGACGTGCGCCACGCCGCGGGCGTAGCGGTGCGGCGCGTCGTACATAGCGTAGTCAGCCACGGTGTCGGGATTAAAGACCGCGATGTCGGCGGCGTAGCCAGGGGCGATCCACGCCTGAACGCCGCGCTGGCCGGGTGGCTCGGCGTGCCGGTGGTTCTGATCGCCGGGGACGACGTGCTGTGCGCCGAGGGCCGCGACACCCTCGGCGCGGTCGAGGCCGTGGAGGTCAAGGAGGCGATCGACAAGTACACGGCGATGTCGCCGTATCCCGAGATCGCCCAGGAGCGGATCAGGGACGGCGCCCGGCGCGCGATCGGCAGCGTCGCGGCGGGCGAGGCGGCGTACGCGCCGTACCGCGTGGAGGCGCCCACCACCCTGCGAGTGGCCTGGAACTCGACCAGCATCGCCGCGCTGTGCGCCAACCTGCCGGGCATGAAGCGGGTCGCGCCGCGCGAGGTCGAGTACATCTCGGCCGACTACACCGAGCTGTGCGCCGCCCTCGCCCCGCGCCAGGGCAAGTGTGGCGTTGAGCTGCGGGCACGACACCACTGAGCGGTTTCGAGATATATCTTTACAGCGCTGAAGTCGAGATGTATCTTGATAGCGCCGAGCGGTGCACAGATCGGCGGTCCCCAGGCCGGGCGAGACCCGGCGGGCACAGCTAACGCTGCCACCGTCCGCCGACAGACGGCGGACATCGAGACGACCTCGCAGAGAAAGCCGATACCGCGATGCACGAAGACGACGATGGCGACCGCCTGGGGGCCGCCCGGCAGATAGCCCGGTTCGACCCGCAGGCCGCCGCTGAGGCATTCGAGGCGATCGCCTGCGACGACGGCGTTGACGACGACTACCGCATTGAGGCGGCCGGGGAACTGGCCAGGCTCGACCGGCGGGCCGCCGCTACGGCGTTCCAGTCCATCGCCTGCGACGATTCCGTCGACGACGAGTGCCGCATTGACGCGGCCGAGCACCTGCCCCCGCTCGACAGGAAGGCCGCCGCCGTGGCTTTCCTGGCCATCGCCGTCGACGACAGCGTGGACGACGGACTGCGGGTCGACGCGGCCGAGCAGATGCCCGATCTCGACCGGCAGGCCGCCACCGAGGGCTTCCTGGTCATCGCGGCCGACGACAGTGTCGACGACGGGCTGCGCTCCTCGGCCGCCGAGCAACTGCCTGAACTCAGCCCCCAGGCCGCGACCGAGGCGTTCCTCATCATCGCGGGCGACGACTCCGTCGACGACGGGCTGCGCTCCTCGGCCGCCGAGCAACTGGCCGAGCTGGACCCGCAGGCCGGGGCCGAGGCGTTCCACAGCATCTTCGCCGACGACCGGCCGGGACGGGAGCACCCGCACGGCCACATGACCCCGTCGTGGTCACCCCGGCCGCCGCGGCCGCCCAGGCCCCCGCGGCCGCTGAGGCCACTGTGGCCGCTTCGGTAGCCAGCGACGGCCCCGCGGACCTGCCCCGGCCCGGGGACTACCGGACCATCTCGTAGGTCAGGTGGGTCACGCCAGGCGCCTCTACGACGGCTGCCTGGCTGATCGCGAGCGCCGCCAGCCCGGGGCCGTCGAACAGCCGGACGCCCTCGCCCAGGCACACCGGGACCAGATGAATCATGATCTGGTCGAGCAGCCCGGCGGCCAGGTACTGCCGGGCCACGCCCGCACCGCCGGAGACCGCGACGTCCATGCCGTTCGCGGCACCGCGCGCGAGCTTGAGCGCGGCCTCGATGCCGTCCGGCACGAACGTGAACGTCGTGCCGCCCGCGCACTCCAGCGGCTCGCGGGGATGGTGGGTGAGCACAAAGACCGGCAGGTGGAACGGCGGATTGTCACCCCACCAGCCCTTCCAGGGGTCCGCACCCCACGGGCCGGGGCCGCCGCCGAACATGTTCCGGCCCATGACGATGGCCCCGATGTTCTCGTCCTCGCGCTCGACGACCGCCGTGCTGGCGTTGGCCACACCGCCGTCCAGGCCGGCCTCCTTGCGCCAGACAGCCAGGCCGCGCAGCCAGGCATGCAGACGTTCCCCGCCCACGCCGAGCGGGTTCTCCGGGCTCTGGTCCCCGCCCGCCACGAAGCCGTCCAGCGACATGGAGACCGAGTACTTCAGTGTGCTGATGGCACTACCTTCTTTCGTCATCGGGAACTCCCGGGGAACGCTTGGTGTGCTTGTCCCTTGAGGACTGAGATGAGACGGCGTCCCCGGGGGTGACCGGCGGAGGCCCGAAGCCCGCGAGGGTGTTGTCCTGTGAGGACTGGTCCATCAGCACGGCGCAGTGCCTCCACCGTCCGTGACCTGTACTGGCGAGGGGAGATGACGTGCTTGGGGTGGGCGTTGACTGGGCGGAGTCGTTCCACGATGTGGCTCTGGGCCGGCCGGGCGAGGGGGTGATCGAGCAGTTCCGGATTGAGCACGGCCCGGCTGGGGTGGCCCGGCTGACGGCCCGGTGCCTGGAGCTGGAGCCCGACCCGGCCGAGGTGCGGGTGGTGCTGGAGACCCGGCACGGCCTGCTGGTGGAGGCCCTGGCCGACGCCGGGTTCACGGTGCTTCCGGTGAACCCGGACCTGGTGGCCCGCCGCCGCGGCCCGGCGAAGAAGAAAGACGATCAGGAAGACGCGCGGATCTGCTGCCTGCTGGCCCTGGACAGCTACCTGGAGCTGCGGAAGCTGATCCCGCACGGGGAGACCGGCGCCGAGCTGCGCGCCATCGCCCGCGACGACGAGCGCGCCGCCCGCGACGAGCGGCGGATCGGCAACCGGCTGCGCGCCGACCTGCTGGCGGTCTTCCCCGCGGCCATCGACATCGCCGCCGGTGACCCGGGTGCCCCGGTGTTCTTGCGGCTGCTGGAACGCTGGCCCTCGGCCGGGGCGCTGGCCGCCGCATCCCGCGACGAGATCGAGGCGTTCGCCCGCTCGTGCCGGCATGGCTGGCCAGCCCGGTTCGCTGACCGGGTCGCCGGGGCCATGGCCACGCCGCGGCTGGCGGCCCGGCCCGAGCTGGCCCGCGCGAAGGCCGGGGCCATCCGCCTGGCGGCTGCCCAGCTGCTGGCCATCCGCGCCCAGCGGCGGGAATGGGAGCGGCGGATGGGCGAGCTGCTCCTCGGCGCTGCCCGCCACGGCCGCAGCAAGACCCCGAAGGACCCGGACCCGGGGAAGGCGTTCCCGGGCGGCGAGATCTACCTGAGCATGCCTGGCCTGGGTGATCGTCTCGCCGCCCGGGTCGCCGGCGAGATCGGCGAGCACTTCGAGCAGTTCAGCTCGCCGAACGCGCTGCAATGCTACGCAGGCCGCGCCCCTGTCACCAGGCGCTCGGGCCGCAGCGAGTTCACCATCGCCCGCCGCCTGGCCTGCAACCGTCACCTCGGCGAGGCCGTCCAGCAGTGGGCCTTCTGCAGCCTGTCCCGCTCCGCCTGGGCCCGCGAGTTCTACGACGCCAAGATCACCGCCGGCGACCGTCACCACGCCGCGCTGCGCAAGCTCGGCAACCGCTGGCTCGAAGTCCTCTGGCACTGCCTGCGCCTTGGCGCTCACTACAACGAGGCCCTTCACGCAGCGAACCGCAACCACGCCCGCAAGGAGGCCGCCTGAGGTTGACAGAGGGTGTCTCATCGGGCCCTCTCCTGTTCCGGTCATCCGCCTGGGATGCCGTATAGACGGGCGAGCGCAGCGAAACTCATCACTCCGGGCGGCGTCAGCGTTCTGCGCGCTGGACGGCGCGGGCCACGTGCGCGTGCTCTCGCATGGTCTCGGTGCCGTCCGCGCCCGGCTGGCGGCCGAACCCGCAGTACATCGCCACGCCGAAGCTGGTGATGTAGCGCGATGCCGTGGCGTGCCTGCGCCGCAGGCCCGCCACGCCGTCGATCGGCAGCACGATGCCCAGGAACACCCGGGCGTCGCCCGGATCCAGGTCGACCAGCGGCCGGAAGAAGCTGCGGTCCTCGCTGCGCAGGTACCGCGGCCCGGCCAGGTGCAGCCAGTCCACGGGGCGGCCCGAGTTCGCGACCGCGAAGTTCGCCATCCGCACCAGCAGCGCCATGTCGCGCGCCTCGTACATCGGCCATTCCGGGAACGTCCCGTAGCACAGGTGGTAACCGACCAGGACCTCCTCCGGGATCAGCCTGGTCAGCCGGGTGACCGGCCCGGCGAACCGCTCCCACGCGCCCTCCGACGTCCACGCGAGCACGCCCTCCAGGTCCTGCGTCTCGTACGCCAGGTCCCACTGGACCGCCAGGTCCCCGGGCGGGATGGCCGTGGTCAGCCGGGCCAGCTCGCGGGCCACGAGGTCCTCGAACGCCCCTTCCGCGACCGGGTAATCCGCGGCGAAGTCGGCCTTGAACGCGTTCATCGCGCTGGCCGGGAACGGGAGCCCGACCTGGAACCGGAGATGGGCGGGAATCACCCCTTCCGCACGCAGCGCGCTGAACACCTGGTAGCCAGCGATCGCGTCATCGATGCGCGGCCAGGAGTCCCAGTGCAGTTCGCCGACCCCGGGGCGGACGCCGAACACCGGGGTTTCATACGCATGCCGCGGGAGCCCGGTCGGGGACTCCGTCTCCTGCAGCACGACAACGCCGGGGTTCGGCCGGACGAGCCGCTCCCGCTCGTAGCTGACCCACCCGGCCCTGGGACCGGTCTCGCCGTCCGGCAGCGCGAACACCAGGTCACCAAAAAACCCGGCCGCGGCGCGCAGCGCCGAATCGGCCGAATCCGCTGGCAGGCTCCCCACCAGCAGCAGGTCACTGTTCACTCGCGGCGCCATCGCCGCCTCCTTCCTCGCGGCCGTTGTCAGCCACCATCCCAGCAGACGGCGACGGCGTGCGCTCGCGGCGCCGGGCAGGACGGGGCACCGGCCGAGCGGGGCGGTGATTGGCGTTCTCTATCCGAGCAATGTGCTCAGTTATCGGGACCAGCGCAGGTCAGCGTCGCCATAATGCGCATAAATGTCCGGATCCGATCAATCGCCCAGATGGAGGATGGAACCGTGACGCAACCCGGCGCGCTGGCTGAACCGGGCCCGGCAGCACCCGGGGCTCAGACCACGGCGGGATTGCGTCTGCAGACCCTCATCCGCGGCCTGGCCGTGATGGAGCTTCTGGCCGACGGGAGGGCGCTCAGCGTGGCCCAGATCGCCCGCGCGGTCGGCCTGCACCGCTCGGTGACCTACCGCATCGTCCGCACCCTCGGTGACCGTGACTTCCTGGAGCGCCAGCCGGACGGGCGTTACCGGCTCGGGCTCGCCGTGGCCAGCCTGGCCCGCAGTGTCCGCAGCGACCTGACCAACGCCGCGCTGCCCGAGCTCGCGGCGCTCGCCGAGGCCACCGGCACGACCGCGTTCGTCACCGTGCCGAGCGGCGACGACGCCGTCACGCTCGTCGCCGTTGAGCCACGGCAATCAGATGCACACGTGTCCCGGCGGCCCGGCCAGCGGCATCCGCTTGACCGCGGCGCACCGGGGCTGGCCATCCTCGCCGCGCTGCCGCCACGCCCCGGCGAGCGGCTCGAGGTCGAGTTCGCCAGGAAGCACGGCTACGCGAGATCAACGTCCGAGGTCATCCCCGGTTTCTCCTCGCTCGCCGCGCCGCTGCGTTTCGGCGACCACTCCGGCGCCAGCCTCGCGCTGGTCTTCATCGCCGGTGACCTCGATGAGGACGCGGCTATCGAGCGGCTGCGCTGGCACGCACACCGGATTCAGGCCCTGGTGTCGGGCCAGGGTCAGGACCCGCCAGCGCAGCCGCCCCGGGCGGTGGCGGCGGCGCGTCGCGGGCGCCCGCGATAGCGGCTCTAACGCCCGGGCAGGGTTGCGGCCGGCCCAGCGCGAGCTGGCCGCCGGGCGCCTCAGCCCGCGCCGGCCAGCCGATCCAGGGCGGTCAGGATCCGCTTCTCAGAAACCGGGCCCGACGTGCCCAGCACCTGGGCGAACAGGCTGACCCGCAGTTCCTCGATCATCCAGCGCACGGCCTGGAGGCCGGCGCCCGGGCGCCGGCTGGCCGGGAGCGTGCCGACGGCCTGGTGGTAGGCGTCGGTCACCCGGCGCACGACCGCCGTCCGGTCGGCGTCGCGGCGCGGATCCTCCGCCACCGTGTCCAGCCTGCGGCTGATCGCCCGCAGGTACCGCACCAGGTCCGGCAGCCGCCGCAGCCCGGTCTCACTGACGAACCCGGGGTGGATCAGCGTGGCGAACTGGGTTCTCGCGTCGGCGAACGCCGCGGTGAGCAACGGGCTGGCGGTGGCCTGCAGCCTGGTCTCGGCCTCGTGCGCGGCCTCGAGGACCTGCGCGACGACGTCCACGGCCCGGGACGTGGCCAGCGGCAGGTCCGACCGGGCCTGCGCCACCAGGCGGGCGAAGCCGTCCGCGTCCCAGGCTGGCCCGCCCGCGTCGGCGATCACCTGGTCGGCCGCGGCCGCCAGGCAGTCGTCGAGCAGCGCGCCGATGCTGGGATACGGGTTGCGGCTCATGGCCAGCTTGCGCTGCGTCGACAGCCGGTCGGCGATGGACCTGATGCCGGTCGGTACCTGCAGCAGGAGCAGCCGCCGGTTGCCCTGGACCATGGCCGCCGCGGCCTCTGCCTCGGTGTCGAACAGCCGCACGTCCACCGCGTCGCCGGTGTCGGCCAGCGCCGGGTAGGCGGTCACCATGTCATGCGTGAAGACCCGGGGCAGCGTGCCAACGTCCCAGCTGCGCAGCCCGGTGCGCAGGATGTCGCCGGCGGCGCCTGAGAGCATCTTCTGCAGCCGCGGCCGCAGCCGCTCGCGCAGCTCGCCGACGTCCTTGCCGCTGGCCAGCTCCCGGCCGGAGTCCAGCACCCGGTAGGTGATCCTCAGGTGGGCGGGCAGCCGGGACAGGTCGAACGCGTCCCGCGGCACCGGCACCCCGGCGAGGCGGCCGAGTTCCCGGCTCAGCGCGTCCAGCAGGCTGCCGTGCGGCTCACCCAGCCGGGGGGTCACGGCCCGCGCGGTGTCGGGTGCGGGCACGAACAGCCGGCGCAGGTCCTTGGGCAGCGAGCGGATGAGCTCGGTCACCAGCTCCTCGCGGCGGCCCGGCACCTGCCAGCCGAGCTCGTCGCCGCTGACCTGGCTGAGCGCGGCCAGCGGCACGTCCACGGTCACCCCGTCATCCGCCTCCCCGGGCGCGAACTCGTACGACAGCGGCAGCTCGCCCCACGTGCCGGGGTAGTCGCCGGGACTGACCTCATCCGCGGCCGGGTCGACCAGGTCGGCCAGCGTGAACGTCAGCAGGTCCGGGGCCTGCGCGCGGGCGGTCTTCCACCAGGCGTCGAAGTGCCGGGCGGACGTCACGTCCTTGGGTATCCGCTGGTCGAAGAAGCCGAACCGGGCCGCGTCGTCGGCCACGATGCCGCGCCGCCTGGCCCGGTCCTCCAGATCCCTGGCCTCGTGGAGCAGCCGCTGGTTGCGGCGGAAGAACTCATGCCGGGTCGCCCAGTCCCCCTCGACCAGGGCGCCGGTGATGAACAGGTCGCGGGCCGCCGCCGGATCGACGCGCGCGTAGTTGACCGGCCGCGCGGTCACGATCGGCAGCCCGTACAGGGTCACCCTTTCCAGCGCCATCGCCGCGCCGCGCCCCGCGTCCCAGTGCGGCTCGCTATAGGTGCGCTTGACCAGGTGCGCGGCCAGCGTTTCGGCCCACTCGGGCTCGATCCGGGCGGTGGTCCTGGCCCACAGCCGGGACGTCTCCACCAGCTCGGCCGCCACCACCCACGACGGCGGCTTGCGGGCCAGCACGGAATCGGGGAACACCGCGAAACGGGCCCCGCGCGCCCCGGCGAACTCGACCGGCCCGCGTCTATTGCGTTCAGGCTTCTGATCTGAGTCCCGCATGCCGATATGGGACAGCAGGCCGGCCAGCAGCGATATGTGCACGCGGTCGGCGACGTCCGCAGGGAAATGCGCGCCAGGCTCCGCGTTCCTCCGCCCCCCGCCCACCTCCCCGTCCCTCTCCACGCCCCCTCCACTGCGCCGGGGCTTGCGGGCCGGCTCCGGGCCGTCGCGGTCGGCGCCCGCGCCGACCTCCCTGGCCGCCTGCCGCAGCTGGCCGTGCACGTCCTGCCACTCCCGCACGCGCAGGTAGTGCAGGTACTCGCGGCGGCACAGGCGGCGGAACGCCGACCCCGAAAGCTCGCGCTGCTGGTCGTGCACGTACCGCCACAGGTTGAGCAGCGTGAGGAAGTCGGAGCCCGGCTCGGCGAAGCGCTTGTGCTGCGCATCCGCGGCCTCGCGCGCGTCCGCGGGCCGTTCCCGCGGGTCCTGGATGGACAGCGCCGCCGTGATGATCAGCACCTCGGGCAGGCACCCGTTGCGCCCGGCCTCCAGGATCATCCGGCCCAGCCGCGGGTCGGTGGGCAGCCGGGCCAGCTTCCGCCCCACGCCGGTCAGCCGGGTCGCGCCGCCTCCGGGTGACACCGCGCCTAGCTCCTCAAGCAGCCGGACCCCGTCGGCGATGTTGCGGGAGTCAGGCGGGTCCATGAACGGGAAGTCCGCCACCTCGCCGAGGTCGAGCGCGGCCGCCTGCAGGATGACCGCGGCCAGGCTGGTGCGCAGGATCTCCGGGTCGGTGAACTCCGGCCGCGAGCCGAAGTCCTCCTCGCTGTACAGCCGGATGCAGATGCCGTCGGACGTCCGCCCGCACCGGCCCTTGCGCTGGTCGGCCGAGGCCCGGGAGATCCGCTCGATCGGCAGCCGCTGCACCTTGGTCCGCTGGCTGTACCGGGAGATCCGCGCGGTGCCGGGGTCGACCACGTACCTGATGCCCGGCACGGTCAGCGAGGTCTCCGCGATGTTGGTGGCCAGCACCACCCGCCGCCGATGATGCGGCTGGAACACCCGGTGCTGCTCGGCCGCGGACAGCCGGGCAAAGAGCGGCAGCACCTCCAGGTCGGTCTGGCCCGCCTGGTCGGCCAGGGCGTCGGCGGTGTCCCTGATCTCCCGCTCGCCGCTGAGGAAGACCAGCACGTCACCGGGGCCGTCGCGGCGCAGCTCGGCGATCGCGTCGCAGATGCCCTGGGCCTGGTCCCTGGGCTCGTCGGCGGGCCGGTCGGGGTCGGCCAGCGGCCGGTACCGCACCTCGACCGGGTACGTCCGCCCGGACACCTCGATCACCGGCGCGTCGAAGAAGTGCTTCGAGAACCGCTCCGGGTCGATCGTGGCCGACGTGATGATGACCTTGAGATCCGGCCGGGCCGGCAGCAGCTGCTTGAGGTAGCCGAGGATGAAGTCGATATTCAGGCTGCGCTCGTGCGCCTCGTCGATGATCAGCGTGTCGTAGCGCAGCAGCTGCCGGTCCCGCTGCATCTCGGTCAGCAGGATCCCGTCGGTCATCACCTTGATGAACGTGCCGTCGCTGGACTTGTCGGTGAACCGCACCTTGAAGCCCACGGCCGTGCCCACCTCGGTGCCGAGCTCGTCGGCGATCCGCTCGGCCACGGTGCGGGCCGCGATCCGCCGGGGCTGGGTGTGGCCGATCTGGCCGGCCACACCGCGGCCCAGCTCCAGGCAGATCTTGGGCAGCTGCGTGGTCTTGCCGGAACCGGTCTCCCCCGCGACGATCACCACCTGATGGTCACGGATGGCCGCAGCGATCTCCGCTTTCCGCTGGCTCACGGGAAGTTCTGGCGGGTACGCAATGGCCGGCACCGCTCCCCTGCGCTCCTCGACTCGCGCAGCGGCGGCCTCAATCTCGGCGTTGAGACGGGCGAGTGCCTGCTCGCGCGGCTTCGCGTCGCGCAGCGCGGCGGCGCTGTCGGCCCGGCGGCCGAGCCGCTGCCGGTCGCGCGGCGCCAGCCCGGGCAGGCGTGATCGCAGCTCAGCGAGCGAGGGTGTCAAGAGCGGAGTCTCCATAGCGGCGCACGGGGAACACGCACCCAGGATGGCCACGGACTCCCCCGGTGCCTAACGCTTTTCCGCCCCGCCTGCTTCCGCGGCGCGCCCCCGCCGCCCTGGCTAATCCCTGAGCCGGGTGCCTGACCGCCGGGAGACCCATTCGGGCTCGAGGATGGCGTAAACCAGCTCGTCCGCCCACGCGCCCTGCACCATCACGCTGTGCACGAAATGCGCCTCACGGCGCATGCCCAGCCGTTCCATCAGCCGTACCGAACCCTGGTTCCTGGCGTCACAGCTGCCGATCACCCGGTGCCAGCCCAGACCGCCGAACGCCAGCCCGAGCATCGCCGCCGCCGCCTCTGTGGCCAGGCCCTGGCCCTGGTAGTCAGGATTGAAGACAAAGCCCGTCTCGCCCTGCCGGTGCTCCCGGCTGACCAGCTTCAGCCCCACCTCGCCCACCACCCGGCCGGCCTGCCGCCACACCACCGCGAACGTCAGCCAGTCGCCCTCGGCCTCGAGCCGGGTCTCCCCGCACTGCACCCGCAGCGCGTCGCGGACCTGCGCCTCGTCACGGGCCTCCCAGTGCAGGAAACGAGCGACATCCGGGCGCGACTGATACGCGTAAAGATCATCGAAATCATCCGGGCTGAACGGGCGCAACGTCAGCCGGTCCGTCTCGACGGGATGCTCAGGAAGCGGCACCGGCCGATGATAACTTCCGGATCCGCTGGTGAACCGTTTCCCGCTCTGGCCCGCTACAAGGTTGGCGTTCGTGCTGAGCGCGTGACGGGCGGGCCTGCGGATGCTCATGAATGCCCAGCAAGGGGGACCCGTGATACGTCGCTTCTCACCACGCAGCGCAGGGCTCGCCGTCGGGACACTGACCGCATTATTCGGCGTTGCCGTGGCTGTTCCGGCACAAGCCGCAGGAGGGTGGTCCGCGCCCGTGCCCCTGCCCCTCTCCGGCGGGTCTGCAGTAGCCGCGGTCAACGCCTCCGGGGCGGCAGCAGCCATTACCTCGGGACAGACGGCGTCGGGTACTGCCGCCGTCAGCGTCTCCACCAGCGCGGACGGGCATACCTGGACGGCGCCTGTGACCCTGGGCCCGGGCGGGGAACCGGCGGTGGCTCTGGCCCCCAACGGGCGGGCCGTCGCCGTGTGGCAGGGCTTCTCGGGGATCACCTCCACCGGCGTGCAGGCCAGCGTCCTGGCACCCGGCGGAACCTGGAGCGCGCCGGTCACCGTCGCCCCGGCCGGCGTCAACCCGCAAGTGGCCGTGGACGCCGCCGGTGACGCGGTCGCGCTCTGGACCACCGGCAGTTCCAATGCGCCCGTCCAGGCAGCGATCTTGCGGGCCGGCGGGACCTGGTCTGCCCCGCTGACCCTCGGCACCGGCGTCACCCCGAACCTGGCCGTCAATCCGGCTGGCGCGATCCTCGCAGGCTGGACTACCTCCCCGCACGAGACCGTGGTCTCAGCCGGCACGGTCACCGGCGGCTGGCCAGCCCCGGTCAAACTGGGACCCGCCACGTCCTACAAGCAGAACGGCGTGCATCTGGCCCTGGCCGCCAACGGGCAGGGCGTCGCGCTGTGGACCGGGGGCAACGGCGTGCAGGCCGCGACGCTCAGCCCCGGCGGCACCTGGACCGCGCCGGTCATCCTCGCCCCTAGTACATCTACCGTCGCCTCGGGCCTGGCCGCGGACGGGACGGGCAACGCGGTCGCGCTGCTGACCCTGAACGTCGACCTCGGATCGACCATCACCTGGGTCCCGGAAACATCCCGCCATTCCCTCGGCGGCGGCTGGACAGCACCTGCCCAGCTGGCCACGCTCTCGGGCAGGAACGGGGAGATCGCCGGCACCCCGGCCGGCTCGTTTGTGGTCGAAGACGCCGGCAGCGCGGTCACCAGCCCGCCCGGCCAGGGCTTCGGCGCCCCGGCCAATCTCGCCCCCGGCACCGTCCAGATCGCCGCCGCCGCCGGCCACGCACTCGCCGTCTGGGCCGCCGGCACCAACCTGAGCGCCGCCACCGAGCCAGTGACGTGACGCCCTAATATGGCCGTTCGCCGGGGCGGCGGCCCTGGTTACCGGTAGCGGAAGCCGTCCAGGAAACGGTGGAAGACGCCGCCTTCGCGGGTCAGGGCGGGGGCGGGTGTCGGCGCAGCGCTGCGCTGGCGCGCGACGGGCTGGTCGTAGTCGGTGCGGGCGTTGACGCCACGGTCGCGAAGGGCGTCGACCACCCGGCGGGCCCGGAACTCGTCCATGCCCGAAACGTACCCCCTCGTTCCTGAAGAGTCGCTGAGCGTTTGCCAAAGAGACCTCAAGAGGTCGTCTGCCCGGCGGCTGGCCGGGTCACCGGGTCGGTGAAGACATCACATCTGCTCGCATGCAGCCGTCGGATCGCTATCAGACGATGAAGGGGATCAGCATTTTGGTTGACCGCTTGTACTCCGGATAGGAGTCGGGGAAAAGGCGGACCATGGTGCGCTCCTCCACCATGGCGCTGTAGAGAAAGTACGCGCCGATCACCACGACCGCGACCAGCCAGTACAGGCTGACGGCCATCGTCGTGCCGATCATTGCCAGGATGATGCCCGAGTAGATCGGGTGACGGATGCTGCGGTACGGGCCGGCTGTGACCAGTTCCGGGTCGACTTTCTGAGACATCGGCATCCCCCAGTTCCGGCCGAGGTACGCCCTGGCCCAGATGGCCAGCGCCAACCCCAGCAAGAAGACGGCCAAGCCGAAACCCTGCAGCCATGGGTTGTTCGTCGCCACATGCCCTTTGAAAACCCCGGCCCGCAGCAAGAAGAGAATGACCAGAATCGCACCCACCCGGATCGCCGCGAACCGGGTCCATCTCGTCTGGCCAGCCTTGACACCGGTGGACGCCACGAGCCAGTAGACCCAGAAGGCCGCCCAGCAGACGGGGATGACAACGTCGACGACATGCATCAGGAAACTCCCTGATCATCGTACGACAGCTCATGCGTGCGGGCCGACGCTGACGGTGCCTACCGTCAGCGTCGCCGTGGCCTGCATGACCGCGCCCACGCGGCCGGCCTCGTCGTCGAGCTGCCGGCGTTGCCGCGCGGTCAACTCGCGCAGCGGCTCGACGGTGATGGCGAGCCTCTGGCCGGAGCGCTGCTGGTGCCAGACCCCGCCCACCACGCCGTCGACGACCAGCACCGGGTAGTTCCCGGCCTGGCCCGCCGGGGTGAGCGCGCGGGTGGCGGCCGCGCCCGGGTAGAGCCGTTCCCTCGGCTGGCCCGCGACGACGTACGCGTCGAAGTAAGGCAGCAGGCAGATCCCGCGGTGCGGCCGCGGCGGTGTCGCGGTGTCGCCAGCCACGGTCCATCCCGGCTCGCCGTCCAGCTCGACGCGCTCCAGGTCGCCCCCCAGGTGGCCGAACAGCCCAGCAGCGTGCCGCGGCGGGATGCTGAGCCACCTGGCGAAGTGCTGGGGCGTGGCCGGGCCGTAGGCGTGCAGGTAGTCCATTGTGAGTGTGCGCAGGGCCGCGTCGCCGTCCGCCGGGCGGAAGCCGGGCAGCCAGCGGTGCGGGTTGGTGTAGGTCACCTTGCGGCCCCGGTCCGGCCCGAAGCACAGCATCCCGCGGTGCGCGGCCGTGCTGGTGAGCTGGCGCCAGCGCGGCCACTTGTCCTGAAACGCGTCCATCGTCCGCTCGACGGCCCACGGGCCTGCGCGATCCGCGATCGCCTCGGTCAGCTCATCGACGGTCAGCTCGGCATCGGCCAGCGCGTCGCCGATGGCCGCGATGACCTCGTCCGCCTGCTCGGGGCTGAAGCGGACTCCCTCCGGGTGCATGGGCACTGACGGCGGCAGGGCCGACAGCGCGCCCGTCCACATCGGCAGGTCGGCGGTGGGCAGCAGGTGGATGGTGCCGCGCGGGCCGAACGTCTTGACCAGGGTGCGGTCCTGCCACAGCGCGCGCCGCACGTCGGCCCGGGTCGCGCCGGAGATGCGCCGCCCGATCGAGAGCTCGGCGGCGCTGAGCACCTGGGCGTGCGCCCCGCACAGCACGCGCGCGATGTCGGCCGGGCCCAGGTCCGCGGCCGGCTCGGCCAGCCCGTGGCGGGCCATCCGCCGGGACGTAACGCCACTCCAGGTCAGCGCCACCGGGGTGGCGGGCTTCGCGGCCATGACTGCAGATTCTCCCCGGCCTGCCGGACCTCCAGGCCCCGGCCCCCGGATCGTGAAACCCGGCTAACCGCCGCCCGCGGCCTGGGCCAGCTCCGGCACGAACCAGGCGGCGTCGATGGTGCCCACCCCCGACGCCAGGTCGTAACCCGGGCGGGCCCGGAAGCCCGGCACGGTCACGAGCCTGTGGTGCTGGGTGAACGACACCGTGTTGCCGCCCCGGGTGATGTCGACCAGCCCCGGCGCGTGCGCGGCCGCGAGTGCGTAGAGCGCGGGGTTGATGAGGCCGAGGGAATGGTGGGCCACCTGTTCGGCCAGGGCCACGATCCCGGCGAACAGCGGGGTCGCCTCGCTCGTGCCGCAGGTCGGCTGCCAGCCCGCCGGCTCGCCGCCGAAGCTGGTGTAGATCAGCACGGTCCCGCTGCAGGCGCCGCTCATGGCGACGTCCGGCACCCCTCGCCGCCCGTGGACGACCCCGGCCACGCCGGCCTGGTACCACGGCCGCGCGAAGACCCGCGACCGGCCGCCGCCCGTGGCCAGCGCGTTGGGGCCCGGGTTGCCGAAGAAGACCTGGTTCAGGCTCTTGTTGTAGGAGTCGTTCCACACCCGGTCCTGCGCGGTCCTGTGCCCGGCCGCGGTGAGCTGCAGCCGGGTGCCTCCCACGGCCGTGACCAGCGGGTCGCTGGCGGGCCAGGCCACCGTGCGGGTGGTGAACAGGCGCGTCTCCGCGCCGTTCTTGTAGTCGGTCGGCCCGGCGTCACCGGACCCGGCCAGGACCGTCACGCCGTGCCGGAACGCGTTCACGTACGCGCTGCGCAGGCGGCGGATGGACCGCGCGCCCGGGAACGTCAGCTCCGCCGTGCCGAAGCTCTGGCTGATCACGCCGCCGAGGTGATGATTGATGACGTAGTTCTCGGCCCGGACGATCTCCGGGAAGCCAGCCGTGCCCACGGTCTCCGAGACCGGGGTCTCGACCAGGAGGATGCTGGCGCCCGGGGCGATGCTGTGCGCCCACTGCACGTCGAGCGTGGTCTCGCTGGCCCAGCCGACCATGTCACGGTTGCCCGGGTCGAACGGGGGCACCGGCCCGGCGGGCTGGATGATCCGGAACGAGGGCGGGGCCGGGAGGCCGAACTGCCGGTCGAAGGTCCTCAGGTCGGCCCGGATCGTGGGTGACCCGAAGGAGTCGACGATCACGATGGTCTGGCCCTGGCCGGTGATCCCGCGGGCGAACAGCGGGCGCTCGTGGTAGGCCGTCTGGAGCTGGGCCGGCCGGTAGCAGGGGGCGGCGTAATCCCGGACGCACTGGGCCTGGGTCGGCGGGCGGCTGGCCGAGGCCGGCTGGCTGGTCACGATCGGCCTGACCACGAGCCCGGCCGGGCCGGTGCCGGTCCCCGTGGTTCCGGCCCCCGCGGTCCGGGGTGCCGCGGTCCGGGGTGCCGCGGTCCGGAGTGCCGCGGTGCTAGCCGCTGCGGCAGCCGCGAGGTGGCCGGCCGTGGGCAGAACCGCCGCGCCGGTTAAGCCCGTCCAGCTGCTCAGCGCGAGTGTCCCGGTGGCAGCTAACAACCTGGCCCGGTATCGCATATCGGCTCCCCCCTGGACCGATGACCTGCGAGGACTCTACTTCAGGCCGACGCCGCCGACCCGGTTTTACGGGTAGCTGCCGCCGTGCCACGCCGCCGTCAGGAGCGGGCCAGGGCCACGGCCTCGATCTCCACGAGCTGGCCGGGGTACCCGAGGACGGCCACGCCGAGCAGGGTGCTCGGGGCGTCATGCTCACCGAAGGCCGACCTGATCACATCCCAGGCCGCGACCAGGTCGGCCCGCTCGCCGGACGCCACGTAGACGGTCGTCTTCAGGACCTGGCTGAGGTCCGACTCCGCGGCGGTCAGGGCCTCGGCGAGATTGGCCACGGCCTGCTTGGCCTGGGCCGCGACATCACCCGGGGCCACGACCTCACCGTCGGGACCGAGCGGGCACGCGCCCGCGGTAAAGACGAGGGCGCCCGGACCCCCGGTCGCGGCGTAGGCGTAGGGCACGCCAGCCCAGAGGCGGGCGGAACGAATCAGGCGCACGGTCATCGGCCCAGGCTCCCAGCCCCCCCGGCACCTGGCAACGCGATTTCGCACCGCGGCCCCGGTTCCCGTTCAGCCCGGCCCCGCTCCTGGTTGGACACTCGAGAGGGCCAGAGTGGATGTACCAGAGGGGTCGCTGGAGCGACCCCTCTGGTACATCCACGCCTGATGGCGACCCGGCCGGGCGCCTTAGACCACGCTTCCCGAGCCAGCCCAGCCGCGGCCGGGTCCCACTAGTGCACGCCGGTCACATAACTCCGTTCTAGTCACCGTTCCGTATGGTGGATGGACCAAAAGGCCGGCTCCAGCGCGCCTTTATGTCCAACCACGACGCGCCGCCCGGTCTGGGCCTGCCCGGGCTGGGCCTGCCCGCTGCTTCACCACCATCGGCTCGGATGCGGGCCGGGACCCCGTTGCTCAATCTCCCGCCCGCGCACCGCGGCGCGGTCACGCGCGCATTAGAGCTTCCGATCCGGGTAGTGGGTGCGGCTGCGGAGGTAGCCAATGACGCCCACAGGAACAGCCCATTCAGCCCGCCGCGCGGGAACCGTGCTGCTGACGGCCGCGATGGCCTTCACAGGAATGGCGCTCACGGCGGCGGCCGGCGCCGGGACCGCGCAGCGCGGGGGCGCGGCCGCCGCCACCGCAGCCACCGCCACGGCGCCGCCCTACAGCTGCGCGCCGAACGGCCCGGCGGGCAGCCAGACGATCTACGGCACCTTCGGCGACGCCAGCGTCATCGGCTGGGCGGGCAACAGCGAGGGCGTGACCGCCTGCCTGGGCGGCAGCTTCTTCGTCACCACCGCCAACGGCCCGGGCAGCGGCAGCACCGCGGCCGTCACCGGCACCACCTACGGCTACGGCGTCTACGACGACAGCCCCACCACGTGGGCCAACGCGGACGGCTACCTCCCGGCCCTGGTCACCACGTTCCACCGGGACGGCGCCCGCATCTCGATCACGAACTTCGGCGACAAGGTCACGATCGGCGGCCACGACTACGTGGTGATCTACAGCCGGGTCCAGGTGGCCAACCCCACCGGCCGGGCGATCAGCATCGACCCCGAGCCGTCGGCCGGCCTGGTCCCGCTCGGCTCGGCGCCGGTCACGGTTCCGGCCCGCGGGACCGTGAACCATGACTACGCCGTGGCCTCGGACCGGTTCGGCGGCACCTACGCCTGGCCGTCGGCCGCCGCGATCAAGGGCGCGGGCGGCTTCGCCCAGCACTTCGCGCACATGCGCGCCTACTGGAACGGCCAGCTGGCCGGGATCACCCAGATCCTGCGGCTGCCCGACCAGAGCCTGGTCGACGCGTACCGCACCGGCTTCATCTACACCCAGATCATCCGGTCCGGCGACAAGCTCAAGACCGGGGCCAACGGATACGACATGGAGTTCAGCCACGACGTCATCGGCATCCTGGCCAACCTGTTCACCCAGGGCTACACGACCGGCGCGCACGGCCTGCTGGACCGGGCGCGCTTCGTGATCGGAAGCCAGACCCAGTACGACGACGGGGTGTGGACCTACCCGTGGATCTGGGCCCTTTACCTGCTGAAGACCGGCGACCTGCAATTCGTTAAGGCAAATTTCAACACCGAAGGCCCGGCCGGCACGGGCGAGCCCAGCATCGCCGACACCGCCCACCTGATCGCCACCGACCGCACCGGCCCCGGCGGGATCATGGAGAAGACGAACGACATCGACGCGAACGGCTACTGGACCATCGACAACTACGAGGCGCTGATGGGCCTGTGGGCGTACCGGTGGCTGGCGCAGCGGGTCGGCAACGCGGCACAGGCCAGCTGGGCCGGCGCCGAGTACGCCAGCCTGCTGAACGCGACCAGCAAGACATTGGACGCGACGATAGCGGCTAACCACCTCACGTATCTGCCGTGTTCGATGACTGAGCCCAACACGGCCAACCGGTGCGCCAACGCCGAGGACGCGAACTGGGCCGCGCCCTTCCTGTTCGGCCGCTGGGCCTGGGACGGGTACCTGTTCGGCGCTCCGCGCAGCGGGCCGGGCCTGAGCCTGATCGACGCCACCTACGACTACGGCTTCGGGCGCCTGGCCGGGAAGCTGCCGCCGGACACGTTCGGCGGCTACCCGACGCAGTACTACAGCACCGCGTACAACGCGGGGTACGGCGAGTGGGGCCTGGCCAGCGCGCGCCACCGCGACCAGGGCATCCTGAGCTACCAGTTCATGATCGCCAACGGGCAGAGCGGCCCGTACTCGTGGTGGGAGAGCCAGCAGTTCCCGAACCCGGGCTCACCGTGGGCCGGCACCCACCCGGAGAGCGGCAACGGCTCGTCCCCGCACGCCTGGGGCATGGCCAACGCCAACATGGTGCTGCTCGACTCGCTGGTCGCGCAGCGTGCCGACGGCAGCCTGGTCGTCGGGCGTGGTGTTCCCGACGCGTGGGTGCGCGCCGGCCAGGTGATCAGCCTGGCCAACTTCCCTACCCTGAACGCTAAGCACGCCGGGCTGGTCATCCGCTCCACCGGGAACTCGGTCACACTGACTCTCTCGGGCCAGCGCCCGGGCGGGCCGGTCCTGTTCCAGCTGCCCGCGTTCGTCGGCAACATCGCCGGCACCAGCGCAGGGACGGTCAGCGAGAGCACAGGAACGGTCACGCTGGCGCCCGCGGTCCGCACGGTCACCGTGCGGCTCAGGCACCCGGAGAGCTAGCGGGATTGCGGTTGGAGATGTCCACGGCCAGCTGCCAACGGCCATCGGCGCCGCGGCGCCAGATGGTGGCGTACTTGGTGGTGATCTCCCGTCCGGGGCCGCCGCCGGCCGGGACCTGGATGGCCACGGTGCCGAGGGCGTAGCCGAGGTCGCCGGAGCTCGTCACCTCCTGCAGGCTGATCGAGCGCCGGGCCCGTGCCGCCCGGGCCTGGTCACAGGCGGCCCGCCAGAACCGCTCGATGGCATCACGCCCCTGGACCGGCTCGGTGTCCTCGGCCAGGAGCTTGGCGTCGGCGGTGTAGAACGCGGCCATGCGCGCGGCATCGCCCGCGTTGAACAGCGCCTCGAATTCGCGGGTGAAGCGCTCGACGTCCTGCGCTCCGAAGGCGGCCAGGGACATGGGGAACCTCTCTTCTCGTGCCGGTCTCGGCGTGATCGCGGGCTAGCCGCCCTGCAGCCTGCGGGCCAGGACGGGCAGGACGAGGTCATCCACCACGTGCTCGGCGAAGGCCCCGTCCAGCGGCCCGCCGGTCATCATCTGCCGGAACAGCAGGGCCTCGATCACCTCGTGCGCCAGGCGGGCCAGGTCCGCCCGGGCGCGGCCGGGCACCTCGCCGCGGGCGGCCGCCCGGTTGATGATCACCCCGGCGACCGGGTCCACGCCGATGAGGTGCGACCGGAGCATCTCGGCCAGCTCGGGGTCCTGCCGCATGGCGTGGGTCAGCCCGCTCATCATGGCCAGGAACTCATCGGTCAGGTGGCCGGGCATCGCCCGCATCACGGCGAGCAGGTCACCGCGCAGGCTGCCGGTGTCGGCCGTGCTCAGCAGCCGGCCGGCCAGGTACTCGTCCACCGCCGCCCGGACCAGCGCCGGCTTGCCCGGCCAGCGCCGGTAGATCGTGGTCTTGCTGGCGTGAGCCCGGGCCGCGACGGCATCCATGGTCATCGCCTCGTACCCCGCCTCGCCGAGCAGCTCGATCACCGCGGCCAGGATGGCCCGCTCCCGGGCCCGGCCCCGGGCTGGCCGCCGGTCCCGTCCCGCAGCTTCCACGATGTGTACGATACCGTATCGTACGCATGTTGTTTCATGATCGTGGTGGGTTTTCGCTTTATAGCGCGGGTAACCCACCACGATCATGGAATGGGCGGGCCGACCGGCGGGCGGCACCTCCATGCCGGCCACAGGCGCCGAGTCACGCCACATCCGTTTCCGCCTGGCCCGATACGCTGAGAATTTTCCAGGTCGCGAGAAGAGATCAGAAAAAGGATAACTTTAAATCGGGCCTGTGCGTTAAAGATAAATGGCCTGCTCAAGCGGGATCGCGACGCAGCGATGGCCGCGAGATGAGATTGCATGAAGACCACTTAGAGCTTTCACGCCCGGTCGGCCCGGAGCGGGGAACTGAGCGGGGCAGGCGGTGCGTCCGTTGGGGAATCAGGTTCGCACGCTGGGCCGCAGCCCTAGCCCGGAGCTCTCGAGCCCCACGCCATGACTGGGACGTTCGCCGTGCACGCGCACTTCTCAACGGCGCCACGGGTCGCGCTAAAACGTCCCCGAGAAGTCGGCCGGGCCGGACCATTTGGGACCGAAGATGCGATACATTTCGTGTTCGTACGATATCCAACCGTACTGGCAATACCTGGCCGTGCCGGACCGCCGCAGGGCGAAAGGACTGCGGCCATTGTCCCGATATGCCGCTAGGAAGCCCCGCGAACTCGCAGTCAAGGTTGGTGCAGATACCGTTGGAGTCACAGTTGGCGGGAGCTGGCAAACCCGGGCTGCCGCGACGGCGTGATCCGGACCTGGCTGGCCTCGCCGCGTTCACCGTGGGGCCGCGGGGAGAGGTGACCTCCTGGCCGGTGACGGCCGAGCACCTGTTCGGCCGCCCGGAGGACGCGGTCGTCGGGCAGGACGTGTGCGACGTGCTGATGACCGGGCCGGGCCAGCGTGAGCTGATGGGGCAGGCGCTGGCCGAGGTGGCCGCCGGGCGGCTCTGGACCACGACCGTGGCCGGAGGCAAGCTGGGCGACGGGCGGTTCGCCATCCGCTGTGAGCCCCTGAGCGGAGTGCCCAACGGCACACTGGTGATCGTTCAGCGGGCCTGGCCGCAGCCGGGCCCGAGCTGGCTGAGTGAGGCAGCGGCCCGGATCGGCAGCACCCTCGACCTCACCCAGACGGCCGCCGAGATCGTTAACGTCGCCGTGCCGGGGTTCGCCGACGCGGCCGTGATCTACGTGACGGAACGCCTGCTCGTGGCCGATGACTTCACCTCGCTCCGGGCCGGGTCCGGGGTCGCGGTGCGGCGGCTGGCCGCGCGCCTGGCCGGCCTCGACGCGACGGCTACCGACAGCCTGCTGCGGCCCAGCGAGATCCTGGTCTTCGGGGCGGACAGCCTGCATTCCCGGGCGATGGCGCAAGGCCAGCCGGTCCTGCTCGACCCGGTGGACGACGAGACCGCCGCCCGCCTGGGCAGCCGCCCGGCCGGCCAGGAGCTGATGTCCCGCTACAGCGCGTTCCTGGCCATGCCGCTCATCGCCCGCGGCACTGTGGTCGGCTGCGCGATGTTCGGGCGTGCGCCCACCAGCCAGGCGTTCGGCCCGGCCGACGTCACGCTCGCCGCCGAGCTTGCCTCACGCGCGGCGGTCTGCATCGACAACGCTCGGCTGTACGACAGGGAGCGGCGGACCGCGCTCGCGCTGCAGCAGGGCCTGCTGCCCGCGCGGCCGCAGGTGCCCGCGGGCATGGAGGTCGCGCACCGCTACGTGCCGGTCGGGGACAGCGTGGTCGGCGGCGACTGGTACGACATCGTGCCGCTGTCCGGCGGCCGGGCGGCGCTGATCGTGGGGGACGCGATGGGGCACGGCCCGGAGGCCGCCGCGGTCATGGTGCAGCTGCGCACCGCGGCCCATACCCTGGCCGACCTGGAGCTCGCGCCGGGCGAGGTGCTGCGCCGGCTGGACCGGATGGCGGCAGGCATCACCGCGGCACCGTTCGCCACCTGCATCTACACGGTCATCGACCCGGCCAGCGGCTCGTGTGTGGCCGCCCAGGCGGGCCACCTGCCGCCGGTGCTCGTGAGCCCCGACGGCGCGGTGCGGATGCTGCACCTGCCGCCCGGCCTGCCGCTCGGCCTGGGTGCCGAGTCCTTCCAGGTGACCGAGATCAGCCTGCCGCCCGGGGCGACCCTCGCCCTGTACACCGACGGGCTGGTGGAGAGCCGCACCCGGACGCTGGACCACGGCATGGCCGCGCTGCGGGACGCCCTCAGCTCCAGCCTGGCCGGGCCCGGTGCGCCACTGGGCAAGACCTGCGACATGGTGACCCGGGCGCTGCGCGGTCACGGCGAGGATGACATCACGCTCGTGCTCGCGCGCATCCGCCAGTAACCGCGGGCCGGGCGGGCGGGCCAGCCGCGGGTTAGCTCAGCCCGAGGACGCGCGCGGCGTTGTCCCGCAGCACCTGGTCCGCCACCTCCGCGGGCAGGCCGAGTTCGTCGAACTCGGCGAGGCAGCGTTCCGGGGTCAGGAACGGGAAATCGCTGCCCCACAGGAACTGGCCCGACAGCCGGCCCTTCAGCTCGCGGATAACCTCCGGCGGGATCCGGCGCGGCGACCAGCCCGAGATGTCGATGAAGACGTTGGTCTTGTGCAGCGCCATCGCGATCAGGTCCATGTGCCAGGGCCAGCCGAAGTGTGCCGCCACCACGGTCAGCTCCGGGTGGGCGGCGGCCACGGGGTCGAGCTTGAGCGGGTGCGCGTAGTCGATCCTGATGCCCTGGCCGCCGGGCTGGCGGGCGCCGATTCCGCTGGTGCCGGTGTGGAACAGAGCCAGCAGGCCGTGCCGCTCGCAGGCGGCGAAGATCGGCCAGTAGGCGGGGTCGTCGGGCGCGAAGGCCTGCAGCGACGGATGGAACTTCACCCCGCGCAGCCCCAGGGCGGCGATGTTCGCCACCTCGGCGACGGCCGCGTCGCCCTTGTGCGGGTCGACCGAGCCCAGGCCGGTGAACGCGTCCGGGTAGTCGCGGCAGGCCGCGGCCACCGTCTCATTCGGTACCCGGGGGCGGCCGGTCTCCGTCTCCGCGTCCCAGGCCAGCAGGACCGCCTTCAGCTCCAGCTCGCGGTACTTGGCCGCCAGCTGTTCCAGCGACTGCCGTTCCAGCGTGGAGCGGAAGTACGCCGCGGCCGCCTCGACGTAGCCGGCCATGCTGCCATCCAGCCAGTCCGGGGTGGGCAGATGCACGTGGAAATCGATGGCACGCAGGGGCATCGGCTTATCGTAATCGCGCGGGCCGGCGGACGACGCCGCTGGCCCCGGCCGGTATTGGCCTAATGTCCCGATCCTGAGGGTTCGGCCGTCGGTAGGGTGGGCCCCGATGAACGAGAACCAGAAAACCGCGCAGATTGGTGTCACCGGCCTGGCCGTGATGGGCCGCAACCTCGCCCGGAACCTGGCCCGCCACGGTTACCGCGTTGCCCTGCACAACCGCACGGCCGAGCGCACCCGCAGCCTCGTGGCCGAGCACGGGCACGAGGGCACCTTTATACCGAGCGAGTCCACCAGGGACTTTGTCGCGTCCCTGGAACGGCCCCGCGCGATCATCATCATGGTCAAGGCGGGTGAGCCCACCGACGCCGTTATCGGGGAGCTTGTCCCGCTGCTGGACCAGGGCGACATCGTCATCGACTGCGGCAACGCGCACTACGCCGACACCCGCCGCCGCGAGCGCGAGCTGCGCTCGGGCGGGCTGCACTTCGTCGGGTCCGGCGTGTCCGGCGGCGAGGAAGGTGCCCTTAACGGGCCCAGCATCATGCCCGGGGGTTCGGCCGAGTCGTACCAGACGCTGGGCCCGATGTTCGAGTCGATCGCGGCCCAGGTGGACGGCACCCCGTGCTGCGTGCACGTGGGCCCCGATGGCGCCGGCCACTTCGTCAAGATGGTGCACAACGGCATCGAGTACGCCGACATGCAGCTGATTGCCGAGGCCTACGACCTGCTCCGGGCCGGCACCGGCGCGGCCCCGGCCGAGATCGCCGACATCTTCCGCACCTGGAATGAGGGTGACCTCGAGTCGTTCCTCATCGAGATCACCGCCGACGTGCTCGCCCACACCGACGCCGCGACCGGCCAGCCGTTCATCGACATCGTCCTGGACCAGGCCGAGCAGAAGGGCACGGGGCGGTGGACCGTGCAGAGCGCGCTCGACCTCGGCATCCCCATCACCGGCATCGCCGAGGCCACGTTCGCCCGCTCGCTGTCCGGCCACGCCGACCAGCGCGCCGCGGCCCGCCGCGCGTTCGGCAGCGACCTGAGCCCGTGGCAGGTCGAGGACCGGGCCGCGTTCACCGAGGATGTGCGGAAGGCCCTGTACGCGTCCAAGGTCGTCGCGTACGCCCAGGGCTTCGACCACATCCAGGCCGGCAGCGACGAGTACGGCTGGGATATCGACCGCGGCGCGATGGCCACCATCTGGCGCGGCGGGTGCATCATCCGGGCCAGGTTCCTGAACCGGATCCGGGAGGCGTACGACGAGGACCCGGCCCTGCCCAGCCTGCTGGTGGCGCCGTACTTCGCCAGCGCCGTGTCGGCCGGCGTGGACAGCTGGCGGCGGGTGGTGGCCGACGCGTCCCGGGCCGGCGTGCCCGTGCCGGCCTTCGGCTCATCGCTGGCCTACTACGACGGGCTGCGCCGGGACCGCCTGCCCGCCGCGCTCATCCAGGGCCTGCGCGACAACTTCGGCGCGCACACCTACCGCCGCGTGGACCGCGACGGCTCGTTCCACACCACCTGGGCCGGTGACCGCTCCGAGTCTCCCGCCTAAGGCCTGGCGCCTGGCAGTCGCGGCCGCCACGTAGATGACGGCGGCCGAGGGCCAGACCGTGCGTGCGCCGGCCCTACTCGACGTCGGACAGGATCTTCTGCACCGAATCCAGCTGGGCCCGCATCTGGTCCATCTGCACGCTGACCTCACCGAGCTTGAGGTCGGTGTGCTCCTGGGAGGTGATGGCCATCTCGGCCAGCCTGCGGCATTCCTCGGCCAGCCGCCGGTACTCCTCTCCGCTGGTCACTGCGCTCTTGGCCGTGGATTCGTGCGAGTTCTGCCGGAACCACATCACCATTCCGATCCCGGCCAGGATGGTGATGGCCGTGAGGGCTACCCCGGCTTCCTTTCCGTGCATGTTCCTGGCGCCGACAATCAGCACGATGAGCGCTATCAGCACGCTCGCGGAAACAATGGCCGTCTCGGTTACCGATCGTGTTTTCACCGCACCCCAACTCCATGATCATTTTCAAGGCTCAGCGACCGCGCCGCGACCATGATCGCTTCCGGCGTCAGGCACAGTGCGAAAGGCGTGACGTCGTAGAACTTCATCGCCTTCCCGTCTTCTGAGACCTCAATGTCGGCTGTCACCAGCCCTGCCGCTTCCAGCTTCCGCAGGTGAACCTGGAGCAGAGCCCGGCTGATCCCCAGTTCGCGGGCCAGCTGGCTCACGTAGTTGCGCTGCTCCGCCAGGGCAGCCACGACCCGCAGCCGGTGCGGGTTGGCCAGTGTGGCCAGCACCCGCAGCAGCGCGTCCCCGGTCATGCCCGTGATCTGAACCGCACCCTTCCCTTGCACCTGCAAACAAAAGTTAGCAGGAGGACGCGCGGCGGTCAACGCGGCCCCCGAGGCCCCCCGGCCTGACCCTGAACGAAGCGGCAGGCACGAGGCCGGAGATACTGGCCCGCGACGGAACGGAGCGCGCATGACCGAAACCATCGAGGCCCGGTTCGAGACCCTGGACGAGCGGTTCGGGCTCAAGGGCGACAAGCGGATCGAGCGGCTGTACACCGGATGCCGCTGGACCGAGGGCCCGGCTTACTTCCCGGCCGGCCGCTACCTCGTGTTCAGCGACATCCCCAACGACCGGATCCTGCGCTGGGACGAGACCACCGGGACGGTGGGGGTGTTCCGGCAGCCCGCGGGCTTTGCCAACGGGCACACGGTCGACCGCCAGGGCCGGCTGGTGAGCTGTGAGCACGGCGCCCGCCGGGTGACCAGGACCGAGCACGACGGATCGGTCACCGTGCTCGCGGACCGGTACGAAGGGAAGCGGTTCAACAGCCCCAACGACGTGGTCGTGCACAGCGACGGTTCGGTCTGGTTCACCGACCCGAGCTACGGGATTGACAGCGACTACGAGGGGCACAGGGCCGACAGCGAGATCGGCGCCTGCTACGTGTATCGCATCCGGCCGTCCGACGGTGACCTGCGGGTCGTGGCCGACGACTTCCCCGGCCCCAACGGGCTGGCGTTCTCCGCGGACGAGCGGCAGCTCTATGTCGTCGACAGCCGGGAGAAGCACATCAGGCGGTTCGACGTGACCGACGCCGACGCGGGCCGCCTGTCCGGCGGGGAGGTGTTCGCCACCAGCACCGCGGGCTCGTTCGACGGGATCAGGCTGGACGACACCGGCCGCATCTGGGCGGCGGCCCACGACGGGCTGCACTGCTTCGACCCGGACGGGACGCTCCTGGGCAAGGTGCACTTCCCCGAGATCGTGGCCAACTTCACGTTCGGCGGTGCGCAGCGCAACGTGATGTTCGTGTGCGGCTCAACCTCGCTGTACTGCATCCGGACCAGCGCCACCGGCGCCCGCTACCCGGGGTAGCCAGAAAAGCCGTTGGGCCCCGGGCGCGGCGCGCCCCACAATAAGGCGTGACCGGGCCACCAGCTCGTTCCGCCCGCCGCCTGGCGCGGTGTGGTTTCCCTGGCACGGCCGCGACCTGGGCGGCCCGGTCAAGGTCATCGGCCACTGCGACGTGGCCCCGTGGAACATCGCGGCCCGCCACGGCCGGCCGGTCGCCTTCATCGACTGGGAGACGGCCGGGCCGGTCAGCCCGCAGGTCGAGCTGGCCCAGCTGTGCTGGCTCAACGCCAAGCTCCACGACGACATCGTCGCCGAGCTCGAGGGCCTGCCGTCCCTGGCCGACCGGGCCCGCCAGCTCGCCGCGATCGTCGATGCCTACGGCCTGACCGCCCGGCAGCGGCAGGGCTTCTTTGACCAGATCGTCGAGTTCGCGGTCTGCGACACCGCCTGGGAGGCCGACGACGCGGGGGTCACCAGCCCGGACATGACCTCCCATCCCATAGCGCTGTGGGCCATGGCCTGGCGCGCCAGGTCCGCGGCCTGGATGCTGCGGCACCGCCGCACGCTCGAAGCCGCCCTCACCGGCCGGTCACCGTGAGCTGAGGAACTGCCGGACCGCGGGGAGTGGCCGGCACGTGCAGCTCAGCCGCCGTGGTCAGCCCGACAGCATGCCGCTGACCAGGGCCCGCCACGTCACCGGGCCGACAATCCCGTCGACGGCTATCCCGAGTGCCTTCTGGAAGCCGCGCACCGCGGCACCGGTCTTCGGCCCGAAGATCCCGTCCACCTGCAGGCCCTTGCTTGGGTCGCCGGAGAGGTTGCGGAACTGGAACTCCTCCTGCACCCCGCGCACGGCGTCACCGGTGCTGCCCTCGGACACCTGGACGATCAGAGCGCTCCAGGTCTGGGGGCCGACAATCCCGTCGACGGCCAGGTGCCTAGCGGTCTGGAAGGCCCGCACCGCGGCTTCGGTCTTCGGGCCGAAGATCCCGTCGACCGTGACCGCGTGACCGCGTGCCCCCAGCAGGTACTGCAAGGTCGGCACGGGATGGTTCTTGCTGCCCGGTGATACCAGCGGCCAGGGCTGGATCGGCTCACTCATTGGTTCTCTCCTTCTCTCCTTCGTTAGACCCGGCTAGCCGGGTGCCATCGCTGGTCGTCCAGCGTGTGTTCCTCGGTCACGCCTTAGCTGCGCGCTGCCGGTCCCTGGGCTCCGGTCACGGCCGGGGACGGAGCGTCCCCGTTCGTGGCGGGCCCGCCGAAGCGCAGCGGCAGTGGGGGCGGGAACGGCTTCTTGCCCGGGGCGGCGGCCGACGCCGGGGCCGCGTCGCGGACCGTGGCGGCTCCGAGTTGCTGGTAGGCGCTGAACTCGTTGGCGTCGTACAGCTGCTCCAGCGTGGGGTCGCAAGGGTAGGTGGGATGGTGCCTGGCGTAGGCCAGGACGTCCCAGGGCGCGCCCCTCCACCAGCCGAGCTTGCAGACCCAGATGTTGCCCTGCTGCGGCAGCGGCTGGCCGGGATCCGGTTGGGGGTCGTCCAGCGGATCGCATGCCTGCGGCTGGGGCTTCGGCGGCTCCGAGCCCTCCTGAAGCCGGCGGAAGGTGCCGTAGGCCCAGGGCCGCACGACCTGACCGGGGGCCAGGTTGCGCCCGCCCTGGACCATCGTGGTCGGGTTGAGCTGGATCTCCACTCCCGCGTCGGACCTGGCCAGGGCGATGGCACCGCCGAGGGTGAACCACGTGTCCGCCTTGTCTCCCGAGGCGTCGAGCACCAGGATGTTCTTGGCCCCGCGGCGCAGCGCCTCGACCAGGGCGAGGTTGTCGTAATGGCCGCCGTCGGTCACGTACATCCAGGTGGCCCGGTAGCTCAGCTGCCCGGCGGCCTCGGCCCACAGCAGGCCGAGGGTGGGCTGCATCAGCCGGTACCAGACCGCACCGCGCTTCTTGGCGCCGAGCCTGAGCTCGAGCACGTGCGCCCAGAGCCTGGCTTCTCGCGTCCTGTTCCGGCGCCCTTCGTGGTCCCAGAGCTGGTGCGGCAGCAGGTACCAGACCAGCAGCAGCAGCGGGTGCCGCACCCACCAGGAGTCGGTTCTGTCCTTCCCGGCCGTGCCCTGCTGGGCGTCGATCCACCGGCGGGCGTCCCTGACCACGTTCGGGTGCGGGATCCACACGCCGAGGCGGACATTGGTCGCGGTGAACAGCAGCCGGTAGGCGTGCCGGGTCGCGGACCCCATCACCGGGGAGACCGCGGCCCCGCTGATCGCGGAGACGTCGATCAGGGTTGTCCTGCCGTGCCCCACGAGCGCTTCGTAGTCCGAGGTCTTGGCCCGGGACTGCTCGTGGCCTTGCAGGCTCACCCCGCGGTGCAGGATCACGTTCTCCGGGTCGAACGTGATGCAGTAGCCGCCCTGCCCGGGCGGCACCTCCCTGACCGCGTTGATGTTGGCGGTCCCGCAGATCACCAGGCCCGGATCGGTCTCCCGGCTTTTGATCTGGGACAGCCGGGTGGCCGAAGCGTCGGCGAACAGCTCGCGCACCCTGGCCCGGTTCTCCGGCCCGGCGTCCGCCTCCGCCGCCTGCCGGGTGACAGCGAAGGCATCGGCCAGCCGCCACCGGTAGAAGTCATGCATGGACAGACGGTTGACGTTCACGATCACACGCGCGGACGCTGCCAGGGCCAGCGCGACGATGACCGGTACCAGCTCACCGGCGGAGTACCCGGCCCGGGCGCCGTCGCTGATCCACAGCAGCACCAGGACCGCGCCGAGCAGCACGACCACAGCACTGGCCGCCCAGGGCAGCAGCACCTGCCGGATCCGGGTCAGCTGCTGGCCCAAAAAGCCCTGCTTGGCGGCGGCCGGGCTGCCCTTGGCCGCGGCCGTGGTCGCGGTCCACTTGGCGATGCCGGCCCGGGAGTACCTGGCCACCGCGGTCACCGCGGCGATCAGGCCCGCCAGAGCCGAGTACGACCAGGACGGCTGGCCACCGAAACCAATCCAGTGCGCGACCGTGCCCAGCGATCCCGTACTGCTGGTCAGCCACGAAATCAGCAAGGGGGCCACGAGCATGGCCAGGGCCAGGCCCGCGGCGAGGGTCGCAGCCAGGCTCACCAGCCAGGCCCGGTCCGCCCCGCGGTCCCGGTCATCGGCTCTCAGCCACAGCAGCGCGCCCCGGGGGCGGCGGCGGCTGGGCTGCAGCGTCCCCCACCAGAACAGGAACAGCAGGAGCAGGATCCCGGCCGCGATCACCGACGGCAGCCACCAGCCCAGCGCGGTGACCGCGGCGGTCATCCCGCGCGGGCCGGACGGGACCAGGACGCCCTGGTCGCGCAGCAGCCAGCCCCAGGCGTGCGCGCCCGCAAAGGCCGGGGCGAGCGCGATGATGAACGTGCATATCGCCCCGAGCAGCAGCGACAGGACACCGACCAGGAGCGTCGGCCAGTTAGGTGCTATGTACCGGGTGTCGTAACGAAGATTGCGCTCCTCCGGCGTGCCGGCGGCGTACGCATGCGGTGTTTCCCCGGGGTCGAGGTTGCTCGCCACGAGTGCACGGGAGCTGGCGATATAGCTCCCGCCGGATACGCCAAGGATCCATTTGACCTTGGCCAGCAGCCCGCCCTGATCCAGGCTCTGCAATGCCCCAAGGCAGTAGGCGGCAGAACGGATCCCGCCACCCGAGCAGCAGATGGCCCATTCCCGGTCCGTCTGAGTTTGGTGCCCGCCGACCAGAGCCTGATCCTGCGCGGATACCGCCGCTGGGCTTTCTGGTGCCTGAATTCCTAAGCCTGGAGACTCCATGTTCCCCCCGCCTCTGTTCGCCACTGAAGTTAGATCGGCCGGCCCTTCATCCATGCGCCCCCGGCGCCCAGTCGGTACGTTGACGATCCGTGCCGACGGAGCGGCACGGCGGTGCAAACGCTGACTGAGGCTCAGAACACCAGCCGGCGGCGCCTGATACATCCGGCCGGCCCTCGGTCAGCCAGCCCCGCGGGCCGCGGGCCGGCGCCGAGCCCGGATAACCCGCGTTTGCTGTTGTTGGACAACGGCATGTGAACCCCCAGGAAGCCTGCTGAACTCGGCAGCCGCCGGACCTTGCAGCGCACCGCCGACACCCCGAAACCCGGCTGGCCAGCACTTTTACCAACCGGGCCATGGACCACCACGGCTGGACTTGTGCTCCCGGCGTGCACAGCCGCTCCCGCGTCCGCTGCGCCAGAGACCCTGGTCCCTCAGTAGTCCCCTGCGGGATACTTGGTCAAGGAAGGGTAAAGGAAGCGTAACCCGGCAGTAAGCCAAGTCCGGCTGCGGCCGTAGCCGGCTCGGCGACGGCCGCGCTGCCCCGCTGCGCGAGGCGATTATGACGCGGCCGGTGCCCTGGGTCTCCCGTACAGCCACGTGGCCGTCAGGCCGCCCTGGCCGGCGGCGTGCGCGTCCCGAGCACCGGCTGGCCTCCGCGGACTCCGCGGAACCCGACATCCCACGGCCAGTGGCCCCGGTCATCTGCGTGCACCAACTGCAGCGCCCGAATCCCGGTGCCGTACAGCTCGACGGCCATCACTAGATGCGCCGAGGGCTCGGCAACCTTCACGATCTCGATGACCGGGCCGCCGCGCAGCGCGATCTGCTCGCCCGGCTTGGGCTCCGTGGCGTGCAGGATATGGGCCGCGACGTCGTTAAGCAGCCCCATGGCCCGGACGAGCGGCATGCCAGTCGCGACGAGCTCGGGCTGGCCCCGCGGTGCGAGCCCCACCGTGTACGCCCAGGGCGGGCGGACCCCGGAGCGCTCCACGCCTTGAACCGCCCAGCCGGATCTGGTGACGACGCGGCGCAGATGGTCAAGATAGTCGCGTCGCGAGCTGCCCGGATGGGCACATTGCCAGCACATGTTGACCTCCTCTGGATGGCGGGCTGCTCTCACTATGCGAAGCAGCACCGACAGTCCTGCGGGGGCCAATCTGGCCTGAGGATGAGCAGGCCGCACGCCGCCTCGGGCGGTGTGGTGGACTGGCGGTCGTGACGCCGCCCGAACCGCCCCTGCTCGTCCTGACCGGGGTCAGCCGCCGCTATGGGGAACGGCTGGCGCTCAGCCCGATCGATCTCACGCTGACCCCCGGGCGGTGCGTCGCCGTCCTCGGCGTGAACGGGTCGGGCAAGTCCACCCTGCTGCGCATCGCGGCCGGGCGCGACACGCCGACCACGGGCCAGGCCGTCTACGCGGGCCGTCTGCTCACTCAGGACGATCTTGTGGTGCGGACCGAGATCGCGGTGGTTGGTGACATGGTGAGCGCCTACCCGGATCTAACGGTCCGCGAGCACCTGCAGCTGGTTGCGGTCGCACACGGCGCCGGCCGTGGCGCCGGGGACCTGGTCGACGCGGCGCTGAGGGAGTGCCGCCTCGACGACCACGGGGGTGCCCTGCCGGGTTCCCTGTCCAGCGGGCAGACGCAGGCCCTGCACCTGGCCGTGGTGCTGGTCCGGCCGCGCCGGCTGATGGTCCTCGACGAGCCGGAGCAGCGCCTGGACCCGGCCGCGCGCCGCTGGCTGGCCGGGCTGCTGAACGCCGAGAAGCAAGCCGGCGCCGCGGTGCTGATGGCGACCCACCACACGGAGCTCGCCGCCTCGGTGGCCGACCACGTCGTGGTGCTCAGCGACGGCGCGGTCACCGCACAGGGAGGACCGGAGCAGACCCTGGCGGCGATCCGGTGACGGTCGCCCGCGAGGCCATCGCCGTTCCTGACAGCACGGAGCCGGCCCTCTCGCTGCTGCGGGAGCTGCGCCGGGACCACGCGAGGAAACGTGCCGCCAGCGTGGCCTACTGGGTCTACCTGATCGCGCTGATCCTGGCCTTCTACGGCGGCTCGCAGATCGCCAGCGCGTTTCACCGTCTGCGGCATCCGCCGCCGCCCTCTGCGCCGACGCCGCATGTGCTCCACGCCGCGCCCGCCGGGCTGGCCGCCCTGGCCCTCCTGGTCTTCCTGGTGCTGCTGCGCGACGCCCTCTGGCGCGGCCCGGTCACCGTGCCCCAGGTCACCGTGGACTGGCTGCTGGATACGCCGGTCGATCGCGGCCGGCTGCTGCGGCCGAGGTTCCGCGTGTCCGCGGCGCTCGCCACAATGGCCGGCGCGGCGGCGGGCATCATGCCCGCCGCCGCCCTGGTCGCGCTCGGGCTCGGCGGCCGCAGCACCGGTCACGTGCTGCGTCTCGCCGGAGTCGCGATCGTGTCGACGGCGCTGCTCTTTGCCCTGGCGGCCGGCGCCGCCGGCCTGATCGAGCGGTACCCGGCCAGCTGGCGCTGGCTGCGCCGGGTGACCCCGGCCGGGGTCGCGGTGGCCGCGGCGTTCGCCGGGCTGGCGGCCTGGGCGGCATTCGGCCACGCGCCCGCCGTCCTGGACGCGATCGCGTTGTGGTCCGGCCCCTGGGGCTGGTCCGCCCAGGGCATGGTCGCCCTGGCCGGCGGGGCCGCGCCGCTGTGGCCGGTGGCGACCGCCCTGCTCGGCGCGGCCGCGCTGGTGGCACTGGCCGGCGCGCACCATGAGGCCGCCGCGGTGCCCGGGGCGGCTCTGCGGGCGCGGGCCCGCACCATCGGGGCCATGTCCGCGGCGGTGCTGAGCATGGACACCCGCGGCGTCGCCCTGGCCTACGGCAGCGCCGCCGGACCGCGGCGCACCCGGCTCAGGCTCCGGCCGCCCCGGCGCCGGGAGCTGGTGATGTTCTGGCGGGACCTGATCGCGCTGGCCCGGGCACCGTCCCGGCTGGCGGGCGCGGCGGCCCTGACCCTGCTGGCCGTGGGCCTGGTTGCTGTGGCCGGTCACGGAGCGCAGGTGTCGGTGGTGCTGGTGGCCAGCGCGCTGGCCCTCGGCTACCTCGCCGCCGCCTGGCTCTGTGAGGGGGCCAGGCTGGACGCCGAGGACACCCGCCGCTCAGCCGCGCTGCCGTTCCGGTTCGAGTCGCTGGCCTGGTGGCACGCGGCCGTGCCGTGCGCGGTCCTGCTCGTGGTCGCCGGCGTGCCGGTCGCTGCGCTCGCGGTGGCCACCGGTGATCCGCGGTTCCTCGCCCTGCTGGCCGTGACCGTTCCCGTGCTGGTGGGCGGCGCGCTGGTCAATGTGTTCCGCCCGCAGTTCGCGCCGGACATGTTGGGCGGGGTGGAGACGCCGGTGGGGAACACCGCCGCGATCACGGTGATCGCGTGGTTCGCGTGGGGTCCGGTGCTGGCGGTGGCCCCGATGACCGTGCTGCTGTCCGGCGCGGTCGGCTCGTCCCTGGCCGGCCCGCTGCTGCGCGCGGTGGTGATCGGCGCCCTGCTGGCCGGCCTGCTGGGCACCTACGCGGCACGGCGCGCGGCCCGGCTAAACTCCGCGTGACCCAGCCGGAACGAGGACCCCTTGGCCAACCCGATCGACCACGCCGACCCGGCCGTCGTGCTGCGCGCAGAGGGCGTGGACTTCGTCCGCGACGGCCGGCTGCTGCTCGACCAGATCACGGTCACGGTCCGGGCCGGGGAGCACTGGGCGCTGCTCGGCCCCAACGGCGCGGGCAAGACCCTGCTGCTGCGCATCATGGCGACCTACGCGCATCCGACCCGGGGCCGGGTGGACATCCTGGGCTGCCGGCTCGGGCGGGTCAACGTGTTCTCCCTGCGGCCGCTGATCGGCCACGTCACTATGCACCATCCGGTGACGCCCTCCCGGACCGTGCGCGAGGCCGTGCTCACCGGCGCCACCGGCACCATCGAGCTCGCGGCGCGGCGCACGCCCACCGCGGCCGAGCAGGACCGCGCCGCGGCCCTCATCGACCTGATGGGTCTGAGCCGGGTGAGCGGCTCACGCTGGAATGTCCTGTCCCAGGGTGAGCGCAGCCGGACGCTGATCGCGCGGGCCCTGATGCCCGAGCCGCGCCTGCTGCTGCTGGACGAGCCCGCGGCCGGGCTGGACGTGGCAGGCCGCGAGCAGCTGCTGGCGAACGTCGACGAGCTGCGTGAACGGCAGCCCGGCCTGACTACCGTGCTGGTCACGCACCACCTCGAGGAGCTGCCGACCAGCACCTCGCACGCCCTGCTGCTGCGCGGCGGGCGGATGCTGGCCGCCGGGGAAGCCGACGACGTGCTCACCACCGAGCTGGTCAGCGCCTGCTTCGACTACCCGGTCGCGATCGCCAGGCACGCGGGCCGCTGGGCCTCCACCGCCGGAGCGTCCCGGTAGCCACCCGAACCGGCCACCGCCGGCATCGCCCGGTCCCGGCGGGCGGAGCTAACCGCTCCCCTGGCTCGGCGCCGTGATCTTGGCGCCCGGCGGCAGCTTGAACAGCGACGCCGGCGGCGCAGCCGAATAGGACTCGAGCTGGAAGCTGTTCGGGTCCGAGGCGACCTTGACGTAGCCGAGTATGCCCTGCGCGGTCGAGCAGATCTTGCTGGTGCCCGAGGTCCCGGGCGCCCTGACGTCGACACACTGCATGCTGAACCCGTTCAGGGTCAGTTTCGACGACGAGACCTTGTCGCCCGCGACGCCCGCGGCCAGCGAAAAGCCCCGCAGGAACGCGACCCAGTGCGCCGGGGTGTAGAACTCGAAGATCTTGTTCTGGACGGCAGCGCTGGCGACCGCCAGCTTCTGGCAGGACCAGCCCGTCCCCGAGGCGGACTGCGGCAGGCAGGCGTACTCCCCCGAGGAGTTGGCCACGATGTTCAGGCGGCCGCTGCCGTTCGACTGGCTTTCCCTGAACGCGAGCCCGTCCGGTGGCTTGACCGCGTACACGATGGTGTTCTGCGCGCTGCCGGTCGTCACGTACGTCGCCTCGAAGGCGCTGGCTTTGCCGGACTTTATCGTGCTGGCGAACTGATCGATGATCGCTTTGTTGGCCGTCACGTTGCCCGCGACGCTCTGGGCGTCCTTCGCGATCCCGCACCCGGTGAGCCCGAGGCCGGACAGCATGAGGGCGGCGATGACCGCCGCGCGGCGACGGCCGGGGATGACGCCTCGGGTCATAGCTTGCCTCTCGGGCTGCGCCACGGAGCGAGCGGCGCCGGCGCCTTAGTGCGGCACGGCCGCTTCGAACTGGATGAGCATAACGGTCTGCCCTGCGCGCTTCAGCCACTCCGCTGTGACAGACCGGGTCAGATAGCCCAGTGCGGGTTCGGCCAGGCCCCCTGGGCCCGGGGGCGGCGCGTAGCATCGCTGGTGAGACCCGGCCCGGCCCGCGGCCACCTCCTGGCCGGCCGGCGAGGCTGACACGGAGGTGCCCATGGAAGATCTCCGGTACAAGATGATCATGGCGCTGAACGCCGCCGACATCGGCAACCCGATTTGTGAGCAGGCGGCAGAGATCTGCGCCGAGATCGCCGAGCAGTACTGCTCGGAGCTGCACGTCACCACGACCGCGCAGGTCATCGCGACCGACCGGCACGCGGTGAGCGGGCCACTGCCCGCGCGCCTGGGCTAGCCGCGCCAGCCGACCGAGGAGGGGCGATGACCGAGACCACCGGGCCGCTGGCGCCGACCGTGGACGTCCGCCGGGCCGACGAGCGGTTCAAGACCAGGCTGCACTGGCTGGACTCCAAGCACTCGTTCTCGTTCTCCCGGCACTACGACCCGCTCAACACCCACCACGGCCTGCTGCTCGTCAACAACGACGACGTGGTCAGGCCCGGAACCGGCTTCGAGACGCACCCGCACCAGGACATGGAGATCGTCACCTGGGTGCTGCGGGGCTCGCTGGTGCACCAGGACTCCACCGGGCACGCCGGCATCATCTACCCCGGCCTGGCCCAGCGGATGAGCGCAGGGACCGGGATCCTGCACTCGGAGAAGAACGATTCCTGGCGGCTGCAGGGCGGGTCGGCGCACACCGACCCGGTGCACTTCGTGCAGATGTGGGTGGTACCGGACGAGGACGGCATCTCCCCCGGCTACGAGCAGCTGGAGATCGACGACGAGCTGCTGCGCGGCGGCCTGATCCCGGTCGCCTCCGGCATGAGCAAGCACGACGGGGCGTCCGCCATCCGGATCAAGAACAGGTTCGCCGCCCTGCACGCCGCGCGGCTGCAGCCCGGCGAGGAGGTCGAGCTCCCCGAGGCTCCTTACCTGCACCTGTTCGTGCCCCGGGGGTCGGTGACGCTGGAAGGCGCCGGCCTGCTGTCCGAGGGAGACGCGGTGCGGCTCACGGCCACGGGCGGGCAGAAGGTCACCGCCGCCGAGCCCGCCGAGATCCTGCTCTGGGAGATGCACGCCACGATCGCCGGCTGGGACTAGGTTCTCCCGCGGCCCGGATCAGCCGTCCGGCGGGTCGCTGTCCACCAGGACCGCCCCGCCGTGCCCCCAGGTGAGGTAGCGGTAGGCCAGGTTCACCAGCGTGATGATCCGGTTCCGGCTGCCGAGCAGCGTTACCAGGTGCAGGCCGAGCCAGGCCAGCCAGGCCAGCGTGCCGCGGAACCTGATCCCGAAGCGCAGCTGCGCGACCGCGGACCGGCGCCCGATCGTGGCCATGATCCCCTTGTCGTGGTAGCGGTACCTGACCGGGGGCTGCCCGGCCGCGAGCCTGATGATCTGCTCGGCCGCGAACCGGCCCATCTGCAGCGCGGGCTGGGCCAGCTGCGGCAGCGGCTGGCCGTCGATCAGCGCGATGTCACCGGCGGCGAAGATCCGGTCGTGCCCCCTGACCCGGAGGTCCGGCCCCACCCGGATCCGCCCGCCGCGCCCCTGGGGCAGCCCCCAGCCGCCGACGGCCTCAGCGACGGTGATCCCGGCGGCCCACACGGTGACGTCGCTGGCGATGTGCTCCCCGCTGGCCAGCACCACCTCGTCGGCGGTGACCTCGCGGATCGCGGCGTTGAGCCGGACCGCGATCCCGCGGTCGAGCAGCTGCCGGTGCGCGTACTCGCGCAGCGACGGTACGTACGGCGTCAGCAGCGCCGGCGCCTGCTCGACCAGCGTCACCTTGATCATGGACCGGTCGATGTCGGGATACGCGGTGGCGAGCGCGATGTTGCGCAGCTCGGCCAGGGTCCCGGCCGTCTCCACGCCGGTCGCGCCGCCGCCCACCACCGTGATCGCCAGCCGCCGGCCCCGGCCCTCCCCGCTGAGCAGCTCCAGGCCGGCCAGAATGTGGTCGCGCAGCGCGACCGCGTCGCGCCGGGTGTACAGCGCATAGCTGTGCTTGTCCGCGCCGGTGACGCCGTAGAACGCCGCGGTCACCCCGGTACCGATCACGAGGTAGTCGTAGTCGAGCTTCTCGCCGTCGGCCAGCGTGATCTGCCGGGCTGCGTCGTCGATGTGCACGAGCTCACCGCGCACGAAAAGGGCGCCGAAGCGGTGCGCGAACCCCCGGACCGGGTAAGCCACGTCGCTCGGGTTCAGGCCTCCGGTCGCCACCTGGTAGAGCAGCGGCTGGAACGTGCTGTAGATGTTGCGGTCCACCAGCGTGACCCGCATGCCCGCGTGGGTTAGCCGGCGGACGGTCGCGAGCCCGGCGAACCCGACGCCGACCACCACGACCCGGGGCCCGCGGTTTACTGAGCGGCGCCGCGTAATCCGTTGCAACCTAGCCATACAGCACCATTTTAACCGCCTCTCGGGACCGCGGTCCGGGTCACCTGGCGCCCCTCCCGCCGCACGATCGCGGCGAACGCCGCCGCGTCGTACACGGCGGCGCCGCCCGGGTCGTTGTTGAAGTAGGCGAACACGTCAGCACGGTCCGGCCAGGTCTGCTTGATCACCCGTACCCAGCGGTGCAGCGCCTTCTCGCCGTACCGCGGCCAGGGCTGGGCCGCACCCTCGTGCAGCCGCAGGTAGCCCCAGTCCGCGGTGCGCCACTCCGGGGTGAGCGGGCGGCCCAGACGGTCCGCCCAGCACAGCGCCGCGTGATGACGCGCGAGGAGCTGCCGGATCTCATCGGTCCACCATGATTCGTGCCGGAACTCCACCGCGACTCGCACCCGGCCCGCCGGCCCGGTCTCCCCGGACCCGGCCTGCCCTCCGGCCGCGGCCCGCGAGAACTCGTGCAGGCACTGGTCAAGCGCGCCCGCGTCGGCCCGGAAATCCGGCGGCAGCTGGAGCAGCACCGGGCCGAGCCGGTCACCGAGCCCGGCCGCCGCCCGCATCAGCCGCCCGACCGGCTCGGCCGGGTCCCGCAGCCGCCTGACGTGGGTCAGGTAGCGGCTGGCCTTGACCGTCATCAGAAAGTCATCGGGCGTCCTGGCCCGCCAGTCGGCGAAGGTCTGCTGGGTTGGCAGCCGGTAGAACGAGCCGTTGTTCTCGACCGTGGCGTACTGGCCGGCGTAGTACTCCAGCCAGCGGCGCTGAGCCACGCCGGACGGGTACAGCACGCCCCGCCAGTCGCGGTACTGCCACCCCGAGGTCCCCACGAGCACACCCACGGTCTCAGTCTTCCCCGCTCCCGGCGGTAAGCTGCGGCCGGATGACCATGGAGCTAACCAACTGGGCCGGCAACATCATTTTTGAGCCCGTACGCTACTTCCGCCCGTCATCAATCCGGCAATTGCAGCATCTGGTCGCGGGGAGCGAGCGGATCCGGGCCCTGGGCAGCGGCCACTCGTTCAACCGCCTGGCTGACTCGCCCGGCGGCGATCTTGTCACCCTCGCGGACCTGCCCCGGCTGATCGAGGTCGACACGGCGAACGCGGCCGTCCGGGTCGGGGCCGGCCTGCGGTACGGCGAGCTCGCGGTCGAGCTCAACCGGGCCGGGCGCGCGCTGCACAACCTCGGGTCGCTGCCCCACATCTCGGTCGCTGGCGCGTGCGCCACCGGGACGCACGGCTCCGGCAACGGCAACGGCAACCTGGCTACGGCTGTCTCCGCCCTGGAGATGGTCACCGCGGACGGCGACGTCGTCACCGTGAGCCGGGAGACCGACCCGGACGTGTTCCCCGGCCTGGTCGTGGCGCTCGGCGCCCTCGGCATCGTCACCAGCCTGACCCTGGACACGCTGCCGGCCTTTGGCGTCCGCCAGTACGTCTACGACGAGCTGCCGGACGGACAGGTGACCGCGCACTTCGACGAGATCATGGCCAGCGCATACAGCGTGAGCCTGTTCACCGACTGGCGCCGCCCCGGCTTCCGGCAGGCCTGGCTGAAGCGGCGCGCGGACACTGAGGACGGGTGGACCCCGGAGCCGGAGTGGATGGGCGGCAAGCTGGCCGACGGGCCGCGCCATCCCGTGCCCGGCATGCCCGCGGCTTACTGCACCCAGCAGGGCGGCGTGCCCGGGCCCTGGCACGAGCGGCTGCCGCACTTCCGGCTGGAGTTCACCCCCAGCTCCGGCGACGAGCTGCAGTCCGAGTTCCTGCTGCCCCGCGCGGCCGCGCTCGACGGCCTGGAGGCGCTGAGCGCGATCGCCGGCCAGATGGCGCCGGTGCTGCAGATCGCGGAGGTCCGCACGATCGCCGCGGACGATCTGTGGCTAAGCGAGTGCTACCAGCGCGATACCGTGGCGTTCCACTTCACCTGGATCAAGGACGAGGGGGCCCTCGCCCCCGTCCTGGCCCGGCTCGAGGAGCGGCTGATGCCGCTGGGCGCCCGGCCGCACTGGGGCAAGGTGTTCGGCAGCGGCCCGGAGGTCATCGGCGGGCGCTATCCCCGGCTGGACGACTTCCGGCGGCTGATGCACCGCTACGACCCGGCCGGCAAGTTCCGCAACGCCTTCCTCGACCGCTACCTGCCGCCGGCCCGCCCGGAGGAGACATGACCAGGAACGCCCTGCAGGTGGCCGTGCTCGACGACTACCAGGACGCGGCCCGCGAGTTCGGCCCTTGGGCCGAGCTGGCCGGCGTCGCGGACCTCACGGTCTTCACCGACCACGTGACCGGCACCGATGCGCTGACCGGGCGCCTGGCGCCGTTTGACATCGTCGTCGCGATGCGGGAGCGGACCCGCTTCCCGCGCGAGGTGATGGAACGGCTGCCCCGGCTGCGGCTGCTGGTCAGCACCGGCATGAGCACCGGTCACATCGACATGGCGGCCGCCGCCGAGCTCGGCGTCACCGTGTCGGGGACCGGCGGCCGCCGGGAGCCGGCCGCGGAGCTGACCTGGGCGCTGATCCTCGCGCTGACCCGGCACGTGGTCGAGGAGGACGCCGGGGTCCGCGCCGGCCGCTGGGGCCTGACGGTCGGCACCGACCTGGCCGGGTCCACCCTCGGCGTCGTCGGCCTCGGCAACCTGGGCCAGCAGGTGGCCACCGTCGGCCGGGCGTTCGGCATGCACGTGATCGCCTGGAGCCAGAACCTCGACGCCCGCCGGGCCGCCGCGGCCGGCGTCGAGGCCGTCAGCAAGGAGACCCTGCTGCGGACGTCCGACGTCGTGACGGTTCATGTCAAGCTCAGCGAGCGCACCACCGGGCTGATCTCCGCTGCCGACCTGGCCCTGCTCAAGCCGACGGCGTTCCTGGTCAACACCTCGCGCGGCCCGGTCGTGGACGAGGCCGCGCTCGCGGACGCGCTGCGCGCCGGGCGCATCGCCGGCGCCGGGCTTGACGTGTTCGGCACCGAGCCGCTCCCGGCGGACCATCCCCTGCGCACGGCGCCCAGGACCGTGCTCACGCCGCACATCGGTTACGTCACCGCCGGCACCTACCAGGCCTTCTACGGCGGCGCGGTCCAGGCCATCCGCGCGTTCCTCGACGGCCAGCCGATCCGGGTCCTGACCGCCTAGCCTCTCCGGCCCTGGCTCCGCGCCGCTGGTCAGCGCGACGGCGCCGCGAAGATCCCGCCGAGCCAGTCGAAGGCGGCCTGATCGAAGCGGGTGCGGTTGCGCCACTCGCAGTGGTCGCCGGCGCCCTCCCTGGCCGTGAACCTGACCAGGGATGACGGCGCGCCGGTGATCCCTGCCGCCGCCTGCTGCGAGCTTCCGGAGAGCGGGTCGGACTCGGCGGCCAGCACCAGCGTCGGGCATGTCACCTGGGCCAGGCGGCCGGCCAGCGTGAAATCGGCCGTGGCCCTGAGGTAGCCGGCCAGGTCGCTGACGCCGTGCACCCAGAAGCCGCGCTGCTTCATGGTCCAGCGCATCGACCGGTCGCCGTCGATCATCTGCGTCAGGAACGAGATCACGTCAGCGGGGAGGTCCGGGTACGTGGCGATGACCTCCTCGCCCACGCCCGCCGCGCGCAGCCGGGCCTGGAAGCCCTCGGGGATGCCGTACAGACCAGGGTCGGCGATACAGGCAGCCAGCCGGTGCTCGGCGGACGCCGCGCGAAGGGCGAGGTAACCGCCCAGGCTCCAGCCCATCAGCGCCACCCGGGCCGGGTCGACGTCCGGCCGGGCCAGCACCTGGTCGAGAACCGGGCCGACCACATTCTCCCAGTCGGCCCGCATGGGGACCTGCTGCTCCACCAGCATCCGGCCCTGGCCGGGGCCGTCGAACACCACGGCGTGGTAGCCCCGCCGCAGGGCCGGGAGGGCACAGGCCAGGGTCTGCTCGGGCATGCCAGAGTCATAGCCGTTGGTGGCCATCAGCACCGGCCGCGCGCCGTCCCCGGCGCTGAAGAACCAGCCGGGGACCGTAGCCCCGTCCAGCGGGACGGCCAGGGGTTCCGGCGGCCGGTCAAGCAGCGCGATCCCCCGCTCGAAGGCCGACCGCTGCTTGCCGAACGCCTCGGTCAGGCGGGGGTCGACCGGGCTGCCGAACAGCGGGTGGAACGCCAGCCCGTAGTACACCGCGGCGCGGAGGTACGCCTCCCGGGCGCTGACGGGCCAGCCTGCCGTGGCGGAGGCCTCGGCGGTCGCGACGACGCTGTCCGCGGTGGCACACCAGTTCTCGCACCAGCTGGAATCGTCGCCGTCCGTAATCAGCGCACAGGTCGCGATGATCTCGCCCGGCTCGCCGCCGCCATGAGAAATCTGCCCGAGCGCGAGCGTCGCCGCGAAGTCCTCGTGCAGCGGGTCGCTGAAGAACAAGCCCATGATCGCAACCCTACCGATCCGCCCCTGGCGCGCTGCCCAGGAACACGCCCGGGCCAGGCCCCTCCGGCCCGATCACCCGGTCCGGCTTGAAGCCAGGGCCCGCAGGGTTGAAGGTATAAGTCATGATCGAGCCTTATCAGGCCCTGGGCCTGGTGCCCACCATGCGGGGCATCCGTCACCGTCGTGAGATCGAGACGAACCTCGAGCACCTCTCGCACCTGATCAAGGCCGCGTCGTGGCTGTCCAGCCTGGACCTGCCGGTGCGGCTCATCGCCATCCCCGAAGGTGCCCTGCAGGGCTTCAACGACGAGGTCCTTGACCTCAATCACGAAGAGTTCGCCCGGGAATGCGCGATCGACATCCCGGGTCCCGAGACGGACCGCCTGGGCGCACTGGCCCGGCAGTGGAACGCGTTCGTGATGGCTCAGGCCAAGGCCCGCCATCCAGAGTTCCCCGGGCGGTTCTTCAACGTCGGCTTCATCATCAGCCCGGAGGGCGAGGTCATCCTCCGGCACCACAAGGTGGTGCCGCTCCTCCCGGTCGAGCACTCGGTGACGCCGCACAACGTCTGGGACAGGTGGATCGAGCTGTACGGGCGCAACCTGGACGCGTTCTACCCGGTCGCCGACACCGAGATCGGCCGGCTCGGGTTCCTGATGGCCAACGAGGGCTCCTACCCGGAGAACGCCCGCGGCCTGGCCATGAACGGCGCCGAGATCGTCTACCGCGGCCCGTACCCGCACCCGCACGTCGGCAACGGCCTGTTCGAGATCCAGAACCGGGCCCGCGCCCTGGACAACAACTTCTACCTGATCGCCTGCAACGTCGGCACGTACTACCTGGACGCCGACTCCAAGGTCCCGATCGACACGTTCGGAGGCGGGTCGGCGGTGATCGACTACCGCGGGCAGATCGTCGGGCGGCACGACTACAGCGCCGGGTCCTCCTGGGTGGCCGGGACCGTCGACGTCGAGGCGCTGCGCAAGTTCCGCGCCAACGCGCAGTGGGACAACTGGATCAAGGACCTCACCACCGAGCAGTACCAGCTGATCTACGAGCAGCCGGTCTACCCGAAGAACATGTACCTCGACCGTGCCCCGTACGGGCACGATGAGTACCGCCGCGAGGTGACCGACAAGCAGATCGAGCTCATGCACGAACGCGATATCTGGGTCCGGCCCGACAAGGGGTAATGCTGGCCCGGCGGCTGCGGTGCCGGGCGGGGGGTGCGAGATGGACTTGCGGCGCTGGCTGACCAGCGGGGTGGATGCGGTCGAGGACTGGCAGGCGGGCTTCGGGCCGTTCGAGCGCGATGCCTCGATGCAGGTCAGCGACGAGCAGTTCGCCAGCGCGTTCGGCGAGTTCACCGAGCGGCTGCGGGGCAACTACCCGTTCTTCCACCCGGCCTATGCCGGGCAGATGCTCAAGCCCCCGCATCCGGCCGCCGTGGCCGGCTACCTCGCCGCGATGCTGATCAACCCCAACAACCACGCGCTCGACGGCGGCCCGGCCACCGGCCAGATGGAGAAGGAGGTCGTGGCGCAGCTGGCCCAGATGTTCGGCCTCGGTACGCACCTCGGCCATCTGACCAGCAGCGGCACGATCGCGAACCTGGAGGCCTTGTTCATCGCCCGCGAGCTGCACCCGGACCGCGGCATCGCCTACAGCACCGAGGCGCACTACACGCACAGCCGCATGTGCGGCGTGCTGGGCATCGACGGGACCCCGGTGGCCACGGACGGCGCGGGCCGGATGGACCTCGGCGCGCTGGACGCGCTGCTCGCCGGGGGCAGGATCGGGACCGTGGTGGCGACCGCGGGCACGACTGGCGTGGGCGCCATCGATCCGGTGCACGAGATACTCGCGATCGCCCGCCAGCATGGCGTGCGAGTGCACGTCGACGCCGCCTACGGCGGGTTCTTCACCCTGCTGGCGGGTCTTGAGGACCGGGCCGGGCTGGACGCGGCGCCCTGGCGGGCCATCTCGGAGTGCGATTCGGTGGTCGTTGACCCGCACAAGCACGGGCTCCAGCCCTACGGATGCGGCGCGGTGCTGTTCCGGGACCCGGACGTGGGGCGGTTCTACCTGCACGACTCCCCCTACACCTACTTCACGTCCGGCGACCTGCACCTCGGCGAGATCAGCCTCGAGTGCTCCAGGGCCGGGGCGGCGGCCGCCGCGCTGTGGCTCACGTTCCGGCTGCTGCCGCCCGCGCCGGACGGGCTCGGCCGGGTGCTCGCGGCCGGCCGCCGGGCCGCCCTGGACCTGGCCAAGCTGATCTCCGATTCCGGTCGGCTGATGCTCTACCAGCCCCCGGAGCTGGACATCATCTGCTACTTCCCGGCCACCACCCCGCGGAGCCTGTCCGCGATCGATCAGGCCAGCGCCCGGATGCTGGCCGACGGCATGGCCGACCCGGACCGCCCGGTCTACCTCAGCACGCTGCGCGTGTCGGCCGCCGACGTCGCCCGCCGCCATCCCAGCGTGGAGCTGGACAGCGAGGGGACCAGGATCCTGCGCAGCGTGCTGATGAAGCCGGAGGCCGAGGGCTACCTCAGCGAACTGCACTCCCGCCTCGAGCGGCTCGCCGGCGGCTGACCGCCGACGCAGCCCGCGCACACCCGCACCGCAGACGCTGAAAGGCTCCCCATGGCCGGATCTGGTGGCTGGCTCGACGGCAAGGTCGCGGTGATCACTGGCGCCGGAACCGGGATCGGCGCCGCGGTAGCCGCCCGGTTCGCCGCCGAGGGCGGCGCGGTCGTCCTGGTCGGGCGGCGCGCCTCGCTGCTGCACGACACCGTGGCCACGCTGCAGAACCGGACCCCGGAGGCCCGGGCCCTGGCCGTCCCGGCCGACGCGGCAGACCCGGCCGACATGGCCAGGGTCGCGGAGGCCGCGGCCACGTGTTTCGGCGGCATCGACGTCCTGGTGGCGAACGCCGGCGGCATGGGCGCGGGGACCGCCGCGGACATCGCCGACGACGCCTGGACGGCGAGCCTCCGGTCCAACGTGACCACCTGCCTGGTCTCGGCGCGGGCCTGCCTGCCGCAGCTGGTCACGCGCCGCGGCTGCGCGGTCGTGGTGGCGTCGATCGCCGGCCTGGCCGCGTCCCCGGAGTCGGTGGGCTACGTCACGGCCAAGCACGGGCTGATCGGGCTGGCCCGGTCGATGGCCAGGGACTTCGGCCCGCGCGGGGTCCGGGTCAACACCGTGTGCCCGGGCTGGGTGCGCACCCCCATGGCCGACGAGGAGATGGACCAGCTCGCCGACCTGCGCGGGCTCAGCAGCCGGGAAGCCGCCTACACGCTGGCCACCGGGCACGTGCCGCTGCGCAGGCCCGCCGAGGCGGGCGAGGTCGCGGCCGTCGTGGCGTTTCTGGCCAGCGGCCATGCCTCAGCGGTGACCGGCGCCGTGATCACGGTCGACGGCGGCGCGACCGCGGTGGACCTGCCCACGATCGCGTACGACCCCTCCTGATGAGCTAAGGGGCGATGGTGCTGACAGGCCCGCGGCTGGCCGTTGCCGTCCTGCATTAACCTGGAGGAGATGCGTCGGCGGAGGGGCCCGCCATCCAACCGCGGCTTCGCGCCGCCAACGGTCCCTACCTGAATAGGTAGGAGGCGGCATGCGCGCATCTGAGTTGCCCTACCCGCTGATGTCGGTCCTGGACGACCTCGCCGATGTGGCCAGGGCTCAGGACCGGGAGGCACTCGCGGCGCTGCGAAACCGGCTGGTTGCGGCTCGGCTGCGCGTGCTGGTCGTGGGCGAGGCCAAACGCGGGAAGAGCACGCTGGTGAACGCGCTGCTGGGCCGGCAGGTACTGCCGGTCGGCGTGACGCCGCTCACGGCCGTGGCGGTTACCGTGACGCACGGGACCGATGAGGGCCTCGAGGTGGCGTTTGCGGATGGCCGCTCAGATCGCTACCCGTTGTCCGCGCTGGACGATCTGGGCACTGAACACGGCAATCCTGGCAACGCCCTCGGCGTCAGCAGCATCACGGCCCGGCTCGATGCCCCGCTCCTCGCCCGTGGCGTGGAAATCGTCGACACGCCCGGCACCGGCTCGGTGTACGCGCACAACACCGCTACGGCGGACAGCGTCCTGCCGACCATGGACGCGGCGATCTTCGTATTGACCGCCGACCCGCCGGTCTCGGCCAGCGAGCATGAGCTGCTCGGACGCGTCCGGGAGCTGTCAGTGACCACCTTCGTGGTGCTGAACAAGGCGGACTACCTGGATGCCGCCGGGCTGGCCGAGGCCGTCGCGTTCACCGGGCGGTTCGCCGGCGACGCGACGGGCCGGGCGGCGGCCCGGGTCTACCCGGTGTCGGCCCGGGCCGCGCTCAGCCCCGCTGGCGATGCGGGGTTCGCCGAGCTCGCCGCTGACTTCGTTGCGTATCTCGGCGCCGGGAGGTCCGCGGACCTTGAGCGATCCGCTGTCGGACAGCTGCGCCGAGTCACCGGCTCCCTGATCGACGAGGTCGCGCTCGCCCAGCGTGCTGCCCAGATGCGCAGCTCAGAGGCGGCCGGGCGGGTGACCGCCTTCACCGCCCGGCTCAAGGCCGTCCGGGAGCAGGGGACCTGCGCGGCAGATCTGGCCGCAGCGGAGTCCGCCCGGCTGCTGGCCGAGCTGAACGGGGCGGCTGACCGGGAGATCATCCGGCTGACCGGGAACCTGTGTGCCGCCATCGCCAGGTTGCTCGACGGTGAGCTCGCCCAGGCAAAGCCCGCCGATATCGAGCGGCAGGGCCGAGACCGGCTTGTCCGGCTGGCGAAGGATGCGGCCGAGTCGTGGCGGCGAGCGCAGCGCCAGCGGCTCGAGGATGGCCTCGGCACACTGGACGGCCGGCTCACCCGCGATCTCACGGCTGAGCTCGACGCGATCCGCGGGGCGGCCGCTGAGCTGCTCGGGCTGACGCTGGCGATGCCGGCGCCGGGCGAGCGCCTGGCCCCGGACCCGCGGTTCTTCTACTCGGTGGACGAAAGGGTCGATCAGGCTGAGCTGCTCGCAGGCGCGATCCGGCGCAGCCTGCCTGGGCAGGTGGGGCGGCGGCTGGCCCGCGATCACGTGCTCGGTGAGGTGGGCGATCTCGTGGGCAGGCAGATCGGCCGGGCCCGGGCAGATCTGCAGTACCGGCTGGCCGAGGCGACGCGGCAGCTGATCCTGATCGTGAAGCGCCGCTACTCCGCCAGCACGGACCGCCTGGCTGACGCGCTGGAGACGGCTGCGGTACTGCGAGATCAGACAGCCGGTCAGGCGGCCGGCCGGCTCGCCGAGCTGGCCGCTCGTGAGCAGGCCCTCCGCAGTACGCAGGCCCGGCTCGACACCCTCGGCTCGGATGCTCAGCCGGCGACGGCGTCATGAAGGTCAGCGAGGACGAGGTTCTGCTGCTGTGGCGGGCGCTGCGCGTCTTCCGCTCCGGCGCCAGACCGAAGTGCGCTCCACGCCGTGGCACGGCCAGCAGCGATTGCCCGCTGTTCGACCGCTGCCCACGCTGGCACGGGCAGCCAGATGACCGTGCCGCCATGCTCGTCGAAACCGTCGAGCAGACCGAAGGCCGGCAGTCTTCCTGGCCGTGCAGCCGGCTGCTGGGCGTCCTGGACCCGACCGTGACCAGAATCGGGCCCTGACTGCGCTACTGAGGAGAGCGGACGCATGACGCAGGACTACCTCATCGGCGAGCTGTCGGTTCACCTGCAACAGCTGGAAGCCACAGCAGCGCGCGAAGCGGTCGCCGATGTGACCCGGCTCAGAGAGCTGGTGGAGACCATCTCGCCGACCGGACTTGCCGCCGCAGCAGTCTGCGCTCTTGCGGTGGCCGACCGTATCTGCTGGGACTCACTCGCGCGCGGCGACACCGCGGCCTTTGCGCGCCAGGCCCACGCCTCGGCGGAGCTGCGCCAGTTCGGCATCTGTGCCCGCCTTATCGCCGACGCCTAGGGCAGATTGGCAGCACGGTGCGGCGAGCCTTCGTTTCGCTGGTCCGCCGACGGCTGAGCCAATGGTCCCGTGCGCCATCTGCGCAGGAACGGGGATCTGCCGCCGGGCGGGCGCAGCGGTATTCCCCGCGCATGCAGCAGTCCGCGGATGGTCTCGGCTGGCTGCCCGCATAGCAGTTCGATGTGCCTCAGTCCCACCCCGCACGCGACGTAGAACTCCTCCGCGAGTTCTGCGTCCACCCGCAGCGGGACAGGGAAGCGCTGCCAGATCGGACCGCCGGCGGGCCGCCTGGCCAGGCCATGACGCATGAGCGTCTGCTGCACCAGCGGATCGTCGTACAGGGCGTCGACCAACTCGATCTCAGTCGGCCCGTGGTGCGGCGGCACTCCCCCGATGCGTACCGGCAGGCCCTGGTCGTGCGCTGCCCTAAGGACGACCCGGAACGACACGCCGAGCAGCTTGCCGGTCTCTGCCGCGGTCAGTCCGGTACGTACGTACAGCTGGGCGAGCGCATCTGCGGGCACCGTTATCCGGTCTTCCCGGTTCAGCCGACCCCGGGTACGCATGGGTACACCATGGCGGCGCAGCCGGGCGCGGACCGTGCGCTCGGGAACTCCCGTGATCGCCGAGATCCGGCTGGAGGAAAGTCGCGATTCGAGATAGAGCGTGGCCATGGTGCCCGTCAGTGCATCCTGCTCCGCGCCCGGCTGCCGCCGTCGCCCCGCGCCCCGGGCCTTCACCGGCACCCCAGCCTGGCCGAGCAGTCGTCCGACGCGGTACCGGCTGATTCCCGTTATCTCGGCTATCCGGTAGGTCGACAGCCCTCGGCAGACATACAGATGAGGAACCAACTCCGGCGGTGCGGCATCAGGCCGGGACGCGCGATCCGCCGCCTGGACGGCCAGGGTTTGCTGCGCGCACAGGCGGCAGGACGCATCGTTGTCTGCGTGCACGCTTACGGCCCCCTGCCTCTGGCAGGGACCGTTGGCGGCTTATCCGCAGGTAACGGCGAGCCCCTCCGCCGATGCTCTTAGCGTAGCCGGGCAGCGGGGACGGGCCTAGATGGCCAGGCCCGGCTGCCTGAGGCCTCGGCACCGGCCCGCCGCTGGCCAGGCACCTGCGCCGGATTTGCAGGTCGGCAGCGCCTTCCGCCACAATGGGTGGCCCGGCGATGAGGCTCGCCGAAACCGCGGGATGTCTCGCTGATGGCCTCTACGACCTAGACCCGGATACCGGGCAGGCTGCAGAGGAGAGATGTCCGTGAAAACGACCGGCCCGGAGCCGCCCGGCAAGAGTACCGGGGGCTTCCAGCCCCCGATCAGCGCCGCGGGAGCGGGCGGGTGAGCGCGGCCCTTCCCATACCGGTCATCCAGTTCCTGCAGGTGGCGACCATCGCTGTCGCCGCACCGGGAATCTCCGGTGTAATCGCGCGGGTGGAAGCACGCATGCAGGGGCGGGCCGGCCCGCGCGTGCTGCAGCCGTACTATGACCTGGCCAAGCTGCTCCGCAAGGAGGCACTGGCGCCTGAGGGATCGAGCTGGGTGTTCCTGGCCGCTCCGCTTGCCGCGGCGACCTGCTACCTGACCGTGCCGCTGCTGATCCCGGTGCTGACCACCTACGGGCTGCCGCTCGGCTACATGGGCGACATCCTCGGCGGCGGCTTCATCCTGTCGCTGGCCAGCTTCCTGGTCGCGGTCGCTGCGCTGGAAACCGGCAGTCCTTACGCTCAGCTCGGCGCCAGCCGCGCCAAGACGTTCGGCGCAATCACCGAGCCCGTCGTGCTGTTCGTGGTCTTCACCGTCGCGCTGGTGACCGGGACCGACCTCCCGTATGCGCTCGCGGCCACCGTGCGCTCGTCGGCGAGCCAGATCGTGCGACCCGCGCACCTGCTGGCCGCGGCCGCACTGTTCATGGTCATCCTGTACGAGACCGGCCGGATCCCGGTGGAGACACACACCGGGACCAACGAGTTCGGGATGATCGAGGAAGCTCGCCCGTTCGAGCACTCCGGCCCCTATTTCGCGCTGCTGAAGTGGGGATCGTCGATGAAGCAGCTGATCCTCTACACGATCCTGCTCAACGTGTTCGTCGCGCCGTGGGGCCTGGCCGCCACCGCGCAGGCCGGGGCCGTGGCGGTGGCGATCGTCGCCCTGGTGGGCAAGGCCGTGGTGCTGGGCACGGTGGTGGCGGTCATCGACAACTCGTTCGCCAAGCTGCGCCTGTTCAAGATCACTGAATTCGTGGCCGGGGCGTTCCTGCTGGCCGTGCTCGGCGTGTTCACCCTGTACCTGGGAGGTGGCTGATGTCAGCGGTTGCGGCGCCCAGCGTTTACGCCGGCGGCGCGAGCGTCATCGCCGTGGGCGTGCTGCTGGCCGAGTTCGGCATGTTCCGCCAGGCGCTACTGCGCGACCAGGTGCGGCTGTACGCGACGCAGTCGGCCCTGATCTCCATCCTCGCCGTGCTGGTAGCGGCCGTGCGCCACCTGCCGGACCTGTATGTTCTCGCCGCCCTGTCGGCCGGGCTCAAGGTGGTGATCGTCCCGATCGTGCTGAGGCGGTTGCTGCGCGGGGTGGGCCGGGCGGGCACCAGGCCGGACGGAACCGACGGCCAGGGAGCCGGGCCGGGCTGGACCGAGATCGCGGGGAGCGGGTCGCTGAGCCTGGCCAGCACCGTGCTGCTGGCGATCGCGGTCGCCGCGTTCGGTTTCTTCACAGTCAGTGCCCTGCACATCCACAGCCCGGTGCTCCCGCCGACCGCGCTGTCCGTTTCGGTGTCGGTGGTGCTGGTGGCCTTCGTACTGATGATCATGCGCCGTGATGTGGCGTCCCAGGCGATCGGGTTCCTGTCGCTGGAGAATGGGATCTCGCTGACGGCCCTGGTGGTCGCCGCCGGGCTGCCGCTGATCCTCGAGGTGGCGTTCCTGTTTGACCTGCTGGTCGCGGTCGTGGTGTTCGAGTTGCTGATCCGGGTGCACCACGGCCGGGCCGAGTCGCTGTCCACCGCCGACCTGACCAGGCTGCGGGGCTGAGCCATGCTGGTCGTCATTCTGCTGGTGCTCGGCCTGCCGCTGGCCGCAGCGGTGGTATCCCTGCGCGTCCCGGCCGCCGCCGCGCAAGCCATCACCGCGATCGCCGGGATCGCCTGCTTCGGGCTGGTCCTGGCCCTGATCCCGGCCGCCGCGCACCACAACCTGATGTACCTCTCGTATCTGCGCATCGACGCGGTGAGCGTGGTGTTCCTGCTGGCCACCAGCTTCCTGTATGCCGCCGTGGCCGTTTACTCCGTCGGCTACCTGGCCCGCAGCCGGGGTGAGGCAGGCTTCTCCAGGTACTCCCGCAGGTTCTACGCCGGGCTGAACCTGTTCGCGTGGTCGATGCTCGCCGCGCCGATGATGAACAACCTGGCGCTGCTGTGGATCGCGGTCGAGGTGACCACCGTGATCTCAGCGCTGCTCGTCGCGATCGAGAACACCGACGGGGCTGCGGAAGCGGCCTGGAAGTACATCCTGATCGCCTCGGCCGGGCTCGGCCTGGCCCTGCTCGCGACGATCTTCGCGTACTACGCGGGCGCGCAGGTGCTGGGCGAGCACTACGACCTGTCCTTCGTGGCCCTGCTGCAGGCCGGCCCCCGGCTGCCGCACGCCGTGATCCGCCTGGCCTTCGCGCTCGCGGTGCTCGGTTTCGGCACCAAGATGGGCCTGTTCCCGGTGCACACCTGGCTGCCCGACGCGCATTCCGAGGCGCCGACCCCGGTGTCGGCGCTGCTATCGGGCTCGCTGCTCGCGGTGAGCTTCTACGCGATACTGCGCTACTACCAGGTGGCCACCGCCGCGGTCGGCCCCCGGTTCCCGCGCGACATGCTGCTGGTGTTCGGCATCGCCTCGTTGCTGCTGGCCGCGCTGTACCTGCTCGATCAGCGGGACATCAAGCGCATGCTCGCGTACTCGAGCGTCGAGCACATGGGCATCCTGGCCATCGGGGTGAGCTTCGGCGCGCCGATCGCGCTGGCCGGTGTGCTGCTGCACGTGCTCGCGCACGCCGCCGCGAAGGGCAACGCGTTCATGGGGGCGGGAGTCCTCGTCCACAAGTTCGGCAGCAAGCGGATCTCCGCGATTGGCGGCGGCCTGGACCTGCTGCCGTGGAGCGGCCCGCTGTTCCTGATCGCGGTCCTCGCCCTCTGCGCGATGCCGCCGTTCGGTATCTTCCGCAGCGAGTTCGAGATCGTGGAAGGCGGGTTCGGCGCCTCATCGAACGCGGCCGCCGCCGTGCTGATCGTCCTGGTGACCGTGGCGTTCCTGGGCCTGACCCTCGCCACCAACCGGATGCTGTTCACCCCGCGCAGAAGTGCCAGCCGCGAGGGCCAGCCGGAGGCTGGCCACGAGGGGGGAAAGGGCGGGTGGGAGGACGGCGAAGCCGGGGCCGGCCGCGACGGCCGGCCGGAGGCCGGCCCGAGCGGACGGGACGCGGGGGGTCCGGGGGGCCGTCCCCCCGGTCTAAAGAGGAGCGAGCCGAGCGCGTGGATGGTGGTACCGGTGGTCGCCGGGGTAGCCGCGCTGCTCGTGCTCGGCGTGCATCCGCCTGCCGAGCTGACCGGCCTGCTCACCCGCGCCGTGCACCTGCTGGGCGGTGGCGCATGAGCCCGGCTCCGCGGGACGCTGTGGACACCCGGCTGGCCGGTGACGTGTCCATGTTGTGGGACAACCTGGCCGGCGAGGTGGCGGCGGGCCTCAGGTTCGCCGGGCTCTTCGGCACCGCACGGCCCGAGGGGCTGCTGCTGTCCGCCCACGTCGCGGGCACGGATGACATCGCCGTACTGGAGACGGTCCTGCCCGTAGGGACCACGAGCTACCCGGCGCTGACCCCGCGGCTAGGCGCCGCCTTCTGGTACGAGCGGGTGATCACCGACATGTTCGGCGTCGTCCCGCAGGGCCACCCCCGGCCAGAGCCGCTGCTGCTGCCGGAGCTGCCGGGGGGTGCGCCACGGCCGAGGCCGGGCGCGCCGGACGGACCCACGATGATCGAGCCGGATCCGCGGGCGCTGCCGCTTCACGTGACCGGCCCCGGCCTGTTTACGATCCCGCACGGCCCGGTCCGCTCGGGCGTCGTCGAGTCGATCGAGTACCTGGTGGAGACCCCCGGCGAGGAGATCCCGCACCTGAACATGCGGGTGTTCTACAAGCACCGCGGTCTCGAGAAGCGCTTCGAGGCCCTATCGCCGGCCGACGGGGTGCTGCTGGCCGAGCGGGTGGAGGGCACGGCCAGCGTCGCGCACGCACTCGCCTACTGTCACGCGCTGGAACGGATCGCCGGGGTAACGGTGCCCTGGCCCGCCACGCTGATCCGGGTCTTGCACGCGGAGCTCGAACGGCTCGCCTGCCACCTGGACGTCGCGGTCAGGCTGGCCGACGCCGCGGGCCTGGCGGTCGCGACCGCGAGGTTCGGCTGGCACAAGGAGCAGGTGCTGCGGCTGGTCAGCCAGTTGTGCGGCAGCCGGTTCGGACGCGGGATCGTCGTGCCCGGCGGGGTCGGCGTGCCGCCCGCGGTCGCTCCCGGGGAATTGCTCACCGTGATCGGGCGCCTCGACAAGGCGGTGACGGCCGACGTCACGCTGCTGATGGGCACCGCGTCGTTCCTCGACCGGCTGCGCCGTACCGGGCCGCTGACGCCCGAGCGAGCCCGTGCGCATGGTGCGCTCGGCCCGGTGGGCAAGGGATCGGGTTTCTCTGACGACGCCCGCGAGGTCAGGCCCTATGACGCCTATGCCTCCCTCGGGCTTCGGCAGCCTGCGCCATGTCCGGCCGGTGATGCCCTGGCCAGGCTGCAGGCCCGCTGGGATGAGGTCGCCCAGTCGTTCCACCTGCTCCGCCAGGTCGCCGACGAACTCGGTGACGCACGGGACGGGCCCTTGCGGGCGGACTGCGAGGCGACCGACGGGCGGGCGGTGGGCTGGGCCGAGGCCCCGCAGGGCGAAGTGCTCTATGACGTCCGGCTGGAGAACGGCCAGATCACACGCTGCCGTTCGCGCTCAGCCTCGTTCCACAACCTGGTGCTGATGCACGAGGTGTTCGCCGGTGACATCCTCACCGACTTCCCGTTCATCGAGGCCAGCTTCGGGCTGTCCATGGCGGGGGTGGCAGGTTAGATGTGGGTGCTGAGAGGTCTGCGAGGCGGCGTCCTCACCACGCGCTGGCCAGCCAGGCCCGATCCGTACGCGGACAGCGGCCGCGGGCCGGCGGCGGTGCTGACGCCGAGGCCCGCCGACGCCGAGCAGATGGGCTGGCTGTGCCCGACCGGCGCGATCTCGCGCGACGACACCGGCCTGCACCTCGACCAGGGCAAGTGCGTGCAATGCGGGCGCTGCGTGGCGGCCCGGCCCGACGTATTCGGCTGGTCCAGGGGCCCCACCGCGGCCGCGCTTTCCCGGCCCGGGCTGGTAGTGCCGGAGATCGAAGAGACCCCCGAGCGGCTGGCCGCGGTCCGCGACGGCCTGCGAGCGCGGACCACGGCGCTGCGCCGGTCGGTGCACCTGCGGCACGTGGACGCCGGGTCGGACGGGACCGAGGAGTGGGAGATCCTGGCCCTGTTCAACCCGGTCTATGACGCGCACCGGCTCGGGATCTTCCTGACCGCGAGCCCGCGTCATGCCGACATCCTGCTGGTCACCGGGGCCGGGGCGCGCGGGATGACCGAACCGCTGCTGCGGACCTACGACGCGATGCCGGGCCCGAAGATCGTGATCGCCGTCGGCACCGACGCGGTGAGCGGTGGCCTGGTCGGCCCGTCCTACGCGGTGACCGGCGAGATCGCGGCCACGGTGCCGGTCGATATCTGGCTGCCGGGTTCCCCTCCGGCCCCGTTCAGCATCCTGCACGCCCTGCTGCTCGCGGTAGGCCGCCTGCCCGCAGATGCGCGCACCGGAGCGCAGCGGTGAGCGCGTTCTCGGGCCTGCTCGCCGCCGGGCTGGCGCTGTTCGCCGTGGCGGCCGTGGCCGACCTGGCCGGCGGGGCCCGGCTGGCCCGGGTGCCGTACCTGCTCGGCGCGGCCGCGTCCGCGTGCCTGACCGCGGGCGGCGCGGGCGCGCTGGCCGGCCATCAGGCCCGGCTGTGGCCGGCAGGCGTCCTCGGGGCCGGCACCGTTGGGCTGACCGCGGACCGGCTGTCCGGGCTGTTCCTGGTCATCGCGTTCGGCGCGGCCACCTGGGTGTCGACGGGATTCGCCGGCTGGGCCGGGCACGGCGGCACGAGCCGGCGCGGGCTCGGCGCCTGCTACGCGCTCGCGCTCGCGGCGGTCGCGGTGTTCCTGACCGCCGGGGACGCGTTCACGCTGCTTTTTGCCTGGGAGATCCTGACCGTTGCGTTCTACCTGCTGGCCGGCTTCGAGCGGGACAAGCCAGGCCGGCCTGCCGGCGCGCTGGTCACGCTGGCGTTCGGGAAGGTCAGCGGGGCGTCGCTGCTGGCCGGCCTGCTGCTGCTGGCCGTACGGTCCGGATCGCTCAGCCTGGCCAGCTTCGCGCTCGTGCCCGCGGGTGGCGCGCGCACCACGGCCCAGGTGCTGCTGGTGGCCGGCTTCGCGGTCAAGGTCGGGCTCGTCCCGTTCCAGGTCTGGATGCCGCGCGGGTACCCGGCCGCACCCGGCCCCGCACGGGCGGTGATGGCCGGGGTAGCGGTCAACGTCGGCTTCTACGGACTGTGGCGCACTCTTGCCCTGCTCGGCCCGCCACCCGGATGGGTGACCGGCACGCTGCTCGTGCTGGCCGGCCTGACCGCGGTGCTTGGCATCGCGCATGCCGCGGTGCAGACTGGCCTGCTCAGGGTTATCGCGTACTCCAGCGTGGAGAACACCGGCCTGATCCTGACCGGGTTCGGCGTCGCCCTGGTCGGTGCGGCCGTACGGGACCAGCGCCTGGTCGCGGCCGGGCTGCTCGCGGCCACCCTGCAGGTGATCGCGCACACCGTGGCCAAGTCGCTGCTCTTCACCGCCAGCGCGGGCATGGAATCGGCCGCCGGCACCGATGATCTTGATGAACTGCGCGGAGTGGCGAAGCGGGCGCCCTGGCGTGGCACCGGCCTGGCCATTGGCGCACTGACGCTGGCCGGGCTGCCTCCCACGGCGGGGTTCGTCTCCGAGTGGTTCCTGCTCGAGGCGCTGATGCAGCAGTTCCGGGTGCCCGGTCTCGGCTACCGGCTGGTGCTCGCGGTCGCCGGGGCCGCTGTCGCGCTGACCGCTGGTTTCGCTGGCGTCACGTTCGTCAGGATGGTCGGCGTGGTCGTGCTCGGGCAGCCGCGCTCGCCCGGGGCTGACGGCCAGCCGGCCAGGTTGTGGGACTTCCGGCTCGGCGGCCGGGTCGCGATCGCCGTGCTCGGTGCCGCCTGCCTGGCCATCGCCGCGGTCACTCCGCTGGAGATCCGGGTCATTGGGGCCGGTCTGTCGCCGGTCGTGGCCGCCCCGCTGACCAGCGCGGCGTTGAAGTCCCCGTGGGTGCTGCAGCCGGTGTTCACCGGGTTCTCGATCCTCTCGCCGTCCTGGCTCTGGATCGTCATGCCGAGCCTGCTTGTGCTGGTCACGCTGCTGGCCTGGGCCCTGTCGGGCCGCCGCCTGATCCGGGTCCGGCGGGTGCCTGCGTGGCGCTCGGCCACGGCGGGCGTGGCCGGATCCGGCCGGTACACGGCGTTCGGCTTCGCCAACCCGACCCGCCGGGTGCTCACGGCCGTGCTGCACACCCGCACCGAGGTCCGGCGGATGGCCCCGCCGGGGAGCGTCCCCGGGGCCGGCCCCACGGGCGGCCTGCCTGAATCCGGCGCCATCACGGACGGCACAGACACGGCCGCCCCGCATGTCGGCTACGCCTCGGATGTCATCGAGGTAGTCGAGCAGTACCTGTACCGGCCGCTGCTGCGCCCGCTCGCGGCGGCCGGCCGGGCCGCCCGCAGGCTCCAGTCCGGACGCCTGGACGCCTACCTCGCCTACATGCTGATCGCGCTGGTCGCGGTGCTGGCCGTGGTGACCGCGCTGGCCTGAACCCCGGGCCTGCCGCCGGCAGGACCGGGTGCCAATTCCGGCGGCCACTTGTCGCCGGCCGTATTCGCGTCCACAATGGCCGTGGCGATGAGGCTCGCCGCAAACCGCGAGATCACGGCTCGCTGATGGCCTCTACACCTGACAGCTGCCCTTTACGACGGGCTTAGTCATAATGCCCGCTGCCATAAGGAGGCCATGGTGACGGATGCCCCTTTGAATGACACTACGGAGATGACCCGGTGACCGCGGGGCGGTTCCGCCGGGCGCTCGTCGGATGGGATGCCTCGGCCGATGCCGCCGAGGCGCTGAGTGCCGCCGCGTCGATCGTGGGCGATGACGGTGGTCACGTCGTGGCTCTCGCCGTGCTGACCCCGGCCCCGAGCACCGAGGCCGCCGATGACGGCGAGAGCGAGCGGGCCGCGATCAGGCGGCTGGCCGAAGAGCACTTCGAACGGGCCAGGCCGGCGGCCCGCGGGGTCCGGATGAGCCTGCAGATTGTGGAGCACAGCCAGGTCGGCCGGGCCGTGTGCGACTATGCGACCGAGCACGGCTTTGACCTGCTCGTGGTCGGCCGGCACGGCGACGGCGGGGCCTTTCACCCCCGTCTCGGCCGAGTGGCCGAGACGGCCGTCCGGGGGTGCGCGATCCCGGTGCTGCTGCTGTGATCCGGCGGGAGGGAGACACCCGCACGGCTTCAACGCGGGAGACGCCCCGTGTATCCTGAACGTGTAACGCGATGAGGCTCGCGTAACGCCTGGGGCGGTATGACCAGGCTAATGGCCTCTACCTGCACAGGCGCTCCATGCGCCGCCAGACAGGCGGAGGTCATTTTGTCTTTCCCGATCCTGATCCAGGTGCTGCAGAGCCTGGTGGTCCTGGCTGCCGCACCGCTATACGCGGGCGTGCTGACGCGGGCCGAGGCCGTGATCGCCTCCCGGCGCGGCCCGAGCGTGCTCCAGCCCTATAGGGACCTGGCCAAGCTGCTGCGCAAGGGCAGCGTGGTCAGCGACCAGGCGTCATGGGTCTTCCGGATTACGCCGTTCGTGACGTTCGCCTGCTACCTGACGGTGTCGGTGATCGTCCCGGTCATCACCGACACACCGCTGCCGCTGGCGTTCCTGGCCGACCTGATCGGCGGCGCGTTCGTGCTCGCCCTGGCCGGATTCATGACCTCGCTGGCCGGCCTGGATACCGGCAGCCCGTACGGGGGCCTCGGCGCGAGCCGGGCCAGCTGGGTCGGCAGCATGGCCGAGCCGGCGCTGATCCTGGTGTTCTTCACGGTCGGCGCGGTCTCGGCGTCCGACAACCCGTACCTGATGAACCACGCGATCGCGGCGTCGCCGTACGCGCTGGTCCTGCCGACCCACCTGCTGGGCCTGCTCGCCTTTTTCATGATCGTGCTGGTGGAGAACGGCCGGATCCCGATCGACAACCCGGGCGGGTCGACCGAGATCTCGATGATCGAGGAAGGGCGGGTGCTTGAGTACTCAGGGCGCGCGTACGCCCTGATGAAGTGGGGCAGCTGGATGAAGCTCTTCCTGCTGTCCTCGATCTTCATGAACGTGTTCGTGATTCCCTGGGGCCTGGGCGTCTCTACAGACCTGCCCTCCGCGCTGCTCGCGATTCCGGTCCTGCTCGGCAAGCTGGCCCTGTGCGGCCTGGCCATCGTCGTGATCGACACCTCCTTTGCCAAGCTCCGGTTCTTCCGTATCGCCGAGTTCCTCGGGGCGTCCTTCCTGCTCGCGCTCGTGGGCGTGGCCACCTCGTACGTGATCGGGGTCTGACGCCATGGAGAGCCTGAAGGCCACCAGCGCCGCGGGGGTGCTGCTCGACCTGTCCGGGGTGCTGATCCTGCTGCTGGCGTTCGCCTGCCTGGGCTCCAAGCTGTTCAACCGGTACGTGGCCTACTACGGGGCGCAGTCGGTGGTGCTGTCCTTCGCCGCCGGGGTGGCCGCCTACGCATTCGGCAGCATCGAGCTGTGGATCCTGGCCGTGGCCACGCTGGCGATCAAGGGCATCGGTATCCCCGTCTCGGCCCGACGGCTGCTGATGCAGCGGCTGGACCTCAAACGCGACGCGGCGCTGTCGACGGGCCTGTCGACCTCGCTGATCGCGGGCGGTGCGCTGACCGCGTTCGCCTACCTGGTGACCCGGCCCCAGTTGCTGCCGCAGGGTGTGGTGGCGGCCGCGGTGGTCCCGCTGTCCACCGCGGTGATCCTGCTGGGCGGGCTGGCCATGGTGGTGCGGCGGCACACGGTGGCCCAGCTGATCGGCTGGCTGATCGTGGAAAACGGCGTCTTCCTCGGCGCGATCACGCTGGTCGCGACGTTCCCGTTCATCGTCGAGGCCGGCGTCTTCCTCGATCTCGTCGCCGGGGTGCTGATCATGCTCGTGTTCGTGTCCGGGCTGACCCGGCGGCTGGCCAGCGCCAGCGCTGCCGAGCTGAAGGAGCTGCAGGGCTGATGATCGTCCTGGTGATCGCGGTGGCCGTCGGCCCGCTGGCCGGCGCGGTGGCGGCGGCGGGCGGCGCGCGGGCGCGCGGGGCCGGATGGGCCGGGGCAGCGGGCGCCCTGGCCGCGCTCGGGTGCTCGGTCGCGCTGATGGTCTCCGAGCTGCACCGGGCCCCGCTGCGGGGCTGGGGCGGCTATCTGTACCTGGACTCGCTGAGCTGTTTCTTCCTGTTCACCGTGGCCGCGGTGACCCTCCTGGCCGCGGTGGGCTCCGTGGCCTACCTGTCGGCCGAGGAGGACTCCGGGCGCCTGTCCGCCTTCCAGGTCCGGCTCTACTTCATCTTCTTCGGGCTGTTCGCGGCGCTGATGCTCGCGGCGCTCGAGACCGGCAACCTGGGCCTGCTGTTCGTGCTGATCGAGGCGAGCACCCTGGCCAGTGCCGCTCTGGTGGGCCTCGAGGCGCGGGCCAGCTCGCTGGAGGCGGCCTGGAAATACGTGATCATCAGCTCGTTCGGCGTCACGATCGCGCTCGCGGGCACGCTGTTCCTCTTCTATTCGGCCAGCGGCCTGCACCTGGCTCCCGATCTCCGCCTGACCTGGCCCTACCTGTTCAGTCACGCGCACGCCCTCGCGCCGCAGAGCCTGCGACTGGCGTTCCTGTTGGCCGTCGTCGGCTACGGCACCAAGGTGGGCCTGGCCCCGATGCACACCTGGCTGCCTGACGCGCACGCCGAGGCCCCGAGCCCGGCCAGCGCGATGCTGTCGGCCGCGCTGCTCAACACCGGAATGTACGCGATCATCCGGTTCCTGGCCATCACCCGGGCCCGGCTGGGCGACGGCTTCCCCCGGGGCGTCCTGCTCGTGTTCGGCTTCCTGTCCATCGTGATCGGGGTGCTGTTCATGATCCGGCGGGGGAACTTCAAGCGGCTGTTCGCCTATTCCTCGGTCGAGCACATGGGCATCATCGCGGTCGCGCTCGGGTTCGGCGGTGTCCTCGGGATCTACGGCGCATTGCTGCAGACGCTCAACCACGCGCTGGCCAAGACGGTGCTGTTCCTGGCCAGCGGGGACGTAGCACTGCGGTACCGGACCCGGGAGGCAGCGGGCGTCCGCGGCGTGCTCGCCTCGGCACCCGTCACCGGGTGCGCGTTGCTGCTCGGCTCGTTCGCGGTGCTGGGGTCGCCGCCGTTCGGGGTATTCCTGTCCGAGCTGACGATCGTCCGCGCGGGCTTCGCCGCCTCGGGACCCGGGCTGCCACTGCTGCTGCTCGCGCTGCTGGCCATCGCGTTCATCGCGTTCGCCCGGACGACGACCGGGATGGTGACCGGCGCCGTGACGGCTGGCCCCGCGGCGGCCAGCCCCGTGGTGACGAGCGCCGCAGCAACCCATCCCGGGGCGAGTGGCGAGGTCAGTGGCGACGGACGGGCGCCCGGACCCGTGATGACTAGCACGACCCCGGGCAGCCCCGTGATGACTAGCACGGTGGCGGCCGGCGTGCTGGTGGCCAGGCCCGTGGCGGCGAGCCCCACGGCGGCCGACGAGGTGCAGCCGTCCCGCAGCCCGTACCGCGGCCGCGCCGTCAGGCTGGCCGCGGTCGCCCCGCTGGTTGTCGGCCTGGCCGCGCTGCTGGTCCTAGGCCTGTGGATCCCGGCGGGCCTGGACGCGGTGATCAGGCATTCGGTGGCGGTGATCTTGTGACCGCGCTGCGGCCCGACCTGGCGGAGGGCTGGCCCGGCCTGCTGAGGGAACTGGGCCAGGCCGCCACGTCTGGTGACGGGCCAGTGATCACGATCGGAGTGGTCGCGTCCGAGCTGGATGCGGCCACCCGGCGGATCGCGGCGTATCCCGGGGCCCGCCTGGCCGACATGTTCGCCTCCGGCGGGAGCCCCGGCGAGCCGGTGGTGCTGCGCCTGGTCTGGGGCCTGGACGCCGACCGCAGGTACCTCATCACCGAGTCGGCGATCGATACCGAGCACTACCCCGCGCTCTCCGACATCGCGCCGGCCGCGTTCGCCGAGGAATGCGAGATCTACGAGCAGTTCGGCATCAGGCCGGCTGGCGGCAAGCCGCTGAACCGGGTGGCGCTGCCTCCCCAGGCCGCGCTGGAATCCCGGGCGGCCCCCGGGAGCCCGGCCCTGCCCCGGCTCGGCCACCCGCCGGCCCAGCCGCCCGCCGACGTGCACGCACCGCATGTCGTGGGCGGCCAGGCGTTCGAGTTCCCGTTCGGCCCGGTCCGGCAGGTCGGGGTAGAGTCGCTGTACTACGGCATCGTGACCAGCGGCGAGGAAGTCGTCGACCTGTACCTGTTCACGTGGCACAAGCACCGGGGCATCGAGTGGCGCCTGCAGGGCCGCACCCCGCGTGAGGCCCTCTTCCACGTGGAGCGGACGGAGGGCCTGGGCGCGGTGGGCGCGGCCTGGGCCTTCGCCACCGCCGTAGAGGCGGCGCTCGGCCTGGAACCGCCCGCTCAGGCGGTGCGGACCAGGGCGATCGCGCTCGAGCTGGAACGGCTGTACAACCACGCGGCCGCGATCGCGGCGCTGTGCCAGTCCACTGGCCTGGTCATCGGCCAGGCCGCCGCCGAGATCGCGCTGGAGCGGCTGCTGCGGGTCAACGCGGCGGTGTTCGGCCACCGGTATCTGTTCGGCGTCGTCGGCATCGGCGGGGCGCGGACCGGACCCGATGCGGCGGTGCTGCGGCGAGACCTGCCGGGGGCCTACGGCGAGCTCCAGCGCGCGGCCGGTGCGCTGCTGTCCACCAACTCGTTCCTGGACCGGCTCGAGGCCACCGGGACCCTGACCCTGGAGGCGGCCCGGCGCCTCGGGCTGGTCGGCCCGGTCGCCCGGGCCACCGGACTGGCCCTCGACACCCGCGCGGATCATCCCACCGGGGCCTACCGTGCGCTGGCCGCTGAGGTGGCGGCCGGTGACGGCGGCGACGTCCTGGCCCGGTTCCGGGTCATGCTGGCCGAGGCCGCCGAGTCGGTCCGGCTGATCGGGGAACTGCTCGAGGCCGGCGCCGGGCCGGGCACGGCTGAGTTCGGCACGGGCGAGGCCGGCCCGGACGGCCTGCGAGACGGCCAGCGGCCACCCTCCTCTGGCCTGGGCTGGGCCGAGTCGTCCCGCGGCGAGGCGCTGGCCTGGGTGGCGCTCGACGGCGCCGGGCGGATCACCCGCGCGCGGCTGCGGCCCGCAGCGGTGCGGAACTGGCGCGGCTTCGACGACGCCTGCCGGTCCCAGAACGTCTTCACCGACATACCGATCATCGAGGCCAGCTTCTGGCTGACCGTGGCGGGCACGTCACGGTGACACCGGCCCCGGGCTGACCGCGACGGGAAGGAGGCGAGCGTCATGCCGCTGTGGTTCCTGCGGGGGCTGCGCCGCGGGGTGGTCACCACGCACTACCCCGCCCGGCCCGACGCCTCCGCGGCTGCGCTGCCGTCCCCGCCGGCGTTCCGGCCCGAAGCGCTGACCAGGGAGCTGGCCGACCGGCTGATCGCGGTCTGCCCCAGCTCGGCCCTGGCCAGGAACGGCGACGCGATGGTCTTCGACGTGGGCGCGTGCACCGCGTGCGGCCGCTGCGCCGAGGAGGCACCCGAGGCGGTGCAGGCCAGCGGGGAGTTCGAACTCGCCGCCACCGACCGGGCGCACCTGGTCAAGCGGATCCCGCTGCTGGGCGGCAGCGCGGCAGTCACCGGCCGGGGGGATCAGGCATGACGGACGGCACCAGGCGCGACGGTAGCGTAACGGCAATTGCTGACGAGCTGCGGCGGAGCGTGAACCGCCAGTTCGGCCGCAGCCTGCACATCCGCACGCTGGATACCGGGTCCTGCGCCGCGTGCGAGCAGGAGATCAGGCTGCTCGCGGCGCCCCACTATGACCTGCACCGGCTCGGGTTCTTCTTCACCCCGGCGCCACGCCACGCCGACCTGCTCATGGTGACCGGCCCGATGATCCGCGCCTTTGACGTCGCGGCGCACAAGACCTACGAGGCGATGCCGGGGCCCAAGCTCGTCGTGGCCACCGGGGCGTGCGCGCTCGGCGGCGTCTACCAGCCGGATGCGTTCACCCACGGCGGCGTGGGCGGCACGCTGCCGGTGGACGTGTGGATCCCGGGCTGCCCGCCGAGCCCGCTGGCCCTGCTGCAGGGCCTGCTGGTGGCTGTGGACCGGCTCGCCGGGAAGGCGCGAACCCTGACCTTTATCCAGAACGGAGACTCCCCGTGACGCCGTTGCCGCTCATGGATGAGGCCGCGGCGGCGTGGGCCGCGGCCGCGCTGGCTGCCCTGGCCGGCGGGGCGACCCGGCCGGGGATCAGGGTGTGCTGCGCGGCGTCCGGGCTGGGCGGCGCGGCCGCGGTGGCGGGCGGGGTGTCCTCGCTGCTGTCCGGGAACGGCCGGGTGGTCAGCGCGGGCGGGTCGGTCGTGGTCGGCACGCTGCAGCTGCAGGCCACCAGCCTGGCCGGGGTGTTCGCCGCGCTGCTCGGGCTGGTCGCGGTCGCGATCGCCGCGTTCGTGCCGCGGTATCACGAGCCGGGCCGGGGCACGGGTCTGTACCTGGCGGTGTACAACCTGGCGCTGCTGGCCAGCCTGGCCGTGCTCTCGGCGGGCAACGTGGTCACGTTCCTGGTCGCCTGGGAAACCATGGCGCTGCTGTGCTACCTGCTGATCCTGCGCCGCCCGCGGCGCGACGAGGTGGCCGCCGGAGCGTTCTGGTTCCTGGCCCTGTCCGAGACCGGGTTCGTGCTGATCATCGCGGCGTTCGTGATCCTGGCGGCCAAAACCCACACGATGCAGTTCGATCTGATCGCGGCCCGGGCGCATCTGGTGACCGGCGGCTGGCGGGACGCCGCGTTCCTGCTGGCGCTGACCGGATTCGGGTTCAAGGCCGGGCTGGTGCCGCTGCATGTCTGGCTGCCCGAGGCGCATCCGGTGGCGCCGGCCGACGGCTCGGCGTTCCTGTCCGGCCTGGTGGTCAAGCTCGGCGTGTACGGGATCGCGCTCTTCGCGTTCAGGCTGCTCCCGGCCGGCCCGGCTTGGCGGGGCATCCTCACGATGGCGGCCGGGGCGGTGACGGCCGCGATCGGGATCCTGTACGCGCTCAACGAGCGTGACATCAAGCGCTTCCTGGCCTTCTCGACGATCGAGAACATCGGGATCATCGTCACCGCGTTCGGCGCCTCGATGACGTTCTGGGCCTACGGCCAGCGGCTGCTGTGGGCGTTCCTGCTGCTGGCCGGGCTCTACCACGTGGCTAATCACGGCACGTACAAGACGCTGCTGTTCCTGGAGGCGGGGGTGGTGGAGCACGCCACGGGGACCAGGGACATGGACCGGCTCGGCGGGCTGGCCCGGGCGATGCCGCGGGCGGGCGTGATCACGTTCGCCGGGACGCTGGGCATCGCGGCCCTGCCGCCGTTCAACGGGTTCGTCAGCGAGTGGCTGATCTTTCAGGGGCTGTTCCAGGGGTTCAGGACCGGCAGCCACCTGGTCGCGATCCTGATCGTGCTCGCCGCGGCCACCCTGGGCCTCACGGGGGGCCTGGCGATCTACGCGTTCGTGCGCGGATACGGCATCCCGTTCCTGGGCATGCCGCGCACCAGGCAGGCCGCGGAGGCCAGCGAGACCCGCCAGCCGGTGGCCGGGCCCGCGCTGCTCGCCGTGGCCTGCGCAGCGCTCGCCGTGGGTGCCCCGGTCGTGCTCGCGGTCCTGGCCCGGGCCATGCGCACGGTCACCGGAGTCACGCTGCGGCCGGTGCTGCTGCCCGGCAACCTGACGGTGATCCCCGCGCACACCGATTTCGCCGGGTTCTCGCCGACCTACCTGGCCGTGTTCCTGCTGGCGGTCCTGGTAATGCCGGCCGCGATCTACCTGGCCGGGCGCCCCCGGGCCGGCAGCACGGTGGCGCCGGTGTGGGACGGCGGCATGATCGCGTTCAAGCCCCGCATGCAGTACTCGGCGATGACGTTCTCCGCGCCGACCCGGGTCACGTTCGACGCGCTGTACCGGCCGTCGGTGTCGGTCGACCGCGCCTCCGACGACCCGGCCGGGCGGTCCGGCCCCGTTCATTACGAGTCCCGCGCGGCGCCGGTCTTCCAGCGGTACCTGTACCAGCCGGTGATCCGCGCCTTCGAATGGCTCGCCGACGCGGTCAGGCCGATCCAGTCCGGCGACGTCAACCTGTACCTGTTCTATGTGTTCGCGGCGGTCCTGGTCGCGTACCTGATCGCCGCGCTCTAAGCCGGGTGGCGCGCCGCGCCGAAGATCCGGTCGTACAGGTCCTCGCCGTAGCTGGTGGGCAGGGGCTCGCCCGCGGCTATCCGGAAGGTCCGGCGTCCGTCCTCCGCGCGCTCCGCCCGCAGGAACAGGGCGATGTCGGAGGCCTGCGCGAACATGCTGTACGCCAGGTCGAAGAAGTGCGTCACGAGAAACACCCTGACACCCGAATCCACCAGCGCGCGGACGACCTGGCGCGCGATCTCCGAGCCCTCGCGCTCATTGGTCGCCGCAAACGACTCGTTGAACAGCACGATGCTGCCCGGGGTGAGGTGGCTGGCGATGTCATTCATCCGGCTGAGCTCCTCGTCGAGCTTGCCGCTCTGCATGGTCGCGTCTTCTTCCCGCCGGTAGTGCGTGAACAGGTGCTCGCCTACCGTGCCGGAGAATGACTCCGCGGCCACGAACATGCCGCACTGCATCATCAGCTGGGCCAGCCCGACGCTGCGCAGGAACGTGGACTTCCCGCCCTGGTTCGCGCCTGTGATCACGACCAGTGCCTTTCCGTCCGCGTTGACGTCGTTGCCCACGACCCGTTCGCCGGCCCGCAGGCTGAGGCCGGGATCGCAGAGGCCCCGGAAGGACAGCAGCGGTGTCCCGGGGGCGAGCGGGACCGGGAAGCATAGCGGCTCGGCCTGGGCCGTGAGCACATCGCTCACGTTCAGGCAGCCCACATAGAAGCCAAGTTCCCGGCGCAGCATGGTGAAGAAGCTGAGGATATGGTCGGTCGACTGGGCCAGCGCGTTGGCCGCGATGTTGATCCCCCGGTTGCGCAGGTCGGACAGAGTCCGGAAGCCGTTCTCGTCCCGGTCAGGAACCCGCAGCGTGTGGGAGTCCGGGCCGTTCCCCGACAGGCGGCTGATCCAGCCCTCCTTCCGCCGGGCGGGCCTGCGCAGGACGTACCTGGTGCCCTTGAGGCCCTGGCCGAACTCGGCGCTGACCAGCACCCCGCCGCGGAACCGCAACTGGCTCAGGTGGTCGGCGACGGCCCGGAAGTAGTCGTCGCCCAGTTCCCGGGAGAGCGTGGCGAACAGGGTAGTGAAGCCGTCTGACCGGAAGCTCGCGGCGTGCTCGTCGGCGATGCGGCGCAGCCTCTCGAGGTGCCCCATGAACATCTGCAGCGCTTCTGTGGCCCACCGCACGACGGAATCCGGGGAACGGCTGAAGATGCCCCGGTAGACCTTCCTGCTGCCCAGGACCGCCTCGACGGCGATGTCATACATCTCCCTGACGACCGCCGCGTGCTGCTGGCAGTCGTCCAGGATGCGCTGACGGTAGGTGATGGCCTCGACGTCGCGCAGGATGGTGAGAATGCCGTGCCTGGCCACCTCAAACAGGAACTCATCCCCGCGGGACATGGCACCGAAGACCGTGTCCAGCCCCAGGTCCTCGATGAGCGCCGGGGCGTTAGGCGGCAGTTCGCCGTCGGTGTCGAAGTCCCGGTCCGCGTACATGAGCAGCGCTTTCATGGTGCGATCCGCTCTCTCAGCGCCGTGTAGGTAAGCCCGTATTTCTCGGCGATGGCGACGGCGTAGGCAAGCCCGTCGGCGGGCCTTCGTACGACCTTGAAGGTCCGCTCGGCCGGGCTGTCAGGGACGACCGTGCTCACCATGCTGACGGTGCTCGGCCCCAGCGACGCGAGCTCGTCGATGAACGTGACGCAGACGCACAGCACGTCCAGCCGAATTATCTGCTCCAGCACCCTGGTGCCGAGGAATACCGCGTCCTGCAGCGTGGTGGACGTGAAGATCTCGTTCATGATGATGATGCTGCTGGGTGTGGCCTGGTCGAGGATCTCGCGGATCCTGGTCAGGTCGTCCTCCAGCTTGCCCCGGAGATCCTTGAGGTTCTCGCCCCGTTCAAAATGCGTGAACAGCCGGTCGAAACCGAACAGCTGCGCCTGGCGGCCCGGGACCCGGAGGCCAAGGCTCGCCAGGTAGTGCAGCTGCCCGAAGGTTCTGGCCAGGGTCGTCTTGCCACCCTGGTTGGGCCCGGAGACGACGAGGATCCGTTCCTGGCCGGTCAGGTAGAAGTCATTGCGCACCACGGCGGCCTTCTCCGCGATCAGCTTGCCGGCCAGGGCCAGGTCGAATGTCCCCCGGCAGGTGACTTCCTTGGACCGGCCGGAGACATCGGGATAGCAGAACGTCAGCCCGGCGCGCTCGAACTGCGCGACGAACTCAAGGTAGGCAACGTAGAACTGCACCTCACGCTCGAAGGCGGCGATGGTGTGATCGAGATAGCCGCCGTGACGGTCGCGGAACGCATTCAGGGCGGCGAAAACATCCGGGTAGAGATGGGCCACCAGGTCCAGGATTCCGGCCTCGATATGGTCCATGTCAGCCAGCTCGAGGAACTTGGTGCGGTAGTCGTTCACCGCGCCCAGCTTGAACCTGCTGAATGTGCCGGCGACGTCCGCGCCGTAGTTGGCTTCCCCGTCGTACCTGGTGACCTTGATGCGGTCATCGCGGATCTGCAGGCAGTACCTGACCCCGGCCAGCTGCTCCCTGAGGCTCTTCGTGTCGGCGGCGAGCGTGGTGAAGCCCGGCGAGCGAGCGTAGTCGTGCAGGTAGTCGCGGAAAGCGCGGAAGCCGTGTGACGTCAGGTCAGCTGCCGTCAGGTGGCCGAGGAGGTTGCCGACGGCGTCGCAGTAGAGCGCTACCGCGTCCAGGAACCAGGCCTGCTGCTGACGCGGGTAGTGCAGCTTGGATGCCTGGTCCAGGTGCACGCGCATGGCCCGCATCTGCGACGTGAATGAGCCAATGGCGTCGAACAGCGGCCTGTCCTCGAGATCGCGCAGTATCTCCTGCCGGTAGGTGATCGCGGTGACGCTGTCCAGGCGGGTGTAGAAGAACGGGGCGAGGTCATAATCGCGCCGGCCGAGGGTGATGGCCCTGACCACCTGGTCAAGGTTCAGGTCGGTGAAGAAGGACGGCTGCTCCCGTGTGATGGCGGCGTCATCCGCCGGCCGGGGCTCGTCGAAAAGCAGGCTGTGAAACGGCACGGCGCTATCCCCTCCCCCTGGTTCTGGTCCCCGTGCTTATGGTCCCTGCGCTGCCGGGTCCCGGCCAGGCCGGCGACAGGCTGTCGGCCAGCAGCAGCCAGGTCTCGGCGAAGAGCCAGCCCGCCACCACGTCACCCGGCCAGTGCACCCCGAGGCAGACCCGGCTCGCCCCGACTCCGGCGGCGGCCAGCAACGGCGCGGCCCGCCGAGGCGGCCCGCCGATCCCGAGTGCACGGACCGTCGCACCTGCGGCCAGGGCGGCGAGCGCCGTGTGCCGCGAGGGCAGGCTGAACCCTACCGGCTCGGCCAGCCACGCTGAGGCCGGCGGCCGCGGCCGGGCGATGACCTGCGATAGCTGGCCGCGGGCGGCAGCTCCGCCGGCCACTACCAGGCACGGCAGGACCGCCGTGGGCCAGCCACCGCGGCGGGCCGCGGCGAGTCCCGCCGCGGTCAGCGCCGGGTAGATGATCCCTGGTTCTGCCAGACCGCTGACCGCCCGCGCCGCGGTGATAATCGCCGGCCGGCGGTGGGCCAGCACGGCGGCGAAGAGCGACCGGTCGGCGCGCGCGAGATAGGTGCCCCAGCGCCGCGCCGCAGCCAGGCGGCGGGGGTTTCCGGCCCAGGCCGCGCTGCTCTCAGGTCCGGGACTCCCGGTGGCTACGTTCACGGGCGCCGGTCCCCATCGCACCGGGACCAGGGGCCGGTCAGCGAGGGCAGCACCGCGATCAGCGTTTCCTCTGCGCGGCCGTGGGCGCTGGTGCCCACCCATATCCGGCAGCGCGGCGCAGCACGGTCCCGGGCCGCCCGCCGGGACGGCGCGGCCGGCACGTTCGCGCCGTAGGCGGGGACGCGGGCTATCCGCAGCGCCGCCAGCAGGGGGGCCACAAGATCTGCGCCGATGTCCAGGATCGGGGCCCACCCGTGATCGTCGATGCCGTTGCCCAGCCCTCCCGACGGCAGCCACCACAGCCGCCCCCATCGCTCTGGCTGCGGCACGGGCCTGGAGATCGAAGCCGCCATGATCCGCTCCTCCGGTCATCGCGTCGTTCGGAGCAGGATCCATCGGCCATGTGGCAAGCGGGCACGCGCCTTAGTCGTGCGCACGCCCCCGGCGGGGTCCACCACCGGGCGGCTTCATCACCGCAACATCAATATTACGCCTGGGTTCTGGGGTCACAGCGGCCCCGGCGGGCCGCCGCCGTAAACGCGGCCGTCGATGAGGGCTGCGGCGCGCCGCCAGGCCGTCATCTCACCTCCCCGTGGCTCATGGCGGCGGGCCCAGGCTCGCTTCGCGAACGCCTCCTCCAGTTCCCGCAGCACCGACTCTGTCCTGCGCGCAGCCATACGGGCCGCGACCGCGCAGCGCGGATCCTGCGGTCTCAGTGCCATCACATGCCGCAGGCACAGGTACAGCAACTGCGGGCCGGAGAGGGACGCGCCGGCCTGGGCGGCCGTCGTGCTGACGGCGCCACAGGCGGGGCATCCCCGCCCGGCGGTGCCGCCAGCCGGCTGACCGCCGCGCCCGGTGAGCCTGCGCAGTGCCGTGCGCGGGCTCACCGGCACCGCACGGCCGGCCAGCCACGCGGCTGACTCTTCGGCCTGACGGGCGAGCAGCGGTGCCGCCGGGCTCCGCGGCCCCGAGCACCCGGCGTCCCGGCTGGACCACACGTCGCGCAGGTGCGCCTTGCACCACCCCGTTCCGCCGGCCTGGGCCAGAGCGTCGCGTTCGGCCTGGGCGGCAGTCAGGCAGACCGGGCAGACCCACCGTTCTCCGGTGGCAGCGGATGCTGGCGCAGCGAGAAGCGCAGCCCGCAGCCTCGCCCGCAAGTCCGCGTCGGCGTCCTGGTCTCCGGCGAGCAGCGCCAGATCAGGCCTGGTCCCGGCCAGGCGGCCGGCTGAGATCGCGGGCCAGCCAGGAACCCAGCCGGCGCCCGCTGCGGGGCAGAGCTGCGCGCAGATGCGGCAGGCACAGGCCACCGCCGTCACGGTAGCCTTCGCGGAGCTCCTCGTCCTGCAGAGCGGTCACCAGCGTGTCCACCGCCCGGAGCGTGGCCTCGGCACCATGAACGCAGGCCGGGCAGGATGCCTGCGGTGACGTTCCCGCGGTCAGGTACTCGGCTGCCGCCCGCAGCAGATAGCGGTAGACGGCGGTCATCCGTATCCCGGCCCCAGGCTGGCGAAGGAGCGCCCGGGTATGCACCGGGCACATGCCGAGTGACCGGTTCAGCCGGGTGATCATGCTTGGGTCGGCGTGGGCCTCAAGCGCGAACCAGCCGCAGAACCGCTCATCGGCCTCGGACTCATAACGGCAGACCGCGCATCCGGCGCCGCGCAGCAGATCCTCGGCACCGAACAAGATTAGGTGTGACGGCCCGCGCGGGACGGGGACGGCGCTCGGCATGACGGCAGCTCCTGGACAGAGGGGCAGAAGCCATCAGCCGGGCGTTCCGGCAAAGCGCGGGCCTCATCACGGCGAACGAACCCACAATAAGGCGGCTAATACCGCGCTTGAGGACGAACACCGTCTCTGATGTTTCGTGGCTATTGATCGAGCCTGCCTCGATCTACCGGAGTTCTGGCCGGTAAACTGCGTGTAACGGCGGAGGGGCCCGCCGACATCTGCGGAACACGCCGCCAACGGTCCCTGCCAGAAGCAGGAGGTCGGCGGCGTGGCCCCGATCGACACAGCGGGTTGCTGCCCGCACGCTGCGGCGCAAGCCTGGTCCGCGAGCGACGGTGACGTGGCCAGCCCGCCCGCCGCGGATCTGGCTGAGCGGGTCTGCCATCTGTATTTGTGCCAGGGGCTGTCCACCTACCGGATCGCGGCAATCGTGGGGATCAGCCGGGCAGCGGGTGGGCAGGATGCTGCGCCGGGCCGGAGTACCGGTCAAGCCGCGCGGAGCAGGGCGGCGCCGGACGACAGCCGATCCCGCTGTCGTCGCGGCGCTGAAAGATCTCTATCTGCGGTTCCGGCTGACGTCAGGCCAGATCGCCACCTTGACCGGCATACCCGAGCGGACCGTCCGCGATCGGCTGCGCGCCGATGGCGTGACGATGCACACGCGAGGGAGGTGCAACCGGGAAGACCGGCAGACCGTGCCCGCCGATGCGGTCGCCGATCTGTACGTCCGCGCCGGCCTGACGGCCGCGGAGACGGGCAGCACACTCGGCGTCCACCGCCGCATCGTCTTGCGCACCGCTCACGATCTGGGCCTGCCCGTTCGCATCGGCGGCCCGGCGCCGCGGGCCGGCCCCGCCGAGATCGAACTGGTGGACGCGCTGTACGCCGACCCCATGGTGCGCCGCGTCATGGCCCGGCATGGCGTCCCCCGGGTAGCCGCCGCCGGGCCGATCTCCGAGCGCTTCCCGGTTCCCCTGCCCATCACTCCAGAGCTGGCGGCTGAGCTGTACGACGAGTGCGGGCTGGGGCTGCGCCATATCGAACTGCTGACCGGCCAGCCAGGTGACACGGTCCGGGCCATGCTGCACCGGCATGGAGTCAGGCTCCGCGGCCCGGGCGGCAGGTCACCGTTCCTGCGCCGGTGGCGCTCGCACATCAGGAGTTCCCAATGACCCCTGACCACGACATCCGCCATCCCTTCACCAGCCTGCTGTCGGCGGAGACCGACGGCCGCCTCCTCATGCCGGAGCGGGCTGACGAGGCCGTGGTGGCGGACCTTAATCTCGACCGGATTGTCAACGCGGTCGCCGGCGGCAGGGAAGAGCGGGACCTGATCGTCCAGCTTCTGTGCCAGCAGGCGGGGAACGTCAGCACCGTCGCGTATCGCCACGAGGTATTCCGGGACCTAGAAGATCCTGGCCTGTTTCTGGCCGCAGGACAGTTTGCCGAGCAGATGCGTCAGGTGCGCGTTCATCTGGGCCAGCTGCCCAAGATGTACTCGCGCCACCAGCGGGAGGGCTGGTTCCTCGACGCGGCGGCGATCTACTGCGATGCGATCCGCTCGCTCGCCGCCAAGCTCGAGGCCGGTGCGATCGCCTCGCGGGGCCTGCTGGCCTTCCGCGACTACCTGGCCTCTTACGCCGTCTCGGACGGCTTCACCCGGCTCGCCTCCGACACCGCCGCCCGCCGGGCTGACCTGGCTCAGGTGACGTACCAGGTGCGGATCAAGGGTCTGCGCGTCGAGGTCAGCCGGCATGACGGCGAGCCCGACTACAGCGCTGAGATCGCCGAGGCGTTTGAGCGGTTCCGGCAGGGCGCAGTCAAGGATTACCGGCTGCAGTACCGGTCCTGGCCAGGCATGACCCATGTCGGCGCGCAGATCGCCGAGCTCGTCTCCCGCCTGTTCCCTGACGAGTTCTCCGCCCTGGCCGAGTTCTGCCGGCAGCACGGCGGGTTCCCGGACCCGGTCATCAGCCAGTTCGACCGCGAGCTCCAGTTCTACCTGGCCTACCTGGATTACATCCGGCCACTGCGCGCCGCCGGGCTCAGCTTCTGTTACCCGGACCTGACGTCGGACTCGAAAGAGATCTTCGCCCGCGACACATTCGACCTGGCGCTGGCCGCGAAGCGGACCAGCAGCGCAACGACCGTGGTCACCAACGAGTTCCACCTCACCGGGCCGGAACGCGTGATCGTGGTGTCCGGGCCGAACCAGGGCGGCAAGACCACTTTCGCCCGGACCTTTGGCCAGCTCCACCACCTGGCCAGCACCGGATGCCCGGTCCCGGGCAGCGAGGCCCGCCTCTTCGCGTACGACCAGATCTTCACCCATTTCGAGCGAGAGGAAGACATCGCCAACCTGACCGGGAAACTGGAAGACGACCTGCTCCGGATCCAGAAGGCACTCCTGGCGGCTACGCCCGACAGCATCGTGATCATGAATGAGATCTTCACGTCCACCACGGTGAGCGACGCCAGGTTCCTGGGCGAGAAGGTGCTGACCAAGGTCATCGAGTTGGACCTGCTGTGCGTGTACGTGACCTTTGTCGACGAGCTGGCGTCGATGGGACCGACCGTGGTCAGCATGGCCAGCACGATCGTGCCCGATAACCCCGCCGAGCGCACGTACAAGGTGGTGCGCAAGCCCGCCGACGGCCTGGCCTACGCGCTGGCCATCGCCGCCAAGCACCGGGTCACCTACGACCAGCTGAAGGGGCGGCTGGCCCGGTGAAGGCTCACCTGCTCTTCGAAGATCAGGACTTCGACTTCACCGCCGAGCTCCCGGCGGGCAGCGAGGATCTGATCCAGGACCTAGAACTCGGCACGGTGCTGGGCGCGATGGCCGGCGGCGACAAGTTCCTTCTGGACATCTCCTCCAGAGTGCTGCTGAGCAGCCTCACCGATCCGCAGGCCATCCGATACCGGCAGGCGATCCTGGCCGACTGCATCGCCAAGCCGGACATCATCCGCCAGATGTACGGCATCGCCGTCGCCGCACTGGAGGACAAGCGCCGCGCCTGGGGATTCTGGTCGTCGCAGTATCCCGCCTCGATCCTGTCGGGGGCGGTCAACCAGCTCGACGTGCTCATCGTCCGCCTCAGGGAACTCCGCCAGGTCGCCGACCATCACGCCAGCGAGTTCTCTGCCGAGGGGCTGACCTCATTGCTGCGCTCGCTCCAGCGTGACCTGGACGACGACTACTTCGAGACGCTGACCGGTCACCTCAAGCAGCTTCGGTTTCGCGGCGGCGAGCTGATGAGCGCGCAGCTCGACCGCGACAACAGCGGGATCAACCACGTCCTGCGCTCCGGTGACAGCCGGCGCGGCTGGAAGGAACGGATCGGGATCGAGCCGCGCAGCGTCTACTCCTTCACGATCCCGCCACGCGATCATGCCGGGGGCGAGGCCCTGCAGGACATCGCCAACCGGGGGATCAACCTGGTTGCCTCTGCGGCCGCGCAGTCGGCCGATCACGTCTCCAGCTACTTCACCATGCTCCGGGCTGAGCTTGGGTTCTACGTCAGCTGCCTCAACCTGCACGACCACCTCAGCACCCGGGACCTGCCCGTGGCCTTCCCCGTCGCGTCGCCCCGGGACTCACCGGAGTTCTCCTGCACGGACCTGCGCGACACCAGCCTCGCGCTGCGTGCCGACCGTGTCGTCGGCAACGACGTCAACGCCGACGGCAAGTCCCTGGTGATCATCACCGGCGCGAATTCCGGCGGGAAGTCAACGTTCCTGCGCAGCGTCGGCCTGGCCCAGCTGATGACGCAATGCGGCATGTTCGTCACCGCCCGGTCGCTGCGGGCCAGCGTGTGCCGGCAGATCCTGACCCACTTCATCAGGGAGGAAGACGCGGAGATGATCAGCGGGCGCCTCGACGAGGAGCTCAAGCGGATGAGCACCATCGCAGACCGCATCGGGCCCCACTGCCTGATGCTGTTCAACGAGTCATTCGCGGCGACCAATGAGCGCGAGGGATCGGAGATAGGCCGCCAGGTCGTACACGCGCTGCTGGAAAGCGGGATCAGGGTCTTCTTCGTCACCCACCAGTTCGACTTCGCCGCCAGCTTCCGCCGTCAGCAGGCAGACTCAACCCTCTTCCTGAGGGCCCCACGGCAGCCCGATGGTCACCGGACCTTCAAGATCACAGTCGCCGATCCCCTCCCCACCAGCTACGGCCAGGACATCTACTACCGCATCGGAGGATGGCTGGGAGAACAGGAGACGGTCAGTAACCTGCGGCTTGCGGACAGCCTGGGCGGCGAGGGCGGTCAGCCGTAGTGCTGCAGGTGCGGCCATAGCGTGCGCCAGCCGGCTACCGGCCCCGTGCAGACGCCGATCTGCAGGCCGGTCCAGTAGGTCTGCACGTGGTAGGGGGCGTAGTAGGTGGTCAGCATCCGGCAGCTGGCGAAGTAGGGCCGCAGCGCGCCGAGCGCGTCGACGACGAGCACCACGGAGTCGGAAGCCCGTCCCGGCCCCCACAGCCAGAAGGTGTTGTGGCCGGAGAGCACGGGCGGCAGGTGGTAGCCCGCGCCCAGGACATCGAGCGCGCCGGCTTCCCCGTAGTCGCCCGCAAAGATCGACGTGGGCGTCTCGCCCGCCCGCACCAGCGTGGCGTCCTGCGCCGCGACCTCGCGGGTGAGCTGCGGCCAGCCGACGGTGTCGGCCGTGGTCACCTGGTCCTGGCCGCGGATGGTGTGCAGCGCGGCCACGGGCACCACGGGCAGGTCGGCGGGCAGGGCGATGACCACGCCCACCAGAGTGGCGCCCACCACCAGCCACTGCCGCGCCCGCGGCCGGCGGCCGCGGCCGATCCAGCGCTCGGTGGCGACCGCAGCGGCAGCCAGCAGCACCGCGCAGGTTCCCTCGGAGTAGTAGCCCTTGCCCGGCACCCAGAGCACAACGTAGACGGCGAGGAGGGTGGCGGTGACGGCGAGGAACCTCAGGTCCGCGGTCCGCCAGAGCCAGACGAAACCCGCAATGAGCAGCGGGATCACCAGCAGCCCCGCGTAGTCAAGCTGGGTCGGCACCGCGGCGGCGTAGTCGCCCAGCGAGTTGTTGTCCTGATGCAGCGCGGAGGCCATGGCCAGCTGGGGCCACCCGTGCGTGGCCTGCCAAATGACGTTCGGCGCCCAGATCACCGCGGCGAGGCCAGCGGCGAGCCAGGGCCAGCGCGTGCGCAGGACGGTGCGGTACCTGGAGAGCAGGAGGCCGATGGCGAGGCAGATCAGCAGCAAGGCCATCAGGTTGTTGTCCTCCAGGCCGATGCCGGCCGCGACCCCCGCGCCGAGCCACCAGCGCGGCCTGTCGCGCAGCAGCGCCGTGGTCACGCAGAGCAGGACCACGGTCCAGGCCAGCAGGTCAATCGGCTCGGTGATGCCCAGGTGCGCGAGGGCCAGGACCAGCGGAGCGCACGCGGTGAGCAGGGCGGCGAGCACCTGGCCGAACCGGCCCGCGCCGAACAGGGCCGCGAACCTGGCCGCCAGGACCACAACCGCCCCGCCGGCCAGCGCAGGCACGACCCGGATCGCGGCCGGGCTGACGCCGAGTACGTCGGTGACCCGGGTGAGCAGCGGGGCCAGCGGCGGCTGGTCCACGTAGCCGAACGCGAGGTGGCGGCCGGCCTCGATGAAGTACAGCTCGTCCTGCAGAAACCCGTACCGGTCGCTGATCGCGAGCTCGAACGCCACGAATACCGCGGCGATCACCCACACGAGCCCCGGCACGCTCCCAACGGCCCTGCGCACTCGCCCGGCAGGGCGAGCCGCCTCCGGCGGGACCGGGCTGGCCGGCGGGGCTTCGGCCGGAGGAAGAAAGGCGGCGGAGTCGCTGAGCTCGTTCATGACGCCTCCCGCGATGCGGGCTGTCAGGAATCCCCGGCAGGCAACGAAAACTGATATCAAAATAATAGACCCAGTTCCCCGGACTTGACTACCGGGGCCCGGCTTAGGCACAGCGAGGCCGGCCCCTGGCACGGGCGGCGTGGCCACCGGGCCGACGTAGGGGTCTCGGAGGTCGTGGTTGGGCACATTGGCACGTCAGCGCGTGCCAATGTGTCCAGCCACGCTCAACTCGCGCGGCCTGGCGGGCGTGGATGTACCGAAAGGGCTGCGATGGCGACCCCATCGGTACATCCATGAGCCGGGTGCCGGTTTGCGCCGGTTCACGTGAGGGTTTTGTGGGGCCTGCGGGAAGCACGCGGCTGCAGTTGCGGGGGCGCGGGCAGTGGCACGCGAGGGGCGGCCGTGAAGGAGCGCCCGGGGCACGTACGATCGTGCCATGCCTCATCGCCTCGCGGCCGGCAGCGACAGCGATCTCGTGCGGGCCGAGCGCGACATCCGCGGCCGGATCGGCGACCAGCACCTCGACTTCGCCGCCATGGCGGCGGTGTCCAACATCTACCGTGCGGCCAACGTGATCCGGCACCACATGGAGCAGAAGGTGCTGGCCGACGAGGACCTGTCCTGGGCCGCGTTCACCGTGCTGTTCGTGTTGTGGATCTGGGGCGATCAGCAGACCCGGCACCTCGCGACCGAGGCGGGCGTGACCAAGGGGACGCTCACCGGCGTGCTGAAGACGCTGGAGAAGCGCGGCCTGACCCGGCGGCGGCCGCACGATGCCGACGGCCGCCTGGTGCTGGTCAGCCTGGAGCCCAAGGGCCTGAGCGTGATCGAGCGGCTGTTCCCGGCGTTCAACCAGGGCGAGGCGTTCGTCAGCGCCAGCCTGACCGAGGAAGAAAAGGGTCAGCTCGCGTCCCTGCTACGCAAGATCATCCGGTCGGTCGAGGGCTGAGGGCCTGGCGCGGGCTGCCCGGCCTCCGCAGAACTGAGGCCGGGCCAGCAGCAGGGGCTGGCCGGACGCGGGATCCTGAGGCCCGAGGGCTGAGGCGGGCGCACGCCGGGGATGACCGGCCTCCGCGGCACCCTCGTGGGGAGCGCGGGGGCGGTGGCGGCGGATGCGTTACGGCTTAGCGGTGGCGGCGACCGGCTGCTGAGCGATCAGCAGGGCGGAATCGACCAGCAGGGCGGCACGTTTCCTGGCGCCCGGCTCCTCCGCGTAGGTCTCGGTCAGGAATTGGTCCGGGTCGTACCCGGCCTGCGCGATCTCCTCGCGGCCGCCCGCGCCCAGCCACAGCTGGAGCAGCTCGCCGTCGCATTCGGGGTGGAACTGGACGGCCAGGTGGCGGCCGACCGAGAACGCCTGCACGCCGATCTCGTTGCGCGCCAGCACCCTGGCCTGCGGGGGCGGCACGCAGCGGTCGCCGTGGAACTCCAGCCAGGGGCCGGGCGGGACCAGTTCGGGGTCGGCCGTCTCGACCACCTTCCAGCCGATCTCCTTGCGGGGCGCGGGCTCCACCTGGCCGCCAAACGCGGCCGAGACCGCCTGCGCGCCGAAGCAGATCCCGAGCACGGGCACCTCCGCCTGGTCCGCCTCGCGCAGCCAGGCCAGCAGGTCGGCGATCCAGGCCCGGTCCGGGCTGTCGTCATAGACCGACCAGATGGCGCCGAGCACGATCACGTGATCGACCCCGTCGAGCGCCGGCAGCGGGCCTTCCTTCGGGAACATGTGCACGTCGAATTCGGCGCCGTGCGCCTCGAACGCCTCACCGATGAACCCGGCCAGGTCCTCTTCATGAAAACGGACGACGACGACTCGCATAGAAACCTCCCACGGCACGGTCGCATCTGGCGTGCCGCCGCCGCAAGTCCGCGGGCGGCTCAGGCCGCACTCCGTTGCCCGACCGCTCGTTTGGTGCCAAACTATCTGGCATGGCGCAGGCTGTCGACCTCACCGATCTCGACATGTGGGCGCAGGGCGTTCCGTACGGCGAGTTTGCCCGGCTCCGGCGCGTGGAGTCGGTCGCGTGGCACGAGGAGATCACGCCGAACTCCGGGTTCTGGTCGGTGTGCGGCTATCAGGACATCGTCACCGCCAGCCGCGACGTGGCCACGTTCTCATCGGCGCGCGGGATCTCCTTTGAGGAGCCGACCGACGAGGACATGGAGGCCCGGCGCACCATCATCGACACCGACCCGCCCGATCACACCAAGCTGCGCAAGATCGTCTCGTCGATCTTCACCCAGCGGGCGGTCGCGGTCTACCAGCACTTCGTCGAGGGGCTCACCGAGCAGGTCCTGGACGCGGGCCTGGCGGAGGGCGAGTTCGACTTCGTGGACGCGGTCGCGAAGGAGGTGCCGATCCGGGTGCTGGCCCGGATCATGGGTCTGCCCGAGGCCGACCTGGACCAGTTCATCGACCTCGGCGACCGGCTGATCGCCAACACCGACCCGGACGTCACCGACGTGGTCTGGGGCCGGGACGACACCGACGCGTACCGGCGGTTCCCGTTCCGGAGCCCGTACGGCAAGCAGCTGTGGGACCTGGGCCGAGAGGTCGTCGCGCAGAAGCTCCGTGATCCCGGCGACGACCTGTTGTCGCATCTGCTGCGGGCCGAGGTCGACGGTGACCGGCTGACCGAGACCGACCTCGACAACTTCTTCTCGATCCTCGTCGTGGCGGGGAACGAGACCACCCGGATCGCCATCGCCCAGGGGGTGCTGGCGTTCTGCGAGCGCCCGGAGCAGTGGGACCGGGTGCGCGCCGACCCGGGCCTGCTCGTCCCGGCCACCGAGGAGGTGCTCCGGTGGAGCTGCCCGACGCACTTCATGCGCCGGACGGCGGCCGCGGACACCGAGCTGGGCGGCGCGAAGATCCGGGCCGGGGACAAGGTCGTGCTCTGGTACGTGTCCGGGAACCGGGACGAGGCCGAGTTCGACGACCCGGACCACTTCGACGTCGGCCGCTCCCCCAACCGGCACCTCAGCTTCGGCCGCGGCGGGCCGCACCTGTGCCTGGGCGTGCACCTGGCCCGGCTGGAGGTGAACGTGATGCTCGCCGCGCTGGCCCGGAGGGTGGCCCGGTTCGAGCTGGCCGGGCCGCCGCGGCGGATCCGGTCGAACTTCACCAACGGGCTGCGGGAGCTGCCGGTCCGGGTGACGCCGGCCTGACCTGCACCCGGGTGCTCGTCGGCCCGTTTCTACTGGGAGAGCATCCCCACGCCGTGCCTCGGCCCGGTGCAGGGCCGCTGGGCGAGCCGGACCGCCCGGTCGGGGCGCCGGTCAGCTCCCCGCGCCGGACAGCGGGGTCGGCGAGAGACGCACCTCGCCGGGCTCGCGGACGTCGGCCGGCCTGCCGACGAGCTTCGGGTCGGGCGGCACGACGACCTCGTGGTTCTTGTCGGGGTAGTCAAAGCGGGTCAGCAGGCTGCGCATGGCACCCAGCCGGGCCCGCTTCTTGTCGTTGCTCCTGACCACCGTCCACGGCGCCTCGTCCGAATCCGTGCGGTTGAAAATCCGGGTCTTGGCCGCGGTGTAGGCGTCCCACTTCTCGAGCAGGGCCAGGTCGGTGGGGCTGAGCTTCCACTGCCGCACCGGGTCGATCTCGCGGATGGAGAACCTGGTGCGCTGCTCGCTGCGGGTCACGGAGAACCAGAACTTGGTCAGCGAGATGCCGTCGTCGATCAGCATCCGCTCGAACGTGGGGCAGCGCTGCAGGAATTCCTCGGTCTGCTCCGGGGTGCAGAAGCCCATCACCGGCTCGACCCCGGCGCGGTTATACCAGGAGCGGTCGTACAGCACGATCTCCCCCGCGGTGGGCAGGTGCGCGACGTAGCGCTGGAAGTACCACTCGCCCCGCTCCCGCACCGTCGGCACCCCGAGGGCCACGATCCGGGCCCGGCGCGGGTTCAGGTGCTCCATGAAGCGCTTGATCGTTCCGCCCTTGCCGGCCGCGTCCCGGCCCTCGAACAGGACGACCAGGCGCTGGCCGGTGTCCTCCACCCAGTACTGCAGCTTGAGCAGCTCGACCTGGAGCTGCCGTTTCTCGTACTCGTACTGGTCGCGGTCCATCCGCTCGGGGTACGGGTAGTCCTCCCGCCACGTGTCCACGATCGACCCGTCCGGACGGCGCAGCACGGGGTCGTCGTCATCCGTGTCGTCGACCCAGTAGCCCGCAAGCAGAACGCTCTCCTGAGCCATCAGCCACCTTGCCTGGTTTCCCGCCTCATGACCAATCGGTCACGGGCATCGTAACCAGCCCCGGTTAACAACCACCTCACCCGCCGTGGCCGGTCAGCGGAGAACTTCGCCTGCGGGCCGGCGGGAGCCTTTAACCTGGGAAATCTTGGATTCCACGGGGCGGAAGAAACGGGGGGTTACGTCATGACACGGGGGATATGGGGAGATCCGCTGCGGGCTGCCCGCCCGGCCGGGCGCCTGGCGACGGCGGCCGCCCTGGGCCTGGTCGTAGCGGGCGCCGCGGTCACGGTGAGCGCGGTCCCGGCCACCGCCGCCACGGTCCGCGCCGCCTCGGGAGCGAGCCGGGCCGCCGCGCCGGGCCGGGCCGACCGGGCGGCGGTGAGCCCGCGGACGGCCGTGGCCGTGCGGACGGACGAGGGCACGCGGAGAGAAGAGAGCACGCGCGCGGCGGACCGCCCGCGCGGCTTCAGGAACGGGACCGACAGCAGCTTCATCCCGGTCCCGGGGGCCAAGCCGTTCCGGGAGCCGGTGATCGGCGGGGCCTACGGCGGGTACATCGGGATGGCGGGCAACTGGGCCAACCTGGCCGGCTGCCACCGGGTGGTGATCTGGTCCGGGACCAACAGCGCGCAGGCCAACGCGAACTTTGCCCGCCATCTCGGCATCGGCACCGGCGTGTACTGGTTCATGGGCGGCCCGGGCGTTGACCCGCACTACAACGGGACCGCCGCGGAGGCGCGCGCCTGGGGCCGGCGGCAGGCCGCCAGGACCCTGGCCGACGCGGCCAAGCGGCACGTGAAGTACCCGGTGGTGTTCATGGATATCGAGATCCCGGGGAACGCGCCCGCCTACACCCCCGCCCCCGACAACGGGTGGAACACCGTGTACACGTCGGCGTGCAGCGGCGTGGCGAAGGCGGCCTTCATCCCGGCGAGGATCGACCGCGCCGTTGTCAACGGGTACGCCGCGTACCTGACCAGCCACTCCTCCTACAAGGCCGGCGTGTACTCGGCGCCGGACAAGTGGGCGGGGATCTTCGGCACGCACGCCGCCGCGTCGATTCCGCATACCTACGAGTGGACCTACGAGACCTTCACCAGCAGCCTGGCCCACCCGCCCGCAGGGTGGTGCCTGACCGGCAGCGCGGCGTCGGTCTGCGCGCACTTCTTCGGCGGGGTCACCCGGGGCTCTAAGTACGCGCTGATGTGGCAGTGGTCTGGCGGAGGCGGAAGCCGCAACGGGGTGGGCGACTTCGACCAGATCGACACCAACCGCACGCCCTAGCCTTCCGCCCCACCCGGGCCACGGGCCGGGGTGGGCGGGCCGCCTGAACGCGGCCGGGCCGACCAGCCGGCAGGTCTTGACAGCTGATCGTTTGCTTCCATACGATCCCGCCAATGGCGGTCGCCTGACGGCCTGGACTCGCTGCCGCCTCGCACTCCTTAGAGGAGGAACGTGAGGAAGATCGATGCCTTCGCTCACATCCTCCCGCCGCGGTACGCGCGGCGCCTGGAGTCGATCACCTCGGGTGCGGGCGTCAGCGACCGGATCGTCGGCTACCAGCCGTGGATCCACGAGGACCCGGCGCTGACCGACCTCGACGCCCGGTGGCGGTCGGTGGACCCGTTCGGCGACTACCAGCAGGTGCTGACGCTGGCCGTGCCGCCGATCGACGAACTCGGGGACCCGGGCGCGGCGCGTGACCTGGCCCGCGCCGCCAACGACGAGCTGGCCGAGCTGGTCCGCAGCTACCCGGACCGCTTCGCGGGCTTCTCCGCCGCGCTGCCGATGAACGACATCGACGCGGCCACGGACGAGCTGAGCCGGGCCATGGGCCAGCTTGGGGCGCTGGGGGCGCAGCTGCACACGAACGTCGGCGGGGCGCCGCTCGACGCGCCGCGGTTCGGGCCGATCTTCGAGACCGTGACCCGGCACGACGGCGCGCTCTGGATCCACCCCACCAGAAGCGAGGTCTGGGCCGACTACCCGGTGGAGACCCGGTCCCGGTACGGCATCTGGTGGTCGCTCGGCTGGCCGTACGAGACGTCGGTGTGCATGGCCCGCCTGGTGTACTCGGGCTGCTTCGACCGCTATCCCGGCCTGCGGGTGATCACCCATCACGCCGGGGCCATGGTGCCGCACTTCGCGGGCCGCCTGGCCTCACCGCTGGAGGATCCCGACCGCGACGCGATCATGGCGGGGCTGGCCGATGAGCCGCTCAGCTACTTCCGGCGCTTTTACGCCGATACCGCGATGTTCGGTGCCACCAATGCCGTGCGGTGCGCGGTGGAGTTCTTCGGGCCCGGCCACGTGCTGTTCGGGACGGACATGCCGCTGGGCGGCCCCACGGTCGTCGCGGACACGATCGCCGACATCGAGGCGCTCGGCCTGCCGGATGCCGACGCCGAAGCGATCTTCGCCGGTAACGCGAGGAGGGTGCTGCGAATCCCCGGCTGACTGACCGCGCTTTCCGGCGGAAAGCGCCACCAGCTGGCCGCCCTGCTCTGTCCTGAAGGAGGCAAAACGATGGCGAGTTCCGAGCCGGCGTACGAGCGCCTGGGAGCTAAGGTCCTGTCGCTCCCCGATGTCGTGGCCCAGTCCGTCGGGTTCCTGGGCCCGGTGTTCTCCTCGGCCTTTGTGATCCCGCTGGTCGTGGGGGTCATCAGCGCATCCGGCAAGGGTGGTGGCGTGGCCTCGCCGCTGTCGGTGATCATCGCCGCGGTGGGTGTCTTCGCGCTCGGCTGGATCGTGTCCAGCTACGTGAAGGAGATCCACGCGGCCGGGTCGCTGTACGACTACGTGACCCGGGGACTGGGCGAACGGGTCGGCACCGCGGCCGGCTGGCTCTACTACGGCGGGGTGACCGTCCTGCTCACCGGCCTGCTGCTGCTCATCGGCGGTTACCTGCAGAGCACGCTGCAGGCCGAGTTCAAGATCAACCCGCTGCCGTCCTGGGCCTGGACGCTCATCCTGATCGCCCTGATCGCCGCCATCCTGTACTTCGGTGTGCGGCTGTCCACCCGCAGCCAGCTGGCGCTGGCCCTGATCTCGATGATCGTGGTCCTGATCTTCTTCATCACGGTCATCGCCAAGCTGGGCTCCGCGAACAGCCTCAAGCCGTTCAACCCGTCCTCCGCGGCCGACGGCTGGTCCGGGATCTTCTTCGGCGTGCTGTACGGCGTGCTGCTCTTCGTCGGCTTCGAGACCGCGGCGAACCTGGCCGAGGAGACCCCGAACCCGGGCCGCGAGATCCCGATCGCGGTCATGGCCACGGCCGCGATCGCCACGGTCTTCTTCGTCCTGGCCACCTACGTCGAGGTGGCGGGCTTCCACTACAGCCTGAAGACGCTGACCGCGGCGGCCGGGGCGCCGCTGTTCGCGCTCGGCGCGCCCGCGAGCGCGGGCGGGTACGGCGGCACCTGGGTGGACCGGCTGCTCGAGCTCGTGGTGCTGTTCGACATGCTGGCGGTCGCGATCGGGTGCGCCGTGTCCGCGTCGCGCGGGATCTTCGCGATGGCCCGCGACCGCCGGATCCCGGCCTCGCTGGCCATCGTGTCCAGGCGGCACAGCTCGCCGCTGGGGGCCACGGTCTTCATCATCGGGGCGGCGGTCGTCACCCTGCTGATCAACCAGTTCTGGACCGGCCTGTTCGCGCTGCCCAGCACCCCGCACTACTTCGCCCTGTTCGCCTGGGGGTCCACGTTCGGCGGCTTCGCGCTGGTCGTGGTGTACCTGCTGATGTCGGTGGGCTCGCTGCGCACGTTCGCGAGCTCGGAGCGCCGGCTGTCGCTGACCGTGTCCGCCGTGGTCGGCATCCTGATCACCGGCGGCGCCATCTTCGGCTCGTTCTACAAGGTGACCAGCCCGACCATCTGGGCCCCGTGGCTGGCGCTCGCCCTGCTCGTGGTCGGGTTTGCCTCCACCTTCGTGATGCGCGCCAGGACCTCGGCGAGCTCGGAGCTCTCGGACCTGACCGGGACCCCGGCCTAACCTGGGAGCCAGCCGGGCGGCGCTGGGCCGCCGGGCCGGGCGGAAACGGGGTGCGTGGTGCGGCGGATGGGGGTGGGCGAGCGGCGGGCCCGGCTGGGCGTGCGGCACCATCTGGCCGCGGGCGCCCGGGCCGGGACCCCGCTCGAGGTCGCGCGCGGCCTGGTGGCGTTGCACGCCACCGACCCGACCTCGGTGTACCTGGGCACCTGGGCCCGCATGGCCGCCGGGGACGCGGCCGCGGTCGAGCATGCCCTCTACGACCAGCGGGTGCTGATCCGGCTGCTCGGCATGCGCCGCACGGTCTTCGTCACCCCGCTCGACACCGCCCCGGTGATCCTGGCCGCGTGCACCCGGGCCGTCGCCGCGCGGGAGCGCCGCAAGCTGCTCTCGTTGCTGGCCGAGTCCGGGGTCGCCGCCGATCCCGAGCCCTGGCTCAAGGACGTGGAGGAGGCCGCGCTGCGCGCGCTCACGGCCCGGGGCGAGGCCACCGCGGCGGAGCTGGCCGCGGACGATCCCCGGCTGCGGGCCCAGATCGTGCTGTCCCGGGGCAAGGCGTACGAGGGCCGGGCTGGCGTGGCCAGCCGGGTGCTGTTCCTGCTGGCCGCGGACGGCCGGGTGATGCGCGGCCGGCCGCTCGGCTCCTGGGCGTCCAGCCAGTACCGCTGGGCCCCGCTGGAGAGCTGGTGCCCGGCCGGCCTCGCCGACTGGGACACCGAGGCCGCCGAGGTGGAGCTGGCCCGCCGCTGGCTGGCCGCGTTCGGGCCCGCGACAGCGGAAGACCTGCGCTGGTGGACCGGGTGGTCGGCGGGCCAGGTGAAACGCGTCCTGACCCGGCTCCGGCCCGCCGAGGCCGACCTGGACGGGACCGCCGGCCTGGTGCTTCCCGGTGACCTGGAGCCGGTCCCGGCCCCGGAGCCGTGGGCGGCGCTGCTGCCGCCGCTCGACTCCACGCCGATGGGCTGGTCGCAGCGGGACTGGTTCCTCGGCCCGCACGGCCCGCGGCTGTTCGACCGCACCGGCAACGTGGGCCCCACGGTGTGGTGGGACGGCCGGGTCATCGGCGGCTGGGCGCACCGTGCCGTGAAGGGGACAGGTGCAGGGGGTGCGGGGGGCGGGGAGATCGCGGTCCGGTTCCTCGAGGACGCCGGGGCCGATGCCGTGGCCGCGGTGGAATCCGCCGCGGAGCAGCTGACCGCCAGGCTCGGCCCGGTCCGGGTCACGGCACGCGGCCGCGGCCCGTCGCCGGTGGAGCAGGAGCTGACCCGCTAATAAGGACCCGAGCGCCGTGAGCCGGCGCGAGCAGCCCGATCAGCGCGGCGCCGATGACCCCGGCGTCGGCGCCCAGCTCCGCGTGCCTGATCGGTATGGCCCGCGCGGTGTCGGAATACATGTACTGGCGCGCCCAGGTGACCGCCGACGACCAGTACACGCTGTCGGCGCTGCCCAGGCCGCCGCCGACGACCACCGCCTCCGGGTCGAGCACGTTGACGAGCAGAGCGATGCCGGTGCCCAGGGTCCTGGCCGCGTCGTCCACGAGGGCGGCGGCGGCCAGGTCGCCGTCGCCCGCCGCCGCGAACACCTCCTCGGCCCGCCGGGCCGAGCCGCCGCCAGCCGCAAAGCGCCGCACCAGCGCGGCGCCCGAGGCCAGGTCCTCCAGCACCACCCGCTCCCGGGCGGAACCGTGGCCCGGGAGGTCCGCCAGCACGGAGGTGCCGATATTCAGCGCGCCGCCGTGCGCCCCGGCCACCGGGCGACCCTGGTAGACCGCGCAGTAGCTGATCCCGGTGCCGATCGTCAGGTAGACGTGGTACGTCCAGCGGCCCGCGCCCAGCACGGCCTCGGCGAACGCCGCGGCCCGCACGTCTGCCTCGATCCGGGCCGGGCCGGCGGTCCCGAGCACATCGCCGACCGGCAGCTCGTTCCAGCCGCGGATGACCTCGCTCGAGGTAATGCGGCCGGAGAGGTCGACGATCTCGGGCACCGCCACGCCGACCCCGACCACCCGGCGGCCTTCCCGCGCGGCCCGGTCAGCCAGCTCCGCCACCTCGGCGGCGGTGTCGCGCAGCACGGCCGCGCCGCCCCGGTCGCGCCGGGTCGGGATCTCGGTCCGGTCCAGGAGTGCCAGCGAGGCCGCGTCGAGCAGGCCGACGGCGACCTTGGTGCCGCCCACGTCCACGCCGATGGCGGCGTGGCCGTCGCCACGGTCGATGCGGGCGGCCGCTAGGTCGGCGAACATATTCCCGGCCCGTAGAAGGGTGCGGCTCCCACCAGGTAGACGGCATTCACCCCAGAGCCATTACGCACCTGGTACCGGGAACTCTCCGGCACAAAGAAGCCGTCTCCCGGCGCGAGCTGGTGCCATTCGCGTTCCGAGGCGCCGGTGTGGCGCAGCAGCAGGGAGCCGGCCAGCACGTAGCCGCTGGCGTCGCCGCCGTGGCCGAGCCATCCGCTCCAGCCCGTGCCCCGCACCTCGGCGCGGGCCACCGTGAGGTACTCGGTGCTCGCCAGGAGCCCGGTCAGCACCGGATTGCCGTCCCCGTCCAGCCGCCACAGGTAGTCGGCCTCCCTGATCACCGCGAACCGCCGCCGGTCAGGGGCGGGGGCCGCGCCGGGGACGTGCCGACCTAGGACCGAGTTGTCGGCGTAGCTGCTGCGGGTGAGCAGCGGCTGCCGCTGGGCGTAGCTGCCCGAGGCGCCGGCGGCCGGCGGCGGCGCGAAGAACTCCAGGACCCGGGCCGGTCCCGGCCCCCAATTAAACGCGTGATGCCAGGTATCCCGGCGGAAGAATACCGCCTCCCCCGCGGCGGCACGGACCACCTCGCCGGCGGCCGGGTCGGCGAGCGCCACCGTGCCCTCGACCACGTACAGGACCTCGTCGGCGCCGAAGATGGTCCGGAAGTCCGTCGAGTGCCGGAACTCGCCGCCGACCGGGATCTCGAACAGCAGCTGGTGGATCTGGCCGCTAGACACGTAGATCCGGTCCAGGACCTCCCCCGACTCGGCGTCGCCCCACACGTGCCTGGTGGCCTGGGCCTGGGGTATTACCGTAGGGCGGTCGAACGTCGGCCGCGGCGACGGCCGGTACCCGTCGCTCATCTAGGCGACCTTCGTGTCGTCCTGGTGGTGCCGGAATTCCCCGACCGGCAGGCCCCGGTCGTCGGCCAGGGCCAGCGCGATGGTCTGCGCCGGGAGGATCTCCAGCACCGGCCGCAGCGCGTCGTCGCACTCGGGCAGCCCGAACACAAACAGCCCGTCGCGCCGGCCGACGTCCTCGGCGGTGACCAGGATCACGGTCGCCCCGGCGCCGGCCATGGACACCGCGAGCTTCACCTCCCTGGTCCCGCCCACCACGATCAGCGCCAGCCCCGGTTCCGCGGCCTCGACCGGCCCGTGCAGGTACTCATAGGTGTCGTACGCGGCCGCCGGCAGTCGGGCGACCTCCCGCAGCAGCAGCGCGGCCTGCGCGGCCGACCCGAACTGGGCGCCGGATCCCACCACGTCAAAGGAGCGGATCCGCCGGATCTCCGGGAGCACCCGGCCGGCGAACCGCTCGGCCTGCGGAACCTGCCGGTCGGTCTCGTCCGCGAGCCAGTCCCAGTCCGGCGCCCGGTCCCCGGCGGCCAGCGCGTCCCGCAGCAGGCCCAGGGCCTGCACGGTCCCGGTGTAGCCGAGCGTCCGCACCTCGCTGTCCTCCAGCAGCGAGAGCGAGACCGTGGCATCAGTGGCGTCGGCTACCGCGGACCGGGGATCGTCGGTCAGCGCCAGCGTGGGCACGCCGCCCGGCAGCGCCGCCAGGGCGGCCACCAGCTCCGAGCTGCGGCCGGTCTGCGATATCACCACGGCCGCGTCCAGGTTGGCCGCGGCGCCGGGCCGGACCAGGTCGGAGCCGAGCCACGCCGCGGCCCGCAGGCCGGCTGCCCAGTAGCAGCCGACCGCGGCCAGGACGGCGTTATAGCTCGCGCCCATCCCGACCAGCCCCAACCGCGCCTCGCGCCACGGGGCCAGGTCGAGCCCGGCCAGTTGGCCGGACAGCGCGGCGCGGCTGGCGCGCAGGTTCTGGCCCTGCGCCCGGACAGCGTCGATGTACCGCATCAGCATCCCTTCTCGGCTGAGCCTGGCTGCCGCGCCGCTACTCGACGACGGAGCCGGCGAAGAGCCCGGCGATGAACCTGCGCTGGGCGAACAGGTAGACCACGACCACGGGCAGCGCGGCCAGGATGCTGCCGGCCGCCAGCGCCGCGTAGTTGTTGAAGTGGGCGCCTTCGAACTGGGACAGCCCGACCGTGACCACGTAGAGGGACTGCTTCGAGACCATGACCAGCGGGAGCAGGAAGGAGTTCCAGGTCCAGACGAACACCAGCGCAGCCATGGTGCGCACCCCGGGCGCCGCGTTGGGGGTGAGGATCCGCCAGAGCAGAGTCCACCGGGATGCCCCGTCGATGATGGCGCTCTCCGACAGCGACCGGGGCAGGGAGCGGAACACCGTGTTCATCCAGAACGTGCCGAATGCCACGGACTGGGCCAGCTGCGGCAGGATCATCGCCCAGTAGGTGTTCACCAGACCCAGCGGCAGCAGCTGGTAGTACCACGGCACGATCAGGGTCTCGACGGGCAGCATGAAGCCCAGGATGGCCGCGTAGAACACGATCCTCGCCCCGGGCGGCTTGAGCAGGGCTACGGCGTAGCCCGACATCACCGCGACGACCACCGACACGACCACCACCGTGACCGTCACGATCGCCGTGTTCAGCATGTAGGAGGAGAAGTCGCCGACGTCCCAGGCGAACCCGAAGGCCGCCAGCGAGAGCGGGTGGTTGAAGCTGACCCCGCCCGAGCCGGTCTTCAGCGGTTCCAGCGCGGTGCTGGCCAGCACCGCGAGCGGGTACAGCGTGATCACCGCACCCAGGGAGAGGATCAGCAGGGTCGCGGTCCGCTCAGCCCGGGAGAGCATCGTGCCCCCGATTCACGTCGCCTTCCTTTCGATCAGAGCGCGGATGCCGAAGGTCAGCCCGAAGATGAGCAGCGACATCATGATCCCGAGGGCGCTGGCCGTCCCGACCTGCCCGAGCTGGAACCCGTCGCGGTAGACCAGCAGGCCGGGCACCATCGTCGCGTAGCCGGGGCCGCCGTTGGTGGCCTGGTAGATCAGCGTGAAGCTCTGCAGGGCCGCCACCGTGGTGATCGTGATGGCGGCGGCGGTCTCCCGGCGCAGGAGCGGAGCGGTGATCCTCAGGAACTCGGTGACCATCCCGGCACCGTCAATCCTGGCCGCGTCGTACAGCTCGGGCGAGATGCGCTGGATGCCGGCCAGGAACAGCACAAAGCAGAGCCCGAAATCCAGCCACACGGCGATCAGGCCGACGGCGATCAGCGCGGTGTTGAAGTTGCCCAGCCACGGCGTGCCCACGGCCGGCCCGAGCCCCACGGCGTGCAGCAGCCCGTTGATGCTCCCGGTGCCGCTGGGCGCCATCAGCCAGGTCCACACGATCGCGACCACTACGGTGACGATCACCTGCGGCAGGAAGAACACGAACCGGAACACACCCATGCCACGGTGGCGGCTCCGCCGCACCAGGCTGGCCGCGATCAGGCCCGCGGCCGTGGGGATCAGCGCGTAGAAGATGAACAGGATCCCGAGGTTGACCAGGGAGCCACGCTCCACCGGGTTCACGAAGATCTGCTGGTAGTTGAACAGCCCCACGTACCTGGCGGTGCCGACGCCGTCCCAGTTCTGCAGCGAGTACTGGATGGCCTTGACGAACGGCTCGGCCAGGAACAGCCCGATCAGGACGACCGCGGGCAGCAGGAACAGGTATCCCGCCAGCACATCCTGGGCCCTGCGGCCGCGCGGCCAGGCCCGGCGGCCCGGCCGGCCAGATACGCCCGGCCGGGTCCGCTTGCCCTGGCCCGCTCCCGCGATGTTCGCGGGAGCGTCCCTGGTCTCGCTCGGAGTCACCTCAGTCATCTCCGCCCGTCCCGCGGCGGCATCAGCCCTGCTGTGACCAGTAGGAGGTGTAGTCGGACTGGAGCGACTTCATCAGCGCGGCCGCCGTGATCTGCCCGCCCTGCAGCTGGGCGATCCCGGCCATGGCCTGGTTGAGGAAGTCGGGGTAGGCCCAGTCCATGTACGGCACCAGGCTGCTCGACTGCACCCGGGAGTTCCACGCCGCGTCCGCGGTGCGGAGCAGCGGCGAGGCCGAGGCCAGCGCGCTGGCGCTGGGCGTCACCACCGGGATATCGCCGTTCTTCAGCAGCGCGTTCTGGATCTTCGGACTGAGCGCGTCATTGATGATCGCGGCGGCGGCGTTGGGGTTCGGCGAGTGCGTGGGGATCGACCAGCCCTCACCGGGACCGCCGGTCACCACCGGGGGCGCCCAGAACCCGGCCTTGCTGCCCAGCGACTGCTGGACCGAAGCGGTGTACCAGTTGCCCTCGATGAAGAACCCGGCCTTGCCGGCGTCGAACATGTTCAGCGCGTCCACGTCGGACAGCCCCTCGTAGCCCTTGGGGAAGTAGCCGTCCTTGGTCCAGGTCGCGAACGTGGCCGCGGCCTGCACGTCGGCCGCGGTGTCGACGGACGGGTTGCTGCCCTTGTGACTGACGAACGCGACGCTCTGTGCGGCCGGCACGTAGTGGTTGACCAGCATCCAGAGCACGTGCGTCGGCTGGTAGGCGGTGGGCTGTCCGCCCGCGTACGCGATCGGGGTCTTCCCGGCCTTGGCCAGCAGCGCCAGGTCCTTGGTGAACGTGGACCAGTCGGTGGGCGGCTTGGCCCCCACCGACGACAGGATCTGGCGGTTGTAGAAGACGCCGACCACGGTCCCGGTCTCCGGCACCCCGTACACGTCGCCCGAGCCGAACATACTCGCGTCCGAAGGCCACGAGTTCAGGTTCAGCGGCACCGACCCCACCTTGCCGAACCAGTGGTAGAGCTTGTCATACGGACCGAGGGGCAGCAGTTCCTTGTCCTTGACCATGCGGCCCTGGTTCTCCAGGCCCTCGTTGGTCTGGCTGATGGCCGGGGCGCTGCCCGCTGAGGCGAAGGCGAGCGGGAGCTTGTCGTTCTGCTCACCCAGGGTCATGGACGTGTTGACGATCTTCAGATTCGGATACTGCTGCTTCATCATCTGGATGATCATGGGGATGACCGCGTGTTCGCCGGGGTCGTCGGCCGCGATGTCCCAGTTCCATTCCTGGATGGTCCCGTTCGCGCTCTTGGCCAGCACGCTGGGCTTGGTGCCGCTCGCGGCGGTGCCGCCGCTGCTGGAACTGCCGCCGCTGCTGCACGCGGCCAGCACCATCACCGCGCCCAGCGCCCCCACCACACCGAGCCGCATCGCCGTCCGAGAAGCTGCCTGCCGCTTGACGCGGGGAGGATTCGTCTGCAGCTGCCCGTATCTGATTCGCATGATGCACCACTTTCCCGCTCGCACTGCGAGCCGTTAGCCCGGCGCCTTTGCCTTCCGGGTCGCGTACGTGAGGTGCTGGGTCCGCATGGGCGTCTGCGGCTCAGCTGCTGTCTGTGGGCCCGCCGAACTGCGGCGCGGCCAGCGGAGGCGCCGCACTGTCCCGGTCGGCGACCACGCGGACGTCGGGATGCCCGTGGACCAGGGTCACGGGGTAGTCCACGTCGGCCTCCCCGAAGAGCAGGATCCGCACGATGGTCCGCTTCCAGGGCCCGGTGTCGATGTACAGCCGAACCTTGGGCGCGGCCAGCAGGTCGCGCATCCCGAGCGTGATCGCCATCGGCGGCACGGCGAACACGTTGCCGCCCGCCGAGCGCTGGGCGTGCGCGATGATGCTGTCGACGGCCAGCGGGATCAGGCGGGTCCTCGAGTCACGCAGCTCGTCAGCGCTCACCGCGGTCCACCGGGAGGACGGCGGCTCGTTAAAGGCGAGGTGCCCCTGAAAGCCGACACCGCCGTAGGTGGCGACGAGGTTGCCGCGCCGGGCCAGCTCCTCCGAGGAGCGGTCCAGGGCCAGCGGGCTGGGGAAGATGACGTTCTCCGGCCGCGGGCGCAGCGCCGGGTCGATCAGGTCGACGAAGATCTTGTGAAAGCGCCCTTCCAGGCTGAACGGGTGATCGGTGGAGAACGGGCGGCCCTGCCAGTCGAGCCACTCGTCCATGCCGAAGAACGTCACATGATCGAGCGGCAGCTGCGCCTCATTGATGCGCTTGGCCAGCAGCGGGTAGTGGTCGGACGGGCCGATGGGCACGATGAGCGAGATCTCCCGGCCTGCCTCCCTGGCGCCGGAGATCTCGGCCCAGAGATCGTCGGCGAACCGCTCGTGCACATCCGACCGCGACTCGGCGAGAACGAAGGGCACACGCGCCCGGGAGGCCAGGTCGTCGACGGGCACGGCGATCCACTCGTTGAGCTGCTTCCCTGTGATCAACTTCGCCTCTTCCTTACGACTACTTCTTTCGCCAGAAAGAATAAAGCAGTGGCATAATGCCCGACAAGGTAGCAGAGGGGACCGATTGTGGCAGGACGAACCCGTTTGAGCTTGGCGGCGCAGGTGCTCGAGCTGATCCTGCAGCGCGGCCCCCTCTCCCGGGCTGACCTGCGCCGCAGCATCGGCACCAGCTTCTCGATGGTGACCATCGCGGTGCAGGACCTGTTCGAGGCGGGCCTGCTGGTCGAGTCGGGACGAGCCGTGTCCACCGGCGGCCGCCCGCCGGAGATCCTCGATGTGGCGCCGCACATCGGTGGCGTAATGGCCACTGACATCGGTGCGATCAACCTGCGAGTGGCCGCAGCCGACTGCCGCGGAACGATCTTGTTCATGGAGACGAGGAACATCTCCCAGATGTCGGTCCGGCGGATCCGCTCCCTGACCGTCCGCCTGAACGAGAAAGCCAGGGCCTACCTCACCGGGCCGGTACGCGCCATGAGCGTGTCGATCGCGGGCATCGTCGATCCGGTCACCGGCCGGGTGACCCGCGTGGACAACATTCCCGAATGGCCGGACGACGCGGATCTGTCCTGGCTGGACCGCTTCGGCGCCCCGCTCCTGGTTGACAACGAGGCGAACCTCGCCGCGCTCGGGGAACACCAGTCCGGCATCGGGGCCGGTGTCGCCGACATGCTGTTCGTGGCGATGGGCGCGGGTATCGGCGCGGGCCTGATCCTGAACAACACGCTTTACCGGGGCTCGACCGGCGCGGCCGGGGAGATCGGGCTGTTCAGGAAGACCGACGAGGACAGCGCGCAGTGGCTGGAGCGGCGGGCGGCGCCGGCAGCGATCATCGAGGCGTATGCCGCACGCGGCGGAGGCCAGGTCACGGGCATGGAGCAGGTATTCGAGCGCGCTGCCGAGGGCGACGTGGCGGCCACCGCAGTGGTCTCCGGCATGGTCGAGGAGCTGTCGGTCGGCATCGCGAACGCGATCCTGCTCTGCAACCCGGCGCTGGTCGTGATCGGCGGCGGGCTGGCCACCGCGGGCGAGATCCTGCTCAGCCCGCTGCGCCAGCGCATCGCCCAGCTGGTGCCCGCCATGCCCAGGATCGAGCCGAGCAAGCTGGGCGCCGACGCCGCAGTCCTCGGCGCCGTCCGGTGGGCCACGGACGTGGCGCAGCAGCAACTGATGAACGGGCTCGACGGCCCTGCGGCCCATGGCTGAGCGCGGCAGCATCCCGGCCGGGGCCGGCGCCGGGCCGATCGTCGTGGCTGGCGCGCACGGGCAGAGCCTGCTGCTGCAGGTCGACGCCGTACCGCGAGAAGGCGAAACCGTGCTCGCTGTCGGCTTCGACGAGCCCGAGGACGGCGGCAAGGCCACGAACCAGGCCGTCGCCGCGGCCAAGCTGGGGGCGCCGGTGCGGCTGGTCACGCTGGTCGGCAACGACGCCCGGGGCCAGCGCTGGCGGGCCATCCTGGACGGCTACGGCATCGACACCAGGTACGTGCTCGAGGCCGACGGGCCCACGGACGTGGGGTTCGTGATGCTGCCGCCGAGCCGCGTCCCGGCCATCGCCAGCTCACGCGACCTGAGCATCGCGCTCGACAGCGACGCGGTGCTCTCCGCGGCGGCCGCGTTCGCGGACGCGTCGGTGGTGGTGTGCCAGCTCGAGGCGCCGCAGTCGTGCGCTCTGGCCGCCTTTCGCCTGGCCCACGCCGCGGGCGCCCGGACGATCCTGAACCCCGCACCGTCCGCCGATCTCGATCCCGGGCTCGTGGCGCTGACCGACATCCTGGTGCCGAACGAGCACGAGGCCGCGGCCCTCGACGGCGGGCTGGCCCGGCCGGACGAACTCGCGGCCCGGCTGGCCGGGCGCTACGGCTGCGCGGTCGTGGTCACCGCCGGGCCGCGCGGGTGCTTCGCCGACGTTCCCGGCCTGGGCGGCTGGCATTGCCCGGCCCCAGTGGTGCAGGCCGCCGACACCACGGGCGCGGGTGACGCGTTCGTGGGAGCCCTGGCGGCGCGGCTGCGCGCGGGCGACGACCTGCCCGCGGCGGCCGCCTTCGCCACCGAGGTCGCCTCGATCTCGGTGACCAAACCGGGCACGATGCCCTCGTACCCGACCGCCGCGCAGCTCGGCCCGGAGCCTGCCGCGGCCGGCTGCAGCCGAGCAGCACGTCGAGGCGCCGCGGCGCGCGGAACTCCCAGCCGCGGAACTCGGGCGGCCGGCCCGGGTCGATGCGCACCCCGGGAAACCGGCGCAGCAGCATCTCGATCGCGATCCTGATCTGCGCCCGGGAGAACGCGTGCCCGGCGCAGAAGTGCCGTCCCGCGCCGAACGCGAGGTTGGTCCGGCGCGGCCGGAAGATGTCGAACCGGTCCGGGTCGTCGAACTTCGCCTCGTCCCGGCAGGCCGACGACACCAGCGCGCCGACCGGCGCCCCGGCCGGCAGCCTGACCCCGGCGAGCTCGGTGTCCGCGGCGGCCTGGCGGGTCTGCGTGCCGATCGGCGCGACCCAGCGCAGGCCCTCCTCGACCGCGGCCTGGAGCAGCCCAGGGTCGTCACGCACCGCGTCCCGCTGGGCCGGGTCCGAGAGCAGGCCGACGAGCGTCGAGCCGCCGCCGTGACCGGGCTCCTGCATGCCGCCGAGCAGGATCACCTTGAGGGTGGGCATCACGAAGCCCCGCGCCCGGCAGGCCCCCTCGGGCAGGCCGCTGTGCAGCAGGTGCGAGATCGTGCTGTCGTCCGCGGCCCGCTCCAGCCGGTCGAAGACCGGGCCGAGCACCTCGTCGATCTCCCGCGAGCACGCCGCGCCGATCTCCTCCCGGGCCGGGTCGCCCTCGAAGTTGATCACGCCCTGGTGCAGCCGCCAGAACCAGTCCCGCAGCCGGTCCGCGCCCAGGTCCGCGACGCCGAGCACAGTGCCCAGGCTGAGCACGGACAGCGGCTCCAGGTAGTCCGCCATCAGCTCGGCCCGGCCGGCACCCGCGAGCCCGTCAAGCACCCGCTCCGCGAGCGGGCGCACCAGGTCGTCGATGTAGCCGTTCACCCGCTTGGGCCGGTACTTGCTGTCCAGGCTGCGCCGCAGCTCGAGGTGGCGCTCGCCGTCCACGGTGATGATGGTCGGCGAGCCGAACGTGCGGTCCACCGGCGAGTCGTCCATCGCCGCAGTGAACAGGTCCGGGTGGCTGGCCACGAACTCCACGTCGTCGTACCGGGTGACGAACCATAGGCCCACCGCGGGGATGAAGCAGACCGGTGCCTCCCGCCGCAGCCGCGCGTAGACCGGGTAGGGGTCCCGCTCCAGCTCCGCCACGGTCACGGCCCCGGCGAACTCCGCCACGGATCGGCTGCTCATGACCGGCCTCACAGGTGGTAGGCGTACTCGCGGAACTCCCAGTCGGTGACGAACCGCTCGAACCGCTCGATCTCGTTGCGCTTGTAGGCCAGGAACGACGTCACGAAGTACTCGCCCAGGACCCCCGCGAGCTCCCGGTCGGCCTCCAGCGCGTCGAGCGCCTCGCCGAGCCGCATCGGCAGCAGCTCCGACCGGCCCGGGTCGTAGCCGTACCCCTCCAGCTTCGCCGGCGGCTCCGCCTTGTCCCTGATGCCCAGGTACACCGCGGCCCCGATCGCGGCCATGGCCAGGTACGGGTTCGCGGTCGCGTCGCCCAGCCTGACCTCCATCCGGGCGGCCGCGCCGCGCTCCGGCGGGATGCGCACCATCGCGCTCCGGTTATCAAGCCCCCAGTCGATCAGCCAGGGCGCGAGCGTGTCCGGCCCGAACCGCTTATAAGAGTTGATCGTCGGGTTGAGCAACGCGCTCAGCGCGGGGGCGTGCGCGAGTACGCCGGCAATTGCGTAACGGCCAAGGTCAGAGAGGCCGTCCGGGCCGCCGGGGTCGCCGAACACGTTGGCCCCGGCATCGTCGCCGATGGAGACGTGCACGTGGAACCCTGAACCGCCCTCGTCGTTGAACGGCTTGGCCATGAACGTGGCCAGCAGGTCGCGGTGCCGGGCGATCTCCTGGACCGCGGACTTGAGCCGGAACGACCGGTCCGCGGCGTCGGCCAGCTCGGAGTGGCCGAGGTTGATCTCGAACTGGCCGGGCGAGAACTCGTGGTTGGCCGCGGTCACCCGCAGGCCGGCGTCGCGGAGCTGGCGGAGCATGTGCACGAGCAGCCCCTGCGGGTCGCCCTTGCGGCCCACGACGTACACGTTGCCCAGCTCGTTGGCGTACCGCTGCCAGCTGCCGTCCGCCGCCTGCTGGCACAGGAAGAACTCGAGCTCCGGGCCGCAGATGAGGGTGTGCCCGAGGCTGGCCAGCCGGCCGGCGACGCCGCGCGCCACCGCGCGCGGCGACTCGGGAGCGGGCTCGCCGTCGGGGGTGCTGGCGTCGCCCAGGCACCAGGCGGCGTTCGGCTCCCACGGCAGCGGGGTCAGCGTGGCCAGGTCGGGGCGGACCGTGATGTCCGGCAGGCCCGCCTCGAGGCCGCCCTGCACCGGCACCACGTCGCCCATCGGGGAGGTGTGGTAGACCGCGCGGCAGAACGCGAGCCCGTGGCCGACCGCGGCGGGCAGCTCGTCGAGCAGCACGTCGCGGCCGCGGTCCACGCCGATCAGGTCGGGATACGACACCCGGACGACATCGACCCCCTGCTCCCGCAGCTGGTCGCAGACAGCGGCGACATCCGGTTCCTGGGTCACGGCGCCTCCCCGTGGCGGACGCGGAGAACGTTCGGAAACAAACGATCTGTCGCAGAGTAACGGTGACGATCGGGACAGGCAAGCAGTGCTATTACGCAAAGGCTAGGGGCTGATCGCGCCCCGGAACACCGCGGAGATCACCAGGGGCGGGTGGCCCCTGCCGCCGCCACCCGGCACCGTGATCGCCGCCGCCCCGCGCCGGTGATCACCCCCGGCCGAATGCGGTGACTTTGTGACATCTCGCTGCGATAACGTTCCTTGACATCGCTGGATGCTATAGCGTTTGATGCCTGCTAGCAGGCAAACGCGGCCGACCGGGAGGAAACATGTCGAGACGCAGGCTAAGGGCAGCGGCGGTCGGGGCCTTGGCGACAGCGCTGATCACAGGCATCGCCGCGTGCTCGTCGGGTTCTTCGGGCTCCTCCTCCGGCTCGGGAGGCAAGCAAACGGTCACCATCTGGAATGACGCGCTCGCGGTCGGGTCGTGCGGAGTCCCGGCCTCGCAGTCGTTCCTGACCAAGGGCGTCAACCTGTTCCTGAAGACGAACCCCGGCTTCAACGTGAAGATCTCCCAGGTCGCGTGCGACGCCTCGCCCGCGTTCAACACGCTGCTGAAGTCGTCCGAGGTCGCCGGGACCACCCCGGACATCGCCCAGCTGTACGTCGGCGGGCAGGTCATCCAGAACGGCCAGTACCTGGTGCCGCTCAACAGCTACCTGCCGAAGTCGTACATCAGCTCGCTGAGCGGCTGGAAGTTCGTCACCGACGGCTACCAGGCCACGCCCAACGGCAAGATCTACGCGGTGCCGTACGGCGCGGGCTACTGGTACATGGTGTACTACAACAAGAAGCTGCTCGCGAAGGCGGGGATCACCAACCCGCAGCCCGCGACCTGGGCTGACCTGATCACGCTGGCCAAGAAGCTCAAGGCCAAGGGGATCACGCCGTTCGACATCGGCGAGAAGGAAGGCTACGTCGGGGCCTGGACCCAGGACGCGCTGATCTCCGCGGAGGTCGGCGACGCCGGCGTGCTGAAGATGTACAACGGCAAGCAGTCGCTCGACTCCCCCACGCTGATCCAGCCGTACACGGCCTGGCACGAGCTGTTCGGCGACGGGCTGACGAACTCCGACGCGCCGTCGCTCACCTACTCGAGCGGCATCGCTGAGTTCTCGGCGGGCAAGGCGGCCATGACCATGACCGGCGGGTTCTTCAACTCGCAGTTCACGAAGGGGCTGGGGTCCAACGTGGGGATCTTCCCGATCCCGGTGCTGCCGGGCTCGCAGTTCACCAAGAGCCTGTCCGGCGGTCCGAACAACTCCTACGTGGTGTTCAAGAACTCCAAGCACGTGGCCGATGACATGAAGCTGATCAAGTTCCTGACCTCGCTGCAGGTCCAGGAGCTGTCGGTGCCCGAGCTCGGGCAGCTGCCCAACAACGTCTCGTTCACCCCGTCGGCCTCGTTCCAGGCCCAGCAGCCGCTGCTCACCGCCCAGTACAAGTACATCAACGTGGATCACTACGCGCTGGGCGAGGCGTTCGACAACATCATGCCGGGGACGATCTGCTCCTACTGGTACCAGACGAACTCGGCCGTGTTCGGCGGGACGCTGAGCCCGACCAGCGCCGCGTCCAGCATGCAGGGGCAGATGAAGAACTACCTGGCCACAGCGCAAAGCGGGTAGGCGTCTTGGTCCTGTGAGCCGGACGGCCAGGATCCGCTCCCCACGCGGATCCTGGCCGCCGCCATCCACGGATCTGGCTGCCGCGGCCAGGACAGGTTTCGTCGAATGGTGAGGAATCGATTGATGCAGGCCCGCAAGGCGCGCAGCACCCGGTGGAATGCCTTCCCCTACCTGGCAGTGCTCCCGGCGGCGGCCCTGATCATCCTCCTCATGGTCCTGCCCATCGGCGAGACGATCTACCGCAGTTTCACCAACTGGGACGGCCTGACCAGCAGCTTCATCGGGATAGAGAACTTCCGGCTGATCTTCCAGAACCCGGTGAGCAACCAGGTCTTCGTGAACTCGGTCATCTTCCTGCTCTCGGTGCCGCTGATCCTGGCCGCGTCGGTCGTGACCGCGGTGCTGATCTACGAGCGGGTGCTCGGCTGGCGCGTGTTCCGGTTCCTGTTCTTCATCCCCGCGGTGCTGTCGCCGGTGATCGTCGGCGCCCTGTTCAGCACGTTCTTCCTGCCCTCCGGGCTGGTCGACAAGATGCTCAGCCCGGTCGGCCTGTCCACCTTCCCCTGGCTGTCGTCCCCGTGGCCCGCCCGGGCGGTGGTGATCCTGGCCCTGGTCTGGACGTCGTTCGGCTTCGGCATGGTGGTGGTGCTGTCGGCGATGGCCACCATCGACCCGGCGCTCTATGACGCCGCGCACATCGACGGGGCCTCCTGGTGGACCCGGCTGACCAGGATCACCCTCCCGATGATCTCCGGCGCGCTGCAGTTCCTGAGCGTGATCAACGTGATCTACACGTTCACGTCGCTGTTCAGCTTCGTCTACGTGATCACCGCCGGGGGACCCGGGTTCGCGACCACCACCGTCGACTACTTCACGTACGTGACCAGCTTCGAGAACGGCCAGTTCGGCTACGGGGCCGCGCTCGCCGTGCTGCTGTTCCTCATCGTGCTGGTGCTGACCATCGTGCAGGTGAAGCTGTTCCCGCGGCGCGAAGTGCAGGGAGTCTGAGCATGACTACCGCACGCGCCCGCCGCGCCCTGGTCTTCATCGCGCTGTGCCTGGTCGGCGTCACGACCGTGTACCCGCTCATCTTCATGGCGCTCAACTCCATGCGCACGTCACAGCAGTACGAGGTGAGCCCCTACGGCCTGCCGACGCACTACAACCTGGACAACTTCCGGGCCCTGTTCGACCAGGTGCCGTTCCTGTCCAGCCTGCTGCACTCGATCATCGTGGTGGTGCCCGCCGTGATCTTTGCCACGCTGTTCTCGGCGCTGGCCGCGTTCGTGTTCACCAAGGTCCCGATCAAGCTCGGCAACGCGCTGTTCTGGCTGATGCTCACGATCATGTTCATGCCGGGGATCGTGGTGCTGATCCCGCTGTACGTGGAGATCGGGCATCTCGGCCTGGCGTCCAACTTCACGCCCGCGATCCTGGTCTACACGGCGATCAACATCCCGTACGGCACGTACCTGCTCCGCTCGATCTTCCGGGCCATCCCGGACTCCGTGGTCGAGGCCGCGCGCGTCGACGGCGCGCGCTGGCTGACCATCTTCGCCCGGGTGATCATGCCGATGGGCCGGGCGGGCGTGATGACCGTGGGGATCCTCACGTTCCTGAACATCTGGAACGAGCTGTTCATCAGCATCGTGCTGCTGCACACCTCGTCCACCCAGATGCTGACGCCGACGCTGGCCCAGCTGAGCGGGCGGTACTCGAACAACATCCCCGTGATCATGACCGGGCTGCTGCTCGGCTCCATACCGACGCTGCTGGTGTACTTCGTGACCGCGCGCGTCTTCATCCGCGGGATGCTGTCGGGCGCGATCCGGTAGTGCGAGCGTGCGGCGGGAGGGTGTGCGGGCGGGAACGCGGGAAGGCGGGACTGATGACTGAGGGGCGGATTGATGACTGACGCCATCGAGGCCGTGGTGACCGGCGCGGCCAGCGGCATCGGCCGGGCCTGCGCGCGGCGGATCCACCGGGAGGGGTTCCGCGTCCTAGCCGTGGACAAGAACGAGGCGGGCCTGGAGGAATTCCGGGCGCAGGGCGTCGCCACCCTGGTCGCCGACCTGGCGTCCGAGTCCGAGCGGGACCGGGTGGTCGCGGCCGGGACCGGCGCCCGCTACCTGGTCAACGCGGCCGGGGTGATCAGGCTCCGGCCGATCCTCGAGTCCGGCGTGGCGGACATGCGCGCGATCTACCCGGTCAACGTCGAGGCGGTGTGGGACCTGACCTCGCGGCTGGGCCGGGCTATGCCGCGCGGAGGCGCGGTCGTGAACCTCGGCTCGTACTCGGCCAAGATCGCGTCGACCATCGAGTGCGCGGTCTACGCGTCCTCCAAAGCGGCCGTGCTCAGCATCACCCGGTCGTTCGCCCACGCGTTCGCGCCGCAGGGCGTGCGGGTCAACGCGGTGGTCCCGGGGATCATCGACACCCCGATGCAGGACGAGGTGCTCGCGAAGGTGGCCGAGTTCCGGCACATGGAGCCCGACGAGGTCAGCCGCACCCGCAACGCCACGGTGCCGCTGGGCCGCACCGGCACCCCCGAGGACTGCGCGGGCATCATCTGGTTCCTGCTGTCCGCCGAGGCGGCCTACATGACCGGCCAGGCGGTCAACATCACCGGCGGCCAGATCATGTTCTAAGCACGGCCCAACCACGGCTGGCGGCTAGCGGGCCCAGGTGGTCTGGGCCTGGGGGCTGAGCGGGCGGGCCATGGCCTGGGCCAGTTCGACCGCGCCGTCCGGAGTGACCAGGAAGAGGTTCTCGCAGCGGACCCCGAACCGGCCGGGCAGGTAGACGCCGGGCTCCACCGCCATCACCATCCAGCTCTCCAGCGGCATGCTGCCGGCCGGGATGATGTGCGGGTCGTCGAACACGGTCAGCCCGACGCCGTGCCCGCCGTGGTGCGGGAACTCGCCGTCCGGCCAGGCCGCCGCGATCCCGTCCCGCAGGCCGCCGAAGACCTGGGCGCCGGTTGCGCCGGCGCGCATCTCGGCGGCGGCCGCGTCCATGATCGAGAAAAGCTGCGCGCGCATGTCGTCGATCTCGGCGCTGCTGCCGTGGCTGTAGGTGCGGCAGGTGTCGGCCCAGTAGCCGTCCGCGCCCACGCTCAGGTCGGCGACCACCGGCTGCCCGGGCCCGGGCCGGTCCGGCCCGGCGATCGCCACCGGCGCGCACACCTCGGCCGTGTTCGGCCCGGCCAGCAGGTCGGCGACAAACTCGACCGGCGAGCCGTGGCCGACCTGGGCCGCGGCGTGGGCGGCGCTCATCATCTCGATCTCGGACGCGCCCGCCGCCGTTCCCTCGGCGACGGCCGTGTGCGCCAGCCAGCACATCTCGTACGAACGGAAGATCCTGGTCAGCTCGTCACCGTCCTTGACCAGGCTCATCTGGTGCAGCGCGTCGTCGGCCTCGACCGCCTGCGCGGCGGTCGCCGCCGCGACGGCGGTGCTGAACTCGCCGGCCACGCCGATCCGGCTGGCCGGGGCGACGGCACCCACCTTGAGGATTTCCGCCACGAGCAGCGGGATGGGGTTCAGCTCGAGACCGAAACCCCGCTCCGAGTAGCCAACGACCGACTCGGCGACGGATTTCTGCTCGGCCACGGCCACCTCGTCGCGCAGGACCACGAGGGTGCGCCCGCCATCCGGGCTGACCACGGCTGCCGCGGGACCCCCGTAGTACCGGGAGTACCCGGTGAGCCAGTTCACCAGCGCCGGGCCGGTCACCACGAGCGCATCGAGATTCTGGGCCGTGAGCCACGTGGTCACCCGCTCCAGCCGGGGCGGCGGAGGGGCCATGGTGATCCGCTCGCTGACGACAGGCTCCACGCGTTTCCTCCTCGCACGGCAGGCCGCCCGGTCCCGGTCGCGAGCATCCGGTGCGGGCTGTTTGCCCAGCGTGACGCCCACCACCATGATCGTGCGCACTTGTCACGGTTCCGCCGCAACGCTATAGCATATGGCGCACCAGCGGTAGGCCCGGCGGGCACGGACCGCCGGAACGACGGAGGTGGATGGATGAAGCTCGCGGACCGGATCGCCATTGTCACCGGCGGCGCACGGGGCATCGGGGAGGCCATCGCCACGCGGTTCGCCGCCGAGGGCGCGACACCCGTGATCCTGGATCTCGACGGCGCGGCCGCGGCCGATACCGCCGCCCGCCTGGGCGGGACCGGGCACGCCTGCGACGTCAGCGTGCGGGCCTCGGTCGAGGCGGCGGTGGCCGAGGTACTGGCCGCGCACGGGCGCATCGACATCCTGGTCAACAACGCGGGCCTCGGCCTGGCCGGGCCCTCGGAGAGCTTCTCCGACGAGGAGTGGGACACCTCGATCGGGATCATGCAGACCGGGGTCTTCTACTGCTCGCAGATCGTCGGGCGGCACATGCTCGAGCGGGGCCGCGGCGCGATCGTCAACATCAGCTCGATCAACGCGTGGGAGGCGTTCCCGATGCGGCTGGCGTACTGCGCGGCCAAGGCTGCGGTGGTGGCCATGACCGAGGTGCTGGCCATCGAGTGGGCCGACCGGGGCATCCGGGTCAACTCCGTGGCGCCGGGGGTAACCCGCACCGCGCTGGTGCAGAAGGGCGTCGACGACGGCGTGATCGACGTGATGGCCTATCAGGCCAAGACCCCCATGCACCGCTTCGGCGAGCCGGACGAGATCGCCCGGGCCGTGCTGTACCTAGCGTGCGACGAGGACTCGTCATTCGTCACCGGGACCACGCTGCGCGTGGACGGGGGCTGGAGCGCCAACGGCTGGGTGGTGCCCAGCTCCGGCTGAGCCTGGACACCCGGGCCCGGCCAACCCTGCCCCCAGTTCCAGCTGACTCTTGACACCATAGATGCTATAGCGTTTGATTCTTTTCACCGGTATTTCCGACTTGGTCGGCGGCATTTCCGGCTCCAGTCAGCAGCGGCTCTTCCGACACAGGAGGAAGCGATGGCGACCAGGCAAGATCCCGCTACTGTGCCGGGCGAGCAGAGCAGGCTCAACGCCAATGCCCTCGGGCTCTGGGGCCTGGTGATCATGGGGATCGCCTACATGGGCCTCGCCCTGACCGCCTACTTCAACTTCGGGATCATGGAGGGCATCACCGGCCCGATCGTCCCGCTGGCCTTCGCCGCCGTGACCGCGGCCATGCTGCCCACGGCCGCGAGCTACGCGATCATGAACAGCCGCAGGCCGTCGACCGGTGCGACGCTGACCTGGCTCTGGGAGGCGACGACGCCGCCGCTGGGGGTCTGGCTCGGCTGGGTCCTTGTCATCGCGTACATCGTGGGCTGCATCCTGCAGCCGGTCATGTTCGGGCTGTTCTTCAACTCGTTCCTCAACTACTTCGGGGTGCACACCGGCTACCTGAGCGCGACCCTGGCGGGCCTCATCCCGATCCTGGTCGTCGGGTACATGACGAAGAAGGACATCCGGATCTCGACGCGCATCGTCGGGCTGTTCATCACGATCGAGGCCGGCTTCGTCGCACTGCTCTGCCTGTACATCCTGATCAAGCAGGGGATCAACGGGAACCTGAGCTGGCAGCCGTTCAACCCCACGGCCGCCACGGCCGGGTGGACCGGCTTCCTCAACGCACTGCTGTTCGCGGTGCTCGCGATCGCGGCCTTCGACATCGTCGCGCCGATGGCCGAGGAGACGAGGACCCCGCGCTCGCTGGTCCCGAAGGCGACGATCTACGTCACGATCGGGGCCGGGCTGTACTGGGTGTTCACCTCGTTCGGGATCGTCAACGCGGTCCCGGCCCACACCATGGCGGGCTACGTCTCGTCCGGGGAGTTCACCCCGATCTACCTCGTCGCCGGGCACTACATCGGGTGGCTGAAGATCCTGGTCCCGCTGACCGGATTCACCGCCGTGTTCGCCGCGTTCAGCGCGATCTCGATCGCGGCCAGCCGCCAGCTCTACGCGCTCGGCCGGGAGGGCCTCGCGCCCAAAGCCTTCGCTAAGACCGACCAGAACCGGACCCCGTGGAACGCGCAGCTGCTGGTGCTGGGGTGCTGCGTGGTCCTGCCGGTCCTGATCAGCCTGTACCAGCAGCGCAACCCGCTGCTCGCGTTCGGCTGGATCGGCGAGTCCTACGTGTTCTTCATCCTGATCCCGTACACGCTCACCTGCGTGGCCAACATCTTCTACCACCGGAAGTTCCACCGCGGCGAGATGAACCTGTTCACCAACCTGCTGCTGCCGATCATCGGGATCGCGATCAACTGCTACATCTTCTACAAGAACTTCTTCCAGACCTTCGTGCTGAACGCGACCAGCTTCCAGCTGCAGACCTCGATCAGCGTGGCCTGCGGCCTGGCCGTGCTGCTCGCGGTGGTGTTCACGGTGATCGGCATCCGCCGCACCGGCCGGCTGGGCCGGCCGCACAGCTTTATCGAGGATGACCCTGCCGTGGAAGAGGCGGTCGCCGATTGAGCGGGCGGTTCGCCGGGCGTAACGTCATCGTCACCGGCGGGGGCCGCGGCATCGGCGAGGCCACCGCGCTGGCCTTCGCCGCGGAGGGCGCCGACGTGCTGGTCATCGGCCGCACGGCCGCGGACCTGGACGACACGGTGCGCCAGATCGGCGAGGCCGGCGGCCGGGCCTGGCGAGCCGAGTGTGACGTCACCGACGAGGCGGCCGTCGACGCGGTGGCTGCCCGCGCCGCCGAGCGCTGGGGCGCCATCCACGTGCTGATCAACAACGCCGGGATCGACGATGACACACCGTTCCTGGACATCGACCGCGCGCGCTGGCGGGCGGTCATCGACACCAACCTGACCGGGGCGTTCCTGATGGCCCAGGCCGTGGCCCGGCAGATGGCCAGGACCGGCGGCGGCGTGATCCTGCACACCGCGTCCATCGACGCGTCCGGCGCAGACGGCCCGTACGCCGCCTACAACTCATCCAAGGCCGGCCTGCTGGGGCTGAACCGGACGATGGCGATAGAGCTGGCTCAGTACGGGATCCGCTCCAACTGCGTGAGCCCGGGCTTCACCCACACGGCCATGACCGAGCAGGCGGTCGGGCCGCGGCTCATGTCCTACCTCAACGGGTCGTTCGCCCGGGTCCCGCTCCGGCGCCTGGTCCGGACCGACGAGGTCGCCCAGGCGTTCCTGTACCTGGCGTCCGACCACGCCTCCGCGATCACCGGCACCGAACTGCGCGTGGACGCGGGCCTGACCGCCAACCTGTTCATCCTCGAGACGCTTCCGGACGAGTGACCGCCCGCGGGCCGGGAGCCCGCGTTACGGCGCCGGTGCCACAGCCCGGGCGCCGTCGGGGCCGCCGGAGGGGGTGCGGGGCGGCCGGGCGCGGTCCAGGTAGCCCGGGTTGACGATCGCCGGCACCGGCCGGCCCGCCAGGAAGTCCACGACCTGCCGGGCCGCCTGCACCGGCAGTTCCGCGAGGCTGGCAGGCGAGTACCAGGCCGCGTGCGGGCTGAGCAGCACGTTGTCCAGCGACCGCAGCGGGCTCGCCCCGGGCAGCGGCTCGGTCTCGAACACGTCGAGCGCGGCGCCGGCCAGGTGCCCCGCGCGCAGCGCCTCGGCCAGCGCGGCCTCGTCGACCAGGCCGCCGCGGCAGGTGTTGACCAGCAGCGCCCCGGGCCGCATCAGCCCGATCGTCTCGGCCCGTACCAGGTGCCGGGTCTCGTCGGTGAGCGGGGCGTGCAGCGTGACCAGGTCGCTGCGCTGCAGCAGGTCCTCCAGCGTGGTCAGGGGCAGTCCATCCGCCTCCCCTGCTCCCGTCCCGGCCGCGACGTAGGGATCGCTGGCCAGCACGCCGAAGCCGAGCGCCTGGGCCTGGCGGGCGACCCGGGCGCCGATGCGGCCGACCCCGATCACCCCGATGGTGGCCTCCGACGGCCGGCAGGCCCGGGGGTAGGGCAGGGCGGCGCTCCACTGCCCGCCGCGCACGGCCGCGTCGAACCGGCCCAGCCCGCGCAGCAGCCACAGCGCCATGGCCAGGGTGTGCGCCACCACCTCGTCGACGCAGTAGTCCGGGGTGTTGGCCACGGCCACGCCGTGCTCGGTCGCCGCGGCCACGTCGATCATGTCGTAGCCGATACCCAGCCGGCTGATGAACCGGCACCGCGGCGCCGCCTCGAGCACGGCGGCCGACACCGGGGCCCACTGGACGATCAGCGCGTCCGGGTCGGCCTCCGACAGCCCGGCCACGACCTCGTCCTCGGTCGTCGCCTGCAGGCGCACGATTGTGAGGCCAGCTTCGCGCAGCACCCGCTTGTCCTCGTCGGAGGCGAGATCGGAATCCGTGATGACGACAGTCGGGCCGGCCAGCATCGCCTTACTCCTCCTCCGTGCGCGTGAGCCCCGCGTCGGCAATGCGCCTCGTGGCCTGCTCCACGTGGTGCTGCATGGCGCGCTCGGCGGCGCGCCGGTCTCCCGAGGCGATGACGTCGAGCAGCTGCTGGTGGCTGTCCGCGTGGCGGCGAACCTCGTCGGGGCCGAGCGAGGCCGCGGCCGCGCGGTAGAAGTGCGACGTGCGGCTGCGCATCTGCGCGGCCAGCTCAACGAGCAGCTCGTGGTCGGTGAGCTCCCACAGGCGCTGGTGAAACTCCTGGTCGATCTCGTGCACGCGCACCAGGTCGTGCTCGTCGGCCGCCTTGACCATGCGGTCGACAACGCCTTGCAGCTCGAGGTAGGCCTCGTGGGTGAAGCGGTCCTTGAGCCGCCGGATGACGAACTGCTCCAGGACGACCCGCAGGCTCGACACCTCTTCCAGCATCCGCGGGGTGAGGCTGGCCACCCGCGCGCCCCGTCGCGGCAGGCGCTCGACCAGGCCTTCCTCGGTCAGCCGGGCCAGCGCCTCGCGCAGCGGGATGTGGCTGGTGCCGAACTCGTGGGCCAGCCGCCGCTCAACGAGCCGGTCGCCGGGCTTGTACAACCCGCTCCAGATCGCCTCCCGGATCCGGTCGGCGACGGCGTCGGCCAGGTTCTGGTCTGGCAGCGGGTCGGTGGCGTTCACGCGGCACGGTACCTGTGGACGATGTGGCCGGGCGTCAGCGTCAGGTCGATGGTCCGGTGCAGGCCGAGCACCACCTCGCGGACGGCCAGCAGGTGGACCGGGAGCTGGGCGTTCTGGCGCAGCTCCAGCGTGGCCGGGCCTGCCCACGATTCGTGTTCCACCACGTCGGCAAAGCGCCTGGTCACAAGCTCGCGGCTCACGACGCCTTCCTCCTCCTGACGCACCCGCAGGTTGACGTTCAGATCCGCACCCGGAACGAGCCCGGCGAGCTCGTCACCGCGTGCGGCGCGCTGCTTCCAGCACATGGTCGCGGTCGCGACGTCGATCCCGTTGCGCGCCACCACCCCGACCAGAAGGTCGCCGCGGGGCTCGAGCCGGACCTGCCCGGCCTTCTTCGGCTGCCCGTACGCCTCCCGGCCCGCGGCCACGGCGCCGTCCGACTCGAGCACGAGAAACGGCGAGTAAACCGCCTCGGAATCGTCCGGCATCAGCACGGGAATCTGCCAGGCCGACTCGCAATATACGCCGAACCACTCGGCGTCGTGCATGTGGTAGATGTGCAGCACGCACAAATCGGAAGCCAGCCGCAGCGGCTGCGGCAGCAGCGATTCCGCGGCCTCACGAGAAGTGCGGTAGACGACGGTGAGAATCTCGGTGCGCCGCAGCCGGATCGGCAACGGCGGCACGAGCGGCGCCCCGAAGGGCGTCGACTCGATATCGAGCGGATCGAATGGGGTCACGCGGAGGGCCGTTCGAAGAGCTCGACGACGTGGCCGTCCGGGTCGCGCAGGTACAGGCCCCGGCCGCCGGCATTCGCGCCGGTGTCAACCGTGACCGGGCCGGTAAAGGGCACCCCGCCCGCCGCGACCAGCCGCTCCAGCCTTTCCTCGATATCATCACAGGCCACGCACACGTGAGCGAAACCCACGTCGGCCGGGCGCTGGATATGGTGCCCCGCAGCGGGAGAGACGTACTCAAATAGCTCAATCCGGGTTCCCTCGCCGTCGAAGGCGAGGTGGGCCATGCGCACATACGCCCCGGGCTCGCCGACGATGGTCTCCAGATAACCGCCCTTCTTCTCCTGCTGGAAGATCACCTGCATCCCCATGGCATCGCGCCAGAACCGCAGCGACCGGTCAAGGTCGGAGATTGTCAGGCCCGTGTGGTGCAGCATGGGCATTCCGGTTCTCCCTTTCAGAATGTGACGAGCAAACCGCCGTCGACGACGATCCGCTGACCCGTCAGATAGGTATTGCCGGGAGAGACCAGATGGCTGACGGTAGCCGCGATCTCGGCCGGCTCGGCGGCCCGCCGGAGCGGGAGCCGACCATGCTCGAGGTAAATCTGGCGGAACCATTCCGACTGAAGCTCGTCGACCCCGTCCACGACGGACATGCGGGTCCGGGTGAACCCCGGCGCCACGGAGTTGACCAGCACCCCGCGGGGCCCCAGCTCGATGGCCAGGTTCCTGGTGGCCGCCTCGAGACCCGCCTTGGCCGTGTCGTAGGCGAGCGAGGCCGTCTCCCCGTTGCTGGCGTGCACGGAGGTCACGTTGACGATCCGCCCGGACCCGCGCTCCGCCATCCGCAGCCCGGCCGATCGGGCCAGCCACACCGGCCCGTCCTGCATCACCGCGAGCTGGCGGCGCCAGGCGGCCATCGTCAGGTCCTGGAGCTTCTCCGCCACGAACATGCCCGCGACGTTGACCAGCACGGCCACCGGGCCGAGCTCGGCCTCGACCTGATCAAGCACCCGGTCGTGCTCGCCGATGTCGGCCACGTCGAGCGGGCAGGGCAGGATCCCGTCGGCGGCCCCGACCGGCTCGATGTCGGCCGCCGCGACCGCGAACCCGTCGTCACGCAGGCGCAGCGCGACCGCGCGGCCGATTCCGTGGGCCGCCCCCGTGACCACGGCGACCGCCACCCTGGGTTCCATGCCTGAAGTAAACGCTATAGCATCTGATAGCGTCAAGTGGTCCGGGAGGGCACGTGGCACGGTCCCGAAGTGGGATAACCGAGGACATCATCAACGGCTGGCACGCCCTGCACCTGACCAATGACGAGCTCACGGTCACCGTCCTGCCCGGCAAGGGCGCCGACATCTACGCGATCACCGATCTCGCCACCGGCCTCGACCCGCTGTTCAAGGCGCCCTGGGGGCTGCAGCCTCCCGGCGCCGCGCCCCGGGAGGGCAGCGACGGCGCCCCGTTCCTGGAGAACTACGAGGGGGCGTGGCAGGAACTGCTGCCCAACACCAACGACGCGTGCACCCACCAGGGAACGCCGGTCCCTTTCCACGGGGACGTGGCCACCCGCCCCTGGTCCGTGGCGGTGGAGGCCGACGACGCCGACCACGTCGCGGTCCGCCTGACCGTGGACTGCGACACCGTGCCGCTGCGGCTGGAGCGGCTGATGTCGCTGCGTTCTGGGGAACGCCGGCTCGTGCTCACCGAGCGGGTCACCAACCGGTCGGACGGCGCGGTCCAGTTCGTCTGGGGGCATCACTGCGTGCTCGGCCCGCCCCTGGTCGCCGCGGGCGCCGAGCTGCGCACCCCGGCGGGCACGATCATCACCCCGCCGGAACCGTGGGAGGACACCGCCAGGCTGGAACCCGGCCAGCGCAGCGCCTGGCCCGTGGCGCGGGGGCGCGGCGGCGGCGATGTGGACCTGTCGCGGGTGCCAGGGCCGGAGGCGGCCAGCCACGACGACGTCTTTCTCACCGGCCTCGGCGGCGGCTGGGCCGAGGTCGGCAACCCGGCGCTGGAGGTTGCGTTCAGGCTGGAATGGGATCCGGGCGTCTTCGGCTGGATCATCTCCTGGCAGGCGTTCGGCGGGGCCAGGGCCATGCCGCTGCGCAGCGCGTACGCGCTCGGAATCGAGCCGTGGGTGTCCGGGGGCAACCTCGAGCACGCGGTCGCCGCGGGGGACGCGCTCCGGCTGGCCGGCCACGGGCAGCTGGAAACGCAGCTCACCGCCAGCATCCGGCCCTTCTAGGGGCCGGCTTCACTGCGCCGTGAAGCCGCCGTCCACGACCAGGCTCTGCCCCGTCATCCAGGCGCTGTCATCCGACAGCAGGAACACCGCCGGGCCGGCCATGTCCTCCGGCTGCCCGATCCGCCGCAGCGGCAGCCGGGCCGCTATCGTCTCCACCTGATCGTCGAAGTCGGGCCGGTCTATGTACGCGAGCGGGGTCGCCACCACGCCCGGGGCCAGCGCGTTGACCCGGACCCCGGACGGCCCGAAGTCGATGGCCAGCGCGCGCACCAGCGCCTCGACCCCGCCCTTGGTCGCGCTGTAACTCGCGTACCCCGGCGAGGCCACATGAGCCAGCTGGCTGCCGATGAGCACGATCGACCCGCCGCGGGGCACCATCACGCGCAGGCACGCCCGGGCCAGCCGGAAGCTCGCGTCGAGGTTGACGTTCGTCATCCACGCCCACTGCTGATCGGTCGTGTGGCGCAGGTCCTCCTGCCGGCGGATCACGCCGGCCGAGTGCACCAGGCCGTCGAGCTTGCCGAAGGCGCTCACCGCGGCCGCGACGCATTCGTCCGCGGCCGCGGGCTCGCCCAGGTCGGCCTCGTGCCCGGTGATCGCCCCGCCAGACCCCACCGGGGCGGAGCGGACCAGCTCGGCGAGACGCTCCTGGTCCCGGCCGGTGGCCAGCACCTGTGCGCCTTCCGCCGCACAGCGCCTCGCGATCGCGTGGCCGATTCCCGATGTAGCCCCGGTGACGAGCACTGCACGCCGTTCAAGCCGTCCCATAAACGCTATAGCGTACGGCACCAGCCGCTTCCCTGACACCGGCTCCGGGCCCGGACTCGCAGGCACGGGGGCTACGGACACGGACTTTCTGGCAGGCACGGCTAGGGCGCGGGCTGCCAAGCAGGCACGGGGCTGGGCGCGGGCTCTCGGGCACGAGGGCCCAGAGGTTCCGGGCTCCGGGCACGCTGCGCAGGCACGGGCTCAGGGCGGGGCTCCGCCCGTGCGCGGCGCGCAGCGGGCCCCGGCGTGCGCCCCCGGTATTCGTTTTGACGCCCCGGGGTCAGGAACAGGACCCTGAGGGCATGCGCGGCTTCAGATAGCACTGAGCTGACCCTGGTCCTGCTAGCCCGAAGACCCAGTCCGGGCCGGCGGGATCGCCGTGCCCGGGTTCGCGCAGCCGGGCTCCTCCGCGGCGCTGGCCGTCATCACCGCCAGCGACCGCCAGGAGGAACCCTGTGCCGAACAAGTCTCGCTTTGTCGCGCTCACGCAGCGCGTACGTCAGCTCCATCCGCAACTGGGCGACCCGGCCCGCGCGATCAGCGCGGGGCTGATCCGCGTCGACGGCGTGATCGTCAGCAACCCCAGGGCCCGCATCCCGCGCGGCGCGGCGGTCGCTGTCGCCGCTCCGCCCGCCCCGCCCCGGGGGGCCCGCAAGCTCGCCGCCGCCCTGGACCGGTTCGCCGTCCCTGTCGCGGGCCGGGTGGCGCTCGACCTCGGCGCCGCCGCCGGCGGGTTCACCCACGCGCTGCTGACCGCCGGGGCCCGGCGGATCTACGCCGTCGACGCCGGGCACGGCCAGCTGCTCGGCTCGCTGCGCCTCGACGGCCGCGTGGTTAACCTGGAACGCACCAACCTCGGGGTGCTCTCCCCCGCGCTGGTGCCCGAGGTCGTCGACGTCATCACGATCGACCTCTCGTACCTCGCCCTGGCCCGGGCCGCGCCCCAGCTCGAGGCGGTCGCCATCGCGCCAGACGCGGACCTGGTCGGCCTGGTCAAGCCCATGTTCGAGCTCAGGCTCGCGCATCCGCCGGCCGAGCCGCGCCAGCGGGCCAAGGCCGTCGAGATCGCCACGGCCGCCTTCGAGTCGGCCGGCTGGCGCGCGCCCCGGTGGATGGAGAGCCCGCTGCCCGGCCGCCGCGGCGCGATCGAGTACCTCATCCACCTCCGCCGGGCCCGTCCGTGACGGATCATGGGCCCATGACGCTCATGGATGTACCGGAAGGGTCGCGCCCGCGTCCCTTCCGGTACATCCACGCAGCCGTTAGCCTCCCTGGTAGCCAGGGTCGTATGGAAACAAACGAAATTGGGGTCGCGTGTGGGTGACGTCGCCGGGTTCTTCTACCCGAGGACCGCGACCGGGCGGTCCTCGCTGCTGCCCGCGCCGCCGTGGCACTACTCCGGCGACCTGCTCACCGTGGAGTACCGGACCGACCCGGCCCGGGTTGCCGAACTCCTGCCCGCCCCGCTCGCGCCGGCGCCGGACGACCCCGGCGCGGTGGCCCTGATCTGGGCCGACTGGCAGTCCTGCGGCGACGGCGGGGCCGAGCTGCTTGACCCGGTCCTGGCCCAGTACCGGGAGTGCTTCGCGGTCGTGCGGTGCAGCTTCGCCGGGCAGGTCTACTCGCGCTGCGTGTTTATCTGGGTCGACGCCGACTTCGCCCTGGCCCGCGGCCTGCACCAGGGCTATCCCAAGAAGCTCGGCTCCATCCACCAGACGCGGCCGCACCCGTTCGGCCGCGCGGCCCCGCGGATCGCGCCCGGCGGGATCTTCGCCGGCACGCTGGCCGCGGCCGACCGCAGGCTGGCCCAGGCGGTGGTGACGCTGCGCGGGGAAACGGAGGCCAACGGGTTCGTCAACGCCCACCCGATGGCGCACCACCGGTGGATGCCGTCGATCGAGAAGGGCGCCCCTGACGCGCTCGACGAGCTGGTCGCCTCCGGCAGTGCCCGGGCCGAGGCCGGCCCGGCCTGGGGCGGCGACGCCACCCTGGAGCTGTTCGACTCGCCCACCGAGGAGCTGGCCCGGCTGGAGGTCCGCGAGATCATCGGCGGCTACTACCGGCAGGTCGGGGTCACCTGGGACGGCGGCCGGGTGCTCGCCCAGCGCGGCGTGCCGACGGCCACCGCCTCATGACGGTTCCGGGCCGGGCCGCCGCCTCCTCTGCCCTCGACGGTCCGCGCGGCCCCCGCCCCTGCCCCGGACAGCCCGCATGGCCTCCCGCCCGCCCCCGACGGCCCGCGCGGCCCCGGCCCGCCCCCGACGGCTCGCGCGGCCCCCACCCCTGCCCCCGATGGCTCGCGCGGCCTCCCACCCGCCCCCGACGGCCCGCGTGGCCCCGGCCCGCCCCCGATGGCTCGCGCGGCCCCCGCCCGCCCCGACGGCCCGCGCGGCCCTCCGCCCCTTGACGCCCCACGCGGCGGAAATCTAGTTTGGATCCAAACGACATGACGGGACCGCGATGAGCGTCTTGCCGGAGACGAGCCAGTGAGCATAGCGAGCGTGGGCGGCGTCGAGATCGACACCCGGCACTGGATCGGCGGCCGCCGGGCGGGCTCGGCCGGGACGTTCACCGATGTCTCCCCGATCGACGAGCGCCCGCTCGCCGAGATCGCCCGGGGCGGTGCCGCCGAGGTCAACGCCGCGGTGCGGGCCGCCCGCGATGCGTTCGGAGGGTGGGCGGCCACGCCGCCAGCGCAACGATCCACGATCCTTTACGCCATTGCCGACGGCATCGACAAGCGCTCCGAGGAACTCGCCCAGGTGGAGACCCTCGACAACGGCGCCCTGCTCCGCTCGCACCGCCGCGGCGTGATGCCGCGCGCGGCGCACAACTTCCGCTTCTTCGCCGACTGGCTCGGCCAGCTCGGCCCCGGGGACCTCGAGATCAACGGCCACTCCGAGCGGGTGTCCTGGGACCCGTCCGGGGTCACCGCGGTGATCACGCCGTGGAACGCGCCGCTGATGCTGGCCACCTGGCGGATCGCCCCGGCGCTCGCGGCCGGGAACACGGTGGTGGCCAAGCCTCCCGAGTGGGCGCCGCTGACCGCCAGCCTGCTCGCCGACATCACCCGCGACGCCGGGCTGCCTGGCGGTGTGTTCAACGTGGTGCAGGGCCTGGGCCCGGAGGCGGGCGCGCCGCTCGCGGCCCACCAGGACCTGGCCCGGATCAGCTTCACCGGCTCGGTCGCGACCGGCCGTCTGGTCGCCGCCGCGGCCGGGGCCCAGCTGACCCCGGTGTCGCTGGAGCTCGGCGGCAAGTCCCCGCTGATCGTGTTCGCCGACGCCGACCTGGACCTCGCCGTCCGCCAGGCGGTCGGGCAGTACGACAACGCCGGGCAGGTATGCCTGGCCGGCACCAGGCTGCTGGTCGAGGAGCGGATCGCCGTGGAGTTCACCGCGCGGTTCCTGGAGCAGGCCGCCGCGCTGCGCCAGGGCGACCCCAGGGACGAGTCCACCGACATCGGCCCGAACATCACCCGCGCGCACCTGGAGCGGGTCGACGGGTTCGTGCGCCGCGCGGTCGCCGCCGGGGCCCGGCCGCTGCTCGGCGGGACGGTGAACCCCGGCCTGGGCGGCCTGTACTACCTGCCGACGCTGCTCACCGGCGCCGCGCCGGGCGCGGAGATCCTGGCCGACGAGGTGTTCGGCCCGGTGCTCACGCTGCAGACGTTCGCCGCCGAGGACGAGGCGGTCGCCCTGGCCAACAGCACCAGGTACGGGCTGGCGGCCATGGTCTTCACCGGGGACCGCGAGCGCGCCGCCCGGGTGTCGGCGCGGCTGACCGCGGGCACCGTGTGGGTCAACTGCTTCTTCGTCCGCGACCTGCGGGCGCCCTTCGGCGGCGCCGGGCTCTCCGGCATCGGCCGGGAGGGCGGCACGTGGAGCTTCGACTTCTACGCCGACGTCAAGAACACAGTTTTCTCCCCGGAGGGCTGGCGCAGCGATGGATGACAGCGATGGGTGAAGTTGTCGGAGCGGGCCTGCTCGCTCACGTCCCGACGATCATGCTTCCGCAGGCGGAGCGCCTCGAGCTGAACGAGGGCACGGAGATCAGCCTGGTGCCCGGGCTGGAGCGGCTGCGGGCCGAGGTGTTCGAGACCCTCGACTACGACACCGTGCTGGTCTTCGACTCGCACTGGTTCACCACGGTCGAGTTTGTGATCTCGTCCCACGAGGTCAGGGCCGGGCTGTTCACCTCCGACGAGCTGCCGCGCGGGATGTGCCGGATCCCCTACGACTGGCGCGGCGACCCCGGGCTGGCGCACGCGGTGGCGGCGCTGGGCGACAGGCACGGCACCTGGATCACCGCGATCGACGACCCGTACCTGCCGCTGCACTACGGCACCGTGAACCTGTGGACCTACCTGGGCCGCGGGCTCGACGCCCGGTGGGTCAGCGTCAGCAATACCGCGGAGACCGGCGACACCGAGGACTTCCTGCGCGCGGGCCGGGCCATCGCCGAGGCCATCGCGCAGACCGACAGGAAGGTGCTGCTGCTGGCGTCCGGGGCGCTGTCGCACACGTTCTGGTCGCTGCGGGAACTGCGCGCGCACGAGGCCAGCGACCCGCGCCACATCCGCACCGACGAGGCGCGCGCCGCCGACGCCGAGCGGATCGCCTGGCTCGAGGCGGGCGACCACGGCAAGGTGATCGACACCATGCCCGAGTTCCTGCGGGTCCGGCCCGAGTCGAAGTTCGCGCACTACCTGATGATGATCGGGGCCCTGGGCGAGCAGGCGGTGACCGCCCCGGGCCGGGCGTTCAGCGACTACGAGAACTCCGTCGGCACCGGGCAGATGCACCTCTGGTTCGACCGCCCGGACGCGGGATGGACGGCGTAGTGGCCGAGTACCGCAGGATCCTGCTGGACGGCGCAGCCGTCCAGGCCCGGCGCGACGGCGACGTCCTGGTCGCGGGAGACGGGCGCAGGGTTGGCGTAACAGACGCTGTTCATCTGCCCCCGGTGGTGCCCAGCAAGATCATCGCGGTGCACCTCAACCACCGCAGCCGGGTCACCGAGTTCCAGGCCAAACTGCCCCCGGCCCCGACCTACTTCCACAAGCCGGTCTCCGCGCTCGTGGGGCACGGCGGCGCCGTGGTCAGGCCCGCGAACTGCAGGTACCTCAACTACGAGGGCGAGGTCGCGATCGTGATCGGCCGCACCTGCCGGGGCGTGCCGCCGTCGCAGGCGGGTGAGTTTATCGCGGGCTACACCATCGGCAACGACTTCGGGCTGCACGACTTCAGGGACACCGACGCCGGGTCGATGCTGCGGGTCAAGGGCTCAGACACGATGGCGCCGCTCGGCCCCGGCCTGGTGACCGGCTGGGATTTCAGGGGCAAGCGGCTGCGCACGTTTGTCAACGGCCGGCTGGCCCAGGACGGGTCCACCGACGAGATGCAGTGGGACATGCACTACCTGGTCGCCGACATCGCCCGGACGATCACGCTGTGCCCCGGCGACGTGCTGCTGTCCGGCACGCCCGCGGGCTCCCGGCCGGTCGGGCCCGGGGACGTGGTCGACGTGGAGGTCGACGGCCTGGGCCGGCTGACCAGCCACGTGGTGGCGGGCCCGGAGCCGGTCCCCGACGGGTTCGGCGCGCAGCCGAGCGAGAGCGAGGAGGTCCTGTCCACCGCGCTCGGCGGGGACTGGGAGTTCCGCGGCATCCGCCCCCCGCGCCGGGGCTGATGCCCGCAGCCACCGGCCGCCGTGCTTAGGCCCCGCGCACCCGGCCACCGGGCCGTCCCCCACCGGCCCCCCCGCGGCAGCGGCCGTCGATGTGAGTTTGCTGTAGTCAGGTGTGCAGCAAACTCACATGGATCAAGGCCGGACGGGCGGGTTGGGCACGCCAGAGTGACAGGTGGGTAGACAGGGGAGGGAGAGGGCATGGGCACGCCAAGAATGTGCCTGGTCCTGAGCGAGAACTGGACCATGACCTCCGGCCGTGACCTGCCGGCCCTGGTCCGCTGGGCCCGCGAGGCCGAGGACGCCGGGTTCGACTCGGTGATGATCAGCGAGCACGTGGTGCTCGGCCCGTCCGCGGGCTCGGCCGGGGTCATGCCCAACCCGCGCGAGTACGCGCTGCCCGGCAACCAGGACCCGGCCACGCCGTGGCCGAGCTCGCTGGTGCTGCTGTCGGCGATCGCCGCGGTCACCGAGCGGATCCGGCTGGTGGCCAGCGCGGTGATCGCGCCGCTGCGGCACCCGCTGCTGCTGGCCCGCGAGCTCGGCTCGCTGGACCTGGTCAGCGGCGGCCGGCTGGTCGTGCAGCCGACCGTCTCCTGGCTGCCGGAGGAGTATGCCGCGCTGGGCGTCCCGTTCGCGTCGCGGGGCGACCTGCTGGACGAGCACCTCCGGGCGTGGGCGGTGCTCTGGCGGGACACCCCCGCGTCGTTCTCCGGCCCGCACTACTCGTTCCGCGACGTGTACTTCGAGCCGAAGGCGTTCCGGCCGGAGGGCCCGGCGCTGTGGCTGGGCGGATCCCGGATGCACCGCCGCATGGTGTCGCGCATCGCCGAGTACGCCGCCGGGTTCAACCCGCTGGGCCGGCCGCCGGCCGAGGACATGCTGCGGCTGCGGCAGGCGATGCTGGCCGCGGGCCGCGACCCCGGGGAGCTGGAGCTCGTCGGCGGCACCCGCGCCGTGTTCCCCGACGATCACAGCGTGGCGGACGTGGGCCAGGCCCTGGGCACGATCCCGCCCCAGGCCGAGGCCGGCTTCACCACGTTCTGCGTCAAGCCGTCGCAGTTCACCGATGACCCCGGCGACGTGGGCCGGCTGTGCCGGGACATCATCAGCCGGGTCGACGGGATGCTGCCGTGAAGCTCGCCCGTGGCGGTGTCCTAGCTTGCTGGCATCCTTGACCTTGTGGCAGCGAACGTTGTCAGTCCGATCCTGGTCGGCCGGGCCGACCAGCTCGCCACGCTGGACGCCGCGCTGGCCGAGGCGGGCCGTGGCCAGGCCACGGTCCTCATCGGCGGCGAGGCGGGCATCGGCAAGTCCCGGCTGGTGAGCGAGTTCGCCGGGCGGGCCCGTGACGCCGGCGCCCGGGTGCTGACCGGCGGCTGCCTGGAACTCGGCGCGGACGGCCTGCCGTTCGCCCCGTTCACCTCGGCGCTGCGCGAGCTGGTCCGCGACCTGGGCGCCGACGGCGTCGCCGAGCTGCTGCCCAGCGGCGCAACCAGGGAGCTGGCCCGGCTGCTGCCCGAGTTCGGCGAGCCCGGCCGGATCGGACGACGCGGGCCAGGCGCGAGCGCGCCTGTTTGAGCAGATGCTCATCCTGCTCGAGCAGCTGGCCGAGCGTGGCCCGGTCGTCCTGATCGTCGAGGACGCGCACTGGGCCGACCGGTCGACCAGGGATCTGCTGGCGTTCCTGATCCGTAACCAGCAAGTGCTCGACGGCGTGCTTATCGCCGTGACCTACCGGTCCGACGAACTGCACCGCACGCATCCCCTGCGTCCGCTGCTCGCCGAGCTCGACCGCATCGGCTGGGTCGCCCGGATCGAGCTGGGCCGGCTGACCCGCTGGGACACCGACGACCTGGTGGCCCGGATTACCGGCCATCGGCCGCCCGAGGACGTGCTCGCCGCCGTCTACCGCCGGACCGAGGGCAACCCGCTGTTCGTGGAGGCGCTGATCGGTGACGGCGAGGACCTCGGTTCCGGGCTGCCCGACTCGCTTCGCGACCTGCTGGTCGCGAGTGTGCGCCGGCTGCCCGAACCCACCCAGGACGTGGTCCGGGTCGCGAGCGCGGGCGGCGAGCGGATCGGTCATGCGCTGCTCGCGGCGGTCATCGGGCTGGACGATCCCGCGCTGGCCAACGCGCTGCGGCCGGCGGTGTCCGCCAACGTGCTGCTGACCGACTCCGACGGCTACCTGTTCCGGCACAGCCTGATCCGCGAGGCGGTGCACGACGAGCTGCTTCCCGGCGAGCGCAGCGGGCTGCACGGCCGGTTCGCCGAAGCCATCAACAACGACCCGCTGCTGGTACCGCCGGGCCGCGCCCCGGTCGAGCAGGCTTACCACTGGTACGCGGCCCACGACATCACGTGGGCGCTGATCAGCGCCTGGCAGGCGGCCGCGGCGTCGGGCCAGGCGCTCGCCTACGCCGAACAGCTCGCGATGCTGTCGCGGGCCCTGGAGCTGTGGGACCAGGTGCCGGACGCCGCACAGCAGATCGGCACGGACCATCTGGCGGTGTTCGAGGCGGCGGTCCGGGCCGCCGAGCTGGCCGGAGAGTACGACCGGGGGGTGGCCTTCGCCCAGGCTGCGCTGCGCGAGGTGGACGTCACCGCGGAACCGGTCCGGGCCGCGCTCTTGCACGAGGTCCACGGCCACCTGAAGTACCTGCTGGGCCGGACCGACTATGTAGAAGACCTGCGCGAGGCGGTCCGGCTGGTCCCGGCCGACCCGCCGAGCGCCGCGCGGGCGCGAGTGCTGGAACGGCTGGCCCACGACCACCACCACCGACACGGGGGCTGGGACGCCGCCGAGTTCATGGCCGCGGCCGAGGAGGCCGTGGCCGCGGCGCGCCAGGCTGGTGATCGCGCCACGGAAGCCGCCGCTCTCGTGACCGTCGCCTGCGCGGAGCCGCCCGCGAACCTGGACCGGGTCCGGGCGCTGCTGGCCGAGGCGCGCACGGTCGCGGCCGCGGCCCAGGCGTACCAGCCGCTGCTGAGAGCCGATATCACCGAGTCAGACTTCCTGGAGGGAATGGGCCAGCATGAGCAGGCCGCCGAGGTGGCCCGCGAGGGAATCGCGACCGCCCGGGACTACGGGCTGGCCCGGACGTCGGGCGTGACCCTGGCCATCAACCTGGCCGAGCCGCTCGTGTCGCTGGGCCGGTGGGACGAGGCGACCGACATCATCGAGCGGACGCTGCAGCTCTTCCCGCCCCTGCTGGGCAGAACCGGGCTGTTTCGGCTGTCCGGCGATGTGGCGCTGGCCCGCGGTGACCTGGCCGACGCGGCCGAATGCGTCGCGGCGGACAAGGCGGTGCTCCACGGCGCCAGGTTCAAGGACGAACATCAGCTCCCGCTGGCCCGGCTGGACACCGAACTGCGGCTGGCCCAGGACCGCCCGGCCGCGGCCCTGTCCGCCGTCGACGAGGCGCTCGGCTGGTTTGGCGCCAGGCCCACCCCGCGGTACGCCTGGCCGCTGCTGGTCGCCGGGGCCAGGGCCTGCGTGGCCGCGGCCTCCCGCCGCGATGAGGGGCTGGTTGCGCAGGCCGCGGCGCTGCGCGACCGCCTGCGTACCGAGGCCGTGCGGCTGGAGGCGGACGGCGTTGCGCAGCAGGCGGGCCAGCTGACCTTCGCCGCCGAGATGATGCGTGCCGACGGTGCCCTGGCCAGCGCGGGCAGGGGGGATGGGGCTGCGAAGGGGGATGGGGAGGTGGGTGGGGGGACTCCTGGGCGGGGCGATGTCCCTGGGCCCGGCGATCTGTGCGTCGCGTGGGACGTGGCAGCGCGGGCGTGGGAGGCGGCGAGCCAGCCTTATCCGCTCGCGATGTCCCTGCTGCGGTCGGCTGAGGCGGCCCTGAGCAGCGGCGACCATGACGGCGGTGCCGACCGGCTGCACCGTGCCGCCGCGCTGGCGGCGCAATTGGGCGCCGCGCCGCTGCGCGACGACATCGCGCTGCTCGCCCGGCGCGCCAGGATCTGGCTTGGCCCGGGCGAGAGCGCTGAGGCCCGCGCGCACGCGGCCGGGCCGACCGGCCAGGATAGCCGTCCGGAGCGGGAACGGCTCGGGCTCACGGCCCGCGAGTTCGAGGTGCTGCGGCTCGTGGCAGCCGGGCGGAGCAACCCCGAGATCGCTGGCGAGCTGTTCATCTCCGCGAAGACGGCAAGCGTGCACGTGTCGAACATCCTCGGCAAGCTCGGGGTCGCGAGCCGCGGCGAGGCAGCCGCCACCGCACACCGGCTCCGCCTCTTTGACTCGTTCCCGGAACCGCCACGGGAATCGGCATCCGGCCACCGGTAGCGCACGAGGTCTGGGCGTCACACGCACCTGGTCGCCGGGCGGGAAGGCAGGTTTTGTCAGAGGCGGCTGAGATGATGAGGACGTGGCCACGACGGAGACGGAAAGCCGCGCGGCCCGGCCGGACGCGGCCCGGAGGTCAGAGCTCGGCAGCTTCCTGAAGGCGCGCCGGGCCCGGCTGCACCCTGAGGACGTCGGGCTGCCGCCCGGACCGCGGCGGCGGACGCCGGGGCTGCGCCGCGAGGAGGTCGCCCTGCTGGCGGGCGTCGGGATCAGCTGGTACACGTGGCTGGAGCAGGGGCGGCCGATCAACGCGAGCGCGCAGGTGCTGGACGCGGTGGCCCGGACGCTGCAGCTCGACTTCGCCGAGCGGTGGCATCTCTACCGGCTGGCCGAGGCCATGCCGCTGCGGTCGTGGGCCAAGGCCTCCGCCCGGCCCGACGCCGTGGCCGATGTGCTCCGCTCGCTCGACCCGCTCCCGGCCGCGCTGATCAACAGCCGGTTCGACATCATCGACTCGAACGCCGCGCACGAGGACATGTTCTGGAACTGGCACAGCCTGCCCTGCGTGCACAAGAACCTGCTGTGGTGCGCGGTCACCGAGCCGCGGGCCCGCGAGCTGTGGCTGAACTACGACGACGAGGTCCCGCACATGGTGGCCCGGCTGCGCTCCGCCTACGCCCAGCACATCGGCGACCCGGAGTGGGAAGAGGACATCCGCCGCCTGGCCAGCCTGAGCCCGGAGTTCGCCGAGCTGTGGTCCAGGCACGAGGTGGCCGGGCCGAGTGCCCGGACGCTGCGGTTCCGTCACCCCGAGGCCGGGCCGATGACGTTCACCAGGACCGAGTTCGACGTCTCGGGCATCCCGGACCTGCGCATCACCGCGTACAGCCCGGTGGACGACGAGACCAGGCAGCGGCTCCCGCGCACCCGCAGGCCCCGGCCCGCGGCGTAGGCCTCAGGCGGGCGGGACGGCCAGCAGACTGTCCCAGCCGGCCGGGGTCAGCGCGTAGCCGGCCACCGAGCCGCCCGCGAGCCAGCTCCACAGCCCGGGCCGGATCAGCATCGCGGCCGCGGCCAGGGCCAGAGGCACGGCGGCCAGCGGGTCACCCCGGACCGGCGTGAGCTCCTCGGCACTCCCCCGGTAGCTGACCCGTGCGCGCGAGCGCGGCCAGGAGCTCGGCCGCCAGCCCGCGCCGTCCCCGGCCGTCGGCGCCGGCCCCGAGCGCGGCCAGCAGCAGCTGGTGCGTGGCCACGCCCGGGCGGCCGGGGGGCTGCTCCTTGGGCGTGCCCCCGCAGGCGATCTCGAGCAGCGGCCCGACCAGGTCGACCCCGGACCGCCACGCGTTGCCCGGCTCCACCAGGCGCGGGTTCACGTCGATGAACACCGGCCCGTCGCCGGTCAGGATGGCGTCGGCCGACAGGCCACCGTGCCAGCCCAGCGACCGGCCGAGCGCGTCGAGGTGGCTGACCACCGCGGCGGGGTCGGCCAGGCTCCGCTTGTGACTGGCGCCGCCCCTGGCGCCCTCACGGACCCGCAGGTTGGCGTGCGCGGCCACCAGCTCGCCGTGCGCGAACACGGCCTGAACCATCGCCAGTGGCCCGTCGGCGGGCAGCTGGGCGATGACCCCGCCGCCCGCGAACACCGCGTCGGCGAGCTCGCCGGCGGCCGTGCGCAGCGCCGCGGCCGAGTCAACGCGCCGCACCGCGGCGGTGGCGGTGCCGATCGGGGTCTTGATGAACACCGGGAACGTGCCCCACTGCCGCAGCTCCTCCGCCGTCCGCAGGAAGGCGGTCTGCGGCTGCGGGATGCCCAGGGCCCCGAGCGTGGCCGCGGCCGACACCTTGTCCTGGAGCGCGCGCAGCGCCTCGAACGGCGGCACCGCGGTCCGCACTCCGCCGGCCGCGAGCCGCCCGGCCGAGTGCGACAGCACTGCGACCTGCTCCTGGGTGGGGAAAAGGACGTCGAATCCGCCCGCGCGGTAGACCGCGAGCGCCGCGTCGAGCCAGCCGAGCGGGTCGGCCCCGTAGCTGGGCACCCGGTGCACCCGGCGGACGTGGCGGGTGAAGCGGCACAGGCACAGCCATCCCGGCGACATCGCCTCCACCTGGTGCCCGGACTCCGAGAGCCGCAGGCCGCCTGGCGCGCGGTCAGTCCGGAGCCGTCGGACAGCAGGATCTTCACAGTGGCTAGTATGCGGCGGCTCAGGCCACGGGGCCGACGCGCGGGTGCGCACCGGGCGCGACGAGCACGCGGTCCGGCCCGCCCGCCGGGGCGCCGCGCAGGACCAGCCGGCCGGCCCGCTCGAGGTACTCGATGTGCGCGGCGGTCTCGGCCAGGGCCGCCCGCCGCATGAACCCCGTGATCTGCTCCCAGCTGCGGGACCAGGTCAGCTGCGTGGTCACCTCCCAGATCGTGGGCTGGCCCGCCGCGGCCACGACGTCAAGCACCTCACGGATCCGGGCCTCGTGGTGCCGGACCAGGGCGTCCGCCCGGTCGGCGATCCCCCGGAACCGGTACTCGTGGGCGGGCAGCGCCTCCGCGCCGTCGTAGCCGTGCATCGCCTGCAGCGACCCCAGGTAGCTGGTCAGCGGCGAGTCCGGGGTGCCAGGCGCGAGCCCGATGTTGGGCGAGATCCGCGGCAGCAGGTGGTCCCCGGTCAGCAGCAGGCCGTAGTCGGCGTCGTGCAGGCAGATATGCCCGGGAGTGTGCCCGGGGGTCCACACGGCCCGGATCCGCCGGCCCGGCAGGTCCACCTTGTCGCCGTCGCTGAGCAGCCGGTCGGGCTCGGCCATGTGGAGGAGGGCGTCGGCCAGGCCGTAGTCGGAGCTGAGCTCGGTCACGACCTCGCCGGGCACCCCGCAGCGGACCATCCAGGCCCGAGCGCCGTCCGCGCCGCCGACCGCCTCCCCGATCCGCACGGGCAGGTTCTGGACCTCCTCGGTGTGCATGGCGATCCAGGCGCCTGACGCCTCGCGCAGCCGCCGGCTGAGGCCGTGATGGTCCAGGTGCACGTGGGTGACGACGATGCCGGTGACCTGCTCCGCGGCCAGGCCCGCCGACCGCATGCCGCGCAGCAGGTCCTGCCAGCCGGTGCCGGTCTCCCAGCCCGGGTCCACGACCACGGCGCCGGCGTCGGCGAGCAGCAGGTAGGCCAGCGTGTACCGGAGCGGGCTGTCCGGGATCGTCACCGGCACCGACCACACGCTCGGCGTGACCTGCTCGACGGGCGGGAACTCACGGGCCCGCCAGGCGCGCTGCTGCGCCAGCCCGGTCACGGTCACGCGGCGCGACGCGGCAGGCGGGCTCCCGGTCATGCGGCTCCTCTGATCCGTCGTCGCGCGCGGTCAGCTTAATCCGGACGGTATTCGCCTAGCAATCAACGGGGCGGGGCCGGCGGACCGGGCGGGCCGCGCGGAGGCCGGTATCAGGCGCGGACGGAGCCGGCGGGCGGGGCCGGGCCGGTGTCAGGCGCGGGCGGGGTAGGCCAGGCGGCCGCCCCGGGTCACAGCAGGCGCGGGCCGGGCCCGGGCGGCGTGACCGTCACGCGGGCCGCGGCCCGGCCCAGGCCCGGGTGCTCGGCCGTGACCGTGACCAGGCCCGCCCGGCCTGGCTCGGACCGGACGAAGGCCCCGCCGACCCCGCCGTAGGCACCGAAGCTGAACGGGTTGTCGCCGATGAGCAGCGCGGGCCCGGCCAGCGCCAGGCGCACCTCGCCGTCGGCCCGGGGGCGCTGGTTGCCGTACGCGTCAACCGCCCGGAACGTGATCCGCGTGGTGTCCGTGCCGTCGGCCTGGATCGAGCGGTCGTCCGCGGCCAGCACGAGACGGTCGCGCGAGGTGTCGGCCGACATGCGGACCGACGTGGCCAGCCGGCCGCCGACGTAGCCGTCGATGCGCAGCTCCGGCCGGCCGGACCCGTCCACGCGGAGGTCCGCGAACACCGGCGGGTAGTCCAGGCAGCCGAAGCCCGCGAAGTCGGGGGTCCCCGTGGCCAGGTGCTCGCCGCCGACGTAGATCTCGAGCCGGTCGCAGTTGGTGGCGACCATGGCGTGCCAGGCCCGGGCCGTGGCGTGGCGAGCCCGGGCCGAAGTCCCAGAAAAAGGCCGGCAGGATCACCGGGCCGGCCAGCGGATCCCGCTGGGACCGGTAGAACGCGGCGCCGGGCTTGGGCACCCGGAAGGTGTCCAGAACGCCGGGCGTCTTCAGCGTGTCCCAGATCCGGATGCCGCCGTTGAGCGACGCGTAGTCGATCGCCGCCCAGCCGAGCAGCCCGGCGTACCGCGGGTCGGCCCGGGCGATGTTGTGCACCTGGGCGTGCATCCGGGCCTGCTCGGCCAGCACGGCCCCGGTGTCGATCCAGCGGAAGGCCGGCGGCCCGTCCATCGCCCCCACGGCCTCGCTGACCAGGTAGGGCAGGCCGGGCAGCGGCGGCTCGAGCTCGGCGCTGGAGTCCCGGCCGTGGTAGTCGTCGTAGCCGAAGACGTCCGCATCCCAGCCGGCCGCGCTGTGCCGGAACGTGGCGCCGGTGGTCTGCCTGGTGCCGTCCAGGTCCTCGGCCGCCTGGCGGGTCCTGGTGTACAGGCCGGGGTGGTCGGCGGTCTCGTTGAGCCGGGTGCCCCACAGGATCACCGAGGGCCGGCTGCGGTCCCTGACCACCATGTCGCGGACGTTGTCCACGACCAGGTCCCGCCACGCGGGGCCGCCCACGTACTGCCAGCCGGGCGCCTCCTGCCAGACCATGAGGCCGAGCTCGTCGCAGGCGTCAAGGAAGTGCGGGGACTGCGGGTAGTGGGAGCAGCGGACCATGTTGCAGTTCAGCTCGAACTTGAGGATTTCCGCGTCCCGGCGCTGCAGCCGGGCCGCCGCCGCCATGCCGGTGTACGGGAAGAGCTGGTGCCGGTTCAGGCCGAAGATCTGCCGCCGCTCGCCGTTCAGGTAGAAGCCGTCGTCCCGAAACACGGCCTCCCGGAACCCGGTCCTGACCTCGGCCGTGTGCGGCCGCCCGCCCGGCACGTCGAGCATGACCCGGACCGTGTACAGCTGCGGCAGGTCCGGTGACCACGGGGTCACGCCGCCGATCCCGGTGATGCTGAGGCCGGCGACCGTGGTTCCGGTCCCGGTGACCGTGACCAGGGCCGATCCGGTGCCCAGCACGGCGGTGGCGTCCCTGAGCTCGGCGGTGACCCGGACCGGGCCCGCGGGCATGGCCGCGGCGTCGATCGTGGCCTGCACCGCCACGCTCCGCCCGGGGCCGAGGACCGGCCTGACGAACACGTCCGACAGGAACACCCCGGGCACCACGCGCAGCGTGACGTCGCGGTAGATGCCGCCGGGCTGGAGGTAGTCGACGGACCCGGCGCCGGCGGACGCGCCATCGGGCGGCACCGGCAGCCACCGCGAATCAACGATCAGTGCCATTACGCTCCGGCCGCCGGTAACTCCTCCAGCCAGCTCCGTCGACCACGGCAGGTACCCGCCCTGGTGCGCGGTGAGCACCCGCCCGTTGAGCACCACCGTGGCGCTCGTCATCACGCCGTCGAAGTCGGCGAACACCCGGTCACCGGGACGGAGCGCAGGCCTGGCGAAGTGCTTGCGGTAGATCCACACCTTCTGCCAGGCCGTGGGGTCCCACTGGCCCCAGGACAGCGGGGTCACCGTGTGCGGGAGCGTGACCGGGGTGAAGCCGCTGTCGTCGTAACCCGGTGCCTCGGAGCCGGCCGTGTACTCGCCGCCGAACAGCCAGCCCGTGTTGAACCCGAACGCGGACATGGTCTGAGCGCTCTCAGCCGCCCGGGTGGACGCGGCGGTCCCGGGCCGGGCGGTCCCGGCCTGGGCCTCGGCGCGGGCCGTGGCGGTCCCGGCCCGGGCCGTGGTGCCCGCGGCGGCGAGCGAGGCGAGCGCCCCACCGCACAGGACCGCGCGCCGCGACGGGGCGGCCGGGAAAGGAGGCGGGCTGTTGTTCCGGCGGGGACCCGGATTCATGCCTGGATTGTACGGTAAACGATCTTATGGGCCCCCTGGGCCTGACGCGCAAACTTTGCCTTTATGTGGCGAATGATTGACCAATAGGCATAAGTGCCGGGCGGTACACCGAGTGCAGAGCCCCGGCCCAGGGCCGCGCTTCGGGCCACCGGGGCCCCAGCCGTGCCCCGGCGGGGAATCCATGTCACGATTTACTCGCGCAGCAGACTGCCGTCGGCCCGGACCGCCGGGCGTAACACCAGGGACTCGACCACCAAACAGAGGAGAGCGGCCATGGCGGAGACACCGTTCACAATCGGAGCCCACGCCCGCTGCACCGACGGGCCCGCCGGCGAGGTGGTCCGCGTGATCATCAACCCGGTCGCGGATACGCTCACCCATCTCGTGGTCGAGCCGCACGGCCGCGAGGGGCTCGCGCGGCTGGTCCCGATCGACCAGGTCGAGACCGCGGGCGACGAGATCAAGATCAACTGCACGCTGGCGGAGTTCGCGGACTTCGACTACGCCGAGGAGACGCAGTACATCCCGGGAACCAAGGGGTACGCGGACTACGGCCCCGAGCAGGTCGCGTACAACCCGTACTACCGGCTGGGCGTTCCCGGCCCGTCCGCAGAGATCAACTCGCAGGTCGTCACGTACGACACCGTGCCGGCGGGCGAGGTGGACGTGCGCCGCGGCGAGCATGTGCACGCCACCGACGGCAGCATCGGGCACGTGGAGGGCCTGGTCATCGACCCGGCCAGCCATCACGTGACCCACGTGCTGCTGAAGGAGGGTCACCTGTGGGGCCGCAAGGAGGTGGCGATCCCGATCACCGCGGTAACGGGGGTCGAGGACGGGATCGCGCTCAACCTCACCAAGACAGAGGTGCAGCACCTTCCGGCGGTGGACATCCACCACCCGGACTGGTAACTCAGCCGGGTTCTGCCCCCGCCGGGGCCGGCCGGAGCGGGATCCAGACCCGCAGCGTGGTGCCGCCCCCCGGCGGGCTGGTGACCTCGAACCTCCCCCCGACCGCCTCCACGCGGTCGCTGAGCCCGATGAGCCCAGAACCGCGCGACGGATCTGCCCCGCCGGCCCCGTCGTCACGGACCAGCAGCTGCAGGACCTCGCCGCCCACCCCGATGTCGACCCGCACCACGGAGGCCCTGGCGTGCTTGGCCGCGTTCGTCAGCGCCTCGGAAACAACGTAGTAGGCGGCGGCTTCGACGCGTTCCTGGAGCCTCCCGCTCACCCCCACGCTGAGCTCGACCGGGACGGCGGCGCGGCGGGCGAGCGCCCGCAGGGCGGGCCCGAGACCGCCCTTCTCCAGGATCGCGGGATGCAGCCCCCGGGAGATCTCCCTCAGCTCGTCGACCACCTCGGCCAGGCCCTGCGCGGTCCGGGACCACTGGGCCGTCAGGCTCCGCTGCTCCGGCGGCACCTGGGCCTCGGCGGCGCGCAGCTCGAGCGCGAGCGAGATCAGGCGGTGCTGGGCCCCGTCGTGGAGGTCGCGCTCGATGCGGCGGCGGGTCTCGTCGGCCGCGGCGACGACCCGCGCGCGGGAGGCCGCCAGCTGGGCGCGACTCTCGGTGTTCGCGACCGCCATGGCCACGAGCTCGGTAAAGGCACGCAGGCGCTCCTCGGTGTCTTCCGGGTGCGGTCCTGATGTGCCCGACAGCGCGATGACCGCGCCCCACGGCTGCCCTTCCACGACGATCGGGCTGCCCACCGAGGAGCGGATCCCGTGCCCGGCGGCCCAGGCCCACGCCGTCCCGCCCTCATCCTCGTAGCTGGCCACCCGGGCCGGCTCGCCGGTGCGCTGCACCCGGCCGGCGACGATCTCCGCGCCGGCGGGCCAGGGTGAGCCCAGCGGGAGCCCCAGCCCGGGATGGCCGGGCCGGTGCCAGGAGCCGGCCACGGTCGCGGTTCCGTCCGTCTCGAACCGGGCCACGGCCGTGCCCTCGGCTCCCAGCAGCCGGCCGGCTTCGGCCGCGACCGCGCCGAACACCTCGGGCGGGGAGACCCCGCAGGCGACCAGCGTCGCGACCCGCCGCAGCGCCGCCTGCTCCTCCGCGATGCGGCGCAGGTCATCGCGGCTGGTCTCCAGCGAGTCCGTCATGGTGTTGAACGCGCGTTCCAGCACGCCGACCTCACCGGGCCCGGCCTCGGGCATCCGCACGGTGAGATCCCCGCCGGCCACGCGGCCCGCCATCGCCGACGCCCGGCGGACCGGCTGGACCACCGACCGGGACAGGTAGACCCCGGAGAGCAGGATGAGGATGATTGAGCCCCCGACGCTGACCGACGCCGCGACGAGGGCCCGGTCGGCGAGCGTGTCGGCCCCGTCCTGGCCCGCCTCGAAGATCTGGCCCTCGACCGCCACGAACCGCTCGAACCTGCTCCGGAGCGCGTCGACCCGGCGTTCCCCCTCCTCGGTCACGGCCACGGTCCGCGCGGCGTCCAGGTCCCGCCGCGCCGCCGCCACGAGCGGAATCGAGTAGTGCCTGATGTACGAGTCCCCGGCCTGGGTGATCTGATGCGCCCTGGCCCCCTGGCCCGCGTCCCCGGCCCTGGCCAGGCGCTCGAGGGCGGCGGCCTGGTCCGCATAGGCCGCGCGGGCCCGGTACCAGGGCTGGAGGAAGCTGGGCTCGCCGGTGATGATGAACCCGCGCTGGGCCGTCTCGACGTCGATGACCAGCCGCTCCAGCCGGTTCGCGGCGACCAGCACCTCGAGGGCGTGGTTCGCCCGGCTCTCCGAGTCGCGCAGCGCGTCGATCGCGAGCGCCAGCAGGAAGAACGCCGTGCCGATCACGGCCGAGAGCAGCGCGCTCACGCCGACCAGACGCCTGGTCAGGCTGTGGTCTCCGCGTGGCCGGCGAGTGCCGGGCGCCCCCGATGCGTCCATGCCTGTCCCTCTGGCCAGCGGGGGTCTGGCCGGTAATGTGGCGAACAGACGATCTCTGCGTGGTGACGAGGCACAGTGGGCGAAACTCGGGCGCGTGTCGTCCTGGCGGACGATGACACACTGCTCCGCGAGGGGATTGCGAGTCTACTCGAGCGGTCGGGGTTCACGGTCGTCGGTCAGGCCCAGGACGCGCCGGGGCTGCTGGCCCTGATCCGCGAGCATCATCCGGATCTCGCCATCGTCGATGTCCGGATGCCCCCGGACTATCTGGCCGAGGGCCTCGACGCGGCCGGCGTGATCCGCGAGGAGTTCCCCGCGACCGGCATTCTGGTCCTGTCGGCGCACGCCGAGGTCGAGCACGCGATGGATCTGCTCGCCACCGGCCACCGGGTGGGCTACCTGCTCAAGGGCCGGGTGACCGACGTGGACGAGTTCATCGAGACCGTCGGCCGGATCGCCTCGGGCGGCTCGGTCGTGGACCCGGCCCTGGTTCAGGAGCTGATCGGGGCCCGGCGCCGCGACGACACCGTGGCGCAGCTCACGGACCGGGAGCGCGAGGTGCTCGCGCTCATGGCGGAGGGCCGCTCGAACGCGGGCATCGCCCACCGGCTGTGGATCACCGAGGGAACGGTCGAGAAACACGTCCGCAGCATCCTGGCCCGGATGAAGCTGCCGGAGACTGAGGACGACCATCGCCGGGTCCTGGCGGTGCTCGCCTATCTCGAATCGCGCTGAGGGCCCGCGCCGCCCGGGCGCGCCAGGATGCCCAGGATCGCCGCCCCCGACAGGCCGGCCTTCGGCAGGAACGAGATAGCGGGGCTGTCCGCGATCAGGTCCGCGAAGTCATCTCCGGAGTACGCGGAGATGAGGATCACCCGCGGCACCTCCGCCCCGAGCAGGCCAGCTAGCTGCCGGGCGACGTCAAAGCCGTTCTCCTCGCCCAGGTCGATGTCCACGAGGGCGACATCCGGCTTGAGCGCACGGCAGCTGCGGTTGGCCTGCGCGCCTGTCGACGCGACGCCGACCACGCTGATCCCCTCGCGCTCGAGCAGATGACGGGCGGTGCGGAGGAAGCCGTGGTTGTCATCGACGATGAGACAGCGCACGGACACGGGCATGGTCCCAGCGTGCGTTACCTGGCAGCTCTTGGCATTGCGGCTAGCTGGAATGTCAGGCCGCCAGCCAGCCTGCATGAAGGTTGGGCGCTAGCGGCGAAGACGGCCCGCCCCGTGGTGAGCCAGCATGGACAGCGAACGGACCGCACCGCCCGCCGATGCGGCGGGCACCGCGGCTGCCGCCGCAGGAGAAGAGCGTGGAGATGGGCACCTCAGGGCCGCACCAGGGCGACTTCCTCCCGCCTGAGCTCATGCACCTGCCCGGCACCGCCCGGCACGTGATCGACCAGCACGTCAACGATCAAGGTCACTGTGCGGAATGCGGTTCGATCTGGCCGTGCCAGCGCGCCCAGCTGGCCGAGCTCGCCCTGGGCTCGCTGTGAGCCATCCCCCAGCGATGGGGCCGGCACTGGCCCCGGGACCACCCCCCGGTCCCGTGACACACCGGTGCCGGCCCTGTCAACCAGCACCCGCGAGCGCGGACTCTACAGGCGGGGGCCGGCCGCCGGGCCGCGATACCTGGTACCGGGAGGTGCGGCTGGCGGCCCGGCCGTCGGCGGTGCCGTGGGGCTGCCGCGTTCTGCGGCACATGCTGCGCGAGTGGCAGCTGGAAGCGATGTCAGGCATCGCGCTGCAGCTGGTGTCGGACCTCATCGCCAACGCCCTGCCCGGCGGCGCCCACAGGGGTCAGCCGAGCCGGCAGATGATCGTTCTTACGGTGAAGCTCACCGATGCGAGCCTGCTGCTGGAAGTCTGGGACGCCAACCCCGTCATGCCGGTCCTGCGGGAGGCGGATGTCTGCGGCGACCGCGGGCGCGGGATGCTGCGGGTTGACTTCCTGAGCGACCGGTGGGGGCACCGCCGCGCGGATGGCGGCAAGGTGGTCTGGTGCGAGGTCATGCTCCCCGGGCCGTGCTCAGGCTGACTGGTCCACGCGGCTGGCCTCGAGCACGCCAGCGTCGAAGCAGGTCCGGTCGCCGGTGTGACAGGCGCTGCCAGCCTGGTCCACCTTGACCAGCACGACGTCGGCGTCGCAGTCGAGCGCCACCGACTTCACCCACTGGGCGTGACCGGACGTCTCCCCCTTCACCCAGTACTCCTGCCGGCTGCGCGACCAGTACGTGCACCGGCCGGTGGTGAGCGTGCGGTGCAGCGCCTCATCGTCCATCCAGCCCAGCATCAGCACCTCGCCGGTGTCGTACTGCTGCGCGATGGCCGCGACCAGCCCGTCGGGATTCCGCTTCAGCCGGGACGCGATCTGCGGGTCAAGCCCGGACTCGCCGATGCCGACCCGGACCGATCCATCACTCGTGCCCATGCGTCCAAGCCTCGCACGTCAGCGGACCGGGTGACCCGCGGCCCGCAGCGACTCCTTGACCTCGCCGATCCGGATCGTGCCGAAGTGGAACACGCTGGCGGCGAGCACGGCGTCCGCGCCGGCCGCCACGGCCGGGGCGAAGTCGCCGGTCTGGCCCGCGCCGCCGCTGGCGATCACCGGGACGCTCACCGCGGCCCGCACCGCCCGGATCAGCTCCAGATCGAATCCGGCCCGGGTGCCGTCGGCGTCCATCGAGTTCAGCAGGACCTCGCCGGCGCCGAGCTCGGCCGCCCGGGTGGCCCAGGCGACCGCGTCCAGGCCGGTGCCGCGCCGCCCGCCGTGCGTGGTCACCTCGAACCCGCACCCGCGGGGGGCTCCGCCCCCCGCGCTCCCCCCAGGGAGCGGAGCGCGGCGGGCGTCCACCGACACCACCACGCACTGAGCGCCGAACCGTCCCGCCACCTCGGTCAGCAGCTCCGGCCTGCCGATCGCCGCGGTGTTCAGCGACACCTTGTCCGCCCCGGCCCGGAGCAGCCGGTCCACGTCGTCCACGCTCCGCACGCCCCCGCCGACCGTGAGCGGGATGAACACCTGATCGGCGGTCCGCGCCACGACATCGACCATGGTGTCCCTGCGCTCCGCCGACGCCGTTATGTCCAGGAAGACCAGTTCATCCGCGCCCTGAGCGTCATAGGCGGCGGCCAGCTCGACCGGGTCGCCCGCGTCGCGCAGCCGGAGGAAGTTCACGCCCTTGACGACCCGCCCGCCGTCCACGTCCAGGCACGGGATGACCCTGACCGCGACCGGCATCAGGTCCCCCGCGCCTGAGCGTCAGCGACCCGGCGCCGGGCCAGCCGCAGCGCGGCCTCATGCGGGGTCAGGCCGTCGCCGCGGGCGGCGGCGAAGATCTCGGTCAGCGTGTCGCCAATCCGCCCCACGCGCTCCATCGCCGCCTCGTGAGTCTGTCCGCGCAGCTCCCGCAGCACGCCGTAGATGGCGCCCCCGGCGTTCACCACGGTGTCGGGCGCCCACAGGATGCCGCGCGCGGCGAGGATCTCCGCGACGTCGCCGGAGGCCAGCTGGTTGTTGGCGGGCCCGGCCACGGCGGCGCACCGCAGCCGCTGGGCCACCTCCGCGGTCAGCAGCCCGCCGAGCGACGCGGGCACCAGCACGTCGGCCTGGACGCCGGGCAGCTCCGCGGGCGGGACCCACTCGGCGCCGAGCTCGGCGGCCAGGTCCCGCTTGGTCTCATCGATGTCGCCGACCACCAGCCGGGCCCCCGCCGCGGCGAGCCGCCGCGCCAGCCGGCCGCCGACCTGCCCGAGCCCGTGGACGGCGAACGTGCGCCCGGCCAGGTCGGCCGACCCGAACGCCTCGCCGCAGACCACCTGCAGCGCGGTGAGCACCCCGGCCGCGGTCGGCTCGGAGGGCTCGCCGATCCCGCCGTGGCTCTCCGGCAGGCAGAACACGTGCGGCGTGCGCTCCCGCACCACCAGCATGTCCAGCGCCGTGGTGCCCACGTCCTCGGCCGTGCCGTACCGGCCGGACAGCGACTCGACCGCGTCCCCCAGGTCGAGCAGCACGTCGCGGCGCGATGCGCCCTCGAGCGGCGAGCCCGGCGCCAGGGGGATCACGCTCTTCCCGCCGCCCGCGGCGAGCCCGGCCAGCGCGCACTTAGACGTCATCGCGGCCGACAGCCGCAGCGCGTCGTCCAGCCCGTCCCGCCAGCTCGGGTACGGCCAGATCCGGCAGCCGCCGACCGCCTGGCCCAGCGCCGTGGAGTGCACCGCGACGATCACGGTCAGGCCGGACCGGGATCCGCGCCGGACCAGCACTTCCTCGTGCTCAAGCGGGTTCATGGGGCGGGGGTTTCCTGATCTGCTCAGGCGGCCGCCTCGGCCGCGCCGAGGGCTTCTTCCAGGGTGAATGCGCCCGCGTACAGGGCCTTGCCGATGATCACGCCTTCCACGCCGACGCCTCGCAGCCCGGAGATCGCCTCGAGGTCGCCCAAGCTGGACACCCCGCCGCTGGCGATCACGGGCCGGCCGGTGCGGGCGCAGACCCGCCGCAGCAGGTCCAGGTTCGGCCCGCGCAGCATGCCGTCCTTGGTGATGTCGGTGACCACGTAGCGCTGGCAGCCGTCCTTCTCCAGGCGGTCCATCGCGTCGCCGAGCTCGCCGCCGTCGGTGGTCCAGCCGCGGGCCGCCAGCCGGGTCCCCCGCACGTCCAGGCCGACCGCGATCCGGTCCCGGTGCTCGGCGATGACCGAGCTCACCCAGTCCGGGTCCTCGAGCGCGGCGGTGCCGATGACCACGCGCGCGCACCCGGTGGCCAGGGCCGCGGTCAGCGTGGCCGCATCCCGGATGCCGCCGGACAGCTCGACCTGGACATCCGTGCGCCGGATGATCGAGGCCAGGATGCTGGCGTTGGACCCGCGCCGGAACGCGGCGTCGAGGTCGACCAGGTGGATCCACTGGGCTCCCGCGTCCTGCCAGGCCAGGGCCGCCTCCAGCGGGTCCCCGTAGCCCGTCTCGGTCCCGGCGGCGCCCTGCACCAGCCGGACGGCCTGGCCGCCGGCCACGTCCACGGCCGGCAGCAGGGTCAGCGGTCCCGGCCGCGGGGCACTCACGGTTGGGTCAGCCGTCACCGGATCGACTCTAGCCAGTTCGACAGCAGCGCGGCTCCGGCGTCACCGGACTTCTCCGGGTGGAACTGGGTGGCGCACAGCGGCCCGTTCTCCACCGCGGCGATGAACGGCTCCCCGTGCGTGGCCCAGGTGAGCAGCGGCGGCTTCATGCGGCCGGGGCCGCCCAGCGGCAGCTCGGTGGCCGCGTAGGAGTGCACGAAGTAGAACCTCGCGCCGTCGTCGATCCCGGCGAACAGCCGCGACCCGCCCGGGGCGGTGACGGTGTTCCAGCCCATGTGCGGCAGCACCGGGGCGTCAAGCTCGCGCACGACCCCGGGCCACTCGCCGCAGCCCTCGGTCCGCTCGCCGTGCTCGACGCCCTCGGCGAACAGCACCTGCATGCCCACGCAGATGCCGAGCACCGGCCGGGAGCCCGCCAGCCGCTTGCCGATCACCACCTCGCCGCGGACCGCGCGCAGGCCCTCCATGCAGGCGGCGAACGCGCCCACGCCCGGCACGACCAGCCCGTCGGCGTCCAGCGCCGCATGCGGGTCAGCGGTCACCTCGACATCGGCCCCGGCCCGCTGCAGGGCCCGCTGGGCCGAGCGGATATTGCCGAAACCGTAGTCGAGTACCACGACGCGGCACACCATCCGTCCAGGGTAACGGCCAGCATCCACCCCGCAACTCAGCGCACCCCGGCGCTCGCGTCACGCCACGAAACGAGCCACCAGCGGCCGGTCGTGACTCGGCAGATCTCGCAGACCTTGGCGCACAATGAGCGCGGCATCGATGAGAACACATGCCCGGGCTGTCTCCGCAGCCACATGGTCTACCTCGCCAAGCTTCGCAGCGGCCAGCCACGCCGACACATCGGCCCAGGAGTACAGGCTGGCGCGCGGACGCCGTACCTTGGGCTCGGGAAAGCCGCCCGGCCCCCGCTCGCCAGCGATCCAGTAGCGCACGGAGGCAGGCGTAACTTTCGCCCGGCGGGCGATCTCGTCGACTACGACTCTGTCCTCGGTAACCCCCGCGACCGTCAAGCCAGCCGCTTCCAGATCGTCGACGGCCGAGACGATCGCCTGCACGGCGTCGTCGGCCTCCCGGGAGAACATCACCGTCCCGCCCTGGTCGCCGGCCTGCACCGTGGCGTCAATGCCCCCTCCGGCCGACAGCGCTTCACCGACGGCCTCAGTATGGTCACCCGTGACCGGACCAACCACCTCGATGTCAAACCAGTAGATGTCCACGATCTCCCCTAATTCGAGTGCTCGCACCGCAGCAGCGCGCGCCTGATCTTGGTTGCCTCGTTTTCCGGAACCCGCGGAGTGCCGTAAATCGTCAGCGGTGGGCAGCCGCCCTGCCCACCTGGGCAGTACGCCCGGGCGTAAGCGTGCGCCCGGCCGCTCGTGATCTGGATGCGCCAGCCCGCCACCTGTAACTCCCGGATCGCAGCCAGGATCTCTTTGGGTGGCATGTTGCGAACATTACAACAGCTGTTGCACTATCCACAACTTCATATGACGCTCCACGAGGCCCACGCAGAGGGCTTCGCTCTGGGATCAATACCGCCGGTTTCGTTCGCGGCGAACGCTAGCCCGGCACCAGGCCTGTGGCATCTCTGGATAATGCTTGGCATCGGCGCAGATTCAGACGAGCGGAGACCCAGATGAGAGCGGCCGTGCTGGCGGACATTCACGGCAACCTGCCCGCCCTGGACGCCGTCCTGGCGGAGGTCGACGCGGCCGGCGCCGACGCGGTGATCCTGCTCGGCGACATCGCGCTCGGGCCGATGCCGGCCCAGACGCTGGACCGGCTGGCCGCGCTGGGTGACCGCGCGGTGTGGGTGCACGGCAACTGCGAGCGGGAGATGGTGACGGCCTTCGACGGCGGCGAGGTTCCCGGGCCGTTCGCGGCGGACGCGGCCGCGGCCGCGGGCCTCATCGACCGGGCTCACCGGGATCTGATCGACGGGCTGCCGCTGACCGTCACCCTGGACATCGACGGGCTCGGACCTGTCCTGTTCTGTCATGCTTCGCCGCGCCGCGACGACGAGATGGTGCTGGTCGACAGCCCGCCGGAGCGCTGGGCCGAGGTGCTGGACGGCGTCGACACCGGGGTGGTGGTCTGCGGTCACACCCACATGCCGTTCGACCGGCTGGCCGCGGGCCGCCGGGTCGTCAACGCCGGCAGCGTGGGCATGCCCTACGGGCATCCGGGCGCGGGCTGGGCGCTGGTCGGACCGGACGTGACGCTGCGCCGTACCCGTTACGACACCGAGGCCGCGGCCAGGAAAATCGGCGCCGGCCAGCATCCCAAGGCCCACGAGTGGGCCCGTGAGTACGTGCTGAGCCACTACTCCGACACCGACGCGCTGGAGGCGTTCACCGCGATCGCCCGCGAGCAGGCCGGATCGCCCGCTTAGCGCGGCGGCAGCCAGTACCGGGCCGGGATCGAGGCCTCCGCCTCAGAGCACGCCCTTGGTGCTCGGGATGCCGCCGACCCGCGGGTCCGGGGCCGCGGCCGCCCGCAGCGCCCGGGCGAACGCCTTGAACTGGGCTTCGACGATGTGGTGCGGGTTGCGCCCGGCCAGCACGTTCAGGTGCACGCAGATGCCGGCCGACATGGCCAGCGACTCGAAGAAGTGCCTGGTCAGCGTCGTGTCGTAGGTGCCGATCAGCGGCGCCATCCCGTCCGGCTCCGAGTGCACGGCGTAGGGCCGGCCGGCCAGGTCTACCGCGGCCCGGGCCAGCGTCTCGTCCAGCGGCACCAGGGCGTCGCCGAACCGGCAGATCCCCGCCTTGTCGCCGAGCGCCTCGCGCAGCGCCTGGCCCAGCGTGAGCGCGGTGTCCTCCACCGTGTGATGCGCGTCGATCTCGGTGTCGCCCCGCGCCTGCACGGTGAGGTCGAGGCACCCGTGCTTGCCCAGCTGGGCCAGCATGTGGTCGAAGAACGGCACCCCGGTCTTCGTGTCGGTCACGCCGGCGCCGTCCAGGTCGAGCTCGACCAGGACCTGGGTCTCCTTGGTGACGCGCTCCACCCGCGCGGTGCGTCCGCTCACCGGGCCACCGCCTCGTCGAGCGCGGCCCGGAAGCAGTCCATCTCCTTGGGCGTGCCGACGCTCACCCGCAGCCAGCCCGGCGGGCCGGTCTCGCGGATGAGCACCCCGCGGTCCAGCAGGCCCTGCCAGACCGCATGCCGGTCGCCGAACCGGCCGAACAGCACGAAGTTGGCGTCCGAGTCGGCCACGTCCAGGCCGCGCTGCCGCAGCCAGGTCACCAGGTCATCGCGCTGTGACCGAAGCTCGGCCACGGTGGCGAGCAGCTCGTCCGCGTGGGCCAGCGCTACCCGGGCCACCGCCTGGGTGATCGCGGACAGGTGGTAGGGCAGCCGGACGAGCATCAGCGCGTCGATCACGGCCGGGCTGGCGGCGAGGTAGCCGACCCGCGCCCCGGCCAGCGCGAACGCCTTGGACATCGTCCTGGTCACCACCAGGCGGTCATACCGGGGCAGCAGCTCGAGCGCGCTGTGCTGCCGGTCGCGCGCGAACTCCGCGTAGGCCTCGTCGACCACGACCATGCCCGGGGCGGCCGCGCAGACCGCCTCGATCACGGCCCGCGGCAGCGCCGTGCCGGTCGGGTTGTTGGGCGAGGTCAGGAACACCACGTCGGGGCGGTGCTCGGCGACCGCGGCCGCGGCCCGGTCCGGGTCGAGCCCGAACCCGTCGTCCCCGCTGTCCCTGACGCAGGACACCCAGCGGGTGCCCGTGGTGTGCGCGATGATCGGGTGCACCGAGTATGACGGCTCGAACCCGAGCGCGGTGCGCCCCGGGCCGCCGAAGGCCTGCAGCAGCTGCTGAATGACCTCGTTGGAGCCGTTGGCCGCCCAGACCTGCTCCCCGGTCAGCCCGTGCCCGAGATAGCGGGCCAGGTCCTGGCGGAGCGCGGCGGCCGCGGCGTCCGGGTACCGGTTCAGCGTGCCTGCCACGTCGGCCACCGCGTCGGCGACCGCCCGCACCAGCGCCGGAGACGGCGGGTACGGGTTCTCGTTGGTGTTGAGCCGGACCGGGACGTCCAGCTGCGGCGCCGCGTACGGAGTTCGTCCCGCGAGGTCAGCACGCAGCGGGAGAGCCTGGCCAGTTCTCACTCGCCAAGCCTATTAGCACCCACGCGCCCAGCCAGCCCGGGAGCTCCGCCCGGCGCCTCCCGGCCCGAGCCGCGGGCCAGGCCCACGCCGGGGTCCGCGCCCCCACGGGGCCCACGCCCGCAGTTTGAGCCGGCTTGCGCCATGACGTGACGTCGGCATATCTTTTCGATGTATCGATGCGATACATCGGCGTGATATGACGACGCGATATGATCAGCGCGGCGTCATCCTGGAGACGGGAGATTTCGTGGAGACATCCAGGCACCACATCGAGCCTGCCGCCGGCAGGCTGGGCGTCCTGACCGTGGGGCTCGGCGCCGTAGCGTTGACCTTTGTCGCCGGCGTCGAGCTGGTCAGGCGCGGCCTCGCTGAGCCCATCGGTTCGCTCACTCAGGTGGGCACCATTCGCCTCGGCCAACGGGCTGAGGGCCGAGAGCCGCTCATTCGCGACTTCGTGCCTCTGGCCGGTCTTGACCAGCTGGTCTTCGGTGCCTGGGATCCGATCGCGGACACGGCCTACGAAGCCGCGCTGAACTGCGGCGTTCTCGACCGGCTCGTCCATATCGAACCGATCGCAGCCGAGTTGAAGGAGATCGAGCCCATGCCGGCCGTCTTCGACCAGAGCTACGTACGGCGGCTCGACGGCCCGAAGGTCAAGTCCAAGGCGGGCAAGCGAGACCTGGCCGAGGCGGTCCGCCAGGACATCCGCGATTTCAAGGCGGCGCACTCCTGCGACCGGATGGTTGTGATCTGGTGCGCATCCACCGAGATCTTTCTCGAGCCCGGCCCGGCCCACCAGGACCTGGACGCACTCGAAGCCGCGATGGATGCGAACGACAAGAGCCTCCCGCCCTCGATGCTCTATGCGTACGCGGCCCTCAAGGAGGGCGTGCCCTTCATCAATGGAGCGCCCAATCTCACCCTCGACGTGCCGGCGATGGTGGAGCTCGCCCACGCGGCCGGCGTGCCCATCTGCGGCAAGGACTTCAAGTCGGGGCAGACCCTGGTGAAGACCGTGCTGGCGCCGATGCTGAAGGCCCGCATGCTGGGGCTCCAGGGCTGGTACTCGACCAACATCCTCGGTAACCGCGACGGCGAGGTGCTGGACGACCCCGACAGCTTCCGCACCAAGAAGGAGAGCAAGCTCGGCGTGCTCGAGCACATCCTGCAGCCGGGCCTCTATCCCCAGCTCTACGGCGACGTGTACCACAAGGTGCGCATCGACTACTACCCGCCCAGCGGTGACAGCAAGGAAAGCTGGGACAACATCGACATCTTCGGCTGGCTCGGCTATCCGATGCAGATCAAGGTCGACTTCCTGTGCCGTGACTCGATCTTGGCGGCGCCCCTGGTACTTGACCTGGTGCTCTTCACGGACCTGGCCCAGCGGGCGGGCCTGGCGGGCGTGCAGGAGTGGCTGTCGTTCTACTTCAAGAGCCCGCAGCACGCTCCCAGCGCCTGTCCCGAGCACGACCTGTTCATCCAGCAGGCCAAGCTGAAGAACACGCTTCGCCGGCTGATGGGCGAGGACCAGATCGCCCACCCGGGGATGGAGTACTGCCAGGACTGAGAGTGGCTTGGGGTGGCTGGGGCGCGGGCTGCGCGGAGGTTGGGGGCGGGGCGGGTTTCTGTACGCTTGGCTGATGCCGGATTCCGCGGTTGCCGCCCCGTCCCGAGGCCCGCGGATTCGGCTGCCGCATCCCCTGTCCGGCGAGTCCGATGGCACCCCTCTGGTGCCGAAATGGTCGGTTCCGGCCGCGATGCGGGCCCTGCGGGCGACGATCGTCATACCGGCCCTGTTCGCGCTGACCCTCGAGGTCATCGGCGACCTGCAGATGGCGCTGTTCGCCACGTTCGGCGGCTTCGCCACGCTGGTGCTGGCCTCATTCGGCGGGACCAGGCGGGACAAGGCCGTCGCGCACCTGGGGCTGGCCCTGGTGGGCAGCGCCGCGCTGGTCATCGGCACGCTGGTGAGCTGGAACGCGTTTCTGGCCGCGGCGGTGACGATCCCGGTCGCGTTCGCCATCTTCTTCGCGGGAGTGGCCGGGCCGAACGCGGCGGGCGGGATCACCGCCGCGCTGCTGGCCTACGTGCTCCCTGTGGCCTCGGCGGGCGATGCCGCGACGATCCCGTCCCGGCTGGCGGGCTGGTTGCTGGCGTCGGTGGTGTGCACCCTGGCCGTGCTGCTGCTGTCGCCGCGGACGCCAGGGGACCGGCTCCGCGAGGCCGCGGCGGCGTCAGCGGCCACGCTGGCCAGCCACATCGAGGCGGCCGTGCGGGACGAGGCCACCCAGGCCGACCTGGACCGGTCCATCGCGGCCAAGCACAAGCTGATGGACCTGTTCGTGGCCGCGCCGTACCGGCCGACCGGGCTGGCCACCGCCGACCAGGGGCTGGCGAACCTGGCCCAGGAACTCGAGTGGTGCACCTCGCTGCTCACCGACGCTCTCGACGGCCACCTGGACCTGCGGCGGGCCGCGCCGGCCGACCGCGATCTGCTCGCCGCCACCGCCGCCGTGCTCAGGGACGTGGCCGCGCTGCTCAGCACCCGCAAAATCACCCACGACCACGTCACCAGGGACATCGACCGGCTGCAGCAGGCCAGGGCGGCCAGCGCCGCCTATCAACGGGAGATGTCGGGTGACCCCGGGGGTCTCATGGCCGCCGCGCGGTACGCGGTACACGCTCAGTCGATCTCGGTCGTGGCGCGGGGCGCGGCGGCGGACGCCATGATCGCCGCCGGGCAGGCCGACCTGGATACCATCGCCGCCCAGCGCCGCAGCTGGTACGGAACCACCCCGGCCGGGCCGGCGGCCGCCGGGAAGCTGGGCGGCCTGGCCGGCGCGGCCGGGCTCGCGGCCCGGCACGCCAGCATGCGCTCGGTCTGGTTCCGCAACGCGGCGCGCGGCGCGGTGGCGCTCGCCCTCGCCGTGCTGGTCGCCCACCTCACCGACGTGCAGCACGGCTTCTGGGTGGTGCTGGGCACGCTGTCGGTGCTGCGGACCAACGCGGCCGCCACGGGGTCGACGGTGCTGCGGGCGCTGGCCGGCACCGTCGTGGGCTTCGCGATCGGCGCCGCGTTCATGCTGGCCATCGGCACCTCGCCGACCGCGCTGTGGATCGCGCTGCCGGTCGCCGTGCTGGTCGCCGCCTACTCGCCGGGAACCGCGCCGTTCGCCGTCGGCCAGGCGGCGTTCACGGTCACGGTCATCGTCCTGTTCAACCTGCTGGTCCCGGCCGGGTGGAAGGTCGGCCTGGTGCGGATCCAGGACGTGGCCATCGGGTGCGCGGTGAGCCTGCTGGTGGGGGCGCTGTTCTGGCCGCGCGGCGCGGGCGCCGTGGTCGGCGACGACCTCGCCGATGCGTTCCGCAGCGGGGCGGAGTACCTGCAGCAGGCCGTGGACTGGTGTCTCGGCCTGAGCCAGTCGCCGCCGGACACGGCGGGCGCGGCGATCTCGGCCGGGATCCGCCTGGACGACGCGCTGCGGCTGTACCTGGCCGAGCAGGGCACCAAGCAGATGTCCAAGCAGGACCTGTGGAACCTGGTCATGGCCACGATGCGGCTGCGCCTCACCGCGAACTCGCTGGCCGCCCTGCGTCCCCCGGGGACGCCCAGCGCGGCCCGGCCGGGCCAGAACGGCCGGGGCGGCGACCCGGCCCTGGGCGCGCTGGCGCAGCTGACCACGGACCTGACCGGCTTCTATGAGCGCGTGGCCGCCGAGGTCGGCCCGCCGCACCATGACGAGCCTCCCCCGCTGGCCGTCCCGGCCCTGCCCGGCCTGAACGGGCCGGACGGCCAGGGCGACAGCGAGACCATGCCGGCGCACCAGCGGGTGCACGCGCTCTGGGTCCGCGAGCACCTGTACCACCTCGGCTCGCACGCCCGGGCCATCATCGGACCGGCTGAGCGTCTGGCCCGGCTGCGACGCTATCCATGGTGGCAGCGCTGACCGGGAGCTGACCCGACCACCGTTCCCTGATGGCCAGCGCCAGCAGGCCGGGCACCAGGTCCGTGGACCGGCGCAGCACCCACGCCGTGCCCTTGGTGGCCAGCCAGCCGATCTCGGCCAGGCGGGTCGGCGGCGGGCTGGACGGCTCCGGGTCGGGCCGGGGCCCGGCCGGCAGGCCCGCCACGGCGAGCTGGTCGTGGAACCGGCAGGCGATCAGCCGGTGGCCGCGCTCGCTGGGGTGCAGCCGGTCCACCGCCCACATGCGCGGGTCCAGGCCGTCCGGGTCCCCGGCGGCGTCATAGTGCAGCGTGCCGAAGCGCGCGGCCAGCCCGTCCATGACCGCGTTCACCTCGTGCATCCGGCGGGCCAGGGGGCGGGCCAGCGGGCCGGGCAGGCCGAGCATCTGGCCCGGGTCGGGCAGCCGCATGGTCAGCACCTCGGCGCCCGCCGCGCGCAGTGCGCCCACCGTGTGCGCCGCCGCGGCCGCGACCTGGGCCGGGTCGAAGCTGGTCCGCAGGGTGTCGTTGACCCCGACCACGACGCTGGCGACGTCCGGGCGGAGCCGCAGCGCCGCGGGCAGCTGGTGACGCTCTACGTCCGCGGCCCGCGCCCCGCACGACGCCAGGATGTGCAGGCTGGGCTCGGGCATACCCTCGGCGAGCAGCGCGGCCCAGCCGCGCCAGGCCCTGGCACCGGCCAGGCGCACCGGGTCCCCGACCCCGAAGGTGATCGAGTCGCCCAGGGCCACGAATGTTGTCACGCTGGCACCTCCACCGCGCTCGCTGTCCTGAGAACCGATTCGTAGTGACCGATCAGCTCGTCGCCCACAGCCCGCCAGCTCCGGCCGAGCACCTTCTGCCTGGCCGCGTGGCCCTGTGCGGCCCGCAGGCCGGGGCCGGCGGCCAGCCTGGCCACCGCGCCGGCCAGGGCCACCGGGTCGCCCGGCGGCACCAGGAACCCGGTGACGCCGTCGTCGACCAGGTCGATCGGGCCGCCCGCGGCGGGCGCGACCACGGGCAGGCCGCTGGCCGCGGCCTCCTGCAGGGTCTGGCCGAACGTCTCGTGCGGCCCGCTGTGCACGAACACATCCAGGCTCGCGTAGGTGCGCGCGAGTTCCTCCCCGTGCTGCTGGCCCACGAAGACCGCGGCGGGCATGGCCCGTCGCGCCGCGATCTCGGCCGGGCCGGAGCCGACCACCACCAGCCGCACCCCGGGCAGGTCCGCCACCTGGGCGAGCAGCTCGACCCGCTTCTCCGGCGCGATCCTGCCGACGTACCCGGCCAGCACCTCCCCGCCCGGCGCGAGCTCGGCGCGCAGCCGCTCGCTGCGCTTGGCCGGGTCGAACCGGACGGTGTCCACGCCCCGGCCCCACAGCCAGACGCGCTCGATGCCGTGCTCGTGGAGGTTGGCCGCTGACGCGGTGGACGGGGCCAGGGTGCGCCGGGCGGCGTTGTGGATCTGCCGCAGGCGTCGCCACGCGGCGGCCTGGCCGGCCGGGCCGAACCGGTACGCGCGGGCGTAGCTGGGCATGTCGGTCTGGTAGACGGCGATCATCGGCAGACCCAGCCGGGCGGCGACCGCGGCTCCGCTGCCGCCGAGGACGAACGGGCTGGCCAGGTGCACGACCTCGGTGCCGTGGGCGGCCAGGGCGGCGCGCATCCGGGGCGGCCCGGGCGCGGCGATACGGAAACTGCGGTAACCGGGCATGGGCAGCGACGGCACCCGCACCACCGGGTACGGCAGGGCGGCGTCCAGGCTGGGCGGCGGCCCGGCCGGCCTGGGCGCGATCACCAGCGGGCTGTGGCCGCGGCGGACCAGGTGCTCGGCCACCCGCAGCACGCAGTGAGCCACGCCGTTGACGTCGGGGGGGAACGACTCGGTGATGACTGCGATCTTCACGATCTCACCGTGAACGAGGCGATGCCAGGAAACGGCCTCTACGCAATGACCACGGGGATAACTGTGGGTGACATCTCGGCTACCTCCCCGCCGAGGTGGGCGCCGGCCTAGCTCCGCCGTTCTGAGCCGGCCGGGGCCAGGCGCACCCTGACGGCGTTCACGTGCGCGGCCAGGTCCTCGGCCCCGCCGAGCGCGTCGATGAACGGGGCCACCGCGGCGAGCGCCGCCGCGTCGTAGTCGACCACGTGGATGCCGCGCAGGAACGTGAGGACGGACAGGCCCCCGGAATGCCGGGCGGTCCCGCCGGTGGGCAGCACGTGGTTGGACCCCGCCAGGTAGTCGCCCAGCGAGACCGGGGCGTACGGCCCGACGAACACCGCGCCCGCGTTGCGGACCCTGGCCGCCACCTCGGCGGCGCCGGAGACCTGGATTTCCAGGTGCTCGGGCGCCCAGGCGTCCGCGACCGCCAGCGCGGCGTCCACGCTGTCCACCAGGACGCAGGCCGACTGGCCGGCCAGGGCCGTCTCGATCCGCTCCCGGTGCCGCGCCGCGGCGACCTGGCGGGCCAGCTCCGCGTCGGTGTAGTCGGCCAGCAGCGGGTCGGTGGTGATCAGCAGGCAGGCGGCCAGCGGGTCATGCTCGGCCTGCGCGGCCAGGTCCGCCGCGACCAGCACCGGATCCGCCGTGTCGTCCGCGATGATCGCGACCTCGGTCGGGCCTGCCTCGGCGTCGGTGCCGATCCGGCCCTGCAGCAGCCGCTTGGCCGCGGCCACGTAGACGTTCCCCGGCCCGCTGACAATGTCCACGGGTGCGCAGTCCGCGGTGCCGTAGCCGAACATGGCGATCGCCTGCGCGCCGCCGACCGCGTGCACCTCGGTGACGCCGAGCAGCGCGCACGCGGCCAGCACCACCGGATGCGGCAGGCCGTCGCCCTCCGGGCGGGGAGGCGAGGCGACCGCGATCGAGGGTACCCCCGCCACCTGGGCGGGGATCACGTTCATCACCACGGACGAGGGGTAGACGACCAGGCCGCCCGGCACGTAGACGCCGGCCCGGCCGGCCGGCACATACCGCTCGGTGACCACCGCGCCGTCGGCGACCGTGGTGACGCTGTCGGCCGGCAGCTGCGCCTCGTGCACCAGCCGGGCCCGCCGCGCCGCCTCCTGCAGCGCGGCGCGGACGGCGGGATCCAGGCCGGCCAGGGCGTCCTCCAGCGCGGACGGCGGGACCCGGGTGGTGGCCAGGTCCACCCCGTCGAACCGCTGCGTCAGCTCCCTGACGGCCGCCGCGCCCCGCAGGCGCACGTCCTCGCAGACCGGCCGCACCGCGTCCAGCGCCGCTTCGACGTCAAGCCGGGCCCGGGGCAGCACGCCCGCCAGCTCGGGCCGGCCGAGGCTGGCCGCGTCCATCCCGCGCAGGTCGATCCTGGTGAGCATCTGGCCAGGGTAGCCGCCGGGCGGAGTGCGCGGCCGCGGCCCGCGGTCGCGGCCGGATACGGAAGGTCAGCTCGATGGGTCTGGATCTTCGGTAAACGCGGTGGCGTGATCGGCGACCCACTGGCGGAACGATCGGGGCGCAGATCCGAGGATGTCGGACACCGCCGGGGAGATGAACGCCGGCCTTCCGGTCGTTGCGGCCCACGCGGCGAGGAGCATGTCCACGACCGGGCGCGGCCAGCTTCCCTCCGTCTCGCTCCGGAACTCGTCAGGCGACAGCTCCGCAAAGGTGATCCGGCGCCCCAGGACGTCACCGATGATGCTCACCTGCTTGGTCTGACTCAGTGACTCGGGGCCCGTGAGGACGTAGTCGCCTCCGGCATATCCGTCCTGATACAGGGTCCGCGCCGCGACGGCGGCCACGTCGCGCTCATCGACGGGTGCCGTCTCGGCAGCGCCGTAAGGCCACCGGACGACACCTCCGGCGCGGATCGCGGCCGCCCACCAGAACAGCACGTTCGACGCGAACATCCCCGGCCGGATGATCGTCGACTCGAGCCCGGCGGCCGCGATGAGCCGCTCAATGTCGGCGTGGAGCACCGCCATCGGATTCGGTTGCTGGAAGAAAGGGTGCGGGGTCTGGTGCGGTGACGAGAGAAAGACGACACGCGGCACGTAGGTCGCGAGACGCTCGACAACTGCCGGGGCCGTCGCCGGCGGGGCGGTCCAGACGAGGAAGACCGCGCCGGCACCTCGCAGTCCTGTGTCGAGCGATTCGGGCGCGGTGAGGTCACCGGTGACGACGTCGACGTTCGCTGGCAGCGCCGCCGCCGCCGCGGAGCGACGCGTGAGGGCGCGGACCGGCAGACCTGCGTCCAGGAGCAGGTCGACGACGACGCGCCCAACCCGGCCGGTCGCCCCGGTGACGAGCACCGGAGGCACTCGCGTCCGGGTCATGAGGATCTCGATATCGTCCGGGGCAGGCGCACGGAGGGCATCATGCCACCTTCCCGGGAGCCGATGAAGATCCCGGGAAGGTGCGCCCACTCACGTCCCCGCCGGGGTGTCACCACGGATCTCGATCGTTGCTCACAAAATGTGGCTCCTATGGCAACGGCTCATGGGGCGGTAAACGTCTGTTAGTTGAGAGGGTCAGGCCACGGCCCGTGCCGCGGCCGGTCGCTGTTCAGACGTCAACAGGGGCATCAACGACCGGCCGGCGTGGCACCGCCCGGCGCCACGCCGGTGAACCGAGCGCAACCAGGGAGGGGACAGCCCGCGAAAGCCGGGCACCCGCTGTTGGCCCGCCGCCGGCCGGCCGCGAGGATGGGCGCGTGCCCTGGATCAAGCTCGACGGAGCGGTCAACGTCCGCGACCTTGGGTCGCTGTCCACCGATGACGGCCACACCACCGTGCCCCGGCGGCTGCTGCGCGCGGACAACCTGCAGGACCTCTCGCCAGCCGATGTCCGCCTGCTGGTCGACGACTTCGGGCTGACTACCGTGGTCGACCTGCGCAGTCCGGTGGAGGTCGAGTCCGAGGGCCCGGCCCCGCTGACCCGGGTGGGCTCGGTCCGGCACGTGCACCTCTCGCTCCTGCCCGAGCACGGCAAGGCCACCGACGCCGCGGCCGAGGCGCTGGCGGTCCGCAGGGACGGGGACCGCTACCCCGCCGACCCGCTCTGCGGGCACTACCTCGGCTACCTGGAGGGCCGGCCGGAGCACGTGGTCGCCGCGCTGCGCACGGTCGCCCAGGCTCCAGGCGCGGCCCTGGTGCACTGCGCCGCGGGCAAGGACAGGACCGGCGTCGTCGTGGCGCTGGCGCTCAGCGTCGCGGGCGTCCCCCGGGACACAGTGATCACCGACTACACCGCCACGGCCGAGCGCATTAGCGCGGTGCTGCGGCGGCTGCGCTCATCCAAGACCTACGCCGGGGACCTGGACACCAGGCCCGACGAGGATCACAAGCCGCGCGCCAGGACCATGCGCGCGTTCCTGGAGCAGGTCGACGCGCGTTACGGCGGGGTGCTGGGCTGGCTGTCCGGGCACGGCTTCGGCCCCGGCGACGTCCAGGCCCTGCGGGCCAAGATCCTGGCCGCCTGACCGGGCCCGACGGGGCGTTCGGCCCCCGGTCACAGCGGCGGGTTAGTCGCGGGAGTCAGCGGCGGAATTTGCGTAACGGCCAATGATCCCCTGCCAGGGCTGCAGGGTGACCGGCTCGCCGGCAGGCGGAACCTCCCCCGAGCTGGCCAGCAGCACCTCGCCGACCGGGCCGGGCAGGGCGGCGGGCTGGTCGGAGAAGTTGGCCGCGACGATGAGGCCGCCGGTGCGGTAGACCCACAGCGTCTCGGCCGCGGCCAGCTCCTCGTAGTCCGCGATCTGGCCGCCGACCTCGGCGCGGCGCAGGGCCAGCAGGTCCCGGCAGAGTGAGAGGGCCGACGCCGGGTCCCGGCGCTGGTCGGCCACGTTGCAGGCGGCCGTGTCCCCGAGCGGCAGCCAGGGGGTCACGCCGTCGGCCGTGAACCCGCCGGTCGGGGTGGCGTCCCACTGCATCGGGGTCCGGCCCCGGTCCCGGCTGCCCTCCCAGGCGTCGTTCCCCGCGGACATCCGGTCCTGCCGCAGGCCCGGGGGGACCGCCACGTCGGTCATCGCGATCTCGTCGCCGTAATACAGCACGGTGGTGCCGGGCAGGGTGGCCAGCACGAGCAGGGCGAGCCGGGCCTTGCGCTCGTCTCCCCCGCACCAGCGGCTCGCGAAGCGGCCGACGTCGTGGTTGGACGCCGTCCACACCGGGCAGGCCCCGGCCGGCAGCTTGGCCCGCGTCCCGGCGACGACCTCGGCCAGCTCGCGCGCGCCGAACGGGGAGAACACGAACGGGAAGTTGAATGCGAGCTGGAGCTCATCGTTGCGGCCGTAGAACCCGGCCAGGCCGCCGAGGTCCCCGGTCCAGGTCTCGCCGAGCAGCAGCCGCGGCGGCGCGTAGCCCTCCGCCACCTGGCGCCAGTCCCGGTACACGCCGTGGGTCTCCGGCCGGTTCGCGCTGTAGACCTGCGCCTGGCCGAAGCGGCCCGCGAGCGGGCCCGGGTCGTCCGCCGGGGGGTTGTCCCGCAGCAGCGCGTCCTTGTACAGGCCGTGCGCCACGTCGATGCGGAGCCCGGCCACCCCGCGGTCGAACCAGAACCGGAGGATCTCGTCGAACTCGCGGTGCACCGCGGGCTCGTACCAGTTCAGGTCCGCCTGGCTGTCCAGGAACATGTGCAGGTAGAACTGGCCGGTCGGCTCGTGCCAGGCCCAGGCCGGGTGGCCGGTCGAGTCGAGCCAGTTGCTCGGCGGGCCGCCGTCCGGCCGCGGGTCGGCCCACACGTAGTAGTCACGGTGAGCCGAGTCCCGGCTGCTGGCGGCGTCGATAAACCAGGGGTGCGCGGTGCTGGTGTGGTTCGGCACCAGGTCCAGCAGCACCCGCAGGCCCCGCTCGCCCGCCTCGGCGATGAGCCGGTCCATGCCGGCCAGGGTGCCGAGCTCGGGGTGGACGCCCAGGTAGTCGGAGACGTCGTAGCCCCAGTCCTGGTCCGGGGACGGCATCGTCGGCGACAGCCAGATGCCGTCCACGCCCAGCCAGGACAGGTAGCCGAGGCCCTCGGTCACGCCATCAAGATCGCCGAAGCCGTCGCCGTCTGTGTCCCGCCACGACCTGACGTAGAGCTGGTAGAGCACGGCCCCGTGCCACCAGCGCCGGTCCCCACTGTTCTCGTTCATCCCTCTCCTGACGACTCGTCCCAGAAGCCTAACGGCCTTGCTGGCCGGCTTGCTTTCGCCGCCCGGCCGGCCGAGACTGGACAACGTGAACCCGGTGGAGTGGCTGATAGTGGCGGCTTTCCTGCCGACCGCTGCGGTCTTCGCGCTGATCTTCGCCTGGCGCGCGGCCCGCCGGGTGGCCGAGGCCAGGTACAAGACACCGCCGGCCCCGCCGCTCGGGCGGCTTCAGGCCGACCTGCGCCGGCTGCGCGCGGAGCTCGAGGACACCGAGAGCCGGTCCGGCCTCACCGCCAAGAACCACCGCATCCGGGCGCTGCGGGGCGCCTACGTCGACGCGCTGTGCGCCGCCTGCCAGCGGCTGGACGTCAGCCCTCCGGGCGGCGGGGACCAGGCCCCGCTGACCGAGATCTACCGGGTGGAGGCGGCGCTGCGGCGGCGCGGCCTCGACGTGCGCCAGGACGAGCGGGAAACGGCCGCGCACTGAATGCACGACGGCGTGCGGTGACCGCCGAGGCCCGCGGCCGGCGCGGGGTCCGGGTGCTCGCCGTGTCCGACGAGGCCGATGACGCGCTGGCGGCCGACCCGGGCGGGGTGCGCGGGGTGGACCTGATCCTGGCCTGCGGCGACCTGCCGTTCGACTACCTGGGCTCGCTGATGAACGCGCTGGACGTCCCGCTGGTGTTCGTGCCGGGCAACCACGACCCCGACCTGTCCGGGTACCGGTCATCCCGGGCCGGCCTGACCCTGCGGGGCGGCATGCCGGTGCGGGCGCCCTGGCCGGACGGCGCGGTCAGCGCCGACGGCCGGGTGGTGGACGCGGCCGGGCTGCGCCTGGCCGGGCTCGGCGGCTGCCTGCGCTACAACAACGGGCCCAACCAGTACACCGACCGGCAGCAGGCGCGGCGGGCCTGGGCGCTGCGCCGCAAGGCCAGCTGGCGGCGGCGGGACGGCCGGGGGGTGGACGTGCTGCTGACCCACGCCCCGCCGCGGGCCGTGGGTGACGGCGACGACCCGCCGCACCGCGGGTTCAGCGCGCTGCACGGCCTGGTCGCCGGGCTGCAGCCCGCGGCCCTGCTGCACGGCCATGTGCACCCGTACGGGGCGGCGGCCAGGAAGGGCGGCGCGGCCGTGTACAGCGGCGCGCTGGGGCGCACCGTGGTCTGCAACGTGACCGGGTGGCACCTGTTCGAGATCGAGCCCGGCGGCGCCCTCGGCGAACTTCTCCCCGGTCACCGCGATGGCACGTGACACCGGCTTTCCCCGCGCCGACGTCGAGAACGACTTCCTGCGCATCCGCCGTCGGCAGGTGCTCGCCAGGCTGGCCCAGCGGCTGCGCCGCGGGCCGGACGACGTCAACCTGATCCTGCCGTTCGACGAGGTGGTCGCCGCGCTCGGCATGCGGGGCGAACGGCGGCTCGGCCTGCAGACCATCCCGCTGGACTCGATCGTCGGCACCGTCGACTCCACCCGTGACTTCGACCGCCGGTTCCGGCCCACGTCCGCCCGGGTCAGGGAGCGGTGGGAGCGGCTCGCCCTGGCCCAGCGGCGCGGCGAGCCGATCCCGCCCATCGACGTGTACCGCATCGGTGACCTGTACTTCGTGCAGGACGGGCATCACCGGGTCTCGATCGCGATGGCCACCGGCGCCACCACCATCGAGGCGTACGTGACCGAGGTGCTGACCCAGATCCCGCCCACCGGTATCCGCGCCCGCCACGACCTGCTGGTCAAGAGCTACGAGCGGATATTCCGCGCCCGGGTGCCGCTGCCCGCGCCGGAACTCGCCAAGATCACGGTGACCGATCCCTGGTCCTACGCGGAACTCGGAGAGGCCGTGGAGGCCTGGGGCTTCCGGTACATGCAGCAGGAGGCCCGCTACATGGACCGCCACGAGATCGCCCGCCGCTGGTACGACGAGGAGTACGTGCCGGTCGTGCGCATGCTGCACAGCGCGCACCTGATCGGCCACCGGACCGAGGCCGAGGCCTACATGCAGGTCGCGGCCGAGCGGTACCGGCTCATCCTCACCCACGAGTGGAGCGACGAGATTATCGAGCGGCTGCGGCAGAAGAAGGTCAGGTGACCTCCCCGCCGGTGCTGGCCTCGCCGGAGGCGGCGGGGGCGGTGCCCGCGTCGCTGGGAGCCGGGGTGGCCGGGGCCGTGTCGGCCGGGGCGGCAGACGCCGCGCCCGCCCCGGTCACGGTCGCCGCGCCGCCGCTGCCGTCGCCGTCTCCGAGCGATAGGTTGCGGCCGCTGGCCGGGTCGAAGACCTGCATCTTCCGGGTATCCACCCAGAGCTCGGCGTCGTGGCCCTCGCGAATGCGGGTGGCGGCGTCGAGCCGGGCGACCACGGTTTCGCCGCTGGCGCCGGTGTCCGCGCGCCCCGAGTCCCTGGCGAGTTCCTCAAGCTCGGCGGCGTTCACCCCCTCGTCGAGCTCCCGCGTGAAGTAGACGAACACGTCGGAGCCCATGGACTCCAGGACATCGATGGTCGCGCGGAACGTGGCGCCGTGCGGGCGGTCGTCGTCCGATACCATCGCCACGTCCTCGAAGTTCTCCGGCCGCAGGCCCACGATGACCTCGCGCCCGGACCCGGAGCTCTCCACTTCGCGGCGCAGCCGGTCGCTGAGCGTGAACTCCCCGAGGCTCGTGCGCAGCTTGCCGTTCTCGAGGACGCCGGACATGAAGTTCATGGCCGGCGACCCGATGAAACCGGCCACGAACAGGTTGACGGGCTGGTCGTAGAGCTCCTTCGGGGAGCCCACCTGCTGCAGGAGGCCGCTGCGCATGACCGCGACCCGGTCGCCGAGTGTCATGGCCTCGGTCTGGTCGTGCGTGACGTAGACGGTGGTGGTGCCCAGGCGGCGCTGTATCCGCGACACCTCGGTGCGCATCTGCACCCGCAGCTTCGCGTCCAGGTTCGACAGCGGCTCGTCCATCAGGAACACCGAAGGGTCGCGGACGATCGCGCGGCCCATCGCCACCCGCTGCCGCTGCCCGCCGGACAGGTTGGCCGGCTTGCGGTCCAGGTGCTGGGTCAGGTCCAGGATCCTGGCCGCCTCTTCGACCTTCTCGTTGATGGTGCCCTGGGGCGTCTTGGCCAGCTTCAGCGCGAACCCCATGTTCTCCCGCACGGTCATGTGCGGATAGAGCGCGTAGCTCTGGAACACCATGGCGATATCCCGGTCCTTGGGCGACTTGTTGTTCACGACCTGCCCGGCGATGCGCAGGTCACCCGAGGTGATGTCCTCCAGGCCCGCGATCATGTTGAGCGTCGTCGACTTGCCGCAGCCGGACGGGCCGACCAGGATGACGAATTCCCCGTCGGCGATATCCAGGTTGAAGTCATCGACCGCGAGGGAGCCATCGGGAAAACGCTTGGTGATGTGATCCAGCACTATTTCGGCCATTAGTTTTCTCCTTACCTGCGGCCTAGCCCTTGACCGCGCCGGACGTCAGCCCTGCGACGATCCGGCGCTGGAAGAACAGCACGAAGAGGATGATCGGGATGGTGATGACCACGGCGGCGGCCGCGATGGGCCCGGTCGGGACCGTGAACTGCGAGCTGCCGCTGAGGTAGGCGAGCGACGCCGGCGCCGTCCGGGCTGAGATCGTCGAGGTGAACGAGAGCGCCATCAGGAACTCGTTCCAGCAGGCGAGGAAGACCAGGATCGCCGTCGTGACCATGCCCGGCGCGGCCAGCGGGGCGATGACCTTGACGAAGGCCTGGAACGGCGTGGCCCCGTCGACCTTGGCCGCCTTCTCAAGCTCCCAGGGGATCTCACGGAAGAACGCCGACAGCGTGTAGATGCCGAGCGGCAGGCCGAAGGCCACGTAGGGGATGATCAGGCCTGGCCAGGTGTTGAACAGGCCCAGCGCCCGCTCGATGGCGAACAGCGGGGTCACCAGGGCGATGATCGGGAACATCGCGATCAGCAGCGACATCCCGATGAGCACCGCCTTGCCGGGGAACCGCAGCCGCGCGACCGCGTAGGCCGCCATGGAGGCCAGCACGACGGAGATGAACGTCGCGATGAGGCCGATGCCGATCGAGTTGAACAGCGGCCGGACGAACGCCGACGTCTTCAGGATCTGGCTGTAGTTCCCCGTGGTCCACTGCGCGGGAACGAAGGAGGGATCGAGGACGGCCGTGGGCGTCTTGAAGGACAGCGAGACCATCCAGAGCACCGGGATCAGCGCCAGCGTCACGACGACGACGTTCGCCGTCCCCCAGCCGGTCTTCTGACGGGGTGTCGTGGCTACAGCAGCCATGAGCGGGTCACCTCTTCCCGATGTCCGTGCCGGGCGCCGCGGTGCCGAAGCCCTTGATGAACACGGCGGCGATGATCACCACGCAGATGAAGATCAGGATCGAGATCGCCGATCCGATCCCCAGGTTCAGCGCCTTGAACAGGTTGTCCCAGCCAAGGATCGACACCGATTCTGTGCCGTTGTTGCCCGCCGTCAGGATGAAGATGTCGTCGAAGATCCGGAACGAGTCGAGCGTCCGGAACAGCAGCGCGACCAGGATCGCCGGCTTCATCAGCGGCACCGTGATCTTGATGAACCGCTGCCAGGCGGTGGCGCCGTCCACCTTGGCGGCCTTCTGCAGGTCCTCGGGCACCAGGGAGAGCCCGGCCAGCAGCAGCAGCCCCATGAACGGCGTGGTCTTCCAGACCTCCGCCAGGATGATCACGGCAATCGCCTTGTACTGGGAGACCAGCGGGGCGCTGTCGTTGAACAGCGCGGACAGGTAACCCTGCCCTGGCGTCCACGCGTACTGCCAGCCGTAGGCGGCGGCGACCGTCACGATCCCGTACGGGATGAGCGCGGCCGTGCGGACCGTGCCCCGGCCGAACAGCGTCCGGTACATGACCAGGGCCAGCAGCATGCCCAGCACCAGGGTGACGGTAACCGAGACGACGGTGATCAGCACGGTCACCCACAGCGCCTGCCACCAGTACGGAGAGCTGAGCACTGCGGCGTAGTTACTGAACCCGACGAACTTGACCGCGTTCGGGAGCTCCAGGTTGTAGCGCTGCAGCGACAGCCAGATGGCGTAGCCGACCGGGTAGGCGGTGACCGCGATCATCACGACGACCGCCGGAGCGCACAGCAGCCAGCCGAGCCGGCGCTCAGCCCGCGCGCCTTCCGACAGCTGCGGCTTGCGCCTGGCCGGCGCCTCCGCGGGCGCGCCGGTGGTGACCGTCTGGGTATTGGTGCTCATCGGCCCCTTCCTTTCCTCGCGGCCGGGCCGCTGCCTGCGACGTGGCGGCTCACGGGACCAGGCCCTTCGACTGGAGGGCGTTGTTGATACTGGCGGCCATCGCCTTTTCCGTATTGACCGGGTTGATCTTGACCGGCGGCGAGGTCAGGTGCGAGATGTCGATGGACACGACCTGGTACAGCGGCGTCTTCGGCCGGACGCTCGCGTGGTTCAGCGCGTACAGGATGTCGGCGTGGAACGGGTAGTCGGGGAACATCTTCGGGTCGCTGTAGAGGCTGGCGATCGTCGGCGGTACGCCGCCGACGGTGGCGCCGATCAGCTGGTTCTGCTTGTCCCGCAGGCACATCGCGGCCTTGAAGGCGAGCGCCCGGTGCTGGGAGTACTGGCTGACCGCGAGGTCCACACCGCCGATCGTCACCTTGGCCGGCACGCCGGGGATGACCTCCGGGTAGAGCGCCCACTTGAAGGACTTGAACATCTTCGGGTTGTCGGCCTTCATGGACGGATACACGAAGGGGTAGTTCAGCTGGAACGCTGCTGTGCCCGCCTCCATCGCCAGCCGGTTGTCGTTCTCCATCTGCACCGCCAGCGACGGGTCCGCGCCGGCCGAGTCGGCGAGCTGCTTCATGATCGACAGGGCTTTCACCGCCGGCGCGCCCAGGGTGACCTTGGTCGCCGTCGGGTTCAGGACGGTGCCGCCGGCGCTGTTCACCATCGTGTTGAACCAGACGGTGTTGCCCTCGTACTGGGCTCCCTGGATCTCGATGTAGTGCGCCTTGCCCTCCTTCTTCAGCTGCTCCGCGTCGGCGAGCATCTGGGCCCAGGTCTTCGGCGGGGTCTTCACCAGGTCGGAGCGGTACCACAGCAGCTGGGTGTTGGTGTTGGCGGGCGCCGCGACGAGCTGGCCCTTCCACATCGCGGTCTGCAGGGCCGGCTTGATCGTCCCGTTGACCACCGACGCCTTGTTCGCACCGGTCCACGGCACGATCCAGCCGGCGTTGGCGAATTCGGCCTCCCAGGTGACGTCGAGGGCCATGATGTCGATCGTGCTGTCGCGCGCGGCCAGCCGCCGGACCAGCTGAAGTCGCTGGCTGTCGGATGAGGCGGGCAGGATCTGATAGGAGATCTTGTACTTGCCGCCGCTCTGCGCGTTGCAGTTCTTGATCTCAGCGTTGGTGGCGCCGGAAACGTCGGGGTACTGGTAGTAGTTCAGCGTTACCGTCCCCCCGCTGCTGCCGCCGCCGCTCGACCCGCAGGCGGCCAGCACCCCGGCGGCCAGCATCACGCTGGCCAGGCTGGCGGTCAGCCGCCAGCGAGAGCCGGCCCGGGCCAGGGCCGTGCGGGCCGGGGCCACGCGGGCCAGGGTTCGCGCACGACCACGTCTCCCCGAAGGGCTCGTTCCACCGCTGTCACCCATAGTCTTCCCTCCAGCCGGGACGGGGGCGCCCCGGGCTTCCGAGTACGACATGACGTTGCCGCAGCGGCCGTGGCCGACTGCATGACGGAGCGTGGCCCACGCGTGATCCGCCCGATGACGGCTGGTTCCCGCGGAACTTCGCCGTGCTCGTGCGGCACACGACCTCCACGGCAAGCTGCTGCCGCATCGGCGTGACCCGCTCACCGCGCAGCAGCGAGCACAGCCGCCGCGCTCCCTCGGCGCCGCTGTCCTCCAGCGGCTGGCGCACCGTGCTCAGGCCGAGCAGCATCGCGGAGTCGATGTCGTCGAAGCCGATCACGGAGAGCTGATCAGGAACAGAAAGGCCCGACCGGTCGGCCGCGGCGAGCACGCCGATGGCCTGGGTGTCGGACGCCGCGAAGATGGCCGACGGCCGGTCCGGCAGCGCCAGCAGCTCGGCGGCGAGCGCCTCCGCGTTGGCCGGGCCGTGCGGCCCGCGCCGCACGAGCGCCCGGTCGTAGCCGATGCCCGCCGCCGCCAGCTCCTGCCGGTATCCGGTCAGCCGGTGCTGCGACGTGGCGAAGCCCAGGTCGGTGGCTGACGTCCGGCGCGCCGAGTCGCCGACGAAGCCGATTCGCCGGTGGCCGAGCGACAGCAGGTGCCCGGTGGCCAGCCGCCCGCCCGCCACGTCGTCGGTGACCGTCTGCGGGACGCCGGGGGCGACCACGTCGACCGTCACCAGCGGCACCCCGGCCTTGCGGAAGGCGCCGACCTTGTCCCGGGGCAGCCGCAGCGACACCACGATCACGCCGTCCGCCCGGTGCCTGCTGGTCAGCGCCGTCAGGTGGTGATCCCGCTGCTGCGGGCTGTCGACGTTGCACACGACCGTGTCGTAGCCCTGCTCGTCCAGCACGGCCAACGCGCCCGCGAGCCGCATCACCGCCGACGGGCGGGTCAGGTGCGGCACCACGATCGCCACCGTGTGAGGCGTGCCGCGGGACAGCGACACGGCCAGGTGGCTGGGCCGGTACCCGAGCTGCTCGATGACCTTCTGCACCGACCGGCGCGTGGCCTCGCGCACGTTCGACGCGCCGTTGATGACCCGGGAAACGGTGCCGACGCCGACGCCCGATGCCGTGGCTACGTCCGAGATCGTCGCACGGCGCTGAGCGGGCATTCCACTCCCCAAGAGGGCCACCGGCCTGATGGAACCGGTTCCATCAGGAACGAGATCATCGTCCTCCGGGCCTCATTGATCGTCAAGAGGGCAGGCGGCTCGATGACCACGGCAGAGAAGATGCCCGCAAATCAGCGTTCAATGCCCGTTAACCGGCCCTTCTTCGCCAGGCCGGACGGAGGGGAGCTACCCGGCGATCTATTCGACGATCTTCGAAATCGGGATTTCCAGGATGTCCCGGGCCCCGGCCGCCTTCAGCGCCGGGATCAGCGTGTTCACGCCACGCTTGGGCACGACCGCCTCCACCGCGTGCATGTTGCCGCGGGCCAGCGAGGTGATCGTCGGCGACGACATGGCCGGGAGGATCTCGGTCACCGCGGTCAGCTCAGCGGCGGCGACGTTGAGCTTCACCAGCACGTTGCCGCGGGCCTGGATCGCCCCGCGCAGCAGCAGCAGCACGTCCTCCATGGCCTCCCGTTTCTCCTGGTCAGCGTGCGCCGCGGGGTTGGCGACCAGCTCGGTGTAGCTGGTCAGCAGCGTGTCCAGGATGCGCAGCCCGTTCTTGCGCAGCGACGAGCCGGTCTCGGTCAGGTCCACGATCGCGTCGACGATGTCGGGCACCTTGGCCTCGGTCGCGCCGTACGAGGCGATCACCCGGGCCTTGACGCCGGCCGTCTCCAGGTACCGCCGGGTCAGCTCCGGGAACTCGGTCGAGATCCGCACCCCCTCGGGCAGGTCGGCGGCCGACCGCCAGGTGCTGTCGGCGGGCACGGCCAGCACCACGCGCACCGGGTTCGAGGTGGCCTTCGAGTACTCCAGCTGGCCGAGCGACGTCACGTCGGCGCCGGTTTCCTCGATCCAGTCCCGCCCGGTGATCCCGAAGTCGAACAGCCCCTGGCCGATGTACGACGGGATCTCCTGAGGGCGCAGGAACCGGACCCGCTCGATGCGCGGGTCGTCGACCGACGCGTGGTAGTCCCGGTCGGAGGACCGGCGGACGGTCAGGTCGGCGGCATCGAACAGCTCGAGGGTGGCCCGCTCGAGCGAGCCCTTCGGCAGGACCAGGGAGAGCAACGGAGGAAGACCCTTCTGGCGTTACGCAATGGATTCCCCGACTCTAGCCACCCCCGTGCGCGGCCGTGCTGCCGCGCAGCGACCTGCCCGGCACCGCCCGCCAAGCCTGGGGCCGCCCGCCCCGTTCGCGCCGCCCGCCCCGTTCGCGCCGCCCGGCCCGCCCGCCATCGGTCCCGACTGAGGTTGAATTCACGTTATATCTCAACTACTCTGACCAGAGTATTCGACTTGGAGGTGGCAAGTGCCCGCTAAGAACCGTGCGAACCCGCTGGCCCTGGCCGTGCTGGTCTGCCTTGCCGAGCGGCCCCGGCACCCGTACGAGATCGCGACGACGCTCCGGCAGCGGCACAAGCACGAGAGCGTCCGGCTCAACTATGGCTCGCTGTACGGGGTCGTGGAGTCGCTCGAACGGCGCGGCCTGATCGAGGCCCAGGAGACGAAGCGGTCCGGCCGGCTTCCCGAGCGGACCGTCTACCGGCTGACCGGCAGCGGCCGGATTGAGATGCACGACTGGCTCACCGAACTGCTCTCCACGCCGGTCAAGGACTACCCCGCGTTTCAGGCGGCGCTGTCGTTCCTGCCTGCCCTGCCGCCCGACGACGCGGTGATGCTGCTGCACGAACGTTCCCACTACCTGGAGGCGGGGCTCGCCCAGGCCGCCGCGACCAGGGAGCTGGCCCACAAGGCAGGCCTGCCGCGGCTGTTCTGGGTCGAGGCCGAGTTCGACATCGTGCTGCGCGAGGCCGAGCTCGGCTACGTGCGGCAGCTGATCACCGACATCGAGTCCGGCGCCCTGGACGGCACCGGCTGGTGGCGTGAGATGCACGAACGGGCCGATGACGAACCGCCCCCTCCGCCGCCGTTTGGCAGCGGCTGGCCGCACGACGAAGGGACCAGGTGACACCCGTGGAAAGCGTCATCTCCACGAGCGACCTGCGCAAGAGCTTTCGGGCCAAGGGCAAGCAGGGCGGTCTGGTCGAGGCGGTGCGAGGGGTCAGCATCGACGTGCGCCGAGGCGAGATCTTCGGCTTCCTCGGCCCGAACGGCGCGGGCAAGACCACCACCCTGCGGATGCTGACCACACTGCTGCCCATCGGCTCAGGCACCGCGACCGTGGCGGGCTTCGACGTCGCGCGCCAGCCCAAGCAGGTCCGGTCCCGGATCGGCTACGTGAGCCAGCTCGGTGGCGCCGACGAACTCGCCACCGGGCGGGAAAATCTGATCCTGCAAGGCCGACTCTACGGGGCGGGCCGCGCGCAGGTCGCGCCGCGCGCCGAGGAGCTCGCCCGGCTGCTCGACCTCGGCGAGTTCGCTGACCGGCGGGTCAGCACCTACTCGGGCGGCCAGCGGCGGCGGCTCGACATCGCCCTCGGTATCGTGCACGAGCCCTCGGTGATCTTCCTCGACGAGCCGACCACGGGGCTCGACCCGCAAAGCCGCGCCAACCTCTGGGACCACATCCGGGCGCTCAGCGAGCGCGGCACGACGGTCTTTCTCACCACCCACTACCTGGAGGAGGCCGACGTCCTCTGCGACCGGCTGATGATCATGGATCACGGCCAGATCGTCGCCGAGGGAACCCCCCGGGCGCTCAAGCAGCAGGTCGCCGGCGACGCCATCGTGATCAGCCTGCGCGCCGACGACCATGATGCTGATCACCGCGGGGCTGATGACCGCGGGGCCGATCGTGCCGCGCCGGTGCTGCGGGCCGAGCCATACGTGCGGGAGCTCACGGCCGATGACAGCCAGGTCCGGCTGTACGTCGATGACGGTGGCACCGCGCTGCCGCAGCTGATCCGGCTGCTCGACTCCCGCGGCATCGGGATCCGGTCCATATCCATGTCCGAGCCGACCCTGGACGATGTCTTCCTGCGCCAGACCGGCCGGTCGCTGCGTGACGGCGACCCGCGCGACGGCGCAACGGGGCCTGGTCCCGGATCCGAGCACAAGGAGGCGGCGGCATGAAGCCGGTCAGGGATATCGGCCTGCTGTTCCAGCGGTATGCCTTCCAGCTGCTGCGCAACCCGGTCTGGCTGATCGTCGGGTTCTCGACCCCGATCCTGTACCTGGTCCTGTTCATGCCGCTGCTGAAGCATGCGGTCGGGGCGGGGGGCTTGTCCAGCGCGCAGGTGGTCAACCTGTTCCTGCCGGGGATTCTGTCGCTGCTGGCCTTCGCCAGCGGGATCGGGCTCGGATTCAGCACGATCTTCGAGCTGAAGGCCGGCGTGATCGAGCGCTTCCGGGTCACGCCGGCGCAGCCGGCTGGCGATCCTGACCGGCCCGATCCTGGCCACGATGATGATGATGTTCGTGTTCGACGCGGTCGTCGTCGCGGTCGGGTTCGGGGTCGGGTTCACGGTGCACTGGGCCGGGCTGGCGGTGCTAGCCGTGCTGCTCGCCCTGCTCATGACCACCGTGGCCGCGTTCTCGGTCGCCACCGCGCTGGTCACGAAGGACATCAGCGGCTTCGCCGCCATCGTCAACGGCCTCAACCTGCCGGTCCTGCTGCTGGCCGGTGTGCTGCTGCCGATCTCCCTCGGCCCGGCCTGGATGCGGGTGATCGCGCATTTCAACCCGCTGTACTACCTGGTCGAGGCGTCGCGCGTGCTGGCCGGCGGCACGCTGGCCGCCGCGGCGGTGTGGCAGGCTTTCGCCGTCCTCGTGCCGCTGTGCACGCTGGTGCTCACCTGGGCGACCGGCGTGTTCCGCACCGCGGTCTCGTGAGTCAGGAGTGAAGGTCAGTCACCTGGCGGTGGGACAGAGCGGGCGAGTGGAGTGATCGGCAGCTCGCTGCAGCCGTCGGGCTGGGCCTCAGACCGGCGGCAGGTGGGCGCTGACCACGGCCGACCGGCCGCCGGCCACCTCGCCCAGCGCCTCGCCGATGACCGCGGGCAGCTCGCCGGCATCGGTCACCGTGCGCGCGTACGCCCCGCCCGCCGCGGCGGCCACACCGGGCAGGTCGGCCTCGGGCCGGAAGCTGGCCGCGAAGCCGCCCCGCGAGAGCTCCCCAGCGGGATGGACGGCCAGCGTGGACAGGGACGGGGCCTTCCAGCCCTGGTTGTCGAGGATGACGGTGAGCGTTGGGGCCTGGTAGCGGCGAGCCATCCAGTGCACCGACGAGGGCACGCTGAACAGGTAAGAACCGTCCCCGACCAGGCTCACCACGGTGCGCTCGGGCGCGGCCAGCTTGGCGCCCACGGCCGCGCCTCCGGCCCAGCCCAGCGACCCGCCGCCGCTGTTGATGAGCGAGCCCGGGCGGCTGGCCCGCAGGTGCTCGTTGACGACGTGGTAGTTGGTGATCGCCTCGTTGAGGAACAGGGCGCCGGACCCGGCGGCCTCGCTGACCCGGTCCCGGACGCAGGCCACCAGGTACTCGGGCGTGATCGTGCCGTCCGGCTCGGGCTGTTCCTGTGCGGCCCACTGCGCGCGCTGCTCGTCGTGGGCGGCGCGGACCCGCGCGGCCCGGGCCTGGACGGCTTCCTGGTCGAGCCGTCCGCGCCCGGCCAGGCCGTCCGCGAGCTGGCGCACCGCGACCGCGAGGTCCGCGCGGGCGTACCCCTGGGCCGGCACGTGCCACAGCGGCAGCTGCGTCTTGAGCGGGTCGGTGTCGATCACGTGGATGCGCGCGCCGGGGCCCGGCCGGTTGTGACCGGGGATCCAGGGGACGTCGCTGCCCAGCACCAGGATCACGTCCGCGTCGGCCAGCACCGGGTTCTGCGCCGGGAGGTTCCACTGGTAGCCGAGATGCAGCGGGTGCTCGTCGGGGAAGTTGACGTGCCCGGGGACCGACTCGATCACGCCGATCGCGGCCAGCTCGCAGAGCCTGACCAGTTCGGGCACGGCGGCCGGGTCACGCCCCAGGTAGGAGGTGACCACCAGCGGGGCGCGGGCGCGCTCGAGATCCGCCGCGATCTCGGCCACAGTGCCGGGCACCAGCGCGGCGGGCGCCACCGGCGCCCACCAGCCGCCCTCCGGCGGCTGCGGCGGCAGCTCCTCCTCCAGCACCTCACGCGCGGCCACCAGGTACGCCGGCCCGGCCGGCTCGCTGCGGGCGATCTGCATGGCCCGGTGGACCAGCTGCTTCACGTTGCGCCCGGTCCGGATCTCCTGGTCGTACTTGGCGTAGCCGCGCAGCATCCCTCGCTGGTCCGCGCTGTCCTGCAGCCAGTGGATGTGCTCGGTCCGGGTCCCGGCCAGCTCCCCCAGCTGGGTCATGGGCGACAGCCCGGCGAAGATCAGCACAGGAACCCGGCCCCTCGACGCGTTGTGCACGGCCCCGCCGAGGTTCTGGGTGCCGCAGTCCACGTGCACGATGACCGCCTGCGGCTCGCCGCTGACCTGCGCGTACCCGTGGGCGGCGCTCAGCGCCACGCTTTCGTGCGGGCAGAGGACCAGCTCGGGAAACGCGGCCAGCGACCCTGCGGACGCCGCCCGCGCGTATGCCTCCAGGATGCCGGTGTGGTCGCTGCCCAGGTTCGCGAACGCGTACCTGGCGCCCGCCTCGCGCATCGCCTCCAGCAGGGCCGTGCTCGCGGTGTAGCCAGGACCGGTCACTAGATCGACATTCCGCCGTCAACGGCCAGGGTGGCGCCGGTGACGAACGAGCTCTCGTCGCTGGCCAGGAACAGCATCGCGCGGGCGACCTCGTCGGGGGCGGCGTGCCGGCCCAGCGGGATGAACGTCTCGAAGATCGAGGCGGCGCGATCGCGGTCCGCGCCCGTGGCCGCGACCTCGATCCGGTGCTGGAACTCGTTGTCGACCGGGCCCGGGTGGATCGTGTTCACCCGGATGCCGCGGGGCGCGGTCTCCTTGGCCAGCGTCCGCATGAGCCCGACCAGGGCGTGCTTGGCCGTGGCGTAGGCGCAGATCCCGGCGTCCGAGGTGAGGCCGACCACGCTCGAGGTGATCACGATGCTGGCACCAGGTTCCAGGTAGGGCAGCGAGTGCTTGCACACCAGGAACGAGCCCCGCACGTGCACGGCGAGAACCTGGTCGAACACGTCCTCCGGGTAGTCGGCCACCGGGGCGATCACCCCGGCGATCCCCGCGTTGCTCACCACTACGTCAAGCCGGCCGAACGCCTCGGCTGCCTCCGCGACGGCCGCTTTGACACCCGCCGAGTCCGTGACGTCCGCGACGGCCCAGCTGGCCGCGCCGCCGAGCGAGGCCGCGCCGGAGCGCAGGTCATCGGCGACCAGCCCGATCAGGCGGACCCGCGCGCCCTCGGCCACGAGTGCCCGGGCCGTCGCCATGCCGATGCTGCCCTCACCGCCGGTGATGATCGCGGCCCTGCCCTGCAACCGCCCTGAAGTGGCCATAACGCCCATGCTGGCGTGCTGCCTACGCTCCGTCTTGCACGCCAGCGCACGCCGCTTGACGGCCGGGGTACAAGGAAGATCTTGGTGCTCAGAACAGGGGGCGGCGGTCGGGCATCTGGTACCACTGGCCGTCGGGGAGGATCAGGAAGCCCGGTGGCCGCGGCACCGCGCCGGGCGGTCCGGGCGGCACGCCGCCGTTCGCCGGACCAGCCAGACCGTGACTGGCGCGGTAGTCGCGCGGTCCCGTGCCGTAGGCCGCCTTGAACAGGCGGCTGAAGTGGGCCGGGTCCGGATAGCCCCACCGGGCCCCGACGGCGGCCACCGACCAAGCCGCGCGGTGCGGATCGCGCAGGTCGTGGCCGCAGTGCTCGAGGCGGCGCTGCCTGATCCACCCGGCCACGGTGCTGCCGCTGGCGTGGAAGAGCTTGTGCAGCTGACGCAGGGAGATGTGATGCGCCGCGGCGATCTGGGCCGGGGTCAGGTCCGCCTCGCCCAGGCGCTCCTCGATGAACGCGGTGATCTGCAGCATCAGCGCCCGGTGCGCGGTATCGGGATCGGCGGGCACCGCGTCCAGCCGCTCGGCCAGGACCGTGCCGAGCAGGTCGACCACGTTGCCCGCGAGCCGCACGCCGACCCCCAGCCCGGGGGTATCCACCTCATCGAGCAGGTCGGCTACCTGGCTCAGAAACGGGCCGATCAGGGACGCCATGCCGCCGGCCTCGCCGGGCATCCGGGTGGCGGTCAGCCCGGCCAGCTGCGACTGCGGCAGGCCGATCATGTCCTTGGGGAAGATGAGCACTAGCATCCGGTGGTGGGTCAGCGCCAGCGTGTACGGGCGGTCGGTGTCATAGAAGGCGAAGTCGCCGGGGGTGAGCACCGCCTCCCGGCCGTCCTGGATCAGCACGGCCGTGCCCCGCAGCTGAAGGCCGATCTTGTAGCATCCCGCGGGTGCCGCCTTGACCAGGCGCGCGGTCCGGCGCGCTGTGTGCGGCTCGGCGCGGACCTCGATGAGGCGCAGGCCGCCGAGTTCGCAGCCCCGGAGCCGGCCGCGGAAGTCGCCCTCGCCGCTCGGGCTGGACACCTCCAGCGGGACGAAAGTGTCGTTCAGGACGTGCTTCCAGTAGTCGAAGCGCTGGTCAGGAGGCAGGTCAAGGGTTCGCGCGACATCGGGCATGACTGCCGACCTCCTTCGGTAGTTGTCCTAGCTTGCGAGCGCATGCGCGGATGGTCAAGGGATGTGCCCGGTAGTCCAAGACCGCCAGCGCCGGCCCGGCTGACAATGACCCGATCAGGGGGTTCGACCTTACCTGCGGAGCGAACAATGACTGATTCGGCGCATATGAGCAAGCCCGGGCAGCTGAGCAGACGCAGTTTTCTCGGCGCCACCGGCCTGGCTCTCGGCGGAGGGCTGGCGGGTGTCGCGGGCTGCTCAAGCTCGCTGAAGTCGACGACCTCGTCCGGCGCTTCCGGCGGCTCTGGCGGCACGATAAAGATCGGGTTCATCAGCCCGGAGACGGGCCAGCTTTCCGTGTTCACCCAGTCCAACGGCTATGTGCTCGGCCAGGTCAGGGCCGCGCTGGCCAAGGGCCTGACGATCGGCGGCAAGAAGTACTCCGTGGAGATCATCGCCGGGGACAGCCAGTCGTCCTCGGCGCGGGCGGCGTCCGTCGCGTCCCAGATGGTGCAGCAGGACTCGGTGGACATGCTGCTCGCCACCGCGACACCGGAGACCGTGATCCCGGTCTCCTCCCAGGCGGAGGCCTCGGGCGTGCCGTGTGTGCTGACGATCTGCCCGTGGGAGCAGTGGTACTACAAGAGCAACGGCACCGCGAATACCTTCAAGTACTCCTATATGTACTTCCTCGGCACCCAGGAGGAGACGAACCTGTTCGCCTCGGTCTGGCAGAAGGCGCCCACCAACCACGTGATCGGCGGCCTGTGGCCGAACGATGTGGACGGCGCCGGGTTCCAGAAGTACATCACCAAGAAGGCGGACAGCCTGGGCTGGAAGGTCGTCCCCTCGGGTGCGTACACCGACGGGACCACGGACTACGCCTCGATCATCGCCAAGTTCAAGAACTCCAACGTGGAGATCCTGCACGCGGTGCCGATCCCGCCCGACTTCATCACGTTCTGGCGGCAGGCGCACCAGAGCGGCTTCACGCCGAAGATCGCGTCGATCTCGAAGGCCCTGCTGTTCCCGAGCGCCGCGGACGCGCTCGGGCCGCTGGTGCAGAACGTGATGTCGCCGCTGTGGTGGACCCCGGAGTTCCCGTACAAGTCCTCGCTCGACGGCACCACGGCCTCGGCCTTCGCCGCGGACTACAAGACCAAGACGGGCAACGACTGGACCCAGCCGATGGGGTTCAACTACGCGATCTTCGAGATCGCGGTCGCGGCGCTCAAGGCCTCAGGGAACCCGAAGGACGCGAAGGCCGTGGCCAGTGCCCTGGGCACGGCCAAGGGCCAGGCGATCACCGGGGCCTACGACTTCAGCAGCGGCCCGGTGCCGCATGTGTCCCAGATCCCCGAGCTGCTCGCGCAGTGGCGCAAGGTATCCGGCAGTTACCAGCTGGTCGTCATCGACAACTCGCTCCTGCCCTCGGTGCCGGTCGCGGGCTCACTGCAGCTGCTGTGAGCCCGCCCGCGCTGGAGGTCACCGACGTCGCGAAGAGCTATGGCTCGCTGTCCGTGCTCCACTCGGTCTCGCTGGCCGTGGCACCGGGCGAGGCCGTGGGCATCGTCGGCCCGAACGGCGCGGGCAAGACCACCCTGCTCGACCTGCTGACCGGCACCGGGCGCTGCGACGCCGGCCGGGTGCTGCTGCAGGGCAGGGACGTGACGCGGCTGCCGCCGCCGCTGCGGGCCAGGCTGGGGCTCGGCCGCACGTTCCAGGTGCCGCGGCCGCTCGGGGACCTGACCGTGTTCGAGAACGCGCTCGTCGGCGCGACGCGGGCGGCCGGCCTGCGCGGGCGGCACGCGTACGGGGCAGCGTACGAGGCCCTGACCCTGACCGGCATGGCCGGGCACGCGAACACCCAGGCCGGCTCGCTGCGGCTGCTGGACCGCAAGCGGCTCGAACTGGCCCGGGCGCTGGCCATGCGGCCGCGCGTGCTGCTGCTCGACGAGATCGCCGGCGGCCTGAGCGACCCGGAGACCGAGGCGCTGATCGGGACGATCCGGGCCGTGAACGCGGCCGGCACCGCGATCATCTGGGTGGAGCATGTGCTCAGGGTGCTCATCGCCGCGGTGACCCGCCTGGTATGCCTGGCGGGCGGTCAGGTGATCGCGGACGGCGCGCCGTCCGACGTGCTGGCCAGCGACGCCGTGCGGACTGCCTTCCTCGGCGGGGGCGTGCTGTGAGCCCGGCCGGGCGGCAGGTCCCGAGGGTCCCGGGTGACGGAAGAAGGTAGCGCCATCAGCGGAGCAGACCCCGTGCCGGGCTCCCGGAATGCCCCGCTGCTCGAGATCAGCGACCTCGACGTCTTCTACGGGGACTTCCAGGCCCTGTTCGGTGTGTCAATGTCGGTCACCCAGGGCTGCGCGACCGCGCTGGTCGGCGCCAACGGCGCGGGCAAGACGACGCTGCTGCGCACGATCGCCGGAGCGCAGGCCCCGGCGTCAGGATCTGTCCGGTACGGCGGATCTGACATCACGGCCGCCCCGCCGCACCGGCGGATCTCCCGCGGCATCGCGCTGGTGCCGGAGGGCCGCAAGCTCTTTCCCAGCCTGACCGTCGAGGAGAACATCCAGGTGGGCGCCGCCGCCGCGGCCTCCGATGCGTGGCCGCTCGAGCGCATCTACGGCGCCTTCCCGATGATCACCAGACGGCGCAGGCAGCGCGCGTCCACCTTGTCCGGCGGCGAGCAGCAGGCGGTGGCGATCGCGCGGGCGCTGGCCGCCGCGCCTGCCCTGCTGCTGCTCGACGAGATCTCGCTCGGCCTGGCGCCGCTCGTGGTCGCGGAGCTGTACGAAACGCTGTCCGGGCTGCGAGCGGCGGGTGCCACGCTGGTGATCGTGGAGCAGGACCTGCGGCGGGCCATGGACGCGTGCGACGACCTGGTCTGCCTGCTCGAGGGGCGGGTCGCGCTGGCCGCCCCGGTCGCGAGCGTGAGCCGGGACGAGGTCGTCGCCGCCTACTTCGGTGAGGGGCGGGCGTGAACTGGGTCAACGCGGTTATCCAGGGCCTGCTGCTCGGCGGCCAGTACGCGCTCATCGCCTGCGGGCTCTCGCTGACGTTCGGCGTGATGCGCATCGTGAACCTGGCGCACGGCGATCTGGCGGTGTGCGGGGCCTATCTCGGGCTGGTCCTGTCCTCCGCGCTGGGCGTGCCGGTCTGGGTCACGCTGCCGCTGCTGCTGCCCGCCGCGTTCGGCGCGGGCATGGCCCTGCAGGTGCTGCTGTTCGGGCGGGCGCTGCGGCACGGGGTGCTCGCGCCGGTGCTCGTCACCTTCGGGCTGTCGGTCATGATCGAGAACCTGCTGCAGGTGGCCGCGACATCCGACCCGCGCGGGCTGAACGGCGGCGTGCTGGCGCTGGCCAGCTTCCATATCGGCAGCGGCATCACCGTGTCCTGGCTGTTCCTGACCGCGTTCCTGACCGCGTGCGCGGTGCTGTCCGGCCTGCAGCTGCTGCTGTCGCACACCGGGTGGGGCCGCAAGGTCCGCGCCACCGCCGACGACCTGGACACGGCCCGGCTGGTGGGCATCAGGGTGCGGCCGGTGTTCGCCACCGTGGCGGGCATCGCGGTCGCCACGGCGGCCCTGGCCGGGGTGTTCATCGGCACCATCGGGACGTTCGACCCGCTGACCGGCACCAACATACTGATCTTCGCGTTCGAGGCGGTCGTGATCGGCGGCATCGGGTCGCTGTGGGGCACGCTGGCCGGCGGGGTGGCCCTGGGCGTCACCCAGGTGGTCGTCGGCGAGGTCAACCAGGCGTACGCGGTCCTCGCGGTCAACCTGCTGTTCCTGGCCGTGCTCACGGTCAGGCCGGGCGGGCTGTTCACCAGCCAGCAGGCGGTGCGCGAGATCCAGGGCCAGGGAGCGTTCTGATGACGCGCGATACGGCGGTCGGCTCCCGCGACGCCGAGCCCGCGGTGACACCGGTCACAGTCAGCCGGTGGAGCGCCGCGGCGTCCGCGTTCACCGGCGCGTGCGTGGTGGCGATCGTGGTCCTGGCGCTGGTGCCCTACATCGTCGGCGGCCCGGCGGAGCAGCCGCTGATAACCCTGCTCACGTTCATCGCCATGGCCAGCCAGTGGAACCTGCTGGCCGGGTTCAGCGGCCTGACCTCGTTTGGCCAGAACGCCTTTATCGGGGTTGGCGCCTACGCGCTCTACCTGGTCGCGGTGCACGGGATCAACCCGTTCGGCGGCATACTGCTGGCCGCGATCGCCGCCGCGGTGGTCGCGCTGCCGGTGTCGGCGCTGGTGCTGAGGCTGTCCGGCGGGTACTTCGCGGTGGCCACGCTGGTGGTGGCCGCCACGTTCCAGATCATCGCCACGCTGTCCCCCGCGGTGGGCGGGACCACCGGGGTGAGCGTGCCGGGGCTGGCGGGGTACAGCGACGTGCTGCGCGAGGCCCTCATCTACTGGGCGACGCTCGCCGTCGCCGTGGTCAGCGTGGCCGGCGTCTACCTGCTCGTGCGGCGGACGTTCGGGCTTGACGCCCGGGCGGTGGGCAGCGATCCGGTCGCCGCGGCCAGTTCCGGCGTGCGGGTGGGGCGGATCAGGCTGCTGGCCTACCTGGCCGCGGCCGGCGGCGCCGGCGCCGTGGGCGCGCTGATCGCGCTGCAGACGCTGTACGTGGAGCCGACCACGGTGTTCAGCATCCAGTACAGCGTGGACATGCTGTTCATGGTGCTCATCGGCGGCATGGGAACCATGGAGGGCCCCATCATCGGCGCGCTCGTGCTGTTCGCGCTGCAGGAGACGCTGTCCTCGTACGGGGCCTGGTACCTGGTCATCGTCGGCGGCCTCGCGATCGTCACCACCCTGGTCGCTTCCCGCGGGCTCTGGGGGCTGGCCAGCGACCGGTTCGGCTGGTCGCTCCTGCCCGTCGGCTACCGGGTCCGCCAGAAGGAATGACCGGACCGCGTACGCCAGGCCCTGCGGCACCGGCACCCCCGCTACTACGCTTGATCACATGACCAGCGCCGTGCCGCCGCCCGGGGTCAGCATCGCGGACGCGCGGCTCCAGGAGGTCAGCGACGGGGTCTTTGCCTACATCCAGCCGGACGGCACCTGGTGGATCAACAACACCGGGTTCCTGACCGGGCCGCAGGGCGTGGTCAGCATCGACGCCTGCTCGACCGAGCGCAGGACGCGGGCCTACCAGCAGGCCATCGCGACCGTCACGACGGCGCCGGTGCGCGCCGTGGTCAACACCCACCACCACGGTGACCACACGTTCGGGAACTGCCTGTTCCCCGGCGCCGCGATCATCGCGCAGGAGCGGGCCAGGGCCGAGGCCATCGCGTTCGGCCCGCCGCGGGAACTGCCGTTCTGGGACCACCCCGACTGGGGCGACCTGGATCTCGACCCGCCGTTCATCACGTTCACCGACGAGATCGCGCTGCACGCCGGCGACCTGCGGGCCCAGGTCCGGTACGTCGGCATGCCCGCGCACACGACCAACGACTCGATCGTGTGGATCCCCGAGCGCTCCGTGCTGTTCTGCGGCGACCTGATCTTCAACGGCGGCACGCCGTTCCTGCTCATGGGCTCCGTGGCCGGCGCCGTCGATGTGCTGGAGCAGGTGCTGATGCCGCTGAGGGCGCAGACCATCGTGCCCGGCCACGGACCGGTGTTCAGCGGCGGTGTGACCGGCGGCACAGGGCCCGTCGAGGCGACGCTGGACTACCTCAGGTTCGTGCTGGACCTCGCCGGGCGGGCGCTCGAGGCCGGCCTGTCCCCGCTGGAGGCGGCCAGGGACACCGACCTGGGCTGGTTCGCCGGCTGGTCCGACGCGGAGCGGATCGTCGGCAACCTGCACCGCGCCTGCGCCGAGCTTGGCGGCGCCGCCCGAGGCGCGCCGATCGACCTCATGGCCGCGCTCACCGACATGGTGGCCTTTAACGGCGGCCAGCCGCTCACCTGCTACGCCTGACGCCGCGGGCCGACGGTGGCGCCGTCACGATCGACGTCGAGGACGTGAACCCGCCACGAGGCGCGGACGCCGCCGCCCGCGATCTGCCGCACGGCATCCGGCCCGGGCTGGGCTCCCGCCATGGTGAACGCGAGCACGGAGGGCCCGGCGCCGGAGACGACGGCGGGGATCCCCGCCGTGCGCAGCCGCTCGATCAGGTCCGAGGTGGCGGGAATCGCCATGGCGCGGTAGCGCTGGTGCAGGAAGTCCTCGGTCCCGACCATGAGCAGGCTGGGGTCGGCGGTCAGCGCCGCGATCAGCAGCGCCGCGCGGGCCGAGTTCGCCGCGGCGTCGGCGTGCAGCACCGCGGGCGGCAGCACCTGGCGGGCCTCGGCGGTGGACAGCGGCGAGGCCGGAACACAGACGACCGGGGTCAGCCCGAGTACCGGGGCCAGCCGCGCGGCCCGGGCTCCGCCCGCCGGGGTCCAGGCGATCGTGAGGCCGCCCGCCAGGCACGCGGCCACGTTGTCCGGGTGCCCCTCAAGCCGCGAGGCGAGCCGAAGTATGTCCGCGTCGCTGAGCCCGGGGCTTTCCCCGCCCGCGCCGGCCTGGGCCAGCGCCCGCGCGGCCAGCAGGCCGGCCACGATCGCGCCGGCCGAGGAGCCGAGCCCGAACCCCTGCGGGATGGCGTTCGCGCACCGCAGCCCGATGCCGGGCGGCTGGACGTTCAGTTCGGCGAACGCGGCCCGCATGGCGCGGACCACGAGGTGCTCCTCCCCCGCGGCCGCGGTTTCCTCCCCCGGGCCGGACACCTCGATCGACAGACCGCCGTCGGTGACGCGCGCCGTCACCACGTCGTGCATGGCCAGCGCCAGGCCCAGGGCGTCGAAACCCGGCCCCAGGTTCGCGCTCGTGGCCGGGACCCTGACGGTCACCGGCCGGTCCGGCCAGCGCGGGCCTGAGCGGGGGTGCGGGCGGGCCGGGGAGTACGGGCGGGCCGGGTGGTGCGGGCGGGCCGGGTGGTGCGGGCGGGGGGAAGCTGGTGCCGGGCTCATGCCAGGCCAAGCTCGGCCGCGGCGGCCGGGGCGTCGGCCGGGATGGTGACCGGCGCGGGTGCGGCAGACACGGCCCAGTCCGGGTCCTTTAGCCCGTGGCCGGTGATCGTGCAGACCACCCTGGAACCGGCCGCGACCTCGCCGTTCTCCCGGGCCTGCAGCAGGCCGGCCACGCCCGCCGCCGAGGCCAGTTCGCCGAACACGCCCTCCTTGCGGGCCAGCAGCCGGTAGGTGGTGAGTATCTGCCGGTCGGTCACGGACGCGATCAGGCCGCCGGACTCGTCCCGCGCCGCCTCCGCCAGCCGCCAGGACGCCGGGTTGCCGATCCGGATCGCGGTGGCGATCGTGGTGGGGGAAAGCACCGGCCGTCCCGCGACGATGGGTGCGGCGCCACTGGCCTGGAAGCCCAGCATCCGGGGCCGCCGGGTCGCCGTTCCCCGCTCGGCGTACTCGGTGTAGCCCTTCCAGTAGGCCGCGATGTTGCCGGCGTTGCCGACCGGCAGGCAGTGCACGTCCGGGGCGTCGCCGAGCGCGTCCACGATCTCGAAGGCCGCGGTCTTCTGGCCCTCGAGCCGGTCCGGGTTCACGGAGTTGACCAGCGCGACCGGGTAGTCCACCGCCAGCTTGCGCACGAGTTCCAGGCAGTCGTCGAAGTTCCCGTCCACCTGCAGCAGCCGGGCGCCGTGCACCAGGGCCTGGGCCAGCTTGCCGACCGCGATGTTGCCGCGCGGCACGAGCACGGCGCAGGTCAGGCCCGCCTTGGCCGCGTAGGCGGCGGCGCTCGCGCTGGTGTTGCCCGTGGACGCGCAGATGACCGCGGTCGCGCCGCGGCCGACCGCGGCGCTGACCGCCACCGTCATGCCGCGGTCCTTGAACGACCCGGTCGGGTTGCCCGCCTCGACCTTGAGGTAGACGTCGCATCCGGTCATGGCCGACAGCGTGGCCGCCGGCACCAGCGGCGTGCCGCCCTCGCCCAGCGTGACCACGGGGGTCTGTTCGGTCACCGGCAGCAGATCGCGGTACTCCGCGATCACGCCGCGCCACGGCCCGCGGGCCGCGGTGGGCACCGCGGGCTCCGCAGGCGTGGCGGGCGCGTTCACTCGCTGTCCTCCGCTTCCACGCGCATGACGCTGTCGACCGCCCGGACAGCCTCCATCGCGGACAGTTCGGCCACGGTCGCCGCGAGCTCGGCCTCGCGGGCGGTGTGCGTGACGATCACCAGGTAGGCCTCGGCGCCGCGGCCTTCCTGGCGCACCGCCTTGATCGACACGTTGTGCCGGGCAAAGGCCTCGGCCACCGGGGCCAGCACACCGGGCCGGTCCGCGACGTCGAGGGCCACGTGGTACCGGGTCAGCGCCTCGGCCATGGGCAGCACCGGGAGCTCGGCGTAGCTGGGCGCGTCCGGGCCGCGGATCGCGGCGACCCGGTTGCGCGCGACCACCACCAGGTCGCCGAGCACGGCGCTGGCCGTCGGGCCGCCGCCGGCCCCGGCGCCGTAGAACATGAGACGGCCGGCCGACTCCGCCTCGACGAACACCGCGTTGTAGGCCTCACGGACCGAGGCGAGCGGGTGCTCCCGGGGGATCATCGCCGGGTGCACCCGGGCCGAGATCCCGTTGTCGTAGCGCTCGCAGATCGCGATCAGCTTGACCACGCAGCCGAGGGTGCGGGCGCTGGCGATATCGGCCGATGTCACCGCCGCGATGCCCTGGCAGTAGACGTCGTCGGTGCTGACCCTGGTGTGGAACGCGAGGCTGGCCAGGATGGCCGCCTTGGCCGCGGCGTCGAAGCCGCCCACGTCGGCGGTGGGGTCGGCCTCCGCGTAGCCGAGCGCCTGGGCCTCCTTCAGCGCGTCGCCGAACTCCGCGCCGGAGGTGTCCATCTTGTCGAGTATGTAGTTCGTCGTCCCGTTGACGATCCCGAGCACCCGCCGGACCGCGTCGCCGGCCAGCGATTCGCGCAGCGGCCGCAGCAGCGGGATGGCCCCGGCCACCGACGCCTCGTAGAACAGGTCGGCGCCGTGCTGGCGGGCGGCGGCGTGCATGGCCGCGCCGTGCGCGCCGAGCAGCGCCTTGTTGGCGGTCACCACCGACTTGCCCGCCTCCATCGCCGCCAGCAGCAGCGACCGGGCGGGCTCGATGCCGCCGATCATCTCGACCACGATGTCGACGTCGGGCCGGGTGACCAGGCCCATGGCGTCGGTCGTGATCAGCCGCTCAGGGACCCCGGCCGCCCGCGCGCGCCCGCCCGGGTCCCTGACCGCGACGCCGGCCACCTGCAGCGGCGCGCCGACCCGCGCAGCCAGGTCAGGTGCCTGGTCGCCGAGCAGGCGGAACACCTGCGAGCCCACGGCGCCGCAGCCGAGCAGGGCCACCCGCAGCGGGCCCTCTCGCGGCGGTCTGGCTGTGCCTTCTCCCATGAACGTCCTCCTGCGGCCTGGCGCAATCTGACAAGGCTATCCAGCAGCCGGGTAGCCGTCACCGCAGCGGCCGGGCCGTGAGGCACGGCGGTGGCAGCGCGGCGGGACCGGCGTCACCGCAGCCGCTGGGCTCCGGCGGATGGCAGCGCGTCCAGGAACCCGGGCTCCGCCCAGCCCTGAAGGGTGAATCGGCCACGGATGCTCGCCCGGACCTGCTCCGCCTGCCCAACCGCGGTCAGCGCGATGAACGCCCCGCCGAACCCGCCGCCGGTCATCCGCGCGCCGAGCGCGCCGCCGGCCGCGGCCGCCTCGACCCCGGCGTCGGCCTGCGGCCAGGAGACCTCGAAATCGTCGCGGAGCGAGGCGTGGGAGGCGGACAGCAGCGGCCCGCACCCGGCGGGCTGGCCCGCCCGCAGCAGGGCCACGGCCTCGAGGACGCGGGCGTTCTCGGTGATCACGTGGCGGGCCCGGCGCCGCAGGACCGGGTCGGCCAGGCGGTCGACGGCGCCCGGGTCGTCCGTCACGTCCCGCAGCGACCGCACGCCGAGGGCCCGGGCCGCCTCCTCGCAGGCCCGGCGCCGGGCCGCGTACCGCCCGTCGGACAGCGCGTGCGGCACCCGGGTGTCGACCACGAGCAGGATCAGGCCGGCCGCGGCGAGGTCGAGCGGCACGGCGCTGCTCGCGCCGCTGCGGCAGTCCAGCAGCAAGGCATGACCGGCCTCGCAGAGCAGCGACGCGGACTGGTCCATGATCCCGGTCGGGACCCCGACGAACTCGTTCTCCGCGCACCGGGCCAGCGCGGCCAGCTCGGGCCGGGGCACGCTCAGCCCGTTCAGGTCGGTGAGGGCGAGCGCCGTGGCACACTCCAGCGCAGCCGAGGATGACAGCCCCGAGCCCCGCTCGAGGTCAGCGTCGATGGCGATGCTGGCGCCAGCCACGGCCTGCCCGGCCCGCCGGAGCGCCCAGGCGACCCCCGCCGGGTACGCCGCCCAGCCGGTGACCGAGCCCGGCGCGGCCGAGTCCAGCGCCACCGTGGCGGGCGCGTCAGGGGCCTGACGGGAGCACAGCTCGAGCCGGCCGTCGTCGCGCCGTGCCGCGGCGGCCCTGACCCCCTGGCCGAGCGCGAACGGCAGCACGAACCCCTCGTTGTAATCGGTGTGCTCGCCGATGAGGTTGACCCGCCCCGGGGCCTGCCACACGCCCTCGGCCGGGGCGGCGTAGCACTCGCCGAACCAGCGGGCGGCCAGGTCGGCGGCGTCGGGCGGGATCACCTCGCGGTCACCGGGCCTGAGCCGGGTGCTGGGCGAAGGTCCAGGCGTCGGCGACCATGGAGCGCAGGTCGCGTTCTGGCCTCCAGCCGAGATCGGCGGCGATGGCCTCGGACGAGGCGACCAGGACCGCCGGGTCGCCCGGCCGTCTGGGCGCTACCTGCGCCGGGATCTCGCGGCCGGTCACCTCCCGGCAGGCGGCGAGCACCTCGCGGTTGGAGTAGCCGGTCCCGCTGCCGAGGTTGTACACGCGGTGCGAGCCGGGAGCGGTGGCGTCCAGCGCCAGCACGTGGGCGCGGGCCAGGTCCGACACGTGGATGTAGTCCCTGATGCAGGTCCCGTCGGGCGTCGGGTAGTCGTCGCCGAACAGCCGGATCTGCCCCCCTCCGCGGGCCGCGGCGAGGATGGTGGGGATCAGGTGCGTCTCCGGGGTGTGCCGCTCACCGCGCCAGGTGCCCGCGGCGTCGGCGTGAGCGCCCGCGACGTTGAAGTAGCGCAGGCTGACCGCGCCGAGCTGGTGCATCCGGGCGTAGGCGGCCAGGGCCGTGTCCACGGCGACCTTGGACGCGCCGTACGGGCTGGTGGGCCGCACCGGGTCGGTCTCGGCGATCGGGATGTGCTCAGGCTCGCCGTAGACCGCTGCGGTGGAGGAGAACACGATCCGGCGTGTGCCGGTGACCCGCATGGCCTCGAGCAGGGCCAGCGTGCCGCCGAGGTTGTTCTCCCAGTACCGGCCAGGGAACTCGACCGACTCGCCGACCAGCGACTTGGCCGCGAAGTGGAGCACCGCGTCGATCCCGGCGCCGAGCACGGCCTGCGCGTCGCCGGTGACCGTGCCACGGTGGAAGGCGGCCGCGGCGGGGACGGCGTCCTCGTGGCCGGTGGAAAGGTCATCCAGGACCGCGACGTCGTGGCCGTCGTCGGCGAGCTGGGCCGCGACGACGCTGCCGATGTACCCGGCGCCCCCGGTGACCAGCAGCCTCATCCCGCCTCCAGCTCCCGCAGCGTGGCCGCCGCCGTCTCGGGTCGTATGTCGTTGGCGAACGCGCCCATGCCCGACTCCGAGCCGGCCAGGTACTTCAGCTTGCCCGGGGCACGGCGGATCGTGAACAGCTCCAGGTGCAGCGCGAACTCCGGCCTGCCGGTGCGCACGGGCGCCTGATGCCAGCCCGAGATGTAGGGCGCAGGGGTGTCGAAGAGCCGGTCGAACCGGCGCAGCAGGTCCAGGTAGATGTCGCAGAACTCGCTCCGCTCGGCCGCGGTCAGCGCGGGCAGGTCCGGCACCCGGCGGCGGGGATAGAGGTGAACCTCGTAGGGCCAGCGCGCGGCGTGCGGCACGAACGCGGTCCAGTGCTCGCCCGCGATCACGGTCCGCGACCCGTCGGCCAGCTCCGCCGCGAGCACGTCGTCGAACAGGTTGCGCCCGGTGTCGCGCTGGTACTGCGCCACGGTCGCGAGCATGCGCGCGGTGCGCGGGGTGACGAACGGGTAGGCGTAGATCTGGCCGTGCGGGTGGCTCAGCGTCACCCCGATCTCCTGGCCCCGGTTCTCGAAGCAGAAGACCTGCTCGACCTCGGGCCGCGCGGCCAGCGCGGTGGTGCGGTCGATCCAGGCGGCCAGGACCAGGGCGGCCTGCTCGTGGGTCAGGTCGGCGAACGACGCCGAATGCTCGGGGCTGAAGCACACCACCTCGCACCGGCCGTTGCCCGGGCGCGTGGCCAGCAGGCCCGGCTGATCCGGCGCGGCGCCGCCCGCCCCGGTGAACAGCGAGGGGAACCGGTTCTCGAACACCGCCACCTCGTAGCTGGGCGCCGGAATCTCGGTGAGCCTGCCGGGCGCCGACGGGTCGAGCGGGCAGTGGTCGGGCGGCGGCAGGTAGGTGCGGTCCTGCCGGTGGCTGGCGATGATGACCCACTCGCCGAGCAGGGGGTCGTAGCGGACCTGCGACGAGGCGTGGATAGCGCCGAGGTCCCGGAGATCGGGGTACCCGGCGGCCCAGTCCGCCGAGTCGCCGAAGTAAATCAGCTCCCGGCCGTCGGCCAGCCGCACCGAGGCCTTCTCCGGGGCCGCTCCCGGCGCCACGGCGGCACCGGGGTCTGGTCTGGCCTCCGCGCTCTCCGCCGTCATGGCCCCATCATCCGGCGTCCAGCCGCAGCAGGTCGTCGGTTGTCTCCCGGCGCAGCAGGATCCGTGCCGCGCCGTCACGGACCGCGACCACGCCCGGCCGCGGCACGTGGTTGTAATTGCTCGCCATCGACCGGCAGTAGGCCCCGGTGGCCGCCACCGCGATCAGGTCGCCCACGGCCACGTCGCCCGGCAGGTACGCGTCCCTGACCACGATGTCCCCGCTCTCGCAGTGCCTGCCGACCAGCCGGCACAGCACGGACGGCGCGCTGGACTCCCGAGAGGCCAGCACGCAGGTGTACTCGGCGTCGTACAGCGCGGTGCGGATGTTGTCGCTCATGCCGCCGTCGATGCTGACGTACGTCCGCAGCCCGTCCACGTCCTTCACGGTGCCGACCTCGTACAGCGTGACCGTGCCCGGCCCGGCGATGGCCCGGCCCGGCTCGACGGTGAGCCGGGGCCGGGGCAGGCCCGCCGCGCGGCACTGCGAGTCCAGGATGTCCCGCAGGTTCTGGGCGACCACCTTGATGTCGGCCGGGTCGTCGCCCGGCATGTACGCGATGCCGAAGCCGCCACCCAGGTTCAGCTCGTCGATGCCGATCCCTCGGGATGCCTTGATCCGGACGGCGAGCTCGAGCACCCGGTGCGCGGCCACCTCGAAGCCGGCCGTGTCGTAGATCTGCGAACCGATGTGCGAGTGCAGGCCGGCGAAGTCGAGCACCGCGGCGTCGAGCACCTGCCGGACCGCCTCGTCGGCCGCGCCCGACGCGAGCGAGAAGCCGAACTTCTGGTCATCGTGCGCGGTGGCCACGAACTCGTGCACGGCGGCCTCCACGCCGGTGGTGACCCGCACCAGGACCCGCGGCCGCCGCGCGGCGCCGTGGTCGGCCACGTGCCGCTCCGCGATCGCGGTCAGCCGCCCGATCTCATCGAAGGAGTCCACCACGATGTGCCCCACACCGGCCGTGACCGCACGGTCGAGCTCACCGGGCAGCTTGTTGCTGCCGTGCAGCGTGATCATCTCCGGCGCCACCCCGGCCTGCAGCGCGACCTCGAGCTCGCCGCCGGTGCACACGTCCACGCCCAGGCCCTCCTGGCTGACCCAGCGCAGCACGGCCCGGCAGCAGAACGCCTTCGCGGCGTAGAACACGCCGGCGTCCTCGCCGAACGCGTCACGGAACTCCCGGCACCGGCTCCGGAAGTCCTCCTCGTCGCACACGAACACCGGCGTGCCGAATTGCTCAGCGAGCCCGCGCGCGTCCATGCCGCCGAGCACCAGGGCCCCGCCGTCGCGGCGCGCGGTCCGCGGCCAGATGGCCGGATCGAGGGTGTTGACGTCATCCGGGCGCTGCGGCGGGTGGTCGGGCGGCAGGACGTCGGCGTGACGCGGGCCTGCGGGATGGGCGACGCGGCTCATGCCACGAAGTTACCGCCCGCGCCCGCGGAATGGCTGCTGGCCGCCCCGGGTACGGCGCCACCATCAGGCCCAGATCACCCTGTACGCGGTCGAGCTGAACGTGGTGAAGGTCCGCAGGCTCTGGCCGCGCAGCCTGTTCCCGCCGCCGCTCACCGAGCAGGACCTGGCCGCCTACCGGCTGTACGCCCAGGCCGGGCAGCGGCGGCCGGAGCTGGACATCGCGGTCCGCGAGACACCGAAAGCGAGAAAGGCCCGGGAGGTCCGGGAAGCGCAGGAAGCCCGGAACACGCAGGAAGCCCGGAAGTCCGGGGATGCGCAGAACGCCCGGGACGCGGACGCCTGACCTGGCCCCCGGACTAGGCCTGCGGGAGCCCATGTCCGCAATCTGGGTTAGCCCGGGCTCCCATCAATGTGCGATGTGCCGTAACCCATCGCCGGCCAGGCTCAGGTCATGGCCCAGCGGTCCGACTTATCCAGGGAGCAGCCCGATGAACCGCCAGACGCACATCCCCTCCGAGCCGATGGCCGGCTTCATGACCACCACCGACGGCAAGACCGCGGTGGCGGTGAGGCTGATCTACAAACCCGCGGATCCGTACGCGGTCACCGCGACGATCACGGATCCGGCCGGGGTCATCCAGATCTGGCGCATCGGCCGCGACCTCATGCTGGCCGGCCTGGCCGCGCCCGAGTCCGAGCCCGCGGGCCTGGACCGGCTCCGGGTCTGGGCCCGCGAGCGCCCGGGCGGCCATGCGCTCATGATCGCGATGATGGCGAGCTTCCTGGCCGTGATCGAGCTGGATCTCGCCGAAGCCGCCGCCTTCCTGGCCACCACGCTGGATGCGCTGCCGCGCGGCGCGGAAGGCCTGCATCTCGACATCGACGCCGAACTGGATCAGCTCGTCGGCTGAGCCCGGCCCGGAGGATCAGCCGGAACGGTGATGCCGGCCCGGCTGGGCGGCGGAGCCGCGGTCCGGCCCCGCGTCGTCCTCGGCCGCGGGCACGTCGGGCTCAGCGACCGGGTGGAACAGCAGGTGCAGCCCGGCCGCCAGCACCGACCCGACCAGCGGCGCGACCAGGAACAGCCAGACCTGGTTCAGCGGCGTGCCGCCGGTGATCAGCGCCGGGCCGAGGCTGCGGGCCGGGTTCACCGAGGTGCCGTCGATCGGCACGCCGATGAGATGCACCCCCGCCAGCGTCAGCCCGATGACCAGGCCCATGGAGGAGACGCTGCCGCCGCCCTTGGCGGTCTCCCCCAGGACCACGAACACGAAGAACGCGGTGAGGATCACCTCCGCGATGAACACGCCCCCGGCGCTCATGTGCAGGAACGAGCCCGGGCCCCAGCCGTTCGTGCCCAGGCCGTCGGCGGGCTTCGCGTACAGCGGCGAGGCTTCCAGCACCCCGTAGAGCAGCAGCGCGCCGAGGAAACCGCCCGCGAGCTGGGCGATCCAGTAGCCGACCGCGTCCGCGAACGGCATCCGCCGGCTCAGGTAGGCGCCCAGCGTGACCGCGGGGTTGACGTGGCAGCCGGAGATAGGCCCGAGCACCTGGGCGATGGCCATGAGTGTCAGGCCGAAGGCCAGAGCGGTGATGAGCACGGCCGCGGCCACGCTGCCGCCGGAGCGGAACCCGAACACCCGGAAGCCGAACACGAACGTGGCCACGCCGACGCCGAAGAAGACATACAGCAGCGTTCCGAGGAATTCAGCCCCGAACCGACGAGCCATTCGCTAACCCCCCACCCACCTCCCGTCCCCTCCACGGCTCATACCCTGCGGCCCGGAATGCAAATACACAGCGAAGTCGGATAGTTGCATTACGCAACTGCCCCCGGGCCGGTGCCGCCCGCGTTGATGGGGTTCCCGCGGGCCGACGGCCCCGGCGTCGTGCAGGCGCTGGGCGCCTCCCGGCCGCGGGTCAGACCGAGGACCAGACGTGGGCGGGCTCGTTGGTGTGCATGCGCTCGATGTACCCCTGGGTCATCATCCGGAGCGCCTCCTCGCGGTCGGCGCCCTTCCCGTCGGCCAGGGCGCGGACGGCCTCCGACTGCCAGGTCGCGCCGGTCCGGCCGGTCAGGCAGCGCTGCTCGATGATGCCGAGCAGGCGGCCCGCGTCGCTGTCGTCCACGCCCCAGAGCTTGAGCCCGTCGGCCGCCAGCGGCAGCAGGCGGCGCAGCACCAGCTCGGTCACGGGCACCTCGCCCAGGCCCGGCCAGTAGAGCCTGGCCTCGATGCCGTGCCTGGCTCCCTCGGTCAGGTTGTCGGCCGCCGCCGCGAAGGACATCTGGGTCCACACCGGGCGCTCCGCCTCGGCCAGGGCGCGGACGAGCCCGACGTAGAACGCGGCGTTGGCCATGATGTCGGCGACGGTCGGCCCGGCCGGCAGCACCCGGTTCTCCACCCGCAGGTGCGGCATGCCGTCCACCACGGCGTACACCGGCCGGTTCCAGCGGTAGATCGTGCCGTTGTGGAGCGTCAGCTCGGCCAGGTTCGGTGCGTCGCCGCGGTCCAGCGCCGCCACCGGGTCCTCGTCCTCGACCAGCGGCAGCAGCGCGGGGAAGTACCTCAGGTTCTCCTCGAACAGGTCGAAGACCGACGTGATCCAGCGCTCGCCGAACCAGACCCGCGGCCTGACCCCCTGCTCCTTGAGCTCATCCGGCCTGGTGTCGGTGGCCTGCTCGAACAGCGTGAGCCTGGTTTCCCGCCACAGCTCGCGCCCGAACAGGAACGGGGAGTTGGCCGCGACCGCCACCTGCGCGCCCGCGATGGCCTGGGCGGCGTTCCAGTAGCTGCCGAATGCCTCCGGGCTCACCTGCAGGTGGCACTGGACGCTGGTGCAGGCGGCCTCCGGGGTGATCGTGTCGATGTGGGTGAGCAGCCGCTCTGGCCCCTCGATCCAGATCCGCATCTCCTCGCCGCGGGCCGCGAAGATCTGCTCGTTCAGCAGCCGGTACCGCGGGTTCGGGGACATGGCGTGCATGCCGACGTCGCCCTCCTGCAGCGTGGGCAGGATGCCGATCATGACCAGGTGGCTCCCGGCCTGGCGGGCCCGGCCCTCGGCGTGGGCCAGGCTGGTCCGCACCCGGCGCTCCAGCCCGGCCAGGGCGTCGCCGGCCAGCGGCTGGGGCGGCACGTTGATCTCCAGATTGAACTGGCCGAGCTCGCTGGCCCAGTTGGGGTCGGCGATGGCCCCGAGCACCTCGCTGTTCTTCATCGAGGGCAGGCCGTCCTCATCGACCAGGTTGACCTCGATCTCGAGCCCCACCTGCCGCGGCTCGGTGTCGAACCTGGACTCGCGCAGCATCCGGGCGAACACGTCCAGGCAGCACTGCACCTTCTTGCGGTAGGCGCGCCGGTCCTGCTTGCTGACCGTAATCGCAGGGACATCCCTGCCCATCATTCCCCTCCACCGTGCCTGACCGTGGCAGCAGCAGGCGCTGCCCCAACCCTCGCACGTGATGGGGCTTGTGACCAGGGCAGATCTAGGCCGGATCTGGCGGCCATGGCCAGGGTCAGCGAACCCCTGCCCCGGGCGTTTTTAGGTCAGCACCGGGTAGCGGTAGCGGGCAGCCGGAATCGGGAATTCAGGTCCCGGACCGGCCCTGCGGGGCGTCCCAGTCGAGCAGCGGGCCGTCCGGGACGATCCGGGTGGGGTTGATGTGGGGATGCGTCGTGAAGTAATGGCGCTTGATGTGATCGAAGTTGGTTGTGTCCCGGAACGCCGGGAGCGAGTAGAGGTCACGGGCGTAGGCCCACAGGTTCGGGTAGTCGGTCAGCCGGCGCAGGTTCGCCTTGAAGTGGTAGTGGTAGACCGCGTCGAACCGGGCCAGCGTGACCCACAGCCGTATGTCGGCCTCGGTGATCTGCCCGCCGAGCAGGTAGCGCCGCGTGGCCAGGCGCTCCTCCAGTTCGTCCAGGGTGGCGAAGATCTTGGTCACCGCGTCGTGGTAGGCGGCCTGGGTGGTGGCCATGCCGGCGCGGTAGACGCCGTTGTTCACGGTCTCGTAGACCTTCGCGTTGATCTCGTCGATCTCGGGCCGCAGGCCGGCCGGGTAGAGGTCGGTGCCGTTGGACAGCGCGCCGAACTGGGTGTCCAGGTCGATCGTGATGTCGGGGAAGTTGTTGCTGACGATGCGGCCGGTCTCGCGATCCCACAGCACGGGGACGGAGATGTGCCCGTCGTAGCCGGGCTCGGTCGCCTCGTAGGCCTCGCGCAGCAGGGCGAAGCCGTTGACCGGGTCGAGTGAGTACCCGGGTCCCTCGCGGAACGCCCAGCCGCGGCCGTCCCTGATCGGGTCCACGGCGGACAGCGAGATGACGCCGTCTAGACCGAGCAGCTGACGCACGATCGCCGACCGGTGCGCCCACGGGCAGGCCCAGGAGATGTACAGGTGATACCGGCCGGCCATGGCCGGGTACCCGCTCGACCCGTCCGCGGTGATCCGGCCCCGGAACGGGTAGGCCGGGCGCACGAACTCACCCCGCGGCGGGGGCACCTGCTTCCGCCGGAAGTCGCCGTAGTCGCCATAGGCCTCGAAGTCGACCGGGCTGGCGCCCTGGCCCGCCTGCACTGCCGCGTCTGTGGTCATGCTGAGGCCAACCGGGCCGCGGCAGCGGTCATTCCGGCCCGGGCGGGGCGCTGCGGGCCAGCGCGATCGCCTCGGCCTCGGTCAGGCCGCGGCCGCGCCGCTCGGCGGCGGCGTACTCCACCTCGCCCAGCGCCAGCCGGGCTCCGGCGACCGCCTGCTGGAACCGGGCCAGGTCCGGCCCGAGGATCGGCGAGCCGATGGTCTCGCGCATCACCTGCGAGGCACCGAACAGCACCGCGGCCCGCTCCATCAGCCCGGCCGCGGCGTCGACTCCGGCCAGTTCCTCGACGCCCTCGGCGATCGAGCGCCGCTCGCCGACCGCCTCGGCGATCTCGAGGCTGCGGAGACAGAAGGCCCGCGCGGCCGGGTGGTCCTTGCGGGCCAGCGCGGTCAGGCCGAGGTTGGTCAGCGCGACCGAGGCCAGGCGGCGGTCGCCCACCCGCTCGGCCAGGGCGAGCGCCTCGGCGTGCCGCCGCGCGGCCTGATCGGGCTCGCCGGTGTTCTGCAGGATCGTGCCGAGATTGGTCAGCGCCCCGCCGATCAGCTTGAGGTCACCGAGCCTCCTGGCGTTAGCCAGGTGCTCCTGCAGCCGCGCGGTGGCCAGGTCGAAGTCGCCCTCGTTGAAGGCCACCACGCCGAGGTTGCCCAGGATGAGCGTGGCCCGGCGCAGGTCGCCGGCCTCACGGAACCTGGCCATGCTCTCGGTGTAGTAGGCCGTCGCCTGAGCCTGGTCATCGGTGTGCAGGGCCAGCCCGCCCAGGCCGCTCAGGCACCGGGCCATGATGGCCGACGCACCCGCCCGGCGGGCCAGGTCAAGCGCCTCGGTGTACAGGGCCAGGGCGGCGGGATACTCACCGCGGATGTGCGCGGCCGCGCCGAGGTCGCCCAGGCAACTGGCGGTGCGGGTGTCGTCGCCCAGGCCGCGCCAGATGGCCAGGCTCTGCTCCTGGCAGGCGAGCTGGGCCGCGTGGTCGGACTGGACCGACGCCAGCTGCCCGGCCCCGTCCAGCGCGATCGCCCGCAGCCGCGGGTCTGCCCCGGGCCCGGCCCCGTCCAGGGCCGCGTCCAGCCAGCGGCGGCCGGGGCCGGCGTGGCCGCGCACCATCCAGAACGGGGCCAGCAGCCCGGCCAGAGCCAGCGCCGACGACGACCCGGGCTGGGCCAGGCCCCACTCCAGGCCGACCCGGATGTTCTCCAGGTCGGTATCGAGCAGGTCCATCCAGGCTCCCTGGTCGGGACCCTCCAGGTCGGCCTGGCCCGCGTAGCCGGTGAGCCAGGTGAGATGACGGCGGCTCAGCTCCTCCTGCTCCCCCGCCCGCGCGAACTGCTCCCTGGCGAACTGGTGCACGGACTCGAGCATCCCGTAGCGCATGCTGCCGCACCGTTCCTCCGTGGTCAGCAGCGAGCGGTCGACCAGCGCGGTGACCGTCTCGAGCACGGCCCCGGCGGGGAGCGCGGCGTCGGGCAGCACGGCCTCGGCGGCCTCGAGCGTGCATCCGCCCGCGAAGGTCGCCAGCCGGCGAAAGCAGATCTGCTCGGCGTCGCTGAGCAGGTCATGGCTCCACTCGATCGCCGCCCGCAGGGTCCGGTGCCGCGGCAGGCCGCCCCGGCTGCCCCCGGACAGCAGCCGGAACCTGTCGTCGAGCCTGGCCGCCAGCTGCCGGGCGGTCAGCGCGTTGAGCCTGGCCGCGGCCAGCTCCAGCGCGAGCGGTATGCCGTCGAGGCGGCGGCAGATCTCGCTCACACTGCCCGCGTTCCCCTCGGCCAGCGAGAACCCGGGCCGGGCCAGCCTGGCCCGGTCGCAGAACAGCCGGACCGACTCGGCCGCGGCCACCACGCGCAGATCCGCCTCGGCCGCGGGCGGGACCGTCAGCGGCGGCACCGGCCAGGTCGCCTCTCCGGACACGTTCAGCCTGCTCTGGCTCGTGGCCAGGACCCGCAGCGACGGGCAGGTGCGCATGAGGCCGCCGATCAGGCCGGCGGCGGCGTCCAGCACGTGCTCGCAGTTGTCGATGATGAGCAGGGCCTCGCTGGTGCGCAGGTGGGCCGCGATGGTGTCGGCGAGCGGCCGGCCCGGCTCCTCCCTGAGCCCCAGCGCGGAGGCCGTGACCGCGGTCACCCGGCCGGGGCCGGTGACCGGCGCGAGTTCCACCAGCCACACCCCGCCCGGATACCGGTCCGAGGCCTGGGCCCGGCTCCCCGCCCTGATGGCCAGGCGGGTCTTGCCGGACCCGCCCGGGCCGGTCAGCGTGAGCAGCCGGGACAGGCCGAGCAGGTCCTCGATCGTGGCCAGCTCGGACTCGCGGCCGATGAATGACGTCGTCTCGGCGGGCAGCCAGCCCGGCGCCGTCCGCGCCGCCAGGCCCGGCGGCGCGGCTCCCGGCGTTCCGCCCCCGGCCGGCCCGGTCCCGGCCGCCCCGGTCCCGGGCGGCGCGGCAGGTCCCGAGGCGCCAGCCGCACCGTCGGCGCCAGAGGTTTCTGCCGCCTCGCGGTCCCCGCCCGGCTCGCGGGCCGGCTCGCGGTCCCCGCCCGGCTCCTTCGTCCCCGCCACTGGCCCGGCCGGGCCCCAGTCCAGCCCGGGCTCCTGGCGCAGGATCGCCTCCTGCAGCCGCTGCAGCCGGGGATTCGGGTCGATGCCGAGGTCGTCGCCGAGCAAGCGGCGCAGGTCCTGATAGGCCGCCAGCGCGTCGGCCTGGCGCCCGCAGCGGTACAGGGCCAGCATGCGCTGGCCGCAGAGCCGCTCGCGCAGCGGATGAGCGGCCGCCAGGCCGTCGAGCTCGCCGGCCAGGCTGACGTGGCGGCCGCAGGCCAGGTCGGCCTCGACCCGGTCCTCGACCGCGGTCAGCCGGGCCTCCTCCAGCGCCGCGACGCCGGCCTGAGCGAACGCGAAGTCAGCGACATCGGACAGCGCCGGGCCGCGCCACAGGCCCAGGGCCTCGCGCAGCCGCTCGGCGGCCGCGGCGGGCCGGCCAGCGGCCATGTCGTCCCTGGCCGAGGCGGCGAGGCGGCCGAACCGGTCAGCGTCAAGCTCGCCGGCGCCGACCACGATGCGGTACCCGGGCGGCTGCGTGGCCACGGCGCCGGACCCGTCACCCAGGGCCCGGCGCAGCCGGGAGATGTACACCCGGAGCGTGGCCATGTAGTGCGGCGGGGGCTGGCCGGCCCACAGGTCATCGGCCAGCCGGTCCGCGGAAACCACCTGCCCCGCGGACAGCAGCAGCCGGGCCAGCAGCGTGCGCTCCCTGAGCCCGCCGAGGTCCTTCACCAGACCGCCATCGGCTACCTCGACCGAGCCGAGAATGCGGAACTCGATGGCGATCACCTCCCCGGCCGGCCGGGCTCATGATATGCGGACATTTCGCCCGCCGCAGGCCGTGTCCCACCCCGGAGGATGCCGCTCAGCCAGTATTCAGCATCCGGTCAGCAACGGCAGCGGAAGCGGCGCGCGGGACGTAACGCTCAGCCGCTGCCGAACCAGCCGGGCGCGTCGAGCCGGAACAGCTCAGACGGCGTGACCCGGCGCAGGTCCTCCTCCATCTCCCGCAGCCGTTCCGCCCCGATCACCCCGGCCCAGCGGGCCCGCAGGCGGTCGAAGATGCGCGCGGACCGGTCCAGCGCGTCGGCCGCCCGCCCGGTGAGCCGCACCACCTTGCGCCGCGCGTCCCGCGGGTCGGGCCCGCGCTCGAGGTAGCCGAGCTGTTCCAGCGAGTCGATGGTCTTGCCCGCCGCCTGCTTGGAGATGCCCAGCCTGCGGCCCAGCTCGGCCGCTGTCGTCCCGCCGGGGCCGATGGCCTGGAAGACGAAACCGTGCATCGGCCGGAGATCCGGATGCCCTTGCTGGGCGAGGTCGGTGTGCAGCTCGTCGATGAGCACCCGGAAGCCAAGGAACAGCCGGAGCGGCAGCTCGAAGCCGGGCGGGTCCGGGTCAGTTGACACGATCGACAACCAGGTTTACTGTTTCGACAACCACATTGTCTATCTTAGGAGACCTCACGATGCCTGTCATCCGCCACGCCGACACCCGCAGGACCGAGACCCCCAACGCGGTCATGACCACGCTCGCCTCGCCGACCCAGGGCGGCGCCGGGCAGGCGGTCTGGCGCGTCGACATGCGCCCGGGCCAGACCGGGCCGCTGCACGGCATCGACACCGAGCAGGTGTGGACCGTCCTGGCGGGCGGCGCGACCGTCGAGCTCGACGGCCAGGCGCTCACCGTAGGGCCGGGCGACACGCTGGTCCTGCCGGCCGACACGCCGCGCCGGGTGTGCGCGGACCCGGCGGCGGGATTCTCCGCCATCGCCGTCGCGCCCGTGGGGACCCGGGCCTACCGCCTCGACGAGACGCAGGCCGCGGCCGGGGGCGCGGTGCCCGACGGCAGCAAGCTCGTGCCCGCCTGGGTCGCGTGAGCCCGGATCCGGCTCAGACGCGGCCCAGGAACTCCTCGATGGACGCCGCGAGCGCCGCCGGGGTCTCGTACATCGGATAGTGGCCCGCGTTGCTGAGCACCTCGAGCTCGGCGCCGGGATAGAACTTCAGCCAGGTCTGCTCCATCACCGGCACCGACATCGCCGGATCGTGCTCCCCGATGATGACCTTGATCGCGGTCTGGCTGCCCCGGACCTGCCGGGAGATGTCCGTGTTCGCCCACGACGTGAAATAGGCACCGAAGGCCTCGACGGTGGAGTTGTCGAGCGAGTGCTGCACGATCTGGTCGACGAAGGCGGGCGGCAGCCGGTTGCCCGTGGTGATCGTGATGATCACCGACCGGTACTCGCGATTGCCGGCGGCGCCGGAAAACAGGGCCCAGCCTTCGTTGTCGAACCGGATCCCGGTGGCCGGGACCGGGTTGAGCGCGACTAATCGCCGGATCCGGCCGGGAGCCTGCAGCAGCGCGTGCTGAATCGCCTGGCCGGACATGGAGTGCCCGATCATCGAGAAGCGGTCCCAGCCCAGCTCGTCGGCCAGCGCGACGGCGTCGGAGGCCGCCTCGGCCATCGTGAACTCTCCGGCGACCTGCTGGCGGCCACCGTAGCCGCGCAGGTCCATGAACACGTAGGTAAAGGCCGAGCCATCGAGGTAATCGGGCAGCGTGCCCCATCCCCGCGCCGAGCCGAACCAGCCGTGCAGTGCGAGAACGTGGTGCTCACCTGAGCCGACGGTCACGTGAGAACTGGCCATCTGGCCTCCAGCCCGCTGCCAGTCCCGCTCAGTACCGAATGTAACGGGTCAATTCGCCCGCAGCGAGGCCCCCGCGGGCCATCCGGCCGTGGGGCTGCTCAGAGGCTGGCGGCCATGCGTTCCACAGCGTCCGCCATCAGCTCGGGCGAGGTGCCCATGTTCAGCCGCGCGAACCCGCGCCCCTGGGTGCCGAACCCGGGCCCGGGGCTCAGCGCGACCCGGCCCCGGGCCAGGAACTCGGCCGCGGCGTCGTCGCCCAGGCCCAGCTCCCGGCAGTCCAGCCAGGCGAGGAAGCTCGCCTCCGGCGGCACGTAGCGCACGGCGGGAAGCCGGTCGGCGAGCAGCCGGGCCAGCAGCGAGCGGTTCTCGTCGAGCTGCGCCAGCAGCGCGTCCAGCCAGGGCAGCGACTCGCCGAACGCGGCCACCGACCCGAGCACGCCGACCTGGCCAGGAAGCAGCGCCTCCCAGCGCTCCTCGAGCACGCTGTCCGTCTCGGGCGAGCCGGAGACGGCGACCCCGCACTTCAGGCCAGGAATGTTCCACGCTTTGGACGCCGATGTGAACGCGAAGGAGCGTACTGCCATGTCGTGGTCCAGGGACAGGAACGGCACGTGCTCCGCACCGGTCAGCGCGAGCGGCGCGTGGATCTCGTCGACCAGCAGCGCCACCCCGTGCCGCTGGCAGAGGTCGGCCACCGTGGTCAGCTGCTCGCGGGACCAGACCCGGCCGGTCGGGTTGTGCGGGCTGGCGAACAGGCAGGCGCTGACGCCCTCGCTGGCCAGGGCCCGGTCGAGCGCCTCGGGATCGAGGTCGTAGCGGCCGGCGGGGTCACGCCGCAGCGGCGCCTCAACCACCCGGCGCCCGGCGAGCCGCAGCCGGTAGAAGAACGGCTGGTAGACCGGCGGGGTGATCACTATCCCGGATCCGGGCGGCGTGACGGCCTGGAGCACCTCGGCGATCCCTGACATCACGTCGGGGATCGCGAACACCCGGGCCGGGTCCGGTGACCAGCGCAGCCGCTTGGCGGCAAAGGCCGCGAACGCCTCGCCGAGCTCGCCCTTGTCGCCGTAGCCGCAGTCACCGGCCGTCATCGCGGCCACCACGGCCTCGACGATCGGTCCGGCCAGATCGAAGTCCATCTCGGCGACGAACGCCGGGAGCACGTCCGCGGGATACAACCGCCATTTATGGCTCTTCCGCTTCCTGAGCTCCTCCAGGTCACAGCGTCCGAGCATCGCGTCCACCCGTGGATCGTAACGGGCGGTTCGCCCGGCGCATAAGGCGGCGGCGTCAGCCCGGCCGCTCGCCGGGCTCGTGGTAGCGCTCCACGGTGACGGTGGACCGGTCCAGCAGCGCCATGAACGCCTGGGGCACCGGGTCCCGCTCCCAGCGCTCATCGCACGCGTCGGCGTCGGCGGCGGAGCGCCACAGATCGATGACGATCCAGCTGCCGTCATCGCTGCGGGCCGTCGTCCTGCCGACCAGCCCGGGCTGCTGGCTCGCGAACTCGTCCTGGACCCTGCGGTCGGCGGCCAGGAACGCCGCCTCGTCACCGCCGGGCGGCAGCCGGAACCTCAGGATCTCGATCACAGCCGACAGCGTAGACGGGCCAGCCGCCGGGTCGCCTGGCAAGAAACGCGCCGCCACCGCCGGTTTCGGCCCGGCGCGGTCGCCTTGCGGGATCGAAAGTGATATCACTATAAGTAAGCAGCCGCCCACGAATCCCGGCCGAAATCTGATATCCGTATAAGCAGGCCGTGCCACGGCAGTTCGCGGTGAGGAGGTCGGCGTGAGCATTGACACCACCGTCACGGGCGCAACGGCATCACGTTCCAGCCCTGAGGTCAGCGAGCGCGCCGCCGCCACCGTGGCCGGCAGGCTGGCGCTGATCGTCATCGTGGCCATCGTGATCGCGGGGGCCTGGCTCATCTCGGCCGGCCTCGGGAAGTCGGACACGGGGCTGGCCGCCGTGGGCGTGGTGCTCCTGGTGCTCGCCTTCAGCGGGGCCCGCGGGCTGATAGCGGTGGCTCCCGGGGAGGCCCGGGTGGTTCAGCTGTTCGGCCGGTACGCGGGCACGATCCGCGCCGAGGGCCTGCGCTGGGTGCACCCGGCGGCCAGAACACGCAAGGTCTCCACCCGGATCCGCAACCATGAGACCGGGGTGGCGAAGGTCAACGACGCCGACGGCAACCCGATCGAGATCTCGGCGGTGGTCGTCTGGCAGGTCGAGGACACGGCCAAGGCCGTGTTCGGCGTGGATGTTTTCACCGAGTTCGTGGCCGTCCAGGCCGAAACCGCGGTCCGGCAGGTGGCCACCGGCTACCCCTACGACGAGCACGGCGACGGCCGGCTGTCGCTGCGGGACAGCACCGGGGAGGTGACCACCGTGCTCGCCGCGGAGATCGTCCAGCGGGTGGAGCCGGCCGGGGTGAAGGTCATCGAGGCGCGCTTCACCCGGCTCGCCTACGCCCCGGAGATCGCGCACGCGATGCTGCGCCGCCAGCAGGCCGTGGCGGTGGTGGCCGCCCGGCAGAAGATCGTGGACGGGGCCGTCGGGATGGTGGAGGCGGCGCTGGCCCGGCTCGAGGCCGACGAACTCGTGGAACTAGACGCAGAACGCAAGGCCGCCATGGTCAGCAACATGCTCGTGGTCTTGTGCAGCGACCATCCGACCCAGCCGGTCGTGAACACCGGCACTCTGTACCAGTAGGCGGGGCAGGCCAACACGTGAGCACCGAGCGGAAAAACCTACTCCTCCGGCTGGACCCGGCGGTGCATGACGCACTGGCCCGCTGGGCGGCCGACGAACTGCGCAGCACGAACGCCCAGATCGAGGTCGTGCTGCGCCGGGCGCTCGCCGCCGCCGGGCGGCTGCCGTCCCGGGTCGCGCCGCTGCGCGGCCCCGGCCGCCCGCGCAAGCAGGGTGACTGACCCCGGCCGCGATCATGTGGCCAGGCCGGGCAGCCGCTCAGGCCCGGCGCCAACGGGCTCCGCATGCAATTTCGCTAGCGCGCCGCTAGCGCCCCGCCCATGGTCCGTTGACACCGCCAGGTAGCGAAGACTTCACTGGCGGCAGTGCCCCGTCGTCCGGTCAGGCCCACTTCTCCCCCCCAGGTGCGGCCTCCGGCGACGGGCCACATGTCGGCCTGGCCCGGCCGGCCCCGGCCCATGTTCAGCCTTGCGGCCCATATGTATTTGCCTGCCGACATCGGACGGCGGGCCCTGGCCGCCATTACCATGGCGTAACGGGCGGATTGACTCATGTCGGTAAATTAATTGCTCACGGGTGATCAATCCGGAAAATAACTTCCGCCAGGCAGCCGTTCCCGGTGGTAGCGCCTCTAGCCAGACAGGGGGCGGCCGGCTGGTCAGTGGCTGGAGGGGTCGGGTGGAGTTTGGCCTGCTTGGGCCGCTGGTCGTGCGGGTCGGCGAGTCGCCGGTCACCATTTCCGCCGGTAAGCAGCGGGTGCTGATCGCGGCGCTGCTATTGCGCGCGAACCAGGTCGTCCCTGTCGATGACCTGGCCGAGGCGGTGTGGGATTTCCGGCCGCCAGGATCCGCCCGGGTGACGCTGCAGAATTACGTCAAGCGGCTCCGGCAGGCATTGGGCCCCTCCGGTCACGAGCGGATCGTCACCCGGCCCACCGGGTACCTGATCAAGACCGAGGCCGGGGAACTCGACCTGGCCAGGTTCGGGCAGCGGCAGGCGGAGGGCCGGGCCGCGGCCAGGGCGGGCGACTGGCTGAGTGCATCGGAGCAGCTGAGCACCGCGCTGTCGCTGTGGCGCGGGCCGCCGCTCGCTGACGTGCCCTCACAGCTGCTGAGGCACACCGAGGTGCCGCGGCTGGCCGAGTTGCGCCTTGACGCCCTCGAGGCCCGGATCGACGCCGACCTGCACCTGGGCCGCCATCGCGAGATCATCGCCGAACTCCAGCCGCTGGTCGCGGCCGAGCCCCTGCGAGAGCGGCTGCACGAGCTGCTGATGCTCGCGCTGTACCGGTCTGGCCAGCAGGCCGCGGCGCTGAGCACCTACCGGCGGGCCCGGCGGCGCCTGATCGAGGATGTCGGCATCGAGCCCGGGCCCGGCCTCAGGGACCTGAACCAGCGCATCCTGCGATCCGACCGCCGGCTGCTGCTCGCCCAGTCCGGGCCCGTCGCCCTCGGCACGGTCCGGGTGCCCGCCGGGCCGGGCCCTCAGCCCGGCACGGGCGCCCGCGGTGACGGCCCGGCCACCCCGGCGGGGCGCCCCGGGTTGCTGCCCGCGGCCGTGCCGGATTTCACCGGCCGCGGGCAGGAGTTGCAGGCCCTGTCCGCGATGGTGGACCGCACCGGCCAGACCGCGCAGCCGGTGGTGATCACGGCGATCGGCGGCACCGCCGGGGTCGGCAAGACCGCCCTGGCCGTGCACTGGGCCAGGCAGGAGGCGGCCAGGTTCCCCGACGGCCAGCTGTACCTGAACCTGCGCGGGTTCGGGCCGTCCCCCACCCGGTGGCCCCGGCCGATGCCCTGCGCGGATTCCTGGATGCGCTGCAGGTTCCGGCCGGGGAGATCCCGGCGAGCCTGGAGGGACGCCAGGCCCTGTACCGCAGTCTGCTCGCGGACAAGCGGGCCCTGATCCTGCTCGACAACGCCCGCGACGCTGACCAGGTGCGCCCGCTGCTGCCCGCGACGCCCACCGCGCTGGTCCTGGTCACCAGCCGCAACGAGCTCGCCGGGCTGGTCGCCGCCGACGGTGCCCAGCCCCTGTCGCTGGACGTGCTGACCGGCGCCGAGGCCCGCGCGCTGATCGCCGGGCGCATCGGCGCGGCCCGGCTGGCCGCCGAACCGGACGCCACCGGGGAGCTGATCGGGCTCTGCGCCCGGCTCCCGCTGGCGCTGGCCATCACCGCGGCCCGGGCCAGCGCGCGTCCCCGCTTCCCGCTCTCCTCGCTGGCCGCCGAGCTCCGTGATGCGCGGAGCCGCCTCGACGCCCTGAGCACGGGCGAGGCCGCCACCGACGTGCGGGCCGTGTTCTCCTGGTCGTACCAGAACCTGGATGCGCCGGCGGCCAGGATGTTCCGGCTGCTGAGCGTCCACCCCGGCCCCGACATCAGCGCCGCGGCCGCGGCCAGCCTGGCCGGCGTGGCCCTGCCGCAGGCACGGCTGCTGCTGCGCGGCCTCGCCCGCGGTCACCTGCTCGCCGAGCCCGCGCCCGGCCGCTATGCCTTCCACGACCTGCTCCGCGCCTACGCCGCCGAACAGGCCGAGGCCGCGGACAGCGAGGCCGACGCCCGCGCGGCCCTGCTCCGGGCCCTGGACCACTACCTGACCACCGCGCACGACGCGGCCGTGCTGCTCAACCCCGCGCGCGGCCCGCTCGCTCTGCCGCCGCTGCAACCGGGCGCGGCGCCCGAGGCGCTGGACGGGCACGGGCAGGCACTGGCCTGGTTCACCGCCGAGCACCAGGTGCTGCTTGGCCTCATCCGCCAGGCCGCGAAGGCGGGCTTCGACGATCACGCCTGGCAGCTGCCCTGGACCCTGTCCGACTACCTCGAATGGGAAGGGCGGTGGGATGAGCTGGCCGTCCTGCAGGACGGCGCGCTCGCGGCCGCGGAGCGGCTCGACGATGTCGCCGCGCAGGCCAGCGTGCACCGCTCCATCGGCCGGGCCTGCTTCGGCCTGCGCTGCTGGGACAGCGCGTGCGATCACCTGTCCCGGGCACTGCAGATCTACCAGGACCTTGGCGACGGGCTCGGCCAGGCCCGCGTGCACATCAACCTCGGCAAGACCCTGGACCGGATGGGCCGCTACCGGGAGGCGCTCGGCCACGCCCAGCAGGCCCTGGACCTGTTCGAGGCCGCAGGCAACCTGCCCGGGCAGGCGCGCGCGCTCAACAACGTGGGCTGGTACCACGCCCTGCTCGGCGACCACCAGGAAGCCCTGATCCGCAGCAGGCGGGCCCTCGGCCTGCAGCGCGGCCTGGGCGACCGCTGCGGTGAGGCCAACACCTGGGACACCCTCGGCTACTCCCATCACCAGCTCGGTCACCACGCCAAGGCGGTCAGCTGTTACCAGCAGGCCATCGACATGTTCTCCAACCTCGGCGCGCGCAGCGGCACGGCTGAGGCGCTCATCCACCTCGGCGACATGCACCGCGCCACCGGCCGCACCCAGGCCGCGATCACGATCTGGCAGCAGGCCCTGTGCATCCTGGATGACCTGCACCACCCCGACGCCGACCAGGTTCGCGGCAAGCTGGACCGGGCCGCCACGCACGCCGCGGCTGGGCTCTAGGCGGCGGGCGCCGGGCCGCGCGCCGTTTTGGCCGGCCGCGGCTCATCTGCTCAGATGGGGCCATGGTGATCACTCGGCACAGCGGGCGGTGGACCCTGGAGGACCGGTTCGGCTCCTGCTGGCAGTACCTGCCGGTGCCGGTGCCGGACGGATCCTGCGGGCTGCGGGCCGAGCTCGAGTATGACCGGCCCGGCGCCGTTCTCGACCTAGGCTGCATCGGCCCGGGCGGGTTCCGCGGCTGGTCCGGCGGGGCCCGCCGGTCGTTCGTGATCACTCCGGGGGCGGCGACGCCCGGCTACCTGCCCGGTGAGCTCGAGCCGGGAACCTGGTACGTGGTCATCGGCCTGCACCGGGTGCCGCCCGCCGGGGCCGAGTACCGCCTGACGGCCGAGGTCAGCAGCACGCCCGGAGAGCTGGCCCCGGCGCCGCCGCCCGAGCCGCTGCCACCGCTGGACGGCCGCCCGCCCCGCCGCGACCTGCCGGCCAGCCCCGGGCGGCGCTGGCTCGCGGGCGACCTGCATACCCACACGGTGCACTCGGACGGCGCCATGACCGTGCCCGAGCTGGCCAGGTTCGCGGCCGGGCAGGGCCTGGACTTCATCGCGGTCACCGACCACAACACGGTCAGCCACCACGCGGAGCTCCCGGCCGCGGCCGCGGCGCACGGGATCACGCTGCTGCCCGGGCAGGAGGTGACGGTGCAGGCCGGCCACGCGAACGTGCTCGGTGACGTCGGCTGGATCGACTTCCGCGAGCCTGCTGACGCGTGGCTGGACGCCGCGGAACGCGCAGGCGGGCTGATGTCGGTCAACCACCCCATCGGCGGGGACGTGAGCTGGACCATCCCCATGACCCGGCGGCCGCCGCTGGCCGAAATCTGGCACTGGAGCTGGCTCGACACGCACTGGACGATGCCGTTCGCCTGGTGGCTGGCCTGGGATCCCGGTGCCATCCCGGTGGGCGGCAGCGACTGGCACCGGCCCGGCGCCGACGCGCCGCCCGGCTCGCCGACCACCTGGGTCGAGTGCGAGGACAACACGCCCGAGGCGCTGCTGGACGGGCTGCGCGCCGGGCGGACCGCGATCTCCGCCGGCCGGGACGGGCCTGTGCTGCTCCGGGTGGACGGCGAGCTGGTCGCGGCCGGCGCCGACGGCGCCATCCTGATTGGCCCGGACGGCCCTCGGGCCAGGGCAGACCGCCCGCTGGCCCGCCTCCCCGGCGGCGCCGGGTATCACCGGCTGACCGATGCCTCGGGCGCGACGCTGGCGCTGACCCGGTAGGGCCAGCGCCAGCTGGGAGGCGGTTCCCTGTGCTGACCGGTCAGCTCTGCTGCTCGGTGATCTGGAACACGGGGTAGCCGGGGGCGATCTCCAGCAGCTTCTCGTCCGGGGCGTCGGGGCCAACGCCCTCGAAGAACGTCCCGACCTCGAACTTCCAGCGCTTCAGGTACGCGCGCAGCAGCGCGGGCTTCTGGTCGTCCGGCAGCTCGGTGGCGGTGAACCGCTCCACCCGCCGGCCGACGTGCAGCTCGCCGGCGCCTGCCGCGCGCATGTTGCGCACCCACTGGGTGTGACCGCGCGGCGCGACCAGGTACCGGTGGCCCCCGTAACTGAGCGGGTTCACCGGGGTGGTGCGCCACTCGCCGGTCTTCCGGCCGCGCACGTACAGCACCCGGCTGCCGTAGATGCTGATCCCGTAACGGGTCAGGGTCCGCACGAGCCCGTTGAAGAAGCCGTTCATCCAGCGGGCCAGCGGGGTGGTGGGCACGATGTTCCTGGAGGTGGGGCTGGCAGACATCTGATGCTCCTCTTGCGGTTAGACGCTCTGCGCCGTCTAGGGCCGACGCTATCCGGTGCTTCTGATTGTGAGCATTGCTCTCTACTTAGATCAGTGTGCACGATTAGGCGAGCACGTGTCAAGAGCACTGCTCTTGTTATTGATCGATGCTCTCTTAGCTGGCACACTGGACCGCATGACCGCGACCGAGAGTGCCAGCCGTACCGCCAGGGAGCGGGCCAGGATCGAGCTCACCCGCGAGATCAAGGAGGAAGCCCGGCGGCAGCTCGCCGAGCACGGGGCCCAGGGGCTGTCCCTGCGGGCCGTGGCGCGCGAACTCGGGATGGTCTCCTCCGCCCTGTACCGCTACTTCCCGAGCCGGGATGAGCTGCTCACCGCCCTCATCATCGATGCCTACGACGCGCTCGCCGCGGCGGCCGAGTCGGCCAGCGCCGGGCGGGACGCCCGCAGCCGCTGGCGCGCGGCCTGCGGCGCGGTGCGGGACTGGGCCCGGGCGCACCCGCACGAGTACGCGCTCATCTACGGCTCGCCCGTGCCGGGCTACCAGGCGCCGCAGGCCACCGTGGCGTCCGCCGTCCGGGTCGCGCGGGTGCTCGGCGGGCTGCTCACCGGCATCGGCACGGCCGGGGACGGACCGCCGTCACCGCCGCTGCCGCCGGCGCTCGGCGAGCAGGCCGCGATCGTTGCCGGCGCCATCGCGCCCGAGGTGCCCGGGGCTGTGCTCGTCCGCGGGCTGATCGCCTGGACGCAGCTGTTCGGCATGATCAGCTTCGAGCTCTTCGGCCAGTTCGTCGGCAGCCTCGACCCGGCCGACGAGTTCTTTGACTACGCGGTGGAGCAGATGGCCGACTTCGTCGGCATCCGGTGATCACGCGCGGCGGAGGGTCAGGCCGAGCGACGCGAACTGCTCGAACGGCCGGTGGTAGCCGCGCTCGATGTGGTGAATGCCGTGCAGCGAGGACGGCTGGTCGGCCACGGCGGCGGCCAGCACCGCGGAGAACCCGGCGCGCACGTCGGGCAGCGTGACATCCGCGCCGCGCAGCTTGGACACGCCCCTGATTACCGCGGAGTGGATCGAGTTGGTGTCCTGGAAGCGGCATGCGGCCCCGCCCAGGCACGCCGCGAACACCTCGATCTCGCAGCCCATCTTCTGCAGCGCGGGGACGTACACCAGCCGGTTCTCAAACACGGTCTCGTGCAGCACGGACATCCCGTCGGCCTGGGTGAACAGCACCATCAGCGGCTGCTGCCAGTCGGTCATGAACCCGGGGTGGGTGTCGGTGTGCACCGCGGCGGGCCGCAGCCCGCCCGGAGCCGACGCGGTGATCCACTCGTCGGTGATCTCGAACCGGGCCCCCATCCGGCCCAGGGTGGTGATCGCGGTGACCAGCCGGTCCTGCGGGCAGCCGTGCACGCGGACCTCGCCCCCGGTGATCAGCCCGGCCACCAGGTAGGAGAAGGCCTCGAGCCGGTCGCCGGCCAGCCCGCGCGAGGCGCCGTGCAGCCGCGGCACGCCCTCGATGACGATCCGCCGGTCGGGGCTGAGCTCGATGTGCGCGCCCATCCGCTGCAGGAACAGCGCGAGCTCGACCACCTCAGGCTCGGTGGCGGCACCGCGCAGCACGGTCTTCCCCTCGGCCAGCACGGCGGACAGCAGCACGGTCTCGGTCGCGCCCACGCTCGGGTAGGGCAGGTCGATGCGCGCGCCGTGCAGCCGGGTGGCGCGGGCCGAGATTCCGTTCGGGCCGACGTCCACCTCGGCGCCCATGGCCCGCAGCGCCGCCACGTGGTAGTCAACCGGCCGCTGGCCGATCGGGTCGCCGCCGACCAGCGGGACGAACCCCTCGCCGGCCTGGTGCAGCAGCGGCCCGAGCATCAGGATCGGGATCCGGTTCAGCCCGGTGAACGCCTCGGGAACCCGGGGCTCGACCGCGCTGCCGGCCACGATCGTGATCTCCGCGTCGGAGCGGTCGACGTGATAGCCGATGGACTCCATCATCGCGGCGGTAATGCCGACCTCGCCGACTTCCGGGACGTTGCGGATCGTGCTCGGCGCATCACCGAGCATGGCGGCGACCATGTGCTTCGAGACCGCATTTTTCGATCCGCGTACGCGGATATCACCGCGCAGCGGACCGGAGGGTTCGACTAGCCAGGTTTCGGTCACGCAGATCACTGTACGGGCAACTGCCCGCGCGGAAGCGGACTACGCACGCGGTCAGATCGAGCGGATCGCACCACCGTCGACCGGGATCATCGCGCCGGTGATGAAGGACGCGGCCGGGGAGAGCAGGAACGCGGCCACCCGCCCGAACTCCGCGGGCTCGCCGTACCGGCGCAGCGGAATGCGCTGGGACAGGCGGGCCCGCACCTCGTCGGGATCGCCGCTGAGCGCATCGAGTTCACGGACCCGGTCGGTGGCGATCCGTACCGGCAGGACGCCGTTGATCCGGATTCCGGCCGGGCCGATCTCGTCGGCCATGGTCTTCACCACGCCGGCCAGGCCGGGGAACAGGCCGTTGGAGATGGCGAGCTCAGGGAGCGGCACGCGCACCGACGAGGCCAGCACGAAGACCAGGGAGCCGCCGGTCCCGGCGACTGGCCCCCCGGGCGCGCCCGCCGCCAGATCCGCGGCGAGAGCCCGGGCCAGCCGGACCGCGCCGAGGAAGACGCTCTCGAAGCCGGAGCGCCACGCCTCGTCCGGCGTGGCCGCGACCGTGCCGGCCGGCGTTCCGCCCACGCTGAACAGTGCACCGTCCAGCCGGCCGAAGCCGTCCCTGGCCGCCGCGATCAGCCGGCCGGGCGCGGCGGGATCGGCGTTGTCGGCGACCACCCAGGTGGCCGCGCCAGCGGTCGGACCGCCCGCGAGGCGGGCCACGGCCGCGGCGGCCGTGGCCTCGTGCGGAGCGCTGAGCACGACGCGGGCCCCTTCGGCCACGAGGGCCTGCGCCGCGGCGAAGCCCAGGCCGCGGCTGCCGCCGGTCACGATGAAGACCCGGTCGCGCAATCCAAGATCCATGCAGCTAATTCTGCCGCAGCGCCCGGCCTGGGGCTCATCGCCGGGTAACGGGCTTCCGCGGACGCCGGTCGCCGTCGTTTAATCAGGGCGGAGCCGGGGCCAGGCTTACGCAGCTTGATCAGGGAGTTGAGAGATGCTGGACGACCTCGCCTATGACGACAGCGAGCCGCCGACGATCGGCCTGGTACCCGAGGGTGTTTCCTGGGCGGACGTGCAGGACCACATCAAGATCGCCCACGCCCCGCTCCTCCTCGGTCCCGGCGACGGCGGCGAGTACACCGGGGCCTACTGGACCGGCACCCAGATGGTGATGGTCGACGATCTCGGCTCCGACCCGGAGCAGGCGCTCGAGGAGTTCCGTGACTACCTGGTCGAGCGCGGCGAGACGTAGCCAGGGGCCGGTTTCCTGTGGCCAGCGGCCGTTAGCCGGATCGGCGGCGTAGGGTCGGCTGCTGGTCACCCAGGGTGGTCACACTAAGACGCATGCCAGCGGCCGGGACGGTGCGCGCCCGGGCCATGGCCCGGCGGGGGGAGCGGTTCGCGGCCCTGAGCGCCGCGATCGCGCGCAGGCTCCCGTTCGGCCTGGACCGGGTCGTCGCCCCGAACATGGTCGGATTCGTGCTCATCAATTCCGGCACGTTCGCCACCGACCTCGTGCTGCTCACCATCTTGCACGGCGGGCTGCGCTGGCCGGTGCCGGTGAGCATCACGGCGTCCTACCTGACCGCGGCCGGGCTGAGCTACCTGCTCAACCGGACCCTGAACTTCCGTTCCCACGGCGCGGTGGCGCCGCAGATGGGCGTGTACGCGGCGGTCGTCATCGTGAACTACCTGGCCTGGATCCTTGGTGTCGGCGCGGGCCTGGCCGCCCTGGGGCTCGACTACCGCCTGGCCCGGATCCTGGCCGCGGTCTGCGAGGCCGGGTACATGTACGCGGCCATGCGCTGGGTGGTGTTCCGCGACGCGGCCGCCCCCGGCCCGGGCACGAGCCCGGACACCGCTGCTCAGCGCTGTCCCTGAAGGCCGAGCGAGGTGACCAGCCTGGGCAGGGAGGACTCCCACGCGGCGCGGTTCTCGGCCCGCGCGGCGCGCTCGGAGTCGGTCTCACCGTGCGGGCCGTGCGTGATCGTCAGGGTGGACGTCGCAGCCCGGACCACGACCGTGCGCCGCGGCCCGTCCGCGCCATCCCAGCTCCAGGTGAACTCCAGCAGCCTGGCCGGCTCGTAGCCGACTACCTGGCCGTCCAGCGTCTGGCCCAGCGCCGGGAACCGAACCACGTACGGGCCGCCGACGACCAGGTCCGTGCTCAGTTCCCCGCCCCACCACCGGGCCACCCGCGCCGGATCGGTGAACGCCGACAGCCACTGGTCCGCCGTGCAGCCAGGAAGCTTCACGGTGGCGCGCAGGGTCGCACCAACATCCTCGACCGTCACCGAGGCAGTAGTCATGCTTCTCACCTTGTCTAGCGCCGCAGCAGGCCGACCCTGGCCCGCAGGATCGCCCACCTCGACGCGACGTTCCCGACTTCCTCGGGCTGCTGCGGGCACTCCCCCGCCGCTATCGCCCGGTCCAGCCGGACCCGCGCGTCGGACTGGGTGATCATCTCGAAGATCATCCTAGGGTCCTGCTGCGACAGTTCCCTGGTCCGGTCGAGGACGTCTCCCGCGTCCCCCACCCAGACATTCTTGATGCCGCCACCCTGACCGTGGTCGAGCAGAACCGACACCACATGCCCCCGGTCGCCGTACCAGAAGCTCACGGTCACCGCTTCCTGCTGACCGAAAGCGTCGCCGTAACGCCAGCCGTCGCCCGGGACCGGCGCCCCGATGGAGCCGGCCCAGGCCGGCTCCCCGATCCCCGCCGCCGCGAGCCGGTCGGCCGCCGCGGACGCGGCCTCGCGCAGCTGGGGCGCGCCGACCGCGCCCAGCACCCGCAGGGTCGCGAGCGCCTCCGGCGTGCCCGACTGCTCCGCGGCCGGCACGATCGCGCCCGCCTGGCCGGCGCCGGAACCGAGCGCGGCCACGATGTCCGAGCCCCACAGCTCGGCATCGAGCGGGCTGTCGACGTCGGCGAGCACGATGCGCGCCTCGGTGAGCACCGCCGCGATGGTGTCCGCCGGCGAGGCCCGCGCGAACACGGCCTCGAGTTCGGGATCATCGAACAGCGACGCGAACGGATCATCCGGGGACTGCGATGTCATGCCCGGCATCCTGCCACCGTTGAGGTCAGCGGTGAGACCATCCGCGAGATCGTGAATTGTCCGTCCTGGCCACGAAGGCAGTAACGTAACCGCCGCACACCGCCGTACAACACCCGACGCCCCCCCACAACTGCCGCAAACCCTCCACCCGCCGTATACCCCGTGGCCGCCCGCCCGACCCCTCGCCCGTCATGGAAAGGACAGCCCGTGGAAACCAAGCCGCGCTGGGGAATCACGCTCCCGCTGCCCGGGCTCGCGCTGGCCGAGCAGCGTGAGATCGTCGCCGGGCTGGCCGGGACCGGCTACACCGACGCCTGGTCGGCCGAGGTCAACGGAGCCGACGCGTTCACGCCGCTGGCGGCGGCCGCGCAGTGGAGCAGCGAGTTGCGGCTCGGCACGGCTATCGCGCCCATCTTCACGCGCGGGCCCGGCCTGCTGGCCATGAGCGGCGCGACCCTGGCCAGCCTCGCGCCGGGCCGTTTCGTGCTGGGCATCGGGACGTCCACGCCGATTGTGGTGCAGCAGTGGAACGCGGTCGAGTTCACCCGTCCCTACCAGCGAGCCAGGGACATGCTGCGGTTCCTGCGCCCGGCCCTGGCCGGGGAGAAGATCACGCAGGAGTACGAGACGTTCCGGGTGGACGGCTTCCGCCTCGACCCCCCGCCCGCGACGCCGCCGCGGCTCGCGCTGGCCGCGCTCCGGCCGCAGATGATCAAGCTCGCGGCGGCCGAGGCCGATGCCGTGATCACGAACTGGCTGGCGCCGGCCGACGTACCCAAGATCCGCGCGGTGGCCGGCCCGGGCTGCGAGCTGGTGGCCAGGATCTTCGTCTGCCCCACGGCCGACGCCGAGGTCGCGCGCGGCATCGGCAAGCGCATGATCGCGGCCTACCTGAGCGTGCCGGCCTATGCCGCGTTCCACGCCTGGCTGGGCCGCGGCGAGGTGCTGCGGCCCATGCAGGAGGCCTGGGCGGCGGGTGACCGCAAGGGCGCCCTGGCCGCGATCGGCGACGAGGTCGTGGACGACCTCCTCGTGCACGGCGCGCCGCGGGCGTGCCGGGAACGGGTCGCCGAGTACCAGGCCCGTGGCCTGGACACGCCCGTCATCGCGGTCGTGCCCCCGCCGGGGGGCAGCGTCCCCGACCTGGTCCGCCAGCTCAGCCCGGCCGGGTGACCGGCCCGCCGGGGGTGGCGGGCCGGATGGCGACGCGCTCAGAACGTGATGACCCCGCGCATGATCCGCCCGGCCTCGATGTCGGCGTACCCCTGGTTGACCTGGTCGAGCCGGTACGTCTCGGTGATCAGCTCATCGAGCTTCAGGACGCCGTCGCGGTAGAGGGCCAGCAGCCGGGGAATCTGGACCCGGGGGCTTTCCGCCCCGTACAGGCATCCCCTGATGTCCTTGTTCATCATGGCCAGCAGGAACAGGTTGACGTCGGCCTGGGCCTGGGCCATCGGCGCGACCGACGTGACCACGCACGCGCCGCCCTTGGCCGTCAGCGAGAGCGCGGGTTCCAGCAGCTCCCCGCGCATGACGCCGAACGTGCAGATAACCGAGTCGCACATCTCCCCCCAGGTCAGCTGGCCGACGCCGGCGATGGCCTCGTCCAGCGAGGAGTAGACGTGGGTGGCGCCGAACCGCAGGGCCTGCTCGCGCTTGAACTCCACCGGGTCGACGGCGATGATCCGCCGCGCCCCGGCCACCCGGGCGCCCTGCACCGCGCTGATGCCGACCCCGCCGATGCCGAGGACGGCCACGGTGTCGCCGGGACGGATGCCCGCGCGGCTGACCGCCGAGCCGAACCCGGTGGCCACCCCGCACGACACCAGCGCGACCGCCGGCCACGGGATGTCCGGGTCCACCTTGACCACCGAGGGCTCGGCCAGCAGCTGCCGTTCCGCGAACGCCCCGAGCTGCGCGTACCTCGCGACCGGCTCGTTCCCGATCCGGTGCGCGATGCGGCCGTCGGTGATCATCCCGGTGTCGAAGAGCTTCATGCCCATGTCGCACAGGTACGCCCGGCCGGTGCGGCACATCTTGCAGGAGCCGCAGGACGGGATGAACGCCAGCGCCACGTGGTCTCCGGGCGCCACAGAGGTCACCCCGTCGCCGACCTGAGTCACCTCGCCCGCACCCTCGTGACCGCAGATGACCGGGTAGTGCGGCAGCGGCAGGTCACCGGTCCGCACGTGCTCGTCGGAATGGCACAGCCCGCAGGCCCGGATCTCGACCAGCACCTCACCGGGACCCGGCTCATCAACCTCGACCGTCTCGACCTTGTAGTCCTGGCCCGGCCCGTAGAGCAGCGCTGCGCGCGTGCTGATCATCGTCGATGAACCCCAACCGAGTTAGGCGCTTCGCCGCGCGGTGAACGGTACTAAAGTAGAACAGGTTTCAGTTCGGTTCTGCAACCGCCCGGGAGGCGCCATGGGCCGGCTTGACGGCAAGGTGGCGCTGATCAGCGGCGGGGCCCGCGGCATGGGCAAGTCGCACGTGCGCCACTTCGTGGCGGAGGGCGCGCGGGTCGTGTTCGGCGACATCCTCGACGACCAGGGCAAGTACGTCGCCGCCGGGCTGGGCGAGGACTGCAGCCGCTACCTGCATCTCGACGTGACCAGCGAGGACGACTGGGCCGCGGCCACGGCCGCGGCCACCGCCGCCTTCGGCCGGCTCGACGTGCTGGTCAACAACGCGGGCGTGCTGACGTTCGCCAGCATCGAGGAGATGCCGCTGGCCGAGTTCCAGCGGATCCTCGAGGTGAACGCGGTCGGCTGCTGGCTGGGCATGAAGGCCGTGATCGCGCCGATGAAGGCGGCCGGCGGCGGGTCGATCGTCAACATCTCCTCGATCGAGGGCTTCACGGGCGCCGCCGGGCTGTCCGCGTACACAGCCAGCAAGTTCGCGGTCCGCGGCATGACCAAGGTCGCCGCGCAGGAGCTCGGCCAGTTCGGCATCCGGGTCAACTCGGTGCACCCGGGCGGCGTGCTGACCCGGATGACCATCGAGCAGGCCGCGACCTACGGCGAGGCCGACGGCGTGGCGTTCCTCGAGTCGCTGCCGATCCCGCGGTTCGCCCAGCCGATCGAGATCTCCCGGCTGGTGGCGTTCCTCGCCTCGGACGACTCGTCGTACTCAACCGGCAGCGAGTTCGTGGCCGACGGCGGGATCCTGAGCGGCCCCGGCTACTGACCCCGGATCACAGCGAAGGAGCGTTCCGCACATGCCCGATGGCCTGACCCTGGACGGCAGGACCGCGATTGTCACCGGCGCGGGAAACGGGCTGGGCCGCGCGGAGGCGGCCGCGCTGGCCCGGGCCGGGGCCCGGCTCGTGCTCAACGACCTGCCCGGCCCGGCCGTGCGCGCCGTGGCCGGCGAGATCACCGCCACCGGCGGGCAGGCGGCGGTCTGCGAGGGCGACATCGGCGACGGGGCGACCGCCGAGCGCCTGCTGGCCACCGCGCTGGACACGTTCGGCGGCCTGGACATCCTGGTCAACAACGCCGGCGTGCTCCGGGACCGCATGATCTTCACGATGTCGGCCGACGAGTGGGACCTCGTGCTCCGGGTGCACCTGCGCGGGCACTTCCTGACCAGCCGGGTGGCCACCGCCCACTGGCGCCAGGCCAGCAAGCAGGCCGGGGGCCCGGTCTACGCCCGGATCGTGAACACCTCCTCCGAGGCGTTCCTGCTCGGCTCATCGGGGCAGCCCAACTACGCGGCGGCCAAGGCCGGGATCGCCGCGCTCACCGTGGTCACCGCGCGCAGCTGCGCCCGGTACGGCGTGCGGGCCAACGCGATCTGCCCGCGGGCCCGCACGGACATGACCGCCGGCCTGATGGGCGCCCCACCCGAGGGCACGGTGGACCCGCTCGCCCCCGATCACGTGGCGCCGCTGGTGGTGTACCTGGCCAGCCCGGCCGCCGCGGGCATCAGCGGCGAGGTATTCGTGGTGCACGGCGGGGTGGCCGCGGTGATGGAGCCGCCGCGGATCAGGGAGACGTTCCTGGCCGCCGAGCACGGCTCGGCCGACGGCATGTGGACGCTGGAGTCCGTGAGCCGGGCGCTCGGCCCGATGTCCGCGCCGGGCGCGGCCAGCGCCGTCGCTCCCCCGGCCGGCTTCGCCTGCGAGGACACGCTGGCCCTGGCCACCGAGACCATCGGCTTCGCGCCGCCAGAAGGCCCGGAAGCCGGGAGGGCTAGATGAAACAACGCGGCCGGGTCGCGATGACCGAGGCACAGGCCGCGGCCATGCTGGCCGCGTCCCGCAAGCTGCAGCTCGCCACCATTAACCCCGACGGCACGCCGCACCTGGTCACGATGTTCTACACGATGCGCGGCGGGCAGATCGCGTTCTGGACCTACCGCGCGTCGCAGAAGGCCCGCAACCTGGCCCGCGACCCCCGGGTGACCTGCCTGGTCGAGACCGGGGAGGAGTACTTCGCCCTGCGCGGGGTGCAGGTGCGGGGCACGGCCCGGTGCGTCGACGACCCGGCCGGCGTGCTCAGCATCGGCCGCGCGATCGCGGCCGGCCTGGCGGACCAGCCCGCCGAGGAGCTTGATGAGTACGTGGCGCACACCGCGCGCAAGAGGGTGGGGTTTATCGTGCAGCCGCTGCGGATCGCCTCATGGGATCACCGCAAGCTGCTCCCTCCGGGCTGACCAGGGCGGCGTCAGGGATGCTGGCTGCTCACCGAGACCACCTCGCCGGTCAGGTACGAGGCGTAGTCGCTGGCCAGGAACACGATGACGTTGGCCACCTCCCACGGCTCGGCCGCGCGGCCGAACGCCTCCCGCCGGGCCAGGTCGGCGAGCAGTTCCTCGCTGGTCACCTTGGCCAGGAACGGGTGCGTGGCCAGGCTGGGCGCGACCGCGTTGACCCGGATGCCGTGTCCGGCCACGTCCAGGGCCGCGCACCGGGTGAGCGCCATGACCCCCGCCTTGGCCGCCGCGTAGTGCGCCTGCCCGGGCTGCGCCCGCCAGCCCAGCACCGACGCGTTGTTGACCACGGCCCCGCCGCCGCCCTGGGCGACCATCTGCCGCAGCGCGGCCCGGGTGCACCGGAACGTCCCGGTCAGCGTCACGTCCAGCACCCGCGACCACTGCTCGTCGGTCATCTCCAGGACCGAGCTTGTGCCGCCGAGCCCGGCGTTGTTGACCATCACGTCGACCCGGCCGAACTGCTCGGCCGCCCCGGCGACCAGCGCCTCGACCTGGCTCTCGTCGGTGACGTCGCACGCGATGGCCCGCACCCGGTCCCCGTGCGCCGCGGCCAGCTCGCCGCGGACCTCGGCCAGGCGGCGCGCGTGGCTGTCGCTGATCACAACCCGGGCGCCCTCCTCCAGGCAGCGCCGGGCGGTCGCCGAGCCGATCCCGGTGCCCGCCGCGGCGGTGATCACCACGGCCTTGCCGGCCAGCAGATCGCGCCCGGCCGGGGGCGTCACCGACAGGGGCATCCCAACCTCCCGCGCATGCGTGGCCGACAGCTGCCCCCGCCCGTGGGCTCACCCTACCGATCACCGCCAGGCCGGAGGAGAGCGTGGACCTGACCATCCCGGCCGCCGTGGCCAGCGCGGCGCGCCAGTACGGCGGGCACACCGCCGTGGCCGACCCGCACGGGCCGCGGCTGAGCTACCGCGACCTGCACGAGCGGGTCGCCGCCGTAGCCGGAACGCTCATCGCCCACGGCATCGAGCCGCAGGACCGGGTGGCGGTCTGGTCCCCCAACACCTGCCACTGGGTACTCGGCGCGCTCGGCGCCCTGTACGCCGGGGCCACGCTGGTCCCGGTCAACACCCGGTTCACCGGCCCGGAGGCGCTCGACGTGATCGGCCGCAGCGGCGCGCGCGCCCTCATCGTGGCCGACCGGTTCCTCGGCACGGACCGGCTCGGGCTGCTGCGCGCCGCGGCCAGCGAACCCAGCCACAGCCATTACGCAACGTCCGCCGGCCCGTCCCTCGACCGCCTCGGACTCGTCGTCCGGGTGCCCGTCGAGGCCGCTCCCGGGGCGGGTCAGACCGCGGCAGGCCCAGCGGTGACGACCTGGAAGGAACTCTCCTGGGCGGAGCTGGAGAACGGCACCCCGGCGCGGCCCGGCGCGGCCGACGCCCGGGCCGCCGCGGTCACGCCGGGCCAGGTCAGCGACATCATGTTCACCTCGGGCACCACCGGCCGGAGCAAGGGCGCGATGAGCGCGCACCGCCAGTCCCTGGGCGTGGCCCAGGCCTGGGCCGAGTGCGCCCAGCTCACCCCGGACGACCGCTACCTGGTGGTGAACCCGTTCTTCCACACGTTCGGGTTCAAGGCCGGCATTCTCGCCTGCCTGGTCAGCGGGGCCACACTGGTGCCGCAAACAGTGTTCGACGCCGGGCAGGCCATGCGGCTGATCGAGGCCGAGCGGATCACCGTGTTTCCTGGCGCCCCCACGGTCTACCAGACCCTCCTCGACCACCCCGCCAGGAACGCCCGTGACCTGTCCAGCCTGCGGCTCGCGGTGACCGGCGCAGCCACGGTCCCCGTCGCCCTGGTCGAGCGGATGATGGCCGAGCTCAGCTTCGACACGGTGCTCACCGCCTACGGGCTGACCGAGGCCGTGGTCGCGACCATGTGCCGCCCCGGCGACGACCCGCGGACCGTGGCCAGGACCTCCGGCCGGGCCGCCGCCGGCTTCGGCATCCGGGTCACGGGCCAGGACGGCGGGGACGCCGGGCCCGGCGAGGACGGGGAGATCCTCCTCCGCGGCCCGAACGTGATGCTGGGCTATCTCGACGACCCGGCCGCGACCGCCGCCGCGGTGGACGCCGCCGGGTGGCTGCACACCGGCGACGTCGGGCATCTCGACCCGCCGGGGTACCTGACCATCACCGACCGGCTCAAGGACATGTATATCTGCGGCGGCTTCAACGTGTACCCGGCCGAGGTGGAGCAGGTGCTGGCCCGGCTCGACGGCGTGGCCGAGGCGGCCGTGATCGGGGTGCCCGACGAGCGGCTCGGCGAGGTCGGCCGGGCCTATCTGGTCAGCCGGCCTGGCCACGTCCTGTCCGAGTCCGACGTGCTGGCGTTCTGCCGCACCCGGCTGGCCAACTTCAAGGTGCCCCGGCAGGTCGAGTTCCGCGCCGACCTGCCCCGCAGCCCGTCAGGCAAGCCGCTCAAACGCCAACTCCGCCAGGAATCCCGGTCACCATCCGCGGATTAGCCGACCGTGGCGAGGTAGGTATGAAGGGCGGTGGAACCAGTGGGGATATAAAGCCCCATGATGCGGTTCTTATCCACGGTATTCCCGGTCACAACACTGCAGCCACCGGAACATAGCGGGCTGGCCGTGACGCTGACGGGATGCCACCGTGCGGTGCCAAAGGATCCGTTACGGCCGTTGACCGGAACGAACGCCAGCGACGGGTCCTGGGCCGAGCTCATGGCCACGAGGTCGAAGCCGCCCGGCACGGCGGTGATGCCCTCGAAGTGCGTGTCTGCCGTCGGGCGGTTGCCGTAGCTAAAGTACTTCGGCGTCCCGAGGCGCCCGGTCCGTTCGTTGTAGTTCATGAGAAAGCCTCGCTTGGCTCCGCTAGCCCGGGAGCCGCCGGCCAGGGTGTAGCGCGGGCTGGCGCTACCCCCGTTCTGCCAGATGCCATAGAGGGAGGTCTGGCTCGACAGGCTTCCGCCGAGGCGGAGCAGCGTCCACTGGTGCCTGGACATGTTGTAGATGAAGGCATTGCCCGAGATCACACCGCCAGGCACGCCCGGGCTGAGGTCGTAGTTGCCCACCACCAGGTCGCCCATCGTGCTGTGCGCGATGGTGTCCATGACGAAGCAGTTGCGCCGGGCCCTGGGGCAGGCCCGCACGTGCCCGGCCGTATGGGTGCCGTCAGCGGGCACGTCAATGGAGGTCCATGATCCTCCCGGCCCGCTCTCCGGCCCGAGGTAGATCATGCCCTGGTTGAGGACACCGGCGGGTGCGGACGACGACTGGTAGCTCCCGACGGCACGCACCTGGTCTTCCGGGATGCCCGCCGGGTTGAAGCGGTGGGTGTCAGGACCGTAGAACGTCGCGGTCGTCACGCCAGGAAACGCCGGCATCAGCACCGATACCGCCGCACCCGCCGCGGTCGCGAGACGGCCCCGGTAGAGGACCGGAGCAGTCTGCGCACCAACCCCCGTCGTTGCCGAGCCCGTCAGCACGACGTTCCCGTTCCCCGCGCCCCGAACACCGGTGACGACGTCCCCGGCCCTCAGAATCGAGGAGATGGACCCGTTGCCGTGGCCGGTGATGTCCCGGGCACCAGTCACAGTCGCAGGGCCAGCGGCCGCCGCGGAACCGGGGGACCCGGCGCTGCCGGTGCTGGCGCCCGCCGGCGCCGCCAGGCTCAGCACCGCCGCCGCGGCGAGCGCACCCGTTGCGCCGGCACCCCGGCGGATGCGCCTCGCCATCCGTGGCTGCGCGCGCCCCAGAGGACCACCAGCCCCCGCGCCGCGATTGGTGCTAGCGGCAAAAGTCACCTGTCGGACTCCTTCTTTTCGCTTCCTCAATGGCGAAGCTATTGAGCTGATTCATCCCCCGGGATTAGCAGCGAAGCGGAAGTATGTGAACGATTCTGCGGCTCCCCGAATTCGAGCATAACGCGAGGTCAGCCATCCGTCGCGCACGCCACGGCTTGCCGGTGGTGAATCTCGCGGATGATTTCTATGCCTTTTGCGAAGTTACCTCCACAGCGGCGGAAGGCCGCTAATCACCGCGCCGCCCGCAGCGGTCAGACCGCGTCCTGCTTCGCGGCCAGCAGCGCCCACAGGAAGTGCTCGCCGAACCAGGGCCCGGGGTCGTCCGCCTGGCGCATCTGCCGGAGCACGCGCACCGCGAACGGGGGCCGGTCCCACAGGGCCCGCAGCCGGTCCTCCGCATAGCCCAGGCCGCCGCCGAGGCTCGCCCGCTGGTACACCTCCAGGTCGGTGAGCCCGCTGCCGCCCTCGGGCCGGAAACACACCAGCCCGAAGCGCCCGCCCGGCTTCAGCGCCCGGTTCACGAGCTCCACGTAGCCCTGACGGCGGTGCGGCGGGAGATGGTGGAAGCAGCCCGAGTCGTAGACGAGGTCATACGACTCTGGGGTGAACGTCACGTCAAAGATGGAGCCGCACCGGAAGTCCACCGTGGCCGCGGCCGGCCTCGCCCGCTGCCTGGCCCATTCGATCGCCTCGGCCGAGAAGTCGACGGCATCGACGCTGCACCCCAGGCCGTCCAGGTAGAGCGCGTTCCGCCCCGGGCCGCAGCCCAGCTCGAGCACCCGCCCGGGGGTGAGCAGGCCGTCGGCGAACCACTCGGCGAGGTTCTCGTCCGGCCGGTCGGCGAAGAACGGGATCGGCTTCGTGCGGTCGGCGAAGAACCCGTCCCACCACGCGTCGCCCCCGCCCTCCAGCAGCTCGTCGAGCGCGCCCAGCAGGTCGTCCGTGGTCACGATGAACCGGTCCGGCATTTGGCACCCCACCATCCGGTCAGGAACGGGCCCCCGAGCAGCATAGGCGCCACCTCGGACCGGCGATCCCGGGGAGTTTCATGATCCCGGACCCAGGCTCATGACCTACGTGGTTTTCGGTCCGGGATCATGAAGGTGCGGCCTGGCGGGATGGCTGGGGCGAGGGTTAGCCCCACTGGCCCGGCACGTAGTCACCGGCGGGCTGCTGGATGATGACGTTCAGCCGGTTGTACGTGTTGATCAGGGCGATCAGGCACACCAGCGCCGCAAGCTGGTCGTCGTCGTAGTGCTTGGCCGCGTTCGCCCAGGCGTCGTCGGTGACACCGCCTGCGACGTCGGCGAGGCGGGTGCCCTGCTCGGTGAGCTCCAGGGCGGCCCGCTCGGCCTCGGTGAAGACGGTCGCTTCCCGCCACGCCGCGACCAGGTTGAGCCGCACCCGGCTCTCCCCGGCGTGCTCGGCGTCCTTGGTGTGCATGTCGAGGCAGCCGGCGCAGCCGTTGACCTGGCTGGCCCGGATCTTGACCAGTTCCTGGGTCGCGGCGGGCAGGGCCGACTTCGTCACGACCGCGCCTGCCGAGTTGATGTACTTGGCGAAGTTCGCCGCGACGCTGCTGCCGTGGAAGTTGAGACGGGCGTCCATGGTGATCTCCTTATCGTTCTTGTGCTTCCGCTCCGTTGACGGGCCAGCTCGCCGCGATGTGACAGCTCGGTGTGACAGCACGGGCGATGACTTGGCCGAGCGGGGCCGTGGGAGCGCATGATGGGCGGGTGGGCGCCGGCGGATATGAGTCGTGGTTTGTCAGCGCGCGCGACCCGGCCTCACCCCGGGCGCTGTGGATTCGCCGCACCCGGCACCGTCCCCGGCAGGGTCCGGAGTCGGCGGCGCTGTGGTGCACGGTCGTCGACCGTGACCTAGGTCAACGGCCGATCGTGGTCAAGCAGGTCTTCGGCGGCTTCCCGGCGGATGTCGTCGCGGGGCCCGGGCAGTTCCAGGGGCAGGCCGCCATGGCCGCGCGGGCCGCCCGGACCGCACGGACCGCGCGCTGGAGCCTGGCCGTCGCGGGCGGGCCGCCGCCGCTGCGTCCGCTGCGGCCCCCGGCGCTGTACCGTGCGCCGCTGCCGCGCACCAAGCTTGAGGTGAGTGTCCCCGACGGCCTGGTCACCGGCCTGCTCGAGGTCGATGGCCACCGGGTCGACGTGTCGCGCTGGCGGGGCACGGTCGGCCACAACTGGGGATCCGAGCACGCCGACTGCTGGGTGTGGCTGCACGCCGCGGACTTCGGCGGCGCACCGGAGGCGTGGCTCGAGCTGGTGCTGGCCAGGATCAGGGTCGGCCCGGCCCGGTCGCCCTGGACGGCGATGGGCGCGCTCGGCCTCGGCGGTGAGCGCATCCCGCTCGGCGGGCTCGGCCGGCGGCCCCGGGTCGACGCCGCCCCCGGCCAGCTCACCGCCGAGGTCTCCGCGCCGGGAGCCCGGGTGTCGCTGTCCGTGACCACCGCCGATGACGACGCGGTCGCGGTGGCGTACGCCGACCCAGGCGGCGGAACCCGCGCCGTCAGGCACGCCACCCTCGCGGGTGTCGAACTGACCGTGCACCGCCAGGGTCAGGGTGAGCTCACCCTCGCCACCAGCCGTGGCGCCTACGAGTACGGCAGTGCCCGGGGCCTGCCCGGCGTCGATCTGGAGCCGCTGCCCGAGGGCTAAGACGGCCAGTCAGCGTCGGGCCCGCGACCGGCCGCGGTCAGCTCCCGGCCGTGAGCCGGTTCAGGACCTCGCGGGCCTCGCCGATGACGGCCTCGATCACCTCCCCGGCGGTGGGCAGGTCCTCGATGCGGCCCACCACCTGGCCGGCGGACATGACCCCGAGGTCGGCGCGGCCGTCGACCATGGCCGCGCGCAGCAGCATCGGCGTGTTCGCGGACATCAGCAGCTGGCTCCAGGTCAGCTCGCCGTGCCCGCGCATCCCCCGGCCCTCGGCGATCATCGACCGCCAGGACGAACCGCTGAGCTTGCGGAACGCGTTCGCGTTCGCTGCGGCCCGGGCCAGGCGGCGCCAGCCCGCCGCAGCCTCCAGGCCGTCCACGAACCTGGTCCGCAGCACCCGGTGCGGCACCCCGTCGACCTGGGTGGTCACCACCGTGCCGTCGGCGCCGCTGGCCAGGTAGACACGCTTCACCGCGTCGGGCACCGTGCTGTCGCTGGTGAGCAGGAACCGGGTGCCCATGGCGATCCCGGCCGCCCCGTAGGCCAGGGCGGCGACCAGGCCCCGGCCGTCGGCGAACCCGCCCGCCCCGATCACCGGGATGCCGACGGCGTCGACCACCTGCGGCAGCAGCACGGACGTGGGCACCGGCCCGGTGTGACCGCCGCCCTCTCCGCCCGCCGCGATCACGGCGTCCGCACCCCACGCGGCCACCTTTTCCGCGTGCCGCCGCGCGCCCACCGACGGGATCACCACCACACCGGCGCCGGTCAGCCGGCGGACCAGCGCCTCGGTCGGTGCCAGCGCGAACGAGGCGACCCTGACCCGCTCGGAGATGATCAGGCCGATCCGCTCGGCCGCGTCGGCCGCGTCGGCCCGCACGTTGACCCCGAACGGCTGGCCGGTGCGGTCCTTCACCTCGCGGACGGCGCGCCTGAGCTCGTCGAGCGTCATCGTGCTCGAGGCCAGGATGCCGAGCCCGCCCGCCTCGGCGACCGCGGTCACCAGCCGCGGCCCGGCCACCCAGCCCATGCCGGTCTGCACCACCGGCCAGCGAACGCCGGTCAGCTCGGTCAGCGGCGTGCGCAGCGGATCGGCGAGGGTCTCACTCACCGGCCTACCACCTCGGCCTCGCGGCGGTGCTCCGGGTCGAGCACCTCGCGGATCAGCCGCAGTTCCGCGTCCGTGGGCGGACGGGTCTGCGGGACCTGTTCCGGCACGGTCAGCGCGAAGCCGGTCTGCGCGATGACCTCGTCCACGCTCACCCCGGGGTGAACCGACCGGAGCCGCATCGACCCGTCTGGGGTGGCGAAGTCCAGCGTGGCCAGGTTAGTGATCACGAGCCGCAGGTCGTGGAACCGGCGGGCCGACGGCGGCCCGCCCGCGGCCCGGTCGTTTCCCACGCCGCAGACCATGTCCACGGCGGGCACGAACACCCGCGGCGAGTGCTCGCGCACCCAGTAGCTGGTCGCGTGGTTCACCGTGTTCCCCGGCGCGCCCCTCACCCCGAGCAGCTGCGACCTGGGCCGGGCCCAGTCGCCGATACAGGAGATGTTCTGGTTGCCGAACCTGTCGATCTGGCTGGCGCCCATCATCACGTGCCGCCGCCCGCTGGCCAGCATGTCGAACACCCGGCCGTACGGCAGCCATCCCTCGACCGCCGGGCCCGTGCCTGGTGACGCCGGCCCGGGCGCAGGCCCCGCGCCGGGGACGCGGGCCAGCAGGTACGCCTCCCCGTCGGTGAGCAGCAGGTCAGGGGCGGCGGTCAGCCGGGCCAGCCGCGCGCCGAGCGCGGGGATCAGCCCCATCGGGCTGGCCAGCGTCTCGCCGTCGCCGGCCCAGGTGTCCGCGCACGCGGCCACGCAGATGTCGGCCCGGGTAGCAGCGTTCAAGATCTTGGTCTTTCGCTTGTCCTGGCGAGGTAGTCCGCCTCGTCACCGCTCAGGAACCGCCGGCTGAACTCGGCCCAGGTCTCCTCGGACGCGGCGGCGGCCGCATACCGGCGCTGGAAGTCCTCGTCCCGGCCGTAGTCGGGCTCGCAGCTGGTGAAGTGCGCGCCGCGCGGGGTCTCGACAACGCCGTCGACCATGGCCCGGTTCAGCAGCAGGCTCTGCACCGGGCCGCCCGCGGCGAGCTCGGCGGTGGGCACGATCCGCTCGCAGGAGACGAGCCGGCGCCGGGCCGCGAGGCAGAACAGGTCGTCGAAGTACGGGTCAGGCCCGAGGTACTGCGCGTTGCCGCCCGGGTCGGCGCGGTTCAGGTGGACCAGGGCCACGTCGAGGGTGAGCGCGGGCATGGCCACGAGCTCTTCGGCGTCGCCGTACGGGGACCTCACACAGCGCAGCTCCGGGTTGACCCGGAGCACGTCCGAGGCGAGCCCGGCGCGGATGGGCAGGAACGGGAGCCGCTGCGCCGCCGCGGAGAGCCCGGCCCTGAGCATGCCCTCGTCCACCTCGGTGAGCCGGATGCGGCCGTCGCGCCTGGCCCGCCGGAAGTGCGGCTCGAGCGGGATCGAGTCCAGCGACACGAACCCGCACACGACCCGGCTCACGCAGCCGGCCGCGATGAGCAGCCCCACGTCGGGGCCGCCGTAGGACACCACGGTCAGGTCCCGCACCCCGGACCGGGCGATGGCCCTGACCAGCGCCATCGGCTTGCGCCGCGAGCCCCAGCCGCCGATGCCGACGGTCATGCCGTCGCGGACCTGCGCCACGGCCTCGGCGATCGTCATCGTCTTGTCCATGCCGCTGCCCCGCTGCGTTACGCCTCGGGGCCGGCGTCGCCGCCGGCGGCCTGGCCGCCGAGGAAGCCGTCCCTGGCCCGGTCCGGGATCCCGGTGAGGTTGAGCTCGAACGTGAAGCCCTGCTCGAACCGGTAACTGCGCTTGACGTCGACCGGGTCGATGCCGTTCAGCGACTCCTTGGCCATCCGGATCACCCGGGGGTCCTTGGCCGCGATGTCCGCGGCGATGGCGCGGGCCGCGCCGTGCAGCTCGGCGGCGGGCAGCACCTGGTAGACCGAGCCGTGCCGGAGCAGCTCGTGCGCGGGCACCGGCTGGCAGGTGTACACCATGTGCCGCATGAGCTGCGGTGGCACCAGCCGGGACAGGTGCGTGGCGGCGCCGAGCGCCCCCCGGTCGACCTCGGGCAGCCCGAACGTCGCCGCCTCGTCGGCCACGACGATGTCGGCGTTGCCGGCCAGCCCGATCCCGCCGCCCAGGCAGTGCCCGTTCACGGCCGCGATGACCGGGACCTCGCACTCGTACACCGCGGCGAACGCCTGGTAGCAGCCGCGGTTGCAGCCGATGACCGCCGCGTGGCCCTCGCGCTGCAGCTCCTTGATGTCCACGCCCGCGCAGAAGCCGCGCCCGGCGGCCATCAGGATCACGGCCGCGGTGTCCGGGTCGCGGCCCGCGGTGGTGACCGCGTCGGCCAGGTCGAACCAGTCCCGCACGGTCAGCGCGTTGACGGGCGGCGAGTCGATGAGGACCTCGGCGACACCGCCGGCGGCTGTCATGCTGATGGCCAAGACGACTCCTTAGCCTGCTGTCGAGGGAGGCTCATGGCTGACGGCGCAGGGACGGGCCGCACAGCGGGCGGCGGCGAGTTCGCCGGCCGCACGGTGCTGGTCACCGGGGGCACCAGGGGCATCGGTGCGGGCATCGCCCGGCGGTTCCTGGCCGCGGGGGCGGACGTGATCGTTTGCGGGCGACGGCCCCCGCCAGCGCCGGTCACCGCTGGGGAGCGCGCGGCCGTCGTCGTCGAGGCGGACGTCAGAGAGCCGGCGCAGGTCGACCGGCTCATCGCCGCCGCGGTCGAGGCGACAGGGCGGCTCGACGTGGTCGTGAACAACGCGGGCGGTGCCCCGTACGCCGGGGCGGCCACGGCCTCGCCGAACTTCCACCAGAAGATTGTCGCCCTCAACCTGATCGCCCCGCTGCACGTGTCCCAGCGTGCGAACGAGGTCATGCAGCAGCGCGGCGGCGGCTCGATCATCATGATCGGCAGCGTGAGCGGCCTGCGGCCGTCGCCGGGTACGGCCGCCTACGGCGCGGCCAAGGCGGGGTTGCACCACCTGGCGACCAGCCTCGCCGTGGAATGGGCGCCCGCGGTGCGGGTCAACTGCGTCGTGGCCGGGGCGACCGAGACCGAGCAGGCCGCGCTGCACTACGGCGACGCCGCGGGCGTGGCGGGCGTCGGGGCCACGATCCCGCCGAGCGCCCGGCGCCCGGGACGGGGGATGCCCGTCCCGGGCCACAGGGGTAGTCACGGTCAGTTCCACAGTGCCTGGCTCGCCCGGCGGGCCCCGTCCGCCATCGCCGCCAGCTTGGCCCAGGTCACCTGGGGATCGACGGTCGATGAGGTCGCGAACGTGGCGAAGCCGCAGTCGCTGCCGGCCAGCACGTTCTCCCGGCCGACCAGCCGCGCGTACCGCTCGATCCGCTGCGCGACCAGGTCGGGGTGCTCCACGTAGTTGGTGGTCGAGTCGATCACGCCGGGGATGATGGCCTTGCCGTCCGGCAGCCTGACCTCCTCGAACACCGCCCACTCGTGCTCGTGGCGGGGGTTGGCGCCCTCGAACGAGATGGCCGAGGGCCGGGCCTTGAGTACCTCGCCGATGATCTTCCCCAGCGGGATGTCGCTGGTGTGCGGGCCCTCGTAGTTGCCCCAGCACAGGTGCAGCCGCATCGCCTCGGGCGGGATGTCCCTGGTGGCGTGGTTGATCGCCTCCACGCGCTCGGCGACCACGCCGAGGAACCCCTCCTGGCTCCCGCCCAGCCCGGCGACGTTCCAGCCCATGGCCAGGTCCGGGCAGTCCAGCTGGAGCACGAGCCCGGCGGCGTGGATGGCGTCGTACTCGGTTTTCATTGCGTCGGCGAGCGCCGCTGCGTAGTCAGAGTTGGTGGGGTAATAAGCGTTCTGGTGGAAAATCGAGATCACGCCCGGCGAGGCCGCGGACATGAAGACCTCGGCGACATCCCGCCCGGCGGTGGCGCTCGTGAGGTTCGCGATGTCGGCCTGCACCAGCGAGGTGTCGCGGTAGGACACCGGGCCGGTGCAGACCGGGTTGGCCAGCCGCCGCGCCCGGGCCGGGTCGCCCAGCATCCGCTTGCTCCACTCGGGGAAGTCGTCGTAGTCCTTCGGGCGCAGCGGCTCGCCCGCCCCGCCGAAGCCGTCCAGCCGCTCGGTGACGTAGGTGGCGTAGCTGGGCTTGCTCGCCTCGCCGTCGTTGACGACGTCGACGCCGGCCTCGATCTGGGACTGGACCACCGAGCCGACGGCCCCGGCCAGCTGGCCGGGGGTGCGTTCGGCCGCAGTGAGGGGCAGGCCCGGCGGGCGAGGCAGGCTGCCGGTATGGGTGGTGAGGATGCGCTCGGTGCTCAGCTGCACGTTCGGAACCCCTTAGGTAGTTGCGTCCTTGGGGTTACTACATCATTTCGTCGGTGAACGGGAGCAGGACGGTCTTCAGCTCGGTGTAGGCCTCGATCGCCGGGCGGCCCCCCTCGCGGCCGATCCCGGACTGGCGGTAGCCGCCGAACGCGGCGTGCGGCTCCAGCTGGTAGCCGTTGATGCCGACCGTGCCGGCCCGCAGGGCCTTGGTCATCCGCATGGCCCGCTTGATGTCGTTGGTCCAGACCGTGGCAGCCAGCCCGTACTCGGTGTCGTTGGCGATCCGGACCGCCTCCTCCTCGTCACTGAACGGGATCACCGACAGCACCGGGCCGAAGATCTCCTCCCGGGCGATCCGCATGTCGTTGGAGACGTCGGTGAACAGCGTGGGCGCGACGAAGTTGCCCGCGGCCAGGTCGCCCTCGCCGCGGGTGCCGCCGCAGACCAGCCGGGCACCCTCGGCCTGGCCGTCGGCGATGAGCCCGAGCACCCGTTCCGTCTGCCGGGTGTTGATCAGCGGGGACGAGGTGACGGCCGGGTCGAACGGATTGCCGTAGGCCACCATCCCGCCGATCATCTCGGACATCGCGAGGAACTCGTCGGCCACGTCCCGCTGTACCAGAGCCCGGGTCTGCGCCAGGCAGACCTGCCCGGACAGGCCGAGGGTGACCGTGCCCATCGTGATCGCCGCCGCCGTGGACACGTCCGCGTCGGCGAACACCAGGGCCGGGCTCTTGCCGCCCAGCTCCAGGCTGACCCGCTTGAACCCGTCCGCCGACGCCTCAATGATCTTGCGGCCCACGGCCCGGCTGCCGGTAAACGACAGCTTGCTGACCATCGGGTGGTGGATCAGCGCGTCGCCGGTCGGCTCACCCGGGCCGGTGACGACGTTGAGCACGCCGGCCGGCAGCCCGGCCTCCTGGATCAGTGCGGCCAGGCGCAGCACGGCGAAGGTCGCATACTCCGACGGCTTGGCCACGACCGTGCAGCCCGCGGCCAGCGCGGGCGCGACCTTCTGCGCGAACAACAGCAGCGGCGCGTTCCACGGGACGATCGCGCCGACCACGCCAACCGGCTCGCGCAGCGTGAGCACCAGGTGATCGCCGCCCTGGTACGGCGGCAGCGTCTCGCCGGCCAGCTTGTCGACCCAGCCGGCGTGGTGGTCGAACACGTCGGCCACGAACGCGGCCGAGGTCGCGTACACGGCGCCGAAGCTGAGCGGCACGCTGTTGTCCAGGGCCTGCAGCTTCAGCAGCTCGTCGCCGTGCTCGCGGACCAGGTCGGCGACCCGGCGCAGCACCCGGATCCGCTCGCTGGCCCGGGCCCGCGGCCATGGCCCGTCGTCGAACGCCCGGTGCGCGGCTCGCACGGCCAGGTCCACGTCGCCCGCGGCGGCGATGGGGAACGAGGCGACATCCTCGCCCGTGGCCGGGTGGCGGTGGTTCCAGGTCTGCCCGGCCTGGGCCGTGACCCAGCTCCCGTCGATCAGCATGAGCCCGTCGGTGAGGCCGATCTCATCGCGATGCGGCTTGATTGACGCAACCATCGCCAGCCCCTTAATTAGAACATGTTCTATTTGCCGGGAGCGTACACCGAAAGTTCTCGGCGCGGCCAGGCAAGCGGGTGCCCGGGCCGGGCAGGCGGGGGCGCCGGGCGGGAAGCCGGTTATCCTCATCACGCGACTTCCCGGATGTGCCCGACGCGCCGCAGCCTTCCCGCACTGGCTGCCCGGCGCTGCGCCAGGCCCTAGGCCTCGTTCATGTCGGCGGCAGGACGCGCAGCACGGGCAGCTCAGCGCGACGCAGGACGGAGCCACTCATGAAGTTTCTCTCCGGCATCGAGCCGACGTGGAAAGAGCCCAGCCAGGCCCGGAGCCGCGAGCGTGTCGCGGCGATCCTGTCCGCCGCCCGGGAGCTGATCGCGGAAGGCGGGCTGGCCAGCCTGAAGATGGGGCTGCTGGCCGAGCGGGCCGGGGTCCCCATCGGGACCATCTACCAGTTCTTCCCGGACAAGGACGCCGTCATCGGCTGCATCTTCGCGGCACAGATGGAGGAGGCGCTGCAGGACGTCTACCAGGCCTGCAATCCGGGCTATGAGCTGGCGGCCCCGGCTGCGGCCGCAACGAGCATCCTGACGTCTAGGTACCGCGAATGGCGGGCGGACCCGGTGATGGCCGAGATCTGGTCGATCGCCCAGGCGAACCGGGCCCTGCGCGGCCTGACCCTCGCGGCGTCCCGGGCGACGGCCGAGATCAAGTCCCAGGCCCTGATCCGGTTCCTGAAGCCGGGCGTCTCTGAGGAACGCCTGCGGCGGGTGCTGTTCATGGTCAGCGACCTGTATGACGCGGCGATCCACGCGGCGCTCGACTTCCCCGAGGACGAGGCGGACGCGCTCATGGACGAGTACGCGACAATGGTCAGCAGCCACATCGACAGCCTGCTCACGCCGTCCGTCGCGCTTGCCGCCCGGGCCTGACCGGCGCAAGGCCCCACGGGCGCAACCCGGGCGGAACGGCGGATCCCCGCTCAGGTCACCGTTCGGTCTCGGCTCTAGCATCCGGTCTCTGCCCGGTGCTATAACGTGAACATTATTCATGTATGACGTGCCGAAGCGCTGGTCCCCGTCACCGAGCTGCCCGGCGGCTCACCCCGGTCTGCCCCCGGCGCTCCGGCCCGCGATCACGTTGTGCCCGCCGTGTGGAGTCAGGAGAACTTGTGAGCCGAGTGTCCTTCCGCGACCTGGCGCCAGCGCGCGGTGAGCGCCGCAGCGGCATGGTCGCGGTGCCGGGAATCGATCCTGCCTGGGAGATGCCGGCCGTGGTCGTACGCGGTCAGCACGACGGCCCGACGCTCGCCGTCACCGGCGGTGTGCACGCGGCCGAGTATGTCTCCATCGAGGCCGTCACCCGGCTGTCCCGGTGGGCCGACCCGAGCACGCTGCGTGGCACCCTCATCGCGGTCCTCATCGTCAACACACCCGGTTTCTTCGAGCACACCATCTACGTGAACCCCGTTGACGGCAAGGACTTCGTGTTTCCCGGCAACCCGGCGGGCACCGCCTCCGAGCGGGTCGCGAACTTTCTCATGACGGAGCTCATCGACGGTGCCGACGCCTACATCGACGCGCACTGCGGCGACATGATCGAAGCCCTCGCTCCGTTCACGCTGTGGCCCCGGGTCGACGACGCGGGGGTCTCGGAACGGGCCCACGCGATGGCCATGGCTTACGGCCTGGAGCGCACGCTGGGCATGGACCTCAAGAACGTGCCAGGCCGCTCCTACGCCGAGGCGGCCGCCAGCGGGGTGCCCGCCATCGTCGGCGAGGCCGGCCAGCAGGGGATCTGCGACGAGCACTTCGTCCAGATACACCTGCGCGGGCTGCAGAACGTGATGGCGCACCTGGGCATGGTCGACCCGCTCGGTCCCCCGCCGGCGCCGCCCCGCGAGCTGCAGGGCCTGGCCTGGACCCGCAGTTCGGTGGCTGGCACCTACCACCCTGTGGTGGCCGTGGGCGACCTGGTGGAGCGGGGCCAGCCCACCGGCGAGCTGCACGACCTGTTCGGCAACACGATCGAGGAGCACCTATCGCCGGCCTCCGGCGAGGTGGTGTTCCTGGTAACCGCGCTGGCCGTCGCGGCCGGCGGACCGCTGATCGGCATCGGCGTCTACGACCGGGACCAGGCGCGCGACGCCCGGGCCCTGGACGGCCCGTCCGCCGAGACGGCGGCAGCAGAAAGAGCCTGAGGAGAGAACGATGCGTAATCCGCGACGGGTGAGGCTATGGTCGGCCGCAGCGGTCCTGGCCGGCGGGCTGGTGCTGGCCGCGTGCAGCGGCGGCAGCAGCCAGTCCTCGGGAAGCCCATCCTCGAAGCCGGTGAGCGGCGGGAGCGTCACGTTCGCGACCTCGTTCCCGCAGACCTGGATCCTGCCGATCTGGAATGTCGGCACCGGGATCGCCAACGCCGACACCCTGCAGTCCTGGCTGCCCCTGTACTGGTTCGGCCAGAAGGGCCAGGCCCAGGTCAACAACGGGCTGAGCATCGGCAAGCCGCCCGCCTACTCCAACGGCGGCAAGACGGTGACGATCACTCTCAACCCCCAGTACAAGTGGTCCAACGGCAGCCCGGTCACCACCAGGGACATCCAGTTCTACATCAACGTCCTGACCGCCTCGGACAAGGCCTACCCGCAGAACTGGATCGGGTACTCGGCGAGCGGGTTCCCGTTCAACGTCACGTCGATCAAGTACCAGTCCGCGACGCAGTTCAGCATCACGTTCAAGAAGGCCTACAACCACTACTGGATGCTGTACAACGAGCTCAGCCAGATCTACCCGTTCCCCACGTACGCCTGGGACAAGACCTCGGAGTCTGGCCCGGTCGGGAACTATGACATGACGCCGGCGGGCGCGCTCAAGGTCATCAACTTCCTGAACAGCCGGAGCAAGGACCTGGCCGGCTGGAATACCGACCCGCTGTGGCAGGAGGTCGACGGGCCGTACAAGCTCAAGTCCTACGCCCCGACCACCGGCGTCCAGGTGTTCGTCCGCAACAAGAAGTACACGGGAGTGGACCCGGGCCGCATCGACAGCTACACGCTGCAGCCCTATACCAGCGCGCAGGCCGAGGTCTCGGCGCTGCTCAGCGGCAACTCGCTGACCTACGGCTACCTGCCGCTGACCGACCTGCAGGTGGCGGGCCGGCTGAAGAGCGCGGGCTACACCCTGGCACCATGGCCCCTGTTCGGGTTCGCCCAGCTTCCGATGAACCTGGCCAATCCCAAGGTGGGCCCGATCTTCCAGCAGCTCTACGTACGGCAGGCCATGCAGCACCTCATTGACCAGAACACACTGGTCAAGGCGGCCTTCCACGGGTACGCGGTGCCGACCTACGGGCCGGTCCCCTCCGCGGTGCCTAACCCGTTCATCGACGCCTACGAGAAGCAGAACCCGTATCCCTACAGCCCGTCCGCCGCACGTCAGCTGCTGACCAGCCACGGCTGGAACGTCCCGGGCAGCGGGGCGGCCACGTGCGTCAAGCCGGGCACGGGCAGCGGCCAGTGCGGCAAGGGCATCAGCCAGGGCGCGCGGCTGTCGTTCAGCTTCCTCTACGCGAGCGGGGTCCCCGCGATCGCCCAGGAGGCCGCCGCCCTGCAGACCGACTTCGCGCGGGCAGGCGTGCAGCTCAACCTGAGCGCGGCCCCGATCGACACGCTGTTCTCCACCGAGGTCGCGTGCAACACGAAGACCGGCGAGAACTGCAAGTGGCAGATGATCGACACCGGGCAGGGCTGGGTCTACTCGGCACCGCAGTTCGCGCCGACCGGGGAGTCCCTGTTCCTCACCGGCGCAGGCTCGAACGCATACAGCTACAGCGACCCGAAGGCCGACGCGCTGATCGAGGCGACGCTCACCCAGAATGGGCTCACGGCGATCCAGGAATACGAGAACTACATGGCCAGCCAGTTGCCGACGCTGTGGCTCCCATGGCAGGTCAACCAGGTCTCCGTGATCAGCAATAAGCTCCACGGCGCGCTGCCGCAGGATCCGTATCAGCAGATGTACCCGCAGTACTGGTGGCTGTCGAAGTAGTGGAGGCCGGAGCGATGCCTGACTCCCCGGTGGGCCCGCGCGTTGCCGTAACCGGCGACCGGGTGTTCGACGCGCGGGCCGGGGCCTGGGCCTCCGGCACCGCCGTGCTCATCGAGGACCAGGCCATCGTCGGCGTGACCGGGTCTCCGCCGGACGGCTGGCCGGTGATCGAGATGCCGGGCACCAGCCTGCTGCCCGGCCTCATCGACGCGCATACCCACGTGCTGCTGAGCAGCACGCTCGATGAGCTGGGCCTGGCCCGGCAGATGATCGAGCAGAACCCCGGCCACCGGGCCGCCTGCGCGGTGCAGGCGATGTCGATAGCGGTCCGGCACGGCTTCACCACCATCCGCGATCTCGGCACCGAGGGCGCCGGGTACTTCGATGTCGGCCTGCGCGATGCCGCCCGGGAGGGGGTCGTGCCGGGCCCGCGGATGCTGGTCGCCGGGCCCGCCATCCGGTCGACGGGCCGGTACCCGGTCCCCGGGCAGCCGCACAGTGTCACCTACCCGGTCGGTGTGGACAGCTGCACAGGCGCTGACGCCTGCCGGGAGACCGTGCGGACCCAGATCGCCTACGGGATCGACTGCCTGAAGATCTACGTCAGCGAGCGGGTCGACCCGCCCGCTGATGCGGACGGGTATCCAGACGGCCCCCTCGTCTGGACCGAGGACGAGGTGCATGCGCTGGTCGACGAGGCGCACCGGCAGGGCCTGCGGGTCGCCGCCCACTCCCTGACCCTCAGCGGGGCCAGGATGGCCGTGGCCGCCGGAGTCGACTCGATCGAGCACGGCTTCGCGATCTCGCCGGATCTCGCGGCCGACATGGCCGCCCGGGGCACGGCCCTGGTGCCCACGCTGCTGGTCTCCCGGGAGGCGGTCGAGCACGGCTGGTACGTCAGCGAGCCAATCAAGGCCGCGCACGACCGCTCCTTCGCCAACTGCCTGGCCGCGGGGGTCCGGATCGTGCTCGGCACCGACGTCGGCGGGTTCGAGTGGACCAGGGTGCCCCAGGCCGAGGAGTTCACGCTGATGACCAACCTGGGGCTGTCCCGCACGGAGGCGCTCCGGGCCTGGCACGCTGTATGCCGCGGAGCTGCTCGGCCTGTCCGGGATGGCCGGGGTCATCGAGCCGGGCGCGGCCGCTGACCTGGTCGCGGTCGCCGGCGACCCGCTGCAGGACATCGAGTGCCTGCAGCGGGTCGAGCTCGTCATCCAGGGCGGCCAGATCGCCTGGGACGGGCGCCCCAGGCCGGCATGACGTACTCAGTCGCCGCCCTCGACCCGGAGTCGGGGCAGATCGGCGTCGCGGTCCAGTCGCACTGGCTCGCCGTCGGCAGCATCGTGCCGTGGGCGGCCCCCGGGATCGGCGTCCTGGCCACGCAGGCCAACTCGGACCTGACCGCCGGGCGGCGCGGGCTGGAGCTGCTGACCGCCTCGCGGTCGGCCGCGGCCACACTCGACGGCCTCGTGCGCGATGACCCCCGCGCTGCCGTCAGCCAGATCGCCGTGCTCGACGCGGCTGGCGAGGCGGCCGTGCACACGGGCTCGCGCTGCATCGCGGAGGCGGGCCATCGCGCCGGCCACGGCTGGTCGGTCCAGGCCAACATGATGCTGAGCCCCACCGTGCCGGATGCGATGGCGACCGCCTGGGCCGAGGGCACCGGCCTGCCGCTGGCCGAGCGCATGCTGAGCGTGCTGCGCGCGGCTCAGGCGGAGGGCGGTGACGTCCGCGGCCAGCAGTCCGCGGCCATGCTGATCGTGAGCCTCGCGCCGGCCGTGGCACCGCTGGACACGATGCTCGACGTCCGGGTCGACGACAGCCAGGACCCGCTCACCGAACTCGAGCGCCTGTGCCGGCTCGCCGAGGCGTACCGGGAGCACGAGCTGGGCCTGGGCCTGCTGGCCGCCGACGCCGATCAGGCGCTGGCCCACTGGACCCGCGGCGCGGCGCTCGCGCCGGGCAACGAGGAGCTCGACTTCTGGCGTGCCGTCGCCCTGGCCTCGGCCGGCCGGCGGGCCGAGGCACGGCAGATCCTGCAGGGCCTGTCCAGGGCCAACTCCGGGTGGTGCACCCTGCTCGCGCGCTTGCCCGCGGCTGGGTTGCTGCCCGACGACCCGGGCCTGCTCACAGCACTGATCGGTGCGGGCTAAGCCGATGCGGCCCGGTAACCCGCGTGCGGGCAGGTGCGCATGACGACCTATCTCCTGCGCCGCTTGCTGCAGTCGATCGTGGTCATCATCGGCGTCGTCCTCATCACGTTCATCCTGGTTCACATGCTCCCCGGGGGGCCAGCCAGGGCGGCGCTGGGGCCGAAGGCGACCCCGCAGGGAGTCGCGCAGTTCAACCACGAGAACGGGCTCGACCAGTCGCTGTGGCGGCAGTTCCTCATTTACTTCGGGCACCTGCTGCACGGCGACCTTGGCTTCTCGTATGTCCAGAACCAGTCGGTGGCGTCTCTGATCGGAGAGAACCTGCCGCGCGACATCCTGCTCGTCGGGACCGCATACGCGCTGGCCCTGGCCATCGCGATCCCGCTCGGGCTCTTCCAGGCGCTGCGCCGCAACCATTTCTCCGACTACGCGTTCACCGGCCTGTCGTTCGTCCTGTACTCGATGCCCAGCTTCCTGGTCGGGTTCCTGCTCATCGCGGCCTTCTCGGTTCAGCTCCAGATCTTTCCCTCGGCGGCGCCGTCCGGGTCCAGCATCGCGTCGATTCTCGGAGACCCCCGCGCGCTCGTCCTCCCCGTGGTCACCCTGGCGCTGATCAGCATCGCCGCGTTCAGCCGGTACATGCGCTCCTCGGCGCTGGAGAACCTGGCGCTCGACTACGTCAGGACCGCCCGGGCCAAGGGCGCCTCCATGGGCCGCGTCGTAACGCGCCACCTGCTGCGCAACTCCCTGCTGCCGATCGTGACCCTGGTGGGGCTCTCGCTGCCCACCGTGGTCGCGGGCGCGCTCGTCACCGAGGAGGTCTTCAACTTCCCCGGGATGGGGCTGGAGTTCTTCAAGGCCGCGCAGGTCCAGGACTACCCGGTCCTGATCGGCTTCTCGCTGTTCGTCGGCATCGCCACCGTGGTCGGCAACCTGCTGGCCGACATCGCCTACGGCGTGCTCGACCCCCGGGTCCGGCTGGCGGCGCAGAGATCATGATGGACGACACGCTGCGGGACCTGGGCCCCGTCCCCGGACCGGAATCGCTGGCCCCGGCCGAGGGCGAGGCCGCATCCCGGCAGGGCAACTGGCGTGCGTTCATGCGTGTCTTCCTCGACAACCGGCTGGCCACGGTCGGGCTGTTCCTGGTGATCGCGATGCTGCTGTTCTGCTTTGTCGGCCCGCTCTTCTATCACACCCAGCAGACCAAGACCGACCTGCTCGCGCAGACGCAGCCGCCCAGCAGCGCCCACCCGCTGGGCACCGACAGCTACGGGTTTGACCTGCTCGGCCGGCTGATGCTAGGCGGGCAGAGCTCACTGGAGGTCGGGCTGGCCACGGCCTTCCTGGCCAGCGTCTTCGGGACCCTGTGGGGCGCGATCTCCGGTTACGCAGGCGGGGCGCTCGACTCGGCGATGATGCGCATCGTCGACATGCTCCTGGCCATCCCCACGCTAGTGCTGCTGCTGGTCATCGCGGCCATCTTCCGGCCGGACCTGCTGACGCTGATCGTGATCATCTCGGCCCTGTCCTGGCTCGTCCCGGCGCGGCTGGTGCGCGGCGAGGCGCTCGCGCTGCGCGACCGCGAGTATGTCCAGGCCGTCCGGCTCATGGGCGGGAAGCGGTGGCGCATCGTCTCGCGGCACATCGTGCCGAATTCGATCGGTGTGATCGTGGTCAACGCGACGTTCCAGGTCGCCGACGCGATCCTGCTGCTGGCCGTGCTGAGCTTTCTCGGCCTCGGCCTCCCGCCGCCTGCGGCCAGCTGGGGCGGCATCCTCTCGGACGGGCTGAACTACCTCTACGACGGGTACTGGTGGCTGATCTACCCGGCGGGCCTGGCCATCGTGCTCACCGTCGTGTCCTTCAACTTCATCGGCGACGCGCTGCGCGACTCCCTCGACGTCCGCCTGCGAGGCCGTTAACCCGCCGATCAGGGTTCGGCTCCCGTCTGCTCACCCACCGGGATCCGGGCGCAGACGCGATCCAGGGACGAAACCCGCGCCCCGGTATACGGGTTTCGTCCCTGGATCTTGGAAACCGCACGGTCCCCCGGCCGCTGCCCTGGCCCCGATGGGCAGGAGATCGGTCCAGGCCCAGGCCCCCCGGCCGCCGTGCGGTGAGATTCAGTTGTTCAGCGGCAGGCAGGCCGCTGCCGGCCGCCTGCTGGGTGCCTCGCTTCGGCGAGCGAGCGGATAGCGGACGGCCCGGCCGGCCGCGGGGCGGGTGCATAGGCGACCAGCTGCCTGACCCAGCGCATGCGCTCGGCGGCCGTTTCCGGGTGGTCGCCAAACTCCTCCGCCATGCGGCCCGCGCAGCCGCGGACGCCGAGCTGCCGCACCGTGCTCGTGATCGCTTCTGAGATCGCATCGACGGTCGGGTCATCCGACCGCTGGAGCTCCGACGCGAACAGGGCCTCGCACCGCGCGTCGGTCAGATTCAGCACGTTCATGGGAAGCGGCCGGGATCCGCATTCCCGCCACACTGTCGTCATCATCGTGCCCCAGAGGTCTTGCGCGGCTTCCCATTACCGCGACCTGGGCACAGAGTGCGTCACCGGGGCAACCCCGGACAAGGGGAGCCCTCCCCATGGGCTCCGGAGTAGCTGCGGAGCCGGCTTTGGCGCAGTCTGGAACGATGCTTGATCCGGCGATCGAAAGTCACTACGGGACCGGTTACGAGCGCTCCCGTCTGTTTCCAGGCGGAACGCCGTCGCTGGAGTTCGTGCGGTCGATGGAGTTGCTGGACCGGCTGCTGCCTGCGCCGCCCGCGCGGCTGCTGGATGTCGGCGGGGGTCCTGGCACCTACGCCGGACCGCTGGCCGGACGCGGGTACTCGGTCCACCTGGTGGACCCTGTGGCATTGCATGTAGAGCAGGCATGCGCGGTGGCGGCCAGCGATTCGGCGGCTGCTTTCACCGCAGCGCTGGGAGATGCCCGGCAGCTGTCGGAGCCCGATGAGTCGCAGGATGCCCTGCTCTTGTTCGGGCCGCTGTACCACCTCACCAAGGCCGGCCAGCGACGCCTGGCCTTGAGCGAGGCGCTGCGGGTGCTGCGGCCCGGCGGTCGGCTGCTGGCCATGGCGGTCTGCCGGTTCGCCTCGCTGCTGGACGGGCTCTATAAGGGCTGGCTCGACGATCCGGCGTTCCGGCCGATCGTGGACCAAGACCTGGTCGACGGGCAGCACCGCAACCCCGACCCCGTCGGCAGGCCGGAGTTCTTCACCACCGCCTATTTCCACACCCCGGCCGGCCTGGTCGAGGAGATCGACCAGGCTGGCTTCACCGACGTCGCCGCTTACGGGGTCGAAGGTCCAGGCTGGCCGCTGCGCGAAGAGTGGGCCAGCCCGCGCCGCCGCGAGCAGATCCTGTACGCGGCCCGAGCCGCCGAGACAGTGCCCTCTCTCATCGGCTTCAGCGATCACCTCATCGCCGCGGCGACAAAGTCGCGGTGATCTGGCTCATGCGGGCGGATCAGTGTCTGGCAAGGCGAGCCAGTCTGCCCACGACAGGTCACGGCCGAGGTAACGGGGCTGGGTAAAGGGCCAGGCAGCGGCGATCCACTGGGGCACCAGCGCGTCAATGACGCGCTCAAGGCCGCTGCCGGCCTGAGCGTCCACCACCCACCAGGAAATCTCGGCGTCGGCGCCGTGCTTCTCCGGCGGGTCAATGTAGACGCAGCCGAGCAGGGCTGTTTCCGCATCGTCGAACAGCGCGTAGTTGAAGGACTGGTGGGCCGCGATCTCTGTTTCGTGGCGGGCCAGGTCTTCGACGTCGTGCTGGTAGGTCATTGAGGCGGGCGGCCAGCCCCACGCCTGGCCGAAGATTGACCACAGTCGTGGCTGAGAGCCCATCACAGCCGGGTAATCGAGATCAGCATCTGCGGCCGTGATCGGCCGCAGATGATAGCCATCGCACACCGGCACCCAGGTGGGATGGGTAAATTCTGCCGGCAGCCAGGCCATGGCCGCAGTCTCGCCGGGGACGCCGCAGAAGGCAATCCCACCGCGACACTCTGCCGCCGGGGGACCGCCATAGGGATTCCGCGCCGGGTGGCTAGGTGCCCGACTGATCAGGTTCGGTGAGAGAGATGGCCAGCGTTACCGCGACCGCGGGCAGAAGCACCCGGCTGAGGGCGCCCGGCGGCTTGTGTGCAGTCTTTAGCGGTTTGGAGGTGCCTATGGCGACGCGCAGAAGCTGCTCGGCTGTGACCACGCCCAGCATCAGCGGGACCAACCCCTGGTACCGCCGCAGCACGATCCAGATAACGCCGGATTCGAGCAACTGGGCCCCGCCCCATTGCGCCAGCAAGGCCACAATGTTGCCCCCGCCGGTGACCTGAGTGTCCATCGACGCGATCGACTGGGCGCCGCTGTCGGGAGCAAGAATGTGGATGAGACTGCGGGCGGTCCCGACGGCGTTCACCGCCGCCAGCGCCCCCGCCGTCCATTTCGGACCCGTGAACGTGGTGACATCCTCAGGAATCAGGCGGGAAAGCCTGGGCCACCCGAGCCGTGCCACAGCACCAGATGCGGAGCGGAGCCCGGCGCTCGTCCCAGCCGACTGGGCACGCGCGTAATCAAAAGTCATCAATTCCCCCGTATTCTTCAGCCCCGGCCCGACGGCCGCCATCTCGCTCACGCGAGCAGCCGAACGGCCGAGCAATACCTACCCCGTGCCGGCATCCCCCAGGCAGCCTGGCTAAAGATCCCGTCAGGAGGGCCTGGCCGATAGCCGGCACCATGTGCATGTTCTTATAGTTTGCCTGTTGCCGTGCTTTGATGGCGCCGCCGGTAGGCATATTATATAGCCAGAGAATACGCAGGTTGTCGCGCATATACGTATGCAGTATGCATTCTGCAGATGCTACTCCGTGGCCGATTCTTGATGGCGTTTCTGGTCGGGGATCTGCGGGTTCCATGGTGCACGGGTATACAGTCTTGCGTGCCGATCCGCCTGGACCTGGCGTTTCGCCGCGCTGGCCGGGACGGCAATGCCCAGAAAAGCGGGGGAAAGCTTTGGTATCGCGAGCCGCCGGTGTGCTTCGAGTCGCGTTCGGGACGGTCTTGGTTATGGCGGGTTCGGCGTTGGCAGGCTGCTCATCTGCTGCGACCGCGACGTCGCCACCTCGGCTCGGCCTGATCGCCGTGGAAGGCCCGATGACCGGATCCCAGGCGGCTACCGGGATCGATATGGCCCGCGGTGCCCAGCTCGCCGTCAATCAGATCAATGCGGGCGGGGGTGTCGGCGGGGTACGGCTCAGGCTGCTGCGCGTAAACGACGGGGCCACGGCCGCTGGCGGCCGCCGGGCGGCCGGGCACGCAGTTGCGGTCCATGCCTTCGGGGTCGTGGGGCCGTTCAACTCCTCCGCCGGAATCGTCAGCCTGCCGCTGTACAAGGAGGCGGGCCTGCCCATCGTCCGCCTGACCTCGAGTGTGCAGACCGAAGGGTACGGAGTGACCACCCAGCCCATGGCATCCCAGGTGGCACCGGTGGAGGTGCACGAGATCACCAAGATCCTGGGGGCCACGCGACCGGCCATCATCTACGACACGTCGACCTACACCTCCGGGATCGCCGCCCAGGTAAAGACCGAGCTCAAGAAGGCAGGTGACCCGGCCGTAGGCTCGGCGGCGGTGACCAGCACGCAGACACGCTTGCGCCCCGCCCTGCAGAAGCTGGCCGCCTCCCATCCCGACTTGCTGTATATCGCCGCCTATGGCACCGAAGCGGGCAAGATCGCCCTAGCCGCTTCGGCGATGAGCCTCGGGACCTGCTTCGTGGACCTAGCCGCCCAGGGCAGCGACTTCGTCTCGGCCGCCACCCAGCCCGTCGCCACGCACTGCCTGTCGAGCGGCGTGCCCAGTCCCCAGCAGTTCGTCAGGGCAGGCAGGTACGTGACGCAGTATGAGGCGACGTTCCACGCCCAGCCCGGAACCTGGGGCACCTTCACCTATGACTCGGTCGAGATCCTGGCCAGCGCCGTGAAACGCGCGGGCTGGCACCAGAAGGCCGTCGCCACGTCCATCGACCACACCACCGGCTACCAGGGCATCACCGGGCCGATCACCATCGCGCCGCCGACGGGGAACCGGACGCAAAATACCGTCGTCATTCTCGATATCAGCCGGTCTGGAAATTACGTCATCGACCGCAGGTGGGCGACTGCCACCAGATTCCCCCTTCCGGCCAGACCATAACCGCGCACCGGGTTGCCGGGCTCATCATGCGGGCGGCTGGGTCCAGGGGCTTGGGAGCCGCGGGCCCTGACATCCTCGGACTATGGACAAGGCGTTGGTACCCGTGCGGGATCTCACAGACTCTGATCAGAACCAGGCGGTGCTCGACCTGGCCTCCGCCCTGGCAGAGGGCCGCGGGGCGGCGGGGGATGTCGCGCGCCACGGTCCGGCGGTGGCGGCCGAAGCGACTGCCGCGGCCCGCTCGCGGCGACGGCTGGGCGAGCTCATCGGGCCGATCCACCTGACCGTGGTGTGGGCCATGTACGGCGAGACGGGCCGCATGGTCCCCCGGGCAGCGCACCCGCACGGGGAAGACTTCGTACGGACGAAGGTCCGCCAACTCGATTGGCTGACCGACGGCCTGCCCGGCGTCACGTGGAGCATCATCGCCTGCGACGACGGATGCCCGGACCGGCCCTCGAGTGCTGACCTCATGACGGATATCGCGGAGGCCGAGGGCTACCCGAGGAAAGGCCACCGCAGCGTGACGGTGCTCAGGCTGGCCGAGGTGATCGGGGGTGGCATCTCCATCAGCCCCGCATTCGACCGGCTGACTTCGACCGAGCAGTCGCGCAAGGGCGGATCGATACTGGCCGGGCTGGCTGTCGCTGTCGGGACCGATCCGACGGGCGCGAAGGGCGCCGGCCGGCATGTGGTCTGCTACACCGACGCAGATCTGTCCGCGAACCTGGCCCAGCTAGGCTCGCTGGCGGCGCCGGTGGTGGCCGATGACAAGGTGGTCGGTGCGCTCGGCCAGCGTTACGGGATCGACGGGGCGGTGCTGGTCCGGGCCGACGGGCCGGTCACCGAGCCGCACAGCACCGGCGACAAGCCGGACAAGATCATCATCCTGTTCCGTCATTTCGTCCGGGCCTTGCTCATCCCCGCCCTGGCCCAGGTGCTCGACACCCAGGCCGGCTTCAAGGTCTTCGACGGGGCCGCGCTCGGCCCGGCCATCCGGCAGATGACGTCCTTCAAGGAGACTTTCGACGTCGAGTTGCTCATCCATCTCGCCCAGCTATACGGACCACAGGCCCTGGTTGTCGAGCCGATCGTCTTCACCGAGGACTTCGCCGCGACGAACTTTCCCTCCGTGGATCCGGGGCCGCGCCATCTAACGATGGTTCACCAGATCGTGGAGCTCTACGACCGGCTCGTCGCACCAGTCGCACCCGTCACCGGCGAGGCGGCCGACCTGCTCACCCTGATCAGGACGCTCGACCTCGCTGACTATGTGACCTTGATCGAGCACCTCCGCGCCGAGGACGCCGGCGACCCGACACTGTTCGACAGGCGATGGCCCGTGCAGCACCTTCGCGACATCCTCCGCCGGTAACACTCGGCCCTTTGTCACCCTGCCATGAAGATGAGCTCGAGCTGGATATTGTCGAGATCCCGGAATACGACCACCGAGTAAGGCACCGGATTGTCGGTGTCGACCACGCCGGAGTTCTCGATACCGAGGCCATCGAGCCAGCTTGCCCACGCGTCGAGATCAGCGCGGCCAGCGACCGCGAACGACATATGGTCTAGGCCCGTCTGCTTCTCATCGAAGGGACGGCCAGGGTTGCCGTCGTGGTGATGCAGCCCGAGCACAATGCCCGAACGCGGCTCTATCAATACAACGGCGTAACCGCTGTTCTCCCCGCCATGATGTGGGAACGCAACCGGCAGCCGGGTCATCCCGAAGACCCGCTCGTACCATTCCGCACTTGCCTCTACGTCGGAGACGGTCGGAGCGAAATGGTGGTAGCGAGTGACAGCAGGCCCCGTGTCGGACTCAGCCAAGACAGCCTCCCTCGTCAGCGCCCAGCGAGCGGACGCGATGATCGTAGCGCTACACGGCCGGCGGCGGCCGCGGGCCTTCGTGCCGCATCTCTTAGCCGCGATCCTGAGGCTGTGATCCGGGCCGGACCATGAGACGGCGGTAGCTTGAGATCGTGTTTCCCGTTACGGTGGCTCCGCTGACCGAGCCGACCGCAGCCGAGCTGATTGAGGTTGCCGGCCTGTTCGACCAGTACCGGCGGCATTACGGGGAGCCAGCGGTGCCTGGGCAGACCCTGGAGTGGCTGAAGGACCAGACTGATAACGGGCGGCTGGGCATCTTCACTGCTCACAGCGGCAAGGAACTGGTGGGTCTGGCTACCACGGTGACCCTCCCGGCATCCCTGCGATTGAAGTCTTACTGGCAGCTCCGCGACCTTTACGTGGCCCCTGCGGCACGCCGCCGGGGAGCCGGGCGCGCACTGCTGGACGCCGTTCACCGGGCGGCCACTGCCGCCGGAGCCATCCGTTTGTCCGTCCAGACAGAGCCCAGCAACACCGCAGCGCTGCACCTCTACCACCACAAGGGCTTCGTCTCAGTCGGGGACCTCCAAATCCTGGCCCTGCCTATCCAGGACGGCGGGACCTGACCGACCCCAACGCACCCTGCGCGGTATGAGCACAGGTCGTCCCGCGATCCGGCGGCTCGTTTGTGACAGGCTGGCCGCAGCAGCCCCACCGGCCGTACGCAGTCAAGGAGAACGCTATGAGCGTGTACAGGGTGACCGAGATCATCGGTACAAGCAGCACTTCCTGGGAAGACGCGGCTGCGGAGGCGGTCAGGACCGCCGCCGGCACGCTCCGCGATCTGCGGGTGGCCGAGGTCGTCAAGCAGGACATTCACCTGGACGAGGGCGGGGCGATCACCTATCGCACCAAGCTCCAGCTCTCCTTCAAGTACGAACCCGAGCGCTGATCCCAGGTCAGCTGCTCCCCCGCTGGCGGGCTGAGTGCGCGCCAGCTTTGCAGCTCGGCGGGGCTGGTCGTAAGGGTAGCTTCATGTGTGGTTTCGCCGTCCTCGGCGGACTAGACGGGAGCTGATCAAGCGTGAACCTGCCCGAGGGCCTTATCGCTTTGCTGCATCAGCCCAGCCTCTGCTTCCTGACCACCTTGATGCCCGACGGCTCGCCTCAGATGACCCAGACATGGGTCGATACCGACGGCGAGCACATTGTTATCAACACCGTCCAGGGCTTTCAGAAGGTCAAGAACGTCGAGCGCGACCCACGGGTTGCCGTGAGCGTTTCCGACCCGTCCAGCTCGTTTCGCTACTACGCGATCCGCGGATGCGTCGTTAATGTCACGACCGAGGGCGGGGCGGAACACATCGAGGCCCTCGCCCAGCGCTACCTGGGCGCTCCTTACCCGTGGTACGGAGGCCGCGACCAGGTTCGTGTCATCCTCACCATCGCCGCGGACAAGATCCACGCAATGACATAGGCACGGCACGCGCAGTGCCTCATGCGGCTGGCTGGGCTATCCGGCCCGGGACCGCGTGCCGCGGGCCGGGTGCCAGAGCTGGCCCTGAAGCGCGGCCTGCCTTGACATCTCCTTTCGTTCGTGGAAACTTACCGTTAGTGAATTCTTACCAAGCTGTCCTGGATGCGCTGGGCGACCGGACCAGGCGCCAGATCGTCGAGCACCTGCGCAGCGGGCCGTCGTCAGTAGGCGAGCTGGCTAACAGGCTGCCGGTGAGCCGTCCGGCTGTCTCCCAGCATCTGACGGTGCTGCGGCGCAGCGGCCTGGTCAGGTACGAGGAACACGGTACGCGCAACGTCTACCAGCTCGACCCGGCCGGGCTCGACGTCCTGAGATCCTGGCTGGACGGCTTCTGGCAGACCGCCCTGGACAGCTACGCCGACGCAGTGCGGCGGGACCGCGCACACAGAAACGAAGAACCAGGTAACGAGCGCAGGGAGCATCCCGATGCCTGAGCATGCCGCATCCTCTCTCGAGGCCGTGCGCAAGTCAGTGACCGTCCCGGCAGCGCCGGACCGCGCCTTCGAGCTGTTCACCGGACGCTTCGGCGAATGGTGGCCGCTCGCCACCCACTCCGTTGGCACCGACCAGGCTGTCGGGGTGTCCTTCGGAGCCGGGGTCGGCGGGATCATCCTCGAAACGCTGGCTGACGGGACGACATCGGCCTGGGGCACCGTCACCACCTGGGAGCCCCCGAATCGGGTGGCCTTCAGCTGGCATGCCGGAACTCCCCCGGCCGAGGCCAGCCTGGTCGAGGTCACTTTCACGCGCAGCGGGCCCGCCAGCACGCTCGTCGAGCTCGTTCACACAGGATGGGAAAACCGGCCCGACGGGTCCAGCGCGCGGGCGGGATACCAGACCGGCTGGGATCCGGTCATCGACCAGTACGCGCGGGCGGCCGCGGCGCTGACCCAGCGCACCGCGGGAACCTCAGGTTCCGCCCGGCCCGATGGCCGGCAACCGGCTCGCGGCTGAGCCCGCAGCGGCCGGGGCGGCCGCCATGGTGGCCAGATAGCGGTGCACCAGCGGAATCGTGTCCGCGCCGTCGCCCACCGCGGAAGCGACCCGTTTGACCGATCCCCGGCGCACGTCACCGGCCGCGAACACCCCGGGCAAGCTCGTCTCCAGCGGCTGCGGGGGGCGGGCGAGGGGCCAGCGACCCTCGGTGGCGCCTAGCAGGTCCGATCCGGTGAGGATGAACCCCCACTGGTCGCGTGCGACACCCTCGCCGAGCCATTCCGTCCGCGGCTGCGAGCCGATGAGGACGAACAGGGCATCGGCCGGGACGCTCCGCAAGGTCCCAGAGACGGTGTCCTGAAGCAGCAGCGATTCGAGATGGGCGGTGCCAGTGCCGTCGGCCACCTGCACCCGGTGGGAGACGTCCACGTTCGGCGTAGCGTCGATCTCGCGGATGAGGTAGTCGGACATGCTGTCTGCCAGCGATTCCCCGCGCACCAGGACCGTCACCCGGCGGGCCCACTTGGCCATGTGCAGCGCGGTCTGCCCGGCGGAGTTGCCGCCCCCGACGACGAACACGTTCCGCCCGCGCATCGCCGGTGCCTCGCTGGCCGCGGCGCCGTAGAAGACCCCTCGGCCCTGCAGGCGCTCCAGGCGCGGGATACCGAGCCGCCGGTAGGTGGCGCCGGTCGTGATGACCACAGTGCGCGAGGTGAGAACGTCGCCGTCAGAGAGCCGCAGCCGGTAGTAGTTGTCTTTTCTCGACAGGCCCTCGACCTGGCGCATAAACAGGAACGTGGCGCCAAAGGTCCAGGCCTGCTGCCAGGTCTCCTGCGCCAGCTTTGAGCCGCTGACGCCCTGGGAGAAGCCAGGGTAGTTGCGGATCATCGAGCTGGTCCCCGCCTGACCGCCTATGGCCTCATGCTCGACAACCACGGTCCCCAGGCCTTCCGAGGACGCGTAGACCGCGGCAGCGAGCCCGGCCGGTCCCGCGCCGACTACCGCCACATCGAAGACCTGCTCGGCTGGGATCGGTGTCATGAGGCCGAAGGCGTCGGCGATCTCGAGGTTGGAGGGGTCGACCAGCGTTGACCCCTCAGCGCCGAACCGGAGCGCGACAACCGGCAGCTCCGGCCACTCCAGGCCGAGTTCGCGCAGCATCTGCTGGGCGCGGTCTGAGGTGGCGTCATAGAACCCAGCCGGGACCCTGTGGCGGGAGAAGAGGTCACGCAGCTCCTGAGACCGCGCGGACCATTGCTCGCCGATCACCCACACCGCCTCGAAGCCGCCGCCGCGCCGGCTGCTCCACTCCCTCAGAAACTCCGTAATCGAGCGGTGGAACTCTTCGGCCGGGATCTGTACCGGACGCGTTACCCAGTGGTCGATTTTGCCCAAGGTGATCGCGTCGAAGATGCACCGCACGGATTCCCAGTCACCCCAGCGGACCGCGGCCACCCGAAGTGTGGTCGGGTCGATGTCGCGGATCCCAGCCAGCACCTCGATGCCATCTGGGTCCTGCGCATCTACCCCCGCAAGGACCAGCGCAACGGGCAGGCCGACCTCCAGCAGGTCCTGCATCCGGGTTTCCAGCTCCGCAGGCCGGTCGCAGACGACGATCTGATAGTCCGCGCCATACCGCTTGGCCAGCTCCCGGTTGAGGATCTCCCGGGCGCCAGGCTCGCGGCAGACGATGACGATGGCCGCCTGTGCCCTGGCCGTGTCATCGCGCCCTGGATCCTGGCCCATCCGCGCCGCGATCGACCTCACCCCGGCGGACACAGGCGGCGCCGCATCAACACAGTCGGGATCTCCCGGCATGATCAGATCACCGCGCACGGCGGCAGCCAGCGTCTCATCCGGAGCGGCAGCAATGCCGGCTGATGGAGTCATGTCGTCGCCTTCAGGTGCGTCGTTTGAATTACGTGCCATGCCGAAGGTAAGGACTGCGGCGTTCGTGAATCGCTCGCCAAGCGCTCGGTCCAGCGGAATCTGGCAGACTACGATCTCGTGCCTGGTGCCTATGAGATGCTCGCCGCCGACTACGACTGGATGTTCGACGACGGCGAGCTTGCTAACGGGCGCGCGGTCAACCGTCCCGCAACCGCACGGCTGCTGCAGCGGATCGGCGCGGCAAGTGCCGTGCTGGACTCGGCCTGCGGCACTGGTGTCGACGCGGCGGTGCTGGCGCGCCGGGGGTTCACGGTGTGGGCGGCCGACGCAAGCGACGCGATGGCCGAGGGTGCGGCGGCCCGGTTCCGGCGAGAGGGGCTGGCGATCCCGCTGTTGCGCACCAGGTGGGCAGATCTTCCCGCAGCTACCGGCGAACGGTTTGACGTCGTGCTGTGTGTCGGGAACTCGCTGGTGCACGCCGCCGGCCGCGACGCCATGGTCGAGGCGCTTGCCGGGCTGCGGCGGATGGCCCGTCCCGGGGGGTACGTGGTAGTTGATTCCCGTAACTGGGAGAAGCTCCATGCCGAGCGCCAGATCGTTGAGGTTGCCAGCCGGGTGGTCACTCGCGCGGGACGGCGATGCCTGGTCCTCTACGCTTGGGAGATACCCGATCGCCTCGGCGACGAGCACGTCGCCCATCTGGTGTTCGTCTTTGACGACGGTGGCCAGACCGAGCCACACGAGTACCAGATCACGTTCCGTCCCTTCACGATCAGCGAACTGCGCGCACGGCTGGAGCTCGCGGGACTGAGGGAAGTCGACACTGACTTCGATGCGTCCCTTGGCCGCTACGCGGTGGTCACCGTACCGGCCTGAACGGGACGCCTGAGCGAGATGCCGAACCTGTGGCCCGGGAGCGTCGCCTGCTGTTAGCTGAGCGCTCCCAGCGCGGCGCCGATTGTGGCGATGATTGCCCCGCCGAGCGTTACTGAGACGAACGAGCGCAGGAAGCCGGTGCCGAAGAACCGTCGGCGGATCCAAGCGAGCGTCAGAAGCTCGAACGCGATCGCTGCGAGCGCGAGCAGCACCGCGGCGCGGTACTCGGGGATGAGGAACGGCAGCGTGTGCAGCACGCCGCCGAGGAACGTGCCGAAGCCGGTGATCGCGCCGCGCGAGTAAGGGCTGCCGCGGCCGGTCAGGTCGCCGGTGTCGGATAGTCCTTCGGAGAAGGCCATACTGACGCCGGCGCCGATCGCGGTAGCCAGCCCGGCGAGGAAAGCGTCGTGAGGCTCATGCGTGGCAAAGGCGACGGCGAAGATCGGGGCGAGTGTCGACAGGGATCCGTCGATGAGTCCGGTCATCGCCGGCTGCGCCCGCTGGAGCAGGAACGATCGCTCGTCGCGCAGCCCGCGCGTACGTACCAACATGTGGCTCCTCCTCGGGGCCGGTGTGAACATTCGGGTGGTTGCCGCTATCCGACGTGTGCGGTGGCTTGCTGCGCGGCTGCCCTGGGCGGCGCGGGTGTCGGGGCCCCGGAGGCACGTAGCGGGCCGGAACGGAACAGCGTCCCGCAGATCACCGCGCCGGCGCCGAAGATGGCTGCCGCGACCCAGAACGCGATGGTGTAGCCGTGAATCAGCGACATCTCGGTCAGGGACGGCGCAGGGCGGTCGTGGGCCAGGGTGGCGGGGCTCAGGTGGCTGGTCAGGTAGTGCGCCACCGCGCTGGCGAAGATCGTATTCAGCAGCGCGGTGCCAATCGAGCCGCCGATCTGCTGGCCGGTGTTGAGCGTGGCCGAGGCCACGCCCGCGTCCTGCGGCGCCACGCCGAACGTTCCGGTGTTCATCGACGGCGCGATTGTGAAGCCGAGACCCAGGCCGGCCACCATCAGCGGACCGAGCACCGCCGTCGCGTAGCCCGAGTGCACTCCGATCCTGGTCAGCCACACCAGGCTGCCCGCGGCCAGCAGCATGCCGATGGTGACCAGCGGCTTGGGACCGACCCGGGGCAGCAGCACCACGTTGGACAGGTTGGCGGCCACCACCACCATGGCGATCATCGGCAGGAAGGCGACGCCGCTGACCACCGGCGAGTAGTGCAGGCTCTGCTGCATGTAGTAGGTGAGGAACAAGAAGATGCCGAACATGCCGACGCCGACGATCAGTACCGCCAGGTAAGCGCCGCCGCGGTTGCGGTCGAGCACCACCCGGGGCGGCAGCAGCGGGCTGGCTGCGCGGGTCTGCCAGAGCGCGAAGGCGGCGAGCAGCGCCACGCCCGCGGTCAGGAAGCCATAGGTGGACGGCGTTTCCCAGTTGTGGGTTGCCGCGTTGGAGAACCCGTAGACCAGGCAGAACATTGACGCCGAGACGAGTGCGGCGCCGAACAGGTCCAGCCGGGTCCTGGTGCGGACGCGCTGCTGCTTGAGCAGCAGCACCGCTCCGGTCCCGGCGAGGCCCGCGAAGATCAGGTTCACGTACAGGCACCAGCGCCAGGAGAGGTACTCGGTCAGGATGCCGCCGAGCACCAGGCCGATCGCGCCGCCGGCACCCACGATCGCGCCGTAGACGCCGAACGCCTTGCCGCGCTCCTTCGGGTCGCTGAACGTCGTGGACAGGATCGACAGGGCTGCGGGCGCGAGCAGCGCGCCGAACGCCCCCTGGGTGGCGCGCGCCGCTACCAGCATGCCGAAGCTGGTGGCCGCACCGCCGAAGGCCGACGCGGCGGCGAAGCCGAGCGCGCCGACGAGAAACGTGATCTTGCGGCCGATCAGGTCGCCGAGCCGCCCGCCGAGCAGCAGCAGGCTGCCGAACGCTAGCGCGTAGGCGGTCACCACCCACTGCCGGTCCACGGTGGTGAAGCCCAGGGCCCGCTGCGCGGACGGCAGCGCGATGTTCACGACGGTGGCGTCCAGCACGACCATGAGCTGGGCGAGGGCGACGGTGCCCAGGATCAGCCACCGGCGGGGGTCAGGGGGTGCGCTGGCCCGCGATGTGCGCATGACGGGCGTTGGTCCGGAGTTCATGGGTTCCTTCATGGAAGATGTCGTTGCCATGCCACCGATGCTGCCGGCCTCCAGGCCCGTCGTCGTCATGCGAGGGAAGCGTCTTCTAACTGGTCAGAGGGGATGTGGCGGCCTGCGCGAGTACTCCGCGGGGAGTAGCCGGAAATGGGTCCGGCGGGCGGACGCCGTCGGAGGACCGTGCGCGTACGCTCGAGGAATGCGTACGGATCGCGGCCGGCGGACGTTCTACGCGGCTGGATGGATCATCTCGGCCGGCGTCATGGCCGTGACGTTCCGCATGTGGCAGCTGCACGTCCGCGAGGTCGAGCAGCGCGCGGAAGATGCGGAGCGGGGAAGGGACGAAGCGGCCCGGCGCAGGGCGATGGAGGAGCGGCTGCGGATCGCCCGTGAGCTGCACGATTCCCTGACGCACAGCATCTCGGTGATCCGAGTTCAGGCCGGCGTGGCGGTGCACCTGGCCCGCAAGCGCGGTGAGGAGGTGCCGCCGTCATTGCTGGCGATCCAGGAGGCGGGCGCGGACGCCGTGCGGGAACTGCGTACGACGCTCGGCGTGCTGCGCAGCGCGGAGGACGGCGACTGCAGCGGCATCGGCCAGCTGGACAGCCTGGTGGCACGCGCACGGGCGGCCGGGCTCCCGGTGACCGTGACCGTGACCGGCGCCGAGCGGCCGCTCCCTCCCGAAGTGGATCAGGCCGCCTACCGGATCGTGCAGGAAGCGCTCAACAACGTAAGCCGTCATGCCGGCCGTGCCTGCGCGTCGGTTCTCCTGCACTACACGCCCGCCGCCCTCTTGATCCAGGTCGACGACGACGGCACCGGCGCCAGCACCCAGCCGGCGATCCCCGGGCTGGGCCTCATCGGCATGCGGGAACGGGTGACCGCGCTCGGCGGCCGGCTCCAAGCGAGACCGCAGGACGGCGGCTTCCAGGTGCGCGCCGAACTCCCCACGCGGGCGCCGTCGTGATCACAATCCTGCTGGCCGACGATCAGGCGCTGATCCGCAGCGGCATCCGGTCGCTGCTCGAAGCAGAAGACGACATCGAGGTGGTCGCCGAGGCCGCCGACGGGCAGCAGGCCGTGACACTGGCCGCCGAGCACCGGCCGGACATCGCTCTCGTGGACATTCAGATGCCGGTGCTTGACGGCCTCGAGGCCACCCGGCAGATCGTCGCGGACGAGCGGCTGGACAGCGTGCGCGTCATGATCCTCACCAACTTCGGGCTCGACGAGTACATCTTCGCCGCGCTGCGGGCCGGGGCGAGCGGGTTCTTGCTGAAAGACACCGAGCCAGCCGAGCTGCTGCAGGCGCTGCGGGTCGTCATGCGCGGAGACGCGCTGCTGTCCCCCGCCGTCACCCGCCGCCTGATCAGCGAGTTCGCCGCCCGGCCGCCGGACGCGGTCGCCGCGGCGGGGATGGAAAGCCTCACGAACAGAGAACGGGAGGTGGTGGCCCTGGTCGCGCACGGCCTTTCCAACGACGAGATCGCCGACGCCCTGGTGCTCAGCCCCACCACCGCCAAGACCCACGTCAGCCGGGCGATGATCAAGCTCGGCGCTCGCGACCGGGCGCAGCTCGTGGTCTTCGCCTACCAGGCCGGCCTGGTCACCCCGCGCGCCGCGGGTTGACGGGCCGCTGACCTCGGCGGTGCCAGCTCGGCGTCGAGGTCGCGCGGCAAGAGCGCAGACCCGTACGCACAGCTGTGAGAGTGCCGCGACGAGAAGGCCGGTACCGATCCCCGTCAGCCCGGGCGCGTACAGCGGCCTAGCCTGGGTACGTGCGTGGTCGCGATCCGCGCTGAACCGCACGCCGGGAGGTACTCGTGGCTACTCCAACCGCCACCAAGACGGACATTGATCTCAAGCTAGCCGGTGAGCTTGCCCAGCAGCTGCGCGTCGACTCGGTCCGCTCGAGCACGTCCGCCGGGTCCGGGCACCCTACCTCGAGCATGTCGGCCGCAGATCTGCTGGCCGTCCTGGTCGGCCGGCACCTGCGCTACGACTGGGATGAGCCGGCCAACCCCGGCAACGATCACCTGATCTTCTCCAAGGGCCACGCGTCGCCGCTGCTCTACTCGGTCTTCAAGGCGGTCGGGGTCGTCTCCGACCATGAGCTGATGACCGGCTACCGCCGCTTCGGCTCACGGCTTGAAGGTCATCCCACCCCGGTGCTGCCCTGGGTCGACGTGGCCACCGGGTCGCTCGGCCAGGGGCTGCCTGATGCGGTCGGCGTGGCGCTGGCGGGGAAGTACCTGGATGAATCGCCGTTCCGGGTCTGGGTGCTGTGCGGCGACAGCGAGATGGCCGAGGGCTCCATCTGGGAAGCGCTCGACAAGGCCTCGCACTACAAGCTGTCCAACCTCATCGCCATGGTCGACATCAACCGGCTCGGGCAGCGTGGCCCCACCGAGCTGTCCTGGGACCTGGAGACCTACCACCGCCGGGCGTCGGCGTTCGGCGCGCGGGTCTTCGTGATCGACGGCCACGACCTGGCCGAGATCGACCGGGCCATGGCGCAGGCGGGTGACATCAGCGGCCAGCAGCCCACCGTCATCCTCGCCCGGACCCTGAAGGGCCGCGGGTTCTCCGAGGTCGAGGACAAGGAGGACTGGCACGGCAAGCCACTCCCGGCTCCGATGGCCGAGCGCGCGATCATCGAGCTTGGCGGTGAGCGCAGCCTTCTCGTGCGCGGCCCGAAGCCCGGGCCGGCCGCTCCAGCTGCCCGCGACGCGGCGGGCACCGCCGAAGTGAAGCTGCCGAGCTACGCCATCGGGGACAAGGTCGCGACCCGCAAGGCCTACGGCGATGCGCTGGCCGCGATCGGCGTCCGCCCCGACGTCGTCGCGATGGACGGCGAGGTCAGCAACTCCACCTTTGCCGACGAGTTCGCGCATAAGTATCCCGAGCGGTACTTCGAGATGTACATCGCCGAGCAGCAGCTGATCGCCGCCGCCGTCGGTTTCAGCGTGCGCGGCTACCGGCCGTTCGCCTCCACGTTCGCGGCCTTCTTCACCCGCGCCTACGACTTCATCCGGATGGCTGCTATCTCGCAGGCGAACATCCGCCTGGCCGGATCGCACGCAGGGGTTGAGATCGGCGCCGACGGCCCGTCGCAGATGGCCCTGGAGGACCTGGCCATGATGCGCGCCGTGCACGGTGCCACGGTCCTGTACCCGAGCGACGCGACCAGCGCGGCCGCGCTCGTTCAGGCCATGGCCGATCGTGACGGCATCGTCTACATGCGCACGACCCGCGGTGCCTACCCAGTTCTGTACGAGGCGGGCGAGCCGTTCCCGGTTGGCGGGGCCAAGGTGCTCCGCGCCGGCGACAGTGACCAGGTGACCCTGGTCGGGGCGGGCGTCACCCTGCACGCCTGCCTGGACGCGGCCGACCAGCTCAAGGCCGACGGGATCAGCGCACGCGTCATCGACCTGTACTCGGTGAAGCCGGTCGATGCCGAGACGCTGTCGGCCGCGGCCGCGGCCACCGGCGGCAGGTTCGTGGTCGCCGAGGACCATCACCCCGAGGGCGGTCTCGGCTCGGCCGTCGTCGACGCCCTGACCGGTGCCGGGCGCGCCGACCTGACGGTCAGGCATCTGGCGGTCGCGGAAATGCCAGGGTCTGGGACCAGCCAGGAACTGCTCGATGCGGCCGGCATCAGCGCCGATCACATCGCGGCCGCGGCCCGCACTCTGGCCGGCCAGCATTAGGCTGGTCAGCCCCGAAGCTGAGAACGGCGGCAGCGCAGTCGTCACACGCGCTCGATGATGGTCACGTTCGCCTGGCCGCCACCCTCGCACATCGTCACCAGGCCGTACCGGCCCCCGGTGCGCTCCAGCGCGTGGAGCAACGTGGTCAGCAGCCGGGCACCCGTCGCGCCGAGCGGGTGGCCGAGCGCGATCGCACCCCCCTGGACGTTGACCCGGTCCAGGTCGGCACCGGTCTCCCGCTGCCAGGCCAGGACCACGCTGGCGAACGCCTCGTTGATCTCGACCAGGTCGATCTGGCCCAGGGTCATCCCCGTCCGCCGCAGCGCGTGCGCGGTCGCCGCGATCGGCGCGGTGAGCATCAGAACCGGGTCGTCGCCGCGCGCGCTGAGATGACAGATCCGGGCCCGGGGCCGCAGCCCGTGCTCCCGCACGGCCCGGGGCGAGGCAACCAGCAGCGCGGCGGCCGCGTCCGCGATCTGGCTGGACAGCGCGGCGGTGATCAGGCCGCCCTCGCGCACCGGCGCCAGCGCGGCCATCTTCTCCACCGAGGTGTCACGGCGCGGGCACTCGTCCGTGGTCACCGTGCCGTACGCGGCGATCTCGGCCTCGAACGCCCCGTCACCGATGGCGCTAGCCGCCCGCTGGTGGCTGGCCAGCGCGTACCGCTCCATCTCGGCGCGGCCGATCCCCCACTTGGCGGCGATCATGTCCGCCGACCGGAACTGGGAGATCTCCTCGGTCCCGTACCGCTCCCGCCACCCCGCCGACCCGCTGAACGGGTCGTCGGCGCCGTACGCCTGGCCCGCCAGCATCGCCGCCGCGATCGGGATCTGGCTCATGTTCTGCACCCCGCCCGCGACCACCAGGTCCGCGGTCTCGCTCATAACGGCCTGCGCGGCGAAGTGCACCGCCTGCTGGGACGAGCCGCACTGCCGGTCCACGGTTACGCCGGGGACCGCCTCGGGCAGGCCGGCCGCGAGCCACGCGGTACGCGCGATGTCGCCCGCCTGGGGGCCGATGGTGTCCACGCAGCCGAAGACGACGTCATCGATGGCCAGCGGATCAACGCCGGTGCGGTCCAGCAGCGCCCGGATGACGTGCGCCCCCAGGTCGGCCGGGTGCGCGCGGGCCAGGCCGCCGCCACGGCGGCCGACCGGCGTCCGGACGGCCTCGACCAGGAACGCCTCGGCCATGGCTGATCTCCTCGGCTCACCTCAGGTTAGACTTATTAGAACACGTTCTATTTGTACCGCCAGCCTACCGATATGACAGCGGAGGGCGGATGCACCTGGCCTACACGCCCGAGCAGGAGCACCTGCGTCAGGAGCTGCGCAGCTACTTCGCCGGCCTGATGACACCCGAGATCCGCCGCGCGCTGGCCGACGGTGACGGTGACTACGGCGACGGTCAGGCATACCGTCAGGTCGTCCGGCAGCTCGGCCGGGACGGCTGGCTGGCGCTGAGCTGGCCCAAGCGGTACGGCGGCCGCGACGGCTCCATGCTCGACCAGCTGATCTTCACCGACGAGGCGGCGATCGCCCGGGTGCCGGTGCCGTTCCTGACCATCAACACGGTCGGCCCCACGATCATGCGGTTCGGGACCGCGGAGCAGAAGGCGCACTACCTGCCCAGGATCGCCGCGGGTGAGATCCACTTCTCCATCGGCTACTCCGAGCCCGAGGCCGGCACCGACCTCGCCGCGCTGCGCACCCGGGCCGTGCGAGTGAAGGGGGAAGGGGAGGCGGGTGGGAGCTACGTCATCAACGGCCAGAAGATGTGGACCAGCCTGATCCAGTACGCGGACTACGTGTGGCTGGCCTGCCGGACCGACCCCGACGCGCCCAAGCACAAGGGCCTGTCCATCCTCATCGTGCCGACCGACGCGCCCGGCTTCTCCTGGACGCCCGTGCGGACCGTCGCCGGGCCCACGACCAGCGCCACTTATTACTCCGACGTGCGCGTGCCCGCCATCGCCCTGGTGGGCGACGAGAACAAGGGCTGGTCGCTGATCACCAACCAGCTCAATCACGAGCGGGTCGCGCTCACCTCGGCAGCGCCGATCCGCACCGCGCTGCGCGAAGTCCGGGACTGGGCCGCGGCCACCAGGCTGGCCACTGGCCAGCGCGTCATCGACGCCGAGTGGGTCCAGCTCAACCTGGCCCGGGTGCACGCCAAGGCCGAGTTCCTCAAGCTGATCAACTGGCGGATGGCGGCGGAAGCGGATCACTCAGCCGGGAGCGAGGGCGCCCCCGGGACGAGTCCCGCCTGGGCGTCAGCCACCAAGGTCTTCGGCACCGAGTTCGCGACCGAGGCGTACCGGCTGCTGATGGAGGTGCTGGGCGCGAACGCGCACGTCCGCGCGGACTCGGCCGGAGCGGTCCTGGCCGGCCGCATCGAGCGGATGCACCGCGCCGCCTTGATCCTGACCTTCGGCGGCGGCACGAACGAGGTACAGCGGGACATCATCGCTGCCGCCGGCCTCGGCCTGCCCTACACCCGCCGCTGAGGACCCGAGGGGGGAAGTCATGGAATTTAGCCCGAACGAAACGCAGCGCGAACTCGCTGCGCTCACGCGGACTCTGCTGACCGGGCGGGTCACCCCGGAGCGCCTGGCCGAGGTCGAGTCGGCCGGCGACCGGTTCGATCCCGCGCTCTGGGCGCATCTGGCCCGGGCCGGGATCCTGGCCGCGGCGCTGTCCGAGTCGCTGGGCGGGGCCGGGCTTGGCCTCCTGGATCAGTGCTCGGTGCTGGCCGAGATCGGGCGGGCGGTGGCCCCGGCGCCATACCTGGCGTCGATCGTGCTCGGCGCCGGCGCGCTCGCCCGGTTCGGCACCCCGGAGCAGCAGCGGCGGTGGGCCGTGCCCGCGGGCCGCGGCGAACTCATCCTCACGGCCGCGCTGTCCGAGGAGGACGGCGACGACCCCGGCGTCCCTTCGGCTCGCGCCGAGCATGTGCAACGGGAGGGGGAGACCGGTGGATGGCGGCTGACCGGCACGAAGACCGCGGTGCCCGCCGGCGTGCGGGCCGGCCTGATCCTGGTTCCGGCCGCCACCGCGGAAGGGGTCACCGTGTTCGCCGTCGCCCCGGACGATCGCGGCGTGACGCTGGAGGCGCAGCGGCTGGTGGACGGCGACATCGCGGGCCGCCTCGAGCTGGCCGGGGTCGAACTGCCCCCCGACCGGGTCCTCGGGTCCCCCGCCGACGGGGCGCTGATCACCCGCTGGCTGGTGGCGCGCGGCACGGTGGGACTGTGCGCCATGCAGCTCGGCATCGCGGAGCGGGCCCTGGAGCTGACCTCGCAGTACGCACAGAAGCGGGTGCAGTTCGAGCGGCCGATCGGATCGTTCCAGGCCGTGGCGCAGCGCCTCGCCGACGCGTTCATCGATGTCGAGGCGATCCGGCTGACCATGTGGCAGGCCGCCTGGCGGCTCTCTGCCGACCTGCCGTGCGATCCGGAGATCGCCACCGCCAAGTTCTGGGCCGCCGACGCAGGGCACCGGGTCGCGCACACCGCCGTGCACATCCACGGCGGGGTCGGCCTCGACACCAGCTACCCGGTGCACCGCTACTTCGTCGCGGCCAAGCGGGCCGAGTTCGAGCTCGGCGGCGCCACCGCCCAGCTGCGCCGCCTCGGCACCGTCCTGGCCAGCTCCGACTGAGCGAGCGCCCGGCCGGTGGGGCCGTCACCGCCTCACGAGGGCGGTGACGGCCTCACCGGTTCCCGTTATTCAGGAAACTGCGCCGGGCCTGATGTTCGCGCAGATGAGCGGGCGGAAGAAAATGGTCGGCTGGCCGTTATGGAGGATTTGATTGGTGGTGCCCTGGTGAATGTTGAGGTACCAGCCATGCGCCGGTATCGGCATGGTCACGTTCTTGAACACCCGGACCACGTGGTTGATCTGGCCATGCCGGTTGGCGACCAGGTCATTAATCATGTAGAGGACCGGCCCCTGGCTCTGGCAGCTGCCCATGTGAATGTGGGCGGCGTGCTCGCCGGGAGTGACCCCGCTGGCCGTGATGACCACGGTCAGCGTGTGATGGCGGGCGTTATAGACGACGGCAGCCTCTCCCCGTGGCGTGCCGTAGCTGACACCGCGCGGGCTGACTTCGACCGCGGTGAGCCGGTGCGGCCACGCCCACGGATGGCGCAGCTGCCGGGTCACGGCGATCGGCTCGGTGGCGACAGGCCCGCTGGTCGTCCCCATGCGCACCACCAGGCGGCTCCCGCGGGGCAGGGGCCCGGTGAAGCTGCTCTGCAGGGTGGTGTTCGCCTGGCCGACGCTGTTGGCCGTGAGCGTGCTGAACGTGACCACCCGGAACGACCCGGGGATCACGAGAATTACCCCGTGGGACGAGCCGGGCGTGAGCCCGTACATGGCCGCGTGCACCGTGAGCTGGCCGTGGGTCCCGCGACCGAAGGCGACCGTGCCCACCGGCATCGGGTGCAGCGCCAGGAGTGCCACGTTGGCCGGGGCGTGAGCCCCGGCGGTGACGGCCGTGCCAGTGGCGGCGCCAGCCGGCGCGGCCATGGTCAGGGCGGCGGCCGCGGCCAGCGCGCTCACGGTGGCCGAAGCCGGGCCCAGACGGATCCGGAGACGCCGCGACGCCCCGTCCTGCGTGCGGCCCCGGGGCTTGTCGGCCCCGGGCGGCCGGTTAGTGCGGGCAGTAAACCTCACGCGTCAGGTCCTTTCCGTATCGCTGGCCACAATGGCCGAAGCAATTGAGCAGGCGTTGTCCAGGGATTGCCACCGCGAGCATCAGAACGGCAGACACTTCGGCCAGAGCCCTGGATCGGGACTATAGCGCGGGGTCAATCGTTTATCCCGCCCGAGACGGCGAGAAGAAACAGAATGTCGCTGGAGATATCAGCGTCTTTCTGAAATTACCGCCACAGTACCGTTTGAAAGCCGTTGAATCCCCCGGCAGGCAGATGCAGCGGGGTGGTATTTTTTTTTCCGGAGGAAAGGTATCTTCCTGTCGCTGCGGACCGTGCCGGCCGCCGACCGGGGAACGTTCCAAGGATGGGTCTCAACCTGCCCCCGGCCTCCCGGCGGCGGCGCCAATAGGGCGTGAGCCCCCGCTCCGTGCGTGTGTGCCTATTTCGGTGTTTGCCCACGCCTGCGGCCCATCTCCTAGTAGGTTCCCGGAGACAGGCGTTTCCTGTGCCACCTGACGCCAGGCCGGCGTCAGCTCGCCGGGTAACGCGTGGGAGCGGGGAAACGGAGGGTGATGTCGGCAGTAGTAGCCCGTCACGCCAAGCCCAGGAAAACCGTCATCAGCTTCAGGGCACCCGTGGTGGCCGCAGTAACGCTTGCGGGCGTGGCTGCGGCTTTCGTGTCTGTGCACGACGGACTGGCCTCGCCCAAGCCCACTGACGACGCGGCCCCGGTGACGAGCGCCGGGTCAAGCCTCACCAGCAACCAGGCCACGTCGGCCGTGGCCAGCAAGCAGATGGCCACCAGCGTGCGCCCTGACGGCCAAGTCCTGGTGAGCCGCGCGCTCCGGGAGGCGGCCCAGCACCGGCGCCAGGCCGCCCATGCCGCAGCAATGCGGGCGGCGCAGCGGCAGGCCGCCCAGCGAGCAGGCCGCCCAGCAGCAGGCGCAGCCGCAGCAGACAGCACCGCCGCCACAGTCGAGCGCGCCGCCCGTGACCGGCGGCGGGAACGCCGCCCAGTCGGCGCTGGGAGTCTGCATCCGCAACGCCGAAGAAGGCGGCAGCTACGCCTGGGGTCCCGGCAATGGCGGCGGCGCTTACCAGTTCCAGCTGGGCACCTGGGAGACGTACGGCGGCGCGGCCAGCGAGTACGGCGTGGCCGGCCCCGCGTACCAGGACCAGATCTTCGACAACGCCATCGCCGCGGGCGGCGCGTCGAACTGGACCCTCTACGACGGCTGCTGAGGCGCCCGCTGGCTCGACGGCGCCATCCCGGCTCATCGTGAGGCTGTGCGCAGGATTCAGGCTGCGCGCCTACGGCACGACCTCAAGCGGCCAGTGCCCTGGGCGGCTGAGCGGCGCCGGGACCTTGGTGCGTGCGTTGCCGCGGGCCGTGTCGAGCTGAGACTGCACGAGGAAGAGGCTGCCGGTCAGGTCGGCGCCGCTCAGGTCGGCGTCCCGCAGATCCGCCCCGGTGAAGTCGGCCGCCCGCAGGTCGGCTCCGCTGAGATCGGCGCCGATGAGGCGGGCCCCCCTGAGGCTGGCCCCGGCCAGGTTGGCGCCCGCCAGCCTGGCGCCGGTCAATTCGGCGCCCGCGTGGTCGGCCTTCGGTCCAGGAACGCCGGCCCGGATGAGCTCGCTGGCCCGCCGCAGCAGGACGGTGACCTCGTCGTGGTGGGCCCGCAGGTCGAGTTCCAGGAGATCGTCGGCGCTGCCGCTGGCCATGCGGCCGGTCGCCTCCAGGGCCTGGCGCAGCTCCTCGTGGACGGGCCGGGCGGCCGGGGAGTCCAGCGCGTCGGACAGGTACCACAGCAGCGCGTGCAACTGCCGCATGACCGCGAACACCGCGAACATCTGCCCGGCGGTGCGCGGATCCGCCCGCCAGTCCTGCCCGCCGAAGGTGACCTGGGATACCCGCTGGCCCGCGCCGAAGCAGTCGTACGCCGCGCAGCCGCGGAAGCCGCGCGGCCTGAGGCTCTGGTGGATGCCGCAGCGGAAGTCAGGTTCGAGGTTCGGGCAGGGCCGTCCGGCAGGCTTGTCGATCGCGAAATCGGCGGACGCTGAGAACGCCGGCGCGACACAGCACAGCCCGAAGCAGCGGGCGCAGTCGGCCCGAAGGCTGTTCCGGCCGCCCGTCACGGCCGGACCGCGCGGATCAGCAGGTACTCGATGATCCGGCGCCGCCACAGCAGGTCCACCTGGCGCAGCAGCAGACGGGCGGCGGTGGGCTGGCCGGCGGGCGCGGCGGTGCGGGTGGCTAGCCGGGCGGCGGTGAGCCGGAGCGCGGGGGCGATGACGCGGTCGCCGCACGGCGTGACCTCGACCTCGGCCAGCCCGGCAGCCCGGGCGGCGGCCGCGATCTGCCGGGCGGTCATCGCCATGGTGGGCCGCAGCCCGAACAGCCGCAGCTGGGTCAGCCCGGCCAGCACCTCGGCCGGGCTGACCGGCCATCGCTCGACCGAGATGTCGGAGAAGCTCAGCACGCCACCGGGCCGCAGCACCCGGTAACACTCGTCGAAGAAGGCCTTCCGGGAGCGGAAGTGGAAGGCGGCCTCGACGCTGATGATCCCGTCCACGCTCCCGCTGGCGAGCGGCATCCTGGCCGCGTCGCCGGCCACGGGCCCGGCCCCCGCCTCCCGCAGCCGGTCCCGCCCTTGCCTCAGCTGCCACTCGGTGATGTTCATCGCCACCAGCCGGCGCGGCCGGGCGGTCTCGGCGATCAGCGGATCCTGGGCGCCGAGCCCGTTCCCCACGTCGGCCACCACGCCGCCGGCGGGCAGGGCCGACGCGAGGGTCCTGACCAGCCGGCGGCAGGCCTCCTCGGCCTCATCCTCTGCACCCGGCCCGTCCCACAGCCCGAGGTTCAGCCAGCCGGGCGCCAGGGCCAGGAAGAACTCAGACCCGATGCTCTCGTACACCCGCGCCACGGGATTCCCGCCCTGCCTGACCAGCGCGGCGGCATGCCGCACGTGCTCGCCCGTCCACCCCGTGATCCATGCCGGCTTGGCTGCCATCTCAGAGCACACCTTACGAGGCGCCGAGCCATTACGCTCCGGCCCGCCGCCGGTCAGCCCCGCCCGGCATGGGCCCCGGCGCGGCGGGCGGGGCGGACGGCGCTGGCGCCTGCCTCTAGGCTGCGCAGTTGTGGCGGAGATGTTCGATGCGGTGGCGCACAATCGTGCGGCCTGGGACCGCGAGGTAGACAGCGACAGCGAGTGGACCAGGCCGGTCGGGCCCGAGGTTATCGCCCGGGCCCGGGCCGGCGACTGGTCGGTGGTGCTCATCGGCTACGACCCGGTGCCGCGCGACTGGTTCCCGGCCGGCCTGGCCGGCGTGGACGTGCTGTGCCTGGCCTCCGGGGGCGGCCAGCAGGGCCCCATCCTGGCCGCGGCGGGCGCCGCCGTGACCGTGTTCGACAACTCGCCGCGGCAGCTGCGGCGCGACGAGGAGGTCGCCGCCCGGGAGGGGCTGGAGATCCGCACCGTGCTCGGTGACATGCGCGACCTGAGCGCGTTCCCCGACGCGGCCTTCGGCGTGGTGTTCAACCCGGTGTCGAACGTGTTCTGCCCCGAGCTGGCGCCGGTCTGGCGGGAGGCGTTCCGCGTGCTGCGGCCGGGCGGGCTGCTGCTCACCGGGTTCATGAACCCCGACCTGTTCGTGTTCGACGCCGCGGCCATGGAGCGGGGCGAACTGGTGGTGCGCCATCCGCTCCCGTTCAGCTCGCTGGACCTGCCCGAAGCCGAGCGGGCGCAGTACTACGGCGACGGGCCGGTCGAGTTCAGCCACACGCTGACCGAGCAGATCGGCGGCCAGCTCGCCGCGGGCTTCCGGCTCACGCACCTGGTCGAGGCCCCGCACCACGCGGACGCCACGGCCAGGTACATGCCCGGCTACATCGCCACCCGGGCCGTCAGGCCGGCCGGTGCCCCGTGACCCGCAGCCGGCCGGGAGCGCGCGCGGAGCCCAGGCGCGTCAGGGCGTAACGGCTCCTGGTTCCGAATTCGCGTGGCGGACCAGCTCGAGCAGGCGGGCCAGGGTGTCCAGGCGGGCGGCGTGGTCGCCGCCGAGCTTGGCCTGCAGCGTGCCGACGCCCGCGTCGCGGTAGAGCCGGAGCCGGCCAGCCACCATGGCCGGGGTGCCGAGCAGGTTGGTCGTCCGCCCGAGCTCGGCCGGGACCCGGGCGGCGGCCTCGTCGCGGCGGCCCGACAGCCACAGCTCCTGCACGGCCCGCACGTCGTCGCCGAAGCCCTGCCGGGTCAGCGCGTCGTTGTAGAAGTTCCGCTCCCGGCTGCCCATCGCACCGATCGTGAACGCGTAGCCGTCGGCGTGCCTGCGGGCCGCGGCCTCGGGATCGTCGGTGAACTCCACCGCGACCGGGATGACGAGGTCCAGGTCGGCGAGCCGGCGCCCGGCCCGGGCCGCGCCCGCGGCCAGGCGGCCGGTGAAGACCGGGGCCTGCTCGGGGATGAAGATGTTGCCGATCCAGCCGTCGGCTAGCTCACCGGTCAGCTCCAGGTTCCGCGGCCCGAGCGCGGCCACGTAGATGGGGACGCCGGCAGGCGGCAGCGGTGACCGCAGCGCGCGGCCGGCCCCGTCTGGCAGCGGCAGCTGGTAGACCCGGCCGTCGTGCTCGAGCCGGTCGCCGCGCGCGACCGTCCTGACGATCTCGATCGTCTCGCGGGTCGCCGCCAGCGGCGAGCCGAACCGCACACCGTGCCAGCCCTCCATCACCTGCGGGCCGCTGACGCCGAGGCCGAGCAGGAACCGCCCGCCCGACAGCAGCTGCAGCGACAGGGCGGACATGGCCAGCAGGGCCGGTGACCGGGAACCGATCTGCACCACCGACGAGGCGAGCCTGATCGTGGACGTCTGCCCGGCCAGGTAGGCCAGCGGGGTCAGCGCGTCCTGAGCCCAGGCCTCAGGGACCCAGACCGACGTCGCGCCCAGCCGCTCCGCGTCGCGCACGAACGCGGCGTCCTGCGCGGTCGAGACCATCGCGCTGATCCCTACCTGCATGCTGGGGCCTCTCCGCTGGCCGGCGACCTCGGCCAGTGAACGACGGCGGGCTTACCCTGTCAAGAACACCGCTGGCCAGGAGGACACGTGCCCGATCAGCCGGAGCTCCGCCACCGTGACTGCCCGACCACGCAGGCCGACGTTCAGGTGGCCGCGTCCCCGCCGGCCGTGTGGGCGCTCGTCTGCGACATCTCGCTGCCCGCGCGCTTCAGCAGCGAGTTCGACGGCGGCGAGTGGCTGGACGGGGCCAGTTCCCCCGCGCTCGGCGCGCGGTTCACCGGGCGGAACCACCATCCGGCCGTCGGGACCTGGCAGACCACGTCGACGATCTGCGAGTACGAGCCCGGGCAGGTGCTGGGCTGGGCCGTGGGCGATCCCGGCCGGCCGGCCGCCCGGTGGCGCTTCACGCTGACGCCGGAGGACGGCGGCACCAGGGTCACCCAGTGGGTGCAGATCGGCCCGGGCCCGAGCGGCATCACCAAGATCATCGAGGCCATGCCGGACAAGGAGTCCCGGATCCTGTACCGCCGCCTGGCCGAGCACCAGGCCAACATGACGGCCACGCTGGCCGGCCTCAAGGAGCTGGCCGAGGGCCCGGGCAAAGCATCGATGTGAGTTTGCTGTAGCCAGGTGTGCAGCCAACTCACATCGATCATGGTCCGGTCCCCTGGGCGGTGGGGCGCAGGGGGGCTGTGTTACCAGATGAGGGGGACGAGGCGCTTGTGCTGCGCCGCGTAGGCGCGGTAGCGGCCGTCCAGCGTGGCCAGCAGCGCGTTCTCCTCGACCCGGATGCGCCAGACGATGAGGGCCAGGATCGAGAGCGTGACCGCGGCCACGCTGAGCCAGTTCCCGTACTGCAGGACGACCCCGGCCGTGGCCAGCAGCCCGCCGGCGTACCCGGGGTGGCGCAGCACGCGGTAGGGGCCGGCGGTCACCACCGGCTGGTCGGGGCTGACCTTAACGGTGAAGGTGAAGTACCGGCCCAGCGTCCGGAAAGACCACAGCCGCAGCCCGGCCCCGAGCACCAGGAACACCAGCCCGACGGCGAAGGTGAGCGCGCCGTGGCCAATCTCGGCCCCCGGGGCGATGCGCGGGGCCAGGACGAGCACCGTGATCGCGCCGGCCGCGTAGAGGCCGATCACGGGCCAGAACGCACGCGGGCCGACCCGAGTGGCCTCCTTGCGCCATTGCTGCTGCCGGAAGAACTCAATGATCTCCGCGCCATACCAGGCCAGCACCACGAGCAGGTACAGCACCCCGACGGGATGGGTTTGGAAATACGGCTTCATGGCTGCTCCTCAGGGCGGTACCGGGGCGTTCCCGCGCCCCATTGACTGGATATCTCGATGCTCGCGGGGGCGCAGCCCGGGATCCATGGTGTCGCCACCCGGATCCGCGGTACGGCTGGCACGGCTGTGCCCGGTCGGGAACGCCGCACCTTCCCGGGCCGGCCTGAAGCGCGGGAGCGCGGCGCGGCGGTGACGGTCAGCTACCGCGGCGGGCGGCTAGACGGCGCGGTGCGATGAGGCGAGGGAGGCGAACACCACCGTGGAACTCAGGTAGTGGCCGGTGGTGTAGTCGAAAGCGCCGCCGCACGTTATCAGGCGCAGCGCCGCGTAGTTGGTGGCGCCGTAAATGGTTTTCGCCGGGAATTTGGATTTGGCGTACTCCCGCACGCCGGTGACGCGGAAAACAGCGGTGACCCCGTCCGCGAGCGTCACGTCGACCTTGTCCCCGATCTGCAGCCCCCCGAGGCGGAAGAAGACGGCGGGCCCCGCATAGCTGTCGAGGTGGCCTTCGATGACCGACACCCCGATCTGGCCGGGCGTCGCGGAGTACTTGTACCACGCCGCGTCGCTCGCTTCGGTGTAAATGGACGGCACCTGGATGCTCCCGTCGGTGCCCACTCCGAGGTGCAGCAGTTTCGAGCTCACGCCAATGGCCGGGATATCCACTGATACCGGCTCGGAACGGCCCAGCGACGGCCCGTAGGCAGGCGGCCCGGTGGCGCCGGCGGCGGCCAGGTTCGGCTGCGGCGCGTGCACCTGGGACAGCAGCACGAAGCCGACGGCACCGAGCCCGCCCATGATGAGCAGCACGCCGGCCAGGCCGATCAGGCGGGCCAGGCGGCTGGTCGGGTTCCTGGGCGGCGGGGCGTACCCGCTCTGGGGCCAGGACACGACCACGCGAAGCCCGGCTATGCGCCGCCACTCCACGTCCCCCAAAACGGCCTCACCTCCCCCATCTTCCCCACAGCCAGGGACTCGCGTAGCCTGATATTCCAGTGATGAACGTGTCATTACACGTCTGTGCCGTCTATGGGCGTTAACTTTATGGCCCTCGGCGCTTTCGGGGGCCCGCCTTCAGCCGGCGTGGGCAGCGAAGGAGCCGACCACGCGTTTGCTTTTCCGGCGCCGGTTTCTGTGGCAGGACAGGGAAACGGTGCCGCCAGCTGCGGGACGGATGAGGAGGTTCCATGAAGGTGCACGCCACCGCTGCGGGAACGGGGTCCGGCACCAGGCTGGCCGCCGTCGGCTTCGCCATCGTGGCCCTGCTCATTTCCGCGGTAGTCTCCGCCTGCACGTCATCTCCGTCTTCGGCAGCACTGCCCCCTTCATCCTCATCCAGCACATCTCCTTCGGCAACACCCACAGACACGGATACCGTCACGCCGACACCGACGGTCACCCCGACTCCCGTCCCGGCGTCGGCCACCCCGACTCCCGTCCCGGCGTCGGCCACGCCGACTCCCGTCCCGGCGTCGGCCACCCCGGTCCCCACCGTGGCCCCCCAGACCGGCGGCGGCGGCACGGCCGGGTTCCAGCACGGGCTGGTTCTCGGGCTCGGGATCCTGGCGGTCCTGGCCGGCGCCGGGGGCGTCATCTACCGCCGGCGGGTCAGCGGCGGCCGCTGACCCACGCGGCCGCGTGACGCCGCCTCGCCACCACGAGACGAGGCAGGTGCCGCGCTTTACCCCGGCGTGATGGTGCTGGCCCGGGGCCACGGCCGCATGCTGAGGGAATGCGGATCGCGATCGGGGTGGGCGGGGAGGTCATCGGCGTGCCGATGGCCCCGCAGGACATCGTGGCTGAGGTCTCGGCGGCCGAGGCCGACGGGTTCGGGGCCGCCTGGAGCGTGCATTTCTCGCGCGGCGTGGACGCGCTGGGCATCCTGGCCGTGGCCGGCACCCGGACCAGCCGGATCGATCTGGGTGTGGGCATCGTGCCGACCTACCCGCGGCATCCGCTGGCGCTCGCGCAGCAGGCCGCGACCACCCAGGCGCTCTGCGGCGGCCGGCTGACCCTGGGTGTGGGCGTGTCGCATCGCCCGGTGATCGAGGGCCTGCACGGCATCCCCTACGCGCGGCCCGCCGCTCACATGCGGGATTACCTCTCGGTGCTGGTCCCGCTGCTGCGTGGCGGCAGCGTCCGCCATCGCGGCGAGTTCTACCAGGTGGACGGCGGCTTCGTGGTGCCGGGCACCAGCCCGGTCCCGGTGCTGGTCGGCGCGCTCTCACCGCTGATGACCCAGGCGGCCGGGGAGCTCGCCGACGGCGTGGTGACCTGGCTGGCCGGCCCGCGCAGCCTGGGCGAGCACATCGTGCCCCGGCTGCTGGCCGCGGCGGCCGGGCGCCCCGCGCCCCGGGTCGTGGCGGCGCTCCCCGTAGCGGCCTGCGCCGACGCCGGACTGGGCCGGCAGGCCGCCGACGAGATCTTCACCCGGTACGCGGGAATGGACAACTACCGCAGGCTGCTGGAGCGCGAGGGCGTGCCGTCGCCCGGCGCGGTGGCCATCACCGGCCCGGACGCCGAGATCGAGAAGCAGCTGGCCGCGCTGGCCGGGACCGGCGTCACCGAGCTCTGGCCGATCATCTTCCCGGTCGGCGGCGACCCAGCGGCCAGCCAGCGGCGGACCAGGGCGCTGCTCGCCGGCCTCGCGGCCGCGGGCCCGGCCTGACCGGCCCGGCCGGGATGACCGGCCTCAGTCCACCCGGCGGCCCAGGATGAGCAGCGTGGCGTGCGGCACCACGACCTGACCGTCGTGGCGCCGCGATGATCTCGCGCACCCCGCCGAACAGCTCCGCCCTGGTGTCCTCGGGCAGCAGCCGGTGATCCGACTGGGTCAGCAGCAGGTCGGTGAACGAGTCGGCGGTGAACGTGGCCTGCCACGGGTAGGTGCGCGCGGTCACGCCGGTGAACAGCCCGGAATCGCGGGTCTCCTGGCCGGCCATGCTGTCCGCCGCCCGGGTCCCGACCCCGGGGAAGCCGGGTCTCCTGGCCTCCAGCTCGGGCACGAGGCGCTGGTACAGGCTCTCCAGCTCGTCCCGCACCGGCTCGTCGCGCCACTCGGTGCGGTGCCAGAACAGGGCCAGCGCGCCGCGGGGGATCAGGATCTCGGCCGCCTTCTGGTAGCGGACCTCGGGCCGGACCCAGTGCCAGGCCTGCGCCGAGTAGACCAGGCCGAAGCCGCCGGGTTCCGCGGGCCAGTCCTCGAACGACGTCTGCTCGATCCTGACCCGCGGGTACGGCGCGCAGTTCCGCCTGGCCACGGCCGCCATTTCCGCGCTGGGTTCCAGGGCCAGGATGTCCAGGCCCCGCGCGGCGAACCCCGCCGTGGCCTTGCCGGTGCCCGCGCCGACCTCGACGGCGCGCAGCGCCGGGCCGCCCGCGAACGCGATCACGTCGTCGATGAGCGCGTCCGGGTACGAGGCCCTGGCCTTGTCATACAGCTCGGCCACCTCGCCGAAAACCAGTCTTTGCTGCCGCATGGCTCCATAGTGCCCGATCTGCGCGGCATGGCATGGTTGCGTTATCATCCCAGAGGTTTCCGGGTACCCCACAAGTCACTAGGCAGGGCGAGTTCATCGTGCGAATGTTCGAGAGCAATCCGGCATGACGGATCCAGTCACGGGCAGCCTGGCGGGCAAGACCGCGGTGGTGACCGGCACCGCGCACGGCATCGGTGGCGGGATCGCCGAGTCGCTGCGGGCCGCGGGCGCCGCCGTCCACGGGGTCGACAAGGACACCGCCGACCTGACTAAGTCTGCCGCGGTGCGGGAGTTCTTCGCCGGGGTCGGCCCCGTCGACATCCTGGTCAACAACGCCGGCGGTGTCTGCGGGCAGGTCGGCCATCCGCTGGAGGAGATCTCCGACGACGACTGGCACGCGGTCCTCGACGCGAACCTGACCAGCGCGTTCCACTGCACCCGGGCGGCCGTGCCGGGAATGAAGGAGCGGGGCTGGGGCCGGATCGTGAACATCGCCTCCGCCGCGGGCCTGACCGTCAGCAAGACCGGGATCCAGGCCTACACCAGCGCCAAGGCGGGCCAGATCGGGTTCACCCGGCAGATGGCGCACGAGCTGGGGCCGTTCGGCATCACGGTCAACTGCATCGCGCCGGGGTTCATCCGGTCCAACCCGACCACGGAGCAGCAGTGGGAGGGCTACGGCGAGGAGGGCCAGCGCGCGCTGGTGCAGGGCATCGCCATGCGGCGGCTGGGCGATCCGGCGGACATCGCCAACGGCGTGCAGTTCTTCGTAGCCGAGCGGTCCTCCTGGGTGACCGGGCAGATCATCGCGATCGACGGTGGCAGTGCTCTCCTTTGACCCCGGCGACGCCGGCTACCTGGCCGAACTCGCCGGGCTCGTGGCCGTGCCGAGCGTCAGCCGGGACGCCAGCCCCGAGACCATGCGCGCCGCGGCGGACTGGCTGGCCGGCCAGCTCGCGTTCGCCGGCGGCCGGGTGACCGAGACCGACGGCCATCCCGTGGTCCGCGGCGAGTGGCTGGGTGCCCCGGGGGCGCCGACCATCCTGGTCTACGGGCACTACGACGTGCAGCCCACCGGGGACGAGGCGGAGTGGGTTACTCCCCCGTTCGAGCTGCGCGTGGACGGCGACACCGCGCGCGGCCGGGGCGTCACCGACGACAAGGGGCCGGTCTTCATCGTGCTCAAGACCGCCCAGGCGTTCCTGGCCCAGGAGGGCGGCCTGCCGCTCAACGTGAAGTTCCTGTTCGAGGGCGAGGAGGAGATCGGAAGCCCGCACCTGGCCGCGTACGTCACCCGGCACGCCGGCGAGCTCGCGGCTGACCTGGTGATCTCCGCCGACGGCGCGATGTGGCGGCCGAGCGAGCCGTCGCTCTCCGTGGCGTCCAAGGGCCTGGTGTCGATGGACATCACGGTCGAGGGCGCGAACTCGGACCTGCACTCGGGACGGTACGGCGGGACGGTCGCCAACCCGCTGCACGCGCTGGCCGAGATCCTGGCCAGCCTGCACGACCGGGACGGGACGGTCGCCGTCCCCGGCTTCTACGACGGCATTCCCGAGCTGACCGATGAGCGCCGCCGCGAGATCGCCGCAGTTCCTTTTTCTGTTACGCACTACCTCGGCGAACTCGGCCTCGCCGAGGGCCACGGTGAAGCGGGGTACACCACCCTGGAGCGTCTCTGGGAGCGGCCCACGCTCGAGGTCAACGGGGTGTGCGGCGGCGGCAAGTACACCGTGATCCCGCACGTCGCGGTGGCCAACGTGTCCTGCAGGCTGGTGCCAGGCCAGGACCCGGACCGGGTGATCCAGGCCATCGTGGCCCATGTCGCCGCGCAGGCCCCTGAGGGCGTGCGGGCCGAGGTGCACCCCGACGAGGCCCGGGTGCCGGCCTACACGATCCCGCCCGGTCACCCGGCGATCCGGGCGGCCGCGGCCGCGCTCGAGCACGTCTACCCGGACCAGCAGGTGCTGCTGGCCTGCATCCCGGGAACGCTTCCGGCCACGGAGCTGTTCGAGCGGGTGCTGGGGGTCAAGACGCTCTTCTTCTCGTTCTCCACCGCCGACGAGAAGCTGCACGCCCCCAACGAGTTCCTGCGCATCCGCCGGCTGCGTGAGGGGATGCGGGCGTGGGAGCAGCTGTGGCGCCTGCTCGCCGACGGGCCCAACCGTCTTGCCGCCGCCGGAGGTCGGCGCTGAGGATGACTGATGCGAGTGCCGATAACACCTACACCGCCTACTCCTACCTCACCGCGGGCGAGGACTTCCGCGGCTTCGAGCTGACGCCCGAGTTCGGCCGGGTCCCCCCGTACGCGGCCGCTGGCCTGGCCGAAGCGGACCAGCAGCGGGCCGCGCGGCTGCTCAGGGACAGTCTGGTGATCAGCCTGCACGATCACCCGGTCCGGTTCCCGCTGCGGATGGAGGAGACCCCCGAGTACAACCGCACCGGGCGGCAGCACGCTGCGTACGCAGGCCTGGCCGCGTCGGGCATGACGGTGGTGTTCGACAACATGATGGACGGCACCGCCTGCGTGACCGGGAACGCGCCGTGGCGGTGGAACGACATCATCACCGACCTCGGGATGCGCCTGGCCGACCTGGCCCATCAGAGCCGCGTGATGGTGGTCCGCACCGTGGCGGACATCGACGAGGCGCAGCGGTCCGGCCGGGTCGGGCTCGTGTTCGGGCTGGAGTCGGCCACGCCGATCGAGAACGAGATCGACCGCCTCGACGTGCTGTACGGCCTGGGCCTGCGGCAGATCGGGATCGCGTACTCCGACGCGAACGCGCTCGGTGCCGGCCTGTCAGAAACCTCCGACGCGGGCCTGACCGCGTTCGGCCGCCGGGCGGTGCGCCGGATGAACCGGCTCGGCCTGGCCATCGACCTCTCCCACGCCGGGGACCAGACCGCGCTGGACACCTGCGAGGCCAGCGACCGGCCGGTGTTCATCACCCACGCGGGCGCCCGGGCGGTCTGGGACACCGCCCGGATGAAGCCGGACGACGTGCTGCGCGCGGTCGCGGGCACCGGGGGCGTGATCGGGATGTCGGCCGCGCCGCACACCACGCTGTCGGGCGAGCATCCGCGGCACACGATCGAGTCGGTCATGGACCACTTCAGGTACTGCGTCGACCTGGTCGGTCTCGATCACGTCGCGTTCGGCCCGGACACGCTGTACGGCGACCACGTGGCCCTGCACCGGATCTTCGCCCACCTGCTGAGCCTCAGCGCCTTCCGGGGGCCGGCCTTCGAGCCGGTCGCCTACGTCGACGGGCTGGAGAACCCCACAGAGAACTTCGCCAACATCTGCGGCTGGCTGGTCCAGCACGGCTTCAGCGACGACGAGATCCGGGCCGTGCTCGGCGGGAACATCTACCGGGCGCTGCAGTCCATCTGGGTCAGCCAGTAGCGGGCCAGCCAGCACGAGTCACTAGCCAAGGGGAGCGGCCATGATCGTGACGATCAACGACAACGACCTCAACGTCGAGGTCCTGGGCGAGGGCGCGCCGGTGATGATCGCCCACCACGGCGGCGGGGGCATCGGCTCGATGGGCGAGCCGAAGGCGACCTTCGGGCCGCTGGCCGATGAGATGCGCGTCGTGGTCTTCGACGCCCGGGGCTGCGGCACCAGCGAGGGCAAGCCCCCGTTCTCGCACGCCCAGTGGGCCGCGGACGTCGACGGGCTGCGGGAGTGGATCGGCGCCGAGCAGATCGTGGTGGCCGGCGGCTCCTACGGCGGGTTCATCGCGATGGAGTACGCGATCGCCTACCCCGACCGGACCCGGGCGATGATCCTGCGCGACACCTCGCCGGACAACACCAACCTGGACCGGGCCTTCGAGAACGCCCGCCACCAGGACCGGGTCGAGATCAACTGGGATAACTTCAACCGGTACTGGAGCGGCCAGATCCGCGACGATGAGGACCTCAAGGCCCGGTGGGCGGAGATCATCCCGCTGTACGACTTCGAGTACGACGCGGAGCGGTCCGCCGCCCGCGTCGAGGCCGGCATCTACCGGCACGAGGCGCACAACTGGTGCTTCCAGCACAACATGCCCGCCTTCGACCTCAAGCCGCAGCTGCCCGGGGTGCGCTGCCCCACGCTGGTGACCGTGGGCCGCACGGACTGGATCACGCCGGTGTCGTCGGCCGAGACCATCGCGTCACTCATCCCCGACTCCCGCCTGGTGATCTTCGAGAAGTCGGGGCACTCGCCGCAGATCGAGGAGTTCGGCACGTTCCAGGCGGTCATGCGCGACTTCCTGCACGAGGTGCTCAGCCCGGCCTACCGCGGCCCGGCCTCCTCCTGATCCAGCCATCGCAGCAACCACGGGAAAAGGACCGCCTCATGTCTTCCCTGCCCGATTCCGTCGAAGCCAGCGACGTCGCCACATCCCGGCTGCGCACCCACGTGCTGCGGTCCGGCTCGGGCGGTGCGCCGGTTCTGGTGCTGGTGCACGGCAACGTGTCATCGGCGCGGTTCTTCGCCGAGACCATGGCCGTGCTCGGCGAGGACCGGCCCTGCCTGGCTCCCGACCTGAGGGGCTTCGGCCGGTCCGAGCGGTCGCCGGTCGACGCCCGGCGCGGCCTGCGGGACTTCGCCGATGACCTGCACGCCCTGCTGGCCGGCGGCGGCCTGGTGCCCGCCGGGCAGCGGGTGCACCTGCTCGGCTGGTCGCTGGGCGCCGGCGTGGTGCTCCAGTACGCGATCGACCACCCGGGCACGGTCGCGTCGATCGTGCTGGAGAGCCCCATGTCGCCGTTCGGCTTCGGCGGCACCCGCGACGTGGCCGGCAGGCCCTGCTGGGAGGACTTCGCCGGGTCCGGCGGCGGCACCGCCAGCCCGGAGCTCGTGCGGCGGCTCGCCGACGGCGACCGCGGCACCGGCGACCCGGCCTCGCCGCGCAACGTGCTCACCACCCTGTACGGGAAGCCGCCGTTCGCCCTGCCGGACGGGCTCGAGGACGCGCTCGTGGACGCGATGCTCGAGATGGCCATCGGTGAGGACTACTACCCGGGAGACCAGACCGCGTCGGTCAACTGGCCGGGCACCGCGCCGGGAGCCCGGGGGGTGAACAACGCGATCGCGCCCGCGTACTGCGACGTGTCCGGGTTCGCGGACATCGCCGACCGGCCGGACGTGCTGTGGATCCGCGGCGACGCCGACCAGATCGTGTCCGACACGTCCCTGGTCGACCTCGGCCATCTCGGCGCACTCGGCGCGGTGCCGGGCTGGCCCGGCGCCGAGCAGTACCCGGCCCAGCCGATGGTGGGCCAGATGCGCGCCGTGCTCGACCGCTACCAGCTCACCGGCGGCCGGTACACCGAGCACGTGCTGGCCGGCTGCGGGCACTCGCCGCACCTGGAGCACCCCGGCGAGTTCACCCGCCTCGTCACCGAGTTCCTGGCCGCCAGGGACTAGCCCGCCCGGCGCGCCCGCCAGGACGGCCGGCGCCTTTCGCGCCACGCGGCCGGGACGGTGGCGAGGATCAGCGCGCCGGTGAGGGCGAACGCCACCGGGTAGCCGGTGCGGACGCAGACCAGGCCGAAGACGGCCGGGCCCGCGCCGTACCCGGCGTCGTAGGCGAAGTTCCAGAGCGCGCTGGCCTTAGCCTCCGGCTGCTGCTCGATCAGCAGCGCGAACGTCGCGTTCTCGATCGCCCCGAATCCGGCGCCGAACAGCACCATGCCTGCGAAGATCACCGCGGGCGAGCCCAGCGCCATCATCGCGGCCATGCCGAGCGCCGCCACGGCGAGCGCGGGGATGAGCAGCCGGGCGTGACCGTACCGGTCGCCGCGCTTGCCCGCCTGCCACCGGCTGAGCGTGGCGGTGATCGCCTGCACGAGCAGGGCGACCGAGGCCAGGTTGCTGGGGATCCCGTTCGCGAGCGGCAGGAACGAGTCGAGCACCCCGGCCGCGATGGTGGCGGCGGCGAAGATCAGCGGCAGCCGCAGCGCGGCGCCCGGCCGCCGCGGCCTGCGGGTGCCCGGCATCCGCCGGGTCCGAGCGGCTGGCCGGGCCTCGCGCCCGCCCGGCAGCCAGCGGACCGCCACCAGCGACAGCAGGCCCGCGGTGGCCGCCATCGCCGCGGCCGCGGCGGCCAGGTGGTGCCCGGCGAGCCAGATCCCGGCCGGCAGCGCGACAATGGCCGGGACGCCGGAGACCAGGCCGAGCAGGCCGAGTCCCTCACCGCGCCGTTCGGGCGGCAGCAGCGTGGCGGTGAGCGCGCCGGTGGCCACGCCGCACAGGCCGAAGCCGAACCCGCGCACCAGGCTGACGCTCACCATGACGGCCTGGGGCTCGCGTGCGAGCATGGCCAGGGCCGGCGCACCGAGCAGTACGGCTCCGGCCGCGAGCACCATCCGGTAGCCGAACCGCCTGATCGCTGCCGCGGCCACGGCCTCGGCCGCCACGGTGCCGAGCAGCAGGGAACCGGTGATCAGCCCGGCACCGGTGCTGCTGACGCCGGCCGCCGCCGCCAGCATCGGCATCACCGACAGCAGCAGGAAGAAGCTGGTGAGCGACGTGAACTCAGCCAGGAACGTGGCGGCCAGCGGCACGCTGAGGAGCCGCGCCGGAACTGCGGTATCAGGCTGCGCCCGCGTCAAGGTGCTCATAACACGAACGGTAGAAGCCAGCCGGCACCCTGGTAAGGTCCGATTTCATGGCGATTGAGTGGTCCGGTTTGAGCCCGGGGCTGCTGGTCCGGCTCGACCGTTCGGCCCGCCGGCCGCTGCGCGCCCAGCTGGAGGCGAGCCTGCGCGAGGCGATCAGGGACGGCAGGCTCCGCGCCGGGGAGCGGCTGCCATCCACGCGGGAACTGGCGCATGAGCTCGGCGTCTCCCGCGGCATGGTGCAGGACTGCTACGGGCAGCTGCTGGCCGAGGGGTACCTGACCAGCCGCACAGGGTCCGCCACCCGGGTCGCCGACATCAGCGGCCAGCCCGCCGGTGGCCAGCCCGCGGCCGGCCCGGCCCTGGTCCCGCCCTCGCCGCGCCTGCCACAGGAACCGCCGCTGATCGCAGACTTCGTCGCCGGCGTACCCGACCTGTCCAGCTTCCCGCGTACCGACTGGGCCTGGGCCGTCAAGCAGGCGTGCACCCAGGCCGCTTCCGCTGACCTGGGCTACGGGGACCCACACGGCAGTCCGGTGCTGCGCGAAGTTCTCGCCGGCTACCTGCGGCGGGTACGAGCCGCTGCCACCAGCCCGGCGCGGATGATCATCAGCACCGGCTTTGCTCAGGGAGTGAACCTGGTCCTGCGCGCCCTGGCCCGCCACGGTGGCGTGACGCGGGTGGCCTTTGAAGACCCCGGCTACGGCAGCGCGCGGGCGGATGAGACAGTCCGCGCGGCCCTGGCGATGGGCATCCAGGTCACCTACGTGCCGGTCGACGAGCAAGGCCTCGTGGTCGGCGAGCTGGAGGCCAGCGGAGCGCAGGCGGTCGTGGTCACCCCGGCCCACCAGTCCCCCACCGGAGTGGTCCTGTCCCCGGCCCGGCGGCAGGCCCTGACCGACTGGGCGCGCCGCGGCGGGTACGTGATCGAGGACGACTACGACTCGGAGTTCCGCTATGACAAAGAACCCGTCGGCGTGCTGCAGGGTCTAGCCCCAGACCAGGTCTTCCTGCTCGGCACGGCCAGCAAGGCCCTGGCCCCCGCGGTCCGCCTCGGCTGGGTCCACGCCCCGGCCCCGCTGGTCTCGGCGGTCGCCGCCGAGAAGCAGATGAGCGACCGCGGTTCCTGCGTGCTCGACCAGCTCGCCCTGGCCACCCTGCTCACCGCCGGCCGGTACGACCGCCACCTGCGCCGGATGCGGACCGTCTACGCCGCCCGCCGGGCCACACTGACCGACGCATTCGCCCGGCACGTCCCTGGGGTCCAGCTCACCGGCCTCGCGGCCGGATTCCACGCCGTCGCGCCGCTGCCACCCGGCGCCGATGAGACGGCAGTGATCGCCGCGGCGCGTGCCCGGCGGGTCGGGCTGCACGGCATCGGGGCCTACCGCGGCCATCCTGACCCCGCGGCGCCACCGGCGCTGGTGATGGGCTTCGGCAACGTCGGCGAGCGAGCCATCGAACCCGCCATCGCCGCCGTCGCCGACCTGCTTCGCTGACGAGGAAGCGGCCGGGCCGGATGGGCCGCCACGGCGAGTGCCCGGGGCCAGCGGCTAGAGCTGGCCGACGTCGGTGACCCGGACCACGGCCGCGCCGGCCTCGTCGGAGGCGTCGAGGTCGACCACGGCGCTGATGCCCCAGTCGTGGTCTCCCGCCGGGTCGTCGAAGATCTGGCGTACCGACCACTGGTCCCGCTGCTTGTCGATGATCAGCATGGCCGGTCCCCGGGCGTCGGGGCCGGTGCCGATGTCGGAATGCTCGTCGAAGTACGGCTCCAGCGCCTCGGCCCAGGCGTCGGCGTCCCAGCCCGCATCCCGGTCCAGCGCGCCCAGGTCCTCGTACCGGCGCAGCGCGGCCAGCTCCACCCGGCGGAACATGGCGTTACGCACCAGCACCCGGAAGGCCCGCTGGTTACCGGTGACGGCCGGCGGCCGTGTTTGCAGGGAATCTGCGGAATGGGTTTCCGGGGGGTATGCGGGGGGCGGAGCCCCCCGCAGGTTCTCCCACTCGTCGATCAGGCTGGAATCGACCTGCCGGACTACCTCGCCCAGCCACTCGGTGAGGTCGGTGAGCTCCTCGGTCCTGGCCTCTTCCGGCACGGTACGCCGCAGCGCCTGGTACGCCTGGGCCAGGTACCGCAGCACCAGCCCCTCGGACCGGGACAGCTGGTAGAAGCCGATGTACTCGGTGAAGGTCATCGCCCGCTCGTACATGTCCCGCGCCACCGACTTGGGCGCGAGCTCGTGGTCGGCGACCCACGGATGGCCCTGCCGGTAGATCTCGTACGCGCCCTCGAGCAGATCGGCCAGCGGCCGGGGGTAGGTGACCGACTCGAGCAGGTCCATCCGCTCCTCGTACTCGATGCCGTCGGCCTTCATCTGGGCCACGGCCTCGCCGCGCGCCTTGAACAGCTGCGCCGAGAGCACCTGCCGGGGATCGTCCAGCGTCGACTCGATCACCGACAGCACGTCCAGCGGGTACTCAGGGGCCTCCGGGTCCAGCAGCTCGATGGCGGCCAGCGCGAGCGGTGACAGCGGCTGGTTGAGCGCGAAGTCGTCCTGCAGGTCCACGGTCAGCCGCCAGCGGCGCCCCTGCTCGTCGGGCCCGGCGAGCCGCTCGACCACGCCCCCGGCCAGCAGCGCGCGGTAGATCGCGAACGCCCGCCGGATGTGCCAGGCGCTGCGCGGCCGGGTCCTCATGATTGTCGGTCAGCAGGTGGCGCATGGCCGCGAACGCGTCGCCCGGCCGGGCGATCACGTTCAGCAGCATCGCGTGGGTCACCGCGAAGCTGGACTGCAGCGGCTCGGGCTCGGACCCGACCAGCCGCTCGAACGTGGGCTGGCCCCAGGAGACGAACCCGGGTGCCGGCTTCTTGCGCACGACCTTGCGCCGCTTCTTCGGGTCGTCCCCGGCCTTGGCCAGGGCCCGCTCGTTCTCCACCACGTGCTCGGGAGCCTGCACCACCACGTAGCCCGTGGTGTCGAACCCGGCCCGGCCGGCCCGCCCCGCGATCTGGTGGAACTCGCGCGCCTGCAGGTGGCGGGTCTTGCTCCCGTCGTACTTGGACAGCGCGGTGAACAGCACGGTGCGGATCGGGACGTTGATACCGACGCCCAGGGTGTCGGTGCCGCAGATGACCTTGAGCAGCCCGGCCTGGGCCAGGGTCTCCACCAGCCGCCGGTACCTGGGCAGCATGCCCGCGTGGTGCACCCCGATGCCGTGCCGGACCAGCCGGGACAGGGTCTTGCCGAAGCCGGCGGAGAACCGGAAGCTGCCGATCAGCTCGGCGATCGCGTCCTTCTCCTCGCGGGTGCAGACGTTGATGCTCATCAGCGCCTGCGCCTGCTCGATGGCCGCGGCCTGGGTGAAGTGCACGATGTAGACCGGAGCCTGCCGGGTGGCGAGCAGTTCCTCCAGCGTCTCGTGCAGCGGCGTGAGCACGTAGGAGAACAGCAGCGGCACCGGGCGCTCTCCAGAGCGGACCACGGCGGTCGGCCGCCCGGTGCGCCGGGTCAGGTCCTTCTCGAACCGGCTGACGTCGCCCAGCGTCGCCGACATCAGCAGGAACTGCGCCCGGGGCAGCTCGACCAGCGGCACCTGCCAGGCCCAGCCGCGGTCCGGGTCGGCGTAGAAGTGGAACTCGTCCATGATCACCAGGCCGGCGTCGGTGTCTTCCCCGTCCCGCAGCGCCAGGTTGGCCAGGATCTCCGCCGTGCAGCAGATGATCGGGGCGTCGGCGTTCACGCTGGCGTCCCCGGTCATCATCCCGACGCTGGCCGGTCCGAACATGTCGCACAGCGCGAAGAACTTCTCCGACACCAGGGCCTTGACCGGCGCGGTGTAGAAGCTGCGCACGCCCTGCGCCAGGGCCACGAAGTGCGCGCCGGCCGCCACCAGGCTCTTGCCGGATCCGGTCGGCGTGCTGAGGATCACGTTCGCCCCCGACACGAGCTCGATCAGCGCCTCCTCCTGATGCGGGTACAGCGAAAGGCCCGCCGTCTTGGCCCAGGCTTCGAAGGCGTCGAACAGGTCGTCGGGGCCGGCGGTCTCCGGCAGCTGATCAATGAGCGTCATCGTTTATCTATCCTGCCCGGCCCGGTGGGGTGCACGCGCCAGGCGGGCTAGCGCCGGCTGAGACGGCGGTCCGGCACGAACCAGACCACGGCCACGGTCGCGAACAGCACGTAGGAGATCCAGGGGCTCACGAACGCCAGCCCGGTCGCGGCCGCGTACAGCGCCAGCGAGGCACGGCCCTTGATGTCCCGCCCGATGGCCGCCGCGACCGGGGAGTCGCCGCCGTCGGCCCGGATGATGGCCCTGGTGAGAATCACGAAGGCCAGTGCCGACCCGAGGCCCACCGCTCCGTAGGTGGCCGCCGGGGCGTGTTCCCGGTAATGCTCGCCGACCCACTCGGTCAGCACCGGGATCAGCGAAAGCCAGAACAGCAGGTGCAGGTTCGCCCACATCACCCCGGCGGTCATCCGGCGGGCGGCGCGCAGCAGGTGGTGGTGGTTGTTCCAGTAGATGCCGATGAACACAAAGCTGAGCATGTAGATCAGGAGCGCGGGCAGGCGGCCGCGCAGGTCGGTGAAGCTCCCGCCGGCCGGTGCCTTCAGCTCCAGGGCCATGATCGTGATGATCACCGCGAGCACGCCGTCGCTGAACGCCTCCAGGCGTCCGGTCTCTGAGCCTCCCAGGCTCGGCAGGTCGTCGGCGTTCTGGGACGTCATCCGGCCAAGTCTGGTCCAGCCAGCCCGCCGGTGCCACTCGAGGGCCCGGATCTGCCGGGGGGCCGTGCGGGTGGCCACGGTCACCTGTGCCCCGGGCGATCCCGTTCCCTGATGTGCGATTTATGGCGGTCTGGTGCGGGTACGACCTCTCGCGTGCCGGTGACGGTGAGACCGCGCGGTGGCGGGCGCCGCCTCGTGCTGCGCTGGGCGGCCGGGCTGGCGGCCGCCGGCCTGACGGCGCTGGGGCTCGGGGCGGGAGCCGCGCTGCCGGCCCGGGCCGCGGCCGCGCGGGCCACCACTCCGGTGGCCGCGCCCGCGTCCCTGCGGCTGGGGCATCTCACCGTGCGCAGGTGCGCCACGTCGCCGCTGGCTTACTGCGGCGGGCTTTCCGTACCGCTGGACTACTCGTCCGCGGCCAGCCCGGACATTCACATCGGGTTCCGCTGGCTGCCGGCCACGGCCACCCCGCACGCGAAGGACACCGTCCTGGCCGTCGAGGGCGGGCCTGGTTTCGCGACCACCGGCACCGAGCCCGAGTACGTCGCGATGATGGGCTCGCTGGTGCGCACGCGCAACCTGCTGCTCGTCAACCTGCGCGGCACCGGGAGCTCGACGCCGGTGAACTGTCACGGGCTTGAGCACTTCGGCCGGGTCCAGCACCAGTCCGGCCCGGCCTTCAACCAGCAGGTGGCGGCGTGCGGACGGCAGCTCAATCACACCTGGCGGTACCGCCACGGCGGCTGGGTCCACGCCTCCGACCTGTTCAACACCGCCTACTCGGCCCGGGACACGTCGCGCGTGCTGCGCGCCCTGGGCCTGGGCCGGGTGGACCTGTACGGGGATTCCTACGGCAGCTGGTTCGCCCAGGTCTTTGCGTCCCGGTACCCGGGGCAGCTGCGCTCGGTCACGCTCGACTCCACCTACCAGGTGCTCGATCTTGACCCGTGGTACACGACCACGGTCGTCACCGCCCGGCAGGCGTTCGCCCAGACCTGCTCCCGCTCGGCGGCCTGCGCGGCCGCCACCCGCGGCCCGGGGGCCTGGGCCCGGATCGGGGCGCTGGCCGCCCGGCTGGCCCGTGCGCCGGTCACCGGCGAGACCGTCAGCACGGCAGGCACGAGGACCAGGCTGACCGTGACCGGCCAGACCCTGGTCAACCTGGTCAACAACGCGGGCTTCGACCCCGTCGTCTACCAGGATCTCGACGCCGCCGCGCGGGCCCTGCTGCGCCGGGGCGACGCGGCACCGCTGCTGCGCCTGGCCGCGCTGTCCGTCGGCTACGACGACACCAACGACACTCTGCCGGAGTTCAGCGACGGCCTGTACTTCGCCGTGGCCTGCACCGACTACGTGCAGCTCTTCAGCCGGACCGCACCGCCTGCGGTCCGCGCCGCCCAGTACCGCGCGGCCCTCCGGCGGGAGCCGCAGCAGGTTTTCTCGCCGTTCAGCATCACCCAGTGGACCCAGATGGACCAGTACACCGAGGCCTACAGCGGCTGCCTGGACTGGCCGGCGCCCGCGCACCTGGTCCCGCCCATCACCCGTACGCCGCCGCTGGTGCCGGCCAGCCTGCCGGTGCTGATCCTCTCCGGCACGTTCGACTCGCTGACCCCATGGCTGGACGGCGCCACCCTGGTGGCCAGGCAGATGGGCCCGTCCGCCCGGGTGGTCCGGGTGGCCAACCTCACGCACGTGACGCTGCAGGACGCCAACGACACCTGCCCCGCCTCCATCTATCAGCGCTTCGTCCGTAACCCCGCGGGCCTGGCCAGCGAGAACACCTCATGCGCGCAGCATGTCGCGCCGATTCACACCGTGGGCAGCTACCCGCTGCGCCTGGCCGGGGCCGTGCCCGTCACCGCCACCCACGGGAATACGGCCGGGCGCCGGGCGCTGCAGGCTGCCTCCGTGGCCCTGGCCAGCGTCGGGGACGAGGTCAGCCGCTGGCCGCTGCTGGACGACGACACCGACCTGGGCCTGCACGGCGGCCGGGTCACGTTCTCCGGCGACACCGTGGTGCGGATGACGCTGAGCAACGTCCGCTGGGTGACCGACGCCACGATCGACGGCACCGCCCGGTGGAATCAGCAGACGGACCTGGTCACGGCCCGCCTGACCGTCCACCCGGCGGGGGGCGCGCCCGTGCGGCTGACCGCTCGCTGGCGACCGTTCGGCCAGCAGGATCAGCTCGCAGTGATCACCGGATCCCAGGGCGCGAAACGCCTCGCGGCCACGAGCCCCGCACCCTGATCAGGATGCCGCGACCTTGTGCCGGGTGGGGAGGTGGCGCTGCAGGAACTCCTCGGTGCGGTGCCAGGCGCGGGCGGCCGGCTCGGGCATGTGGAACATCGGGGCCTTGCGGTTGTGGAACGCGTGCCCGGCGCCCTCCTCGACGTGGATCTCCGCGTTGTCCTTGCGGGCGACCGCCTCCTCCACGCGCGCGACCTGATCCCGCGGGATATAAGGGTCGCTCCCGCCGAAGTGGAACTGCACCGGGCTGCTGATCCGGTCCAGGGCATCCAGGTTGTCCGGGACGCCAGAGCCGTAGAACGAGACCACGGCGGCCATCTCCACCTGCGCGGCCAGGAAGTAGGCGATGGTGCCGCCGAGGCAGAACCCGATGACCCCGAGGCCGCCCTCGACCTCGGGCAGCGCGGCCAGGTGCTCCAGGGCGGCCGCGGAGTCGGCCACACCCTGCGCGGCGTCAAAGCGCGACCCTATCTCCAGCGACCTGGCCAGGCCCGCGTCGTCATGGGCGGCCTGATAACCGGGCTCAAGCCGCCAGAACAGGTCCGGCGCCCCGACCACATAGCCAAGTCCGGCAAGGTCGTCGGCGACCGCCCGGATGTAGTCGCTCACCCCGTAGATCTCCTGGATCAGCAGCAGGCCGGGGCCGGTGCCCCCGGCCGGCAGCCACACGGACAGATCGAACGGCCCGTCGGGTGTCTCGACCGACTCGACTCGCGATGGCACTGACTACCTCCCTGCGTGGCGCCCTGGTCCGCGGTGAACCGGCGACGTTTAGCGGTCAGTCCTCCAGGGCGCCCGGACTGGCCGGGACGTCGATGGCGTACTCCTGGAGCGCGGACAACGGCACGATGTCCAGGGCCCGCTCATGCGTGGAGGCGAGGACCACATAGGCCGCCGCGCCATCGCGGTGGGCCCGCAGCCAGTTCGCCGCGGTCACGCACCAGCGGTCACCCGGCGCCAGACCCGGGAAGTGGAACTGGGGTACGGGGGTGCTGAGGTCATTGCCGATACGGCGCTGATGCTCGAGAAACTCGGCGGTCACCACCGCGCAGATCGTGTGGCTGCCGAGATCCTCGGGTCCGGTAGTGCAGCAGCCGTCACGATAGAACCCGGTGACGGGGTCGGTGCCGCACGGTTCAAGCTCGCCGCCCAGCACGTTGCGATCGCCCATGCCTGAAGTATTGCCTAACGCCCACCGGGGGGAGAAGGCCCGGGTCGACATGCCGCGGGGCCGGCGAACGGTGTCGCCGGCCCCGCAGCGGAGCGTCGTGCGGCCGCGTTTAGGTAATGTTCACCTGAACTGTCACGTTGCGGAAGCGGTTGTTCTGCAGCGTGGGATTAACCCGGCCTTCGATGAATATCCCGTAATAGTTGTCGTGAATGAAGTTGCCGCTAATCAGCACGTGGACCTTGCTGGACGCGCCGACCAGGATTCCCGTGGTCCGCAGGTCCGGCTTGTTGGTGACCGGAGCGCCGAGCCCGATCGTGTCGCCCACGGTGTTGTTCCTGCCAATGTCATTGGCGACGATCTTGTTACCGTTCAGGTCCTGCCCGCTGACGTGGGAATGGATGGTAACGCCCGCGAGCCCGTTGCCGTAGATCTTGTTGGCGTACACGGTGTTGTCGGCCACGGTCGCGTGCTTGACCTCACTGGCGATGACGACGCCGGCGCCCGGCATCTTCTTGTTCGTGCCGTTGTAGGTCAGCAGGTTGTGCCCCACGAAGATCTTCGTCACCCCGGCGGTGCTGTGCCCGGCCACGATGACCCCGCAGCCGCCGGGGTTGCGGGTGGCCAGGTTCCAGGTGACCGCGTCGCCGGTGCTGCGGCCTACGTCGTCGGCCACGAGGAACCCGCCGCCGCCGTTGAACCTGGACAGGTTGTGCGTGGCGATCGAGTAACTCGTGCCGTTGAAGTCCACGCCCACGTCGCCGTTGTGCTCCAGGAGGTTGTCCGACACCTGGACGTTCGTGCTCTTGGCGACCAGGATCGCGTCGAACTTGGCGTCAGTGACCACGAAGCCGCGCACCAGGACGTGGTGGGCGGCCAGGACCACGATGCCGCTGCCGCCCGGCACGGGCAGCCCGTGCACCGGCTTCTGGCCCCTCGCGTTGATCACCGCTCCCGCCCGGCCGATGAGGGCGAGCGACTTCGTGACCACGGCCTGGGTGTGATACGTGCCCTTGCAGACCACGACGGTGCCGCCCGCGCTCACCGCGCTGATCGCGCTGTTGATGCTGCGGAAACCGGCGGTCCGGCATGAGTTGTCCGCGTTATGCGATGAGCCATTTGACGCCACATAGGCGGTTCTCATTGACGCGCTGGCCACACCGGACCCGAACATGGCCGTTGACGCAATGGCCGATCCGATAGCCAGTGCTATACCGAAGAATTTGCGCATACGTTACCCCTCCCCCCCGGCCCCCACGTGGTGGGAGCGGAGCGTCAACAATAGCGCTTGTGTCTAGCCGAATAGGGCGCGACACTCCCTCATCAGTAATGCGCAGAATGCCGTTACAGGTTGCCGAGCCGGCCGACGGTCTCGTCGGCCTCGTGCATGAGCGCGGCGATGACCTCGGCCACCGGGCGCACCTCGTTCAGCCGTCCCACGATCTGGCCCACCGGCATCGGCAGCACGTCCGGCTGGCCGGACTGCATCAGGCGCTGGTGCGCCTCGCTGACGAGCAGGTTCTGCAGCGGCATCGGGAGCGGCTCGGGCGCGCCCGGCTCCGCCCAGGCCTGGGTCCAGCGGTTCTTCAGCAGCCGGGCCGGCTTGCCGCTGTAGATCCGCGAGCGCACCGTGTCCGACGACGTGGCCGCGAGCAGCGCCTCCCGCAGCGCGGGGATGGCCGAGCCCAGCGTGTACTCCTCGGTGGTCAGCCAGGCTGAGCCCAGCCACACGCCCACGGCCCCGAGGGCCAGCGCCGCCGCGATCTGGCGGCCGCAGCCGATCCCGCCCGCGGCGAGCACAGGGACCTGCGCGCCGACCGCGTCGGCGATCTCCGGCACCAGCACCATGCTCGCGATCTCGCCGGTGTGCCCGCCGGCCTCGTAGCCCTGGGCCACCACGATGTCCACGCCGCTGGCCACGTGACCGCGCGCGTGCTCGGCCTTCCCGGCCAGCGCCGCCACCAGCATGCCGCGCTCGTGGGCCCGCGTGATCACGTCGGGCGGGGGCGGGCCGAGCGCGTTGGCGATCAGCCGCGCCGGATGGGCCAGGGCCACCTCAACATGCTGGCGCGCCACCGAGTGCAGCCAGCCGAGCACGCCGTCGCCGGCCGCCGAGCCGTCGGGCAGCGGCGGGACCCCGAGCCTGGTCAGCGTCTGCTCCACGAAGTCCCGGTGCCCGGGCGGGATCATCTGGCCCAGGTCGGCCGCGGCGCCCTCGGTGGGCACCCGGGCGGGCATCACGACGTCGACGCCGTACGGCCTGCCCCCGGTGCTGGCGTCCATCCAGTCCAGAACGGCGTCCAGCTCATCCGGGTCGTTGAACCGCACGCAGCCGAGCACGCCCAGGCCGCCAGCGCGGCTGATCGCGGCCGCCACGTGCTCGGACGGCGTGAAGCCCACGATCGGGTGCTCGATGTCGAGCAGTGTGCACAGCGAGGTCCGCACAGTGCCTCCTTATGCCGCGCCTCCTTATGCCGCCGGCGTGGTCCGGGCCTCCTCCTTCTTGCTCAGGCCGCCGGATGGTGGCCGCCGGCCGCCGATGCCCCGGGGCCCGCCGGGCGTTCCGCGCTCACCGGCCGGTTGGCGGCGTAGCGGCGGGCCCATGTGTAGTCGGGCTTGCCGCTGGGGGCCCGCCGGATGGCATCGACCAGCCAGACGCTGCGCGGCACCTTGTACCCGGCGATCTGGCGGCGCAAATGCGCTTCGAGCGCGGCCAGGTCTACGTCCCGGCCCTCGCGCGGCTGCACCAGCGCGGCCACCCGCTGCCCGAGCACGTCGTCAGGCACGCCGATGACCAGCGCGTCGAACACGGCCGCGTGCGACTTGAGCGCGCCCTCGACCTCCTCGGGGAAGACCTTCTCGCCGCCGGTGTTGACGCAGGTGTTCCCCCGGCCCAGCAGGGTTATGGTGCCGTCGGCCTCCACCCGGGCCAGGTCCCCGGGCACCGTGTAGCGCTTCCCGTCCACCTCGGCGAACAGCGCGGCGGTCTTGTCCGGGTCGTTGTAGTAGCCGAGCGGGACATGGCCGCTCCGGGCCAGCCGGCCGATCTGTCCCGGGCCTGCCGGGCGGTCGTCGTCATCCAGCACGATCACGTCGGGTCCCGGGGTGACGGTGGGGCCCCCGCGCTGCTCCGCGCCGGCGGTCACGAAGGACAGGCCGCCGAAGCCGGTCTCGGAGGAGCCGATCGCCTCCGTGATGACGACGTTGGGCAGCGCCTTGACGCACGCCTCCTTGACGACCGGCGAGAACAGCGCGGCCGAGGACGAGATGGCGATCAGCGATGATGCGTCATAGCTGGCCGACTGGTAGGCCTCGATCAGCGGCCTGGCCATCGCGTCGCCGACGATCAGCAAGAGGTTGATCTTGTGGCGCTCCACCGCCCGCCAGACCTGACGCGCGTCGAAATGCGGGAGCAGCACGGTCGTGTCCCCGGCGAACAGGCCCATCAGCGTCCCCACCTGAGCCAGCCCGTGGATGAGCGGTGCCGCGCACAGCCTGACCAGCCCGGTGCTCTCCAGGCCGCGGCGGGACTGTTCCCACTCGTCAGGGAGCGGGATGCCGGTGGTGAAGTCGATGCCGCCGCCGAGCGTGCGCCAGATGTCCTCATGGCGCCACATCACGCCCTTCGGGTACCCGGTGGTGCCGCCCGTGTAGAGGATGTAGACGTCGTCGTTGCTGCGCGGCGGGAAATCGCGCTCCGGCGACGCCGCCGCCAGCGCGGCCTCGTAGTCGGCCCCGTCCCCGGTCCCGGCCTCGCTGCCGTCGTCGACCACCACGGTCCCGCGCAGCCCGGGAGCGTCCTCCGCCACCGCGGCGACCCGCGGCGTGAACTCCCGGTCGTGAACGAGCGCGACCAGGTCGGAGTCCGAGAACATGTAGCGAAGCTCGCTCTCGGTGTACCGGTAGTTGATGTTGACGGCCGCGCCGCGCAGCTTGCAGGCGGCGAGCAGCGTCTCGATGGCCGGAATGGAATTGCGCGCGTAGAGCCCGACGTGGTCCCCAGGGCCCACCCCGATCCTCGCCAGGTGGTGTGCGAGCCGATTTACGCGCTCCTCGAGCTCCCGATAGGTCACTTGGCTTTGACCGCAGGACACAGCGATCCGATCGCCAAACGCGTCCGCCGCGTGCTCGAAGAGGTCCGCGATATTGAGGGCCATGGGAAAGAAAGTAGAACGTGTTATCGTTTTAGGTCAACCCTTTCCCGCGTCAAGTTAGGAGATAATCGCCGCCGTGACGTCGACTCCCGTGCCTGCGGACGAAACCGGCGCCGGGCCGCCGCATGCCTTGATCGAGCGCCGGGGCCACGTCCTGATCGTGACCATGAACCGCCCCGAGGTCCGCAACGCGCTCAGCGGCCCGATGATGGCGCTGATGCGCCAGGCCTGGGACGAGGCGGACAGCGACCCCGGGATCAGGGTCTGCGTGCTGACCGGCGCCGGCGGTGCGTTCTGCGCGGGCGCCGACCTGAAGGCGATGACGAGATCCCATCCTGGTGACGCGTTCCGCGCCGGCGGCCCCGACCTGTCGGTCATCGAGCCTCTGCTCAAGGGCCGCCGCCTGACCAAGCCGCTGATCGCGGCCGTGGAAGGGCCGGCGGTCGCGGGTGGCACCGAGATCCTGCAGGCCACCGACATCCGGGTGGCCGGCGAGAGCGCCAGGTTCGGCGTCTCGGAGGCCCGCTGGGGCCTGTTCCCGCTGGGTGGGTCCGCGGTCCGGCTGCCGCGGCAGCTCCCATACACGGTCGCGGCCGACCTGCTGCTGACCGGGCGGCACATCAGCGCTGCCGAGGCCCTCAGGGCCGGGCTCATCGGCCATGTCGTCCCGGACGGCCAGGCCCTGGCCAAGGCGCTGGAGATCGCAGAGCTGATCGCCGCGAACGGCCCCGTCGCGGTCCGGGCGATCTTGCGCACGATCCGGGAGACCGAGGGCATGCCCGAGAACGACGCATTCGCGGTGGAGGCCGGAATCGGCATGGCGGTCTTCGCCAGCGAGGACGCGAAAGAGGGCCCCCGGGCCTTCGCCGAGAAACGCAAGCCGGAGTTCCACGACCGCTAACTCCGTCTGGGGATTTGTCTCATACACGGCGGAACATTGGGCCGCGATTGTGCGCCAGATCGCCGTTGCCTCCCGGTAATTTGCCCGGCTCCCGCCTAATAGTGCCGTGACTCTCCGCCCTTTCCACGGAGCCCGTCCCCCCGATGAGCGCCCGGGCGGCCGCCTCGCGCCAGCGGAGCCGGGGTCACCGGAATGGCGAGGTGGACGTGACGTTCCGGGTGTGCCTATGGTGGCGTGGATGCCATCGGTAACGTCTGCCGTTCATGAGCGCCGAGTAGCGTCCGGTGACCGGCGGTGGCTGGTTCTGGTCGTCGTCGCTATCGCTCAGCTCATGGTGGTCCTGGACTCCACCATCGTGAACATCGCGCTGCCCTCAGCCCAGCATGCGCTTGGATTCCCGAACAGCGACCGGCAGTGGGTGGTGACGGCTTACTCCCTGGCGTTCGGCAGCTTGCTGCTGGTGGGCGGCCGGCTCGGTGACATGTACAGCCGGAAGTGGGTCTTCATCACCGGCCTGATCGGATTCGCCGTTGCCTCAGCGGTCGGCGGTGCCGCAGTCTCGTTCGGGATGCTAGTCACGGCCCGGGCGCTGCAGGGCGCGTTCGGCGCCATCCTCGCGCCGTCCGCCCTGGGCACCCTGGTCAGCACGTTCACCGACCCGCGCGAGCGGGGCCGGGCCTTCGGGGTGTTCGGCTCGGTCGCGGCCGGCGGGGGTGCCGTAGGGCTGATCCTGGGCGGGGTGCTGACGCAGTACCTGTCGTGGCGCTGGTGCCTGTACGTGAACCTGGTCTTCGCCGCGATCGCGGTAGCCGGCGCCCTGGCCTGGATCCGCAGCCGCCGCCCGGCGACCCGGCCGAGGATGGACTGGCCCGGCGCCGTGCTGGCCTGCTCCGGCCTGTTCGGCATCGTCTTCGGCTTCTCCCACGCCGAGACCGCCGGCTGGACGGCCGCGCTGACCATCGCCAGCCTGGTCCTGGGCCTGGTGCTGCTGGCCGGGTTCGTTGTTGCCGAGCGGCGGTCCAGCCACCCGCTGCTGCCGCTGCACGTGATCCTCGACCGGACCCGCGGCGGCTCCTACGTTGCCGTCGGCATCTCCGGGATCGCGATCTTTGGCACCTTCCTGTTCCTCACCTACTACCTGCAGGTGATCAAGGGAGACAGCCCGCTGACCACCGGGCTGCTGTTCCTGCCGATGATCGCCTGCATCCTGATCAGCTCCAACCTGTCCAGCATCGTGGCCCTGCCCCGGTTCGGGCCGCGGGTCCTGATCGCGACCGGCATGCTGCTGGCCGGCGGCGGGATGGCGTACCTGTCTCAGATCACCGTGACCGCCAGCTACGCCAGTGCCGTGCTGCCCGCCCTGCTGATCCTGGGCCTGGGCTTCGGCCTGATCTTCGCCCCCGCCATCAACACCGCCACCGCGGGCGTCGCACGCCAGGACTCGGGCGTGGCCTCCGCCCTGGTCAACACGATGCAGCAGGTCGGCGGCTCGATCGGCACCTCCGCGCTGAGCACGATCGCGCTGACCGCCACGGCCAGCTACCTGATCACCCACCACACGAGCCCACTGGCACCGGCGGCCGCGGCCACCCACGGCTACACGGTCGCGTTCGCCGTCTCCGCGGCGCTGCTCGGGCTCGGCTTCATCCTGGCGATCGTCCTGCTGCCGTCCAAGCGCCGGCTGGCCGAGCTCAGGAGCGCCGCCGCTCCGGTCCCGGTCACCGCTTCGGCACCCGACGCTCCCGCTCCGGTACCCGCCGCCCCCACCCTGCAGCCAGCGTTCGAAGCGATCCCCGTGGCCCTGTGCAGCTGCTCACCGGTGACCACCCCGGTTCGCGGACCGGCGGCGACACCGGTCCGCTGACACTCAGACCACAGCGAAACCCCGGGTACGCCTGCATCAGGGCACAGGGGCTATCCTCGCCCGGTGAGCACTGCCACGCCGCCCCCCACGGATCTGCGCCTGGTCGTGGGCTATGACGGTTCTCCCCCGGCCAGCAGGGCGCTCGACGCCGCGGTAAGGCTGCTGCAGGGCCGGACGGGGCGCATCGATGTGGTGTATGTGGCTCACATGCCCAGCATGGCCGCGCTCTCGCCCGCTGCCGTCGCCGAGCTGGAGGAAGGCTTCGACGAGATCGAGCCGGAGCTTCGCAACGCGGCCGGCGAGCAGCTTCACGGCCGTGTGGAGGGCTGGGGCTTCGAGCGGCGCCAGGGCCTGGTCGCGGAAGAACTGCTCGCAGCGGCCAAAGACATAGGCGCTGCCCACCCCGACGCCACCGTAGTGATCGTGGTCGGGAGTTCGTCCCTCGTTGCGCATCGCGTGGTCGGTTCGGTCGCCGTCGGCCTGGCCCGCCACTCACCAGTCCCCCTGGTCGTCGTGCCTTAGGGTCCGCCGGTTTCCTGCCGCCTTGCCGTCAGAACCAGGGACTCGATCAGGACGAGGACAGCGCCGATATACGCCTCGACATCGAGGTCCTGGTTCCACGCCTGCTGCAGGACGAGGCCCTGGAAGATCGAGGCGCAGACCCGCGCGGCGGCCTCGGGATCGAGCTGAGGCGGCAGGCTGCCGTCGGCCCGGCCCTGCCGGAACAGGTCCGCCAGGATGGCGACCGGCTCGTCCAGCCCGTCGCGGACGATACGCATGACGCGGTCGCTGCGCAGGGCCTCCCCCCACACCTGGACCGTGACCCGCCGCCAGCGCTGCTCGTCCGGCTCGGTGAGGCGCCCGAGTGACACCCGGACCAGGTGGCGCAGGGCCGCTCCCACGTCGCCGCCGTCGGCGCTCACCTCGGCGAACGCCTCCGCTTCCGCGGCGTGATGCTCGGCCGCGATGGCCGCGACGATGTCCTCCTTGGCCGGGAAGTAGCGGTAGATGGCGCCAGCGCTCAGCCCGGTCTCGCGCACGATGTCCTGCATCGTGGTGCGGTGAAATCCGTCCCGCGCGAAGCACGTGACCGCGGCGTCCATGATCTGCCTGCGGCGGGACGCGAGGTAGCTCTGGTCCACCCGGGGCATATCAGGCCCGCCGGGCCAGGGCCACGTGGTAGTACGCCGGGGAGGTCGGGCAGCCCCCGGCCGGGTAGAAGCGCGCGGCGGCGTCGCTGACCGGTATGTCCCACTCCAGCGTCAGGTCCCGCTCGGCGAGGTAGGCAGGCACTTCCCCCGGGACCAGCCCGAACGTCAGCGGCTCGCCCACCCGGCGCACCGCGCGCAGCGTGGTCTCGGCGCCCGCGAAGACGGCCGTCCCGTCGAGCATCCCGCGGTCCACGTAGGTGAACAGGACCGGCGAGCCCGGCCCGGCCGCCGCGGCCAGGAAGCGGAAGGTGGTGTCCACGGCCTCAGGGTCGAGATAGTTGGTCACCCCTTCCCACAGCACCAGGGTGGGCGCGGCTGGGCGGAATCCGGAAGCGGCCAGTTCCCTCCCCGGGTCGTCGGTCCCGAACACCACCGGCACGAAGGTGACGGCGGCCGGGAACTGCCCGCTGCTGCTGCGGAGAATGCGCTGCTTGGCGGCCTGCGTGGCCGGGTGATCCACCTCGAACACGGGCGCCTGCCGCATCGGCGGCAGGCGGTAGGCCCGGGTGTCGAACCCGGCACCCAGGATCAGGACCTGACGCACCCGCGGCAGTTCGGCCAGCACGGTCTCATCGATAAGCCGGGTGCGGGCGACGACGCCGCCGCGCACGCACGGCCAGCGATGGTCGATGACCATCTCGATCAGGCGACGCAGGGCCGGCACCCGGGCCAGGTCGGCCAGCACCCGGAACTCGGGGGCAAGGAACCGGGCCGCCAGGGCGTCGTCGGCCACCCGATCGGCCTCAGGCCGGCGGGCCTCGAGCGCCCGGAACAGCGCGTTCTGGCCGGCGGTCCGGCTCGGCTGCCCAGCTCGCATGGCCACCTCCTAAAAAAGCGGACGTCCGTTCACTTTAGAGAGCAGGACCGGCGCCCGTCAACGCCCCGGTACGCGAGGCTGCGCGGACCGCCGCCAACGCCCGGGTACGCGACGCCGGGCGGACCGCCGCCAACGGGCCGGTACGCGAGGCCGGGCGGACCCCCGCCAACGCCCCCGGTGCCCGAGGCCACGCGGACCGCCGTCAACGCCCGCTCCCGCCCTCGCCCCGCCCCGGTTCGCCCCCGCCGACCTCCGTCGTCCCCCCGACCCCCGGCCGCCGCGACCATGATCGTGGTGGATTACATGCGGTATTTGACAAAAATCCACCACGATCATGGAAGAGTCACCGGCCACGGGCGGCCGGACGCGAGTCGAATTAGAACGTGTTCTACGTTCTAACGGGCGCCTTGATTTGCGTCTCATCAGAAGTCTTGCCGGTAATTGCCGGAACGTGTTTCACTCTGACTCGTGAGCCAGCCGCTGCGCGCGCCCCTGGAGATCGGGTTCGACTACACCCGGTCGCTCGGGCCGACGCTGAGCCGGTTCATGACCGGGCTGGCCGGGCGGCAGATCCTCGGCTCGCGCGGCGCCGACGGCCGGGTGCACGCCCCGCCGTTCGAGTACGACCCGGTGACGCTCGCCCCGCCGGGCGACCTGATCCCGGTCGGGCCCGAGGGCACGGTCACGACCTGGGCTTGGGTACCGCGGCCGGCCGAGGGCCAGCCGCTGGCGCACCCGTTCGCGTGGGCGCTGATCCGCCTGGACGGCGCGGACACCGCGATCCTGCACGCGGTGGACGCCGGCACGGCCGCGGCCATGCGGACCGGCATGCGGGTCCGGGTGCGCTGGGCCGAGAGCCTGGCCGGGCACATCCGCGACATCGCCTGCTTCGAGCCGTGCGGCGCGCCGACCGCCGGGACGGCCCCGGCCGCCGGGCGGGACACGGCCGACCCCGGCCCCGCCCAACCACCCGAACCACCCGAACCGGTGACGATGATCACCACGCCGGTACGGCTGCACTACGAGCACACGGTCTCCCCCGGGGAGAGCCGGTTCCTGCGCGCGCTGGCCGGCGGCCGCCTGGTCGGGGAGCGCTGCCCGGCCTGCGGCAAGGTCTACATCCCGCCCCGGGGCGCCTGCCCCACCGACGGCGTGCCGACCGCCGACGAGGTCGAGCTGCCCGACCACGGCATCGTGACCACGTTCTGCGTGGTGAACGTGCCCTATCCCGGGCAGCGCGTGGCGCCGCCGTACGTGGCCGCCGCGGTGCTGCTCGACGGCGCCGACATCCCGTTCCAGCACCTCATCCTGGGCTGCGAGCCGGACGAGGTGCGGATGGGCCTGCAGGTCCGCGCGGCCTGGAAACCACGCGAGGAGTGGGGCACGACCATGGAGAACATCGACCACTTCCGGCCGACCGGCGAGCCCGACGCGCCGTACGAGTCCTACGCGCACCATCTGTAGCGGACGGCAGTGAGAGGAAGCAGTCGCGTAATGGCACTGAAGTGATGGACGTCGCGGTCGTCGGCTTCGCCCAGTCCCCGGTTGAGCGGCACGGCGAAAGCACCACCAGCGGGGTGGAGATGCTGGTGCCGGTCTTCGCCGAGGTGCTGCAGGCCACCGGGCTGGCCCACGCCGACATCGGGTTCTGGTGCTCAGGCTCGTCGGACTACCTGGCGGGCCGGGCGTTCTCGTTTGTGCAGGCGGTCGACGCGATCGGCGCGTTCCCGCCGATCATGGAGTCGCACGTGGAGATGGACGGTGCCTGGGCGCTCTACGAGGCCTGGGTGAAGATCCTGACCGGGGAGGCCGACGTCGCCCTGGCCTACGGGTTCGGCAAGTCGTCCGCGGGTGACCTGCGGCGGGTGCTGGCGCTCCAGCTCGACCCGTATCTGGCCGCCCCGCTGTGGCCGGACTCGGTGAGCATCGCGGCGCTGCAGGCCAGGCTCGGCCTCGAGGCCGGGCTGTGGACCGAGAAGGACATGGCCGAGGTGGCGGCGCGCAGCCGGGCCGCGGCGGTCACGAACCCGCGGGCTCAGACCTCGGGTACGGTCTCGGCCGATGAGCTGCTGGCCCGGCCCTACGTGGCCGAACCGCTGCGCGCCCACGACTGCGCCCCGGTCGGTGACGGGGCCGCCGCGGTGATCCTCGCCTCGGCGGCGCGGGCCCGCGAGCTGTGCGCGCGGCCGGCCTGGATCACCGGGTTCGAGCACCGGATCGACTCCGCCTCGCTGGGCGCGCGCGACCTGACCACGGTGCCGTCGGCGGCAGTGGCCGGGCGGGCGGCCGGGTCGCCGGGCGCCGGCGTGGCCGAGCTGCACGCGCCCTTCACCCACCAGGAGATCCTGCTGCGCGGCGCGCTCGGCCTGGACGACGCGGTCACGGTCAACCCCTCGGGCGGCGCGCTGTGCGCCAACCCGATGTTCGCGGCCGGGCTGGCCAGGATCGGGACCGCGGCCGGGGAGATCATGTCAGGCCGCACGGACCGCGCGCTGGGCCACGCCACCAGCGGCCCGGCCCTGCAGCAGAATCTCGTGTGCGTCATGGAGTCCCGTTGAGTGCCGTTACGCAAAAGCGCCGGGCCGCTGTGATCGGCGTCGGCCAGACCCGGCACCGGTCGCGGCGCAGCGACGTGTCGATCGCCGGGCTGTGCCGCGAGGCCGTGGACCGGGCGGTCGCCGACGCGGGCCTGTCCCTCGCCGACATCGACGCGGTCGTGGCCGGCAAGGCGCCCGACCTGTTCGAGGGCGTGATGATGCCCGAGCTGTACCTGGCGGACGCGCTCGGCGCGGTGGGCAAGCCGCTGCTGCGGGTGCACACCGCGGGGTCGGTCGGCGGCGCGACCGGGCTGGTCGCGGCCAGCCTGGTCCAGGCGGGCGTGCACCGGCGGGTGCTCGCGGTCGCGTTCGAGAAGCAGTCGGAGTCGAACGCGATGTGGGCGCTGTCGATCACGCCGCCGTTCAGCATGCCGGTGCTGGCCGGGGCGGGCGGGTACTTCGCCCCGCACATCCGCGCCTACATCCGGCGCAGCGGGGCGCCCGGGCACATCGGCGCGATGGTCGCGGTCAAGGACCGGCTGGGCGGCAGCCGCAACCCGTACGCGCACCTGCAGCAGCCCGGCATCACGCTGGAGTCGGTGCTGGCCTCCCCCATGCTCTGGGACCCGGTCCGCTACGACGAGACCTGCCCGTCGTCGGACGGCGCGTGCGCGGTGGTGATCGGCGACCAGGCGGCGGCCGAGGCGGCTGGCGGGCCTGTGGCCTGGATCCGGGCCACCGCGATGCGCACCGAGCCCACGATGTTCGCGGGCAAGGACCACGTGAATCCGCGGGCGGGCGCGGACGCGGCCGCGGCGCTGTGGGCGCAGGCCGGCATCACCGACCCGCTGGGCCAGATCGACGTGGCCGAGATCTACGTGCCGTTCTCGTGGTTCGAGCCGATGTGGCTGGAGAACCTGGGCTTCGCCGCGGCGGGCGAGGGGTGGCGGCTCACCGAGGCCGGCGAGACCGAGATCGGCGGCCTGCTCCCGGTCAACCCGTCCGGCGGGGTGCTGAGCTCCAACCCCATCGGCGCGTCCGGGCTGCTGCGCTTCGCCGAGGCGGCGCTGCAGGTCATGGGCAAGGCGCGGCGAGCACCAGGTGCCGGGGGCGCGCACCGCGCTCGGCCACGCCTACGGCGGCGGGTCACAGTACTTCTCCCTGTGGGTGGTGGCCGCCACCCCCGACTAACCCGGCCCCCACCCCGGCCCTCCGCGCCCTGCACGGCCGGCGCCCGTTGAGCCCGCGCACCACCACACCCGCCCCGCGCGCCCCATCTACCCCGTTCCGCATGGTGGATGTACCGAAAGGGTCGTTCCAGCGACCCTTTCGGTACATCCATGACGGGTTGCTAGCCGGGTGGCCGGGGCCCGGGGCGCGCTAGGTGTAGCTGACCGGGAGGTTCTTGATGCCGTTCAGCCAGCCGGAGCGCAGCCGCACCGGGTCGCCGGCCTTGCGGATGCCGGGCATGCTGTCGGCGATCGCGTTGAAGATCAGGTCGATCTCCAGCCGGGCCAGGCTGGCGCCGAGGCAGAAGTGCGCCCCGCTGCCGCCGAAACCGAGGTGCGGGTTGGGGTCGCGGCTGATGTCGAACCGCTCCGGGTGGTCGAACACGTCCTCGTCGAAGTTGGCCGACCGGTAGAACAGCCCGACCCGCTGGCCGGCCCTGATCTCCTGCCCGCCCAGCGTGGTGTCGCGCAGCGCGGTGCGCTGGAACACGGTCACCGGGGTCGCCCACCGGACGATCTCGTCGGTCGCGGTGCCCGGGCGCTCGGCGCGGAACAGCTCCCACTGGTCCGGGTGGTCCAGGAACGCGAGCATCCCGTGCGAGATCGCGTTGCGGGTGGTCTCGTTGCCCGCCACGGCCAGCAGGATCACGAAGAAGCCGAACTCGTCCGCGGACAGGCTGTCGCCGTCGACCTGGGCGTGGGTGAGCTTGGTGACGATGTCGTCCCTGGGACACCGGCGCCGGTCCTCGGCCATCGCCATGCTGTAGCCGATGATCTCGGCCGCCGCGGCCGCCGGGTCCGCGGTGTATTCCGGGTCGTCGTAGCCGACCATGTCGTTCGACCACGCGAAGACCTTGCCCCGGTCCTCCTGGGGCACGCCGATGAGCTCCGCGATCGCCTGCAGCGGCAGTTCGGCGGCCACGTCCCTGACGAAGTCGCCGGTGCCGCCGGCCGCCGCCGTGGCCGTGATCCGCCCGGCGCGGGCGGTCAGCGCCTCGCGCAGGCTGCCGATGGCCCGCGGGGTGAAGCCGCGGGACACGATCCCGCGCAGCTTGGTGTGCTGGGGCGGGTCGATGTTGAGCATGACGAACCGCTGCAGCTCGATCGACTCCCGGGTGGCCCCCTCGGCGTGCCGGATGATCGCGGTGTTCTCCCACGTGGAGTACGTATCGCTGTCGCGGGAGATCTCCACGATGTCGGAGTGCCGGGTGACGGCCCAGAACCCCTCGTCGTCGAAGCCGCCGGTGCCCGGCGGCTGCGGGTTCCACCAGACCGGCGCGGTGCGCCGCAGCTCGGCGAACTCATCCTGGGGCACCCGGGCCGCGTACAGGTCAGGGTCGGTGAAGTCGAAACCTGGCGGTAGTTTCGGCCCGGCCACGGCTGCCTCCGAACCCCCCGCTGTAACATGTTCTAGTTTGATTCAATCACGCCGGCTAGCTCCCGGAAATGCCTCCCTGGGCCCGAATCGAAACACGTTCTACTATGAGGACGGGCGGGCCGGAACGGAGGTGCTGCGGTGGGCACTGCGGTGATCGTGGAGGCGGTCCGGACCCCGATCGGCAAGCGCGGCGGCGTGCTCGCTGGCCTGCACGCGGCGGAGATCCTCGGCGCCGCGCAGCGCGCCGTGCTCGACCGGGCCGGGATCGAGCCAGCGGTCGTGGAGCAGGTCGCCGGCGGCTGTGTCACCCAGGCGGGCGAGCAGTCGAACAACATCACCCGCACCGCCTGGCTGTACGCCGGGCTCCCGCAAGCGGCGGGCTGTCTCACCCTCGACGCCCAGTGCGGCTCTGCGCAGCAGGCGGCTCACCTCATGGCCGGCCTCATCGCGGCCGGCGCCATCGAGGCCGGCATCGCCTGCGGGGTGGAGGCGATGAGCCGGGTGCCGCTGGGCGCGAACGTCGGCACCCAGGCGGGCACGCCCCGACCGGCCGGCTGGGACATCGACCTGCCGAACCAGTACGTCGCCGCGGAGCGGATCGCCATCCGGCGCGGGCTGTCCCGTGACGACGTGGACCGGTTCGGCCTGCGCTCGCAGACGCTGGCCCAGCAGGCCTGGGCCGAGGGGCGGTTCGACCGTGAGACCGTGCCGGTGAAGGCGCCGGCCCTGGGTGCCGGCGGCCAGCCCACCGGCGAGACCCGCACCGTTGACCGGGACCAGGGCCTGCGCGAGACCAGCCTGGACGGGCTGGCCAAGCTCAAGCCGCTGCTCGCCGGCGGGGTGCATACCGCGGGCACGTCCTCGCAGATCTCGGACGGGGCCGCCGCCGTGCTGCTGCTCGACGAGCGGCGGGCGCGGGAACTCGGGCTGCGGCCGCGGGCGCGGATCCTCGCGCAGTGCCTCATCGGCGCCGAGCCCTACTACCACCTGGACGGGCCGGTCGCCGCCACGGAGCGCGTGCTCGGGCGCAGCGGCATGGCGATCGGCGATATCGACCTGTTCGAGGTCAACGAGGCGTTCGCGTCGGTCGTGCTGTCCTGGCTGCGTGTGCACCAGCCAGAGCCGGACCGGGTCAACGTCAACGGCGGCGCGATCGCGCTCGGCCACCCGGTGGGCAGCACGGGCGCCCGGCTGATCACCACCGCGCTGCACGAGATGGAGCACCGGGACGCAAGCACGGCGCTGATCACCATGTGCGCGGGCGGCGCCATGGCCACCGCCTCGATCATCGAGCGCCTCTAGTGCCGCCCCGTCCCTCGGGAGACATGTCCAGGCACGGGCCGTGAATACGGGTTATCCGGCTGCCCGGGAGTAGGGTTTCGGCCGGGAGCTTGGCGACGGGAGGCGGATGGGTGCCAGCCCACGCGGAGTCAGCCCGGAGCAGTCCGATGGCGCTCGATACCAGCGTGGCGCACGTCGCCCGGGTCTATGACTACTGGCTGGGCGGCAAGGACAACTTCGCCGCCGACCGGGAGGCCGCCGAGCAGGCGATCGCCGCCAACCCCGGCATCCGGGCGGGCGCCCAGGCCAACCGGGCGTTCCTGGGCCGCGCCGTGCGCTACCTGGCCGGGGAGTGCGGTATCCGGCAGTTCCTCGACATCGGCACCGGCCTGCCCACGGCGGCCAACACTCACGAAGTCGCCCAGGCGGTGGCGCCGGAATGCCGGATCGCCTACGTGGACAACGACCCGGTCGTGCTCCTGCACGCCCGGTCGCGGCTGGCCTGCGACCCGGCGGGCGCGGTCGGCTACCTGGAGGCCGACCTGCGCGATACGGGCAGGATCCTGGCCGAGGCCGCGCGGACGCTGGACTTCAGCCAGCCGGTCGCGGTCCTGCTGCTCCTGATCCTGCACCTGATCCCGGAGCCGGATGATCCGTACGGGATCGTCGGCCGACTGATGGCCGCCACGGCACCGGGCAGCTTCCTGGTGCTGACCCACGTGGCCAGCGACATCGAAGCCGAGGTCATGGCCGAGATGGCCGAACGCCTGAACCGGCTGGTGGCGCAGAAGGGCACCACGCGAACCAAGGCGGAGATCATGCGCTTCTTCGAGGGCCTGGAGATAGCCGCGCCCGGCGTGGTGCCGCCGCAGCGGTGGCGGCCCGAGGGCCGGGTACCCCGGGCCAAGGTGACGGCCTGGTCCGGCGTGGCCAGGAAGCCGTAGCCGGGTCAGCGGTCCCGCAGGATCGCGTTGATCGTCTTGGCCGTGGACGTCGACGGCACGGCCTCCAGGCACAGGCGCTCCATCACCGCCATGTAGTGGTCGACGGTCTCGCGCTTGTCCAGGTACAGGGCGCTGGTGAGCTGCTCGAGATAGACCACATCGGGCAGGTCGCTCTCGGCGAAACGCAGGATGCTGAACGCTCCCCCGGCCGCGGCGTGCGCTCCCGCCAGGAACGGGATGACCTGAATGGTGACGTTGGGCCGCTCGGCGACCTGCAGCAGGTGCTGAAGCTGCCGGCGCATGACCCCGGGCCGGCCCGCCGGGCGCCGGAGCACGGCCTCGTCGAGCACGGCCCACAGGTGCACGGGCCGCGGCTCGGCCAGCAGCGCCTGGCGGGCCATGCGCAGCCGCACCCGCCGGTCGATCTCCGAGGCCGGGGCGTTGTGATGGCCGAGCAGCGTGACCGCGCGGGCGTACTCCTCGGTCTGGAGCAGGCCGGGGACGAACTGGATCTCGTAGGCCCGGATGCTGACCGCGGCCTCCTCCAGGCCCACGTAAGCCTCGAACCACGCCGAGAGCACGTCGGAGTAGTCATGCCACCAGCCCTGCCCGCTGGCGCTGCGGGCCAGTTCCTGCAGGGCCTGGCGCTGCTGCTGGTCGGTCACTCCGTAGCAGGTGAGCAGGTCGGCGATGTCGCGGTCCTTGAACCCGACGCGGCCGGTCTCCAGCCGGCTCATCTTCGACTCGGACGCACGGATCAGGTTCCCGGCCTGCTCCCGGGTGATCTTCTGCGCTTCACGCAGCCGTCTCAGCTGGGCCCCGAGCAGAATCCGCAGTACCGTCGGGCCGCCGCTCACCGGTGCGGCTATCCCGCGGACGCCAGGGGTCCCGCCATGCAGACCAGAGTTGCTCTCGGGATGAGCCATGATCGCGTGCGCCCTCCACCGGCCATCAACCTCCGAAGTGTCCCATGCCCATCTGGTTTGTGCCAGGAATACCCATGCCTTCACGTTGAGCCGAAAAAGGGCGGTGATCATGGCATGTGGCAGCCGGAGGCGGGCCTGGTCACCGGGGCCGGACGCGCCCGCGCACCGCCCTATGCTTGGGCAAAATAGGCCGCCAGGGCCGTAGATGTGGGAGATGATTCCGCAGTGCATCGTTGGTCACGGAATGCAGCATTCGGCAGCATGGCCGCGATGCTCGCCGCCGCCCTGGCGTCCGCGACCATGGCTGCCGCCGCCCCGGCCGGGGCCGCGCAGGCCGCGCCGGCCCGGGCCACTCAGGCCACGTCGGCGGCCGGCTGCCAGCACACCTTCGTCCCTGCCTACGCCTGGTCGTCGGCGTTCTGGACCCAGGCCATCGACAGCCATCCCGCGCCGAGCGTCATCATCCTGGACATCACCGGCGTGGGGGCCGGGACCGCGCCGGTCCCGCATTTCCAGGCCCTGGTCGCCAAGGCACACGCGGCAGGCATCAACATCCTGGGCTACTCGTCCACCGAGTACGGGCAACGGCCTGCGGCCGAGGTCGAGGCGGACGTCCGGAATTACAAAGCCTGGTACCACGTCAATGGCATGTTCCTGGACCTGACCGCGTCCACCACCGGCGAGCTTGGCTACTACCAGAGCCTGGCCAGTTTTATTCACTCGTCCATCCCGCAGTCGGTGATCTGGCTGAACCCCGGCGACTTCCCGGCCCAGGGCTACATGTCCGTCGGCGATGTGGTGATGGTGTTCGAGGGCTCGTACGCCGGCTACCGCCAGCTCCAGGTGCCGGGCTGGGTGTCGCACTACGATCCGTCCCGGTTTGTCAACGTGGTCTACGCCACGTCCGGGTCGGACCTGGCCAGCGCGGTCAGCCTGGCCGGAACCCGCGGGGCCGGCTATCTCTACGTGACCGACCTCCCGGGATCACCCAATCCCTACAACGCCCTGCCCAGCTACTGGTCCCAGGAGGTGGCCGCGGTCGCGGCGGGCTGCTCCACCGTGGCCGGCCCCGACTCCGGCTCCAGCTCCGCAGCTGCCGACTCCATGATCGCCCAGTCGAACCTCATCTCCGGCCGGGATCAGGTCACGGCGCACCGGGAAGGCTGGAACAACTAGCTCCGGCTAGGCCGTGTCCCGGCCTAACTCCCCCACGGGCACCGGGTACCAGGCGTCGGGGTCGCCCGGCCGGCCGGTGAAGTCGTACCGCATCCCGTCCTGGGTCAGGGCGACCAGCGATATGGACGTCGTCCCGTAGATCCGCCCGCCGCCGAGGTCGTGCCGCACGATCAGGGCGCGCGGGTCGTCCGGGCTGATGGCGTCGCCGTTCATCAGCGGCAGCCAGTCCCCCCACGCCTGCGCCACCGGGCTGCCGGGCCGCGGGACCGGGAGTGTGGCCGCGCGCAGCCGGGGCAGGAAGTGAGCGATGCGGGCCAGTTCGTGGTCGCGGGCGGCGGAGCTGGACCCCACTGACTGCCCGGCAGCGCCGGATCCCGCCGCACCGGCCGCGTCCAGGTCGCTGGCCAGGCCGCTGTTCACCACGACATGCAGGCCGGGTCCCAGCTCCCGCTCGGTGAGCTGCTCCCCATCCCAGCTCCACAGGACGGCCGTCCCCGGCTCCGCGCTCAGCAGGTGAAACGGATCGAAATCCGCCAGGCCGGCGCGGGCCAGTTTCCCGTCCTCGGCGGCCTGGAGAGGCAGGACACCACGGGAGCGCCGCGATCCCTCGGGCGCCATCCGGCCCCGGGCGTTGAGCACGCAGGCCACCCGCCGGGCCTCGGGTGCCACGGCCAGCCAGGTCCCGCCGGCTACCAGGTCCCGGCCCCCGATCAGCCCGGGATGATCCGGCCAGTGCCGTCCCGGGGGCTGCCAGGCCCGGGTGACGAGCTCGTCGCGGATGCCCGGCCAGCAGCACCTGGGCCCCAGGTTCGATGCTGAGGATCGCCGTGCACATAGCCCTATTGGACCAGACCGCGCGGGCCGGGCCGTCATGACGGCAGCGGCGGGACCTGGCGGTAACCGGCCGGGACCGGCAGGCTCAGCCGGGCGAGGCGGGCGGCCGCGGGGCGAGCCAGCGGATTCGGCGGCTACCGCCCACATCGACAACGAAGCGGTGTCTGAACACGTGGGAGGGTTCAGTGACAAGCCCAGGGAGTGATCATGGCAAAGGTCATTTTTGGAAACCATTCGGCGGTTCGGGTTCCCCGGACAGAGAAGGACAGAATTCGCGAGTTCTATCGTGATGTCCTAGGGTGCAAGATCACGAGAGAGAGTGACCAGAAGGACGACATTCGCATGGGAGGCAACTTCTTTATCGCGTTTCTCTACGAGAACGAAGGCGTCGCCCTGGATGAGAGCGAGTTCTTGAAAGCGGTCTATCTGGAGCTGAAGACCGACAACGTCGAAGAAATGAGGCGGAACATTGTCGCCTTCGGCGTCAAGGTACTTGAAGTGCCGGATCCGCACCTCTACTTTCAAGCCCCAGGAGGACAAGTTTTGCGGCTGGTCGGAATCGACGAGGACCTCTCCAAATATGAAGGGACCGAGCACGGCGAACAGTTCGCCGGGATGGCGTTTGAATGAAAGCGCGAACGCCCTCATCGCAACCCGCGGAACCCGGGCTCGGCACGCTGCCCGCGCTCCGGACCGCCAGCCCTGTCACAAGTCAGGACATATGATCTCGGGTGCAGCTGTCCCCTGGCCAGAACGTTGAAGGCGGTCGCCGATGTCCCTGGAGATCAAGCGGTTGCACCTGGCGAGCCTGCGGGGCCCCGACGGCGGGGAGTGGCCGGTCCACGGCTTTGTGGTCACCCATCCGGGGGGCGCCGTGCTGGTCGACACCGGTGTCGGCGGGCCGCCCCAGGTGCTCAGCGACTGGCGTGTGGTCAACCGGTCGGTCGCGGACGCGCTGGCCGGGCTGGACATGACGCCGGGTGACATCGACATGGTGATCAACACGCACCTTCACTTCGACCACTGCGGCCAGAACGCGGTGTTCAAGCACGCCCCGTTCTACGTCCAGCGCCAGGAGCCAGACCGGGCCCGGCGCGAGGAGCCGGAGCTGTACGACTGGTTCGGCTTCATGAACGCCCGGTTCGAGCTGCTCGACGGGGACACCGAGCTGCTGCCCGGCCTGGAAGTGATCACCACGCCCGGGCACACCGCGGGCCACCAGTGCATCGTCGTCCGGTCCGAGGGCACGTCCAGCGTGCTGATCGGGGACGCCGCCTACACTCCGAAGATGTATCGTGGCCCGGCCGACGAGGACCTGCCACCCGGCCAGGCGGCCGACCCCGTGGCCTGGCGGGGCTCGCTGCAGCGGATCTGGGACATGGAGCCGGCCCAGGTGCACTTCTGCCATCACACCGACGTCGTGCACTCCTGACCGCCTGGCCAGCCGGCTCCGGGCTGGCAATAACGGAGTTCCGTCTCCCCCTTTTATAAGATCTATTTACCAGCAGTTTTCTGTCCGTCCGCTTCTTTGTCGCGCTCCGTTTACTCCGAGTCCGCCACTAGTGGCCCGCGAGGCAGGGAAGCGGAATTGCAGCACAGCCTTGAGGCATACGGATTGCGGGTGTATGAAGGAATTGATCAGGCGATGGGCGCTTGGCGCATGCGGTGCGTGAGAGACGGATCACGCTAGCGTGCGGGCTGGCCGTCAGCCTGATCACGGTCGTTCGGCCCCGGAAGCGAGAGTCTAAGGAGGAGGTGTCATGAAGGCAGTCGCAGTATTTCCGGAAACCAAGGAGGTCAAAGTTATCGAACGGGAACCTCCCCGGCTCTCCAAGCCTGACCAGGTAACTCTCCGCATGCTCGATATCGGCATCTGCGGCACCGACAAAGAGATCTGCTCCTTTGAATATGGCACTCAGCCGCCGGGAGATGACTACCTGGTAATCGGCCACGAATCGGTGGCCGAGGTCGTCCAGGTTGGGTCCGCCGTCAGCCGCTTCCAGACGGGGGACCTGGTCGTCCCGACCGTCCGCCGCCCGTGCCCGCACCCTGAATGCCTTGCCTGCCGTTCCGGGCACCAGGACTACTGCTACACCGGAGACTTCAGTGAGCGCGGCATTAAGGAGGCACATGGCTATATGACCGAGTACGTCGTCGACCATGAGCGGTACATGAATCTCGTGCCGCCAGACCTGCGGGAGATCGCAGTACTGGCCGAGCCGCTGACGATCGCGGAGAAGGCACTCGCTCAGATTTCCTGGATGATGCGCCAGCGCCCGCCATGGATCGACCCGGATACACCCGGCGAGGAGCGCGGCCGGGGGCTCTCGGCCCTGGTGCTGGGGATCGGGCCCGTCGGGTTGCTGGGAGCGATGACGCTGGTCACAGCGGGCTTCACGACGTACGTCTACTCGCGCGAGGTGCCCCCCAATCCGCGTATCGACCTCGTCAGCGCCATCGGCGCGACCTATCTCTCCTCACAGACCTCGACGTTCGCGCAACTCGCGGCGCAGATGGGCAACATCGACCTGATCTACGAAGCCGTCGGGCAGTCGCACTTCGCCCTGGAGGCGTTGCAGGCACTGGGGGTCAATGGCATCTACGTGCTGACCGGCGTCCCAGGCCTGCAGGCCTTCGTCGAGGCTGATCCTGCCCGCCTCATGCGGGACATGGTGCTGAAGAATCAGGTGCTGCTGGGAACGGTGAACGCCGGACCTGCCGACTTCGCCTCCGCACTCCGGGACCTTGACCTTTTCCGGCGGCGCTGGCCTGCGGCGGTAGGAACGCTCATCGCCGGCCGTTACCAGCCGGAGCAGGCATTTGAGCTGATCCTGGGCAGGCCGACGGGCATTAAGAGCGTGATCACTTTTGACGCCGGCTCCGCGCCGGGCGCCAAGGTGCCAGAATGACTTGGTGCGAGGCGAAGGGTGCACCTGCCGCGTGACACCACTAAGGCGATAGCGCATGACGGGTCAACGGCACCGGGTGGTCGTCGTCGGTGGCGGTTTCGGAGGCGTCAATGTGACGCGCGCCCTGGCCCGCGCCGAGGCCGATGTGGCGGTCGTTGACCGGACCAATCACCATCTCTTCCAGCCGCTGCTGTATCAGGTGGCGGCCGGGATCCTGCCCGACGGGCTGATCGCCCCGGCGCTGCGTCACGTGGTCAGAAAGCAGGCGAACGCACGGACCTTGCTGGCCGACGTGACGGACATTGACCTCAGCACCCGGGTCGTGTCTGCGGTAGCCCCGGACCACCGTGAGCTGACCCTGCCCTACGACACGCTCGTGGTGGCCGGCGGCGCCAAGGACGCCTACTTCGGGCACGAGGAATGGGCTGAGTTCGCACCGGGGATGAAGACCCTGGAGGATGCCCGTCACCTGCGCAGCCACATTCTCAGTGCCTTCGAGATGGCCGAGCTGGCCGCTGATCCCGAGGAACGGGCCGCGTACCTGACCTTTGTGGTCATCGGAGCCGGGCCGACCGGGGTTGAGCTGGTCGGCCAGCTGGCCGAGCTGGCGCACCAGGTGCTGCCGAAGGATTACCGCTCGGTGGTTACGACCGAAGCACGGATCTTGCTGGTCGAAGCGGCACCGGCGGTTCTGGGCTCGTTCCACCCGAAGCTGCAGCGCTATACGCAGCGGCGGCTGGAGAAGATGGGCGTGGAAGTGCGGCTGAACACCACCGCGACCGGGATGAGCCACGACAGCATCACCGTGAACGGTCCCGAGGGCGAGGAGCAGATTCCGGCCCGGACGAGGATCTGGGCGGCGGGCGTACGGGCATCGCCGCTGGCCACGATGCTCGCCGAGGCCACCGGCGCCGAGACCGATCCCTCAGGCCGGGTCGCGGTGCTGCCGGACTGCAGCCTGCCCGGCCATCCGGAGGTCTTCGCCGTCGGGGACATGATCTCGCTGAACCAGTTGCCCGGGGTCGCGCAGCCCGCCATACAGGAGGGAAGGTACGTCGGCAGGCTTATCCGGGCGCGGCTGCAGGGCCGCACGCAAGAAAAGCCGTTCAGGTACCTCGACAAAGGCAACATGGCCACCATCGGCCATCTGTCCGCGGTCACCGACTCCTTCGGGATGAGGTTCACCGGGGTGATCGGGTACACGATGTGGGGATTCGTGCACGTGCTCTACCTGGTCGGCTGGGGCAACCGGCTCGGTGCCATCTTTTCCTGGTCTCGCGCGCTGACCTTCTCCAACAACCGGGCGAACAGGCTCATCACCTTCGAGCAGGCGAGATACGAACTTGCTCCGCCGGCCCGGCACGCTGAGGTGCCGGATGAGTCCCGTGGATCATGAAACGGGGTTGCCGCCGGGCCAGGCCAGCAGCTGCACCAGGGGGAATGGGTGGCTGGCCGGGTCGACTCGCAGCGCGGCCACTCCGCCAGTCGGCAGGTCCACACCCGGGTCCGGCTCGCCGGCCAGTCCGGGCAGGGCCGCGCGCAAGTTCGCGCCGTGCGCCACGAGCAGCGATCGCCTGTCCCCGGCGCTGCGGGCCGCCGCGGCCAGCGCTCGCCGTAGCCGGGCGCACAGCTCGGCGCAGTCCTCCCCGCCCGGGAACCTGACCTCGGTCTCGCCTGCCTTCCAGGCCGCGATAACCCGGGCGTAGGTGTCCCACGCCTCCTCGTCGCTGCGGCCGTCGAGCTCACCCACGTTGACCTCGCGCAGGTCCTCGAGTTCCAGCGCGACCGCCAGCCCGAGCCGGTGTCCGACGATCTCCGCGGTCTGCCGGGCCCGGCGCAGCGGGGAGCAGGCCAGCAGGCCCACCGGCTCGCCGGCGCCGTCCGCGAGGCGGCCGGCCAGGTTCGCGGCCTGCTGCCGGCCGGTACCGGTCAGGTCACCGTCGAAGACCCGGTACGAGAACGTCCTCGTGAGGTTCGCGACGTTCTCCCCATGCCTGGCCCACAGAATCTCGGCCACCGCTCCTCCTCCGCCCCGCTGCTGCGACAGATCAACTTACAAAGTGGTCAAAACGCGTTGTGGGCACAACGTGTTTGACAACTTTCGGAGCGGACCGGCCTCTGCGGCGGCGAGCCGGTCAGATCCAGTCGGCGTGCCGGGGCCAGGACAGGAGCGTCTCGGCGACCTCGGGCGGGCCTTCCGCGGAGCGCGCGGCGGTTTCTGCGTACCGGCCCCGGTAGAACAGCAGCGGTGATCCGGTGCGGCACGGGCCAAGCTCGGTCACCCGGCCGAGCACGGCGAAATGGTCGCCGGCCTCGTGCACGGCCTCGACCGAGCATCCCGCCCAGGTGAGCGCGCCGTCCAGGACCGGCGCCCCGGCCGGCGACGGCGACCAGCCCACCCCAGCGAACTTGCCGGCACCGGCCGTGGCGCTGGCGCCGAAGACCCTGGCCAGCCCGCGCTGACCGGCGGCCAGCACGTTGACGCAGAAATGCCCGGCCCGCTCGATCCGCGGCCAGGTCGCCGACGACCGGCTCGGGCAGAACAGCACCAGCGGCGGATCCAGGGACACGGCCGCGAACGCCTGGCACGCGAACCCGGCCGGGCCGTCCTCGTCACAGCCGGTGATGACGGTGACGCCGGTGCTGAAGTGACCGAGCACCTGGCGGAACCGGCGCGGCTCGGGCTCGAACCACGCGGGCGTGACACCCGCCGCCGTGGTCATCGCACCGCCGTCACCGGACCGGGTCTGCCGCGGGCCATGGCGCCTGGGCCTCAGTGCCCGCCCGGCGCGGCGAACTTGTGCCCCCACAGGCTGATCGCGGTGGTTTCCCGGCTCACCCAGGTAGCGTCGTCGACCAGCCTGCCGGCGGTGCCGTACTCGATGTCGAACCCGCCCGGCGTGGCCACGTAGAACGACACCATCAGGTCGTTGGCGTGCCAGGCCGAGCGTCGCGCTGACCCGGGCGCCACGCCGGGCGCACCGGTCCAGGGCCAGGCCCACGTCGTCCAGCGCCGCGACCTCGATCATCAGGTGCACGATCCCGGCCTCGGCCGGAAACGGGGCCAGCGCGAGCGAATGATGCCGCGGATTGCAGCCGAGAAAGCGCATCCACAGCGGCGGCCCGCCCGCCGGCAGGCCGAACAGCTCCGGCGCCATCCGCATCGAGTCCCGGAGCCGGAACCCGAGCGCCTCGGTGTAGAAGCGCAGTGAGGACTCGCCGTCGGACACCGGCAGGACCGCGTGCCCGAGCCCGAGCAGCCCCGTGACGAAGCGGGTGCCGTACCGGCTGATTGCCGGGCGGCTGGCCAGCGCCGCCCCGCAGAAGATCTCCACAGCGTTGCCCGCCGGGTCGTCACAGCTCAGCACGTGCGCCACCTGGCGCTCGGCCGCCTCCGCCTGAGTGCCCGTCTTGGCCGGGACGCCGGCCGCATCGAGCGCCCTGGCCACCTCGGCCAGGGCCTGTTCGTCCGCCACCTCCCAGCCGGTGGCGAGCAGCCGCTCCCGCTCCCCCGGGATGATCACCAGCCGGGCGGGGAGGTCGTCCATGCGCAGGTACACCGCGCCGTCGCCGGGCCCGGTGCCCTCCACCATGCCCAGCACCCGGACGCCGAACTCGCGCCAGGCCGCGACGTCGGCGGACTCGATGCGCAGGTACCCCAGCGACCGGATCCAGCTCATCGGCTGTCCCCTTCCAGGAAGCTGATGGTCAGCCGGTTGAACTCGTCGAACTTCTCCAGCTGCGCCCAGTGCCCGCAGCCGCCGAACACGTGCAGCTGCGCCTTGCGGATCAGCTTGAGCGCGACCAGCGCGCCGTCCAGCGGGTTCACCCGGTCCTCACGGCCCCAGACCAGCAGCACCGGCTGCCTGAGCCGGTGGGCTTCCCGCCACAGCAGCCCCTCCTCGGCCCGGGCCGGATCGTAGAACGAGGCTCCCATCGACGCCATCGCCGCGATCGCCTCGGGGGCGCTGGCGATGGCGTACCGCTCGGCCACCAGATCGTCGGTCACCAGCCGCTGGTCGTGGACCAGCGTGCGCAGGAACGCGGCCATCTTCTCCGGGCTCGGGCCGGGCGGGGCGGCGAACTCCATCAGCCGCCGCACGCCCTCGGTCGGGTCCGGGGCGAAGACGTTCAGGCTCAGGCCGCCGGGCGCCATCAGCACCAGCAGGCCCGCCCGCTCGGGGAACCGCAGCGCGAACCGGACCGCGGTGCCGCCGCCGAGCGAGTTGCCGACCAGGTGCACCCGGTCGACGCCGAGCTTGTCCAGCAGGCCGGCCAGAGCGTCGGCGGCGAACGTGAAGTAGTGGCCGGTCACCGGCGGCTTGTCGGAACGGCCGAACCCCGGCTGGTCGAGCATGAGCGTACGGAAGCGCTCTGCGAACACCGGCAGGTTGCGCCCGAAGTTGCTCCAGGCCGACGCGCCGGGCCCGCCACCGTGCAGCAGCACCACCGGGGTGGTGCCGATGGGGCCGGGCGGGCCGGCGTCGTGGTAGTGCAGGCGCATCCCGGCCGCGTCCGCGAACCGGCTGGTGGCGTCGAGGTCCGCTGGCTGGGCTGTCACCGGCTCCCCCTACACCATGCCGTCGGGCTGAATCCGCAGGCCGAACTCCCCGCGGCCGTACATGGACAGCGCACGTTCCGGGTCGTTGATCGCGTGCACCCGGCCCGCGTGCGCGTCGCGCCAGAACCGCTGGATCGGCGTGCCGCTGCGCAGCGCCCGCCCGCCGGAGTTCTCGAACAGCCGGTCCACCGCGGTGATCGCCTGGCCGGTGCCGCGCACCTGGTCGCGCCGCACCCGCAGCCGCAGCGGGAGCGGGATCTTCGTGCCCGCACGGGCGTGCTCCATGAGCTCGGCCATGTTGCGCTCGAGAGCCAGCCACGCGGAGTCGAGCTCGGCCGCGGCCTCGGCCACCCGCACCTGCGCGTGCGGGTCCTCCGCGGCCTTCTGCCCGACGTAAGATGCCCGGACCCGCTCGCGCTGATACGCCACGTGCGCCTCGTACGCGCCCATCGCCATCCCGATGATCGGCGTGGTGATCGCATAGGAGAACAGTGACCCGTACGGCAGCCGGTACAGCGGCGCGGGGTTGGCCTCCTGGCCGGGACAGGCGCAGCGGAACACGTCGTTGAAGGACAGCGACCGGTGCTCCGGCACGAACGCGCCGGAGACCACCACGTCGTTGCTGCCAGTCCCGCGCAGCCCGACGGTGTCCCACACGTCGTCGATGACGTAGTCGCTGGCGGGCACCAGGAACGTGCGGAAGTCGGCGGGGTTGCCGTCGGCGTCGGGCACGATCCCGCCCAGCAGCACCCAGGTGGCGTGGTCACATCCGGACGAGAAGCTCCACCGGCCGGTGAGCCGGTGCCCTCCGTCGACAGCCTCGGCCTTGCCGGTCGGCGCGTAGGACGACGACATCCTGGTGCCGGTGTCGGCTCCCCAGACCTCCTCCTGCGCCCGGAGCGGGAACAGGGCCAGCTGCCAGGGATGCACGCCGATCACCGAGGCCACCCAGCCGGTCGACCCGCAGGCGCTGGCGATCAGGCGGACGGCGGTGAGGAACGTGACCGGGTCGGCCTCGAGCCCGCCGAACCTGGCCGGCTGGAGCAGCCGGAAGAACCCGGTTTCGGTCAGCGCCTTGACCGAGTCCGCGGGCACCACCCTGGCGTCCTCGGTCTCCTGCGCGCGGTCCCTGAGCACCGGCAGCAGGTCACGTACCCCCTCGAGCACCCCCTGGCCGACGCCCTCGCTCACCGGATATTCCTCCGATCCGGCCGGCAGCGGGGGCCGACCGCATTAGCCCCTAGACTAGAACATGTTCTAGTCTAGGGGTAGCAGCCAGGCCGGTAGCAGCGAATGCGTGGAGGCTCCCATGACCAACCGGAGCGGTGTCCGGGGCATCATCGCCGGGCCGCCGCCGGCCAGGTTCGCGCGGGGCTGGCACTGCCTGGGCCTGGCCGACCGGTTCCGGGAACCCGGCCCGCACGCGGTTGAGGCGTTCGGGGCCAAGCTCGTGGTGTTCGCGGACTCGCGCGGGCACCTGAACGTGCTCGACGCGTACTGCCGTCACATGGGCGGCGACCTGACCGAGGGCACGGTCAAGGGCGACGCGATCGCCTGCCCGTTCCACGACTGGCGCTGGGGCGGCGACGGCCGGTGCGCTCGCATCCCCTACACCCAGCGGGTTCCGCCCGCCGCGCGGACCAGGTCCTGGATCACCCTCGAGGAGAACCGGCAGCTGTTCGTGTGGAACGACCCGCAGGGCAACCCGCCGCCCGAGCACGTGACCATCCCCCGGATCGACGGCGCGTTCTCCGGCGAGTGGAGCGACTGGACCTGGGACTCGATCCTGGTGGACGGGGCCAACTGCCGCGAAGTGATCGACAACGTCGTCGACATGGCGCATTTCTTCTACATCCACTTCGCGTTCCCCACGTACTTCAAGAACGTGCTCGAGGGGCACATCGCCTCGCAGTACCTGAGGACCCGGGCCAGGCCTGATATCGAGACCGGCTCGAACTACGCGCAGGGGACGGAGAGCACGCTGCGCTCCGAGGCGTCCTACTACGGGCCGTCCTACATGATCGACTATCTGTGGCACGACTATCACGGCATGAACCTGGAGAGCGTGCTGATCAACTGCCACTACCCGGTCACGCCGAACTCGTTCCTGCTGCAGTGGGGCGTGATCGTGAAGAAGCTGCCCGGCCTCGACGACGGGCAGGCCGCGAAGTTCGCCGGCAAGTTCGCCAAGTTCATCGGCCTGGGCTTCCAGCAGGACGTGGAGATCTGGACGCACAAGACCCGCGTCGACAACCCGCTGCTGTGCGCCGATGACGGACCGGTCTACCAGCTGCGCCGCTGGTACGAGCAGTTCTACACCGACGTCGAGGACATCAAGCCCTTCATGATCGAGCGCTATGAGTTCGAGGTGGACACCACCCGCGCGGTCGCCGAATGGGAGGCCGAGGTGGCGGCGAACCTCGCCGCGCGGCAGGGCGGGGCGGGCTGACCATGGCCGACCGGCAGCAGGTCACCGAGGAGCGGCTGGACGGCCTCGGCAACGGCCGGCATCCAGCGGTCCCCGCCGACGAGCGGGAGGCCGGCTTCCGGCCGGTCGCGTGCGAGCGCTGCGGCGCCGTGGCGCTGGTGGCCAAGTTCAGCCCGCAGCACACGAGCGTGCAGTGGAGCAGCGAGGCCGTCCGCACCTGCGCCGAGTTCAGCGCCCGGGTCGCGGCGGGCGAGCAGACCGCGCTCATCGACACCTGCGCCACCCTGCGCACCAGCATCGACCGCGCCGTGCTCGAGGGCCGCCTGACCATCACCCCACCCTGAGCCGGCGGCTACGGCAACAGCAGGACCCGGCCGAGCTGTGGAAGAAAGCCGAACCCACGCGAGTTGGCCTGAAGCGTGACTGGGCTGCCGCTTTCCGTTCTGGATCTATCTCCTGTGGCCGTCGGTACGACATCGGGCCAGGCGCTGCAGAACACCACGGACCTGGCCCGGCGCACCGAGGAGCTGGGCTACCGGCGGTTCTGGGTGGCCGAGCACCACAACATGCCCGCGATCGCCAGCTCGGCGCCGGCCGTGCTGATCGCGCACCTGGCCGCGGCCACGTCCACGATCAGGGTCGGCTCGGGCGGCGTGATGCTGCCCAACCACGCCCCGCTGGTGGTCGCGGAGCAGTTCGGCACGCTGGAGGCGCTGCACCCGGGCCGGATCGATCTGGGCATCGGCCGCGCGCCCGGCACCGACCAGTTCACCGCGCTCGCGCTGCGCCGCACCATGGAGGGGCTGTCGGCCGAGGGCTTCCCGCAGGAACTCGCCGACCTGATCGGGTACTTCCTCGGCAACCCTCAGATGCGGATCACCGCGACCCCCGGCAAGGACGACATGCCGGTCATCTGGCTGCTCGGGTCGAGCGGGTTCAGTGCCCAGCTGGCCGGGCTGCTGGGGCTGCCGTTCTCGTTCGCGCACCACTTCAGCGCGACCAACACCGTGCCCGCGCTGGAGCTGTACCGGAAGAGCTTCGAGCCATCGCGCTGGCTGGAACGCCCGCAGGCGATGGTCGCGGTGAGCGCGATCTGCGCGGACACCGACGAGCGGGCCGAGTGGCTCTCCGGCCCGGCGGCCCTGTCGTTCCTGCGCATGCGCACCGGCCGGCCGCAGCCGCTGGCCACCCCGGAGGAGGCGGCCGCCTACCAGTACGGGCCGGGTGAGCGGGAGTTCGCTGTCGACCGGTTCGCCAGCCAGGCGGTGGGGTCCCCGGAGACCGTCCGCGCGAAGCTGACCGACCTGGTGCAGCGCACCGGCGCCGACGAGCTGATGCTCACCGCGATGGTCTACGACATCAACGACCGGATCCGGTCCTTTGAGCTGATCACCGAGAAGGTCGCGGGCGACCTGCCCGCCCCCGCCGCCTGACCTGCCCTGGATCACCCCTCAGCCTCGCCGGGCGCCCCGCCTGGGCGATCTCAGCGTTTGATCGATTGCTCTCCGGGTAGCGCGCGGCGTTGTCCTGTGCACGTCGGGACAGGTAGCAACGCGGCAGATCGGCTACCTGCCGCTGCTGCGGGTGCTGTTCTCGCACTACCCGAGCCGGTCGGTGCTCGGCGCGGCGCTGATGATCACTCAGTCGTTCCTGTACAACGCGATCGTCTTCACCTACGGGCTGGTACTGCTTCTTAACGCAAGTCCACCGACACCGGCTACTACTTCTTCGGTTCGCGGCCGGGAACTGCTCGGGCCGCTGACCATCGGGCGGCTGTTCGACACGATCGGCCGCCGGAAGATGATCGCGGGCACCTACCTTCTGGCGGGCATCCTGCTGGTCATCACCGCGCAGCTGTTCAAGGCGGCTGCTCAACGCCGCCACCCAGACCCTCGCCTGGTCCATCGTCTTCTTCTTCGCGTCGGCGGGCGCGAGCGCGGGCTACCTGACGGTCAGCGAGATCTTCCCGCTCGAGGTCCGGGCCAAGGCCATCGCCGTGTTCTTCGCGATCGCGCAGTGCTTCGGCGCGCTGGGCTCACACCTGTACGGTCACCTGATCGGCGACGGCAAGGACCCGGACAAGCTCTACATCGGCTACCTCATCGGCGCCGGGGCGATGATCCTGGGCGGGCTCGTGGCGGCGTTCCTCGCCGTCGACGCCGAAGGCAAGTCGCTGGAGGAGGTGGCCAAGCCGCTCTCCGTGGTGGCCAAGCCCGCTCAGACGATCTTCCGCAGCGGCCAGCACGGAAGCACAGAGGAACCGCCGCCGGTGGCCTAGCGGCACCTGCGGCGTAGCGGTGCCCTGGCGGCACCGCCACGCTCGCCGCCGACTGGCTGTCAGAACCCTCGAATATCCTCGGCCGCGTGGTCTTGACACCCGCTCTACCGGGCCCGGGCGATGGCGCCCAGCCGTAACCGGGTCACGCCGATGGGCGACATCGTCGCGATCCCGCTGCGCGGCGCGTGGACCGGCAACCGCGGCATCCTGCACTCCGGCCGGGAGATAGTCCGCTTCCACGCGAGCGACCTGTGGATCACGTGCGCGCTGGAGTTCCGCGGCCGCTGGCGGGAGCAGTGGCAGCCGCACCATTTCACGTGGCTGTTCTTCCACGACGAGGCGGTCTCGTTCGCCGCCGGCCACCGCCCGTGCGCCGAATGCCGCCGGGCCAGCTACAACGCCTACCGGGCGGCCTGGGCCGAAGGCCGGGGCACCGAGGCCCCGCGGGCGGCCGAGATCAACAAGCGGCTGCACGCGGAGCGGATCGTGGCAGGCACGCACCGCAGGCGCGTGCACGAGGCGGCGTGGCCTGACCTGCCCGACGGCGCCTTCGTGCGGCTCGAGACGACGGGCACGCCCGCCGTGGTCACCGGCTCGCACATGGCCGAGTGGACGACCGAGGGCTACCAGGCCAGGCACCGGCGGCCGCGCCTGGGCACCGCGCAGCTCATCACGCCCCCGGCCACCGTGGCCGCGCTGCGCGCCGGCTACCCGGTTCAGATCGACGACGGCGCCAGGTAGCCGCGCGGCACAGCTAGGGCAGGTGCCATACCTGCGTGGTAGCACCTCGCCGGACGGGAGCCTGGCCCAGTCCAGCCGCACGGAGAGGTCCACCATGATCGCGCCGGCGGCGACGCGGTTGGAGCTCAGCCCGCCGCCCCGCACGGTCACCGGGCACCCAGTGGCCTGGGCGATCCTCATCACGGCCGATACGTCCGCCGCCGAGGCCGGCTGCACCACGCAGGCCGGCCGCCGCCGGGCCGCGTCGGGGAAGAACACCCGGCCCAGCGCCGCGGCATACGCCGCGCTGCCGGGCAGGCTGACCCTGCCGCCGAGTGCTTCCCGCAGCCGCCGGGCACTTTCCGCAGCCGGACCGGTCACGCGTGCCTCCCGAATGGCCGTAATTTTGGCCTTTACGCTATTGAGCGGGGTATCTCCCCCGCAATTGAGCAGCTCCTTTCCTCGTTTTACTGCGCGCGCTCCTTTGCCGCTGAGCTGACACGCTGAGCGGTCTTGCCAATTGCGTCTGGCCACGGGAACATGAGCCAGCAGCCAGGTGAGTGAATTTAGCCCTGGCTCTTTCCAGCCACTAACTGACCGGAGGGGCCGTGCTCATCGCAATCCTGAACCAATCCACTCTTATCTCCAATTCCGACGCGGCCGCGATGACCGAGGCCATTGCCTCGCAGGTCCGCCTCGACGCGGCCCCGCTGTGGGACCGGGCACCGGCGGCGGTGATCTTCTACACCGACCCGCATGCCGTGCCGGCGACCGCGCACGGCATCGCGCTCGTGGACACCATCCAGGACCAGCCGCAGGGCGTGCTCGGCTTCCACACCGAGGACCAGGGCGGCAAGCTCTGGGGCGTGGTCGCGGCCAAGCCCGAACTGGACAGCGGCGCGAAGCCGACCAGCGGCGACTGGAGCGTGTCCAGCGTGCTGTCCCATGAGGTACTCGAGATGTTCATCGACCCGAATTGCAACCTGTGGTCCAACGACGGCAAAGGCTCGGCCTTTAGCTTCGAGGTCTGCGATCCCGTCGAGGCGCCCACCTATGACATCAATGGCGTCTCGGTATCAAATTTCGTGACACCGTCCTGGTTCGACCCGCTGGCCGCCCCCCATGCCCAGTTCGACAAGCTGGGGCATCTGGCCAAGCCGTTCAGCATCCTTAAGGGCGGCTACGTCGTGTACGAATCGGCAGGCAAGGAAAAGCAGAAGTTCGGCGACGAGTTCCCCGCCTGGCGCAGGGAAATGAAGAGCGGCCCGCTGGCCAGGACCCGCCGCCGCGTGGCCCAGGCCAACGCGCTCCTCGGCTGAACCCGGCCGGCCGCGCCCAGCGCTGGTTCCGGCAGCGCGAAGACAGCCGCGCCGTCACGTCGCCGTTGTGCTGGCCCAGTACTCCTTGGCTGCCTTCGACTCGGCGAGCGCCTCCGGCGTGCCGAAGCCGGGTGCCATGGATGCAGCCGTCCCGGCCAGCACTTCGTGGTGCTCGATATCGAGCAGCCGCAGCCAGCTCTGCTGACCCATCGTCAGGGCGATGAAGCAGCCCAGTTCGACGAGCTCAGGTTCGGAGAAGTGCTGGTAGAGCCGCTCCCAGAGCGCGTCGCTGGAATCCAGGCGCCAGGTAATCGCTTCGGCGTAGGCCAGCGCGGCTTTCTCTCGTTCTGTGAGCCGTTCCGACTTCTCGAAGTTGAGCAGGTCGTCGTACTGAGCCTCGGCCAGGCCCTGCGCCCTGGCCTGCTCTGACCGCTGATTGCCGCAGTACTCGCACTTGACCGTCCTGGACACGTAAACGCGGCACAGTTCCTTGATGGCATGGTCGCAGACCCCCTTGCGGAAGATTGCCTGCCACGATCGGGCGAAGGCCCAGAAGCATGCGGGAACGTGGGCCCGCACCGCGGAACTCTCCGGCCGCGGAGTGCCCTCACGCTGGCATCGCTTCATTTCCTCCCGCATCTGTGGGTCCATCGCGTCGGGCGACACGTAGCTGATCCGCTGCTTCCGGCCCATCGTTCTACCGCTTTCTCTTCACGCAGTCCTGGTGGCGTCCCCCATCTACTGTCGCACCCGGCCGCTAATGTGCGGTGAGAGGCGGTCAACGGCCGCCGCGAGGCAGCCGGAGGCCGACGAGATGAGCAGTGCGGGGAGCACCCTGGCCGGCGAGCACGCTGACCTGCTGAAGGCGCTGGCCACGCAGCGGAACTTCCTGAAGCGGACCGTCCAGGGCCTGACCGACGAGCAGGCCGCGCAGCGGACCACGGTCAGCGAGCTGTGCCTGGGCGGCATCATCAAGCACGTCGCGTTCACCGAGCGGCAGTGGGTGAGATTTATCAAGATCGGCCCGGCCGCAATGACGTATGGGACCGACGAGGCCAGCGCCGCCAACTGGCTGGACGGCTTCCGGATGCTGCCCGGCGAGACGCTGGCCGGCCTGCTCGGGAAGTACGACGAGGTCGCCGCGCAGACCGACGAGCTGCTGGCCAGCGGGACTGACCTGGACGCGGCCCAGCCGCTGCCGCCGGCCCCCTGGTTCGAGCCCGGCGCGACCTGGACGGCGCGGCAGGTGATCCTGCACACCCTGGCCGAGATCGCGCAGCACTCCGGGCACGCGGACATCATCAGGGAGTCGCTGGACGGCGCCAAGACCATGGGCTAGGCGCCCGGCCGGGTCAGGCCAGGCTTTCCTCGACCGGCGGCGCGGCTGCCGGGCGCCGCGCCCGCCAGGCCACCTCGGCCTCCCCCATCGGCGTGGACGGGGGGCCCAGCACAAAGGGCCAGATCTCCTCGGCGATCGCCCGCCAGTTCGCGGTGGCGGTCAGCTCCCCGAGCAGGCCGAACAGGCCCAGGTTGATGCGCTGCAGGATCACATAGGAGCGCGGGATCTGCGCGTAGGTCGTGACGGGGCTGCGCACGTCGAAGAACCGGCGCACGACCGCCGACGAGTAGTCGCCGGTCATGGTGAGCGGCCGCGACTCGCGCACCGTGTCGTAGAACACCGCCATGTGCTCGACGATGTCCTCCGTGCTCAGCGGCGCACCGGGGACCAGGAAGCCCGCCTTCTCCAGGTTCCGGCGGAACCCCTCGGGGTCGTGATTCACGCACAGGTAGCGGGCCATCTGCATGAGCGGCTGGAGCTCGCCGGCGGTGAAGTGCTTGACCAGCCCGAAGTCCAGGAACGTGACCTTGCCCGCGCCGTGGAACAGGTAGTTGCCCGGGTGCGGGTCGCCGTTGAACGCGTGCATTTCGTACAGGCTCCGGAACACAAACCGGTAGATGGTCTCCGCGGCCAGATCGCGCTCCTCCTGGGACCAGCCCGCCAGCTCGGCGAACCGGGCCCCGTCGGCCAGCTCGCTGGTGACCACCCGGCGGGTGCACAGCTCATCGATGATCTTGGGAATCATGATCGTCGGGTGGCCGTCGTAGTAGGCCGCGAACAAGCGCTGGTTCTCGGCTTCCCGGTGGTAGTCGAGTTCCTCGAGGACCCGTTCCCGCAGCTCGGCCAGGAGCGCGTCGACGTCCTGGCTCGGCGCGGTGATGCGCAGCATCCGGCGCAGCAGCGCCACGTTGCCCAGGTCGGCCGCGATGGTCTCCGCGATCCCCGGGTACTGCACCTTGACCGCGACCGCGCGGCCGTCCAGGGTGATCGCCCGGTGCACCTGCCCGATCGACGCGGCCGCGATCGGCTCGGGGTCCCAGCGGGCGAAGACCTGCTCCGGCGGCCCGCCCAGCTCCTCCTGCACGACCCGCGCCGCGAGCTCAGGGCTCATCGGGGGCACGCTGTCCTGCAGCCTGCTGAGCGTGCGGCGGACGCTGGGCGACAGGCCGTCGTCGATGTAGCTGGCCATCTGGCCGAGCTTCATCAGCACGCCCTTCATCGCGCCCAGCGTGGTGGCGACGTCCTCGGCGGTCTCCAGGGCCAGGTCGTTGCGGAGTTGCTGCCGGTGCTCCCCCGCGGCCGCGAACAGCTGCGGGGCACTGGCCGCGTACCGCACCCCGCCGCGCGCGACCAGCTGGAGGGCGGCCAGGCCCCGGCGCAGCCGGAGCGAAGCTGTGCCGGCCGCGACGGTCGGCTTGCCGGCCCGAGCGGACGGTACGCGGGGGGGTCTGGGGGGGTCGTCCCCCCGAGGCCAACACAGCCCGGAACGGCGGCGCAGCAGCGCGGCCACGACCACGGCCGTCCCGCCGATCACGGCCCCGGCGGCGACCTTCCTGTTCACGCGCGGTGGGCCGCGCGCATGCGCAGGGCGATCCGCTGCCGCGCCTCGAGCACCCCGGGCTCGCCCATGTACACGGCGTCGAGCACGCCGAGCACCTGCCGGACCTCCTCCCGGCGCTGCGGGGTCAGCGGCGGCGGCGCGTCGTAGCCGTACATCTCCCGCGCCCAGTCCGGCAGCGACACGACCGCCCCGTACCGGATGTCCTCCCAGATCTCCGCGACGTCCTCGTCCAGGCCGGGCGGGTCGAGCAGGTACGCCATCGACTCCTGCGCCGCCGGCGTGCACCTCAGGTCGGGCCGGACCGACACCAGGTACTGGTCGAGTTCGGCCACGCTGGCCGGGACCATGTCACGCGGCACCCCCACGAGCTCGGCCGCGACCACCATCTCCGCCACGTACCGGTCGGCGTCCTCGTCCGGGAGCGGCGTCCCGAACAGCCGGCCGACGGCCAGCCCGGACTCGACCAGTTCGGCGTGCACCCACAGCAGCAGCGCGGGATCGCCGGCCTCGTACGGGCGGCCGGTCACCGGGTCGACGCCGCGCACATGCTCATGGATCCGGCGCACCCGGGCGGCGGCCTGCTCGGCCGCGGCCCGCTCGCCGAAGCTGATCGTGACCAGGTAGGCCGAGGTAGCGGCCAGCCGCCCGACGGGGTCCTGGCGCCAGTCGCTGTGCTGGTCGACACCGGCCATGGCCAGCGGATGCAGGGCCTGCATCATCAGCGCCCGCAGTCCGGCGATGGGCGAGGGCAGGTCCGTGCTGACCCGCCACGTGATGCTGTCCGGCCCGAAGAATCCCTCGTCCGCGGGGTGGTGCGGGACACCGGCCACGTAGGCCGCCGCTGACCGCTCGATCAGCCCGGTCGCAGTGGCGTAAGGGCCGGTCGTCACGGCGAATCCGACATGCCGAGAATGCAGAACCTCATACCGCCAACGTACCCACCCGATTGCCCGGCTCCAGCATCACCGTTCGCCCAGGCCGGGATGCCCGGTCCCCGCCACCTTCGGGATTGGCCAGCCGGCGCGCGGGCGATAGGCCGGCCTCCCGCCGCCGCGAACCCCGCCAGATTGGTCACGCCAACGGCCGCGGCTGGCCCGGGGAGACCTGGCCCGCCACGCTGCCACGGCGGCCAGACCAGGCCGCGGGCTGGCCTGGCGCCTCGGCGAACGCACCGGATTGGCCGGGGATGACCCTTCTGCGTCGCGGCTCACTACCATTTCTTTGATAATTACTATGCGTAGTCAAAAGATGACACTGGGTATTGACCTCCCTGCCGCGCGCAGAACCAGGCCTGGCCGGACGGGGGCAGGCGGGCCGCGGCATGGAGGAGACATCATGCCGGAACCGGTACGCACCGGCCAGCGTTACATGCCTGGTCTCGATGGGCTGCGCGCGATAGCGGTGCTCGCTGTGATCGCCTTCCACGAGCAGTTCGGGTGGGCGCCCGGAGGGCTGCTGGGGGTGGGAGTGTTCTTTACCCTCAGCGGTTACCTGATCACTGACCTGCTGCTGGGGCACTGGTCGGCCCGGGGCACGCTGGCCCTGAGCGACTTCTGGCTGCGGCGGGCACGGCGGCTGCTGCCGGCCCTGGCCGTGATGCTGGTCGTGGTCACCGCCTGGGTCACGCTGGGCGCCCGCGGGCAGCTGCCGAGCCTGCGCCCGGCCGTGGCCGCAGCCGCGACCTACTCCAGCAACTGGTTCCTGATCGCTTCGCACAACTCCTATTTCGCACGGTTTGCGCCGCCGGCGCCGCTGGATCACCTGTGGTCGCTGGCCGTGGAGGAGCAGTTCTACCTGGCCTGGCCGTGGCTGCTGCTGCTCGGCCTGCGCCTGGTGCCCCGCCGCGACGGCGCGGTGCGCTGGCTGGCGCTGCCCACCATGGCACTGGCCGCGGCGTCGACCTTCGGGATGCTGGTGCTGTACCACCCCGGGCTGGACCCGACCCGGATCTATGAGGGCACCGACACGCGCGCGGCGGGCCTGCTGATCGGCGCGGCGCTGGCCATGCTGTGGCCCAGCCGCGGCCGGACCCTGCCCGGGCGGGCAGGACGGCTGGTCCTCGACGGCGCCGGGATCGCCGGGCTGGCCGCCATCGGCCTGATGATCTGGCGGACCGGCCAGTACTCGCCGTTCATCTACAAGGGCGGGCTGGTGCTGCTGTCGGCCGCCACCGCCGCGTCGATCGCCGCGTCGGCCTGCCCCGGGGCGCTGACCGGCCGGCTGCTGGGCTGGGCCCCGCTGCGCTGGATCGGCGTCCGCTCGTACGGGATCTACCTGTGGCACTATCCGGTGATCGTGCTCACCACACCGGCGAACAGCTCGGTGAACCTGGTCCGCGCCGCGGCGCAGACCGCCGCGAGCATCATCCTGGCCGCGCTGTCCTGGAAGTACGTCGAGGAGCCCATCCGCCACGGTGCGCTGGGCCGGGCCTGGGCCCGCACCCGGATGGGCGGCCTGCGCACTCGGCCGGCCCTCGCCTCCGGCCCGGGCGGCGCCCTGGGCGCCGGGCGCCCGGGTGGCATCAGCCAGGCCACACCGGCGTCCGCGGCCGGCACCGGTCAGGGCGAGAGCAGCCGCCGGGGCCCGGCGGGCTCCGCCGCAAGCGCGGCCGACCGGAACCGCATCCGCCGCGGCGCGGGCCGCAGCACCCGGGCGGCCTCGGGCCGGCACGGGCGCCCGGCCGCCGTGGCCGCGGCCGCCGGCTCGGTCGCCGTGCTCGCCGTGGCCTGCGCCGGGCTGGCGGGCATCGTCAAGCCCGCGGCCGGCGCCGCCGGGAGCCCGTCCTCGCTCGCCGCGGGCTCGGCTCTCCCCGCGGCCCCGAACCCGGCTCCGGCCAGCACCCAGGGGGCTCAGCCCGGCGGCGCGAACGCCGACAACGCCCAGGCCTCGGGGGGCGGGAACAAGCCTTCGCCCACGGGGGCCGGCGGGCTGCGCACGTCCTGCAAGTCCGTGGCCCACATCGGCGACTCGACGTCGGAGGGCATGGTGTCATCGGACTACCTGCCGCACGCGGCTCAGCGCCTGCCCGCTCAGTACGAGGACGTCGGCGTGCAGCAGGTGCGCACCAACATCGTCGGCGCGAACTCGGTGGTCGAGACCCTGCCCGGTGACGTCAACGGCTACCACGCCGCCGTGGCCATGACCAGCCGCGGGTACAAGGGCTGCTGGGTGATCGCGCTCGGCACCAACGACACCGCTGACGTGGCCATCGGGTCTAACACCGGCCGCCTGGCCCGCATCAAGGAGATGATGGCCGCGGCCCACGGCCAGCCGGTGATGTGGGTCAACACCATCTCCACGCTGGTCAGCGGCCCGTACTCGGAGGCCAACATGCAGGCGTGGAACAGCGCGCTGCTCCAGGCCTGCAAGCACTACAAGAACATGCGGGTGCTCAACTGGGCGTCGCTGGCCAAGCGCCCGTGGTTCATCAGCGACGGCATCCACTACACCTCGGTCGGGTACGCGGCCCGCGCCCAGCAGATCGCCGAGGGCCTGGCCCGGGCGTTCCCGGAGGGCAGCCGCAGCAAGGGCTGCGTCGTCAGCTAGCCAGCTGATCGCGGCCCGCACGGTCAGGCCAACGGCCCGGCCCAACCGGTGGAGATCCGGTTCGGCCGGGCCGTTCGCGGCCCGGCCCGCTACCGTGGACCGCGGCCATGAAGCGGTTCATCCTGACCGGGGCCCCTGGTTCCGGCAAAACCTCGATCCTCCGCGTCCTCGAACAGCAGGGGTACGCGGTCGTCGAGGAGGCTGCCACAGACGTGATCGCGGCCGAGCCGCACGGGATCACCGAATTGGAAGACCCGCTGTTCATCAGCAAGATCACCGAGATGCAGCAGCACCGGCAGGAGGAGCCGGTCCGCCCGGGCGTGGTGGCGCAGATCTTCGACCGCTCGCCGGTGTGCACGCTCGCGCTGGCCCGCTGGATCGGCTATCCGGTTCCCGCCCCGCTCAGCGAGGAGATCGAGCGGATCGCCGCGGGCCAGGTGTACGAGCGGCAGGTGTTCTTCGTCCGCCCGCTCGGGTTCGTCGAGCCGACCGCCGCCCGCCGGATCAGCTACAGCGATTCTCTCGCGTTCGAGCGCGTGCACGAGGCGGAGTACCTGGGGCTCGGGTTCGAGCTCGTGGACGTGCCAGCGGGCCCGGTCGCCGAGCGGGCCGCGCTGGTCGACGCCCATCTGAGGCGCCTGACCGGCCCGGGCTGACCGCGTGACGTTCAGGCGTGCGCCCGGCGGAGGTGCTCGGCCAGCACGTCGTCACCGAAATCGCTGCGCGGCCGTCGCAGCACGGTGTGCTGGTGGTTGCCCTCCTCGGTGGTGTTGTCGTACTCGATCAGCAGGTCGTCGCCCTGGATCCGGTAGTAGTGCCGGGACCGCGGCCGCGCCGGGCCCGCCCAGGCGAAGTGCAGGTCGGCCGCGGCGATCCGGGCGGCCTCGCGCGTGGCCAGCTCGGCGGGCAGCCGGTCCAGGTAGAGCGCCACGATCTGGCCCAGCAGGGCCCGCGGCGTGGGCCGGAGCCGGGACGCCGCGATGCCGGGCGGCTCGATGCCCTCTTCGGCCCGGGGGCTGGTGCTGCTCCGGATGTCATACGGGGCCTGGTCCGAGACCACCGCGACCGCCCGCTCGGCCGGGCTGAGCTCGCTCAGCAGGGCCCGCGCCAGGTCTTCCTCCGGGGCCAGCGGCCGGGAAACCGGCTGCCCGGCGTAGTCAACGCGGGCCGGGTTGGCGCCGAAGAACACCGGGGCGGGCGAGACCTCGTCGCCGGCCAGGGTCATGGTCACCGACAGGTGGTGCCCCTCGAACCGCCACGACCACGGGTCGCCGTCCCCCGGGTCGCCGAAGACGCTCACGTAGTAGTCGCCGCTGTGCCGGTTCATCTGGCCGTGCTCCGCCCGGTCGAGCACCTCCTCCAGCGCGATGATCACCATCGCCTGGGCGTAGGCGTGGTCGCTCAGCGCGGTGGACAGCAGCCGGTGTGCGGCCTTGCGGGCAGGCAGGCCGGTCAGCGCGATGCACGCCCCCGGGCGGGGTTCCGGGCGGTACTCCAGCCAGCGCCGCGCAGCGTCGTCGGCGAATGGCAGCGCCGCGAGTTCACGCTGGCCGCCCTCCAGGGTGTTCAGCAGGGCGGCAGCCGCCGCCCGCATCCGGTCGGGCAGCGAATCGGCAGCCATGATCCCGGTATATCAGTGCGCCCGCGCGGCCCTCCAGAACGATCTAGGCCGGTGGCCGCACCGAGTCGCGATCAGGGCTGCCGGCCGCGGCCGCGCGGCGCCCGGAATGGACAGCCCTGGCGATACCGACACCCACGCCCAGGAGCGCTGCCACCGGCAGGCAGGTCAGCGTGACCCGCAGCGGGCCTTCCCACCCGGGCATCGACTCGTTGATGGTGCCGATGATCGAGGGCATGACAAGGAGCTGGACCGCGGCATAGAAGGCGGGGACCGACAGCAGGGCAGCGACCCGCCAGCCCAGCGCGGACATCGCCGCTGTGCCGAGGATGGCCAGCGCGATCAGCGAAATCGCGATCCCAGCCGCTGCGGCCGGATGGTTCAGCCATGCCCAGTTGATGAGCGACGCTACCGCCGCCGGGACCACCAGCGCGGCGGCGAATCCCTTCCCGGTGAGGATCTGCCGTCCTCGCCGTGGCCCCGGCGAGGCCAGCAGCGCCGCCACCTCCAGCCCGAGCGTCACGAAGATCAGCATGTTGGTCAGGGACAGGTACATCCAGCCGGGAGTGTAAGTAGCTGGGGTCGCGTCCCAGATCAGCATCACCGCCGCGACCAGAGCGGCGGTGCGCCGGAACCTCAGCAGGACGCAGGCGGTCAGAGCGGCCCATACGCCTAGGCGCTCCGCGTCGGACCTGGCCAGTACGCCGACGACCGCGCCATGCTGGCCCACCAGCGACAGCGCCAGCACACCGAGATACACCAGGATGACCAGCGGCAGCACGGTGCTGACCACCGCCAGCGCGTCACGCCACAGCGCGCCGGGCGCGTAACCAGGTACTGGGCGCAGCCTGATCCGCAGCGCGCCCCAGATCAGGTCGGCGGATTCGGCGAGTCCCGGCCGGCGCTGCCCGGCGCGCGCCCCTGTCATCAGCACGCCGAGCATCTCCTCCCGGTGGGCCCGACGGTGCTCGGCCGGGTACAGCGCCAGCAGCCTCAGGTAGCGGCCTTCCAGCCTGGTTGTCCCGCTCATGCCAGGCCTCCCAGCAGATCGAGCCGCCGGGCCGCGACCGCTGCCTGTGCCCGGAGGCGCTCGACCTCGGCCGCCAGCCGCTGGGCGCCCGGGCCGGTCAGCCGGTAGTAGCGGCGCAGCCGGCCGTCCACGACCTCTTCACGGTCGGCCTCGATCAGGCGCTCCGCGGCCAGACGGTCCAGGGCGGCGTAGAGCGTCCCGGCACGCAGTTTCACGCGGCCGTCTGAGATCTTCCCGACGTCGCTCATGATCCCGTAGCCGTGCTGGGCGCCGGCCGCGAGCGCAGTGAGAATCAGGAACGTCGGCTCCTGCAGCGGGCGCTGGTTCATACCGTCGTTATATACCGATGAGCTGACTATTGCAAGACGGTCAGCCGTCGGCGCCGCTGCGGCGGGCACGGGCCCGCCGCTTGCCCTCGTGCATGGCCTGCACCCGGGCGATCGGGATGGCCCGGCCCTCCTCGATAAGGTCATCAGCCAGCTGCTGCGGCCCAGGCATCGCGCCCGCCCAGGGGTCGCCCTGGCCGATCAGCCCGGGCGCCGTGTGCAGGGTGAAGTCGGCCGGCGCGACCCGGCCGAGATCATCCCAGGCCACGGGGAACGACACCGGGGCTCCCGGCCGCACGCGCGGGCTGTACGCGGACACCACGGTCGCCCCGCCCGCCCGGGTCGAGTCGAGGAAGACCTTGCCGCCGCGGTCCTCCCGGATGAACGCCGTGGTGGCCAGGTCCGGGTCGATCCGCTCGGCCCGGGCCGCGATCGCCCGGGTAGCTGCCGCTATGTCCTCCATCGTCGGTCCCGGCGCGATCGGCACCAGCACGTGAACTCCCTTGGCCCCGCTGGTCTTGACCGCCCCGGCCAGCCCCGAGTCGGCCAGGGCCTGGCGGACCAGGAACGCGGCCCGGACGGCCACGCCGAAGGTGTTCCCCTCCGGCGGATCGAGATCCAGCACGACGTGGGTGGGGTGGGCCCAGTCACCGACCCGGACCAGCATCGGGTGGTACTCGATCGCCCGCTGGTTGGCGAACCACAGCAGCGTGCGCCGCTCGTTGCACAGCGCATAGGAGACCTCACGCCGGGACGCCTCGGCCCACAGCGGCACCGTCGGCACCCACTCCGGCGTGTACTTCGGCACGTTCTTCTGCATGAACGGCGCCTGGCCACGCAGCACCCTGATCACCGACAGCGGCCGGTCCCGCAGCGCCGCGATGATCGGGCCGGCCACCGCGTCCAGGTAGTCCACCAGGTCGCGTTTGGTCGCCCCGGCCCCGTCGAACAGCGGCTGGTCAAGGTTGGTCAGCGACACCCCACCGCGTTCCTCGCCGCTCACTCGGCCACCCTACGCTCCGTCAGCCCGGGTGAATGCTTCGGATGGGGACCGGGAAGGGGTGTCCGCTGGGACCGCGGCGATGAATTCCGCACTGACGGCCAGTCTTAGCTGTCACGAGCCTGCCGGGGTTGCGCTACGGGCCGGGCAGGCGCAGTCGATGCCGCGATGGGAGAGATGTCGATGTCCGTGCCAGTCACGACGTTCGACGAGGAGTACAGCGATCCGGCCGCGACCGCCACCAGGTGGGAGGAGACCCGCAAAGTCCTCGAAACCGCCGAGTTGTTCTGGGTCTCTACCGTCCGGGCCGATGGCCGGCCGCATGTCACCCCGGTTGTCGCCGCATGGGCCGAGGGAGCGATCTGGTTTACCACCGGTGCCGGTGAGGTGAAGTTCGCCAATCTGCGCGCCAACCCGCACGTGGTGCTGACTACCGGCTGCAACCGGTGGGACGAAGGGCTGGACGTCGTGGTGGAGGGCGATGCGGTGCTGGTCACCGACGATGCCGTGCTCAGCCGCGTCGCCGGGGCGTTCGCCGCCAAGTGGGACGGGCGGTGGCAGTTCAAGGCCCAGGGCGGCGCCTTCCGTGAACCCGAGGACGGCAGCGGAGGGGCGATGGTGTTCTCGGTCACGCCCGTCAAGGTGTTCGCCCACGCCAAAGGCGACCCGTTCGGCGCTACCAGGCACACGTTCCGGCAGGGCGGGCAGGGCCAGTGAGGGCCGTTGCGATCATGGCGGCCCGCAGCAAACGATCACGCATTTTCAGCCGCCGCTATGGCCAGCAGGCTGGCCAGGCGGTCGAGGTCAGCGGGCGAGCGCAGGTGCAACTCGATCCAGTCGCGCCGGGAACGGTCATGGCGGACGGCTGGATCGTCGGCGTAGTCCGACCTGGCCTGTGACCATCCCTGCCGGGTAATCCGGAGATCAATAATCCCGGGTGCTTCCAGGTGCGCGATTTCCCGGCCCTCGATGACCAAGGCCGGCTTGGTGCCGTACCGCGAAGGGCGTTCGTCCGCCGGGCCAACCGCGAGCATGGCGATGACGAATGCGTCCCAGCACTCATCGTCATGACCATCGGTCACGCTCGCGATCATAAGCCTGTTCCGGCCAGCGGGCCGGACTGCCGTGCGTGGGATGGCTCAGTGCTGGAGGCCGTCCCATGACCAGTGCGGGATGCTCAGGCCCTCGGGGACGTCGTCGGCTGAGTCGTGGTAGCGCGCCATGGTGGTCGTGGTCGCCCAGGCGAAGTAGTCGTGCAGCACCTCCCGCACCGGCTCGGCCGCTCCCAGGCCCGCGTCCTGCAGGGCCTGGTCGAAACAGGCGATCGCCCGGTGGTCCATCTCTTCGTGCGGGCCGTTGCCACTGTGAATCCGCACCACCGACGTCTCATCCCCGTAGGAGTCCGAGTAGGCGGAGGGACCCCCGAGGGCCTCGGCCCAGTACGCAGCGAGCCGCTCGTCGTGCTGCGGATGGAAACCGTGGCTGAACGCGTGGCTGACGATCTCGTCCGCCATCACGCGCGAGTGCCACGCCCGGGCCAGTCGCAGCAGCCCCCCGCTGCCGCCCGCGGCTTCGTACACACTCTGCATGGGCCAACGATGCACGGAACGCGCCATGCCGACCTCGGTCACCTCCGCGTTGGACGGCAGCGGCTGGCGTTCTTCCGTCGGCCGGAATCCGCACCGTTCGTACAGGTGGCGGGCATTCCTGTTGTTCTCGGCCACCCACAGATGCACACGGGCCGCGCCTCTCGCCCGGGCCCAGTCGATCACGGCCTGGACCAGGGCCCGGCCGATGCCATGGCCGCGGGCCTCGGGCCTGACCCACATCGAGACCAGCTCGATCGTGTCCGGCCCGGCCTCGAACCCGCCCACAATCCCCGCCGGCGCGCGGCCAAGGTCGGGCGCATAGGCCAGGAAGCTGCCGCCGCGCGTGGCCCTGCGCTGCCAGTCGGCTTCGGCGAACGCGGCCTCCCGCTCGTAGGTCGAGGCGAACGCATACGGTGTGTCCTGCAGCGCCGCCAGCCGCACATCGCGCATGGCCTGCCAGCCGTCCGCATCTATCTCCCGGATCTCCACCATGCTGTTACGCGCTCCCGTCAGGCGCTCTTTGACTGGCTGATCTCCACCAGGTGACCGTCGGGGTCCCGGAGAAAGCACCGAACCTCAGAGCCCCAGTCATGCGGCGGGGTGAGAAAGGCCGCCCCGCGTGACCGCAGGGCCTCATACACCGCCTGGCAGTCAGCCACCCGCAGCGTCATGGCGTGACTCACCCGGTCGGCGTCGGGAGGCGGCGCGAAGACCACGGCCGGCTTGTCGGCGGTCGGGCCGCCGCCGCTGACCAGCAGCAGCCAGGTGCCGGCGAACTTCAGCACCACGCTCGTCCCGCCGTACTCCCGGTACACCTCCGCACCCAGCACGCTCACCCAGAAGTCACGCGAGCGCACGGGATCGGCGACCACCAGGATGTGCGTGACCGCGACGTCGGTTCCCAGCGGGTTCGCTGGCGGCTGCTGCGCCATGGTGCCCCCTCCCGGCCGTACCCGAACCTATCCGGCCCCTGGGCCTTCACCCGGCGCGGCCCGGGCCTGGCCGCCGGGGACGCCGGAGCCCGAATCAGGTGAGCCTACGATGGCGCTGTGTACACGACGCAGGTCTATCAGCATGTCAGGGCTCCGCGGCCGGCGGTCTACCGGGCGCTCACCGATGCGCGAGCGATCGCCAAGTGGCGGGTGCCGGACGGCATGAGCAGCCACGTGCACGAGTTCGACGCGCGTGAGGGTGGCTCGTTCCGGGTCTCACTCACGTATGACACGCCGGGCCGGTCCGGCAAGTCGGCGGCGCAGACCGACACCTACCACGGCCGCTTCCTCAGGCTCGTGCCGGACGAGCAGGTCATCGAAGAGTTCGAGTTCGAGACCGGCGACCCGGCCCTGCGCCGCAGGATGACGATGACCACCACACTCACCGACGCCGGCGACGGCACCGACGTCCTGGTCGTCCACGAGGGGATACCCGACAGCATCCCGGCCGCCGACAACGAGACCGGGACCCGCATGGCCCTGGCCAGCCTGGCCAGGCTCGTGGAAGCGAACTAGCGGGCCCGGCCTATCCCGGTGCGCACATGAGGTCCTGGCAGGGCGGCGCCGCGGTGAGCACCTGGGTCACGTAGGCATCGATCACCTTCTGGCCGGTCGCGGCGGCGACCGATACCCGGTGATGGCCGTCGTTCACGAAGTGCTGGTCACCGACGCGGTAGACATCGATCGGCGGGAGCGCCTCCCCGCGCCGCTGCGCCAGCGCCAGGCGCTCCCAGCGGTGCCGCACCCGGTTTGAGGTCGGCCGGAACCGACGGTCGAAGTCCCGCCGTGAATCGACCGTGCCGACGATCGTGTCCAGCCGTATCGTCTGCAGCCCGAGCTGGCGCTCACCGCGCCAGCCGAGCCTGTCCGCGACCTCGTCGAGCGGCACGATGCGGTCACAGCTGTTCTTGCCGCGCAGGCGGTGGGCCAGCGCCACGAGGAACTGGCGCCGCCGCGCGCGGAGGAAGTCGTTCTCGGCGTCGGCACGCGGGAAACCGGTGTCTAGCATCTGGCCGCCGTCCCTGTCCCCGGCTGCTCCCGGTCAGACGGCCGATCGCGCTGCTCCGCTGGCGGTGTGGCCAGGGCTAGCACGTCCGCGGCGAGCGCCAGCGCACCGCGGCAGCTGATGATGTCCAGGCCGTTGCTCACGTCACTACCTTTCGGGTCCTCGAGGCACGGCAGCCTTTGCATGTCCCGCACCATCGAGGTTCGCCGTAAGGCCCGGCTTAGGGCATTGGGCGCATGCCGTATCTGCGGGGCAGCACAGCCCCTTAGGCGATCGGTCCGGCCTGCTCGTGGGCTAATCGAGACCGAGGTGGCGCGCGGCTGCGCGGATCGCGGCGACGCAGGCCGCGACCGACGGCTGGTGCCTGGTGCCTTTGCGGTAGGCGATGCGGGTCCGGCGGCGGGTGGGCAGCGGGGTCAGCGTGACGCCGGCCGGAGGGCCGATCACGCCGAGCTGCGGGACCAGCGCCACGCCCTGACCGGCGGCGACCAGGGCGAGCACGGTGGTGAAGTCGTCGGCGTGGTGCCGGATCCGGGGCGTGAACCCGGCCGCCTGGCAGGCCCGCACCGCCATGATGTGGCACAGCGTGTCCGGGCTGCCCACGATCCAGGGCGCCTTACGGTAAGCACCGATAGTGCGTTCCGCGGGCGCGGGCGAATCCTGCGCGGACACCGGAGCGGCCAGGTAGATCGCCTCCTCCAGCAGCGGCTCGGTGTCCAGGGCGGGATCGGGCGGCACGGGCACGTGGTCATAGTCATGCACCAGCGCGACGTCGAGCTGTCCGCTGCGCACGGCAGCGGGGACGGCGGCCGGGTCGAGCTCGGTCACCATGAGCTCCAGGCCGGGGTGGTCGCGGCCGAGCGTGACCAGCGCGGCCGGGAGGATCGTGCGCACCGCGGTGGGGAACGCGCCGATCCGCAGCGGCCCGGACAGGCCGCTCCGGGCGGCGGCGAGGCCCGCGGAGGCCTGCTCCAGCAGGGCCAGCACCGCCTCGGTCTGCTCGGCCAGCGCGGTGCCGGCCGGGGTGAGCGCGACCCGGCGGCCGACGCGCCGGAGCAGCGGGACCCCGGCCTCACGTTCCAGCGCGGACAACTGCTGCGAGACCGCGGACGGCGTGTAGCTGAGCGCGTCGGCGACCGCGGCGATCGTCCCGCGGTGAGCGAGTTCCCGCAGCAGTCGGAGCTTGCGAACGTCAAGCATCAGTTCAGCTTACGAATTAGTGAAGAAATATGAACTGGATCTGAATAAGTTGGCCGTGCCAGTCTCGGCGTATGGATCAGCCGCTAGCAGGCCTGTACGTCCCGCTCGTCACGCCGCTGCGCGCCGACGGCGAGCTCGCCGCCGATGCGCTGGAAGGCCTCGCGCACGCCGTGCTCGACGACGGCGCGGCCGGGCTGGTGGCGCTCGGGACCACCGGGGAGCCTGCCACACTCACCACGGTGGAGCGGCGCCGCGTACTCGGCATCATTGCTGGGGTGTGCCGGGAGCGTAATGGCACGGTTATTGCGGGGGCCGGGTCGAACGACACCCGGGCCTCGGCTCGGGCGCTGCGGGAGCTGTCGGCCTGGCCCGAGATCTCGGCCGCCCTGGTCGTCGTGCCGTACTACACGCGCCCGTCCGAGGCGGGCGTGATAGCCCACTTCACCGAGCTCGCCGCCGCCAGCCCGGTGCCGCTGATCATCTACAACATCCCGTACCGGACCGGCCAGACGGTGGGGTGGCGGGCGTTGCGGCGGCTGGCCGAGCTGCCCGGGATCGCCGGGATCAAGCACGCCGTGGGCGGCATCGACGAGGACACGGTCCGGCTCATGGCGGACCTGCCGGACGGGTTCGCGGTGCTGGCCGGCGACGACGCGTTCGCGTCTCCGCTGCTCGCGCTCGGCGCGGCCGGCGCCATCCTGGCCTCGGCGCACGTGTGCACCGCGACCTTCGCCGAGATGGTCAGGGCCTGGCGGGCCGGGGAGGCCGTCCGGGCGCGGGCGCTCGGGCACCGGCTGGCCGCCCTCTCCGCGGCGCTGTTCGCCGAGCCGAACCCAGTTGTGATCAAGGCCGTGCTGCACGCGCAGGGCCGGATCCCCAGCCCGGCGGTCCGGCTCCCGCTGCTCCCGGCCGGCTCCGGCGCCACCGAGGCGGCCCTGCGCCAGGCCGCCGGCATTCCACCCCTGCGGGCAGCATCCGCCGCAGTCAGCTGAGCTGGGACCCTGGCGTCGCCGCTCCTCACAAAACTGAAACGTGTTCTAATATGAGGGCCTGGAGGCACCGTGGCAGCGGATGGGCCCGAGTTCGACGTCGTCGTGGTGGGCAGCGGCGGGGCCGGCATGACCGCCGCGCTCACGGCCGCGCAGCACGGGCTGAGCGTGGTGGTGGCCGAGAAGACGGACCGGTTCGGCGGTTCCACCGCGCGGTCCGGAGGCGGCATCTGGGCGCCGGGCAACGAGGTGCTGCGCCGGGCCGGCGTCCGGGATACCCCGGAGCAGGCCGCCGTCTACCTGGCCCATGTGGCGGGCGGCGACGTGTCCCCGGCCCGGCAGCGGGCCTTTCTCGAGCACGGCCCGGCCATGGTCGCGCTGGTGCGCGCGGCCTGCCCGGTCGACTTCGCCTGGGTGCCGGGTTACGCCGACTACTACCCCGAGGCCCCGGGCGGGCTGGCCCAGGGGCGCAGCATCGAGCCGGTGCCGTTCGACGGCCGGGTGCTCGGGGCCGAGCTGGGGTACCTGAACACGCCGTACCTGCCCGCGCCGCCCGGCGTGACCATCACCCAGGCCGACTACCGGTGGCTGAGCCTCGGCCCCCGCCATCCCCGGGCGGTGCTGGCCTCGGCGAGGGTCCTCGGCCGCATGGCCAGGACGCGGCTGCTCGGGCAGCGGATGCTCAGCATGGGCCAGGCCCTGGCCGCCGGGCTGCGGGCGGGCCTGGCCGCCCGGGACGTGCCGGTGTGGCTGAACACGCCGCTGACCTGCCTGCACCTGGAGGACGGCCGGGTCGCGGGCGTGAACGTGACCCGCGACGGCCAGCCCGCGCTGATCCGGGCCCGCCGCGGCGTGGTGCTGGCCGCGGGCGGCTTCGAGCGCAACGCCGGCCTGCGCCAGCGCTACCAGCGCCAGCCGATCGGCACCGACTGGACGACCGGCTCCGGCGGGAACACCGGCGACGCGATCATCGCGGGCGAGGCGGTCGGCGCGGCGCTCGGCCTCATGGACGACGCCTGGTGGGGGCCGGCGATCCCGCTGACCGGCGGGCCGTACTTCTGCCTGGCCGAGCGGAGCCTGCCCGGCTGCATCCTGGTCAACGGCGCCGGGCAGCGGTTCGTGAACGAGTGCGCCCCCTACGTCGACGCCGTGCACGCGATGTACGACGGCCACGCCGCGGGCACGCCGCACATCCCGTCCTGGCTGGTCTTCGACCAGCGCTACCGCAACAGCTACGTGTTCGCCGGCCTGCCGCCGCGGCGCCCGCTCCCCCGCCGCTGGTGCGCCGCGGGCGCCGTGTTCCAGGCGCCGGACCTGGGCGGCCTGGCCAGCCAGATCGGCGTGGAGGCCGGGCCGCTGGCCAAGACCGTGGCCCGGTTCAACGAGTTCGCCGAGGCCGGGCAGGACGGGGATTTCGGCCGCGGGGACTCGGCCTATGACCGCTACTACGGTGACCCGCGCCGCCGGCCCAACCCGAACCTGGCCCCGCTGGCCCAGCCGCCGTTCTACGCCGTCAAGATCGTGCCGGGCGACCTGGGCACCAAGGGCGGGCTGCGCACCGACGAGCGCGCCCGGGTTCTGCGCGCCGACGGCACCCCGATCCCCGGGCTGTACGCGGCGGGCAACGCCAGCGCGTCGGTCATGGGTCACAGCTACGCAGGCGCGGGCGCGACGATCGGCCCGGCCATGACGTTCGGCTATATCGCCGTGCTCGACCTCGCCGGGGCCCTGACGCCTAGCGCCTGAGGTACTGCGCCGCGAGCTTGGGCGGCGCGCAGGCCAGCCAGCCGTCGGTGAGCGCTTCGCGCAGTGCCGTCTCGGTGACCAGCCGCAGCTGGATGAGGACGGCCGAAAACCCGTCAAAGTGCGGGATCGTGAAGAACGCCTCCGGGTGCGCGGCCAGCACGGCCTCCTTCTCGCCGAGGTCCTCGACGCGCACGGCCAGGATCGGCCCCTCCGGCGGCGTCTCGTCGCCGAACCGCCTGATGTCCGCCTTGCTGAACGGCCGGTCCCACGCGAACGCCTTGCCCGCCACGAACCAGGTCCGGTTGCCGTGCCGCTCGCCGTCGGTGACCTCGGGCAGCCCGGAGGCCAGCCGGGTCACGTCGTCGAGAGTTGCCACCCTCCGTACCGTACCGGCGTCAGTGGTGCACGGCGGCGAGCAGCGCGGCGTAGGAGCGGACCAGGGCGGCGTGCTCCTGCGGGAGCAGCGGGCTGTCGGGCTGGCAGCCCTCGGCGACCCACTGGTCGGACAGGTCCATGGCCCGGGCCCGGTGGATGGCCGCGGGCCGGACCGCGTCCGCCGGCTCACGGTAGAGGTAGCAGTACAGGCGGACCAGCGCCTCGACCAGCTCGTCGCCGGCGCTTCTGGTCTGCGTCGAGTACTGGACCTGCCGGTGCACCCGCCACCAGTCCACCTCGAGCTGGGCGGCCTCGGCCGGGTTGGCGGGTTCGCCGTAGCAGAGCTTGACCAGGGCGTAGAACCGCCGCATGCAGGCCCGGGCCCCGGCCGGGTCGTTGTCGGGGAGCGGTGCCCAGAGCTGGTTGGCGCGCAGCACCAGCCAGGCCCCGTGCAGGGTCCGGAGCCAGTCCATGCGGAAGCCCGCCCGGACCAGGCCGATGGACGCCACCAGCACCTGCGGCCAGTCCCGCAGGTAGTACCCAACCCAGGCCCGGTATTCCAGGCCGGCGATGCGGGCCGGATCGAACGATCTCAGCTTGCTCGGCTCCGCGATGCGCGCTTTGGCGACCAACTGCCACCCCCACCTCAGCCCGGCGGCTACGGCCGGGACAAACCCAGTCCGCTCAGCAGGCTCTGCGCCCCCGGGCGCGGCCGGCGGAGCAGCGCCGCGATTCGACCCGGTTACCTTTCATGGCGGTTCAGCCTAGCGATCTGTCCGGTGCGATCGGCCATTCTTCGAAGGCGGCACAACGCCCGTCGGCGTCAAAGCTGATCAGCCACAGGTCCCGCCACTCCTGGGTGACCGGGTCGCCGTACCTGACCTCCGCGCGCACCACCGCGGTGTCACCGTCCACGGCGACGATGTTGCTGACCATCCGGAACGCCTCGTCGGGGCCGTCGCGCTCGGCATCCCACATCTGCTCGATCGCGGGCAGGCCGGTGACTGGCTCCTCGTACGGTCCCTGCAGATACGTCGCGCCGACCGCGAAGATGTCTGCGAGCGCATCGGTCCCTGGCGCCCGCCAGGCGTCTTCGTACGCCGCGACCCAGCGCGTCACGCCCGTTCTGTCCACGATTCCCTCCGAGTACGGCCCATGCCGGGTCCACGCCGCTTTGCGGCGGCGAGCACAATGGGCAATCAGTCAGGGCATTAGCTTGCCGTGCGATGGCAAGCTGATGTGAGCGGCCCGCCGGCGCCACCAGAAAACCGCCGGCCATGAGGCGAGGAGGAGCGAATGCCCACGCGCAGCGCCCGGACGACATGGACCGGTGGACTCCAGGACGGAACCGGAACGGTATCGCTGGTCAGTTCTGGCGTCGGCTCCTACGAGGTCAGCTTCCCCAAGCGGGCCGCGGACAACGCCGACGGGACCACCAGCCCGGAGGAGCTCATCGCGGCCGCTCACACCGCGTGCTTTGCCATGCAGTTCTCCGCCCTGCTGGGCGAGGCCGGCGGCAGCGGCCAGTCCCTCGACGTCACCGCGGACGTGAGCCTCGGCCCGGACCCGGCGGGTGGCTTCCGGATCACCGGCATCGTGCTCACGGTCGGCGGCTCCGCCCAGGGTGTCTCCGCTGAGCAGTTCGCCAAGATCGCGCAGGACGCCAAGAGCACCTGCCCGGTCAGCAAGGCCCTGGGCGGCACCGACATCTCGCTGCAGGTGAACCCCGCGTAGGCCTACCTCCTGATCACGACCTTCAGGGCGTTGTGCTTGCCGGCCTCGGCGAACGTGTCGTAGGCGGCCATCATGTCGTTCAGGGCGAAGTCGTGCGTGCCGAACAGGTCGGCCGCGATCTTCCCTGACCGGACCAGCTGCAGCAGGAGCGGCACGGTGGTGCCGTCGACCAGGCCCGTGGTGATCGTGACGTTCTTGATCCACAGGTCTTCGAGGTGCAGCGTGGTGGGCGCCCCGTGCACGCCGATGTTGGCGACGATCCCGCCGGGCCGCACCACCCGGGTGCAGATGTCGAACGTGCCCGGCGTCCCGACCGCCTCGATCGCCACATCCGCGCCCAGCCCGCCGTCGGTCAGCGCCGCGACCCGCTCCTCGGCGTCGGCGTCGGCCGCGTTGATCGCGACGTCGGCCCCGAACCGCTGCGCCTGCTCGAGCCGGAAGTCCGCCGTCTCCAGCGCGATGATGCTGGCCGCGCCGGCCAGCGACGCGGTCTGGATCGCGGCCAGGCCGACCGGGCCCGCTCCGACGACCACGACCACATCACCGGGCTTAACCTGGCCGTTCCTGACCCCCACCTCGTAGCCGGTGGGGAGGATGTCGGCCAGGAACAGCACCTGCTCGTCGGCGACGCCTTCTGGCACCTTGTGCACGCTCGTCTCCGCGAACGGAACCCGGGCGTACTCGGCCTGCGTCCCGTCGATGAGGTGGCCGAAGATCCACCCGATCCCGCCGGCGGCCTGGCAGTGGCTCGGCATCGCCCGCTTGCAGTACGCGCAGCGGCCGCAGGATGTGATCGCTGGCACGAGCACCCGGTCACCCTCGGCGAGGCTGGTCACCGCCGAGCCCACCGCCGTGACCGTGCCGACCGCCTCGTGACCCAGGATCCGGCCGTCCACGACAGCGGGCACGTCCCCCTTGAGTATGTGCAGGTCGGTGCCGCAGATCGTGGTCGTGTCGACCTGGACCACGATGTCGGTGGGCTCGGCCGGGCTCGGGTCCGGAACGGTGTCCCAGGACTTCTGGCCGGGGCCGTGGTACACGAGTGCCTTCACAGAGGGCCTCCCAGACCGTGACGGTCGTCGCGATGTCCGCTTTCTGCGGACGCTAAATCGGCCGGGAGGCACGCCGGGACTCAGTATGAGACGCGGCCAGCGGCCCGCCCCGCGACGGCCGCAAGGCGCCCACGGCAGGTTGGTAGGTTGCTCACGATGGATGACCCCTACGATCTCGGCCGTTTCGTCGCTGCGCAGGACGCCGGCGGGACGTACGAGCAAGTTACGGCCGAACTGCGCCGCGGCCGCAAGACGGGGCACTGGATGTGGTTTGTGTTCCCGCAGATCGCCGGCCTCGGGTACAGCCAGATGTCGCGGAGGTACGCGATCTCCTCGCTGCCGGAGGCCCGGGCCTACCTGGCGCACCGCGTGCTCGGCCCGCGGCTGATCGAGTGCGCGACCATCGTGGCGCAGACCCAGGGCCGCACCGCGGAACAGATCTTCGGCGGCATCGACGCGATGAAACTGCACTCGTGCGTCACGCTGTTCCTGCGCGCCGGCCCGGACGAGGCGGTGTTCGGCGACGTGCTGGCCCGTTACTTTGACGGCCAGCCCGATGCCGCGACCGACGAGCGCATCTAAGGCGCCCGGGGTGCTCGACGAGTGGCGCGCGCAGCGCGACACCCTGCGGGGAGCGCAGGGCTGAACCTGTAGCGTGCGGGTTGTGGAACATACCCGACTTGGCCGGACCGGCCTCCAGGTCTCCAGGCTGTGCCTGGGCACGATGACGTTCGGACTGCAGTGCGATGAGCCCGCGTCGGTGGCCATCCTCGACCGCGCCGCCGAGGGGGGTGTCGACTTCCTCGACACCTCGGACGCCTATCCCCTGGGAGGTGAGCTCTCCACCCGGGGGGTGACCGAGGAGATCGTCGGGCGCTGGCTGCGCGGCAAGCGGGACCGTTTCATCGTCGCCACCAAGTGCTTCGCCCCGACCGGGCCCGCCCCGTTCGACGCGGGCAACTCCCGCAAGCACATCCTCGACGCCGTCGACGCCTCGCTGCGGCGGCTGCAGACCGACTACATCGATCTGTACCAGCTGCACGGATACGATCCGCAGACGCCGATCGATGAGACGCTTGGCGCCCTCGACGACCTCGTCCACCAGGGCAAGGTCCGCTACACCGGCTGCTCCAACTTCCTCACCTACCAGCTGGTCCGGGCCGTCGGCCGGACCGAGACGCTACGGCTGGCCCGCCTCGACTGCGTGCAGCCCCGCTACAACCTGCTCTTCCGCCAGATCGAGCGCGAGATGCTCCCGTACTGCGGCGAGGAGGGCATCGGCGTCATCCCCTACAACCCGATCGCAGGCGGCCTGCTGTCCGGCAAGCACTCCCGCGTCAACCCGCCGCCAGAAGGCTCCCGTTTCACCCTCGGCAACGCCGCGCAGAACTACCAGGACCGCTACTGGCATGACCGCGAGTTCGACACGGTCGACGCCCTGCACCAGCTGGCCAAGGAGGCCGAGGTGAACCTGGTCACCCTCTCGGTCGCCTGGGTGATGGCGAACCCCGCGGTCACCGCGCCGATCATCGGGGCGAGCACCCCGGACCAGCTCGGCCACAGCCTGGCGGCCGCCGAGTACACGATCGATGACGACCTGAAGAGCCGGCTGGACGACCTCACCTACGAATACCGCCTGGGCGACGCTCCCCGGTAGCGGGCGCTCGCCGCCGTCGCCGCGATGAGTTCAGGGCCCCCGGCGGGTCTGAACCACGAAGACGCCCAGACGGAAGGAGCGCGGCATCATGTTCGCGAACACGAAGGCGTTCAGCGGGTTCGCCGTCGACGACCTGGAGCAGGCGCGGCGGTTCTACGGCGAGACGCTCGGCATCAAGACCTCCGAGCAGCACGGCCTGATGATCCTGCACCTGGCCGGGGACCGGGACACGCTGGTCTACCCCAAGACGGGCCACACGCCGGCGACCTACACGATCCTCAACTTCCCTGTCGACGACATCGACAAGGCGGTTGACGAGCTGACCGCGCGCGGCGTGCGGTTTGAGCGCTACGAGGGCATGAGCACCCAGGACGAGAAGGGGATCAACCGGGGCGGTGGGCCCTACATCGCGTGGTTCACGGACCCGGCCGGCAACATCCTCGCGGTGCTGCAGGACAGGTAACACCAGGTCACGGCGCTGGCCGGCCGGTGAAGCGGGACAGGTAGGTCCACGTGGACCGGTACCCGTGCCGCTGGTACAGGCGGATCGCGGCCTCGTTGCCGGGCAGCACACCGATGATCAGGTCGTGGACGCCGATAGCCTGCAGTTCGCGTTCCAGCTCGGTCAGGAGCTGAGTGCCGATGCCGTGGCCGCGGTGGGACGGCAGCACGGCCAGGGACTCGATCTCGCCGATCCGGTCGCCGGTCTGCCAGGTGTCCGCGACCCAGCTCTCGCCGGCGGGCATGACATGGGCCAGGCCGTAGCCGACCAGTTCGCCGTCCGCGCTGGCCAGCAGCAGGACCGTGTCCGGTCTCGCGAGCAGCTCGGCGTACAGGGCGCTGCGGGCGGCCCAGGTCTGCCGGTCATCAACGTACGGCGCCAGCTCGGGCATGGACTCGGCGTGCCGGTGATGCACGCTGACCCACAGCGGCTCCAGCGAGGCCAGGTCGGCCGCTGAACCCCGGCGCAGCGCTGCCTGTACAGTCATTCAGGCATTCTCCCACCGCCGCGCCGGAGCTATTGTGCGGCCATGGATCCCTTGACCGAAGCCGAGGAGCTGGCCGCAGCCTTCGCCCGGGACGGCGTGGTGTGCGTCCGGTCGGCCCTGGACGCCGATGAGGTGGCCGTGGCGGCCCGGGGCATCGACGCGGTGCTCGCCCACCCGAGCCCGCTGGCCCTGGTGGCCAGCGGAACGGATGACCCGGGCACGTTCACCGAGGACTTCTGCCGGTGGCAGGAGATCGCCGAGATCGGGCAACTGGCCCGGCATTCGCGCATCCCGCAGATCGCCGCCACCCTGATGGCCACGCCGCGGGTCCGCCTCTACCACGATCATGTCCTGGTCAAGGAGGGCGGGACCAGGCAGCGTACGCCCTGGCACCAGGACCAGCCCTACTACAACGTCGACGGCCGCGGCACGAGCGCCTGGATCCCGGTGGACCCGGTGCCCGAGGCAGGGTGCCTGGAGCTGGTGGCCACCTCGCACCTGGGCCCGTGGCTGATGCCGCGCACGTTCCTGCTCGGGGAGGCGCGCTGGTTCCCCGAGGGGAGCCTGGCCGAGCTGCCGGACATCGAGGCCGACCGCGGCGCGTTCGACATCAGGCGCTTCGACCTGGAGCCAGGCGACGCCATCTTCTTCGACTTCCTGTCCGTGCACGGCGCGCCCGGGTTCCCCTACCCGGGCCGCCGGCGGGTGCTGTCGCTGCGGTACCTCTCGGCCGGCGCCCGGCATGCCCCGCGGCGGTGGCGCACCTCGCCTCCGTTCGAGGGCCTCGACGAGGAGCTCGCCGCCGGCGTGCCTATGGAGCATCCCCTGTTCCCCGAGGTCTGGCCCGCCTGAGCCTGCCCCAGCAGGTCCGGGGTCAGAGCACCCCGTTCAGCCAGTCGAAGACGACCTGGTTGCGGGTCTGCGGGGCCATGGGCGCGTCGTGGTACTCCGCCCCGTGGGCGGACGAGAAATAGTGGAACTGCCGGGGGCACCGCAGCAGGTCGTACACCTTGCGGGCCTGGCTGGTCACGAACGCGTCATCCTGGTACTCGGTAACGAGCGTGGGGCTGGTGACCAGCTTGGCGACCTTGATGACGTTCAGGCTCATGAGCAGCTGGCCCAGATCCCAGAGGTCAGCGAAGACGCGGCCGGCCCGGGCGGCGTGCAGGTACCGCCGGCCGAACAGCTCCGATCTCTTGGCCAGGGTGAACCGGTCGGTGGCGCTCAGATGCGGAGCCACCTCGGTCTGCCAGATGTGGTTCACCTGCTGCCGGGTCGCGCCGTGGCCGAACAGGCTGCGGATCGAGGCCGGCCAGGCCAGCCAGATGTCGAGCACCCCGGGGTCGGCGACCACGGCGGCGAGCCGGTGCTCGAAGGCCGCCGCCCGGACCACCGACTCCCCGCACAGGCTCCATCCGGTGATGGCGATGCGCCTGCGCTCCACGTCCGGCCTGCCCCGCAGGTAGTCGACGATGGGCGTGACCACGTGCTCCCAGTCGGGCCGGAACGGGATCTGCCGCTCGAACAGCATCGATCCCTGGCCCGGGCCCTCGAAGATCAGCGCGTTGTAACCGCGTTCGAGCGCCGCCGCCCCGCCATACACGAACAGGTCCACGTTCTGGGCGTCGCTGCCGTTGTTGATGATGACCGTGGGGCGGCGGACCGGGCGGGTGTCCGGCCGCAGGAAGTACCCGGGCATCGAGGTGCGGCCGTACGGGATCCTGACCCGCTCGAACGGCGGGTCGAACAGCTGGCTGGCCTGGTTCCAGCAGCGCTGCATGATCGCGTACACGTCGGCTTCCCGCGCTCGTGACGTGGTGCCGAGCACGAAGTACAGGCACATGTCGTAGTACATGGCCGCCCGCAGGTAGGCGCTCCTGGCGCTGGCCGTGTGCCCGGCGCGCAGTTCCCTGTCAGCAATCTCCTCGACGCTGCGCGCCATGGCCAGGAAGCTGTCGTAGTACGTCTGGTACGTGGCACCCTGGGCGTTGATGCGGTTGACCGTGGTGATGACCTCGCCGACCTCCGAGCACCCGTACCCGGCACTGCCGAGCGCGAACAGGGTCTCGAAGTTCATGTCCTCCTGCGCGAACAGCCGGAACGGCGGCTGCCTGACCGCGGCGCCGCCTGCCGCCAGGGCGCGGGCTGCTCCCCCGAGACCTCCCGCACCCAGCGCCACCGCGGCGCCGCCGCCCAGCACGCCCGCGCGCAGCAGCGACCGCCGGCCGGGACCCGGATCATCAATGTCTTTCCCAACGACGGCGACGCCGCCATTCCCCCCGCTGCTCATCTCTCCCCCGATCTGAGCGCTTCGTCGACACATACTCGCCGTTTAACAGCCGCATATCCAGCACCGCCGGGCTGTGATCAGCGCGCGTTACCGGGTCGTCCTGAGCGAGGCCACGTAAATGGCGGCGGGGTTACCTGGCTCCCACCCGGGGAGCGGGTCAATCGTGTCGACCTGAACGAACCCTCGCCGCTCCCAGAACGCCCGCGTGGCCTCGTAGGGCGGATAACCGGCGGCGCGGTCCAGCGTCTTGACCTCCACCACGCTGACCCCGTCGGCGGCGAGATCGTCGAACACGCCGCTGAGGAGCACGGTCCCGCCGCCATGGCCGCGCCGGGCCGAAGCCATGGCCAGCCACAGGATCTCCGCGCCGCCCGCCGATCTCCGCTCGGCGATGGCGAAGCCCGCGATCTCCGCGGCGTCGGCGAGCACCCAGCCCGCATGGCTCGCGGCATCGCTCGCCACCTTCGCAGGCACGTCGTCGGAGAAGTAGTCCGGCAGGCCCCGGACGATGTCCGCGCAAGCCGGAACATCCTCAGCCGTCAGCCGGCGCACACTCAGCATGGCCCCATTCTTCCGCGACGGCCCGATTCCTCCGCGGCCCGGTCGGCAAAGCCGGCCTGTTCCATGATCCCGGAGCGAAACCCGCCATATTTGCGGGTTTCGCTCCGGGATCATGAATACGGCTAGATATGCCGTGCATCAGCCGAGGCTCCTTCCGGGGGCTGACCAGGGCCAGCCGCGGCACACCCAGGGCCGGGTTTCCGTGACCGCCTGAGGCTTTTACCCCGGATCGGTAGGATCGGCCGCAGCGGCCAGGGCCGGAAATGCGCTGGCCGCGTACGCTGCCACAGTTATGTGACGCCTGGGTTTTGAGCGGCCACCCAGATGAGGGAGGTCTACGGTGAGCCCCGAGCGGCAGCCATTCTCATGGTCCCTTGACACCGGGTTCCGGCAGAAGTCATTCCGCTTCAAAGCGCTGGTCCTCGGTATCGGCTTCGTTGTGCTGTGGGGGGTCCTGACCCTGATCGCCTCGTTCGTCAACTAGCCAGCCCGGTCAGGCCGGGCCCAGGACCAGCCCGCTGGTCGGGACCCCGGTGCCGGCGGTGACCAGCACCGGGCCGTCGCCGCCGACCTGGTTGACCGACGTGCCGCGAACCTGGCGCACGCCCTCGGCGATGCCGTTCATGCCGTGGATGTACGCCTCGCCGAGCTGGCCGCCGTGCGGGTTGACCGGCAGCCTGCCGCCGAGCTCGATCGCGCCGCCGGCGATGAAGTGCCGCGCCTCGCCCCGCGGGCAGAACCCGAGCTCCTCGAGCTGCAGCAGCACGAACGGCGTGAAGTGGTCGTAGAGCACGGCCGTGCGCACGTCCTGTGGCCCGATCCCGGCCTGCCGCCACAGCTGGCGCGCCACCACCCCCATCTCGGGCAGCCCGAGATCGCCGCGGTAGTAGCTGGTCATCACGAACTGGTCCGGGCCGCTGCCCTGCGCGGCGGCGCGGATCACCGCGGGCGGCTGCCGCAGGTCGGCGGCCCGCTCGGCGCTGGTCACCACGACCGCGACCGCGCCGTCGCTCTCCTGGCAGCAGTCCAGCAGCCGCAGCGGCTCCACGATCCACCGCGACGCCTGGTGCTCGGCCAGCGTGACCGGGCGCCGGTAGAACCAGGCGGCCGGGTTGGCCGCCGCGTGCCTCCGGTCCGCGACCGTGACCAGCCCGAAGTCCTCGCTGGTCGCCCCGTAGTCGTGCATGTAGCGCCGGGCGATCATCGCCACGGTGGCGGCGGGGACGGCGAGCCCCATCGGGCAGTGCCAGCCGTTGTCGATCCCGCCCGAGGTCGCCGCCGCTACCGCGCCCCGGGACACCTGCCCGAACCGGCGGCCGGAACGCTCGTTCAGCGCCCGGTAGCACACCACCACGTGCGCCGCCCCGGTGGCGACCGCCATCGCCGCCTGATGCACGCAGCCGCAGGCCGCGCCGCCGCCGTAGCCGACCTGGCTGAAGAACGTCAGCTCGCCCACGCCGAGCTCGCGCGCGAGCGCGATCTCGGAGGTGCTGTCCATGGTGAACGTGACCAGCCCGTCCACGTCGGCCGGGCTCAGCCCCGCGTCCGCCAGCGCCGCCGACGTGGCCTCGGCGGCCAGCCGCAGCTCGCTGCGGCCCGAGTCCTTGGAGAACTCGGTGGCCCCGATCCCGGCGATCGCCGCCGCCCCGGGCATCACGCGGCCTCCCCCGCCAGGAGCGCAAGCCGGACCGTGCCGGTGACGTGGTCGCCGAGGCTGCACCGCCCCGCGACCTGCACCAGGTACTCCTCGCCGGTGCGCTCGGTGACCGTCCCGGAGAACGTGAGCGTGTCACCGGCATAGCAAGGAACCCCCAGCCTGAACGCAATTGAGCGCACCACTGCCTGCGGCCCGGCCCAGTCGGTCACGTACCGCTGCAGAAGACCCGTCGTGGTCAGGATGTTGATGAAGATGTCCCGGCCTCCCCGGGCGACGGCCAGGTCCCGGTCATGGTGCACGTCCTGGAAGTCCCGCGTCGCGATCGCGGAGCTGATCACGAACGTCGGGGTCACGTCGATGGTCAGCTCCGGCAGGGCCAGCCCGGTCTCGATGGTCATGGCGCGTCCTCCCGCCACGCGGGCAGCGTCAGCCCCTCGCCCACCCGGATGAACTCGACCCGCACCGGCAGCCCGATCCGGACCTGCTCCGGGCCGGTGCCGAGCAGCTCGCCGACCATGCGCACGCCCTCGGCGAGCTCGACGAGCGCGACGACAAGCGGCAGCTGCTTGCCGGGCACGGGCGGGTGATGCTGGACCACGTAGCTGTAGACCTCGCCGGTGCCGGCGGCCACGACGTACCCGGGCCGGGCCGCGCCGCACGCCGGGCACATCGGCCCGGGCGGGTGCCGCAGCGCGCCGCAGCCGCCGCAGCGCTGGATCCGCAGCTCGCCCGCGGCGGTGCCCGCCCAGAAGAACTCCGTGTCCCGCGAGACCGGCGGGCGCAGAACGTCGGCCGCGGGCGGCACGGCCGCGGCCGGCGCCGTCACGGCGGACTTCGCCGCGGACGGCTCAGTCGCGGGCGGCGGAACTTCAGCACCCGGAACATCATCGACGCGACCGCCTCGGTGCCCACACACCAGGTGCTCCGGGTGGTGACGAACCAGCCCACACCCAGCGCGGTCCGCTTCGGGCCGGTCACGCTCTCCAGCCGCGAGCGCACCGTGACCTCCTCGCCGAGCCGCAGGTAGCGGTGGTACTCCTGCTCGCAGTTGGTGGCCACGACCGAGGTGAACCCGGCCTCGTCGAGCACCGCGGACATCAGCCCGAGCGGATCGTCATCGTCGCGCTGCGGCTGCAGCCCTCGCATGGTCCAAACCTGCGCCATCGCAGGCGGCGCCACCAGGCCGCCGCGCACCGCCCTGGCCGCGGCCTCGGCGTCGGTGTAGACCGGGTTGTCGTCGCCGATGGCCTCGGTCCAGTTCCTGATCATCGGCAGGTTCACCGGGTCCCGGCCCGGTCGCGGGCTGGATTCCCCGGCCGCGGCGATCCGCTCGGCGGCCGCGCAGATGGCGGCGGACGCGTCCGCGGTGGCTGGGCCCGCAGCCCCGGGGTCGCCGGCCGTCACGCCCACCGTCCTCCGCTCACCGGGGCACCCGGGGCAGCCCGAGCCCGGCCGTCGCGATCAGCTCCCGCTGGATCTCGTTCACGCCCCCGCCGAAGGTCAGCACGGTGTTGCGCTTGGCCTGGATGTCCAGCCAGCGCATCAGCTCGGCGGTGGGCGGGTCGGCCGGGTCGCCGTGCCGCCCGACGATCTCCTCCAGCAGCTGGCCGAGCCGCTGCATGCGCTCGGAATGAAAGATCTTGGTTGCGGACGCGTCCGCGATGTCGACCGTCGGTGCCACCGCGACCTGCCAGTTGAGCAGCTCGTTGACCCGCAGGCAGGCGCGGGTCTCGGCCAGCGCGCGGCGCACGTCGGGCAGGCTCAGCAGCGGCTGCCCGCCCGGCGCGGCCCGGTGCGCGGCCCAGTCGCGCACCCGGTCGTGCAGGGCGGCGATCCGGCCCGCCGGGCCCAGCATCACCCGCTCGTGGTTGAGCTGCGTGGTCACCAGCCGCCAGCCGGCGTTCTCCTCCCCGACCCGCATCGTGACCGGGACCCGCACGTCGGAGTAGTACGTCGCGTTGACGTGATGGGCCCCGTCGTGGGTGATGATCGGCGTCCAGGAGAAGCCGGGATCGGCGGTGTCCACGATGAGGATGGAGATGCCCCTGTGCCGCGGCGCGTCCGGGTCGGTGCGGCAGGCCAGCCAGATGAAGTCGGCGTCGTGGGCCCCGGTGGTGAAGATCTTCTGGCCGTTGACCACATAGTTGTCCCCGTCCCGCACCGCGCGGGTGCGGAGCGCGGCCAGGTCGGTGCCGGCCTCAGGCTCGGTGTACCCGATCGCGAAGTGCACCTCGCCGGCCAGGATCCGGGGCAGGAAGAAGTCCTTCTGCTCCTGGGTGCCGTGCGCCTGCAGCGTCGGGCCGACGGTCTGCAGCGTGACCGCGGGCAGCGGCACGTCGGCCCGGGCCGCCTCGCTGGCGAAGATCAGCTGTTCGACCGGGCCGAGGCCCCGCCCACCGTATCCGGCCGGCCAGCCCACCCCCAGCCAGCCGTCGCGGCCCATGCGCCGCACGACCGCGCGGTAAGCGGCGCCGTGCCGCTCGGTGAGCATCTCGGCCCGCTCGCCGGCCGAGATCAGCCCGGCGAAGTACGCCCGCAGCTCATCGCGGAGCGCGGCCTGGGCGTCGGTGAGGTCGATGAACATGCCGTCTCACCCGCCCGGGCCGGCGCCGAGCCGGTCGAGCCGGTACTCCGCGCCGCCGACGAACCTGACCAGGTCCTTGACCAGCGACGAGTAGCGGTGCAGCGGGTAGGTCACGTCCATGCCGATCCCGCCGTGCAGGTGGTGACAGGCCCGCAGCGCCCCGGGCGCGTGCGCGGCCAGCCAGTACGCGGCCACGTCGAGGTCGTCACCGGCCTCGCGCCCGGTCTCCAGCCGCCAGCACGCCGACAGCGTGGCCAGGTGCAGGGTGCGTGCGGTGATGTAGACCTCGGCGATCTGCTGGGTCACGGCCTGGAACGTGGCCAGCGGGCGGCCGAACTGCTCCCGGGACGCCACGTGCGCCGTGGTCAGCTCGAGCGCGGCGGCGACGGCCCCGTCGGCCAGGCAGCACGCTCCGGCCAGCGCGAGCTGGTAGAGACCAGCCACGGCGGGGCAGCCCGGCCCCGCGGCGAGGACGTGACTGACCGGCGCCTCATCCAGGCGGAGCGTGCTCTCGGGGCCGCCGGCAGCCGCCGGCGACGGCTCCAGGGTCACCCCGGGCGCGGACCTGGCCACGATCACGACACCGGTCCCGCCCGAGGCGATGGTGGCCGGCACCAGGATCCAGTCGGCCTGCTCGGCGCACGGGACACCGACCTTGATCCCCGAGACGGTTCCGCGCGGGACGGCGCCTGGCTGACCGGCCAGCGCGGCTGTGGTCGCCGGGGTGGACGGCATGACCACGGACGGTTCGCGTAATGCTCCCGTCAAGAGCGTGTCGCCGGACGCGACGCCGGCCAGCAATGCCCGGTGCAGGTCACGGTCGCCCCACCGGACGACCGGCAGCACGCCCAGCATCAGCGTGGCCAGCGCGGGCACGCTGGCTGCCCGCCGGCCGGTCTCGGTGAGCAGCGCGGCCGTGGCCATCACCCCGAGGCCGTCCCCGCCCAGCCAGCGCGGCAGGGTCAGCGCCAGCAGGCCCGCCTGGGCGAGCTCCTTCCAGGCGGCCCGGGGGTCGGCGGGGGACGCGGGCCGGTGGCGGTCCATGACCTCGGCGGCAAGGCGCGCCACCGCCTGATGGGTCTCGTCGGGGACGAAATCCACTCGGCGCGCCTCCGTCCTGCTCGGCCAGCCGGCCGCCCGCCTCGGCCGCCGGGCCCCAGCCTCCACGGCCTTCGCCGGCCGTCCGCCTCGATCCAGGCCGGGGGCTTCCCTCCTGATCGCCCGGCCGGGCAAAATTAGAACATGTTTTACCTGCGGACGGCCAGAGCATGGCGCCTGGCCAGGTACGTCACCGTTGGTAGGCTGACTGTCCGTACGGACGGTGATACCTCCGGAACGCGCGGATCGGTGGCGGGCGATCGCGATTGCGGTCCGGTTTGTCAATCGGAGAGGCCGTGATGGCAGCACCGCGAACCCGCACCGGCGACACCGTCGCCCCGACCGCACCCGCCGAGTTCGGCTCTGCCGCGCAGCGTGACCGCCGGAAGCGGATCCTCGATGCCACGCTCGCGCTGGCGGCCAAGGGCGGCTACGACGCGGTGCAGATGCGGGCCGTGGCCGAGCAGGCCGACGTCGCGCTGGGCACGCTCTACAGGTACTTCCCGTCCAAGATCCACCTGCTGGTGTCGGGGCTGGTCCGCGAGTTCGAGCAGACCCAGGAGAAGCTCAACCGCAAGTCGATCCCTGGCGACACGCCCTACGACCGGATGCTGTACGTGCTGGGCCGGATCACCCGGTCCATGCAGCGGGAGCCCAACCTGGCCGAGGCGATGACCCGGGCCTTCATGTTCGCGGACCCGAGCGCCGCGGCCGAGGTCAACACCGTGGCCCGGCTGATGGAGGAGATGCTCACCAAGGCCATGCACGAGGGCGAGCCCTCGGCCGACGACAAGGCGATCGCCCGCATCATCGGCGATGTCTGGCTGTCGAACCTGGTCGCGTGGGTGACCAGGCGCGCCTCAGCCAACGACGTGAGCAACCATCTCGAGCTCGCCGCGCGCCTGCTGCTGCGCTGACCGCCCCGTGCGTCCTGTTCAGTGCGTCAGTCCGGCAGCATGGGCAGCAGCAGGGCCGACACGCCGAAGCAGGCCAGGCCGAACCCGCCGATTACCGCGGCCCACCGCGTCGCCTTCCGCCGTCCGCGGGCCAGGCCGTCCGGCACGGGCTCGGCTGCGGAGATCGCCGGGATGTCCCGGAAGGGCGACCGCATGATCACCCGGCCGTTCCGGCTGGCGGGCACGGCGAAGACGTGCAGGGACAGGTCCGGGCGGACGATCTCCTCGATGAGCCGGTAGCCGAAGGTCCTGGCCTCCGGGTCGGCCAGCGTCTCGAACAGCTCGGCCGGCAGGAGCCCGTCCGTTTGCAGCGCGCCGATCATCCCGCCGCGGTAGTGCCACGCCTCGGGGCCGTCGTCCGCGGTCTCGCCGAGCGCCTGCTCCATGGGGTAGCCGAAGACGTTGGCGGTCCGCCGCAGCAGCGCCGGGTCAATCGGGATGCTGCCGCTGGAGTCGATGAGGGCGAACGGGCCCGAGTCCCACTCCCAGACCTGCTCCTGCATGGGCTCGGTGATCGGGACCGACCCGCCCTCGCCCTCGGCTGTCCAGCGGGTCACCCAGAAGTTGCGCATGACCCGGTTGCGGTACCAGATGCATTCAGAGCCCGCCAGGCGGGACCGGAGCATGCCGTGCGGCCCCGGGGCGCTGATGCCCGTCAGGTGCAGCGGCCCGGACTCCGCGGTGACCTCTGCGCAGGACCGCTGCGGCCACTCGCCAGCGACCTGGCTGCGGCGGCGCAGGCGAGAGCTGACCAGAACCATGATGGCCGCCATGATGACGGCGGCGCCGCCGATGAACCACAGGAGGATGACGGCCAGCTCGACGAGCACGGCTAGGCCGCCGGACGCGGGAGGTGAGATGTCCTCATGATCGCTCGAACGTAACGGTGGCGGCTATGGTTCGGGTCCGCACGGCACGACCACCCGGCGCAGCACGGCGGTTACGAAGAGAATCCGCATCGGCCGGCTTGCACGTCCGGTGGTAAAGTGATATCACTTTTAGTGAGCCCGGCTGCGGGCCCGCACAAGGAGAATCTGGCCGGGCGGCTGGCTGGCCCGGCGCGACCAATGGGAGGTGCGGGCGATGGATTCGTTCACGGGGAAGCTCGCGGTGGTGACCGGCGGCGGGTCGGGCATGGGCCGTGAGCTGGTGCGCCAGCTGGCGGCGGACGGATGCTCGGTCGCGGCCTGCGACTGGCATGCCGACACGGTCGAAGAGACCGTGGCCCTGGCGCGGGAGGGCGCTCCGCCCGGCGTGCTGGTTACCGGCCATGCGTGCGACGTCTCGGACGAGGCGCAGGTGCTGCGGTTCCGCGACGAGCTGCTCTCCGGGCACGACAGCGATCACGTGGATGTGGTGTTCAGCAACGCGGGCATCGGGGGCGGCGCCAGCTTCGTCAGTGACAGCCGGGAGGAGTGGGAGCACACGTTCGCCGTCGACTGGTGGAGTGTGTACTACTGCGCCCGCACGTTCCTGCCGCTGCTCATCGCGAGCGGCGACGGGGTCCTGGTCAACACCAGCAGCGTGAACGGCTTCTGGGCGGCGCTGGGCCCGAGCGCGCCCAACAGCGCCTACTGCACGGCCAAGTTCGCCGTTAGAGGCTTCACCGAAGCGCTCATCGAAGACCTGCGCACCCACGCGCCCCAGGTCCGGGTCGCGGTCGTGATGCCAGGACACGTGGGCACCAACATCGTCGAGAACAGCATCCGCGCCCGCGGCCTGCCCGCGCCCGAGCACATGACCGAGGCCCAGCTGGAGGAGCTGATCCCCCTCGACGCCCGGGCCGACCTGGTCGGCATGGGCGTCCTGCCCGAGGGTGCGCCAGCCGATGCGCTGCGGAAGTTGCTCGCCCAGGCGAACGCCGACTTCCGGGACAAGGCGCCGCTGAGCGCGGCCGGGGCGGCGGCCATCATCCTGGAGGGGGTGCGTTCGGGGGCCTGGCGGATCCTGGTCGGCGAGGACGCCAAGAAGCTCGACACCCAGATACGCGCCAAGCCAGAATCCGCCTACGACTACACCGAGCTGTTCAGCGCGCTGGCCGACACGGCAGGATGAGCAGATGCTGGTCGTTCATGTTCACGTGCGGGTACGGCCTGAGCGCGTTGACGACTTCCTCGCCGCGACCCTGGTCAACGCGAAGGCGTCGCTGACCGAGGCGGGCGTGCTGCGCTTCGACGTCATCCAGGACCAGGCCGACCCGGCGCACGTGGTTCTGGTGGAGGTGTACCGCGACGCCGGCGCGCCGGCGGCACACAAGCTGACGCCGCATTATGCGCAGTGGCGTGACGCGGTCGCGGACATGATTTCCGAGCCGCGCGCGAGCGAGAAATACTCCGCCGTGTTCCCGGCGGCAGGTGAGGGATGGGCGAGCGGCACGCCGTGACACCGGTGGCGTTCGAGTTCGCCACCGCGGGCCGCATCGTGGTCGGCGCGGGCCGGGCGGCCGAGCTGCCGTCGCTGGTCGCGGGGCTCGGGTCCCGGGTTCTGGTCTGCACCGGCGCGGACCCTGCGCGCCACGGCGGGCTGGTGGAAGGCCTGGGCGCGCCCGCCGCCGTGTTCCCGGTGGCGGGCGAGCCTACGATCGCCGTGGCCCGCGCGGGCACCGTGGTCGCGCGCGACCACGGTGCAGACGTCGTGGTGGCGATCGGCGGCGGCAGCGTTATCGACACCGCCAAGGCCGTGGCCATGCTGCTGGGCAACGGCGGTGACCCGCTGGACTACCTGGAGGTCATCGGGTCCGGACAGAAGATCATCCAGCCTGCCGTGCCGTGCGTGGCGGTGCCGACCACCGCGGGCACCGGCGCGGAGGTGACCGCGAACGCCGTGCTGGCCGCGCCGGAACACGGGATCAAGGCCAGCCTGCGCAGCCCGCTGATGATCCCCCGGGTCGCGCTGATCGACCCCCAGCTCACCGTGTCCTGCCCGGCGCCGGTCACCGCCTCCAGCGGCCTCGACGCCCTCACTCAGTGCCTCGAGCCGTTCGTGTCCGTGCGCGCCAGCCCGCTGACCGACGGCCTGGCCCGGGAGGGTCTGCGCCGCGCCGCGTCCGGGCTGCGCGCCGCTTACGCCGACGGCGCGGACCTCGCGGCGCGGACGGACATGGCCATCTGCAGCCTGCTCGGCGGGCTGGCCCTGGCGAACGCCAAGCTCGGCGCCGTGCACGGCCTAGCGGGCGTCATCGGCGGGACCGCTGACGTGCCGCACGGCATCGCCTGCGCCGCCGTGCTGCCCGGTGTGATCGAGGCCAACGTGCGGGTGCTGCGGTCCCGGCCGGACGGAGTACCGGTCCTGGACCGGTACGCCGAGGCGGCCCGGCTGCTGACCGGGCAGCCGTCCGCGTCCGTCGACGACGGCCTGGCCTGGATCCGCGAGACGCTCACCCTGCTCGCGGCACCCGGCCTGGGCGCGTTCGGGATCCAGCCGGGCCAGGCCGGCGACATCGCCGCCGCAGCGGCCAGATCCAGCAGCATGCAGGGCAACCCCGTCGCCCTGTCCCGTGACGACCTGCGCGCCATCGTCCTGCAGTCCATCTGACGGCGTGGCGCCCGGCAGCGTCCCGATGCGGGCGAAGCCGCGGTGCCGGGTGATGATGGCCGCGACGATCGCGGCCCTGGCCGGCGCGGTGCAAACCATCAGCGCCTTCGACTGTGACTTCCCTGCGACAGCCTGGTTCGGCCAGGAGGTGCTGTGGCTCGCCCCGCGGCCCGATGGCCCGTTCCGGGCCCTCACCCGCGCGGTGTCGGCGGCCTTCCCTGGGTACCTGCCCTACCGGGGCGTGCATGACGATGTGATTCCCCACCTCACGGTCGGTGACAGGCCACCCGGCGGCGCCGCGGACCTGCGGGCCGCACAGGCAGACGTGCTGCGCTGGCTCCCCATCCAGGCCCGCGTCAGCCGGGTGTGGCTGATGACGGGCAGCGCCCGGCCGGGAAGCTGGCACACCGTCGCCGAACTGCCGCTGACGGGGTCTGCGGATTTAGTTCAGGCCGATCAGCACGAGCCCAGTGATGATCAAGGTGACACCGAGTAGCTGTCGCCGGCTCATCCGTTCGCCGAACATGACGAGCCCGGCGACCAGCGGGATGGCGGGGTAGATGCTCGAAACGGCTGCGGTGACGGCCACCTGGCCGGCCTGACCGCCCCGGGCGAAGGCCAGCAGTCCCACCACATCGGCCAGGCCGGCGGCCACCGCCCAGATCATGCCGGACGCGTTGGTGCGCCAGACCTTCCTTTTGCCGAGGAAGGGCAGGGCCAGCAGCAAGACGGCGACCGAGGTGCCGTGGGCGGCCAGAGCCGATCCGAGCGCTCCGGCCCGGGCCGAATAGTCGCCCAGCAGGAAGCCGCTGACGCCGTAGGTCAGTGCTGAGGCAAGGGCCAGCGGAACGCCCGCGCGGGACAGGCTTCGCCCGCGGGCGGGCCCTGGTGCAATGCCGACGATTGGCTCGGCGACCGCGATCGGGGGAGGCTGGGCCGCGGCTGGCGAGGAGGCGCAGGCCATGGCTATGCCGGTGACCGCGAGCACGACACCAGCCGCGCCGGAACCGCCGATGTGCTCGCCGAGGACGACGACCGCGAGCACGGTGGTGATTCCCCCATAGGTGGCGCTGATGGCGCTGACCAGGCCGACGGCGCCGCCGTACTCAAGCGCACGGTAGAACGTCAGATAGCCAAGCAGCCCCAGCAGGCCCGCGCTGGCGAGCCCGATGGCCGTGGTCACGCCGATGGCATCGAGCGGGGGACGCAGGAACACGGCGAGGATGATCAGCACGGCAACGCCTGTGCCCTGGCCGCTCAAGACGGCGGTGTAGGTGCCTGCCCGCCGGGCGGCGTTGGTCGCCGCGATCGCTGAGATGCCCCAGCCCATCGCCGTGATCAGCCCGTAAATCACGTGGCCCGGCCCTGCTCCCTGTGGCGTCGTGGCCAGCTTCCGCCGTCACCGGCGGGTGCAGGGATCGGGGTGACAGGCGGGTGCACGGACGTTGGCTCTGGCCGGTGATGAGGCTTGCGGGCTGTCGCATCGTGGGGGAGGTTGCCGGGTGCGCCAGGCGACGGCGGCGGCGCCCAGCGCGGCGGCGCAGCAGACTTCGGTGAGCCCGAAGATCGCAGGCCGGCTGAGGTGTTCTGTCGCGAGCCCGGCGGTGAGCGGGCCCAGTACCGCTGTGGCGGCCCATATCCCGTTGAGGAGCCCGACTGCGACGCCGATGCCAGCGCTGTTGTGCACGGAGCCCTTCGCGGCCAGCGGGTAGCTGACCGTCCAGAGCACTGACCGTGCGGCGGTCGCGGTGCACAGGGCCGCGACGATCGCGAACGGTGCTGTGGTGAGGGTCGCTGGCGACAGGGCGGCCATGAGGGCCAGCATGCCAGCGCATATCACCGGGATGGACACTGCCCGTCTGCCGGCCGCGGCCGTGATAGCACTGCCTGCCGCAAACAGCACGCCGGCCGCGGAGAAGGCGAGGCCGATCCGTCCCGGCGATGCGCCGTCGGCGTGCAGCTGGGCCGGGACAAGCACGGCGCAGACCCCCGTGGTGACGCCTGCGGTGACGATCGCGGCGCCTGCGCAGATCGTGTTGCGGTCGGCGGTAACCGCCCGCAGGTGAGCGCCCAGCGGCGCGGTGGCCGCTGCCGCACGAACCGGCGTGCGGAGCAGGCTGAGCCCAGCGGTGATCACGGCAAGAGCTGTGCCGGTGGCGAGCCAGGGAATCGCCAGCCCGAAGTACTGGACGAGCGCGCCTGAGACGGCAGGCCCCGCGACACCGCCGAGACCGGCGCTGGCTACTGACCCGCCAAGACCCGACCCGGCCGGTACGGTGTCGGCGATCCAGGACAGCCCGGCTGTCCACACCACGCCGTAGCCGACCCCGAAAACAAGCCGTGTCCCAAACAGTGCGGGAAAGCCGCCCGCGAGTGACTGCCCGAACAGCGCAATCGTCATGATCAGGCCCGCCCACAGGGTGAGCCTGCGCGCGCCAACGCGGTCGGACACAATCCCGGCGGGAACGGATACGGCCAGGGTGGCGAGCCCAGTCGCCGCGAGCACTGCCCCCTGCTGGAATCCCGAGAGGCCGAACCGGTGCGCATAGGTGGGCATGACCGGCACGATGGCGAACTGGGCGGCCGAACTGGCCATGACGAGGCCGTAGATAAGGATGCGGAACAGGTGCGTCCCCTGCTTGCTTCCCGCTGTCTCGATCACTCCGCGCTCCCTGACCGCACTCGAGATTGTTCGCGGAAACAGTTTAATATGAACAGAACTGTTCTTATTATGAAGAAATGAGCCAGCTACGATCGATATGGACAATCAAAAACGGCCTTGGCTTGCGCGAGTTGCGAGCCGTGCTTGCGGTGGCCGAATCCGGGTCATTCCGCGCCGCAGCCGCCGAGCTCGGGTACACCCAATCGGCGCTGTCGCACCAGGTGCTGGCGCTTGAGACGGCACTCGGGCTGTCGTTGTTCCACCGCCCAGGCGGCCGAGCACAGGTGCAGCTGACGCCCGCCGGCGAGGCGGTCTGCCGCCGCGCGCGGCGGGTCCTGAGCGAGGTGGAGGCTGTGGCCGCCGATGCCGAGGAAGCAGTACAAGGCGAGTGCGCCCGGCTGCGGGTCGGTGTATCCCAGACCGCGGCAGCCGAGATCATGCCCCCCGCGCTGCGTGCCTTCCGCAGCGAATACCCCGGCGTGGAGGTAGTGCTCAACGAGACCGACGACTCAGCCGGCTCCAGGGATGCCCTCCGCCGGGGGGACCTTGATCTCGCCTTCTCCCGCGATCCCGGGCCACACGAGTTCGTCGAGACCATCCCGCTGCTGGAAGACCCCTGGGTGATCCTCACCCGGCGCGACAGCCCGATCGCGGACCTGCACCGCCCCAGCTTCGACGTGCTGCACGGGCTGGAGTTGGTCGCCTGGACCCACCAGTGGAAAGGGCAGCTCGAACTCGAACAGGCCTGGGAGCGGCTCGGCATCGTGCCGAAGATCGTCTACCGCACCGACGACAACCTGGCGCTTCAGCGGCTCGTCGCGGCTGGGCTCGGCCACGCCTGCACGGGGCGCCTCGCCGCCAGCAAGGCGGTCGATCCGACGCTCACCTGGCTGTCCCCCCGCGAGCACCTAAGCCAGCGGCAGATCCTGCTGTGCTATCCCCGCCACCGGCAGCTGCCCACCACCGCCCTCGCGCTCATCACCGCTATCCGCGCCCAGGCCACCGCCTGACCGCAGCCTGAAACGAGTGCCCATCACCGCGGCCGGGTCAGCCGGTGACCGGGTCGATCGGGGTGAGCGGGCCGAGGCGCTGTTCGATCGCCTCGGCGACGGCCAGGCAGCGAAGCTCGGTGTACTTGCCGCCCATGACCTGGACGCCGACAGGCAGGCCCTCGGCCATCCCGGCGGGTACCACCGCGGCCGGGGTGCCGAGCAGGTTGGCCGGAAGGACCGGGCGCATCAGCTCCAGCGTCGCGATCGCGCTGTCGAGGCTGGCGATGTCGAAGTCCAGCGGAAAGGCCGGCTGGGACCAGACCGGGCTGAGCAGCACCGGGTAGTCCTGGTACCACAGGCTCCAGGCCCGGGCCAGCCCATCCCGGGCGGTATGCGCCATCGCCCAGCTGGCCAGGTCGGATGCGGGCAGGTGCTCGAGCGCGTAGCCGAGGAACTGCAGGCCGCCCGGGCCCATGACGTGGTCCAGCTCCGGTTTCATGACCCGCAGGTCAACGGCGAGGATCGCCGCCCACAATTCAATGGCCTGCTCATAGCCGGGCGGTACGGCCTCGGAGACCTCGAAACCGTCGTCCGCGAGCGCGTCGGCGGCGCGGCGCACCGCCGCGGCCACCCCTGGGTGGGTGCTGCCGCCGGGCGGCTCCGCCAGCACGGCGACTTTCGGCCGTTCGCCGCGAGCCAGGTCGGTGAAGACCGCAGGGACGCTCAGCGGATCGCGGGGGTGCTGGCCCGCGATCGCGGTGAACCCGGCCCGGACGTCGGCGATCCGGCGGGCCATGACACCTTCAACAGCCATCAGCTGGAAGGAAATATTCATGTCCTCCGGCGGGATCGCGGCCGCGGCGGGCACCGCCCCGGTGGAGGGCTTGATCGATGCGACGCCGCAGCAATGCGCCGGATTGCGCAGTGACCCGCCGAGATCGTTGCCCAGGCCGAGCGGGCTCATCCCGGTCGCCAGGGCGGCGGCTTCCCCGCCGCTCGACCCGCCCGCAGTACGCTGCGGGTTCCACGGGTTACGGGTCAGGCCGTGCAGGGCCGAGTCGGTGTGGACCCGCAGGCCAAAGTCCGGCAGATTGGTACGGCCCATGGGGATCGCACCGGCCGCACGCAGCCGCTCCACCTGCGGGGCGTCGACCGGGGCGATCGCCTCGGCCAGCGCCGGGACCGCCTGCGTGGTCGGGGTGCCCGCCAGGTCGATGTTCTCCTTGACCGTGAACGGGACGCCATGCAGCGGGCCGAGCCCAGTGCCGTCCGCCACCGCCTGGTCGGCCGCGTCGGCCTCCGCCAGCGCCTGGTCCGGCAGGAGGCGGACGATAGCGTTGAGGTGAGGGTTGACCGCCTCGACCCGGTCCAGATGCGCCTGGACGACCTCACGGCTGCTGACCTCGCGACCGCGGATCAAAGCTGCCAGCTCGACAGCGCTCTTGCGCCACAACTCGCTCATGCGTCGTCCTTCCAGCCGGGACCCAGGCCACCGTAAGGCACCAGATTCACCGCAGTAAAGCTGGCCCGACCGGCATTCAGGCGGCCGCAGTGCCGGCGGCAGGCTGCCGCAGATTCACCCGAGGTCGTTGAGGCTTCTCTCGATGAAACGGCCGACCGTGTCCGGTTCGCTGCCATACACATCAATAAGGAACCTTTGAGCGCCTAACGTGCGTGCCTGGCGGGCGTTTTCCGCGGAGGGCGCACCGGCCATCGTGAGCTCGATCTCATCCGGATCACGGCCCGCGGCCAGAGCGCTGGAGCGCATCACCGCCAGGAGTGGTTCCAGGTCCTGCACGCTCGGATGCGGGTAGAAGCCATCCCCCAGCGCTCCGGCCCGGCGGGCAGCCGGCTTGGATCCACCCGCGATCACGATCGGGATGGCCCGCTTGGGGCGCGGCTCACAGTAGAGCGCGGGGAAGGAGACGGTCTGGGAACTGAACGCCGCCGGGCTCTGCGACCACAGCTGGCGAATGGCGGCGATGCTCTCGTCTGTTCGCTTCCCGCGGTCAGAGAAATCCTTGGCCAGGGCGTCGTACTCCTCCTTCAGCCACCCAGCACCGACGCCGAGGATGACCCGCTCCCGCGCCAGCAGGTCGAGCGTGGCCGCCGCCTTGGCGGCGGTGATGGGATCGTGCAGCGCCAGCAAGAACACCCCGGTGGCCAGATTCACCTCCGGCGCGAGCGCTCCGACCCACCCCAGCCATACCAGCGGGTCCATCAAGGCCACGTCGTCGGGGGTGGCGAGCCTCCCGTCCCGGGAATAGGGCCATGGACTGGCGAAGCTGGCCGGTACGGCAATCTGCTCCCAGGCCCACACCGACTCCAGACGGTGACGCCGGATCGCGGCGCTGACCGCTTCGGCGCCTTCTGATGAGGCTAACCGGCCTACGTTCGCGCCATGAATGCCGTAGCGCACATTGCCCCCGGAAGAAGGTAGCCAGTGGAGGGCCTTCACCTTAGACCAATTAACCCGGACCGGCGGCCTCTCCCGGCAACCTCAGAGCGCCAATAGCGCACATTGCATGATTATTCATGATGGCCCGGTGGCGAGGCCGGATAAGGCGCCTTCGTAAAGCCGAACGTGCGGTTCAAGATGACCAGCAACCGAGTAACGGCCCAGCTAATCGCGGCCCTAGTCAGCGACGGGTTCCCAGATCAGCTCGGCGACGTCGACGACCAGATCCGGCTCGTCCTGGCCCGGGCCGGCGGGCGCGCGGACCTCGCCGACAGTGACACAGACGGCGTCGTTGAGCCGGCGATAAGGCTCGCGGTCGGCCAGGTGAAACATCGCCCCGACGATCTGGCGGCTTCCCGGCGGATAGGCACGGCCGTACCCATGCCACTCGACCATGATCGTCGCCCCGTCGTCCGCCTCAATGACGGCTCAAGCCTCATCGGCTACTCCCTCACAGACCTCTCAGCTGGCCCTGGGTGCCTGACAGACGGAAAGCGCCGCTGAACAAGATTAACCTCGTCGGATAGCTGACTTCACCGAGAGGGACCTCGATGCCCTGGAGGCGCGCGCCCGGTAGCGGGCCCCGCGCTGCCTGAGCCCGCAGGGCCGGTCGCCAAGTAGCGTGGTGGCCATGCCCGATGCCGGTGTGGTCGTCTGGTACAACCCGCGCTGCTCGAAGTGCCAGGCCGCAGACGAGTTGTTTGCCGCCTACGGCGTCCCGGTGCGGCGGGTGCACTACCTCGACGAGCCGCCCAGCCGGGCTGAGATCGCCCGCGTGCTGGCGCTGCTCGGAGATACGGACCCGCGGGCGCTGATGCGCACGTCGGAGCCCCGGTACCAGGAACTGGGGCTGGCCACCGCCACCGGCGGTGAACTCATCGAGGCCATGGCGACGTACCCCGAGCTCATCCAGCGGCCGGTGGTCATCTGGCCCGACCGGGCCGTCGTGGCGCGGCCCGCGGAGCTGCTCATCCCGCTGCTCGAAGCCGGCCCGAGCCCGGTCCAGCCCTGAAGCCTCAGGCGGCCAGGCCGGCCGGGACGCGGCGAGCCGAGCGGGCCGGCGGAGACGGTGCGGATGATGGCGATCAGCGTCAGCCCGGACACCGCCAGGCAGCACAGGCTGACGGTCAGCGTGCCCGCGGCCAGGTTCGGCCACGGGTAATTCTTCGCCTTGCCGCCGATCGTCAGCCCGGCCAGCAGCCAGGTTGTCCACCACACGACCGGCAGCCACGCGGTCTTCGTGCGGAGGCCTGCGGGCAGGCCCGCGCGCCAGATGTCCCCCATGAGCTGGAACGGGAACCACAGGTTGATGATCGGGATGACCCAGCCCCAGAACGTCCAGGCCCGGGCGCGGCGCTGCCGCCAGCCGCTGTGCTCGGCGTTGACCCGGGCGCGGTGGAACCACACCACGAACGCGATGCCCAGGACGAAGATCGTGATGTCGGCGGTCTTGTCCAGCGGCGACGTGATGAAGCTGCGCCGCCAGTGCGTGCCGCCCAGGGCGAGCAGCTCGACGAAGAGCCTGGCCGCGATCACGGCGACCACCACGGCCAGCGCGACAGTCAGCAGGTTGCCCAGGGGCTGCAGGGGCAGGAACTCCGGAAGCGGGCCGCCTTCTGACCCGGCGGCGACGCCACAGGCCGGGCAGGAACTGAGCTCGCCGGGATAGCTCCGGCCGCAGTCAGCGCACCGCACCTCGGCGCCACTCGGAATCCATCCCGCCACGGCAAACAGGGTAAACCGGCGGATCCGCGGCTGCCCAGCCCTCGGCGGGTACAGCGCCCGCGGCAGGCCGCGTTACCAGGCGGTGCCGGCGAGGCTGGTTCCGAACCAGGACTCGATGATCCGGTTCGCGATCGAGACCCGCGACGGCAGCTTGATCTCGCCGCTCGCGACGGCGGCCCGCAGCTCGTCGCGGCTGAACCAGTTCGCCTCGGCGATCTCCTCGGAGTCCACGGTGATCTCCAGGTTCCCGGTGGCGCTGGCCCGGAACCCGAGCATCAGGCTGTGCGGCATCGGCCACGGCTGGCTGGCCACGTAGCGGGCCCCGGTGACCGTGATCCCGGTCTCCTCATGCACCTCGCGCGCGACCGCCTGCTCGGCCGACTCACCGGGCTCGACGAACCCGGCCAGGATCGACACCCTGCGTTCCGGCCACTGCGCGTTCCGCGCCAGCAGGCACCGGTCGTCGGGGTCGGTCACCAGCATGATCACGGCGGGGTCGAGCCGCGGGAAGTGCTCGCTGCCGTCGGCCACGCAGCGCCGCGCGCTGCCGGACAGGATCGGCTTGGTGACCGCGCCGCAGCGCGGGCAGTGCCCGTGCACCGCGTGCCAGTTGGACAGCGCCACGGCATGGGTCATCAGCCCGGCGTCGCGGTCGGACAGCAGCGGTCCCGCCTCGCGCAGGCTGGCCGCGCGGGTCCCGGACGCCGCCTGATCCCCGGAGTCCGGCTGCGGCGGCGGCGCGATCACCCCGAAGTACACGACCCCGTCGGTGTCGATGCCCTGCAGGAACCTGATCCCCTCCGGTGCCTGCCCGGGCGAGATGAACACGAGCTCGGCGGTGTCGGCACCGAACCGCAGCAGAGCCTGACCGTCGTCCACGACGAGGACCCGGGTCCGGGGATCCGCCCACGCCGCCGCGAGCCACTCGTCGTCACCGCGGCGGGCCGTGGCCCGGTCCACCTCGGACCGGGACAGCGCGAGGTCGCCCAGCTCCGGCACGTCGCTGAGCTCGCTGGGACCGGCGGCGCTCACCGCGACGCCGTGAGCTCGGCGCCCGCGGCGGCGAACTCATCCCACAGGTACGCGGCGGCCTCGGCGCCCTTGAGCAGGAGCGGCATCTCCACCTTCTCGTTCGGGGCGTGGATCCGGTCGGAGTCCAGGCCGACGGCCAGAAACACCAGCGGCGCCCCCAGGATGGTGGCCAGGTCGGCCTCGGGCCCGCTGCCGCCCTCGCGGGTGAAAAGAACTTCTTTCCCGAACGCACGCGCCAGGGCCCGTCGCGCCGCGAGCACGGCTGGTGAATCGACCGGGGAGAACGAGGGCCTGACCCCGGGCCCGTCGACCGTGACGCTGGCCTCGATGCCCGGCGGGGTGTGTTGCGCCACGTACTCACGGAGCGCGGCGGCGACATCCGCGGGCTCCTGGTGCGCGACCAGCCGGAACGACAGCTTCGCGTGCGCGCCGGCCGGGATGATGGTCTTGCCGCCCGGCCCGGTGTGCCCGCCCCACAGGCCGTTGACCTCGGCGGTGGGCCGGGCCCAGATCCGCTCCAGCGTGCTGAACCCGGACTCGCCCGCGGCGGCGCGGCTGTGACCCGCCTCGGCGAGCCACGCCGCCTCGTCAAACGGCAGTCGCGCGAACATGTCGCGTTCAGGTTCTGAAATGGGAGCGACCTTGTCGTAGAAGCCAGGCAAGGTGACCCGGCCGTCCCGGTCGTGCAGGCCGGCCAGGAGGTCCGCGAGCGCGTGCAGCGGGTTCGGCACCCCGCCGCCGAACGACCCGGAGTGCAGGTCACGGTCCGGGCCGCGCAGGTCGATCTCGGCGTCGATCAGCCCGCGCATGCCGGTGCACATCGACGGCACGTCCGCGGCCCACATCGTGGTGTCGGAGACCACGATCACGTCGCACGCGAGCCGGTCCCGGCGGGATTCAAGCAGCGCGGCGAAGTTCGGCGACCCCGACTCCTCCTCGCCCTCGATCAGCAGCTTGAGCGTGACCGGCGGCGCGTCACGCCCGCCGGTGGCGACGCAGGCCTGCGCGGCCAGGGCATGGAACAGGACCTGGCCCTTGTCGTCAGACGCGCCGCGCCCCAGCAGCCGCCCGTCCCGCTCCACGGGCTGGAACGGCGGTGAGTCCCATTCCGCGAGCGGCTCGACCGGCTGCACGTCGTGATGGCCGTAGACGAGCACGACCGGAGCCGCCGGGTCCGCGGCCGGCCAGTGCGCGAACACGGCGGGCACCCCGCCACCGTCCGCCCCGGCCGGCCACACCTCCGCGGCCGGGAAGCCGGCCTGGCGCAGGTACCCGGCGAGCCACTCCGCCGAGCGGCGGACGTCGTCGTGGCGGCCTGGGTCGGCGGAGATCGACGGGATGGCCAGCCAGTCCCTGAGCGCCCCGAAGAAGCTGGCGGCGTTCTCGTCGATGAAGCCGCGGACGTCCATGATCCTCCCCAGCGCCGAGTCTGCAGGCCGGCGAGCGCAGCAGCGCATCGCCGGCCCTCACCGGCACTCTAGCGAGGCGGGACCGGCTGGACTCGGCCCGGTTCAGGCTGGAGGACCGCTCCTCAGCCCCGGTAGTCCTGCGGCGGCGGGGTGGGCCCGCGCCGGTAGCCGCCGCCGGGCGGCCCGTAACCACCCTGCTGACCAGGCGGCGGCCCGTAGTAGCCACCCTGCTGTCCCGGAGGCGGGCCGTAGCCACCTTGCTGACCGGGAGGCGGGCCGTAGCCGCTCTGCTGTCCCGGAGGCGGCCCGTAGCCACCTTGCTGACCGGGGGGCGGCCCGTAACCACCCTGCTGTCCCGGAGGCGGGCCGTAATCGCCTTGCTGACCGGGCGGCTGGCCGTAGCCACCCTGCTGACCGGGAGGCGGGCCGTACTCACCCGGCTGACCGGGCGGGGGGCCGTAATTGCCCGGCTGGCCGGGCGGGGGCGGCGGCTGGCCGTAGCCACCCGGCTGGCCATAACCGCCCGGCTGAGCGTAACCGCCGCCGGGGCCGGCCCCGCTGTGCGCGTCGACGAGCCGGTAGTAGATCAGCGTGACGACCGCCGCGAGGAACGGGGCGACGAGGGTTCCGGAGATCACCGAGCTCAGGCCGGTGCGCAGGGCGACGGGCAGCGCGGAGAAGATGAGCCCGAGCACGATGTCCACGACGATGAGAATCAGGAACACCAGGACCAGCGTGCCGAACACGTGCCAGCCGTGGCCGCGGACGAGTTCCCGGCTGCGCCCGAAGGACGCGAAGACCCCGGCCCGCTCGATGACGATCGCGGGCACGATCACGGCCCAGATGGTGATCAGGATCAGCCCGGGGACGATGATCAGGATGAGCCCGATCGTGATCGCGATGCCGGCCAGGATCGAGGCGCCGGCGACCGGCGCGATGTACGGGGTGGCCGCGCGCACGGTCTCGCCGAGGTTGAGGTCGACGCGGCCGTCACGCACGTCCTGGATCGCTTTGACCAGCGCGGCCTGAACCAGGAACGCCGCGACTAGCTCAACGATCGTGCCCAGCAGCGACCCGAAGAGGCCGGCCAGGGAGAGCAGCGCGGTGATGACTGCGGCAGCCAGATAGATGACGAAGGCGATAGCAAGCAGGTGCGCGGCGAAGGAGCGGTAGATCTTCCACGCCTCGCCGAGCACGCCTGACAGTGGATTCATGCGCGTGATCGTACAGGTCACAGCAAAGCCGGGACTAGAGACAGCGTGTCCTAACTTGAGCCAGCCTGCCGCCGCCTCCCGCCCGGGCCGGCCGGGCTGACGGGCGCGTGCCTAGTGCGATCGCGGCCTGCCAGCGGGACGGAGTAGCGTGCACGGCGTGAACGCGGACCTTGACTTTATTGACCATCTGGCCCGGGAATCCACCCGCTTCGCCGAGGCCGTCAGCGCGGCCGCGCCAGACGAGCGCGTGCCGACGTGCCCCGACTGGAACGCTGATGACCTGCTGTGGCACCTCGCGGAGGTGCAGTGGTTCTGGGGCACGATCGTGCGCGAGAACGCGACCCGGCAGCAGGCCGAGGACCTCAAGCCCGAGCGCCCGGGTGACCGGGCCGGGCTGCAGGACTTCTACCAGCGTGCGAGCAGCGTCCTGCAGGAAACCCTGGCCGCGGCCGCGCCGGACGCCCCCGCCTGGACGTGGTCGGACGACCAGACCGTCGGCTTCATCCGGCGGCGCCAGGCGCACGAGGCGCTGATCCACCGGGTCGACGCCGAGCTGGTCGGGGGCAGCCGTACGCCGCTGGACCCGCAGCTGAGCGCCGACGGGGTGGACGAGGCGCTGCGCCTCATGTACGGCGGGGTGCCCGACTGGGGCACGTTCGCCCCGCACAGCGACCAGACCGTGCGGATCCGGGCCACCGATACCGGAGACTCCTGGCTGGTCACGCTGGGCCGGTTCACCGGCACCGACCCGAGCGGGACCAGCTACGACGAGCCCGCCATCCACGCCGCCGGCAGCGATTCCGGGGCGGCGGCCGCCGCCGAGATCTCCGGCAGCGCCGCCGACCTCGACTGCTGGCTCTGGCACCGGCCGACGGCCGGCCCGGTCGAGCGGTCCGGGGATCAGGACGTGCTCAGCCGCTTCGAGTCCGCCATCGCTCCCGGCATCGACTGACGCTGCCGTCTATCTATCTAAGGAGAGCCTGATGCTCGTCGCGTTCTCGGTCACGCCGCTCGGGGTCGGTGAGGACGTCGCGGAGTACGTCGCGGACGCGGTCCGGGCCGTCCGCGATAGCGGCCTGCCCAACCGGACCGACGCCATGTTCACCACGATCGAGGGTGACTGGGACGAGGTCATGGGCGTGGTGAAGCAGGCGGTCGACGCGGTCGCGGCGAAGGCGCCGCGGGTCAGCCTGTCGCTCAAGGCCGACGTCCGCCCCGGCGTGACCGGGGCCATGGACGCCAAGGTCGAAGCGCTGGAGCGCCACCTCAGCGGCTGACCGGCCGCTAGATGGGACTCTCCGGGTGATGGAAGTCCCATTCCTCGAGCGCCGCCACCGAGAGCCAGTCAAGCCCCCGGCCCGCCTCGGCCTCGACCCCGTGGGCCAGCGCCGCGAGAACCGCGGCGGCCGCGTAGCCGTCCGCCTCGTCATCCGGGTTGGAGCGGCCCTCCAGGGCGTGCACCAGCATCTCCTTGGCCGCCGTGGCCCGCGCCGGGGCCGAGCCGTAGGAATTGGCCAGCGCGGCGACCGCGCGGCGCACCACGCGCTCGGCCAGCCCGTCGGTCATCGATACCCGTGGTTCGGGCAATGGGGTCCTCCGATCACGATGCCGGGCCTGTCCGGCACGGCCACCCGACACTATCCGTCACGCTCCGGCGGGCAGCCGCGCCTCGCCGACGCCTGCCCCAGCCGCACCAGGGCGGCCGGCGCAGGTCAGAAGAACCTACCCAGCATTTCCTGGCCGGTCTCGCAGGGCCACCCGGTGATTTCCTGAACGCCCGGCCAGGAAACCCGCGCCCGGCGGGTCAGCCAGCCGGGACGCCCTCGATAAGCGCGGCGAGGCCTGCCTCGTCGAGCAGGTCGGCGGGCCGCACGGTGGCATCGTCGCGCACGTAGTAGAACGCCGCCCGCACCTGCTCGACCGGCACCCCGGCCAGGGCCGCCCAGGCCAGCCGGTAGGCGGCCAGCTGCACGGCCACGGCGCCCTCTTCCGCGCGGGACGAGGGCGGCCTGCCGGTCTTCCAGTCCACGACGTCGAACCCGCCGCCGGGCGCGTCGGCGAACACCGCGTCGATACGGCCCCGGATCAGCCGGTCGCCGATCAGCGTCTCGAACGGCACCTCGACCTCGTACGGCCAGCGGCGTGCCCACTCGCCGCCCTCGAAGCGCTCCCGGAGCGCCGCGAGGTCCTCGTCGCCGTCCAGTTCCGCGTCCGCGTCCTCGGCGCCGACCAGGTCGTCGGGATCGATCAGCGGCTGCGGCCCGAACCGCTGCTCCAGCCAGCGGTGGAACTCGGTGCCGCGCTGGGCCTGGGGCGCGGGCGGCCGCGGCATCGGCCTGCGCACCTGCTGCGCCAGCTCGGCGGGATCCCGGGCGACGGTAACCAGCGACGACACCGGCAGCCGCCGGGGCAGCCCGACGGTGACGCCGTCGTCGCTGCGGCGCTGGGCCCGCTCGGCGAGCAGCAGGTCGGCGTCCCGCTCCCAGGCCGCGACGATGGCACGCTCCCGGCCGCTCAGCTCCGCCTCGTCCGGCTCCTGTGTCCCTTCCGCCTCAGCCTCTGTCGTCGATGTGACTTTGCTGTAGTCAGGTGTGCAGTAATCATTCATCGACGCCGCCGCCCGGCCGGGGGGCGCCGTCTCCCGCGCGGCGAGCGCCTCCTCGACCAGCGCGGCGGCCTCGCGCACCGCCTCGTACCGCGGGCCGTCCGCGGCGGCGGGCCAGGACGCCGTGGCCGGCTCGGCCAGCGCCGGGTTCTCCGCGTCCTCCGCGGGCTCCTCGGCCCACTCCGAGACCGTGCCCGCGCCCGCGGCACAGGCGGCGCGCACCTCGTCGAGGAACAGCGAAGGGCCGAGCCGCGAGACGCCGTCCCCCCACCAGTAACCGGTACAGCCGAGCCAGAACGCGGCCCGCGTGGTGGCCACGTAGGCCAGCCGCCGCTCTTCGGCCAGCTCCCGGTCCGAGCACGCCTCGGTAAACGAGGCCAGCGCGCCGGGGTCCAGGCCCGCCAGCGCGGGCAGGTCGGCCACGTCCCCGCGCAGCCCGAAAGGCACCAGCCGCGGGTTCTCGGTCCAGCGCGTGGTCAGCTTCGGCCGGGCCGGGAACACGTGCCCGTGCGACCCGCCGGACAGCCCGGGCACGAACACGGCCGCCCACTGCAGGCCCTTGGCCGCGTGCACTGTGGCGAGCTTCACCGAGTCGGTGTCCCCGACCCGGCCGCCCTCCAGGCCGAACTCCTCCGCCTCGGCGGCGGTGAGGTAGGCGAGGAACGCGCCGAGCGTCGGCTCTTCCTGGTCGCCGGCGAAGGCCGCGGCCGCGTCGGCGAACGCGTCCAGGTCGGCGTGCGAGCTCGCCGGGTCGGCACCGGGCCGCGCGGCCACCTCGATGTCCAGCCCGAGCGCGCGCTCCACCTCGCCCACGAGCTCGGGCAGCGGCCGGCCCGCGTGCCCGCGCAACATGCGCAGCTCGGCGGCCAGCGCCGCGAGCCGCTCGTGGCCGGCGCGCGAGTACGCTCCGGGATCCCCGAGGTCGTCCAGGGCCTCGATGAGACTGCCCGGGTCTGACGTCAGGTCTGTGACCGCCTGTTCCATCACATCAGGTGCCGTTACGCCAGCCTCCGCCTCGCTCCCCCGCCCCCGGGGCCGGTCGGCCGCCCGGGCCAGCCTCCGGGACCGCCGCCCGAGCGCGACCAGGTCGCGGGGGCCGATCCGCCACCGGGGTGAGGTCAGCAGCCGGGCCAGGGCGTCGCCGGCCATGGGGTCGTGCATCACCCGCAGCGTGGCCACGATGTCCTGGACCTCGGGCACGGTCAGCAGGCCGCCGAGGCCAACCACCTCGACCGGGATCCCGGCCCGCTCGAGCGCCGCGCGCACCGCCGGGAACTGGGCCCGCTTGCGGCACAGCACCGCGATGTCAGAGGCGTGCACCCGGTCCTGGTCAGCCGGCGCCGGCGCCGGGCCGGTGCCCGCGCCCGTCCGGCCACGGCCCGCCGTCGGGTGCGACGCCGGGAGGCAGCCGCAGCAGCCGGGTGATCTGGCCCGCGATCCACGCGGCCTCGTCGGGCGCGGTGTCGAGCAGCGCGGACACCACCTGGCCGCGTGTCGCCCGCGAAGGCGGAGCGACCAGGCGCGGTACCTCCGGGGCGGCGGCCCGCAGGCCCTCCTGGATGGCAGCGGCCGCGTCCAGGACCCGGCCGGTGTTGCGGAAGCTGGTGGACAGCAGCGCGGTCGGCGCGGGCCGGCCGCGCGGGCCGGGAAGTCCGCGGCGAACCGGCGCAGGTTGCCCGCGCTCGCGCCGCGCCACCCGTAGATCGACTGGCACGGGTCGCCGACCGCCGTCACCGGGTGCCCGCCGCTGAACAGCGACCGGAGCAGAACCAGCTGGGCGTGGCTGGTGTCCTGGTACTCGTCGAGCAGCACGGCCTGGTACCGGGCCCGCTCGGTCACGCCGACCTCGGGATGCCGGGCGGCGATGCGGGCGGCCAGGGCCATCTGGTCGCCGTAGTCCATGACCTCCCGGGACGCCTTGGCCGCCACGTACGCGGAAACCAGCGGCAGCATCTGCTCGCGGACCCGCTGGCAGCCGAGGATCTTCTCGACCGGGGCCGGCGCCTTGCCTCGGGTCCCGGCGGCGAGCCGGCGGTGCTCGCGGGCCAGCCAGTCCCCCACCTCGAGCACGTCACCCGGGCCGCGCAGGTGCTCGGCCAGCTCGGCTGAGAGGTCAAGCACGGCCGCTGTGACCGTGGACGGGGTCCAGGCGATGGCATCCATCGGGCCGTCATAGGCCGCGACCACCCGCGCCGCCAGCTGCCACGAGACCGCCGGCGTGATCAGCCGCAGCGACGGCTCGATCGCCTCGCGCAGGGCGTGGTCGCCGACCAGCCGCCCGGCGTAGGCGTGATAGGTCGCGATGACCGGGTCCCCCTGCAGGCGCTCATCGGCGCCGGCCGGATGCGTGCCGCCCGCCGGATGCGTGCCGCCCGCCGGCCCGCCGCCGGCCGCGTCTCCCGCACCCGGCGCGTCCTTGATGCCGAGCCCGGCCCGCCGCAGGCCGTCGAGGCGGCCGCGCACCCGGTCCGCGAGCTCGGCCGCGGCCTTCCTGGTGAACGTGAGCCCGAGCACCCGCTCCGGCCGCACCATCCCGTTCGCGACCAGCCAGACCAGCCGGGCCGCCATGGTCTCGCTCTTGCCCGAGCCCGCGCCGGCGATCACGGCCATGGGGCCGGGCGGCGCGCCGATCACCGCGGCCTGCTCCGCGGTGGGCTCGGCCACGCCGAGCAGCCGCGCTAGCTGCGCCGGGCTGTACCTGGCGTCGGTCACGGGCCCACCTGCCCGCCGCGTTCGTGCACCGGGCAGCAGGCGGCGACCGGGCAGACCCGGCAGCCGGGGTTCGCCGTGGCCCGGAACACCGAGCCGGACATGCCCTCGGCCACGGTCTCCACCAGCTCCTGCGCCCAGCCCGGCTCCGGGTCGCCGGACAGCGGCTGCTGCCGCTGCACCCGGGCCCGCGCGGTCAGCCCGGCCTTGCCGACCTGCACCAGCTCGGCGCCGCCCGGCTGGGTCAGGCCGAGTTCCTCGAACGCGCCCAGCAGCACAGCCAGCTGGTAGACGCCGAGCTGCGGGTTCCGGTCGAGCTCGCCGTCGGGCGGGCGGCTCGACCCGGTCTTCAGGTCGACGATCACTGCGCCGCCGTCCTCGTCCCGCTCCAGCCGGTCCACCCGGCCGGTGATCTCCACCTGGCCGATCTGTACCCGCAGCTCCTGCTCGACCGCGGCCAGCTCCCTGGGGTTGGCCTGGTGCCAGTCGAGGAACTTGCGGACCATGCGCTCGGCCTGGTCGCGCTGCTTCGAGCTGTACCAGGCACTGCCGAAGTCGAGGTGCTGCCAGGCCTCGTCGATGCGCTTGGTGATGTCGGCGTCGTCCACGCCCTCGGCCGCGAGCGCCGCGGCGGCGTGGATCACGATCCCGAAGTGGCGCAGCACGCTGGGCGAGTGCACCCCGGCGGCCGACTCGAGCAGCCAGCGCATCCCGCACTTGGTGAAGCTCTCCACCTGCGAGGGTGACAGCCGGACGTTCCCCTCGGTGACGGCGCCGGCGCTGGACAGCTCGGTCAGCGCGTACCACTGCCGCGGGCTGGCCCCGCGGACCCCGGTCGCGGCGAGCCGGGCCAGCTGGGCCGCGGCGGCGCGGCGCACCGGGGCGGGCCGGGTGCGGTCGGCGGCGGCGCGCCGCAGGTCCGCGGTGAGCGCGGGGAGGGACAGCCAGCGCTGTCCCGCCCCGGTCACCTGCTCCGGCTCGATCTCGCGGCCGGTCAGCTCGGCCAGGAACCGGGACGGCCGGTCCTCGCTGTCCTCGCCGCCCACCGCGGTGACGACCAGCGCCCGCCGCGCCCGGGTGACCGCGACGTAGAACAGCCTGCGCTCCTCATCGAGCAGCTTGGACGCCAGGGCCACGGCCGCGCTGTCCGGGCTGGCCTGCTCCGGGGCCGCGGTCTGCGCGGCGGCGTCCACGAGCTCGTCCATGGACAGCAGCGATCCCCTGGTCCGCACGTCGGGCCAGGTGCCTTCCTGGACCCCGGCCACCACGACCAGGTCCCACTCGAGCCCCTTGGACCGGTGCGCGGTGAGCACCGCCACCCCGTCGCCGCGAGTGGCCCGCTCGGCCAGGGTGTCGCCCGCGATCTCCTGCCCGGACAGGCTGTCCAGGAACAGCCGGGACGAGCCCTGCGGGAACCGGGCGCTGAACCTGGCGGCCGCCTCGAACAGCGCGAGCACCGCGTCCAGGTCGGTGTCGGCGGCGGCGCCGCGGCTGCCGCCCGCCGCGCTGGCCTGCTGCCAGCTGCCGGCCAGGCCGGAGGCGTTCCACACCGCCCAGAGCACATCGTGCGCGGTCCCGCCGGCCTCCCCCTTCTCCGCGGTCCGCGCGGCCAGGTCCAGCAGCCCCGCCACCCGCTGCGCCGCGGCCACCGCGGACCTGAGCCCGGGCCCGGCCGCGGCGCCGCCGTCCGGGCCGGTGCCGGGCCCGCCGACCATGGTCAGCTCGCGCGGATCGGCCAGCGCCGCGGCCAGCGGCTGCTCGCCCGGCAGCTCCCCCGCGGCCTGCGCCGCCACCCGCAGCGCCCGGCGCAGCCGCCGCAGGCCGAGCGCGTCGGTGCCGCCGAGCGGCCCGGTTAGCAGCTCGGCCGCCTTGTCCTCGTCGAGCGCACCCGGGCGCAGCGCGCAGTCCAGCAGCGTAAGGAGCGGCTTGGTGCCCGGCTCGGCGGCCAGCGGCAGCTCGTCGCCCGCGACCTGCGCCGGGACCCCGGCGGCCGCGAGGGCGCGCTGCAGCACGGGCACCTGGCGGGTGGCGGAGCGGACGAGGACCGCCATGGACGACCAGGCCAGCCCGTCCATGAGGTGCGCGCGGCGCAGCACGTCGGCGATCGCCGTGGCTTCCTGGTTCGCGGTCGCGGCGATGATGACCCGCGCCGTACCGGGATCGGCGCCGGTCCGCGGGACCAGCGCGCGGTGGCTGCGCTCGGTATCGGGGTTGTCATCCGCCGCAGCGGCGGGCAGGCGGGCGGCCACCCGGCGTGAGGCGGCCAGCAGGAACGGCCCGCTGCGGCGGCAGGTGCGCAGCGCGATCACCCGGGCCGGGCGGCCGTCCGGGGCGCGGAACCTGGAGGCGAACCGGCTGACCGCGCGGGTGTCGGCCCCGCGGAACCCGTAGATCGACTGGTCCGGGTCACCGACCGCGATCAGCTCACGGCCGTCGCCGGCCAGCGCGTGCAGCAGGCTCTCCTGCGCCGGGTCGGTGTCCTGGTACTCGTCGACCAGCACGACGTCGTAGGCCTGGCGCTCCCGGTCCCTGGTCGCGGCGCGGCCGAGCAGCCGCGCGGCGATCCGGACGATCTCCGCGTAGTCGTAGGCGGGCACGGGGGCGAGGTCGAAGCGGCTGGCGTACCGGTCCAGGAAGCCGCCTGCGGCGATCCAGTCGTCCCGCTGCCGCTGCGCGCCCAGCCGGGCCAGCCCGCGCCCGTCCAGGCCCCGCTCGGCCGCGCGGAGCAGGAAGTCCCGCAGCTCGGCGGCGAAGCCCCGGGTCGCCAGCGTCGGGCGGAGCCGCTCCGGCCAGTTGCCGCCGCCGTCCTCGGCCTCGCCGCGCAGCAGCCGCCTGACCTCGAGCAGCTGTTCCGGACCGGACAGCAGCGTCGGCGGATCCTCGCCGTCGAGCACGAACTCCCTGCGCACCAGCGCGTAGGCGTAGCTGTGGAAGGTCAGCGCGAGCGGCTGCCGGGTGGTCCGGCCGAGCCGCATCGTGATCCGTTCCCTGAGCTCCTCGGCGGCCTTGCGGCTGAACGTGAGCACGAGCACGCGCTCCGGGTCGACGCCCCGGTGGCTGATCCGGTGCACCACGGACTCCACGATGGCCGTGGTCTTGCCCGTGCCCGGCCCGGCCAGCACCAGCAGCGGCCCGGCCGCGTGGCTGACCACCCGCTGCTGACCGTCGTCCAGGCTCGGCGGCGCCGCCGATGCGGGCACCGGCCTGCGGACGAGTCGGTAAGCGGGCGGGCGGGAATCCATATCAGCACCGGTCAGTACCGCACGGACTGGACGCCTGAGCCGTCCATGGGGATCCGCGCGACCCGGCTCTACCAGTAGCACGCGGCTACGACATTTCGCGGCCATTCCGGGCCCAATCCGCGTGTCAGCCGGCGGCCCAGATTGGCTGATATCCGGATCTGACCGGTACGCTGGGCTCAGCTCGTGGTTGCGTCTAGGGTTCCGCGCCGTTCCCGCCCACCACCTTCACCACGACAATCAGGGAACAGGCGGGCTGGACCGAGCGGCGCCAGGGGCACAGTGATTGGGTCTGGCCTCCCGCGGCTGGCGGACCCGGCACCGGCCCCCACACCTGACGGGGAAAAAGCCCTGAGGGCTCTTACTGGCATGCCCGGAAACGGGTCAGCAGAAGGAGCCATCGGTGCCGTCAGATTCCCAGATCACCGTTCCGATCGTCCTGATCGTGATTGGCGCGGGCGCGCTGCACGCGATCTGGAACGCCATCGCCAAATACCTCGATGACCGGCTGGCCGCGTTCGCACTGATCGGGATCGCGTCCACGCTTGGTGGCGGTGTGCTCCTCGCGCTGACCGGGCTGCCGCACGGCGCGGCCGTTCCGTTCGCCGTGGCCTCGGCCGTGATCCACATCGGCTATGACCTGGCCCTGATGAACTCGTACCGGCTCGGGGCGTTCAACCAGGTCTACCCGATCGCCCGGGGCACCTCACCGCTCGTGGTCGCGCTGGGCGCCTACGTCCTGGCGGGCGAGCGCCTGAACCCGGTCGCGCTGGCCGGGGTGGTGATCCTCGCCGCCGGGCTGGCCAGCCTGGCCCTGTCCGCCGGGCGGCTGACCCGGTCCGAGCTGCCCGCGATCACGGCCGCGGTGATCACCGGCCTGGTGATCGCCAGCTACACGATCGTGGACGGTCTCGGCGTGCGCCGGGCCGGTGACCCTTACGCCTACGCCGGGCTGCTGTTCTTCCTGATGGGGCCCGTGATGCCGGCCGTCGCGCTGTGGCGCAGGCGGGGGCTGGGCTGGCTGACCGGGCCGGCCGCGGGGAAGGGCCTGCTGGCCGGTGTGCTGTCACTGGTGGCCTACGGAACCGTGCTCTGGGCCCAGACCCGCGCGCCCCTGGCCGAGGTCGCCGCGATCAGGGAGACGAGCGTGGTGTTCGCGGCCCTGATCGGGATGCGGCTGTTCGCCGAGAGCTTCGGGACCAGGCGGGTGGCCGCGGCCGCGCTGGTGGCCGCCGGCATCGTGCTGATCAGCGTCTGATCAGCCCTGGCCAGACCAGCGGGCGCGGCGCATGTCGACCCGGCCGGGGCGGCCGTCCGTGCCCAGCCGCATCGGCGTGCGCTCATCCCGGTACCGTGCGAGCGCCGCACGCTCGTGCCCGGCCAGCAGCGAGCCGTCGGCGTGGATCACCCGCCACCACGCCACGCCGCCGCCCCACAGCGCCATCACGCGGCCGACCTGGCGGGGGCCGCCCTCAGCGAGGTACTCGGCCACGTCGCCGTAGGACATCACCCGGCCCGGCGGTATCGCCTCCACCACGTCAAGGACCCGGCTGGCAAAGTCGCTGAGCCCCGCGCCGTCAGGCTGAGTGCCTAGGAGGTCTGCGCGATCGGGCCTGGACGCTCCCCGGCGGGCCGGCTCCGGTGTCATTCGCGGGGCCTGGACGCGCCCCGTGAGCCCCATTCATCCGTGTCCCAGTAGCCGCGCATCGGCATGGTCATGTCCGGGGCAAACTGGCCGGGCGGGGTCACGGCCGGTTCGGGGGCCTGGGCCGTGGCCTGCGGCCGGCGCATGAGGATGAGCCGGCTGGTGGCGATGATGATCAAGGCCAGGCAGCCCGCGGCCAGCACGCAGAACGCGACCAGCTGCCCGATGCCCCGCCCGGCGACCGGGACCGCACCGACTGCGGCGGGACCGCCGCCGAAGTGACTGGTGGCGCCGAGACCCGGTGCCGGCAGGCCGGTCTTGGCCAGGCCGGCCGGTGATCCCGGGCCGGTCAGGCCCTGCGCGGACAGCTTCGCCGCGGCGGACAGCGCGGCCGCGGCGTCCACGGTGCCGAACCCGACCTGGTCGGTGTAGTCGGCGCCGGGACGGTTGCGGGTCGTGGTGGTGATCGCCTCCCGCACCATGACCGGCGACAGGCCAGGGTACCTGGAACGGATCAGGGCGGCGACGCCCGCGGTCAGCGCGCACGCCGGGCTGGTCCCGCTGACCAGCCAGTACTGCCCGTCGCGGCCCTGCGCGGGCACGCTCACGCCGGGGGCGGCCACCTGCACAGAGAGGTTGTCGCTCGAGAAGCCCGCGGCCGCGCCGTTCTGGCCGACGGCGGCCACCCCGAGCACGCCGGGGTAGTCGGCGGGGAACGACTCCGGAGCCTGGGCATGCTGCTGGGTGCTCAGCGCGTCGCCGGAGTTACCCGACGACGCGACCACCACGACGTTGTGGTTCAGCGCGTTCTGGAGGGCCGAGCGCACCGGCAGGCTGGGCAGGCCGTAGCCGAGCGACATGCTGATGACGCCGGCCCCTTTGGTGACCGCGTAGTTGATCGCCCTGGCCAGGGCCTGCTGGATGCGGGACTGCGGCTCATGCTCGTAGCGGGAGAAGTTGGGGTCGGAGTTGTCGGTGATCACGCGGATGGAGAGGATGTGGGACTGCGGGGCGACGCCCATGATCCCGCTGCTGCCGCCGTCATGGCCGTGCCCGGCGACCAGGGAGGCCATCCAGGTTCCGTGCATGCCCCAGTCCGGGTTGGACGGCGGGGTGTGCACGCCGGTGTAGTCCGGTCCGGTGGTCACGGACCCGGCCAGGTCCGACACGTCGGGGTTCACCCCGCTGTCGATCACCGCGACCGTGACACCCTTGCCCTGGCTCACCTGCCAGGCGGCCGGGGCGTTGACCGCGTTCAGGACCCACATCTGGGCGTCCCGCACACTGTCGGCCCGGGCCGCGCCCGCGCCCGTGGTCGTGGCCATGACGGCGCCCACCGTCAGCGCGAGCAGGCTGGCGCTGCGCGTCATCCGGCCCGCCCTGGCCGTCAGCATCCGGGCCCGCCCGGGCAGTGCGGCGGCAGGGGCAGCGCGCCGAGCGGGGTGCCGATCGCGTCGGCGACGCCGTTGGCGAAACTGGTCATCTCGTGGTCGGCGTACTGGTCGGACGACTCCTGCACCCGCGGCCTGCCGTCCGAGTACCCGGCCGAGGACATGATCAGGTAGGGGCCCTCGTTCATCGACCAGGAGAGCTGCCGCTGATGGTTGGTGAACCCTCTGGCCAGGGTGCCGGGGAACCGCACCACGCGCACGCCGGGGGGCCCGGATTTCAGCTGGTGGGCGGCTGCCCTCGCCGCGCTGTTGCTGGGCATCACGGCCACGCCCACGGTCACGAGCATGCTGTCGGTCTCATCGGCGTAGGTCGCGCGCAGGATGGCCGCACAGCGGTCCGCGGTCAGCACCTTGGCCGCGGCCGGATCGGCCGCCGCCACGCAGGTGGCCTGCTTGGCGATGCCCACGCGCTGGGCGGTCAGCGGCAGGTCGTTGTCGGACCCGAACGAGGCCCCGGGCATCTGGTAGGCGACCGAGGTAGGGAAGATCTTCCCTGCGGACATCGTGCGCCAGCGTCCCGAGGTCTCCCAGGCCATGATCCGCTGCTGCTGGGCGGGCGTGAACTTGCGCGGCAGCAGCTGCGCGGACACGCCCGCGGCCGAGGCGGCCAGGCCCGCCGTGCCGACCAGCAGCCCCAGCAGCGTCAGACCAAGGCGCCAGCCACCGCGTCCCCGGCGAGCTGGCGCCGCGCCTTCGTAGCCTGGGGGCTCCGGCTGCATGGCCACACCTGGAATGCTACGGCCTCGCCGGCCCGCCTGCGCCCGCAGCCAGAGGTTGAATCACTTCCGCCACTCCAGCAGCGGGAGACCAGCGCGGGCTGCCGCTGCGGGCGGGTCAGTAGGTGGGCAGCGACGGGTCGACCTGGCTGACCCAGGCCAGCACGCCCCCGCCGACGTGCACCGCGTCCGAGAACCCGGCGTTCTTGATCACTGCGAGGCACTCGGCGCTGCGGGCCCCGCTCTTGCAGTGCAGCACGATCCTGCGGTCCTGCGGGAGCTTCTCCAGGGCGGCGCCGCTGAGGATCTGGTCCTTGGGGATCAGCACCGCTCCGGGGATGGACACGATCTCGTACTCGTTCGGCTCCCTGACGTCGACCAGGTAGATCTTGTCGTCGTTGTCGAGCATGTCCTTGAGCTCGGTCGCGGTGATCGTGGACCCCGCGGCGGCGCGCTGGGCGTCCTCGGAGACCGTCCCGCAGAACGCCTCGTAGTCGATGAGCTCGGTGATCGTCGGGTTCTTGCCGCACACGGCGCACTCCGGGTCCTTCCTGACCCGCACCGTCCGGTAGCTCATCTCCAGCGCGTCGTAGATCATCAGTCGCCCGACCAGCGGGTCGCCGATCCCGGTGATGACCTTGATCGCCTCGTTGACCTGGATGGACCCGATGGAGGCGCAGAGCACGCCGAGCACGCCGCCCTCGGCGCAGGACGGCACCATGCCGGGCGGCGGCGGCTCGGGGTACAGGCAGCGGTAGCAGGGCCCGTACTCGGCCCAGAACACGCTGGCCTGACCGTCAAAGCGGTAGATGGAACCCCAGACGTAGGGCTTGCCGAGCAGCACGCACGCGTCGTTGACCAGGTACCTGGTGGCGAAGTTGTCGGTGCCGTCAACGATCAGGTCGTACTGCTCGAAGATCTGCAGCGCGTTGTCGGTGTCGAGCTGCTCCTCGTGCAGGATCACGTTGACGTACGGGTTGAGCTCCGTGATGCTGTCGCGCGCGGACTGCGCCTTGGACCGGCCGATGTCCGACTGCCCGTGGATGATCTGCCGCTGCAGGTTGGACTCGTCGACCACATCGAAGTCGATGACGCCGATCGTGCCCACCCCGGCGGCAGCCAGGTACAGCATCGCGGGGGACCCGAGGCCGCCCGCGCCCACGCAGAGCACCTTGGCGTTCTTGAGGCGCTTCTGCCCGGTCATCCCGACGTCGGGGATGATCAGGTGGCGTGAATAGCGCTTGACCTCGTCAACGGTCAGCTCGTCGGCCGGCGTGACCAGCGGTGGCAGCGACACTGTGCAATCTCCCGGAAGGGCCTGGATTTCATGTTCTTCAGGGCGGTTTTCCGCCCTAGGCATCAACCAGCCGGGCCCCCCGCGCATTCCGGGCCGCTCGGGCCGCCCCGGTGCCCCGGGGTCAGCGGCCCGCGGGCCGCCAGCCAGAAATGTCACCGGCGCCAGGTACAACTCAGGCATGCCGGGTTTGGCCGCACATTCCGGTCGGACCGGGCGGAGTCCACGCCCTGCGGAGGCCCAATGCCAGCGTCACCCTCATCGCGTTCAGGGAATCCGGGGCCCGGGGCAACCGGGTCCGCCACGGTGCTGCCGTTAGTGCCCGGCTTCGCGCGCCCGCCGGAGCGAGGGCGGCCGCTGCCCGACGCGGCCGCTGTCCGGCTACTGCCCGTGCCCGACTCCGCGCCGCCCTATGACGATGAGCCCAGGGCCGAGATTGGCGGTACGCGCGGTTCGCAGCGCCTGGCGCTGATGCCGCCTGCCGGTGCCCCTGCGGAGAACCTTCCCGCCCGGCCGGATGATGGACCGGGCCGCCCCGGCGGGGACTCACGCCAGCCTGACGGCGAGCCCGGCCCGCCTTCGCCAGCACGGCGGGCGGCGGCGGCCGCCGGGTGGCCGAGCCAGTTCGCTCAGGTGCTGGCGGAGACGCTCGCCGGGGCCAGGTCCCAGGGCCAGATCGTGCCGTGGACGACCGCTGCGGCCCGGCGGCGCATCCGGCAGCTCGGGCCGATGCTCGCGGCCGGGACCGCGCCGCGGGTGCGCCGCATCATGACGTCGCAGCCCGCCGACACCGTCGTCGAGATGACCGTCGTCGTGGGGTTCGGGCCGCGGGTTCGCGCGCTCGCCGTGCGGCTGGAGTGTGCCGGGCCGGACGAGCGGCGGTCGGGACGGGCCGCGCCCGCGGACAGGTGGATCTGCACGGTAATCGAGGCGGCCTGACGCTCAGACGACCAGAGCCGGAACCGCGGTCGCGGTCCCGGCCCGGGTGGTGCCCCGGCCCCGGCGATGCTGACTGGCCAACGCCGGGGCCGGGAGCTTACCTGCTGCTGCTCACCCTGCTCAGCAGCCGTCGTACGGGGCCCACGGCGAGGTACCCCACATCGAGTAGGCCTTGGAGAAGGCCTCATTCTGGGTGGCGGCCGACGCCTGGCCGGCCGTCCCTGAGTAGCCCAGCTGGTGCCAGGTGGACGGCAGGAAGCCGTACAGGCCGTCGGGGTCGGTCGCGGTGTTGCCCGACTCACGCCACGAGACACACTGCTGGAAGCTCGACTGCCCAGCCGTGCTGACCTGGCCGCCACCGGAGCTCGCCGACTGCTGCCCCTGCTGTGACGCCGACGTCTGGCTGCCCGACGGCGCTGAGGCCGACTGGCTGCCCGACGATACGGAAGCCGACTGGCTGCCCGAACTGGTCACGGGCTGGGACTGCTGCGGCGTGCTGCTGACCGGTGCCTCCTGCACCGGCACCGCGGCCGCTCCGGCCGGGAGCTTCAGCACCTGGCCGGCGAAGATGCGGTCCGGGTTCGAGCCGATCACCTTCTTGTTCTTGGCGTAGAGCTTCTTCCATGAGATGCCGAACCTGGCCGCGATGCCGGACAGGGTGTCGCCCGGCCGCACGGTGTAGGTCCGCACGGTGTGTGCCACGGCGTGGCTGGCCGTGGTGTGAACGGTTGATGTAGTAGCTGCAGATGCGGCCGCCTGGCCACCGATGGTGGCGGCGGCGATAACTGTCGCTGACGCGACGACCTTACGAACGATCATCTTTGATTTCGTCCCTTCCCATACGGCTCACGGCCGTACCAGGCATGGATGTGAGCCGCATTCGTTCGGCTCCGGTCGCTGCGTTGGGCAGGCTGCCTCCAGTAGTTCCTCGGGGTCGGGGGTCACGCTGATCCCCTGCCTCCAGGGCACGCGGGCGTGGCCGGACCCAGGAAGACGGCAGGGCAGGCCGCGATCGCGGCGGAGGCGCCGGGCAGCAGGGAGCCCGGCTGCAAAAGGGGATCACGGGTACAACGCAACGCAACGGCGCCAGGCATCCCTTTAGCCGCTGTTTATGACTCTTGTCACTCTGGGCCGCCAGGGGAATAGACGGCCGCGTCAGCCCAGGTCAGCGCGGCGTGAAGGCGCTCAGCGCGGCATAAGGCCGGCTCAGCGCGGCGTGAAGGCGCTCAGTGGGGCACAAGGGTGGCTCAGCGCCGCGTAAAGGCGCTCAGCGCGGCGTTGGGCGCTCAGTGTGGCATGAAGGAGGCGCTTAGGGCGGCGTGAAGGGAGCTCAGCGCGGCGCTAGGGCGCTCAGCGCCGGGGCTACCGGTTCCTGGGGTCGCCGTGGCACTGCTTGAACTTGCGCCCGGACCCGCACGGGCACGGGGCGTTCCGCCCGACCTTGGAGTAGTCGGTGCCGTTCCCGGCCCGGGAGCTGGCTCGCTCCTCCGCCCGGCCGCTGGCGTCATCGCTGGGCGCGCTGTACTGCAGCCCGCCCCGCTGCTGCGGCCGCTCCAGGCCAGGGGCGGCGAGGCCGGCGGGAACCGACGGGCCGTCCGCGGCAGCCTGGTCTGACCGCGCGTGGGCACCGGGCCGCGCCTGGGCACCTGACCGGTGGCGCCCTCCGCGCCCCGACCCCTGCGGCCCGGAGCGGCCCCGGTCGCCCTGGGCCGCGGCATCGTCCGCGCCTGCCTGCATGGAGCCGTCCGGCGCGACCCCGCTGGGCCCGGCCACGCCGGGCACCACCCGGGCGGAGATCGTCGCGCCCTGGGCACCGTTGGCGCCGGACTCCTCGACGATCGGGCTCTCCTGCGTCTGCACCTGCAGGTTGAACAGGCTGCCGACCGACTCCTCCTTGATGCCCTCCATCATCGCGCTGAACATGTCGTAGCCCTCCCGCTGGTACTCCACCAGCGGGTCCCGCTGCCCGTATCCGCGCAGGGTGATGCCCTCGCGCAGGTAGTCCATCTCGTAGAGGTGCTCGCGCCACTTGCGGTCGAGCACCGACAGGACCACCCGCCGCTCCAGCTCGCGCATCACCTCAGGGGTCAGCTCCTGCTCCCGGCGCTCGTAGGCCTCCGTGGCATCCTGCTTGACCATCTCGGTGATCAGGTCGGCCGACAGGCCCGGCCGCCCGCCCGCCTCGTCGATGACCTCATCCTCCGAGATCCCGCCCGGGTACAGCTGGCGGAACGCCCGCCAGAGCTGGTCCAGGTCCCATTCCTCGGGGAAGCCCTCGCCGGTGGCGCCCGCCACGTATCCGGCGATCACCTCGTCCATCATCCCGCGGATCTGGTCCTGCAGGTCGGCGCCCTCCAGCACCTGGCGCCGCTCCCCGTAGATGACCTGGCGCTGCCGGTTCATGACGTCGTCGTACTTGAGCAGGTCCTTGCGGATCTCGAAGTTCTGCTGCTCAACCTGCGTCTGGGCGGACCGGATCGAGCGGCTGACGGTCTTGGACTCGATCGGGACGTCCGGCGGGGTCTTCAGCCACTCCATGATGTGCGCGACCTTGTCGGCGTTGAACATCCGCATCAGGTCGTCTTCGAGCGACAGGTAGAACCTGGACTCGCCGGGGTCGCCTTGCCGGCCGGACCGGCCGCGCAGCTGGTTGTCGATCCGCCGGGACTCATGCCGTTCGGTCCCGAGCACGTACAGGCCGCCGGCGGTGACCACCTCCCCGTGCTCCTCAGCCACCGCGCGCTTGGCCTTCTCCACCGCCTCGGGCCAGGCCGCCTCGAAGTCCTCGGGCGTGTCCACCGGCGACAGGCCGCGCTGGTGCAGCTCGAGGTCGGCGATGAACTCCGGGTTCCCGCCGAGCATGATGTCGGTGCCGCGGCCGGCCATGTTCGTGGCCACGGTGACCTGGCCCTTGTGCCCGGCCTGGGCGACGATGGCCGCCTCGCGCTCGTGGTACTTGGCGTTCAGCACCTCGTGCGTGATGCCCTTGCGCTTGAGCATCGTGGACACCAGCTCGGACTTCTCCACGCTGGTCGTGCCGACCAGCACCGGCTGGCCCTTCTCGTGCCGCTCGGCGATGTCGTCCACGAGCGCCTCGAACTTCGCCTGTACCGTCTGGTACACGACGTCGGGCTGGTCCGCCCGGACCATCGGCATGTTCGTTGGGATCGGCACCACGCCGAGCTTGTAGGTCTGGTGGAACTCGTTCGCCTCGGTCATCGCGGTACCGGTCATCCCGGAGAGCTTGCCGTAGAGGCGGAAGTAGTTCTGCAGCGTGATCGTGGCGAGAGTCTGGTTCTCGTCCTTGATCTGCACGCCTTCCTTGGCCTCGATGGCCTGGTGCATGCCCTCGCTGTACCGGCGCCCGTGCAGCATGCGGCCGGTGAACTCGTCCACGATCAGGACCTCGCCGTTCATCACGACGTAGTCCTTGTCCTTCTTGTACAGCTCCTTGGCCTTGATCGCGTTGTTCAGGAAGCTGACCAGCGGCGTGTTCACCGACTCATAGAGGTTGTCGATGCCGAGCCAGTCCTCGACCTTCTCCACGCCGGTCTCGAGGATGCCGACCGTGCGCTTCTTCTCGTCGACCTCGTAGTCGCCCGCGCCGTCCTCACCGCGCCGCAGCCGGGGCGCGATCTTGGCGAACTCGAGGTACCAGCGGCTGTTCTGGTCGGCCGGGCCGCTGATGATCAGCGGGGTCCGCGCCTCGTCGATGAGGATGGAGTCGACCTCGTCCACGATCGCGTAGTGGTGGCCCCGCTGGACGCACTCCTCCAGGCCCCAGGCCATGTTGTCCCTGAGGTAGTCGAAGCCGAACTCGTTGTTCGTCCCGTACGTGATGTCGGCCGCGTACTGCTTGCGCCGCTCGTCGGGCTCCATCTGGGCCAGGATCACGCCTACCTCGAGGCCCAGGAACCGGTGGATCCGGCCCATCCACTCGGCGTCGCGCTTGGCCAGGTAGTCGTTGACGGTGATGACGTGCACGCCCTCGCCGGTCAGCCCGTTCAGGTAGGCGGGCAGCACACCGGTCAGCGTCTTGCCCTCACCGGTCCTCATCTCGGCGATATTGCCCATGTGCAGGGCGGCGCCGCCCATCAGCTGGACGTCGAAATGCCGCTGTCCCAGGGTCCGCTTGGCGGCCTCGCGCACGGTCGCGAACGCCTCAGGCAGCAGGTCGTCGAGTGACTCACCCGCGGCGTACCGGCTCTTGTACTCCTCGGTCAGCGCGCGCAGCTCCGCGTCGCTCAGCGCCGCGAAATCGTCCTCGATCGAATTGACCTGGTCAGCTATCCGCTTGAGCTTGCGCAGGATCTTGCCCTCGCCTGCGCGGAGGACAGTATCGATGATGGCTGGCACTTGGCTCGGGCTCCTCGCGGATCGTCTGGCTCACTGGCACGGCGTGCCCTCCGCCGCGGCCACCCGGCCCCGCGCCCGCGGGGCGCTGGCCGGGCAGGCGAACGGCGTCGCGACGGGCTCCTGCTACCGCGCCTACAGCCATGGTAGGCGAGACGCGGGGTGAATCCGAGCCGTCGGCGGGAGGCCGGTACCGTAGGGGCGGGCTCTCCCCGTGGCGGAGACCCTGCGCCACAATGATAGGCACGGCGGGCAGCCGGGTGAGAGGAGCAGCGCGGATGTCGAACCAGGTGGAGCCGGGCACCGTCGGCAGCGCTGCCGCGGGGCCGGGCCCGGCAGGCCTGGCCGCTCAGACGGCTCAGGTCCCTCAGACCTCAGGGGCCCCGGTCTCGTACCCGCAGGCCTACCACGGCCGGACGGTGTCCTGGGTGGCGGTCTCGCTCGTCATGGTCGGCTTTCTCGTCGGCGGCCTCGCGCTGATCTTCGGCCCGACCTGGTGGGTGTTCTGGGTCGGCCTCGCGCTGGCGGCGGTCGGCGGCCTGCTCGCCCTGGCTACCAACATCTTCGAGGACTGGTACTAAACACGGCTGTTATGCGGGTGTGACAGCCGCGACGGCCGGCCGGAGGCTGGCCCGAGCGGTTGTCACGCGGGGGGTCTGGGGGTCGCCCCCCGAGGCAACACCGCTCCGGCCGCGGGAAATGTCACACCCCACGGCTAGTCTCGCCTCGTGGCCAGCCTTCCCCATCCGTCGCCGCAGCTGACTCTGTCGCCGGACGATGCCCGGCTGATGACGCTCAGGGCCCAGGGCCTCGTCGGCACCGAGGGCCGGCGCGGCGGGGTACCCGGCATGCTCCGCCGGCTCGGTGCCGTCCAGCTGGACACCATCAGCGTGCTCGCGCGCTCGCACGAGCTCGTCGCGTACGCGCGGCTGGGCGCCGTACCGCGGCAGCGGATCGAGCGCGCCTACTGGAACCCGCGCCGGCCCGAGGCGTTCGAGTACTGGTCGCACGCGGCCTGCGTGCTGCCCATCGAGGAGTGGCCGTCCTACGCGTTCCGGCGGCGGGCGTTCCTGGCCCGGGGCATGCGCTGGCACGAGGTGCCGGAGAAGGCCGGGGCGGAGATCCTGGCCAGGCTCCGGGCCGAGGGGCCGCTGACCGCCACCCAGCTGGGTGGGGCCAAGAACGGCGGCCCCTGGTGGGACTGGTCGGAAACCAAGATCGGCGTGGAGTGGCTGCTCGACACCGGGAAGGTCATCTGCGTGCGCCGGACCGGCTGGCGGCGGGTTTATGACCTGCCCGAGCGGGTGCTGCCGCCAGACCTGCTGGACGCCGACCCATCCGACGCTGAGTGCGTGACCCGGCTGGCCGCGGTCGCCACCCGCGCGCTCGGCGTGGTAACCCGTGCCGACCTGGCCGACTACCAGCGGCTGCGCTGGGGCGGTGCGGGCCAGCGTAAAGACGGCCAGGCCATCTCAGCCGAGGACGCCGCGGCCGCCGCCGGGCTGGTGCCGGTCGAGATCGCCGCCCCGCACCCCGCCTCCCGCCCCTCTCCACGTCCCCGTTCACGTTCCCCGATCACGGCCGGGAAGCCGGTGCCCGCCTGGGCCGACCCGTCCGCTCTGTCAGCTTTGACCGGATCTGAGTCCGCCCGGGGCCGGCACCGGGTCACGCTGCTGTCGCCCTTTGACTCGCTGGTCTGGGACCGGAAGCGGACGCTGCGGATGTTCGGCTTCGAGCACAGCCTGGAGGCCTACGTGCCCGCGCCCAAGCGCGTGCACGGCTACTACACGATGCCGCTGCTGGCCCGCGGGCGCCTGGTGGGCCGCGTCGACCCGGCGCGCAGCGGCCGGACCCTGGTCGCGCGCAGGCTCTCGCTGGACACGCCGTGGGCGGCCGAGGCCATGGCCCGCGCGCTGGCCGAGGCCGCGGCGTGGGTCGGCTGCGACAGCGTCGAGGTCGGCCACGTCGTACCCGACGGCCTGGAACCGCGGCTGCGCAAGGCGCTATCGGACCTTATGGACTGAGCCCGCGCCGCCCATGGCCAGGGTGGGCGGGGCCAGCCCCGGGCCGTTGCGTAACGGAACTCTCTGGCCGTCAGCTGAACTCGATCAGCTTTTCCCGCACCGCGACCATGACCGCCTCCATCCTGGAGTGGATCTGCAGCTTCTCCAGGATGTTGCGGACGTGGTTCTTCACCGTGTTCTCGGAGATGAACAGCTCCTTGGCGATGTCGCGGTTGTTCATCCCCCGGGCCACGAGCTTGAGCACCTGCATCTCCCGCTCGGTCAGCCGGGGCGCCGGCACCTCCTGGACGCGGTCGGTGCCGTCGTCATCGTCGCGCTTGGCCAGGGCGGCGAACTCGGTCAGCAGCTTTCCGGCCATGGACGGGTTGATCAGCGACTGCCCGCCATGCACCGCCCGGACCGTGTCGGCGACCTCATCCAGCGGGATGTCCTTGAGCAGATAGCCGCTCGCCCCGGCCCTGATCGCCTCGAAGAGATCCTCCTCCTCGTCACTGATCGTGAGAATGATGATCTTTGCGCTCGGGGCGGCCTCTTTCATCGCCCGGCAGGCCTCGATCCCGCTGCTGCGGGGCATGCGGATGTCCATCAGGACGATATCGGGCAGTGACTCGGCGGCCTTCTCGACGGCCTCGGCCCCGTCGCTGGCCTGGCCGACCAGGTCGATGTCCCCCTCTTCGTCCAGCACCATCTCGAGGCCACGGCGGAACAGGGCGTGATCATCAACGATCATCGTGCGGATCGGCTCGGTCCGTGGCGAGGCATCCGGCGGTACCGCGCTGCTGGCGGGACTTCCGCCCATGACGCCTCCTTCCTGGCCATTCCTGCGATGGTGAGCCTGCCCTGCGGCTGCGCCGCGGCTACGGCGCAGATCCGCCCGGCCACGTGATCAAACTCTTGCCGACGGGCGCCCGCAAAGCAAGCGGGCGCCCGCCGGGCGCGTCGCCGCGCTCCGCTACCCAGCCGCGACCTCCGCGGTGCTTCTGGCCTGCCCGTTGGTCCGGCCCAGCGCTGCCGGCGCGGCGGCCGTGCCTTCCGTACCCTCTTCGATCAGCCGGATCACACCGTACTGGTAGCCCTGGCGCCGGTACACCACGCTCGGGCAGCCGTCGTTGAGGTCACGGAACAGGAAGAAGTCGTGGCCGACCAGTTCCATTTCGAACAGGGCCTGGTCTATCGCCATCGGGCGGGCGACGTGGAACTTCTCCCGCACGACGAGCGGCCCGTCGCCCTCCATCTCGATGGGCACAATATCGTCGGCCACCGGGCCGCCGGCCGGCGCCCCCCACGATGCCGAATCCACGTCCTCGGGCTCGCCCTCCCTCGGCATCGGCACATCCCCTGGCAGCGGCGCCGCCCGGCCCCCGGCCCGCCGGGCCGGGGCGTCGTCCGCCGCGGGCCGGGCGGTCGCATGCGCTCCGTGCCTGCACTTACGCCGGTCACCCGCCCGCCGCAGGCGCGACTCCAGCTTGGATACGGCCATGTCCAGCGCGGCGTAGCGATCCTCGGCCGCGGCCTCCGCACGAATGACAGGGCCGCGCGAGGAGATGGTCAGCTCGACGCGCTCCTTGCGTCCCGACTGGCGCGGTTTGCGCTCGGTTGAGACCTCTACGTCGACGCGCATCGCCTTCTGGTCGAGCTTCCCGATCTTGGCGAGCTTCGCCGTAGCGTGCTTGCGGAATCGATCCAGCACGTCCGTGTGCCGGCCTCTGAAGATGATGTCCACTAGGAACCCCCTTCTGCCCGGACTGAAGCAGCACCCGCCCGGCCGACCTGGTCTTCGACCCCACATCCGCCTGCTGAGGGACTCGCGGCAATCTGTGCCACTAATGCCCTTCTCCCGGACCGGAGGATGTCGGATCCTCCGGCGGGGCAGGACTTACTTCTAAGCCGCACCGTGATCAGTCGACGAGAAGTCGCCTTACGTGGGCCGTTTCGCCTGCGGCTGGCATCGGCTTGCCCCAGCAGTCTTCCCGCAGGTGGGGAAGCCTGCGCGGCGCAACCACGGACCCGGGCGGGTGCCATGTCTCGACGCTAGCCTGACCCGAACCGAATGTCATGAGGGGGAGGCCCTCGGGCTGCAACTCATCGCCAGGGCGAACCGGGCACGGCGGGTCGCGCGACTACATATCGTCGCGGTTTCAGCCGGGGTAGATAGGGGCCATGCCCGTGGCCCGGGTGGGCTCGAATACGCCCAGGTTCGTGGAGACCAGGATATGTCCGTCGGCCAGGCCGATCGCGATGCCGGGCGTGGAGCTGTCCGGGCTGGTGGCGGTCATCGACACCACGTCACCCTGGGTCGGGATCGTGGTGGGCTGGCCGCCGTTCAGCGGGACCTCCTCGAGTTCTGCGGCCGACTCGCTTCCGGCCAGGACGATGACGTCGTCCTCGCCGTACCAGCTCAGCGCCACGGGATCGGGAATTTGCGCGCCGATGGCCACCGCCGGCCCGACCAGCACCGAGCTGCCGATGCGTTCGATACCAGCGACCTCTACCGCCGCGTCGTGATTCCCGGCGAGCCCGCCATGGACGATCATGGCCGCCCGTACGCCGTCGGGGCTGACCCGGAACGCGTTCACCTCGCTGCCGTCCGGCAGGCCGACCGAGACCAGGACCGCGGCACCGCCGCCGGGCGGGAGCATCCAGACCTGGCCGCCGGCGGCAACCCAGAGATTGCCGTGCGAATCCCAGCTCAGCGACGTGCACTTGCCGCCGGGCGGCCGCCAGTGCCGCCATGTGGCGCCGCGGCTGAGGCTAGCGATGTAGACGGCCGCGCCCCCGGCGATGCCGGCCACCGAGCGCCCGTCAGGCGACACCGCGATCGAGGTCAGCACCGGGGCGCCGACCGCGCCTGCCGCCCCGGGCACGGTGCCGATGCGGCCGGGCTGGGCGACGCCGGGCTGGCCGACGCCGAGCAGCGTCCTGACCGCTCCGCCGCTGCCGATGTAAAACACCTTGGACGCGGCCAGCTGCGTCGGCAGCCAGTCGTGATACGTCTGGGGCAGCTGGTACTGGGTGTGCATGATCTGCAGCGGTCGGCCGTTGACCTGGAGCTCGACCGACTGGATCGCCGTGGGCCCGGTGGCGAGCGTCCAGGCGAGCTGGGCCGCCATCTGTACCTGCTCCCGCCGGCTGGGGACAGTTTTACCGCGCAGGTTGACGATCGCATTCGGGCCGTTGATCCTGACCCCGGTGGCCAGCCGCGAATTGAGCGGGAACCCGCTGACGGCCGCCTCGGCCAGCCACCCCCGGGGGTCCTGCAGCAGCGCGGTGACGAGGCCGGTGGCCAGCTCGGTGTTCGTCGCCTGCTGCGGCACGAACACCGGGTCGGGCACCAGCGTGTGACCGGACGGGGCCAGGAAGTAGAGGTTCCGCGGCTGGTAGACCCGCTGGAAGTCGGCCTGGGTCAGCAGCAGCGACGATGGCAGGGAGTCGATTCGCCACTGGCCGTCGACCCTGACCACGGAGAAATGGTAGTTCTGCCGGGCCGAGCCTGACGACACCACGTACTGGCCTGTGCCGGTCAGGGTCGCCACCCGCAAGCCCGTGACCTCGACCCTTTCGACCACGTTGGACTGGTTGTTGAGCTGCTTCGGGAGCGAGACGACCGACCCCGTGGTCGGGGTAGTGCTGACCACGGTGACCGCCCAGCCGGGCTGCCAGTGCTGCTTGGCCGCCGGGTCGAGATACTCCCTGGCCACATGGTGGTTATTGGTGAAGCTGGCGCTGGCCGCAAGGAAACCGGCGACGATGTGCGCCGGGTTCCAGCCCTGGCCGGGCCCCACCGGGATCGGCTGGGAGTAGTCCTGCTCCTGGCTGACGCCGGCCTGCGCGGCGCCAACCTGCTGCACGGGCCCGCTGTCAGGGACGGTGGCGCATCCTCCCGCGGCGACGGCCAGGGCGACGGCCGCCCCGGCGATACGGCCCACGCGAACCCGCTGGGCGCGCGGCGGCCACCGCACGGCTCTGAGCGTTCTCCACGGCATTCTCATCGGCGGCCCAGCTATCCGCGCGAGTCTGGGTCGGTGCCGCCCGCCGAGGCCGTGACGGTGCCGGGCACGCCCGCGGTCCCCGCGCCGTTGGGCCCGCTCGCGCCCGCGGTCCCGGCGCCGTTGGAGCCGCTCGCGGCGACGGGACCGGTACCGTTGGGCCCGCTCACGGCCACGACGCCATCGGGCAGGCTGGCTGCGGCCACCCCGTCCGGCAGTTCGGCCCGGCCGACCTCAGCCCCCGTGGCGGCCGTGCCCGCTGCCTCGGCTCGTTCCGCCTCATCGGGGCCGAGCGGGAGCGGCGACCCGGCCAGCTCCGTGCCGATGGCGCGGGGCAGCGTGAGCCGGAACACCGATCCCCGGCCGGCCTCGCCCCACGCCTCCAGCCATCCGCCGTGAATCCTGGCGTCCTCCAGCGCGATGGCCAGGCCCAGGCCGGTGCCGCCGCTGGTCCGGGCCCGGGCGGGATCCGCGCGCCAGAACCGGTCGAACACGAGCCGTTCCTCGCCGGGCGCGAGGCCGATCCCGTAATCCCTGACCGCCACCGCCACCGCAGCGGAGTCGCCGGACACGGTCACCACCGCGTCCTTGCCCTCGCCGTGCTCGACGGCATTGACCAGAAGATTGCGCAGGATCCGTTCGACCCGCCGCCGGTCCACGTCGGCCACGCACGGCTCGGCCGGGAGCCTGAACTCGATCTTCGCGCCCCGCCGCTCCGCAAGCTGTTGCGCCACGTCGGCGGAATGCCGCACAAGATCGCAGACATCGACAGGCTCCGGATCCAGCACCGCCACGTTCGCGTCGTACCTGCTGATCTCCAGCAGGTCGGTGAGCAGCGACTCGAACCGCTCCAGCTGGCTCTGCAGCAGTTCCGCCGAGCGCGACACCGGGCCATCAAGCTGGTCCCGGGACGCGAACAGCACGTCGGCGGCGATCCGGATCGTGGTCAGCGGCGTCCGCAGCTCGTGCGACACGTCGGACACGAACTGCCGCTGCACGTGGGACAGGTCCTCCAGCGCGCTCATCTTCTCCTGCAGGCTCGCCGCCATGTCGTTGAACGACGTCGCCAGCGCGGCGAGCTCGTCCGCCCCGCGGACCTGCATGCGCTCGTCCAGGTTCCCCGTGGACAGCCGCTGGGCGCCCCGGGCGGCCTGCCGGACCGGGGCCACCACCCACCGCGTCACCAGCCAGGCGATCGCCGAGAACAGGAAGACCAGCGCGAGGCCGGCGACCAGGAGCGTGCGCTGGATCAGCACCAGGTTCTGCTGTACCTGGGTCAGCGGGAAGAAGTAGTACAGCTGGTAGTAGCTGCCGACGGGGACACCGTAGACCAGCCCGGGCACAGGCTGGCTGGTGCTGGACGGATAGCTCATGCTCGTCGGGGTGAAGCTCGGCGGGCTCTCGCCGCTCTTCTGCAGGAAGTCCACCCTGCTGATCAGCCGCTTCGGGATCTCGCTGCGCACGATGCCAGCGGTGACGCCGTCCCGGTAGACCGGCGGCCCGGCGTAGCCGGAGGCCAGCAGGATCGCGACGCCGTAATCGCTCTCCGCGCCGTTGGCCCGGAGTTCGTCCACGATCGACCACATGAGGTCCTGGGTGCTGCGGCCGTTGGGGCGGGTGTTCACGCCCTGGGCCGCCTCGGCGGAGATCTGGCCGCTCTCGACCACGCTGGCGGCCTGCGTTTCCTTGGCCTTCAGCTGGTCCGCACTGATCTGCTGGATCAGGAAGAACCCGAGCACGGTGACCACCAGCGCCGAGATGACCAGCGTGGTGGTGATCACCCGCAGCTGCAGCGACCTGAGCCAGCGGGTGCGCAGGACGCCATGCGCGGCGGCGAGCCTGCGCCGCAGTGCGGCGGCGTGGCGGCGGGCCAGCCGGCGCAGCCGCCGGGCCGCGCTGGGCAGCGCACCCGGCACCAGGGCACCCAGCCGCGGCAGGCGTGGCGGGTCGCCCACGCCGCTGGTCGCCGCCTTCATGCCCTGCCTCCGCTGAGCCCACCGGCGGGCCTCCGCCGGACAGGCCGCCGGACGTGGCTGGCCGCCCCGCGGATCAGCCCGGTCCCGCCTTGTATCCGACGCCCCGGACCGTCACCACGATCTCGGGGCGTTCCGGGTCCTTCTCGATTTTCGCGCGCAGCCGCTGAACGTGCACGTTCACGAGCCTGGTGTCCGCCGCGTGCCGGTAGCCCCACACCTGCTCCAGCAGCACCTCGCGGGTAAACACCTGGCGAGGTTTGCGGGCCAGCGCGACCAGCAGGTCGAACTCCAGCGGGGTGAGGTTAAGCGGCTCTCCGGCCCGGGTCACCGCGTGCCCCGCGACGTCGATGGTGACGTCGCCGATCTGCAGCGTCTCCGGGGCCGGGTCCTCGGTCCGGCGCAGCCTGGCCCGCACCCTCGCCACCAGGACCTTGGACTGGAACGGCTTCACGATGTAGTCGTCCGCGCCCGACTCCAGGCCCAGCACCACGTCGACCGTGTCGCTCTTGGCGGTGAGCATGACGATCGGGACGCCCGATTCGGCCCGGATCTGGCGGCAGACGTCGATGCCGTCCATACCCGGCAGCATCAGGTCGAGCAGCACGAGATCCGGGTGCGAGTCGCGGAATACCTCCATGGCCCGGTCACCGTCAGCGACGAACGTGGGCTCGAATCCCTCCCCGCGGAGCACGATCCCGAGCATCTCGGCGAGAGCGGCGTCGTCATCGACGACCAGCACGCGACCTTTCATGAATCCCATCGTTCCACGTAACTAGGCGTATTGGGACCGTCAATCATGGCTCGCTCCCACACTCAAGACACGCAGCGTACTCGCTGTGACGGGCTGGGCAACCCCTCGCTCGGTCACGATAGCGGTGATCAGCGCCGGGGGGGTCACGTCGAACGCGGGGTTGTAGCCCGGCGTGCCCGCCGGTGCCACCAGCACTCCGGCCAGCGAGGTGACCTCCTCATCAGGCCGTCGCTCGACCTTGATGGCCGCCCCGTCCTGCGTCGCCATGTCGATGGTGGATACGGGCGCCACCACGACAAACGGCACCCCGTGATGGTGCGCAAGCACCGCGAGGCCGTACGTCCCGACCTTGTTCGCCACGCTCCCGTCGGCGGCGATCCGGTCCGCGCCGGTCATGATCACGTCAACTTCTCCCGCGGCCAGGAGCGACGCCGCGGCCGAGTCGGTGAGCAGGGCGTGAGGCAGGCCGGCGCGTCCCGCCTCGTACGTGGTCAGCCGGGCGCCCTGCAGTAGCGGCCTGGTCTCATCGATCCAGAGCTGGGCGAGCCGGCCCGCGCGGTGCGCCTCCATGATCACCGCGAACGCCGTGCCTTCGCCCGCCGATACGAGCGCACCGGTGTTGCAGTGGGTCAGGATCCGCGCCCGCTGCGGGATCAGGGCGAGGCCGTGCTTGGCCATGGCCGCGCTGGCCGCGGCGTCCTGCTCGGCAATCGACTCGGCCTCGGCGAGGGCGGCTCGCGCCGCGGCCTGCTGCGGATCCCGGGCCGGTTCCTGCCATGCTCGCTGGCAAGCGGCGAGCGCGCGCCGCGCGCCCCAGCCCAGGTTCACCGCGGTCGGCCGGGCATCCTCGATCGCGGCCGCGGCGGCCGCGACGTCGTCACCGCGGTGCGCCGCGAGCGCGACGCCGTAGGCACCCGCGACCCCGAGCATCGGAGCCCCGCGGACCACCAGGCGGCGGATCGCGTCCACCAAGGACGGGACATCGGCGCAGGTGACGGTCGCCGTCACCGCCGGAAGCCGGGTCTGGTCCAGCAGCACGATCGCGGGCCCTTCTGGCGGGGCCAGCCAGCGCAGTGCGGGAGTGTTCACCTCACGAGTGTGCGCCGGCCGGTGCAGCCGGCCGCCATCGCGGCCGGTCCGATCGGGTATGGTTCGCGGCCTTTGCTGGGGTATCGCGACCCGCGCTGCTCCCCTGCGCCCGCCACCGTGGAAGTATGGGCGCCATCCAGCGGGGTGCCTGGGGGCGCGCCGCAGAACGGGGGCCGGGACCCGCTCCGGCTCGTCAAGGAGAACCATGTCCGACGATCCCACGCGGGGCGCGCCGAGCGAACCGGCGGACGGGCAACCGACTCAGCCCGCCCCGGTACCGCCCGAGCCGCCCGGACCTGGGCAGCCGGGCCAGCCCGGCGCCTATCCCCCCTACGGGCAGCCTCCGCCCGGTGGACAGCAGCCGTACGGACAGCCCCCGCCCTCCGCGCCGCCGCCCGACGGGCAGCCGCCCTACGGACAACCCCCGCCTATGGCCAGCAGCCGCGTACGGGCAGCCGCTCCGCCAGCCCGGCTACGGCCAGCCCGGCTACGGCCAGCCCGGCTACGGCCAGCCTGGTTACGGCCAGCCTGGTTACGGCCAGCCTGGTTACGGCCAGCCTGGTTACGGCCAGCCTGGTACGGCCAGCCTGGCTACGGCCAGCCTGGCTACGGCCAGCCTGGCTACGGCCAGCCTGGCTACGGCCAGCCTGGCTACGGCCAGCCCGGCTACGGCCAGCCTGGCTACGGGCCGCCCGGCTACGGGCCGCCGGGCGGCTGGGCCCCTGGCCCGCAGCCGGGCGGGATCCCGCTCCGGCCGTTGGGCGTCAGCGAGATTCTCAGCGGGGCCTTCACGTCGGTCCGGCAGAATCCGGCGGCCACGCTGGGCCTCTCCGCGATCGTGCTGACCTGCTACGGCGTTATCTCGGCCGCGATCTCCCTGGCCCTGCGCGGAACGGTGCACAACCTGAACCTCAGTTCCGGGCAAAACCTGACCCACACCCAGATATTCGACATCTTCGCGATCGTGCTGCCGTCGCTGCTGGCGATCGCCGCCCTGGCGTTCGTCACCGAGATCATCCTGACCGGCCTGCTGACTGCGGTCATCGGACGCGGCGTGCTCGGCCGCAAGGTGAGCATCGGCGAGGCGTGGCGGATCGCGCTGCCGCGGCTGCCCGCAATCCTCGGCTCGATCATCCTGATCGCGCTGTGCGTTCTCCTCCCCTGGGCGGCCGTGGCGGTGCTGGTCACCATCCTGGCCGTCCTGCACGCGACCGCGGCCGCCGTGATCGTGGGCGTGGTCGGCGGCATCGCTGCGCTGTACGTGACCTGCTGGTTCCCGGTCATGTTCGGCCTGGCGGCCCCGGCCGTGGTCCTGGAGCGACAGGGCCCCGCACGGGCCCTCCGCCGGTCCTGGCGGCTGGTCAGGCACAGCTTCTGGCGGGTGTTCTGGATCCTGCTGCTGACCGCGCTCATCGTGCTGATCGCGGGCTCCGTGCTGCGGATCCCGTTCTCGCTCCTCACTGCCCTGGTCGGCGGCTCGGCCGGCTTCGTCGGCCTGGCCGGGAGCGGCTCCGTCGCCGGCGTCATCATCGGCGCCGTCGGCGGAATCATCGCGGGTGCCGTCACCCGGCCGATCAGCGCCGGGGTGACGGTGCTGCTCTATCTCGACCTGCGGATGCGCAAGGAGGGCCTCGACCTCGCCTTGCAGAGCGCGGCCACCCAGCAGCTGACGGGCGATGAATTCGAGACCGTCTGGAGGCCGCCCGCCAGTGGCCGGGGGCCCGCTGCGCCGCCTGCGGGCGGGCCGGGACCGGCTGCCCCGCCGTCGTGGTGACCGCCGCTGGCCTGGCCGGCGTGATCCGGACCGCAGCGCTGGCTGCGGCCCACCGCGGGCGCCTGGGCAGCCCCGGCCCGACGGTCATCGGGCGCCAGGCGGCCCAGCGGCTCGCCCGCCAGGAGCTGTCCAGAGCGGTCTACCATCCGGGGATCCCGTTCACCGAGCGGGTAGAGCAGGCGATCGCCCGGCTGCTGGACGCGGCCGGCAGCGCCGTGCCCGGCGGATGGTGGGCGCTGGTCGCGCTGACCGCCCTCGGGGTTATCGCGGCCGCCGCGGTGCTGGCCTGGATCGGCCCGGTCGCGCGGTCCCGGCCCCGGCCCTCGGATCCCCTGCTGCAGGGGAAGAGGCTCAGCGCCCGCGATCACCGCGAAAACGCCGAGCGCCAGGCCGCAGCGGGCGACTTCACCGCCGCGATCGTCGAATCCGTCCGGGCGATCGCCGTGGACCTCGAGGAGCGGGGCGTCTTCCCGGCCCGGGTAGGCCGGACCGCAGACGAGCTCGCGGCCGAGGCCAGCCGCGTGCTTCCGGACCATGCCGCCGGGCTCAGGGACGCGGCGCGGCTGTTCGACGACGTGAGGTACGGGGAGCGGGCCGGCACCGCCGCAGGCTATGAGCGGCTGCGCGATCTCGGCACCATGATCAGCGCGGCCCGGCCCGCAGCCGGGCCGCTGCCCGCAGGCGCCATCGCCGGGCCGGTGTCATGAACACCCCCACGCCGCCGCGGGCGGGCACCGCCGCCGGGCTGGTGTCATGAACACCCCCGCGCCGCTGGCCGAGGGCGCCATCACAAGGCCGGCGCTGTGACCGTCGCCGCACCCCCATCCCCGCCGACGCCGGGCCCGGCCGCGCCTCCCGCACCGGCGGCGCGGCCCCTCACGCCGGGCCCGGCGGACCTGTGGCGCCGGTGGCGCGGGCCGCTCGCCCTCGTGGCCGTGATCCTGCTCGGCGGGATCGTGATCGCCCTGCTGCAACCCGGTCCCATGGTCACCGGCTACGCCGACCCGGCGGGCACCGGCGCGACGGGCACGCACGCGCTGGCCGACATCCTGGCCAAGCGCGGCACCACCGTGGTCCGGGTGACCACGCTCGCGGCGGCCGAATCGGCGGCGGCCAGGGCGGGCCGGGGCGGCGCCACGCTGGTCATCACCAGCCCGCGGCTGCTCACCGCATCGCAGCTTGCCCGTCTGGCCCGGGTGCCAGGAGACCGGGTCCTGGTCGGCCCGGACCGGGCGGCGCTGGCCGCGCTCGCGCCCGCCGTCAGGCTGCGCGGCTCCGCCGCCGTCCGCGTCCTGGCCCCCGGCTGCCGGCTGACCGCCGCGCGGCTGGCGGGCCGCGCGGACCTGGGCGGGCTGCGGCTGGGGCTGGGAGCGCACCACGGCGCGGCCGCGCTGTGTTACCGCACGCACGGATCGGCCTCGCTGGTGCGGTACTCCTCTGCCGGGCGGGTGATCACCGTGCTTGGCACCGGGAACCCCCTGACCAACGGCAGCCTGGCCCGCCAGGGCAATGCCGCCCTGGCCCTGAACCTGCTCGGCACCCGCTCCCGCGTCATCTGGCTGGTCCCTGGCCTCCGGCTGGCCGGCGGCCAGAAGTCGCTGACCCAGCTGATCCCGCTGCCGGCCTACCTGGTGGTGATCCAGCTCTGTATCGCGGTGGTGCTCGCCGCGCTGTGGCGGGCCCGCAGACTCGGGCCGCTGGTGGCCGAGCGGTTGCCGGTCGTGGTGCGGGCCTCGGAGACCGTAGAGGGTCACGCCCGGCTCTACCAGTCGCGCCGCGCCAGGGACCGGTCCGCGGCCGCGCTGCGGGCCGCGATGCTGGCCCGGGTCCGGCCCGCGCTGGGGCTGGCTCCTGACGCCGGGCCCGGTGAGATCGTGCCAGCCCTTTCGGCCCGGTCCGGTGGCGGAGCGGCGCGGATCGAGGCGATGCTGTTCGGGCCGGCGCCGGGCGACGACTCCGCGCTGGTCGTCCTCGCCCACGACCTTGATGCCCTGGAGAGAGAGGTACGCACGCCGTGAACGCCGAACACCAGGCGCCGGCCGGCCACGCGGCCGCGGACGACGGGGCCACGGCGCCGCAGCCACCGCCAGGTACCTGGTCCGGCCCGGACGGTCCGAGGGCCGCGCTCGGAGCGGTACGGGCCGAGGTCGCCAAGGCCGTCGTCGGCCAGGACTCGGTGGTCACCGGGCTGCTGATCGCCCTGCTGTGCCAGGGGCACGTGCTGCTCGAAGGCGTACCTGGGGTGGCCAAGACACTGCTGATCCGGACGCTCGCGGCGTCGCTGCGGCTGGAGAGCAAGCGGGTTCAGTTCACGCCCGACCTGATGCCGGGCGACGTGACCGGCTCGCTGGTCTACGACGCGCGCACGGCCAGGTTCGAGTTCCGCGAGGGCCCGATCTTCACGAACCTGCTGCTGGCGGACGAGATCAACAGGACGCCGCCGAAGACGCAGGCCGCGCTGCTCGAGGGCATGCAGGAGCGCCAGGTCTCGGTGGAGGGCACGGCACGCCCGCTGCCCGCGCCGTTCCTGGTCGCCGCGACCCAGAACCCGGTCGAGTACGAGGGCACCTATCCGCTGCCCGAGGCGCAGCTGGACAGGTTCCTGCTCAAGCTGACCGTGGCCCTGCCCGGCCGCGACGAGGAGATCGGCATCGTGGCCAGGCACGCCGCGGGGTTCGACCCGCGGGACCTGGCCGCCGCCGGAGTCAGGCCGGCCGCGGGCGCGGCGGACCTCGCGGCGGCATCTGCCGCGGTCGGGCAGGTGCACGTGTCGCCGGAGCTCACCGGCTACATCGTGGACCTGTGCCGCGCCACCCGGCAGTCGCCGTCACTGCTGCTCGGGGTCTCCCCGCGCGGCGCGACCGCACTGCTCGCGACCAGCCGGGCCTGGGCCTGGCTGTCCGGCCGGGACTACGTCACGCCCGACGACGTGAAGGCGCTGGCGCGGCCCACGTTCCGCCACCGGGTGCAGCTCCGGCCGGAGGCCGAGCTCGAGGGAACCACCCCGGACGGGATCCTGGAGGCCGTCCTCGCCTCCGTCCCCGTCCCCCGATGAGGCCCGATTTCATGATCGTGGTGGATTACATGCGCTATATGACCAAAACCCACCACGATCATGAGGCGGCCCGCGCGTGGGCGGGCGCGAGGGGTCTATCGGGCGCGGGGGCGGCGCCGGGACGGCGCCCATGGCACTGACCGGGAGGGCCGCCATCGTGGCGGCGATTGGCGCGCTGGTGGTCCTCGCGTTCAGGACCATTACGGCACTGGTCGCGGTCGATGTACTGATCCTGGCGGGCATCGCCGCCGACCTGCTCCTGGCGGCGCCGGTGCGGACGCTGCGGCTGGCCCGCGCCGGTGACTCCCGGATCCGGCTCGGTGAGACCGGCGAGGTCACGCTGGCCCTGGGCCACGCGGGCCGCCGGCCGCTGCAAGGCCTGGTCAGGGACGCCTGGCCGCCGAGCGCCGGGGCGCGGCCGGGGCGGGCCGCGGTCAGCGTTCCGGCCGGCGGTGCGGTCAGCCTGGTCACCACGCTGACGCCGCAGCGCCGGGGCGACATCGCCGCGGACCGGGTGACCGTGCGCTCGCTCGGCCCGCTGCGGCTGGCCGGGCGCCAGGGCGGCCACCGGGTGCCGTGGTCGGTGCGGGTGCTGCCCCCGTTCACCAGCCGCCGCCACCTGCCGGAGAAGCTGGCCCGGCTGCGGCAGCTGGACGGGCAGCACCGCTCGCTGCTGCGCGGGCAGGGCAGCGAGTTCGACTCCCTGCGCGAGTACGTGATCGGCGACGACGTCCGGTCGATCGACTGGCGGTCGACGGCACGGCGGGCCGACGTCATGGTCAGGACCTGGCGGCCCGAACGCGACCGGCGCATATTGATCGTTCTCGATACGGGCCGGACCGCGGCGGGGCGGGTCGCCGGGGTGCCGCGCCTGGACACGTCCATGGACGCCGCGCTGCTGCTGGCGGCGCTGGCCGCCCGGGCCGGTGACCGGGTCGACCTGATCGCCGTGGACCGGCGGGTGCGAGCCCGGGTGCTCGGCGCGGGCCGCAGCGAGGTGCTGCCCGCCCTGACCAGCGCGATGGCCGGGCTCGACGCCGAACTGATCGAGGCCGACGCTGGGCTGATGGCCGCCACCGTGCTCGGGACCGCTAGGCAGCGCAGCCTGGTGGTGCTGCTCACCGACCTGAACCCGGCGGCGATCACCGACGGGCTGCTGCCCCGGATCCCGGCGCTGGCCGCCCGGCACCGGCTGCTGGTCGCGGCCGTGTCCGACCCGCGGCTGGCGGAGATGGCGGCGGGCCGCGGGGACGCCACGGCCGTCTACGAGGCGGCGGCGGCCGAGCGGGCCCGGGGGGAGCGGGCGCGGGTCTCGGCCCTGCTGCGGCGGCTCGGGGTCGAGGTGGTGGACGCCCCGCCGGACCGGCTGCCCGCCGCGCTGGCCGACGCGTACCTGAACCTGAAAGCCGCCGGCCAGTTGTAGATCGCGTGAACTCAGCCGGCGACCGGGACCACGTCGGGCGCCTCCAGCATGTCCGGGGACAGCCGGGCCGCTTCCGCGCGGCGGCCGAGCACGATCACGTAGCCCAGGAACAGGGCCTCGGCGCAGATCCCGATCAGGATCCGGGCCCAGGTGGGCAGCGGGGACGGGGTGACGAACGCCTCGATCACGCCGGACACCAGCAGGGCCACGGCCACGCCGATCGCGATCGTGATCGTGCCGCGGCCCTCCTCGGCCAGCGCCCGGGACCGTGGCAGCGGGCCGGGATCGATGACCCGCCAGCCCAGCCGCAGGCCCGCCGCCGCGGCCAGGAACACCGCGGACAGCTCGAGCATCCCGTGCGGCAGGATCAGCGCGAAGAACTCGACCCCCCGCCCGTGCGCGATCATCACACCCCCGACCGCGCCGATATTGAGCGAATTGTCGAGCAGCGCGAGCAGGGTCGGGATGCCGAGCAGGATCCCGAAGATCAGCGATACGGCCGCGAGCAGGGCGTTGTGGGTCCAGACCTCGGCCGCGAACGAGGTGGCCGCGTACTGCGAGTAGTAGCCGCGGAACTCGTGGTTCACCAGCTGCCGGGCCTGCGCGGGTGTCACGATGCTGGCCTGCACCGTCGGCGACCTGGCGATCCACCAGCCCAGCAGCAGCGCGACCAGCAGCGACCCGGCCGCGGTGGCCAGCCACCACCAGCGGGCCCGGTAGGCCATGGCCGGGAACGACACCACAGCGAATCGCCCCACCGAGCGCCACTGCGGGGAGTGCGCGCCGGTCACCGCGGAACGAGCCCGGGCCACCCGCGCCGACAGCCGGGCGGCCAGCGCCGGGTCGTGCCCAGCGGACCGCAGCTCGGACAGGTGGGTTCCCGCTCGCTGGTACGCGATGACCAGTTCGTCGACCTCGTCGCCGGTCAGCCGCCGGCGGCGGGCCACGAGACGGTCAAGCCGGTCCCACTCGGCCTGGTGCGCGGCGGCGAAGGCGTCCACGTCCACAACAGGAGATTACTGCGGCGATCTGGATAACCTTGGCCTGAGCGGGGGGTGAACGGGGAGGACGCGACATGACCGAGGTGGTCACCGGGGAGGCCGTGGTCCTCGATGTCCCCTGCGCCCGGTTCCCCAGCCGCCTGCTGGCCCTGCTGATCGACATGACCCTCCAGGTGGCCCTGGTGGTAGGCGTCCTGCTGGTCATCGGCGCGGCCGGGGTCCACCTGAATGCCGCGTCGCTGGCCGCGGTGCTGGTCGCGACGCTGGTCGTGATCATCATCGGCTACCCGGCCGCGTTCGAGACCCTGACCAGGGGCCGGACGCTGGGGAAGATGGCGCTGGGCCTGCGCGTGGTCAGCGACGACGGCGGGCCGGAGCGGTTCCGCCAGGCGCTGGTGCGGGCGCTCGCTGCCGTGGTGGAGATCTGGGTCTTCACCGGCGCTCCCGCGCTGATCTGCTCGCTGCTGTCGGCCAGGGGCAAGCGGCTCGGTGACGTGTTCGCCGGGACGTTCGTGATCCAGGAGCGGCTGCCGCGCAGGCCGGGCGTGCCCGCGGCGCTGGCCGCGGTGCCGCCGCCGCTGGCCGGGTGGGCGCAGACGCTGGAGCTGTCCCGGCTGCAGGACCAGACCGCGGAACAGGCCAGCAGCTACCTGCGCCGCTTCTACGAGCTCACGCCCGCGGCCAGGGACGAACTGGGCCAGCGGATCGCCGCGGCGGTGGCCGCGCAGGTCACCCCGCCCCCGCCGCCCGGCACTCCGCCGGCCGCGTTCCTGTCGGCCGTGCTCGCCGTGCGGCGACAGCGGGAGGCGCACCGGCTGGCGGCCCAGCAGGCGGGGACCGCGCCGGGCCCGCCGCCCGGGCCCGGGGGCGTACCGGCCCCGGCGGCCCAGCCCGCCGCGGCCGCGGCGCAGCCTCCAGCCTGGTCCCCCGGCCCAGCCCAGGGCGGCCAGGAGCCTGCCCGCCAGGAACGGTCCGTGTCCGGCGACTTCGCGCCCCCCGCCTAGCCGCCGGCCTCGATGGATCCCGCCTCGCAGCGCGGCCCAGGCACCGCGGCAGACTCCAGGCCTGAGGGGGCGCCTGCGGAGGGCCAGTCCGCCAGCCGGCGCCATCACCGCTGGCGGCAGGCCGCGATCATCGTGCTGGCGGTCAGCGCCATCACGTTCGGCATCATCGCCGGCCGCCACACCCTGGCCGAGTCCCTGGCCGAGCTGACCGACCTGGACTGGACCTGGTTCGGCGTCGCGATCTGCTGCGAGGCTGTGTCGCTGACGGCGTTCGGGCTCAGCAGGCGCCGCCTGCTGCGGGCCGACGGCCACCAGGCCCGCTTCGGCACGGTCATGGCGGTCACCTACGCGAGCAACGCGCTCTCCATGACGATCCCGTTCGCGGGCGCGGAACTCGCCGTGGTCTTCTCCTACCGCGAGTTCCGCAGGAAGGGCCTGGGCCAGGCGATCACCGGCTGGGCACTGGCCGTCTCGGCCATCATGTCGACCTCGGCCCTGGCCTTGGTGCTGGTCGCCGGGGCGATCGCGGGCGGGCAGTCCGTGGCCAGCGCGGCCGGGCTGGCCGGCGCGGTGTTCTTCCTGCTGCCGGCCGCCGCCGTGCTGCTCGCGCTGCGCTACCGGCAGGTGCGCGCAGCCCTGAACCGCCTGCTGGGCTTGCTGATCGGGCTGTCGCGCCGACTGTTCAACTGGCCGGGCGAGGACGCCGCCCGGGGCCTGGAGGACGTGCTGGAGCGGATAGCCAAGATCAGGATGCCGGCCCGGGACTACGGCGAGGTCTTCGGGCTCGCGCTGCTGAACTGGCTCGGCGACTGCGCCTGCCTGGCCTGCGCGATCAAGGCCACCGGCCAGCCGGTCCCCTGGCACGGCCTGCTGCTCGCCTATGCGGCCGGCGCGGCGGTCGGCAGCACGGGCCTGACGCCCGGCGGGTTCCTGCTGGTGGAGACCACGCTGACCGCGGCGCTCGTGGCCACCGGCATGGGCACGGCGGCGGCGCTGGCCGCGGTGCTCGCTTACCGCCTGGTCAGCTTCTGGATGATCCTGATCGGCGGCTGGGCCACGATGATCTTCCTGACCCGGGCGAAACCTCCCCGGTTACGATCCCTGCCGCCACGAATCTAGATATTCCTTCTGAACGTAATTCAGCGTGTCGATCTCAACGCCCAGCGAGGCCAGTGCGAGCGTCGCGACCTGGGCGTCGATCTCGGTCGGCACCTCATGGACGCCCGGCGCCAGCCGCTCCCCTGGCTGGTCTCCGGCGAGCCAGGCCAGGGCCAGCGCCTGCACTGCGAACGACAGGTCCATGACCGCGGCCGGGCTGCCCTCGGCGGCCACCAGGTTGACCACCCGCCCCTCGGCCAGCAGGATCAGCCTCCGGCCGTCGTCCAGCAGGTACTCGTCGGCGTGCGGGCGCACAGCGGGATGGACGGCCACGGCCAGCTCAGTCAGCCCCCGCACATCGACCTCGACGTCGAAATGACCGGCGTTGGCCAGGATCGCGCCGTCGCGCATGGCCGCCATGTGGCCGCGGCCGATCACGTCGCGGGAACCGGTCGCGGTGATGAACACCTGGCCCAGCGGGGCCGCGGCCGCCATCGGCAGCACCCGGAACCCCTGCATGAGCGCGTCCACCGCCCGGACCGGATCGACCTCGGTGACGATGACCTGGGCGCCGAGCCCTCTGGCCCGCTCGGCGATCCCGCTGCCGCAGGGCCCGAACCCCGCCACCACGACGACCCGCCCGGCCAGCAGCGTGTTGGTGGCCCGGAGGATCCCGTCGATCACCGACTGCCCGGTGCCGCAGAAGTTGTCGAACATGCGCCTGGTCCGGGAGGCGTCCGCGGCCACCATCGGGAACGCGAGGGTGCCTTCCGCCGCCATCCGGCGCAGCCGCGCCACCCCGGTGGTGGTGGACTCGCAACCGCCCCGCACGTCGGCGAGCAGTTCCGGCCGCTCGGTGTGCAGGGTGTTCACCAGGTCGCAGCCGTCGTCGATGACCAGGCTCGGAGCGGCGTCCAGAGCCCGGTGGATGTGCTCGTAGTAGGTGCCCCGGTCCACCCCGGACCGGGCGAAGACGGTGACGGCGGGCTCGCCGGCCAGGGCCGCGGCGATATCGTCCTGGGTGGACAGCGGGTTGGAGGCGGCCAGGTGCAGCCGCCCGCCGCCGGCCGTTATCAGGTTCACCAGGACCGCGGTCTCCGCGGTGACGTGCAGGCAGGCGGCGACCGCGAGCCCGGCGAACGGCTGCCCGCGCTCGAACGACTCCCGGATCAGGCCGAGCACCGGCATCGCATGCTCGGCCCAGCCGATCCTGGCTCGCCCGGCTGCGGCCAGGCCAGGATCGGCCACCTCGGATCTCGGTGCGGCGCGCGGGCCCCGGGGCTCACCCTCGCCCCGGGACACGGCCGCGGCGCTGCGCTGCCCCGCGCTCATGCGCCTGCCGTCAGTACCGGTAGTGGTCGGACTTGTACGGGCCCTCGACCGGCACGCCGATGTAGTTCGCCTGTTCCTTGGTCAGCGTGGTGAGCCGCACGCCCAGCGCGTCGAGGTGCAGCCGGGCCACCTTCTCGTCCAGGTGCTTGGGCAGCACGTGCACGCCCAGCGGGTACTCCTCGCCCCGGGTGAACAGCTCGATCTGGGCGATGACCTGGTTGGTGAAGCTGTTGGACATCACGAAGCTGGGGTGCCCGGTGGCGTTGCCCAGGTTCAGCAGCCGCCCCTCGGACAGGACGATCACCGCGTGACCGTCCGCGAACGTCCACTCGTCCACCTGCGGCTTGATGTTCAGCCTGGTCACACCGGGCAGCCGGGCCAGGCCCGCCATGTCGATCTCGTTGTCGAAGTGACCGATATTGCCGACGATCGCCTGGTGCTTCATCTTGCTCATGTGCTCGGCGGTGATGATGTTGTAGTTGCCGGTCGCGGTGACGAAGATGTCCGCCGTGGCCAGGACGTCCTCCAGGCGGGCGACCTGGAAGCCGTCCATGGCCGCCTGCAGCGCGCAGATGGGGTCGACCTCGGTCACGATCACCCGGGCGCCCTGGCCGCGCAGCGACTCCGTGCAGCCCTTGCCCACGTCGCCGTAGCCGCAGACCACCGCGACCTTGCCGCCGATCAGCACGTCGGTGGCGCGGTTGATCCCGTCGACGAGCGAGTGCCGGCAGCCGTACTTGTTGTCGAACTTCGACTTGGTGACCGAGTCGTTGACGTTGATGGCCGTGAACTTGAGCGTGCCCGCCGTGGCCATCTCGTAGAGCCGGTGCACCCCGGTCGTGGTCTCCTCGGTGACCCCCTTGATCTCCGCGGCCGTCGCGGTCCACTTGCCCGGGTTGGCGGCCAGGGAGTTGCGCAGCGCGGCCAGGACGACCCGCCACTCCTCGGTGTCATCGTCGGCCTCCTCGGGGACCGAGCCGACGGCCTCGAACTCGGCGCCCTTGTGCACCAGCAGGGTGGCGTCCCCGCCGTCGTCCAGGAGCATGTTCGGGCCGGCCTGGCCCGGCCAGGTGAGCGCCTGCTCCGTGCACCACCAGTACTCGGTCAGGGTCTCGCCCTTCCAGGCGAACACCGGGATGCCCTTGGGGTCGTCGGGGGTGCCGTCGGGGCCGACGGCCACCGCGGCGGCCGCGTGGTCCTGGGTGGAGAAGATGTTGCAGCTCGCCCACCGGACCTGGGCGCCGAGCGCGGTCAGCGTCTCGATCAGCACGGCCGTCTGGATGGTCATGTGCAGCGACCCGGTGATCCTGGCGCCGCGCAGCGGCTGGGAGCGGGCGTACTCATCCCGCGTCGCCATCAGTCCGGGCATCTCGTGCTCGGCGAGCCGGATCTCCTTCCGGCCGAACTCGGCGAGCGACAGGTCAGCGACCTTGAACGGGACTGCTTCGGTGGGCATGTGAGCGCTCCTCCAGGCTGGATCTCCGCGATGACACCCCGACGTTACGGGACGACGGCCGGTGATCGCACGCCAGAAGGGCTGTTTTTGACAAGAGATTGTAAGATTACTGCTCATGCGCATCACGGAGGCCGCGCAACGCCTGGGCACTTCCCCGCGAATGCTCCGATACCGGGAGTCTCTCGGACTTCTCCCTGCCGTCCGCGGGCGCCTGCCCGCCCGTCACCCGGCCCACCGGCAGTTCGGCGCCGACGACCTCAGCGCCGTGGCGCTGGGCCTGGCCATCGAGCACCGCTACGACGTCACCCCGGCGGCGCTGGCGTTCGGTCTCCGGGTGCTGGCCGAGCCGGCTATCCGGGCCGAGGTGGCCGAACTCGGGCGGCGGATCGGCCGCATCCCGGCCCCGGCCGTCCGCGCGCTGGACTTCGAGCAGGAACGGGCGCTCCGCCTGCTGGAGCTGTCGAAGACCCGCCCACCCGCGCGCCGCCCCACCCGTCGCGCCTAGCCGCCACCAACCCGCCCCGGGGCACCACGCGCCACCCCCGCCTAGCCGCCTAACCGCCGCCCCAACCGCCCGGCACCACCAACCGCCCGGCCCCGGCCCCGGGCCCCTCGAACCCCGGCCCGGCCCCATCAGCCCCGCTCATCCAGACGCCCGCGGTCCCATTTTCATGATCGTGTGACGAAACCCGCTGTATGCGCGGGTTTCGTCACACGATCATGAAGCAGCCCTGCGATGGGAGGTGGGGCCCGGGCATCAAGTCCAGCTGGTGCCGTGCGTTAGTGCTGGGGCGGGCGATCACCCGGATTATCACCCCGCGCCACGTCTACTACCTGGGCAACCCCAAGCCCTGAGGGGCGGCAACCTGGGCGCGGCGGGGTTAGCTGGCCCGGCTGCGGCGGACCGCGCGCATCGCGGACCGGCCCGCCCCGCGCGGCGAGAACCGCCGGGCGGCCCTGACGGCCGGGTCGGCCAGGTCCGCGCGTGACTCCTGGTACAGATCAGGCTCCAGGTAGATCACCTCGGCGATCGGCACGGCGGCGCGGACTCTGCGTTCGGCCTGGTCAATGCCGGAGACGACGGAGGCGGCGTTCTGCTCACGGCTCACCGCGATCTTCGCCGCGACCAGCAGCGTGTCCGGGCCCAGGTGCAGTGTGCGCAGATGGATGACCTGCTCCACCTCGGGGCCGTTCTCCAGCGCCGCGACGATCGCGCGCTCCACCTCGATGTTGGCCGACTCCCCGATCAGGAGGCTCTTCGTCTCGATGGCCAGGACCACCGCCACGCAGCCGAGCAGGACGCCGATGACCAGCGAGCCGACACCGTCCCACCGCCCGTTGCCGGTGATCATGGTCAGCGTCACTCCGCACAGGGCGAACACCAGCCCGATCAGCGCCGCGAAGTCCTCGAGCAGGACGGTCGGCAGCTCGGGCGCCTTGGCCCGGCGGATGAAGCTGTGCCAGGCGCGCCGTCCCCTGACCTGGTTCGACTCGATGATCGCGGTCCGGAACGAGAACCCCTCGAGGACGGCGGCGATGCCGAGCACCACGAGCGCCACCACGGGCGAGGTCAGTTCCTCGGGGTGGGAGATCCGGTGCACGCCCTCGTAGACGGAGAACGCCGCCCCGACGGTGAACAGCACGAGCGCCACGATGAAGCCGTAGAAGTAGCGTTCTGCGCCAAAGCCGAACTGGTGCTCCTCGGTCTGCTCCTGCCGCGCCCGGCTCCGCCCGATGAGCAGCAGTGCCTGGTTGCCCGAGTCGGCGACCGAGTGCACGGACTCCGCCAGCATCGACGCCGACCCGGTGATCACGAAGGCGACGAGTTTGGTGACAGCGATACCGAGATTGGCCGCGAACGCGGCGAGGACTGTCCTCTTGCCGCCGGAGTCGTGGCCGCCGCCCGGGACGCTCGCGAGCGTCCCTCGCTCATCGGCCGCCTGGCGCTCGGCGCTCACGCCCGGTCACGTCCAGCAGGCCATCCGGCTCGCGGCAGCCCGCAGCAGCGCCTAGCCGGCGGCCGGATCACGCGCCTCGTCAACGAGCAGGACAGGGATGTCGTCGCGCACCGGATAGGCCAGGCCGCATTCTCCGGTGCAGACAAGCTCGCTGGCCTCTTCGTCGACGCGCAGCGCCCCATGGCACTTCGGGCAGACCAGGATGTCGAGCAGCCAGTCATCGATCTTCACTGCATCTCCCATAGGGGTCGAAGCCGGGCAGCGCCGCTCCGCCTAGCTGCCGTCACCGTGCACGATACGCAGGACATGATCGCGGATGTCGGTCAGGGTTGGCTCGTCCGGCGCCTCGACGTTGAGCCTGAGCAAGGGCTCGGTGTTCGACGGGCGCAGGTTGAACCACCAGCCTGTGCCGCTGACGGTCAGCCCGTCAAGATCGTCGGTGGTGACGCCGTCCTGGCCCGCGAAAGCATCGCGGACCCGCTGGGTGGCGCCCTGCTGGTCGCGGACCTCGCTGTTGATCTCCCCCGAGGCGCAGTACCTGCCGTACTCGGACAGCAGCGGGGACAGCGGCCCGTCCTGCGACCCGAGCGCCGCGAGGACGTGCAGGGCCGCGAGCATGCCGGAGTCGGCGAACCAGAAGTCCCTGAAGTAGAAATGCCCGGAATGCTCGCCGCCGAAGATCGCCCCGGCGGCGGCCATCTCCGCCTTGATGAACGAGTGACCGACCCGGGTCCGCACCGGCTTGCCCCCGTGCTCGGCCACGATCTCCGGCACGGCCCGCGAGGTGATCAGGTTGTGGATGATCGTCGCGCCGGGTTCGCGGGCGAGTTCGGCCACGGCGATCAGCGCGGTGAGCACGGACGGCGAGACCAGTTCGCCCCGCTCGTCGACCACGAAGCACCGGTCAGCGTCGCCGTCAAAGGCGAGGCCGATGTCCGCACCGGAGCTGACGACGGCGCGCTGCAGATCGACCAGGTTCTTCGGGTCGATGGGGTTCGCCTCGTGGTTCGGGAACGTGCCGTCGAGTTCGAAGTAGAGCGGCACGATCTCGACCGGCAGCCCCTCGAACACCTTCGGCACGGTGTGGCCGGCCATGCCGTTGCCCGCGTCCACGGCCACCTTCAGCGGGCGGATACCGGACAGGTCCACCAGGGTCTTGAGATGGGCCGCATACCCGGACAGCAGATCGCGCGCCGTGATGCTGCCCGGCGTGCCCGGTCCGGCCGGGACGCCGGCCTCGACCATCGCGCGCAGTTCGGTGAGCCCAGTCTGCTCGCCGACCGGCCTGGCTCCCTCCCGGCAGAGCTTGATCCCGTTGTACCTGGCCGGATTGTGGCTGGCGGTGATCATCGCGCCCGGGATGCCGAGGCTGCCGCTCGCGTAGTAGAGCATGTCGGTCGAGCCCAGCCCGGCGGACACCACGTCGGCTCCCTGGGACGCCGCGCCGTGCCCGAAGGCCTCGGCGAGCGGTGCGGAGGAGGTGCGCATGTCGTGCACGGTGACCACGGACGACGCACCGGTCAGCCGCACAAACCCCGCGCCCACGGCCTCGGCCACACTCTCGTCGAGCTCGTCGGGGACGATTCCGCGGATGTCATAGGCCTTGAAGATCTTCGCGTACTCGGCCACTGCAGGTTGCCTCCCGGACTGTCCACGGCGGCGCGCCCGGCCGCGATAGACGAAACCCGAGCCTACCGGGCGGGCCCAGGCGGACGTGCCCCAGTGGCACGGTCTAGCGAAGCCGCCCGGTGTCCTTCGGCGCGGAGCGCAGCACCCGCAGATGCCCGCGCCGCCCGACCTCGACGCCCTGCCCGACCGGCTCGCCGGCCGCCCGCGGCGTGGCCGCCTCCATCACGGCGTTGGCCAGCGCCTCCAGGTCGTCCTCCCGCTGCTCCTCGGTGGGGCCGTCGGGCAGCCGGACCACCTCCCAGCCGCGGGGCACGGTCATCCGGTCGGCGTGGGCGGCGCAGAGGTCGTAGCAGTGCGGCTCGACGTACGCGGCAAGGGGACCGAGCACCGCCGTGGAGTCGCGGTAGACATACGTGAGCGTGTGCACGGCAGCCTGCTTGCATGCGGGCCGACTGCAACGACGAGACTTCAACGGCCCGCCTCCCTCACAACCGTGCTCACGGCGGCCGGGCGCGTCCCGCGGCAGACAGGATCGCGTAGATCGCTCACAACGGCTGACGGTATCGATCTGCGGGCAGTAACGCCATCACCCGGGGCACTCTGCACGATCGTGTCTCCCACCCGGTGCCCGGCGGCCGGCCGGCCCGGATACGCTCAGTCACTGTGACCGATGCCGGTGGCGAGGCCCCGCGGGGGCCACGAGCAGCACGGATCAGGCGGCGGGACTCCCGTGGCCGGGGCCTGCGCGGCACGCTCACCCCGCAGGAGGTGCCGCTCTACCGCAGCCGCGCCCAGCGCTTCGACGACCTGGTGCTCGAGGCCGTCGCCCGGCTCGAGCCGCGGTGGGAGACCGAACTGGCCGGCGTCGAGTTCGCCGTGGAGGAGATCCCCGCCGCCGATCTTCCCGATGACGAGCCAGAACCCGTGCCGCTGGCCCGGCTCGATCCCGGCTCGCCGGACACCGGCGACCCGAAGGCGCCCGCCCGGCCGGCCCGCATCGTCCTGTACCGGCGGCCGCTGCTGGCCCGGGCCGACGACGAGGACGACCTGGGCGAGCTCGTGCTCGACGTGATCGTCGAGGAGTTCGCGCGGCTGCTCGGCGTGGACCCGCACGCGGTCGACCCTGGTTACCCGGACGAGGACTGACCGCGCCTGCCGGGGCGTCGTCAGCCCCGGGCTGACGCCAGCGAGTTGCGCACCGCAGGCAGCGGAACCCAGGTCAGCGAGCTCGGCACCGGCAGGATGGACCGGACGACGCCGTTCTGGCTGACCACGCGCCCGGCGTAGACCGGGCCCGAGCCCGCGAGCGGCGTGACCACGATCGCGAACGCGAAGGCGCGCCCGGCCTTGCGCGGCGGGCTGAGCGCCACGACCTCGCTGTGGCCCGCGGGCACCTGCACCACCTGGGGGGCGGGCGCGGCCGGGCTCCCGGCCGCGGTGATCTCAGCCACCCGGACCCGGGCCGCGGCATGCGGGGCCGAGACGACCAGCGCGGTGGCCCCGCCCGAGAGGGGCGGGTTTCCCGCGATCACGCCTTGCTCCTGGACCGGGCCGGAGGCCGCGGTGAACGCCCCGGGCGCTCCGGCCTGCCCGCCCGCGGCGAGCATGGTGGCGGTGACGGGGACGTTGGCTGTGACCTGAATCGCGGCCGGGATCCCGCCCAGTGAGGGCAGGGCCACGGCGACCGCCGAGCCGCCCGGCAGGTCGATCCCGGTGCCGCCGGTGGGCTGGAAGGAGCCCTTCCCGGTCACCGCCGTCACCTTGAGCTGGGCGTTGCTCGAACCGGGGACCGCCACGTACAGCTCCCGCGTTCCCGGCGTGCTGGGCAGGCCCGGCAGCACCTGGGTGGTGGCCGGCGGCAGCGCGGGGGGCAGCCAGGTGCCCGGGTCGCCGGCGTTGGTGGTCTCCTGAACCGCCGCGGACACCCGGCCCACGCTCGTCGTCACGTTCAGCGACATCACCCGCGAGCCCTTCAGCAGCCCGGCCAGGGACTGCATGACGATGCCGTGCGGCGGGACCGAGATGCCCGAGTCGGTGCTGCCCAGCACCGGGCCGCTGTCGGTGAGGATCTGGACGGACGCGTCAGCGGTCTGGCTGTCGGTATTCATCAGGTACAGCTTGATATCGCCGACGGGGTGCTGCCCGGGGCCGATGAACCAGAAGTCGGTGCCTGGGCCCTGGCACTGCGCGGTGCCCATTCCGCTGGCACTCGTCTGCTCAGCCTCGAGCCCGCGCGCCAGGGAGCCGCTGGCCTGGATCATCACGCCACCCCGCGCTGGCACGGTGGTCACCGAGGTGCTGGCCGCGCCGGACGCGCCGGACGCGCCGGGAGCCAGCCGGGGTGCCACCGGCACGTTCACCAGCGCCAGCTGGCCCGGCTGGGCCAGCGCATTCAGCGGGGAGGACGCCACGGCGGTGCCGGCCGGGGACAGCCCGGCTTACCGCAGCCTTCCCGCTGCCGGCCGACGCCGCGGCCACCGCGACCCCAGATGCGGTGGGGCCCGCCGAGCCCGGTGCCGGGCAGGCCCGGACCGCGGCGGACACGGTGGCCCGGGCGGCGGCGGGCGCCTTCGGCCCGGCCACGGCGGTGGGATGGCTGACCTTGGCCAGGCCGAATTCGGCGGCGACCGCCACGACCACCAGCAGTGCCGCGAAGTACTTATTCGCGAGGAACCGCCTCACCAGGCGTCGCCTCCGGACTCGCTGTCCGGAACCGGCCACCGGTCGCCCGGGGGCTCATCGTCGCCGGGCCCCGGCCGCCGGTGCCGGCTGCGGCCTGCGGGCGGCAGCGGGTCGAGGATGTCGCCGCGCCCGCCTGGCCAGTCGGATGCCTGCTCGGGCACGGCCCAGTCGTCCGGCTCGCGAGCCGGCCACGGCTGGGCCGGGTCATCGGGTGGCCAGGTCCCCGACGGGCTGCGGCGCCTGCCGCCCGCAGAACCTGGCGCGCCCACGGCGTGCTGATCCTCCGCCCACGCCGAGCCGGCCGGCGGTGGCCTGTTCCCCGACGGGCTCTGCCGGGCGTCGGCCGCATCGTCCGGCGACCATCCCGAGCGCGGCCTGGGCAGGTCCCGGGACGACCAACCGGACCGCGTGTCCAGCGGGTCCAGGGCGGACCAGGCCGCAGGCTCGCCGGCCGGCCCTTCCGCGGGCTGGACGGCCGGCCATCCCGCGCCCGGGTAGTCCGGATCGCCGCCCGGAGCGTCCGAGGACCACCCCGAGTCGGCGAGCGCGGGATTCTGCCCGCGCGGATCGGTCGGCCAGCCCGAATGCGGCAGCGGCACGCTGCCCGTGGGCTGGCCTGCCGACCAGCCGGAGCCCGCGAGCGCCTCGTCGTCGGCCGGTGCCTCGCCGGGCCAGGCCGGATGGGGAGCGGCCGGATCCTCCCCGGGCCGGCGGGCCGGCCACCCCGAACCGGGGAACGCCGGATCCTCGGCCTGCTGGCCGGCCGACCACCCCGAATGCGGCAGCGGCAACGGCAGGCTGCCCCCGGGCTGGTCGGCTGACCATCCCGGGTCCGGGAGCGCCATGTCCTCCCCCGGGTCCTCGCCCTGCCAGCCGGAGCGCGGCAGCGGCAGCCCGCCGTCCGCCTGGTCCGCGGGCCAGGCGCCGCGCGGCCGCGGTGCCGCAGCGGCCTGGCCACCGTCCGGCAGGCTCCGGGCCGCGGACGCCCGCCGACCGGCCGGTGCTCCGCCGCGCCTGGCTGCGCCCGTACGCCGGCTCCGGCTCGCGCCGGAGCCGGCGTCCCGGCCCCGCCGTTGCCCGCGTGCGGCCCGGCCGGACCGCGCTGCGCGGCGGCCTCGAGCCCGGCGCCCGTCCTGGAGGCCCTCGTCGTAGGCATCGCCGTCGACCGCGGCGCCCACCGGCACCTCGGCCTCGGCGTCAGAGTCAGCTTCGGCACCGGCGGCGTCGAGGTCCGGCTGGCCGCCCGCGGCCCGGGAACCGCCGGCCGCCCTGGTGCCGGCGGCGGCCGGTGCACCCGCCTCGGCAGCGGCGCGCGACCCGGGCAAGGCCAGCACGGCGACCGCGGCCACCGCGAGGAATTCCAGGACCAGGGCCAGTTCCCGGCTGATCTGGCTGTGGCTGATGTTCAGCACGCCACCGCCCGCGGGCAGCCGGAAGGCCTGAGCCCAGCCGCCCGCCGACGATGCGACCTGCGCCAGCGGCTGGCCGTTGAGCGTGGCCTTCCAGCCCCCGGTCGGCTCGGCCAACTCGAGCGTCCCGCCTGCGGCAGGCACCTGGGCGCCGGTGACGCTGGTCGGCCCGGACCGGACGGCGACCACGGTCCCGTTGGGTTCCACCACCCGGACGCGGGCCGACGGGCTCTGCAGGCGCCAGAGATCAAACGCGGGTGTCGCGCTGACCGGCCGCAGCCCGGCGACACCGTCAAGCAGCCGGGCCAGGCTCTGGTCCACCGGAGCCGGCAGAAGCACGAAGCCGATGTCAAACCGGGCGAGGGTCTGGCCCTGGTCGACCGCCTCCCCGCCGTTCGGGGCGACCAGCGCGGCCACGGCCGTGTTCAGCGCCCGCTCGGCCGCTGGCACCGGCGGCAGGTCCGGATCGCCGAGCGACGGGCTGTCTCCGCGCTGCAGCGAGTAGCCCACGTGGCCGTCCTCGGACTGCAGGACGAGCGTTCTCGGCTGCAGGCCGCTGCCCGCGGAGGCCGAGACCACGGCAGGCACGACCGGGTCTGCCACCGGGGCGACGGGGCCGGGAACGCCCTTCATCACCCACCATGCCGCGGCCCAGACGGGCGCCGAGAAGGCGACGGCGGCCAGCAGTACCGCGGCGAGCATGCGCAGGGCGCGCTGCCCGCCCGGGCCCGTCTCCTCGGTGCCTGCGGCGTTGCCGCCCCGCCTGGCCTTGCGGCTCAGGCCCGGCCTGGCCCCCTTCAGCAGGCGCGGCAGGGCCTCGCCCGCGGTCGCGCCCGCCAGCAGCAGGCCAACGGCGGCGAGGAGCAGCGCCACTCCGGGCCAGACTGAGGCGGCGGGACCACCGTTGGCGGGCGCGATCATGGCCCGGCTGACGGCGATCGCGATCAGCAGGCCGCCCACGGCCAGACCCCAGCCCGCCATCATGAGCGGCCGCCGCCGGCTGAACAGCAACGCGGCCAGGGCCGCGAACGCGATGCCGGCCGTCACCCAGACCGGGGGCAGCCCGGGACCACCGGGGCTGAGCAGCAGCAGCGACCGGGCGGACAGATCACGGGTGGTCAAGCCGGGCGACTGCAGGCCGACCTCGAGCAGCAACGCGGACGGGTTCGACGCGAGCCGCGCCGACCACGGCAGCAGCAGGACCGGCGGCACCACGGCGACGATGGCCAGGTTGCGCCACATGGCGGGCCGGACCGCGAGGAAGGTGAGGGCGGCGATCACGGCGATGACCCAGACCAGCGGCACGAACGCAGCCGCGGCGGCCACGGTCAGCCCGGTGGCCCAGGCCGCCCGGCGGGCTCGCCTCGGCGGCTGGGTCAGCATGTTCCCGGCCAGCAGGGCGATCACCGGAATCAGGATGAACACCACCGCGGTCCCGATACGGCCGGCGGCGACCGCGCCCGTGGCCACGGGCAGCAGCGCATATGACGCCGCCGCCCAGACCCGGACGACCGCGTTGCGGGTGACCCGCCGCACGGCCAGGAACGCGGAGACTCCCGCCAGCGGCACGCAGCCGAGCAGGATCACGTCCACCGCGAGCCAGGGCTTGCCGCCGAGCACCGTGGCGAGCGCGGCGACGATGGCCAGGTAGGGAGGAGCGCTGTCGCCGGAGCCGACCCCGACCGGGTGGAAGCCCTGCCAATACTCGCGCCACAGGTCGGACGCGCCGCCCCAGGCGGGCACCAGCGCGCCTCCGCCGAGCGGGCCGGAGCCGAACAGCGACCGCTCGGCGACCAGGGCGATCACGGTCAGCGCGAAGAACAGCAGCACGCCGGGGTGGGTCAGGATGCGCTGGGCCAGCCCGGTGTCGGTCAGCAGGAAGTCTGCCTCGTCCGGATCGTCGGTCGCGTGATGCGACCCGGCGGTGTCCACCTGGCCCGACTTGGCCAGGGAGGCGGCGGCGAACTCCGCGATCCGCCGCAGCGACCTGCCGGGCGGCACGTCGCGCCGCAGCCGGCCGTAGGCCGCACGCCGGCCCTGCGACCGGTTCCTGCGCATGGCCAGCAGCCGGAACGGATGGCCGAACACGGAGCTCAGGGCGGCCAGCTCGTCCAGGCCCGCCGCCACCCGCTTGGCGACCAGGAAGAACAGCGCGCGCAGCAGCGAGAGAGCAAGGTTGCCCGCGGCCGCGGCCAGCATCGGCAGCGCGGGGAGGTTGGCGAGCAGCGTCAGCATCGCGTTGCGCCGGTCGAGCTGGTCCGGGCGCCGCGCGATCGATATCGCCCGGCGCCGCCGGGCCGACGCCTCCACGTGATAGACCACGGCGTCGGTGATCACCCGGACCCGGTAGCCGGCCTGATGCACCCGCCAGCAGAAGTCGACATCCTCCCGGAAAAGCGCCAGGCCGGTGTCGAAGCCGCCCACGTCATCCCAGACATCGCGGCGGACCAGCATGCCCGCGCTGCCGACCGCGAGCGCGTCGCGGTCCCCGTCGTGCTGGCCCTGGTCCACCTCACGCGGTTCAATCCCGGTGATGCGGCGGCCCGCGGTGTCGATGGTGACGCCGGTCTCGAGCACCACCTGCCGGTCGCCCCAGTCCTTGACCTTCGGGCCGAGCACCGCGGCGGCCCGCGTCTCGGCGGCGCCGCGGAGCAGCTGCTCCAGCGCGTCGGGTGCCGGCTCGCAGTCATCGTGCAGCAGCCACACCCACTCCGCCCGCTCCCCGCCCGGCATGCTGGCCGGGCCGGGGACGTTGACGTTCGCCGCACGGTGCTGCAGGGCCCGGGCGACGGCCATGGCGTAGCCCGTGCTCCGCTCCATGCCGAACACGACCCCCTGGCCGAGCAGGCCTGAGAGCACCGACCCGCTGCGGTCCCGGCTGCCGGTATCCACGGCGACCACACGCTGCACCGGCCTGGTCTGCTCCAGCAGCGCGTTGACCACGTTCGGCAACCACGCGGCGCCGTCATGAGCCACGACCACCGCCGTGACGACGTGCTGCGAGTACGTATCGTTCGGTGACAAGTGGGATCCGCTAGCTGTTCGGAGGGCCACCTGTAGGCGGCGGTGAGGGCTTGCTGTCCGGTCACGCAGGGCGGTGGTACCCGGTGAACAATACGCGAAAGGGGGGTATCGAGGCGGGCAGACGCCAGGCTTGGCCAGGCCCCGCCTCAGCTCAGCGGCGTCCGGCCCGATACGGGCCCGCCAGGCCCTCCCCGTCTGCCGCGAGGGCTGGCGGGATTAAATGACCTGGCGCTTGAGCCGTCTGCGCTCACGCTCAGACAGCCCGCCCCAGATGCCGAAACGCTCGTCGTGCTCCAGGGCGTACTCCAGGCACTCGGCCCGGACCTCGCAGGTGCGGCAGACCTTCTTCGCCTCCCGGGTCGATCCTCCCTTTTCAGGGAAGAACGCCTCCGGATCGGTCTGCGCGCACAGCGCGCGGTCCTGCCAGCCCAGCTCCTCGGCATCGTCAGTGCCGATGCCGAGCCCGTCGTGCACCAGCGAGACGATGACGTCAGTCACAGCGCACCTCCTGCCCCCTCCCAAAACCCCGTCGGCCCGCACCCATCCCCCTCAGGCGCGAGAACTACATGGATGAAATTACACCCGCGTGTCTTGCGTCGCGTCAAGGGGAATACGTGATAATGGCCACCTGCTTGACCGTGATGACGGGAAAATCCACGAAGATTTCCCGGGTGCCGGCCCCGGTTCCGGAGGGCCGCCTCGGGTGGACCCCCCCTCGCGGGGTTTTGATTTTTGGGGGGGTTCGCGGGTGGACACCCCCTCGCGGGGTTTTGATTTTTGGGGGGGTCGCGGGGGGATGCCCCCCGTGGGGTTTTGATTTTTGGGGGGGGTCGCGGGGGGATGCCCCCCGCGGGTTGCGAGACTTCGGACATGCGCATCACCGTTCTCGCGGGCGGCGTCGGCGGAGCCCGCTTCCTGCGCGGCCTGAAGGCTGCCGCGCCGCGTGCCGAGATCACGGTCATCGGCAACACCGGCGACGACATCAGCCTGTTCGGCCTGCATGTCAGCCCGGACCTGGACACGGTCATGTACACCCTCGGCGGCGGGATCAGCGAGGAGCAGGGCTGGGGGCGCGCCGACGACACCTTCACTGTGCTGGCCGAACTCGCCGCCTACGGCGCCGGGCCCGGCTGGTTCGGCCTCGGCGACCGTGACTTCGCCACCCACATCGCCCGGACCGGCAAGCTGCGCGACGGGCTCCCGCTGTCGGCGGCCACCCGGTCGCTGTGCGAGCGATGGCAGCCGGGCGTGACGCTGCTGCCCATGACCGATGACCGGGTTGAGACCCACGTGACGATCGAGCGGGACGAGCCGCCGGGCCGGCAGACCGTGCACTTCCAGGAGTGGTGGGTCCGGCTGCACGCCGCGGTCCCGGCCGCCGAGATCGTGTTCACGGGGGCCGAGACGGCGACGCCAGCGCCGGGGGTGCTCGACGCGATCGCCGGCGCCGACTACGTCCTGTTCCCGCCGTCCAACCCGGTGGTCAGCATCGGGGCCATACTCGCGGTGCCGGGCATCACGGCGGCGCTCCGGGCCAAGACCGTGGTGGGCGTGTCGCCGATCATCGGCGGTGCGCCGGTGCGCGGCATGGCCGACGCGTGCCTGACCGCGATCGGCGTCGCGACGACCGCGCCGGCGGTCGCCGCGCACTACGGTGCCGGCCTGCTCAGCGGCTGGCTTGTCGACGACCAGGACAAGGCCGCGGCCGACGACCCGGACCTGGCCGGGATCGCGGTCCGGGCCCTTCCGCTCTTCATGACCGACCTGGCCGCGACCGAACAGATCGCGCGCGCGGCCCTGTCGCTGGCCGCGGAGCTGACCCGGTGACCGGGCTCACGGTCACCGGCGTGGCCGGGCTGCCGGAGATCGCACCCGGTGCCGATCTCGCGCAGCTGATCGGCGAGGCCGCTCCCGACCTGCGGGACGGCGACATCCTGGTGATCACGTCGAAGATCATCAGCAAGTCCGAGGGACGGGTCATCCGGGCGGACAGGGAGGAGGCCATCGACGCCGAGGCGGTGCGGCTGGTGGCGCGGCGGGGACAGACCAGGATCGTGGAGACCAGGCACGGCCTGGTGCTCGCGGCCGCCGGCGTCGACAGCTCGAACACCGCGCCCGGCACGGTGGTGCTGCTGCCCGAGGACCCGGACGGCTCGGCGCGGCGGCTGCGCAAGGCTCTGAGCGAGCGACGTGGTGTCAGTGTCGGGGTGGTCGTCACCGACACGATGGGACGGCCGTGGCGCGCCGGGCAGACCGATGCCGCGATCGGGGTGGCAGGGCTGGCACCGCTGCGGGACCACCGCGGCCAGCCCGACACGTTCGGCAACCTGCTCGAGGTCACGGTGCTGGCCGTGGCGGACGAGATCGCGGCCGCGGCCGACCTGGTCAAGGGGAAGACCGCGCAGGTGCCCGCCGCGATCGTGCGCGGCCTGGGTGAGCTGGTGACCGGGTCCGACGGGCCCGGCGCCGCGGCGCTGATCCGGCCTGCCGCGGAAGACATGTTCCGGCTGGGGGCAGCCGACGTGCTCGCCGCGCGGCGGACCGTCCGCGAGTTCACCGCCGAGCCGGTCGACCCGGCGGCGGTCCGCCGCGCGATCGCGGCCGCGCTGACCGCGCCCGCACCGCATCACAGCGAGCCGTGGCGGTTCGCGGTCCTGGAGTCGCCGCGGGCGCGGACCGCGCTGCTGGACGACATGCTCGCCGCGTGGACCGAGGACCTCCGCGGCGACGAGTTCACCGAGGAGCAGATCGCGCGGCGGGTCCGGCGCGGCGAGCCGCTGCGCCGGGCACCGCTGATCATCGTGCCGTGCCTGGCCGCCGACGCCGCGCATCCCTATCCCGACCCGCGCCGCTCGGCCGCTGAGCGCACCATGTTCGTGGTCGCGATGGGTGCGGCCGTACAGAACCTGCTGGTCGCGCTCGCGGTGGAAGGGCTCGGGTCGTGCTGGGTGTCCAGCACGCTGTTCTGCCCGCAGGTGGCCGCGGGCTCGCTCGGGCTGCCGCCGGGCTGGGAGCCGATGGGCGCCGTCGGGGTGGGCCACGCCGCCACCCCGCCGTCCCCCCGCCCCCCGCGCGACCCGGAGCGCTTCCTGCTGACGCTCTGACCCGGGCCTGCGCCCGCCACCCGGGCCGTGGGACCACGCCTGGGTTCAGCCACACGGCCGCCGGGAACAATCCCGCAGATCGCGGGGACGGTCATCAGCCCAGGTCAGCCACGAATCCGAGGACCGCATGGAGAGCGAGGCGAGAATCTCCGCCAAGGTCGGGCACGCCCGGCAGGTGGAGGGGATTCTGCAGTGGCTGGGCTGGTCGGTGGCGGTACTCGGCCTGACCGGCATCGTGGTGTTCACCGTGCTCTGGGCGGTCGGCGATCTCAACGCCGAGCAGGCGATCGGCCTGATCCTGGGCACGGCGCTGGCGACGGTCATGTCCGGTGCCACCGCCTATGGATCCGGCGTCAACGTGGGGCTGGGCGCGGAACGCCTCGAGCTCGCCGCCAGAAGCGACCCCGGGCAGCCCGAGACCGCGGCCCGGGGCGACTGAGCCGGACGGCCGCGGAGCTCAGGCGCCGACCAGCGGCAGCGACGGCCTCGCGTCCCGGACGGCGGCGCAGACTCCGTCGCTGGCAGCGGCGGCGGCAATGCGTTCAGGATCTGGGTCTTGATAGGTCGTGGTGCGCTGCCGCATCGGCCGCCCGGTCGGGGCGACCATCGCAGTGAACTGGCTAATGGTCTTGAACGAGCCGTTCTGCGATCCGGCCATCCGGCTGATGGTCTCCTCCATCAGCGTGCCGCCCAGGTCGTTGGCGCCGCCCTGCAGCACCACCCGGCAGGCCTCGTCGCCGAGCTTGACCCAGGAGCACTGGATGTTGCCGATCGCGCCGTGCAGCAGCAGCCGGGACACCGCGTGCACGGCCCGGTTCTCCCGCCGGGTGGGGCCGGGCCGGGCCAGGCCGGCGAGGTAGATCGGCGAGCTCGCGTGCACGAACGGCAGCAGCACGAACTCGGTGAAGCCGCCGGTCCGCTCCTGGATGCCGCGGATCACCCGCAGGTGCGCGACCCAGTGCGCGGGCGTGTCCACGTGCCCGTACATCATCGTCGCCGAGGTCGGGATGCCCAGCTCGTGCGCGGTGGTGATCACCTCGATCCAGGCCGCGGCGGGCAGCTTGCCCTTGGTCAGCACCCAGCGCACGTCGTCGTCCAGGATCTCGGCCGCGGTGCCAGGCAGCGAGTCCACCCCGGCCTCGCGGGCCGCGGCCAGCCAGTCCCGGACCGGCAGGCCGGTACGGGACGCGCCGTTCATCACCTCCATCGGCGAGAACGCGTGCACGTGGATCTGCGGGCAGCGCCGCTTCACCTCGGCGGCCAGGTCGAAGTACGCGGTGCCGGGCAGGTCCGGGTGGATGCCGCCCTGCATGCACACCTCGGTGGCGCCGGCCTGCCAGGCCTCCTCGGCCCGGTCGCCCACCTGGGCCAGCGACAGCGAGTAGGCGTCGGCGTCGGTGCGCCGCTGGGCGAAGGCGCAGAACCGGCACCCGGTGTAGCAGACGTTCGTGAAGTTGATGTTGCGGTCGACCACGTAGGTGACGTCGTCGCCGACGGTGTCCCGGCGCAGCCCGTCGGCCACCTCGGCGAGCGCCTCGAGTTCCGGGCCGTCGGCGTCGAGCAGGGCCAGGGCCTCGGTGTCGGTGAGCCCGGCCGGGTCGCTCTCGGCCCGCCGGAGCGCGGCGAGCACCTCGCCGCGCAGCCGGGCCGGGGCGGTGCTGCCAGGCACAGGGCCCACGGGCGCGGGGACGTCCTCGCCGCCCGGGACGGCCCGGCGGGCGGCCGGGTCGATCCGCGCGCCGATCTCCGCCCAGTCGCCGTACACCTCGGCGAAGTCATCCCGGCGGTCCCGGGTCCGGCCGACCGTGTCGATCGTGACGTGCAGGTCGGTCCGGCCCGCGGCCTCCCCCCAGCCGCCGTCCGGCTCCTGCCAGGGCAGCCCGCGCGGGACCGCGCCCTCACGGGCCAGCCCGGTCTCGGGGTCGGCCAGCGCCGCGACGTGCGGGCCGAGGCGCGGATCCAGCCACGGCTCGCGGATGAAGCCCGGGTAGACGGTCAGCCGCTCGCGGAGCTCGAACCCGCCCTCCGCGGTGCGTTCGGCCAGGTCGTCGATCTGCGGCCAGGGGCGTTCCGGGTTCACGTGGTCCGGGGTCAGCGGCGAGACCCCGCCCCAGTCGTCGATGCCGGCGGCCAGGATCCTGGCGTACTGATCGCCGATCAGGTTCGGCGGGGCCTGGATCCGCGCGGAGGGACCCAGGACCAGCCTGGCCACGGCGATCGTCGCGGCCAGGTCGTCAAGCTCGGCGTCGGGCACGCCGCGCATCGCCGTGTCCGGCTTGGCCCGGAAGTTCTGCACGATCACTTCCTGGATGCCGCCGTACTCGCGGGCCACCTGGCGGATCGCGAAGATCGAGTCAGCCCGTTCCGCCGCGGTCTCGCCGATGCCGATCAGGATGCCGGTGGTGAACGGGACGTTGCTCCGGCCGGCGTCCTCGAGGACCCGCAGCCGGACCGCGGGATCCTTGTCCGGGCTGCCGAAATGCGGGCCTCCCCGCTCGGTGAACAGCCGCTGCGCGGTCGTCTCCAGCATCATCCCCATCGACGGCGCCACCGGCTTCAGCCGCTGGAAGTCCTGCCAGGTCAGCACGCCGGGGTTGAGGTGCGGCAGCAGGCCTGTCTCCTCCAGCACCCGGATCGCCATGGCCCTGACGTAGGACAGGGTGTCGTCATAGCCGTGCGCGTCCAGCCACTCCCTGGCCTGGTGCCACCGGTCCTCGGGCCGGTCGCCGAGTGTGAACAGCGCCTCCTTGCAGCCAAGCTCCGCGCCCCGGGCGGCGATCTCGATGACCTCATCCGGTGACAGGTAGGGCTCGTCCAGCCTGCCGGGCACCGTGGCAAAGGTGCAGTAACCGCACCGGTCCCGGCAGAGCCGGGTCAGCGGGATGAACACCTTGCGGGAGTAGGTGATGATCCGGGCGCGGCCCGCGCGCTCCAGCCCGGCGTCCCTGGTGCGCGAGGCATACTCGAGAAGCTCGGTGAGCTGGTCGCCGCGCGCCTCCAGCAGGGTGGCGGCTTCCCCCTGGTCCAGGGTCTTGCCGTCCCGGGACCGGGCCAGGGCGCGGCGCAGAGCATTGCCGGACGGCGCGGCAGCCGGCTGTGGCTCGTGGGCGGTGGCGGAGGGCTGCTGCGGGCGGGGGCGAGGGGTGGACCCGTCGACGCTCATGGCGTCCAGCCTAGGCGGGGCCGGGCCGGCCTCCTGGCCCGGCTGGCCCGCCGGGCCGGCTGAGGACTTCCGCCCGACGCCGCCCACGATCTTCAGGCGGGTCGGTGCCTCGGCCTTCTCGGGCCGCCACTCGCTGACGGTGACCACGCCCGGCTCCAGCAGCTCCAGTCCGTCGAGGAAGCCGCGGATCTGATCGCGGGACCGGAAATAAAGCGCCGCGGGCGTGCCGGCGCCCTGGGCCTGCATCTCGGCCATGCCCTCGGGGTCGCTGTCGTTGGCGAACTGGGACACCACCACGAAACTGCCCGCGGCTATGCGCTCCCGGAACCTGGCCATGATCCCGGCCGGGTCCTCCTCGTCCTGGACGTGGTGCAGCACGGCCGCACACAGCAGGCCCACCGGTTCACCGAAGTCGATCAGGCGCTGCACTTCCCGGTGACCGACGATCAGCTCGGGCCGACGGATATCGGCCCGCACGGCGGTCACCCACGGATCGCTGGCCAGCAGCGCCTTGTTGTGGGCCTGCACGACCGGGTCGTAGTCGACATAGACGACGCGCGCCGAAGGGTCGGCCTCGCGGGCCACCGCGTGCACGGTGGGCGAGGCCGGGATCCCGGTACCGATGTCGATGAACTGCCGCACCCCGGCCTGCGCGAGGACGGCCACGCTCCGCAGGGCGAACTCGCGGTTCGCCCGGGCCATGCGATGCAAATCAGGAACGACAGTCAGCACAGTATCGACCGCGGCCCGGTCCACGGCGTAGTTGTCCTTGCCGCCGAGGAGGTAGTCGTAGATCCGGGCAGGATTGGGGATGGCCGGGTCAATGCCCGGCGGCGCCCCGGTTCGGTCAGCCATCCTGCCTCTCTCGCCAGCCCCGCGGGGGCGAGCATACCGCTCATTTGAGCACGCTATCCCGGACCCGCCGAGGCCAGGCACGGGTCAGAACCGCCGGTACTCACGCACGGCCAGCCTGGGCCCGCGGCGTGGTGGCCGCGCGCCGCTCAGCTCCACCAGCCGGGTGGCCCGGTACCGGTGGCCGGCGTACGGCGCCAGCAGCTCCAGCATGCCCGCGTCGTCGACGACCCGGCCGGCCAGCGCCCAGCCGACCGCGGCGGGCAGGTTGTAGTCGCCGACGCTGACCGCGTCCGCGTCGCCGCAGGCCCGCTGCCGGATCTCGGCCGAGGTCCAGGGCCCGATGCCGGGCAGTGACCGCAGCCTGCGGTCGGCGTCGGCCGCGGCCATGGACCCGATCTCCTCCAGCCGCGGCCACCTTGGCCGCGGCCGCGACCGTGCGGGCGCGTACCGCCTCGACGCCCGCCCGGTGCCACTCCCAGGACGGGATCTGCGCCCAGGTCCGCGCGTCCGGGACCACCCGCAGGCCGGGCGGGGCCGGCCCGGGGGCAGGCGGGCCGAAGCGGCGCACCAGGTAGTGCCAGGCGCGGCGGGCCTCGGCCCCCACCACCTTCTGCTCCAGGACCGCGGGGATCAGCGCCTCCAGGACGCGGCAGGACCGGCCGACCCTGGCACCCCGGTGGCGTCCGGCCATCTCGCGCAGCACCGGGTGGACCGGGGCGAAGCCGGCCTGGTCGTCCTCGTCGCCGAGCTGGGCCGGCAGCGTCTCCAGCAGCCAGCCCGCGCCCGGTCCCCACGCGGCCGCGTTGACCACGCTGCCGTGGCCGGCGGGCCGGCCGCTGACCCGCAGCGTGCCCGGGCCATCCGGGGTCAGCGACGTGCGCCACACCGCGCCCGCCTCATCCAGCCGGAAGGCCGGATCCCGCGCGCCGCGGCGATGGACGGACAGGATGAGCCGAACGTCAACGGGATAGGGCGGGCTCCACTCCCGGGCGAGGGTCTTATGCATCCGTGGAGAAGCGGATCGCAGTCGGGCCGATCTCGATCTCCGGCCAGACCCGGAGCCCGCGGGCGAGCTCGTTGCCGGACGCGATCCGCGCCCTGTCGCCGATCACCACGCCGTCCAGCACCGCCCCCGCCTCGATCTGCGCGCCGCGGCCGATGGCGCTCGAGCGGACCACCGCGCCCGCGCCCACGGCGGCGCCGTCAAAGAGCACGCTGCCGTCTACCTGGGCGTCCGGGCCGATGCGGCATCCAGCACCCACAACCGTGCCGCCGGCCACGCTGGCCCCGGGGGCGACGGCGGCCCCGGGGAGCACGAGGCTCTCGCCGGCCGGGCCGGGCAGGGCCGGCGCGGCCAGCTCCCCGCGGACCAGGTCGCACGAGCCGCGCACGAACGCCTCCGGTGTGCCCACGTCGAGCCAGTAGGAGGTGTCCACGTGGCCGAGGACCAGCTCGCCGCCGTCGATGAGCCCGGGGAATGTCTCCCGCTCCACCGACACCCGGCCGGGCGGGATCTGGTCGATGACGCTCCGGGTGAACACGTAGCAGCCCGCGTTGATCCGGTTGGTCACCGGGTGCGGCGTCTTCTCCAGGAAGGCCGTGACCCGCCCGCTGGCGTCGGTCGGCACGCAGCCGAACCTGGCCGGGTCCGGCACCTCGACCAGGTGCAGGGTCACCGCGGCGCCCGCCTTCTCGTGCGCCGTCACCTGGCCGGCCAGGTCATGGCCGGACAGGATGTCGCCGTTCAGCACGACGACCGGGTCATCGGGCCCGCCGTGCAGGGCGGACGCGGCGTTGCGGATGGCGCCGCCGGTATCGAGGGGGGTCTCCTCCTCGATAAAGTCAATATCCATCCCGAACGCAAAAGCTCCGAGGTGCTCGGCGAACATATCTGCGCGGTAGCAGGTGGCCAGCACGACCCGGGTGACCCCGGACGCCGCGGCCCGGGCCAGCTGGTGGGCGAGAAACGGGACCCCCGCGGTGGGCAGCAGCGGCTTGGGGGTCGCGATGGTTAGCGGGCGCAGCCGGGTGCCCTGGCCGCCGACGAGCAGGATCGCCTCGAGGTCACCGCGGCCGTACGAATCGGGGATCTGCGAATGACTCGGCATGAGCAGGGAGGTTACTCGTGTCCCTGCACGGCCGCACGCTCGTAGGAAGCCATGTGCGCCTCGGCGGACGCGGCCCAGGTGAATTCCAGCGCCCGGGCGTGTCCCGCGTCCCCCAGCGACTGCCGGCGGGCCGGATCGTCGAGCAGGGCCCGCAGCGCGGTGCGGATGCTGGCCGCATCGGGCTCGGTGTAGGCCACGGCGTCGCCGCCCACCTCGGGCAGCGACGTCCGGTGCGTGGTCAGCACCGGGCCGCCTGAGGCCATGGCCTCAAGCACCGGCAGCCCGAACCCCTCGCCTGTGCTCGGGAACGCGACCACCAGCGCCCCGCCCAGGAACCCGGGGAGGTCGGTGAAGTGCAGGTAGCCGGGCCGCACCAGCCGCAGGTTCGCGGGCACGTTGGCCACCGCCTCGTCCACTTCCTCGCTCCAGCCGCTGCCGCCGGCCAGCACCAGCGCGGGCGGCTCGCTGAGATCGGCCACCGCCTCCACCCACCCGTTGATCAGCGCGGGGACGTTCTTGCGCGGCTCGAGCGTGCCGAGGTAGGCGATGTACGGCTTGCCGTGCAGGCCGAGGCGGTCCGAGACCTGGCGCACCTTGGCCTCGTCCGGCTGGTGGAACATGGCGTGGTCGACGCCGTGATAGGCGACATCGATCCGGGTCGGGTCCGCGCCGAGGACCCGGACCAGCTCGTCCCTGGTGGCCTTGGACGGGACGATAAGCCGGGTGGCACGACGGGCCGAGGTGCGGATCGCGGCCCTGTAGAACGTCGCGGTCACCTGGCTGTGCGCGTCCGGCTCGGTGAAGAACGTCAGGTCGTGCATGGTCACCACGATGGGCGCGCCAGGGCGCAGCGGCATCGAGTAGTGCGGGGAGTGAATGACGTCGGCGCTGACCTGCTGCGCCACCAGCGGGAGCCCGCTCTGCTCCCAGGCCAGGCGGGCCGGCCGGTGGGCGATGGCCGGCGGGCCCGCGATGATCCGCGCGGCCGGGACCAGGCGCGCGTACCGCTCTTCGTCGGAGCGCTGGCAGGCCACGGCCAGGTCAGCCCCGGCCGCGCCCAGAGCGCTCACCAGCCCGTCAACGTAACGGCCGAGCGCGCCGCGGTCCGCGGGCACAGCGGTCGCGTCAACTAGCACACGAGGCGCCACGAGCGGTCAGGCTCCCTTCGCCGGGCTGCTGGGCGTGCGTGACCGCCAGCAGTCCGCGCTTTGCTCTGGATGTCCCGTCAGAACCGAGCGTACGCCCTCTCCGGCAGCACCGTGTCCGTGCAGGACGGCAGGTGCCGCATGGATTCCCGGCGGCCGCGGAGCGCCGCCGGCGCAGGCCGCTTCCGCACGTCACAGAGGCGCACGGCAGTCGCTGAGGGCATCGCACCGGTTACGGGCTGGCGGATGCGGACGGCGAGGGCGATGGCTTCGGTGACGGGCTGCCCTGGGAGGCGTTCTGCGCCTTGTCCAGCGCCGCCTTCATCTTGGCCAGGTCGGCGCCGAACGCGGCCAGGTTGCCGCTCTTCAAGGCCGCCTGGGCCTGGTTGTAATACGTCTCCGCCTGCTGCAGGTACTTCTGCACGGCCGAGCTCGACGGGGCGGGGCTGCCGGTGCTCGGCGGGCTGCCTCCGGTGCTGCCCTGCCCCACCTGCACGCCGAAGACCTTGGCCAGCGCGCCGGACAGCGTCGGCGCGTACCCGATCTGGCCGTTGTAGTACACGAGCATGCCCTGCAGCGTGGGATAGGCCCCGGAGCTGCCCGTCGCCGACTGGGACACATACACCGGCTCGAAGTACATCAGGCCGCCGCCCACCGGCAGGGTGACCAGGTTGCCCTGGGTGACCTTGGATCCGCCCTGGCGCAGCAGGGTCAGCGCTGAGGCCACGGTGGCGTTGGACTCGAAGTCGTTCTGCACCTGCTGGGGCCCGCGGATCGTGGTGTCCTGCGGCAGCTGCAGGATCCGGATCGTGCCGTAGCCCGCGCTCAGCGGGTTGCTGTTGACCTCCATGAACGCAGCCATGTTGGCCCGGCCCCGCGGGGTGAGCGACGTGGTCAGCGAGAACTCAGGCTGCGGCTGCCCGGGCATCGTCAGCGTCAGGTAGTAGGGCGGCTGGCTGGAGGCGTTCGGCGCGGTGCCGCTCGGATCGGTGGGCACGGCCCAGAAGTTCTGGCCGCCGTAGAACTCCGGGGCCTGCGTCACGTGATACTGCGTCAGGATCTGCCGCTGCGCCTCGAACAGGACCGTCGGGTAGCGCAGGTGCGGCATGAGGTCGGCGGGGATGGCGCTCTTCGGCTTGATCACGCCGGGGAACGCCTTCATCCAGGCGTCGATCACGGGGTCGCTGCTGCCCCACCTGTACAGCGACACCGCCCCGGTGTAGGCGTTCACCACGGCCTTGACCGAGTTGCGGATGTAGTTCACCTGGCCGTCGGGGCCGACGACCGAGCCGCCCGGGCTGTAGCTGTCGGAGCTGGCCTGGTCCAGGTTCAGCCGCTGTGAGTACGGGTAGTCGTCGGTGGTCGTGTACGCGTCCACCACCCAGTAGATCTGGCCGTTGACGACCACCGGGTAGCTGTTGCCGTCCAGGGTGAGGAACGGCGCGATCTTGGCCACCCGCGACAGCGGGTCCCTGATGTACATGATCTTCGAATGGCTGTCGATGGCGCCGGACAGCAGGATGTTGAGCTCCCGGAACTTGAGCGCGTACAGGATCCGGTTCAGCGGCGAGGAGACCGGGACGCCGCCGCTGCCGCGGTAGCTGGTATTGGCCTGCCCGCTCGCGCTCTGGTTGGGGTAGTCGAGCTCCTGCTGGTGCCCGCCGACGATCGCGTAGCTCGTCTCCTGCTCGCCGAAGTACACCCGCGGCTGGCGCACGCCGAGCTGGCCGGACGGCGGTATGTCGCTCTCGGTGAAGGCCGGGTTGCCGCCCACCTGCGCGTTCGCGGACGCGGCCACGAACCCGAACCCGTGCGTGTACACCAGATGGGCGTTGACCCAGTTGCTCTGGCCGGCGGGCGGCCCGGACATGTCGCGGACGCCGACGAGCATGTCCTGCGGCACCGAGCTCCCGTTGACCTTGTACCGGTCGACCGCGAGCACGTCGGCGAACTTGTAGTACGCCTTGACCTGCTGGAGCTGCTGGAAGGCCGCGGCGATCACGCCGGGGTCCATCTGCCGCACGTCGGGCAGGGCAGCCGCCTGCTTGGCCAGCTGCGCGGGTGACTCAGACGACACCGCCGGGTAGCTGATGACCTTGGCCCCGGAGACCGCGTACGCGTTGCGGGTGCCGTGGATCTCCCGGCGCAGGAAGGGCTTCTCCTTGACGAGCTCGTTGGGCTTGACCACGAACTGCTGCACGATGGCCGGGTAGACGCCGCCGATGATGACGGCCGACAGCACCAGCAGGCCGAACCCGACGGCGGGCAGCATCGCGTTGCGGCGGATCGCGCCGGCGAAGAACAGCGCGGCGCAGATCACCGCGATTACCGCGAGCACGGTCTTGGCCGGCAGCACGGCGTTCACGTCGGTATAGGACGCACCGGTCTGCACCACCCCGCGCTGCGAGAAGTCGATGCCGTACCGGTCCACCCAGTACGCGACGCCCTTGAGCAGCACGAAGATGCCGGCGAGAACGAACAGGTGGGCCCGGGCTCCCTGGGTCGCCCGCTGGCCGCGCACCTGCAGCCGCAGCCCGCCGTACAGGTAGTGCACGGCGGCGGCCACCACCAGCGAGAGCAGGACGGCCGCGAAGAGGTAGCTGAGCATCATCCGGATGAACGGGTAGTCGAACACGAAGAACGAGATGTCGAGCTTGAACTGCGGGTCCTTGACGCCGAACGGGACCCGGTTGGCGAACATCAGCCAGGTACGCCAGCTGCCCGCGGCGGTGAGGCCGGCGATGAGGCCGATCAGGCCGAGGACCACGGCGAGCACGAGCCGGCGGTGCGGCTCGATCACCACCCGGTACGCCTCCAGGCCCTGCTGCTCCGGCGACACCGGCCGGTGCGGCGGCCTGAGCCGGTAGGCGATCCTGATGTTGATGCCGACAACGGCCATCATGAAAATGGCCGTGACCGCGAACAGCGCCCACTTGATGCCGTACGTGGTGCCGAAGACCGATGTGTAGCTGACCGAGCGGAACCACAGGAAGTCCGTCGCGATGCCCGCGGCCACGGTGATCAGCACGATCAGCACGATCAGGGACGCCAGGACCGGGAGCACGTATCTGGACCACCGGGGGAGCACGATGGGGCGGCTGCCGGGCGGCCGGGCACGGCCAGCAGATCGGAAGGCCACGCCTCCCCCTTTACGTCATTTCGGATATCAGGGAGCGGGCGGTACGCGGGCGCCGCATGATGCGCCCGGCCACCGCACGCGAATGCGCACTCTCTGAGGGCAACTTACCGGTTTCCCGCAAGGTTCCCTTACCGATCCCCACCGCTGTGGCTGAACTGCAGCCGGGTCGCGGGCCGGATGGGCCGCGGCGCAGTCGCGGAAGGCGGCTGCTCAGCACGCCGGGACCGGGCGGCCTGCCTTCAGCGCGTCGAGGGCAGCGACGGCGCCGGCCAGGGAGCTTACCTTGATCAGCCGCATCCCGGCGGGCACCGCCGACCGGGTATCCGGGCAGTTCGCGGCCGGGGTCAGGAAGATCGTCGCGCCGGCGTTCCTGGCGCCGACCATTTTCTGCTGGATCCCGCCGATCGGGTCCACGGCGCCGTTGGCCTCGATCACGCCGGTGCCCGCGATGAACCTGCCGCCGGTAAGGTTGTCCGGCGTGATCTTGTCGATGATGCCGAGCGCGAACATCAGGCCCGCGCTGGGCCCGCCGATGTTCCCGACCGAAATCGACACCCGGAACGGGAACACGAAGCTCTGCACGAGCTGCACGCCCACCGCCGGCTGACCCTGCAGGCTGACCGTCTTCAGCCGGACCTGCTCGGTATGACCATGCCGGACGACGGTCAGCCGCACCGGGTCCCCGGGCTTGCGTGCCTTGATCAGGGTTGCGGCGTCAGCGCCGCAGGCTGATACCGGCTTGCCGTCCACGCCCGTGATGACGTCGCCCGGCTGCAGCACGCCCGCGGCCGGCATGCCCTTGGCCGTGCCCCGCACGGTGTCCACCGTCTTGAAGCCGATCTTGAGCTGGCAGAACGCCGCCACCGTGGCGACCTGCTGGGAGTTCGCCATCTCCTCGATGTCCTGCTTGGCGACCTGCTGGGGCGTCTGGCCGGGAGCGAAGATCTCCTGCTCGGGCACCACGGCCTCGTCCGGGTCCAGCCATGAGCGCAGCGCCTGGAAGATGTTGAAGTGAGACCGAGGGCCGCCGATGAAGGAGACGGTCACCATGTTGAGGTGACCCCGGGCCGGATAGACCGGGTGGCCGTTGATCTGGATCAGCTGCTTGCCGCTCAGGGAGCCCAGCGTGTTCAGGGTGGGGCCGGGGGTCAGCGCCACGAAGGGAACGGGCGCGGCGTCGGCGACGGCCAGCGCGATCAGGACCCCGGCCGCCGCCACCAGCAGCGTCGCGGATCGGCGGGACATGGGGGGAAGACTACGCGCTGTTGACCCACTCGCTTTCGCCGCCGACGAACTGCTGATGCTTCCAGATTGGCACGGTTTGCTTGATTTCGTCGATGAGCGCCCGGCATGCGCTGAATGCCTCGCCGCGGTGCGCACAGGACACGGCGGCCACGACCGCGATATCGCCGACCGTGAGGTCTCCCACCCGGTGCACGGCCGCGACCGCGATCGCGTCGAAGCTGGCCGCGACCTTCTCCGCGACCCGCCGCAGTTCCGCTTCGCCGGTGGGATGGGCGGTGTAGCCGAGCCGGTCCACGTCCTGGCCGTGGTCGTGGTCCCTGACCACGCCGACGAAGAGCGAGATTCCCCCGGCTGACGGGTCCCCGACCGCGCTCAGCACCTCATCCACCGACAGCGGGGAGTCGCGAAGCTCGGCGAGCCTGACGGTGTTCACTGGCGAGCCTCCGGCACGACATTCACCGTGCCACGGTATCTGGCCCGGCTAGGTCCCGCGGCGGCGGCGCCTGACCTCGCGCACGATCGCGGCGGTCCCGATGACAGCCACGGTGGCGCCCGCAGCCGTGATCGTGGCGTCCTTCCTGTCCAGCCGGCGGCCCGCCACGGCGTGGTGGCCTGCCCGCTGCTCGAGCAGGACCTGCAGCGCCTCGGAGTTGCCGAACGCGGGTTTCCAGCCCGCCTGCCGCAGGGCCAGGCAGTCGACCACCCACGGATAGACCACGAAACGCAGGTCCGTGACGGGTGCCGGAATGATCCCGGCCCGGTGCAGCCGCTGCACGGTGCCGAACGTCAATCCGCGCGGAAGCTCAATCTGCCGCAGCCCGGACAGCTCCTCCACCTGCTCCTGCTCGAGCCAGCCGTCGCAGCCGACCGCGAACTTCCCGGTCACCTCGCCTGCGGCGGCCAGCTCCAGCGCCGACACGAGATCGTCGACGTGGCAGAACTGCCAGCGCGGGGCGCAGCCCTTCACGGCCAGCAGCCGCGGGGCCTCGAAGTGACGGGTGACGACGGTGTCCACGCCTTCGCCGACCAGAGCGGCGGGCCTGACCACGGTCACGGCCATGCCCCGGTTGGTCTGCGGCGAGCGCTGCGCGAGCTGCTCGATCTCCAGCAGGTCGCCGACCACGCTTCCGTCCGAGTCGGTGCCCAGCGGCGCGGACTCGGCCAGCGGGACCGGGTTCTCCGGCCGCGCGCCGTACACCATCGCGCTGGTGACCAGCACCACCCGGCCGACCCGGCCCGCGGCCGCGGCGGTCAGCACCGTCTGTGCTCCGCGGACGTTGAACGCCCGCCGCGACCGGTGATCCGAGTCGGGCGCCAGATCGAGATCCAGGTGCACCACCACGTCCACCCCGGCCAGCCTCCCGGCCACCGCCGGGTCGCGCACGTCGACCACCCGCCAGGTCACGCCCGTGGCGTCACCCCGGTGGCCGTCGATGGCCACCACCCGGCCGACCCGGTCCGACGCCGCCAGCCGCGTCGTGAGCGCATGGCCGAGACCGCTGGCCGCACCCGTAACCGCGACCACCGGGCCGCGCCCGCGCTCCGCGCTCGAGCCGGGGGCCACCGGCGGAACCCGCGCAGGCTGGCGCCTGGGCGCTTGGCGCCCTCCCGTGACGCCGCCAGCGCCCGGCGCGGCCGGGCGGCCGCGCGGCTCGCGGCTGGTCACCAGGTGTCCCTGGCGGCCGGACGGCGTGGCTTCCAGGCTCCGCCGAGGGCGAACCTGGTATCTCTATTGCTCACCCTGGTGTGCTCCCGGGATAACGTGGCGAACGTGGACCCTTCCATCCTGCCCGAGAGGCAGCGAAGATGACTGACGCTCCCTTTGGCTTCGGCCTGCCTGATAAAGACCGGGATCGTGGTGATTCCGGACGAGGGCCCGACGTCCCGGGCGGCGGGGGCGGTGCCGGCGGGGGCTCAGGCCCGGGCGAACCGCCGGGGCCGTTTGGCCCGCTAGGGCCGATGGGCGACCCGCAGCAGTTCGCCGATGCCCTACGCCAGTTCGCCGACCTGATGTCCTGGCAAGGTGGCCCGGTCAACTGGGATCTGGCCAAGAACGTGGCGCGGCAGACCGTCGCCGCTAAGGGGGACGCCAGCGTCCTGGATATCGAGCGCCGCAAGGTCATCGACGCGATCCGCACGGCCGACCTGTGGCTGGAGGACGCGACCACCCTGCCCACGGGTATCCGTATCGCCCAGGCGTGGAGCCGCTCGGAGTGGGTCGAGGCGACGCTGCCGGTCTGGTCGAAGCTGTGCGACCCGATCGCGGCCCGCGCGGTCGACGCCATGGGCGGAATGCTGGCCGAGGATCCCGAGGAACTCGCCGGGGAGCTTCCGCCCGAGATGCGGTCCGCGATGTCGGCGCTCACCGGGGGGCTCGGCGCCCTGGGCGGACTCGGCCAGATGATGCGGAGCATCGGCGGGATGATGGTCGGCGGCCAGACCGGGGCGGCCGTAGGCGCGCTGGCCCAGGAGGTCGTCAGCTCCACCGACGTGGGTCTCCCGCTGGGGCCGGCCGGCACCGCCGCGCTGCTGCCCGCCGGCGTCAGCGCGTTCGGCCAGGGCCTGTCGGTCGATGAGGACGAGGTGCGGCTGTTCCTGGCCCTGCGCGAGGCCGCGCATCACCGGCTGTTCGCTCACGTGCCCTGGCTGCGGGCGCGCCTGCTGGGGGCGGTCGAGGACTACGCACGGGGCATCGCGGTGGACGCTGACGCGCTGCGCCAGGCCATGCCGCAGATCGACCCGGCCAACCCGGAGGCGCTGAACGAGGCGCTGGCCGGCGCCGCGCTGTTCCAGCCCGAGGACACCGAGCAGCAGAAGGCCGCGCTGGCGCGGCTGGAGACCGTGCTGGCGCTGGTCGAGGGGTGGGTCGCGACCGTGGTCGACTCGGCGGCCGGCGACCGGCTGCCGCAGGCCGTCGCCCTGGCCGAGGCGATCAGGCGGCGCCGGGCCACGGGCGGCCCGGCCGAGCGGACGTTCGCGACGCTGGTGGGCCTGGAGTTGCGGCCGCGGCGGCTGCGCGAGGCCGCGGCGATCTGGCGTGGCCTGACCGACGCCCGCGGCATCAGCGGCCGGGAAGAGATCTGGGCCCATCCCGATCTGCTGCCCACGGCGGACGATTTCGACGATCCGGACGGATTCGTCCAGGGTCGCCCCGGATTCGACATCTCAGATCTCGAATCCGAGAGCAGCGAGCAGAAGCCCCAGCCCGCGGCCGGTGGGTCCGAGGACAGCGAGCCCAAAGGCGACGACGCCAAGGACGGCGACGCCAGCGACAGCCACTCCGAGGGCAGCGAGCCCAAGGACGGCGAGGCCGGCGACAGCCACTCCGAAGGCGGCGAGCCCAAGGACGGCGAACCGCCCGACGGCGCCTGAGCCGAGGCCGCCGGCCCGGCGGTGCCATAGCCCCGGCCATTCCCCCCGGGCCAGCTCGCCAGGCGGCAATAGCCCATGGGCCATTCCTGCGGCATTCACACAATTGCGGCCGCCTGGTGGCGGTGGCCCCGGTTTCTGGCCACCCCGGCGCGATGCCCGGCCAATCACATCCGGTGCCCGGGCGGAGCGTGCCGGTAATATTCATCCACAGGCAGTGGACGGCATCATGGCTGGTCCGCCGCAGTGCCAACGGCCCGGCGATCTCGAATTTCACAGCTAAACGCGCCGGTTTCCACAAAGACACTCCGCTCTCTCCCCACGTTTTCCACATAGTTATCCACAGGGCGGTATTGACCGGCAGGAAGGCCGGGCCTACCTTCGCCAGGCAGGAGTCCCCGGGCTCCGGGCCGCCGTCGCTTCCGGGGAAGGGGGCCAAACGGGCCGCAGCGGAGCCCGCGGTTATCGCCGCGCCGCTCCAGTGCCCGGGGGCCCCGGCTAACTCCGTCCGCCGAGTTCTGGCCGAGCATCCCGGGGCGTCCGTCTCCACCGCGTGCGCCCGATCGCCGCCTCCCCGATCGCCACTAGCCGATCGCCGCCTCCCCGGATCGTCATTGGCCGATCGCCCGATTTGTCGGCACCTCCTGCCACCCTGTGGTGCGTGAGACCAGCGCTGAAGCCCGGGCTGCTGCCGGTGTGGCGAGATCGCGACACCGTGCAGATCGGGATCGACTCGCGCCGGGCCGTGGCCCTGACCGGCATGGCCGGCGTGGCGTGGGTGATCGGGCTCCTCGACGGCAGCCGGGACCGCGCCCAGGTCATCGACGCCGCGGCGGCCCGCGGTATCCCGGTGCCGACCGTGGAGCGGGTGCTGGCGCTGCTCGCATCGGCCGGAGCGCTCGACGACTTCCCCGCGGGCACCCTGCGGTTACTGTCGCCGCCGGTCCGGGCGCGGCTGGCCGCCGAGCTGGCCACGGCGTCGCTGGCCCACCGGGATGGCGACGGCGGAGCGCGGACGCTGGCGCGCCGGCTGGCCGCCAGCGTCCGCCTTCACGGCGGCGGCAAGGTCGGCGGCAGCCTGGCCGACCTGCTGACCGCAGCGGGCGTCGGCCAGGTCACACACGCCGGTCCCCCGCCCGGCCCGGAGTCGTCCGGGACGTTGCGCGCCGCTGCGCCCGGTCGGGGCCGGTTTCGGCCACCGCGGACCGCGGTCCGGCCCGACCTGGCCATTCTGATCGGCCGCTATCCCCCGGAACTGCCGGCCGCGCTGATGCGCGACCAAATACCGCATCTGGCCATTTCGGCAGGCGAGGCGATCGGCATGGTGGGCCCGCTGGTTCTGCCCGGGATCACCGCGTGTTTACGGTGCCTGGACCTGGCCCGGGCCGACCGCGATCCTGCCTGGCCGCTTATCTTGGCCCAGCTGACCGGGCGCGAACCCGATCCACCCGCATGCGACGCCCCGCTGACCGCGGCGGTGGCGGCCCAGGCCGCGTTCCAGGCGCTGGCGTTCGTCGACCGGGCCACCCCGGCCCGCGCCGTGACCAACGGCACGCTGGAGCTGGTCCTGCCCGGCTGGCAGTGGCGCCGCAGGACGTGGCCGCCGCATCCGCGCTGCTGGTGTGGCAGCCCTGATTAGTGACCGACGGCCGGTCCAGATAACCCCATTAAACGGACGTAAAAGGCCCCGTCCCCCGCGGCAATGCCGATTGGCCCAGGCCGGAACCGGGTTGCGGCACCCGGTGTGGTGGGAATACATGGCCTGTGCGCCGGAGCTGCAACATGCATACCCGTGCGTACGGGCCGGTGATGACCGATGCTATGGCTAATGGCACCATCGGGTTCATTCCGGCCGAGGGCGGCAGGTGCTGCGAGGTCCCGCGGGGCATCGCGACTGGCCGCCATGCCGTTGAATAGCGGACAATGAGGGCATCCCGGTCCCGGGAGGACCGGGATCAGGCCTTTGCCAGGCGGAAGGGAGTACGAGTTGAGCGTCGCGGTTCAGCACGACCGCGCGGGCGCAAGCTCGGGGGAGGTGAAGCGGCGGGGTCGGCCTGGCCTGTTCCTGGCCGGATCCACGCCGCGCCATCAGTGAGCGATCTGCCGCGCCGTGCCATGACGCGAACGGCGAAACTCGCCACGTTGCCGGTCGGTCTGGCCGGCCGGACCGCCTGGGGGCTCGGGAAGCGCCTGGGCGGGCGCCCGGCCGAGCTAGTCGCCCAGGAGATCCAGCAGCGCACCGCAGAGCAGATCTTCAAGGTCCTCGGCGAGCTCAAGGGCGGCGCGCTCAAACTCGGCCAGGCCCTGTCGATCTTCGAGGCGGCGCTGCCACCCGAGATCGCCGGACCGTACCGGGCCACGCTGACCCGGCTTCAGGAGTCAGCCCCGCCGCTGCCGGCCAGCACCGTCCAGAAGGTGCTCGTGTCCGACCTCGGCGCCAACTGGCGGGACAACTTCGCTGAGTTCAGCGACATCCCGGTCGCGGCCGCGTCCATTGGCCAGGTGCACCGCGCCGTCTGGCACGACGGCCGGCAGGTCGCGGTGAAGATCCAGTACCCGGGTGCGGGGAACGCGCTGATCAGCGACTTCACGCAGCTCAGCCGGCTCGGGCGGCTGTTCGGTGTGCTGATGCCCGGGCTCGAGGTCAAGCCGCTGCTCGACGAGCTGCGCAAGCGGGTGGCGGAGGAGCTCGACTACAGGCTTGAGGCGGTTTCCCAGGAGGCGTTCGCCGACGCCTACGCCGACGATCCCGACTGCTACATCCCGCACGTGGTCGCGGCTACCGAACACGTCCTGGTCAGCGAGTGGATGGACGGCAGGCCGCTCGCGAAGATCATCGCCGAGGGGAGCAGCGAGGACCGGAACCGGGCGGGTGTCCTGCTGGTCAGGTTCCTGTTCTCCGGGCCCACGCGGGCCGGCCTGCTGCACGCGGACCCGCACCCAGGGAACTTCCGGCTGCTCCATGACGGCCGGCTCGGGGTTCTCGACTTCGGCGCCGTTGACCGGCTCCCGGACGGCTTCCCGCCGTTCTTCGGCAAGCTGCTGCGCCTCATGCACGAGGACCGTGACATCGAGACCGTGGAGCGCGAGCTGCGGGCGAACGGCTTCCTCAAGGAGGACGTCACCGTGGATCTCGACGCCCTGCACGCCTACCTGGCCCCGCTGGCGGAACCGTCCCGGGTGGAGTCGTTCAAGTTCAATCGGGAGTGGCTGCGGGCCGAGGCGTCCCGGGTCACCGACATACGGTCGGCCGCCGTGGGCCGCCGGCTCAACCTGCCGCCTTCCTACGTGCTGATCCACCGCGTATCCACGGCCGGGATCGGGGTGCTCTGCCAGCTCGAATGCGAGGGGGAGTTCCGCGCCGAGGTGCTGCGCTGGATTCCTGGCTACCTCGATGAGGCGGAGCCCCTTCCGGCTGAGGACGGTCCAGGCGCCACCGCCGGGGCGGAGAGCCTGGCGGACGGCCTGGGCACCGCGACCGACTCGCGGGACGGCCTGCGCACCGCCACCGCCAGGGCGGACGACCCGCCAGATGACATGGACACCGCCACCGACGGTGTGGACGACCCGTGGGACGACCTGGGCACCGCGGCCGCGGGCGCGGGCAGCCCGACGGCCTGACCTGCCCTGCTCCAACGGCCGGCGGCCGTTCTGCGGCGCACGCGGCCGGGGCGGCCGGTCATGCCATGCGAAAGCCCCGGGAGGCTAGCCCTCCCGGGGCTTTCGGTTTGCGCCTGCTGGGGGCGCCATCGATCGGCGGGAATCACGTCCGGTCCCTTACCGGGCCATCAGCTCATTGAGCCGCATCGCCTCGAGATAGGACCGGTTCAGCTTCCGCTGCGCCCGCTCGGCCCGGCGGTTGGCCCGGTGCAGGGCCTGCACCCGCCGCGCCTGCCGCGTCACCGCGGCCTCAGCCAGCATCTGGTGTTGTCGGTCTCGTACCAATTCATCCCTGGGAAACATCTGTGCTACCACCATTCTTGAGTCTCGATGCCTCGGGCAGCGGCCGGTCATGCCGCTACCTCGTCCTTCCTTGGCCGCCCGCGGGGGCGCTTGCGGGGAACGACTTCTCCCCGCAGGAACAGCTCGCCGCCCCAGACTCCCCACGGCTCGCGGCGCTCGTGCGCGCCGGCGAGGCACGCCATCCGCGCCGGGCAGCCGCGGCACATGTCCTTGGCGAGCTCCACGTCCACGGGAGACTCGGCGAAGAACAGGTCTGGGTCGTCGGTGCACGGCAGCGTGCGGCTGCTGGGCACCCCGGCCATAGTCGCGGGCGCAATCGCGCCTGCCATCTGCACTGGAGCCGCGGTGGCGATCACCGCGACGTGCTCGGATTCTGCCTCGAACCCCGCCAGGTCCCTCATGGCGGTGGTGCCGGGCCGATGCATCGGTGCCATCCCCTCTCGTCTTCTCGTCTAAGGTCTCTCACTCGTCTGACAAAACGGTGGCCTCGCATGACGAAGGCCGCGGACCCGGTTTCCGGGTCCGCGGCCTTGAGGGGTTCAGGCCGACCTTTCTAGGTCGGTTCCCTCGCCGGATGCGGACCCACTTCACCACCGCTAGCTGCTGCGGCGATACGGGTCGTGTGCGGGTACTGCTTGGATGGGTCGGGCTTGCGCTGTCCGAGCGCGACGTTCAGGCTGGCCGCCGGGAGGCGGTACCCGAACGCATCGGCGGCCCGGCCGGTGCGCCGGCACCCGACCATGTCGGCTGCGCTGCGCGGCTGGGCGATCACGACGGCTGCGGGCAGGGCGGTGCCCCTGGCGGACCGTGTGCGCGCGTTAGCGGCTGGCACCTGGCCAGAGATCAGGTTCGACACGTGGGGCACCTCCTTCCACTGAGCGTCGGCTGTCCCACGGACAGGGAAAGTTTAAGTAGGCCCCCGCCGACGGGGCAACTCTTTTTTCTGAAGGGTTTGGCCACGCTAATTTCGGTCGTCTGACGACGTCCGGATCAGGCCTTCCTGCACCACCGAAACCACCAGCTCGCCCTCCCGGGTAAAGACCTCGCCGCGGGCCAGTCCCCTGGCTCCCCGGGCGACCGGGGAATCCTGTGCGTACAGCAGCCAGCGGTCGGCCCGGAACCGGCGGTGGAACCACATCGCGTGGTCCAGGCTCGCGCCGCTGGTGTGGCCGTCGGCCCAGGACAGGCCGTGCGCGAGCAGCACCGAGTCGAGCAGCGTCATGTCGGACGCATAGGTCATCAGGCATACGTGCAGCAGCGGGTCGTCGGGCAGGTCGCCGTCCGCCCGCAGCCACACCAGGTTGTGCGTGCTCCGCAGCGCGGGATCTCGCTCCGCCTCGAAGGTCAGCGGCCCGACGTGCCGGATATCGATGGGATTGCCGCCGAAGTAGCCGTGCACGGCCTTGCCGAACAGCTTCTCCATCCGCTCGGCCGTCGGGGTGATCTCCTCCGGCGGCGGCACATCGGGCATCGGGTCGGCGTGCTCGACGCCGGGCTCCTCGTGGTGGAACGACGCGGACAGCGCGAAGATCGTCTTGCCGTGCTGGACCGCCGACACCCGGCGGGTGGTGAATGAGCGGCCGTCGCGGACCCGCTCCACCAGGTAGACCAGCGGGACCGTGGGATCGCCGGGCCGGATGAAGTAGGCGTGCAGCGAGTGCACGGGCCGGTCCTCCGGCACGGTCCGGCCCGCCGCGACCAGCGCCTGCCCCGCGACCTGGCCGCCGAACACGCGCTGCCGCCGCTCCCCCTCCGGGCTGCGCCCGCGGAAGATGTCGACCTCGATCTGCTCCAGGTTCAGCAGGTCGACCACGACGTCCAGGGCCTTGCTCATGGTCTCGTGTCACCAGCCTTGCTCATCGCCCGCGCCTTCCTCCCCCGCGGCTGGCCCAGCCGGCCACGGGGCCTGATCTCCTCGACGAACCGGGACGGCTTGCGGGTCCGCCGCGCGTCGGCCGACCTGGCCAGCGCCCAGGACAGGCAGATCAGGTCCCTGGCCCTGGTCACCCCGACGTAGAGCAGCCGCCGTTCCTCCTCGATGGCCTCGTCGGTCTGGGCGTACACGATCGGCACCATCCCGTCGGTGAGACCGGCCAGGAACACCGCGTCCCACTCCATCCCCTTGGCCGCGTGCAGCGAGGCCAGCGTGATCCCGTCCAGGGCCGGTGCCTGGCCGACGGCCATGCGCGCGGCGAGTTCGGCGGCCAGGTCGGCCAGCGACGCCCCGGGCGACCCGGCGAAAAAGTCCCCGGCCATCTGGGCCAGGGCCTGCAGCGACTCCCACCGCTCCCGGGCCTGGCCCCGGCCCGAGGGCGGCTGCGCGGTCAGCCCGAGCCCGGACAGCACGGCCCTGACCGCGTCGGCGGGCGCCTCGTCCGGCGACGTGGACCGCGCCGCCGCCCGCAGCAGGCCGACGGCCTGGCGCACCTCGCCCCGGTCGAAGAAGAGCTCGGCCCCCTTGACCGCGAACGGCACCCCGGCGTCGCTGAGCGCCTGCTCGAACAGCGGTGTCTGCGCGTTGGTCCGCACCAGCACCGCGATGTCCCGTGGCGCGGTCCCGGACCGGATCAGCTCCGCGGCCCGCCGCGCCACCGCCGCGGCCTCCTCCTGCTCGTCGCCGTACTCCGTGAACTCCGGTTCCGGCCCGGGCGGCCGCTGGGCCGTGAGCGCGGCGTCGCCGGGGCGCGGGGCCGGGATGCTCGGCCCGCCGGCGGAACCGCGTCCCGGTGTGCCGAGGCGGTTGGCCAGCGCGATCACCTGGGCCGTGGACCGGTAGTTGCGCACCAGCCTGATCACGGTCGCGTCCGGGAACTCGGCCGCGAAGCCGGTCAGGTACGACGGGGTGGCACCGGCGAAGGAGTAGATGGTCTGCCGCGGGTCCCCGACCACGCACACGTCGTCCCGGTCCCCCGTCCAGGCGTCGAGGAGCAGCTTCTGCAGCGGGTTGACGTCCTGGTACTCGTCCACGACGAAATACGAGTACCGGCTGTGCACCGCCGCGGCCGCGTCCGGGTGCTCGACCAGGATCGCGCCGGTGAGCTCGAGCACGGACTCGAAGTCCACGACGTGGCGCTCCCGGCACAGCTCCTCGTAGCCGGCATAAATGCTGGCGAGCGCATCAGCGCCGAGCAGTAGCGTACGGCCAGATTTGGCACTTTCCTCGGGGTAGTCCTCCGGCCGGATCCCGGTGACCTTGGCCCACTCGATCTCGCTGGCCGCGTCGCGCAGGTCGGTCAGGCTGGGGCGCAGCCGCAGCCTGCGGGCGGCCTCGGCCAGCAGGCTGACCTTGGAGTCGATCACCTGTGGCGGGACGCCGCCCACGACCAGCGGCCAGAAGTGCCTGAGCTGGCGCAGCGCGGCCGCGTGGAAGGTGCGGGCCTGCACCCGGTCCAGCCCGCCGCCCGCCAGCGCCTGGCTGCCCAGCAGGCGCAGCCGCCCGCGCAGCTCGCCGGCGGCGCGGGTGGTGAACGCCACGGCCAGGACGCGGTCCGGGTTCACCACGCCGGTCGCCACCGCATAGGCAATGCGGTGCGCGACCGCGCGGGTCTTGCCGGTCCCGGCCCCGGCCAGCACGCAGACCGGGCCCCGGACGGCCAGCGCAACCTCGCGCTGCTCGGGGTCGAGCGCGGACAGCACGGCATCCGCGGCGTCCATGCGCACCTCCCCGACGCCTCGCTACCTACTCGCCTCGCCATCCTTGCGCATGCCACCGACGCACCGCACCACTGTGAGCGGGAAGCCCACGAAGGGCCTGCGTGTTAGTACTCTTCGGAACTGATGGCAGTGAAGTGGAGGACGGCTCATGACACAGCCGCTGACCATGTACACCACCACGTGGTGCGGCTACTGCAGGCGGCTGAAGCGCCAGCTGGCGGCGGACGGCATCGAGATGATGGAGGTCGACATCGAGCAGGACCCCGCTGCGGCGGAGTTCGTCATGTCTGTGAACGGCGGCTACCAGACGGTGCCGACCGTTGTGTTCCCCGACGGCAGCGCGCTCACGAACCCATCTGCGGCGGTGGTTAAGGAACGGCTGCAGGAATTGGCTGCTCTCTGATGCCCAAGAAACGACGTGCCGCAGTGCCCCGCGGGCCCGATCCCGGCGCCGACTGGCTCCAGGATCCGGGTGGCGTCCCGGGCGCTGCCGCCTCAGACGTCCCGGGCGCTGCCGCCTCGGCCGCCCGGGATACCGATCCGGTCGCGGACACAATCACCGGCCCCCTGCCCGCGGTGGCCGAGGACGCTGTGGTCCGCCGCACCGCGGACGGGTGGCGGGTCGGGAACGACGACCTGCCCGACCTGACCTGCGCCATGGTGCTGGCCGACCTGCTCGCCGCCGAACTGCCCACCGACATCCAGCCGGCGATCCCGGCCGCGTCCGGGATGCAGGCCGCGGCCGCGGACGGCAGGCCGACCAGGAAGCGCGGCGGGAGGCACAGCGCCGGCCCCGACGGGGCTCCGCCCACGATGGAGGAGGAGGCGCACCGGCTCCGGACCACGGTCGGCCAGCTCGAGCACGCGCTGACCGCCAGGATCCGCGTCGAGCAGGCGATCGGCGTGCTGGCCGAACGCCACCGCATCCGGCCCCGCCAGGCGTTCGAGCAGCTCAGGACCGCCGCCAGGAACCGCGGCCGGCGGGTGATCGATATCGCCGCCGACGTGGTGGCCAGCGCCACGAACCCGCTGCTCCAGTTGCCCGAGGAGCTGGCCAGGCAGCGGTCGGGGGCACGGCACGGCGGCCGGCACGTCCGCGGCGCCCTGAACTCCGAATAACGCCTCGCATCAGCACCGAGAAAACACACCCGAGCGACGCGGCCTAAAGGGTGAACGGCCCGTAGCTGCTGCTGTTTCAGCACGTAAGTGCCGTTCACCCTATTAGCGCGCGCCTCGTCGCCCGGCGCGCCCGGGCCCGCCGGGGTTCCCGCCCAGCCCGGCCGGGCCCGCCGGGGTCCCCGGCCAGCCTGGGCGGTTGCTCCTGGTTCGTAATCGACCACGAAGGGTAACAACTGGTCGAGGAGGGGGCATGGACACGGACGAAGGGGACAAACCCGGCAATCCTGGCCGCATGCTCATCATCGGGGGTGCCGAGTGCCGCGGCTCCGGCCTGCTCGAGCGGTTCGTGGAGCTGTGCGGCGGTGAGGCGGCCCGGATCGTGCTGGTCACCACGGCCACCGGGGTGCCCGACGAGGTCCACGCCGGCTACGAGCGGGATTTCCGCAAGCTCGGCGTCGGCCACACCAGGGAACTGCGGCTGCGCGGCCGGGCCGACGCCGACGGCGAGGACGCGGCCAAGCTCCTCGAGGACGCTACCGGCGTGTTCTTCTCCGGCGGCGACCAGTCCCGGCTGCGCGCCCTGGTCGGCTCGCGGACCAGCGAGATCCTGCGCGACCGCCTGCACGCGGGCGGCGTGGTTATCGCCGGGACCAGCGCCGGCGCCACCGCCATGGGCCGCACGATGATCCTGGGCGGGGAGGGCCCCGGCGTGTCCGCGGCCACCGTCCGCACCGGCCCCGGGCTCGGCCTGCTGCCGAAGGCCCTCATCATCGACATGCACTTCAGCGAGCGCGGCCGGCTCCCTCGGCTGCTCAGCGCCATGGCGCTGGACCCGGAGCACCTGGGCGTCGGCATCGCCGAGAACACCGGGATCCTGGTCGACGGCACCCGCTTCGAGGTGCTCGGCACCGGCGTGGCCACGGTGGCCGACGGCCAGAACGCCACGGTCGTCCACGCGGCCGGCGACGAGGACCCGATCACCCTGTTCGGCGTCCGCCTGCACCTGCTGCCCGCCGGATGCGTCTTCGACATCGCGACCCGCGAGGCCACCATCGGGCCCGCGCACGACCGGTACTGATCAGCCTCAGCCGGCCTATCCGCCTGCCACCCTTAGGGAGCGTCACGTGCGCCTTGACGACTTGCGTCACCTGAGCGGACCGAACGCGTTCTCCACCCGGCCGGTCACGGTCGCGCGGCTCGAGCTCGAGGAGCTGACCGGCCGGGAGACCACCGACTGCCCGGGCTTCGCCGGCCGGCTGCCCGCGGCCCTGCCCGGGCTGGCCGAGCACCACTGCGCGGCCGGGCGCCCCGGCGGGTTTCTGGAGGCGATGGCCCGGGGCACCTACTTCGGCCACGTCACCGAGCACGTGACGCTGGAGCTGTCCAGCCTGGCCGGCCGCGACGTGCACCTGGGCCGGACCATGTGGGCGGGGGCGGACGGCCGCTACGACGTGATGACCGAGTGCCCGGAGGACGAGCCCGCGGAGTCCGCGGTGCCCGCCCACCTGCTGGAGCTCGCCATAGCCACGGTCAAGAACATTCTTCTTGAACGCCACTCCGACCTGCCGGTCGAGCTGGCTAGGATCACCCGGGTCGTGGAGCGGGAACGCCTCGGCGTGAGCACGGCCGCGCTCGCGGCCGCGGCCCGCCGCCGGGGGATACCGGTCCGCCGGGTCGGCCAGTTGAGCATGCTGCGCCTCGGCTACGGCCGCTACCGCCGGCTGGTGTGCGCCGCGCTGACCGAGCAGACCTCGGTGATCGGGGTCGACATCGCGGCCGACAAGATGCTGGCCAAGCAGCTGCTGAGCGGCGCGGGCATCCCGGTGCCCGATGGCGTCGTGGCCTGGAGCGCGGCCGACGCCGCGGAGGCGCTGGACCGGCTCGGCGGCCCGCTCGTGATCAAGCCGCGCAACGGCAACCACGGCGTCAACGTCACCGTCGGCGTGACCACCGCCGCCGACGCGGCCGAGGCCTACGCCCGGACGGCGGCCGGCGGGGCCGGCGCGATCGTGGAGACGTTCGTGCCCGGCACGGACTACCGGGTGCTGGTCGTCGACGGCCAGGTGGTGGCCGCGTCCGAGCTGCGCCCGGCCTCGGTGACCGGCGATGGCGCCTCCGACATCGCCAAGCTCGTCGACGTGGTGAATGCCGACCCGCGCCGGGGCGAGGGCCACTCCCGCGCGCTGACCAGGATCAGGCTCGATGAGAGCGCGCTCGCGCACCTGGAGGCGCTGGGGCTGGGCCCGGCGTCGGTTCCGGCCCGGGGCCAGATCGTAACCCTGCGCCGGAACGCGAACCTGTCCACCGGCGGAACCAGCCGGGACGTCACCGACGTGGTGCACGACGACGTGGCCGACGTGTGCCGGCGGGCCGCCGCCGTGGTCGGCCTGGACGTCTGCGGCATCGACGTACGGCTGGCCGACATCACCGCGCCGATGCGCTGCTCGGGTCACAGTGCTGCCGACCACGAGGCCGGGCCCGGGGCCGTCATCGAGATCAACGCCTGCCCCGGGCTGCGGATGCATCTGTCCCCGGCCGAGGGCGCGCCCAGGGACGTGGCCGGCGCGGTGATCGACAGCCTGTACCCGCCCGGTGCCCCGTCCCGGGTCCCGGTCGTCGCGGTGACCGGAACCAACGGCAAGACCACAACGGTCCGCATGATCGGCCACATCCTGGGCCAGGCCGGGATGCGGGTCGGCATGTCCACCACGGACGGCGTCTACTCCGGCGGCCGGCTGGTCTACGACGCGGACGCCTCAGGCCCGCGGTCCGCCGACATGGTGCTCGACGACACCAGCATCGAGGCCGCCGTACTGGAAACAGCGCGCGGCGGGATCATCCGTGGCGGGCTCGGCTACGACCAGGCCGACGTGGCCGTGGTCACCAACATCACCGCCGACCACCTGGGCGCTGACGGCGTGGACGACCTCGATGAGATGGTCGGCGTGAAGGCACTGATCGCGGAGGAGGTCCGCGAGGGCGGGACCGTGGTGCTGAACGCCGACGACCCGGCGGTCGCGGCCATCGCCGGCCGGCCGCGGGTGCGCAGGCACGCGCCCGTGATCAGGTACTTCAGCCTGTCGGGCGGCAACCCGGTCATCGAGCGGCACCGTGGGGCCGGCGGCCTCGCCTACGAGCTGCGCGACGGCGAGCTGGTCGAGTTCGACGGCGACAGGGAGCGGGCGTTGCTCGGCGTGGCCGAGCTGCCTGGCGCGTTCGGCGGGCGTGCCCCGCACGTGATCGCGAACGCGCTCGCCGCGGTGGCGGCCTGCCGCGGGCTCGGGGTCAGCGCCAAGGACATCCGGCGCGCGCTCGGCACGTTCACCCCCGGCGAGGTGAACCCGGGCCGCGGCAACGTCTACCTGGCCGCCGGCGGCCCGGTGATCGTGGACTACGGCCACAACGCCGCCGCACTCGACACGACCGGCCGCATGATCAGCGACGTCTGGGGCGGCGAACCGGTGGCCGCGATCACGCTGCCCGGGGACCGCCGTGACGACCTGGTTGCCCAGTCCGCCGGGGCGATCGCCGCGTGGTTCGGCCGGGTCGTCGTCTACGAGGACGCCGACAAACGCGGCCGCAGGCCCGGCGAGATGACGGACCTGATCACCGCGGCCATGCGCCGGGCCAGGCCCGGCATCACCCTGGCCACCGCCGACGGACCGCAGGCCGCTCTCCGCACCGCGGTCGAGACAGCCGCCGGGAACCCGGTCCTGTTCCTCTACGAAAAGCTGGGCATGGCCCACGAGGCGCTAGCGTCCCTAAACGCCCGCCCCTGGTCCGCCGGGCCAGTCCCGCCCGCATCCGCCGCCGCGGTTCCGCCCGCATCCGCCGGCGCCGGCCCGGCTGGGGTCACCTTCGCTGGCGCAGTCCCGCCCGCCCCCGCCGGCACCGGCCCGGCTGCGGTCACCTTCGCTGGCGCAGGCACGGCCACACCCGCCCCCGCCGGCACCGGCCCGGCCTCAACCTCACCGAGGGAAGCCGGAGCAGCCGCGCCCGTTTTCACGGATGTGGCCGCGGGCGCACCCACCGGCGCCAACCACGGCCCGGTCGCGCCCGCCGACGCAGCCTCAGCCGTGCCCGCTGGCACCGGTCTGGCCGCAACCTCGGCGAGGGGAGCCGCATCCGACCCGGCCGCATCGGCCGGCGCCGCCCCGGCCGCGTCGTCCGGGGCCGAGCCAGCCTCGCCGACGTCCGCTGGGCGCCACATCGCGCGCACCCGTAACACCTCTCTCTTACGTCAGCGTTCCGCATGGTGGATGGACGTCTTGACATGCCAGAGCGTGCCAAAGTGCCCAACCACGCGGCGGCCGCGCCCGCCGACGCCGCCTCGGCCACGCCGTCCGGGCCCATGCCAGCCTCGCCGACGTCCGCTGGACGCCACATCGCGCGCACCCGTAACACCTCTCTCTTACGTCAGCGTTCCGCATGGTGGATGCACCGATGGGGTCGCTGGAGCGACCCTTCTGGTACATCCACGGGCGGGCGGCTAGCCCGTTGGGTGGCTCCCGTCAGTTGGCGGGAGCTGGGTGGTGATGCCGTCGAGGAGGAAGCCGAGGCCGAGGCCGAACTGCTCGTCGGGTGACGAGCCGACGGGGTGCGCGAGCCAGCTGGTCAGGGTCGGGTAGCGGCCGGAGGCCGCGGCCAGGTCGTGGACCGTGGCCATCGCAGCGGTCAGGGCCGCCTCGTCGTCAAGGCCGAGCCGACGGCTCATCCGGGCTTCCTCGGCTTCCTGCAGCCCGCTGCCGAAGATGTGGCGGTCGATCAGCGCCGCGTAGGTCATCGCCTCGGGAGTGCTCGCGCCCTGCGCGGTGAGCACCTGCAGCATGAACTCCAGCCGCTGCATCATGTGCGGCCCGGCCGGGGGGCGGGTGTGGTAGAGCGCGGCGTACCAGGGATGGCGCTTGGTCATCTGCCGGGTCTGCCCGGCCAGGGCCCGCAAGTCGGCGCGCCAGTTCGGCCCGGGCCGGGCCGGCACCGGGATCTCGGCGGTGGCCGTGTCGAGCATCAGGTCCACGAGCCCGTCCTTGCTGTGCACGTACCGGTACAGGGCCATCGCCGAGTACGAGCCCAGGCGGTCAGCGACCGCCTTCATGGTCAGCGCGTCCGGACCTGCCTCGTCGGCCAGGCCGATGGCGGCGGCCACGATCTCCTCGCGGCCGAGGAGCCGCTGCCGGGCGGGCGGCGGCGACTGGGTCCAGATCAGCGGGGCGGGACCGTCCGCGGGTTTGCGCATGGCTGGAGTGTACGATATAAACGTTGCGTATATGTAATAAACTTTCGCTTTGGGAGGCACGCCAGCGATGGCCAGCGACATCACCATGACCAGCACATTCGACCCGCCGGGGATCCGGCTCGGCGTGGTGCGCGGCATCAGCTACGGCCTGTTCGGCCCGCCCGGCGAGTTCGGGGCCCAGGCCCGAGACCTGGGGACCGGGCTGGTGCGGGCGTACCTGTACTGGGGGCAGGTGGAGCCCGAACCCGGCCGCTACCAGTGGGAGATCGTGGACGCCCTGCTCGGCCAGCTGGACGGCGATGAGGAAGTCTGGATCACCGTGTGCTCCAGCTCACCGTGGGGCACCCGCCAGCCGACCGACTTCCTGCCGCCCTCACCCGCCCGCGACCAGCGTGTGTACGGGGACTTCGTCCGTGAACTTGTGCGCCACTGCGCCGGGCGGGTGCGGTACTGGCAGTGCGACAACGAGCCGAGCAACACCGGCCTGCTCTGGGCGGGCACCGCGGACGAGTACGTCGAGCAGCTCACGACCGTGTACCGCGCGGTCAAGGAGGCCGACCCGGGCGCAGCCGTGGTGCTCGGCGGCTGCGGGTACGACGTGTTCAGCAGCGAGCCGGGCAGCGCGCCCCGGCAGTTCTTCGACCACGTGGCGGACGCGGGCCGGGACGCCTTCGACCTGTTCAGCGTGCATCTTTACGGCGACATCGCCAGCCTGCCCGGCTACCTGGCCACCGCGCGACAGTTCATGCTGGCGCACGGGTACCTCAAGCCGGTCGTGGTCGGCGAGCACGCCGGCCCGCAGCCATTCGAGTTTCCTGAGGCCATGGCGGTCATGCAGGAGGTGTTCGCCACCGCCTTCGCCGAGGCCCCGGAGTCGCAGAGCACCGACGAGCTCGCCGCGCGGGCCAGGCAGGAGACACCCGAGCGGAAGGCGATGACCGCGCTCTACGAGCGCATGAGCGAGCTGCCGCCCCGGCTGCAGATGTTCATGGCCGGCTGCCCGGCCGAGCTGGAGGCGAAGCGGGAGCGCATCAACCGCCGCCAGGTGGTCATGCGCACCGTGCTGGCCCTCGCCGAAGGCGTGCACCGGACCGCGTACTGGAATCTCGCGCCCGAATACCCCGGGCCGGTCGATCACCTGCAGATGATGCATCTGATGATCGGCAAGCTGCCGCTGCTCGGGTACCAGGCGGGGCAGCTCAGCGTGTGCCACCCGGCCGCGGATACCTTCGCCCTCCTGGCCCGCGAGCTCGCCGGTGCGCAGACCGTGTCCCGCGCCGAGGCTGGCGGGCTGCCGACGGTGCGCGCGTTCGAGGCCGACCGGCCCGAGAGCGGGCCCCTGCTCGTGGTCTGGGATCACCGCGACCCTTTCGACGGCGAGGACGAGCCCCCGGTCTCCGTCACCTGGCCGTGGGCGGCGGACAAGGCCACCATCACCGACGTCTTCGGCCACTGCTGGGCCGTGGAGGCGCAAGGCGGCCAGATCCGGTTGGCCATCTGCGACACCCCGCTGTTCGTGGAGAGGTAAAACGGGTGGATGCCCGAGCTTCCTGAGGTTGAGCGCGCCCGTGCCCTGATGGCCGTCCAGGCCCTGAACCGGCGCATCGTGGGCGTCGACGACGCTGACACGTTCGTCTGCCGACCGCATACGCCCGGCCAGCTGCGTGAGGCGCTGGTCGGGCGGACCCTCACCGCAGCCCGCCGCCGCGGCAAGACGCTGTGGTGCGAGACCTCCGGTGTGGCCGGGTCCGATGTGCCCGGCCCCGACCTGGGCATCCACCTGGGCATGGGCGGGCGCATCGTCATCACGTCGCCCGACGGCCAGGAGATCTGGGCCGGTGAGCCATTCCGCCGTGACGCGCAGCCGGCCAAGGCTCAGTGGGACCGCTTCAAGCTCGAGTTCGCGGACGGCGGCAGCCTGGCGCTGTTCGACAAGCGCAGGCTGGGACGCGTCCGGCTCAACCCGGACGTCGATACGCTCGGGCCGGACGCCGAGGAGGTCACGCTCGCGCAGTTCCGGGACCTGGTCATGAAGGGCACGATCGCGGTCAAGGCCCGCCTGCTCGACCAGTCCAAGATCGCCGGTGTGGGGAACCTGCTGGCCGACGAGGCGCTGTGGCAGGCCAAGATCTCTCCCGCGGCCCGGGTGAACACGCTGCAGCGCAAGGACGCCGACCGGCTCTACCGTGCCCTCCAGGCCGCCCTGAAGTCGGCCGCCGCCCAGGGCGGCGTGCACACCGGAGAGGTCATTGCGGCCCGGCGTCCTGGCGGCACCTGCCCGCGGTGCGGCGCCGAGATGGTGCACGGCACGGTGGGCGGCCGGTCGACCTGGTGGTGCTCGCGCGAGCAGCGCTTACGCCAGCCGCGAAACCGCTTCTTGGGCCTGCGGCCGGCCGGTTACCGTGGCCTCACGCAGGCCCGGACGGCGGGTCATCAGCGCAGCCGGGAGGCAACGGCGATGCTCGGTCCGCCCATGATCGGTCCGGGAGAGCGCGAGCGGCGATCCAGGCCCCTGGTGCGGACCAAGGTCGGCGAGGTGCTGCGCCGCACTCGGCAGCGTCAAGGCCGGACCCTGGCCGACGTGTCCCGGGCCGCGAAGGTCTCGATGCCGTACCTCTCGGAGGTCGAGCGCGGGCGCAAGGAAGCCTCCTCCGAGGTCCTGGCCGCGATCTGCGATGCCCTGCACATCGAGGTATCCGACCTGCTGGTCTGGGTCGGGCGCGGCCTGGTGGACGATCGTGGCCGCCGCCTCAATGTCATCCCGCTTGACGCCGTCCGCGACTGCCGCGCCGCTCAGGCGCAGCGCGGCCCGGGCGACATCGTGGGCCTGGCCGCCTGATCATCCGGCGCCGGCCGGCACCGCCTCGCGGCTGACGATGACCTCGTCGGCCAGGCCGTAGTCGACCGCCTCCCGGGCGGTGAAGGTCTTGTTCCTGTCGGTGTCACGCCGGATCTTCTCCACCGGGTGGCCGGTGTGGCGGCTGAGGATCTCCTCGACATCGGCCCGGACCCGGGCCACCTCTTTGGCCTGGACGGCCAGATCCGGCAGGGTTCCCTGAGCCTGGGTCGACGGCTGGTGCAGCAGCACCTTGGCGTGCCGCAGGACGGCCCGCCTTCCCGGAGCGCCAGCCGCCAGAAGCACGGCGGCCGCGGATGACGCCTGGCCGATGCAGATCGTCGCGACGTCGGGCCGGATGAACTGCATCGTGTCGTAGATCGCGGTCAGCGCGCTGAACGTGCCGCCCGGGGAGTTGATGTAGAGGCTGATCTCCTGGTCGGAGCTGGCCGATTCGAGGTGCAGCATCTGGGCCATGACCACGTTGGCCACGCCATCGTCGATCTCGGTGCCAAGGAAGACGATCCGCTCGGACAGCAGCCGGGAGTAGATGTCGAAGGCCCGCTCGCCCAGCGCGGTCCGCTCCACCACGGTGGGAATCGTGTACTGGCCCATGATCACAGACCCACCTTCCGGCTGGCGGCCGCGGGACGCACGTCGTCGAGCCGTTCCACGATGTGATCGATGATCCCGTAGTCGCGGGCCTCCTCGGCGCTGAACCAGCGGTCCCGCAGGCTGTCCTGCTCGATCCGGTCAATCGGCTGCCCGGTGTGCTTCGAGATCAGCCGCATCATCGTGGCCCCGGTCCGCTCCAGTTGCTCGGCGTAGATCTCGACGTCGGCTGCGGTGCCGCCGAAACCGGCGGACCCCTGGTGCATCAGCACCTGGGCGTGCGGCAGGCTGAACCGCTTGCCCGCGGTCCCGGCACACAGCAGGAACTGGCCCATGCTGCCCGCCAGGCCGATCGCCAGCGTGCTGACGTCGTTGGGAATCAGCTGCATGGCGTCGTAGATCGCCAGCCCGGCGGAGACCGAACCGCCGGGCGAGTTGATGTAGAGGCTGATGTCGCTCTGCGGATCCTCGGCCGAGAGCAGCAGCAGCTGGGCACAGAGCCGGTTGGCCACCCGGTCGTCGACCTCGGTGCCCAGGACGATGATGCGCTGGTAGAGCAGCCGGGTGATCAGCTGCTCGTCGAGTGTTCCGACGGGCGTAATGGGTTCGGCAACGGCAGTCAGCATGATCTCCCCTGCTTTCAGCGGCGGCTCCGGAATCCCGGATCACGATCCACAATGGTTCGCCCGACGGGCGAGAGCCAAAAGAATCTGCTGGCAGCAGAGGAGCTGGGGGCGGAGGGTGGGCCCGGCGGGCGGGGCGGTGGCAGCCCAGAAAGACGCTAGCCGCCTGGGGGGTTCGGGAAGGGGAGGTCGCCGGTCAGGGCGGCCTGGCCCAGGATGTGGGCGAGCTCCCCCGCTTGCGCTCCCTGGCCGGCCCGGTCGGTCTCCAGGGGTGGGAACACCGACCGGATGCCGCTCAGGAGCCCGGCCAGGGGCGGTGCCGGGTCCCGGCCGGTGACGAACAGCGCCTGACTGGAAACCAGGGCCAGGATGGCCAGCACACTGTCCAGGCACTCGGCGGCCCGGTTCTGGCTCCGGTAGGCGCCGAAGGCCGTCGAGGCCACGTCGTTCTGGGTGTCGTTGATGGTGGCCGGCAGCAGGGTGGGCGCAGCCAGCGCCCGGGCCTCTTCGACCAGCCCGGTCGCGACCCAGCCGAACAGGTTGGTGGCCCCGCCCGACGCCCCGCCGACGAAGTTAGGCGGGGCGAGCAGGTGGGGCAGCCCGGAGGTGGGGCTGTGCATGGCGATGACCTGGCGCTGGGCCAGGAGAGCCAGGTCGGCCCAGGTGGCGGTCAGCCAGTCGAAGGCGGGAGCGGCCGCGCCGTTGTGGAAACCGCCGTTGGACAGCACCCGGCCTTGGGGATGATCCGCGTCGGCCGGGATGTACACCGGATTCTCGGTGACCGCGCCCAGGGCAGTGGTGGCGGCGTGCTCCACCGCCCAGACGGCGCGCTGAGCCTGGCCCAGAACCTGGGGGACGATGCGGTAGCTGACCGGCGCCTGGTGGTCGAGCCGGCCCGATGTGGGCGTGCCCCGCAGGTGGTCGTGCAGGTGGCGCCGGATCGCGCGCTCGGCCTCGTCGCCCGACAGGTCGTCGAGGGCCTCGTCGTAGGCGTCCAGCGGGGCGCGGAACGCCTCTATTGAGAGGGCGAAGATCGTCTCGGCCAGGCGCAGGCGGTGCCCGGCGTGCAGGGCGACGTCGGCCGCGAGGGCGGTGGCGCACGGGGACCCGTTGAGCAGCGCCATGCCCTCCCCTTCGGCCAGGTCGGTGTCCACGCCCGCCATCACGTGCATCAGCGTGAGGATCTCCCCGGCGCCGCCCTGCCCGTCGAGGGGCACGCGCGGCAGCGGCCCGCCGCCCAGCAGGGCAGCCACGTCCTGGGCCAGTTCGGGACGCACCTTGGCGTGGCCGCCGATGAAGTCGGCCAGGCGGGCCAACACGATGCCCCGGACGACACGATCGTCAAGGCAGTCGTCGCCGAAGCCGCGGCCCACGCCCCGGAAGCTCCGGGCGTAGTCGCGCAGCTCCGCGGGCGGGATGACCGTGCCGACCTCAACACCAGGCCGCCGGGTCACCCCGTAGATGAACCCCTCCGGGTTGGACTGCAGGAGCTGCTCGAACCCGGCCCGGGCCTCGCCCATGGCCTGCCGTGCGTCCGGTCCGATGGCCACGTCCTCGCCGTCGACAGCGACCCGCCGGAACGCCTCAAGCGTGAAGTCCTCCCGTGCGTCGAGGACAACGGTCATTTCCCCTCCCGGTAGTGCAGAGCACGTCAAGTGGCACAAAGCCCCGGGAGCAGGGTCTCACCTGCCGGCCTGGCGCCGCTCTGCGCCCTCACCCGGATGGCGGCATGCCGTCCGCGAGCACGACGCCCGAGTGGGCCCACGGCCGGGTGAAGCCGATGGGGTTGCGCCCGCCGTAGGGGGCGACCCTGATCGGGAACCCGGTGGCGTACGCCTCGATCATCAGGCCGCCGCCGATCACGATGCCGACGTGCCCGGGCGACGTGGGCGTCCCGTCGGCGCCGGCGAAGAAGACAAGATCGCCGGGCTCGGCCTGGCTGGCCGGTATCTGCGGGCCCCAGATCCACTGGGCCTCCGAGGTGCGCGGGATGAGCACGCCCGCCGAGCGGTAGGCCATCATCACCAGGCCGGAGCAATCGAAGGCGTCAGGTCCGGTCCCGCCCCACTGGTAGGGCTTCCCGAGCTGCGCTTCGGCGAAGGCGATCGCGGAGGCCACCGTGCCGTTCGGCGCGTGGCCCACGCCGGTCTTGCTGGTGGTCTGGCCGGTGCCGGTGAGGCAGCCGGGCACGTCGGCCACGGTGACCGGGCTGACCGAGAACCCGCCCCGCGAGTAGTCCGAGGCAAAGGACATCACCAGCTGGACATAGGACTGTGAGTGGTTGTAGGCGAAGATCGCGTCCGGGACGCTGTCGGTCACCCCGTGCTCGAGCAGGTACTTCGCCGCACCCGCGATCGCGTCCGCGGGATCGTAGACGCTCGCGATGCCGTCGCCGTCGCCGTCGGTCGCCACGCCGTTCACGTGCTCGCTGGCCGGGTGTACCGGCGCACCGCCCCAATTGTTGCCCGAGGCGCCCCCGATGCCGATCTGCATCGGCCCGGCCGCGCCGAACGCGTTCGATCCGCTGTGCACGCCGGGCAGGGTGGTCCGGCCGTCCTCGGACTCCACCTCGCCGATGCCCGCCAGCACCACCCAGGGGACCCCGTACTTCTTCCCCATGCGCTGAAACAGGGTCAGGTAGTTGGCGGGGATCGAGTCCCGAGCCTGCGGGCTGACCGGAGGCTGGCTGCCCTGAGCGGCCGAGCAGCCGTTCCCCGAGGCGAACAGCAGGCCGCTGCCGCCCACGATCAGCATCGGGGCGACGATGAGCCCGCCGACCAGCAGCGCGCCCATGGCGACCAGCACGAGCACGGCGACCCGGCCATGGCCGCCGCTGGTGGTGCGCTGCGGCCAGCTCACGTGTTCCCCTGCGAGGCCAGCTCGACGTCACTGACCTGCCAGCTGGTGCCGACGCCGGAGACCGTCACCGCGTACTGCGTGCTGGTCTGGCTGCGGCCGGCCCTGGCCGTGATCTTCTCGGTGATCGTCACGACGAAGGTCATGCTCGACGACCCGTAGGCCCGCAGCGAGTCGATGGCCGAGCTGCCCGTGGAGACCTGCTTCTGGCGCGCCCGGGCGCTGGCCACGCCTGGCACCGAATAGCTCTGCGCCAGGACCTCGGAGAGCCCCGGCTCGATCAGGTTGCTCATCGTGGCCACGTACGCGTCGGCGTTCTGGCTGTAGGACCAGGTGCCGTATGCGTCGGAGAACTCGGTGACCACGTGAGCGGCGCTGGTCAGCTCGGACGGGGTGAACGGCAGCCACTGGTAGATATCCGGGGCCGAGCCCGCCGACGCCGGGGCGGGGAGCGGATCGGTGGGGGCGGGTGTGGCCGAGGGGGCCGCCCGCGCCGCCGCCTGGTGCGGGGTCGCGGGCGGTTTGCTGCTGCGGCCCACGCCCAGGGCGCCGGGCATGAACATGTAGATGCCCAGCGCGGCCAGGGCCACCACGATCGCGGCGAAGACCACCTTGCGCTGGGCCGATGCCTTTTCCATGGCCGGGCTAGCTACTTCCGGCGCCGCAGCGGGCGGAGCCAGAACGGGGCCGGGCTTTCCGGCTGCGCCCGGTCGGTGTGACCGGACAGCGGCAGGCCACCAGCCGGGGCGTTCTGGCCGGGCTGGCGGGCGGCGGCTGCCGCACCCGGCGGGCCACCTGGTGCCACACCGCGCTCACGGGCCGGAGCCGCACCCGACGGGCGCCCGGGGGCCGCACCGCGCTCACGGGCCGGGGCCGCGCCCGACGGGCGGTGAGGTGCCGCGCCCGGCCGTCGCGCCGCCGGCGCGGATGGCGGGGCTGGCTGCCGACCAGACGGGGCGGCGGCCTGGCGGGGAGCACCAGCGGGCTGGCGCGGCGCAGGCGCCGATGGGCCGCCGGCCCACGGACTGGATGGCTGGCGAGCTGGCGAACCAGCGGATTCACCGGCCCACGGGCCGGACGGCCGTCGCAGCGGCGCGGACGATGGGCCGGCCGACTGGCGCGACGGCACGGACGGTGGACCGGCCGACGATCCCGACGGCGGGCGAGCAGGCCCCTGCGATGGACGGGCCGGCGGCCCGGACGGCGGGCGAGCCGACGGACCCATCGGGCTTCCGGCCGGAGGTGCCGAGGAACGCGGCGGCGGAGCGGCCTGGCGGCCGGCGGACGAGTCGCCCCACGGTCCACCCTGGCCGCGACCGGCCGGGCTCTGGGGAGCCGGATCCGGGCCGGCGGGCGGGCGCATCTGGGACTGCCGCGGCGTGACCCCGGGCCGCCACGGCGAACTTGCCGTGGGCCAGGACGGTGCGGGACCGGACGATGCGGGGCGGGCCGGGGCCGGGCCCGGCGGGGCCGAACCCGGCGAGGCCGACCGAGGTGGCGGCGGGCTGGACGGCGCGGGGCTGGACGGCACCGGAGCGGGTGGCACGGAGGAGGACGCGGCCACGCCCGCCGCGGCGGCCGCCGCCCGCACGTGGGGTGACTGCAGCGGCCGGGGCTGCGGGGTTTGCGACCTGACCGGGGTGGCCTGCCCGGGTCGCGGCGGGGAGGGCACCGCGGGGCGGGGCGGGGCCGTGCGGCCCGGCTCCCCCAGCGCCGCGGGATCGGCGGACGCGGCGGCCCGGCCGGACGTGGCGGCCCCTGGCGCCGAGCCGTTGCCGCGAGCCCAGCCCGCGGACGCACCTGCCGCGCCGACGGCCGCACCCGCGGCCACGGCGGCGGTCTCACCACGGGACGGGAGGTTCAGCGGCGGGGCCGAGCGGCCCGTCCCTCCGCCGCCCGCGGCGGCCCGGGCGCGGGCCCGGGACGCCTGAGACGAGCGGCTGCCCGCGCGGCCTCCGTCCGGCGGTGCCACCCCGGCTCCGTCGAGCGTGGCGCGGCCGTTCTCGCTGTCCAGGCCGGCTGCGTCTGCCGACAGGCCACCGGCGCCGCCGCTGCCTGCCGCGGCCGCACTGGCCGCCACGCCCGCCGCCTGCACCGGATTGCGCCGGGACCAGCGGGCCGCGCGGTAGGCGGCCATGCCCGGCACGACCGCGGCCGCGGCCGCGGTGGTGTGGTCGCGCACGGAGACCCGAGCCCGCTGCATATCGATGTCGGCCCGCTCCCGGGAGCCGATCATGCCGTAGCCGACCGCGGAGAACAGGTGCTGGAACGGCTTGCGGTAGATGAACACAGCGATCGTCACGAGCGCGATCATGAGGATCTTCAGCGCCCACGGGAGCACCGCGTCGCTCGTGCCCATGATCAGGGAGTAGGAGTAGAGCAGCACGCTCAGCACCAGCGCCACCGCCCCCTGCTTGAGCAGGACGCCGACGAGCATCTCGAACCAGCGCAGCGCGACCACCCGCCCGAAACCCGGGTGCGTGCCGATGAGCAGGAAGAACGGGCCCACCACGAGCAGCAGCAGGAAACCCAGCTTGAGCAGGATCAGCGTGACCGCGATCAGCAGCACCAGGACTCCGGCGATCGCCGCGGCGAAGAGGGCGGCGAACCCGATCTCCAGCCGGGTGGTCCACTGCTTGCCCTGGAACAGGGGATAGACACCCGGGTTCTGTTTCTGGATGCTGGCCGCGATCCCCTGGTAGGTGGCCTGTTTGGCCTGGATAAGGGCGGTCGTGGGTTTCTCGTTCATCGCGATGGCCTGAGACCACAACAGCTGCCGGCCGTAGGTGTTCACCGGGCTCGGCGCGGCGCCCCGGGCTGCGAACGCTGTGGTACCGAACTCGCCGGCCAGCCAGGGCTTGCACACCAGCACGGTCCACAGCTCGTTGGCGTTCTGGTCGACGACCCCGTTCCCCGAGGAGAAGTTGAAGTTGGCCGGCTGGAGCTGCGGGTCGGTGCTCGTCACGGGCAGGCAGTTGCTCTGGCTGGGGGCCGGGAGCTTGGCGAACGCGACGTTCAGCGTCTGGCTGATGCCGTTCGACACCGAGGTGCCGATCCCGGTGAAGTCGCCCGGCCTGCCGATCAGCCAGATCGCCGCCGCGCAGGCCACAACCATCCACACCGTTCCCTCGATGGTGCGGGTCGCGCGCTTGCGGATGAGCCCCTGCCAGGCGAGCCAGATGGCGCCGAGGATCACGACGAGGGCCAGGTAGGGGAAGTAGATGGCGTTGCCGAGGCTGCTGATCAGCTTGTCCACGACGCTGGACAGCCAGCCGAGTATGCCCTGGCCCGCGGCGGACTGGTAGACGGTGATCGTCACCCGGTCGATGGATTTGGCGATGTCGAACACCATGCTGGCGACGTTGTTGCCGATCAGCGACGTCATGTCGGAGCACTGCAGGTTGGTCGCGGCCCAGTACTGGCCGGCGATCCCGTAGCTCCCGTACAGCGTGGCGGGCTGCTTCCCGGTCGCCGGCGGTTTGACCATGGAGTCGATGCCGGCGTTGGCGGGCTCGGGCGTGGGCACCGAGGGCTGGCAAATGTTGTTCAGGTCCCCGCTCAGGCCGCTGGAGCCGAGCTGGCAGAACCCCAGCAGCGAGCCGATGTCACCGATCCCCGGCACCCCGCAGACCCCGCCCTGCGGGGCCGGCTGCCGCACGGCCGTGGTGACCGCCGCAGCCGGCTCGCTCGCCGCCGGGGCGACCGCCTGCACCGCGGCCACGGCTGCCCCGGTGCGCACCGCCGCCCCCGCGGCCCCGGCGTTCCCCGCCAGCGGCAGACCGAACACGACCGCGAGCACGGTGAGCACCAGCACCGAGCGGTACGGGAAACGGCGCAGTCTGCGCATCTGGAGGGCTCCTGGCGGGGGGTCGTCGGGGGTGCTCGGGGGTTATCCGACGGGCGGGGGCGGGGTCGCGGGATGCGACATTGCAGGGTGCGACATGGCGGGTTGCGGGACGGCGTGCGGCGCTAACGGCGCACCGCCGTCGGGTGCGGCCGCGGCCGCCGTCTGGACGGGCACGTCGGGCTTGGCCCGGGTCGGGTTGGTGTCCAGGCTCCGGCGCAGGTCATCGGAGATCAGGTCCACGCCGACCCGGCCCGCCCGCCCGTCCAGGTCGCGGAAGATGCACTCGCCGTTGCCCAGCCCGCGCAGCACGGCCTTGTGGTCGTCGGAGGGTTCCACGCCCAGCAGGGCCATCACGTTCGCGACCTCCGCGCGCTCGGAGGACCGGAACGCGAACACGCTGGAGATGCAGTTCGTCACCTGCTCGTTCAGCAGGTCCCCGGCGTTCTGGGAGACGAGGATCAGCGCGGTGTTGCGGGACCGGCCCATCCGCGACACCTCGGGAATCAGCTTGGCGCCCTGCGGCGTCGAGGTGATCGCCCACGCCTCGTCGAGGAAGATCGCCTTGGGCAGGCTGCGGTCCATGCCGTTCAGCAGCCTGCGGGCGAACTGCGACACCAGGTACAGCAGGGCCACCGAGAGCCGCTGCTCGTAGGAGAAGTCGTCGCGCCTGACCCCCACGTCGGGCAGGGTCAGTCCGGCCAGGGTGAAGACCGTGGTCCAGCCGGCCGCGTCGATGCCCTGGCCGCCGGACGGGGAGAAGCAGAGCTTGGCCAGCCGCATCTCCGACATCGACGCCAGCACCGCACCGAGGTTCATGGACGCGGGATCGTCCGACTTCTCCAGGTGCGCCACCACCTTGCCCAGGCTGGGCTGCTCCCCCGCGGCCACCGCGCCGACCGCCTGGATCATCGCGCTCTCCCGCTCCTCGCTCATCCGGGGCAGCAGCAGCCGCAGCGTCTCCGTGGCCATCGTGCGCCGCTCCGCGAGGTCGTCACCGAACGAGAACGGGTCGAGCAGGCCGGGCGCCGCGCTGCCCAGCGGCAGGGTCCGGGCCTGGCGGCCACGAGCCCGCAGCCAGGTCACCAGCGCCTCCGCGTCTCCCTTCGGGTCGATCACCGCGACCGTCACGCCGCGCAGCGCGAGCTGCAGGATCAGCAGCAGCGCCAGCGTGGTCTTGCCGCCGCCGGGCTCCCCGGTGATCGCGACCGCGGTCGGGCGGTTGCGCGCCGCCGCCACCAGCGGGTCGAAGTGCACCACGGACCGGGCCCGGCCCAGGGTCTCGCCGATGTACGGCCCGACCCAGCCGGCGTCCGGCGCGACGCGGTCGCCGAGGTCGACGGTGGCAGTGGGCATCCCGCCCGCGATCGTGTAGAGCGGCTGGCGCTGCAGGTAGGACCCGAGCCGGACCCGGTCCCCGGGCAGCGACTCGCACAGCAGCGAGAACTGGTCCCCGGTGGAGTTGACCACGTCGATCCCGGCGTCCCGGTAGTGCTCGGCCACCGCCTCGGCCCGGCGCACGCACAGCTCGCGGGTGGGCGCGCTCACCATCAGCCGGTGCCAGCCGTAGACAAACGGCAGCCGCTCCTTCGTGATGCCGTGCTCCAGCAGGCGCGCCGCCTCGATCTGCTCGGCGAGCGCGATCGGCATCTCGGCGCCGGCCTCCCGGATGTGCGCGTCCATGTCCCTGGCGTGCGCGAGCCTGCGGCCGACGTCCTTGCTGGCCTTGGCGGGCGGGATCAGCCGCATCCTCAGGCTGGCCTCGACCGGGAACGGCAGCATGTCGCTGAAGTGCAGCCACGGCTCGCCCTCGGGGAAGTACATGACATCGGGGAACCGGGCGAAGGACAGGAACGCGGCGTACGACTCCCCGGCCGGGTGCTCCAGCCGCAGCAGCGTCCGCGCGTTGTGCACCTGGCCTTCCAGCAGCGACTCGATCTCCCCCGCGCCCCACTTCCTGCGCCGCGCCGCCGAGGGCTGCGGCTCGCCCAGCGTCCCGGCCAGCGTGTGCCGGAACAGCCAGGCGATATCGTCCGAGCTCGCGTGGCGCGCGGCCAGCGCGCTGGAACCCAGGGCCCGGCCCAGCCGCTCGGCCTGCTCGGTCCACCGGGCGATCTCGCTGGCCGGCACCGCCTCGTCGGCCAGGCCCAGGGTCTCCTCGCTGGCCCGGTAGGCGCCGATGAACTGGGCGAACACCCCGCCGGACAGCTGCGCACGCATGCCGCGCTGGCCGAGCCGGACGCCGAGGTAGACCTCCTTGGTCCAGAAGTCCTTGGCCCACACGTGCTGGTACATCTCGTCCAGGTAGTCCGCCCAGCCGGGCCCGCCGTCCGAGGTGGTGTCGAGCCCGGTCGCCCACTCGGCCGCGGGGTAGGACCGGTGCACGACCCGCAGGTGCACCTCGGCGTCCGGCATCCGCACCGCGGCCAGCGCCACCGTGATGTTGGTGGCCAGCGCCTCGCGCTCCAGCGGCGTGGTGAACTCGTACGACACCGTCGGCAGCCGGTAGTACGCCCAGGCGTAGGTCTCGGTGAGCAGGATCCGGTCGTCGAAATAGCGGACCGAGAGCCGGCTCTTGCCTGCGGTCTTGGCCCGGCTCATCGGCGCACCTCCTCGAGCGTCCCCGGCGCGGTGGCGAGCGCGGCGACGAGCACGCCGGCCAGCGCCGTGTAGGCGTGCAGGGCAGCGGGGCTCAGCAACCCGGCCGCCGGCCGCTGCGGCTGGTCGCCGGGTGCCCGTGGAGATACGCGTTCTGGCCCTGGTCTTTTCAGGTGGTCATCCCACGGCACCCGGACGATAGCCCGGCACCGCCCGCGGGCCAGAGCTTCGGCCTGCTCGACGTGCGCCAGGGTGTGACGGCTGACGCCGTTCATCACGGTGATCGCGGCGTCGGCGAGCTCGGAGAAACCGTGCGCCTCCAGCCATTCCCGCGTGGTGGCCAGCGCGCTGGCCGCGTCCTGGCTCGCGGGCGCAACCAGGATGAGCTGGTCGGCCGCGGCGAGCACCCGCGGCACCGCGGCCGCTCCCGGGTCGGCGAACGTCAGCGGGTAGCGCGCGGCGGTCTCCTCGAACATCCTGGTCACGTCCGGCTGGTCGGTGCCGGGCTCGCGCGTGATCACCTCGAGCCGCGACGGCCCGGGCGGCCCAGAACCGGTTACGGCCGGCACCGCGCGGGCGCGCTGCCCGAGGGAGCCGGGCCCTGGGTTGAGGTCGAGCACCGCCAGCGGCTCGTTCCGCAGGCTGGCCAGTACCTCCCCGGTCAGCAGGGTGGTCATGGTCTGCCCGGCGCCGACGGTGCAGCCGAGCACGACGATCCGGTGACAGCCCGGGACCGCCAGGCGCGCCCGGTGGCGGTCGCGCTGCAGCTGGTCCGGCTGCCCGGGCCGGTGGCCGCCGGGCACGACCACCACGTGATCGTGCCACCCGGCGGCGCGGCGCTCCGACGGGTTACCGAGCGCCCGCTCCACCGCCCGGAGCGGGCGCTCGGCGGCCTGGTTGCCGGTCACGGTCACCGCGGGCCGCGGCCGCTCCGGGGGCGCCGGCGCCGCGGCGCGCGCCTGCCGAGTCTGGGGTGGCGGACCGGCCGCCGCGCGCGCGGGCGGGCCGGGCACCTCGGGCGCCGGCGGGCCGGGAACCGCGCTGGCCGCTCGCTCGGGCCTGGGCCTGCCGGACACATCTGTAACGGAAACGCCGCGTTCTTGATCAGGGCGGCCCGTCTCGCGGACAACCGGGGCGGGCAGGCCGCGGACGGGCTGATCGGCGCCGCGGACGGGCTGGCCGGCGCCACGGACTTGCTGGCCGGTGCCACGGACGGGCTGGCCGGTGCCACGGACGGGCTGGCCGGCGTCACGGACGGGCTGGCCGGCGTCACGGACCCGCCGCCCGGGCCGAACGGGAAACGCGCGGCCCTGGTCGCGCACCGGAGCGTGCGGGACCGCCGGGGCTGGTGCCTCCGGCGCGGGCTGGGCCAGCGCCTCCTGCGCCTCCGGGGCCAGATCGCCGGGCCAGGCCGTGATCGGGGCCTCGGGCCAGTGCCGCGCCGGCACGGCCCGTGCGGGCGCGCTCTCTGGGGCCGCCGCCGGAGCGCCGGCCGTCTCGGCCCCCGGGATCTCGATCGCTGCGGCCTCGGCCTCCGTGACCCCGGCCTCGGCCTCCGTGACCCCGGCGACGGCGACCTCGGCGACGGTGATCTCGCTCACCGGGACCGCGCTCGCGTCCGGGACGCTGAACGTCGCTATCTCTGGCCGGACCTGCCGCCATACACGGGCGACGACCATGATCTCTTCCTGCTCCGCGAGCGGCGCCATCCGGCACCAGGTGCGCGGCTCGCCCAGGTAACGGGCCTGGGAATGGACGAGTTCGGGCAGCCGCTTGCCCTCGAGCACCGGCCGGGTGACGAGCCAGGCCAGCACGCCTGGCGGGAGGATGTAGAGCCACAGCAGGGTATGGCTGAACGGCAATCCGATCAGCTTGAGAATCACCACGTACGGCACGGTAATGGCCGCGAATACCGCGATCTGGCCCACGGGAAGTGGCATGGGCAGGCGGAAATCGTACAGCTTGTAAAGCCGTTTCTCGATCCGCCAGATGTTGGTATAGGTGGGCAGCTCCAACCCTGCTGCGCTCCTTCCGCCTGATTATTTAGATCAGTGGACGCCGAGCGCGTTCGCGATACCTGTTGCGAGCGTCTGCACGATGCTGGGCGTGTAGAAAACAACGGCGATGGCCACCGCGAGGACCAGGAACTGCACGAACCGGATGATCTCGCGGGTGAAGAGGAAGAAGATGGCCACGATACCGACAATTCCGAGGAAAAGCGGTCCGAATAGGCCCTGTAGATAGGTCACCAGACCGGTGGTGCTGAGCGCCAACGGGGACGCCGAGAGGATCACATGGGGCTGCATCGGTCTACTCCGGGGGGTTAAGGGGGTTGCGGGCTGCTGAGCACGCGATCGTCTGTGCGGGCAGAACGCCAGGTGGCTGCGGTCACGGTCCTCCCGGTTGCTGCGCCGATGGTCCGATGGCCTGGATGTACCAACTCCCGTTCTGCTTGACGACGGTCATCTCGTAGGTCATCTCAAGGCCCGCCGGGGCATTGTCAACCGACGAGTTGCTGCTGGAGGAGGACTGCCCGGGGAGCTTCCACACGACGCTGACCGCTATCCGCCGGGTCGACCCTCCGGTCGGTACTTCCATGCCGGAGATGGAGCCGAACGTCACAGCGCCGCCGAGCCCGGTGACCGAGGCGCCAGGGGCAAGGAACCGCCCCAGGGTCTGCTGATCGCCGCTGGCGTAGGCCTGGAAGAAGTCGGGCAGCTGAGTGGTGAGCGCGTTCACCGCGGACGAGTCGGTGGGTGCGCTGGACGGGGCGGGCGGGCTGGCGCGTACCGGCCCGGGCAGGAGTGCGGGCTCGGCGGAGACCACCAGGCCGCCCTGGTCCGTATACACCGGCACGCCGAGCTCGATGAGGCCGGTATTGATCTGGGCCAGGAGCCGGACCATGGCGTGATGCGCATCCTGGACCGAAATGGACGCGACCTGCTCGGACTGCAGCTTCTGGGATCCCGAGCCATTCCAGCCGAACTGCGGGTCGGCCCCGACCGGGATGAAAGGCACGAGGTTATTGGCCCGCTGAGCGGCGGTACCCGGGCTGAAGTTCAGGTAGACGTTCCCGAACTGCAGCGCAAAAGCCTCGGCGAGGCCAACGGGAAACCCGCTGCTGCTGGTCGCCGAGCTGGTGCTGCTGCCGGCTGGCCTGTCGCCCTGCACGATGGCCATCACGCCGCGGAAACCGATGATGAGCAGGACGGCCCAGATCACCGCGCGGAACACCCAGACCATCCAGCGGCCGCCCGCACCTCGCCACTGCGAGGGGCTGCGCCCGGTTAGCTCGTCTGGTTGTGTCGTGCCGTGCACATCCTCCTCAGCAGCGGCACTCCCGTCCGGCCGCAAGCCGCGATCAAGGGTCGCCTTGCGAACCATGCCACCTCCGCCCGCTCTCCTGCGCCTGCGCAGCAAGGAGTTGCGGCGCACCACCCTTACCCCTTTCGGGGACCATTCTGCTTCCGGAGTCACGTTTACCGTTGACGGCGCGCCGGCAATCTGTGAATCGATCGGGCAATCGTTACTCTGCAGACGAATGCTCTTCGGATTCTGGTACGGGACGAGCCGGGAAATCTGATCGGCGTGTTGGGGCGGCGCCGAGCCGTCATCGGCGGGCCCCCGATGGTGCCGCCGATGGCCGTTCCCGTGCTCCTGTCCGTTCGCCGGCCACGCTTCCGCGTCCAGCCTCTGGGGGTCCGGCGGCTGTGTGCCCGGCCCTTGTGGGTCCACGCTCTGGGCGGTCGGCCACTGCGCCTCCGGCAGCCCCTGGGCGTCCGGCAGCCCCTGGGCGCCCGGCGGCGGTTCGTACTCCGGGGGCCAGGACTCGCCGTCCAGCCACAGGTCCTCGTCCGGCCACGACCCGTCTAGCCACAGCGCTTCCGGCGGCATGCTGTCGTCGGGTGCCTGGCTCGGATCGGGGTAGGATGCCGGCCGCCGCGTATCCGGCCCGGGCCCGGCTTCCGGCCGCCTCATACGCGGCCCGACGCCGGTATCCGGCCCGGAGCCGGTATCCGGCCGTCGGCTCCCTGGTCCCCAGCCCGCCGCCAGCTGCCGCGTCTCCGACAGCCAGTCGGTCTCGGCTGGCCGGCCCGTTCCCGGCGACCGGTCAGGCTCCCACGGCCCGCCCGTGTCGCGCGGGCGGGCCGTCGCGGGTCCGCGGCCGGCGCCAGGCGGCCGTGTCGCACCGGATGCCCGGCCCGTTTCCTCTGGCGGGCGGCTGACACCGGATGATCGCGCCGTCCCCGATGGCCGGTCCGTCTCCGCCGGGCTGCCGCCCCGGGGCGGCAGCGGCGCACCGGACCACCAGTCTGTCTCGGGCCGGCGGCCCGCAGCGGGTGGGTGGCCCGCACCGGCTGGCCGCCCTGCGGCGGGTGGGTGGCCAGCATCTGGTGGCCGCCTCGTGTAGTCCGGCCCGCCCGTCCCGCGGGCCCGGGCCGTCTCCGGCGACCCGGCCGCGTCGGGGCGCCAGCTTTCCTCCGGTGGCCTGACCGCGTCCGGGTGCCAGCCTGCCTCCGGTGGCCTGACCGCGTCCGGGTGCCACCCTGCCTCCGGTGGCCCGACCGCGTCCGGGTGCCACCCTGCCTCCGGTGGCCCGACCGTGTCCGGGTGCCACCCTGCCTCCGGTGGCCAGCCCGGCTGCTGCTGGCGGGGTCCGGCCCCCGGGCGCTGCGGCGCGCTGGCGGCCGGCACTGGGACCTCGCGCGGGGGAGAATCCGGCGCCGCACCGACCGCGAACGCGGCCGGGCGCAGTCGGTTCTTTTTCCCGCGCATTGGAGTGTGCCCTGTCCTTGTCGTCTGCCTGTTGCACGGCATTCGACGCTTCGGGTGTGAACATCGCTGTGACAAGACCGCTGACCTGCCAGAACCCGCACCAGCACGACTCCGGCGGCATCCAGGACGACGGCGCACCGGCCTTCCTCGCGGCCCACGCGCCGATCGCGGGCGGCACCCGGGCACGGGATAATGTCAGGGTGGCCAGCGAACCGGGAGCCCGTACCTACTGGCGTACCTACGCCGCCGACTACGCCGAAGTCGCCGCGCACAGCCCGCACAACGCGCTCTACGACCGGCCCGCGGTCCTCGACCTGCTGGGTGACGTGGCCGGCCTGCGGCTGCTCGATGCCGGGTGCGGTCCCGGCCTGTACGCCGAGGAACTCATCCGCCGCGGCGCGCGCGTGGTCGGCTTCGATGAGAGCCCGGACATGGTGCGGCTGGCCAGGAACCGCCTCGGCGAGACAGCCGACCTGCGTGTCCACGACCTGGCCGAGCCGCTCGGGTGGGCCGACGACGCGTCTTTCGACCTGGCGGTCATGGCCCTGGTCATCCATCACGTGGACGACCGGGTTGGCGCGCTGCGGGAGATCTGCCGCGTACTGCGCCCGCTCGGGCGCCTGGTCGTCTCCACCCACCACCCGGTGGGCGACTGGCGGCGCCGGGGCGGCAGTTACTTCGACTCAGACGTCATCGAGGAGACCTGGCATCGCGGCTGGCAGGTCCGGTACTGGCGGCAGCCGCTCACCCAGACCTGCTCCGAGTTCGCTGAAGCGGGCTTCTGGATCGAGCGCCTGGTCGAGCCGCTGCCCGTGGCCGAGATGGCGGACGCCTACCCCGAGGACGACGAGCGCCTGCGGCACGAGCCCGGCTTCATCGCGTTCCGCCTGGTCAAGCCGCCGCCTGACTCGGCCGTGCCCGGCGGCCCGGCCTGACGGGCATCTGTCACGGAGCCCCGTCGGCGGTGGTGACGATCCACGCCAGGACCAGGGCTTCCTCGTGCCACGCGTCATACCGGCCGCTGCGGCCGCCGTGCCCGGCCACCATCTCGGTTTTCAGCAGGAACGGCCCGCCGTGGCCGTCGACCTGCAGCCTGGCGATCCACTTGGCGGGCTCGCGGTAGAGCACGCGGGTGTCGTTCAGGCTGGTCACCGCCAGGATCGGCGGGTAGGTCCGGCCGGTCACGTTCTCGTAAGGGGTGTAGGACTTCATGTACGCGTAGACCTGCGGGTCGTGCAGCGGGTCGCCCCACTCCTCCCACTCGGTGACGGTCAGCGGCAGTGTCGGGTCGAGGATTGTGGTGAGTGCGTCGACGAAAGGCACCTGGGCCACGATGCCGCCGAACGCCTCGGGCGCGAGGTTGACCGACGCCCCCATCAGCAGGCCGCCGGCCGAGCCGCCCCGGGCGATGAGGCGGGATGGCGCCGTCCAGCCCTGGCGGGCCAGGTGCTCCGCGCACGCGACGAAGTCGGTGAACGTGTTGGCCTTGTGCAGCATCTTGCCGTCGTCATACCAGTGGCGGCCCATCTCGCCGCCGCCGCGGACGTGCGCGATCGCGTAGCAGAACCCGCGGTCAAGCAGGGACAGCCGGGGGATGGAGAAGCTGGGGTCGATGGACGCCTCGTAGCTCCCGTAGCCGTACAGCAGCAACGGCGGGCTGCCGTCGCGGACGGTGCCCCTCCGGCAGACCAGCGAGATCGGGACCTGGGTCCCATCGGCGGCGGTGGCCCACTCGCGGTACTGCTCGTAGTCGCCGGCGTCGTACTCGCCCCGGCCGGGCAGCGGCAGCACCGGGCGCCGCTTGAGCAGGGTGAGCTCACCGGTGGCCAGATCACAGTCGTAGATCGAATCCGGGGTGACCAGCGAGGTGTACCCGAGCCGGAACAGCCGGGTGTCGTACTCGGGGTTCGATCCCGGCGACACCGTGTACACCGGCTCACCGAACGCGACCTCGTGCTCGCTGCCGTCCTGGCGCAGGATGCGCAGCCCGGTCAGGGCGTTGCGCCGCAGGTAGACGACGAGGTTCTCGGCGAACGCGGCCACCGCGAGCAGCCGCGTGTCAGCGCTCTGCTCGATGACCGGTGTCCACTCGCCTGGCCGGTCCAGCGGGGCCTCGGCCAGCTCGAAGTTCTCCGCGTGATCGTTGTGCAGGACCAGCAGGCGCTCGGTGCCGTCCCCGCGGACCTGGTGCTCAACGTGGTACTCCACCCCGGGCCGGCGCGGCATCACGACGCTGAACTCGCCCTCGGGGCGGGCCGCGTCCAGCAGCCAGATCTCACTGGTCAGCGGGCTGCCCGAGGAGATCATCAGGTAGCGCTCGCTGCGCGTCAGCCCCACGCCGACCCAGAACTTCTCGTCGGTCTCCTCGAAGACCATGACGTCGTCGGCGACGGGCGTGCCGACCAGGTGCCGCCACACCCGGCAGGGCCGCCATGCGTCATCGACGGTGATGTAGAACAGGGCCGAGCCATCGCGTGACCAGGCCGGCCCGTAGAACGTGTTCGGGATCTCGTCGGCGGCCGTCTCGCCGGTGACCAGATTCTTGATCCGCAAGGTGAAGCGCTCGCTGCCGGAGTAGTCGGTGGAGTAGGCCAGCAGCGTGCTGTCCGGGCTGACGCCAAAGGCTCCCATGGAGAAGAACCGCTCGTCGCCCGCGAGCTCGTTGCCGTCGAGCAGGATCTCCTCGCCGTCGAGCGGCGATCCGTCCTCGCTCATCGGCGGCCCGGTGTCGTCCGGACGGACGGCCCGGCGGCAGTGGACCGGGTACTGCTGGCCCGCCACGGTGCGGGCGTAGTACCACCAGCCGCCCTTGCGGGTCGGCACCGACAGGTCGGTCTCCTGGGTTCGGGCCTTGATCTCGCTGAAGATCTCGTCGCGGAGCCTGGCCTGTCCTTTGATCGTCGCCTCGGTGTAGGCGTTCTCGGCCTCGAGAAAGGCAATCGTCTCCGGGTTCTCCTTGTCGGCGAGCCACGCGTACTCGTCGATGACCGTGTCGCCGTGGAAGGTACGTTCGCTGCGGATCCGCCGCGCAGCCGGGGGTTCGAGACCTGTTGCTGGCTCGGTGCTCATGGTGGGTGAGTCTATGGAGTCAGCGCTCGGACGGGTCCAGCCATTTGTCCACAACCACCGGTGCCCACGAGCCCATGCGGTCGATGAGCCGCGCAGGTTCCGGCTCGACGATCACCAGATCCCGGTGGTCAGAGCGGAGAAACCGCTGCTCAGCGGCGCGTGCGAGCTGAGCGAGCAGCGGGTCGAAGAAACCGTTCACGTTGAGGATGCCGCACGGCTTGACGTGCACGCCGAGCTGCGTCCACGTGACGACCTCGAAGAACTCGTCCAGGGTCCCGAACCCGCCCGGCATCATGACGAAGCCGTCCGCCAGGTCGGCCATGGCGGCCTTGCGCTCGTGCATGGTCTCCACGACCCTGAGCGAGGTCAGGCTCGGGTGCGCGATTTCCTTCGCCTCCAGGGCCCGCGTGATCACGCCGTGCACCTCGCCGCCTTCGCCCCGCGCGGCGTCCGCGAGCACTCCCATCAGCCCGACGTGCCCCCCGCCGTAGACCACCTGGATGCCGCGCCGGGCCAGCAGCCGCCCGAGCGAGCCGGCCGCCGCCGCGAACCCGGGGTCGGCTCCCTGGCTCGACCCGCAGTACACGGCGACCGATGTGAGGCTTGCTGACACGCGGCATCTCCAGGCCCGGGCTCGTTGGACGAGGATCATGATAGGAGCGAACCGGCGAGCCGCGTAGGCGGTGAGGATGGGCCTGTCCTACGTGGTGGCCGACGGCGCGCAAGGCGCGCGTCAGCGGATAGCCCGGCAGGGTCTGGTTCTGACCGCTTCCGGCAGATACGCTGCGGTCACCTGCGGCGAGGATTTCCGGTTTGTCCGGCCGGTGATCTGGTCCCCTGCAGGGACTGGCCACCCGGGCATCCGGGGAGAAGCGCATGGGCATCACGCTCAGGTCCACCGTGGTTGCGGGCGTCATGCTCACCTCGCGCCCTCCCGATCCGGCCCGGACGCTCGGCTTCGTCACGCTGTTCACCTGGCTTCTCGACGCCATCAGCGGCGGCTACATGCTGCGCACCTGGATCGCCCGCGGGGGCCTGCGCAGGCAGCGCGCCACCGACGGCCTCGCCCCCGTGGTCGTATTCAGCCACTTCGGCCTGGCCTCCACCGGGCTGCTGCTGTGGATCAGCTACCTGGCCACCCGGTGGATCGTGTTCGCCTGGCTCGCTGTTGGCGGGCTGGTGGTGGTGATCGGGCTCGGCATTTCGACCGTAACCGTATGGACGCCGTACCCGGCAAACCAGCCCAAACCCGACGGCGACCCGCCCGCCGGCCATTCCGCCACGGGCGCGTTCGCCGAGCCTGACGCGGAGGTGATCGCCCGCCGCGTCACCGACGAGATGCTCACCCGCGCGCTGACCGACGAGGTGCTGCTGCGCAAACTGGTCGACGACGTGATCGCCAACGTGCCCGCCGAGCCCACCCGGCGAACTCGCCGGCCCCGGGCGCACCTGACCACCCTTATCCCGGCCGGCCACGGCATAGCCGCGCTGGCGACCATCATCCTCGCGGTGCTCACCGCAGCGAGCGTCAGGTGATCACCTGGATGCTGCCGCCGTCGGACGATCGTACGCGCGGTCAGGCCGGCCCGGCGGCTGCCGCGGCGGCCGACCGCAGGTTGGCGGCCACGGCCTCGATGTAGCCCACCGCGTCCTCACCTGCCGTCCGGTCCGGAGACCGGCCTTGCTGCTGGTCGAGCGCGCGGCGGAGCACCGCGGACGGCCCGAGACCATGGGCCAGGGCGATGGTGCCGCCCTCGATCTTCGACACGATCCGGCCGTCCGCCAGGAAGACCTGGGACCGGCCCGCGTTGAGCACCGCGTAGGCCTCGGTCCCGTGCTCAAGTCCCCAGCCGAGTTCGTCGGCGAGGTAGCCGAGGATGACCGGCCGGGGCACGCTGCCGATCACGTCCCGCGGCCCGGGTCCGTACGCCGCCCAGCCGGCCGCGCGGCACACGGCGTAGTACATCAGCAGGTCAGGATCTCCCGGATGCCCGTCACCGCGGACGGTGAGTACCCGCACCTCGCCCGGCTCCTCCTGCACGCCGGCCCGGTCAACGGCCACGTGCAGCAGGAACGGCCAGGGCGCCCGCGGCCGGGCCGCCTGGCCGGCGGTCACGACGCTGCATTCCAGGCCGTGGCCCGGTGCCCCGGCCGCGCTCGCGCTCAGGATGCGGACCAGCGCGTCAGCGTCCCGGCCGCCCGTGCCGTCCTCGGTCACGAACAGCATGTCCACGTCGCTGCGGTCCGGCCGCCACCCGCCAAGCACCGCGGACCCATGCAGGTACGCAGCCCGCAGCCGCTCTCCCAGCCGCGCGCGGACCCGGCCGGTCACTAGCTGGGCGTAGGCGAGAACCTGGTCCGGCGGCGGCGCGGGCGGGGTCACGGCCGTCATTATCGCCCGGGCCTGATCGAGCCCCCAGCGCGGATCAGGCGCCCCGGACTACGTCCCATGTGTCACATGAATAACGCCTGGTCACACCGCCAGTAAAGAACCTTCAGAGAAGCCACTCCCCGGTCAACCAGTCCGGCACGCCAGGCGTCTCACAACCGAGAAGCAGTGAGGGGGACGGCCCCGTCAGGCACAGCCTGACGGGGCCGTCGCTTGCCTGAGTTCCTCACCCTGTGTCAGCCGCGCTGCTGGCGGATCACCCGCACCTATTCAGGCAGGGAACCTGTCGCAGAACTCCACGGCGTGCCCGTCGGCGAGCTCAGCCAGCCGGCAGAAGGCGCGTGTGACAGTTCGGCGTGACTACACGTTAAAGCGGAAGTCCACGACGTCGCCGTCGCGCATCACGTAGTCCCGGCCCTCGATCCGCACCTTGCCCGCGGCCCGGGCGGCGGCGATCGACCCGGCAGCCATCAGGTCATCGAACGAGACGACCTCGGCCTTGATGAACCCGCGCTGGAAGTCGGTGTGGATCACCCCGGCGGCCTCCGGCGCCGTGGCCCCAGCCCGGATTGTCCACGCCCGCGCCTCCTTCGGGCCCGCGGTGAGGAACGTGGACAGGCCCAGCGCCGCGAAACCGGCCCGGGCCAGCTGAGCCAGGCCGGGCTCGCCCAGCCCGAGCTCGGCCAGCAGTTCGGCCGCCTCCTCTTCGGGCAGCTCAACGAGCTCGGCCTCGGTCTTCGCGTCAAGGAAGACCGACTCCGCGGGCGCGACCAGGGAAGCCAGCCGGTCCCGCAGCTCCTTGTCGCCCAGCTCGGAATCGTCGACGTTGAACGCGTACACGAACGGCTTGGCCGTCAGCAGCTGCAGGTCACGCACGTCGGCCAGGTCGATGCCGGCCGCGGCGGCGCCGGCGAACAGCGTGGTACCGCCATCGAGAACCTGCTGCGCCGCCGCGGCGGCTTCGGCCGCGCGACGCCGCGCCGGGTCCTTGGCGAACTTGGCCTCCTTGGCCGCCCGCGGGACCGCCTTCTCCAGGGTCTGCAGGTCGGCCAGCATCAGCTCGGTCGCCACGGTCTCGATGTCGCGCTCTGGCGACACCTCGCCGTCCACATGGCTCACGTCGGGGTCGGTGAAGACACGTACCACCTGGCAGATCGCGTCGGTTTCCCGGATGTGGGCCAGGAACTGGTTGCCCAGGCCCTGCCCCTGAGAGGCGCCGCGGACCAGCCCGGCGATGTCCACGAAGCGCACCGTGGCCGGCACGATCCGGGCCGAGTCATACAGCCCGGCCAGCGCGGCCAGCCGCGAATCCGGGATGCCCACGATGCCGACGTTGGGCTCGATGGTCGCGAACGGGTAGTTGGACGCCAGCACGCTAGCCCGGGTCAGCGCGTTAAAAAGGGTGGACTTACCGACGTTGGGCAGGCCGACGATGCCAATGGACAAGCTCACTCCGGCGAGTCTAGGCCGCCGGAGAACCCATTGCGCCCACGCCCAGGCCCGACCCGGGCAACCGGCACACAACGCGATAGAGGGGTCACGCGCCGCTGGCGTGTCGCGGCCAAAACTGTCGGCCCGGGCTGCAAGCATGGCCAAATATGAACGCGGTCTCGCTGTTTATCGGGCTCCTGGTCGGCGTTGCGCTCGGTGCGCTCATCGGCTTCCTCTACGCGCGGGGGCACCTGGCTGGTCAGGCGGCTGCGGCCGACGAGCGGGCACGCGCCGCGCAGCAGCGGGCTGACCTGGTGGAGCGCGCCGCGCAGGACAAGGCCGCGCTGGCGGACGGAAGGCTGGCCGAGCACTTCCAGGTGCTGGCCGGGCAGGCTCTGGACCAGACCACGCAGCGATTCCTGGAGATGGCCACGGGCCGGCTGGAGGCCGCGAACGCCAAGGCCGCTGGCGAGCTTGAGACCAGGAAAGCCGCTGTGGAGCACATGGTCCAGCCGCTGAGGGAGACCCTGGCCCGGATGGAGATCCAGCTGCGCGAGACCGACGAGGCCAGGATCAGGTCCACGGCCGCCCTCACCGAGCAGGTGGTCAACGCCCGGGAGACCTCAGACCAGCTCCGCACCCAGACTCAGGCCCTGGTCACCGCCTTGCGGCGGCCAGAGGCCCGCGGCCGGTGGGGCGAGATGCAGCTGCGCCGGGTGGTCGAGCTCGCCGGCATGAGCGTCCGCTGCGATTTCGACGAGCAGGTCGACGTGAGCACCGATGACGGGAAGCTTCGCCCAGACATGGTGGTCAGGCTGGCAGGTGGGAAGAACATCGTGGTGGACTCCAAGGTCTCGCTGGCCGCTTACCTGGAAGCAGCCGAGTCAGCCGACGAGGATGTGCGCGGGGCCAGGATGGATGCGCATGCCAGGCACCTCCGCGAGCACGTGGACCGGCTGGCGGGCAAGGCGTACTGGACCGCGCTCAGCCCGGCGCCGGAGTTCGTGGTGCTGTTCATCCCGGGTGAGGCGTTCCTGGCACCCGCGCTCGAGCACGATCCCGCCCTGCTCGAGCACGCACTCGCGCATAGGGTACATATCGCCACACCGACCACGCTGGTCACCATGCTGAGAACCGCCCAGTACGCCTGGCAGCAGGAGGCTCTGTCCGAGAACGCCCGCGCCGTGTTTGAGCTCGGCCGCGAGCTCTACGACCGGCTCAGCGGGCTCGGGCGGCACGTGGACGGCCTCGGCAAGGCGCTGACCAACGCGGTCTCCAGTTACAACAAGACGATTGGCTCGCTAGAGGGCCGGGTCCTGGTCAGCGCCCGTAAGCTGAACCAGATGGGCGTGGTCGACGCCGAGCTCCCGCCGCCGACGCCGGTGGAAGAGACCGTCCGTGCCCTCTCAGCACCCGACCTGCTTGAGGCCCCGGAGTTCTCTGCCGGGACTGCCGAGCTGGCCGGAAAATCTGCGCCGCAACTGGTGCCCGGGCCTCGGGCGATGGGCGCGGCTGGCTGACACGCGCGACGACGCCGGGGGACGCCGAGGAAGAACGGGAGGGAGCGGTTGCCACAGCAAGCATGGCCTGAGCGTGCTGGCCCACTCGAAGAAAGACGCAGAACGGATATAACGGGGCCAGCCGGGCCGCAAGACGCGTTCGTGACGGGTGGTGTGTCTACCCGCCGCCACCCGGCCAGCTCCGGCCACCCGGAGCCTGGTTCGCGGGGGCGGGCGGAACGGAGGGCTGCGCCAGGCCAGCGAGACGGCGGCTCGAGCCCGGCCCGCATGACGCCTCGCGGCGCCGTCCTGATGCTGTTCTCGCTGTTCTTCCCGGGCATCCTGGCGGCCGACTGGCTGCACTTCGGCGCGCTGACCAGCATCAGCTTCGTGGTCGGCTGCGTGCTCGCGGCCCGTTATACGCGTCGTGACGGGCTGCTGACGGCGGTCGCCACCCCGCCCTTGATCTTCATGACCGCCTTGGTGGTCAGCGAGGTACTTACCTCGCATGCCGGAACCTTCGGCCATACCCTGACGATCGTCGCCGAAGGCACCTTCCTCACCCTGGCTGCGATAGCTCCGTGGCTCTTCTGCGGCGTGATTCTGGGCATCGTCATCGCCTTGTTCCGCGGGCTGCCCGAGTGCGTCCGCGATCTGCGGGCCGAGCTGCGCGTTGACCGGGAGGCGCGATCTCAGGACGACGGCTACAGCAGCCGCACCGTGCGGGCCGGCGATGGCGGGGGCGGGAGCTGGTGACCGGCGCGCGGTGACACTGCCGGCACCGCGTCGTGCGGTCCCGCGGCCGACTATGGCCTAGCGGTCCTCTGCCAGACGGCGCTTGAGCTCGTGCGGCAGCGCGAACACCATGCGCTCTGGGATCGTCTCAACCTCCGAGACGGTGTCGAAGCCGCTTTGGGCCAGCCGGTCAAGCACGCCGGACACGAGGTCGTCCGGCACCGAGGCACCGCTGGTCACACCGATGGTGGCCACGCCCTCCAGCCAGGCCGGGTCGATGGCGGAGGCATCGTCCACGAGATACGAGGCACCCGCGCCGGCGTCGAGCGCCACCTCGACCAGGCGAACCGAGTTGGAGGAGTTCCGCGAGCCCACCACGATGACGAGGTCGGACTCCTCGGCGATCTGCTTCACCGCAGCCTGACGGTTCTGTGTGGCGTAGCAGATATCGTCGCTCGGCGGGTCCAGCAGCTGCGGGAAGCGCTCGCGCAGCGCGGCGACCGTCTCGTTCGTCTCATCGACCGACAGCGTGGTCTGGGATAGCCAGGCCACCTTGGCCGGATCCCGGACCTCGACGGCGCTGCTGCCTTCCGGCCCGTCCACCAGGCGGATGTGCGCAGGCGCCTCGCCGGTGGTGCCGACGACCTCCTCGTGCCCTTCGTGCCCGATCAGCAGGATGTCGTAGCCCTGGGCGGCAAACCGCCTGGCCTCGTTGTGCACCTTGGTGACTAGCGGGCAGGTGGCGTCGATCGTGCGCAGCCCGCGCTTGGCGGCCTCCTCGCGCACCTGTGGCGCCACCCCGTGGGCGGAGAAGACGACCACGGCGCCGTCGGGGATTTCCTCGGCCTCCTCCACGAAGATCGCGCCGCGCTCCTCCAGAGAGCGGACCACATGGGTGTTATGCACGATCTGCTTGCGGACATAGATGGGGGCGCCGAAGCGCTCCAGCGCAATCTCGACGGTCTGCACCGCCCGGTCAACGCCCGCGCAGTAGCCGCGCGGCTTCGCGAGCAAGACACGTCGGGTGGGCACGGGCATGACACCCATGGTAGGTGAACCCGTCACGGGCTCCATCAAGTGCACCAGAACGTTCACCGGCTCACTCGAATTCGCAACAGTTCGCGACAGACCTATTGCGCCAGCCTGCTAAATGACGAGAATCATCTGGCAGGCGCCATGTGGCCGACTGAGCGGCTGGCGTGCGCCATCAGGCGAGACGATACCGGGCACGCCAGAGGGAGAATGATTACTATGCGCATCCCGTCGCAGGTCAGTGAACGCGTCAAGGAAGCCCCTGCGCAGGCCCTGCGGGCTGTGTTCTCCGGCATCGGCCAGGTCCTGCTCGTAGCCGACCGGATCAAGACCCGGGCCACCGAGCCCGACCGGGCGCAGCCGCCCGCCGGGGCCAGCCAGGACGCAGCTGTGCTTCGGGATGAGACCAGGTGGCGGTCGCTTGACGAGACGGGGAACGTCAGGCTGCTGTCCGAGACCGACGCCACCCCGGCCAGCCCGGCCACGGCCGAGCCAGCAGATGCCGTCGAGCCCGAACCGGCCGCCGAAACCGAGCCGCCGCCCTCCGCCGCCCCGGCCGTGGCCGCCGCGAGCGAGGCCGCAGCAGCCGAGCCCGCCCCGGTGACCGAGCCACCCCCGGGGACCGAGCCACCCCAGGGGACCGAGCCACCCCAGGTGCCCGAGCCAGCCGCCGTAGCCGAATCAGCCCCTCCGGCAGAAGCCGAGCCAGACCAGCCCGCACTGCCGGTGCCGAACTACGATGACCTCACCGTTGCCTCTTTGCGGGCCCGCCTGCGCAATCTGGACCAGTCCCAGGTCCGCGTGCTGCTGGAGTACGAGAAGGGGCACGCAGGCCGGGCGGCCGTGCTCACGATGTTCGAGCGCCGCATCGCCAAGCTGGAGAGCGGCGAGGCCTGACCCGCCGCCATGCCGCTGGAGACGACGCCGGAGTCCCCGGTCCCCGTCCGCACCGTGCTGCGGCTGGTCGGGGACTGGGTCGGCCGCCTGGGGCGGATCTGGGTCGAGGGCCAGATAGCGGAGCTGAACCGGCGCGGCAGCACCGTGTTCCTGACCCTGCGCGATCCGGTGGCCGCCGTCTCGGCCCGGGTGGTGTGCAGCCGGACGGTCTTCGACGCCAATGACCCGGCGCCAGCCGAGGGCGCGCGTGTGGTCATCTGGGCCCGGCCCGATTTCAATACGGCCAGGGGCTCGTTTTCGCTGACCGCGATGGAGATCAGGACGGTCGGGATAGGCGACCTGCTGGCCCGGCTGGAAAGGCTGCGCCGGTCGCTGGCCGCGGAAGGGCTTTTCGCCCCGGAACGGAAACGGCCGCTGCCTTTCCTGCCCGGGGTGGTTGGGCTTATCTGCGGGCGCGATTCCGCGGCCGAGCGTGACGTGCTGAGAAACGCCTCCCGGCGGTGGCCAGCGGTGCGGTTCCGGGTCATGCAGGTCGCCGTGCAGGGCGCGCATGCGGTGGCCGACATCATCGACGCGCTGCGGGAGCTCGACGCCGATCCGGATGTCGATGTGATCATCGTGACTCGCGGCGGCGGATCGATCGAGGACCTCCTGCCGTTCTCCGACGAAGCTCTGATCCGGGCGGTGGCCGCGTGCGCGACACCCGTGGTCAGCGCGATCGGCCACGAGCAGGACACGCCGATCCTCGACCAGGTCGCCGACGTACGCGCCTCGACGCCGACCGACGCCGCCCGGCGGGTGGTGCCTGACGTGTCCGAGCAGCTCGCCCTCATCGGCCAGCTCCGCACCCGCGCCCGCCGGTGCCTCGCAGGCCGGCTCGACCGGGAGATGTCCTGGCTGTCCGCCATTCGGTCCCGGCCTGCCCTGGCCAATCCGGTGCGCGAGATTGAAAGGCAGCAGGAACTGGTGACGGCGCTGGCCCAGCGGGCGCGGCGCTGCCTGTCCGCGAGCCTGGACCGGGCGAGCGACGACGTGGGCCACACCCGGGCCCGGCTGATCGCCCTGTCCCCAGCGGCCACACTGCGCCGCGGCTACGCGATCGTGCAGCACGGTGACGCCAGCGTGGTTCGTTCCGCGGCCGAGGTAGACCCGGACGAATCGCTCACGGTCAGGTTCGCTGAGGACCAGCTGACCGTCACCGCCTACCGGCCGCCAGAGCCCTAGCCAGGTTTCCGGCCGCACTAGGGTGAGACCGTGACGGCAGCCGACAGCGGCGATGACGCACAGCGCCAGGCATCGCCAGGAGAACCAGCCACGCTGATCGCCCGGTTTCAGGTGGACAGTTTCGAGCCACGGCAGGTGACTGGCCTGGATGCGGACTGGGTGGGGCTGATGACCTTCGCCAAGACCTTCACCTCCGGGATCATCGGGCAGGCCACAACCTTGTTCATGTCCGCTGGGACCGAGGAAGGCTCCCGCTCCTACGTGGCCACAGAGCGGATCAGCGGCCGGACCGATGACGGGCGTGAGGGCTCCATAACCGTCCAGCACGGCGGTCTCGAATCGGACCCCGGTTCCTGGTTCGGCCATATCGTGCCCAGGACCGGCACCGGTGACTTCGCCGGCTGGTCGGGCTCGGCGCGCATCGTCCACGACGACCAGGGTGCCTACTTCGAGATCACACTGGCCTGAGGCTGGTGGCGCCGGGTCACCGGGTCACCGGGTCACCGGGCGGAATCCTGCCGACATCAGTTGAACACCGGTTCCGCGTACTCGAACGCGGCGCTCGGGGTGTCGCTGCCGTGTTCTCGCGCGATCAAGGTCGCGAGCTCTCCCGGCCCCGCCGCTGGCCCGGCCACGCGGGTTCGGCTGATCAGGACGAAGCTGCCTGCTGTAGTGATACCTCTCCGGTGGCCGTTCTTGTCGGGGCTCATCACATAGGTGAGCGCCAGGGCCATGGCAAGGACGTCGGTGCGCATGGCGTCGTCGTCGATGTCAGGGTTGATGGCGATGCACTCGCCGCACGCGACGATTGCCGCCGTGTCGTCGTACAACCAGGGACCCTGGTCGTCGACGGCGTCGAGCACAATAATCCCGAGTTGGGCCGCCGTATGACACATGCGGTCGAACGGCGCAGTCAGCTCAGGCACGCTGCCTCCGAGGCGTTGAGACTGGCGAAACCTGTTGCGTTTGACAACGTGGCTAGTGAGGCGGGGGTTCACTGACGCAACCGCAGACGCTGGCAAGGTCTTGCCAGCGCATGCGGTAATGCGGCAAGCGGCCGGCATCGAGGCACAGGCGCGGGGGGATCTGGCCAACGCGTCGGCGGCCGCCGAACCTATGCCGAAACGCGACCCGGCGAGCATACCGTGCTCAGACTGTAATTACCCGGATTCGTGCCGCTAACTAATTAGAGCCTTAGACCGTCGCTAACCGGCGTGCGCTGGCGCCGAGAAACCCCAGCTCAGGCCGTTAGACGGTCTCGCCATCGGCAAAATTTTCCGGCCAGCCGGGGGTACCCAGCGGCTCGCAGGCGGGCGACATGGTCGTCGATGTACTGGAGATAGAGCGGGATGAGCTCCCGGCTCACGAGCGCGCAGGCCTGGCTACCGGCCGGCGGTTCCCGGCGCCAGCCCAGAGCCGCGGTGACAAGTCCGGCGGCCGGAGGCTGCGCGCTGCCCAGGTAGTGCTCGGCAGCGATGTCATTGGTGCCCACGCGGCCGGTCTGCGCGGTGAACAGGAAACGCACGGGGAACAGCACGACCTTGGTCAGCCGTCTGGGTCCACGGGAGACCAGCAGCGACGGGGTGCGGATCTCCGCTATGGCACTGTCGGGGTGCAGGCGGAGCCGGGCCAGGCCCCGGAGCCGACCCGGCAGCGCGGGGTCCCCGGCCAGCGAGCCCAGCGCGAACTCGGCGCCCGCCGCGAGCAGTTCAGCCTGCTCCGGGCGGGCCGCCGTCTGGCGGGCGTCGTGCCCCGTGATCAGGCGGCCGTACTCGAGCAGGTCCAGCCGGTCCAGCGGGGGAAACCGGCCGCCGCGGGCCTGGCCGGCCAGGGTGGATGGCGTTCCCCAGAACACCGACAGCCGCCCGTTCAGTTCCGATCCCCCGGCTCGCACGGCTCCGGCTACTCGGCGGATGGTCAGGCGGTCGGCCACCCGGGGCGGATCGGCCAGGATGAGCCCGAGGTCGACGTCGCTGACCAGCGGGCTGAAGCCGCCGTGGGCGAGGCTGCCCAGCGCGTAGCCGGCGACCAGGCGCGAGCCCAGGGCGCGCCGGTAAGCGGCGGCCGCCTGACTCAGCACGGCCTCGCCTTGCTCAGTGTCTGCCTGCTGGCCGCACATGGGGCGATGATCATAGCCGGCGGCTCGGCGCCCAGTTATGACGCGGCGGCGCTGCACTAGGGTGAGATCGTGACGGCAGCCGATGGCGCAGATGGCGCTCGGGACGCGAAGCCCGGGTCCAAGCGGCCGCCCTACGAGCAGGCCCGCGATGAGCTGGCTGAGCTGGTCAAGCGGCTCGAGGCGGGCGGGCTGACCCTGGAACAGTCGCTGCAGCTGTGGGAGCGCGGAGAGCGCCTGGCGGAGATCTGCACCGAGTGGCTCGAGGGTGCGCGGGCCCGGCTGGCGGAAGCGATGGCGCAGCGGGACGAGGGCAGCGATCCCTCCGCGCCGTTCTGACCGGCTCCCGGGGCGCCGCGGCCAGCGGGCGGGATGCCGGGGTTATCGGGCGCGTTTAGACGGCGGCCGCTCCAGCCGGGACAGTACCTCGATCACGCCGTCGGCGATCTTCCGCGTCCGCGTCGCGTCGGCGCTGAGCGACAGTTCGGCCGCGCAGAGCCCGATTGCGCCGGTCATCACGATCGCCACCGCCTCGTCCAGCGGCTCTCCGCTGCGGACGAAGAACTCGGTGTTCATGCCCACCCAGTCTGCGATCCGCCGCTGCCGCAGCAGGTCAAAGCCGGGCGGGCCGTCTCCGCTGACAAACAGGCGGAGCAGCTCACGCTGCTCCATGCACACGTCCAGGTACTCCCGCGCGCCGACCAGGAACAGCTGCTGCGGATCGGTGATCCCGGCATCGCGGGCAGCGCGAACGGCGCGCCGCGTCCGGTCGGCCTGCTCGTTGTTCAGTTCCTCGAACAACGTGAGGTACAGGTCGGCCTTGCCGGAGAAATGGTGGTAGAGGCTGCCCACGCTGGCGCCCGCCCGGTTCACGATGCCGGTCACGCTGGCCTGTGCGTAGCCCTCGGTGGTGAACACGTGCCGGGCCGCCGCGAGCAGCGCGGTCCTGGTCGCGGCGCCGCGCTCGGACGTCTTCTGCATCGGCTGTGCCTGGTCTGTTGTCATGCGGATTCGCAGCACCCCTTCATGACCTGGCCGCTCAGGCATCCAGGCTACGCCGAACTGCCCGATGCATAAGATTTCATCACGACAACGGGAAGGCGTCCCAGTGACCGAGAATCAGCCTGCTGCCGCGCCGGCCGGACCGGGACCGGCTGGCCAGACGGCCATGTCGAGCCAGTGGGTCCCGCCCAGCCAGCCGACAGCACCTGCTCACGACCCGTCCGGCCAGGAGTCGGCGCCGGAGCCGCCTGCCCGGCATGCCCCTGACCGAAACCTCGCGCTCGAGCTCGCCCGGGTGACTGAGGCCGGAGCCATGGCCGCGGCCCGGTGGGTGGGCCGTGGGGACAAGAATGGCGCTGACGGCGCAGCCGTGAACGCTATGCGGCTGCTGATCAACACGGTGTCGATGAACGGCGTGGTCGTGATCGGCGAGGGCGAGAAGGACCAAGCGCCCATGCTCTACAACGGCGAACAGGTCGGGGACGGCAGCGGCCCGGCCTGCGATGTGGCCGTGGACCCGATCGACGGCACCAGGCTGACGGCCAACGGCATGCCGAACGCCATTTCGGTCATCGCCGTCAGCGCCCGCGGGTCGATGTACGACCCGTCGGCGGTTTTCTACATGTCCAAGCTGGTCACCGGCCCCGAAGCGGCCGAGATGGTGGACATCAACGCGTCGCCGGCCGCGAACATCGCCGCGGTCGCGCGGGCCAAGCACTGCTCCTCGCACGACGTCACCGTGATCATCCTGGACCGGCCGCGGCATCAGGGCCTGATCGAGGAGGTACGCGCGGCCGGAGCACGGATCAAGCTGATCACCGACGGCGACGTCGCGGGCGCGATCATGGCCGCGCGCGCGGGCACCGGCATCGACCTGCTGCTCGGCATCGGGGGCACCCCGGAGGGCATCATCGCCGCATGCGCGATCAAATGCCTGGGCGGGGTCATCCTGGGCAGGCTCGAGCCCCGCGATGACGGGGAACGCGATCGCGCGATCGCGGCCGGCCATGACCTGGACCGGGTGCTGACCACCGATGACCTGGTCACGTCGGACGACGCGTTCTTCGCGGCCACCGGGATCACCGACGGCGAGCTGATGACCGGGGTGCGGTACCGGTCCGGCGGCGCCACCACGCACTCGCTGGTCATGCGCGCGCGGTCGGGCACACTGCGCAACATCTACAGCGAGCACCAGCTCTGGAAGCTGAGCGCCTACAGCGCGGTCAACTTCGACGGCGACTGAGCGCGTCCCGCCACCGGGACCGCCGCGGCCGGACAATTTTCACCCGGCCGCCGACTGACATCGCGCGTACCTCGATCACCGGCACCTCCGGCTGCCCGGGCAGGTTCGCCTGCCTCAGGCCCGTCTCGCCGCTCTGCCTGCTCAGGACCGCTGTGCCGGTCACCTCGACCACGATCCCGTCGGGCACAATCAGCTGCAAGGTGCCGCCGAGCAGGGTGGCGAGCACGGTGATCCGGTGGCTCTGCAGCAGCGCCTCGCGCAGGTCCAGGACGACCTCGCCGAAGACCGCGGACACCATGAACCGCTCGGGCACCACCCAGCGCCCATCGCGGCGCTCACGTCCGAAAATGCCGGCGACCGGGCGGCGTGAGTCCAGCCGGATCGGCTGCGCCGACGGCAGGGCCAGGTCGGCCGTGAGCGGCGCAAGCTCGCCGAGCGTCCGGGCCGCATACGCGCACTCCACGCGCTCCGAGTGCTCGCCGAGGGTCAGCCTGCCGTCCCCCGCCGCCTCGTTGAGCAGCGCGATGACCCGCTCCCGGTCCGCGTCAGAGGCACGCAGATCGCGGGGGCCGGGTCGGGACGTCACACCCTGAAGATAACAAGACCTGGGCGCTTCGGGCCGGGGCACGCAGCACCAATCCGCCCGGCTACTCGCCGCCCGGATAGTCTGTTAGTTTGGTCTAAGCAAGTATCTACCGTGAGCAAAGGGGAACTGCGCGGTGGGTGAGCCCGCGAGCGGCGGCGGCACGGCCGCGAGGACCGTCAGAGGGCCAGCGTCCCGGGTCCGGAGCGAGAACTACAAGTGGGTGGCGCTGTCGAACACCACCCTGGGCATGCTGTCGGCGACCGTCAACGCGTCCATCGTGATCATCTCGCTGCCGGCCATCTTCCGCGGGATCAAGCTCAACCCGCTGACTCCCGGGAACGTCAGCTACCTGCTCTGGATGCTGATGGGCTACCTGGTCGTCTCGGCCGTGCTCGTGGTCACGCTCGGCCGGCTCGGCGACATTTACGGCCGGGTGCGCATGTACAACATCGGCTTCGCGGTCTTCGGGCTCGGCGCACTCGCGCTCCCGTTCGACCCGCTGACCGGCCCGGCCGGCGCGCTGTGGCTGATCGGATTCCGGGTCATCCAGGCCGTGGGCGGCGCGATGCTCATGGCCAACTCCCCAGCGATCCTGACCGACGCCTTCCCGGCCGACCAGCGGGGCATGGCCATGGGTATCAACCAGGTGGCGGGCATCTCCGGCCAGTTCATCGGCCTGATCCTGGGCGGCGTGCTGGCGGCGGTCGACTGGCGCCTGGTGTTCATCATCTCGGTGCCGATCGGCATCGGCGGCACGATCTGGTCCTACCTCAGCCTCCAGGAGGTCGGGGCCCGGACTCCGGCGAAGATCGACTGGCTCGGCAACGTCCTGTTCGGCCTGGGCCTGATCGGGATTCTCGTCGGGATCACCTATGGGCTGATCCCTTACGGTGGTCACGCGATGGGCTGGACCAACCCGCTGGTGCTGACCGGCCTGTTCGGCGGCCTGGCGCTGCTGGTTGCGTTCTGCATCACCGAAATGCGGGTCGCCCAGCCGATGTTCGACCTGAAGCTGCTGAGGATCCGGGCGTTCGCCGCGGGCAACGCGGCCACCCTTCTGGCCTCGATCGCCCGGGGCGGGCTGCAGTTCATGCTGATCATCTGGCTCCAGGGGATCTGGCTGGTACTGCACGGTTATGCCTTCAAGGACACCCCGCTCTGGTCGGGCATCTACCTGCTGCCGCTGACCTGCGGCTTCGTTGTCTTCGGACCGCTGTCGGGCAAGCTGTCCGACAAGCACGGCGCCCGTGCGTTCGCGTCCGGTGGCCTGCTGGTCTCGGCCGCGGCGTTCGCCGGGCTCTTGTTCTTGCCGACCGACTTCGACTACCCGGCCTTCGCCACCCTGATCTTCATCGCCGGGGCGGGCATGGGGCTGTTCTCGGCGCCGAACGCCGCCGCGATCATGAACAGCGTCCCGGCCCGGCAGCGCGGCGCCGCGTCCGGCATGCTGGCCACGTTCCAGAACTCCGGCTTCGTCCTGTCCATCGGCATCTTCTTCTCGCTGATGATCGCCGGGCTGGCCAGCACGCTGCCAACCACGCTGACCAACGGGCTGACCGCGCACGGGGTGCCTCACGCGATCGCCCACCAGATCGGGCAGGCACCCCCGGTGGCCAGCCTGTTCGCCGCGTTCCTCGGCTACAACCCGGTGCACCAGCTGCTGGGCCCGACCGGGGTGCTCCAGCATCTGCCGCCGGCCCAGGTCGCCGTGCTGACCGGGAAGCGTTTCTTCCCCGAATTGATCACGGGACCGTTTCACCACGGCCTGACGATCGTGTTCAGCGCTGCGATCGTGCTCCTGGTTATCGCTGCGGGCGTGTCCCTGCTGCGCGGCGGCCGCTACGTGCATGACGAGCAGTCCGTCGCCCCCGCAGACGCAGGTACCCCGGCCCTAGCAGCCGAGGCTGGCCGGCCAGGGAACGGCGCCGCCCAGTCAGCGGATGCCATCGGGAACGCCGCGGCAGGCAACGGTCAGCAGACGGCTAACGGCACCCAGCAAGGAGCCGGTTCCGCCATGCCTCCCCGCTCCACCTGACCGTGGTTGGACACTTGGACGCGCAGGAGTGCGCCCAAGTGTCCAACGATCACCGGCCTATCGGATTAACTGGCATCACGGGCGCGAGGTAGGGCCGGGGCTTCTTGATTGACTGGTCTCTAGACTCAGTTGTTATGGAGCTGAGGCAGCTGGAGTACTTCGTGGCGGTGGTCGAGGAGGCGAACTTCACCCGGGCCGCCGCCCGGGTCCACGTGGCCCAGCCCGGGGTGAGCGCGCAGGTCCGGCGGCTGGAGCGGGAGCTCGGCCAGGATCTGCTGGACCGCTCGGGCCGGACCGTTCGGCTCACCGCGGCCGGCGCCGCCGTGCTCCCCTACGCCAGGGCCGCACTCGCGGCCGTGGCCGGCGCGCGGCTGGCGGTCGACGAGCTGGCCGGGCTGATGCGCGGGCACGTCACCATCGGGACGCTCACCTCGATGCCGTCCTACGAGGTCGACCTGCCCGGGCTGATCGCCGGCTTCCACGCCGAGCACCCCGCGGTGGAGATCAGCCTCACCGCGGCCAACACCGACGACCTCATCGATGGGCTGCATACGGGCCGGCTCGACATGGCGTTCATCAGCATCGGCACCACCACGCCGCCGGGCATCGGGATCCACGTGGTGACCAGCCAGCCGTTTGTCGCGGCCGTCAGCCACGACGACGCCCTCGCCGGACGGTCCACGATCACCCTGAAGGGCCTGGCCGGGCGCGCGCTCATCAGCCTGCCGCGCGGCACCGGCCTGCGGGCGTCCGTCGAGGAGGCGTTCGCGGCGGCCGGGCTGCGGCCGCTGGTCGCGTTCGAGGCCGGGGACCCGCGGGTGGTCGCGCAACTCGCCGCCCGCGGTCTCGGGGTGGCCATCGTGCCCCGGTCCATCACCGACGCGCGGCGTGAGGAGCTGCACGCGATCGCGATCACGCCCACCCTGCGGGGCCAGGTCGCGTTCGCCTGGCGCTCCGAAGGGCCGGCCAGCCCGGCCGCACGCGCGCTCATCGCGCGGGTGCGCGCCACCGTCCCCGAGGCCGCTCCAGAACCCGCCGCCGGCGAAGACTCCTCGGCATCCTAAGGGTTCGCGGCCGACGCACCGCCGAACCGCCACCGCAGGCCTACGAGGCCAATCGGGGACGCCCGGAGCCCACCACGGCCCGCTGCCGACGACAGCCCGTGCGCCCGGGCCGCCAACCCGCTGTGCGGCCACCCGGGCGTGTATATAGTTAGCTCTGTGAACGATATTACTGGCCGGGGTCACCCAGACGGGGCATCCGCCGCGGCGGCTGCCGGGGGCCGCGCATCACCCAGACGGGGCACCCGCCGCCATGGCGGCTGACCGGACGCCCCCGCACCACCCGGAAGGGACGCCCGCTGTCGCACAGGCCGGGGCCCGCCAGCACCGGCCGGCGGCGGCCGCGGCGGCGGACCTGTTCACGGCGATCAGCGTGATCCGGAGGACCGCGCGCCGGGCCGCCCGCCAGGCCTGGACGCAGCAGCCGCTGCCACCCGCCCAGTCGGAGCTGCTGCGGCTGGCCGCGGCCCGGCCCGGCATCACGGTCGCGGACGCCGCGCAGGAGCTGCGGCTGGCCCCGAACACGGTCAGCACCCTGGTGGGCCGCCTCACCGACGCGGGCCTGCTGAGCCGCGAGCGAGGCGCGCAGGACGCCAGGATCGCGCTGCTCGCCGTCACCGACAAGGCCAGCAGGCGGCTCGCGGAGTTCCGCGACCTGCGCGCCGAGCTGGCCGGGCGGGCCCTGGCCCGGCTCTCAGACCAGGACCAGCAAGCGCTCGCCCACGCCGTCCCGGCGCTGCTGCGCCTCGCCGAGGAGATGGAGCACGCATGAACTCGCCCCCCGACACGTGGCCCGCGCCCGCCGGCGACGCCCCGGCCGTGGCCACGACGCCGGCCCGAGTAGCCGACCGCATCGGCGGAAACGGCACCGCTCTCACCGCGGTCCGATGCACGGACCTGACCTATCGCTTCGGTGACCACATCGCCGTCAACCACGTCGACCTGGAGATCGAGCCGGGCGAGACGTTCGGGCTGCTCGGCCCCAACGGCGCGGGCAAGACGACCACGATCCGGATGCTGACCACGCTGCTGAAGCCGGCCGAGGGCCAGATCACCGTGTTCGGCATTGACGCCGAGGCTCACCCGATGCTGGTCCGCCGGATGATCGGCTACGTGCCGCAGCTGCTGTCCGCGGACGCGACGCTCACCGGGCGGGAGAACGTCGAGCTGTTCGCCCGGCTGTTCGACGTCCCGCGGCGGCTGCGCCCCGAACGCGTTGACGGAGCGCTCGCGGCCATGGGCCTGACCGAGCCGGCCCAGCGCCTGGTCAAGACCTACTCCGGGGGCATGATCCGCCGCCTGGAGCTGGCTCAGGCCCTGGTCAGCGCGCCGACACTGCTGGTCCTCGACGAGCCGACCGTCGGCCTGGACCCGATCGCGCGGTCCGATGTCTGGGACTTTATCGCCAGGCTGCGCCAGGCGGCCCCGATCACCGTGCTGATGACGACCCACTACATGGACGAGGCCGACATCTACTGCGACCGGGTCTCGCTCATGCACGCGGGCTTGATCCGCGCTACCGGCACCCCGGACGCGCTCAAGGCCGGGCTCGGGGACGGGGCCACGCTGGACGACGTGTTCCGCCACTACACCGGCGGCACGCTCGACGAAGACGCGGAGAAGGGAGGCATCCGTGACGTACGCCGCGCCCGGCGCACCGCCCGCCGTCTCGGCTGAACCCGCAGGCTCCGGATACACGGGGCCCGGGCTGACCGGCGACACCCCGCTGGCGGCCGCCCGCCGGCTGATCAGCCGCATCGGCACGCTGTGCTGGGTCGAGCTCAGGAAGATCCGCCACGACCGGACGGAGCTGTACACCCGGGCGATCCAGCCCGCGCTCTGGCTGCTGATCTTCGGTGAGACGTTCAACCGGATCCACGCCATCCCGACCCCGGACGGCATCCCCTACCTGGCCTACCTCGCGCCTGGCATCCTGGCCCAGTCCGCGCTGTTCATCGCGATCTTCTACGGGATCCAGATCATCTGGGAACGCGACGCTGGGGTGCTGACCAAGCTCATGGTCACGCCCACGCCGCGGGCCGCGCTGATCACGGGCAAGGCCTTCGCGGCCGGCGTGCGCTCGATCGTCCAGGCCGCGGTGATCGTGGTGCTCACCGCGCTGCTCGGGGTCTCGCTCACGCACAACCCGCTGAAGCTGCTCGCCACCGCGGCGGTCGTGGTCCTCGGCTCGGCGTTCTTCTCCTGCCTGTCGATGAGCATCGCCGGGCTCGCCCTGTCGCGGGACCGGCTGATGGGCATCGGGCAGGCGATCACCATGCCGCTGTTCTTCAGCTCGAACGCGCTCTACCCCGAGAAGGTCATGCCCGGCTGGCTGCAGGCGATCAGCAAGGTCAACCCGCTCTCCTATGAAGTGGACGCGCTGCGCGGGCTGCTCATCGGGACCGAGGCCCACCTGGCGCTGGACGCGGGCGTGCTGATCTTCGCCACCGCGGCCGGCGTGACCGTGTCAGCGCTGCTGCTCCCGCGCCTGGCCCGGTAAGCGGGCCGGAGCCCATAACTCGGGACTGAAGGCCTCATCCGGCGGGATGACGTGAGCGTCCGGCCGGAGCGCCGCGCTCAGGATGACCTCGGCTGCGTCGGCCGCGGCCCGCGCGGTGATCGCGTGCTCCTGGGCCCGCTCCAGATGGCCCAGGCCGACACAGTCGTAGGCGACCTGGGAATCGTGCACGGCCAGCTCCAGCTGGCGCGCGGCCTCGGCCAGGTCGACGTCGTGCTGGCTGACTTCGGGAATGCTGGTCATATGCACATCCTCGCCTTATCTTTCTCGGGCAGCCAGGGCTGAAGCCCTCAACTACCCAGGTAAACGGCGGGCATGCAGTCCCAGCCGGCGGCGCGGGCGGGCGGGCCCGGCACCGCACCGCCGATCTACGATGAGACAGTTCCCCGACGACGGCCCACAAGGATGTGCCCGCAGATGCCCGAGTTCTCCTACACCGACCTGCTCCCGACCGGCGAGGACACCACCGAGTACCGCCGGCTTGATGTGGACGGAGTCGGGGTGGACGCAGCGTTCGGGAAGGAATTCCTGCGGGTTGACCCGGGTGCGCTGACCCAGCTGACCAGCACCGCGATGCGCGACATCGCGCACCTGCTCCGGCCCGGGCACCTGCGGCAGCTCAGGTCGATCCTGGACGACCCGCAGGCCTCGGGCAACGACCGGTACGTGGCCCGTGACCTGCTGCAGAACGCGTGTATCGCGGCGGGCGGGGTGCTGCCGATGTGCCAGGACACGGGCACCGCGATCGTGATGGGCAAGCGCGGCCAGCAGGTGCTCACCACCGGGCGCGACGAGGAGCACATCGCGCGCGGCGTCTACGACGCGTACACCACGCTGAACCTGCGCTACTCCCAGCTCGCGCCGCTGACCATGTGGGAGGAGAAGAACACCGGCAGCAACCTGCCGGCCCAGATCGAGCTGTACGCCACCGACGGCGACCAGTACAAGTTCCTGTTCATGGCCAAGGGCGGCGGCTCGGCGAACAAGTCCTACCTGTACCAGGAGACCAAGGCGGTGCTCAGCCCGGACGCGCTGCCGGCGTTCCTCGAGCAGAAGATCCGTTCCCTGGGCACGGCGGCGTGCCCGCCGTATCACCTGGCGATCGTGGTCGGGGGAACCACCGCTGAGTTCGCGCTGAAAACGGCCAAGTACGCCTCCGCCAGGTACCTGGACACCCTGCCCACGGCCGGGTCGGCCTCGGGGCACGGGTTCCGCGACCCGGAGCTCGAGCAGCAGGTGCTCGAGATCACCCGCCGGACCGGGATCGGGGCCCAGTTCGGCGGCAAGTACTTCTGCCACGACGTGCGGGTCATCCGGCTGCCGCGGCACGGGGCGTCGTGCCCGGTGGCGATCGCGGTGTCGTGCTCGGCCGACCGGCAGGCGCTCGGCAAGATCACCCGGGACGGGGTGTTCCTGGAGCGGCTGGAGACCGACCCGGCGCAGTACCTACCGGACACCGAGGAGGAGGACCTCGACGCCGGGGTGGTGCGGATCGACCTGGGCCGGCCGATGGACGAGATCCGGGCCGAGCTGTCGCGGTACCCGATCAAGACCCGGCTGGCGCTGACCGGGCCAATGGTGGTGGCCCGCGACATCGCGCACGCCAAGATCTCCGAGCGCCTGGCCCGGGGCGAGCCGATGCCCGCCTACCTGCGCGACCATGCCGTGTACTACGCGGGGCCGGCCAAGACCCCTACCGGGTACGCGTCCGGGTCGTTCGGGCCGACCACGGCGGGGCGGATGGACTCCTACGTGGACGAGTTCCAGGCCGCGGGCGGGTCGATGGTGATGCTGGCCAAGGGGAACCGGTCGGCCGCGGTGACCGAGGCGTGCCGTAAGCACGGCGGGTTCTACCTGGGCTCGATCGGCGGCGCGGCGGCCCGGCTGGCCCGGGACTGCATCACCAAGGTGGAGGTGCTCGAGTATCCGGAGCTCGGCATGGAGGCGGTCTGGAGGATCGAGGTCCGCGACTTCCCCGCGTTCATCATCGTGGACGACAAGGGCAACGACTTCTTCGCGGACGTCACCACGGCGAAGCAGCCTCTGCTGACCATCGGCTCCGCACCCAGCTAGGAGGCTCGACCATGGCCGATACGGCCGGGTTCCGCACCGAGCACGACTCGATGGGCGAGGTCCTCGTGCCCGCCGACGCCCTGTGGGGCGCGCAGACGCAGCGGGCGGTCGAGAACTTCCCGGTGTCCGGCGAGCGGCTGCCGCGGGCGCTGATCGGCGCGCTGGGCTCGATCAAGGGCGCCGCGGCGGCGGTCAACGGCGAGCTCGGCGTGCTGGACGCGGACCTGGCCCGGGCGATCCACGACGCGGCGGCAGAGGTCGCCCGCGGGGAGCACGACGAGCAGTTCCCGATCGACGTGTACCAGACCGGCTCGGGGACCTCATCCAACATGAACGCCAACGAGGTCATCGCGACGCTGGCCGCGCGCAGGCTGGGCCGCCAGGTCCACCCGAACGACCACGTCAACGCCTCGCAGTCGTCGAACGACGTGTTCCCTTCTGCGATCCACATCGCCGCGGCCCGGCAGATCAGCCGGTCGCTGCTGATCGCGCTCGACCATCTGGCGGAGACGCTCGAGACCAAGGCCGCCGAGTTCGCCGACGTGGTCAAGAGCGGCCGCACGCACCTGATGGACGCCACGCCGGTCACGCTCGGCCAGGAGTTCGGCGGGTACGCGGCGGCGGTGCGGCACGGGGCCGAGCGGGCGGCGGGGGCGCTCTCCGACATCGGCGAGCTGCCGCTCGGCGGCACCGCGGTGGGCACCGGCCTGAACGCGCCGCCGGGGTTCGCCGCCGCGGTCATCGCCCGCCTGGCCGCGGACCTGCGCCTGCCGCTGACCGAGGCCAGGAACCACTTCGAGGCGGCCGGGGCGCGGGACGCGCTGGTGGCGGCCAGCGGCGTGATGCGCACGATCGCCGTGGCGCTGTACAAGATCTGCAACGACCTGCGGCTGATGAACTCCGGGCCGCGGACCGGGCTGGCCGAGATCCAGATTCCCGACCTGCAGCCGGGCTCGTCGATCATGCCGGGGAAGGTCAACCCGGTGATCTGCGAGGCCGTGTGCCAGGTCTGCGCCCAGGTCATCGGGAACGACGCGGCGGTGACGTTCGGTGGCGCGGCGGGCAACTTCGAGCTGAACGTGATGATGCCCGTGATCGCGCAGAACCTGCTCGATTCGATCACCCTGCTGGCGTCCGCCTCGCGGCTGCTCGCGGACCGGTGCGTCAGCGGGATCACGGCGGATCCGGCCCGGCTGCGCCGGCTGGCCGAGTCCTCACCCTCGATCGTGACCGCGCTGAACCCGTTCATCGGCTACGAGGCCGCGGCCGCCGTGGCGCACGAAGCGCTGGAGACGGGCAAGACCATCCGGGAGGTGGTGATCGCGCGCGGGCTCGTCGACCGCGGCGATCTCACCGAGGCGCAGCTGGACAGCGCGCTCGATGTCCTGGCCATGGCCCGGCCGCCGGGCCGCGCTTAAAAAGGGCCGGGGATAAACCGGACGGCAGGGCACGCAGCGAACGTGTGCCGAATTCACATCCGGCTCTCAGGAATATCGCTGGCTCAGTGGGTACCGTCCGGGCATGCACGCTGTCACGAACGGGCATCTGGTTTCGGGGCGGTACCGGCTGCTGGAGCCGATCGGCCGCGGCGCCATGGGGATCGTCTGGCGGGGCAGGGACGAGCTTCTCGACCGTGAGGTCGCCATCAAGGAGGTCCGCGCCGCGGGGCTGGCCACCGCGGCCGAGAACGAGGCCATCTACCAGCGGACGCTCCGCGAGGCCAAGGCGGCGGCCCGGCTCAACCACCCGAACCTGGTCACGGTGTTCGACGTGGTCGAGGAGGACGACAGCCCCTGGATCGTGATGGAGCTCGTCCCCGCCCGGTCGCTCGACCGCCTGATCGTCGAGGACGGCCCGCTGCCGCCGCTGCAGGCGGCCCGGGTCGGGGCGGACCTGCTGAGCGCGCTGGCCTGCGCGCACGCCGCCGGAGTCCTGCACCGGGACGTCAAGCCCGCCAACGTGCTGCTCAGCACCGACGACCGGACCGTGCTGACCGACTTCGGCATCGCCACCTTCGACGACGACCCCAGCCTGGCGCAGGCCGGGATAGTGTTCGGGACTCCCGGCTTCACCGCGCCCGAGCGGGTGCGCGGCCAGCCCGCGACCCCGGCGTCGGACCTGTGGTCGCTCGGTGCGACCTTGTACACGGCCGTGGAGGGCCGCGGCCCGTTCGCGCGGCCCGGCGGCTCGCAGGCCGTCACCGCGGGCGTGCTCACCGAGGTCGCCCCGCGGGCGCCGTCGTCGGGCCCGCTCGGCCCGGTCATCGACGCGCTGCTGCAGACCGAACCGTGGGCCCGCCCCGACGCGGCGGCTGCCGCCACGCTGCTGGCCGACGCGATCGCGCAGGCCAAGGCGGGCCCGGTGTATCCGGCCGGTATCCCGGGCGCCAACGGCTCCCCCGCCTTCGCTGATGTCCACGAGTTCCCTGACCTGGCGTTCCCGCCCGACCTGCCCGGGTCGGCGGACCTGCCCGCGTATGACGGCCTGGCCGCGCCCGTGGAGCTGCCCGCGTTCCTGGACCAGCCCGCGTCGCCCGGGCGGCCCGGAGCCGAAGGCCCGCCGTGGCCGCCGCCTGCTCCCAGCACCGTGGCCGGCCCGCCCGCGCCGCCCCCGCCCGGCCCGGTGCCGCGGCCGCACCGGCACCGCCGGCGTCATCCACCCGCGTTCAGCGTGGTCGCGGTGGCGGTCGCGGCCGCCGCGGCCGTGGTGGGCTGGTCGGCGTACTCGCACACCGCGGGCACGTCGGCCGCACCGGCCAGCACCACCCAGGCGGCGCACGGCAGCACAGCACCCACCGGGAGCGGCTCGGGTCACGGTCCCGCTCCGGCCGGGTACGGGTGGTTCCAGGTCCCCGCGGCCAGCACGGGCACGGTGGCCGGGTTCGAGCTCGCCGCTCCCGCTTCCTGGCGGATGACCCGGCATGGGCTCGCCACCTACCTCAAGGGTCCCGCGGGTGACTCCGTCATCGAGATCAACCTGGCGCGGTTCAGCAGCCCGCAGCCACGGCAGGAAGCCCGCATCGAGCAAGGCCGCGCGGAGCGGCAGGATCTCTATCCCGGCTACCACCTCGTCGCGATCAGGCCCGGGGCGTTCCTGCACTTCCCGGCCGCCACCTGGAGGTTCAGCTGGCGGCAGGGCGGTGCGCGCCGGATCGGTGTCCTCGAGCTGTTCGCGAGCATCAACACCAGTGCCGGTACGCAACCGTACGTGCTGTCTGTCTCCGCGCCCGCCATCGCGTTCCCGGGCGCGGCAGCGACGTTCCGCCAGGTGTTGCGGACCTTCCGGCCACTGCCGTAGACCGCTGGGCCTGGCCCGGGCAGAGAGCACCCGGGTAGCGGCCCCCTGGCCCGGGCCAGGGGGCCGCTACGTCATTCGCACCGCGGCCGGCTGTCAGTACCAGCCGTCGGCCTGCTCGTGGCCCCAGGCGCCGCACGGCGATCCGTAGACGGACTTGATGTAGCCAAGCCCCCAGCGGATCTGGGTGGCGGCGCTCGTCTGCCAGTCAGCCCCGGCGCTGGCCATCTTGTCTCCGGGTAGCGCCTGCGGGATCCCGTAGGCCCCGGACGAGGGGTTGGTGGCGGTCACGTTCCAGCCGCTCTCCACGTTCCAGAGGGAGACGAGGCACGAGAACTGGCTCGACGACCAGCCGTAGGATCCGAGCATGCCCGCGGCGATCTGCTGGGCCGAGCCCGCTGGAGCCACGGGCGTGGGCGCCGGCGCGGGGGTCTGGGCCTGCTGGGCTTGCTGCTGCTCGGCCGCCCGCTGTGCCGCGGCCGCCTCGGCGGCCTTGCGCGCCGCCGCCCGCCTGGCCGCCTCCCGCTGGGCGGCCTTCTGCTGAACCGCCGTGAACTGGACGGAACGCACCGCGTTCTGCAGACGCAGCTGAGAAGCGACAGCGGTCTGGGGGATCTGGGCCTTCTGGCCCGAGCTCGTGTGGACCTGGGCGGATGTCAGCGAGCTGCCCGCGTCCGCCGAGTTGGCCGGCCACAGCATCACCACGCTGGCGGCCGCCACGGCCACCAGGACGGTTGAGCTCGTTACCGCGAGTGTAAGTTTCGAAGACTTTCTGTGCTTAGCGGGGATACGGCGCTTAATGCCGGACAAAATGATCCCTTGGTCGGGCACATAAAGCGTGCTCGGCTTTCACCCGATGGCGCGGCCAGGGTCACAGGGACCGGATGCTGGCAGCGGCGTACAGACGGTGACGCAGGATCAGGGCGACAAGTTGCCGGGGGCAACCATCACGCACGCTGGGTGCTGTAGGCCCACCACACTGCCGAATGTTCCGCAGTTGCGTGGCCGGAATTTGCCGGGAATCCGTATGACGTAGATCACATCCGCCCGTGTCCGCCGTTGCGATGTTCGTCCTATTCGGCCGCTCACCTTGGGCTTCATGAGATTGCATCGGCATGTGCAGAACCAATGTGAGCCACATCACACTATGACTCTTCCCGCACGAGAAGTAACGCAGCGCCGTCAACATTCAGGCCTGCCGGAAGACATTGGCTATAGGACCGATGCCCGGTCCCTGCCATCGGCACGAAGTAAGGCCGACTACTTACAGCTAGTTTGGCTTTCTCCCGGTAGCGGATTGGGGAGGAAAACCACGCGCAGTGACGGCCGAGCCCGCGCCGTGATCTGTGCTTAGTAGAAGCCGTTCGCCTGCCAGAACGTCCACGCAGAACAGGGGGTCCCGTACCTCTCCTTGATGTAGCCCAGGCCCCACTTGATCTGCGTCGCCGGGTTGGTCTGCCAGTCTGCGCCCGCGCTGGCCATCTTGTCCCCGGGCAGCGACTGCGGGATGCCGTAGGCGCCGCTGGCGTTCTCGGCGTTCCAGCGCCAGCCGCTCTCTCTGGTCCAGATGTTGTTCAGGCAGCTGTACTCCGTGCTCTGCGGGGTGAAACCGAACGAGGGCAGCATCTGGAACGCGATGGCCTGGGCCGTCCCCGGGTCGGGCGGCGGCGCGTTCACGATCGAGCTGGCCGCCACCCCGATCGAGGTCACCGGCCGCTTGGCCAGCTTCGGGCTGCCGACCATGCTCAGGGTCTTCGATGCCGCATCCACGAGGATCATCTGCTGGCGCTCCTGGACCAGCAGGGCTCCGGTCTTGCTGCCAGGAATCGCCGCCAGGGCCGCCGCGGCCGGATCGGTGCCCGTGCCCGTGCGCACTATGGCGAGAAGAACGCCTGCTGCGATTGCCACTAGCGCGGTCAGCGTCGTGACCAGGAGAAAGCTAATCCGCCTGCGCTTACGGCGCCTAGCGGGAGCCCGCCTCCGCTCTGACAATGCGGTCCTTCCGTCGGCCAAGCGCAGCGAGGCGGAACACCCAGCGCGCAGACAGCTGCGGTAACCAGGGCAGCGAGTCATGACGGTTCGGCCCATTGCGGTATCACTGGGCTGCGATGGCAGAAACCCTCGCATCTGGTCCAGTACCGTCGCCGCACTACGTTGCCAGAAGGACAGGAACCGACCAAGCGCTTCCGCATAAAAAGTTGTGTTGGAAACGAAGGAATTTGTGTTCCGCAGATCACAGTTTGGCAACGCGTACTGTAACAATTACTGGGCGTAAGGGCGCCATCCTGTGATCACAACTGCGGCGCAGATGTTTGCGGAGACACGCCGGCATACCCTGAATCCAGGGATGCAGTTCGCTTTCCAGCGGGGATGAACCGGCCGGACAAGGGGTGACAATGAGTAACAGCCCGGGTTCCGAGCCGGGAGCGGACGGTACCGGGCCGGTTACAGGTAAGGGCGGCGCCGGCCCGTCAGCCGGAAAAGGCGGCTCTGGCCCCGGGGGCACCAGCCCGCAACCCGGCCTGGGCGGCCGGCGGCTGCTGCCGCGGCGGGGTGGCCGCGCACCGCGCAACCCGGCGGGCCGGCGGGCGTGGGACCTGGGCGCGGGCGATGCGGAAGCGGTGCTGGCCGAGGCGCGCAAGGCCCTGTTCGTGATGGTCGGCTTCCTCGCGCTCATCTGGCTCATCCAGATCATCAACTGGGCCGGTCACTACCAGCTCACGTTCTCCTACGGCATCAGGCCCCGCGATCCCGGCAGCCTGCCGGACATCCTTCTCGCGCCGTTCCTGCACTTCAGCTGGGCTCACATCGAGGGGAACTCGGGCCCGCTGTTCATCTTCGGCTTCCTGGCCGCCTACCGGGGCGTGACCAAGTTCCTCGGCGTGACCCTGGTGGTGATCCTGACCAGCGGGCTTGGGGCCTGGATTTTCGAGAGCCCGGGGACGGTCGGGGCCGGGGCGAGCGGGGTGGTCTTCGGGTACTTCGGCTACATCATGGTGCGCGGGTTCTTCGACCGGCACCCGATCGACATGCTGATCGGCGCGGTGATGGCGCTCTGCTTCGCCTACCAGTTCACCGTGCTGCTGCCCCAGGCCGGGATCGGCTGGCAGGCCCACATCGGCGGCCTGGTGGGAGGCGTAGCATCCGGCTGGGTGTTCCGGGACCGGCGGCCAGGTGTCCCGCGCGGGTCGCGATCCGGGCCGGGGCGCTCCCCCACGCAGTCCGGCCCGCGGGCCGACCTGCACCAGCAGCTAGACGACCTGGGCCTGTGAGCACCTCATGACCATCATCGATGCGCACCACCACGTGTGGGACCTGTCCGTGCGCCCGCAGCCGTGGCTCGATCAGCCGGGCCTGGCCCCGCTGCGCCGCAACTTCCTGCTGCCGGACCTCGAGCCCGAGGCCGCGGCCCAGGGCGTGACGTCCACCGTGCTGGTGCAGACCGTGACGGAGCCGGGCGAGACGCCGGAGATGCTTGCGCTGGCCGCGCGGGGCGGCCTGGTCGCCGGCGTGGTCGGCTGGGTCGACCTCGAGGCGCCGGGCGTAACCGATGCGCTCGCCGCGCTGCGCGGCCATCCCGGTGCCGAGTTCCTGGCCGGGATCCGGCACCCGGTACTGATCGAGTCTGACCCGGACTGGCTGACCCGCCCGGCCGTGCTGCGCGGCCTCGCCGCCGTGGCCGCGGCCGGGCTGGTTTACGACGTGGTGTGCGAGCCCCGGCATCTTCCGGCCGCGGTCGCCGCCGCCGCGGCCACGCCGCAGCTCACGCTCGTGCTCGACCATCTGGGCAACCCCGACCTGGCCGGCGAGGTCGACGAGATGTGGGCGAACGCCTTCCGTGGCTTCGCGGCGTTGCCGAATACGGTGGCCAAGCTCTCCGGCATCCTCGGCGAGCCCGCGCCGGTCGGCGCTCCGGCCGGTCCGCGCGGGCCCGGCGAAGGCCCGCAGACCGCGCACATGCGCCCGTACTATGACCTCGCGCTGGGCGGGTTCGGGCCGGACCGGCTCATGTTCGGCTCAGACTGGCCGGTCTCCACGCTGAACGCGCGCTACGCCGACGTGCACGCGGCGGCGCGGTCGCTGACCGCCGGGCTGAGCGAGGCGGAGAAGGACGCGGTGTTCTCCGGCACGGCGCAACGGACCTACCGGCTGGGCCTGGCCCGCCAGCCACACTGATCCGGCTCAGCGGAACCCTGGCCCGGCGGCCTGCCCGCCTACTCGCCGCTGGCCGGATTGTCTCCGGGGGGAGGCTGGTCGTCCGCCGCCGGCTTGCCGCCGGGCGCCGGCTCATCGCCCGCGGCGGCGGGCCTGACGTCCGGAGGCTGCTGGCCGCCCGCGAGGCCGAGATGGCGCTCGATGACGGTAAGCCGCTCCGCGATCGTGGCCAGCGTGTTCTGCACCTCGGTCAGCAGGTAGTCACGGCTCGCCGCGGCCCGCCGGGCACCGCGTCGCCCGGTGCCGCCCTCATGACTCTCAAGGAGGAGGATCACCTGGTGCCGGACCCGGGTCAGGTCCGCGCCCATCCGGACGAGCACCTGCGCGGCGACGCCATCGCCCTCGCGGATCAGGCCGAGCAGGATGTGCTCGGTGCCGATGTAGTCATGGCCGAGCTGCAGCGACTCCCGCAGCGACAGCTCGAGCGCCTTCTTGGCCCTGGGCGTGAACGGGATATGCCCCGCCCGCGTTTCCTGGCCCTTGCCGACGACCTCCACAACCTGGCTGCGCACCGATTCCAGGCTGATCTCCAGCGCCTGCAGCGCCTTGGCCGCGACGCCCTCGCCCTCGTGGATCAGGCCAAGCAGGAGGTGCTCGGTGCCGATGTAGTCGTGATTCAGCATCCTGGCCTCGTCCTGAGCCAGCACCACGACCCGCCTTGCCCGGTCCGTAAACCTCTCGAACATCTCGCACCGCCTTCGTTTCAGTGTGCACCCGTGCGCGCGGTCCGCAAACCACGAGGGTTTGCGGAGCGCGGGGCCTGGCAGGAAGGCTGGGAGGCAGCCATGACATTTACCGCCGATCCGCGTGTTGATGCCTATATCGATGCCCTGCCCGACTGGCAGCAGGCCGTCTGCCGCGAGGCCTCTACGACGGCGCCATCGTCCCGGACCCGGAAGGGATCATCACGGCCGGGCACGACAACAAGACCGCCCGCACCATGGCCATCCGGCGGGGCGAGGTCATCAACGCGCCCGCCCTCACCGCCATGTTCAGGCAGATCATCGCCAACAACCGGGCGGGCGGCTGGCGCAAGCTGAAGCGCGGAACCTGACTCACCGTCCGCGCGCGGACGGTGAGTGCCCCGCCGGGCCTGCTCTGGCAGACTGCGAATGATGAGCGAGAGCGCGCCCGACCTGCACATGCTGAACGTGGTGGTCAGGGACATGACGGCCAGCCTTGATTTCTACCGGCGGCTTGGGGTCGTCCCGCCGGGCGGCGCGGAGCCGGCCGGTGGTCACCTGCAGCTGCGGATGCCCGGCGGCTTCAGCCTCGAGCTCGACACCGCGGAGTCGGCCCGGCTGTGGCACGCGGGCTGGCGCGCCGATCCGGCGAGCGCCGGCGTCGTGATCGGGTTCTCGCTGCCGACGCGGGAGGCGGTCGACGAGCGCTACGCGGAGCTGGTCTCAGCGGGTTACGTGGGGAGGCAGCCGCCCTTCGACGCGTTCTGGGGTGCGCGATACGCGATCGTGGCCGATCCTGACGGGAACGACGTGGGCCTGATGAGCCCGATGGACGAGTCGCGCCGCGCCTGGCCGCCCGAGCCGTCCCCGGATCCGTAGATCGGGGGCGGGCTCAGGCGGCCGGCTGGGGCTGGTCAGCTATGCGGCGTCGCGACGGCCCGGACCGCCACCACAGGCTGGGCGTGCGGGTTGGAGCTCGGGACCTGGCGCGTGTCCTGGATGGCCTGTTTCACCAGGCGGCCATAGACGTAGGTGCCCGGCATCATCGGATGGGTGTGGTCCGGCCAGAGCAGGTAGAGCCGGTCCTTGATCGTGTCGTACCAGTCCGCGAGCACGACATTCGGATGCGCCCGGACAAAAGCGGCGTCCGTGGTATTGACTTGCTTGCTCCACCCGTCCTGAACGTAGGTGTTAATCAGCACCAATTTGCGGTGCGGCCCGATCAGCTTCATCAGCGTGTTGAGCTGCGCGGTGGTCACGATGTAGTTGGTGCCGAGGCCCATAACCACGACCGGGCGCAGCTGGCCGGTCTGCGCGAGATGGCGCACGATAGCCAGGCCGGCCGGCATCTGCCGGTCAGGCTTAGCGTCGATGTAAATGCCGGGCATCATGGAGGCCATCGTCATGGCGCTCGCCGACATGACCGAATCGCCGATTGCGGTCACATCCCGGCCCGGCACCGCGCGCTGGGCCGCTGACAGCGAGGCCTTGGCCTTGGCGTGTGCCGCATGCGCCCGGGTGGCCGCACCGGCCTGCTCGCCCTGCGTGATCTGCTTTTCCATGCCGGACGGGGCGGACGGCGCGGCGAACACGCTGCATCCCGCCGTGCAGACGACAGCCAGGACGGCGGCCAGGCGCAGCAGCGGCACGGCGCGCCGAGCCGCCGCGGCCGGGGTCCCGCCGGCCAGGCTCACGAAGCCGGGAACCCGGCCGCTCCGAGGCCGTGTCCGGCCGCCGCCACCGGCTGCGACCGCTGTTTTGTCCCGGGCTTGCCCCCGCGGCCCGGCCCCGTCAGCACCCACGTCCGCACCTTTCCTTACCAATTCATTGATTGGTTCTTTACCGAATCCCCGGCTGGCCTTTCGCTTGCAGCATTCTTTTTGCCGCGCGAAGGCAGGACTAAACTGCGTATCAGTTAATAGAAGAGCAGGCGCGGTCAGGCATTCTCTGCCTTACTGGGCACAACCGGCTGTTACCGCGGGCGCGTCCGCGGGCATGTCATTTCGCGCACCGGCCTGGCGCCTGCCTGCCGCGGCGGGCCACCGGGCGGTGACGGCCGGCGCTCAGCTGCTGGCCGGCGCGGTCACGCGGCGCACGGCCGGCGGCTGCGGGGCGGGAACGACTCCGGGGTGGAACACCGAGGCCATGGCCTCGACCCCGTCGACCAGGCGGGGCCCGGGACGGACCACGATGCCGTCGGCGTCGATGGCCCACACCGGGACGCCGGGCAGGGCCCGGGCGGCGGCCTGGGCCTGCTCGATCGCGCCGGCCAGGTGATAGCCGCAGGGCGCGACGATGATGAGCTCGGGTGCGGCCGCGGCGACCGCGGCCCAGGTCGTCTCCTCCGATCGCGCACCGGGGTGGGCGGCCACCGCCTGCCCGCCCGCGGCCCGGACCAGATCGGGAATCCAGTGCCCGGCGGTGAACGGCGGGTCCACCCACTCGATCACCGCCACGCTGGGACGGCGCCGTCCGGCGACCGCCGTCGCGACGCGATCGAGCCGGCCGCGCAGGTGCTGCACGAGTCGCGTGGCGCGGGCGGCGGCGCCCGCGCGCTGGCCGACCGCCAGGATCGTGCCCAGCACCTCGTCGAGCGAGTACGGGTCGAGCGAAAGCACGTCCGCCTGGCAGCCCAGATAGCCCAGGGCGTCTTCGACGTGGCCGGACGGCAGCGCGCAAACCCGGCACAGATCCTGGGTCAGGATAAGGTCGGGGGCCAGGTCCGCGAGGGCCTGCGCATGGAGTGTGTAGAGATCCTCGCCCGCGGCCATCTGCGCGCGGACGTAGCTGTCGATCTCGCGGGGGGTCATCCCGCGGGTATCCCGGCCGCCGACGACGACGGTCTTCTCCGACCGGGCCGCAGGCGGCTCGTCGCACTCGAAGGTGACCCCGACCAGCTGGTCGCCCAGGCCCAGCGAGTAAACGATCTCGGTCGCGGAGGGCAGCAGCGAGACTAGGCGCACGAGGTAAGGATAGGCATCAGGGCCTGGCCGCAACGGGCCGGTTCCTGGCGCCTCGGGACAACAGGCCCGTGATTATCCGGAGGCAAGCAGGGGATGCGGTCTGCGTGAGCGCCGTGCTGGTAGCGAAGGACCTGGCCGCCGCGCACGGCGATCGGGTGCTGTTTTCCGGGCTCGATCTGGTCGTGGGCCCGGGTGATGTCGTCGGCCTGGTCGGCGCCAACGGCGCGGGCAAGTCAACGCTGCTGCGGGTGCTGGCCGGGCTGGACCTGGCGCAGGCCGGCACGGTGACCATCAGCCCGGCGGATGCCTCGGTCGGGTACCTGCCGCAGGAGCCTGACCCGCACCCGCAGGAGACCATGCGGCAGTTCGTGGCCCGGCGCACCGGCGTGGCCACCGCGCAGGAGGCGATGCAGGCCGCGGCAGACGCACTCGCATCCGGGACACCCGGCGCGGATGAGGACTACTCGCGCTGGCTGGAGCGGTGGCTCGCCCTGGGCGGCGCGGACCTGGACGAGCGGGCCGATGCCGTCGTGGCCGGGCTCGACCTGGCCGTCGGCCTTGACCAGGTCACGTCGGCGCTGTCCGGCGGCCAGGCCGCGCGGGCGGGCCTGGCCTCGCTGCTGCTCAGCCGCTACGACGTGTTCCTGCTCGACGAGCCCACCAACAACCTGGACCTGGACGGGCTGGCCCAGCTTGAGGGGTTCGTTCAGGGCCTGAGCGCCGGCGTGGTCCTGGTCAGCCACGACCGGGAGTTCCTGAGCCGGACCGTGACCCGGGTCGTGGAGCTCGACCTCAGCCAGCAGCAGGTCCGGGCGTTCGGCGGCGGTTACGCGGCCTATCTGGCCGAACGCGAGGTGGCCAGGCGGCACGAGCGCGAGGAGTACGACGAGTACGCCACCCGGCGCGCCGGCCTCGAAGAGCGGGCCAGGTCGCAGCGCGCCTGGATGGAGAAGGGGGTCAGGAACGCCCGGCGTAAGCAGCCGGACAACGACAAGATCGGCCGGAAGTTCCGCACCGAGGCGACCGAGAAGCAGGCGGCGAAGGCCCGCCAGACCGAGCGCCTGATCGAGCGGCTCGATGTCGTCGGTGAGCCGCGCAAGGAGTGGCAGCTGCGGATGGAGATCGCGGCCGCGCCGCGGGCCGGCGCGATCGTCGCCTCGCTGCGCGGCGCCGTCGTCCGGCGCGGCACGTTCACGCTAGGCCCGATAGACCTGCAGATCGACTGGGCGGACCGGGTGGCGATCACCGGGGCGAACGGCTCAGGCAAGACCACGCTGCTGCGGGCGCTGCTGGGCCAGATACCGCTGGATGAGGGCCATGCTGCGCTGGGCGCCAGCGTCGTGGTCGGCGAGATCGGCCAGGCGCGCGACCAGTTCCTCGGCGGCGAGCCGCTGCTGGACGCGTTCCGGGCCGCGGTGCCTGGCCTGGCCCCGGCCGACGCCAGGACGCTGCTCGCGAAGTTCGGCCTTCGCGCCGAGCACGTGCTGCGGCCCGCCAGCACGCTCTCCCCGGGGGAGCGCACCCGGGCCGCGCTGGCGCTGCTGCAGGGCCGCGGCACCAACCTCCTGGTCCTGGACGAGCCCACCAACCACCTCGACCTGCCCGCGATCGAGCAGCTCGAATCGGCGCTGGCCACCTACCCGGGCACGCTCCTGCTGGTCACCCACGACCGCCGGATGCTCGACGCGGTCATGACCAGCCGCCGTATCGAGATGGCTGGCGGCCGCATCACGAGCCGGTAGCCGGACCGCGCCAAAACCCATTGGACGGCAGCGGCGGCAGACCTTACCGTTTTGCGCATGTCACGTCGATGAGCCGACGCCGCGCGGGCCGGTGCCCGCTGCGGTGCGCTGCCCGCCGGATGCGCTAGGCGCAGCGCCGGCGGGCTCGTCCCAGCTCATCGACTGGCGAGGTTCTCATGAAAGCGCTGCAGCAGATCGGCATGCAGCATCCGCAGATCAGGCAGGTCCGCCACGCCATCGGCAACGGCACGCACGGCCGCCGTCAGCTGCTCGTCGCGGAAGGCCTGTGGGCGCACGAGGTCCTGATCGACCTGCACGCGGTCATCGACGTGTTCCTGTGGTGCCCGGAGGCGGCGTGCTCCCCGGGGGCGCACGCGCTCGGTGCCCGGATCGCCGCGAGGGCGAGGTCCGCCTACCGCATCTCCCCCCGCGTCCTCGAGCGGCTCTGCGAACGGGAACGCCCCGACGGCATGGTCTCGCTGGTCGCGCTCCCGGCCTGGGATGCCGACCGGATCGACCTGCAAGCCGAGGCCCTGGTGCTGGTCGCCGACGCGATAGAGATTCCCGGCAACCTGGGGTCGCTGCTGCGGACGCTGGACGCGTGCGGGGCCGACTGCCTCATCCTCACCAACCGGCGCACCAGGCTGAGCCACCCCAAGGTCTTCCGCGGCAGCCGGGGGATGAACCTGCGCGTGCCGGTCATCGAGTTCGGCGACCCGGCGGGCGCGGCGCGCTGGCTGCGTGACCGGGACTTCGCCGTGTTCCTCGCCACGGTCAGCGCGGGCGCGACGCCCTATCAGCAGGTCACGTTCGGCCGGCGCACCGCGATCGTGGTCGGCAACGAGCGCACCGGCGTCACGCCAGCCTGGTTCGGGCACGCCACGGGCGAGGTGACGATACCGATGCGCGGCCGGGCCGACTCGCTGAACGTCGCCGTCAGCGCGTCGATCCTGATGTACGGCATCAGCGAGCGGCGGGACAGCGGGCGCTGATGGCCCTCAGCGCCGGTTCTGCCAGAGTGTGAGCGTCAGGCCATGAGGAGGTGCGGAGCATGGCGGTACCGGAGGCGGCAGCCGGTGACTACGACGCCTACACCGACCAGTACACGGCGGCAGTGGGCGAGCGGGAGCGGGGCGGGGTCGACGGCGACCCGTACGGCCTGCTGCCCGGCCTGCTTGAACTGCTGGGGGACATCACCGGCGCCCGGGTGCTGGACGCGGGGTGCGGCGACGGGTACCTGGCCCGGGTGCTGGCCGCGCGCGGGGCGCAGGTGACCGGTGCCGACATCTCGCCGCGCCTGATCGCGGCGGCCAGGGCCAAGGACCCGGGGAGTGCCATCGACTACCGGGTGGCAGACCTGAGCCAGCCCTGGCCGGAGCCGGCCGGGTCCTTCGACGCCGTGGCCAGCTACCTGGTCCTCAACGACGTGCGCGACTACCGCGGCTTCATCGCCACGCTCGCCTCGGCGCTCAGGCCGGGCGGGCGGCTGGCCCTCGCGCTCAACAACCCCTATGGCGCCGTCATCCGCCAGCACGTGGCCGACTACTTCGACTCGGGCGCGGTCAGCCCGTACCGGGCCTTGTGGGCGACGGGGATCAAGGTCTTCTACTGCCACCGGACCCTGCAGGACTACCTGGACGCGTTCCTGGCGGCCGGCCTCAGGCTGACCAAGCTCGCCGACGTGGCGGCGCATTGCAGCCTCCACGGGCCTCCCACGATCCTGCCGGAGGGCGCGATCTTCCCGCGGCACATGCTCCTGGCCTTCACCAGGCCCTGACCGCGAAGGGTCAGGGGCCCGCCGGGCAGCCGGGCGCGCGGCCCGGCCGGTCCACAGCGGGAGCGTAGGGTCGGTTCATGGCGCTTACCGGACACAAGGCCCTCGTGCTGGCCGCGGACGACTTCGAGGACATGGAACTGCTGTACCCGCTGTACCGCCTGATCGAGGAGGGGGTCGCGGTGACCGTGGCCGGCCTCGACGACCACCCGGTGCGGGGGAAGAAGGGCCACGGGCCTGTACCGGTGGACACCACCGTCGACCAGGTGACCGCGGCCGACTTCGACGCGCTGGTGATACCCGGCGGGTACGCGCCGGACAAGCTGCGGCGCTCGGACGCCGTGCTCGGCCTGGTGCGGGACTTCGACGACACCGGGAAGCCGATCGCGTTCATCTGCCACGCCGGCTGGGTGCCGATCTCGGCGAAGATCCTCAAGGGCCGCCGGGCCACCAGCGTCGGCGCGATCCGTGACGACATGGTGAACGCCGGCACCGACTGGGTGGACGAGGCGACCGTGGTCGACGGCAACCTCATCTCGGCCAGGACCCCGGCCGATCTCGGCCCGTGGATGAAGGCGCTGCTCACAGCCATGGAGAAGACCGGCGGCCGCTGAACGGTCAGTGCGCGGTCCAGCCGCCGTCCACGGGCAGGACCGCGCCGGTGAGATAACCGGACTCCGGATCGGTCAGCAGCAGCGCGGCCCCGGCGAGTTCCACGGCGAGGCAGCGAGTGAGCTGCACGACCGCGCCCTTGCTCGCGGCGTCGCCAGGCCCGGGCCGCTGAGCCGGTCAGGCCCAGCGCGCTGGCCAGGGTGACGATGCGGCCGTAGCCGGCGGCGCGCATGGCGGGGGCTACGGCCCGGCAGGCTAGCCGGGGCGGCGGGGGATCAGGCGTGCGCGCGGTGGTGGGCCGGGGGTGCGGCCGCACGGCCCGCGGGGCCCCGCGGGCCGTGCACGAACCACAGGCTGACACCGAGCCCGATCAGGGCCAGCACGGCGTCCAGGCGGAACGCGACCCGGATCCCGCCGGCCAGCGTGGCCGCGGACAGCACGATCGCCGTGTTCAGCCCGAGCCCGATGGAGCCGCCGCCGACCTGGCACATGTAGACGATCCCGCCGGCCAGGCTGGACCGCGCCGGGTCCAGCGCGGTCACCGCGGCGGTGGTCACGGACGAGAAGAAGAGCCCGACGCCCATGCCGACCACGATCATCCCGGGTACCAGCGAGGCGTACGTCGAGCCGTGGTCCAGCCCGGACAGCAGGAAGATGCCCACGGCCAGGAACGCGACCCCGGCCGAGACCACGGCCTTCGGGCCCATGCGGTTGTACAGCGGGCCCGCCGCGAACGACGTGAGAGCGAACGCGCCCATCAGCGGCAGCAGGCCCGCGCCCGCGCGCAGCGCGGAGAACCCCAGCACGTCCTCCAGGAACTGGGGCAGGTACAGCAGCGAGGAGAAGAAGATCGCGGAGATCAGCAGCACGGTCACGCAGCAGGCCGAGAAGACCCGGTTGCGCAGCACGTCCGCCGGCACCAGCGCGATCTCCCCCTGATGGCGCTCGACCGCGAAGAACACGGCCAGCAGGCCCACCCCGGCGGCGATCAGGCCGATGGTGAGCGGCCGCCCGAACCCGCCGTCCCGGCCCAGGTCGAGCCCGAACAGGATGGCCACCGTCCCGCCGGTCAGCAGGCCGATGCCGTGAATGTCGACGCCCCGCTCCGCGCCGGGCGCGGCGCTCTCCGGGACCTCGCGCGCGGTGACCAGCATCGCGAACGCGGCGATCGGCAGGTTGATGAAGAACACCAGCCGCCAGGTGGCGACGTCGGTCAGCCATCCGCCCAGCAGCGGCCCGACCGCGTTCCCGAGCCCGGCCACGCCCAGGATCAGCCCGCCGGCCAGGCCCTTCTTCGCGGCAGGCAGGATCGCGTAAGTGAGGCCGAGCACGGCCGGCCACATGACGGCGCCGCCCACGCCCATCAGCGCCCGGCAGATGATCAGCAGGATGGCGTTCGGCATGAACCCGGCCAGCAGCGAGAAGAACCCGAACACCGCGGCCCCGGCCAGGAACACCCGCTTGCGGCCGAACAGGTCGGCCAGCCGCCCGCCGGTCACGATCAGCACGCCGAACACCAGGGCATAACCGTTGATCACCCACTGGGCCAGGCCCAGCGTCGTGTGCAGCTCGGTCTCGATCCGCGGGATGGCCACAGTCAGCGCGGTGAAGTCGTTGGCGATCATGAAGACGCCGAGGGCCATGGCGCCCAGGGCCAGCCAGGCTCGCGTGCCAATCCGGTTCTCATCCGTCACACTGGACACTTGCTGCATCTGCCCAGTTACGTGACGTGATGAACCCTGGCCCCCCGCCGACCGCCCGCGGCTCGCCTGCAGCCGGGCGCTAACCGCCGCGGGCCGCCACGGTCATCTCGGCCGGGTGGGCCAGCGTCTGGTAGACCACGCAGTACCGCTCGGTCAGCCGGAGCAGGGTGTCGATCTGCTCGGCACTGGCCCCGGTCTCGAGGTCGAAGGCCAGCCGGATGGACTGGAACCCGACCGGCGCGTCCTTGCTCACCGCGAGCGTCCCGCGGAAGTCCAGGTCCCCCTCGGCGCTGACCGTGCCGCCGGTGACCGCGATCCCCAGCGAGGTGGCCACGGCCTGCAGGGTGACGCCCGCGCAGGCGACCAGCGCCTGCAGCAGCATGTCCCCGGAGCAGGCCAGCGAGCCGTCCCCGCCGGTGGCCGGGTGCAGGCCCGCCTCGGCCAGCGCCCGGCCGGTGGACACCGAGCACGAGATGGCCTGGTCGCCGAGCTGGCCGTCGGCCCGGAGCGTGATCAGCGCCTGCCCGGGGTCCTCCCGGTAGGCGTCCTTGAGCGGCTGCTGCACGGCGCGCAGGTCGGCGCTGTCCACGTGATCCTCCATGTCTCCAGCGCTGCCGCGCGCCAGCTGCGGAAACGTCCCCGGGTACCAGGCTGGCACCCGGCCGCGGCGCGTGTCCACCCGGGACCGGCGGCGCCGGGCCTGCCGGCCGCGGAACAAGTTCCCGGCGGCGGCTGGTTGGATGACGGCGTGCGCATCGCTACCTGGAACGTGAATTCGGTGCTGGCCCGGCTGCCCCGGCTGACCGAGTGGCTGGAGCAGGCCGGCCCCGACGTGGTGTGCCTGCAGGAGACGAAGGTCGGGGCCGGCGCGTTCCCGGCCGACGCGGTCACGCCGCTCGGCTACGCCGTGGCCGACGAGGGCGAGGGGCGCTGGAACGGCGTCGCGGTGCTGTCCCGCGTGGGCCTGGCGGACGTCGTCCGCGGCCTGCCCACCGACCCCGGCGCGCCCAGCGGCCGGACCGAGGCCCGCACGGTCGCGGCCACCTGCGGCCCGGTGCGGGTGCGGTCGGTGTACGTGCCCAACGGCCGCGCGCCCGAGGACCCGAACTACCCCTACAAGCTGCGCTGGCTGGCCGGGCTGCGGGATGCGGTGGCCGCTGACGCCGGGGGCGGGCGGCCGTTCGCGGTCATGGGCGACTTCAACGTGGCCCCCACGGACGCCGACGTCTGGGACCCGGCGGTGTTCGTGAACTCCACGCACGTGACCCCGGCCGAGCGCGACGCGCTGGCCGCGCTGCGGGAGACCGGGCTCACCGACGTGATCCCCCGCATCGCCAAGGGCCCGCACCCGTTCACGTACTGGGACTACCGGGCGGGCGCGTTCCCCAAGAACATGGGCATGCGCATCGACCTGGTCTACGCGAACGCGGCGCTGGCGGGCGCGGTGACCGACGCCTGGGTCGACCGCGAGACCCGCAAGGGCAAAGGACCGAGTGACCACGCGCCGGTGATCGTCGACATCGACCTGTAGCCTGCCGACTCGCGCCTTCAGACGCCGTTACGCTCCATCCCCTGGCCGGTCCGGCCGGTAGCAGAGGTGAACGAGCCCGGAGGTAAACGTAACGGCACTGATGAGACGAAGCCGGACAGGCGGCCGCCCGGCCTGGAACGGACGCACGCCGTCGCCCCACACCACCGGATGGAGCGAGAGCCGGATCTCGTCGACCAGCCCGAGGCGGGTCAGGTCGTAGGCGAGCTCGCCGCAGCCGAAGGTCAGCAGGTTCCCGGTCAGCTCCTGCTTCAGCTCGGCCACGCGCCCGGCCAGGTCGCCCTCGATCAGGCTGGCGTTCCAGCGCAGCGGCGGGTCAAGCGTCCGCGACGCCACGTACTTCGGCATGCTGTTGACCCGGTCGGCGAAGCCGTACGGGTCGGTCATGGCCGGCCAGACCGTGCTCAGGCCCTCGTAGGTGACGCGGCCGAGCAGGAGCGCGTCGGCGGCGCGGAGCTGGTCGAACGAGGCCGGCGCCGCGGCCGGCCCGTCCTGGCCGCCGGCGCCGTACGCCTCGTCCTCGAGCCGGGGGTTGAACCAGCCCTCGATATGGTCCATCACGGCGTCGGCGGTCATCTGCGCCGACACGATCAGCCTGCCCACGCGGTCTCCTCCCGTCAGCCGGCCAGCCGGGCCAGCAGCCCGGCCAGGCGCTCGTCCGAGTCGCGCACCCCGCGTTCCATGTCCGAGGCCACCATCCCGTCCCGGTCCTCGACCGACTGGAAGCTGGACACCGAGCGCACCAGCGTGGTGCCGCCGCGGTCTTCAAAGGTCCAGGTGTCCAGGGACACGTGGCCGGGCACGCCCTCGAATTCGAAGGTCTGCACCACGCCGTCCGGCGAGGGCGTGCCGTGGAACACGCCGTGGAAGGCGTACTCGTTGCCGTCGGCGTCCGCGTGGATGTAACGCCACCGGCCGCCGTCGCGGACCTCGTACCGGTCGACGGTCATCTTCAGCTCGCGGGGGCCGAGCCACTGCACCAGCAGCTCGGGGTCGACATGGGCGCGGAACACCAGGTCGCGCGGGGCCGTGAACTCACGGGTGATCACGATCTGGGGCACGCCGGGCTCGGCGGTGATCTGGGTCTTGGGCATTGTCTCCTCCTTCGCCTGGCCGACGGCCTGGCTGGTCAGCACTGTCGTCATGGGGGGCTTCGTGGCCGGTCTGCAGCGCCGCGAGCAGCTCGTCAAGCCGCTCGTGGCTCTCGTCCCAGAAGTGCTGGTAGCGGGCCAGCCATGAGGTGACCTCGCGCAGCGGGCCCGCCTCCAGGCGGCTGAGCCGGGCCGTGGCCCGGCGGCTGCGCGAGATCAGGCCCGCGCCCTCCAGCACCCGCAGGTGCCGGGAGATGGCCGGCTGCGACATGGCGAACGGCGCGGCGAGCTCGCCCACCGTGGCCTCGCCGTCCATCAGCCGGACGAGAAGCGCGCGCCGGGTGGGGTCGGCGAGCGCCCCGAACACCAGGCTGAGCCGGTCAGGCACCATCTATAACCAATCTCTTCTAAAACTGACTAGTTATAAATGTGCCTGCCCGACCCTTGGCTTGTCAAGCGGCACCCAGGCGCGGGCCGGGAACGCGAGGTATAACCAGAAGGACCGATTTATCCGAGGACGGCCCCATGCGCGGCACGGTCAGCGGCACAGCCAGGAACACCGCCAGGAACACCGTCAGGGGCATCGCGGCGGCGGGCGGGCTGCTGGCTGCGGTCGTGGCCGGCGGGTGCTCGGCCGCGGGCCCGCCCGTCCCGGCCCGGGCCACCGTGGAGTCCTGCTACGCGTTCGGCGTGCGGGCGCTCGAGCGGCACGTCACGGTGACCACCGTGCCGCGGGCCTGCGCCGGGCTGAGCCATGCCCAGGTCAACCTGGCTGTCGCGCGGGCCGTCCGCGAGGTGGCCGGGCCGGGGCACAAGGCCGCGGCCCGCCAGCGGGCGAGCCGGGAAGGCGTCTACCTGGCCCACCTCATCAACACCGTGCCGCCGGGGCGGCCCGAGGCGGTGACCGTCGCGCCCGCCCGGGCCGCGTCGGACCTGCCGCTCAGCCTCGCCGCGCTGGCCGCCTGGATCGTCACCGCCGCCGCCGGCGGGTACCTGCTGGCCGGCTGGCTCGCACACGGCGGCTGGCGCCGCCGCCACATCCGGGCTGCGGGCCTGCCGCCGCTGGTCATCCTGGGCCACGCCGGGCTCGCGGCCGCCGGGCTAGCGATCTGGGTCGCGTTCCTGGCCAGCGGCGTGCCCGCGCTGGCCTGGACCGCCGTCGGCCTGACGCTGGTGATCGCCGGGCTGGGCCTGGCCACGCTGGTGACCGGCCTCCCCGAGCCTGCGGAGAGCACCGCGGCGGAGCCGGCTGCTCCCGCTGACCAGGCCCATGCCGACCTGGCCGGAACGGCGGGGGACGCCGCCGGTCCCGCGCTGGCCACGCGGGCCGCTGCGCTGGCCGCCCCCGCCAAGGTGCGGATGCCGTGGACCGTGATCGCAGCCCACGGGGTGCTCGCCACGGCGACCATCGTGCTGGTGCTGCTCGCCGCGATCGGCGCCTGACGCGCCGCCCAGCCTGATGGTGGGCCCCGCGATGGGGTAACAGCCCCCTCGTGGGGCCCACCACACCGCTCAGCCGGCCCGTGCGCGCCCGCGGGATCACCCCGGCGCGGATCCGCTGCCCGGGAGAATTTCGCGCGGAATTACCGGGGCCACGTCACGCCGGGCCCATTCTTCCGGGTAGCCGAGGGAAACCTCCTCGAACCTGACCCCGTCGTGCCAGGTGGTCCGCGGGATATGCAGATGCCCGTAAACCACCGCGGCAGCGCCGAACTTCACGTGCCAATCGGCCGTGCGGGTGGTGCCGCACCAGAGCGAGAATTCCGGGTGACGCAGCCTGCGGGTGGGCTCGCTGATAAGCGGGAAATGGTTCATCAGGATGGTTTGGGTGCCCGGTTCAAGGCCGGCCAGGCGGCGCTCGGTCGTTTCCACCCGGGCCCGGCACCAGGCCTCGCGGCTCGGGTACGGGTCCGGGTGCAGCAGGCGCTCGTCGGTGCCGATCACGCCGGCCTCGCGGGCCAGGGCCAGGCCCGCGGCCGGCGTGGCCGCGCCCGGGGGCAGGAACGAGTAGTCGTACAGCAGGAACAGCGGCGCGACCACGGCCGGGCCGCCCGGCCCCTCCCACACCGGGTACGGGTCCTCCGGGGTGACCACGCCCAGGTCCCGGGCCAGCCGGACCAGGTGCTGGTAGCGCTGCTCGCCCCGGAGCCGGACCGGGTCCGCGTCGTGGGTCCACAGCTCGTGGTTGCCCGGCGCCCAGACCACCGTGGCGAACCGCTGGCTGAGCAGCCGCAGCGCCCACTCGACGTCGGCCGCGAACTCGCCGACGTCGCCGGCCACCAGCAGCCAGTCCGACGCCGACTCCGGCCGGAGGCGCTCGACGATCAGCCGGTTGACCCGGTGACCGACGTGCAGGTCGCTGACGGCGAGCAGCTTCGCATCGGTCATGCGGGGCGCCTGGCACACGGGTCATCATCACACCGGCGAAGATCCCCCGGCAAACCGCGGCTGACCGCGTATTACGCTAAACCGATCGCGTGCCGGCCTCCCCTTGCCATTAATTCCCCTGGGCCGGACATGGCCGGACCTCCAGGGAGACGCCCGATGACCGCGCAGACGGACACCGAAAGCTTCAGTTTCCAGGCCGAGGTGGTCCAGATCCTGGATCTGATGATCCACTCGCTGTACATAAACAAGGAGATATTCCTGCGCGAGCTGATCTCCAACGCCTCGGACGCTATTGACCGGCTGCGCTTCGAGACGTTCTCGCACCCCGAGCTCGAGGAGGAGGAGTCCGGCCCGCTGCAGATCCGGGTGGGCTTTGACGCCACGGCGCGCACGGTCACCGTCAGCGATAACGGCATCGGCATGAGCCGGCCGGAGGTGATCGACAACATCGGCACCATCGCCAAGTCGGGCACCCGCGAGTTCCTGTCGGCGCTGACCGGCGACCAGCGCAAGGACGCGACCCTGATCGGCCAGTTCGGCGTGGGCTTCTACTCCGCGTTCGTGGTGGCGGACCGGGTGACGCTGACCACCCGGCGGGCCGGGCTGCCCGCCGCCGAAGGCGTCCGCTGGGAGTCCGGCGGCCGGGGCGAGTACACGCTGGAGACGGTGGACAGGCCCGAGCGCGGCACCGAGATCGTGCTGCACCTGCGCGACGGCGAGGACGACCTGCTGAACGACTACCGGCTGCGCACGATCATCCAGAAGTACTCCGACCACATCAGCCTGCCGATCATGATGGCGCCCGCCGCCGGCCCGCAGGACGCCGCCCAGCCCGACGGGGAAATCCCGGTCAACCGGGCGTCGGCGCTGTGGGCACGGTCCAAGAGCGAGATCACCGAGCAGGACTACAGCGACTTCTACCGGCACATCACCAACGACGTGTCCGAGCCGCTCGCCTACGTGCACAGCAAGATCGAGGGCAACTACGAGTACACCCTGCTGCTGTACATCCCGGCCCAGGCCCCGTTCGACCTGTGGCTGCCGGAGTCGGTCCGCGGCATCAAGCTGCACGTCCGGCGGGTGTTCGTGATGGAGGACACCGGGCAGCTGATGCCGCTGTACCTGCGGTTCGTGCGCGGCGTGATCGATTCCGGCGACCTGCCGCTGAACGTCTCCCGTGAGCTGCTGCAGAGCAGCCGCGTGGTGGACAGCATCCGCTCCAGCGCGGTCAAGAAGGTGCTGAAGCTGCTCGCCGACCTGGCGGAGAACGACCCCGCCAAGTACGCCACGTTCTGGAAGGAGTTCGGCGCCGTGCTCAAGGAGGGCGTGGCCGACGACTACTCCAACCGCGACGAGATCGCCGGGCTGCTTCGCTTCAGCTCAACCACGGCCGGCACGGAGGTCGAGGACGTCTCGCTGCGCGACTACACCGGCCGGATGAAGGAAGGCCAGGAGAAGATCTACTACCTGATCGCCCCCACGCTGGCCGCCGCGGCCAGCAGCCCGCACCTGGAGGCGTTCCGCAAGAAGGGCATCGAGGTGCTGCTGCTCGGGCACCCGGTGGACAACTGGGTGGTCACCAGCCTGCGCGAGTTCGACGGCAGGCGGCTGCAGTCGGTCGCCCAGGGCGACCCCGGCTTCGGCACCCTGGAGGACGAGGCCGAACAGCAGGCCAAGGAACAGGCCAGCACCGACTACGCCGGGCTGATCGCCCGGCTGAAGGCCGTCCTGGAGGGCACGGCCCATGACGTGCGGGTCACCACCCGGCTCACCACGTCACCGGCCTGCATCGTGGCCGACGAGCCCGAGATCGACTTCAACCTGATCCGCCGGATGCGGGGCTCGGGCGTGCCGAGCCAGCCGGTACTGGAGATCAACCCGGAGCACCCGCTGGTGCGGCGGCTCAACCGCGACCCGGACGACCCGCGGCTCGACGCCTGGGCCCACGTCCTCTGGAATCAGGCCGTGCTCACGCTCGGGGCCCGGGTCGACGACCCGGCCGCGTTCGTCGGCCAGCTCAACGACCTGCTCGTGGCCCTGGCCGGCGAAACCGACCAGCCCGCCGCGGGCCCGGGGACCGGCGGCACCCGCGCGGCGGGCGGGACGCGAGAGCCCAAGAAACCGAAGCGGCCGGCCAAGCCGAAGCCCGAAAGCTAGCCCGGCCCGCCCGGCGGCCCCGCGGGCACCTCGTCGCGCAGGAAGGCGAGCAGCAGCGCGAAGTTGCGGATGAACGCGTCCGCCTCGCCCTCCTCGAGCTGGCTCAGGAAGCGGGCCACGGGCTCGGCGTTGCGGCTGCGCATCTCGGCCACCACCGGCTTGGCCAGGTCCGACAGCGAGACGATGATCCGGCGCCGGTCCCGCTCGTCGTGCTCGCGCTCGACCAGCCCGGCCTTGGCCAGCTCGCCGACCACCAGGCTCGCGTGCGCGGTGGTCATCTCCGTCCGCTCCGCCAGCTCGGAGACGCTCTGCGGCCCGGTGATCGCGATCGTGACCAGCATGCCGATGTGACGCTGCCCGAGCAGCCCGGCCTGCCTCAGCACCTCAGGGATCTCTCCCCGGCGCCGGTAGGCCAGCACGAACTGCGGCAGCAGCGGCGCGAGGCGGGCCAGGTAGGGCCGGATATTATTCAAGTCAGTTTGACTTCCTAGTCGACTTGACTAAATTGTAGCGCAACGGCACCGCATCGATGCCGGTCCCCGGCCGCCTCGCGTGAAGGAGCCAGAACCATGAACTCGACGGCTGGACCTGCCGGCCCGGCAGGCACGCCCGACACCCGGCCGCTGCACGGGCGGGTGGCCCTGATCGCCGGCGCCAGCAAGGGCATCGGCCGGGCGACCGCCGAGGCGTTCGCTGACGCGGGCGCCGCGGTCGTGCTCGCGGCCCGCGACACCTCCGCCCTGGAGCTTGTCGCCCAGCACATCCAGGCCCGCGGCGGCCAGGCGACCCCGGTCCGGGTCGACGTGGCCGACGCCGGCTCCATGCGGGCGCTCGTCGACGCCACCCTCGCGACGTACGGCCGGCTGGACGCGGCGTTCAACAACGCCACCGACGGGCCGATGCCCGCGCCCCTGGCCGAGATCGACCCGCGCGAGTTCGACCTGGGCATCGCCACGAACATCCGCGGCACGTTCCTCGGGATGAAGTACCAGATCGGCGCCATGCTGCGGACCGGCGGCGGCGCGATCGTGAACATGGCCTCGCTGGCCGGCCTCACCGGGGTGGCCAACCTGGCCGCCTACGTCGCGGGCAAGGCCGGGATCATCGGCCTGACCAAGGTCGCCGCGCTCGACTACGCCGACCAGGGCATCCGGGTGAACTGCGTCGCGCCCGGCACGATCCTCACCCACCACCTGGAAGCCGCGGGCGGCGAGGCACAGCGGCGCGCCGCCCAGGCCGCGCCCATGCGCCGCATCGGCCGCGCCGCCGAGGTCGCCGACGTCGTGGTCTGGCTCTGCTCACCCGGCTCGTCCTACGTCACCGGCACCGTCATCCCCATCGACGGCGGCCAGGCTGCGGGTGTCAAGCCGCCGCAGATGTACCGGCCGGGCCAGCCCATGGAGCCGACAGACTAAGGCGTGATCATTCAGGCCGCAGTGATCGGCGCCAGGGCCTGTGGCACAGTCCTGGTTGTGCCGTTGGACAATCTGCCGGACTGGTTGCCGGCCTGGTGCCTGCATCATCTGGGTGACGAACCCGCCGGCACGCTGTTCCAGATGCACCAGGTCTCGATGGTGTTCGGTCTGCGGTTGGCTGGCGGTACGGACGTGGTGGTGAAGGCGCGCGCCGATGACGGCCGGGCCGTGTCGTGTGTCGCAGCACAGGCCCGGCTGGCCGGGCGCGGGTTTCCCTGTGCCCGGCCGCTCACACCGGTGACCGGTGTCGGTTCGCTGGCTGTGCACGCCGAGGAGTTCCGGCCCGGCGGCGAGGTGTGGCACGGGGACTCACCGGACGTGGCCGCGCGCTGCGCGGAGGTGTTCGCCCGGCTGATGGCCGAACTGGCCAGCGTGAACGTCGCGCCGCCGCTGCCGAACCCGGCCTGGGTGCGCTGGGACCACACCGGTTCCGGGCTGTGGCCGGCGATCGAGGACCTCGACAGCCGGGACCAGAGCGTCGTGCCCGGTTACGTCGCTGAGGCGGCCGAGCGGTCCCGCGGGCGGATACTGGCCGCCGGCCTGCCGTGCGTGCTGGGCCACGCCGACTTCGAGGCGCAGAACCTCCGGTGGCACGGACGGGAGGTGTGGGCGGTGCACGACTGGGACAGCCTCGCGTGGCAGCCGGAAGCGGCGCTGGCCGGAGCGGCGAGCGGGGCGTTCGCCAGCGCCGGGCCGCCCACGCTGGCGCCGATCGAAAGCTCCGAGGCGTTCCTGGCGGCTTACCAGGACATCCGGGGGCGTCTGTTCACGGCCGTGGAGCAGGAGATCGCGTGGGCGGCCAGCGTATGGATGGCGGCTTACAACGCCCGGGAGGAAGCACTGCTCGGCGACGCCCCGGTGGGCCGCGACGCACTCCGCGCCCAGGCCGCCGAACGGCTCCGGCGGGCTCATGCCTAGCACCGGCATGCGAGCCCGGCGAACGCCTGCCCCGCAGGAAGGCCTGGGCCCTGGGCCGGGGCATTAGCCGGCCGTGACCCGGACGTCGAGCACGGCCGACTGGCCGCCGTGCACGGCCGCCAGCGCCGCCTTGAGCGCGTTCGGGAGCTCGGCGGGGTCGGTCACGGTCGCGCCGTGCGCGCCCCCCGCCGCCGCGGCGATGCCGGCCAGGTCTGCCACCGGGCTGAAGCTCACGTGGAAATCGTCGGCGGACGCCGCGGCGCCGTGCGGGTGCAGCGCGAGCGTGGACTGCTTCGGCGCCTGCCAGCCCCCGTTGTTGAGGATGACGGTGAGCGCCGGCGCCTGATAGCGGCGGGCCGTCCACTGCGCCGCCGACGGCACCCCGAACAGGTAGGACCCGTCGCCGACCAGGCAGACCACGGTCCGGTCGGGGGCCGCCAGCTTGGCGCCGACCGCCCCGCCCCCGGCCCAGCCCAGTGACCCGCCGCCGCTGCCGATGAGCGACCCGGGCCGGTCCGGGCGCAGGTGCTCGGCGACCACCTGGAAGTTGGTGATGGCCTCGGTGAGCACGATCGCGTCCTCGCCGGTGAGCAGTTCCCGCACGCACGCGGTCAGGTAGGCCGGCGTGATCACGTCCCCGTGTGGCTCCTCCCTGGCCTGCCAGCCGGCGCGCTGCTGGTCATGGATCGCGCTGATCTCGGCCCGGCGGGCGAGCACCGCCGCCTCGTCGACCAGGTCCGAGGTGGCCAGGAACCTCGTGAGCTGGTGCAGCGCGACCCGGGAGTTGGCGGCGGCGAACCGGCGGGCCGGGATGTGCCACATCGGCATCCCGGACTTGAGCGGGTCGGCGTCGATGCAGTAGATGGCGGCACCGGGCGCGGGCCGGCTGGTGGTGTGGATCCACGGCACGTCGCTGTCCACGGACAGGACCACGTCGGCCTGGGCCAGCAGCGGGTTCTGGCGGCTGGTGGTCCACTGGTAGCCGCAGTGCAGCGGGTGGCTGGCCGGGAAGTTCACGTGGTTGGGCACGGACTCGAGCACCGGGATCGCGAGCAGGTCGGCCAGCCCGATGAGCGCGGCCACGGCGCCGGGATCGCGGCCGAGGTACGAGGTGATGATCAGCGGGTGACGGGCGCCGGCCAGCGCACCCGCGACCTCGGTGACCACATCCTCGGCCAGCGCGGCCGGGGCCACCGGGGTGAAGACGGCCGGGTCGGCCGTCTGCGGCGGCAGCTCCTCCTCCATGACCTCGCGGGGCCCGACCAGGTACACGGGCCCGGCGGGCTCGCTGCAGGCGATCTGCAGCGACCGCTGGACGAGCTGCTTCACGTTCCGCCCGGTGCGCAGCTCGTTATCGTACTTGGTGTAGTTCCGGAGGATGCCGCGCTGGTCGTGGACGTCCTGGATCCAGTGGATGAACTCGTTCCTGCTGCCGGGCAGCTCGCCCTCGATCGTGTACGGGGCCGCCCCGGCGAAGATCAGCACAGGCACCCGGCCGCGGCTGGCGTTGTTCACCGCGCCGCCCAGGTTCTGCGTGCCCGAGTCCACGTGCACGAGCACGGCCTGAGGCGTGCGGCTCACCGCGGCGTAGGCGTGGGCCGCGCTCAGGGCGACCGTCTCGTGCGGGCACACGACCAGCTCCGGGAGTTTGCGTACCGGCACTTCTGTTTGAGCCTGGGCCAGCGCCTCGATGATGCCCGGATGGTCACTGCCCAGGTTGGCGAAGAGATAACGGATCCCGGCGTCGGCCAGGGCCTCGAGAAATGCGGTGCTTGTCGTGTAGTAGCGGTCGTTCACCGCGCCCTCTCCGGGGTCTCGGGATACGCGACTATGCGCTAATAGTCACATATCGCCGTGACGGCCGGCTGCCGCCGTCACGTGCCGAGAACGGCCAGGTCGAGCCGCCGCAGCCGGGCGGGGTCGGCGATGAGCTCGTACCCGGCGATCTGCCCGTCCTCGACCGTGAACTCCAGGGCGAGCCTCAGCCGTCCCCGCGGCGCCACCACGAGGCCCACCGCGCCGTTGACCAGCGCGAGGTCCGCGAACCTGGCGTTCCGCCCGAAGACCACGATCTCCTCGGCCACGGACCGCGCCCCGCGGACCTCCGTCGCCCGGCCCTCGGCCACGGCGGCCCGGTCGGCCACGCGCACCACGCCGGGGGCCAGGACCGCGAGCACCGCGTCGACGTCACCGGCGCGGGACGCGGCCAGGAAGGCCTCGACCACGCGCCGGCTGCGGGCCAGCTCCGCGCTGCTGACGGCCGGCGTGCCCCGCACCCGCCGGCGCGCGCGGCTGGCCAGCTTCTTCGCGGTCACCGGTGACCGGTCCACGATCGGCGCGATCTCGTCGAACGGCACGGCGAACATGTCGTGCAGCACGAACGCGATCCGCTCGGCCGGGCCCAGCGTGTCCAGCACCACGAGCAGCGCCCGGCCCACCGAGTCGGCCAGGACCGCCTCCTGCTCGGGGTCGCCGCCCGGCCGCAGGTCCTGGATGTCACCGGGAACCTGGTCGCCAGCGAGGTCCTCCCGGCGGGCGGCGCGGGAGCGCAGCAGGTCCAGGCACACCCGGGACACGACCGTGGTCAGCCAAGCGGCCAGGTTCTGCACGCCGCTGGTGTCGGCGCGCTGCAGCCGCAGCCAGGTCTCCTGGACGGCGTCCTCCGCCTCGCTGAGCGAGCCGAGCATCCGGTAGGCCACGCCCTGCATGCGGCCGCGCTGCGCCTGGAAGCGTTCCGCCAGCGCCTCGTGCTCGGTCATCGGTCACCTTTCCTCGTCGCCGCCCGTCAACTTAACGGACGGCCCTGACCGCGCCGAGGTGACCGGCGGGCGGGCGGCCGCTTCTCCCGCGATCCAGGCTGCTGCGATACATGCCGCCGGATACGCGCCTCCCACGCACGAGAACTCCTGTCAACGAATGGATGTGTGATGTCCAGCTCAAAGGTGATGAACCCGGCACCGGCTGCCCTGGCCAGGACCGGACGGCTCCCCCGCTCCGCCGGCTTTGCGGTGACCACCGCGATCCTGGTGCTGTTCCAGGCGGCGTCGGGCGCGCCGGCTCCCCTGTACGTCGTGTACCAGCGGCTGTGGGGCTTCTCCTCGGCCACGCTCACGCTGATCTTCGCGATCTTCGTGTTCGGCCTGCTCAGCTCGCTGCTGGTGCTGGGTGCGCTGTCCGACTACCTCGGCCGGCGGCCGGTCCTGGCCACCGCGGTCGCGCTGGAGGCGGGGGCGATGCTCCTGTTCCTGGTGGCCGGCGACGTGACCATGCTGCTGGCCGCCCGGGTGGTCCAGGGCGTGGCGACCGGGATGGTCCTGCCCGCGCTCGGCGCGACCCTGGTGGACTTCGACCCGCCGTACGCGCCGGGCCGGGCCGCGGTCGTCAACGGCGTGGTCCCCATCGGCGGGCTCGCGTTCGGCGCGCTGGTCTGCGGTTCCCTGGTGCAGTACGCGCCCGATCCCACCCACCTGATCTGGGCGCTGCTCCTGGGCGCGCTGGTGCTCGCCTTTGTGGCCGTGCTGGCCCTGCCCGAGTCCTCGGCCCGCCAGCCCGGGGTCATGCGGACGCTGGTGCCCCGCCTGGGCGTTCCTGGCCGGCTGCGCGGCGATGTCTGCGCCCTGGTGCCGATCATCGTGGCCAGCTGGGCCCTGGGCGGCCTGTACCTCTCGCTCGGCCCCTCGGTCGCCCTGACCGTGTTCGGGGTGGCCAGCCACTTCTTCGCCGGGCTGGTGGTCACCCTGCTCTGCGGTACCGGCGCGGCGACCGCGTTCGCGCTGCGCGGCTGGCCCACCGCGGCGGTGCTGCGGATCAGCATGACCCTGCTGGCCGCCGGGACCGCGCTGACCCTGTGCGGGATGGTCGCCGGCTCGGCGGCCGCCGCCATCGCCGGCACGGTCGTGTCCGGGATCGGCTACGGCGCGTCCGGGCTTGCGGCCTTCGGCACGATCGCCAAGCTCGCCGGGCAGGCGGACTCCGCCGAGCGCGGTGAGCTGTTCGCGGTGGCCTACACGGCGGCCTTCCTGGCGTTCAGCCTGCCCGCCGTGGCGGCCGGCTACGCCACGGCCCGGGTCGGCCTGCACACCACGGTCGCGGTCTACGCCGGGCTGGTGATCTTCATCGCGCTGGCCGCGTTGTCCGCCCAGGAATACCGCTCAGCGAGGCGCGGGCACGCCGGCCGGGGAGGATCCAGGATGAGATGAGGCTCAGGTCAGGCCGCTGTTCTGCCGGCATCACCTGGTGCCGGTCATCGGTGCGATCATGGGCCGTGTGACGACGTGGCAGGAAGTCGAACAGGCAGAGCCGGAGTTCGCGCAGCGCGTGCGGGGGCTGTTCGACGCTCACAGACACAAGACAATCGCCACCCTGCGAGCCGACGGGTCGCCGCGAATCTCCGGGATCGAGACGGTCTTCGAGGACGGCGAACTGGTTTTTGGCTCGATGCCGAACGCGCGCAAGGGCGCGGATCTCCGCCGGGATCCGCGGTTCGCCCTGCACAGCGCCACGGTCGACCCGGTCGAGGGCTCCGAGGCGCAGTGGCCGGGCGAGGCGAAGGTCTCCGGCCGGGCAATCGCGGCCGGACCGGTCACCCAAGGACCGGACGGCGACCGCTTCCACGCCGACATCGCCGAGGTCGTGCACACCCACCTCAACGAGCAGGCCTCTGTGCTCGTCGTCGAGTGGTGGACGCCTACGCACGGGCTCCGAAGGATGGAACGCGAGTGACCGTCCGCCACTAGGTGGAGGGCTGGCTACGCTTAAGGCAACGGGCCCACGCTCCCGGCGGCGGCACAGGGAAGTAGGCAGAGCATGGCACGCGGCATTCAGGTCGGCGACAAAGCCCCCGACTTCACCCTCCCGGCGCAGTCCGGTGAACCCGTGCGGCTGCAGGACCGGCTCGGCGAGCGAGTGGTCGTCCTGTACTTCTATCCCAAGGACGACACCCGTGGCTGCACCGCCGAGGCGTGCGCCTTCCGCGACAGCCACGAGGTCTTCGCCGAGGCGGGCGCCGAGGTGATCGGAGTCAGCTCCGACTCAGTGGGCAGGCACGCCGCCTTCGCGGGGAAGCACCAGCTGCCGTTCACGCTGCTCAGCGACCAGGGCGGTCGAGTCCGTAAACGCTACGGGGTACCGGCGGTGCTCGGTTTGCTGCCCGGCCGGGTCACGTACGTGATCGACCGTCAGGGCACGGTCCGGCAGGTCTTCAGTTCCATGACCAACGTCGGCCAGCACGTCGCCGACGCGCTCGAGATGGTCCGGCAGCTGCAAGCCGAACAGCCAGCCTGACGCTCCTGTCCCCTGCCGCCGTCATGAGCAGGAGCGTGCCATGCTCGCGGCAGAAGCGCGCGTTTCTGCCGCGAGCAGACCGCTGAGCCGCCACTGGGTGGCGATCAGCCCGGTGTGGGTGTTATAACGCCTGGATCAGGTCGTTCGGTGCTTTCCGGCAGGCTTGGGTCGCGGAGGGTTTCCTGGACGCGACGGGCAGCTGGGGCACCGATGCGCTGGTAGATCGTGAGGGCCCGGCGCAGACAGTCCAGGCCTTTGTCGTGGTTGCCGTCCTGGATGCTGGCTCGGCCGAGTCCTTCGAGGGCGCGTGCTTCTTCTGGGGCCGCGCTGATGTCGCATGCGATGGCCAGCGCCCGGGTGTGCTGGCGGTGGGCCTGGGCGGTGGCCGATGTGCAGAGCGAGAGTTCGCCGAGGCGGTTGAGCGCTTCGGCCTGGCCAAGCAGGTTGCCGAGGTCGCGGAACAGCGAGAGGGCCTGCTGGTGGCTGGCGGCGGCGGCCGGGTAGTCGCCGGTCTCTCGCTGCACGATGCCAAGGTCGTTGAGGGCGTGGGCCTGGCCGAGGATGTGCCCGAGGTCACCGAACAGCGCCAGGGCCCGCTGCTGGCTGGCGGCGGCGGCCCCGTAATCGCCGGTCTCTTGCTGCACGACCCCCAGATCGTTGAGGGCGTACGCCTGGCCATGCAGGTCGCCGAGGCCACCGAACAGCGCCAGGGCCTGCTGCTGGCTGGCGGCGGCAGCCGGGTAGTCCCCGGTCAGATGCTGCACCAGGCCCAGGCCGTTGAGCGTGCAGGCCTGGCCGCGGCGGTCACCGAGCCCGCGAACAAGTGCCAGGGCCTGCTGATAGCTAGCGGCAGCGGCCGGGTAGTTTCCGGTCAGCGTGCGCAGGAAACCCAGCTCGTTGAGGGCCTCAGCCTGGCCGGGCGGGTCACCGGTATCGCGGTAGAGCGCCAGTGCCCGGGCCAGGGTCGCGGCGGCGGCCGCGTAGCCTCCGGTCTCCCGCTGCAGTGCGCCCAGTGTGGCGAGCGTGTCGGCCTCGCCTCGCCGGTCTCCAGCCTGGCGCGCGGCCGCCAGAGCGCTCTGGTGGAGGGCGGCGGACTGATCCCAGTGACCGCGGGCGGCCAGGAAGCCGCTCATCGCAGCGGCTGTCGCGATGGCGTGGCCGGAGCGTCCGCAGGTGGCGGCGTAGTCCACGGTGGCTTGCAGATTCGCGCGCTCGGCTTCCAGCCAGTCGGCCGCTTGCCCGAGGGTGGACAGGTCCGGGGCCTGCGCCGACGGGTGGCCAGGCAGCGGGCGGCGGCCGGGGTTGGCCCAGGTGCCGAAGTACCGGCCGGCGGCCACGGCGGTGTGCAGGTAGTAATCCAGAAGCCGCCCGGTGGCTTCCTCAGACTCGGCGACCGCCCCAGTTCCGGTCGCCATGATGCGCGCATGCTCGCGGAGCAGGTCATGCAGCTGGTACCGCCCGGGGGCGGGCTCAGTGACAAGGTGCTGGTCATACAGCTCATCGAGCTGGCGGCGGGCTTGGCCCGGGGTAGTGCCGTCCAGCGCAGCGGCAGCATAGGCGTCGAAGCCAGGGCCAGGGATCAGGCCAAGCCAGCGGAACAGCCGCTGCTGGCCCTCGGTGAGGTCGGTGTAGGACAGGTCGAATGCGGCCGCGACCGACAGGTTCTCGGCACGCATCAGTTCCATCCGGTCTGTTGCCGCCGCGAGGCTCGCCGCCACGCTCTCGGCGGTCTGGGCCGGGTGGTGGCGCAACTGGCTGGCCATCAACCCGATCGCCAGCGGCAGGTACCCGCATCGCCGGGTGATCTCGGCCACCGCGACGTCATCGGGCGGCGGCCCGGGGCGGCCCGACAGCCGAGTCAGCAGCGCAGCGGCCTCCTGGGGAGCAAGCGTGTCGAGGCTGATGACGGCGGCGTCGTCCAGCGCGGCCAGCCGCCGGCGGCTGGTCAGCAGCACCAGGCTGCGCCCGGTGCCTGGCAGCAGCGGCCGGACTTGCTCATGGCTGGATGCGTCGTCCAGCAGCAGCAAGATCTTCTTGCCTGCCACGTGATCACGCCATCGCGCGGCCCGGGCTTCCAGCCCTGGCGGGATCTGTGCCGCGGGTACCCCTGCGGTCAGCAGCAAGCTGGACAGCGCATCTGCCGGGTCCACCGGCCGCTGACCCCGCGTGTGGGCGTGCAATGGCAAGTAAAACTGGCCGTCGGGGAAACTGCCGGCCAGCTGGTGGGCCGCGTGCACCGCGAAAGTGGTCTTGCCGATCCCGGCCATCCCGCCGATCGCGCAGATCCCCACGACCCCTCCGCCAGCGGCCAGGCTATCTAGTCCTCCCGCCAGCTGATCAAGCTCGGCTTGGCGGCCGGTGAAGCTGGCGACGTCCCGCGGTAGCCCGCGAGTCGCCGCGGCCGCGAACGCCCCCAGGGCCGTCCCCTGCAGGGCTGCCACCACGTCTTCGGCGGAACCTCGCCCGCGGGCCGCGGCCACGAACAACTCTGCGGCCGGCCCGGGCAGGCCAAGCGCCGCCGCCAGCAATACCGCGGTGTCCTTACGGGCGGTCTGGTTGATACCCCGCTCCAGATCACTGACCGAGCGTGGGGAAAGGCGCGCCGCTTCCGCCAGCTCCTCCTGCGTCAGCCGGGCTTCTGCGCGCAGCCGCCGCAGCAGACCAGCGAACGTCAGCGCAGGCTCCTCCATGACCGCCGTGCCGCTCCTCACGCCCTGTCCGGTCCCGCGGCCAGCACCCGGCTGAACAGAGCCTCCACCAACAGTACGCAGGCCGGCCCCTCAACCAGCATCTGCCACCAGCAACGCAGCCGGGGAAACCCGGCCGCGCTGCGGCGGTCAGCGGGCTGACTGCCCCGCGGTGACGAGGGGGATGAAGATGTCGTCGACGATCTGGCGCAGGACGTGGCCGGGGACGGGCTTGAGCGTCATCATCATTTCGTGGCGGAACAGGTCGAAGGGCAGGCCGATGATCCGGGGGGTGAGCCGGGCCGGGTCGATCTCCCCGCGCTCGACGGCTCGGTTGACGACCTGTTCGACAACCGAGCCGCGTTCGCTCAGGAACGCCTCGCGTAGCTCGGCCGGGGTGGGGCCGGTCTGGTTGTAGTAGCTGCCGAGCATGCTGCTCACCAGGGCCGCCATGGGGTTGCGGGTGGTGTTGGCGTGGGTGAGCAGCGCGAGGAGGTCGCCCCGGAGGGTGCCGGTGTCGGGAATGGCAGGCGTGCTGGCGGCGCCGCGGTGGCGGACGGTGGCGCGCAGCAGGTCTTCGCGGGTCTTCCAGCGGCGGTAGAGCACGGGCTTGCTGGTCCGGGCGCGGGCGGCGACGGTGTCGATGGTGAAGTGCTCGTAGCCCTCGGCGATCAGCTGCTCCCATGCAGCGTCGAGGATCGCGGCCTCGAGCTCGGCGCCGCGGCGGCGGGTCTGCGTGTTGCCGGCCTGCTTGCTGTGGCCGTCCGGGATCATGCCCACTGCCGTATTCTCGCTGCACTGAGAGTCATGGCGGAAACCGCCTGTCGCTGGGAGCGGCTGCATGTCAGCCGCGGGCCACTGGCCGGGCGGCGGGGAGGGCGAGGGCGGGGATGAGCGCCGCGACCGTGATGCCGGTCGCCCACCAGAACGCGCCCTGGAAGGCGCTGGCGGCGCCGTGCGCGAGCAGGGACTGGAGGGCGACGGCAACGATAGCGATGCCGAAGGAGGCGCCGACCTGCTGGCTGATGCGGGTGTTCATGGTGGCGTGGGGGATGCCTGCCGACGGGACGTCCTGGTAGGCGACCGACAGCGGCGGGATGAGGACGGCGCCGATCCCGAAGCCGCGGATCAGGAGCACCGCGCCGAGCAGCCACAGGCTGGTGTGCGGGCCGGCGAACGCGAACGGCACGGTCGCGGCGGCTGCTAGCAGGAAGCTGGCGATCGTGACCAGGCGGGCGCCGAGCCGGGCGACAAGCTTGCCGACCGCGAAGCGGGCGGCCAGCGAGCCGACGCCCTGGGGGATGAGCAGCAGCCCGGCGTTCAGCACGGTCTCGCCGTGCAGCTGCTGGTAGTAGAGCGGCAGCAGGAACATGCCGGCGTACATGGCTGCGCCGGCGGTGAACAAGACCGCGGAGGCGCTCCCGAGCGAACGCAGCCGCAGCAGCCGCACGTCCACGACCGGATGCCGGCCGCCGGGCCGCGCGGCCCAGGCGATGAAGACGCCGAGCAGCGCGATCCCGGCCAGCAGCGGGACGAGCACGCCGGCGTGGCCGATCCCGCCGTCTTCGGAGAGGTTCGACAGGCCCAGCAGGATTCCGGCGAGCGCCGGCGCGAGCAGGCCGAGCCCGATCACATCAAGGCGCGCCCGCCCGGCACCGGGGGATGGGCGGTCGGCGGGCAGCAGCCGCCAGGCGAGCACCAGCCCAACCGCGATCACCGGCACGTTGACCAGGAACAGCCAGCGCCAGCTCAGCCAGTTGAGGATCACCCCGCCGATCACCGGGCCGAGGATCGGCCCGAGCGCCAGCGGCAGGCTGACCGCGGCGATCAGGTTGCTGCTGGCGCGCCCGCCCGCAGCCCTGACGGCCAGGGTCTGCATCAGCGGGAAGATCAGGCCGGCGGCGAAGCCCTGCACGACCCGGAAGCCGATCAGGCTGGCGTCGTTCCAGGCCAGTGCGCACAGGACCGATCCGGTGACGAAGAGCACCAGCGCGGCCATCCAGACGCGTTTTCCGCCCCACCGGCTCTCCGCCCATCCGGTGACCGGGATCGCGACCACCATGGCCAGCAGGTAGCCGGTCGTGACCCACTGGACCGCGCCGTCCGTGGAGTGCAGGCTGACCACCAGCGTGTGCAGCGCGATGGTGACCATCGTCGAGTCCAGGATCGCCGCGATCCCGCCAACGATCAGCGCCAGCAAGGCGTTCCGGACCTCTGGAGTCAGCTTCGCCGTGTCATCTGCGCGTTCAGCCGTCGTCTGCGCCACTTCGGGTTCCTTTGCTCTACTAGATACCACTCAGTATCTTAAATCGAGCCAGAGTCCAACGTCAAGATACTAAGTGGTTTCTTATTGAGCAGAGAACCAGGACTGCGCTGATCCCAGAGTTGACACGTAAGCGTCAAGGCCAGATGGGGTCATTCCATGATCACGGAACAAAGACGGAACGGCCCTCGTCCGCTCAGCCTGCGGCTGGCCTGCGCTGTTCACGCCTTTCCGGCAGGTTTCCGCAGGTCAGTACCTCATTTCAGCAGCTGGCGGGCCATGACCACGCGCTGGATCTGGTTGGTGCCCTCGTAGATCTGCGTGATCTTGGCGTCGCGCATCATCCGCTCCACCGGGTAGTCGCTGACGTACCCGTAGCCGCCCAGCAGCTGCACGGCGTCCGTGGTCACCTCCATGGCCACGTCGGACGCGAAGCACTTACAGGCCGAGGAGATGAACGTCAGGTCCGGGGCCCGGTCGCCCAACATGGCCCGCTCCGACCTGGCCGCGGCCGCGTACGTCAGCTGCCGGGCCGCCTCGACCTTCATCGCCATGTCGGCCAGCATGAACTGCACGCCCTGGAACTCGGCGATCGCCTGGCCGAACTGCCGCCGCTCCTTGACGTAGCCGGTGGCGTAGTCCAGCGCCCCCTGGGCGATGCCCAGGGCCTGGGCGGCGATCGTGATCCTGGTGTGGTCCAGGGTGGCGAGCGCGGTGCGGAAGCCGCTGCCCTCCTCGCCGATCATCCTGTCGGCCGGGATCGCGCAGTTGTCGAAGTACAGCTCCCGGGTCGGGGAGCCCTTGATCCCCAGCTTGTGTTCTGGTGCCCCGAACGAGAACCCCTCGTCGCCGGTCTCCACGACGAACGCGGAGATGCCGCCCGCCCCGGTGGCCGGGTCGGTCACCGCCATGACCGTGTAGAAGCGGGAGACCCCGGCGTTGGTGATCCAGCGCTTGACCCCGTTCAGCACGTAGTGGTCACCGTCGCGGACTGCGCGCGTCTTCATCGCGGCCGCGTCGGAGCCGGCGTCGGGCTCGGACAGCGCGTAGGAGAACATCGCCTCGCCCCTGGCGACCGGCGGCAGGTAACGCTGCTTGACCTCCTCCGAGGCTGAGAGCAGCAGCGGCATGGTGCCGAGTTTGTTGACCGCCGGGATCAGCGAGGACGATGTGCAGGCTCGCGCCACCTCCTCGATCACGATCACGGTTGCGATCGCGTCCGCGCCCGCTCCGCCGTAGGCCTCGGGGATGTGCACGGCGTGCAGGTCGGCCTTGACCAGGGCGTCGTGCGCCTCCTGCGGGAACTCGGAGGCCTGATCGACCTTCGCGGCGTGCGGGGCGATCTTCTCGTCGGCCAGGGCCCGGACCGACTCACGGAGCGCGTCATGCTCCGGCGCCAGGGCGAACGCGGGAAACTCGAGGCTCATGTCCCTGATAGTAGGCCGTCCAACTAGCTTGGGTTCAGGACGGACGTCACTGCCAGCTCCCCGGAGCGGGCCGGAGGTGGGCGGTGTGACTGTGGCCCTGCTGGCCCCGGTCGGCCAGGAGCTGCTCGGCCGTCTGGCCGGGGAGGAGGTCGGCCCGGATCAGGCCCTGCGGCTCGCCCAGTCGCTGCGGGGCGACTACCCGCCGGAGCTGATCGCCGCCGCCCTGACCCAGCAGGCACTCCGTGTGGCCGCCCGGGCCAAGTTCAGCCGCGCCGACGAGATGCTGTTCACCAGGGACGGCCTGGAGCAGGCGTCGTCCGAGGACACCGCCCGGCATGCCGCCGCCCGGCTCGCCGGCGCCAGCAGCGTGGCCGACGCGTGCTGTGGCATCGGCGGCAACCTGCTCGCGCTGGCCCAGGCCGGCGGCCACCGGGTACTCGGGATCGACCGGGATCCCGCGAGCCTGGCCTTCGCGCGGCACAACGCCCAGGTCTACGAGGCTGCCAGCGACGTGGCCATGGTGTGCGCCGACGTGCGCCAGATCCCGCTGGCCCGAGTCGGCGCGGTCTTCATCGACCCCGCCCGGCGGGCCAGCGGGCGGCGGCTGCGGGCGGGCCACAGCGCGCCGCCGCTCGGCTGGTGCCTGGACCTGGCCGGCCAGGTCCCCGCGGTGGGCATCAAGGCCGCCCCGGGCCTGCCGCGCGACCTCGTCCCCGAAGGCTGGGAGGCAGAGTTCGTCGCGGTCGGCCGGGATCTGAAGGAGGCTCTGCTGTGGTCTCCCGCGCTCGCGACGGCCCGGTCCCGGGCTACGTTGCTTCCGTCTGGCGACACCCTGACCGTGGCGCCCGGCCCCGCCGCTGACATCCCGGTCGCGGCACCCGGCGCGTTCCTGTTCGATCCCAGCCCCGCGATCACCCGGGCCGGGCTGGTCGAGGATCTGGCTCGGCTGCTGGATGCCTGGAAGATCGACCCGGAGATCGCGTTCCTCTCCGCCGACCGCGAGCACCACAGCCCGTTCGCCCGCACGCTGCGGGTGCTGGAGTCGGCTCCCTGGCACGAACGGCATTTCGCCCGCAGGCTGCGGGAGCTGGGCATCGGAGCCGCCGATATCCGGCGCCGCGGCCTGGCCGGGGACGTGCCGCAGATCCACCGGCGCCTGGGCCTGCGGGGCCCGGGCCGGGCCACGATCGTCATGACCCGCGCTAGCGGCCGCCCCTGGGGCCTGATCTGCACCGACGCCCCCAGCCATCCCTGATCCCGTGCGGCCAGCGCCGTGTGCCCTGCTGACCCAGAGACATTGACATCCGTCTATGTATTTGGGCAGAGTAGGCATCGATAGTCATCTATACCTTAGAGGTGATCGTGATGAGCGGCGAGAAGGGTGACGTCCTGCGGGAGCAGGTCCGGTCCCGGTATGCGGAGGCGGCGCGGGCGGTGCTGGCGCCAGAGCGCGGTGGCCGGGCCGGGTGCAGGCCTGCCGAGGAGCCCTGCTGTGGCAGCGGGCCGGCGGCGATGGATTCGGCGGACTGCTTCGGCGGCGCGCTGTATGGCGAGGGCGAGACCGACGGGCTGCCCGCCGAGGCGGTGCAGGCCAGCCTGGGCTGCGGGAACCCTCTGGCGGTCGCGGACCTGCGTGTGGGTGAGCGGGTGCTCGATCTCGGCTCAGGAGGCGGTATCGACGTGCTGCTGTCAGCGCGGCGGGTCGGCCGGTCCGGGTTCGCCTACGGGGTGGACATGACCGACGACATGCTGGAGCTCGCCCGCGCCAACGCGGCAAAGGCGGGGGCGGCGAACGTGGAGTTCCTCAAGGGCGAGATCGAGGCGTTGCCGCTGCCCGATGCCGCGGTGGACGTGGTGATCTCTAACTGCGTGATCAACTTGTCTACGGACAAGCCCGCGGTGCTGGCGGAGATGTTCCGGGTGCTGGCGCCCGGGGGCCGGATTGGCATCTCGGATGTGGTGGCCGAGGATCACATGTCACTGGCTGACCGCGCGGCGGCCGGCTGATATGTGGGCTGCATCGCCGGCGCCCTGTCGCGGGCGGAGTACCTGGACGGGCTCGGCGCAGCCGGCTTCGCTGACGCGTCGGTGACCTTCACGGCCGGGGCGGCTCCGGGCCTGCATGCGGCGATCATCCGGGCGGTCAAGCCCGTCAGTGCGTGACCGCGGTACTCGCCCGCCGGCTGGTGGCCGAGTTCACTGGCACCGGTCTGCTGGTCGCGGTCGTAGTGGGGTCGGGCATCGCGGCGAGCCGGCTGACCGGTGACGCCGCGCTGCGGCTGCTGGTGTGCTCGCTGGTGACGGCGATGGGACTGGCGGTGCTGATCGTGGTGTTCACTCCGGCCGGGGGCGCGCAGTTCAATCCGGTGGTCACAGGGTCGGACTGGTGGCTGACCCGGCGCACGCCGCGCAGTTATGGCACGGGCCAGGCATTGGCTGTGATCGGGTGCCAGGTGGCGGGAGCCATAGGCGGCGCAGCACTAGCCGACGCGATGTTCGCGCAGCCAGTGCTGGCCGCATCGCAGACACACCGGGGCGGTGCCGGAGTGCTGCTCGGCGAGGTAGTGGCCACGGCAGGCCTGCTGCTGGTGGTCGTGGCGCTGGCGCGGACAGGGCGGAGCCAGCATGCAGCATGGGCCGTGGGCGCCTGGATCGGCGCGGCGTACTGGTTCACGTCGTCGACGTCGTTCGCCAATCCGGCGGCGACGGTCGGCCGGGCGCTGACCGATACCTATGCCGGGATCGCCCCGGCGTCTGCGCCGGCGTTCATCGGGGCTCAGATCGCCGGTGGCGCGCTCGGCACGGTCCTGGCGGTCGTGGTCTGTCCCGCACGGCGGTCCGGGGGCGATGCCGCGGAGCCGGCCCGGCTGGCGGGCTGACCGGAAGGAGCGCAGATGGACGAAGTTCCGGTAGTGCTGTTCGTGTGCACCCATAACGCGGGGCGGTCGCAGATGGCCGCCGCGCTTCTGGAACAGGAGGCCACGGGCCGGGTGCGGGTCACGTCGGCCGGGTCGCAGCCGGCCAGCGAGCTCAATCCTGCGGTGGTGCAGGCGATGACCGAGGTAGGCCTGGACATCTCGCACGAGTTCCCCAAGCCGCTGACGGCGGACAAGGTGCAGGCCGCCGATGTGGTGATCACCATGGGGTGCGGTGACACCTGCCCGGTATACCCGGGCCGGCGGTACCTGGACTGGGACCTGCCGGACCCGGCCGGGCTGGCTGTGGAAGGGGTGCGGCCGATCCGCGATGAGATCCGCCGGCGCGTGGCGGAGCTGGCCAGGGAACTGGCATCGGCCGGCGGGGATGGCTGAATCAGGCCCGTAGCATCCGTTGAGTGAGTGCGCCTCGATGACGGGCGGCAGGCAGGAGCGGGCTCGGCCGCCGGTGGTCCCGGTATCGGTGCTGGGGCTGCTCACGATCGTGGTCTACGGCGCGTGCTACTACGCGTACGGGGTGCTGATCGGCCCGATCCGGGCCGGTACCCGGTGGCCGGACGCGGCGCTGGGGGCGATCTTCAGCGCGACCCTGGTCATCACCGGCGCCGGAGGAATTGTGGCCGGCCGCGCGCTGGACCGGCGCGGCCCCCGCCCGCTGTTCTTGCTGGCCGCCGTGGCCGGGACCGCCGCGATGCTCATCGCGTCGTGGCAGCAGGCGCTGTGGGCATTTGCCATCGCCTACGCCGGCGGGTGCGGTCTGGTCGGGGCGCTGGGTTTCTACCACATCACCCAGACGGTGGCCGCCCGCACAGCACCGGCGGCGCCCGCGCGGGCCATCATCTGGCTGACGCTGTTCGGCGCGCTGTCCAGCCCGGTCTTCCTCCCGCTGACCGGCTGGCTGGTACAGGCGGCGGGCTGGCGCGGTGCGATCCGGATCGAGGCCGTCCTGGCTGGGGCCGCGCTCGTGCTGGCCGCCGCCCTGATCGGTCCGGGCGGGTCGCCACCCGACCGGACGGCGCGGGCGGGCGGCGTGCTGCGGGAGGCCTGGGGCAGTCCGCCGCTGCGGGCCTGGCTGGCCGCCACGCTGCTGGGCGGGGCGGCGGTCAACGCCCTGATCGTCTACCAGGTCCCGGTCACGGTTCAGGCCGGGCTGTCGCTGACGGTCGCGGCGGCCGTCGGCGGGTTCCGCGGCCTGGCCCAGCTGGCCGGGCGGCTGCCGCTCACCGGCCTGACCGGCCGGCTCGGGGCGCGCCACACCCTGGTGGCTGCCTACGTCACCGGCGCCGCCGCGACCGTGCTGCTGTTCGCCAGCGGCACGCTGGCGGCCGCGCTGGTGCTGAGCCTGTTCACCGGCGCGGCGATCGGCGCGATCTACACCCTGCAGGGTGTCTACGCCCACGAACTCACCGGCCCGCACCACCTCGGCCTGCTGCTCGGCGTCCAGCAGGCTGTCTTCGCCGCCGGCGGTGCCCTCGGCCCCGCCGCTGCCGGGGCTCTCCTCCAGGCCACCGGCTCCTACACACCCACCGTCACGATCGTCATCGCGGGCTTCGCCGCGGCCGCCGGTGCGCTGCTCCTCGGCACCGGCAGGGCCCACCCCGATCAGGCCTAGCCGACGAGAGCCTGCCGGCGGAGGTCAGGCGGTGCCGGAGTCTAGCTTGGCGCGGAGAGCGGCGCCCTTGGCCTGGGCTGCCGCCTCGAGGCTGGCCTGGAACTCGGTCATCCGGCGCTGCAGGTCCTCGTCCGCGGCGGCCAGGATGCGGACCGCGAGCAGCCCGGCGTTGCGGGCCGCGCCGACCGCGACCGTGGCCACGGGAACACCGGCCGGCATCTGCACGATCGACAAGAGCGAGTCCATGCCGTCCAGGTGCGCGAGCGGTACCGGGACCCCGATCACCGGCAGCGGCGTCACGGCGGCGAGCATGCCCGGCAGGTGCGCCGCACCCCCGGCGCCCGCGATGATCACCCGCAGCCCGCGGCCCGCGGCCGCGGAGCCGTAGCTGATCATTTCCCGGGGCATCCGGTGCGCCGACACGACGTCGGCCTCCCACGGCACGTCGAACTCCCGCAGCGCGGTGACCGCCGCCTCCATCACCGGCCAGTCGGAATCGCTGCCCATCACCACGCCAACCAGCGGCTGGCTGTCCATGCGCCGCTCCTTCCCCCGCCTGGTTACTCCTGTTCCCGGCCGCATCTGAGATAGCTGGCCGCGCGCCTGGCGCGGTCCCTGAGCACTTCCGCGTCGTCGCCCAGAGCGGTGACGTGGCCAACCTTCCGGCCCGGCCGGACTTCCTTGCCGTACAGGTGCACCTTCACGCCGGGATCGGCGGCCATCACGTGGATCAGCCGGTCGTACAGGTCGGGATCGTCGCCGCCGAGAATGTTGACCATGACCGCGTGCGGTGCCGCGAGCATCGGCGCTCCGAGCGGCAGGTCGAGCACGGCCCGCAGATGCTGCTCGAACTGAGAGGTCCTGGCGCCCTCGATGGTCCAGTGGCCGCTGTTGTGCGGGCGCATGGCCAGTTCGTTCACGAGCAGCCCGCCCGCGGTCTGGAACAGCTCGACCGCGAGTATTCCGGTCACCCCGATCCCGGCGGCGATGGCCAGTCCCAGCCGTTCCGCCTCGACCGCCGTGTCCTCGTCCAGCCCGGGCGCGGGCGCCAGCACCTCGCGGCAGATGCCGTCGCGCTGGATGGTCTGCACCACCGGGTACACGGCCGCCTGATTGTGGGGCGAGCGGGCGACGAGCACGGCCAGCTCGCGGTCGAAGGCCACGTGCTCCTCGACGATCAGGTCGATCCCGTGGGCGAGCACGTAGGCGGCCTGGCCTGGCGTCTCACAGACCCAGACGCCCCTGCCGTCGTACCCGCCGCTGACCGCCTTGAGCACCACCGGCCACCCGGAGCCTTCCGCGAAGCTGGTCACGTCCCCGAGGGATGCGGCGGTGGCGAAGCGCGGGCAGGCCACGCCAAGACCGGCCAGCCGCTCCCGCATGGCGCGCTTGTCCTGGGCATAGCGAAGCGCGTCCGGCCCGGGCCGGACCTGCACGCCCTCCTGCTCCAGGGCCCTCAGGTGCTTCCCCGGCACGTGCTCGTGGTCGAAGGTCACCACGTCACAGCCGACGGCAAAGGCGGTCAGGTCGTCGATGGACCGGTGGTCGCCGATCTGCGTGCCCGCGCAGACCAGCGCGGCGCTCTCGCCGGGCGATGTGGCCAGAACCCGGAAACCGATGCCAAGACCCACCGCGGCCTGGGCGGTCATGCGCGCGAGCTGCCCGCCTCCCACCATGCCGACCACCGGGACGTGCGGGCGCGGCGGCGTAGCGTCAGTCACCAGCTCGTGATCCCGTCATGGCAAGGGCGGGGCGGGCCGCCGGTCCCGGATCTTCTCGGTCATCTGCGGCATCATCATAGGGGCCATCACCAGGGACATCAGCGCCAGCCGGAGGATAACCGGCCCCGCCCGGCGGAGGATCAGGCCGGGCCGCTCACCACGGGCTCGTCCTGCTCACCGGGGACGCCGTGCGGGAGGAACAGCGCGAACACCGCGGGGCGCGGGCGCACCAGCACCACCTGGCCGCCGTCGGCGGCCGCCACCGTGCGCGCCAGCGAGAGCCCGAGGCCGGTCCCGCCCGGCGCCCCGCTGACGCTGCGCTCGAAGATCCGCGGCACCAGCTCCTGCGGCACGCCCTTGCCCTCGTCCCTGACCTCGATGACCACCGACCTCGGCGTCTGCGACGTCCTGATCGTGACCGCCCCGGCCCCGTGCACGAGGGCGTTGTCCAGCAGGGTGGCGATCACCTGAGAAGCGCTTCCCGGCGTGGCGTAGGCGTACAGGCCCTTCTCCCCCGTCACCTCCAGCTTCCGGCTCACCCGCCGGAACGCCGGCTCCCACTCGACGACCTGCTGGGCGACGATGTCGTCCACGCTGGCCAGCGACGGCGCGCCCGACACCGACCGGCTGGCCCGGCCGAGCAGCTGCCCGACCACCTCGGCGAGCCGCTCGGTCTGGGCCAGGGCGGCCGCCCCTTCCTCGCGCACCACGTCCGGGTAGTTCGCGGCCGCGATCATCTCCTCCAGCCGCATGGACAGCGCGGTCAGCGGGGTCCGCAGCTGATGGGACGCGTCGACGGCGAAGTCGCGCTCAGCGGTCAGCAGGTTGTTGATCCGCTGCGCTGAACCGTCCAGGCCTTCGGCCACCCGGTCGAGCTCCGGCACCCCGTACCTGCGCCCCAGCGGCCGGGCATCGCCGGAACCGAGCCGGTCCGCCGCGCTGGCCAGCTCCCTCATGGGCCGGGACAGCCGGTGGGCCTGCAGCACGGCGAGCCCGACGGCCACCGCCACCGCCAGCAGGGCCAGCGAGCCGATCATCACGACCCCGTCGGTCACCTCGCCATTGACGAACGAGTCGTCGGCCGCCACGGAGACCGTGAAGTCCCGGGTCGAATCCTGCCCGGAGATGGTGTCATGCCGCGGGGGCCGGGCGCCGGCCACGGCCTTGGCCCCGCCCCGCTGGGTGATGACCACATACCGGTCGGTCAGTGACCGGGCGAACCCGTCCGCGTCCGCGGGCAGCCCGGCGTCGACCCGTTCCTGCAGCCCGGTGGCGAGCGTGGTGGCGTCCCGCCTCAGCTGCTGGGAGGCCTCGGAGACCCGCAGACGGCTGAGCACGAAGGCCAGCGGCAGGCCAAGCAGAAGTACCGCCGCGACGGCCACCGCGAGCGTCGAGACGAGCAGACGGCGCTGCACGCCTTAGCCTCCGCACCCGCCATGGGTCGCGGCGGTCTCAGCCTGGGTTCCTGCGCCACCCCGCCCGGCACCCGTCGTCTGCCTGGACACTGTCAGCCGCCATTCCCGGCAGTTAGTCGCCGCGTTCAAACCTGAAGCCGACTCCCCGGACCGTGGTGATGTACCGGGGGCTGTGCGCGTCATCGCCGAGCTTACGTCGCAGCCAGGAGACGTGCATGTCCAAGGTTTTGGTGGATCCCCACCACTTGCTGTCCCAGACCTGCCGCATGATCTGCTCGCGGGTGACCACCTTCCCGGCTTCGTTCACCAGCAAGGCGAGCAGGTCGAACTCCTTGGAGGTCAGGTCGATCTCCTCGTCACCCAGCCAGGCTCGGCGCGCGTCGGCATCGACCCGCACCCCCTGCACCACCCGGCTCTCGGTGGCGCCGCGGCGCAGCAGGGCCCGGACCCTGGCCAGCAGCTCAGCCAGCCGGAACGGTTTCGTGACGTAGTCGTCGGCGCCGGCGTCCAGCCCGATCACGGTGTCCACCTCGTCCGCGCGAGCGGTGAGTATGAGCACAGGGACGGCGTGTCCCGCCGACCGTATCTGGCGGCACACCTCAAGCCCGTCGATCTTGGGCAGGCCAATATCGAGCAGGATCAGGTCGATCCCGCCGGCAGACGCGGCTTCGAGCGTGGCTGGCCCGTCTGCAGAGACGCCAACCTCATAGCCCTCGCGACGCAGTGCGCGCGCCAGGGGCTCCGAGATAGAGAGGTCATCCTCGGCAAGCAAAACGCTGGTCATGCTCAGATGGTATGGCGGCCGGAGACAATTTCCCGCCTTCCACGCCCAGGAACTGCCCAGATAGCGTTCGCGCCAGGACGGTTACCAGGCACTATGTCCGGTGATGCGGTACGTCGTCACACGGGAGTGACGCCATGGCGGCGCCGGGAGAACGACCGGTCCTTGCCGCGTGCCGCGTCGAATCGCCTGATCAGCTGCGCCCTCAGGTCCTCGGGCTCGACGACGTCATCAACCACCAATTCCCCGGCGAGTCTCAGTATGTCGATATCGGCGTCATAGTCCGCGCGGAGCCGCCCGGTTTCCTTTTCCCGCTCGCCCGGGTCGGCGATTGTGGCCAACTTGTTGTAATACACCGCGTTCACCGCGGCTTCGGCGCCCATGACGGCAATCTTCGCGGTTGGCAGCGCCAGCGTGGCGTCCGGCTCGAAGCCGGGCCCGGCCATGGCGTACAGGCCGGCCCCGTACGCCTTGCGGACGACCACGCAGATCTTCGGCACGGTGGCCTCGGACACCGCGCTGATCATCTTGGCACCGTGCCGGATGATCCCCTGCTTCTCGACCGCGGTGCCGACCATGAATCCCGGCACGTCAGCCAGGAACAGCAGCGGCACGTTGAACGCATCGCAGAGCTGGATGAAGCGTGTGGCCTTGTCCGCCGAGTCGACGAACAGCACGCCGCCCTTGAACATGGGGTTGTTCGCGACCACGCCGATGACCCGCCCAGCCAGCCGGGCGAAGCCGACCACCAGCTCACGCGCCCACAGCGCGTGGATCTCGAACAGCGAGTCCTCGTCGACCAGCCCGCGCACGTACCGGCGCATGTCGAACGCCTGGCGCTCACTGACCGGGACCAGGCCGCGCAGGTCGGCGGGGCCAGGCTCACGGGCCTGATCCGCGGGCGGCGCCCCCTGCCAGCTGGCCGGGAGGTACGACAGGTACCGGCGGACCGCCCCGATCGCGTCGTGCTCGGACTCGGCCAGGTAGTGGCCGACGCCCGACACGCTGCAGTGCATCCGCGCGCCGCCCATCTCCTCGAGCGTGGTCTTCTCCCTGACCACCATCTCGACCATCCGGGGGCTGCCGAGATACATCGACGCGTTCCCGTCCACCATCGCGACGAAGTCGCAGAACGCCGGGATGTAGGCCCCGCCCGCAGCCGACGGGCCGAACAGCGCGCACACCTGCGGGATGGACCCGGAGGCGCGCACCTGGGTGTGGAAGATCTTGCCCGCGCCGCGGCGGCCAGGGAACATCTCGACCTGGTCGGTGATCCGCGCGCCCGCCGAGTCCACCAGGTAGATCATGGGGATGCCGGACGTGTACGCCTTCTCGATGATCCTGATGATCTTCTCGACCGTGCGCGCGCCCCAGGAGCCCGCCTTGACCGTCGAGTCGTTGGCCATCAGCGCGACCGGGCGCTGGCCCACGGTCGCGGTGCCGGTGATCACGCCGTCGGCGGGCAGCCCGCCGGCCAGGACGTTGGCGAACACGCCGTCCTCGGTGAAGCTGCCCTCGTCGGTCAGCAGGGCGATCCGGTCCCTGGCGAACAGCTTGCCCTTGGCCGCCGCGGCCTCGTGGTACCGGGCCGCGCCGCCCGTCTCGATGCCGGCCCGGACCTCGCCCAGCTCGGGGTGGCCCGCACTCTCACCGGCCGGGACGGCGTCCTTCACTTCTTCGCTCACGATCGCGAGCGTACTGCTACGTCCCGGCCGCCCCGGCCCGGGTGATCCGCTCCCGGACCCGGCCGGCCAGGGACTCGTAGGTCGCGACCTGCCCCGGCACCGCGCGCGTGACCATGGCCGGCAGCCCCTGATCGGCCGCGGCGGCCGCCGCGACGCTGAACGGCAGGCTGGCCAGCTTGGGCACGAGGTTCCAGATGCTCCTCGGGCGCGGCCTCGGGGAAAGCGGGTCGTGTCCCCGCAGCTGGGGCAGATCTGGCCGCTCATGGGCTCGACACCGCCGACGCTGACCGCGGAGTGCCGCGCGAGGTCCGCGAGCGTACCCGGACCGCGAAAGCGCCCCAGGGCGCCCGTCGATGTGAGTTTGCTGTAGTCAGGTGTGCAGCAAACTCACATGGATCATGGTCGGCGGGACGGGCCGAGGCCCTAGCGCGGGGCGCAGGGTGCGGGAGGTAATCGCGGGGCGTGGGGGGTTCCTGAGGTATGGCGAGCGCGGGGGTGAGCGCATGGCGCAGGGCCCGGAGCGAGCGCGGGACGCGGGGAGACGGGCGCGGGGCGAGCGCATGGCGCAGGGCCCGGAGCGAGCGCGGGACGCGGGAGACGGGCGCGGGGCGAGCGCAGGACGCGGGGCGCCGGGGTAGGGCGGGGCTCCTGGTGCTAGGCCGGGATGGTCCGGGTTCGCGGGCCGGCCCGGAGGACCTGGGAGGGCAGCTTCTTGCCGATGATCCGCTCCGCGTCGGCGGCGGCGTCGATCATCGCCTCCAGGTCGATCCCGGTGGCCACGCCCATGTCCTCGACCATGTACACGAGTTCCTCGGTGGCGATGTTGCCGGTGGCGCCCGGCGCGTACGGGCAGCCGCCGAGGCCGCCCACCGACGCGTCGAAGTCGGACACCCCGAGCTCGAGCGCGGTGAGCACGTTGGCCAGCCCGGTGCCCCGGGTGTTGTGGAAGTGCAGGTTGAGCCCGGTCTCGGGATGAGCCGAGCGGAACGCGCCGACGAGCTCCCGGACCCGCCCCGGCGTGGCCATACCGGTGGTGTCGCCGAACGAGACCGTGTCCGCGCCGTCGGCCACCGCCCGCGAGGCCACCCGGACCACGCGCTCCACCGGCACGTCCCCCTCGTACGGGCAGCCCCACGCTGTCGACACGATCACCTGGCAGGTGGCGCCGCGCTGGTGCGCCTCGTCGATGAGCACCGCGATGTCGTCCAGCGACTCCTCGGTCGACCGGTTGAGGTTCCTGCGGTTGTGCGTGTCGGACGCGGACACCACGGCCTCGATCTCGGTGAGCCCCCGGTCCAGCGCGCGCCGGGCCCCGCGCAGGTTCGGCACCAGCGCCGAGTACCTGACCGACGGCGCGCGCTCGATCCCGGCCCACACCTGGTCGGCGTCGGCCATCTGCGGGATCGCCTCTGGCCGCACGAACGACACCGCCTCGATCCGCTGCACGCCGGTGGCGGACAGCCGGTCGATGAGCTCGATCTTGGCCTCGGTCGGCACCGGGTCCTCGTTCTGCAGCCCGTCCCGAGGGCCGACCTCGCGGACCGAGATCCGCTCAGGAAGATCACTCACCGCCCCAGCCTCCTCATGCGCCCGGCCACTGTGGCTTGCGCTTCTCTACAAACGCCGCGATGCCTTCTTTTCTGTCCGCGGAGAAGGCCGCGGTCCGCCACGCGGAGTCCTCGATCTCCAGCCCGGTGGCCAGAGGAACGCCCGCGCCCTGCCGCAGAGCTCTTTTAGCGGCCTGAACGCCAACCGGCGAGTTCCCCGCGATCCGCTCCGCGAGCTCGCGTGCGTGCTCGGTCACCGTTCCGGCCGGCACCAGCCGGTCGGCCAGCCCGATCCGCTCGGCCTCGGCGGCGCCGATCCTGCGGCCGGTCAGCACCAGGTCCGCGGCCCGTCCGGGGCCGAGGCGGCGCAGCGCGAGCTGGGTCCCGCCGCCGCCGGGCACCAGGCCCACGGTGGTCTCTGGCAGCCCGAACTCGGCGGTCTCGTCGGCCACGATCAGGTCGCAGCTCAGCGCGAACTCGCAGCCGCCGCCGAGCGCGTAGCCGTGCACCGCGGCGATCACCGGCTGCGGGAGCGCGAGCACACCGCCGAACGCGGACCTGAACACCGGCCGTTGCGCCATAAAGTCGGCGTCGCTCATTGCCGCCCGCTCCTTCAGGTCGGCGCCGACGCAGAACGCCCGGCCCGACGCGGCCAGCACCACCGCGCGGACATCGCGGTCAGCGGCCAGGTCGGCACAGACCGCGGCCAGCCGCGCCGCCATCGCGGTGCTCAGCGCGTTCATTGCCTCGGGCCGGTCGAGCACGATCTCCGCGATCCCGGGCCCGCCCTCGGGCCTGCGCACGGTCACGCCGTCTGCCTGGCTCATGGAGGCAGGCTAACCCGAGCAATCTGGGGGCCGGTCAGCGCGCCCGGCCCGAGGACCGGTGCCAGCCGCGACGGCCGACCGGAGGTCGTGAAGGGGGAAGGGGAGGTGGGCGGGGATGTGCACGCGGGGGGGTCCTGGGGAGTCGTCCCCCCGGGCAACTCAGCGCTCGTCGCGGGCCAGCCGGGCCTGCTCGTCCTCGACCAGCTGGAACAGCGTGGCTTGCACCTGCTCGACGTGGGGGATCTCGGTGAGCACGAGCTGGCCGTGCTCCCCGGCGGACTCGACCACGAGCCGGCCGCAGCCGAGCATCCGGTCGATCAGGCCGTGCGAGAACGACACGTCGCTGATCCGGATCAGCGGGAAGTCACGCCCCGACCGGGCCAGGATCCCCTCGCGCAGCCGGAGGCGGCGGGTGGTCAGCTCGTAGGTGGTCGTGCGCCAGCGCATCACCGGCACCGCGACCCAGATGAGGGCGAGCACCACGGCCACGGCGCCGACCCCGATCCGGACGGCGTTCATGTCGCTGCGCACCGGCAGGAGCAGCAGGGCCGCGATCACCGCGATGAACAGCACCACCAGGATGAACAAGGGCCTGAGCAGGGTCTTCCAGTGCGGGTGCAGCCGCACGACGAACTCCTCGCCCTCAGACAGGGATTCAGCACCGGCCATAGGCCACATCGTGGCATGCAGCGCGGCAATCTGGCGTGACCTGGCGCGAACCGCGCGCTGGTGTCACCTGACGTGAACCACGTCGCCCGCGCTGACCGGGACCAGGCCGACGGCGGAACGGACCACCAGCCGCCCGGCCCGGTCCACGTCGGTGGCCTCCCCGGTCACCGTGGTCCCGCCGGGCAGCGACACGCGGACCTGCTGCCCGGTGGTCGCGCACCAGCGCAGGTACTCCCGGCGCAGCCCGGACCGGTCGGCGTCGCCGGCCTCGTCCTTCCACGCGGGGTACCAGCGCCCGAGCTGCCCGAGCACGGCCGCGAGCAGCCGCTCCCGGTCGGTGCTGGCCGCGCCCTCGAGCACGAGCGACGTGGCCCCGGCCGCCGGCAGGTCGTCCCGGCCGACGGTCACGTTGATCCCGATGCCGACCACGATCGCGTCCCCGGCCTGCTCGGCCAGGATGCCGGCCAGCTTGCCGCCCCGGACCAGCACGTCGTTGGGCCACTTCAGCCGCGCGTCGACCGCGGCCTCGCCGTGCAGCGCCGCGGCCACGGCGACCCCGGCGAGCAGCGGCACCCAGGCCCGGGCCGCCGCGGGCACGGCCGCGGGGCGCAGCAGCACGGAGAAGCTCAGCGACGTGCCCGGCGGGCTGACCCAGCGCCGGCCCAGCCGCCCGCGCCCGGCCGACTGGGAGTCGGCCGCGATCACCGCGCCCTCTCGGGCGCCGGTTTTCGCCGCTGCGAGCAGGTCCGCGTTGGTTGACCCGGTTTCCGCCACCACGCGCACGTCGTGCCAGAACCCCCCGGACGCCACCAGGGCCTCGCCCAGCGCGCCGGAGCTCAGCATCGGCAGGGGCGACGGAGAGTCACCATGCATGCACGATATTGTCAACTCCGGGGGGCGCCTGTGCCGCGCCAGGTGTTCCCATCAGGGCTCCTTTCCAGAGTCAGACCGCGCCTCAGCGCCGCCAGGACCATGCGGGCTGAGCCGCTGAAGGGTTCGAGGTGAGCAGTGCCCGATCTCAAGGTCAACGAGCTTAGCGACGCGCGCGAGCAGCCGGCCCCGCGCCATGGGCAACCGCAGCCGCCGCGCGGCCTGGGCGGGCTGGCCGCAGCCGCCGCGGCGACCGCGCGCCGGGCCGCCGCGGCCGCCGGGCCGCGCCAGCTGTGGCGCCGCCACCGCCTGATCACGATCCTGGTGATCGTCTCGTTCCTGCCCCGGATCCTGGCCTCGCTCGCGTTCCGGCCCGCGCTGCTCACCGCGGACTCGTTCCTGTACATGCAGGAGGCGGCCAACGGCACCCTGGGCGTGATCCGCCCGTCCGGTTACTCCTGGTTCCTGGATATTTTCCGGATCTTCCCGCACACCCTGCTGGCGGTGACCACGGCCCAGCACCTCCTGGGCATCGCCACCGCCGTCGGTGTCTACGCGCTGCTGCGGTACTGGGGCCTGCCCGGCTGGGGCGCCTCGCTGGCCGCGCTGCCGACCCTGTTCGACACCCGCGAGATCGCGCTGGAGTCGTTCGTCCTGCCGGACACGCTGTACGGGTTCGTGCTGCTCGCGGCCGTGGCACTGCTGCTGACCAGGCGCACCCCGCGGCTGTGGCAGTGCGCCGGGGCCGGGCTGCTCGTCGCCTACGTCTCGCTGCTGCGCGGCAACGGCATCCCGCTGGCCATCATCTTCGCCGCGTTCATCCTGATCCGGCGCGTCGGCTGGCGGGCGTTCGGCGCGGCCGCGGCGGCGATCGCGGCGCCCGTGCTCGGCTACGCGATCGCGTTCCACGCCTCCTACGGGCAGTACAACCTCACCAGCAGCGACGGCGTGTTCCTGTGGTCGCGCACCACGAGCTTCGCCAACTGCGCGGTCATCAAGCCGCCGCCGCGGCTGGCCCCGCTGTGCCCGGCCCGCGAGACGTCGGTGGCCCCGCCCGGGCCCGCGCCGGCCTGGTCGGTGACCGCGCTGCTCAACGCGCCCACGGCCGCCGATTACCTGTGGGCCAAGGACGCCTGGTGGCGCCATGACGCCCACCCCGGGTTCAACGCCTATAACGACAAGCTCGGCCGGCAGTTCGCCGAGAAGGCCATCGAGGCGCAGCCGCTCGACTACCTGCGCGTGGTCGCCCGCGACGTCGGCCTGCTGTTCGTGGCGAACGACCGCCCGATCGCGCACAGCACCATGAGCTTCACCGCGCAGCCGCACATCACCCATCTGCCGCCGTACTACGGGCAGGACGAGCGGCAGTACGCGGGCAGCGCGGCCAACACCCACTTCGTGGAGCCCTACGCGTACTTCCTGTTCCTGTACCAGCTCCCGGTCTACTTCCCCGGCGTGGTGTTCCTCGCGGTCGTGATCGCCGGCCTGGTCGGGATAGTCCGGCGGTGGCGCAGCTGGGGCGGGGTGGCGGCCCTGCCCTGGGCGCTCGCCGCGGTGAGCATCGTGCTGCCCGCAATGCTCACCCAGTCGCTGTACCGGTACACGATCGTCGCGATCCCGCTGGCCTGCGTGGCCGCGGGCCTGGCGTTCACCCGGGCGGACCCGGACCCGCAGCCGGAGCAGGCGGGACCGCCCGGTGGCGGCACCGCGGAGGCCGCGCCGCCGTCAGGCTGACGCGGGCGGCCACGCTGCCGCTCTTGCCCGTCTGCACCTGGTGCTGAACGCGCTCGACCCGGCCCACCCGGTCAAGGTCCCCTGCGTGGTGGTGCTCCCCGTCTCCGGCGGCTGATCACCCGGCTAATCTGGGCGGCATGACCAGCGAAGCTCCGGCCGAGAGCGCTGACCAGGCCGATCTGCACACCACGGCGGGCCAGATCGCCGATCTGGAACGGCGCAGGCACGAGGCGCTCCACGCCGGGTCCGAGCACGCCGTGGAGCGGCAGCACGCCCGGGGCAAGATGACGGCGCGGGAGCGGATCGAGGGCCTGCTGGACCCGGGCTCGTTCACCGAGCTCGACGAGCTGGCCCGGCACCGGGCCACCGCCTTCGGCATGGCGGCCAGCCGGCCCTACGGCGACGGCGTGGTCACCGGGTACGGCACCGTGGACGGCCGGCCGGTGTGCGTGTTCAGCCAGGACTTCACCATCCTCGGCGGCTCGCTCGGCGAGGTCTACGGCGAGAAGATCGTCAAGGTCATGGACCACGCGATGAAGACCGGGTGCCCGGTGATCGGGATCAACGACGGCGGCGGGGCCCGGATCCAGGAGGGCGTGGTCGCGCTCGGCCTGTTCGCGGAGATCTTCTACCGGAACGTGATCGCCTCCGGCGTGATCCCGCAGATCTCGCTGATCATGGGACCGTGCGCGGGCGGGGCCGTGTACTCGCCCGCGATCACCGACTTCACCCTGATGGTCGAGGGCACATCGCACATGTTCATCACCGGGCCCGACGTGATCAAGACCGTGACCGGGGAGGAGGTCAGCTTCGAGGAGCTCGGCGGCGCGCACACGCACAACACCAAGTCCGGCGTGGCGCACTACCAGGCCAAGGACGAGGACGACTGCCTCGGCTTCGCCCGCGAGCTGCTGTCCTACCTGCCATCCAACAACCTCGAAGACCCGCCGGTGCTCGAGGCCAGCGCCGGCCCGGCGATCCTGGAGATCACCGACGTGGACGCGGAGCTTGACGGCCTCATCCCGGACTCGCCTAACCAGCCCTACGACATGCGTGACGTGATCACCCGCATCCTGGACAACGGCGAGTTCCTGGAGATCCACGCCGGCTTCGCGCAGAACATCGTGGTCGGCTTCGGCCGGGTCGAGGGATCGTCCGTCGGCGTGGTGGCCAACCAGCCCATGCACTTCGCCGGGTGCCTGGACATCAACGCGTCGGAGAAGGCGGCGCGGTTCGTGCGGACCTGCGACGCGTTCAGCGTCCCGGTGCTGACCTTCGTGGACGTGCCCGGGTTCCTGCCCGGCACCGACCAGGAGTGGGGCGGCATCATCCGGCGCGGCGCCAAGCTCATCTACGCCTACGCCGAGGCCACGGTGCCCAAGATCACCGTGATCACCCGGAAGGCCTACGGCGGCGCCTACGACGTCATGGGCTCCAAGCACCTGGGCGGCGACATCAACCTGGCCTGGCCGAGCGCGCAGATCGCGGTGATGGGCGCGCAGGGCGCGGTGAACATCCTGTACCGGCGCGAGCTGGCCGCCGCGGCCACGCCGGAGGAGCAGGCCGGGCTGCGGGCGGCCCGGATCACCGACTACGAGGACACGCTGGCCAACCCGTACGTGGCCGCGGATCGCGGTTACGTGGACGCGGTCATCCGGCCGGCCGAAACCCGGTCCCAGGTCGTCAGGGCGCTGCGCACGCTGCGGACCAAACGGCAGACCCTGCCGCCCAGGAAACACGGGAACATCCCCCTATAACCCGATACCCGGCGCGAGTCATCAGGAGGCCTGAAGCGCCCCAGCCCAGGAGAAATTGCAGGCAGAGGAGCGATCGGGCTGGATCGATGGCCGCAGAGCACTCCGCGAGTCACTAGAGTCATGAGAACCATGACCGAAAACGGATCCCCGCTTCCCCTGCTCTCCCGCTACGCCATCATGGTCGACGTCGGGTACATCTACGCGTCCACGGGCGAGCTGCTGTTCGGCGTGGCCACACGCCGGGATTACAAGGTCGACGCGGACAAGCTGATCCAGACGCTGACCCGGCACGCCGACGACATGGTGCGCGGCGAGCTGCTCCGGGTCTACTGGTACGACGCGGCGCGGGACCGGGTGCCCACCATCGACCAGCGGGTCATCGCCCAGATGCCGTGGGTCAAGCTGCGCCTGGGCAACCTCAACGCCCGCGGCCAGCAGAAGGGCGTGGACGCCCAGATCCGGGCCGACATGGAGGCGCTGGCCCGGCACCGGGCGATCACCGACGCGATCCTGGTGGCCGGTGACGAGGACATGGTGCCCGCGGTCGAGGCCGCGCAGGCGTTCGGCGTGCGGGTGCACCTGTGGGGCGTCGAGCCGCCCTACGGCACGAACCAGGCCGAGCGGCTGGTGTGGGAGTCGGACACCGTCGAGGTGCTCGAGCGGTCGTTCGTCGAGCCCTACTTCACCCGGCAGCTCGCGCCCGAGCCCGCGGTCGCGGGCCCGGTCCGGACCGGGGCCATCGCGGGCGGGCCCGCGACGCCGTCTCCCGCGCAGGTCTTCGGCGAGCGGCACGGGCGCCCGCCCGCTGCGCTCCGCCCGGCCGGCCCGGGAGCCCACCCGGCGCCGCCCGGCTTCGGCCCGGCCGCTCTCCGGCGCGGCCCGGAGAAGGAGCGGGTCGAGGAGGCGGGCGAGCACGTGGCGCAGAAGTGGATCCTGACCCGGGGCGAGGACAACATCCGCGACCTGCTGCCCGGCCCGATCCTGCCGCCGGTCATCGACAAGGAGCTGCTGGTCGACGCCGAGAAGGAGCTCGGCCTGTCGCTGCGCGCCTACCAGGAGGCCAGGGAGTGGCTGCGGGACGCGTTCTGGGCCCGGGTGCACCGGCAGTTCGGCATCGGCGTGGGCAAGTCACGGAGCTGACCCCATGACCGAGGACCGGGACCATGACCGCCCCCAGCCGCCGGTGCTGAGCGTCGTCCGCGGCAGCCCGTCGGCCGAGGAGGTCGCGGCGGTGGTGGCCGTGCTCGCCGCGCGGGCCCCATCGGGGGGCGCGGCGAGGGGGCGGAGCGCTGTGCGTAACGGATGGTCGGAGAGATCCCGGTTGCTGCGGGCACCGCTGCGGCGCGGTCCCGGCGGCTGGCGCGCCAGCGGGCTGCCGCGGTGAGCCGCGAGGCCCCGGGCCGGGCCAGCCGCCTGTCACAATCTCACTAGACTCCTCCCGTTGAGAGGAGATCGGCACGTGCGCAAGGTACTGATCGCCAACCGCGGCGAGATCGCGGTCCGGATCGTGCGGGCCTGCCGCGACGCGGACCTGGGCAGCGTGGCGGTCTACGGCGAGCTGGACCTGGACGCGCTCCACGTAACGATGGCCGACGAGGCGTACGCACTGGGCGGCCAGACCGCGGCCGAGAGCTACCTCGACATCGGCAAGATCCTCAAGGCGGCCGCGGAGTCAGGCGCGGACGCGGTGCACCCGGGCTACGGGTTCCTGGCCGAGAACGCCGACTTCGCGCGTGAGGTCATCGCGGCCGGGCTGACCTGGATCGGGCCGCCGCCCGAGGCGATCGACGCGCTGGGCGACAAGATCTCGGCGCGGCGGCTCGCCGGCGCGGCGGGCGTGCCGCTGGCGCCGGGCAGCGACGGGCCGGTCTCGGGCCCGGACGAGGCCGCGGCGTTCGCCGCCGAGCACGGGCTGCCGATCGTGATCCAGGCCGCGTACGGCGGCGGCGGGCGCGGGCTCAAGGTGGCCACGACGATGGCGGAGATCGCCCCGCAGTTCGAGTCCGCGGTGCGGGAGGCGGTGGCCGCCTTCGGGCGCGGCGAGTGCTTCGTGAAGCGCTACCTGGAGCGGCCGCGGCACGTGGAGACGCAGTGCCTGGCCGACTCCCGCGGGCACGTGGTCGTGGTCTCCACCCGGGACTGCACGCTGCAGCGCCGGAACCAGAAGCTGGTCGAGGAGGCCCCGGCCCCGTTCCTGTCCGCCGGGCAGGAGGAGCTGCTGCGGTCCTCGTCCAAGGCGCTGCTGCGCGAGGCCGGCTACGTGGGCGCCGGCACCTGCGAGTTCCTGATCGGTGAGGACGGCACGATGTCGTTCCTCGAGGTGAACACCCGGCTGCAGGTGGAGCACCCGGTCACCGAGGAGGTCAGCGGCATCGACCTGGTGCGGGAGATGTTCCGGATCGCCGACGGCCAGGAGCTGGCCTATGACGACCCGCCGCTGCGGGGGCACTCGATCGAGTTCCGGATCAACGCCGAGGACCCGGGCCGCGGCTTCCTGCCCGCGCCCGGCACGCTCACCGACTGGCACCCGCCGTCCGGGCCCGGGGTGCGGCTGGACGCCGGGTACGCCGCGGGGATGACGGTGCCGCAGGCGTTCGACTCGCTGATCGCCAAGCTGATCGTGACCGGGGCGGACCGGGCCCAGGCCCTGGAGCGCTCGCGCCGGGCGCTGGCCGAGTTCGAGATCGGCGGGATGCCGACCGTGCTGCCATTCCACCGCCTGGTGGTGGACGACCCTGCGTTCACCTCGGAGCCGTTCACCGTGCACACCGGGTGGATCGAGACCGGGTTCGCCGGCGACCTGCCGCCGTACACGGGCGACACGGCCGCGCCGGAGGCCGGCGGGCCAGCGCGGGAGCGGATCACGGTCGAGGTCGGCGGCAAGCGCCTGGAGGTGGTGATCCCGGCTGGGCTCGGCGAGGCCGGCCCCGCCGGGGCGCCCACCCGCCCGCGCGCCCGGCCCGGGCGTGGCGCCGGGCGCGGGTCCGGGCCAGACGGCGCGGCCGCGGGCGGCGACGCGCTGGTCAGCCCCATGCAGGGCACGATCGTGAAGATCGTCGCCGCGAACGGCCAGCACGTGTCGGCCGGCGACACGGTGGTGGTGCTCGAGGCCATGAAGATGGAGCAGCCGCTGACCGCGCACAAGGACGGCACGGTGGACGGGCTGGCGGTTCAGGTCGGCCAGACGGTCCCGGCGGGTGAGATCATCTGCCAGCTGCGAGACTGAGCCCGTGACACGCCTGCCGGGTGATCCCGGCGTGCTCCGCTGGCTTGCCTTCGCGGCCGGCTTCCGCCTCCCGCCGGAGAACCGGGACTGGGTCAGGCACGAGCTGACCGACGCGGGCTGGCGGGGCCGGACCGTGCTGCGGCATCTGGCCGTGATCATCCCGATCTGCGCGGCGCTGGTCGCGGTGGTGATCGCGGTGCTGTCCGCGCCGCTGTGGCTGGGCCTGGCTATGGTGGCGCTGATCCTGTGCGGGAGCGTGTTCACGGTGGCCGCGTACGCGGACGACATCCGCGCGTCGCGGCTGCGCCAGCACGGCCTGGACGTGCCGGATGACCCGGACCTGGGGCACCCGGCGCACTGACTAACCCGGGGGGCCTGCCGCCCCCGGAACCCCCCGCCATGCCGTCTGCTCGGGCCGACCTCCGGCCGGCCGTCGCGGCCATCATCGGCCGTCGCGGCCGGCGCCGTCAGGCGCCGTCCGCGGGCCGCATGAGCCTGCGCGCGGCCTCGGTGATGCTGCCGGTCAGGCTCGGGTAGACGGCGAACGTGTGCGCCATCTGGTCCACGGTGAGGTGCTGCTCCACGGCCAGGGACACGCCCAGGATGAGCTCGCTGGCCTCCGGCGCGACCACCACGCCGCCGAGCACCATCCCGCTGCTCCGGCGGGCGAACAGCTTGACGAAGCCATCGCGGAAGCCGTGCATCTTCGCCCGCGCGTTCGTGGCCAGCGGCAGCTTGACCACCAGCGCGTCGGCCTCGCCCGAGGTCACGGCCTGCTGGACAGTGCTGGCCAGGGGGGCCGACCCCCCGGAACCCCCCCGCCAGCCCACGGTGGCGATCTCCGGCTCGGTGAAGATCGTCGCGGCGACGTGGCTGAGGTTGAGCGGCTGGACCGCCTCGCCGAGCGCGTGCCACATCGCGATCCGGCCCTGCATGGCCGCGACCGAGGCGAGCATCATCACGCCGGTGCAGTCGCCGGCCGCGTACACGCCGGGCGTGTGGGTCCTGGAGACCCGGTCGACCGGGATGAACCCCTTGCCGTTGAGCGCGATCCCGGCCTCCTCCAGGCCGAGCCCGCCGGTGTTGGGCACCATCCCGACGGTGAGCAGGCAGTGCGAGCCGCGGATCGTCCGGCCGTCCTCCAGGACCACGACGACGCCGTCGCCGCTGCGTTTCGCCGTGACCGCCCGGGACCGGCCGAGCACGGTCATGCCGCGCCGCCGGAACACGTCCTCGACCACGGCCGCGGCGTCGGCGTCCTCCTGCGGCAGCACGCGGTCCCGCGAGGACACCAGCGTGACCTGCGAGCCGAGGGCCTGGTAGGCGCTGGCGAACTCCGCCCCGGTGGTGCCGGAGCCGATCACGATCAGCTCGGCGGGCAGCTCGCCGGTGTCATAGACCTGCCGGCAGGTGAGGATGCGCTCCCCGTCCGGCTCCGCGCCGGGCAGCAGCCGGGGCCGGGCCCCGGTCGACACGAGCACGACGTCGGCGGTGAGCTCGGTGTCCCCCACCGCCACGGTGCGCGGACCGGTCAGCCGCCCGCTGCCGGGCAGGATCTCCACCCCCTCGGCCGCCAGTCGGGAGGCCACGTCCCCGGACTGGGCCCGGGCCAGCGCCTTGACCCGGGCGTAGACCCGGGGCGCGTCCACGGTCGCGAACGCCGAGCCAGCGCCGGCGTCGGACCGCAGGCCCAGGGTGGCCGCGCCCTGCAGGGCGGCCATCATGTCGGAGGTCGCGATCAGCGTCTTGGACGGCACGCAGTCGGTCAGCACGCAGGCACCGCCGAGGCCGTCCCGGTCCACGACCGTGACCCTGGCGCCGAGCTGCGCGGCCACGAGAGCCGCCTCGTAGCCCCCGGGCCCGCCGCCGATGATCACGATCTTCGCGTGCGGCTCTGTCACGGTGCCCCATTCTGGCGTATCGCGCCGCCGGGTCAGAACCCGCCGCCCGCAACCTCGTGGTTCGGCCGGCCGGGAGAGCCCCACGCCGAGCCGCCGGGACTCGTACGCTAATCATCCGTGGCGATATACGCGGCCTACGGCAGCAACATGGATCCGGCGCAGATGGCCGAACGCTGCCCGCACTCCCCGATGCGGGGCAGCGGCTGGCTCGAAGGCTGGCGGCTCGCGTTCGGCGGCGAGGACATCGGCTGGGAAGGCGCCCTGGCCACGGTCGTCGAGGAGTCAGGCCAGCGCGTGTTCGTCGTGCTCTATGACCTCTCGGACCCCGATGAGCAGGCGCTGGATCAGTGGGACGGCGTCAGCCTCGGCTTCTACCGGAAGGCCAAGGTCCGGGTGGAGACCACGGACGGTGACGTGCTCGCCTGGCTGTACGTGCTGAACGCCTACGAGGGTGGGCTGCCCGCCGCGCGCTACCTGGGCATCATGGCCGATGCCGCCGAGTCGGTGGGCGCGCCCGCGGACTACGTCAAGACGCTGCGGGAACGGCCCTGCAGCTGAGGCGCGGCCGCCCGGGGACCGGCATGCGGCGCCCCGGAGCCGGTAGGGTGTGGGCCTCCCGAAGGGCACAGTTATCTCAGCGACTCCGTCACCTCATGACCTCTCCGGCATCGTGGCCCGGCTCCGGGCCGCGGGCTGTGTCTTCGCCGAGGACGAGGCGCGGCTGCTCGTCTCGTCGGCCCGGACGCCGGCCGAACTCGCCGCCATGGTGGATCAGCGGGTCTCGGGCCTGCCCCTGGAGCACGTCCTGGGCTGGGCCGAGTTCTGCGGCCTGCGGATAGCCGTCGATCCCGGGGTGTTCGTGCCCCGGCGCCGCACCGAGTTCCTCGCCCGCCAGGCCATCGCCCTGGCCCGCGAAGATGATCGATCACCGGTCGTGGTTGAGCTGTGCTGCGGCGCGGGCGCGGTGAGCGCCGCGCTGGCCGCGGCGCTGGACCGGGCCGAGGTGCACGCCGCCGACATCGACCCCGCGGCGGTGCGCTGCGCCCGCCGCAACCTCACCGCCGCAGGCGGCCGAGTGTACGAGGGTGACCTCTACGCGCCGCTGCCCGCCGCGCTGCGCGGCCGGGTCGATGTGCTGGTCGCCAACGCCCCCTACGTGCCCACCGGGGAGATCGGGCTGCAGCCGCCCGAGGCCCGGCTGCACGAGCCGCGGGTCGCGCTCGACGGCGGCGCGGACGGGCTTGACGTGCTGCGCCGAGTGATCGCCGGGGCGCCACCGTGGCTGGCCCCGGCGGGTGGCGTGCTGGTCGAGACCAGCGAGCGGCAGGCACCGGAGCTGGCCGGGGCCATGACCCGGGCGGGGCTGATCCCGCGGGTGACCAGCTGCGATGAGCTGGACGCCACCGTCGTGACCGGGATCAGTGCCAGAGCGTGAACACAAGCACGGCCAGGAGGGCAGGCACCCCGATGGCCACCGCGGGCTGCCAGGCCCAGGTGACCACCCGTGGGCCTGCGGCCGCGCCGTGGTCCCTGGCGTCCCTGGCCATCTCGTCCAGCTGCCTCGCCATGACCTTCGCCGCGGGCTCCTCCACGATCTTCTGCGCCTCGCGTGGCATCTGCCCGTAGGACGGCGGGGTGTAAGTCCGCGGCATCCGCCGGCGGCTGCCCGTGCCCGTGAGCTCCTGCCGGAGCCGGCTGCGGCGCTGCGTGAACAGCGCCCAGGTGTGGATGACCTTCGGGCGCTTGGCCCCAGGCTCCTGGGCGCAGTGGACCCGGACCGATTCCGCCAGGTCCACGGAGGTCACCGAGCCCCAGGGCACCAGGTGATCGCGGAAGGGGTTCTGCACGGTGATGCCGCTGGCATCCGCGACCACCCGCGGCCGGAGGGCGCACGCGTAGACCACGCCGGTGATCACGACCAGGCCTATCGCGATGTCGGCCGCCGTGTGGTCACGCCCGGTGATGGCCAGGTCCACCAGGTTGGCGGTGGCGAAGACCACCCAGACCCACCAGGCGATGAGGGACCCGGGCAGCCGGAACACCTTGCGCTCGGCCGGCACCCCGGTGCCCGCCGTCGCGGTGGCCCCGCCTGCCTGGGCCGCCCCGCCCAGCGCGGCCGGGGCCGGCTGGGCCCCGCGGCCCGGGGGCGAGTCGCCGCCGGGCTGCCCGGGGCTGACCGGCGGCACAGCCGCCTGGCTGGGCGCGGCACCGCCCGCCTGCTCCGTGCCGTGCTCAGATGACACGCCGTGGCCTCCAGTGGGTCAAACCGGGCACCAGCCGGAACGGCGCCCACGCCCATCCACTGTAGGTCGAGCTGGTCACAGCCTGGTCTCATGCGCTTATCTGGGCCCAGACCGGGCGCGGCGGTCAGGCGTGGGCCACGCCGGGCAGCGGATCGGGCGCGGGCGAGCCGCCGCAGAGCGCGGTCAGGGCGGTGGCCGACAGGAGCCGGACACCGACCCCGATCGCGCGCTCGTCCACGTCAAACGTGGGCTGGTGAATGTCGAAGTCGTCGCCGGAACCAGGCTTCCTGGTGCCGAGCCTGGCCAGTGCGCCGGGGATCGACTCCAGGTACCAGGCGAAGTCCTCGCCGCCCAGGCTCTGCGGCGTCGGCACCACGGCGTCGGAACCGAGCACCCGGTCAGCGGCGGCCTCCAGCGTGGCCACGGACACGGCCTCGTTGACCGTGGGCGGCACGTTCCGCACGTAGGTGAGGTCGGCGACCACGCCGTAGGCGCTGGCCACCGAGTCGATCAGCGCCTTGAGCAGGTCCGGGGCGGCGTGCCAGGCCTCGTCGTCGAGGCACCGCACCGTGCCCTCAACGATGCCGTCGTCCGGGATCGCGTTGGCCGCGGCGCCCGCGTTCACCCGCCCCCAGACCAGGCTCAGGCTGGATCTCGGGTCCACCCGCCGGGACAGCGCGGCGGGCAGCTCGGTGATGATCTTGCCGAGCGCGAAGACCAGGTCGGCGGTGAGATGCGGCCGCGCGGTGTGGCCGCCGGGCCCGGTGACCCGGACCGTGATCTTGTCGCAGGCCGCGGTGATCGCGCCGACCCTGGTGCCGATCTTGCCGACATCGAGCCGCGGGTCGCAGTGCAGCGCGAAGACGCGGTCCACAGAGGCGATGCCGCCCGCCGCGAGCACATCGAGCGCCCCGCACGGCACCTCCTCGGCCGGCTGGAAGATCAGCCTGACCCTGCCGGGCAGCGCCCCGGCCGCCGCCGCCCTGGCCAGGACCAGCCCGGTGCCGAGGAGCACGGTGGTATGCACGTCGTGCCCGCACGCGTGGCAGGCGCTGGCCACGGTGGACCGGTACGGGACGTCCTTTTCGTCGCTGATCGGCAGCGCGTCAAGGTCAGCCCGGAACGCGACCACCGGCTCGGTACCCGACCCCACGTCGACCAGCAGGCCGGTGCCCTTGGGCAAGATGATCGGCCGGAGGCCCGCGGCCTCCAGCCGGAGCTTCACCCGGCGCGTCGTCCTGTGCTCGTGGTAACCGACCTCAGGATGGGCATGCAGGTCGCGCCGGAAATCGACGAGCTCGGCCTGATGCCCGGCGAGGAACGCGTCGAGCTCGCCCTCCAGGTCAAATTCGGCCATCCGTGGCCTCCCCCGGTGTGACAAACCGATCCTCGGCGAACTCGGTGACCAGTGCGTCCACTACGTCCTCGAGCTTGCCCCCGTTAGCGAAAACAGCACGCTGCCGCTCATACGAGGCACCTTGGTCCAGCACCTCGGAAACAACGTCGAGCTCCTGCGTGCAGCCCAGCCGGCCCGCCACCGGCTTGAGTTCCTGTACCAACTCGAATAGCTCATCCCGGATCGGCGCGGTGGCCCCGGCGTCATCGGTTATCACTATCGCGTCCAGCCCGTACCTGGTAGCACGCCACTTATTGTCCCTGACAACCCACGCCGATGGGCTCGGAAGCCGGTAACCGCGGTCAAGCTGGGCATCGAACTGCCGCACCAGGCATTGCGACAGCGCCGCCACCATGCCGATCTCGCGAAGGGTAGGAACGCCGTCGAACATCCTGATCTCGACCGTGCCGAAATCGGGGTGCGGCCGGATGTCCCACCACACCTCCTTGATGCTCCGGATCGTCCCGGCTCGAAGCAGCGTCTCCATGTACTCCTCGAACTCACTCCAGTCCGCAAGCGGTTGCGGCGGCCCCGAGGTCGGCAGCCCGCCGAAGATAACCGCGCGGCTCGAGGCGAGCCCCGTGTCGTGCCCGCTCCAGAACGGGCTCGACGCCGTCAGCGCCAGGAAATGCGGCAGGTATGCAGCGAGCGCATTGACGACGGGAATCGCCTTGTTCCCGTCGCAGATGCCCACGTGGACGTGAACCCCGAATGTCTGGATCCTCCGGGCGAGCCACTGCAGCTGCTCGACGAGTTCGGCATAGCGCTGAATGGGTGCCATCTTGGCGTCTCGCCAGTCGCTGACGGGATGCGTTCCGGCACAGGCCAGCATCGTACCGCGGCTGCCCGTGATTCGCTCAAGTTGCGCGATTGTCGCTGTAAGATCCTCCTTCGCCTCCGACACGGTAGAGCAGATGCCGGTGACCACCTCGACCGTTGATTCCATCAGTTCGTAATGGATCTTCGGGTTGTCACCGACCTCGCTGAGCGACGGCAAGGCCGCGAGGACCTCACGGGCATCCTGCCGCAGCATCCGGGTCCGGCTGTCGATGAGCTGCAGTTCCCACTCGACACCGATCGTCGCGCCGCGAGATGGATTCCAGGTGATGGTCACCGTAAGCCTCCAGGGGCTGTTCAAGCCGCGCGCCGCTACGCGGGGGTTAACACTGCCGGGGGGAACGAAGCCGGGATCGCTGACCTAGTGCCATGGCGCCCCGCTGGCCGCGCTGCCCGCGTTCCGGCCTGGCGTCCTCCCGCACACTGGCGGGAAGATCACCTGCCCCTACGCCAGCCGCGATCAGTGCAGCCTCGGGCACATCACGCCGCTTTCCGCCCTGCGCTCATGGTTGGACCGTCCCGCTCCGCCACGGCTTCCCTACCCAGTGCACAGGGTGCGCAATGCTACGGACAGGACACTATGTGTATTCATTCCGTAAGCGTGCGACTTAGTAGACATCAGGTGGCTGGTACAAGCCCCAGACGTCACGCAGCGCATCGCAAACTTCACCGACAGTGGCGCGGGCGCGCAGGGCCTCGCGCAGCGGGAAGAGCAGGTTCCCCGCTTCGTCATCCGCAGGGCCGCCCGCGGCCCGCCTGAGACCGTCGATCCGGCGGGTGAACTCCGCCTTGTCCCTGCCGTCACGCAGCACGGCCAGGCGCTCCGCCTGGTCCTGCTCGATGGCCGGGTCGACGCGCAGCGGCTGGTACGGCTCCTCCTCGGCGATGCCGAACTTGTTGACGCCGACGACGACTCGCTCGCCGGTGTCGATCTCCCGCGCGATCCGGTACGCGGACCGCTCGATCTCGGTCTTCTGGAAGCCCTGCTCGATCGCGGCCACCGCGCCGCCCAGCTCCTCGACCTTCGCGATCAGCTCGGCGGCCTCCCGCTCGACATCGGCGGTCATGGACTCGATCACGTACGAGCCGGCCAGCGGGTCCGCCGTCGCGGTCAGGTCGGTCTCGTTGGCCAGGACCTGCTGGGTGCGCAGCGCCAGGCGGGCTGCCTTCTCGGTCGGCAGCGCGATCGCCTCGTCGTAGGCGTTCGTGTGCAGCGACTGGGTGCCGCCGAGCACGGCGGCGAGCGCCTGCACCGTCACCCGGGCCAGGTTCACCTCGGGCTGCTGCGCGGTCAGCTGCACCCCGGCCGTCTGGGTGTGGAACCGCAGCATCTGCGACTTGGGGTTGGCGGCGCCGAACTCGTCGCGCATGGTCCGCGCCCACAGCCGCCGCGCGGCCCGGAACTTGGCCACCTCCTCCAGCAGCGTGGTCCTGGCCACGAAGAAGAACGACAGCCGCGGCGCGAACTCGTCCACGGCCAGGCCGGAGGCGATGGCGGCCCGCACATATTCCTTGGCGTTCGCCAGCGTGAACGCGATTTCCTGCGCGGGCGTCGCCCCGGCCTCGGCCATGTGGTACCCGGAGATCGAGATCGTGTTCCACCGGGGGATCTCGCGGCGGCAGTACGCGAACGTGTCAGAGACCAGCCGGAGCGAGGGCTGCGGCGGGTAGATGTACGTGCCGCGGGCGATGTACTCCTTGAGAATGTCGTTCTGGATCGTGCCGGTGAGCTGCTCCGGGCCGGTCCCCTGCTCCTCGGCCACCAGCTGGTACAGCAGCAGCAGGACCGCGGCCGGGGCGTTGATGGTCATCGACGTGGAGACCGAGTCCAGGGGAATGCCGCCCAGCAGCACCTTCATGTCCTCGATCGAGTCGATGGCCACGCCCACCTTGCCGACCTCGCCGCGCGCGGCGGGCGCGTCCGAGTCGTAGCCCATCTGGGTGGGCAGATCGAAGGCCACCGACAGCCCGGTGGTGCCCGCGTCGATCAGCTGGTGGTACCGCCGGTTTGAGTCCGCCGCGGTCGAGAACCCGGCGTACTGGCGCATCGTCCACGGCCGCTTGGTGTACATGCCCGGGTAGACACCGCGGGTGAACGGGTACTCGCCCGGCTCCCCCAGTTCCGTGACGGGGTCGAAATCACGCAGCGCCTCGGGCCCGTACACGGGCTGGATGGGCACTCCTGATTCCGATTCGCGCGTCATGGCCCCAGGTTACGACGGCGCCGTCTGAGCAGGTCCACGCCATGGCGCCGACACCCCGTCGGCTGCTGCGCGGCGCTCCCCCGCCGATCCGGCTAGTTCGCTGGCTCCTCAACCGGCCGACGCGCGGCCCTGGGGCCGATCAGCGCCATCACGCCCTGGGCGTCCGTGCCGCTGGCCGACGGGGACGGATAATGGATCCCCACCGAGAACCGGAAGTAGTCGGCGCGGACGATGGCGCGCGTGAACGACACGGCCGAGCCGCGGGTGTCCAGGTCGACCGCGCTCAGCAGGAAGACGGGCGCATGCAGCGGCACGCCGATCAGTCCCGCCTCGAACTCGGTGGCCAGGCTGATCTCGACATCCACCAGGGACTCGCCGAGCTGCAGTCCGTAGGCCGACGCAAGCTGGACCAGCACGTCCGGGCCGCCCTCAACCAGCGAGATTGCCTCACGAGCGGGATCCCCGGCAACCGCGCTGAGTGCCGGCGTTGCGTCCCTGCGCAGGTAGATCTGGCTGAAGGACGCGGGCTCGGCGGCGACGGACTGGACGACGGTGAGCTCGAAGACCTCCTCGTTCGGCGCCGTGCGGAGTACCCGCGCGACGTGGGCGCCAGCCGGCACGGTCCGGATATCGACCACCCGGCCGAGCCGTGATTCGCCGGCTACCGCACCTCGTGACCATTCCCCGGCCGCAGTCACTGCCTCATAACGGAACTTCGGCTCGGCTACGACCGTGCCCTTGCCCTTGATCCGGATGACCGCCCCGTCCGCCTCGAGCATGTCAAGCGCCTTGCGAATGACGGTCCGGCTCACGCCAAACAGCTCGGCAATTCCCGCCTCGCTCGGGACGAGCTCGCCTGGCGCCCATCTGCCGAGCTCGATCTCCTCCTTGAGGATCTCGCCTAGCTGATAGTAATACGGTATGCGGCTGCCTTTATCGATGCGCCGTATTATGGGATTGTCCATTGGATAATGCCGGTGCGTCTCTTCTCGACTAAGTTCCCCAGCAAGGTATCACCGCCCTGTCGTGCGAGCACCCGGCCGCCGCTGATCGCCCTCGCCGCAGCCGCCGGCCGCGCGGGCCAAGATCAGCAGTTGTCCGGCCGGTCGTGGATCAGCAGGCTGCGGCGGGGCCAGCGCCCGCGACAGCCCGGCCAGGCGAGCGGAGACCCGCCGGAGCGCGATGACCCACGGCCGACCCGACGACGCCAGCAGGCGGGCCGCCGCTGGCATGTAGCGGTAACGGGTCTTGCGCGCATCTTGCCCGGAGAGTTAGGCTTCACAACCTAGGATCCTAGGATGACAGGATGGCTCTCGTCGGCAGACCGGGCGTCGCAGCAGTCCGCCTCCCCGGCTCACGCGCCCCACAGGCGGAAGGGTGTGCACAATGACAGACCCGCACGGAGCGGACGGCGGCCAGCATCGGGTTCAGAGTGACGAGGCATTCAGCGTTGAGACCCACGGCATCAACACCATTCCGCTAGAGGACCGGCACGGTCATCCCAAGGAGCTTTATTTCGTCTGGGCCGCCGCGAACACTAATTACATCTATCTCATACTCGGATCGCTCATCGTCAGCTTCGGCCTGGGCTTCTCGCCGGCCGTGGTCGCGATCGTGGTCGCGCACTCGTTTTACCTGCTGCTGGGCGCAGCCGCGATTCCGGGCCCGAAGGCGGGCACGGCAACGATGGTCGTCTCACGGAGCGCGTTCGGGGTTCAGGGAAATGCGCCCTATGCCTTCCTGAGCTGGCTCACGACCGTGGGCTGGGAGGCCGTGTTCATCGTCGTGGCCACGCTCGCGCTGGTCCAGGTGGGCGGCCTAGCCCACCTCAGCGGGTCCTGGGTCAAGGTCGTCGCACTTGCCATCATCGTCGCGGTGACGTTCGTCGTGGCGGTCTTCGGTCACGCCACGATCGTCGCGGTCCAGCAGGTCCTGACCTACGCGCTCGGCATCGGCATGGTGCTGCTGGCGATATTCGTCCTGCCCAAGAGCCACCTGGGCGGCTTCCACGTTCACGCGATCGCGGCGAGCACGCCCGCCGCCACCTGGATCCTGGCGGTGGAGGTGCTCGTCGCCGGCTCTGCTATGTCCTGGATGAACTACCCGGCGGACTATGCCCGGTATCTCAAGCCCACCGAGCCCGCCAAGGCGGTCTGGTTCTGGACCTCCCTGGGGCCCATCATCCCCGCGATCGGCATCAGCGTCATCGGAGCAGCCGCAGGGACGGCGGCAAACATGACCGACCCGGTCGGAGGCCTGCGCACCCTGGTGCCGACCTGGTTCTTCGCCGTCTTCCTGCTGATCGTCATCTTCGGTGCCGTGGCGAATAACTTCCTCAATACGTATTCCTCAGGAATGAGCCTGCTGGCTCTGCGGGTTCGGGTCAGCCGGTCGGTGGCTGTCATTGCCGACGGTGTCGTCGCCACCGGCATGGCGATCTACGCGCTGTTCGTCTCGAACTTCGTCGGCTCCTTCCAGAACTTCCTGGCGCTGATGGTGTTGTGGATCGCGCCGTGGGCCGGGGTGTACCTCGCCAGCATCTGGGCCGCGCGCAACAGCTACGACACGGCCGGGCTGCATAACTTCGGCGGCGGCCCGTACTGGTACAAGAGCGGCTGGAACGTGCCGGGCGCGATCGCCTTCGCGGTGGGCGTGGTCTGCGCTTACCTGTTCACCAATGCGACGCTGCTGCGCGGGCCGCTGGTGGGCGCGATCCGAGGCGCTGACATCTCGGTCTTTATCGGCCTGGCTGTCTCGTTCTGCCTCTACCTTGCCCTGACGGCACGATCCAGCCCCGTCCGCGTCGCTGCGCATGCGACGCAGGCCGCTGACTAGCCCCCTTGCCGACGCCAGCCGTGGGCCCGGCCGCCGATCCGCCCAGTCGTGCAGGTTCACCTGTACCCCCGCATCGATGAAGGGACCGTCGTGATTGCCGCCTGCCAGGTCCGGCCCGACTACTACCGCGACTCGGTGTTCCTGATGCGGGCAGCGCAGGAGATTCGGAAGGTCAACGGCGTCAAGGACGTCGGAATGATGATGGGCACGGCGGCCAACAAACGCTCGCTTGACGCGGCCGGGCTTCTAGGTCCTGACGCCGAAACGGCCGGGCCCAGCGACCTGATTGTCGCCGTGTGCGCGCAGACACAGGATGCCGCCGACGCGGCGCTGGCCGCTGCGGAAGAGCACCTGGACGCGCAGGCGGGCGAAGGCGGCGCGCGGCCGGTTGAGGAAGCTAGCTGGGCCAGCCTGGAGGGTGCGGCAGCGGCAGATCCCGAGGCGAACGTGGCCATGATCTCGGTGCCGGGTCCTTATGCCGCGGCGGAAGCTCGGCGTGCGCTTCACCGTGGCCTGAACGCGTTCCTGTTCAGCGACAACGTGCCGCTAGCCGCCGAGGTAGAGCTGAAGAGAGCCGGCCAGTCGGCCGGCCAGTTGGTGATGGGGCCCGACTGCGGAACGGCGATTATCGACGGGGTGCCGCTCGGATTCGCCAATGCGGTCCCCCGCGGCTCCATCGGGGTTATCGGCGCCTCGGGGACCGGCATGCAGGCCGTCACGTGCCTGCTCGCCCGCTCCGGGATCGGCATCTCACAGGCGATCGGCACGGGTAGCCGCGACATGACCGCCGAGGTCGGGGCGGTGTCAACGCTGCAGGCTCTCGATCTGCTGTCGCGCGACCCAAGCACAGCCGCAGTCGTCCTGGTCTCCAAGGTCCCGTCACCGAGGGTCGCCGACCAGGTGGTCGCGGCGCTGGCCGCCTGCGGGAAGCCGGGCGTGGTCAACTTCCTCGGGTACTCCCCAGCGGACGCCGCCCCGCGCGGAGTGACGTACGCCCGTCTGCTTGAGGACGTGATTCCCCAGGTGGCGCGGCTGACCGGCGGCGACTGGCCGACCGGCCCGCTGGAGTACTGGCTGACAGCCGAGGATGTGGCCGCCGCCCTCGGGCGGGCGCGCGACGGCCTGTCCCCGGGCCAGGATCTTATCCGCGGGCTGTACTCCGGCGGGACGCTGTGCCAGGAGGCGAACCTTGTCCTGGCCGACCGGGGCCTGGAGACGGAGCCGGCGACGGCTGACAGCGCTGGGTCGGCGGCGCTTCCCGCGGGCGCCCACTGCCTCGTCGATCTCGGCGCGGACGACTTCACGGTCGGCCGACCGCATCCGATGATCGACCTCAGCCTGCGCAGCGACCTCATGCTGCGGTGCGCGTCCGATCCACGGGCGTCCGTGGTGCTGTTCGATGTCGTCCTGGGCTTCGGCGCCCATTCCGACCCCGCGACAGACCTGGCCGCAGCCGTCAGTGCCGCCAGGTCTCGCGCGGCGGCCGATGGCCGCACGCTTTCGTTCGTCGCATCAGTCTGCGGCACCGAGGCCGACCCGCAGGGCCTGCGCCGGTCGGAAGCGGCGCTCAAGGCCGCCGGGGTGGTCGTCCTGCCGACCAACGCGCAGGCCGCGCGGTTCGCCTGCCTGGTGGTGGGGCGGGGGATGCCCGCCGATGACACATGCCGCGTCGTCCCGTGGCGGTCGGCCAGCCCGCCGTCAGGCGTTGCCCGGCCGTTGTTCGGACAGACCTGCCGGGTGATCAACGTCGGCTTGCGCGGCTTCTTCGAGACGCTGCAGGCGGTAGGTGCCCCCGCCACGCAGGTGGACTGGCGGCCGCCGCTCGGCGGCGATCCGGACCTCGCGAGCCGGCTGGCGATGATCCTCTAGTGGCACCGGAGACACAGATGAATCCCGAGATCACGTGGCAGCGGGTCGAGGCCGCCAACGCGCAGGCGCTGCAGAGAATGCTCGCCGTGCAGCCCGCGTGGGTCGGCGTCCTGCGGCTGAGCGAGCTGATCCCCGACCTGGATCCGATGACACTGACCCATGCCGGCCCGCCGGTCACGTGGAGCCGGATGTCCGGCGCCCAGCGAGGCGGCGTCATCGCGGCGGTGCTGTACGAAGGCTGGGCGAAGGACCCGCAGACGGCTGCGCAACTGGCCGAAGACGGCCAGGTCAGCCTGGTGCCCAACCATGACCTGGGGGGCGTCGGTCCGATGGCCGGCGTCCTGTCGCCCTCGATGCACGTGTTCGTCGTTCAGGACCGGGCCTCCGGTCGCCGCGCTTACAGCTCGATCGAGTACGACTCCTTGTTCGGATGCTGGGACGAGCGGGCCATGACGGAACTCCGGCAGTGGAATGAATGCTTCTACCCCGTGCTGGCGCGGGCGCTTGGCCCCCTGGACGAGCTCGATTTGATGCAGCTCATGGCCCAGGCGCTGATGATGGGTGATGAACTGCACAGCCGCCAGACGGCCTCGAGCGCGCTGCTGCTGCGTGCCCTGGCCCCGACGATCGCGAGCCAGAATCCGCTCCCGCAGGCGACGGCCACTCTCCACGAGCTGGCCGCCAACGAGCTGACCTTCCTGCCGCTGGCGATGGCGGCGGCCAAACTCATCGCATCAGCCGCTGAAGGCGTGCCGTTCAGCACCATCGTCACGACCATGAGCCGGAACGGAACGGATTTCGGCATCAGGACCAGCGGAACCGGCCCAGCCTGGTTCACCGCGCCTGCCCCGCCGGTCGACGGGGTCTTCTTCCCTGGCTACGGGCCTGCTGACGCCGGCCTGGACATAGGCGACTCGGCGATCACCGAGACAGTCGGCCTGGGCGCGTTCGCGATGGCCGCGGCACCCGGCATCGCTGGCCTGGTGGGAAAGTCACACCAGGAGCTCGTGGCCAGCAGCGCTGAGATGGCGCAGATCACAGCGGGCCGCAATCCGTTTCTCGCCGTGCCGCAGTGGGATTTTGCCGGAGTCCTGCTCGGCATTGACGTGCGGCGGGTCGTCCAGACCAGCGTGCTGCCGGTCATCGACACCGCCACATCGCATCATGAGCCCGGTCACCGCATCATCGGCGCCGGAGTCTCCCGGGCGCCAGCAGCATGTTTCGTTCAGGCGCTGGAGGCATGGTTCAGCATTCATCGCGACGGGAGCCCAGCAGAGCTGGAGCAGGTCGAGCGGGTGTCATGACGGGCCAGCGAGCAGTCTGTGCCGACGCCAGGCTGCACCAGGGGACAACGAACCACCTGGCCGTGGTCAGGTATGTGTCAGCCTCAGCCGCCAACATCTGTGACGACAGGAACAGCTGGGTGATGATCTGCAATCAGGCGCTCGGCAGCGGCCCGCGCACCGTCCTGATCGAAGACAGCCGGGGGCTGAGCGAGGCTATCTCGGTCGGCGAGATCGTAAGCATCAGCGGGAAGGGCGTGGCCACGAGGGCTGGCCAGCTGGTCAGCTGGTCAGACTCGCCGCAATGGGTGCCCGAACCTCCGCTTGGCTTCGGGGCAGGCGTGGGCGGCCGCGCGGCGCGCGCCGAGGAGATCGTGGGCGCCCTGGGGCGGTTCACGGCCCGGCCCCTGATCAGCAGGCACGTGCGCGAGTTGCGGGCCGCCTGCCAAGGGCTCAGCTTGCGCGGCCTCGAGCCCGCCGTCGCCGGGCTGGTCGGGCTGGGACCGGGGCTGACCCCGGCCGGTGACGACTATCTGGGTGGCTACCTGGCGGCGCTGCTGCACATCAGCGGGACCAGCCGTCGCGCCGCGTCGGCTCGCAAGCTGGTCGCCAGGGCCATGGACAGTTCGGCGGGGCGCACCCATCCGCTGTCGGAATACCTACTCGGGGAGTACCGGGCCGGAATGATCCCGGAATTCCTGAGCAGCTGCCTGCGGGCCGTGCTGCATCCATCGACCGGGCAGCGCCTGGCCTGCTGCGTACGGCGGGTGCTGAGCCACGGGGCGACGTCCGGTACCGAGATGATGCTCGGCCTTCTGGACGCCACCCAGGACTTCTGCCCGGAGCTGGCGGCGTGACCGGGCAGCATCCGGGCTGCCCGCGATCCGGCGCCGCGCCTGGGCCAGCCGCAAGTCATCCTGCAGGAAAGGACCACACGTGACTGGACGCCGCGTTGTCATTGCCCTCGGCGGAAACGCCCTCCTAGACCGGACGATGGCCGATACCGCAGAAGCCATGCGCGCCTCGGCCCGTGTGGCGGCTGAGGTCATAGCCGAGATCGCGGCGCTGGGCTGGGAAGTCGTTATCACCCACGGCAATGGTCCGCAGGTCGGCCGTATCCTCCTGCAGAACGAGATGGCCAAGGATGTCACCGCGCCCATGCCGCTGGACATCTGCGGTGCCGAGAGCCAGGGGCAAATCGGCCTGCTGCTGGTCACAGCCATCCATGACGTGCTCGCGCGGAACGGTCAGCAGCGGCCGGTTGTGAACATCCTGACGCTGACCAGGGTGCGGCAGGACGACCCTGCCTTCGATCACCCGACCAAGCCCATCGGGCCGTACTACGACGAGGCAGAGGCACGCGTGCTGGCCAGGGACCGCGGGTATCACATGAGCCCGGCCGGGGCCGACAAGGCGAGCTGGCGGCGGACCGTCGCGTCGCCGCGACCTCGGGTCATCGAGGAAGCCGCGCAGATCGTGCAACTCGTGGCTAGCGGCGCGATTGTGGTCGCCTGCGGTGGCGGGGGGGTGCCGGTCGTCCAGACGCAATCGGGGCTCGTCGGCGTCGAGGCAGTCATCGACAAGGACCTGGCAGCCTGCATCCTGGCGCAGGCCGTGGAGGCCCAGGCACTGCTGATCCTTACCGACGTGGACGCGGTGTACTCCAGTTTCGGGACACCGCAGCAGAAGCGGCTCGCGCAGATATCAGCACGTCAGGCGCGCACCCTGCTGGCTCAGGGCAACCTCGGCACCGGCTCGATGGGACCGAAGGTGGACGCCGCCACGAGCTTCGCCGAGGCGACGGGCTTCCCCGCCTTTATCGCGCAGCTCACCGATGGAGCCCGGGCCCTGAGCCAGCAGGCCGGCACGACAGTCGTCCCTGATCACCGTCCCGCATTCAGCGGCCAGGTAGCGGAAAGCGCCTGACCGGGACGACAGCAGGCGCGGTGCGCCTTCCGGTAACTACGCTTGGCGCTCAGCTGGATTCAATCCTTGATTGATGGGGTGGAAGATGGCAGCGGACTGGTTCGCCACCCGCCGGCTTGAGGACGGGATCCACCTGGTCAGCGAGCCCGTGCATGTCAACAGCTTCCTGGTGGAGGGAGATGAGGCGGCGGCCCTGATCGACACCGGGCTTGGCATCGGCAACATACGCCGGGTCGCGGACGACCTGGCGACCCGCGATGTATTCGCCCTGAACACCCACTATCACTTTGACCATACTGGCGGGAATCACCTGTTCGCCGAGCGCCTCATTCACGAGGACGGCGCCGCAGCGATCGAGCGGCCCGTTGACCCGGACCTGTTCCGCCGGTACGGCGAGTTCATTCATCGGCTCGGCGAGGCGCTACCGCGCTTCGCAACCCTGGATCGGGAGTACTTTCATTTCCTGACTGACGAGACAACACCCCGCGCCCTGCCAGCGGATTTCGACCTGGCCAGCTGGGCGTACCGGCCGACCACGGCCACCCGCACACTGCGCGACGGCGACCGGGTCGAGCTCGGCGGCCGTGACCTGGCGGTCATCCACACGCCTGGGCATACGCCCGACGGCATCTGTCTGCTGGACGAGCACAGCGGTGCCCTGTTTGGCGGGGACACCATCAACACCGGGCCCATCTACGCGCAGCTGCAGGACTCTGACCTGCCGGCGTTCGCCCGCTCGACCCGCCGGCTCGCTGATCTGGCCGACTCGGTGAGGGTCGTTTACGTCCCGCACTTTGTGCGTTACAGCGTGGACCCGCAGTTCTTGATCGAAGTGGCCGACGGCTTCGAGCGCACTCTCGCTGGGGAGATCACCCTGCACTCGGCCGAGGACTATGTCGGGACACCGGTCCGCGAAGCAAGATTCGAGCGCTTCTCCATTTTCATCGCGGCCGGGCAGGGGCCCAGGGCTGAGCTGTGACGACCGTGGTTACGAGGCGCGCCTGCACGTGACCTCTACCGGATCCGCTCTCTTGCCGGAACGCGCCATGGCGCACTGGAGTGACCTCGAGTCGCGTGCGCAGACGGTCGCCCTCCAGCTATGGGACCGTCCAGAACTTGGGCTTGACGAGCATTTCGCGGCTGACCTGCTGACAAGCTGGCTGGCCGAGGAGGGCTTTGCCATCGACCGTGGGGTGGCTGACCTGCCGACGGCGTTCATGGCGAGCGCCGGTGCCGGTACGACGGTGGGCATTCTGGCCGAGTACGACGCACTCCCCGGCCTGAGTAATGAGGCCCGGGCGGCCCGGGCCCCCTGGGTAGCAGGCGGCCCTGGTCACGGCTGCGGCCACAACCTGATCGCGGCGGCGAATACCGCGGCTGCCATAGCCGTGAGCCGCGCCCTGCGTGAAACATCGCACCAGGGACAGGTGGTCGTATTCGGCACGCCTGCCGAGGAAGTGCTCGTGGGAAAGCTCGTGATGCTCCAGGACGGCCTATTCGAGCGGGCCGATGTACTGCTGACCAGCCACGCCGACTACCAGAACGCCGCCCTGTCGCGTCCCTGCATGGCCGTGGCCAGCGCGGAGTTCGTCTTCACTGGCCAGCAGGGGCATACGGGCTGGGCGCGCACTGGCAGCGCGCTCGACGCTGCGGAGCTGTTCGTGGCGACCTTCGAGCGGTTGCGATCACACCGGCTGGCCGGGATCTCGATTGAGCACGTCCTGCGGTCGCCTCACCCCGTCGTGCCGAATGTCGTGCCGGAGCAGGTCCGCGTCTGGTGCTTCCTGCGTCATCCCGACACTGCGCGGGCGGCTTTCGCCTACCAGGTTCTCTGCGAGCTGGCCCGCCAGGCGGCTGAATCGGCGAATACGACGGTAGTCCCGCTGCTTCTTGCCTGCACCCGCGGCTACCTCCCAAACGACGAGCTTGGTCGGCTCCTAGATGGCTGCCTGCGCCGGGAGGGTGCTCCCGGCTGGACCAGCGATGAGCTCGCCCAACTGGGCTCGTTCGCCATGGCGCTCGGCGCCAGCCCGGAAATCCGGGCGGAGCTGGAGACTGGAGTGCTTACCGAAGGCACCGATCCCTACGGCCAAGATGACGGAGAGGTCAGCTGGACCCGGCCGCTCGGCCGGGTGAACTGGGCGATCCCCGCAGGGGTGCCTCTGCACAGCTGGGCGGCTGCCGCCATGTTCGGCACGGCCGCGGCCTGGAAAGGGGCGGCGATGGCGTCAAGGACACTGACGCGGGCGACCGCCGAGTTGCTGCTGTCGCCGCAGGCAGCAGAGCGGGCCACCCAGGAACTCGAGGCCCGCATCGCGCGCGCCGAACCCCCGCCTGGTCTGGCCGGCGAGGTGGCACGGACAGGTGCCGACCTATGGAACGCTGGGTGGCTGCCACCGGGCTAGCCGTCTGGTCCTTCATGGGGCGCTCCGCACCGCCGTCACTCGCTGTGGGTGATGTACCTGACCGCCGTGCCTGCCAGGCTGTCTCCCTAGGAGCTGCGCTCTTCGCGCTGCGCCGTGGCGGGCTCCAGGACACCCAAGGGGAAGGGGCGCGTGGTGGGCGAGCCGTTCAAGGGCACAGTCAACATCGACATCAGGGACTCGGTGCCGGACTGGGCGCCGTTCGAGCCGCCGAAGGCACCCGACGGCGCGCCGAACGTCCTCTATATCGTGCTCGATGACGTCGGGTACTCGGCCATGAACTGCTACGGCGGCCCGATCGAAACCCCGAACATCGACCGGATCGCGGCCGGCGGGGTGCGGTTCACCCAGTGGCACACCACGGCGCTGTGCTCGCCGACCCGGTCGTGCCTGCTGACCGGGCGCAACCACACCCGCAACTCGATGGCCTGCATCACGGAGGCGGCCAGCGGGTTCCCCAACGCCAGCGGCACGATCCCGCCGGAGAACGGCATGCTCTCCGAGATCCTCGGCGAGCGTGGCTGGAACACCTACCACGTCGGCAAGTGGCACCTGTGCCCGACCGACGAGATGAACCTGGCCTCGACGCGGCGTAACTGGCCGACGGGCCGGGGCTTCGAGCGGTTCTACGGGTTCCTGGGCGCCGAGACCAACCAGTGGTATCCCGATCTCGTGTACGACAACCACCCGGTCGACCAGCCGAAGGCACCGGATGAGGGCTACCACCTCACCGAGGACCTCACCGACAAGGCGCTGGAGTTCATCAGGGACGCGAAGGTGATCGCGCCGGACAAGCCGTTCTTCCTCTACTACGCCCCGGGGGCGGCGCACGCCCCGCACCATGCTCCGCGGGACTGGATCGAGCGGTACGCAGGGAAGTTCGACATGGGCTACGAGGCGATGCGCGAGCAGACGCTGGCCCGGCAGAAGGAGATGGGCATCGTCCCGGGGGACACCGAACTGCCCCCGCTCAACCCGATCGGCACGCCCGCTGACCGCACCGGGCCGGACGGCATGCCATTCCCTCCGCTGGACTACACCAAGCCGTGGGACTCCCTGTCCGCGGACGAGAAGCGCCTGTACTGCCGGATGGCCGAGGTGTACGCCGGGTTCCTGTCGCACGCTGACCACCACATCGGGCGGCTGCTTGACTACCTGGAGGAGTCCGGGCAGCGGGACAACACCCTGGTGGTCGTGGTCTCCGACAACGGCGCCAGCGGTGAGGGCGGCCCGGACGGATCGGTCAACGAGAACAAGCTGTTCAACGGGGTCCCTGACGACCTCAAGGCCAACCTCGCGATGATCGACGAGCTGGGCGGCCCGAAGACCTACAACCACTACCCGACCGGCTGGGCGATGGCCTTCAACACGCCGTTCAAGATGTGGAAGCGCTACGAGTTCAACGGCGGCACCAGCGACCCCTGCATCCTCGCCTGGCCGTCGGTCCTCGGCCACGCCGGCGAGATACGCCACCAGTACCACCACGCGGTCGACATCGTGCCCACGGTCCTCGACTGCCTCGGCGTGACCGCGCCGGACACGATCAAGGGCCATACGCAGAGCCGGTTCGACGGGGTGAGCATGCGCTACACCCTCGAGGACCCGTCCGCCCCCTCGGAGCGCAAGACCCAGTTCTTCTCCATGCTCGGCTCCCGCGCGATCTGGCATGAGGGGTGGAAGGCCGTCACCACACACCCGACGATCAGCGGCTGGGGCCACTTCAACGGCGACACCTGGGAGCTGTACCACACCGACGTGGACCGCTCTGAGCTGCACAACCTGGCGGCCGAGCAGCCGGACAGGGTGCGCGAGATGGTGAACATGTGGTTCGCCGAGGCCGGTGCCAACGGCGCCTTCCCGCTCGACGACCGGTCCCCGCTGGAGATCCTCAATACGCCCCGGCCCCAGCTGTCCAGCCCGCGCGACCGCTACCTCTACTATCCCGATACCGCGGACGTCCCCGAGCAGCAGGCGGTGAACGTGCACAACCGCTCGTACGCCATCGGGGTCCAGGTGGACATCCCGGGCCCTGGCGCGGAGGGAGTGCTGTTCGCCCACGGGGCGCGGTTCGGCGGGCACGCGCTCTACGTCAAGGACAACCGGCTGCACTACGTGAACAGCTTCGTCGGCGTGGTCGAGCAGAAGGTCGCCGCGACCGAGGACCTGCCCACCGGGGAGGACCTGATTCTGTCCGCGTCGTTCGACAAGGACGGCGAAGATCCGCCCGGCGTGGCCACCGGCGTGCTGTCCCTCTATCACGGGGAACGCAAGGTCGGCGAGGGTCGCATCAAGATCCAGCCCGGTTACTTCGAGCTCGCCGGCGAGGGGCTGTGCATCGGCCGCGACAGCGGCGCGGCGGTCACCGACGACTACCCGGGTGAACGGCCACACCGGTTCACCGGCGGTGTCATCAAGCGGGCCGCAGTCGACGTCAGCGGCCAGCCCTACCTCGACCTCGAGCGCCAGGCCGAAGCCATGCTGGCCCGGGAATGACCGGGCGCTGATGCCGGACCGCACCGAGGCGCCGCCGGCGGGCCAGGCCGCCGGCGGCGGTGGTGACGTCACCGCCCGGCCGCGCCAGAAGGGCATGGCGTGGGTGCCGGGCGGGAGCTTCCTGATGGGGTCGGAGGACTTCTACCCGGAGGAACGGCCGGTGCGCCGGGTGGCGGTCGACGGGTTCTGGATGGACGAGCACCTGGTGACCGTGGCCGAGTTCCGGAGGTTCGTGAAGGCCACCGGGTATGTGACCGTCGCCGAGCGCCCGCTCGATCCCGCGCAGTATCCCGACGCCGATCCCAGCCTGCTGCACCCGGGGTCGGCCGTCTTCTGCCCGACCAGTGGGCCGGTGGACCTGCGCGATCCGGCCCAGTGGTGGCGCTACGTCCCGGCGGCAGACTGGCGGCATCCGAGCGGGCCGGGCAGCAGCCTGGATGGCCTGGACCGGCATCCGGTCACCCACGTCGCCGCCGAGGACGCCGACGCCTATGCGGCGTGGGCGGGCAAGGAACTGCCGACCGAGGCCGAATGGGAGTTCGCGGCCCGAGGCGGCCTGGACGGTGCGGTCTTCACCTGGGGTGACGACCCGTCGCCCCGCGGCAGGACCATGGCCAACACCTGGCAGGGACAGTTCCCGTGGCAGGACCTCAAGACCGGCCGCTGGCACCGGACCTCCCCGGTGAAGAGCTTCCCCGCGAACGGGTTCGGGCTCTACGACATGGCCGGCAACGCCTGGGAGTGGACCAGCGACTACTTCGCCACCCGTCCGGCCGGGCCTGCCCAGCACGCCTGCTGCACACCCAGGAACCCGCGGGTCACCTCGGCGGAGGCGAGCCTGGTCGCTGGCGAGCCGGGCGCGCACATACCGCGCCGGGTGATCAAGGGCGGCTCGCACCTGTGCGCCCCGAACTACTGCCTGCGCTACCGCCCCGCCGCCCGCCAGGGCGAGGCAGTCGACACCTCCACCTCCCACCTGGGCTTCCGCTGCATCCGGCGGCCCGCTGGCCACGGGCCCGGCTGACCGGGGGGTTAGCACCGCGTGACCGGCCGTTGCGATCGCGTGACTGGCACTTGGTGCCCGGTTTAGGCCCTCGAACCAAGTTCTGGCAAAGTCTGCGCGACTCGTCCCTTTATGCGCATCATGACGCATGATTGTGCTGCGTGTCGGTCCAGGCCGGAGTGGGGAAAGTCACAGTCGGTATCCCGGCCGCGCCGCATTGCTGAAGGGAGTCGGCCGGGACGGAGCGTAATGGATCAATGCCGGCAGGTGCTGCCAGGCACGAGGGGACGCGGGGGACGTGAAGCTCAGCGCTCGGGGATCGGCGGTCATCCTGGCCGGGCTGGCCGCCGTGGTCGGGCAGGCGATTGTCATCAGCCTGGCCACGCCGGTCGGGCCGACCGCGGGCGCCGCCCCGGCCGCGGCCACGGCGCTGCCCGCCGACGCGGTGAACGCGGCCGCCGTCGCACCGTCCCCGGATCCCGCGGCTCCCGCGGTCAGGAACGCAGCCCCCGGGCGCGGGCGCGCCGGAGCGGCCGGCCACGGCCAGGACCGCGGGCACGCCCAGCGGCACGCGGCCGCGGGCCGCGCGGGCACGTCCCAGGTGTCCGTGGTCAAGCAGGACGTGGGCGGGACGGACCTGGCCAGCCGCGGGATCGTGGTCCACTACCCGGCCGCCGGGGCCACGCCGCTGCCGTCGGTGCCCGCGTCCGCGTATGTGATCGCGAACGCCCGCACCGGGCAGGTGCTCGCGGCCAAGGACGCGCACGGGCTGTTCCCGCCCGCGAGCACGCTCAAGATGCTCACCGCGATCACACTGATCCCGCGGCTGAACCCGAACGCGACCGTGCTGGCCAGCCGCCAGGCGGCCACCACCGCCGAGTTCGACGTCGGGCTCGTCGCGGGACGCCGCTACAAGGTGTCCGACCTGTTCCGGGCGCTGCTGCTGATCTCGGCCAACGACGCGGCCGTGGCCCTGACCCAGGCCACGGGCTCGCTGGCCAAGGGCATCGCGCTGATCAACGCCGAGGCGCGTCACCTGCAGGCCTACGACGTGGTGGCCAAGCTGCCGAACGGCCTGCCCGCGACCGGCCAGGTCACGTCCGCCTACGACCAGGCGCTGATCGCCCGGCAGGCGCTGCGCAGCCCTGCGTTCATGAACTACGACTCGACCCAGTCCGCCCGGTTTCCGGTCACCCCGAAGAACTGGGTGCCGCTGGTCAACCAGAACAAGCTGCTGACCCAGTACCGGGGCGGCATCGGCGGGAAGATCGGCTGGACCGAGGCGGCGGGGGCCACCTACATCGGCATGGCCAGACGGAACGGGGTCACGCTGATCGTCACCGTGCTGCACTGCACGCCGCTGCAGGAAATCACCTCCGGCGAGAAGCTGCTCAACTGGGGCTTCACAATGAACGGCAAGGTGCAGCCGGCCGGCCAGCTAGTGTCGCCGCTCCCGGTGACCGCGGCCAGCCGCACCCGGCCGCAGCCCGCGAAAACGCAGCCGGCCGCAGGAGGCATGCCCGCGATCCAGGTGACGGTCGTGGCCAGCCTGATCGCCGCGGCCCTGCTCGCCGCGGGCTGGTTCACCCGGCGCCGCCGCCTCGCGGCCGCGGGCCAGCACCCGCCCACCCAACCCCCGGCGAGCTGAATCAGGCTAGGTAGCGGCCAGGAAGCCGATCTTGTCGCGCACGGCGGCCATGGTCGGGCCGGCCACCTCACGGGCCCGGGCCGCGCCTTGGGCGAGCACCTTGTCCAGCTCGGCCTCGTTGGCGAGCAGTGTCTCGGTCCGCTCCCTGACCGGCGCGAACGCGGCCACCACCACGTCGCCCAGGTCCCGCTTGAAGGCGCCGTAGCCCGCGCTCGCGTAGCGGTCCTCGAGGCTGGCGACGCTCTCCCCGGTCAGCGCCGAGTAAATGCGGAGCAGGTTGGTGACCCCGGGCTTGGTCTCCTCGTCGGCGCGGACCTCGCTGCCGGAGTCGGTCACCGCCCGGCTGATCTTCCTGCGGATCGACGCGGGATCCTCCAGCACGTCGACGATGCCCTGCGGGGAGGACGTCGACTTGCCCATCTTCGCGGTCGGGTTATCCAGATCGGTGATCTTCGCGACCTCGGCCAGGATGTACGGCCGGGGCAGCTTGAACAGCTGGCCGAACCGGTGGTTGAAACGCTGGGCCAGGACCCGGGTCAGCTCCAGGTGCTGGCGCTGGTCCTCGCCGACCGGCACCTCATCGGTCTGGTACAGCAGGATGTCGGCGGCCTGCAGGATCGGGTAGGTGAACAGGCCCACGCTGGCCGCGTCCGCGCCGCCCTTGGCCGACTTGTCCTTGAACTGGACCATCCGGCTGGCCTCGCCGAACCCGGTGATGCAGCCGAGCACCCAGGTGAGCTCCGCGTGCTCGGGGACATGGCTCTGCACGAACACCGTGCACTGGTCCGGGTCCAGCCCGGCGCCGAGCAGTTGCGCGGCCGCGATCCTGGTCCGGCGGCGGAGTACGGCCGGATCGTGCGGAACGGTGATCGCGTGCATGTCGACGACGCAGTAGAAGGCGTCGTGGCTGTCCTGCAGCGTCACCCACTGGCGCAGCGCGCCCAGGTAGTTGCCGAGATGGAACGAATCGGCAGTGGGCTGGATGCCGGAGAACACTCGGGGTCGAGGCATGCCCGGAAGTCTACGGGGCCTGGCCCGCACGGCCGTTCCTGGCCGCGCGCACCGGTGACGGCGCCTCAGGCGCCGACCAGGCCGTTGCTGACCACCGGCACGATGTCCGGGGCACCGAGCCTGATCGCGTCCGCGTCCTGGTCGGTCACGGCGTCCTGCGAGGCCCGCTCGGCCGCCACGCGCGCCTGGTAGTTCTCGACCTCGCGGGCCACCTGCCGGGACTTCCACCGCATCGGGCCGGCCATGAGCCCGGCCGCCTCGCTGGCCACCGACAGCCCGCGGTCCCAGGTCTCGATCGACACGTGGGTGCGGCGGGCCAGCGCGTCGTCCAGGTGCCTGGCGCCTTCGTGCGAGGCCGCGTACACGACCTCGGCCCGCAGGTAGTCGTCGGCGCCGGCCAGCGGCATGCGCAGGCTGGGCTCGGCCGCGATCAGGTCAAGCACCTCGCCGGTCAGCGCCCCGTACCGGTGCAGCAGGTGCTCGATCCGCGCCACGTGCAGGCCGGACGAGCGCGCCAGCGAGTACCTGGCGTTCCACAGCGCCACGTACCCGTCGGCGCCCGCCAGCGGAACCACGTCGGTGCAGGACGGTGCCACCCGGCCGGGCAGGCCGTGGGCGACCGCGTCGACCGCGTCCCTGGCCATCAGCCGGTACGTGGTGTACTTGCCGCCCGCGATCATCACCAGGCCCGGAACCGGATGGGCGACCGTGTGCTCGCGCGACAGCTTCGACGTGGAGTCGGACTCGCCCGCCAGCAGCGGCCGCAGCCCGGCGTACACGCCTTCCACGTCGTCCCTGGTCAGCGGCACCGCGAGGATCCGGTTCAGCTGGCCGAGCACGTAGTCGATGTCGGTCCGGCTGGCCGCGGGATGCGCCTTGTCCAGGGACCAGTCGGTGTCGGTGGTCCCGATGATCCAGTGCCGTCCCCACGGGATCACGAACAGCACGCTGAACGGGGTCCGCAGGATGACCCCGCTCGTGGAATGGATCCGGTCCCTGGGCACGACCAGGTGGACGCCCTTGGACGCCCGGACGTTGATGGTGCCGCGGCCGCCGACCATGGCCTGGGTCTCGTCGGTCCACACCCCGGTCGCGTTGACCACCTGCTGGGCCCGGATCTCCAGCTCGGCCCCGGATTCGAGGTCGACGGCCCGGACGCCGGTTACCCGCTCCCCCTCCCGCAGGAAGCCGGTGACCTGGGTCCGCGACGCCGCGTGCGCGCCGTAGCCGGCCGCGGTCCTGACCAGGGTCATCACGTAGCGGGCGTCGTCGACCTGCGCGTCCCAGTAGATCAGCGCGCCGGTGAGGGCGGACCGCTTCAGCGCCGGCGCGATCCGGAGCGCCCCGCGCCGGGTCAGCTGGCGGTGCCGGGGCAGGCCCCTGGTCTGGCCGAGCGAGAACCCGAGCACGTCGTAGGCGGTGACCCCGGCGCCGACGTAGGCGCGCTCCCAGGCGTGGTGGGTGAACGGGAACAGGAACGAGACCGGGTGCACCAGGTGCGGCGCGATCCGCTGCAGCAGCAGCGAGCGCTCCGCCAGCGCCTCCCGGACCAGGCCGATATTGAGCTGTTCCAGGTAGCGCAGGCCGCCGTGGATGAGCTTGCTGGACCGGGACGAGGTACCCGAGCCGAAGTCGCGCGCCTCCACCAGGCCGACGGACAGCCCGCGGGTGACCGCGTCCAGCGCCACGCCCGCGCCGACCACCCCGCCGCCGACGACCAGCACCTGGTGCTCGGTGTCCGCCAGCGCGGCGAGGGCAGCAGTCCGCTCGGCAGGTCCCAGCCTTGCCGTCACGCCCGCCCCAGCCATCACGGTCAGAACGCTACCGGGCCTGGCTGGTGTTTAGGTCAGCCGGCACGCCCTGGACGGCGGGGCTCACTGGATGTCACCACCACCTCGACGCGCTGGAATTCCTTCAGGTCCGAGTAGCCGGACGTGGCCATGGTCTTGCGCAGGGCCCCCATCAGGTTCATCGAGCCGTCGGCCATGGTCGACGGCCCGTGCAGGATCTGCTCCAGGGTGCCGATCGTGCCCACCTGCACCCGGGCCCCGCGGGGCAGATCGGGATGGTGCGCCTCACTGCCCCAGTGGAACCCGCGGCCCGGTGCCTGCGCGGCGCGGGCGAACGGCGAGGCGACCATCACCGCGTCCGCGCCGAGCGCCAGCGCCTTCGCGATATCGCCGCTGCGGGTCATCCCACCGTCCGCGATCACGTGGACGTAGCGGCCGCCGGATTCGTCGAGATAGTCGCGGCGGGCCGCGGCCACGTCGGCGATCACCGTGGCGGTCGGCACCGCCACGCCGAGCACGGCCGCGGTGGTATGCCCGGACCCGCCGCCGAACCCGGCCAGCACGCCGGCCGCCCCGGTCCGCATGAGGTGCAGCGCGGCGGTGTAGGTGGCGCAGCCGCCCACGATGACCGGGATGTCGAGCTCATAGATGAACTGCTTGAGGTTGAGGGGCTCGGCCTGGCCCGAGACATGCTCGGCGGAGACCGTGGTGCCGCGGATCACGAAGATGTCGGCCCCGGCGTCGAGGACCGCCTTGTGGTAACGGACGGTGCGCTGCGGCGACAGCCGCGCCGCGGTGGTCACCCCCGCGGCCCTGATCTCCTCGATTCTGAGCCCGATCAGGTCCTCCTTGATCGGCTCGGTGTAGATCTCCTGCAGCCGCCTGGTGGCCGCCTCATCGTCCAGCCCCGCCGCCTCGGCCAGCAGCGGCTCGGGGTCTTCGAACCTGGTCCACAGACCCTCGAGGTCAAGCGTGGCCAGGCCGCCGAGGCGGCCGATCTCGATAGCGGTCCCGGGTGAGACGACGCTGTCCATCGGCGCGACGACCAGCGGCAGCTCGAACCGGTAGGCGTCGATCTGCCAGGCGATCGACACCTCCTCGGGATGCCTGGTCCGGCGCGACGGCACGATGCCGATCTCGTCCAGCCCGTAGGCGCGGCGCCCGCTCTTCCCGCGTCCGATCTCGACCTGGGTCACGTCCGCCACCCCCGGCCTCCCGCCCGCCTCCCCATTCCCCTTTCACCGGCTCCGGTCACCGTCCCCCTCCGCTGTAGTTCGGGGCCTCGGTGACCATCTGGACGTCGTGCGGGTGACTCTCAGCCAGCCCGGCCGCGGTGATCTGCGTGAACCGGGCTTCCTGCAGCTCGGCGATGGTCCGTGCGCCGCAGTAGCCCATGGCCGCGCGCAGCCCGCCGATCAGCTGGTCCGCCACCGCCCCCAGCGGGCCGCGGTACGGCACCTGGCCCTCGACGCCCTCGGGAACCAGTTTGTCCTCGCGCAGCACGTCGTCCTGGAAGTATCTGTCCTTCGAGTAGGAGCCGCCCCGCTCGGGGTTGCGCATGGCCCCGAGCGAGCCCATGCCCCGGTAGAGCTTGTACTGCTTGCCGTTGATGAACACCATCTCGCCCGGGCCTTCCTCGCACCCGGCGAGCAGGCTGCCCAGCATCACGGTGTCGGCTCCAGCCGCGATCGCCTTGGCGATGTCGCCGGAGTACTGCAGGCCGCCGTCTCCGATGACGGGGACGTTCGCGGGGCGCGCCGCCCTGGCCGCCTCGTAGATCGCGGTGACCTGCGGGACGCCGACCCCGGCCACGACCCGGGTGGTGCAGATCGAGCCCGGGCCCACCCCTATCTTCACCGCGTCGGCGCCCGCGTCGATGAGCGCCTGGGTGCCGGCCCGGGTGGCCACGTTGCCGCCGATCACGTCGACCCGGACGTTGGCCTTGACCTCCCCGATCATGTCGATGACCGCCTGGGCGTGGCCGTGCGCGGTGTCCACGACGAGGAAATCCGCGCCCGCGTCGGTGAGAGCCTGCGCCCGGCGCTTGGCGTCCACGCCCACGCCCACGGCGGCGCCCACGACCAGCCGCCCGGCCGGGTCCTTGGTGGCGTTGGGGAACCGTTCGCTCTTGGTGAAGTCCTTGACGGTGATCAGCCCGCGAGAGCCGGCCCGAGGGGTCGACCAGCGGGAGCTTCTCCACCTTGTTCTGGCTGAGCAGGCGCAGCGCCTCGTCCCGCTCGACCCCGACCGGCGCCGTGATCAGCGGCATGGGCGTCATCACGTCGGCGACGCGGCGCCCGTGGTCGGTCTCGAACCTGATGTCACGGTTGGTCACGATGCCGAGCAGGATTCCGGCCGGCCCCGTCACCGGCACCCCGGAGATGCGGTACCGGGCGCACAGCCGCTCGACGTCGGCCACCGTGGCGTCGGGGCCGCAGGTCACCGGATTGGTGATCATGCCGGCCTCGGACCGCTTCACCATGTCGACCTGCTGGGCCTGGTCCTCGACCGACAGGTTGCGGTGCAGCACGCCCGCGCCGCCCTGCCGCGCCATGGCGATCGCCATCCGCGCCTCGGTGACGGTGTCCATGGCCGCGGAGACCAGCGGCACCTGCAGTGTGATGTGACGGCTCAGCGCGGCCGAGGTGTTCGCCTCGCTCGGCATGATCACCGAATGGGCGGGCAGCAGCAGCACGTCGTCGAAGGTCAGGCCGGGGGGAGCGAACTTGGCGCCGTCGGTCATGTCACCTTCCGGCTGCGTGGATCTGGCCATGTCTCATCGTAGTGGCACCGCGGTCCCCGCATTGGCAGGCCCGCCGCGCCGGGACCCATGCGACGGGGGAAGCATGGGCCCCGGCGGGCCTTCCGGGAAGGATCCGTACCACGGGGGAGCAAGGATCCCGCAGGGGGCTGGGTTCCGGGGAGTGCGCAGCCCGGCGGCCGCGCCGGCCGTCAGGCGATCCACTCCTCGCGGGCGATCGCGCGGAGCCTGGCGAGCGCCCGGTGCTGGGCCACCCGGACCGCCCCCGGGGACATGCCGAGCTCGTGCCCGGTCTCCTCGGCGGACAGCCCGGTCAGCACACGGAGCACGAGCAGCTCCCGCTGGTGGGAGGGGAGCCTGGCCAGCAGCGCCCGCGCCCGCTCCGCCTCGATGTAAGCCACGACGGTTTCCTCGGGCCCTGGCCGGTCATCCGGGCCGTCGGGCAGGTCCTCGGTGGGGATAGCGAGCCTGGCCGCATTTCTTCGCGCGTCCGCCACTTTGTGCGAGGCTATCCCGAACACGAATGATGCGAACGGCCTGCCCATGTCACGGTAGCGGGGAAGTGCGGAAACAACGGCAATGCATACTTCCTGGGCCACGTCGTCGGCAATATGGTAATGGCCGCTTATCTGGCCCAGGCGGGCCCGGCAGTATCGGACAACCATCGGGCGGATCTGTTCGAGCAGCGCCTCCATAGCTGCCGGGTGGCCGCGGGCCGCCCGTGCCGTCAGGTCACGCAGGCTGGCTGGCTCACTCGCCTGCCTGACGCGTCCTAGCTGGTACTTTGCCTGTCTCGCGGCGGCCAGAGGCCGAACGTTGCTTCCCTCGGTCACGATGGCATCATGCCCAGGCCAGGGCCAGGAGCCATCATCAAAAGAGGCAACGGAAAGGTCACATTGATGTGTCGCGAAGATAAGCGCGCACGCCAATTCTAACGTTGTGTAATCGCGCGACTACTCTATGTATTCAAAGGCTTCTTACTACCGAGATTAACCTGGGAAAATGCCGCCGCAGCCGACGATTCCAGCGCGGCAAGTCGCGAAACACAGGATTTCCGAATTGGTCGAATTGGCGGGTTGCACGCTTATCTCAGAAACGCCGGTGCCCGTGTCCGCGCTCATGAGCGCGGACACGGGCACCGGCGTTGTTCGGCCCGGGTGCAGGCCAGGCCTGGTCAGTGCGAGTGGCCGTGACCCTGCCCGTTGGCCGGGGCGGCCTCTGGCTCCGGCTTGTCCGTGACCAGGACCTCCGTGGTCAGCAGCATCCCGGCGATCGACGCCGCGTTCTGGACCGCGGAACGAGTCACCTTGACCGGGTCGATAACGCCCTGCGCGATCAGGTCGCCGTACTCGCCGGTCTGGGCGTTGTACCCGTGACCAGCGGGGAGATCGGCGACGGCGGCCACCACGACGCCACCCTCGGCGCCCGCGTTCTCCGCGATCCAGCGGCACGGGGCCTGGAGCGCCCGGCGCACGATCTGGACACCGGTCGCCTCGTCACCGGACTTCCCCAGGTCATCGAGACTGGCCGCGATCTGCACCAGCGCGCTGCCGCCGCCGGGGATGATGCCCTCCTCGATGGCGGCGCGGGTCGCCGAGATGGCGTCCTCGAGCCGGTGCTTCTTCTCCTTCAGCTCGACCTCGGTCGCCGCGCCTGCCCGCAGCACGCACACGCCGCCGGACAGCTTGGCCACGCGCTCCTGCAGCTTCTCGCGGTCCCAGTCGGAGTCCGAGTTCTCGATCTCGGCGCGGAGCTGGCGGATCCGGTCGTCGATCGCCTCCTGCTCGCCGGCTCCGTCCACGATCGTCGTGGTGTCCTTGGTCACCACGACGCGGCGGGCGTGCCCCAGCGTCTCCAGGTCGACGTTCTCCAGCTTGAGGCCCACTTCCTCGCTGATCACACTGCCGCCGGTCAGCACGGCCATGTCCTCAAGCATGGCCTTCCGCCGGTCGCCGAAGCCCGGCGCCTTCACGGCGGCGACGGCCAGCAGCCCGCGGATCTTGTTGACGACCAGCGTCGACAGCGCCTCGCCGTCCACGTCCTCGGCGATCACCAGCAGCGGCTTCTTGCCCTGCGCGATCTGCTCGAGCAGCGGCAGGAAGTCCGCCATCGACGAGATCTTGCCGGCGTGCAGCAGGATGGACACGTCCTCGAGGACCGCTTCCATCCGGTCCTGGTCGGTGATGAAGTACGCCGAGATGTAGCCCTTGTCGAACTGCATGCCCTCGGTGAACTCGATCTCGAGCCCCATCGTGGGCGATTCCTCGACGGTGATCACGCCGTCCTTGCCGACCTTGTCGAACGCCTCGGCGATGATGTCGCCGATCTTCCGGTCCTGGGCGGAGACGGTGGCGACGTTAGCGATCTCGCTCCGCTCCTCCACCTCGCGGGCGGACTTCAGCAGGATCTCCGACACCGCTGCGGCCGCGGCGTCGACGCCGCGCTTGAGCGCCATCGGGTTGGCCCCGGCGCTCACCGAGCGCAGCCCCTCGTGGACCATGGCCTGCGCCAGCACGGTCGCCGTCGTGGTCCCGTCGCCGGCGACGTCGTTCGTCTTGGTCGCGACCTCCTTGGCGAGCTGAGCGCCGAGGTTCTCGTGCGGGTCCTCAAGCTCGACCTCGCGGGCGACGGTCACGCCGTCGTTGGTGATGGTGGGGGCGCCCCACTTCTTGTCGATGACTACGTTGCGGCCCTTAGGGCCCAGCGTCACCTTGACGGCGTCCGCGAGGCGGTTGACACCGCGCTCCAGCGCCCGCCGCGCGTGCTCGTCAAACTCCAAGCTCTTGGCCATGAATACCTCAAATTTACGTTTCTGGGTGGCTTACTGCTTCATGACACCGCCCCGGGCACGCCGTTCGGCTGGCCCGGGGCGGTGCTGGACACGCTGTCGCGCGCCCATTGATTTTGATCTGCTCGCTACTTCTCGATAATCGCGAGCACATCGCGGGCGGAGAGCACCAGGTACTCCTCGCCGGTGTACTTGACCTCGGTGCCGCCGTACTTGCTGTACAGCACGATGTCGCCGACCTTCACGTCCATCGGGACGCGCTTGGCGCCGGCATCGTCGAACCGGCCCGGGCCAACCGCCAGGACTTCGCCCTCCTGGGGCTTCTCCTTGGCGGTGTCCGGGATAACCAGCCCGGACGCGGTGGTCTGCTCGGCCTCGAGCGGGCGCACCACGATCCGGTCCTCGAGCGGCTTAAGAACAACCTTGGTGGCGGTCGTCACGATCTGACCTCCCCCTCCGGAAAGGGTTAGCTGCGAATTACTAGAGAGGGCGACCATGGCGGCCTGCCGTCGCGGGTGCCAGACCAGCCTCGTCGCATTAGCACTCTACTGCACTGAGTGCCAGTTCGGAACATTATCCGCAGCGGACGGCCGAGTCAACTCGGGCCCGGGGCTACACCATCAGGACGTCGGTCACCGGCATCGCGGAGTCGGCCGGGAACTCCAGCGAGGACGGGGGCGCATCCCGGGCCACCAGCTCGGCGCCGAGCGCCGCCACCATGGCCCCGTTGTCCGTGCACAGTCCCGGCCTGGGCACCCGCAGCCGGATCCCGGCCGCGTCGCAGCGCTGCTGCGCGAGCGCCCGCAGCCGCGAGTTGGCCGCCACCCCGCCGCCGATCACCAGGTGGTCAACGCCGTTGGCCCGGCAGGCGTCCACCGCCTTGCGGGTCAGCACGTCGGCCACCGCCTCCTGGAACGACGCGGCGACGTCCGCCACCGGCACGGCCAGGCCGGCCGACTCGCGGGCCTCGACCCAGCGCGCCACGGCGGTCTTCAGACCGGAGAACGAGAAGTCGAAGGTCTTGTCCCGGTACTTGCTGCGGGGAAACGCGACCGCGGCCGGGTCGCCGGAGGCCGCCGCCTTGTCGATCGGCGGGCCGCCGGGGAACGGCAGCCCGAGCAGCCTGGCCACCTTGTCGTAGGCCTCGCCCGCTGCGTCGTCGATCGTGGCCCCGAGCGGCACAATCTGGCCGGGCAGGTCGGTCACGAGCAGCAGCGACGAGTGCCCTCCTGAGACGAGCAGCGCGATCGCCGGAACCGGCAGCGGGCCGTGCTCAAGCTGGTCCACGGCGATGTGCGCGGCGAGATGGTTGACCCCGTAGAGCGGCTTGCCCAGCGCGAGGGAGTAGGCCTTGGCCGCGCAGACCCCGACCAGCAGCGCCCCGGCCAGGCCCGGGCCGGCGGTGACCGCGATCGCATCCACGTCACCGAGCTTCGCCCCGGCCATGGCCAGCGCCCGGTCCACGGCGGGCACCATCGCTTCCAGGTGCGCGCGGCTGGCCACCTCGGGAACGACGCCGCCGAACCTGGCGTGCTCGTCCACGCTCGACGCGACGGCGTCGGCCAGCAGCTCGTGCCCGCGGACCAGGCCCGCCCCGGTTTCGTCACACGACGTCTCGATGCCGAGCACCAGCGGGGCCGTCACCATGGGCCGTCACCCCGGTCGCGCCGCATCACCAGCGCGTCGGCGCCCGACGGCTGGTAGTAGCCCTTCCTGATCCCGATCTCCTTGAACCCGTACCTGCTGTACAGGTTCTGCGCCCGGGCGTTGTCGACGCGCACCTCGAGGAAGACCGAGGTGGCGCCGCGCCGGGCGGCCTCGGCCAGCAGCGCCTCGAGCAGCCCCGAGCCGATCCCCCGGCCCCAGCGGCCGGCGGCCACCGCGAGGGTGAGCACGTCGGCCTGGTGCCCGGACACCAGCAGCCCGGCGTAGCCGACGAGCGCGCCGTCGTCCTCAGCGACCAGGTAACAGCGGCTGCGGGGCTGCTCCGCCAGCTCACCTTCCAGCATCTGCCTGGACCACGCCTCCTCGCCGAACAGGTCGTGCTCCAGGCCGAGCACGGCGTCGAGGTCGGCCGTGGTCATCGTGCGCAGTGCACCCCCGGCCCCCGCCCCCCGCCCACCTCCCCATCCCTCTCCACTTCCCCCTTCGCTGTCCCCCTTCATGGCGTGACCCGCTTGGGCTTTCCTGGCACCCGGGCGTCGGGCCGGCGCAGGTACAGCGGTTCCGCGGGCTCGAGCCTGGCCGTCCCGGTCAGGCGTTCCGCCGCGATCTCGGCCAGCTGCGCGGCGTCGGGGAAGCGAGGCGGGATGGCCCGCTCCGCCAGCTCGGGGTAGAGGACCGGGCCTTCGCCCGCGACCGGGCCCGGCTCCGCGATCTCGCCGGGAACGCTGACCTCGGGCCCGCTGAGGCGCTGGCCGCGGGGACTGTAGCGCGCCCAGTAGACCTCCTTGCGCCGTGCGTCGGCAGCCACGATGAACTCCTGGCCCGCCGCTGCGGGCACCGCGGCGCGGGCCATCACGTCGAGGGTGCAGACGCCCTGGACCGGGATTTCCAGCGCGCTGGCCAGCACCCGCGCGGTCACCAGGCCCGCACGCAGGCCGGTGTACGGGCCGGGGCCGGTCCCGACAGCGATCGCCTCCAGGTCGGTGCGCGTCGCGCCGCCGTCCGCGAGCACCGACGTGATGAGCGCGGCCAGGTGCTCGCCGTGCCTCCGGGCGCCCTCCGCGGTCTGGCTCGCCACCACACGCAGCCCGTCATGCAGGGCGACGGTCACCACGGGGGTCGCGGTGTCAAAGGCAAGCAGCAGCACGGTTGAAAAGCGTAGGTCACCCGGGGGCCTGGCCAGACCAACGGCTCAGTGAATTCCGGTGAGCACATCGTGCGTCGCGGCGAGTGCGGCGGCGTGCAGCGTGGCGACCGACACCGGGCCGAAGCCCCCGCCGCTCTCCTGGCCCTGCATGGTGACGCTGATGACCACGTTGCGGTCGCGTACCACCACGGTTATCTCGGCCGTGGTGTCGCCGCCGACGTGGAAGACCTGCAGTGCGGTGAACGCGTTACGGCCGAGCCCGACCGCCGAGCCCAGCTGGGCCTTGGGTGCCTTGCTGGACTTGGGCGGGTTGCGCAGGGTCTGCAGCGCCTGGGTGTAGGCGTCGATCGCGTTGAACGTGGCGCTGCCGTTCCCGCTGGCCAGCAGGCTCGGCGCGTAGGCCTGGCCGCTCACAGAAAGCACCCGGAAGTTCGGCCGCGCGTCCAGGGTCCAGGTGCACTGGCTCTGCGTGCTGCCCTGCGACTGGGCCACGTGCGCGACCTTGCCGGGCAGGTACAGGGTAATGGTGGAGGCACTGACCGCAGTGCAGGCGTTCGGGACGGAACGGAACTCGCCGGGCTGGAAGGTCGTCACCAGTCCGGAGATCGAGGGCTTGACCGGCTTGTGCTGGAACGGCAGCTTGCCGAGCACGCCCAGCACCACCACGGCCGCGACCACGATCAGGCTGGCCGCGGCGAGCAGCCTGCGCCTGGACTTCCTGCTCCGGGTCGCGGCCCGGCGGCCCCCGGGAGCCCTATCCTCGCGGACCCATGCTTCCTGCTGCCAGTCCTCTTCCTGGTCCTCATCGGGCCAGTCCTGGTATCCAGGCTCGCTGGGGCGATCGGACCGGCGCGCCGGGGGCGGCCGGCGCTCCCTGCGGCCGGGTCCGGCCGGGTAGATGCTCTGCCCGGCCCAGGGCGGCGGCTCCTCGCCGTACTCGTCATAGCCGTAATCATCCGCGTTCTGCTGGCGAGGCACGTCGTAGCCGCTGGGCGCCGTGCCGGCGTCATACCCGTCCTGATACTGGTCATCCTGGTATTCGTCCGCGTAGGCGCCGTTTTGAGAGCCGCTCTGGTGGGTGCCTTGATAACCGTCATTGTCATAGGCGCTGTCGCGGTAGCCGCCGTCCTGATAATCACGGCGGCCGGTTGCGGGCTGCCTCGCGGATCGGCGTGGCGGGGGTCCCTGAGCCACAGCGCGCCTCCGGACGTGTGATTGGCAGTGCTGGACGACACTGGTCGGCGGAACGATAGTGCTGGTGAACACAATGCGGGCTGAACAACGGCGCGACCGCCCCATTGCCCAACGACGGCAGGCTAACGCGAACACCGCAGGCGTGTGGTACGAACAGTGCTGCCGCCGGACAGAACGGAACTATAGAGCGTCGGGCCCGCTGAGCAGGGCGAGACTCGCCGATTCGACCTGGGCCAGCCACCGGTCTCCGCTCCCGATCAGCCGGACGGCGCGGTCCTCATCGGGCGTTTCGGACGCATCGTTCTCGCCGTCGGCCGCAGGAGTGCGGGCCGCGGCGGTCCGCGGCATGCTGATCTTGATCTCCAGATGACCCGGCGCGAGGTCCTCGACGAGCCCCTCCCCCCATTCCACGACCGTCACCGAGCTGTCGAGGTCGGTGTCCAGGTCGAGATCGTCGATCTCGGCGCGGCTGCCGAGCCGGTAGGCGTCCGCGTGCACGAGCGCGGGCCCGTGGCCCTCCGAGGGGTGCACGCGAGCGATCACGAAGGTGGGCGAGGTCACCGGGCCACGTACGCCGAGCCCCTGGCCGATCCCCTGCACCAGCGTGGTCTTGCCCGCCCCGAGCGGCCCCGTGAGCACGACCAGGTCGCCCGCGCGGAGCAGCGCCGCCAGCCGCAGCCCCAGGCCGCGCATGTGTTCCGCGGTGGGGACCTGGATCTCCGCAAGGGTTTCGGGCATGGCTAGGCCGAGCGCCCACGCCGCGACGCGCCAGCAACCGTGCGCTCGAGCAGCGCGGCGATCACGCTGTTCACCAAGTCGGGCCGCTCCAGGATGACCACGTGCCCGGCGCCGGCCACCCGCACCAGCTCGGCACCGGGGATCGTCTCGGCCAGCTCCTCGCTCTTGTCGGGCGGGACCACCCGGTCCCGTTCCCCGGTGATCACGGTCACCGGCACCCGGCCCAGGGCACCGAGCCCGGCCCGCTCGTCATGGTTGAGCAGGGCGAGGTAAAACTCGGCCACGACCGCGACCGGGGTGGCGCGGATGATGTGCTCAAGGAAATCCACCACCGCGGGGCTGACCGAGGGATCACCGAATGCGATGAACCGCGTGCCCAGGAAGGCCAGCTCACCGCCGGCCTGGCGGACCCGTTCGACCACGCCGGAAACCCGGCCGCTGGTCGCCCCGCGGAGCACGGGCGGCGCGGCCTGCCTGGCCAGCGGCCGCATCAGCGCCGGCAGCCAGACGGCCGGGTCCACCCCGCAGGAAGCGGTTGAGATCAGCACGGCGCCGATCACCTTCGTGCCGAACAGCTCCGGGTGCATCCGGGCCAGGGCCATGATCGTCATGCCGCCCATCGAGTGGCCGACCAGCACCACCGGCCGGTCTCCGGGCGCCGCGGCCATCAGCACGGAGTACAGGTCCGCCCCGAGCTGGCCAATGGTCGCGTGCTCCGCGCTGGACTCACCGGACTTGCCGTGCGCGCGCTGGTCCCAGAACACGAGCCGGCCTGCGGCGGCGAGATCCCGGCGCTGGTAGTGCCAGACATCCTGGCTCAGCGCGAAGCCATGACAGAAGATGATCGTCACCGGGGCGTCGTCCGGGCCGTCGATCTCGGTGTAGAGCGGCACCCCGTCGTCGGCGAGCACGGTCAGCGGCCGTCCGCGCAGCTGGCCGAGCGGCTCGTCCGCCTCCGGGTCAGGCCGCAGCCTGATCCGGCCGACCGCGATCTTCTCCACCGCGAGGACGGCCCCCGTCCCCGCCGCCACGGCCCCGGCCGCAACACCGGCCACCCCCGTGATCCGCCGCCAACTGGCCATCAGCTCTCCTGTACCCCGTACCGGGCGCCCACCGCACCCGCAGCTCTGGTCACCGTCCCGCCTGATTCCGCCTGGCCGCTGCCCACCGGCTCGCCTGGCACCGCCGCGGCGCTGGCGGCCCCCGCGAGCATGGGCTGCATGGCCTGAGTTACTCCAGAGTAGCTTTTAGGAACGCGACCCGCGAACCTGGTCACGATGTCATATGAGATTGTGCCCAGCGCATCCGCCCACTCCTGAGCGGTCGGCTCGCCCGTATCGCCGGGGCCGAACAGCAGCACCTCATCGCCGGAGGCGACGGGCTCGTTCCCGAAGTCGATCACGAACTGGTTCATGCAGACCGTGCCGGAGATCGTCCACCGCCGTCCGCGCACCTGCACCTGGCCCGTGTTCGTGGCCTGGCGGGGGACCCCCTCGGAGTAGCCGAGCGGCACCAGGCCGAGCGTGGCGTCGCGGGCGGTGATGTAACGGTGCCCATAGGACACACCAGCACCCGCCGGGACGCGCTTGACCTGGACCAGCACCGTCCTGACCGTCATCGCGGGCCGCAGCCAGCCGGGCGCGCCGCCGGGCAGCGTGGCCAGCCCGTAGATCCCGCCGCCCGGCCGGACCAGGTCGAACCGGGTCTCCGGCAGGTTCAGCGCGGCGGCCGTGTTGGCCAGATGCCGGATCTCCGGGTGGGCTCCCATGCGTTCCGCGACCTCCACCGCGTCGCGGAACGCGGCCTGCTGGGCGTCAATCGACGGATGCCCGGGAATATCGGCCGACGCGAGATGCGACCAGACCCCGACAATGCGGGCCTGGCCCGCGGCCTGCGCGGCCAGCGCCGTGTCGATCAGGCCGGGCCAGTCCGCGGCGGTCGCGCCGCCCCGGGACATCCCGGTGTCGGCTTTGAGGTGCAGCCGGGCCGGGCGCGCCGCGCGCTCGGCCGCGGCCGCGATCTGGCGGACCAGATCGGCGGATCCCGCGGACAGGTCGACGTCGTGGCGGACGGCCTCCTCATGCGGCGCATCGGGCGCGCCGAGCAGGCACAGCACAGGCGCGGTCACGCCCGCCTGGCGCAGTGCCACGGCCTCGGCCACGTGCACGACCCCGAGCCAGGTGGCTCCCCCGGCCAGCGCCGCGGCGGCGGCGGGGATCATGCCGTGGCCGTAGCCATCCGACTTCACCACCGCCATGACCTGGGCGCCGCCAACATGCCGGGCCAGGGCGGAGACGTTGTCCTTGATCGCGCCCAGGTCGATGAGCGCCTCCGGGTGACCGTCCATGAGTTCCCAGTGTGCCAGCGGCGACGGCCGGCCGGAGGTCGGCCCGAGCCGCTGGCACGCGGGGGGGTCTGGGGGGGTCGTCCCCCCGGGGCAGCACTGTGATAGGCACAGAGGATGGCTGAACTGATTCCCCGGCAAGTACTCTTCGGCAACCCCGAGCGGATAAGCCCGCGTATCTCCCCGGACGGAACCCGGCTGGCATGGATCGCGCCGCGCGAGGGTGTCCTCAATGTCTGGGTTGCCCCTGCGGGGGCCGAGACCGGGGTGGACTGGACCGCGGCCAAGGTCGTCACCGACGACACCGACCGCGGCATCCGGATGTTCGCGTGGGCCCACGACGGCAGGCATCTGCTCTACCTGCAGGACACCGGCGGTGACGAGAACTGGCGGCTGCATGACGTCGATCTGGAGACGATGCAGCGGCGCGACCTCACCCCCTTCGAGGGCGTGCAGACCCAGCTGATCGCGATGGAACGGAAATTCCCGACCGAGGTGCTGGTCGGGCTCAACCGGGACCGGCCCGAGCTGCATGACGTCTACCGGCTCGACCTGGTCACCGGGGAGCTGACCAAGGAGGTCGACAACCCCGGCTTCATCGGCTGGGTCGCCGACGCGCAGCTGGCGGTCAGGGCCACCGCGGCCCCGCAGCCGGACGGCAGCATCGTGCTCCTGGTCAGGGACACCGCGGAGGCTGACTGGCGGCCGCTGCTGACCATTCCCGCCGACGACGCGCTGACCAGCGACCCGATCGCGTTCAGTGCGGACGGCAGCTCACTGCTCGGGACCAGCTCGGTCGGCGCCGATACGGCCAGGCTCATCCGGATCGATGTGGCCGACGGCACCACGGAGGTCCTGGCCGAGGACGCGCAGGCGGACGTGAGCGACGTGCGCATTCAGCCGGACACCCGGGAGCCGCAGATCGTGACGCTGCTCAAGGACCGGTCTGAGTACGTGGTCCTCGACCCCTCGGTCGCAGCCGACGTGGAGGCGATCCGCGCCCTGCACCCGGGCGACCCGGTGTTCACCGGCGCGGACGATGCCGACGCGACCTGGCTGGTCGCGTTCACCAACGACTCGGGGCCGATCCCGTTCTTCGCCTACGACCGGGCCACAGGGAAGGGCCATTTCCTGTTCGAGTCACGGCCGGAGCTGTCCCGGTACGAGCTGGCGCCGATGGAGCCGTTCTCGTTCACCGCCCGCGACGGGCTCACGGTGCACGGCTACGCCACATTTCCGCCCGGTGCCGAGCGAACCGGGCTGCCGACGGTGCTCAACGTGCACGGCGGCCCGTGGGCCCGGGACTCCTGGGGCTTCGACCCCGAGGCGCAGTGGCTGGCCAACCGGGGGTACCTCTGCGTCCAAGTCAACTACCGCGGTTCGACCGGCTACGGCAAGGCGTTCGTCAACGCCGGCGACCGGGAGTGGGGCGGCAAGATGCAGGATGACCTCACCGACGCCGTCGCCTTTATCACCGGGCGGGGCTGGGCCGACCCGTCACGGGTGGCCATCTACGGCGGCTCCTACGGCGGCTACGCGGCCCTGGCCGGGGCGACGTTCACCCCGGACCTGTACTGCTGCGCGGTCGACATCGTCGGGCCGTCCAACCTGAAGACGCTGATCGAGACCATCCCGCCGTACTGGGCCCCGATGATCGCCCAGTTCCACCGGCGGGTCGGCGACCCGGCCAAGGATGCCGACTTCCTCTGGTCCAGGTCCCCGCTCTCCCGGGCCAGCAGCATCAGGATTCCGCTGCTCATCGCCCAGGGCGCGAACGACCCCCGGGTGAAGCAGGCCGAGTCCGAGCAGATCGTGGCCGCGCTGCAGGAAGCCGGGATCGACTACGAGTACATGCTGTTCCCCGACGAGGGCCATGGCTTCGCGAAGCCGGAGAACCGGCTCCGTTTCTACGCCGCCGCCGAGAAGTTCCTGGCCCGCCACCTGGGCGGCCGCGCCGAAGACTAAGGCCGAGTGGCATCCGCCGCCAGGCAGCCAGCAAAGCGATGGGCACCGCGGCCGGGTTACCCCGGTGCGGTGCCCATCGTGGGTTGCGCCTGTTAGTTACGCTCCCGGCATCGGCTGGACGCCGGCCAGGTCCTCGCGCGTGACCCGGACCATGGTGAGCGTCACGATCAGCGCCAGCAGCATGATCCCGGCCGACACCACGAACCCGCGGGAGAACCCGACCGACAGCGCGTGATCGAAGATGGCGATCTTCGCCTGCGCCGGGGCCAGGTGCGACGGGTGACCCGCCTTCGCGGCCGCGACCGCGGCGGCCGTGGACGACCTGATCGTGTTGGCCACGACCGTCCAGGCCACGGTGCCCAGGATGGCCAGGCCGATCGAGCCGCCCACCTGCTGGCCGGTGTTGACCAGGCTGGAGGCCAGGCCGGCATCCCGGTCATCGACCTTGGACAGCGAAACCAGCGTGGCCGGCATGAACAGCAGGCCCAGTCCGGCCGCGGTGACCAGCATCGGGCCGAGCAGGCCCCCGGTGTAGGTGCTGTGCTCGTCGATCCGGGACAGCCAGAACATGCCACCCGAGGCGATCGCCGAGGCGGCGATCAGCAGCGGCCTGGCCCCGATCCGCGGGACCAGCTGGGTGGACAGCCCGGCCATGGCCATGATGACGGCGATCATCGGCAGGTAGGCGACACCCGTCTTCACCGCGCTGTAGTGCCAGACGTCCTGCACGAACAGGGTCAGGAAGAAGAACATGCCGAACATCGCGGTGCCGACGCACAGCATGATCAGATAGGCGCCTGACCTGCTGCGGTTACGGAAGATCCGCAGCGGCATCAGCGCGTGCTTGCTGCGCGACTCGATGACGAGGAACGAGCCGAGCAGCACAACCGCGGCGATCAGCGAGGCCACGACCTTGGTGTCGCCCCAGTGCGAGACGCCGTTCGGGGTCGTCCCCGCGCTGGAGAGGCCGTAGACCAGTGCGGCCAGCCCGAGGGTCCCGGTGATCGCGCCGGGCAGGTCGAACCGGCCGGGGTGGCGCTGCGACTCGCCCAGCGCCCGAGGCGCCAGCAGGGCCACGACGATCCCGATCGGAACGTTGACGAAGAAGACCCAGCGCCAGGACACGTAGGTGGTCAGCAGGCCGCCGGCCAGCAGGCCGACCGCGGCGCCGCCGATGCTCATCGCGGCGTACACGCCCATGGCCCGGTTGCGCGGCGGTCCCTCCGGGAAGTTGGTGGTGACCAGCGACAAGGCGGTCGGCGCGACGATCGCGCCACCGACGCCCTGCAGCGCGCGGGCACCCAGCAGCCACGCCTCCGAGTTGGCGAAGCCGCCGAGCAGCGAGGCCGCAGAGAACAGGATGATCCCGGCGATGAATACCCGCCGGCGGCCGAGGATGTCCCCGGCCCGGCCGCCAAGCAGCAGCAGGCCGCCGAAGGTGAGCGCGTACGCGTTCACCACCCACTCCAGGCCGGAGCCGGAGAAGCCAAGTGCGTTCTGGATGTGCGGCAGGGCAACGTTCACGATGGTCGCGTCGAGCACCACCATCAGCTGGGCGGTAGCGATGACGACCAGGGCCAGGCCGAGGCGGCGGCGCCCTTGCTCAGTCTGGCCATCGGCGCCGGTGCCGATGCCGGGTGCCCGCAGGCTCCCGGTTTCGGACTGTGCGGTGGACATGGCAGTCTCCTTGCTGAAGAGCGTGCGAATCTAAACTCGTGGCGGTTTCCGCCACGGCGTGCAGCTACTCATGACTTGTTGGGACGGCAGCATTCATCGCGGACGTCGTCCGTGTGCTGCTCCGCCTGCGCCTGACGCAGGCGGGCTGCCATCTGGCTGGTCCGCCGACTCGCGGTCTGGCGGGCCACCGGCCCCCCGGGCCGGGTCAGCCAGCGGGCTGAGCGGTGATCAGTGTCTCGCTCACCTCCCCCGCCCCTTCGCCCCCGGTCGTTGGCGGGGTGGCCGGACTCGTCATACTGCCCGTGGCCGCAGTCGTGGTGCTGTCCGCGGCGCCGTTCTCCGCGCTGATCATCTTCCGGATCAGCCCGAGCAGGCAGGCGCGCTCATCCTCATCGAGGGCATTGCGCCACGGCATGCCCGCGCTGAACTCACGCTCGACCCTCTTCCGCAGGGCCACGCCGTCCTCGGTGAGCACGAGGTTCTTGATCCGGCGGTCGGCCGTGCTGGCTTCCCGCCGGGCCAGTCCCCGCTTCTCCAGCAGGTCGGCGATGGCGGTCACGAACGATGGGTCGCAGTGCATCTGTCGCCCGAGGTCTCGCATGGCCATGGCGGAATCGAGCACGTGCAAGGCCTTCAGGCAGAAGACCGGAACGCCGAAGCGCTGCGCGATCTGCTCGCCCCGTGCGATCAGATTTACGATCAGCTCGCCCACGGCGTCAACGAGCTCCGAGTCGAGCCGGTCGGCCCTGGATCTCGTTCCCATGTCACCTCCTGGGTGGCCCGCCGCTGTGCCGGGCCGGTACGCGTGAGTCGCTCAATCGTTGAGTAGCTCAAACTTAAGGCATCTAGACTGACCGAGTCAATCTTTTATTAACTCAAATATTTCTTGGGCCAGGCAGACGGTCAGCTCTCCTGGGCGCGTGCTACCACGAGGCGTTGCAACAGGTCACGGCCGCGGGATGTTCCGCAGCTCAGCGAAAATCCGGGCCACCCGGCGGTCACTCAGGGGACTGGGTCACCGTGCGCGTGGCCGCGGCCAGGGAGCCGATGATGTCCGATGAGCCGATCGGCGCGCCCTCGGCGGCCAGCCGGGCGGCGATACCGTGCAGGTACGCCGCTGCCGCGGCGGCGTGCTGCGGCTCGAGGCCCTGGGCGAGCAGCGAACCCGTCAGGCCGGTCAGCACGTCGCCCGAGCCGGCCGTAGCCAGCCAGCTGGTCCCGGTGGGGTTCACCAGGACCTCCTGATCGGCCGCTGGCGAGGCGATCACCGTGGTGGATCCCTTGAGCAGGACGGTGCAGCCGAGCTCGGCCGCCGCCTGGGTGACGAACCGGAGGCGGTGCGCCTCCACATCGGCCCGGTCCGCGCCGAGCAGCCGCGCGAGCTCGCCGGCGTGCGGCGTGAGCAGCGTGGGCGCCCGGCGCGCCAGCAGCTCGCGATGAGCCGAGAGCAGGGTGATCCCGTCGGCGTCGACCAGCACAGGAAGGCTCGTCGCCAGCACCGCCCTGAGCAGCTCGGCCGACTCCTCGCCAGTGCCCATGCCCGGCCCGGCGGCCCACGCCTGGACCCGCCCCGCATCCTCGATGATCTGCGCGCCGGTCAGGGCGGCGTCCGTGACGGTGATCACCGCTTCGGGCCAGTGCTGCCGGACGACGGCCGCCGCGTTCTCGGCCGATACCAGCCGGACCATGCCCGCGCCGCCGCGGATCGCACCGCCGACGGCCAGCGGCGCGGCGCCGGTGAACCGCTCGCTCCCGGCCACGATGCCCAGCACGCCGCGCCGGTACTTGTCCGACTCGGCCGACGGCCGGGGCAGCCAGGCCGCGATGTCGGCCGCCTGGGGCGCCGCGACATCGGGGCGGCCGAGGTAGGGCTGCAGGCCGATGTCCACCAGCTCCACCACGCCGGCGTGCGAGGCACCGGGATCGATCAGCAGGCCGGGCTTCCAGGTCCCGAACGTAATTGTCACGTCGGCCTGGATGGCCGCGCCCGCCGCCTCGCCCGTGTCGGCGTCGATGCCGCTGGGCAGATCGACCGCGACGACCCGGCCGGCGGCGCGCTGCGCGGCCGCGGCCAGCGACGCGGCGGGCTCCCGGAGACCGCCGCGGCCGCCGATCCCGAGCAGCCCGTCGATGACCAGGTCTGCGGCGGCGATCACCGCGTGCGCCTGCTGGTCCGCCGCCTCGATCAGCCGCCCGCCGGCGCCGCGCAGCGCGGCGGTCCCGCCCTGGTGGACACGCGATCCCGCGCTGATGGCTGTGACCACCGCGCCGCGGGCCGCGAGCCGGGCACCGGCGTACAGGGCGTCCCCGCCGTTGTCCCCGCTGCCCGCCAGCACGGCCACGCGCGATCCGTAGACCGCTCCGAGCAGGCCCGTGCAGGCCGACGCCAGGCCGGCCGCGGCACGCTGCATCAGCGCGCCCTCCGGCAGCAGCGCCATCAGTTCGGATTCGGCCGCGCGGACCTGGGTCACGGCGTGTGCGTTTCTCATCCTTCGGCCACCACCATCGCCACGCACATCCCTCCGTCATGGCTCAGCGAGAGATGCCAGGTGCGGATGCCCAGTCGGGTCGCGGCGTCCGCGACGCTGCCGCTGACCTGGAGCAACGGCCGCCCCACCGGGTTATGGACGACCTCCACATCGGTCCACAGCAGCCCCGCAGGAGCACCGAGCGCCTTCGCGACGGCCTCCTTGGCAGCGAAGGCCCCCGTCAGGGAGGCGGCCGACCCGTTTCGTTCGCCCTGAGCGAACAGCCGCCCGGCCAGCGCCGGGGTTCTCCGGAGCGCTTTCTCGACCCGGGAGATCTCCGCGATGTCGACGCCGATGCCCACGATCATGGCTCAAGCCTGCCATGCGGGCGACACCGGTCACGGAGCACCCGGCCCGGCCGGTGCGGGCTCTGCACACGGCCGGCGCCGGGAAAGGGTAAGCGCCTGGCGCGGTCCGGCCCGACCTGGACCGGAGCAGGGTGAGCGGCCGACGCGGTCCGGCCCAACCTGGACCGGAGCGGGACTAGAGAGCGTGGGGCGGCGTCAGGCGGAGCCAGCGACCTGGCCGGCGGCCACCGTGAGGCGCGGGGGAACGGCGGTCCGGGTCTGGGGCCCGACGGGCGTGCTGACGTCCGTGGTCTGGACCAGCCGGATCGGGCGCACCTTGCTCGCGGCAGCGGCCGGCCTCTCCTCGGACCAGAGGTCGGGCAGCCGGTGGCGCACGGCAAAGGACGCGGCCTCGAGCCGGGAATGCACGCCGAGCTTGGTGAGCACCGCCTGCAGATGGGTGCGCACCGTGGTGCGCGACACCCCGAGTCGCTCCACCATGGCCGCGGTGTCCAGCCCCTCCACCAGCATCAGCAGACACTGCCGCTCGCGGCCGGTCAGGTGGGCGGCGAGCCGCAGCGCATGGTTGGGCTCGGCTGGCCGGCGCGGCGGCGCATCCGGGACGTCGATGACGATTTCGCCGTTCAGCACGCGCTCGAGCGCGCACACGAGCGCGTCAATACCCCGTGACTGATGCACATAGCCGGATGCCCCCGCATCCATGGCCCGGTCCACGGCCCCACTCGCCGGGTTGGCGCTGAGCACGACCACGCTCGTGCGCTCGCTGGCCTCGCGCAGCCGGCTGATGGTCTGGGCGTCGGTGTCCAGGGCCACATGCCGGTCGATCAGGCAGACGTCGGGCTGCTCCCGGCGGACGGCCGCGATCATCTCCCCGGGGCTCCGGGCCACCGCGCCCGTTACGTACCCATGCTGTGTCAGCACCGTTGCCAGCGCGTCGAGAAACACCACATGGTCATCACCGAGGACCAGTCTGGCCACCGTGATCACCCGCCAATCTCGGTGCTCACCAGCACGACAGCCGCAGCGCTCCGGCGGCACCACGCCATCCCGCGCCGTGGGCCACGCGGGAGGCGGAGTGCCACGGCGACGCCGCGGCCAGGGTCATGCTGGCGATCGCACCCCCTGTAGAACGGAGTCTTCACAATTACTCCCCCCCGCGCCCAGCACGCCGTGCCAGCCTGATCGCTGAGCCCGAGTGCCCAAGTCGGTTATTTCACATGTTCTTGCCGGCTCTACCCCAGGCCCCTGCCGCAACCGGCAGGAATGATCTCGATCGTTGGCCATCTGGGAGAACCGGCCCATGTGGTGAAGACGCCTTCGTACCGGAGTGCGTTTACAGGATCCCCATTCTGTATACCGAACGTGATCTACCGGATACGCGCAGTACCAGCCAGGCCAGCCGGGACAAGCGGCGCATAGGCCGCCGCCAGCGCGGTGCGCAGCGACGGTTCATCACAGCGATCACCCAGGTGGTCGCGGGCGGCCACGGCCATGCGCGCGGCAGCCTCCGGCGAGTCGAGCAGGTACCGGATCGCGGACGCGAGCAGGCGGGGCCGCTGCGGCGGGACTAGCAAGCCGGTCTCCCCCGGTATCACCAGGTCAGACACGGCGTTGACCGTGGTCGCGATGACCGGGACCCCGCAGATCATGGCCTCGACGACCACGGTGGGCAGGCCCTCGTAACGGCTGGGCAGGGCGAAGATGTCGAACCCGGGGAGCACATCGAGCACGTCCGTGCGCTCACCAGCCAGGACCACGCGCGCGTTGCGCAGGCGGCCGGCCCGGCGCCGGACACGCTCGGCCAGCTCTCCGCCGCCCACCCAGACTCCGATGACCCCGGGCCGGTCCAGCTCCTGCATCGCAGCCAGGAAGTCCTCGGGCGCCTTCTGATAGGTCAGCCGGCCGACCGCGCCCACGACGGCCGCATCGGCCGGCAGGCCGAGCGCCACCCTGGCCCGCCGGCGCGCCTCCGGGACCCGGGCGCTCATGCTCGCCTTCATCCGCTCCGGCCCGTCCACCACGACCCCGATCGTGCGGACCCGCTCGGGCGCGATGATCTCCCGCTTGACCGCCTCGGCGGCCACGCCCGCGCCGACGCACAGCGCCACGTCGGTGATCCGCCCGAGCCGCCGCTCGACCGCCACGTACGCCCGCCGCCGCGCCGGGGACTGGAACTCGTGGAACGGGAAGCCGTGGAAGGTGTGCACGATCCTGGGCACGCCGGCCCGGCGCGCGGCCAGCCGGCCTACGGCTCCGGCCTTGGCGCAGTGGGTGTGCACCACGTCGAGGTCCCGTTCCCGGAAGATCGCCTCCAGCTGCCGCCGCGCGAGCAGGTCGGTGCGCGGGGCGATCACCTCGCGCACCGAGGGCTCGACCACGACCTCGATACCGGACGCTGCGGCCTCGCCGATGAGCCGCCCGCCGCTGCCGGTCACGATCGTCGGCGTCACGGCGTCGGGGTCCATGGCCTGGGCCCCGCGCAGCGCGAGCAGGCCCGCTCCGCCCTCGAGCCTGGTGATGACCGTCGCCACCCGCAGCGGCCGGCCGGTGCCGACGCCGCTGGTGAGCCCAGGCGCGCTCGGGCCTGCCTGGTCCGCGATCATCGCGGTCAACGCCCGCCCGGGCCGGTCGGGCGGAACGGGATCGGCGTCGGCTTGCTCCCGCCGTTGATCCCGGGACGCTCCGGCGGCGGCCGGAGCCCGGCCGCCCGCGCGACGCGCACGGCCTCAAGCCTGCTGTGCACGTCCAGCTTGCTGAAGATGCTGCGCGTGTGGGTGCGGACCGTGTCGGTGGAGATCAGCAGCTCCTCGGCGATCTGCCGGCCGCGCTTGCCCTCCGCCATGCTGGTCAGCACGTCACGCTCCCTGGGGCTCAGCACGTCGAGCGGGTCGCTGTTCTCCTTGGCCTTCCTGACGTCGTCGCGCAGCTCGCGCAGGATCTCGCCGAGCATTTCCGGGGGGAACCAGGAATGACCCTGGCACACCCCGCGCAGAACCGTCTCGAGCTCGTCCGCACCCTGTTCCTTGGACACCCAGGCGGCGGCGCCGGCCCGGGCGGCGTCCACGGCGTGCGCGACGTCATGGTCGCCGCTGACGACGACCACGTGCGCCGACGGCCATGCCGCCCGCAGCCGCTGCAGCACCTCGCCCACGGCGAAGCCGAGCGGCTCGACCTCGATCAGGATGACGTCTGGCCGCAGCCATCGGACCACCTCGGGCAGCTGGGGGTCGTCGGTGCTGCAGCAGCCGGCCACCCAGAGGTCGGGCGCCGTGGACAGCCGGGAGGCAAGCGCTTCTGTGACCATCCTGTAGTCATCCACGAGAAGGAGTCTCCGCACGTCCACTAGCCCACCATCCCGTGATCGGATGGCTTTGTCCTCATACAGATGAATGAGAGACCCTCATCTTGATACGGGGCATGAGGACCCGGCGCCCTGACCTGTGGCTACCTTGCGTAAAGAATGGATTACGCTGCGGATACAACGCGTTCTACCAGCGCCTTAGAACCGTCGCAGAGTGTAATCCAGGTCACTATGCGTTGGCCGTCAGGAAACTGTGCTCAGGGGACCAAGCGAGCCACATGGCTTGGGCTCAGAGCGGCGCTGCTGGAGCAGCCGGCCGTTATCGCGGAATTCTCGCTCGCCCAGTAACTGGGCAGCCCGTCGTAAGGGTTTGCCCCGGATCTATTGGTCACGTATACATAACCGGCGTTCCGGCTCCTGGACAGGCTGATCGCGTTGTGCACTTGTGATCCTGCGGTGGCATAGATCGTGTTGGCGAACCGGGACGGGCTGTAGCGGTAAGCCCAACTGGGCACGTGGATGCCGGTGTAGCTGGTGTACGGACCCTCGAACGCCATCACGACATTGCCGACCGACATGTAGCCCTCCTCCGGGTAGTTGCCCGGGTTGAGCCAGATCGAGGATCCATGGTTAATGCCATGGATATAGCTGGACAGCGTCCGGTAGTAGGGAAGCTGGCTGCCCACACCGCGGACCTCGTCGAGGAAGATGTCGGTAACCCCGTACCAGGCCTTATAGTTCCTGACATCTGCCTCAATCTGGCTGAGAGGGCGCACTCCGAACGCAGTAGACGAATAACCGAGGATAGTGACCCCGGCCTCCTTGGCCTGACGCACGACAGACTGGAAATGCGGCTCCGCTGCGGTGCCAGCGCCCATCCCCGAGATATCCAGGATCATGACCTTTGGCGCGGGCTCGCTGTGCGCGGCCTGAGTCCAGATTCCGGCCCCATAGAAAAAGGCCGGAACGAATGCAGCCTGGCAATGTGAACTGCTCGGCGCCGAACTGCCGCTCATCAGCTTCGCGGTAATGCCGGCCGCGGCCCCGAGCACCAGAACCGCCACGATCACCACGATCGTCACCGGCCTGGATATTACCGAGCGCACCTTGCGCTCCGCGTCACTCTGCTGCAGCCGTTTCTTTACTTTCTGCCAGTCGTCCGGCGGATCTGGAGTCATCGACATATCCGCATCAGCCCCAAACGGCCGTCCCTAACGCAACCACGGTGACACCGGCTCCAGGCCTGCGGCCGGCAGGCAGTCGTAGGGATTGCCCCCGCTACGGTCGGTGATGTACACGCACCCCGCACGGCGCCGGACGGCAAGCAAGAACGCATGGTCATGGTGCTCGGGCGGCACCGAGTACACGACGTGATAGAACTGGTCGGCGGGCCGGGAGCGCGTCCAGCGCGGCACGGCCAGCTGGAGGTAGGCGCGCCAGGGGCCCTCGAAGGTCCCGAGCACGTCAGCGTGCTCCGCGTACGCCTCGAGCGGGTGGGCGCCATGGTTGAACATCACCACGTGCGCGCCCATGTCCCGGGCGTGGCGCGACAGCGCCGAGTAGTAGCCGAGGTGCTCGGCCGAGACCGACACGCGGTCGAAGCAGACACCGGCCACGTCGTACCACTGCAGGAACAGGCCGAGGTCGGCCAGGGCCTCGTGACCCGAGCGCCTGCCGTAGTCGGAGTCCACGTACCCGGCCACAGCAACCCCGGCCTCGCGCAGCCGGTTCAGTGCCGGGTAGAAGGCCGGGTCGGGCTCGGTGCCCGGGCCGTTGGCCACGTTGAGGATCACCAGCCGCACCTGGTCCGCGTGCTTGGCCAGCTGCTCCCAGTCGTCGGGACGGAGGTCAGGGCGGAAGTACGCGGGCACGGCCAGCTTCGGCACGGCCAGCGGGGCGCGGTCCGGCGTGGTCCGGAGCGGGGTCCTGAGCGAGGACCGGAGCCTGAGCCTCACTTGCTTGCCTCCCACAGGTCGGTCAGCGACGCGGCCAGATCGTGGCGCGGCTGCCAGCCTAGGTCCTGTCGGGCGCGCGCGATGTCGGCCTGCTGCCAGAGCAGGTCGCCGGAACGCGCCGACCCGGGCGCATCCTCGTGTACCGGGCCGGTGTACCCGCTGATCCCGATCAGCTCCTTGACCAGCGTGCGGGTCAGCACGCCGGTGCCGCTGCCGACATTGATGACCGCGTGCGGCAGCGCCGGTGCGACCGCGGCCGCGAGCACCGCGGCGGCCACGTCGCGCGCGTCGACGAAGTCCCTGACCGCATCCAGCGGGCCGAGCCGCACGTCATCGCCGCCGGCCAGGGCCTGGCGCAGCTGCACGGCCACCCGCCCGGGCAGGCCGCTGCCGGGGGCGCCGGCCCCGACCGGATTGAACACGCGCAGCACCACCGCGTCAAGCCCGGCCGCCCGGCCCAGCTCGACCAGCCGGGTGCCGCCCAGCTTGGTGGCCCCGTATGCCGCGGCCGGCCGGGGTGGCGCGGACTCGTCCACGGCTTCGCCTGGCTCGACCCGTCCGTACTCGGCCGCCGAGCCGAGGTGCACCAGGCGGGCCGGCGTGCCAGCCTGCAGCATCGCCCCGACCAGCGCGTAAGCCCCGGTGACGTTGGCCGCGGCCAGCACCTCCGGGTCGCCGGATGTGGCTCCGGCGCAGTTGACCACCGCGTCGGGGGCCACCGGGGCGATCTGCTCGGCCAGGCCGGCCGGGTCGCTGGTGGCCAGGTCGAGTTGGAGGTGCTCCGCCGAGCCGGCCAGACCGGTCCGGCCGGCGGTGACCACGGTCATCCCGCCCGCCACCGCCTGCTGCCACACGTGCCGGCCGAGGAACCCGCTCGCGCCGATGACCAGAAGGCGCATCAGGCCTCCTCCGGCCGGCCTGCCGCGCTGGCGACCACAGCGCCAGCGACCACGGCGCTAGCCTGGTGTGCTGTCCGCACCGGCGGTTGGGTGTTCACGGGGCCTCGCTCACTGGTGGTATTCGTTGACCTTGAACCGGGCCAGGTTCGCCGGGTTGCGGAACCACTCGATGGTCTCGGCCAGGCCCTCGTCCCTGGTGTAGCGAGGCTGCCACTCGGTGCGCTCACGCAGCTTGGTCGCGTCGCACACCAGCCGCATCACCTCAGAATCCTTGGGGCGCAGCCGCTTCGGGTCCTCCACGATGTCGGCCTCGACGCCCATGAGCTTCGCGATGTCCTCCGCCAGCTTGCCGATCGCGATGTCGTCGCCGGGGCCGCAGTTGAACAGCTCGCCGACCACCGCGGACGCCGGGGCCTCTCCCACCGTGATGAACGCTTCGGCGGTGTCGGTGACGTAGGAGAAGTCACGCGTCGGGTCCAGCGCCCCCAGCATCAGCTGCTTGGAGCCGCTGGCGAGCTGGGTGATGACCTGCGGGATGACCGCGCGGGTGGACTGGCGCGGGCCGAAGGTGTTGAACGGCCGCAGCGTGACCACGGGAACCCCGAAGCTCAGATGATACGACTCGGCCAGCTTGTCCCCGGCCACCTTGGAGGCGGCGTACGGCGACTGTGCCTGCAGCGGGTGCGACTCACTGATGGGAACCGTCCGCGCCGTGCCGTAGGTCTCGCTGGTGGAGGTGTGCACAAGCCGCGGGGTGCGGCAGGCGCGCACCGCCTCGAGCACGTGCATGGTGCCAATGGTGTTGGTGTCGATAAAGGACCGCGGTGCACTGTAGGAATAGGGCACCGATCCAATGGCAGCCAGGTGGTAGACCACCGAGGCGCCTTCCACCAGCTCGCGCACTGTCGCCGGGTCGCGCACGTCCCCGAACACCACATCCACCTGGTCGGTGATCTCTGGGTCCAACGTCTCAAGCCAGCCGGTGGAGCTGAACATGTTGTACAGGACCATACCCCGGACGCGGTGCCCGCGCCGGACCAGTGCCTCCACCAGGTGCGAGCCGATGAAGCCCTCAGCCCCCGTCACCGCCACGGTATCCGTCATAGCTCTTTCCTCCCGTTTATCCTTTTATTATTTAAGGTAAGTTGCAACCATTTGTACCCGTACGGGTGACCGTAACGGGCAACTGATACGGGCCTAATACGCATGCCGCACGGCCCGTCCGAGCATGACGGCGGCGTAGATGCCGAGCACCACGAAGAGTTCCGTGCACGCCACGATCTGGGCCAGCACCCCGAAGTCGCGAGCCAGGATCTCGAATACCAAGGCGATGGCGCTCGCCACCAGCGGGAACGTGCGCAGGCCCATCGCCTGCAGCATCAGCGCCAGGAACATGGCCCCGCCCAGCGCCCCGTACGCCGCCAGCTGGGGCAGGTAGGACAGGTGCGGCGTGACGATCCCGGCCGCGGAGGCAACCGCGACCGTCAGGGCGACCAGCACCGCGGCGACGGCCAGGTACTGCAGCAGCGCGGCCAGCAGCGCGAGCCGGGCCTTGGCCGCGAACACCCGGGTCTGCGTGGTCTCCCGCAGCAGCCGTTGGGTCCGCCGCCGGTACCAGAGCAGGCTCCATTCCGCCGCGCCCATGCTCAGCGACAGCGGCAGGGCGGCCAGCAGCGCGCCGATGTTCACGCCGCCGTGACCGTGCGGCCCCACCGCTATCGGGAACGTCAGCAGCCCGGCCGCGACCAGCCCGAACGCCATGGCCGGCAGTGCGCCGACCCACTCGGTGGAGTCGGGCAGCCCGGCGATCCCCCGGCCCGGCGTCCGGGTGAACACGACCGCGAGCAGCAGCGCCAGCACGGGAGTGGCGGCGAGCAGCACCCAGGTCCCGTGGGCCAGGTCCGGGGGCCGGCCCAAGGCCAGGAACACGGCGCTGCCGAGCACGCCGGGCGCGAGCGCGGGCAGCAGCCACCGCTCGGCCCCGAGCACCATCAGCACGCCGGCGCCCAGCATGTACACGCCCTCGCCCGCGCCGAACAGCATCACCGACCCGGTGGCGTGCACCAGGTGGCCGGTCACGGCCATCGCCGCGGCGACCACCGCGATCCCGGCGACCAGGGCGAACCGCATCACCAGCCGCGCTTCGTTCATATCCATGGTCCGGCCGAGCCGGGTGTAGCCGAAGTAGGCGAGGCCCTGGCCCGTGGACCAGGCGACGAGCAGCGCCACGATCAGCGTGATCAGGATGCCCGGGCCGGCCAGCAGCCCGATCGCGGCCGGGAAGAACACGCCAGGCAGGCCGTACAGCAGGCCGTGCAGCGCAGGCCGCAGCCTGCTCCCCTGCCACGGGTCCGGCGGCGCCTCCGGCTCGGCCGGCTGCCGCGGCACCCGGAAGTACATGTCCTGGGCCAGGGCGAACACATCGCGATAGCCGTAACGCAGCTTCGCCGCCTGGTCGCCCAGGCCCTCGAACTCCAGCGCGCTGGCGATCTCGAGCGGATCCACGGCGGACTGGCACACCGGGGCGAACTGCTCGCACAGCGCCGTGACCGTGCGCGGCGTGTGCGAGTGGCCGTTGGCCGCGCCGAGCCGCTGCAGGTCGGCCGCTTCGATCCGGCGCCGCCCCGGCCGCTGGTCGTGCACGCTCTCGGCGCTCATCCGGCCGCCTCCAGCAGCTCGGTCTCCTCGTCGCGTTCGGGCAGCCCGGTGACCAGCAGGTCGTCGGACTCGTCTTCCCACTCCGCCGTCGGCAGCGGGATGCCGGTGCCGACGAACGTGTAGATCTCATCGAACGCGCTGATGGCGCGGTCGACGGTGAAGTACTCGAGTGCGCGCATCCGGGCCGCGGCCCCGAACTTGCGCCGCAGGGCCGGATCCTCCAGCAGTGCCAGGCAGGCCTGCGCCAGGGCCTCGGGATTGCGGGCCTGCACGACCACTCCGGTGTCGGCGATCGCCTCGGTGACGCCGCCGACGTCAGTGGCCACGCACGGCCGACCGCAGGTCATCGCCTCGATCAGGGTGTAGGGGAAACCCTCGGAGATGCTGCAGAGCACCACGATCTGGCCGGCGTCGTAGGCGTCGCGGATCCGGTCTATCCGGCCTTCGAACGTCGCCGCGTCGGCGATGCCGAGCTCTTCGGCCAGCGCCTTGCAGCGCTCCAGGTAGCCCTCCTGGCCCTGCGGCGCCGAGCCGAACATGCGCAACCGCGCGTTCGGCATCTTCCTGTGCACCAGGGCGAACGCCAGCAGCAGCGTCTCCAGGTCCTTGACCGGGTCGATGCGGCCCGCCCACGAGATCGTCGGGGCCTCGGGCTCACCCTCCACCGCGGGGAAGTCGGCCGGGTCGACGCCGTTGTAGACGGTACGCACCTTGGAGAGGTTCGCGCCGAGCTGCTCCTCCCAGCGCTTGTTGTAGACGTTGCCCGGGGTGATCAGCTCTGCCTCGGAGTAGCCGAGGGAGCACAGGCGGCGCAGGAATCGCAGGTACAGCGCGCGGACCGGCCACCGGAACGGGCTGTTGCGGCTGTGCAGGTACTGCTCGCGCATGTAGATGCCGTGCTCGGTGACGACCATCGGCGTGCCGTACCGCCACTTGGCCGCCAGCGAGGGCAGCGCACCGAGCCCATTGGTCACCGCGTGCACCACATCGGCGCGCACGGGCGGATGCGACAGCGGGCGGAGCGAGTGCTCGAGAAGCTGCATCGCGGTCACCGCATCGTGCAGCGTGGGCTCGGCCGCGACGGAATCGAGCCGCCAGTCCCGCCAGGCCTCGCTGAGCAGCTGCACGGCCCACTCGCTGGACAGGCTGGCGGACAGGTTCTCCCGCTGCGCGAACTCGAAGATATCCCTGATCACGTCGCCGAAGCGGTCCTGGGATTCCCCGGGTGGGGCGAGCAGCAGTTCGATCAGCTCGCCCAGGTGCGGGCATTCCACCGGGCGGGAGGAACGCCTGCCGCGCCTGCTCGACAACGGCGCGGCAGGCGCTGGTCCCCACAGCGGCAGCGTGTCCACCGACACGACGTTGTCAGGCAGCGACCACCGCACCGGCTCGGCACCCGTTGCGACGAGCGCCACCAGCAGGAAGTCGTAGTCAGGCATCCCGCGGACGAGCTGGTCGCACCATACGCTGACCCCACCGAACTGGTGCGGGTAGGTGCCCTCTCCGATTAGCGCCACATCCATAGAGGTTCACATCACCTGTTTCACGTGCGGGCTTCCTTGCCCGGCTGCGTTGGCGGCTTGCATTCCAGATCCCCGTGGCCCCGCATTCCCCCGGCTAGCCGACGCCGTCCGTAGCCTGGCCGATCACGCTGGCCTCCGGCTCGGGAGCGGGCCGCGGAGCCGGCCGGGCGGGCGGGCGGCGGCGCGCGACCATGCGCTGCACCCGCCGCGGGCGCCCGGCCAGGATCTGCTCGTACAGGTCATCGACGCGCTCGGTGACCGACTCGATGCCGTAGCGCTCAAAGACCCTGTGATCAGCTTCGCGGGTTCTTGGCCCGTTTTCCACCTCTTTGCGGATGTCCGCACCCAGTGCCTCCGGGGTGCCCGCCACCTGGCGGGCCCGCTCGGTCTGGATTCCGTCCAGGGCCGGGCAGGTGGTGTACAGCACGGGCAGCCCGCTGGCTAGCGCCTCGAGCACGGAGAGCCCGAACGTCTCCTGCAGCGAGGCCGCCACGTAGAGGTCGAAGGCGGCCAGCATCGCCGTGGTGTCGGCCTGGTAACCGCCGAAGATCACGTGCTCGGTGACGCCGATCCGCTTGGCCGCGGCCTCCAGCCGGGCCTGGTCCTCGCCGCGGCCGATCACCAGGATCTTGCACCGGTCCCCCAGCAAGGGCGCGGCCGCCTCCATGGTCAGGTCCACCCGCTTGTTGGGGTCGAGCCGCCCGAGCGCGCCGATGACGTACGTGTCGGGCGAGAGGCCGAACTGCTCGCGGACCTTGACCCGCGCCTCCGCGTCAAAGCCGAGCCCGTCGGTGTCCACGCCGTTCGGGACCACGGTGATCTTCGCCGGCCGCACGCCCCAGCGCACGAGGCGGTCCTTGACGATGCCGGAGACCGCGATGGTCGCATCGGAGAACATCTCCGACGTCAGGTACAGGGCGCGCACGCTCTTGGTCATCTTGCGCCGCTCGATGTGGGTCTCGCCGATCGAGTGCTCGGTGGTCAGCACCACCGGCGTCCCGGCCAGCCGCGCCGCGGGGCGGGCGTAGACCTGGGCCCGGTACAGGTGCGTGTGCACCACGTCGTAGCGGCCGTCCTTGATGATCTTGCGCAACCGCATCAGCGCGGGCAGCTCGGTATTGCTCTGCATGCCGAGGTTGCGGACGGACGTCCCCTGCGCCCGTATCATGTCCGCGACCGGGCCCGGGTTGTACAGCGTGACCACGTCTGACTCGTGCCTGGTGCGGCGCAGAATCATGGCCAGCTGCAGCTCGGCGCCCCCGGCGTCGAGCCCAGTGATCACGTGTAGGACTTTCATTTAACGTCTCCCTCTGAGCGCGATACGGCCCCTGTAGAGCAGCCGTTTGGCTGCCATCCGCATGGCGTCGTCCTGCTGGCCGACGTAGAGCCTGGGCAGTGCCATGAGCCCCATCTCGGCCATGGACGCCTCCACGGCACACGCGTACTCGTAGCCCGCGTCGCGGACGGCGCGTCTGGCGGCGGCGTCCATCGACCCGTACGGGTAGGCGAATCCGCGGATCTCGGTGCCGAGGAGCGCGGCGAGATTGGCCTTGCTGTCGCGGACCTCGGCGGTCAGCTGCGCGGGCTCGGCGCCCGCCAGCCGCATGTGTGTGGCGGCATGTGAGCCGATCTCAAACCCGGCCGCGGCGAGCTCGAGCACCTGGCTGGCCGTCATCAGCGGCCAGGTCGGCCCTTCGTCCCATTCGTTGGTACTCCCCAGCCGGTCGGTGATGATGTACGCGGTGGCCTCGAAGCCGTGCCGCTTCAGCTCCGGCAGCGCCGCCTCGAGCACGTTGACGTAACCGTCGTCAAAGGTGATACCGACGAGCCCGCGGTGGTGGCCGGTTCGCATCGCGTCGACGAGCGTGCCGATGCCGACCCCCCGCATCCCGTGCCGGTGCAGCCAGGACATCTGCTCAGCGAACCGGGCCGGCGTCACGCAGAGCTGGTTCGGATCCTCGTCCACCTCGGCGATGCCGTGGTACATCAGGATCATGGGCACGTCGCGCAGCCGCAGCTGCCCGTCGGTCATCCAGGTGTCGGCGCGGGTGGTGGTCATCGCTCCCCCTCCTGTCGGCGGGTGATCGCGGCCGCGAGAGTGCGCGCGAGGATGATGACGTCCAGCCACGGCGACCAGTACTCGATGTACTGGTTGTCGAAGCGGGCGCGCTCAATGATCGAGGTGTCCCCGTTCAGTCCGTGGATCTGGGCCCACCCGGTCACCCCGGCGGGCATCCGGGTCCGGTCGCTGTACCTGAGGAACTCGCGGCCAAACAGCTCGGCGAAATACGGCCGCTCCGGCCTCGGCCCCACCAGGGACATCTGGCCGCGCAGCACGTTGACCAGCTGCGGCAGCTCATCGAGGTGAGTGACGCGCAGGAACCGGCCCAGGGCGTTGGACTCCTGCGTCTCCCCGGTCCATGTGGTGTCGGGGTCACCGTGCTCGCTGAGCGTGCGCAGCTTCAGGACCTCCGCCGTCCGGCCCTGGCCGGTGACCCGGACCTGGCGGAAGATTGGCGACTGGCCGCAGACCAGCCGGATCGCGGCGGCCAAGACGAGCAGCACCGGCGCCGCGGCGACGAGCAGAGTCGCGGCCAGCGTCACGTCGAAGATCCGCTTCAGCCACATGCCGACGGTCGAGTGGCCGAGCCGCCGAAGCGGGATCAGCGGAATGCCCCAGATCTCGTCCAGGCAGGACTGCGGGACCGCCATGCCGAGCTCGTAGAGCCGCGGCACCACGCAGACGTCGGCCTTCAGCGGCCTGCAGGCCCGCAGGACGGTGACCAGGTCCTCGTCCTTGCAGGCGGCATAGCAGACCACGACCCGGCGGATGCCCAGCCTGGCCACGACGTCAGCGAGGTCGCCGGGAGCGCCGAGCGACGGCAGCGCCAGGTCCCGGCGCGGCGGGCCACCGTCGAGGTAACCCCGCACCTGAAGCCCGAGCTCCGTGTGCGCGCGCATCAGCTCGCCGATGTGCGCGCCGAACGTCCCCGCCCCCACCACCAGCGCGGGCTCGGTGAGCTGCCCACGCCGGTGCGCGGCCCGCAGCCCCGCGGACACCGCGATGCGCAGGGTGAGCACGAGACCGGCGGACCACAGCGCCTCCCGCAGCGCGACGCCGGCCGGCAGCCACGGCAGCAGGACCAGCATCGGCACCGCCACCGCAGCCAGGATGCGCCCGGCCTGGTCGGCCACGCGCAGGCAGATCCGCAGCCGGTGCTGCCCCGTGGCGGCCAGGATCACGAGCACGGCCAGCGGGTACACCGCCGACGCCAGGCTCACCCGACCGGCCAGGCCGACCGCCGCGGCGAGCGCGACCGCGTCGGCCAGCGGCATCGCGATGACCGGGACAACCCGGCTGGCCCGCCGGGCGGCGCGTGCTCGCGCTGCCGGCGGGCTGAGCCCGGTCTGACCGGCTTGGGCAGGCACCGCAGCGGGCACAGGCCCGAATTCGCCCGAGTCCGGGCCGCGCTGCCGGTAGTTTGCCGTCATTACCGTCCCGCTGCCACGGCGGTCTGGGACCGGCGCACTGCGCCGCCGGTCAGCTGGCGGGCCACGGTGGTCGCGGCGTGCTCGGAGCCGAACACGAACCGCATGACCGGCCCCATGGTCGGGGCCACCGCCGGGCCCATGACGTACAGGCCGGGAACGGAGGTCTGGTAGTTGCGGTCGACGATGGAGCTGCCTGTGCCTGGCACGGTTCGCAGGGCGGGCAGCATCGAGTCACCGAAGAACGACAGCCTGGTGAGGTCGGTGCGGTAGCCGGTACCCGCGATCACGTGGTCGGCGGCCACCTCGCGGGTGGTGCCGTCGGTTCCGGTCAGCCCCAGCCGGGCTCCGTTGTCCTGCATCCTGGCCCACTTGACCGAGTAGCCGGTGAGGGCGGGGAACTGCCCCTCCACCCGGGGGCGCAGCCAGTTCGCACCGGCCGGCCCGAGCGCCGTGCGGGCCCGGTAGACCCGGGTGGACCGCGGCAGGTGCCGGAACCACTCCGGGTGGTTGGAGTAGAACCAGGTGGCCCAGCCCGAGCCGAGCCCGGACTCCGGCTCCTTGAGCCGCTGCATCATCGGGCGGTCCAGGGCCAGCGGCTCGCCGTTCCAGCGGAGGTCGGTCTTCCTGGCGACCAGCTGGACGCTCGCGCCCTTCTCGTGCAGCAGCGCGGCGGACTCAAGCGCGGACTGGCCCGCGCCGACCACGATGACCTCCTGGCCCTTGAAGGCGCCCAGGTCGGTGTGGGCCGAGGCGTGCGTGCACACCGCGGACGGCAGCGCGGACAGCGGCTCAGGAACATACGCGAAGGCCTCGACGCCGATGGCGACGACCACCTTGCGTGCTTGCAGCTGCTCTGAGTTGGCCAGGGTCAGCTCGAAACCGCTGCCGGCCCGGACGATGTCGGTGACCAGCACCTCTTCGATGTCCGGCACGAGCTCGTCACGGAACCACTCGCCGTAGGCCACGAAGGTGTCCAGCGCTACCGGCAGGCCGTAGCTGGCGTAGGGGCGTCCTGTCGCCCGGCAGAAGGCCTCGAGCGTGTGAGTGCCCTTCGGGTCGGACAGGTTCGACGCGAAGCCCTGCGACTTGAGATACATGCCCTCGGGCATGAAGTCCTTCCAGAGCTGCATCGGCAGGCCGAACTGTCGGACGCTCACGCCCGCAGCCCGCAGGTGCGCGGCGAGGGACAGCCCATACGGGCCAGCCCCCACGATTGCGACCTCGACGGCGTCGCTCATACTTTCGTCCCCTCCTTGCGGGATCGCGGCTCCGTTGGCCGCGCGGTCTCTATTTGCGTTATCGGCCGGGGGCGTCCAGCGCCCTGGCCGTCCCGGGCGGCCGCCCGGCCGCCGGAGTACCTAAGCTGGTGGCTCGATGCCCGGCCCTGCGGCAGGCCGAGCGGCCGGGTGGCCATGCGCCAGCCCATCCGCAGGCACATGAGGCCGAACGGGCGCAGGTCATCGCGCGCGAACCAGGCCATCTCGTCGACCGTGCGCAGCGAGGCCAGCCACGACTTCAGGCCGAGCTCGCCGGCGCGCCAGTAGCTGAGCGCGCTGATCGGGTCGTAGTTCTCCACCATGAAGCCGCGCCCGGTCACCGGTGCGCTCTCCGGGACCGGCTGACCGGTCAGATCGAGGTAGCAGGCCGTGACCACGTCGATCCCGGCCGCGTCCTCGAAGAGCCGGAACTGGGCACCGATCCTGGGGTTGAAGTCCAGCAGCTTGTACTGGTCGTCCCGGGGGTCCCAGCGCAGGTCGAGGTCCATGATCCCGCGGTAGCCGAGGCGCGCGAGCATCTGCGTGATCTCGTCGCGCAGCCGGGGGTTCGACGTGGAACGCCCCAGGCTGGTCAGCCCGGCGTGCGCCGGGTAGGACCGCTCCTTGACCCCGGTGAACGCGGGCCGGCACGCGGAGTCGCCGTCGCAGTAGCCGTGGAAGAACCAGTCGTGCCCCGGCCCGCCCGGGATGAACTCCTGCAGCATCAGCCCGGCGCCGGCTGCAGCGCAGGCGCCGTAGGCCTCGTCGAGCTCGCGGGCGTCGGCCAGGATCGAAGTGCTGCGCAGCCTGCCGCGGCCGCTGGTCCACGGTGTGGTCAGCTTGCCGATCAGGGGGAAGCCCGCCTCGGCGGCAAACTCGCGGGCTTCCTCCGGCGACTGGGGCACCGCGGCCTTGACCGAGGGCACGCCGGTCTCGCGGCAGAGCTGGTACAGCGAGTACTTGCCCGCGACCCGCCGGGGGAGATCTCGGGGCGGGTCCGGGAACAGGAACCACTGCCGCAGCTCGTCACCGTGCTCGGCCAGGAAGATCGCGCCGGCGTCGTCGGTCGGCACCAGCACGGCCCGCTGCCCGATCCGCGCGGCCAGCTTCTTCAGGCCGGCCTGCACCCGCTCCACGTCGTCCGGGCTCGGCTGCCAGAAGCAGCGGCCGTGCAGGTAGCGGGAACTCGCGGCCGGCGCCCACGGACCCTCGTGCACGCCGTAGACCGGCACGCCGATGCGGCCGAGGCTACGGATGACACCGAGGCCGCCGTGGTGCATGACGTTCGGATCGAACTTCAGCACCACCGCCGGCGTACTTGTGTCCACGCGGTGAGGCAAAGCAACTTCCCCCTGTGAGATGTCGGGCATAGACGCCCAGCACGGCACGTGAGACTCGACTTTGCCATCTGCGTTAGGCCAGAACATCCGTCATCAGGGTGAGGAAATCTACCCACAGCGGCTGAGCATGGCTGGCGCAGGCCGCGTGACCAGCGCGAAACACCAATTCAGGCCGGGGTTAGCGGAGCCGCCCCTGGCCGTGCCAAATCCGGCCGCGGCAGCGTCAAGATGGTGGCAAAGATTTCTGAAACTGCGGGCAAAGCCCGCAGGAAACCCGCGATGAAGTCGGAGGTGAAATCACCCCGCGTCTCACCCACCGCTTCACCCCGCGCTCACCCGTGGCGCGTTCTCGCCTGGACACTTCGCCGCGGGGAACCTCATGGGCCTTAGCCCGGCCCGGTTCAGGCCAGGTTCCGCACCGTTGTCGCGAGCTCGTCGGCGACCCGCCGCGCCTGGCGGTCGTCTACCGCCTCGACCATGACCCGGACCAGGGGCTCCGTGCCGCTCGGCCGGACCAGCACCCGGCCGGACTCGCCCAGCTCCGCCTCGGCGGCCCGGACCGCGTCGGCGAGCTCGGCCGACGTTCCTACCAGAGATCTGTCCACCCCCGGCACGCTGATCAGCACCTGGGGGTACCTGGTCATCACCTTGGCCAGCTCACCGAGTGGCTGGCCGCGGCCGGCCGCGATGGCCAGCAGATGGAGCGCGGTCAGCAGCCCGTCGCCGGTCGTGGCGTGGTCGGCCAGGATGACGTGACCCGACTGCTCACCGCCGAGCGCGTACTTCCCCTCGCGCATCGCCGCCACCAGGTACCTGTCCCCCACCGGCGTCTCTACCACGGTGATGCCCGCGTCCCGCAGGGCCACCCGCAGCCCGAGGTTGGACATGACGGTGATCACGACGGTGTCGTCGGCCAGCCGCCCGGCGTCCTTCAGCGCGAACGCCAGCACGGCGATGATCTGGTCACCGTCGATGACCTCGCCGTCGGCGTCGACGGCCAGGCACCGGTCGGCGTCGCCGTCGTGCGCGATGCCCGCGTCGGCGCCATACTCGGCCACCGCCGCCTTCAGGGTGCCCAGGCTGGTCGAACCGCAGCCTGAGTTGATGTTGTCCCCATCGGGCTCCACGCCGATGGTGATGACCTCGGCACCGGCCCGGCGCAGCATCCTGGGCGCGAGGTCGTAGGCAGCCCCGTGCGCGCAGTCGACCACCACCCGCAGCCCGGAGAGGGGCTTGTCGCTGCCTGAGCCCGGCAGCGTAGCCAGCAGGTGCTCCAGGTAGCGTTCCTGCTCCACGGACGAATCCGAGATCCGGCCGAACCCGAGCACGGGCACCCCGGGCGTCCCGCCCGGCTGGCCGGCCAGCCTGCGCTCGATCTCGTCCTCGGCCTCGTCGGGCAGCTTCAGGCCGCCGCGGGCGAAGAACTTGATCCCGTTGTCCGGGGCGGGGTTGTGGCTCGCGGACAGCATGACGCCGAAGTCGGCGTCGAGCGCCCCGGTCAGGTACGCCACCGCGGGCGTCGGGAGCACACCGAGCCGCAGCACGTCCACGCCGGCGCTGGCCAGGCCCGCCACGACCGCGGCCTCGAGGAACTCGCCCGACGTCCGCGGGTCACGGCCGACCACGGCCACCGGGCGGCGCGATGAGAGGCACCCGTCCCCGGACGCATCCGTGCTGGAGAGAGTGGTGCCGGACAGAACCGAGGCACCCGCGACGGCGAGGTCCATGGCGAGCCGCGCCGTGAGATCACGGCCTGCTATACCTCGGACACCGTCAGTACCGAACAGACGACCCATGGACCCGCTCCCGGTCTTCCGTTAGGACGACGCTAGCCGGAGATCAGCGCTTGGAGTACTGCGGAGCCTTGCGCGCCTTCTTCAGCCCGGCCTTCTTCCGCTCCTTGACCCTGGCGTCCCTGGTCAGGAAGCCAGCCCGCTTCAGGCCCGGGCGGTTCTCCGGGTCCACCAGGATCAGCGCCCTGGCGATGCCCAGCCGCAGCGCGCCCGCCTGGCCGGTCACACCGCCGCCGGTAATCCGGGCCACCACGTCGAACGCCTCGTCTGCGCCGAGGGTCACGAACGGCTCGCTGATCAGCTGCTGGTGCACCTTGTTCGGGAAGTACTGGTCCAGCGACCGGTCGTTGATCAGCCACTTGCCCGTGCCCGGGGCGATACGGACCCGGGCGATCGCTTCCTTGCGGCGCCCGGTGCCCATGGCATTGCCGGTCACCACCGGCTTGCGCGCCGCGGGCCGGGCCCCGGCGGAGGCCGCCGCGTCACCCGTCTCCGTGGTGTACTCCGACACGTGCTCCCCGGCGTCCGGCTTCTCAGCGCCAGCGTCCGCGGCGACGTCCTGCACCTCAGTGGGCTCGGCCACGATGTCTTCCTCGTACTTCCTTCTCGGTTAGTGCGCCCCTGGTCACAGGGCCATCGGTCACTTCGCTGCGGCGGGGCTGGAGCCAGCCTGCTGGGCGACCTGGGTGATCTCGAACGGCACCGGCTGCTGAGCCTGGTGCGGGTGGTCAGGGCCCGCGTACACCTTGAGCTTGCTCAGCATCTGCCGGCCCAGCGTGTTCTTCGGCAGCATGCCCCTGACGGCCTTCTCGACGGCCCGCTCCGGGCTCTTGGCCATCAGCTCGCCGTACGCGACGGACCGCAGGCCGCCCGGGTAACCCGAGTGCCGGTAGGCGAGCTTGTCCTGCAGCTTGTTGCCGCTGAGCGCGACCTTTGCCGCGTTGACGACGATCACGAAGTCGCCGGTATCCACGTGCGGCGCGAAGATCGGCTTGTGCTTGCCGCGCAGCAGAATGGCCGTCTGGCTCGCCAGCCGCCCAAGTATGACGTCGGAAGCATCGATAATGTGCCACTGCCGCTGAATGTCGCCGGCTTTCGGGCTGAAGGTGCGCACGGACGTAAGCCTTCGTGTGTGAGTACTGAACCTTTGGGCCCACCCGGGGCCAATCCGCCGGGCGGAAATCCGAGGCACTGGCCGCCGTTCACCGGCCCGGGAGGGGCCGTGCGGGCATGCCGATGCGCATGGACGTCAGTGCAGAATACCGGCCGCGACCAACAGCGGTCAAAGCGATGCCGGAACGGCCGCCCCCGTACGCTCCCCGGCAGCGGCCCCTGACCCCCGTCCCGGGACTCGCCGGCGCCGTCACAAGCCCGGTGGCAGCGGGTGTCCCGCGCCGTTGACCCCAACAAAACGCATGATGCGGCTAACTCACGCGCCGGGGCGCTACGCTCGCCGCATGCGTTACCCGGGTGAGAGCGCTACCGGCGACGTGCCGGGACGACGGGGGAACCCGTCCGGCCGCAGCGCTCCAACCCGGCCCGGACCTGCGCCAACCGAGCAGGGCACGCACAGCGATCCCTCGGTCTTCGCTCCCGGGTACTCCAGCGGACGGGCGGGCCGGCGCGACTCCGCCCGGGGCGCCGCCCGGCATTACGGATCGACCGGCGGCGCCGCGAGCAGGGGCCCGATCCGGGGCTTCCCGCCCGCACCGGGCCAGCCGCCGCCGCTCTATCCGCCGGGCCAGTTCTCCGCCTGGAACCGGACGTCCCGGTCCGGCGACGCCCTCGACGGCTCGGGCCCGGGCGGCGGATCCTGGCCGGACCTGAGCAGCGCGGCGGGATCCGTGGCCACCGCCCAGGCGGACGCGGGCACCGCGAGCCGGGCCTACCCGGTCCCGGGCGGCACGGATCTGGCCGACCCAGGCCAGGACAGGAGGCTCCGCGGGCGGGCCCGCCGGGATGATGCCTACCCCGGCTACGGCAGCGACCCGGGCCATGACGGCCAGCAGCCCGCGGACGCCGGGTACAGCGACCGCGGGTACACCGACTCGGGCTACGAGGAACCGGGGTACTCGGCCCTGGCGGTGAGCGATCCCGCCGCTGACGTCACGTCTACTCAGACCTGGGGAACGGTGGATGACTCCTCGGCCCCGAGCGGCTGGAATTTCCCGGCCGCGACCGGCTGGGATGCTCCTGCCACGAGCGGCGGCTGGGATGCTCCCGCGACGAGCGGCTGGGACTCTCCCGGCGCGGGCAGCTGGTCAGACCTGAGCGACCCGCTCACCGATCCCCGGCGGGCGGGCCTGCCGCACACCGATCCGCACCAGGTGCCCCCGCCGCGTACCGCGCCGGGGCCGGAGGCCATGCTGCCCGGCGCGGGCTACACCGCCGCCCCGTCGGCCGCGGATCCCGCCGCCGAGAGCTTCGGCGCCGAGAGCTTCCCCGCCGGAGGCTTCGCTGCCGAGAGCTTCGCCCCCGGCGGCTACACGGCTGGGGACCTGCTGGCCGGAAACGGGCCGCAGGCCGGCCAGCCAGGCGGGGGCGTCACGGCACCGCCCCCGGGCTGGCCCCATGATGACCAGGAAGTCGCCGTGCCGGGCTGGCAACCAGGCACGGACCCAGATGACACAGGCTCAGCGCCGCGGACCGGCCCCTACCCCAGGACCGGCCCGCACCCGCACGCCGCCGAGCGGGCCGGCGACCCGGGCCGCGGTCGCGGGGCCAGAGGCAGCGCCCGGAGGGCGGGCCCCGACGCCAGCCCGGCGGGCCCGCCGGGCCGAAGCCCCGGCACGCGCGGCCCCGGCACACACGGGCGCGGCACCCGCGGCCGGGCACGCCCCCAGGCTCAGGGCCGGCCGGGCGTCACCATGATCGTCTCCGTGCTGGCCGTGCTCGTGGTCGTCGGCGCGGGCGGGTACCTCTGGTTCTCCACCCACTCGACCCCGACCGCCGCGGGGTCACCGCAGCAGGCCGCCGTGCCCGAGGCCACGCCCGGCGCCGGCGCGAGCCCCGTGACCTCACCCGGCCCGTGGGGTGACATCGTGTCGCGGGCCTCGGACCCGAGCCCGCTCACCCTCACTGAGCTGTTCCCCACCGAGTTCACCAACGGGGCGGCCATCTACGCCAAGACCGTGCAGCAGGACCGCCCGCACTGCCCGGGGGCGCTGATCGGCAGCCAGCTGATCTCGGCCGTGAACAAGGCCGGCTGCAGCCAGGCCATGCGGGCCAGCTACCTGTCCTCGGACCAGAAGCTGATGGGCACCATCGGCGTGCTGAACCTCAAGACCGCCGCCGCCGCGGCCAAGGCGGGCAAGGCGGTCGGGCCGAGCGAGTTCATCGCGCAGCTGCCGGCCAAGACCGGGCCGACGAAGAAGCTGGCCAAGGGAACCGGCCTCGAGGCCGCGGAGGTGAAGGGCCACTACCTGGTCCTGGTCTGGGCGGAGTTCTCGAACCTGAAGGCGCCCGGCTCGGCCGCGCAGCGCCAGGACCTGGAGACGTTCATTAGCCTCCTGATCCAGAAGACCGCGAACGTGAGCCTGGCCACCCGGATGGTCACGGGCAAGCCGCCCAGCTGAGATCCCTGGCGGGCGCCCGGCCCGGGGCTGGCACAATCGCACCCATGCAGCGAACAGCCGTCGTCACCGGGGCAAGCAGCGGGATCGGCGCGGCCACGGCCGCGAAGCTGGCCGAGGCGGGGTACCACGTGGTGCTCGCCGCCCGCCGGGCCGACCGGATCGAGGCGCTGGCCAGGCAGCTCCGCGAGGGGGGCGGCCGGGCGGAGGCCCGGGGCCTGGACGTCACCGACCGAGGCGCCGTCGATGAGCTGGCCGGCTCCCTGGACCGCTGTGACGTACTGGTCGCCAACGCCGGCGGCGCCGTGGGCGCCGACACGGTCGCGGAGTCGGCCCCCGACGACTGGGCGGCGATGTTCGAGGTCAACGTCCTCGGCACGCTGCACGTGACCCAGGCCCTGCTGCCCAAGCTCGTGGCCAGCGGGGACGGCACGATCGTGGTGATGGGCTCCACGGCCGGATACGTGGCCTACGAGGGCGGCGGCGGTTACGTCGCCGCCAAGCACGGGGAACACGCGCTCGCCGCCACCCTGCGCCTGGAGCTGTGCGGCCAGCCGGTACGGGTCATCGAGATCGCGCCGGGCATGGTGCGCACCGACGAGTTCGCGCTCAACCGCTTCCGCGGCGACGCGGACAAGGCGGCCGCCGTGTACGCGGGCGTGGCCGAGCCGCTGACCGACGAGGACATCGCCGACGCGGTGGTCTGGACCGTGACCCGGCCCTCCCACGTCAACATCGACCTCATGGTGCTGCGCCCGCGCGCTCAGGCCGCCCAGCACAAGGTGCACAGGGAGCCCTGACCGGCCCTACGCGGTCTGAGTGACCTTGCTCAGGCCGCGCGGGTGGTCCGGGTCGATTCCGAGCCGCCGGGCCAGCGCCTCGGTCAGCAGCTGGCCGGGCACGATCAGCCCGAGCGGCGCCAGCCACTCGGGCAGCCGCGGGCCGGGCAGCGCCCGGGTGCAGGCCGCGGCCAGGCTGTCGCCGCCGCCGATCCCGTAGACCCGCGCCCCGGCCGCGGTGACCCGGCGGGCGAGGTCGACCGTGCCGTCCAGGGCGGGCCCCGAGTCGGCCGCGAGCACGATCGCGGGCGTGCGGGCGTCGACCACGGCGATCGGCCCGTGCAGCAGGTCCGCGTACGACAGCCCCATCGCGTGCAGGTAGCACGCCTCCTTGAGCTTGAGCGCGAGCTCCAGCGCGTCCGCGTAGGCCAGCCCGCGCCCTGACACCACCACCCCGTGGTCCGGTGCGAGCTCGGAGACGATCGGGTCCAGGTCCAGCGGTCCGGCCAGCAGGGCCTCGACCTCATCTGGAACCCGCTGCAGCTCTCCCGCGTCCAGCGCGGCCCCGAGGCCGATCGCGAGCACCGCCAGGGCGGCGAGCTGGGTGGTGAACGTCTTCGTCGCGGGCACCGCCTGCTCGGTCCCGGCCTGGGTCACGAACGCGACATCGGCCGTGTCCGCGAGCGGGGACCCGGCGCCGTTGGTGACGGCCAGCGTGGCCGCGCCGCAGTCACGCGCCCAGGCCAGGGTCTCGACGATCTCCTCGGTGCGCCCCGACTGGGACAGCGCCACGGCCAGCACCCCGGACAGGTCGACCCGGCTCCGGTAGGCGGTGGCGATCGACGGCGAGCCCAGCGTGGCCAGCCGCCCGCCGTAGGCCTGGATCAGGTAGCTGCCGTACACGGCCGCGTTATCCGAGGTCCCGCGCGCGATGAACAGAACCTGCCGGGTGTCGCGGGCCAGCGCGGCCGCCTCCCCGGCGCGTGGCAGCAGCGCGTCGATCGTGGCCCGCAGCGCCGCGGGCTGCTCACCGATCTCGGCCCGCATGTGCGTGCCAGGCGGGCCGCTCACGTCGGCCCACCGCCCGCCGGGGCCAGCGCGCCGTTCCCAGGCTGCGAATACACCAGCTCACCACCGATCCAGGTCGCGACCGTCCGCATGCCATCATCCAGCCAGGCCAGGTCGGCGGCGGCACCGGGGGCGATCCGGCCCAGATCCGGCCTGCCGATCAGGTCCGCGGGGATGCGGGTGGCGGCGGCCACCGCCTCGGCCGCGCCGATCCCGGCGGTCACCAGGTTCGCCACGGCCGTGTCCATGCGCAGCGCGGACCCGGCCAGCGTGCCGTCCTCGCGCACCGGCGGCACCCCGTCCCCCGGCGGCAGCTCGATCGGCTCGCCCCCGAGCAGGTAGCGGCCCGGCGGCATGCCGGCACAGGCCGCCGCGTCCGTGACCGCGGCGATCCGCCCCGGCGCGGCCCGCAGTGCCATTACGCAGACCTCCGCGCTGACGTGCCGCAAATCGGTGATCAGCCCGCTGGTGAGCCGGAAATCGGTCAGCGCCTGGCCGACCACGCCAGGTTCGCGGTGATGCAGCGGGCGCTGCGCGTTGAACAGGTGCGTGACCATGCGGGCGCCGAGGTCCGCAGCCAGCGCGACCTGGCGGCCCGTGGCGTCGCTGTGGCCCACGCTGACCATGATGCCGGCCTGGGTCAGCCGGGTGATGGCGGCCGGGGCGCCGTCGCGTTCCGGCGCCAGCGTGACCAGCCTGAGCACGCCGTGCCCAGCCTCGATCAGCTCGTCCACCGCGGCCGGAGTCGGCGGGATGATCCAGGCCCCGTTGTGGGCGCCCTTGCGGGACGGCGCGATGAACGGGCCCTCCGCGTGGACGCCGAGCACCCGCGCGCCGGCCCGCAGGGCCGGGACGATCTTCGCGGCCGCTCGCAGGGCGGCGGCGAGTTCCCCGAGGGGTTGCGTAATGAAAGTGGGCTGAAAAGCCGTGGTGCCGGTCTCCGGTAGCCGCTGCGCGACCAGAGCCCAGCCGTCCGCGTCCGCGGGCCCGAACTCGACCCCGAAGTACCCGTTGACCTGGAGATCCACCAGGCCGGGCAGCAGCATGCCGGTGCCGAGCGCAATGTCGGGCGGCCGCGGCGGCGGGCCCTGCGCCACCCCCGTGATCACACCCGCGCTCATGGTCACGTAGCCGGGCTCGAGAATCCCGGTTCCGGCGGCGGCCGGGATCACCCGCGGCGCGGTGACCAGCACCTCTGGTGCTGTCAGGTGGCCACCTGCCGGGCCCCGTGGTTTATGGCCCCGTGGTTTGCGGCCCCGTGGTCCATGACTGTGTGCCGGATGGCTCCGGTTCTTGCCGCGCTGCCCAGCATCCCCCGCATCTCCTTCGCCACCAGGTCGGGACGCTCCATCATCGCCACGTGACCCATCCGTGGCAACACCACCACCCGCGCGCCGCGGAACGAGCGTGCCGCGAGCGCGGCCATGGCCGGCCGGACCAGCCGGTCGTGGCTGCCGTAGATGACCAGGGTGGGCGCGGTGACCTTGACCGCGTCCCGCCACAGGGACCGCCGGCCGCGGCGCATGTACTCGGCCACCAGCCCGCGGGCGCTGTACAGCAGCACCTCCCCGGCGTAGCCGAGCTCGTCCCGGCGGGCGAGTTCCGCCGCCTCGCCGGCCACGCGGAGCGGGTGGGCCAGGGTCGGGTCGGCGTAGCAGTCCTTGATCACGATCGAGGTCCGGGATTCTGACGGCATCTTCAGCGCGCGGTTCAGCAGCCAGGGGCCGGCGCTGGGCGTGCACATCAGGACCAGCCGCATTGGCAGCAACCGCGGCCGCAGGTCCGGCAGGGCGGGGGAGATCAGGGTCAGCGACCGCACCAGGTCCGGCCGGCGCGCGGCCACCCGGACGCTGACCGCGCCGCCCATCGAGTTGCCGATGAGGTGCACGGGCCAGTTGCCGCGCCGGTCGATCAGGTCGCAGACGGCGCGGGCCCGGGCGTCGACGGAGTAGTCGCCGTCGGCGGGTACGGGCGAGAAGCCGAACCCGGGCAGGTCCACGGCCTCGCACGCCAGCGGCGGCCCGTCCCGCTCGTCGTCGGGGGGCTGCCGGAGCACGTCCATCAGGTCGGTCCAGTTGGTGGCCGACCCGCCGAGGCCGTGCACGAAAAGCGCGGGCTCGGCTCCGCCGGCCGCCGGGGCGCTGCGCACGAATACCTCGCCCGCGCCGACCGGGACCAGCTCACCCGGCCACCACGGAATAGGGTCTGTCATGCTTCGAGACGATACCCGGCGTTAGCGCGGTGGCAACCCCGCCGTAAGGCCGTTAGCCGGGTCGCAACCCCGCCGTAACAATCCGCCGCCCGCGGTGCCCGGCCATGGTCGCCAACTGGCCCGGCGTGGCCCGCTCCACCTGACCCGGCAGCGGGCCCCGCATCGTCAACCCGGGTGCGGTTAGCCGGCCCGGCAGCGGCAACCCCGGCCCGCCCCACCTGACCCGGCAGCGGGCCCCACATCGTCAACGCAGGCGCGTGTTAGCTGGCCCGGCGGCGGGTGCCCTTGGCGGCAGTGGTCTTCGCCGCCCCCGCCTTGCCCGCGCCGGCCTTGCCGCTGGTCTTGGCCGCGCCGTTCTTTGACCCGCCGGCCTTTGAGGCCCCGCTGCGCGCCCGGGCGGTCTTCGCCCCGTCGTCCTCCCCGGCCTGGCGCCCGCTGCGCGCGGCGTCCAGGCTGGCCTTGAGCGCGTCAGCCAGGCTGGTCGGCTCCTCCTCGCTCACCGGGGCCTCGGGCTGGGCCACCTCCCGGCCCTCGATCTTCGCGTCCACCAACTCCTGCAGCGCCTCGCGGTAGCCGTCGTGATAGGCGGCGGGATCGAAGTCCTCGGTCATGGAGTCAATCAGCGACGACGCCATCTTCAGCTCCTGCGACCGCACCTGGATGTCGTCGTCCAGGAACCCGAAGTCCGGCGTGCGGATCTCGTCCGGCCAGAGCAGCGTCTCCAGTATCAGCAGCCCGTCCCGGGTGCGCAGCGTGGCCAGCGTCTCCCGCTGCCGCAGCGCCACCTGGGTCACGGCCACCTTGCCGGAACGCTCCAGCGAATCGCGCAGCAGCACGTAGGCGCGCGCCCCTGACGACTCCGGCTCCACGAAGTAGCTGCGGTTGAGCAGGATCGGGTCCAGCTGCTCCTCGGGCATGAAGTGCAGAACCTCGATGCTCCGCGTCGACGGCAGCGGGAGGTCGGCCATGTCCTCATCGGTGAGCACGACCATCTCGCCGGTCGGCAGCTCGTAGCCCTTAGCCACGTCTTCGTAGGGGACTTCCTCCCCGTCGATGGAGCAGACGCGACGGAAGCGGATCCGGCCCCCGTCCTCGCGGTGAACCTGCCGGAACGCAATGTCCTTCTGTTCCGTGGCCGCGTAGAGTTTCACAGGGATCATGACCAGGCCGAAGGAAATCGCGCCCTTCCACATACTGCGCATGATGTCTTCCTCCCCGCTGGACCGGATACTGATACCACCAGGCTAGAGGGGACTTAAACCTCCAGCGTTCGTCCCGGATTCTTCTTTCGCCAGTACGTTCGATCTATCCACCAGACAAGGAGGCGCCGGGCATGAGCGATATGGGGCTCGAGCGGCCGGTGGCTGATTCTGTAGAGCAGAACCAGGATGCCATCCCCGGCGCGGAGGAGCCAGACGAGCGGCATGAGCTGCCGCTGGAGGCCGACGAGGCGGACGCGGCCGAACAGGATCGCGATCTCGGTCTCGACGAGGACGACTACCGCTGAGCCGTAAGATTGCAGTGGCCCCGTACCTCTGCATGGCGGCCGCACCATCGCAGCGACGCCACACATCTGCAGTCACAGCACACATCCGGAGACTTTGGTGACCGCATCGCCGCAGGCCAGATCCAATGGCCCGACCGGCACGCGACTACCGCGCCCAGCGCGGCGCCGGCAGCTGCTCGGCGCGGCGCAGGAGGTGTTCGTCGCTCAGGGTTACCACGCGGCCGCCATGGATGAGATCGCCGAGCGGGCCGGGGTCAGCAAGCCCGTGCTGTACCAGCACTTCCCCGGCAAGCTGGAGCTGTACCTGGCGCTGCTCGACGAGAGCGTGGAAGAGCTCACCGGGATCGTGCGCGAGGCGCTGTCATCGACGACCGAGAACAAGCAGCGCGTCCCCGCCACGTTCCAGGCGTTCTTTGACTTCGTGAGCAGCTCGGGTGAGGCGTTCCGGCTGGTCTTCGAGTCCGACCTGAGCAACGAGCCCGCGGTGCGCGAGCGCCTGGACAGGACCATGGGCGCCTGCGCCGACATGATCAGCCAGTTCATCCGCGAGGACGCCGGCCTCAGTGACGACGAGGCGCACCTGCTGGGCATGGCCCTGGTCGGCATGGCTCAGGTCAGCTCCAGGTACTGGCTCAGCACCGACCGTGCCATCCCGAAGGACGCCGCGGAGCAGCTTCTGGCCCGCCTCGCCTGGCGTGGCATCAGCGGCTGGCCCCGCACCACCTGACCCCGCTCCTTCCCGCTGTCACTGCGCAGCCATCCCCACCACCGTCGGCTCCTAGCCGCGGGCATTCCGCGCGGTGGATGCACCAGAAGGCTCGCCCCGTCCCACCTGGCTGCGTGGCCCATGGAACCGCGGCAATGGGCGGCGGCAGTGCCGTGGATGTGAGTTTGCTGTAGTCCTGGCTGCTGTAGTCCTGGCTACAGCAAACTCACATGGATCATGTCTGGCTGGCCCGGTGGCCGGCACCGCAAGCGGGCCAGCCAGGCAAGACCATCACGGGCCCGGCGGCACCATCACGGGCCCGGCGGCGGCGTGGCGCTGGGCGTGAGCGGCGGGCCTCTTTAGAAGTTTGCCTCGTCTTTACCTCCGGATCTGAACTGGCCGGGCGGCCGGTACGTCCTAGAGGCGTCAGGTGGCGGCCCGCACCACTCCCCCGCAGTGCACCGCCGCCGGGATGACTGTCGCGACGGCCCGAGCGGGGAGGCGTCATGCGATTAGCGGCAAGCATCCTGTCTGCCTTCTCCTCTCACCTTGGCCGTCCGCGGCGACAGTCTCAGGTGTCAGGAGGAGGACTTCATGCAGCAAGCTCAATCGCGCACCCGGTCAAGAAGGTGGATCGGGCGGGGCGCCCTGGCGGCGCTGGCGGGCCTGGTCGTGTTCGGGGTCGCACCCGCGCTGCCGGCGCTGGCGGCGTCGTGGTCGTCGCCGGTCGGTCTGCCGGGGTCGTGCGGCAGCTCGGTGGCGGTCAACCAGGCCGGGGCCATGGCGGCCGGCGGGACCTTTACGGCCTCCGACGGCACCACCCATGTCCAGGTGTGCACCAGCTCGAACGGGCAGACCTGGACGGCGACGGACCTGGGGCAGGGCGGCAACTCGCCAAACTCAGGGCACCGCATTGTGGTGACGATCACCCCGGCCGGCCAGGCGGTCGCGCTGTGGGGGAACTGGCCGTGCTCGACCTGCACCGCCGCGCTAGAGGCCGCCGTGCATCCGGCCGGCGGCAGCTGGGGCGCGCCGGTCACCCTCAGCAGCAACCTGGACCTGTCCACCGGCGGGCTGGCGCTCGGGGTGGATGGCTCCGGCAACGTCGTCGCCGGATGGGTCGCGACCCCCGGTGATGCCACCGACGCGGTTCTCCGGGCCGGCAGCAGCAGCTGGGGCCCGGCCACGACGCTGTCGATCGAAGCCGACCAGGGCCAGGCGCATGACATCAGCATGGCCGTCAACTCGGGCGGGAGCGCGGTCATAACCTTCAACGGAGGCCTCAACAACCTGTGGGCCATCTCCGGCACCATCAGCGGCGGGTTCTCTGCCCCGGTCGAGCTGGCCTCCGGATCCGGATCTAACCACTACAACCTGATCGGGACCTCGCAGGTCGCGCTCAACAACGCCGGGCAGGCCGCGGTCGCCTGGACAGTCCTGGGGGCCCATACCGAAGCGCTGACCAGGTCCGCGTCCGGGGCCTGGAGCGGCCCGACGGTGCTGTCCGCCGTGTCCTCCAGCTCGGTGTCCGCCGCGATCGACGGGGCCGGGAACGCGATCGCCGTGTTCGGGTCGTCCTACTCCTGGGACCTGGCCGGGGGTAGCTGGAAGACGGCCGCGGCCCTTCCGTCCGGATCATCGGGCGGGCTGGCCGTCGCCGACCCGGCCGGCACCTTCGTGTACGCCGACACCACCGGCAACGCGTTCACCTTCACCGCCGGCGCCACCAGCTTCGGCACCGGCAGCGGATCACACACCAGCCTGGGCGACCTGAAGATCGTCCCCGGCCACGCCGTCATGCTGGCTGCCGACGCCGTATCAACCGAGCCCGTGAGCTGAACCGAAGGCCCGTTTGGCCTGACTGATTTAACCGCCACTGCTGAACGGCAGAGCCGCCGTCGGCCCGCCAGGGCCGGCGGCGGCTCACAAGCCCAGGCCGTTCGGTCCGTGGTGGGCGTTTCTCGGTGGCGGGCGTTTCGCTGGGGGCGTATCACGGTGTATGGCCGGTCGGCCCTGCGCGGACCTGGGCCGGGTTAGCCTCGGCGGAGGAGAGGAGAGCCGTGGAAGTAAAGATCGGAATCCAGTCCGTCCCGCGAGAGATTGTCGTGGAGACCAGCTCCTCCTACGAGGAGGTACAGCAGCTCCTGGCCGACGCCATAACCGACAGCGCCGTCTTCGTCCTCACCGACGAGAAGGGCGGCAAGGTCATGGTCCCGGGAGACAAGATCGCTTACCTGGAGCTCGGCAGCCCGGAACCCCGCCGCGTCGGCTTCGGCAACACTCTCTGAGCCAGGCGCGCAGCGCGAGCGGCTAGTCGGCCAGGCCCAGTGCTGCCATCCGGTGGGCATGGGCGTCGGTGAGCTGCGCAAACATCCGGCCGATCTCTCCCAGTTGAGTGACATTCCCGCCCCCGAGCAGGCGCGCGAGCGGCTCCCGCTCGGCGGCGACGCGCTGCGCCTGGCCCAGGGCCTCACCGACGAGCATGCGCGCCCAGAGCGCGAGCCTTCCCGCGACCGCCGGGTCGGCCTCGATCGCCTCGCGCACCCGGGCCACCACGAATTCGGCGTGCCCGGTGTCGGCGAGAACGTCAAGAACAAGCCTCCGGGTCTGCTCGTCGAGCAGCTCCGCCACGGTCCGGTAGAAGTCGGCCGCTATGCCGTCCCCGACATACGCCTTCACCAAGCCCTCCAGCCAGTTCGATGGAGCGGTCCTGGCGTGAAATTCATCGATAGCCGGAACAAATGGGTGCATTGCGTCATAGGGGTCGACATTCAGTTCCTGGATCCGGCCCCGGAGCAACTGGAAGTGACCGAACTCCGCGACGGCCATCTCCGCCAGGTCGGCCTTGTCGGCCAGCGAGGTGGCAAGCGCCGCGTCCTCGGCCAGGCGGAAGAACGCCACGAGCGAGGCGTACGCCAGCAGCCCGAGCAGGTCGATGACCCCACTGCGGGCCAGATCGGCCGGGTGGCCCGGCTCCGCCGGGGACGGCCCGGCACCAGCCTCACCTGCAGGTGGGGGTGGCGCGGTGTCTTCAGGCCCGTTCTGCGTCACGACCGAAGCGTAACAACCCGCTGCGCAGGCGCCGCCCAGGCGCAGAGCCCGCCTGGGCGGCCTCCCGCCGGCCCGTCCGCCGCAGACCGCCACCAGCCCGGCGGCGGCCTGTCCTCGAGCGCCGTCGGCCATGCCTGCCGCTACCCGGCCCCCGGTATTGCTACACTGGTCAGTAATCCCGCAGCGGGAATGCGGCAGCCCCCACTTCTCGTTGAAAAGACGTAAGGTGCGGCGATTGCCGACAGCGTTCCCGCTTCGGAGATGTCGCGCTGATTTCCTCTCCGCTAGCGCAGGGTTGTGCTGTGCGTTCCGGCGCGCGAAGATCCCGCCGGAGGGGATGATTGTCCGCTCGTGACGTCGGCCCGGGACGCGACCGCGTTCCGCTGACCGCGAGCCACTGATGGAGGCGGAAGCCCTGACAACAGGAACATGGAGTGTGCAGGAAGCGCCGGAAGACGACGGCGCCCTGCCCGAAACGATCGACGAAAGCCAGGACCAGCCCGAGGGCAGCCTGAAGACCTTCCGTGATCTTGGGATCGCGGAGCCCATCTGCGAGGCCCTTGAGGCCGCAGGAATCACGGCCACGTTCCCGATCCAGGCGCTGGCCCTGCCGATCGCGCTGGACGGACACGACCTCATCGGGCAGGCCAGGACCGGGACGGGCAAGACGCTCGCGTTCGGCGCACCCCTCCTGCAGCGGCTCGACGCGACCCCGGGTGGCCGGCGTTCAGCGCCGCGTGCCCTCGTGGTCGTTCCCACCAGGGAACTGGCCATCCAGGTCGCCGACGACCTGCGGATGGCGAGCGCGCGCACGGACATCAAGGTGGTCACGGTCTACGGCGGCCGTGCCTACGAGCCCCAGATTGAGGCCATCGCCACCGGCGACCTCGTGGTCGGAACCCCCGGCCGGCTGCTCGACCTGATCCGGCAGGGTCACCTGGACCTGTCCGAGGTCCACGGACTGGTCCTCGACGAGGCCGACAAGATGCTCGACCTCGGCTTCCTTCCTGACGTCGAGAAGATTCTCCGGCTCACGCCGCCGCAGCGGCAGACCATGCTGTTCTCGGCCACCATGCCGGGCGAGGTCGTCACGCTGGCCCGGCGGCACCTGAGCAGGCCAACGCACGTGCGCGCCGAGCAGCACGACGAGCCATCGCACGTGCCCAGCACCGAGCAGCACGTGTTCCGGGCCCACCAGATGGACAAGATCGAGGTGCTGGCCCGGGTGCTGCAGGCCGAGGGCCGCGGCCTCACGATCGTGTTCTGCCGGACCAAGCGGGCGTGCGACCAGGTCGCGACCGCGCTGACGACGCGGGGGTTCGCCGCCGCGCCCGTCCACGGCGACCTCGGCCAGGGCCAGCGGGAGCGCGCCATGCGGGCGTTCCGGAGCGGGAAGGTCGACGTTCTGGTCGCGACCGACGTGGCCGCCCGCGGGCTCGACGTTGACGACGTCACTCACGTCGTCAACTACGAGTGCCCCGAAGACGACAAGGCTTACCTGCACCGCACGGGCAGGACCGGCCGGGCCGGGCGCACCGGCGTGGCCGTGACGTTCGTGGACTGGGCCGACATGCAGCGCTGGAAGCTCATCAACGACACCCTCGGTCTCGGCCAGGCCGAGCCGGTCGAGACCTACTCCACGTCCCCGCATCTGTACGCTGCGCTCAGGATCCCGGAGGGTGTCACCGGTACGCTGCCCAAGGCCATGCGCGGTCGGCTGGGCTTGGAGGCCGAGGACCTCGAGGACATCGGGGAGACCGGCCGCAACCGCTCGCATGCGGCACGCGGCGGCAAGGACAGCGGCGACCGGACCCGGTCGGGCCGGAGCGAGAACTCCGGGGACCGCGAGGCCGGGCCGCGCAGGAAGCGGGTCCGTCACCGCACCAGGGGCGGGCTGGCCGTCGGCGATGGCCGCGGTGAGCCGCGGCGCGAGGGGACTGCGACCGCTGCGGCTGGCAACGCCCCAGGTGACGAGGGGGGCCACCAGGCCGCCCGGCGCAGGAAGCGGCGGCCGTCCCGGCGCCGGGGTGCGCGCGGCGGAACGGGCCAGGCCACAGCCCCGGCCGGCGAGTAACAGACCACGACCTCGGGGCAGGGCACTAGCCGGGCAGCGCGAGGCGCGCCCTCGCCGGTGCGAGGCGCGCGCCGGCCGGCGCGAGGCACGCAACCGCACCGCGCCTGCCCGCCAGGGGCGTGGTGACCCGGTCTGGTACCCCCAGAGGGGTTTCAGCCGGATTTCCGGCAATCGGAAGATAGATATCAGGCCTTCGTGGGTAGGCTGCCACCCCGTGAGCACACCTCGGTACCTTGATCTGCCTGACCAGGTCCAGCCGGTGGCCCTGCAGAGCCACCGCGGATCGTTCGCTGCCCTCGAGGCGCAGCCAGGCATGGGCGTGTGCGAGCGAAGGCCAGCGCTGCTTGTTCCCGGCTTCACCGGCAGCAAGGAAGACTTCATCCCGGTGCTCCAGCCGCTCGCGGCCGCCGGCCGCCGCGTGTTCGCCATCGATATGCGCGGCCAGTACCAGAGTCAGGGCCCCTCGGACCCGTGCAGCTACGCACCTGCCGAACTCGCGGCCGACATCGCGGCCATCACGGACGCCATCGCACCGGACGGCCTGGGCGTGCACCTGCTCGGCCATTCCCTCGGCGGGCTCATCGCGCGGGAGGCGGTGCTGGCCGGGCAGGCGCGGATCATCTCGCTCACCCTGCTGAGCTCAGGGCCGGGGAGCGTCACCGGCCAGCGCGCCGACCTGCTGCGCGGCATGCTGGCCACGCTGGACGCGGAGCCCGGCAGCTCCCCCGATCAGCTTCCCGCCTCGGTCGGGTTCATCTGGGAGCAGCACCTTGAGCCAGAGGCCAGAGGCGAGGGCGTGCCCGAGCCCATCATCGACTTCCTGCGCACGCGCATGCTGAGCAACAGCCCCACCGGGCTGGTCACCATGGGCAAGTATCTCCTCGCCTGCCCGGACCGCACCGCTGAGCTCGCGAGCCTGGACGGGCCGCCGGTCCTGGTCCTTTACGGAGAGAACGACGACGCCTGGCGATCGGATATCCAGGAGGAGATGGCCAGGGAACTCCGCGCCCAGCGGGTGTGCATACCGGGCGTCGGCCACTCCCCCGCGGTAGAGGCCCCTGAGACCTCGGCGAGCACGCTGACCGGGTTCTGGGGTGGAGCCGAGGAAAGCGCGCGGCGGCGGGACGCCGATCGCAAGACCCGCGGCGGTCAGTCGGCCCGGGCGGGCGTCCCCGCGGCGGCACCGGCCTCCACCCCGGCCTGAGCCAGGCCAGCCAGCCCCGCGCCAGCGTCAGCCGCGTCGGGCCCAGGGACCCCGAGCGCGTCCCACGGCTTGCGCGGCTCGGAGGCCGCGCTGCCCTCCGGGCAGTGCGCCCGGTAGTCACACCAGCCGCACCACGTGCCGGGGCGCGGCGCGAAGACCTCGTCCAGCGGGGCGGCGGCGTGGCCGGCCGTCTCATCTGGCGTTCCCGCCGGGCCGGTGCCCTGGCCGGCCCGGAACCGCTCGTCCGCTACGGCGCACTCCTCGGCGATGGCTTCGGCGCGGCCCAGCTGGCGGGCCAGCGACTCGTCGCTGTGCTCCCAGGCGAGGACCCGGCCGGTCGGCAGATGATGGAGCTCAACCCGCCGGCAGGGCCGCCGCATCACCCGCTCGGCCGCGAGCGCGTAGAGCGCGAGCGGCAGCGACGTCCGGGCGTCGTCCACGCTGAGCACGTGCCGGCCGGTCTTGTAGTCCACCACCACAAGGTCGCTGGACCCTGCAGGCCCACGCCGGTCATCCAGGCGGTCGATCCGCCCGGACACGGCGATCAGGTTGGTTCTGGTCGCCACCGTGCGCTCCACCCCGACGGGCTCGCTGGCCGGGTCCAGGCCGCTCACGTAGGCCTCCACGAGGCCCCTGGCCCAGCGCCGGTAGCGGGCCGACTGCTGCGGGTCGGCGAAGCCGTCCGCGAGCCAGCCCTGCTCGAGCAGACCACCCGCGGCGGGCACGGTCCGCTGCCCGCGCGGCAGCCGCCACCATCCGGCCAGCGCGTTGTGCACGCTCGCGCCGAAACTGTTGTGCGCCCACGGCGGGCCCTTGCCGGGCGGCGGGCGGTCCAGGTAGCTCATCCGGTACCGGCGCGGGCACTCCAGCCAGGTGCTGAGCCGGGTCGGCGTGCAGGCGTAAAGCCGCCGCGGCATACCTTCGAAGCCGAGTTGCTGCCCGCCCTGCTCCTGAGCCACTTAGCTCTCGCCTGAATCCTTGCCCAGGGTCGGGCCGGCCGTGACCCAGGAGTCGAAGCGCTTCTCAGCCGCGGCCACGGTGAGTTCATCGCCGTGCCCGGGCAGCACCCGGGTCTGTCCCGGCAGGGTCAGCACGTGCTCGCCGATCGCGCTGAGCTGGCGGGCAAAGTCGGGAAACTCCTTCTCATGGGCGACAGGCCCGTCGGCGGACAGCACGTCGCCCGCGAACACGACCTCGAGCTCCTCGCTGTAGAGGCAGCACGAGCCCGGGCTGTGCCCCGGCGCATGGATCACTTCCAGCGCGACATCGGAGACCTCGAAGATGCCTCCGTCCTCCATGTCGATCTCCGGGTCATGATCGGCGTGCGCCTCCCGCCAGTAGCCGCGGTCCGTGGCATGCAGCGCCACCGGTGCTTCGTCCCTGGCCGCCACCTCGAGCGCGGCGGCGGTGTGGCGCGCGTGGCCATGCGTGCAGATGACGGCGGCCACCTCACGGTCGCCTACTAAGGCGAGCACCGAGCCAGCGTCGTCACCCGGGTCGACGACGATGACCTCCTCGCCGTCACCGATGATCCAGGTGTTGGCGGTGGTGCCCACCCGCTCGATCCGCGCCTCCATGGCGACCTGCCTTCCTGTCAGCCCTGCCGCAACACGGCGACCACAGCGACAATAGCGAGCGGGGGTGACACAACGTCCCCCCGCTGCCGCCAGTCCGGGAAACGGGTTTACCGCCCGGTCACCGGCGCAGCGCCCGTGGCCTGTGCGACCAGGGCCTCATACGCGTCGGCCGCGATCGTATCGGACCCGATCCGGTAGCCGGTGAGGTCACCGTGGTCGTCGCTGCCGCCGCTGGCCACGATACCGAGCCTGCTGGCGAGAGCTTCCAGCTCAGCCCGCTGAGCCTGGCCCTGATCCGGGTGCCGCACCTCCACCCCGGACAGCCCCGCAACGGCCAGGGCGGCGATCACATCGTCGGGGACGGTCCAGCCGCGGGCGGCGACCCTCGGGTGGGCGAGCACCGCCACTCCGCCCGCCACCCGGATCAGCGCGATCGCCCGCGCGGGATCAAGCGCGTACCTGGCGACGTGGGCGCGGCCGCCCGCCCCGATCCATTCCGGGCCGAACGCCTGCTCGGGCGACTCGATCACGCCTGCCTCGACCATCGCCCGCGCCACGTGCGGCCTGCCGACCACGCCGTCCCCGGCGATCGCGCTCACCTGCTCCCAGGTCACCGGAGCGCCCAGTTCGGCCAGGCGGTCGACCATGACCCGGGCGCGGTGCAGGCGGCTCTCCCTGATCCGGGCGCACTCCGCGGCCAGGTCCGCGTTATCCGGGTCGAACAGGTAGCCGAGCAGATGCACGCTCTGGCCTTCGAGACGGCAGGACAGCTCCATCCCCGGCACCAGCGTGAGCCCGGGCGGCAGCGCCTGGCGCGCCTCCTCGTGCCCGGCCACCGTGTCATGATCGGTCAGCGCGATCACGTCGAGGCCGGCCGCGCGGGCCCGCCGCATCACCTCGGCGGGCGGACAGGTGCCATCCGACGCTGTGCTGTGGCTGTGCAGGTCAGCACGCACGCTGCCCGACCCTACTGCACGCCTGCCGGGCACCAGGCCGCCAGTCGCCCGCTCGGCTAGCCGGGCAGCCGCGGCGACGGCGCGCCGAACGGCAGATCCAGATCCTGGCCGGGGTCGCGCAGATCCCGCAGCTCCAGCGGTTCGACCAGCAGCATGCCCGCCGTGTCCGGCCACAGGATCAGCCACAGCCAGTTGGCCATCACCTCGCCCGCGAACGCCGCCCGGTCTGGCGCCTCCACGTGCCAGAGCGGGAACTCGTGGTTGCCGAAACGGACTGACGCATGCGGCGGGCTGGCCGCGAAGTCACTGCCGGGATCGGGGCCGTCCAGCCCCGCACAGCCGGCGCCAAGGCCGACCCCGAGCTCCTCGGAGATCAGCAGCATCTCACCGGGGCCGCCGACCGGGTTGGGGCCGGACAGCGCGACCGCGCAGCCCCGCGCCCCGCTCCGCTCGTCGCCCGCGCCCGCGAATCCGGTGACCAGCCAGCCCGTGGGCAGCGGCCAGGGCAGCCAGACCGGGACCGCCGCGCCGCGCAGCATCCCTTCAAGCCCTTCGGCCGACGGGCTGTGCACCATCCGCAGCGGGTGCACCTCTCCGTGCACATCACACTGCCAGGCGCTGGACCAGGCGCTGGGCTCGTGGACCGGGCCGCCACACCGCGGGCAGGTGGGTGCGGTCTTCATGACAACAGACGGTTACGCGTCCACCGCCGATCGTCAAGTACCTCGCCCGCCGGCAGAGGGAAATACTGGGCGGCTACATACTGAACGGATGACGGTCCGGCGAATCTCGTGCGTGGGAGCGGTGATCAAGGATCGCGATGGCCGGCTGCTGCTGATCAAGCGGGGTCACGAGCCCGATGCCGGCCTGTGGTCGCTGCCGGGCGGCCGGATCGAGCCAGGTGAAAGCCACGGGCAGGCGGTGGCCCGGGAGGTTCTGGAGGAAACCGGCCTGGTCGTGACGTGCGGGCGCCTGCTCGGCACCGCTGAGCTGCCGGGTTCGCCTGGAGCGGTCATCGACGTCAGCGACTACCTCGCCGTGGTTACCGGGGGTGAGCTTGCCCCCGGCGACGACGCTGCGGACGCGCGCTGGACCACAGCGGCTGACCTGGACCGGTTGCCGCTGACCGACGGGCTCACCGGATACCTGACCGCCTGGGGCGCCTACCCTGCGTGAGTGACCAGCCCCGCGGCAGACCCTCCTGCTCGCACACCGGGCACCGGGCCACGCCGATATCATGCTGTCGTTCGTGGCAATTACGGTGAATCCCCTGGCGGAGGTCTGGTGAGCGGATCGACCTGCCGCGGCGGGACCGCATGAGCCGGTCACCCGCGAGGAAGCGGCTGCTGATCGGCCTGGCTGTGGCCATCGTGGCGCTCCTGGTGGCCGGGACCGACGTATGGGCCATCCGCCATTTTGGCGCGAACGCGGCAACCGACCATTACCCGGACAACTACCTGAACGCGATCGCGTGCCCCAGCGCCGCGCAGTGCTGGGCCGTCGGCCAGACCGCCAGCGCCCCCGGCGGCAACACCCTGTCGGAGGCCCGCCACGCGCTGCTGCAGCACGAAACGGCCGGGACCTGGCGCAAGGTGCCCCTGCCCGGGCTTGGCCCGCGGGCGGCGCTTGAGGCCATCGCCTGCCCCGGAGCATCGGACTGCTGGGCCGTCGGCGGCAGCTCGGCCTCGGGACCGGCGATCATCGTGCACTGGGCCGGCGGCGCCTGGCGGCTGGTGTCCTCGCCGGCCCTGAAGGGCGGCCAGCTGGACAGCATCAGCTGCGCGTCGCCGAGTGCCTGCTGGGCCACCGGCGGCACGCAGTCCCGCTCCGGGGTCAGCACCGACGTGCTCGAGGTCTGGAACGGATCCCGGTGGGCGCTGGCCTCCGCCGTGGCGGGTGGCCTGCAGCCGACGGAGTTCTCCTGTGCCGCCCCCGGTCACTGCCTGGCCCTGGGCCTGCGCCACGGCGTGGCAGCGGCCGCCACCTACACCCGCGGCGGGTGGACCGCGGTGCCGGCGCCCGGCGGCGGGACGGGCCCCGGGGCGGCGGCGATTCCCTCGCTGCTCGGATGCGCCAGCCCGACCCTGTGCGTAGCGGCCTTCCCCGGCTCTCGCCCCGTCACCGAGACCTGGAACGGCCTGACCTGGACGCCCGTGACCGGGAGCCTGCCTGCCTACCCCTCGGGCCTGTCCTGCTCCGGCCCGAGCGGCTGCTGGCTGCTCGGCATGACCGTCAGGTCCCGCCCGCTGGCGCTGAAGTGGCAGGGCTCCGCGTGGGCGCCGGTCGCGGTGCCCGCGGGGCACCGACACGGGTACCTGAACGCGGCGGCGTGCGGGAGCCGCTGCTGGGCGGTCGGCGGCCGCGGCGGCACCCGCGGCAACGGCGGGTCTTTTACCTACCCCCTCATCCAGCCTCTGGCCTGACCGCGGAGTCCCCAGAACGAATCTTGGTCACCAGACGTCGTGCTAGCAGCGTGGATTGACCAAGATAGGAGCGGGCGTGCGAGCGCGAGCGCGGGGCGCGGGAGCGCGGGGCGCGGGAGCGCGGGGCGCGGGAGCGCGGGGCGCGGGAGCGCGGGGCGCGAGCTCGGGAGCGCGGGGCGGAGAAGTGAGGCCGCGGGCGGGGCGCTGAGGGCTGTTAAGTGGGCGGGTGGAAGTAAGTGGGCGGGTGGAAGCGGGTGGTTCTGGTGAGGTTGGCGGCGCGGCCGCGGGCGGCGGCGACCAGGGCCAGCTTGCGCGTGGCCTCGTCGATCATCTCGCCGTCCAGCCTCGCCGCGCCCCGGTTCTCGACCGTCGTGTAGTACTCGCAGGCGTCCAGGATCAGCTCGGCGCGGTCGTACTCGTCCTGCCCGGGCGAGAACGCCTCGTTCACGATGCCGATCTGCCCGGGATGGATCACCCACTTCCCGTCGTAGCCGAGCGCTGCGGCCGAGACCGCGGCCCGGCGCAGGCCCTCATCGTCGCCGACCGCCGCGTGCGGCCCGTCGATCGCCTGCAGGCCGTGCGCCCGGGCCGCGACCAGGATCCGCAGCAGCGGGTAGTGGAACGCGTCGCCGCCCGCGTACCCCCGCGGCTGGGCGCCGATCGCCAGCGACCTCATCCCGACGCTGGCCATGAAGTCCGCGGGCCCGAACACCAGCGTCTCCAGCCGCGCCGACGACCCGGCGATGGCGTCCACGGCCGCCAGCCCCCGGGCGTCCTCGATCTGGGCCTCGATCCCGATCCCGCCGGGCGGCAGGCCCGCGGCCTGCTCGACCTGGCCGAGCAGCAAGTCCAGCCAGGCGACCTGATCCGGCCCGGTGACCTTGGGCAGCACGATCGCGTCGAGGTGCTGGCCCGCCTGCTCGACCACGTCGATCACGTCGCGGTAGGCCCACCGGGTGGTGGCCCCGTTGACCCGCACGGTGACGACCTTGCCACTCCAGTCCCCGCTGACCAGCACCGCCGCGACCGTGGCCCGCGCCCCGGGTTTCGCCTCAGGCGCGACCGCGTCTTCGAGGTCGAGCAGCACGTGGTCCGCGTTCAGGCCCTGCGCCTTGGCCAGGAATCTCGGGCTGCTGCCCGGCACGGCGAGGCAGGACCGCCGGGACCGGTTCTCGCGTGTCATGCCGTACCTGCCTGCTCAGCCGTCACCATTTGCTCATCTGGGCCCGCGCCTCGTACAGCAGGACGGCGGCCGAAACCGCGACGTTCAGCGAGTCCGCGGAGCCCAGCATAGGGATCCCGACCCGGCGGAAGCCCCCGGCGTGCCACGGCGGCGATATCCCGTACCGCTCGCTGCCCACCACCAGCGCCGTCCGGCCGCCGTAATCGCCGCTGCGGTAGTTCTCGCTGCCTTCCGTGTCGGCCAGATAGACGGTGAACCCGTGCCGGCCCAGCCACGCGATCGCGTCCGTCACCTCGTCGAACTCGACTGCGGGCACCCTCACGCTCATGCCCTGGCTGCTGCGCAGCACCTTGGGGTGGGTCAGCCGGGTCCGGCGGTTGGTCAGCACCAGGCAGTCCGCGGCGCACGCGTCGGCGGTGCGGATCAGCGTGCCGAGGTTGCCCGGGATCTCGATGCCGTCGATCACCAGGATCAAGGCATTGGGCCCGAACGCGAATCCCTCGGGGTCGGTGTCCGGCAGCCGGGCGATTGAGATCAGGCCGTCTGGATTGGGCCGCTCCGCCAGGTGCCCCAGCGTCTTCTGCGAGATCCGGTACGCGCGGCGGGCCCGGGCGGCGAGCTGTGCGCTGCGCGTGGCGGCCTCGTCGGAGTAGGCGGCCTCCGGGCACCACAGGAACGTGTCGACGGCCACGCCCGCCTCGAGCACGATGTTGTTCTCGAACAGCCCCTCGGCCACGAACGTGCGCCTCGGGATGCCGGTGCGGTTGCGCTGGATGTCCCTGACCAGCTCGGCCGCTGGGTGCCGGAGGCCGACCTGCTGCAACTCCGCCAGGGACGGCCCGATTTTATTCATCTAGTCCCGCCCAGCCCGCCCTCGCCCGCATCTTGGCCGCTCAGGCCCGCCGTCGCGCCATCCGCATCCTGACGGTTTCCTCTGAGCATAGGCCGTTTGTTTCGACGGGCCGCCGGGTGCTCAATAGCATTGGGCCATGGCCACACCGCCCGCCCTCACCAGTCCTCCCACGATTGAGCAGGTTACCCAGGCGCTCGCGGGTGTCGACGACCCCGAGATCCACCGCCCGATCACCGAGCTCGGCATGGTCAAGAACGTTGACGTCGGCGCCGACGGCAGCGTGCGGGTCGATGTCTGGCTGACCGTGGCCGGCTGCCCGCTGCGCGACACCATCACCCGCGAGGTCACCGCCGCGGTCAGCAAGCTCGACGGCGTGTCCCGGGTCCGGGTCGAGCTGGACGTGATGAGCGAGGAGCAGCGGCGCGAGCTGCAGGGCCAGCTCCGGGGGGGCAAGCCGGAGCGCGTGATCCCGTTCGCCAAGCCGGGCTCGCTGACCAAGGTGTACGCGGTGGCCAGCGGCAAGGGCGGCGTCGGCAAGTCGTCGGTGACGGTGAACCTGGCCGTGGCGCTGGCCGCCGCCGGGCAGAAGGTCGGCCTGCTGGACGCGGACGTCTACGGCCACTCGATACCCCGCATGCTCGGCGTCACCGGCCTGCCCACTCAGGTCGAGAAGATGATCATGCCGCCGTCCGCGCACGGCGTGCGCGCCATCTCCGCGGGCATGATGAAGCGCGGCAACGAGCCGCTTCCTGTGCGCGGCCCGATCCTGCACCGGCTGCTCGAGCAGTTCCTCGCCGACGTGTGGTGGGGCGACCTGGACGTGCTGCTGATGGACCTGCCGCCGGGGACCGGCGACATCGCCATCTCGGCCGGTCACCTGATCCCGGGCTCGGAGATGATCGTGGTCACCACGCCGCAGCTCGCCTCCGCTGAGGTGGCCGAGCGGGCCGGGTCGCTCGCGGTCCAGCTGCACCAGCGGGTGGTCGGCGTGATCGAGAACATGTCGTACCTGGCCTGCCCGCACTGCGGCGAGCGCACGGATGTGTTCGGCAAGGGCGGCGGCGACGCCGTGGCCGGTGCCCTCACCCGCGTGGTGGGCGCGCCGGTGCCCGTCCTGGGCCAGATTCCCATTGACGTGCGGGTTCGCGAGGCCGGGGACCTCGGCCAGCCGATCGTCCTGGCGTACCCGGATTCACCCGCGGCCCTGGAGTTCCAGCAGATCGCCGACCAGCTGGCCGGCCGGTCCCGCAGCCTGGCCGGCCGGTCACTCGGGCTGTCCCCGGTCTAGCCGTTCCCGGGGCTGCGGCGGCAGCCACCTGACCTGGTCAGGTGGCCTCAGCGTCGTAGGGCGGGCTCTCGCCGGGCGAGAGGATCGGCTCCCTGGGGACCGGTATCTCGGCGGCGGCGCTGGCCTGCCCGTTCCCGTCAAACTCATCCCACAGGTGCTTGCGCACGAAGGCGCGCGGGTGCAGGTCGGCGATGTCGAAATCCTGGAACTCCGGGCCCAGGCCCTCCTGCAGGTCGGCCTTGGCGCTCTCGGCGATCCGGCGCAGGTCGCGCAGGGCCCGCCCGGCCTGAGAGGCGATCTTCGGCAGCTGGTCCGGGCCAAAGACGATCAGCGCGATCACGACGAGAACCAGAATCTTCGGGATGGACAGGTCGAACACGGGGGTTGCTCCAGCATCGCTCGACGGTTCACGGCAGGTCCGCTGCCCTCCCAATGTAAACCGTTATGCCGCCAGGCATGAACCGGTGCCGCCGGCTGCCCCGAACCAGCGGCGCGCGGGACCGGCACCAGACCCGCCCTGGTACCGGCCCTAACCGCGCAGCATGCCGGTTAACGACTCCGCCGAGCCCAGCGTGAGCGTCACGGTCCTGGTGGCGCCGTTGCGCCGGAAGGCGACGGTCACGCGGGCACCTGGCTCCCGGGAGCGGACGGCGTCGAGCAGCGCGGTGGCGCTGGTGATCTGCTGGCCGTCGAAGCGGGTGATGACATCGCCCGGCCGCAGGCCAGCGCGAGCGGCCGGGCCGCCGGGGCTGACCGCCGGGACGCCGTCGGTGCGCGCCAGGGCGATCTGTGCGCCGCTGCCGCGGTAGCTGGTGCTGATGAGCGCGCCGAGGACCGAGTGCGCGGCCCGGCCGGTCCTGATGAGCTCCGTGGCCACCAGGCGGGCCTGGTTGATCGGGATCGCGAACCCGAGGCCGATGCTGCCGCCCTGGCCGCCGGTGGCCGGGTCGCCGCCGAGCGTGTCAATGGCCGCGTTGACGCCGATCACCTGGCCTTGCGCGTTGACCAGCGGGCCGCCGGAATTGCCCGGGTTGATGGGGGCGTCGGTCTGGATCGCGTCGTAGAACACCTGGGGGGTCAGGCCGCTGCTGGCGCCCGGCTGCACCGGGCGGTCCAGCGCGCTGACGATGCCGCTGGTCACGGTGCCTGCCAGGCCGAGCGGCGAGCCGATGGCGATGACCGGGTCCCCGACCTCGACGCCCCCGGAGTTGCCGAGTGAGAGCGCGGGCAGGCGGGAGGGCCGCTGCGGCTTGATCACCGCGATGTCGGAGTACGGGTCGCTGCCGACGAGGTGCGCGGGCTCGCTCTGGCCCCCGTTGAACACCACCTGCAGTGAGGCGTGGCTGAGCTGACCGTCCAGGGTGACCACGTGGTAGTTGGTGACGATAAAGCCCCCCCGGATGATGAAGCCGGAGCCCGTGCCTTCCACGCCGTTGACCCTGATCATGACGACGCTGGGCAGCACCCGGGCCGCGATTCCGGCGACCGACGACGGCGACCGGTTGGTCATGGCCGGCGGCACCGTGCCCAGCGTGTAGTTTGACTGCGACCCGGCGCCGGAGGACATCCCGATGTAGCCCCCGACCAGCCCTCCGACCAACGCTGACATCACCGCTGTGATCAAGATCACGGTCAGCAGCCTGGATCCGCCCAGGCTGGCCGATCGCGCCGCCCGCCAGCGCGCGGCCAGCGCGCCGTCGCTCTGCGGGCCGTCGAAGTCCGGATCATACATATAGGACGGATAGTCAGAATCGTGCCATTCGGCCAGATCCGCGGGGTAGGGCGGCTCCGAGGCACGCTGGGGCGTCCCGGGTTTAGCGGGATCCGCGGCGTGAGCGGGATCTCCGGCGCCGTCGGAATCTCCGGCACGAGCGGAATCCGCGGTACCGGATGAATCCAGACCCCCCGCCGGGCCACGCGGGCTGGGCATGCTCCCGCGCACAGACCCATCGGACATCGTGCGCCTCCCCCGAGGCGGCCTCCTGTCAGATACTGGCCGCGGCCGCCACTGCAGGCATACATCCCCCAGAGCCGGACGTGATAGGCCTAATCAGTGCAGCGGGTTGAGCCAGGACACGAGCCGACGCAGGCCACGGGCCATCCGCACCCAGAATCCGGGGCCGCCGTTGTCCGGCAGCGCGGCCACCACCTGGCTGACCGTGGCCATGGGGGCATCAGCGACCAGGGTGTACACAAACCCGCCCGCCGACCAGGCAAAACACATCTCATCGGGATCTACGGCATAAACGGCTCGGCCGTGCAGGACGACCTGGTGCCAGCCGGGCATGGGCTGCCCCAGCTCGCCGCGCTGCACGAACAGTGACACCACGGCCAGCCCGTCCGAGTACGTGAGCTCGACCACCTGCCCGGGGCTGTCGTCCATCCTGGTCGCGGCGAACAGCTCGAGGTTGGCGGGCAGCTGGCCCGGGGCGGGCCAGCCCTGGGCCCGGAGCGCCGTCAGCCCGGCCTGGTCAAGCCGGGGCGTCCGGGGCGAGGGGACAGCGTCGGGCATCCCGCCGAGCCCGCTGGAGCCCAGCTGCAGGTTGATGAACGCGTCCTCGCTGACCAGGTGCCCGTCACCGTCGTAGATCTCGCGCCGCAGGGGCAGCTTGGTCGCGGCGTCAAGCCAGAACCGTGCGGCCACGCGGCCGCCCGGCCTGCGGACCTCGACGACCAGCGCGCCGCGGCCGTCCGCGGACCCGTGCCCGGTGAAAACGACCTGGTAGTTGGATCGCAGCAGCGCCAGCAGCGGCCCGGACACCCGCAGCAGCCCGTCCGGGTCGAATTCGGCCAAGGCCCCGGCCTGCGGGACGGTGGCCAGCTGGGGCGGGGGGGTGTCGGCCGACTGCATCAGGGTGGTGCTGCCCGGCTGGTGCCACACCTCGACCACGGACGCTCTCGCCCGGTGCTGGCTCCACCACGTCACGACCTGGAGGCCGCTGTACGACGTGTCCTGGCAAGCGACGGCGGCCCCTTCGAGCAGCCGCAGGCCCACGCTGGTGCGGGCGCTCGCCCCGGCGCGGGGGGCCTTGGGGACGCGGGCCAGCCGGAGCGGCCGCCCGCTGGGGTTCGGGCCCTTGGCCACCGGCGGCCCGGTCGGCAGGCCGGCCACGGTCAGCCCGGCGATACCCGTCCCGAGCAGCCCGACGATCGCGGCCAGGCCTGCGATCCGCCAGCCGGGCCTTATCCGGTGGCTCACGGCTGCTGGGAAGGGAAGCTCTGACTGGGGTGCGGCCGCGGGGGCATGGTCGCAGCGGGAACTGCGCCGATCATCAGGTCGTGCTGCAGCATGTAGGTGTCCACCGCAGGGGTCACCCTGGGCTCGGGCTGGTTCGCCTCGCCGCCGGCCAGGAAGGCCGCGGTTCCCACGCCAACCACCACGACCGCGGTGGCGCCGAGCGTGACATACCAGGACGGCCGGAACTCACGGGGCCCGTTCGCTGGCGCGAAGGAGCCGGTCGCGGCCCGCTGCGGCCACGGGCTGGCCTCCGCATCGGGGACGGCGCTGTCCGGGACCGAGTCATCGAGTCGGCCCAACCCGATCAGGCGGCGCATCAGCGCCGCGTCGGCCGCGGCCTCACCGAGCGCGTTCATCCGCCGCTTCAGTGTGCGCAGGGCAACGGCCTCGCCCCGGCATGGCTCGCATCTGGCCAGGTGAACGAGCACCCGGTCGCGTTCGGCGTCATCGAGCTCTCCGTCGATCAAGGCGGAAAGACGATGGCCGAGATGGTTCATGGCTGCCTCCCCGGTGCGAGTCTGGCTCCGATGGGGGCACGCGGCCGCGGGACCCGTGCCTCGCCAGGATGCCGCGGGCGGCGATGTTCCAGTGCGGCGCGCAACTGTGCCCGCCCGCGGTGGATCCGGCTGCGGACGGTGCCCAGCTTGATCCCGAGCGTGGCGGCTATCTCCTCGTACGAGAGGCCCTCGATGTCACAGAGGATGACCGCGGCGCGGTACTCGGGCGCGAGAGCCTTCAGCGCGTCCTGGATGTCGCTGTCCAGGTGCCGGTCGTCGAAGGCCTCGGCCGGCGACGGGCCGCCGTCGCCCAGTCGTGCGGCCGTCTCGTCGCCCAACCCCTCGAACCGGATCCGCTGCTTGCGGCGCGCCATGTCCAGGAACAGGTTGGTGGTGATCCGGTGCAGCCAGCCCTCGAACGTCCCGGGCGTGTAGCTGGGCAGCGACCGGAAGACGCGCACGAAGACCTCCTGCGTGAGGTCCTCGGCATCGTGGCTGTTCCCGGTGAGCCGGTAGGCGAGGCGGTAAACCCGGGCGGAATGGTCCCGGACCACGTCATCCCAGCTGGGCGGCGTCCAGTCCACGGCGGCCGCCGACTCTGGCTGGCCCTCCTCCACGGACATCCCCTTTCCACCGCTCCCACCATGTGCAACACCATCGTCGCATCCGCGCTTCCCGGAAACCTAGCTGCGCCCGCAACTGCCCGGCCCCGGCACTACATCAACGCAGGCCTTCCCGGCGTATCATCAACGGCCGGGACAACCCGGCCAGTTCCCGCGTCACGCCAGGTGACGCTAGGCTGCCGCACGATAGCCCCGACCGGCCCGCTGGAGGCACGCACGTGAGCACGGAGGTCACCCTGGCCTATGTCGACGCCTTCCTGCCCGAGGATGAGCCTCTCATCGCGGCCAGGAGAAACGCGGCTGAGGTCGGCGGGGCTACTCCGGTCGGATCGGTCACCGGCGCGGCACTGCGCTTCGCTGCCGCGGCGATCGGCGCCAGGGCGGTGGTCGAGATCGGGACCGGCTGCGGCACGTCGGGTCTCTGGCTGCTGAGGGGGATGCGGTCTGGTGGCGTCCTGACCAGCGTCGATGTCGAGCCGGAACATCAGCGTCTGGCCCGGGGCGTGTTCGTGGAGGCGGGCTTCCCCGCGGGCCGCTACCGGCTGATCAGCGGCCGGGCCCTCGAGGTCCTCCCTCGCCTCGCGGACGGCGCCTACGACCTGGTGTTCTGCGATGCCGACCCGCAGGAGTACCCGGACTACCTGACCGCGGCGCTGCGGCTGCTGCGGGCAAGCGGCGTGGTCATCTTCGACAACGCGCTGCTGCACGGGCGCGTGGCCGACCCGGCCTGCAGCGACCCCGATGCGGTGGCGGTCAGGGAACTCAGCGAGCAGATCAGGGTGGACGAACGCCTGGTGCCGCTGCTGCTGCCGGCCGACGACGGGCTGCTGGCCGCGGTCAAGCGGCCCGGGTAACGCCCTCGGTCAGGCGCTGCCGAGCCAGCGCAGCAGGAGGCGGGCGCCGAACCCGGTCGCGCCCTTGGACACCTCACCATCATCAGAGGTGCTGCGGGCCACGCCGGCGATGTCCAGGTGTGCCCACGGCCGTCCGCCGGTGAACTCGCGCAGGAACAGCGCGGCCAGTATTGAGCCTGCCGGTGCGTTGTCCCTGGCCACGTGCGCGAGGTCAGCGACCGGGGAGTCCAGCGCCTCGGCGTACTCATCCACCAGCGGCATCCGCCAGAGCCGGTCACCGCTCGCGCTGCCCGCCGCGACCAGCGCGCCGGCCATCTCGTCGCTGGTGCAGTACAGGGCCGCATGCGAGGTGCCGAGGGCTATCCGCGCGGCGCCGGTCAGCGTGGCGAGGTCCACGATCCGGTCCGGCTCAAGCACGGCATCCGCGTAGGCCAGGGCGTCGGCCAGCACGAGCCGGCCCTCGGCGTCGGTGTTGAGCACTTCGACCGTCCGGCCCCCGAACTGGGTGATCACGTCACCGGGCCGGTACGCGGACCCCGACGGGAGGTTCTCCGCGGCGGCCACCAGGCCGGTCACCCGGTGGCTGACGCCCAACTGGGCCAGCGCGGACATGGCCGCGATCACCGCGGCGCCGCCGGCCATATCCGTCTTCATCAGTTTCATGGCGTCGTTGGGCTTCAGCGAGAGGCCGCCGCTGTCGAACGTGATGCCCTTGCCCACCAGCACCACGTGGGTGCCGGCTCCCGGGGGCTCGTAGCTGAGCTCGATCAGCCGCGGCGGCCGCGCCGATCCTGACCCCACGGCCAGGATCCCGCCGAAGCCGTGCGCGTTCAGTTCGTCTTCCGCCCAGATGCGCGCGGTCAGCCCGGCATTCCCGGCAATCCGGACGGCTTCGTCGGCCAGCCAGCCCGGGCTCTTGGTGGCGGACGGCGTGTTGGTCAGGTCCCGGGCCAGCGCTACCGCGCCGGCGATGGCCTCGGCGCGGGCGAGCGACGCCCGGTGATCTGCCGACTCGCGCACCAGCAGCCGGGCCGTCCCGCCCGCACCCTCGCTCCCGGTGGATTTAAGCGAGAACCGGTAGGACCCCAGCATGATCCCTTCGGCGAACTCCTGCAGCCCGCTGGCCGCGGCCCCGCCCGGAATCGTGTGGACGACCGCGGACTTGCCATCGGCCAGCCGCCGGCCGAGCTCGGCTCCGGCCCGGCGCAGGGCGGCCGGCGACGCCTCACCCACCCCGACAAAGGCCACCCGCAGCGTGTGCGGGCCGACGCGCGCGATGGTCTCGGCCAGCTCGCCTGCCTGGCCGGACGCGCCAAGGCGGGCCATGACCTCACCGGCGGGCGCGGGGAGAACGGCAGAGAGTTCGGCCAGTTCGTCGCCTTCTGGCACGGCGCTGACCGGCAGGGCGATCAGGTCAGGAGGATCAGCGGAGGGCTGGGCGAGGGAGGCCAGGTAGTCGCCGAGGAGGCTCGGGCCGGCCGCGGGCAGCAGGATAACCGCGGTGGCGATGGGCAAGGCTCAGCCAACAGCTGTCTTGAGTGCTTCACCCAGCGCAGTTGCCTCATCGGGTGACAGTTCGACCACCAGCCGCCCGCCACCTTCAAGCGGGACGCGCATGACGATGCCGCGACCCTCCTTGGTGACCTCGAGCGGACCGTCGCCTGTCCGCGGCTTCATCGCCGCCATCCGGTATCCCCTTTCCTGCCTGGGGGCCGCAGGGACCTCACGGAGGCCTTACGGCGCCTGCTCCCGGTGCCTGGCGGGACCGGCCAGCCACAACCATGTCGATCAGTACCTCTATTATCCAGAGTTCGGGCCCGTGGTGCTAACGATCAGCGTTCCCATCCGACCTACCCGGCCTCTCGCGGTCTGGCGGAGGCCAGGCGAGACTGTGCATGTGGACGCGAGATCAGCACTCTTCGACCTCTACGGTGATCATCTGCGGTCGCGGGGATCCCGGGCTCCTGTCGCGGCCTTGGTCCGGCTGCTGGCCCCGCTCGGGATCACGGCGCCCGCCGTGCGGACCGCCATATCCCGGATGGTCAGGCAGGGATGGCTGGAGGCGGTGCGGCTGCCGGAGGGACCTGGCTATGAGCTGACGCCGCGGGCGATCCGCAGGCTGGACGAGGCGGCCGAGCGGATCTACCGGGTGGGTGACCCGGAGTGGGATGGCCGCTGGCACCTGGTGGTGATCGAGCGGGTGCGGGAGCGAACCCACCGGGACCGACTCCGGGCGGCCCTTTCCTATCTGGGATATGCGCCGATCGACGAGACGACCTGGGTCAGCCCGCGGGCCTCGCGCGAGCTTGAGGCGCTGCTCGAGGCCGAGCGCGTCCGGGCCGAGCGGTTCGTGGCCAGCTACGACGGGGACGCCCGTGGCCTGGTCGCCCGGGCCTGGGACCTTGACGGCCTGTCACACGCCTACCAGGGGTGGCTGGACGTGGCCACCAGCCTGGTGGCCCCGGCCGGCCCCGGCGCGCCCGACGAGGTCGTGTTCGCGGCGCGCAGCCGACTTGTCCACGAATGGCGGAAATTTCTGTTCCGGGACCCGGGCCTGCCCGCCGAGCTGCTGCCCAGCCAGTGGCCTGGCCACCGAGCCGCCGACGTGTTCGATGCGGAGTCGGCCCGGCTGCAGCCAGCCGCCGCCCGCTTCGTGGACTGCTGCCTGCGGAATGACGACGCGAGGCGAGGCCAGTAGCTGACCGCGGGCCGCGTCAGGCTACGGTGCCCGCGGTTTCCGCGGCGCGCAGCTCCTCGTGCGCCCAGACGATCTGCTCCGCCACATCAACGAGGTCGGTCATGGCCTGGCGCTGGTAGCTGCCGTCCGCAGTCCGCCACGAGGCGGTTCCTGAGTGGCACCAGACGGTCAGGTCACGGCTCACCGAGAGCACAGACACGGCCTGGCCAGGCTCGTCGGCCCGGACCAGGCGGCCGCCGAGACCGCGGTTGCCGAGCATGGTCTCAAGCTCGCTGACCGCCTGCCACGGGCTGAGCGCGGGCCTGCCCTGCCGCGCCACCTCGGTCGTGGGCGGGACCCGCAGCGCGAACCAGACCGCCTTGCCCGATACCTTCCAGCTCCCCAGCCGGCCCCGGGTGAGGTGAGCGCCCCACTCCCCGGCCGACAGCCCGTCGACGACCTGCAGGCCCCGGCCGTTCACGCCTTCCGCGGTCCGCTTCTTGATGTCGGGCAGGGTGCCTGTCTTCCATCCGGGCTGGGAATCGAAGACCCTGCAGACCAGCTCGCACCGGGAGCCGCTGCCGCGGACGTACAGCCAGAGCTCCGGGAAGCCGCTCACCGGCCGCTGGCTGGACCCGCTGAACTCGACGTTGCCCTGCGCATGCAGGGTGTTGGCGGCCAGCTCGCTGGCCATCGTGACACCGTCATGGACCAGGTCACCGGGCAGGCCTATGCCGGCGACGGCCTCGCGGAACAGGCTTCTCGCGGTGCCCGCGCAGGTAGGATCGAGCGGAAGTGGCCTGGCGAAGCATCCTCCGGCCCGTACGCTGGCCTCCGCCAAGGAGTCAGGGGACGCGAAGGCCTCGGCCACCGGCGCCGCCATGAGGTTGCCCTCCGCGGCGGAATGGCCGACAGCGCTGCGGCGGTCCGGCCCGCTCTCCGCGGGCGAAGGTAGCATGCTCCTCCGCCTTTCCGACTCAGATATCTGTGAAACACAGATTATGAGTCGGGTACGGGTGCACGCAATGGTAACTGGAGAAAAAATACGTCAATGGCCCCTCCCGGCGATGGGGACAAGCGCGGCGATAGTGACGTAAGCATGACCTTGAGGCTAGAAGGAACGAACTTCAGTCTGTAGTCACGCGGTGGGTGCGCGCTGTAACGTCGCAGTCGCGACGGACCAGACCGCGACCGGCTGGCCCGCCGGGCCTCGAGACAGGCTCAGTGCGAGAAGAATCCCCCGGGGGGGAGCCCGGGGGATTCTTCAAGCCCGATGGGATCGTGCTCAGTGCTGGCCGGTGCCGCCGATGTCGAAGCGGCCCGCCCGCGCGTCGGCGAGGAACGCGGCAAACGCCGCCCGGCCGACCACGTGGGCGCCGGCCTCGGGGCGCTTGCTGTCCCTGACGGCGATCACGCCGGGCAAGTTGGCTGCGATCTCCACACAGCCCCCGTTGTTCGTACTCCGGCTGGCCTTACGCCAGACGGCTCGAGACAGGTCCGACATGGTTCACTCCAGTTTTTCGGCTAGGTGCTTCAAGTAGGCGGTGGTATCCGCCGCCTCCAGCGCCGCGTCCCGAGCGTGGCCAAAGCCCTGCATGTAGTTGTCCACCTCCTCTGGCTTACTCACCTCTTGGATCGCGACGTCGGTCTCTAGGAAGACGAGGCTGGGCTCGTCGTCGGCGAAGTCGAAAATGTTGATCATGGACCACATGCCCCGGTGCGGCCCGTCGGCGAACCGCTGGATACGCAACTCCACATTCGGGTTGCCGCCGAGCTGCACGAGATGCAGGATCTGCTCGCGCCGCTCGTCTTTGGTGCCCCACCGGTACATCAGGGCCGCCTCAGCGATGACCGCGATCACCTGGGGAGCGGTGCTGTCGCTGCGTTCCAGAATCTGCTGACGCCGAAGGCGGCACTCCAGGGCCCGCTTCTGCCAGGTGGGCGGCCTGGAGCCGGCACCGAAGAGCGCCTCCGTATAGTCCTGGGTCTGCGTCAGGCCTGGCAGTACGAGGGGCATGCAGACCCTGATCCGGACGGCATCGTTCTCGAACCCGGGGAACTCGTTCTCGAACACGTCCGAGTAATCCCGCCACCACGGCCGGGACCGGGCCCTGATGGCGAGCTGCTCGAGTTCCTCGCGCCCGGCTTCGTCGACCCCGTAGACCCGCAGCAGGTCCCTGATGTCGCTCATTTCGGGACGCTTCCAGTGGTTGGCCTCGAACCGCCCGACCTTGCCACGGCCCCAGTCCAGCAAGTCGCAGACATGATTGGCGGTGTGCCCAGACTCACGCCTCAGGTCGAAGAGGCGGCGGGATAGCCGCCGCTTGGCGACGGTTGCCCCGTAGGCGTCGTCGCTCATCCGCGATTGCCTCCTTGACAGGACCTCTCTTTCAGCATAGCTCTACCTAACTTGTGAATCACAAACATTGGCATCATCAGGTGAGCCTCAGTTCCGCATCTTTTGCATATCGGCGGCACCACCGGCAGGGAAACACCAGGGAATGGCCAGGGAACGACCGGGTAACGGACGTGACCCAGCCGAGAAACGGCTGGTAATGGACGGGGCCGGCGGGGGAAGCCGCTACCGATCAGCCGGCGTCATCGAACTCACCGCCGCGGACCCCGTGGAGGAAGCACTCCCACTCGTTGCGGTCGTACACGAGCACCAGGCCCTCCCGGTCTCCGGCCACGCGCATGAGCACCCACTCCGTGCCCACGGCCCCCCCGACGAACGCGACCTCGATGGCCCCGTCTCCGTCGCTGGACCGCTGCCAGTTCTGTGCACCGACGTCGATGCCGAGCTCGGCCACGGTGGGCTTGGCGCTCACCCCCTCGGTCTGGCTCATCTCGCCTCCTCAGGCACGCGGTCGGTCGGTTCACGGCTGCCGCGAGAGAATACAGTCACGGGGCGGCTCGTATTGCCGGAAAACAGCTTTCTGCAGGTCGCAGGCGGACCACCAGATGCCGACGGATCCGCCCAGCATCATCCGGCGATCAGGCGGCCCTGGTCTTCACGGGCGCCGGGCCACGCCGCAGTACAAAGCCCGCGACCCCTCGCTGTCCGCCACCTCAACGTCCTCGGCCCCCCACAGGCCTACATAGGTCAGGCCGGGCTTGGCGCCATCGTAGGGCGGCACCAGCTCCAGGCCGTCGAAGAACCGCTCAATCTGGGCCTTCGAGCGCACGTAGAGCCGTTCGGTGGCGTTCGCGTAGTGATCCAGCCCGGCCTTGACCATGCTCGGGGGCATCTTGTGATCGGTCCCGTGCGACAAGGCCAGGAAGCTGCCCGGGGCCACGGCGGCCATGTAGCGGGCCACCAGGCCCCATGGGTCCGACTCGTCGGCCACGAAGTGCATGACCGAGGTGAGCAGCACCCCCGTCGGCTCGGTGATGTCGATGATGGCGCGCAGCTTCCTGTGGCCGAGCAGGGCATCGGGGTCGCGCACATCGGCCGTGATCACCGTGGTCGTCCCGTCCGCGGCCAGGAGCGAGTTGCCGCGCGCGGCCACCATCGGGTCGTTGTCGATGTAGGCCACCCTCGCGCCCTGGATGATCTTCTGCACCGCCTCGTGGGTGTTGTTCTGCGTGGGCAGGCCCGAGCCGATGTCGATGAACTGCCGGATGCCCTGCCGCGCCATCCACACCGCCGCGCGTCCGTGGAAACCACGGTTGGCCCATATGCCGTCGACGATGTCGGGCAGGTCGGCCTCGAGCCGCTCCGCCACCATCTTGTCGACCGGGAGGTAATTGGTGCCGCCCAGGAAGTAGTCATAGAGCCGGGCCGGGCTTGGCGTGGTGGGATCCACGCCAGGGGGAACGTCCTCGGTCTCGGTCATCTCGCCTCCGTTCCCCCCAATCCCCAGTCTGGCATGCGGCGTGGACCGCACAAGTCGCAATGAAGTCCGCCGGCCGTCCGGACCTGGTCATTCACCGAACGTTTACATTAGCTACACGATTGCGTAAGGAACGGTACGCACCGCGGCGAAAACACGACTCTAGATGATCGTCGACCACTCCGCAGGCCTGCAGCGCGGCATACACGGTCACCGGCCCGGCGAATGAGAATCCGTTCCGCTTTAGTTCCTTGGCGAGCGCCTTGGACCCGGGTGTCCAGGATGGCACATCGGCCAGCGTCACCGGGGCGGCATCCCGCCCGTCCGCGTAGCTCCAGACCAGCGCGGCCACGCCGCCAGGCAGCGCCAGCGCGGCCCGGGCATTGCCGATGACCGCTTCGATCTTGGCCCGGTTCCTGACGATGCCCGTGTCGGCGAGCAGCCGGGTCACGTCATCCGGACCGAAACCGGCCACCGCCTCGAGGGCGAACCCGGCAAACGCGGACCTGAAGCCCTCCCGCTTGCGCAGGATCGTCAGCCAGGACAGCCCGGACTGGAACGCTTCCAGCGACAGGCGCTCAAAGATCCCCGTATCGTCATGAACCGGACGGCCCCACTCCTCGTCGTGGTATCCGAGGTAGTCGGGGGTCCCGAGGCTCCACGGGCAGCGCAGCCGCCCGTCGGGTCCTGGAGCCGCGCCCGGCGCGGGTGCACTCACTCGCTCTCCTTCTGGTCGTCCTGGTCGTCCTGATCCGGCTGCGGCGCCGTGCTCGGCCGCTCCCAGGCCGACCAGGTCTGCGGGCTGTCGCCCGGGCGAGCCGGGTTTGGGGGCGGGCTGGGAGGACTCGGGGGCGGGCTGGGGAGACTCGGGGGCGAGCCGGACGGGCCAGCCGGCGGGCGAGCCGACCTGACCGCCGGGCGGACAGGCCGCACGGGCAGGCCGGCCCGGGTCACTGTCGGCCGGGCCGAGGCCGCCTCCGGACGCGCCGGAACCGTCGGCGGGTCGGCCAGGCCAGCCGGCGGGCCGGCGGTGAACGTGGGCGCGGGCTCATCAGCGCCAGCGGGGTCAGCCAGGTCCGCCGGGGGGCGGGCCGCGAACCCGGGCGTGGCATCGGCGCCGGGCCGACCAGACGGGCGGCCGGTGAACCCCGGCGTGGGATCAGCGCCCGGCGGGCCCGCCGGCGGGCCGACGGTGAACGTGGGCGCGGCGTCAGCAGCGCCGGGCGGGCCAGCCGGGGGTCGGGCGGTGAACGTGGACGCGGGGTCAGCAGCGCCAGGCGGGCCAGCCGGGGGTCGGGCGGTGAACGTGGACGCGGGGTCACCAGCGCCGGGCGGGCCAGCCGGCGGGCGGGCGGTGAACCCTGGCGTGAGGTCACCAGCACCGGGCGGGCCAGCCTGGCCCGCGGGCGAATCGGCTGGCGGCCGGGCCGGATCCGCCGGGCTCGCCGGCGTATTTGCCTGACCCGCGGACGCTCCCGCCAGTGTGGTGGGCCGATCGGCGGGGGCCGCCGGCTGGCTGGCGCCGCGCGGGCCGAGCGAGATCGCGGGCGGGCCGGTCACGACCGTGGACTGATCAGCCGGGCCGGCGGGCGGGACGGCGGGACGCACCGGCCGGGCAACCGAGCCGGCCGACGGGCGGTCAGCCCAGCCCGCGGGCGGGCCGGTCGGGCTCCAGGGCGGCCCGCCGGGCCCGGTGGGCGGGCCGGTGACGATCGTGGACTGATCAGCCGGGCCTACCGGACGCACTGGCCGGTCAGCCGGGCTCCCTGGCGGGCCAGCCGGGCCTACCGGGCGCAAGGGCCGCTCCGCCGGGCCGGAGAGCCGCTCCGCCGGGCCAGAGGGCCGCTCCGCCGGGCCGGAGAGCCGCTCCGCCGGGGCCGCGGGCACGGGGGTCAGGCCAGCCGGGCCGCTCACCCCGAGGGGACGCCCTCCCGGCGCGGCCGGGCCCGGACGGCCAGTCTGGCCCTGACCCGGCCTGGGGGCCAGCGGGTTCTCCGCGGCGGACTTCAGCTCCGCGAGCTGACGCCGCAGGTTGGCGATCTCAACATCACGTTCGGTCACGGTCCGGGCCACCAGGCTCAGCGCCTCGTCGGTGGCCCGCATGTTGTAACCCCACAGCGACGCGGGCGGGCGGAGCAGCGCAACGTCGGCGGCGGTCGAGAAATCGGGGTCGACCGGCCGGATGTCGGCCGTGGACCCTCCCATCTCCCCGCCGCGGCCGATGGCCACGACGGCCGCGCCGCACAAGATAGCGGCGGCCGCCACGAGCAGAACCACAAGCACAATAAGAATCGTGCCATGCTCGGACCCATGGTGGCGCAGCCACCGCCCCGGGCGCCGGGCGGACATGACCGCGCAAAACGGACCTTCACGGACGGTGCTGGTGCCGCTGTGCTCGCCGTGGTGACCAGCGCGGCCGAGGCTGAGGCGGCCGTGGCCGGGGGCGCCGACCTCCTGGATCTGCCGGACGCGGCCCCGGACACCATCGCCGCCGTGCGGGCTCGCTGCCCGGGAATTCTGCTCTGCGGCGCGGGTCGGGCCGCCGACGTGGTGCGCGATGCGGCCGCGGCCCGCGCCTCGGGTGCCCTGCTGCTCTGCGCGGGCATCGAAGCGGCCCGCGCCAGCGACCTCCCCCCGGCCGGCTGCTGGTCAGCGTCCCGCCGGGGCTAGTACAGGAGGCAGCCCAGGCCGGGTGGGCCGTGCTCGTCGACGCGGATCGCGCGGCGGCGCAGCTGAGCCGGGGGGAGAGCGCCGGGTCCGCGCCCGCCGGGTCCGCGCCCGCCGGGTCCGCGCCCGGCGGATCCGCGCCCGGCGGATCCGCGCCCGGCGGGTCAGCGCCCGCCGAAGAGGCGCCCGCTGGGTCCGGGCCGACCGGCGGCGAGCGCGCGGAACAGGATCAGGCCGGGATCGTGGCGATGGCCGCGCTCAGCTCGTGGCTGGGCGCCGCGGTGGTCCGCACCCGCCATCCCGTTCCGGTCAGGCGCGCGCTGGACATGGCCGCGTCGATCCGGGGCGTCCGGCCGCCCGCCCGCACCGTCCGCGGTCTCGCCTAGGCCGGGACCACGCACCGGCCGGGACCACATACAGGCCGTCGCCACGCCCACGAAGCGCCACGTCCTCGTAAGAGATCACGCCTGACCCGCGGGCGGCTCGCGATGGGCCGGCACGTTCAGCTCGGGTCGGGTGACCGGGGCACGGCACCCGGCCCGTCCTGACGGTGCGCATCCTTGATGATCTGGACTACTTCATCGGGATCGTCGGCGATCCGGAACAGATCCGGGTCGGCGGCCGAGATCTTGCCCTGGGCCAGCAGCGTGCCCCGGATCCAGGAGAGCAGACCCGACCAGTACTCGCTGTCCACCAGGACAATCGGGAACTTGGTGATCTTGCCGGTCTGCACCAGCGTGAGCGCCTCGAACAGCTCATCCAGGGTGCCGAACCCGCCCGGCAGCACCACGAATGCCTGCGAGTACTTAATGAATACGGTCTTGCGCACAAAGAAATACCTGAACTCGATCCCGATCTCAACAAAATCGTTTAGGCCCATTTCCAGGGGAAGCTCGATGCCCAGGCCCACCGATACGCCATTGGCGCTGACCGCGCCCTTGTTAGCGGCCTCCATGATCCCGGGCCCGCCCCCGGTGATCACCGCGTAGCCGGCCGCGGCGAGCCCCGCGCCGATGCGTTCCGCACGGTCGTAGTCCAGGGAGCCGGGAGGCGTCCGCGCGGAACCGAAAACCGACACGGCCAGGCCGAGCTCGGACAGCAGCCCGAAGCCTTCGACGAACTCCGCCTGAATCCGGAGCACGCGCCACGGGTCGGTGTGCACCCAGTCGCTGGGACCGCGCCGGTCCAGCAGCCGCTGGTCGGTGGTGGTCTTCGGTATGTGCTTACCGCGCAGCGTGGCCGGGCCCTGGCGGCGCAACCTCCGGCGCGGTTCTGGTGGTCCGTTCATGATCCCTAACGTAGCGTCATCAACGCGCGCGGCGGCGGCGGAGACCGGCCGGTCGCGCGATCCGCCGGGGCGGGCGAGCCGGACGTGGACGTAGCGTAATGGCGCCTGGTTTGACCGGGCTGCGGCCTGCGCCCGCGCGCCTGGCCCGGTTCGCGTCAAGCAGGCCCGGCCGCCCGGCCAGCGGGTAGTTTTTGATGCTGTGCCGACATCCCGCCTGAGACGCCGCGGAATCTCAGGGGTCACCCTCCTCATCCTCGTGATCGGGGGGGTGGCTCTGTACCTGGCGTTCCAGCGTGTGGCCCCGCTGATCAAGGGCAGCGGGTGTGAGGCCAGGGGCGGCGGCGTGCCGATGAGCCTGAGCAACGGCCAGGCCGGCATCGCCGCCACGATCGCGGGCGTGGCCCAGCGGGACGCGCTGCCGTCGCGCGCGGTCACCGTGGCCTACGCGGCCGCGCTGCAGGAATCGAAGCTCGCGAACCTGAAGTACGGCGACCGGGATTCGGTCGGGGTGTTCCAGCAGCGGCCGTCAGAGGGCTGGGGCAAGCGCAGCCAGCTCGAGGATCCCGTGTACGCCACGTCAAAGTTCTTCGGCGCCCTGACCAAGGTGCCCGACTACGAGCATCTGCCCGTCTACCAGGCCGCGCAGGCGGTGCAGCACAGCGCCGACGGTAGCGCGTACCAGCAGTATCAGCCGATGGCCACGCAGCTGGCCAGCGCGTTCACCGGGCACCGCCCGCACGCCGTGTGGTGCTGGTACCCGAACAAGATTGGCAAGAAGGTCCGGGTCGGTGCGGCGAACGCCGAGCTGGCCAAGACGTTCGGGCCGCTGGCCACCAGGCTCACCGCCGATCCCGGGCTGATTGTGCACGTCGGGACCAGGGCCGAGGGGTGGGCGGTGGCGACCTGGCTCGTGGCCCACGCGGAGCAGTACCGCGTCGCTGACGTGCAATACGACGGATACCAGTGGACAGCGGCGAACGGCGCGAGAGGATGGTCTCGCTCATTGTTTCCGGCACGGCCTAAAAGCGTCGAGCTCGGCTGATAGCCTGCCATCCGTGGGGACGGAAGAGGAGTCAGAGAAGTGACCTACATAATCACCGAGGGTTGTGTCGACTTGCTCGACAAGACGTGCATCGATGAGTGCCCCGTGGACTGCATCTACGAGGGTGCGCGGATGATGTACATCCACCCCGATGAGTGCGTGGACTGCGGCGCCTGCGAGCCGGTGTGCCCGGTTGAGGCGATCTACTACGAGGATGACCTGCCGGGGCAGTTGAAGGACTTCTACCGGATCAACCTCGACTTTTTCACCAACCTCGGCTCGCCGGGTGGCGCGTCCAAGATTGGCCGGATTGGCATGGACCACCCGTACGTGGCCCAGATTCCGCCGCAGGGGCAGGGGTACTGACCTCATCAACTCGCCGGGGGACCGGGACACCGCCGACCATCGCCGGGCGGCTGCCCCGGTTTCCCTGGGACGTGCTTGAGCCCTACAAGGCCAAGGCCCGGAGCCACCCCGACGGGATCGTCGACCTGTCCATCGGCACCCCGGTGGACCCGGTTCCCGCCGTGGTCCGCGAGGCGCTGGTGGCTGGCTCGAACGCCCCTGGCTACCCGGTGGTCGCCGGCACACCCGCGCTCCGGGAGGCCGCGGCCGGATGGCTGGCGCGCCGGCACCAGGTCAGCGTGGCCCCGGATGCCGTGCTGCCGCTGATCGGCAGCAAGGAGTTCATCGCGAGCCTGGCGACACACCTGGGCTGCGGCCCGGCTGACGTGGTGGTCCATCCCGAGCTCGCCTACCCGGCCTACGACGCGGGTGCGCGGCTGGCCGGGGCCAGGCCGGTGGCGGCCGACGCGACGGTCGCGCTCGGGCCCGAGCCGGTGCGGCTGTGGTGGCTGAACTCGCCGTCCAACCCGACCGGACGGGTGCTGCCCGCCGAGCACCTGCGCAAGGTGGCGGGGTGGGCCCGCGAGCGCGGCACCGTGGTCGCGTCGGACGAGTGCTACATCGAGCTCGGCTGGGAGGCGCAGCCCGTCTCGGTGCTGCATCCGGACGTGTGCGGCGGGTCGCACCAGGGACTGCTCGCGGTGCACTCGCTGTCCAAGCGGTCCAGCATGGCCGGCTACCGGGCCGGCTTCGTGGCCGGCGACCCGGAGCTGATCGCCGAGCTGCGGGAGATCCGCAAGCACGCCGGGATGATGGTGCCAGGCCCGGTTCAGGCGGCGATGGTGGCCGCGCTCAACGACGACGACCACGCGGACGCCCAGCGGGCCAGGTACGCGGAGCGGCGCGCGCTGCTCCGCCCGGCCCTGGAGGCGGCGGGCTGGGCCGTGACGCACTCCGAGGCCGGCCTGTACCTGTGGGCGTCCCATCCCGCCCGCGACTGCTGGGCCTCGGTGGCGGCGCTAGCCGAGACCGGCATCCTGGTCGCGCCCGGCGAGATGTACGGCCCGGCCGGCGGGCAGCACGTCCGGGTGGCGCTGACCGCGACCGACGAGCGGATCGCGGCCGCCGTCGCGCGCCTGGCCGCGCTGGGGCCGGAGGGTCCCTAGGCTGGGCGGGTGTTCCGGCTCTCTGACTCACGGACCAGGCAGGTCGTCGAGCTCACGCCCGCGGGGCGCGGCCTGCTGCGGATGTACAGCTGCGGCCCTGACGGGTCCCGCTGGGCCCACCTCGGCGACCTGCGCTCTTACCTGACCGGCGACCTGATCCGGCGCAACGCCGAGCACCGCCACCACCTCACGGTCCTGACCTGCCAGAACATCAGCGACCTGGCCCATCCCGCCGACGGTGGGGCGATCGACCCGGCAGCCGCCGACGCGTTCCGCGCCGACTGCTCCGCGCTGAACCTGCGGCCGCCCGAGAACTCGCCGCGGTCGTCGGAGTGGGCCGGCCTGGTCACCGGCATGCTCGCCGGGCTGGCTCAGACCGGGGCAGCCGCGCCGGGTGACCCGGACCGGGCCGCCGAGTGTGCGGCGCTGTCGCTGCACTTCCTGGGCGAGGCCATCGACATCCACGCGGGCCCGGCCTCCCCGCACCTGGAGCGGGAGCGGGCCCTGGCCGACGCGGCCACCGGGCACGAGGTCGTCCGGCACTGGGTCCAGGGCGGGCAACTCCGGTTCGACGGCGCGGCGATGTCCGCGTCCGCCGGGAACGCGGTGGGCCTGGACGACGTGGCGGGCCGCGGCCTCGACCCGCTGGGGGTCCGCCTGGCGTTCCTTGAGCACAGGTACAGCGAGCCGATGGACCTCGGCTGGGATGCCCTCGCCGCCGCGGACCGCACGCTGTCGCGGTGGCGGACGCTGGTGGCCGAGTGGGCGCAGTCGCCGAGCAAGCCGATGTCCGCGCCGGCCGCCGCGCAGATCGCGGCCGGGTTCGACGACGACCTGGATACCCCGGCCGCCATGGCCATGCTGCACGCGCTTGAGCAGGACGGCCAGGTTCCGCCGGGAGCGAAGTTCGAGACGTTTGCCTACGCCGACCAGCTGCTCGGGCTGGATCTGGCCCGCGATATCGGCCGCTGACCGGCCTAGCCGGGCTGCCGGGCGGGCGATCCGGCCGATCGACCGCCGAGGCGCAACAATTCGACGGCCGTTACGCAAAGGACGCAACGGATCGTCGCCACTACACATGATCTGCGTCTGCTCGGCTCTATTTAGGCCTCCTACGCTGGTGTCAGCCTAGATCAACAGCCGATGGGAGCCGCATGGCCGAAACGGATGGCGCCGCGCGTCGCCGCGTCGCGCGCACCAGGAGTTACCTGATGTGCCCTCCCGATTACTTTGCTGTGCACTACGCGATTAACCCGTGGATGCACCCAGAGGAGCCGGTTAACACCGCTCTCGCCGCGCACCAGTGGCGGCAGCTGCGGGAGACCTTCATCAGGCTGGGCCACACGGTGCGCACCATCGATCCCCTCCCCGGCCTTCCCGACATGGTCTTCGCCGCCAACGGCGCCACCGTGCTGGACGGCAAGGTGCTGGGCTCCCGGTTCCGGTACCCGCAGCGGGCCGCGGAGGGCGCCGCGTACCTGATCTGGTTCATCGAGAACGGCTACTCGGCCGCCGTCTCGCCCCGCCATGTGAACGAGGGCGAAGGCGACAACGTCTTCGCCGAACGGGCGATCATCGCCGGCCACGGGTTCCGCACCGACGCGGCCGCGGCGGACGAACTCGGGGAATTCTTCGGCCTGCCGGTGCTCAGTGTCCGGCTGGTGGACCCGCGCTTCTACCACCTGGACACCGCGCTGTGCGTCCTGGACGCCGACACCGCCGCGTACTACCCGGCGGCGTTCGACGACGCGGGGCGGGCCACGCTCGCGGGTCACTTTACCGAGCTGATCGAGGCCAAGGACGAGGACGCCGAGGCGCTGGGCCTGAACGCGATCAGCGACGGCCGGCACGTGGTCCTGCCCGAGCAGGCGACGAGCCTGGCGGGCCAGCTCGAGGAGAAGGGTTTCGAGCCCATCGGGGTCGACATGTCAGAGTTCCTCAAGGCCGGGGGCGGGCCCAAGTGCTGCACCCTGGAGCTTCGCTAAGAGCCTCGCCACGCGGGCCGCGGCAGCCCGCGCATCCCCAGAACTCACCCCTCAGGAGGAACGCATGGCCGAGACCGGCGGCACCACCACGGCGCAGCGGCTGCGCGCGCAGGCCGCGGCCCACAGCGCGCACAACTACCACCCGCTGCCTGTCGTGATCGCCGAGGCCGAGGGCGCCTGGGTCACCGACGTCGGCGGCCGTCGCTACCTGGACCTGCTCGCCGCCTACTCGGCGATCAACTTCGGGCACCGCCATCCCCGGCTCGTGGCGGCAGCCCAGCGGCAGCTCGGCCGGGTCACGCTGGTCAGCCGGGCCTTCGAGCACGACCAGTTCGGCCCGTTCTGTGCGGAGCTGACGGCCATGGCCGACATGCAGATGGTGCTGCCGATGAACACCGGCGCCGAGGCCGTGGAGACGGCGATCAAGACCGCGCGCAAGTGGGGTTATGAGGTCAAGGGCGTGCCCCCCGGCGAAGCGGTCATCGTGGCGTTCGCCGGCAACTTCCACGGGCGCACCACGACGATCATCAGCTTCTCCACCGACGAGGACGCCAGGGGCTCGTTCGGCCCGTACACACCGGGCTTCACGGTCGTGCCCTACGGGGACGCCGACGCGCTGGCCGCGGCCGTGGACGACCGGGTGGTCGGCGTGCTGGTCGAGCCGATCCAGGGCGAGGCCGGGGTCGTGGTGCCGCCGCCCGGGTTCCTGACCCGGGTGCGCGAGATCTGCTCCGACCGCGGCGCGCTCATGATCGCCGACGAGATCCAGTCCGGGCTCGGCCGGACTGGCACCACGTTCGCCTGCGAGCACGAGGATGTCGTGCCTGACATGTACCTGCTCGGCAAGGCGCTGGGCGGCGGCATCGTGCCGGTGTCCGCGGTGGTGTCGTCCGCCGAGATTCTCGGCGTGTTCCAGCCGGGCCAGCACGGCTCCACGTTCGGCGGCAACCCGATGGCCTGCGCGGTCGGGCGTGAAGTCATCGCGATGCTGGCCACCGGCGAGTTCCAGGAGCGCTCGGCCAAGCTCGGTGCGTACATGCACGACCGGCTGTCGGCGCTGCCCGGGGCGGTCGTGCGCGAGGTGCGCGGGCGCGGCCTGTGGGCGGGCGTCGAGTTCACGTCGCTGTCCGGCCGGGAGGCCTGCGAGCGGCTGGCCGAGCGCGGCATCCTGGCCAAGGACACCCACGGCACGACGATCAGGCTCGCCCCGCCGCTGATGATCTCGCAGGAGGACCTGGACTTCGCGCTCGACGGCGTCGAGGAGATCGCCCGCTGAGTACGCCGGGCAGCGAGCCAGCCCCTCACCGCCTGCCCGGTTAGCCCCGGACCGTCGCCGCCTGCCCGGTTAGCCCGCCCTCTCGCTCGGGAAGGACCCTGGTGCGGGGTGGCCGGTGACCTGAGTCACGACGGGCCAGTGACCGGAAGTACGGCTGTAGCCAGGTAACGGGGGGAAGCCATGGCGGAGGGTCGTCGTACGGCCATGTTCTGGGGCAAAACGGCGGTAGCTGCCGTTGTCGCGGCCGGGGTCATGCTGCTGGGTGCGTGCAGCAGCTCGGCCACGCCGGTCGCCAGCAGCAGCGGGGCCGCCGACGCGGCTCAGCCGCAGGCCAGGCCGCTGGTGTCGCCGTTCACCGGCCAGCGGGTGCGGTCCCAGGGCCGGGTGCTCGCCGTCAAGATCGACAACACCACGCTGGGCCGGCCGCAGACCGGGCTGACCTACGCGGACATCGTCTACGTGCTGCCCATGGAGGGCGGCCTGAGCCGCTACATGGCCGTGTTCGCCTCGCACTACCCGCCGACCGTCGGCCCGGTCCGCAGCGCCAGGGAGGAGGACCTGCCGGTGCTGCGCCAGTTCGGGCGCCCGGCGTTGGCGTTCTCCGGCGCGCAGCCGGCGCTGCTGCCGGTGGTCGAGCACGCGCGGATCGTGGACCTGTACTCGGGGAAGGTCCGGGGCTACTACCGCAGCCACTCCCGGTTCGCGCCCTACAACCTGTACGCGACCACGCACATCCTGCTCAGCCAGGCCAGCCGGGCCAGCCGGGCGCACGGCATCGGCTTCAGGTTCGGGTCGCCGCCCGCGGGCGGGCGGGTCATGAAGTCCTTCACCGTCGCCTACCCGGCCGCCACGTTCCGGTTCCAGTGGTCGTCACGGAGCAAGCGGTGGCTGGTGTGGACCGACGGCTCCCCGGACCGGGCCACGCATCACGGCCAGCTGCGCCCGGCCACGGTGGTGATCCAGCGCACCACGATCCGCACCTCCCGGTTCCGCGAGCGGGGCGCGCGGCCGCCGTACGCGGTGACGGTCGGGAAGGGCGGGGCCGTGGTCCTGCGCAACGGCCGGGCCTGGAACGCGCGCTGGTACCGGCGCAGCAGCACCACCGGGACCGCGTTCACACTGGCCTCGGGCAAGCCGATGACGTTCGCCACCGGCCAGGTCTGGGTGGTCTACGCCCGCAAGTAGCGGCGGAGATGTCCCGATTAATTCGGTTGCTCACCTTGCTACCAGCGGTAGCATGATTTCGTGAACGCAGCACGACCCGAGCAGCCCGGGGACAGAGCGGGGGAAGACCCGGCCCGGCTGCTCAGCACGCTCGAGGATGCCCTCCGGCAGGCGCTGGCCGCACTGCCGCAGGACCAAGTGGTGAAGTGCGTGGCCAGCGCGCTTCCGCCTCAGCTCGTCGTGGAACAGAGCGCCCCCTTGCATCAGAGCAAGGTACGGAAGGTGAGTGTGTCCATGCCCGAGGAACTGGCCGAGGCGGTGCGTGCCCGAACGGGCGCCGGAGGGTTCAGCCGGTACGTGACCGAGGTGGTTGAGCGCGAGATCAAGCGCGAGCGGCTGGGCGAGCTCTTGGACGAGCTCGAGGCGGAATACGGCCCAGTTCCCCCCGAGGTACGTGAGCAGACGAGGCGGATGTGGCCAAACTACGAAGAGGACGGCGAGGACGAGTAGGCGGGACACTCGTCCTCGATGCTGAGGGTTTGGTCAAGCTCGCCAACGGCCACCCCCTAGCCGTGTCGCTGGCGCGGGATACCCAATTGGCCGACGCAGAGGTTGTTACCTCCGCCTCGACCCTGGCCGAGGTCCTGCGCGGAGGAGCGAAAGACGCGCCAGTACATCGCGTCCTGAGCCGCGTCACAGTGGTGCCGATCAGGCCAGAGGAGGGCCGGGCAGCCGGAGAACTGCTCGGGCGGACCGGGTTGTCCGGGCACCGGTGCGCCCTGGGCGCGCTGCTCGCCACGGTCGCGCTGGCCCAGCCGCGGCCAGTCATCCTGCTGACCAGTGACACAGAAGACATGCGCCGCCTGACCGAGGAACCGGGCCGGCGGCGGACGGAACGGGTAGTGCTCGCCCGCATCTGACGACCGCGCCAGGTGGCGGGCGCCTGGTGCCGGGAGCCGGGCGGCGAATATCGTTCGGCGTGTGACGATCCTGGCCAGCGCGCTCGACACCCGGGGGGCGGAGTACGCGGCGCGGCGGGATGCGATGCTGGCCCGGCTGGCCGAGCTCGACGCCGAGCAGGCCAAGGCCCTGGCCGGCGGCGGGCCGAAGTACACCGAGCGGCACCGGTCCCGGGGCAAGCTCCTGGCCCGGGAGCGGATCGAGCTGCTCATCGACCCCGACTCCCCGTTCCTCGAGCTCTCACCGCTGGCGGGCTACGGCACCGGGTTCGCCGTCGGCGGCAGCGTGGTCACCGGCATCGGCGTGATCTGCGACACCGAGTGCGTACTGATCGCCAGCGACCCGACCGTCCGGGGCGGCTCGACCAACCCGTGGACGTTGCGTAAAAGCCTGCGGGCGTCCGAGATCGCGCTGCGCAACCGGCTGCCGCTGGTCAACCTCGTCGAGTCGGGCGGGGCCGACCTGCCCACGCAGAAAGAGATCTTCATTCCCGGCGGCCAGATCTTCCGCGACCTGACCCGGATGTCGGCGGCGGGGATCCCCACGATCGCGCTGGTGTTCGGCAGCTCGACCGCGGGCGGCGCCTACCTGCCGGGGATGAGCGACTACGTGGTGATGGTTCGGGACCGGGCCAAGGTGTTCCTCGGCGGCCCGCCGCTGGTCAGGATGGCCACCGGCGAGGAGTCCGACGACGAGTCGCTGGGCGGCGCCGACATGCACGCGCGCCAGTCCGGGCTGGCCGATTTCCTCGCCGCCGACGAGCAGGACGCGCTGCGGACCGGCCGGTCCATCGTGGCCAGGCTCAGCTGGCGCAAGCTCGGCCGGGCGCCGGACCGCGATGCCGCCGCCCCGGTGCACGCCGAGGACGGCCTGCTCGGGATCGTGCCCGAGGACCTGAAGGTGCCGTTCGATCCGCGCGAGGTGATCGCGCGGATCGTGGACGGCTCGGACTTCGACGAGTTCAAGCCGCTGTACGGGAGCAGCCTGATCACCGGGTGGGCACGGCTGCACGGCTACCCGGTGGGCATCCTGGCCAACGCGCGCGGCGTGCTGTTCAGCGAGGAGTCGCAGAAGGCCGCCCAGTTCATCCAGCTGGCCAACCAGACCGAGACGCCGCTGCTGTTCCTGCAGAACACCACCGGCTACATGGTCGGCAGCCACTACGAGCGGGCCGGGATCATCAAGCACGGGGCGATGATGATCAACGCGGTGTCGAACAGCCGGGTGCCGCACCTCACGGTCGTGATGGGAGCCTCCTACGGCGCCGGGAACTACGGGATGTGCGGCCGGGCCTACGACCCGAGGTTCCTGTTCAGCTGGCCGAGCGCGAAGTCAGCGGTGATGGGGCCCGCGCAGCTGGCCGGGGTGCTGTCGATCGTCGGCCGCCAAGCCGCCGTGGCCCGAGGCGAGGTGTTCGACGAGGCCGCCGACGCGGCGATGCGGGCCGCGGTGGAGGAGCAGATCGAGTCCGAGTCGCAGCCGTTCTTCCTCTCCGGCCGGGTCTACGACGACGGGGTGATCGATCCGCGGGATACTCGCACGGTGCTCGGCCTGTGCCTGTCCGCCATCCAGAGCGGCCCGCCCGGGTGGGGCAGCCCCGTGGCCGCGGGCCCGGGCGCGTCCGGCTACGGCGTGTTCCGGGCCTGAAAGGGGGCCGTCGTGCCGGAGGCGCGCGGATGAGCACCATGATCACCAGAGTGCTGGTCGCCAACCGGGGTGAGATCGCCCGCCGCGTGTTCCGCACCTGCCGCCGCGAGGGGATCGGCTGCGTCGCGGTCTGCAGCGACCTGGACTCCGGTGACCCGCACGCGGCGGAGGCGGACGCCCTGGTCCGGCTGCCCGGGTCCAGCCCGGCCGATACCTACCTGAACGGCCCGGCCCTGGTCGCGGCCGCGCGGGCGGCCGGGGCCGACGCCGTGCATCCCGGGTACGGATGGCTGTCCGAGGACGCAGGTTTCGCCCGGGCGGTCCAGGCGGCGGGCTTGACCTGGATCGGGCCGCCCGCGGACGCGATCGAGGCCCTGGGCTCGAAGATCATCGCCAAGAAGCTGGCCGCGGGTGCGGGTGTCCCCGTGCTGCCCGAGCTGGCCCCGGACACGATCGAGACGTACCCGGTGCTGATCAAGGCGTCGGCCGGCGGCGGTGGGCGCGGCATGCGGGTGGTCCGCGCGGAAGGCGAGCTGCGGGCCGCACTGGAGTCGGCCCGGCAGGAGGCCGAGCTGGGGTTCGGGGACGGGACCGTGTTCTGCGAGCCGCTGCTGGCCGGGGCCCGTCATGTCGAGGTGCAGGTCCTGGCCGACGCGCACGGGACGGTGTGGGCGCTGACCGAGCGGGACTGCTCCGTGCAGCGCCGGTTCCAGAAGGTGATCGAGGAGACGCCGTCCCCGGCGGTGGACGCCCGGCTGCGCGGCGATCTGCTCGCCGCCGCGCAGGCGATCACCGCCGCGGGCGGCTACCTGGGCGCGGGCACCGCGGAGTTCCTGGTCACCCCCGACGGCGCGTTCTTCTTCCTGGAGTTCAACACCCGGCTGCAGGTCGAGCACCCGGTCACCGAGTGCGTGCACGGCATCGACCTGGTCGCGCTGCAGCTCGACGTGGCCAGCGGCGCGGCCCTGCCGCCGGCGCCGCCGCCCGCGGCGGGGCACGCGATCGAGGCCCGGCTGTACGCGGAGGACCCGGCCCACGGCTACCGCCCGGCCGGCGGCGTGCTGCGGGCGCTGCAGGTCCCGGGCGTGGACGTGCGGTTCGCGCCACCGCCGGGCCACGCCACCGCCGGGCTCCGGCTGGACTCGGGTGTCGAGGCCGGCAGCGAGATCAGCCTGCAGTACGACCCGATGCTGGCCAAGCTGATCGCGTGGGCGCCCGGCCGGCCGACGGCCGCGCGGATGCTGGCCAGTGCCCTGGACCGGGCCCGGATTCACGGCCCGTTGACCAACCGGACGCTGCTGGCCCGCGTGCTGCGCGACCCGGACTTCACCGGCGGCGGACCCGACACGTCGCTGCTGGACGGATACGACCTGGGCGCGCTGGTCCCCGGCGAGCAGGCCTGCCGCCTCTCGGCGGTGGCGGCGGCGCTGGCCGGTGCTGCCGCGAACCGGGCCGCGGCGCGGGTCGCCGCCGGGCTGCCCAGCGGCTGGCGCAACGTGGTCTCCCAGCCGCAGCGCGCCTCGTTCGACGGCCCGCGCGGCCGGGCCGAGGTCGCCTACCTGTGGCGGCGCGAACACATCACCGTGGTCCCCGAGGAGGGCGGCACCGACCCGGCCGCGACGACCCCGGGCGTGACGACCCCGAGCGGAGCGGTCAGCCCGGGCCGCCCGCGGGTCGTCGGCGCCGGGCCCGATCATGCGACGCTCGAGGTGGACGGCGTGCGCTACCGGTTCGACGTGGCCCGGGCCGGCGACACGGTCTGGGTGGACTCCGCCTTCGGCAGCGTGACGCTGACCTCGCTCCCCCGCCTGGCCCCGCCCGAGGCCATCAGGGAGACCGGGTCGCTGATCGCGCCGATGCCCGGCAACGTGGTCCGGATCGCGGCCGCCGCCGGCGAGCCGGTCCGGGCGGGTCAGCCGGTCGTGGTGCTGGAGGCGATGAAGATGGAACACCAGATCCTGGCGCCGGGCGACGGGCGGCTGGCCGAGATGCGGGTCGCCCCGGGCGACCAGGTGCTGGCGGGCGACGTGCTGGCGGTGGTGGACCCGGCCGAGCCGGGCGAGGCGGACGGAGCGCAGGCATGAGCGAGCTGGTCCGCAGCGAGGTGGCCGGAGCAACCGCGACGATCACGCTGGACTCCCCGGCCAACAGGAACGCCCTGTCCAGCGGGCTGCTGCGGGAGCTGCGAGCCGCGCTGGCGGCCGCCCTTGACGACGCAGGAACCCGGGTCATCGTGCTGACCGGCGCGGGACCGGTGTTCTGCTCGGGCGCGGACCTGAAGGAGAACAGGGTCAGCCCGGGCCCGGCGCCCGCGCTGAACGCGGCGATCCTGCAGCTGATCTGGGACAGCTCCAAGCCGGTCGTCTGCCGGGTGAACGGCAGCGCCCGGGCCGGCGGCATCGGGCTGATCGCCGCGTGCGACATCGCCGTGGCCCCGCAGTCCGCGACGTTCGGGTTCAGCGAGGTGCGCATCGGGGCCACACCCGCGACGATCGCGGTGACCTGCCTGCGCCGGATGGAGCCGCGGGCCGCGGCCGAGTACTTCCTGACCGGGGAGGCCTTCGGCGCGCAGCGGGCCGAGCAGATCGGGCTGCTGACCCGCGCCGTGCCCGACGCGGACCTCGACCAGGAGATCGGCCGGTGCACCGGGCTGCTGCTGCGCGGCGCCCCGGGTGCGCTGGCCGCGACCAAGACCGTGCTCCGCGAGGCCGCCGTGCTGCCGGTGCCCGACGGGCTGGCCCGGATGGCCGCGCTCTCGGCGGAGCGGTTCGCCTCACCGGAGGCCCAGGAGGGCATGGCGGCCTTTGCCGAGAAGCGCGACCCGGCCTGGGTCGTCCCGCCCAGCTGACTGCGGGCCCATCGCGCCCCGCGGGTGGGTCCTTCTGGGCGCTTCCCGTTCGTCGACTGCGTGTAAGCGTGAGACCAGACCGGAGGCTGAGATGAAGTACCTGATGATTATCTGCGGGAACACCGAGTACAGCAGCGACGGCCACGCGGCACCGGAGAACCTGGCGGTCATGCAGCGTGAGATTCCCCGGTGGGTCGAGGAGATGGATGGCCGCGGCGTCCGGCTGTTCGGCCGGGAGCTTGATCTCCCGGAGACCGGGGCGTCGGTGCGCGTGCGCGACGGCGAGACGCTGGTGACCGACGGCCCGTTCGCCGAGACCAAGGAGTTCATCGCCGGGTTCGACCTGCTCGAATGCTCCAACCGCGATGAGGCGATCGAGGTGGCGGCCAAGTGCCCAGTGTCGTGGTTCCATACCCTCGAGATCCGGCCGTTCGCCGGCGGGCTGCGGCTGGGTGAGCAGGCGCCCGCGTTCGGCCGCGGCGAGGACGGCGCTGCCACCCCGTACCTGCTGGTCATGTGGGCGGGCGGAACCGAGCCGGCCGGTGATCAGGCCATGATGGCGGAGACCGACGCCTGGCGGCAGGACCTGGTGACCCGCGGCCTCCACGTTTTGGGGAACGCGCTGGGAGGTGCGGAGACGGCTGCGACAGTCCGGGTCCGCGACGGGGAGACGCTGATCGGGAACGGGCCGTTCACCACGACTGAGGAGTTCATCGCCGGCATCGACGTGGTCAGCTGCACTGACCGGCAGCAGGCGATCCAGTGCGCGGCCGCGCATCCTGCCGCCAGGTACCACGCGATCGAGGTGCGCCCGTTCTACAGCGAATGACCACGCCGGCGGCCTACTCCGGCGCGAGGCGGCGGTACCGGCCGGCGTGGTAGATCAGCGGCCCCCGGTCGCCGCCCGGGCCGGTGACCCCGACCACCTCGCCGACCACGATGCTGTGGTCGCCGCCGTCGTGCACGGCGGTGGTCCGGCACTCCATCGCGGCGAGCGCGCCGTCCAGGATCGGCGCCCCGGTGACCGGCCCGGCGTGGTGCGCGATCGTGTCCAGCTGGCCGTCCAGCGGGCGGCCGCGTGTGGCGAGCCAGCGCGCGGTCTTCTCCGCCTCCTCGGCCAGGATGCTGACCGCCCACTGCCCGGCGGCCACGACGGCGTCGTGGAACCTGGCGACCTTCTCCGCGCAGAACAGAACGAGCATCGGCTCGAGCGACACCGACGTGAACGCGCTCACGGTCATCGCGTGACCCTTGCCGTCCACGCTGGCCGACACCACCACGATGCCGGTGGGAAGCTGCCCGGCCGCCAGCCGGAACGCGGCGGCATCGGCGGGCGTCACCGGCGGGTCCTCCGCGCCTGCGACCGCCGCAGGAAGGCAATCAGTACTCCTGACACCGCACAGGCCGTGCCGCCGAACAGGAACCACGTGCCCGGAACGATGTTCGCGATCACAACGCTGCCGCCCGCGGTCGCCATGTCCAGCACGAACACCGCGAGGAACCAGCCCAGTGCGGGCATCAGCCCGCCCAGCGGCCTGCCCATGCCCCACGCGCCGAGCACGCAGGTGATCCCGATCGCCACGGCGAACAGCAGGGCCGCGACCGGGACCGGCCCGATGGACCGGGGGTACTGGAACGCGCCGACCAGGCCCTGCAGCAGCCCGAGCAGGAAGAGCATGGCGTAGCCGGCCACGGCCACCAGCGGGCCATCGTAGGCATCCGCAGGCCCGCCGGGCTGCTCTGGCGCGCTCTCCACGCAGAGAAGGCTAGTCAATCGCGGCGAACAGGTCGCTCTCCCGCCCATGCGGCCCGCTCCCCCGCCCGCGCGGCCCGGCCAGCAAGGTGTAGTACTCGCGGCCGAACGCGCGCTGGCCCACGTTGTCGGAGAACGCGAAGAACTGGCTGTCCACAGCGATCTGGGTGGCGTGCGCGCGCATCGCGGCGATCTTCTGGTCCAGGTACGCGGTCGCGTCGATCTCCGTGGTCACGTCCTCGTCAGCCACCCCGAACGGGAGGTCGTCCACGGACTCGACCTTGGTGAAGTCGGTCCCGCCGCCGGCCGGGCTGCCGCCTTCCTCGCTGGCGCGTACGGCCTCGATGCCGGCCGCCAGGACCGAGCGGGGCGCGGCCGTGGCGTAGAGCTTGGTGACCAGGCCGCCGGCCAGGTCGAACGCCCGCCGCGTCACCCGGTAGGCCTGGATGTGGTCGGGATGCCCGTAGAACCCGTTGGCGTCGTAGCTGACCAGCACCTGCGGCCGGACCTCGCGGATCACGCCGAGCAGCTCGCCGGCCGCGACGTCCAGGTCGGCCTGCCAGAAGCAGCGCGGGTCGTCGTTGCTGGGCAGGCCCATCATCCCGGAGTCCCGCCACCGTCCCGCCCCGCCCAGGAAGCGGTGATCGGTCACGCCGAGCACGGCGCAGGCCTTGGCGAGCTCGCCGATCCGGTACTCGCCCAGGCCGCCGTCGGCGTCATCCGCCAGGTGCGCGAGTTCCGGCGGGATGACCTCGCCCAGCTCGCCTAGCGTGCAGGTGACCAGCGTCACCCCGGCGCCCTCGGCGGCGTACTTGGCCATCGTGGCGCCGGTGCCGATCGACTCGTCGTCGGGGTGGGCGTGCACGAGCAGCAGCCTGTGCCCGCTCTCCGGTCCGCTCATAGCCGCGAGCCTAGCGGCGCCCAGGGCCGGCCGCGTGCTGGTGCCCGGGCCGGGCCGCCGTGTACCGGTACGTCTGCCTCGTCCGCCCGGCTGAGATGATCTATCTCGTGGCCGACACTTTCCCCCGCCAGCAGGCGCGGACGCAGCGGTTCACGCTCGGCGTCCCGCGGTCGTTCCAGATCTCCCCCGACGGCAGCCGGGTGGCGTTTCTCCGGTCCAGGGGCGGGGCCGACCCGGTCACCTGCCTGTGGGTGCTCGACGTGGCAACCGCCGAGGAGCGCCTGGTCGCCGACCCGGCGGAGCTCGGCACCGGCGAGGCCGACCCGGAGGAGAAGGCGCGCCGGGAGCGGTTTCGCGAGCGGGCGTCCGGCATCGTCTCGTTCGCGGCCGACGCCGCCCTGCGGACCGCGGCGTTCGGGCTGGGCGGCCGGGTCTACGCGGCGGACCTGACCGCGGCGCCGGGCCCGGCGGCGCGGGTCCGCGAGCTGGGGACGCTGACCCCCGCGGCCGATCCGAGGCCGGACCCGACCGGGCGGCTGGTCGCCTATGTGCACTCCGGCGCGCTCCGGGTGATCGACCTGGCCAGCGGGCAGGACACCGCGGTCGCGGCACCGGGAGAAGCCGAGGACGAGGTCACGTTCGGGCTCGCTGAGTTCGTGGCCGCGGAGGAGATGGGCCGCCACCGCGGCTACTGGTGGGCGCCCGACGGCACGGCGCTGCTCGCTGCGAGGGTCGACGAGCGCCCGGTGCGGCGCTGGTTTATCGCCGACCCGGCCCACCCGGACCGGCCCCCCGCCGGTGTCCGCTACCCCGTCGCGGGCACGCCCAACGCCGACGTCTCGCTCGTGCTGGCCCGGGCAGGCGGTGAGCCGACGCCGGTGGCGTGGGACCGGGCCGCGTTCCCGTACCTGGTCACCGCGTGCTGGGACGGCGTGGCGCCGGAGACACCGCTGATCGTGGTGCAGACCAGAGACCAGCGGGAGATGCGCGTTCTGGCTGTGGACGCGGCCACCGGGGCCACGGCCGTGGTCCGCGCCGACACCGACCCGCACTGGCTGGAGATCGTCCGGGGCGTGCCCGCGAGGACGGCCGGCGGCCGGATCGTCTGGACCGCCGACGCGGGCGGCGCGCGGCGGCTGCTCGTGGCCACGCCTGGGGACCTCGCGGAGGGCACCGCGGAGCCGGTCACCCCGGCCACCCTCCAGGTCAGGGAGATCCTCAGCGTGGACGGCGACACCGTGCTGTTCTCCGCCTCGGAGGCCGAGCCCGCCGAGATCGGGGTGTGGGCCTACCACCAGGGCCGGCTCGAGCAGGTCAGCGACGGTCCTGGGGTGGCCACCGGGCAGCGGGCGGGGGGCACGACGGTCCTCACGACCAGGAACCTGGACTCCGCCGGCGCCCTGGTGCGGGTGCTGCCCGCCGGGGACGGAACCCCGGGCGGGCCGGAGGTGGCGAGGATCGCCTCGCTCGCGGAGCACCCGCTGCTGCCCGAGCCCCGCCCCGACATCTTCGCCGCGGGCGAGAACGGGATCAGGACCGCGCTGCTGCTGCCGTCTTGGCACCGGCCGGGCTCGGCCCGGCTGCCCGTGCTCATGGACCCGTACGGCGGCCCGGCCACGCAGATGGTCCTGGCCAGCCGGGCGGCGTTCCTGACCTCGCAGTGGTTCGCCGAGCAGGGCTTCGCCGTGGTGGTCGCGGACGGGCGCGGGACGCCGGGCCGCGGGCCGGCCTGGGAGCGCACGGTCGCCGGCGACCTCGCCCGGCTGGCGGTCGAGGACCAGGTCGAGGCGCTGCGGGCCGCCGCGGCCCGGTGCACCGACCTGGACGTGGACCGGGTGGGGATCAGGGGCTGGTCGTTCGGCGGCTACCTGGCCGCGCTGGCGGTGGTGCGGCGGCCTGACGTGTTCCACGCCGCGGTGGCGGGCGCCCCGGTCACCGACTGGCGGATGTATGACACCCACGCCACCGAGCGGTACCTGGGGCATCCGGACACCGACGGCGGCCACTATGAGGCCAGCTCGGTGCTCGCCGACGCGCACCAGCTTTCCCGGCCGCTGCTGCTGGTCCACGGCCTGGCCGACGACAACGTGGCGGTCGCGCACTCGCTGCGGCTGTCGTCGGCGCTGCTCGCCGCCGGGCGGCCGCACGCGGTGCTGCCGCTGTCCGGGATCACCCACATGCCGGTGGACGAGCAGGTGGCCGAGAACATGCTGCTGCTCCAGCTCGACTTCCTGCGCCGGGCGCTCGGCGTCCCTGCGGACCTGGACGGCGCGGCGCCGGTCACTCCGGCGGGGAGGGCCCGGTGAGCCGGGCCAGGGCGCGGGATCTGGGCATCGCACCCGGCGCGCTGCCCACGGGCGAGCTGAACGCGATCACCGATGTACCCGGGGTCCGGGTGGGGCAGGTCACACTCATCGAGGGCAGCGGCATCAGGACCGGCGTCACCGCGATCGTCCATGACCGGCTCACCGGGTCGCAGTCGCTGAACGCTGCGCTGGAGACCGGCAACGGGTTCGGGAAGATCGTCGGGACCACGCAGGTCGGCGAGCTCGGGGTGATCGAGACGCCGGTCCTGCTCACCGGCACCCTGTCCACGTTCCGGGTGGCGGACGCGCTGGTCAGCTTTATGTTCTCGCTGCCAGGCAACGAGGACCTGAACACGGTCAACCCGGTGGTGGCCGAGACCAACGACGGGTTCCTGTCGGACATGCGCCGACGGCCTGTCACCGAGGAGCACGTGCTCGCGGCGCTGCACGGGGCCACGGCCGGACAGGTCGCCGAGGGCGCGGTCGGCGCGGGCACGGGGACCAGCGCGCTCGGCTTCAAGGCCGGAATCGGGACCTCCTCGCGCGTGGTGGACTGCGGCGGTTCTGGCGGGCTGGTCACGATCGGCGCGCTGGTCCAGGCCAACTTCAGCGGCACGCTGACCGTGCTCGGCGTGCCGGTGCCGCCGGACGCCACCGTCGAACCGGGCGACCAGGGCAACTCGTGCGTGATCGTGCTGGCCACCGACGCCCCCCTCGACTCGCGGCAGCTTGGCCGGGTGGCGTGGCGCTCCATCTTTGGCATGGCCCGCACCGGCTCTGACTTCTCGGGCCAGAGCGGCGACTATGCGCTGGCCTTTTCCACCGCGCCGCCGGACGGTGAATTGACGGCCGCGGACGGGAACGGCACCGGGCTGCTGCCGGATTCCGCTCTCGACCCGCTGTTCGTGGCCGCAATGGACGTGACCGAGGAAGCCATTCTGAACTCGGTGTTCGCGGCCGAGACCACCACCGGGTTCCGCGGCCACACCCGGCATGCGGTGCGGCTTGACCGGGTGCGGCAGCTGTGCGCGGCCCGTGGCGTGCTGCCGTCCGGCGAGTGAATCCGCTCTCATGGCACAAAGGCGGCGATCACGGCCCCGGTGTAGTGAGAGTCACACGCCTCGAAGGTCGCCCCACCGTCCGGAAGTGGTATTCAGTGGAATAGGGTTCTGACGGCACGCGGGCAGCGCCACCATCGACGAGGCGCGCGCGACTAAGACCCACTCTCAGCAGGTCCCAGGGCGGAGACGTCTATGACTACAGGCTCGGCGGCGCCGGCCAAGACCAGGGCGCAGATCTCAGAACGCACGCTGCGCAAGGACGACTGGAAGCGGGCCCCGCGCATCACCGCCGTGCTCCTGACGATCTGGGTGACCTATGCCACCGTGCACGTGTTCATCGGCAACTGGTACTGGGTGCCCAAGTACCACTACCTGACGCCGTTCTACTCGCCGTGCGTCAGCGGCGAGTGCGTGCCCGGGTCGAGCACCCTAGGCCAGTGGATCCCGGCGGTGCCGCCGATCATCCCGTACGCGTTCGTGTCGCTAGTGTTCGTGCTCGGCTTCCGGCTAACCTGCTACTACTACCGCAGGGCCTACTACCGGTCCTTCTGGTTCGCGCCTGCCGCGTGCGCGGTACGCGAGCCGCACGCCCGCTATACGGGCGAGACCAGGTTCCCGCTGATTTTCCAAAACCTGCACCGCTTCTTCTTCTACATGGCCGTGCTCGTGGGGATCCTGCTCACCTACGACATGGCGCAGGCCTTCCGCGGGCCGGACGGGAACTTCGGGTTCGGCCTCGGCTCCCTGATCATGCTGGCCAACGTGATCTTCCTGTGGGGCTACGCGCTGGGCTGCCATTCGTGCCGGCACATCACCGCCGGACGGCTGAAAAACTTCTCCTCCCACCCGGCCCGGTACTGGGCCTGGACAAAGGTCTCCTGGCTGAACGCGCGGCACATGCAGTTCGCCTGGATCTCGCTGGGCACGCTGATGCTGACCGACCTGTACATCTGGCTCGTCGCAGCCGGGGTGTTCAGCGACCTGAGGTTCTACAACTGAGGCAGGCAACACGATGACTGAGATCGAGCGGCTCCCCTACGACGTCGTAGTGGTCGGCGCCGGCGGTTCGGGCCTGCGCGCGGCGATCGAGGCCCGGCAGGCAGGCAAGAGGACCGCGATCATCTCCAAGTCGCTGTTCGGCAAGGCGCACACGGTCATGGCCGAGGGCGGATGCGCTGCCGCGATGGGCAACTCCAACCCCAACGACAACTGGCAGGTCCACTTCCGCGACACCATGCGCGGAGGCAAGTTCCTGAACAACTGGCGGATGGCCGAGCTTCACGCCAAGGAGTCCCCGGACCGGGTCTACGAGCTCGAGGCCTGGGGCGCGCTGTTCGACCGCACCAAGGACGGCAAGATCAGCCAGCGCAACTTCGGCGGCCACCAGTACGCCCGGCTGGCGCACGTGGGCGACCGGACCGGCCTGGAGATGATCCGCACCCTGCAGCAGCGGGTGGTCGCGCTGCAGCAGGAGGACGCCGTCACCCACGGCGACCCAGAGGCGATGATCAAGGTCTTCGCCGAGACCACGGTCACCGAGCTGGTCAAGGACGGGGAGCGGATCGCGGGCGCGTTCGGCTACATCCGCGAGAGCGGAAAGTTCGTGCTGTTCGAGGCGCCGGCCGTGATCCTGGCCACCGGCGGGATCGGGAAGACGTTCAAGTACAGCTCCAACTCCTGGGAGTACACCGGCGACGGCCACGCGCTCGCGCTACTGGCCGGGGCCACGCTGCTGAACATGGAGTTCGTGCAGTTCCACCCCACGCACATGGTCTGGCCGATCTCGGTGCGCGGGCTGCTGGTCACCGAGTCCGTCCGCGGTGACGGCGGCGTGCTGCGCAACTCCGAGGGCAAGCGGTACATGTTCAACTACGTGCCGGACGTGTTCCGGGCCCAGTACGCGGAGACCGAGGAAGAGGCCGACCGCTGGTACAACGACCCGGACCACAACCGGCGCCCGCCCGAGCTGCTGCCCCGCGACGAGGTCGCCCGTGCGAACAACGCTGAGGTCAAAGCCGGGCGCGGGTCGCCGCACGGCGGCGTGTTCCTCGACATCGCCTCGCGGCGCCCGGCCGAGGAGATCCTGCGGCGGCTTCCGTCCATGTACCACCAGTTCAAGGAGCTGGCCGACGTCGACATCACCAAGGAGCCGATGGAGGTCGGCCCGGCCCAGCACTACGTGATGGGCGGCGTGGAGGTCGACCCGGACACCGCTTCCTCGATCGTGCCAGGCCTGTTCGCCGCCGGCGAGGTGTCCGGCGGGATGCACGGCTCCAACCGGCTCGGCGGGAACTCCCTGTCGGACCTGCTGGTGTTCGGCCGCCGGGCCGGCCTTGGTGCGGTCGAGTACCTCGACTCCCTGGGCGACAGCCGACCGACGGCCAGCGACGCCGACCTGACCGCGGCGCGGGACGACGCGCTCGCCCCGCTGGAGCGGTCCGGCGGCGAGAACCCGTACACGGTCCACGCCGAGGTCCAGCAGACCATGAGCGACCTGGTCGGCATCATCCGCAAGGAAGACGAGATCAAGGCGGCGCTCGCCGAGTTGGACAAGCTGCGCACGCGGGCCGCGGACGTCAGCGCCGAGGGCGGCGCGGCCTACAACCCCGGCTGGCACCTGGCCCTGGACCTGCGCAATATCATGCTGATCGCGGACTGCGTGGCCCAGGCGGCGCTGGAACGCCAGGAGAGCCGCGGCGGGCACACCCGCGACGACTTCCCCGGCATGTCACCGGAATGGCGCAAGGTCAACGTGATCGAGACGCTCGACGGCGACCGGGTGACGCTGAAGCGGCAGCCGATGGAGCCCGTGCGCGCCGACCTGCTCGCCCTGTTCGACCGGGACGAGCTGAAGAAGTACTACACCGAGGCGGAACTGCCGCCGGAGGCCGGAACAGCTCAGCCGGCCGGCAGCGAGGAGACGAAAAGCTGATGGGCGAGAAGGTAGCGCTCAAGGTCTGGCGGGGCGACGCCGGGCAGGGACAGCTCACCGACTACCAGGTCGAGGCCAACGAGGGCGAGGTCCTCCTTGACGTCCTGCACAGACTGCAGGCCACCCAGGCCGGTGACCTGGCCGTGCGCTGGAACTGCAAGGCGGGCAAGTGCGGTTCGTGCTCCATGGAGATCAACGGGCGCCCGCGGCTGGCCTGCATGACGCGGATGTCGATCTTCGAGCCGGGCGAGCCGATCACGATCACGCCGCTGCGGACCTTCCCGGTGATCAGGGACCTGGTCACCGACGTCTCGTTCAACTACGAGAAGGCCAGGGAAATCCCCTCGTTCACCCCGGATCCCTCGATCGGGCTCGGCGAGTTCCGGATGCAGCAGGTCGACGTGCAGCGGTCGCAGGAGTTCCGCAAGTGCATTGAGTGTTTCCTGTGCCAGAACGTGTGCCACGTGATCCGCGACCATTCGGACAACGAGCAGGAGTTCGCCGGGCCCCGGTTCCTGATGCGGGTCGCCGAGCTCGAGATGCACCCGGCCGACACCGCCGACCGCCGCGAGATCGCCCAGGATGATTTCGGCCTCGGCTACTGCAACATCACCAAGTGCTGCACCGAGGTCTGCCCAGAGAACATCAAGATCACCGACAACGCGCTCATCCCGATGAAGGAGCGTGTGGCCGACCGCAAATACGACCCGCTGGTCTGGCTCGGATCCAAGATCAGCCGGCGGCCGCGCGGCGCGAACGACACACCCGCCGTCCCCGGCAAGAGCTAGCCCGGCGGAGAGCCGCTGACCGGCCCCTACCCCGGGGTCCCGGGGAGCCCGGCCTGGACGGGTTGCTGACCCACCCCGAAACCCGATCAGCCCCCCGGGTCCGGGGAGTCGGCCTCGCAGTTGCGTAATGGCTGAATATTCTGACTGGCGCGGGCTGAGAGCCGGCCCGCGGAGCGAAGGGCTGCCATGTCGCACATCACCTACCTTGAGGCCTCGGTGGTCGGCCTCATCCAGGGCGTGACCGAGCTGTTCCCGGTGTCGAGCCTCGGCCACAACGTGCTGCTCCCCGCGCTCATCGGCGGCAGCTGGGCCACCGACCTGAACGTCGCCGCACCGGAGTCGCCGTACCTGGCCTTCATCGTCGGGCTGCACGTGGCCACCGCGATCGCGCTGCTGATCTACTTCTGGCGGGACTGGGTGCGGATCATCGGCGGGTTCTTCAGCTCGATCCGCCACCGCCGGGTCGAGACCGTCGACCAGAAGCTGGCCTGGATGATCATCCTGGCCACGATCCCGGTCGGGCTCGTGGGCGTGGTGTTCGAGCACGAGTTCCGGGTGCTGTTCGCCAAGCCGATCCGGGCCGCGATCTTCCTCGTCATCAACGGCCTGATCCTGTTCGCCGGGGAAAAGTTGCGCACCCATAGGTCGCTGGCGGCGGACGCGGAGATCGCCACGGAGGAGGACCTGGCCGAGCGGCGGGCGGCGGGGTCCGGCGTCGCCATGCACGCCTCGGGCCAGCGCGCGGTGAAGCAGCTCGAGGCCTCCCGCGCGGTCCAGGCCGACCAGCGGCTGACCGCGGTCGGCTACCTCCAGGCGCTGGTCATCGGGTCGTCGCAGATCCTCGCGCTGCTGGCCGGCATCAGCCGGGACGGGGTCGTGATGGTGTCCGGCATGTTCCGCGGCCTGTCCCGGCAGGACGCGGCCCGGTTCTCGTTCCTGCTGTCCACGCCGGTCATCCTGGCCGCCGGGGTGCTGAAGCTCCCCGACCTGACCGGTCCCCTCGGGAAGGGGATCCACGGCCAGGTGATCGTGGGCAGCGTCCTGTCCGGCGTCGGCGCGTACCTGTCGGTGCGGTTCCTGATGAAGTACTTCCAGACCCGGACGCTGACCCCGTTCGCCGTCTACTGCGTGGTGGTCGGCCTGGGCAGCATCATCTACCTGTCGGTGAAGTAGTCACCCCGGATGCGGCCCGCGCTCGGCCCATCCGTCCCGCTCGGGCCTGGCGCGCCCCCATCCGCGCTCCTCGGGCCTGGCGCACTCCCATCCGCGCTCCTCGGGCCTGGCGCGTACCCATCCGCGCTCCTCGGGCCTGGCGCACTCCCATCCGCGCTCCTCGGGCCTGGCGCGTACCCATCCGCGCTCCTCGGGCCTGGCGCGCACCCATCCGCGCTCCTCGGGCCTGGCGCGCTCCCAACCGCCCTCCTCGGGCCCAGCGCGCCCCCATCAGCCCACCCCTCGCCGGCCGGCGGCAGCAGGCCGCCCCACTGCGCCCCGCACGCCCCATGCCCCCATGCGCCCCAGCCACTTGGCCTGCCGGGCAGCAGCGGCTTGATCGATGTGAGTTTGCTGTAGTCAGGTGTGCAGCAAACTCACTTGGATCAAGCTCGGCAGGCCTTCAGGGGCGCCGGGCCAGGCTCACCCGTCTCGCCGGCCTCATTCGCCGCGGGCGCGGCGGGCTCGCATCCGGCCGCGCTCCTTGGCGTCGAGCACGACCTTGCGCAGCCGCACCGCCGACGGCGTCACCTCGGCGCACTCATCGCTCGCGCAGAACTCCAGGGCCTGCTCCAGCGACAGCAGCCGCGGCGGGATCAGCCGCTCCAGCTCCTCACCCGAGGACTGGCGCACGTTCGTCAGCTTGCGTTCCTTGGTGATGTTCACGTCCATGTCGTCGGACCGGGAGTTCTCGCCGACGATCATGCCCTCGTACACCCCGGTGCCGGGCTCCACGAACAGGGTGCCGCGCTCCTGCAGCGAGAACATCGCATACGGCATCGCCGGGCCGGTCCTGTCCGCCACCAGCGACCCGGTCGGCCGCATCCGCAGCGGGCCCGACCAGGGCTCGTACCCCTCGAACACGTGGTGCGCGATGCCGGTGCCTCGGGTGTCGGTGAGGAACTGGGTGCGGAACCCGATCAGTCCCCGGGCGGGCACCACGAAGTCCAGCCGGACCCAGCCGGTGCCGTGGTTGGTCATGTTCTCCAGCCGACCCTTGCGCTGGGCCAGCAGCGAGGTCACCGCGCCGAGGTACTCCTCGGGCACGTCCACGGTCAGCCGCTCCACCGGCTCGAACCTGGCCCCGTCCACCTCGCGGATCACCACGGTCGGCCGGCCCACGGTCAGCTCGTAGCCCTCCCGCCGCATGGTCTCCACCAGCACCGCGAGGGCCAGCTCGCCGCGGCCCTGCACCTCCCAGGTGTCCGGCCGGTCGGTGGGCAGCACCAGGATCGACACGTTGCCGACCAGCTCACGGTCCAGCCGGTCGCGTACCATCCGCGCCGTGACCCTGGACCCCTTGTCCCGGCCCACCAGCGGCGAGGTGTTTACGCCGATCGTCATCGAGATCGCGGGCTCGTCCACGGTGATCAGCGGCAGTGGCCGCGGGTCGTCGACGTCGGCCAGCGTCTCGCCGATCATGATGTCGCTGATGCCGGCCACGGCGATGATGTCCCCGGCCGACGCGGAGGCGGCGGGCACCCGCTCCAGCGCCTCGGTCCGGAACAGCTCGGAGATCTTCACCCGCGCGATGGAGCCGTCCCGGCGGCACCACGCCGCCTGCTGGCCGCGGGAGATCTTCCCGCTGTACACCCGGCACAGCGCGATCCGGCCCAGGTACGACGAGGCGTCCAGGTTGGTCACGTGTGCCCGCAGAGGCTCGTCCGGGTCGTAGGACGGCGCGGGCACGGTGTCCCTGAGCACGGCGAACAGCGGCTCCAGGTCCGGTGAGTCGGGCAGCGAGCCGTCATCGGGCCGGTTCAGCGAGGCCCGGCCGGCCCGCGCCGACGCGTACACGATCGGGAACTCGATCTGCTCCTCGGTCGCGTCCAGGTCCAGGAACAGCTCGTAGCACGCGTCCACGACTTCGGCGATCCGCGCGTCCGCCCGGTCCACCTTGTTAATGACGAGGATGACCGGCAGCCGCGCCTCGAGGGTCTTGCGCAGCACGAACCTGGTCTGCGGCAGCGGGCCCTCGCTGGCGTCCACGAGCAGCAGCACGCCGTCGACCATGGACAGGCCGCGCTCCACCTCGCCGCCGAAGTCCGCGTGGCCCGGCGTGTCCACGATGTTGATGGTCAGGCCGCCGTGGCTCACCGCGGTGTTCTTGGCCAGGATCGTGATGCCCTTTTCCCGCTCCAGGTCGCCGGAATCAAGCACGCGCTCGGCGATATGCGCGCCCGCGCGGAACGCCCCCGACTGCCACAACATGGCGTCGACCAGCGTGGTCTTGCCGTGGTCGACGTGCGCGACGATCGCCACGTTGCGCAGGTCGTCACGGGTAGCGAGAGAGCGGGTGGGCATGCGGGCAAGACTCCGGTTGACCAGGGGAAGCGCCAAGATTACGGCGCGTACAGCATATTCGCTTCAAGATGTATAACGAAATTGAGCCGCCCGCTCTTCCGCCGCCGGCCCGGGCGCCGCGCGGCAATCACGCCGGCCGCACCCGCTCCCGCGCCTCGCTAACGGCGCCGCGCCAGGAGCAAGCCAGCCGCGCCCCGCTCCCAGCCAACTTGAGCCGCGCCAGGCGCGAGCCTGCGGAACCACGCCGAGGACGCGTAAATGCCGTGGGAACATGTGTTCGATTGGGCTAGACTGGACGCGTGACGGCACATCTTCCTCCGGGCTGGCCGGCTGGGGTCCACCCGCCGGGCAGCGAGGAGTTTGAGCAGACGGCGGTGGCCTGGCTGCTCGACGTCGTCCCGCCGGACTACCGGCTGCACGGGGTGCTGCGCCGGCATCCCGTGGCGCTCGCGGTGATGGCTCGCCACCACGTGGCCGCGTGCGTGCAGGGTGCGCGCGAGGGATACCGGCACGCGCGCACCGAGCTCGGCAGCGAGCTCCCGCCCGGGGGCGTGGAGAGCGTGCTGGCGGCCTACCGGGCCGAGGGCAGCAGGCTGGTCGAGACCGCCCGCGCCGTTGACCTGATCGAGCGGGCGCTGCGGGGCGAGGAGTTCGCGCCGCAGCTCGGCGGCGACACCGACGACGGGCGCAGCGTCACCCGCCGGCGCACCGCCAGCGGGGCCAAGGCCAAGGGCAAGCGCGGCGGCAAGTCGGCCCGGCCGGGCCAGGCCGAGCCCGCGGCCGACATGCGGGCCACCGGATAGCGGCGAGCGTCCCCGGGCGGGGCCGGGAACGGTCAGGCCGTTTGCCGGGACCCGAGGCCCAGCCGGAACCACACCGCCTTGGCGGCCTGCGCGTACGTGACACCCCACGCCGAGGCCAGCTCGCCCGGCAGCTGCAGCCCGCGGCCGCTCGTGCGCTCGGCCGCCTCGGCCGGGGTATGCGGCGGGTCGGGCTGCAGCTGGGCCTGGCTGCCGGTCCAGCACGGCTATCTCCACCGCGCCGCCGGGCTCGTCCCCGAGGAGCCTGCAGGTGACCTGCACCGGCGTGCCCGCGTGCAGCACCGCATTGGTCACGAGCTCGCTGGTCAGCAGCACCGCGTCATCGACCAGCGCGTCCTGGCCGCCGGACGGCCCGGTCAGCTCCCAGGATTGCAGGGTGTCACGCACGAAACGGCGCGCCGCGGCGGCGGCCGCGGGGACCGGCTGGTAGGCGGCGGTCGCTACGAGATCGTCTCGTGCCTCTACGTACATCATCGATTACCCATCGTGACAGAAGCGGGCCGCCAACACCGTCAGAAACGGCAGTCCGAGTCAGCCTGTCGGGCGCGACCAGCCGGTGCCGGCGGCGTACTCCCGGACAATCCGGGCCGGAACGCCGGCCACGACGCACCGGTCGGGTACCGTCCCGCGGACGACGGAGCCAGCGGCCACGACCACGTTCTGGCCGATGCACGAGCCGGGCAGGACGATGGCACCGGCGCCGAGCCAGGTACCCGCGCCGATCGAGACCTCGGCGTTCACCGGCCACTGCCGACCGATCGGCACGTCCGGGTCGGCGTAGGCGTGGTTCTGATCGGTGACGTAGACGTACGGGCCGGTGAACACGTCGTCGCCGATCTCAATCGAGTGGTGCGCGACGATGTGGCTGCCCCGGCCGATGACGCACCGGCTGCCGACCCGCAGGACCGGCCGGTCGCCCAGGTCGTGCCCGGGCATCATGCCCGCGCAGAGCGTCACCTGCTCAGCAATCATGGTGCCGTCCCCGACCTCGATCCAGCGCTCGCCGTACACGGCGCCGGTCGGGAAGGCCATCATCGAGCCGGGGCCGAACGCCGCGAACCTGCGGCCCGCGGGGGTCTCGGCGGTGATGGTCCCGGCCTGCTGCAGCGACCGCCAGGCGGCGCGGGCCGCGGCAGAGAGGAGCGCCCGCCGCCTCGCCTCCAGCGCCCGCCTCCAGGACATGGCCGATAACGGTACCTGCTGCGGCTTACCTGACACCGCGCGCCCTTGCCCTCCGTCACCCGGCCGGGACGCCGGTCCGGCCTGCGGCCGCGAGCTGGCCGCAGGCGCCGTCGATCTCCGTGCCCCGGGTGTCCCGCACGGTCACCGGTATGCCCCGCCGCGCCAGCCGGTCCTCGAACTCCTGCATCACCCCGGGGGCGGACGCGGTCCACTTCGAGCCGGGCGTCGGGTTGAGCGGGATCAGGTTCACGTGCGCGGGATGGCCGGTCAGCAGGCCGGCGAGCGCGTCGGCGCGCCAGGCCTGGTCGTTGATGTCACGGATCAGCGCGTACTCGATCGACACCCGCCGCCCGGAGGCGGCGGCGTACGACCAGGCCGCGTCCAGCACCTCGGCGACCTTCCACCGCTGGTTGACCGGCACCAGCTCATCGCGCAGCGCGTCGTCCGGCGCGTGCAGGGACACGGCGAGCCGCACCGGCAGGCCCTCGGCCGCCAGCCGGCCGATGGCCGGGACCAGCCCCACGGTCGAGACGGTGACGGCCCTGCGGGAAATGCCGAGCCCGTCCGGGACCGGGTCGGTGATCCGCCGCACCGCGGCCAGCACCCGGGCGTAATTGGCCAGCGGCTCGCCCATGCCCATGAACACGATGTTGGAGACCCGGCCCGGCCCACCGGGCACCTCGCCCCGGGCCAGGGTCCTGGCCCCGGCCACCACCTGGGTCACGATCTCGGCCGCGGACAGGTTGCGGGTCAGCCCGGCCTGGCCGGTGGCGCAGAACGGGCACGCCATACCGCACCCGGCCTGCGAGGACACGCACATCGTGACCCGCCCCGGGTAGCGCATCAGCACCGACTCGACGTAGGCCCCGTCGACGGCACGCCACAGCGTCTTCCTGGTCTGGCCCTGGTCGCAGCTGAGCTCGCGCTCGGCGGTGAGCAGCGGCGGCAGCAGCGCCGCGATCAGCGGCCCGCGGCTGGCCGCGGGCACGTCGGTCATATCGCCGGGATCGTCGGTCAGCCGGCCGAAGTAGTGCCGGGACAGCTGGTCGGCGCGGAACCCCCGCTCACCGAGCTGCTCGGCGGCCGCGCGGCGCTCCCCCGGGTCCAGGTCGGCCAGGTGCCGCGGCGGGCCGGAACCGCCGGGCCGACGGCCGCCGGAGGGACGCCCGGGCGGGCCCGCTTCCGCGATGTCCAGGGCCACCCGGGGGCGCTGCGCGCGGTCGGGTGAGCCCGGCTGGGGGGACGGGACCGGCACGCGTATCTCCTCGTTATGGCCTGAATTCTGGTGCTACTGCGGGACGTTGAGCGAAACCAGCGGAGATCCACTGGTATTTCCTCGCTGACCTGCGATAAGTCGGTAGATTTCGTTGCTATGCCGACGCTGCGACGGGGGGCCGGCCAATCCAGGATATCCGCCGCCCCTGGACGGCCCCAGATCCTGCTGGAGGATGAGAGTCCCTACGCGAGCCGGCGTGTCGTGGTGGAGTCCGACGGCACGACCACGGCCGCCTACATGCACTCCGCGACCGCGGCGATCGCGGCTACCTGGATCGCCAACCATGCACCGGCGCCGGAGACCACGGATATGGCCAGGCTGAACGCGGGCGAGGCTCCGGTGATGCCCGCCGCGCACACCAAGCACCCGGCCGGCAGGCCCGCGCTCGAGCCGGCCGCGCTGCGGGCGGTGTGGCTCGAGGAAGGCGACGGGGTCGTGATCCTCGAGTACGGCGGGCTGCTCGCGGTCCTGCCCGGGTGGTCGGACATGTCCAAGGGACTGCCCGGCTACGGCCGGGACGTGATCGGGCAGACCCCGTTCGGCTGGTCACTCGATGACGCGATGGAGGGCCTGGGGCCACGGGCAGCGCAGGCCGAGGAGTTCTGGCGGTGGCGGGCGGACACGGACGCCTGGGCCAGGTTCCAGCAGGCGGTGCTCGGTCATCTGCTCGGCAAGCTCGGCCCGGGGACCAGGTACTGGGATGTGGGCGGCGGCAAGCAGCCGCCGGTCGGCGTCACCGAGCGGCCGCCCACCGGGCAGCGCCCGTTCACCGTCCTGGCCACGGTGGGAATGAGCTGCCAGCGGATGCCGGTCATCGAGCAGATGGGCGAGCAGTCGGCCCGGGGGGCCCGGATCGAGCTGGCCCTCGCGACCACGATGCCGAGCCCGGCAGCGGCCCGGATCTTCCTGTGGCTGGGCCAGTACCCGTGGCGCGAGATGACGTGGTTCGGTGACGGTCACTGCCTGGCGTGGTATCACGAGCCGTCGACGTTCCCGCTCGGCGGCGGGTACTCAGCGGTCCTGCTGATGGACAAGCCCGCCAGCCTGCTCGGGCCCGACGTGCCCGACCTTTCCGGCTTCTCGATCCGCGGCGAGCCGGTGCGGTGGCTCTGGGTGGTCCCGGTCAGTGAGCGTGACCGCCAGCTGGCCGCCGAGCGCGGGCCGGCCAGCCTGGTCACAAACCTCGCGGCGCAGCGCCGCCGCTGGGTCGTGGAGTAGCGGCGGGCCCGCCGAAGCCAGGCCAGCCGCGACGGCCGGCCGGAGGCTGGCCCGAGCGGATGACATGCGGGGGGGTCTGGGGGGGCGTCCCCCCGAATGAGCTAGTGCGGGACGAAGACCGTGAGCAGCAGCCAGGCCACGGGGGCCACGAGGAGCAGCGAGTCGAGCCGGTCCATGGCGCCGCCGTGGCCGGGGAACACGGTCCCCATGTCCTTGATCTCAAGGTCCCGTTTGATCATCGATTCCACGAGATCCCCCAGCGTGGCCGCGGCGACGGCGGCGGCGCCCAGGATGAGGCCCTGCCAGACGTGACCGTGCAGCAGCCACGGCACCAGGATCGCGCCGCCCGCGAGGCAGGCCAGAATTGAGCCGGTGAAACCCTCCCAGGTCTTCTTCGGGCTTATGGCGGGCGCCATCGGGTGCCGCCCGATGAGGACCCCCGCGACGTAGCCCCCGATGTCGCTGCAGACCGTGACCACGACGAAGATGAGCACGCGGCGGGCGCCGCCGGGCATCCCGAGCATGAGGGGAACGAACACGGCCAGCAGCACCACGTACGCCAGCGTGAAGAGGCTCGCGGTCACGTCACGCAGGTAGCCCGTGGCCCCGCCGGGCAGTCGCCAGGCCAGCAGCACCACGGCCGTGACGGCCGTGGCGGCCAGCGCGGCCTGGGCGCCGTACCAGTACGCGAGCGTGAACATGGCGGCGCCGCCCGCGGCGAGCGGGATCAGCGGGAGGCTGATCCCGCGCTCCAGCAGCGCCTGCCTCAGCTCCCAGAGGCCCAGCCCCACGATGGCACCCATGTAGGCGAGGAACGTGGCCTTCACGGTGAAGAGCGTGACCAGCGCGATGCCGCCGAGCACGAGGCCGATGGCCACGGCCGCGGGCAGGTTGCGGCCCGCCCGGCCGGGCTTGCGCTCGCTCACCGGGCCAGCCTCGCCCTGCGCAAGCTGCCCGCCGTGGTCATCAGGCACGGGACCGCTGCTTCCGGTCGCGGGCGGGCGGCTGCGCTCGGCGGAGGGCGGCGGGCCGGCCACACGGGCCAGCCGGGCCGGGCACGCCGGGGTGGGGCTGGTTCGGTCGCAAGCTATACCTCGAGTAGCTCAGCTTCCTTGTGCTTGAGCAGCTCGTCCACCTGGGTGACGTAGGTGTGCGTGAGCTCATCGAGCTCCCGCTCCGCCCGGCGGCCGTCGTCCTCGCCCGCGTCACCGCCCTTGACCAGCTTGTCGAGCGAGTCCTTGGCGTGCCTGCGGATGTTCCGGATCGAGACCCGGCTGTCCTCCGCCTTATGCCGTGCGACCTTGATGAACTCCCGCCTGCGCTCCTCGGAGAGCTCCGGGAAGATCACCCGGATGATCGTCCCGTCGTTGGACGGGTTCACGCCGAGGTCGCTGTTCCTGATCGACTTCTCGATCGCCCCGAGTGACGACTTGTCGAACGGCTGGACGATGACCATCCGTGGCTCTGGCATGTGGAACGAGGCCAGCTGGTTCACCGGTGTCTGCGTCCCGTAGTACTCGGCCGTGATCTTGTTGAACATCGAAGGATGCGCACGGCCGGTGCGGATGCCGGCGAATTCATCCTTGGCCACCGCAACGGCCTTCTCCATCTTCTCCTCGGCTTCGAGGAGGGTATCGTCAATCACTGCGGCTCCCGTGCCTCGGTAGGCGTCCCGGTGCGCACCTGGTTCTGCGCACCGCGTGTTCCCATGGTGCGCCCAGCCCCGGAATCATGCCACGCCGGGTCATCAGCGCGCGAACCGGCTTACCAGTGTGCCGATCCGCTCACCATGTACGGCTCGCACCACGTTGCCCTCGCGCATCAGGTCAAAGACCACGATAGGCAGGTCGTTGTCCATGCACAGGCTCACCGCCGTGGCGTCCATAAACCTCAGCTCGCGGCGGAGTACCTCAGCGTAGTCGAGGCGGTGGAACCGGACCGCGTCCGGCATCTCCCGCGGGTCGGCGTCGTAGACCCCGTCTACCTGGGTGCCCTTGAGCACCGCCTCGGCGCCGATCTCGAGTGCACGCTGGGCGGCGCACGTGTCGGTCGAGAAGAACGGCGCGCCGAGACCCGCCCCGAAGATCACAACCCTTCCCTTTTCCAGGTGGCGGATGGCCCGGCGCGGTATGTAGGGTTCCGCGACCTGTCCCATAGTGATCGCGGTCTGCACCCGGGTCTCCACGCCCAGCTTCTCCAGCACATCCTGGAGGGCCAGGCAGTTGATGACCGTGCCGAGCATGCCCATGTAGTCGGCGCGGGCCCGGTCGATGCCCCGCTGCGACAGAACAGCGCCACGGAACATGTTCCCGCCGCCCACCACCGCGGCGACCTGGATGCCCTCGCGGGCGGCCGCCGAGACCTCCCGGGCGATATGAATCACCGCGTCCGGGGAGATTCCGAGCGGCTCGCCGCCCGCGAACGCCTGACCGGAAAGCTTCAGCACCACCCGGTGCCAGCTCGGGTGCGCCTCTCCGGCCATCGTCGCCCCGTCCGCCGTGGCCGATGTGGCACCGTCCCGGCTGATGCCGTTCTGCACGCCGCTCCCCTCGTCCCCCATCGTCGCGGCAGGCCGCATGCCCGGGCCTGGGCGCGGCTGGTCTGGGCTGGGCTAGCCGGCCTGCCCGATCTGGAACCGGACAAACGCCCGCACGGTGGTTCCGTGTTCGGCCAGCAGCTGCTTGACCGCCTTCTTCTGGTCCCGGACGGACGCCTGCTCGACCAGCACGATGTCCTTCAGGAACGCGTTCACGCGGCCCTCGACGATCTTCGGGACCGCCTGCTCCGGCTTGCCCTCGTCGCGGGTCATCTGCTCGGCGATCCGGCGCTCGTTCGCCACGACATCGTCCGGCACCTCGTCGCGGGTCACGTACCGCGGGCGCATGGCCGCGACCTGGTGCGCGATGTCCTGGCCGACCTCGGCGGACGGCGCGTCCAGCTGGACCAGCACGCCCAGGGTCGGCGGCAGGGCCGGGTCCGACTTGTGCAGGTAGCTGGTGACGTAGCCGCCCGAGAGCCGGGCGAACCGGCCCACTTCCACCTTCTCCTTGAGCGATGCGCCCGCCTCGTCAACCAGCTCCTGGGCCGTCTGCCCGGGCCGGACCTCGAGGCTGAGCACGGCCAGCCGGTCGGCCGCGTCGGCGGCCAGGGCCTTCTCCGCGATGTCGGCCGCGACCTGCTGGAACAGCTCGGTCTTGGCGACGAAGTCGGTCTCGCAGTTGAGCTCGAGGAGCACGCCGGAGCTGTTGCCGTCCAACTGGGCCGTGATCAGGCCCTGGGCCGCGGTCCGCTCGGCCCGCTTGTTCACGTCCTTCGCGCCCTTGACGCGCAGGATCTCCACCGCACCCTCGTAGTCCGCGGCCTCCACGAGAGCGTTCCGGCAATCGAGCATGCCCGCGCCCGTCTGCTCCCGGAGCCGCTTTACATCTGCCGCGCTGTAGTCCATGTCCTCATCTCTCACAATCTCGTCGTGGCGGCGTCGCCACTGGGCGGCCGGCCCAGCGGGTCACCGGGCGGCCTGCGCCAGGGTCAGGCCGACTCGGAGGCGGTTCCCTCGGCAGGATCCGCGGCGTCCACGGTCCCGGTGTCCGGGACGGCCGCGTCCGGGGGCGCATCCGTGCTGGCGGCGGCCTGCTCGGCCGGTGCTGCGGTCGCGCTGGCGGCGGCCTGCTCGGCCGGAGCCTGCTCGGCCGGAGCCTGCTCAGCCGGTGCAGCGGTCGCGCTGGCGGCGGCCTGCTCGGCCGGTGCAGCGGTCGCGCTGGCGGCGGCCTGCTCGGCCGGGGCCTGCTCGGCCGGTGCTGCGGTCGCGCTGGCGGCGGCCTGCTCGGCCGGGGCCACGGTCGCGCTTCCGGCGGGAGTCCCGTTCACCGCGGGAGTGCCGTTAGCCGCGCCGTTAGCCGCGGCTTCGCCGTCTGCAGACCTGCCCTCAAGCAGCGCACGCTCCCACTCCGCGAGCGGTTCCTCGGTGCCGAGCACGCCATCGGCCGGCGCGGACGGCTTCTCCTCGCCTGCCGCCTGGCCCGCCCGGGCGATCAGCCCGTCCGCGACGGCGTCAGCCACCACCCTGGTAAGAAGTGCAACACTGCGGATCGCGTCATCGTTCCCGGGGATGGGGTAGGTCACCTCATCGGGGTCGCAGTTGGTGTCGAGGATCGCGATCACCGGGATGCCCAGCTTGCGGGCCTCGCTGACAGCGATGTGCTCCTTCTTGGTGTCGACGATCCAGAGCGCGCTCGGCACCCGGGACATGTCCCTGATCCCGCCCAGTGACCGGTCCAGCTTGTCCCGTTCCCGCTTCAGGTGAAGCAGTTCCTTCTTGGTCAGGGAGGAGCCCGCCACGTCGTCGAAGTCGATCTCCTCGAGCTCCTTGAGCCGCTGCAGCCGCTTGTAGACCGTGGTGAAGTTGGTCAGCATGCCGCCCAGCCAGCGCTGGTTCACGAACGGCATCCCGACCCGGCGGGCCTGCTCGGCGATCGCTTCCTGCGCCTGCTTCTTGGTGCCGACATACAGGACGGAGCCGCCGTGCGCGACGGTCTCCTTGATGAACTCGTAGGCGCGGTCGATGAAGTCCAGCGACTGCTGGAGGTCGATGATGTAGATGCCGTTGCGCTCGGTGAAGATGAACCGCTTCATCTTCGGGTTCCAGCGCCTGGTCTGGTGACCGAAATGCACGCCGCTCTCGAGCAGCTGTCGCATGGTGACGACCGGTGCCATGCCGGTGTCCCTTCCTGTCATGCGCCCCGCCATGCAGGCATGGGCGCCTCGGTTGTTGCCTGGCGCCCGAACGCACTCGCCGCAGGACGGATGTCCCGCGGACCGGTGAGGTACGCTCCGCTGGGAGCCGGTGCCGGCTTCCCATACGGCTAGCGGACGCGCGAATTTGTGCCGCTGGGGCCGCGCAACGATGCGCAGACCATGACGGCCTTGCGTAGTCTACATGGCCGCGGCCCGCGGAAGCTGGCTCAGCGAGCGGCCCGCCATTCCGGAATGGCCCGGATTACGCCCGCGGATGCGCCTGGCGGTAGGCGGACAACAGCCGCTCGACCGATACATGGGTGTAGATCTGGGTGGTCGCGAGCGACGCGTGGCCGAGGATCTCCTGCACGCTGCGCAGGTCCGCGCCCCCCTCGAGCAGATGCGTGGCCGCGGAATGACGCAGCCCGTGCGGGCCGGCGTCGGGGACGGATCCGGCCGCCGCGATCCTGGCGTGCACGACCCGGCGTGCGGTCCGGGGATCCAGGCGCCCGCCCCGCGCGCCCAGATAGAGCGCGGGCCCGGAGCACTCGCTGACCAGCACAGGACGCCCGGCATCACGCCAGCGCTGCACGGCCCGGACCGCGGGCTGGCCGACCGGGACGACCCGTTCCTTGCTGCCCTTGCCGAGGACCCGCACGGTGCGGCGCCCGTCGTCGAGGTCGCCCAGGTCGAGCCCGCACAGTTCGCTGACGCGGATACCGGACGCGTAGAGGAGCTCCATGATCGCGGTATCGCGCCAGGCCAGCGACGCCGCGTGCGGGTCGTCGGCCGGCCCAGGCGCCGGCGCGGCGGCGAGCACCGCTTCCATCTGCTCCTGGCGCAGGACGTCGGGGAGCGGGCGGGCGGCCTTGGGCGTCCCCAGCAGCGGTCCGGGATCACTGGCCAGCCAGCCGCGGGCGTGTCCGTACGCGGTGAAGGCCCGGGCGGCGGCGGCGCGCCGGGCCAGCGACGCACGGGCCATCCCGCTGGCGTGCTGGTCGGCGAGCCAGGACCGGATGATGGTGATGCCCAGACCGCTCAGGTCGTCCAGCCCGTCCCGGCAGGCGTGCTCAAGCAGGGCGCGGACGTCCCCCAGGTACGCGCGCACGGTGTGCGGCGACAGCCCGCGCTCGGCCGCCAGATGCCGCTCGAACTCCGCCAGCCGCTGGCCAGCCCAGTCCGGCCGTGCGGGTTCAGCGTCCATGTCCTAAGTGTCCTGCCAGGCCGGGCCCGCAGCCGGGAGCGTGGCGCGTGTCAGGCGTCCTTTCGCAGCCGCCAGCCCCTGGGGCACCGCTCGACGAAGCCAGCGGCGGCGAGCGCGCCGAGGCACCCGATGGCCGTGTTCAGGTCGACCCCGGCCGTGACCGCGATCGCGGCGGGCCCGCCTCCGGTGCGGGCCGGGACGGCCTCGAGCACCGCGGTGGCCACCGGGTCCAGGCTGTCCCTGGGACGGGCCGGCCCGTGGCGGCGTGGCTCCAGCCCCTGCCCGACCGGAGAAATGTGCTCGATAACGTCCTGCGCCCCGGTCACGCACACCGCGCCCCATTCCCTGATGATCTCGTGGCAGCCGGCCGACAGCTCGGAGGTCACCGGCCCCGGCACGGCCATCAGCGGGCGGCACAGGTCGCGGGCATGCCGGGCGGTGCTCAGCGCCCCGCTTCGCAGGGCGGCCTCGACGACGACCGTGCCGCAGCTCAGGGCCGCGATCACCCGGTTGCGGACGAGGAATCCTGGCCTGGTCGGCCCGCGGTCGGGCGGCCACTCGCTGACCACCACCCCCTGCCCGGCAATAGCGGTGAAGAGCTCATGATGGCCCTTGGGGTAGCCGTAGCTGAGCCCGCTGGCCAGCACCGCGACCGTGATCCCGTCGCCGCTCAGCGCCCCGCAGTGTGCGCTGCTGTCGATGCCGTAGGCGCCGCCCGAGATCACCGCCCAGCCCCGCTCGGCCAGGGCCGCGGCCATCTCGGTGGCGACATGCTTGCCGTAGCCGGTGGCCGCCCTGGCTCCCACCACGGACACCGAGCGCAGGCAGGCGAAACGCAGGTCGGCGCCTCCGCGCAGCCACAGCACCAGCGGGCGGGATTCGCCGAGAGTGTCGGCCTGCGGTGGCCATTCCGGGTCGCCGGGAATCAGGACCCGGATGCCCGCGCGTTCCCAGGCGGCGAGCTTGGAGTCGGTGGGCACCCGGTCTAGCCGAGCGGCCCAGCGCTCGATGGCCCGGCCGAGCCCGGGGATCCGGGCGGACCCGGCCATCGGCGGGGGATGGCCGTCGCAGATCGCGCTGAATGCCTCGGCCGGGCCGCAGCCGTTCAGCAACGAGCCAAGCGCGGGGTCACCGGGCTCAGCGACGAAACTCAGCGCGATCCGCGCGAAGCGTTCCCGGTCCGCCGTGCTCACGACGCCGGCCTTGGCCAGCAGGCCTGCCCGGACCGCGACCCGTTCCTGGGATTCACCGTGCACCACCTCCGGCTTGCCACGGTGGCCCACCAGGACCGCCCGGCGCTGGCCACGGGCTGTCGCTGTGGAACGACGACCGGGCCTGGACCGGCCTGTGGAGACTGGACACCGGACTGTCGGTCCCGGGTGGTTCAATCGCCGCCGCACCCCGCCCGCCGGGCCGCGGCGGTCATGGCCGCAGTGGCGGCCAGTGTGGCCGGTCGTCCCTGGCCGGGCTGGCTAAGCGCTAGCCGGGCCGTGATGATGGCCGGGTCCGTACCCGCAGCGGCAGGTCAGGGCGGTGCGGATGGAAGCGGGGACATCCTGGAGCGAGGTGATAGGGCCGTCGGGGAAGGACAGCCGGACGGCCGCGACGCTGCCGGGGGTGAGCACGAGGAACTCCAGGCCGTAACGGTCCAGGCCGCGGGGGATGACCCAGTCGGCCTGCAGCATGCCGTGAGCGCGGATGCATCTGATGAGCTCGGCCATGTGCCCCTGCTCGAGGTGGTGCAGCACGCCGGCGGCCTCGCGCCACAGCGGGTCAGGCTCTGCGGCGCGGTACTCGTCGAGCGGGACCTGGACGGGCGAGACACCCGTGAACTGTGCCGAGCGCACGGTGACCGTGTATGCGGTTATCCGGGCGGCGGGGTCGTGTGCGGCTGGCTCCGCCGGCCCGGTGAGCCGCAGCGCCGAGAACGGTACCTTCGCCGGGACGCTCACGGTCACGGCCGGCGGGCGCGCGGCCAGCTGGCCCGCGAGAGCGGATCCGGTGCTGGCCAGCAGGACCGGGCGGCCCGCCGGGCCGTTCCTGACGGGCACCTGTCCCGCAGCCGGGCCAGCAGCGGGACCGGCGTGGCAGACGGTAGCGGCCGCAGCGCTGGCGAGTGCGGTGCGGGCCAGCTCGGGCAGGGATGGCCCGGGAAGCACGTCGAAGTCCATGACCGCATTAAATTAGGTTAGCCTTACCTAAGTCAACGATCCCGCCGGTCAATCGGCTGCGGCAAGACCATGGAAAGGCTGGGCGGGACCGGGCCGTCGCGGGTTCAGGGCGTCATGCCAAGCCATAGGCCGAGGGCGTAGCTGATCTCGGCCACCGTGGGCCGGGGCACGCCGCCGAGGTCGGCGATGGTCCAGGAGAGCCTGATTACTCGGTCGACGCCGCGGGCGCTGATCTCGCCGAGGTCCATGGCCCGTTCCAGTGGCGCGAGCGCACCGGGCGTGGGTGCGTAGTGACGCCGCAACTCCCGGCCCGGGATCTCGGCGTTGAGCCGCCACGGCGTCCCCCGTAGCCGGAACGCCATCCGCTGCCGGGCCAGGACTACCCGCTCGGCCACCACCGCGCTCGGCTCGGTGAACTTCCGGTCGCTGAGCAGCTCGGCCTTGCCTACGGGCAGGAACTCGGCTTTCACGTCGACCCGGTCGAGCAGTGGCCCGGACAACCGGGCCAGGTACCGGCGGCGCACCAGCGGCGTGCAGGTGCAGGCGGTCCGCGAGGTCGCGGCGCTGGCGCAGGGGCACGGGTTGGCCGCGAGCACCAGGGTGAACCGGGCCGGGAAGCGGGCCGTCAGCCCGGACCGGGCCAGCACGACCTCGCCAGACTCCAGCGGCTGGCGGAGCGCGTCGAGGACGTCCCGGGAGAACTCCGGAGCCTCATCGAGGAACAGGAAGCCGTGGTGCGCGAGCGATGCCGCGCCAGGGTGCAGCGCGCCTGTGCCACCGCCCACGATCGCAGCCCTGGTCGAGGTGTGATGCGGCGCGCAGAATGGCGGCTCGGCCAGCAGCGGGCTTCCGGCGGGCAGGGTCCCGGCGATCGAGTGGATCGCGGTGACCTCCAGCGCGGCGTCCGGCTCCAGGCGCGGCAGCACCGTGGGCAGGCGCTCGGCCAGCATGGTCTTGCCCACTCCCGGCGGCCCGAGCAGCAGCAGATGGTGACCGCCCGCGGCGCAGATCTCGGCGGCCCGCCGGGCGGTCGGCTGACCGACCACGTCGGCCAGGTCGCGGCCGCGGACGGACCCGGGCCCGGTGCCGCCGGGCGGGTGCAGGCCGGGACGCGGCAGGGTCCCGCCCTCGAACACCCGAACCCCGGCGATCCCGGTGGCGGTGGTCGCGGCGGCACGGGCCGCGCCACCCGTTCCGGCCGCTTCCTGGGAGCGCGCCCGGCCGCGCAGCCACACCAGCAGCGCTCCCAGGCTGGAGGCGGCCACGACCCGCATGCCCGGCACCAAGGACGCCTCGGCCGCGTTCTCGGCGGGCACGGCCACGGCCCGGAAGCCGGCGGCCGCTGCCGCGGCCACCGCGGGGAGAACGCCTCGGACCGGGCGCAGCCTGCCGTCGAGCCCGAGCTCACCGAGAAACATCAGGCCGCCGACCCGGCCGGGCGGGACGTCACCGGCCGCGCTCAGGATCGCGACCGCGATGCCGAGATCGAAGCTGCTGCCGCGCTTGGGCAGGCTCGCCGGTGACAGGCCCACGGTGATCCGGCGGTGGGGCCATTTCTCGTGGCTGTTGACGATGGCCGACCGGATCCGGTCCCGTGCCTCGCGCAGCGCCATGTCGGGCAGCCCCACCAGCAGCAGCCCGACCAGGCCGTTCTCGATGTCCACCTCGATCTCGACCGGATGGCCCTCCACGCCCACCAGCGCGATCGAGTGGGTGCGCGCCAGCGACATCTAGCCCACCCCGCGGATGTGCTCGATCGTGAAGTCGCCGGAACCGGTTTTCAGCACCGCCACGACATCGACGCGCACCTCATCGAAGAGAACGCCGTGAGCCATCACCCAGTTGATCGCCAGCCGGCGCAGGCGTCGCCGCTTCCTCCAGTCGACGGCCTCGAGCGGGGTGCCGTACCCGGTGCCGGACCTGGTCTTCACCTCGCAGGCCACCAGCACCCGGCGGTCCACAGCGACGATGTCGATTTCTCCCTCGGCACACCGCCAGTTGCGGTCCAGTATCCGGAAACCCGCTCGTTGCAGATGCTCGACGGCAAGCTGCTCTCCCTGCCGGCCCAGGGCGTCCTTCGCGTTCATGGGACCACCTCCGGCTCCGACGCTGACGGAACCGGGCGGCGCGCGGCGGCTCGCCGGGAGCGCTGTGGAGGGGGCCGGGCGCCACCGCGAGCGGTGGATAACGGGTGACCGGACTGTCGGCACCGGATGCTTCACTTGGCCGCCGCGGTGCGGGTCAGGCGGGGGCAGCCAGGGGCCTGGCTAGGGCTCGGGATCCGGGACCTGGAGGTCGCTCTTGGCGAGCTCCTCGACGTTGACATCCTTGAACGTGACAACCCTGACGTTCTTCACAAAACGCGCGGGACGGTACATGTCCCAGACCCAGGCGTCCTGCATGACGACCTCGAAGAACACCTCGCCGTTGTCCGCGGTGCGCACGTTGAGCTCGACCTGATTGGTGAGGTAGAACCGGCGCTCGGTCTCGACCACGTGGCTGAACAGGCCAACCACGTCGCGGTACTCCCGGTAGAGCTGCAGCTCCATCTCGGTCTCGTACTTTTCGAGATCCTCAGAGCTCATGAGCTCCCCTCCGTTCTGACCGCACGCGTTCTCCCGGCAGGCAAACCACAGTGCGCGGTGCCCCGGCACGGCGTTCGCCGGCGCCCGCGGAGCGGCAGCGGCCCCGGGCCCCGCCGCACGAGCGTGGCCCGGATGAGGTCAACCATAGGACAATTGTGCCCCGTTTCCGGCGTGCTCCTGGCCCACGGCGGCAACCTCGTCCCCGGCCTGTTCCTGGCCCAGCGCCACAGGCTCCTCCCCGACCCGCTTCCGGCCAACCGCAGCCGCCGGGCTCACCCTGGCCCGGACTCCCCCGGCCACGTTGGCAAACGACATCCGGTGCTGGGGGCAAGGACCGTGGATCGCGAGCGAAGACATATGGCTTGGGGTGGAATATCCCTTATGCCGGGCAAAGCCGTACTGAGGGTGCTGCTGGTGCAGGTTCTTCATGATCCGGTCCCTGGTCACCTTGGCCACGATCGAGGCGGCGGCCACGCACGCCGCGACCTCATCGCCCTTCCACATGGCCAGCGCGGGCACAGCCAGCCCGCGGACCGGGAACCCGTCGGTCAGCACGTAACCGGGCCTGCTGGCCAGCCCGGCCAGGGCACGCCGCATGCCGGTCACGTTGCACACGTGCAGCCCGAGCCGGTCGATGTCCCGGGGCGGGATCACCACCACGTGCCAGGCCAGGGCGGACGCCACGATCTCCCGGTAGGCGGTCTCCCGGGCGGGCGCGGTGAGCGCCTTGGAGTCGGCCACCCCGGCCAGGGCGGACCGGGGCCGCTGGTCCAGCAGCACCGCGGCCACCACCAGCGGCCCGGCGCAGGCCCCGCGGCCCGCCTCGTCGATCCCGGCCACCGGCGCCAGCCCGGCGCGCGCCAAGACCCGCTCGTATCCGGTCAGCCCACTGCCGCGCCTCGGCGTGTAACCCGGATGCCGCAGCACAACCCCTTGCATCGGCGTTACCGGCGCCCCGGCCGGCGGCGCAGCGGCCCGCCAGGCCGGGCGCGGAGGCGGACCCGGCGCTGCAGCCAGGCCAGCGGGACGGCCGCGACGAAACCGGCTCCCAGCGGCATATAGGGCGTACCGGACGCCGCCTGCAGGGCCACCGCGCCGGCGTGCTCGATACCAGGCTGGCTGAACGTGGACGGGATCGGCAGGACCCGCCACCGGCTGGGCGGCCAGACGATCATGAAGGCCCGGCCGACGACCATGTTCTCCGGGATCGTCCCGCCGCCGGGATCCTGCATGTGGCCGCGGGAGTCGTACGAGACGCTCCGGTGGTCGCCCATGACCCACAGCCGGCCGGGCGGCACGGTGATGCTGAACCGCTGCGTGGACGGGAGGTTGCCGGGGAACAGGTAAGACTGCTCGTGCAAGACCACCCCGTTGACGGTCAGTTCGCCGTGCGTACAGCACGCGACGTGGTCACCGGGGACGCCGATGACCCGCTTGATGAAGTCCTGCTGCCCGGGAGCGGTACCGAACAAGCCGAGGATCGAGTGGTAAAGCGGGTCCAGGGTCACGTCGAACAGCCGGACCAGGGGGTTGGAGGTGGCCTTGGCCGAGGGCGTAACCGGCTCCCAGGACCCGGCCCCGTTGAAGACCACGATGTCGCCGGGGTGGATCGAGCGGAAGTCGTAGACCAGCTTGTTGACCAGAACCTTGTCGCCGATGTCGAGCGTGTTCTCCATCGAGGACGACGGTATGTAGAACGCCTGGACCACGAACGTCTTGATCACGAGCGCGATCGCAAGGGCGATGATGATCAGCACCGGCAGCTCGCGCCAGAACGACCGTGCCTTGCGGCCGGTCCGGGACCCGGTGGGGCCCGCGATCGGGCCCGTGGCGTCGCCCTGGGCTGCCGCTCCGGCCACGGGCGCCCCCTTCAGCTCTGAGCCTTGGGCCGACCCGGGCCCGTCCTCACGATCACGGTCCGGCCAGCCCGCCCCGCCCGCCTCGGTGAGAGCCCGCTCGCGGCCGTCCTGGTCATCGTTCATCATCGGGTCCGAGCCTAGCGCCGGAGCCGGTCAGGCCGGGTGACCCTGATGCGCGCTGGCCTCCGAATCGGGGCAGGCAGCGGCCGACAGCAGACCCCCAGCAGCGCATCCGGTGCCGCGGCGTCTGCACTTTCCCGGCCGGATCCGCTCCGGCCAACCAAGCGATGGGCGTGACCTAACGCGCCACTGGCTCGCGGCGTTCCCTGATCCGGGCCGCCTTGCCGCGCAGCGAGCGAAGGTAGTACAGCTTGGCCCGGCGCACCCGGCCTCGGGTCACTACCTCGATCTTGTCCAGGGAGGGGCTGTGCACCGGGAAGGTCCGCTCGACGCCCACGCCGTAGCTGATCTTCCGTACGGTGAAGGTCTCGCGGGCCCCGCCACCCTGGCGGCGCAGCACGATACCTTGGAAGACCTGAATCCTGGACCGGCTGCCTTCCACGACCCGGACGTGGACTTTCAGCGTGTCACCCGGGCGGAATTCCGGGATGTCGGATCGGATCTGTGCCTGCTCCAGCTCGGCTATCGCGGTGTGCATCGCTGCGTTCCTCTAGTCATCACGCGCACGCCTGCGAACGCGCTGAATCGGTCGTCTCTGGGGGCCGGGGTGACAGGCGCCCGGCCGCGCCCGGCTGACTCAAGACATGGGAGTGAGCTGGGCGGCGCCTTTCAGTGTGCCATATCTTGACCACTGATTGGAAAGCCGGCGTCAGACAGCACCTGCCGGTCGTGTGCATCGAGCTGCTCAGCGGGCGCTCCGGCGGCCCCGGAAGGCCCGCCCAGCTTCGCGGCGAGGTCCGGGCGGTTCGCTGCGGTCCGGCGCAGCGCGGCGTCACGGCGCCACCGGGCGATGGCCGCATGGTCCCCGGACAGCAGCACCGGCGGCACCTCCCGCCCGCGCCACACCCGGGGCCTGGTGTACGCGGGCCCCTCGACCAGCCCGGCCATGGGCCCGCCGCCGCCGCCGAAGGAGTCGTCCGACGCGGAATCCGCGTTGCCCATGACCCCGGGCAGCAGGCGGCAGATCGCCTCGGTCATGACCAGGACGGCCGGCTCGCCGCCCGCGAGCACGTAGTCGCCGATGGTCACCTCGTCGACGGGCATCCGGGCGCTGGCCTCCTCGGTCACGCGCGCGTCGATCCCCTCGTACCGGCCGCAGGCGAACACGAGATGGCTCTCCCGCGCGTACCGCGCCGCTATCTCCTGGGTAAACGGGATCCCGGCCGGGCTCGGCACTACCAGCCGGGCGGCCCGGCCGGCCGGGACCAGCGCGTCCAGGGCGTCGCCCCAGGGCTCGGGCTTCATCACCATCCCGGGCCCGCCACCGAACGGGGCGTCGTCCACGGAGTGGTGCACGTCGTGCGCCCACGACCTCAGGTCGTGCACGCCGAACTCGATGTCACCGCGCTGCGCGGCCTTGCCGATCAGCGAGACCCCGAGCGGGCTGAAGTACTCGGGAAAGATGGTGATGATGTCGATGCGCAGGTCGGCACCTCCTCGCTAGCCAGCGGCGCCCAGGTCGAGCAGGCCGGGAGGCGGGTCGATCACCAGCCGCCCGGCCGCGACATCCACCTCGGGGACGATGGCGGCCACGAACGGGACCAGGATCTGGCCCGGGCCATCCCCCGGCGCCGCGCCGGGGCGGGCCGCCGGCGCGGCGGGCCGGCCGTCCGCGGGGGCGATCACCAGCAGATCCTGGCCCTGGTGCAGCACGTCGGCCACGACGCCGACCGGGTCCCCGGCCAGGGTCTGGACGCTGAGCCCGATCAGCTCGTGATCGTTAAACTCCTCTGGGTCCTGCGGCGGGCCCACCTCGGCCGAGTCCAGCACAAGCGTCGTCCCGCGCAGTTCCTCGGCCCCGCTGCGGTCGTTGCACCCGGCGAACATCACCAGCAGGCGCCCGGAGTGCCAGCGGGACGACGAGACGGTCAGCGGGCCGCGTACGGCGGGCTCGGTCGCCAGCACCGAGCCCGCCGCGAACCTGAGGTCCGGGTCATCGGTGTGCACCTGCACGGTCACCTCACCGCGGAGCCCGTGCGGCCGTCCCACGCGGCCGACGACCAGCTGCATGCCCGGCTAGCGAATCTCGTCGGTGTCCAGAAGGTCGACCCTGACGTAGGAGCTGCCCGCTAGCGAGCCGATCACGGTACGCAGCGCACGCGCGGTGCGCCCGCCTCGGCCGATGACCTTGCCCAGGTCCTCGGGGTGCACGCGCACCTCGAGGACCCGGCCCCGGCGCAGCCCGCGGCTGTCGACGCGGACATCGTCGGGGTACTCCACGATCCCTCGCACCAGGTGCTCAAGGGCCTCTTCGAGCACGTCAGTCACCGCTCGCCGGCTCCGCGTCGGCGGCCGGAGCCTTGGCTGCCTTGCTCTTCGCTGCTCCCGCCCCGGCCTTGGGCTTGGACCCGCTCGCCTCGGCCTTGTCGTCCGCGGCATCGGTGGCGTCGCCGTCCGCGTCCGCGCCGTCCTTGGCGGCCGTGGTCTTGGTCTTCGCCTTGGCGCCACTGTCAGCCTTGGGGCTGGCGTCGGCCTTCGCGCCACCATCAGCCTTAGGACTGGCGTCGGCCTTCGCGCCACCATCAGCCTTAGGACTGGCGTCGGCCTTCGCGCCACCGTCAGCCTTAGGACTGGCGTCGGCCTTCGCGCCACCGTCAGCCTTAGGACTGGCGTCGGCCTTCGCGCCACCGTCAGCCTTGGCGCTGGCGGTCTTGCCACCGTCCTCGGCCTTCGCGTCGCCGGCCGCGCCGTCGTCAGCGGCCTTGGCGTCCGCAGCGGCGCCGTCGCCGGCGGCCTTGGCGTCGGCCTTGGCCTTGGCCGGCTGGTCGGCCGACTTGCCCCGGGCGGGCTTGCCGTCCTTGGCCGTGGCGTCCCTGGCCGTGCTGTCCTTGGCGGTGGCGTCCTTGGCCGAGGCCCGGCTGCCCTTGCTCTCAGCGGCGCCGGCGTCCTTGGCCCCACCGGACCTGGACTTGCCCTTGGGAGCAGCGTCGCCCAGGGTCTCCTTCACCGCGGCGGCGAAGATCTCCTTCCGGTCCTCCTTGGGGGCGGCTACCCTCAGCGTCCCCTCGGTGCCGGGCAGGCCCTTGAACTTCTGCCAGTCGCCGGTGATCTCGAGCAGCTTCCTGACCGGGTCGGTGGGCTGCGCCCCGACGGACAGCCAGTGCTGCGCCCGCTCCGAGTCGACCTCGATGAACGAGGGCTCGGCCTTCGGGTGGTATTTGCCGATCTCCTCGATCGCCCGTCCGTCCCTCTTGGTGCGGGCATCGGCGACGACAATCCGGTAGTACGGCGCCCGGATCTTGCCCAGGCGCTTGAGCTTGATCTTTACAGCCACGGGTGTGGTCTTCTCCCAAAGCAGATTGGTTGGCGGGCGCGGAACGCCAGGTGGGGACCGGCGGCGCTGCCCATGGGTGCGGCTCAGCGGGTTAGAGAGGGCCCCGCTGCGTCACTGTAGTGGACACATTCTGCCAGACGCCGGGACCACAGGCGTTATCTCGGGCCCCGGCGCGCGATCTAGCAGGCTATCTGCCCTTCTTGCCCGAGCGGCCGCGCTTGTTCCGCAGCCCCGGCGGCACGTTCGGCTGCGGGGTCGCGAAACCGGGCGGCAGCCGGAACCCCTGGTCGCCGCCGAACCCGTCGGGCAGGCCTCCAGGGAACCCGGCCCCCGGGCCCGCCGGGAGCCCGGGCATCCCGCCCGGCTGCCCGGGACGAACGTCGGCCGCGGCGGCCGGGGCCCGGCTGCCCGCGCTGCCGCCCGGGCGCCCGCCCTTGGACCTCTTCTTGGCCTTGCCCCGGGTGGATTTCTGCGACCGCCGCATCCCGGGCATGTTGCCCATCATCTGCCGCATCATCTTCTGGCCCTCGAGGAACCTGACGATGAGGGAGTTCACCTCGCCCACGGTGACGCCCGAGCCCTTCGCGATCCGCGCCCGCCGCGACCCGTTGAGGATCTTCGGGTTCCGGCGCTCCTCGACGGTCATCGAGTTCACGATGGCCGCCGCCCGGTCCAGGTCGGCGTCGTTGACCTGGCTCAGCATCTCCCGGTTCTGCGCGGCCCCGGGCAGCATGCCGAGCACGTTCCCGATCGGCCCGAGCTTGCGCACCATGGCCAGCTGCTCGACGAAGTCCTCGAGCGTGAACCCCTCGCCCGAGGCCAGCTTCTCGGCCATCGAGGCGGCCTGGTCCTGGTCGAACGTGCGCTCGGCCTGCTCGATCAGGGTCAGGATGTCGCCGAGGTCGAGGATCCGCGAGGCCATCCGGTCCGGGTGGAACAGGTCGAAGTCCTCGAGCTTCTCCCCGGACGAGGCGAACATCACCGGCCGGCCCGTGACCTGGGCGATGGACAGCGCCGCGCCGCCCCGCGCGTCGCCGTCGAGCTTGGTCAGCACGACCCCGTCGTAGCCGACCCCGTCGAGGAACGCCTGCGCGGTGCTGACCGCGTCCTGGCCGATCATGGCGTCGACCACGAACAGGATCTCGTCCGGGTCGGTGGCGTCCCTGATCGCGGCGGCCTGCTGCATCAGCTCCTCGTCGATGCCCAGCCGCCCCGCGGTGTCGATGATGACCACATTCTGCATCCGGCGGCGGGCCTCATCGATCGAGGCGCGGGCCACATCAACCGGGTCACCGACGCCGTTGCCCGGCTCCGGGGCGTAGACCGGCACCCCGGCCTGCTCGCCGACGACCTGCAGCTGCTGCACCGCGTTGGGCCGCTGCAGGTCGGCGGCGACCAGCATCGGCGTGTTCCCCTGCTGGCGCAGCCACAGGCCCAGCTTGGCCGCGAGCGTCGTCTTACCGGATCCCTGGAGGCCGGCCAGCAGGATCACGGTGGGGGCCGTCTTGGCGAACCGCAGCCGCCTGGCCTCGCCCCCCAGGATCTCGATGAGCTCCTCGTTGACGATCTTGATGACCTGCTGGGCGGGGTTCAGCGCCTCGGACACCTCGGTGCCGGACGCCCGCTCCTTCACGCGCGCGATGAACTGGCGGACCACCGGGAGCGCGACGTCGGCTTCCAGCAGGGCGATCCTGATCTCGCGGGCGGTGGCGTCGATGTCCGCGGCGGACAGCCGTCCCTGCCCGCGCAGCGACGAGAAGACCTGGGTCAGTCGGTCGGAAAGTGTCTCGAACACGTGTTGCTGCCGTCCTCGCGCATGGCCTGTCGCCGGTCTGGTGCGCGCGCCGGTTGCCGCGCACCCCGTGCGGGCGTGCGGCGCAGACCGGACGCAGGCCCAGTCTGCCGCGGGCCCGGATCCAGGCTATCCGGTCAGCGGCTGCGGCTGGGGCTGCAGACGGTACGGCGGCCCGGGGCACGCGGCCGGCGGGGCCGTCTCGGCGGGCTCGGGCTCCCCCTCGTCGCCCACCAGAGTCTCGAGGTAGGCCTGCAGGTGCACGCGGTAGGCGTGGCTGAACCTGCGCAGGTAGGCCAGCTCGGCCTCGAGTTCCCGGCGCTCGGGGCGGGGCGGGGTCTCCGGCGTCGCCAGCGCGGCCTCGGCCGCGCGGCTGGCCGCGCCGTGTGCTTGCTCGAGCATCCGCACCGCCTGCGACCTGGCCTCGGCCAGGATCTCGTCCCGGCGGCGCTGGGCGTCGTCGGACAGCTGCCTGCTGTACTCCTGGGCGTGCGCCACGCAGCGGTCCGCGGTCTGCTGGGCCGTGGACAGGATGCGCGCCGCATGCACGTGGGCGTCCTCCTGCCACCCGGAACCGGCCTCGTCGCCGTCCTGCCCGAGCACCCGCCGGCGCAGTCGCTGCACCTCGTCGGTCAGCGTGGTCCGCTCGTTCCGCAGCAGCATAAGCTCCCGCTCGACCTGGCTGCAGAACGCCCGGACGTGCTCCTCGTCGAAGCCCCGCCGGCCCAGCCGGGACGAAGGGAAGTCCACGGTCTGGACCTCGTCCGGGGTCAGCCGGTTGCGGGCCAGCCTTCTGTCGCTCCCTGAGATCACGACCATGGTTCGCTCCATCCCAGGCGCGTGGCCCGCTCGATCGGGCATGCAGTGTTCAACGCTCTCCCCCCCGGGATTAGCATCAGGCAACTTGCATGTTGCATGCTATATCGGGTTACCGGTGGACTGCTGTAAGTAGTCGCAAAAGTGACCATACGGCGAAAGTTTTTACCCCTGGGGGACCCCGCGCCGGCCCGGCGCGCCAGGGTGCCCCTCTGCCCCAGGGAAGACCAGGAACAGCCATTACGCTGCTATCGCGCCCGCTCATCGCCCCATCGCGTGGATCTGGGCGGGGGCGGGTCGCGTTGGGCGCGCGGACGGGGCTGGCCCGGTTCCCGGCGATGGCGTCGGCCCGGGAAGCGGGCCGCGCGGAACCCCGGACGGGCCGCCTAGCTCCCGACGATGGCGTCGACGAAGGCGTCGGGCTCGAACGGGGCCAGGTCGTCGGGACCTTCACCGAGACCGACCAGCTTCACCGGCACGCCGAGCTCACGCTGCACGGCGACCACGATGCCGCCCTTGGCGGTGCCGTCCAGCTTGGTCAGGACGATCCCGGTGACGTCGACGACCTCGGCGAACACGCGCGCCTGGCGCAGGCCGTTCTGCCCGGTCGTGGCGTCGAGCACGAGCAGAACCTCGTCGACCGTGGCGTGCCTGGAGATCACCCGCTTGATCTTGCCCAGCTCGTCCATGAGCCCGGTCTTGGTGTGCAGCCGCCCGGCCGTGTCCACGATGACCACGTCGACACCGCGCTCGACGCCCTGGTTGACCGCGTCGAACGCGACGCTCGCCGGGTCCGCTCCCTCCCGGTCGGACCTGACCACCTGGGCGCCGACCCGCTCGCCCCAGGTCTGCAGCTGGTCGGCGGCCGCGGCGCGGAACGTGTCGGCCGCGCCGAGCAGCACGGTGCGCCCGTCGCCGATGAGGGCCCGGGCCAGCTTGCCGCACACGGTGGTCTTCCCGGTCCCGTTGACGCCGACCACGAGCACCACCGCGGGCCGGTCGCCGTGCCGCTGGACGTGCAGGGTCCGGTCCATGTCCGGGCCGACCTGGGCCAGCAGCTGGTCCTTCAGCAGCGTTCTGACCTCGTCGGGGTCCCGGGTGCCGGCCACCTTGACCTCGGTGCGCAGATCCTCGACCACCTGCCGGGCGGGCGCGACGCCCATGTCGGCGGTGATCAGCGTCTCCTCGATCTCGTCCCAGGTGTCGTCGTCGAGGTGCTCCCGGGACAGCAGGCCGAGCAGCACGCCGCCCAGCGCCGACTGCGACCGGGCCAGCCGGCCGCGCAGCCGGACCAGGCGTCCCGCCGACGGCGGCGGCTTCTCCGTCTCGCGGGCGGGCGGGGCGCCGGGCGCGGGGCCTGGCGGCGCGGTGACGTCCGTGGATGCGGCGGTCCCCGGCTCGGCCACGCCAGTCCCGGGTGCGGCGGGCGCCTCGGCGGTGGAGACGCCCCCGGCCGGACCGGTGCTCTGGTCGGGCGGGTGCGGGGCACGCCGACGGGACAGCAGGACCGCGGCCGTGCCGCCACCGCCTGCCACGACGACAACGGCGGCGATGATGATTATGACCTGTTCCATAACCGCCTCAGTCTCGCAGACGCGAGGTTATGCCCGCGTCGCAGTACTGCCCGGGGGGACGACCCCCCGGAACCCCCCGTGATGCGGTCTGCTCGGGCCAGCCTCCGGCTGGCCGTCGCAGCCCGGCAAGCCGGCCGTCGCGGCTGACCCGGCTTCGCCGTACCCGCCTCACCCGGCGCCATGCAATCAGGCGCTCTCCGGCTCCCGCAGCCGCTGGCTGACCACCGTGGACACGCCGTCGCCCCGCATGCTGATCCCGTAGAGGGTGTCCGCCACCTCCATGGTCCGCTGCTGGTGGGTCACGATGATCAGCTGCGAGTTGTCCCTGAGCTCGGTGAAGATCTGCAGCAGCCGCTGCAGGTTGGTGTCGTCGAGCGCGGCCTCGACCTCGTCCAGGACGTAGAACGGGGACGGCCGCGCCTTGAAGATCGCGACCACGAACGCGATCGCGGTCAGCGCGCGCTCGCCGCCGGACAGCAGCGACAGCCGCTTGACCTTCTTGCCCGGCGGCCTGGCCTCGATCTCGAGCCCGGTGACCAGCAGGTCGTCGGGCTCGGTGAGGATCAGCCGGCCCTCGCCGCCGGGGAACAGGCGGCCGATGATGTCCTCGAACTCCCTGGCGGTGTCCTCGTAGGCCGAGGCGAACACCTGCTGCACCCGGTCGTCGACCTCCTTGATCACCGTGAGCAGGTCCCGCCTGGTCTTCTTCAGGTCCTCGAGCTGCGTGGACAGGAACGCGTGCCGTTCCTCGAGCGCTGAGAACTCCTCCAGGGCCAGCGGGTTCACCTTGCCGAGCTGGTCGAGCTGGCGCTGCGCGACCTGAGCCCGGCGCTCCTGCACGGCGCGGTCGTAGGGCGCCGGCGGCTGGCCTTCCTCGGCGGCCGGGACGCCGGCCTGGGGGCCGTACTCCGCGAGCAGCGTGTCCGGGTCGATGGCGAACTCCCCGGCGGCGCGCTCGGCGGCCTGGTCCAGCCTCATCCGCCGGGCCGCGCGCTCCATCTCGGCGCCGTGCGCGCTGTTCACCACGGTGTCGAGTTCGGCGGTGAGCTCCCTGATCCGGGTCCGGACGGTCTTCAGCTCGGCATCGCGGCCGTGGCTGGCCCGCTCGGCGGCCTGCCGCTCGGCGTCGGCCAGGGTCCTTGACCGCTCGATCGCGGTCAGCGCGGCCAGGGCGCCGTCGGCGACCGCGCTGGCCACCGCCGCCTCCTGAGCCCGCCGTATGGTCCGGGCCTTGGCCCGCTGGATGGCCTGGCGCTCGGCCGCGGCGGCCGAGGCGAGCGCGTCGCCGCGGCCCGCGACCGCGCGCAGCCGCTCCTCCACGGTCCTGACGTCGAGCCTGGCCTCCATCTCGGCGTTCCGCGCCGCCGTGGCCTGCGCGGCCAGGGCATTCTTGTCGCCGGGGCCTTCGTCGCCGTCCTCGGTGTCCGCGGCGGACCCGTCCGTGCTCTCCGCCTCCTGGACGGTCAGCCTGCCCTGCAGGTCCGCGAGCTGGGCCAGGTCCTTCTCCCGGGCCCGCTCGGCCGTCGCGATCGCGGCGGCCAGGCGCCCGGCCTCGTCCTGCGCGGCCTTGGCCGCGCCGGCCAGCGTGCCGAGGCGGCCGGAGGTCTCGGCCGCAGCGGCGTCAACCTCCCGCAGCCGGGCCAGCGCCTCGGCGAGCACCTGCCGGGCCGCGTCCTCGTCCTCGGCCGCGTCGGCCAGTTCCCGCTCGGCCCGCTGGCAGCGGCGTTCGGCCTCGCCCAGCCGGCCGGCCGCCTCGTCGCCGGCGGCGCGCAGCCCGAGCACGCTCGGCGCCCCGGCCGACCCGCCGTGCGCCCAGTGCGCCCCGAGCAGGTCGCCGTCGCGGGTGACGACGCGCAGCTCCGGGTGGGCCCGGACCAGGTCCAGGCCCTGGGCCAGGTCGGCGGTGACCAGCACCCCGTGCAGGAGCTCCTCGACCGCGGCGGCCAGCTCGCCGGGCGCCTTGACCAGGTCCAGGGCGGGCGTAACGCCGGTGAGCCCGCGCAGCTCCGCGCTGGGGATGGACGCGTTGCGGGCCCTGGGCCCGTCCGGCTGCCCGTTCGGCCAGGGCCGGTCGGCCGCGATCACCAGTGCCGCCTGCCCGGCGTCCTCGCTCTTCAGCGCCGCGATGATGGTCACGGCCGCGTCGAGGCCGGACACGGCCACCGCGCCCGCGGCCGCGCCCAGCGCGGCGGCGATGGCGTCGGCCGCCCCGTCCTGCACGGTGAGCAGCTCGGCCACGGAGCCGAGCACGCCGGCGAACCGGCCCGGCTCGGCGAGCAGCGCGCCGGAGGCGTCGGCGCCCCGGCGGACCGCCTCCTGCAGCGCCTCGGTGCGCGCCCGCAGCGCGGCCCGGGCGTCGCTGGCCTCGTGCTCGGCGGTCCGCAGCCGGGTCACCCTGTCGCTGGCCTGGGCCAGCGCGGCGGTGGCGCGCTCGTGCCCGTCGGCCAGGTCGGCGCGGCCCTGTTCCCGGCCGGACACCACGTCCTGGAGCTGGCCGTACTCGTGCTGCGCCCGCTCGGCGCGGGCCCGGGCCTGCTCGTGGGAGGCCGCCAGCCGGGCCGCCTCCTCCTGGGCCGCGGTCAGCTTGCTGCGGGCGGCCCCGACCTGGCTGCGCAGCCGGGCCAGCCGCTCGGCCCGCTGAGCGGCGGCCCGGGATTCGGCGGCGAGCCGGCGCTCGGTCTCGGTCAGGGCGGTCTCGGCCGCGGTCCGCTCGGCCACGACGACGCCGAGCTGGTCCCGCGCGGCGGCCAGCCGCTGGCGCAGCCCGGCCTCCTCCTCGCGCAGGGTGGCCGCCTCGGCGTCGAGCTCGTCAGGGTCACGGCCGGGCCGCGAGGGCTCCGGCGGGGCGGCCAGGTGCCGGTGCCGCTCGGTGGCGAGGCTGTGCACCCCGCGGAGCCGTTCCGCCAGGCTGGACAGCCCGAAGAAGGCCTCCTGGGCCGCGGCCAGGCGCGGCGCGTGCTGCTGCTCGGCGGCCTCAAGCGCGGCCTCGGCCCCCCGGGCCCGGTCCAGGCCGGACTCGAGCACGGCCCGCCGCGCCGCCGAGGCCGCCTCGTCGCTGGCGTCCTGCTGGAGCTCGGCGGCGAGCATGGCGTAGTCGTCGGCGAGCAGCCGCAGCCTGGCGTCGCGCAGGTCGGCCTGGATCACCGCGGCCCTGCGGGCGATCTCCGCCTGCCGGCCGAGCGGCTTCAGGCTGCGGCCAAGCTCCGCGGTCAGGTCGACCAGCCGGGTCAGGTTGGCCTGCATGGCCTCGAGCTTGCGCAGCGCCTTTTCCTTGCGCCTGCGGTGCTTGAGGACCCCGGCCGCCTCCTCGATCAGCGCCCGGCGCGCGTCGGGCCCGGCGTTCAGCACCTGGTCGAGCTGGCCCTGGCCCACGATCACGTGCATCTCCCGGCCGAGGCCGGTGTCGGAGAGCAGTTCCTGGACGTCGAGCAGGCGGCACTGGTCGCCGTTGATCGCGTACTCGCTCTGGCCGGACCGGAACAGCAGCCGGCTGATCGTGACCTCGGCGTAGTCGATCGGCAGGGCGCCGTCGCTGTTGTCGATGGTCAGCGTGACCTCGGCCCGGCCGAGCGGCGGCCGGCCGGCGGTCCCGGCGAAAACGACGTCCTCCATCTTGCCGCCGCGCAGCGGCTTGACGCCCTGCTCGCCCATGACCCAGGAGAACGCGTCGACCACGTTCGACTTGCCCGACCCGTTCGGGCCGACGACGCACGTGATCCCCTGCTCGAACCGCAGCGACGTGGCCGAGGCGAACGACTTGAACCCGCGCAGAGTGAGGGCTTTCAGGTACACCTGTCCGCTCTCCTCCTCTGGGGGCCTGTGCCACCTCCGGGACTGGGCCTGCCCGCTGGCCGCTCTCCCACCCCGGCATCCCCGCCGGTGCCGCCCATCCCGGACCGCCGATCCGGCCTCGGCCGCCGGCGGCTCCGCTCGTCCGCACCTTACCGCGCGGCAGTGTCAGTCCCGTGGATTCAGCCGGCAGGCCGCGCGAAAATGATCCGGCTCTGTCCAGTCTGCGGGCAATACGGCGTGCCCGCGCCAACGCGCCCGGGCCGGCGGCAGGCGGTCAGGCTCGTGGTTGGACAGAAAAGCATGCTGGAGCCGGCCAAAGTGCCCACCCACCATACGGAACAGTGACTAAAGCCCATACGGAACAGTGACTAAAGCGAAGTTATGTGACCGGCCTGCACTAGTGGGACCCGGCCCGTGGCTGGGCTGGCTCCGGAAGCATGATCAAATTCGCCAGTCGGGGTCGCCGCCAGCCGTGGATGTACCAGAAGGGTCGCTCCAGCGACCCAATCGGCACATCCACCAGGCGGAACGCTGACGTAAGGGAGTGGCGTGACCGGTGTGACGGATGTGGTGCCCGGCGGATGCGGACGAGCTATCGCGCCATCCGGCGGCGGGCTGGTGGCTCAGCCGGGCAGGCAGGAATCGGCCCGGCGGGACAGCGGCCCGGCGTGGGGCAGCTGGCGCCGCCCCGGGCAAGCAGGAACTGGCCCGGCGGGCAGCAGGCCGGCGCGGCATAGCACAGACAGCAACCCGTCCGACGGACAGCGGCCCGGCGTGGGACAGCTGGCGCCGCCCCGGGCAAGCAGGAACCGGCCCGGCAGGGAGCGGCCGCCGGCACCCGCCCACGCGACGGCGACCAGTCAGGCGGGCAGCAAGCCCGGCGCAGGGTAGTAGGCATTCGCCCGGCGCGACGACCCGCGGGCAGGCGAAACCGGCACGTGCCCCGGCGGGAAGCGTAACGGCTGTTCCGCTTGAGCGATATTTAAGATTAGAGGCCAAAGAGGGACGCCTGAGTCAGGCGCCCCTCTGTCCGTGCGGCCGGCCGGCGCTCGTCAGGTGAGCGCAGGTTCGCGAACCGGGATCAGCAGGTCGTGCCCTACCTCCGCGGCGAGGACGTCGTTCTCTTCATGCAGCCGGGCAAGCTCGGCTTCGAGATCGCGTACTCGCTGTTGCAGGCGGCGCATCTCCGAGATCATTCGCGGATCCGGCCCGCCGACGTGGCCATATAGAGCCTTCGCCATCTTGTGAGGTCCTCCACACTGAGTGACCAGAGTGGGCGCGCATCCTTCGACGCGGAAGAACCGCAGCCTCGCGCGCAGGTAACTATTCACCATGGTCCCACCGCGACGGGTATCCGGTCAAGTTGACGTGTATGCAGGTCACGCCGCGCGTCGGCGTACCACTCAGTGCTCCGCAAATCCTGACAAACCGCCCTTAGGCTCATCCCACCGGTATGTCACCCGCACCACACGCCCCGGTGTGCCGTCGCCTTCCAGCAGGGCCAGCAGCTGCTTGCATCCGGCGGTCGTGCCCTCGGCGATCACCCGGACCCGGCCGTCCTCGAGGTTCTCCGCCCAGCCCACCAGGCCCAGCTCGAGCGCCCGGGCCCGCGCCCACCACCGGAAGCCGACACCCTGGACCCGGCCCGCCACCCACGCGGTCAGCCGAGCCTGGTCACCCGGGATCACCGCTGCGCCCGCGGGCGCGGCTGGCACCTGGGGCAGCTGAAGGAGGACCGGTTCATGAACGGGTCGCGCCGCACCGGAGTCCCGCACCGGCGGCACGGCTGCCCGGCCCGCCCGTACACGTTCAGGGACCGCTCGAAGTAGCCGCTCTGCCCGTTGACGTTGACGTACAGGCTGTCGAACGAGGTCCCGCCCGCGGTGAGCGACTCGGCGAAGACCTCCTGGACCGACGCGAACAGCCGGGTGACAGCCGCCGGCCGCAGCAGCTGGGCCTGGCGGTCCCAGTGCAGCTGTGCCCGCCACAGGGACTCGTCGGCGTAGATGTTGCCGATGCCGCTGACCAGCGACTGGTCGAGCAGGGCGCGCTTGATCCCGGACCGGCGGACCCGGAGCCTGGCCTTCACCGCGGCCAGGTCGAACGACGGCTCCAGCGGGTCGGGGGCGATGTGCGCGATGGGAGCGGGCAGGGCCGCCCCGCCCACCGCGAGGGACAGGTGGCCGAACGTCCGCTGGTCGGTGAAGCGCAGGTCGGGCCCGTCATCGGCGAACGTGAGCCGGACCCGGACATGCGGGGACAGCGGGCGCGACGCGTCCCCGACCAGCAGCTGGCCGCTCATGCCGAGGTGGGCGAGCAGCGCGTCGTCGCCGACCGGCAGCCACAGGTACTTGCCGCGCCGCCGCGCACCGGTGATCTGGCGCCCGCGCACCGCGGCGGCGAAGTCATCGGGGCCGGCCAGATGCCGGCGCACCGCGCGGGGATGCAGCATTTGCACCGATTCGATGGTCCGGCCGACCACATACCGCTCCAGACCCCGCCGCACGATCTCGACTTCGGGGAGCTCGGGCATGCTAGCTCCGCTGGGACCCGGGACCGCCTATCGGCGCACCCGGGTCACCGGGCCTGGCCGGGCCGGCCGGAGTTCCGCTCCCGGCTACCGGGCCATCGCCCGCCACGCCATCCGCTGTCCCGTTGCCCGCGGCACCGCTGCCGGCGGCCTCGCTGCCGGCGGCCCCGCTGCCCGGTGTCCCGCTGCCCGCCGCCTCGCCGTTCGCGGCGGAGATGCCCTCGGTGATCGCGTTCCAGGCCGCCTCGGCGGCCTGCTGCTCGGCTTCCTTCTTGGAACGGCCCTCGCCCTGGCCGTAGTCCTGCCCGCCGATCCTGACCGAGGCGTGGAACGACTTCTGGTGGTCGGGCCCGCTCTCGTCCACGTGGTACTCGGGCACGCCGAGCATCTCGGCGGCGGTCAGCTCCTGCAGGGATGTCTTCCAGTCCAGGCCCGCGCCCAGCCGGGCCGAGCGGGCGATCACGGGGTCGAACAGGCGGTGCACGAGCGCGTCGGCTTCGGCCAGGCCGCAGTCGATGTAGACGGCGCCGAGCACGGCCTCGAGCGTGTCCGCGAGGATCGAGGACTTGTCCCGGCCGCCGGTGCCCTCCTCGCCCTTCCCGAGCCGGACGTAGGCACCGAGGCGCAGCCCGCGGGCGACGCCGGCCAGCGCGCGCATGTTCACGACCGCGGCGCGCAGCTTGGCCAGCTGCCCCTCCGGCAAGTCGGGATATTCGCGGAAAAGCGTGTCGGTCACAATGAGGCCGAGCACGGAATCGCCGAGGAACTCGAGCCGCTCGTTGGTGGGCAGCCCGCCGTTCTCGTAGGCGAACGAGCGGTGCGTCAGCGCCCGCTCGAGCAGCTCCGGGCTGAGCGGCACCTCCAGGGCGTGCAGCAGCTCGTCGCTACCGGCTCGGGGGGCGCCAGGGACCGCCGCACCGTCCTCGCCTGATATGCCGATCACTCTCCCCTCCTTTCCGCAGCTCGCGGGCTCCGGCCACGCGCCCCGACGATGCGGGTCAGGAGGGGTTAATCACCTGGCGCCGGTTGTAGGTGCCACAGGTGGGGCATGCCGTGTGCGGCAGCTTGGGGTCGCGGCACTGCGGGCAGGTCATGAGCTGGGGGGCCGTGGTCTTCCACTGGGCCCGTCGTGACCTGGTATTGCTACGCGACATTCGCCGCTTGGGGACCGCCACGTCAGCGCTCCTTCCTTCCCTCCGGCACGGGTGTCCCGTCCGGTGATCGATCTGTACCTGCATCAGCGTGGCCATGCTCGGCTCCGGTGTCGGCCAGCCGCACGCCGCACTCGGAGCACAGCCCCGGGCAGTCATCGGCACACAGTGGCGCAAGCGGCAGCTCGAGCACCAGCGCGTCCCGCAGGGCTGGCTCGAGATCAAGCAAGTCCCCGTCCAGAAGATACCCGTCCACGTCATCGCCGCTCGCGTCGTAAGCGAACAGCTCCGTGAACCGGACTTCCGTGGCAGAAGCAAACGGCTCCAGGCAGCGCGCACACTCGGCGACCAGCGGTGCCCGCACGGTGGCGGTCACCAGTACGCCCTCGGCGACGCCCTCAAGCTGAACATCCAGCTCGAGCTCGGCCCCTTCTGGAACGTTAACCAGCTCGACACCAAGATTAGCCGGAGCCGGGGCCGTACGGGTCAGGGATGCCGCGACACCCGGGCCAAGGGTCCGGGTGTCGAAGACGAGCGGCATTCGCAGGTTCAGCCGCTTGGAATTTCTGGAGTTCGCGTGTGGCATGGCAGACAGAGATGCTGACGGGGTATCGGGCGGTCAGCATACCTGGCTGCCTGCGAGAATCCCAACCCGGCCAGCCGCGACGGCCGGCCGGAGGTTGGCCGTGAAAGGGGAAGGGGAGGTGGGTGGGGGCACGCGGGGGGGGTTCTGGGGGGGTCGCCCCCGGGCTAACAGAGCCGGTTACGAATCGGCCGAGCGGGCGGTCAGCCGGCCCAGCACCGGCTCCGGCACCAGGCTGGTGACATCGCCGCCGTACTTGGCGAACTCCTTGACCAGGCTCGACGACAGGAACGCCCAGAGCGGGTTCGTGGAGATGAACAGCGTCTCCACGCCGGCCTGGTTGTAGTTCATCTGGGCCATCTGCAGCTCGTAGTCGAAGTCGCTGACGGCCCGCAGGCCCTTCACGATCGCCGAGATGTCGTTGGCCTTGCAGAAGTCGACGATCAGGCCGTCGAACTTGGTCACCCGGACGTTGTCGATCCCCTTGGTGACCTCGCGCAGCATCTCCACCCGCTCGTCGACGGTGAAGAGCGCTGTCTTGGAGAGGTTGCGCAGAACGCCCACGACAACCTCATCGGCCAGGCGTGAAGCGCGGGTGACGATGTCGAGGTGCCCGTTCGTGACCGGGTCGAACGATCCTGGGTAGACCAGACGGCGCACGCGGGCTCACTCTCCTGTCGATGACGTTGCCGCAGGCCCGTCGCCTGCGGCGAGACCGTACCAGAGCGTGGTTTCACCGTAGCCGCGGGACCTGTCAGGCAGATACCCGGCGGGCCAGGTGAGCGTGCCCGACCGGGTCGCGCGCTCGACCACGGCCAGGGCGCCGGGCGCGAGCCAGCCGCGGTCGCGCAGCGCGGTGAGCACCCGCCGCACCTCATCGGCGGGCGTCGCGTAGGGCGGGTCGGCGAAGACCAGGTCCCGCGGCGGGAGGTCACCCGGGCCCCGGGCCAGCACCCGCTCGGCCCGGTCGGTGATCAGCCGCGCTCCCGGGAGCCGCACGGCCTCGATGTTGCCCTGGATCACGCGGGCGGCCCGGGCGTCGGATTCGACGAGCAGCACGTCGGACGCGCCGCGGGACAGCGCCTCCAGGCCCACCGCGCCCGAGCCCGCGTACAGGTCGAGGACCGTCGCCCCGTCCAGCGGTCCGAGGATGGCCAGCACGGTCGCGAACAGGCCTTCCCGGGCGCGGTCCGCAGTCGGGCGGGTGCCCCGGCCGGCGGGCACGGAGAGCCGCCGGCCTCCGGCCGCACCCGCGACGATGCGCGTCATCGCTCCGGCTCAGGCCTTCTCAAGGAACTCCGCCCGCTCCTCGTCGAGCAGCACGCTGATCGCGGCGGCCAGGGCGGGCTGGCCGGCCAGGGCCGGATCGGCCGCCACGAGCTCGGTGGCGTCGTGCCGCGCCCGGCCGATCAGCTCCTCGTCGGCGAGCAGGGTCAGCAGCTTCAGGCTCGACCTGCGGCCGGCCTGGGCGGCGCCGAGCACGTCACCTTCCCGGCGCTGTTCAAGGTCGAGCCGGGACAGCCGGAACCCGTCCAGCGTGCCGGCCACCGCGTCCAGCCGCTGCCGGGACTTGCTGTCGGCCTCGGCCTCGGTCACCAGCAGGCACAGCCCCTCGTGGCGGCCGCGGCCGACCCGGCCGCGCAGCTGGTGCAGCTGGGAGACGCCGAACCGGTCGGCGTCCATGATCACCATGGCGGTGGCGTTCGGCACGTCCACGCCGACCTCGACCACGGTGGTGGTCACCAGCACGTCCACCGAGCCGTCCGCGAACGCGAGCATGGTCCGGTCCTTATCGTCGGACGGCAGCCTGCCGTGCAGGACCGCGAGGCGCAGCCCGGCCAGCGGGCCCTGCTCGAGCTCGGCCGCGAGGTCGAGCACGGCGATCGGCGGCCGGGTGTTCTCGTCGTCCGGGGGGCCGTCGTCCTGGCCCGGGGCGCCGTCCTGGCCCGGGGCGCCGTCCTGGTCGCCGGTATCCCCGCCGATTCGCGGGCACACCACGTAGCACTGGCGGCCGTGGGCCGCCTCCTCCCGCAGCCGCTCCCAGACCCGCTCCAGGTAGTGCGGTTTCTCCGCCGCGGGCACCACATGCGTGGCGATCGGCGAGCGCCCGGCGGGCAGCTCGGTCAGCGTGGACATCTCCAGATCGCCGAAGACCGTCATGGCCACGGTGCGCGGGATCGGCGTGGCGGTCATGACCAGCAGGTGAGGCCGGCCCTCCCCCGCCTTCTCCCGCAGCGCGTCGCGCTGCTGGACCCCGAACCGGTGCTGCTCGTCGATCACCACCAGGCCGAGGTCGGCGAACTGCACCTTCTCCTCGAGCAGCGCGTGGGTGCCGATCACGATCCCCGCCGTGCCCGACGCCGCCTCCAGCAGCGCGCGCCGGCGCGCCGCCGCGCCCAGGGACCCGGTCAGCAGCGCCACACGGGTGGCGTGCTCCGCGCCGCCGAGCTCCCCGGCCTGGGCCAGCGGCCCGAGCTGCCCGGTGATCGACCGGTAGTGCTGCTGCGCGAGTACCTCGGTCGGGGCGAGCAGCACCGCCTGCCCGCCGGCGTCCACGACCTGCAGCATCGCCCGCACGGCGATCACGGTCTTGCCGGAACCGACCTCGCCCTGCAGCAGCCGGTGCATGGGGTGGTCGAGGGCCAGCTCGTCGCCGATCTGGGTGCCGGCCAGATCCTGCCCGACGGTCAGCTCGAACGGCAGCCGGGCGTCGTAGGCGTCGAGCAGGCCGCCGGCCACCCGCGGCCGCGGCGTCGCGGAGAACGCCACGGCGGCGAGCCGCCGCTGGGCGAGCACCGCCTGCAGCAGGAACGCCTCGTCCCACTTCAGCCGGGCCGTGGCGCGCTCCTTGTCGCCCCAGTCGATCGGCCGGTGGATGCCGCGCAGGGCGTCGGCCAGGCCGCACAGGCCGTGGGACTCCCTGATCGCGCGCGGCATCGGGTCCTCGACGTCCAGGACGTCCAGGACGACCCGGACCGAGTCGGCGATCTGCCAGGAGGTGATCTCCTTGGCGGCCGGGTACACGGGGATGATCTGGGCGGCGTACTCGGCGGCCCGGTGGGCGCCGTCACTGTCCCCGAGCAGCTCATAGTCGGGGTGGGAGAGCTGGCGCTTGCCGCGGAACGTGGAGACCTGGCCGGAGAAGAGGCCGTGCAGGCCGGGGGCGAGCTGCCGCTCACGCCAGTCCTGCCGCCCGCGGGAGAAGAAGGTGAGGGCCAGCTGCCCGTGCCCGTCGGTCACGGTCGCCTCGAAGATCGATCCCCTCCGGTTGCGCATCGGGCGGCTCGTCACCTTGGCGATCTCGGCCTGGACGGTCACGTACTCGCCGTCGTGCAGCGAGGCCAGGTCGGTGAGCTCGCCCCTGGTCTCATACCGGCGCGGGTAGTGCCGCAGCAGGTCCCCCACGGTCCGCAGTTCCAGCGCGCTGTCTAGCCGCTTGGCCGCCTTGTCGCCGATCACCAGGCGGAGCGGGTCTTCCAGGGTCGCCATCGGGCTACTCCGCGCCGATCAGCGGCGCGACCGGGCCGCCGTCGCAGCACACAACCTCCGCGCCCGGCCTCAGCCGCCGGCCCGGTCCGCGGCCGTGGTCCTGCCGGGCGCGCGCACGCCGAGGCGGCACCGGTGCCTGACGGTCTCGCCGTCCATGACCTCCGCCGTCATAAACCGCAGACTAGAACCTGAGCCGGTCCTATGCTCGCGGCGGCTCGCCCGGGCCCGGGCCGCATTGGCGTCCGGTTAGCGCGAGCAGCCCGTGATCGGATATCCTTCAGCGACTGTCCCGGTATCACCGCCGGACATGACCATGCTGACTCTCACCCCATGGAGCGATCCCGTGGCTTCCGTCTGCGACGTCTGCGGCAAGCGGCCGGGCTTCGGCAACAATGTGTCGTTCTCGCACCGCCGCACCCCCCGCCGCTGGAACCCGAACATCCAGCGTGTGCGCGCGCAGGTCAACGGGTCGCCCAAGCGCCTGAACGTGTGCACCTCGTGCATCAAGGCGGGCAAGGTCACCCGCTAGCCCACGGTTCTGTTCGCGGCTGGCGACGTCACCCTCCGGGGGACTGATCCCCGCCGGCCGGTGACTGGCGGCCGCCCGAATCAAGGAAATGGCAGCTGATGCCGTCCAGTGTGCAACTGGACGGCATCTGCGGCTTGCCCGTCGCGACCACCGTCATCTCGTCGGGATCCGGCGCGCCGGACTGCGCCGGCGTCCCGGGGTCGCTGCCCGCCGATGACTTGCCCCCGCGTGGCGCACGCCGGTTCGCCGTGCCGCCGTCACCGCCGCGGGAGGGGCGCCACTGAGCGCCCTCAACGCGCATGATGCGCGCCTGCGGGAAGGCGAACTGGAGGCTCCAGCCGGTCTTCCCGCCCCCGGGCATGGTGATGACCGCGGTGAACCCCGACCCCCAGTCCCGGGCTATCCGGTAGCCGAGATCAGAGCTCATCTCGGTCGCGCCATGCGGCGAGGGAGCCGGGCCGCCGGCTCCCTTGGCGTCGGCGTCCGGTGTCTTGATCGCCACGCCCGGCGTCGCGGTCGCCACCTGGGGAGGCTGGCCCCGTCGCTCGCCGGTGCACCTATGCGTCGCGCACAACCCGCCGGGCCCGGCCGGGCCGTAGGTGAGCGCCGTCGGCGTGTTCACGGCCAGCGCCGCGGCGATGACGACACCCGCACCCGCCGCGAACCACGGGGTCACCAGCAGCGAGCGGGCCAGGCGGAACCGGGAGTGCAGCGCGGGCGACAGCACGGCCCGCCTCGCCGCCGACCAGGCGGCCGCCGGTCCCCGGCCAGACCGCCGAGCGCGGGATACGCCGCCAGGAACCCTGCGCGGGGAACTGCTCTCCCGGCGCAGCGACCTGTGCCTGGGCGCGCGCTCTTTGCGATGTCTTGGCATCAGTGGGGTTTATGCGAAGCAAGGGTGCCGTCTGCTGAGACAACAATCTAATCCGTTGCCGCGCGTCGCGATGGCAGTCTGGGGATTCAGAAATGCTTCCATCCGCCCGGGCCGCCGGGGGGCGCTGAGTCCACCGTGACCCCGCGTCCCCGCGTGACGGTGCCGATCACCGACCAGCGGGGCGGCAGGGTCGCCGCGGGCGGGAAGGTCGCGGCCAGCGCGTGGTCCTCGCCGCCGGCCAGCACCCAGCGCCGCCAGTCCGCGCCGAGCATCTCGGCCGCGGCCTGCAGATCCTCGTCACCCGGCAGCGCGACGGTGTCGATGTCGATCAGAACGCCACTGGCCGCGGCCACGTGCCCGAGATCGGCGATGAGCCCGTCGCTGACGTCGATCATCGAGGTCGCGCCGAGCACGGCCGCCTCGGGGCCGGCGTCATACGGGGGCTGCGGCCGCCGGTGGCTGTCCACGAGCCCGGCCGGGCGAGACACACCGCCCAGCCCGGTCTCGAGCAGAGCCAGCCCGGCCGCCGAGCGGCCCAGGCGGCCGGCGATGGCCAGCCGGTCACCGGCCCGCGCCCCGCTCCTGGTCACCGCCTCACGGCCGGCCAGGTCACCCAGCGCGGTGATCCCGAGAACGACCGAGTCGGCGCCGCTGACGTCGCCGCCCGCCACGGCCGCCCCGGCCCGCGCGCACTCCGCCGCCAGGCCGCGGACGAGATCCTCCGCCCACGCCACGGCGAGGTCACCGGGCGCGGCGAAACCCACGAGCAAGGCGGTGGGCGACGCGCCCATGGCCGCGATGTCGGCGAGGTTCTGCGCCGCGGCCTTGCTGCCGATGTCGAAGGCGCTGGACCAGTCGCGGCGGAAATGCCGCCCCTCCACGAGCAGATCCGTGCTCGCGACCACCCGCCGGTCCGGCGCGCGGATCACCGCAGCGTCGTCCCCGATGCCGAGCACCAGGGAAGGCCCGGCCGGCAGCAGGGCCTGGATCGCGGCGATGAGGCCGAACTCACCCAGCTCAGCGACGGTGATGGAGAGCCTCCCGCGATAACTCGGTCCGCAGACCGCCACAACCGGCCGAAGCCGGGCTGTCCGGGCACATTCCTCAGGCCAGCGGCCGGGTACCTAAGGTAGCGTGGCTACCTCCACCAGGCGCCTGGGAGGACCGCATGGTTCAGGCTTACATCCTCGTCCAGACTGAGGTCGGCAAGGCCGCCGACGTTGCCATGCAGATCGGGCAGATCACCGGCGTAACCCAGGCGGACGACGTCACAGGTCCCTACGACGTGATCGTCCGGGCCGAGGCCGACAACGTTGACGATCTGGGCAAGCTCGTCGTGGCCCAGATCCAGGGCGTCCCCGGCATCACGAGGACGCTGACCTGCCCGATTGTGCACATATAGTCGGCTGCCGATATAGCGGGCCGCCGATGCAGCGGGCCTAGCGGGAACGCCCCGCTGCGGGGCCTACGCGAGCGAGCCCGCCGCGGCGGCCGTGCGCGGGCCCAGCCCGATCCGGGCCGCATCCCGCAAGTCATCGACGGTATCCACATCACGCCGCAGACCGTCCAGACCGGGAAGCGTCAGCTCCGCCGCGCCTCCGGACAGGTGGGCCGCGCGCGACCCCGGCCCGAACCTCGGGCGGAACGCGGCGTTAGGCCCGGCGGTGTACAGCGTGGTGCCGGTGCCCGCGGCGTCGGCCACGAAGGCCTCTGGCACCCCGGCCGCGACCGCGAGCGCGCGGCCGAGCTCGGCGGGCCCGAGCGCGGGCAGGTCCGCGGCCAGCCCGCCCCGCCCCCGGCCCGGCCAGCGCTCGTCCGCCTGCGCGGCGCCGAACGCCAGCGCCGCGTTGAGCCCGTCGCCCGGCACGTCGGGCACCACCACGGCTCCCAGCCCGGACAGGCTGGCCGCGGCCGCGGCGTCGTCGGTCACCACGATCACCGTGTCCACGACGGGGCAGGCCACCGCGGCTGCGACCGTGTCCGCGGCCATGGCCAGGGCGAGTTCCGCCCGGCGCGGCCCGGCCAGTCCGGTAATCCGGGACTTCGCCAGGGCAAGTACCTTGACGGGGATCACGAGCGACCAGCGGAGCGAGGTATCGGGCGGCATGCATCTGATCCTGCCTCGACACGGTGTCACGCGAACGGGGAGACTGTCGGAATGACCAGCAGTAAGGGCGGCACGGGCCCGGATGAGCGGGGGACGCCAGTGAAGAAGGGTGGGGAGGAGGGCGGGAAGCGCACGGACGGCCACTACTCACGCGGCTGGCGGAAGCTGACCGAGATCGTCCTGCCCCCGGTGCTCTACACCCTGATGAAACACGACTGGCACGGCCAGGAGAACATCAGGAACGTCCCGGCCGACAGCGGCCTGATCCTGGCCATCAACCACCTGTCGTACGCGGACGTGCTGGCCATCTGCCTGTTCACCTACAAGTCGGGCCGCTACCCGGTGTTCCTGGCCAAATCCTCGCTGTTCGAGGTCAAAGGGCTCGGCGCCGTCATGCGCGGTACCGGGCAGCTGCCGGTCTACCGCGGCCAGGCCGACGCGGCACTGGTGCTCAGGGACGCGGAGAAGGGGCTGAAGAACGGAGCCTGCGTGATCTTCTACCCGGAGGCGACCGCGACCCGCGACCCGAACCTCTGGCCGATGGTGGCCAAGACCGGCGTGGCCAGGCTCGCCCTGGCCACGGGCGTGCCGGTGATCCCGGTCGCGCAGTGGGGGGCGCAGCGGATCCTCCCCTACGGAAGCGCACGCCCGCACCTGTTCCCGCGCACCACCGTGCAGATCGTCGCCGGCCCGCCGGTCGACCTCTCCGCGTTCGAGGGCAAGCCGCTGGCCTCGCCGGTGCTCCGCGAGGCCACTGACGAGGTCATGAAGGACATCACCGGGCTGCTGGCCGGCCTTCGCGGCGAGACCCCGCCCGCCACGCCGTACCACCCGGCGGTCGAGCGCCGGAAGGCCAGGCAGGCAGCCAGGGAAATGCAAAACAGTGCCGTTACGCAAGTCCGCCCCGACTCTGACACCGAGGCCTCGTCAACGTGAGAGCCGCTGTCATGGGCGCCGGCTCGTGGGGCACCACCTTCGCCCAGGTGCTCTGCGACGCGGGCACGCCCGCGGTGCTGTGGGCGCGCCGTGACGAGCTGGCCAAGGCGATCAATGAGACCCACGAGAACCCCGACTACCTGCCGGGCATCACGCTCACCGACGCGCTGCGCGCGACCTCCGACCCGGGCGAGGCACTCGAGGGCTCCGACCTGGTGGTGCTGGCCGTGCCCGCGCAGTCGCTGCGGGGGAACCTGACCTCCTGGGCTCCGCTGCTGCCGCCCGGCGCACTGCTGGCCAGCCTCATGAAAGGGGTCGAGCTGGGCAGCTGCGACCGGATGAGCGAGGTGATCGGCCAGGTCGCCGGCGCGCCCGCGGAGCGGATCGCGGTGATCTCCGGCCCCAACCTGGCCCGGGAGATCGCGCAGCGCCAGTTCGCGGCGACGGTGGTGGCGTGCGCCGACACCGAAAACGCGCAGCGGCTGCAGAAGGCCTGCCACGCTGGGTACTTCCGCCCGTACACCAACCCGGATGTGATCGGCTGTGAGCTGGGCGGCGCGGTGAAGAACGTGATCGCGATCGCGGTCGGAATGGCGGTGGGCATGGGGCTGGGGGACAACACGCGGGCCATGCTGATCACCCGCGGGCTGGCCGAGACCACCCGTCTCGGCGCCACGCTCGGGGCCGACCAGTACACGTTCGCGGGGCTGGCCGGCATGGGCGACCTGGTCGCAACGTGCAGCTCGCCGCTGTCCCGCAACCGCACGTTCGGGGAGAACCTGGGCCGCGGCATGGAGCTCGCCGAGGTGATCGCGGGCACCCGGCAGACGGCCGAGGGCGTGAAGTCGTCGCAGTCGGTGCTTGAACTGGCCCGGCGACATGGCGTAGAGATGCCGATTACCGAGGTCATGGTGGCGGTGATGCACGACGGCCTGGAGGTCGGCAAGGCGGCGCTCCTGCTCGCCAGCCGTTCCGCCAAGCCGGAACGATACGGGGTCTGAACGCTACCTCCCGGATCGACGGCGGCAGCACGCGCCCGGAGCCGGGGGAAAGGGACGAGCATCGTGAGCGCGCAACGCAAAATCCGGGTCGCGGTCATCTTCGGCGGCAAGGGCCCAGAGCACGCCGTGTCCTGCATGGGGGGCGGGAACATGCTCCGGTCAATCGACCGGGACAAGTACGAGGTCATCCCCGTGGGCATCACCCGCGAGGGCCGCTGGGTGCTCACCGCCGACGAGCCGGCCCGGCTGACCGCCGGCGGGAACGAGCTGCCGTCCGTGGAGTCGGTGGCCGAGCCGGGCCGGAGCGTTGTCCCGTGGGCCGATCCGTCCAGCCAGGCCGTGGCCACGTTCAACGAGCCCGGGGAGATCCCGAACCTGCTCGGCCAGGTGGACGTGGTGCTGCCGGTGCTGCACGGCCCGTTCGGCGAGGACGGCACGATCCAGGGCCTGCTCGAGATGGCCGGCGTCCCTTACGTCGGGTCCGGGGTGCTGGCCAGCGCGGTCAGCCTGGACAAGGAGTACATGAAGATCATCTTCCAGGCCCGCGGGCTGCCGGTGGGGCCGCACGTGGTGCTGCGCGAGCGGGACTGGCCGCCGTCCGGCGCGATCGCCGCCAGCCCGGTCGACCTGGAGCAGGACCTGGCCCACAAGCGGGCCCTGGACGCGATCGCCGAACTGGGCTGGCCGCTGTTCGTCAAGCCCGCCCGGGGCGGGTCGAGCATCGGCACGTCCAAGGCCACGGACATGACCGAGCTTCAGGCCTCCATCGACAACGCCAGGAGCTACGACCCGAAGGTGATCGTCGAGGCGGCGATCGAGGGCAGCGAGGTCGAGTGCGGGGTGATCGAGGGTGTGGACGGCGCCCCGCCGGACGTCAGCCTGCCCGGGCTGCTGCAGATCGGCGGCGGCGAGGAGTTCTTCGACTTCGAGGCGAAGTACCTGGACGAGGCCAGCGTGATGGTGATCCCGGCGCCGATCCCGGCCGAGCACCAGCAGGAGATCCGCCGGATGGCCGCGGTGGCCTTCGAGGCGGTCTCCGCGGAGGGCCTGTCCCGGGTGGACTTCTTCTACACCCCGGACGGCCAGATCCTGATCAACGAGATCAACACGATCCCTGGGCTATCGCCCGCGTCCTACTTCCAGAAGCTGTGGGAGGCCAGCGGCCTTGAGTTTCCGCAGATCATCGACCGTCTGCTGGAAACGGCCCGGAAGAAGCGCCCGGGCCTGCGCTAGACCGGCCGCGACGCAGTCACGGCTACACCGGCGGGCGGCGCGGGACGCGCCGCCCGCCGGGCGCGCTACTTCTTGGCCGCAGCCTTCTTGTCGCCGTTGACAATCGCCTTGAAGTCCGCGCCTGCCCGGAACCTGGGCACCGAGGACTTGGGCACCTTGATGGATGCGCCCGTGGCAGGGTTGCGCGCCGTGCGGGCGGGCCGTACTGCCTTCTCGAACACACCAAATCCGGTTATGGCAACCTTGTCACCCTTTGCGACGGTTGCCTGGATGGTGTCGAGTACCGCGTTCACAGCTTCGGTCGCGGTCTTCTTATCTCCCATCCGTGTCGAAATCGCGTCGATCAGGTCACGCTTGTTCATTCTTCACTCCTGCGGTTCCCCCTAACGGGAGGTCGCGCGGACAGGGCAGCCGACTCTCGCGACCTCTGACGTGCCTGAAATTACTGCGATCCGGCGCCGCGGCACAATCACATCCGCATGAAATCACGGCGTGTCGACGCTGGAACTGCTCATAATGCTACGGGAAAGGGGAATTCAGCGGCCGTCAGGGGCCCGGCGGGCTAGTTCGGCGAGCAACCGGTCGAGCCGCCACGCGCCGCGGGCCGCGTCGGCACCCGGCACCTTGACCGCGTCGCAGATCGCGGCAAATCTGCGCTGCAGGCGGGTCCTGCCGTCCTCGGACAGGTCGGCTGAACTGATCAATTGCCGGGCCAGCCGCAGCCGGCGGCCAGGTTATGGCCGACGTCCCCATTGGCGCCACCCAACGGCAGATGCCCTGGTTTCCCGGGACACAGCCCGGCACTCAGATCAATATCGAATCGCGCGGCAACGCCACGGCGCGCCCTTACATCTCCCCGTCCAACATCAACTGTGAGCAGAATGCCGGGATCCGACTCAACCGCATCCTGCAACTCGGCGATAGCGTCCCGGGTCACAGATATGGTCAATATGCGAGCGTTTATCGGGTTATTGTTAACAATATTGTCGAGTTCATTGGCTACAACGACACGGAAGCCGGACTGGGATACCTCGGCGGCCGCCGACCCGGGCGAAGGCCAGCCTCCGGGGCCGGCGATAAGAATCGGCACCCGGCCGCGGGCGGCCCCGCGGGCACCGTTCGCGGCCGCGGCGTCCCGGGCGCACCGGAGCGAGACGGCGCGGCCGGTCAAAGAAAACGGGCTCCCCCCCGCACCGACCGCCATCCCTCGGCGCTACCGCCCCACCCACCCCTCCTGCCGCGCACCCGCACCCCGCCCAGCACCCGCACCCCGCCCAGCACCCCGCCCAGCACCCGCACCGCGCGCACCCGCACCACGCCCAGCGTGACTGGCTCAAGACTCGCAAGGATGGTGCCTGGCTCGTGGTCAAAGGCCAGCGCGCGGAGGATGGCTCGACCGCTCAGCTCAAGATGAAAAAGCGGAACCACACGCGCGAGGTGCCGGTGCCTGAGTGGCTGACCGAAAAGCGGGACAAGTACCTCGCCAACCATGCGGAGCTGCCTACGGCTCGGTACGAGACTTCCCGCTCGCGGCTCATGTACGCGGCCAAGGTCATTGACACCACGTTCACCAGGGCCAGCGGAGAGTCGGCCACGCATGAGGACTTCACCAGCCAGATGCTCAGGCACCAGTTCGCCACCACCCTGCTCAGCCGGCGCGTGTCCCCACCGAGGCCAGGCGGGTGAACACGCTGTTAGGAGAGCCGCTGAGACGCGAATAGCGCCCCGCCCCGGGGTCAGGGTAGGGGCGCTTTCGTATGCGCTCAGGATTGCTGTCAGCGGCGCGTAAGCGTTACTGAGATATCCACCGTCACTGCATAGTCAGCATTCAGGTTTAAGTGACACGGGCAGTCCGGTCACCACGGTTAGTGCTGATGACTTTCATCCCACGCCCGGAGTGCAGCGCGATGACGCCTGTGGCCGATAGTTCGTTAGAGATAGTGGTAGCAACCCAGTCGCATTCCCGCTTCGTCCTCCGGCCATGTCGCCTTGCGCTTCATCGGTTGCCATCGCTCATCACAGTCCCCCCGCGTCATCCGCCGCGATCAGCTCCGTAAGATCGATGGCTATGCCACGCTCTGAGTAACCGATCCCGTTAATCCGCTGCTGATCATTCACAGAGTTGTGGAAAATCTGGCTGTCTGCCTCGTCTCTCCGTATCTGAGCGCTCTCTACGGTATAGCTGCCAGGGACAAGCACCTGGCCAGGTGGCGGGAACAGGACGGCTGCCAGGGCCAGCCCGGCAATCACCGGCCGCTCGTGCAGTTCGGCGGCTTGGCCCGGCTACACGGGTCAATGTCCCCGCCGAGCAGGTGATGATGGCCCATCACCACATGATGAGCAGGGCCGAACAGGTTGTACAGGGTGTCGATTACCTGGCCATGCAGGATGGCCCAGATCAGTTGACCGACCATGTTTCCCCCCGTTGATAGTCGGTGCGTCTACCAACCAGGGTTTCATCCCAGAAATTCCTGGCGGGCACAGACGGCAGAGTTTTCTGTGCTTATCTGGCTAAGCGTAAAAGCGAGGCGCCGCCATGGGTCACTCACCAGCACGACGACGCCCCGCCCCTAGCCACCGACGCCATGCACAGAGCGTCGGCCTATTCATCGGACGTGCTACTACCGAGCGGACACGTCCGGTCTTTTGACCAGCGCACGGCTCTCTTATCCATAGCGCCAGTCAGACAGTGCGCTCGACCCTGGTACTCCTACCTAAGCCGAGACTTCTAACTGTGCCGTTCACACTATTGACGGCCGCCACCAGGTCTGGCGCGGGCGTCGGCCCGGCCGGAGGCGGCTGGCTAGTGCCGTGCCAGGCATCGTCTGCCTCGGCGCGAATGGCGCAGACCCGGCGATCTGGGGCAGTTCAACTCGGAGCGATACCGTGCGGTTCTGTAGCCTCAGAACTCCAGTCCCCCGAGCGCGGCCGCCGGACTACGACCAGAGTTCAGCCCGGCGCGACCACCAGGCCTCGGCGGCGGTCATCGCGCCTTCGGCCTCGCGGATGCCGTCGCCCACGAGCCCTGCGGTGGCAGCCCAGTGCAAGGGTATAAGAGCTACAGCCCCGGGGAGCCAACGGTGCTCGTCGCGAGTCAGCGGTTGCGGAGCCGTGCCTTCGTAGGCGTCGAGCAGTCGTCGCGGCTCGAGCAATGCGCCGCCCTGTGCGACCTGGTGCAGGCTGCCCGCGATGTCGTACAGCCGCTCCCTGACCCTCGCAAAATCCAGGTCGAAGGTGGCCCATGAGCCGTCCGACAGTTCTCACCGCGTTGCCCAGTTTGTAGTCCCCATGAATCGGAGCGCATGGCAGTTCGACCTCCTTCCGGAGCTTGGAGAGCTCGCCAGTCAGTTGGCGCATCCGACGCACGACCGGCTCGCTGCGGGGTCCGAGCCTGCGGCGTGTGAAGCCGACCGAGTAACGCAGTTGGCCGAAGGTTCTGTGGTCGTCGAGGGGTTCGGGCGGACTGGGCTCCCAGACTGCTTTGAGCGCAGTGTGAACGCGTCCGAGCTCCTCGAATAGGCGGACGCAGGAGTCCTCGTCCGCCCGTGGCTGGACGTGATCGATGAACTCCTCAATCTCAGCCCAACGATCAGCGACCCTCAGGAGGTCGCAGCCGGAAATCCGAATCGGCCGGGCGACGCGGACTTGCGTCCGCTGGAGCCGCTCCCGCAAGCGCCGCAGTCCCGCGACCCGGCCGCGGCGGACCCAGGGCCTGTGAACCCGGAGGACAACCGGCGGCTCAGCGTCTATCCGCAGGTTGAGGTTGAACCCACCGCCAATGTCTGCCCATCCGGCCCCGCGCGCGACGCGGGCGATCAGGGCCGAGACGGCCGGGTCATCTGGGCTGGCTCTAGGTCCGAACCAGCGCGGCAAGGCAGGGGGAGAGGTCGAAGCTTCGATTCCGGTCATGGCAATGGCCCGCCAGCGCACCCGACGGAGGGTCCGCCGGCGAACCCATCCTCCTCGACGGGGGTCGATCGTGCCACGCATGTGCCGGTAGGCGACAGGGCGAACGTTGGATGACGCGGCACTGGTAGCCGATCAGGAAGCTGATCCGCCTGGGTTGGGCGCCCGGGGTGCTGATCGCGGCCCGAGCGCCCGCACGAAATCCTCAAAGGGCACGCCGGCTTCCTGCCCGTTATGCATACTTTCATCACGACCGCGAGCCGCTGGGGGGGTTGCACGCAGGACGCGGTTGGCTGCGCGCCGGGAGCGCGGGTCGCCGGGAGCGGCCGGGCTTACACGACGGGAGCGGAGCCGCGCGCGGGAGCGGCGGGGACCACACGACAGGAGCGGAGCCGAACACCGGCCGGGCCGGGTGTGCTCGACGAGGAGCGGCCGGGACTACACGACGGGAGCGGGTCGCGCGCCGGCCAGACCGAGTCTGCTCGACGGGAAGCGGCCGGGTCGCATACCGGAGGCGGCCAGGGAGTTACAACCTGCGAGCGGACAAGTGCACAAGGGGACCGGCTGAGAATTGCACGCCAGGTCAACCGGTATGGTCCTACCTGAGGACTCCCGTGGACCGCAGCCGCGCTGGCCGAGCGCCAGTCCGTTGCGGGCCGCTATGGTCCAATTTCCGAGACACGAGGTCTTGCCGTGAAGGTTGCCGTCGCTAAGGAGACAGCGCCGGGAGAACGCCGGGTCGCGCTGGTGCCCGAGGCCATGGCCAAGCTGCGCGCCGCCGGGCTCGAGGTCCTGGTCGAGACGGGCGCGGGCGACGGCGCGTGGCTCAGCGACGACGTGTTCACCGAGGCGGGCGCCAGCATCGTGGCCAGGGACGAGCTGCGCGCGGCCGCCGACGTGATCGTGATGGTAGGCAGGCCGGACGACGACATGATCGCCGGACTCCGCTCGGGCCAGGCCATCCTCGGGATGCTGGCCCCGCTCGCGGACCCCGACTTCGCCCGGCGCCTGGCCGAGACCGGCGCCACGGCGATCAGCCTCGACCTGATCCCGCGCACGCTGCCCCGGGCCCAGCCCATGGACGCCCTCACCTCCCAGGCGAACATCGCGGGCTACAAGGCGGCAGTGGTGGCCGCCGGAGCGTTCGGCCGGTTCTTCCCGCTGCTGATAACGGCCGCGGGCACGGCCAGGCCGGCCAAGGTACTGGTGCTCGGGACCGGGGTCGCCGGGCTGCAGGCCATCGGCACGGCCCGCCGGCTCGGCGCGGTCGTCAGCGCCTACGACGTGCGGCCGGAGACCAAGACCGAGGTCAAGTCGCTCGGCGCGACGTTCATCGAGCTGACCTCGGTGGGTTCGGCCAGCGGCGAGGGCGGGTACGCGCGGGTCCTGACCGAGGAGGAGCGCCAGGCCCAGCAGGACGAGCTGGCCGGGCATATCGCCAAGCACGACGTGGTGATCACCACCGCGCAGGTCCCGGGGCGCAGGCCGCCGCTGCTGGTCACCGCCGACGCGCTCAAGGAGATGGCGGCGGGCTCGGTGCTGGTGGACATGGGCGCGAGCGCGCTGGGCGGCAACGTCGAGGGATCGGTGCCGGGCGAGACGGTGGTCACAGAGAACGGCGTGACCATCATCGGCGCCGGCAACCTGCCGTCGACCATGCCCGCCGCCGCATCGGCGATGTACGCGCGCAACGTCAGCTCTCTGCTTCTTTACCTGGTGAAGGATGGCTCGCTTTCCGTCGACCTCGAGGACGACCTGCAGCGGGGTGTTGTGATCACGTATGAGGGCCAGGTGGTTCATCCCGCGCTGGCCGAGTCCGCTGGAGGTACCGGCCGTGTCGACGGCGCTACTCACTGACCTGACCATCTTCGTCCTCAGCCTCTGGGTGGGCTTCGAGGTCATCAGCAAGGTTCCGGCCACGCTGCACACCCCGCTGATGTCGGCGGCCAACTCCATCCACGGGATCATCCTGGTCGGCGCCATGCTGATCGCGGCCAGCACCAACAGCTGGGTCGGCTACACGATCGCGTTTGTCGCCGCGGTGTTCGCCTCCGCCAACGTGGTCGGCGGCTACGTGGTCACCGGCCGGATGCTCAAGATGTTCAGGAAGCGGCCCGCCGCGCCAGCGCCCGCCCCGGCCGCGGCGGCGCAGGACGGTCAGGCGTCATGAACGGGTTCAGCTTCGGCACCCAGCTGATCTACGTGCTGGCCGCGTCGTGCTTCGTGCTCGGCCTGCACCTGATGAACACCCCGGCCACCGCGCGCCGGGGCAACCAGTTCTCGGTGGCGGGCATGGTGATCGCCGTGGCCACGACCCTCGCGCTGATCATCCACGCGGACATCATCAGCGCCACCGGCTGGATCGTCATGCTCGTCGGTGTGCTGATCGGCGGCGGCCTGGGGCTATACGCGGCGCGCACGGTGCAGATGACCGCGATGCCGCAGCTGGTGAGCATGTTCAACGCCGTGGGCGGCGGCGCCGCGGCGCTGGTCGCGATCCACGACTACATCCGCCTCTCCTCAGCGGTGACCGGGGTGGCAGAGGCCACCACGATCACCACGCTGCTTGACGTGATCATCGGGGCGGTGACGTTCTCCGGGTCGATCATCGCGGCAGGCAAGCTGCAGGGCGTGATCACGTCGGCCCCGGTCACGTTCCCTGGCGCGCGGCTCGTCAACCTGCTGCTGGCGGCGATCGTGCTGGCCGCGGGCGGCTACATGATCGCCACGCCGAGCCTGCCCGCGATGTGGGTCGTGATCCTGGCGGCGCTCGCGTTCGGGGTGTCGATGGTGATGCCGATCGGCGGCGCCGACATGCCGGTGGTGATCTCGCTGCTGAACGCGTTCACCGGCACCGCGGTGGCCATGGCCGGGTTCGTGATCGGCAACTGGGCTCTGATCATCGCCGGGGCGCTGGTCGGGGCGTCGGGCGGGATCCTGACCAAGCTGATGGCCGACGCGATGAACCGGTCCATCGCCAACATCATCGTGGGCGGGTTCGGCACCGGTGACACGGTCACCGCCGCGGTGGCGGGCGCGGGTGCCGGCGTGCAGTCCATCGCCGCCGACGACGCGGCCATCCAGCTCGCCTACGCGTCCAAGGTGATCATCGTGCCCGGCTACGGCCTGGCCGCGGCGCAGGCCCAGCACGAGGTGGCCGCGCTGGCCGAGGAGCTGGAGTCGCACGGCGTGGAGGTCTCGTACGCGATCCACCCGGTGGCGGGCCGCATGCCCGGGCACATGAACGTGCTGCTGGCCGAGGCGAACGTGCCCTACCCGCAGCTCAGGGAGATGGAAGAGGTCAACCCGGAGTTCGCCCGCACCGACGTGGCGCTGGTCATCGGGGCCAACGACGTCACCAACCCGGCGGCCCGGCGGCCCGGCACGGCGATCTCCGGCATGCCGATCCTGGACGTGGACCAGGCCAAGAGCATCATCGTGATCAAGCGGTCCATGGGCCACGGTTACGCGGGCATCGACAACGAGCTGTACGTCAACCCCAAGACCAGCATGTACTTCGCCGACGCCAAGACCGCCCTGTCCGACCTGACCAGCGCGGTCAAGACCCTCGTCGGCTGATCGGCTGGCCCCGGTTACCCCTCGGCGGCGTACTCCTGGAAGGCGGCGTACGCCCTCGGGCCCCAGACCGTGCCGGGGCCGCCGTTCATCATGATCGCGACGCCGAGCGCCTCGGCGACCTCGGGCGCGGTCGCGCCCCGGCTGGCGGCGCCGCGGGCGTGCGCGGCGATGCAGCCGTCGCATTCCCTGGTGACCGCCATCGCCAGCGCGAGCAGTTCCTTGAACTTGGCGGGCAGGTGACCGTCGGCCATGGCGGCGGCGGAAATCCGGGCGTAGCCGGAATACACGTCGGGGATCGCGTCGCGCAGCTTGCGGCCCGCGGCCGTCACGTCATGCAGGAGCTCATGGGCCGTTTCCAAGGTTCGCCGCCTCACGTCGTCGTCGGTGCGCGCCACGCTACGGCATGGCCCGGGTCCATCATCCCCGGGCCGGAACCTCCATGATCGGTGTGCCCCCGCCCTTAGACGCCGGCGTACACCCCGCCGTGCACCCCGAGCCGGCACAGGACGTCCCGCTCCTGCGGGGTCTCGATGCCCGACGCGATGACCCTGGATCCGTACTTCTGCGCGTCGGCCACCAGGGCCGCGATGTGCCGCTGCCGGGCGCGGTCGTTCTCCAGCCGGACCACGGCGTCCCGCTCGATCCTGAGGTAGGCCGGCCTGAGCCTGGCGAGGATGTTCATGGTCTCGCGGCTGGGCCGCACGTCCCCGATGGCCAGCGAGACGTTGCGCGGGAGGCGGCCGAGCAGCCACCAGAGCGAGGCGTCCAGGTCGGCCACGGCCGGCTGCTGCAGCACCAGAACCACCTGGCGGGCCAGGGCGCCGATCCCGTTCACCAGGACCGGATCCGCCGCCAGCAGCCGCATCGACACCTCCGCCGCGAGCCAGCAGTGCCCGGGCAGGACCGGCGCCACGGACATGGCCGCGCGGGTCAGCGCGCCTTCCATGGCCACGTCGGCGCCCGTGCTCACCGGCGGGGCCGGACGGCTGCCCGGCAGCCAGCGGCCCGCCACGCTGACCATGGCCTGGTACCCGACGGTCACGTCGGAGGCCAGGTCCACCACCGGCTGGTAGACGGTGCCGAACTCCGGGCGGGGCGCCTCCTGGGCGACCGGGCGGCCGGGCACCGGCCCGGCAAATCCGGGGACCGTGTCGGTGGGCCAGGCGAGACTCGGGCCGGGACGGCGCTCCGCGATCACGGGGTAACCCGGTTCCGGCCCGCGAGCCCGGCCAGCATGCGGGCCGGTCTCCGGATCTGGCTCCGGCCGGCTCAGGTCGGTTCGCGGGCTGATGGCCTCGAGCACGCCGGTCACGGCGGGCCCGGCCGGGCCGTCTCCGAGGATCTCGCTGCGGTCAGCCAGGTCGAGTCCGGGCGGGGCGGAGGGACGGCGGTGCTTTCCCTCCCGGCCGATCAGCCTGCGGCGCGGCCGGCGGGTGCTCGCCCCCGCGCCGGCCTGGGCTGGGTCCGCGGGATAGGTGACCGGGACGGCGCACCTGGCCAGGCCGGCCGGGGCCGCGCTCACGACCTGGGCGGCCGCGCTGGGCAGAGGCGAGCCCGACAGGTGCCGCGGCTCGCGCGTCGCTACGGGAGCGGGCGCCGGTTCGGCGGTATCGTGAGCGAGTGCTATCAGCGCGGCGACACCTTCGGCCTGCGTATCAGCGCGGCGTTCCGGACGTTCCGGAACGTAAATGGGCTCCGCGATCGCGTTGTCTGGAATAGCCGAGAGAATATGCACTAAACCTCCCCCAAGGCTCAGGTGATTTCGCGGCGGCGACTCTCGTACCGGCCCCCGTGGCTTCCGGCCGACCAACCCCTGTACATGCATCTGCGCACGCCAGCACCCTCAAGTATAGGTAGGCGGGCCATGCCGCGCGGCCAGTCTGGCAGATTAATATAATGACACTGAATGAGATCTCCTTCCCTTCAGGTGCATTATCAGGCGAGCCCGGTTTGGCTAGCTTTTCTGCCGCATTCCGGTTAAATCCAAGACTGCGGAATAGACAATTCCCGGTTACCGGGGTTATGGTCGCTTTCTGCCGGGTCAGTGCGGTGGCGTGATCGCGTGGCCGTCCGGCGGCCAGGAGGGAACCGCCCATGAGCACCGTCGATGCGGACCTTGAGATAGCGGAGACGCCCATCCCGGCCCCGGGGGCAGAGCTGACCGAGGCCAGGGAGGCTCGCGTCGGCGACATGACCGTGCGCAGGCTCTTGCCGCTGCGGCTGCGGCGGAGCGTGGGCGCGTGGTGTTTCGTCGACCATTACGGGCCGATGTCCGTGGACGGCGTGACCGGGATGCGCGTGCCGCCGCACCCGCATATCGGGCTCCAGACCGTGACGTGGCTGATCTCAGGCAACGTGCTGCACCGGGACAGCCTCGGCAGCGAGCAGATGATCCGTCCCGGGCAGCTCAACCTGATGACCGCGGGGCGGGGCATCGCCCACGCCGAGGAGTCGCCGGCCGAGCACGATCCCACGCTGCACGGGGTGCAGCTCTGGGTGGCGCTGCCGGACGTCTCCCGGCGCACCGATCCGGCGTTCGCGCACCACGCGGACCTGCCCGGGGCCGGCTTTGGCGGGTTCGAGGCCACCGTGTTCCTCGGCTCACTGGGCAACGCCGAGTCACCCGCGCTGACGTTCTCCGACGTCGTCGGCGCCGAGCTGGCGGCGGCCAGGGATGCGTCGGGCCAGGTACCGCTCGCGGCCGCGCACGAGCACGTGATCTTCGTGGCGACCGGGTCGGCCGATGTGGAGGGGACCGTGCTGCGGCCGGGGCAGCTGCTCTACCTGGCTACGGGGCGCGACCAGGTGGGGGTGTCCGCGCCGGCCGGGAGCCGGGTGCTCCTGCTGGGCGGCGTTCCGCTGGGCGAGCAGCTGCTGATGTGGTGGAACTTTGTCGCGCGCACCCCGGAGGAGATCAAGGACGCCGCCGCGGCCTGGCGCGAGGGCCGGTTCGGGCCGGTCGCCGACTACGACGGCGACCCGCTGCCCGCTCCGCCGCTGGACCCGATCCGGCTGGGCCGCAGGCGGTAGCCCAGCACCACCGGCCGCGGCCGCAGGCGGTATCCGGCTGGACCGCGGGACGGCACCGCGATGGCGTGAGGGTCCGGCCGGCCGGTCGCGCCGGCCCGGCCGCGCCGCGCCCGCGCGGACCGCCGCCGCAGGTTCGGCGCTGAGTTGTTAAACCCGTCCCGCTGGGTAGGGGCCGCGAGTAAAGATAGTATGCCTACTAATGTAGTGGGTATAGTAGAAATCTCGCCCTGCGTGGGCACTCCCCCCTGAGGAGAAGCCATGGCCCTGCCGGACTTCTTCGTGGCTGGTGCACCCAAGGCGGGCACGACCGCACTGCACGCGGCGCTCGCCCGGCATCCAGCCCTGTTCATGTCCGCCGTCAAGGAGCCGAAGTTCTTTCTCACCGACGGACCGCCACCCGCCCAGGGCGGACCCGGCGACCTGCAGACCTACCGCGAGCACGTGTGGCGGCGGGAGGACTATGAGGCGCTGTTCGACCCGGCGTCCGCCGGGGTGCTGCGCGGCGAGTCGACGCCGTTCTACCTGTACAACCGGGATGCGCAACGCCGCATCCGCGCGCTGGTCCCTGACGCCAGGCTGATCGTGATCCTCCGGGATCCGGTCGAGCGGGCGCACTCGAACTGGACACACCTGTGGTCCGCGGGCCTGGACCCCGTCAACGACTTCGTCCGGGCCTGCGCCGAGGAGGAGAACCGGACCGCGGCGGGCTGGGCCGACTTCTGGCACTACACCGCCCTCGGGCGCTACGGCGAGCAGCTCGAGCACCTGTATACGGTGTTCCCTCGGGAGCAGGTGTTCGTGTTCCGCTACCGGGACCTGGTCAAGAGCCCGGCCCGGGTGCTCGACCAGATCTGCGCCTTCCTCGGCGTGCCGCAGGGTGTGCTCACCGAGGTGCCCAGGGAGAACGTCACCGCTCATCCGCCGCGGACGGTCCGGCACCGGGCCGTGTCCCGGGCGGTGCGCACCAGCACCGCGGTGAGCCGGGTGGTGCCGGGCGCCTCCGCCATGACCGGCCCGCTGGAGCGGATCCTGCAGCGGGACAGCCCGCCGCGGCAGCCGCTGACCTGGCAGCAGCGCCAGGCGCTGGTGCCCAGGTTCGAGGCTGACATCCGGCTCCTCGAGGACATCACCGGCGAGGACTTCAGCGACTGGCTGCGGCCACGCGGCGACTCGGGCGGACTGGTCGGCGTCCGGCCCGCGGGCCAGCGGCAGGCCCGCAACGGGCAGCCGCGCGCGTTCTGACGGGGAGCCGGCCGGCGGCCGCAGCTCAGCGCAGCTCGGTGCGCAGCTCGTGCGCCCCGTCGGCCCGCGTCATCTCGTAGTAGTAGCGCTCGCGGGAGTCGCCGAGGTCGAGGACGCACAGGTAGCGCAGGCCCCCGTCACCGTAAGGCGACTGGGCGACCGGCCCGTGCGCGGTCAGCGCGCCTGGCTCGGTGCCCGAGGCCACGCCGGTCCGCTCCTCGTAGTTCTCGGCCGCGCTGGCCCGCCCGTCGTAGTAGGCCACGACGTTGCCGGGCGCGAGCCTGACGGCAGAAACGCGGGCGCCGCGTGAGTCCCACTCCCCCGGCCGCGTGCCGAGCGCGGTGCCCTGCCAGGTCCAGCTCAGGCCGTCCGGGCTGAGCGCGTAGTCGGTCACCATCTGGTCGGCCTCGTCCGGGTCGGCCAGCGGGTGCACCGACGCCCAGAGGTGCCAGATCTCGCCGTCGTGGACGAGCACCGGGTCCTTGACCGCGGTGCTCGCGTCGCCGGGCAGCACGACCCGGCTCCGGCTCGCGTCGAAATCGGCCGGATGCGGGGCCTCGAGAACCTCCACGCGCCAGTGCTTGGTCCCGGTCGTGGCGCAGCTCAGGTACAGCCGCCACGTCCCGTCCGGCGTCCGCACGATCGCCGGGCGCTCCAGGGACTCGGCGTCCATCTGTTCCCGGCCGATGGTGAGGAGGCTCTCGAAATGCACGCCGTCGGCCGAGCGCGCCACCGCGACCGCGTAGCCGCGCCCCTTCCCCTCCGGGCGGCGCAGCCGGTACGCCAGGTAGATCTCCCCGTCGTGGCACACCGCGCTGGGCGCTCCGGCCCATGTCCCTTCTCCCGGTCCCGGCGGTCCTACGGCGACGACTGAACGATCAGGCTGCGGCAGCAGGGTGGCTACCTGCGCCACAGTTTCCTCAAAGATCATGTCAGAGGGATTTCGTAAGAGATCATGCCGGAACAATAATTGATGGCCGGTGGGCCCCGGGCTCAAAGCGCCCAGGACCGCGGGCGGCGCCAGCGCGGGCGCGAGCCCGGTTTCGCCGGTGAAGGCCCGGTGCGCGTGTGCATCATTTGCGCGCAGAAGGGGAGTCAGTGCCCATGGATTCACACCCCCCGTCCGGCGGCCCCGGCCCCGCCGGTCCCGGCGATCCTGGCCCGGGGAATTCCCGCCTCGGAGATTGGTGGCCCGGCGGCCCCGGACCCGGTGATCCGGGGCGCTCCGGGCCCGGCGCGGCGCCGGGCGGGCCCCGCTCGCTGCGCCGCAACGCGGCCATCGCCGCGCTCGTCGTCGCGGTCATGGTCGTGGCCGCGCTGGTGACCGCGGCCCGCGCCGGCGGCCCGGGCCAGAACGCCACGTCGCGCCCGCTCTCGCTCACCGCCGGGACCGTCCGCACCGTCTGGTTCCAGGGTGCGCCGGGCCTGGTGCGGGTCGTCGGCGCCGACACCAGCCAGGTGCGGCTGACCGGGCAGCTGGACTGGAAGCGGCACGCCCCGGTCGTCACGGACCGGCGCGTGCAGGACGGGCACGTGCTCAGCCTGTCCTACCGCTGCGCCGCCGCAAGCCCGTGCACCGGCAACTTCCGGCTCGTCGTGCCCAGGAACACCGCGATCGTGCTGCGCCAGCCGTCCGGCCACGTGATCATGTCAGGCCTGGCCGGGCCGCTGCGGATCACCGCCAGCAGCGTCGACGTCAGCGCGACCGGGCTGCGGTCACCCTCGCTGGTGGCCGCGATCACGTCCGGGCACCTGGGCGCGACGTTCGACGCACCGCCCCGGCAGCTGGGGATCACGCTGACGTCGGCGCAGGCCACGCTCTGGCTCCCGGCCAGCGCCGCGTACGCGGTCAGCCAGCAGGTCACGGCGGGTTACGTGCACGTCGGGATCCCCCAGGACGCGGCCGCGACCCGCACGGTGACCGCCACGATCAGCTCCGGGGAGCTCGAGCTGCTCGGCCGCTGACCGCCCACTCACACCATGTGCCGTTACGCAAAGCCCCGGGCCACCCCGCCCCGCCCGCAGCCCGGTCACCCGGGGAGACGGCGTTCCTGGGCACCCTCCCGCCCGCGGGCCGGTCACCCGCCGGGGTGCGGCGCGGCCTGGCGCACCGGGCTGAACGGCGCGAGGTCGGCGCCGGGCGGCTCGCCCAGCGCGGCCCGGGCGGCGATGGCGCCCGCGTACGGGCCCATGGTCAGGCCGGTGGCACCCAGCCCGGTGGCGACGACCAGGCCGTCCACGCCGGGCACCGGGCCGAGCAGCGGCCGCTGGTCCGGGCTCGCCGGGCGGAACCCGACCCTGGTCTCCAGGTAGGTGCCCGCGGCCAGCCCGGGCGCCACGGACAGGGCCTCGCGCAGCACCTCGGCCAGGCCGCCGGGCGTCACCCGGTAGTCGAAGCCGCTCCCGGTCTCGCGCGTGGCGCCCGCGACCACCCGGGAGTCCTCAAAGGCCAGCATGTAGTGGCGGCTGGCGCTGGGCAGCACCACCGGCCACCGGCTGGTGTCGGCGGGCGCCAGCGAGATGTGGGCGATCTGCCCGCGCTGCGGTTCGACGGGGACGGTGATCCCGGCGGGCTCCAGGAATGCCCTGGTCCAGGCCCCGGCCGCGACGACGACCGCGTCTCCCTCAATGACCTGGCCGCCGAGCCTGATCCCGGCCGCACGGCCGGAACGGCTCACAAGCTCGGCCCGGCCCGCCGTCACGGTCGCGCCCCGCCCGGCCGCGGCCCGGACCAGGGAGGCGGCGAGCCGGCGCCCGTCCACCCGGCACGCGCCGCCGATGAGTACGGCATCGAGGTCCGCGCGCAACGGCGGGAAGAGCTCGCGCGCCTCGGCGCCGGCCAGCGGCGCGACGTCACCGATCTCGGGTGCGTCCGCGCGCCGGGCCAGGAGCTGCCTGGTGATGTCCGCCTGCCGCTCCGTGGAGCCGGCCAGGACGAGCGCGCCCACCTGGCGGTAGCCCACGTCGCGCTCGCCCAGCCCGGCGAGCTCGGCGACCAGGCCCGGGTAGTGCCGGGCCGCGGCGCAGCCGAACGCGTACCAGACCGGGTCGTCGGACGGGGACGATGTCCATGGGCACACGATTCCCGCGCCTGCCGCGGTGGCCTGACCCGGCTGCGCGGCATCCACCAGCACCACCTCGGCGCCCAGGCCGCTGGCGGCCAGCGCGCAGCTGGCCCCGACCACTCCCGACCCCACCACGATCAGTCGCATGCGTTTCCTCCTGTCACCATGGTACTCTTCTAGAGTTCTAGAACTTTAGAAGAGAGGCACCAATGCCGGGCACCCAGCAGACGACGGTCATGGCGGAGCCGGGGCCGGGCGGCCGGTTCGGGCCGTTCGGCGGGCGTTTCGTGCCCGAGGCCCTGATCCCCGCGTGCGAGCAGGTCGAGGCGGCGTTCCGGTCCGCCTGGCCGGACCCGGGTTTCCGTGCTGAGCTGGCGGGCCTGCTGCGCGACTACGCCGGCCGGCCGACCCCGGTCAGCGACGCGGCCCGGCTGTCCGAGGTGCTGGGGGTGCGCGTGCTGCTCAAGCGCGAGGATCTCGCCCACACCGGCAGCCACAAGATCAATAACGTGCTGGGGCAGGGCCTGCTGGCCCGGCGGATGGGCAAGAGCGCCCTGGTCGCCGAGACCGGCGCGGGCCAGCACGGCGTTGCCGCGGCCACCGTGGCCGCGCACCTGGGCCTGGGCTGCACGGTCTTCATGGGCGAGCGCGACGTCGCCCGGCAGGAGCTCAACGTGTTCCGGATGGAGCTGCTCGGGGCCACGGTCGTGCCCGTGACGTCGGGATCACGCACGCTCAAGGACGCGACCAACGAGGCGCTCCGGCACTGGGTCACCACGGTCGACACCACTCACTACTGCATCGGCTCGGTCATGGGCCCGCACCCGTACCCGTGGATGGTGCGGGAGTTCCAGCGGGTCATCGGCGACGAGGCCCGCGGCCAGTGCGCCCGGCTGCTGGCGGGCCCGGGCCTCCCGGATGTGGTGGTGGCGTGCGTGGGCGGCGGCTCGAACGCGGCGGGGACGTTCGCTGGCTTCGCCGACACCCCGGCCCGGCTGGTGGGCGTCGAGGCCGCGGGCGGAGCCGCGATCACGCACGGGCGCCGCGGCGTTCTGCACGGCTTCCTCTCCCAGTTCCTGCAGGACGAGGACGGCCAGATCATCGAGGCGGACACGATCTCCGCGGGCCTGGACTACCCGGGGATCGGCCCCGAGCACGCGCACCTGGCCGAGATCGGGCGGGCCGAGTACCACACGGCCACCGACGCGGAGGCGGTCGCCGCCTCGGAGCTGTGCGCCCGCACCGAGGGCATCCTGCCCGCGCTGGAGCCCGCGCACGCGCTGGCCTGGCTGCAGCGTGCGGCGCGCGCTGGCGACGTGCCGGCCGGAGCCGCCGTGCTGCTCACCCTGTCCGGCCGCGGCGACAAGGACGCCGCCTCGCTGAAGGAGCTGGCACGTGGCCGCCGTTGAGCTCACCCTGGACCGGGCCCGCGCCGCCGGGCGGCCCAGCCTCGTCGCCTACGTCACCGGCGGAATCCGGGACGACTGGACCGGCCTGCTCACCGCGATGATCGAGGCGGGTGCGGACGCGGTCGAGATCGGCCTGCCGTTCTCCGACCCGATGCTCGACGGGCCGGTGATCCAGCAGGCCAGCGCCGCCGCGATCGCCCGCGGCGCCACCGTCCGCGCGATCCTGGCCCAGCTCGCTGAGGCCGCAGCCGGCGACGTCCCGCTGATCGCGATGGCCTACGCCAACCACGCCGTGGGCCGGGGCCTCGGCCGCTACTGCCGCGAGCTCGCGGACGCGGGGATCAGCGGCACGATCATCCCGGACCTGCCGGCCGCCGAGGCCGGCGACTACCTCGACGCGGCCGGCCGGGCCGGCCTCGACGCCACGCTGATGGTCACTCCCGCCACCCCCGAGGAGCAGATGCGGGCGATCGCCGGCCTGTCCCGTGGTTTCCTCTACGTCATGAGCGCTATGGCCACGACCGGGCCCGCGGCCGATCCCGACGACGAGCGCGCCTGGGCGGTGGCCGCCCGGGCCCTGAGGCACAGCCAGCGGCCCGTGCTCATCGGCTTCGGCATCGACACGCCGGCCCGGGCCGCCGCCGCGGCCCGCCACGCCGACGGCGTGATCGTCGCCTCCGCCCTGATGCGGCGCGTTCTCGACGGCGCGACCTGCGGCGAGATCGGGCGGGCCGTGGGCGAGCTGCGCAGGGCAGTGGACCGGGCCCGGTGATGAGCACGCCGCTGCGGCGGACCGCCGTCGACCGCCAGCCGAAGTACCTGCGGATCCACGCCGACCTGCAGGACCGGATCACCAGCGGGCAGTGGCCCGTGGGCAGCCCGCTGCCCGCCCAGCGCGAGCTGGCCGAGGAGTTCGGTGTCAGCATCATGACCCTGCGGCAGGCCCTCCAGCTGCTCACCGACGACGGCCTCATCGAGGCCCGGCACGGCAGCGGCACCTTCGTGGCGGCCCGCTACGCCTACGACCTCGGCCACCTGCGCAGCTTCGCCAGCGACCTGGCCGCCCAGGGGGCTCAGATCACCACGCGGATCCTGACGGCCGAGACGGTCACCCCGCCGGAGCAGGTTGACGCCCGCCTCGGCCGCCCCGGGCAGGCGCTGATGCTGCGCCGCCTGCGGCTGGTCGGCGGCCGGCCCATCATCGTGCAGACCTCCTACCTGCCGGTCCCGCTGCCCGGGCCCCTCGGCCTGGCCCCCGGCGCCCTCGACCCCGGCGACCTCGCCCGCTGGGGTCTGTACACCGTGCTGGCCGAACGCGGGCTCCCCGTCGCCCGGGCCAGCGAGACCATCTCCCCGGCCGTGCTCGGCCCGCAGGACGCCCGCGACCTGGGCCGGCCGGAAGCCAGCCCCGCGCTGCTCAGCCACCGGGTCAGCTTCACCGCGGCCGGTATGCCCGTGGTCGACGACCGCGCGGTCCTGCCCGGCGACAGCGTGGCCATCACCGCGAACCGGTCGCCGGAGCGCCTGGAGGTGCACTACACGCTGACCGCCAACCGCTGACGCGCCCAAAAGGGCCGGCAACCACGCAGCTCTCGCGAGACGCAGGAACCGCCGTCTCCGCGACGGTACCGTTGCCGTCGTGGACGGATCGGCCGAACTTCGGCTATATGAGCCGCAGGTGCAGCGGGCCAGCGAGTTCACCCTGGAGATGGCCCAGCGCACCGACGACGAGCTGCGCCTCCTCACCGGCGTGTTCCGCCAGCGGCTGGCCGGCGGAGAGCCTCTCCACGACCTTGTGCCCCGTGCGTTCGCGGCCGTCAGCGAGGCCGTCATCCGGGCCGGCGGTGCGGCGCTCGGCAAAGAGCAGCTGCTGGCCGGGGCGGCGCTCGCCGAGGGCGTGATCGTCGACATGAAGGACGGCGAGGGCAAGAGCCTGACCGCCGTGCTGCCCGCCTACCTGCATGCGCTCACGGGCCAGGGCGTGCACATCGCCTGCCTGGATGGCTACCTGGCGCACCGGGACGCGGTCCGGGCCTCGGCGATCCTCGGCGTGCTCGGGATGAGCGTCGGCCTGACGACCTCGTCCATGGAGGTGGCCGACCGCGCCCCGGCGTACGCCGCCGACGTGACGTACGCCAGCTACCAGCAGCTCTGCTTCGACTACCTGCGGGACAACCTGGGGCACAGCCCCGAGCAACGGGTGCAGCGCTGGCCCCGGGTGGCCATCGTGGACGAGGCGGACTCGATCCTGATCGATCACGGCTCGGAGCCGCCGACGCTGAGCTGGCCGCAGGAGCCTGACGCGAGCCAGTACCAGAGGATGGCCGCCCTGGCCGCGAAGCTGACCAGGGACGCGCACTTCCACCTGGATGACGGCACCGGCTCGGTCTACCTGACCGAAGACGGGGTCGAGGCCGCCGAAGCCCAGCTCGGGGTGAGCGGTCTCCTCGAGGTCGAGAACCTGACCACGATCGGCGCGCTGGAGCAGGCGATCAGGGCCGCGGACTGGTACCAGCCCGGCGAGGACTATGTGATCCACGACGGCAACGTCGCGCCCGGGGGCGCTCGCCGGGACGGGTGGCGCGCGTTCGACCACGGCGTGCGCCAGTCGATCGAGGCCAGGGAGGGCGTGGCCATCACCTGGACGTCGGTCGCGCACGGCCGGATCATGGTCCGCGACTACTTCCGCCTGTATCCGACCCTGGCCGGGCTGACCGCCACCGGCACCGCGGCCGCGGCCGAACTCGGCGAGATCTACGGGCTCAAGGTGGCGGCCATCCCGCCCCGGCTCCCGGTGACCCGTGCGGATCACGGCGATCTGCTGCACCGGACCGCGAGGTCCCGGGTGCAGAAGGCCGTCGAGCTGGCCGGCCGCAAGCACGCCGCCGGGCAGCCGGTCATCATCGCCACGCCGTCCGCCGCGGAGGGCGGCCAGATCAGCGACATGCTCGCCGCGGGCGGGATACCGCATGCCGCGGTGCAGCCGGGGATCGAGCCCGGAGGCGTCTTGGCGAGAGCGGGCCGGCCAGCGGCAGTCACCGTGCTGTGCGGGGCCGTCGGCCGCGGATATGGCGTTCCGCTCGGGGGAGACGTGGGCCTGCTGGCCAGGGAGCTTCTCACGGCCCAGGCGGGCGCGCAGGCCCAGGCGGATCCCCGGGCGGTTGAGGCTGCGATGCAGGCGGCCGCGGCTCAGGTCAGCGCCGCGCGCGACGCGGTGATCGGGGCGGGCGGCCTGGCGGTCCTGGGCAGCCAGCGGAACACCGCCCGGCGGCACGATGACTGGGTGCGCGGCCTGGCCGGGCAGCAAGGCGAGCCCGGCGAGTCACAGTTCCTGGTCTCCCTGGAGGACCAGCTGGTGGTGGAGCTCAGCTCGAGCCGGGCGGTCCGGGTGCTGACACGCGCCATGGTCGACGGCAAGCCGGCCGGCCGGATCGCGGAGATCGTCGACGGCGTGCAGCAGGACGCGGAAACGGCCGACCGCGAGCGCCGCGGCATGCTCCGCGAGTTCGAGCAGGTGGAAAGCGATCAGCGGGAGCAGCTCTACGCGCGGAGGCAGGACATCTTCTCCAGCGGCGACCCGCGCAAGCAGGCGCTGGAGACGATCGACGAGGTCGTCGGCTGGAATGCGGCCGCGTACGAGGATCCGGAAGATCTTCACGGCGCGCTGAGCCAGCTCTACCCGGTCACGCTCAGCGCGGCGGAGCTGGGGGGCAGCCAGCCCGGCGCCACGGGAACCGACCGGCTCATCCTGACCGAGCGGATCAGGAACGACGCCCGCCACGCGTTCGAGACCCGCGAGAAGGAAGTCAGCCAGGAGGCCATGGGGCAGGTCGCGCGTCGGGTGATGCTGACGGTCACCGATGACTGGTGGGCCAGCCACCTGGCCGAGCTGACGATTCTCATCGAGAGGATCGGCTGGGGCCGGGAAGACGACCCTGACGCGCTGGGCGAGTACCAGAGCCAGGCCGATGAGCTCTTCGACACCACACTCGCCCGGATCTATGAGGACACGGTCAGGTACCTGTTCTCCGTCGAAGCCGGGAGCGGGCTGCCCGAGAGCCGGGGCAAGCACGCCGCGCCGCCCGACGGAACGGCGTAAGGCACGTCGGCCGCCGGGCCAGGGCTACGATACCGGTGTGATCAACGGTGTGCACGCGATCGTGTTCTCCCCGCAGGCCGAGCAGGTCCGGGCGTTCTTCGCGGACGTGCTGGGCCTGTCGTCGGTCGACGCGGGCCGGGGCTGGCTCATCTTCGCCCTGCCCCCGGCCGAGCTGGCCGTGCACCCGGCCGACGGGGAACCCCGCCACGAGCTGTACCTGATGTGCGACGACATCCAGGCCACGCTGGCCGAGCTCAGGGACAAGGGCGTCGAGGTCGCGCGCGACGTCACCGACCAGGGCTGGGGACTGCTGGCCGCGATCCGGCTGCCCGACGGTGGCGAGCTCCCCATCTATGAGCCCCGGCACCCCTCGCCGGTGGCGCTCAGCTGAGCCGGCGCCGCCGCTCCGATCGCACGGCCCGGCCGCGTCTGGTGATCTTCCCGTTGCCGCCACCAAAACCGGCCCGGTGGGTATAGACCGGGCTAGTGCGCTCGCAGGCCGACAAGGAGGGCGACATGGCAATCCGTGAGGTCCGGATCGACCGCGGCAAGACCCTGCTCGAGGAGCCCGGCACGGGCCACAACCGGTGGCACCCCGACATCCCGCCCGCGGTCCGGTGCGAGCCGGGCGACGAGGTCGTCCTGGAGACCCGCGACGCCTTTGACGGGCAGATGAGCCCGGATGCCTCGCTGGACGTCGTCGCCGCACCCAACCTCGACGTGGTGCACCCGCTGACCGGGCCGGTGTATGTCGAGGGAGCCGAGCCTGGCGACTTGCTCGACGTGGAGATCCTGAACATCGAGCCCGACCGGTACGGGTACACGGTCCAGGTGCCGGGGTTCGGGTTCCTGCGCGACGACTTCCCCGACCCGTTCAAGGTCAACTGGGACATCGCCGACGGCTGGGCCACGTCCGCCGAGCTGCCCGGAGTCCGGATCCCGGGCTCGCCGTTCATGGGCACGATCGGGCTGAGCCCCGGCCACGACCTGCTGACCACCACGATCGCCCGCGAGCAGGACCTGCTGGAGCGGGGCGGCTTCATCCTGCCGCCGTCGCCCGCGTCCGCCGTGCCCTCAGACCCGGGCATCGCCGCGCGGGCGCTGCGGACCATACCGCCCCGTGAGCAGGCCGGCAACGTCGACATCAAGCAGCTCGGCCAGGGCGCGCACCTGCTCATCCCGGTGGACACCCCCGGCGGGCTGTTCTCCGCGGGCGACGCCCACTTCGCCCAGGGTGACTGCGAGACCTGCGGCACCGCGATCGAGATGAACGCCACCCTGCACGTGCGGTTCAGCGTGCGGAAGGGCGAGGCCGCGCAGAAGAACATCCGCGATCTGCGGTTCACCCGGCAGGACTACTACCTGCCGCCCGAGTTCGCGGCGCCGCGCCGGTTCTACGCCACCACCGGCATCTCCGTCACCAAGGACGGCGTCAACCATTCGGAAGACATCACGCTCGCGGCCCGCAACGCGCTCCTCAACATGATCGAGCACCTCACCGAGCGGGGGTGGACCCGCCAGCAGGGCTACGCCATCTGCAGCGTCGCCGTCGACCTCAAGATCAGCCAGCTGGTCGACGCCCCCAACATGCTCGTGTCCGCCTTCCTGCCCGAGGACATCTTCACCGGCTAGCCGTGCCGCGGCAGCAGCTGGCCGAGGCTGCCCGGGCTGCGGGTGAGCAGCGACACGAGGATCGCCAGCAGCGCCACGGCGGTGACCGCGACCGTGACCAGCAGCAGCCGCCGGTGCGACTGCTCCGGCTCCCACGCGCGGCTGCCGATCCGGCCGAGCCACCAGATCAGCGGGGCCATGGCCAGCACGACCGCGCCGGCGACCACCTCCTTCCTGAGCACGACCGCGCCGACCGCGGCGAAGGCGATCGCGGTCCTGGCCCAGGCCAGCCTGGTCCGCTCCCTGGCCAGGCCGGGGTCGTCGTCCTCGGGGTCGTCGGGCGGCATCGAGGCGTTCCTACCGGACGGCCGAGACCAGCAGGACGATGCCGGCCAGCACGGCGATGCCGGTGATCACGGCGGCCAGCACCTGGGGCAGCGCGGACCGCGGCAGCGGCTGCTTGCGGCGCATGGCCGTCTGGTTGCGGCGCAGCTCCCGGTAGGCGGTCACGCCCACGACCGCGCCGAACGCGATCAGCGGGATGCCGAGCACGTGGCGGCCCCACGGGACGCCGGGGAACGGCGGCAGCAGCTGGACGATGCCCAGCCCCGCTACCACCAGGGCGAGCGCGGTCCGGTTCCAGGCCAGGAACGTGCGTTCGTTGGCGAGCGTGTACCGGGCGTCGGGCTCGGTCTCGGCGTCCGGCGCCCCTGATGCGTGGTCGTCGTGGTCGCTCGTCGCTCCTCCACCGGCCTGGCCCGTCTCGGCCACCCCATGGTGACACGTACCCGGGCCCGGTCTGCCGCCAGCGTTGACTCCGTACCGCGGTACGGCTGTTAGTTTGCCAAGCATGGCAGGGATGACGATCGGGAGGTTCGCCGCCGAGCAGGGCGTCGGCGTCGAGACGGTCCGGTTCTATCAGCGCCGGGGACTGCTGGCCCGGCCGGAACCCGCGGGCTCGGGGTACCGGGAGTACACCGAGGCCGACCGGGAGCGGCTGGCGTTCATCCGCCGGGCGCGGGCGCTCGGGTTCACGCTGGGGGAGATCAGCGAGCTGCTCGGCCCCGCGCAGGGCGGCGGCGCCGACGACATCATCCGGGCCGCCGAGGCCAAGCTCGGGGCGATCGCCGGGCAGATCCGGGAGCTCACGCTGCTGCAGTGCAAGCTGCGCCGCCTGGTCCAGGTCTGCGAACACGGCGACCGCGGTGACTGCCTGGCCCTGCACCTACCTAACCCGGAAGGAGCGCTGCGATGAGTGTCGTGCCGGAGGCGCGCAGAGATGCCGGAGCTACGGTGCCGGAGGCACGCAAAGTGAGTACGGCCAAGGTCGTGACCGATGAGAGCTTCGAGGCCGACGTGCTGAACGGGCCGAGGCCGGTGATCGTCGAGTACTGGGCCCCGTGGTGCGGCCCGTGCCGCCAGGTCTCCCCGGTGCTCGACGCGATCGCGGCCGAGCACGCCGGCCAGGTCGACGTGGTGAAGGTCAACGTCGACGAGAACCCGCGGACCGCGCAGAAGTACGGGATCCTCATGGTCCCGACGCTGAGCCTGTTCGCCGGCGGCGAGGTGGTCAAGCAGGTGATCGGGGCCAGGTCGAAGTCCGCGCTGCTGCGCGAGTTCGGCGACTTCGCCCAGCCCGTCTAGCCAGTACCAGGCCCAGGGTGGGGTACTGGCGGGAGCGGGGCGGCCCGTCCGCCAGACCGGTCAGGGTCCGGGTGCTGGCACGAGCGGCCGCGTACGGGTGACCTCCTTGTCCGCCACCCGCACCCGGAGCCACACTGTGGCTGCGGCTGATCTCTGCGACGGGCGTTCCACGCCTGAGCCTCGCCGGACAGAGACGGGCGCCGGAGGCTCTGATGGGGGGACGGACCGCTCGGTGGGTGGCCGGCTGCGTCGCGGCGCTGTCGATCGCCCTGATGGTCAGCGGCCTGGCCCTGACCTACCTGGACCGGCACTTGGTCCCGGCCAGCCTGAGCGACTGGGACTTCTCCGACGTCTTCACCGACATCGTGAACATGGCCGTGCCGGTGGTGGGCTTCGTGCTCGCGTCCCGGCGGCCCGCGAACCGGATCGGCTGGCTGTTCCTGGCGGCGGGGCTGGGATTGGCGCTGAGCGCCTTCTGCGCCCCCTATGGGCTGCGGGCCCTGATCGTCGCTCCCGGGTCGCTGCCGGCGGGCCGGGTGATGGCCTGGTTGTCCAACTGGATCTTCGTGATACAGACTGCCGCGCTGTCCTACCTGCTGCTGCTGTTCCCGACCGGGCGGCTGCGCTCCCCGCGGTGGCGCCCGGCGGCCTGGTTCCTGGCCGGGGCCTTCACGTTCATCGCGGTGACGCAGCTGACCCGCGCCTCCCGGATCTGGGCCGAGCCGTTCAGCTCGTACACCCGCGCGCAGCTCCCGGGCGTCCTGGCCGTGACCCTCGCGTTGGTGCCGGTCGCGCTCCTGATCGGCATCACCGGGCTGCTGATTCGGTTCGCCCGGTCATCGGGTGAGGAGCGGCTGCAGCTGAAATGGTTCGTGGCCGCGGCCCTGCTCGTGGTGGCCACGATGATCCCGTCGATCGTGACGAGCTCTGTGGTTACGACCGTGCTCTCGAACCTGGCGTTCGTGTGCCTGTACGCGGCCATCGGCATCGCGGTCCTGAAGTACCGGCTGTACGAGATCGACATAGTGATCAGCAAGGCCGTCTTGTACGGGTCGCTGGCCGTGTTCATCACCGCCGTCTACGTCGGCGTGGTCGCGGGTGTGGGGACGCTGGTCGGCGACCGGGGCAGCCCGCTGCTGTCCGCCCTGGCCGCCACCGTGGTGGCGGTCGCGTTCCAGCCGGTCCGCCAGCGGGCCGGACGGCTGGCGAACCGCATCGTGTACGGGCGGCGGGCCACCCCGTACCAGGTGTTGTCGGAATTCGCGCAGCGCATCGGCGGCGCGTACCCGCAGCAGGACGTGCTGCCGCAGATGGCGCGCATGATAGCAGGCGGGCACCGGCGCCGAGCAGGTCGTGGTGTGGCTGCGCGTGGGCGGCGAGCTCGTGCCCGAGGCGGCGTCGGGTGAGAGGCCGGAGGTGGCGGTGCTGCCCGTCGACGGCCAGAACCTGCCCCCGCTGCCGGACGCCGACCTGAGCGTCCCCGTGGTGCACCAGGGCGACCTGCTGGGCGCGATCTCGGTCCGGATGCCCAAGGCTGAGCCGCTGGGCCCGGCGGGTGAGCAACTGGTCGCCGACGTGGCGTCGCAGGCGGGCCTGGTGCTGTCGAACGCCGGCCTGATCGAGGACCTCCGGGCGTCCCGGCAGCGCCTGGTCACCGCGCAGGACGAAGCGCGGCGGCGGCTGGAACGCAACATCCACGACGGAGCCCAGCAGGACCTGGTGGCCCTGGCCATCAAGCTCCGGATCGCCGCGACCGCGGTGGACGATGACCCAGCCGAGGCCAAGGAGCTGATCGGCGAGCTGCAGATCGACACCACGGCCACCCTGGAGAACCTGCGTGATCTGGCCCGGGGCATCTACCCGCCGCTGCTGGCCGACCTGGGCCTGGCCGCCGCACTCAGCGCGCAAGCCAGCAAGTCACCCGTGCCGGTAACGGTCGAAGCCGACGGCATCGGGCGCTTCCCCCAGGACACCGAGGCCGCGGTCTACTTCTGCTGCCTCGAGGCGCTGCAGAACATCGGCAAGTACGCCCACGCCACCACAGCCCGGATCTGCCTTCAGGCCCACAACGAGACCCTGTCCTTCACCGTGTCCGACGACGGAACCGGCTACGACGCCCGGCATACCGCCATGGGCTCCGGCCAGCGGAACATGGCCGACCGGCTCGCCGCGCTCGGCGGTCACCTGGAAGTCCGGTCCGCCCCCAGCCAGGGCACCACGATCACCGCGTACCTCCCCGTGCCCCGGGCCGGCGCCACCGTCTCCGTGCCGTGACACGCTGGATCGAACGTATGTTTGACAGCCGGATCGAGCTTACGGCAATGTAGAGCACGTGCTCGATACCGAGACGGGTGGCTCCTGGCGGGCGGCCCGCGAGCACTTCCGGCGACTCACGCCGCAGGACAGCAGCGACACCAACATGCAGGGAGGCATGCCCAGTGGGTCAGAAGACCGTCAGGTTCAGTGATCTCAGCGGCCAGATCATCACCCAGGACGATGCGCTGGCGCGCATCGTGATCCACGAGCACCCCGAACTCGGCGACAGCCCGGTGGAGATCGAGGCGCTCACCGATGAGGCCGGGGCCATTGAGAAGGCAGCCCTGCGGGTGGCGGTGGTGGACCTATATCTCGCTGGCGAACAGGAGCCGCAGCGGATAGCCCTGGAGGCTGAGTCATTCGACAAGCTGGCGACCGACAAGGCCATGAGCGAGATTCTCGTCAGTGCCCGGCCGGCCAGGCGCAGCTCCAAGAGCACCGCGGTCAGCTCGCCGCGCGGAGATCGCACCGACTACGGCACCGCGGTACACGCAGGCAAGCCGCATAAGGGCAGGATCACCGAAGCGGAGAAGCAGCTCGTCCGGGAACGGTTTGACGAGATCAACGACCGGCTCGTGGCCGAGGGGCTGCGCACGATCAGCCTGGTCGACCGGGAGGATGTCGGGCGATACGGCCTGGAGGAGCTGGCCAGGTCGCGGGGCATCGCGCCGGACTAGCGCCCGGAGCGCGGCCCGCCGGGCTGTGTCCGGGGCGGTACCCGCACCCGCCGCCGGCACCATGACGGCCTCTATGGTGCCGGCGGCCTCGATGGTGCCGGCGGCCGGGCCGCCCACCGCGCGGCCGACGGGCTTTGGCCGTACTACCGTGTGGCCGGTGGGTGCACCCGATGACGCGATCAGCGTCTCCGAGGTCGTGCGCAGCAAGGCGCGTGCGGCCGGCGCCTCACACTGGGTCCGCGATCTCCCCGGGCTGGTCGCGCACCTCGAGCGGGACTGGTCGATCGCGGTCGGCCGCCCCTATGACGGCGGGACCGAGTCGTTTGCGGCCGAGGCCACGCTCGCCGACGGCTCACCGGCGGCGCTCAAGCTGCTCATGCCGCACGACGACGCGGCGGCCCGGAATGAGATCACCGCCCTGCGCCTGGCCAACGGCGAGGGCTGCGCGCGGCTGCTCCGCGCGGATACGGCCCGCGGCGCGCTGCTCCTCGAACGGCTCGGCCGCCCGCTGCACACGCTCGCGCTCCCGGTCAGGACCCGGCACCAGATCCTCTGCTCGGCCGCGGAGCGGGTATGGCGCCCGGCCCCGGGGTGGGGCCTGCCGACCGGCGCGGAGAAGGGCCGGTCGCTCGCCGGCTTCATCACGGCGACCTGGGAGGAGCTCAGCCGCCCGTGCAGCGAGCGCGCCATCAGCTACGCGCTCGCCTGCGCGGCCCGCCGCATCGAGGCCCACGACGACGAGCGCGCCGTCCTCGTGCACGGCGACGTGCACCAGTGGAACGCGCTGGAGGCAGAGGACGGCTTCAAGCTGGTCGACCCGGACGGCCTGCTGGCCGAGGCCGAATACGACCTGGGCGTCCTCATGCGCGAGGACCCTGCCGAGCCCGGCGACGGTGATCCGCACGAGCGGGCCCGGTGGCTGGCCCGGCGCTGCGGCCTCGACGCCACCGCCATCTGGGAATGGGGCGTCATCGAGCGCGTGTCGACGGGGCTGCTGTGCACCAAGGTTGGCCTCCAGCCCGGGGGCCGCCAGATGCTCGCCGTGGCCGACCGCGTCGCCGGGTAGTGCGTGCCTATCCCGGCTGGGCAGCCATCACCGCGCTGGCCATCGCCGTGAGCGACCGCGGGACCTCGCGCGCCAGCTGGCGCTTGCGCATCGGCCCGGCCAGCACCCTGCGGTCGAACGTCTTCAGGTAACCGTCCCAGGTCACCGTGACCTCGGCGCCGTGGCCCGCGGCGGCGACCTCCCAGGCCCATTTGACGTACGACGGGTTGCCGTCGGCGTTGCGCGTCTCGTACGCGAAGCGAAGCTGGCTGCGGTCGAGTTCCTCGACCCGCGAGATGCTCTTCCAGCTCGGCAGGCGCGGCGGGTGCATCTTGATCGTCCACTCGGCGCCCTCGGCCAGCGCGGCAGGCCGCTCCAGCACCGCTTCGATCGCGGCGTTCCAGTCGGGGAGCCTGGCGATGTCGGTGATGAGGTCGAAGACCGCCTGCGGCGCCACGTCGACCTGTACCGACGCGCGCCCGTGAAACTCGTCCATGGCCATGCCCTTCTCGATCAGGAAGCCAGGCAGCCGGGGTGGAACTCCCCTGGCTGCCTCGGCTCTCGTCCTTGATCTGGACCGTAACGACACCGGCGGCCCGGCCACATGGGGCGTTTAACCCATCTTTTGCGGTCCGCTCAGGCGTGCACTCCCGGTCTGCGCTGGGCCCACGGCCGGGCCTGCTCCAGTTGCGCGGCGAGGCGAAGGAGCGTGCCCTCGCCGCCGAACCGGCCCAGGAAGTGCACGCCGACCGGGAGGCCGCCGGCGTTCCACCACAGCGGCACCGACATCGCCGGGTGCCCGGTGATGTTGGCGATCACGCCGGAGTAGGCCACGGTGCGCCCGCCGCGCTCCAGCGCGCGCAGCGGCTCGGCCTCGGTGGAGACGATCTCGCCGAGCGGGGCGGGCGGTTCGGACAGCGTCGGCGTCAGCCACAGGTCGGCGGTACCGAAGAACCCGGCCACCCGCCGGGTGTAGGCCTGGGCGTCCATCACCGCCATGAGATAGTCGCCGGCGCTGATCTGGCGCCCCGCCTCCCAGAACGCGCGGGTCAGCGGCTCGAGCTCACCCGGCTCAGGCTCCCGGCCCAGGTGCCGGATCCAGTACGCGAGTATCCACGCGGTCGCGGCGCTGAACCCGGTCCCGATCGCCGCCCCGACCTCCGGGGTGATCTCCGGCAGCTGCGCGTCCACGATGTGATGGCCCAGCGACTCGCACAGCGCGGCCGCGTCCTCGACCGCCGCGACGCAGTCGGGATGGCCCGGCGAGCCGTCCGCGGTGCGGGCCGTCCAGGCGATGCGCAGCCGGCCGGGGTCGGCGCCGACCTCGTCGGCGAACCGGCCCGCGGGCGGGGGCGCCCAGTACGGGTCGCCGGGGGCGGGCCCGGCCGTCGCGTCCAGGAGCGCGGCGCTGTCCCGCACCGAGCGGGTCAGCGCGTGCTCGACCGCGTTCCCGCCGATCGCGTCGCCGTACTCCGGGCCAAGCGGGTTCCTGGCCCGGGTCGGCTTGAGGCCGAACAAGCCGCAGGCCGACGCCGGGTAGCGCAGCGAACCGCCGAGGTCGTTGCCGTGCGCCGCCGGCACCAGGCCCGCGGCCACCGCCGCGCCGGAGCCGCCGCTGGAGCCGCTGGTCGACCGGCTGACGTCCCAGGGGTTGCGGGCCGGGCCGAACAGCACCGGCTCGCAGGTCGGCGCCATCCCGAACTCCGGGCAGTTCGCCTTGCCGACGATCACCAGGCCGGCCCGCCGCAGCCGGACCACGAGCTCGGAGTCGAACGACGAGGCATTGTCGCGCAGGAACACCGAGCCTTCGGTGAACCTGGTTCCGCTGGCCTCGGCCACGAGGTCCTTGAGCAGGTACGGGACGCCCGCGAACGGCCCGCTCACCCCGGCGTTCACCCGCGCGGCCGCATCGTCGAACATCGGGGTGACGACGGCGTTCAGCTGCGGGTTCAGCCGCTCGATCCGCCCGATCGCCCACTCGACCAGCTCGGCCGCGGTCACCTCCCCGCGCCGCACCAGCTCGGCCTGGCCGCTCGCGTCCAGCGCCGCGACCTCGGACGCCGGGTCGGCGGCCGCCATCACCGCGGCCCGACCCTGCGGATGCGCCCTCCAGCCACCCAACTGCCCGCAACCATGACCATGGCGCCCCCTGGCTAGATGGCAAGCCTAGGGCCGTGCCCGCCGCCGGCACCAGACCTGCCGGCGCGCCCGCGGTGTCCCGTGGCTGGACAGAAAGGCACGTTGCGGCGTGCCAAAGTGTCCAGCCACGCAACGCCCGCCGCGCCGGAATCCTCGCTGCGGGCGTGGTCAGGCGGGGACGTCCGCCTGGCGGGCCGCCCACTCGCAGCCGGCCCGGACCGCGGCCAAGTGGCCCGCGATGCGCGCGGCCAGGTGGGCGGGCACGACCGCGTGCATGCCCTCCTCCAGCGCGACCTGGGCGAGATCCCGGTTGCGCTCGTGGTCGCCCGGGGCGGCGGGCCGGCGGGCGGCCAGGAAACGATCCGGGGAGCGCTGGCCTGGCGCTGGCCGATTACAAGACCCCCATGCGCGTAATTCCGTTAAGGAACTGCCCAAGAACGCCGGCGGGAAGGTACTTAGGGCCAGAGCGGGCAGGCCTGGCCCGCCCGCTGCTCCGGTAGCCAGGCCGGCGCCGCCTGGCCGGCTGGAGCGGCCCGGGCAAGTCACAGTCCGTAGCAACTCCGACACTTTCCACCAAAGTCATATCTATAGACCACATGTTGCCATTGCTTTACAGTTTGCTGCCTAGCACTTGACCTGTGAGGGTGGCATGGGCGTGAGTCCACCGAACGGCGACAGCACCTACGACGTTGAATTCCGCGCCGTGACAAAGCGTTTCGGCTCTCTGACCGCGGTCAATGCGGTCAGCCTCAAGGTGCGCAAGGGTGAGTTCCTGTCGCTCCTGGGGCCGTCTGGCTGCGGCAAGACCACGTCACTGCGGCTGATCGCCGGCTTCGAGCAGCCGGACCAGGGCGAGATCCTGATCGGCGGCCGGGATGCGGTCGGCACCCCGCCGTACAAGCGCGAGGTCAACACCGTCTTCCAGCAGTACGCGCTGTTCCCGCACATGTCCGTGCTGGACAACGTGGCCTACGGGCTCAAGCAGCGCAAGGTCGCCAAGCCCGAGCGTCACGCCAAGGCGCGTGAGGCGCTCGAGCTGGTGCAGATGACCGGCCGGGAGACGCACCGGCCCACGATGCTCTCCGGCGGCCAGCAGCAGCGCGTCGCGCTCGCCCGGGCGCTGGTGATGAACCCGCGGGTGCTGCTGCTGGACGAGCCCCTGGGCGCGCTGGACCTGAAGCTGCGCAAGGAGATGCAGATCGAGCTCAAGCGCATCCAGGAACAGGTCGGGATCACCTTCGTCTACGTGACCCATGACCAGGGCGAGGCGCTGTCCATGTCCGACCGGGTGGCCGTCATGTCGAACGGCCTGATCGAGCAGATCGACGAGCCGCGGGTGATCTACGACCGGCCGCTGACCCCGTTCGTGGCCGACTTCATCGGGGACATGAACTTCCTGACCGGGGACGTGGCCGAGGCCGCCGACAGCGGTTTCGCCATCGATGCGGGGGCGGGGGTTGTGGTGCGCGGCCGCGGCCTCGCCGCCAAGGGCAGCCGGGTGCGGGTTGGCATCCGGCCCGAGCGCATCGTGGCCACGCCCGGCGCCTCCGCCGGGACCGCCAACTCGGCCACCGCCGAGGTCATTACCAAGATGTACCTGGGCGACCAGATCCAGATCGTGGCCAGGCTCGCCACCGGCACCAACATCGTGGTCCGCGAACAGCGCGCCAGCGCCGATCCCGCGCTCGACACCATCAACCCAGGCGACCAGATCGCTCTCAGCTGGGACGAAGCCGCCCCGCTTCTCCTGGGTGAAGCCAAGCCAGCTGCGCCGGCAGGCCAGCAGGAGGAATCATGAACGAAGACCGGGATGACCTGAACATTCTCGCGCCGCGCGCGATGAAACCGAAGCTCGACTACCTGCACCGCGAGGTCCAGCGGGCGGCCGGCCACCGCATCGACCGGCGGCAGGCCCTCGGCCTGGGCGGGATGGCGCTGTTCGCCGCGGCGGCCGCGGCGTGCGGCACCACATCGACGGGCTCCGGCGGCTCGAGCAGCCAGTCAAGCTCCTCCGGCAACTCGCTGGCGGGCAAGCCCCTGGAGAACCACCTCGAGATCTACAACTGGTCCCAGTACGACGATCCGTCGACGTTCACCAAGTTCCGCAAGCTCCCGCCCGAGGCGAAGGTGGGCATGACGGTCCACGAGACCTTCTACTCGAGCAACGACGAGCTGCTGGCCAAGCTGCACGCGGGCGGCACGGGCTACGACATCATCGTGCCCAGCCAGAATGCGGTGGCCGAGCTGATCGAGGAGAAGGGGCTGATGGCCCTGGACAGGGCTCTGCTGCCTAATCTCAAGAACCTGGACCCGTCGTTCCTCAAGCCGTCCTACGACCCGACCGGCGACTATCACGTCATCAAGGACTTCGGTATCACGATGTTCTTCTTCAACAACAAGATCGTGAAAGAGCACCCGAAGACCATGCACGACTTCTACATGGCCCTGCCGAAGTACGTGGGCCAGGGCCGCACGAACCTCCTGGACGGTGCGGAGGAGGTCGTGCCGCTCGCGCTGATGGCGCTCGCCCTGAATCCGAACACCACCAGCCAGTCCGACTTCAACCAGGTGAAGTCCTTCCTGCTCTCGATCCGCAAGGGCGTCACCACCATCGACTCGTCCGCCTACATCAACGACGCCATTGCCGGCAAGATCATCCTCAGCCAGGGGTGGAACGGCGACGTGCGCCGGATCGTGGACGGGCGCAAGAAGCAGGGCGACATCACCGCGGTCATCCCGACGGAGGCCTCGGAGATCTGGGCGGACAACTGGTGCATCCCGGTGAGCGCACCGCACCCGGTGGCCGCGCACGCCTGGATCAACTGGCTGCTCACGCCGAGCACCGCGGTGACCGAAATGAACTACCACAATTACAAGATCCCGATGAACAGCGCCCTGGCGCAGCTGCCGTCGAGCCTGCGGGATGACCCCATGTTCAACGTGCCGAAGACCTACACGGACAACTACCACTACATCCTCAACGTCAGCCCGCAGGTCGTGGAGACGCGGACCCAGATCTACTCGGAGTTCAAGGCGGCCTGATGGCGGTCGCCGAGCAGACCGAGCCGCCGTCGGTGGTCACGCCGCCCCCGCGGCGGAAGCGGTCGTTCCGGCCGCACTACCCGGGCTGGCTGACCGCACCGTCACTGCTGTACTACGTCATCTTCTTCCTGGGCCCGATGGCGATCCTGGTGGCGTTCTCGCTGGCCACCCAGCGCGGGTTCGGCGGCCTGTCCTACGGCTTCAACCTCTCCCAGTACAAGCTGATCGGTAACTCCCTGTACACGACCATCTTCGAGCGGACGCTCGTGATGGCCACCATCGGGTCCCTGCTGACCATCGCGGTGGGCTACCCGGTCGCCTACTGGATGGCCCGCTACCTGAGCACCTACAAGATGCTGGCCCTGCTCCTCATCGTGGTGCCGTTCTGGACGTCATTCCTGATCCGCACCTACGCGCTGAAGATCATCCTGGATCCCAACGGGTACCTGGCCAAGGACGTCGGCATCAACATCCTGTACACCAAGTACGCGGTGGCCGTGGGCCTGGTCTACAACTACCTGCCGCTGTTCATCCTGCCGGTGTTCGCGTCCCTGGAGCGGATGGACTGGACGCTGATCGAGGCCGCCACCGACCTGGGGGCGCGCCCGTTCACGGCGTTCCGGGAGATCACGCTCCGGCTCACGCTGCCCGGTGTGGTCACGGGGGCGCTGCTGGTGTTCATCCCCATGACGGGCGAGTACATCATCCCCAACATCTTGAGCGGCGGAAATTACGAGTTCGTGGGGAACGTCATCGGCGACCAGTTCAACCAGGCCCAGAACCAGCCGTTCGGCTCGGCGCTCGCGATCGCGCTGATGGCGGCGCTGTCGCTGTTCGTCATCGTCTACATCTTCTTCGCCACGAAGGAGGAACAGTTCGGTGCGTAGGCGTCTGTCGGCCAAGCACGGCTTCACCGCGTGGGCGCTGGTGATGTTCGCCTTCCTGTACCTGCCGATCCTGGTGATGGTGATCTTCGCCTTCAACAAGCCGTCGGCCACCTCCGTCGCCGCCTTCCACGGCGCCAACATCTGCAACATCCCGCCCACCCAGATCGGCAACATCACGGTCTGGAACGGGTTCACCTCGTGCTGGTTCAGCGCGGGCCTGCACGATCCGACCTACATCCCGGCCATCCTGACCAGCCTGCAGATCGCCGCGGTGGCCTCGATCGTCGCTACCGTCCTGGGCCTGTGCGCGGCCCTGGCCCTGGCCCGGATGAAGCCGCGGCTCCGCGCGCCCTTCGACGCCCTCGTCTACCTGACCCTCGTGGTGCCCGAGATCGTGATCGCGGTGGCTTCGCTGATCTTCTTCGTGCAGGCCCGCAACTACGTGCCCGCCTTCCCGGCTCTCGGGAAGGTCACCATCTTGCTGGGCCAGGTGGTGTTCAATGCGTCGCTGACGATGCTCATCATCCGGGCCAGGTTCGTGGGGATGGGCGACACGCTCGAGGAGGCGGCCTACGACCTCGGCTCCGGGCCGCTGGCCACGTTCCGCCAGGTAACTCTCCCCCGGCTCATGCCCGCCATCGTGGCCGCCGCCCTGCTGTCGTTCACCTTCTCGTTCGACGACTACGTGCTGCCCGTCTTCACGAACGGCACCACGAACACCTGGCCGATCGTGCTCTACTCGGCCGTGCGCTTCGGCCTCACCCCGTCCGTGAACGCCCTCGCCACGATCATGCTCACGGCCACCGTCGTGGTGATCATCGTTACCGCCGTCTTCCTGCGCCGCAGCCGCGCTCAGGTCGCCCCGGGCCAGGAACGGACACTGGGCCTGGCCGCCGCCATCCGCTAGCCAGCGCGGGCAGCCGCGCCTCAGAACTTGCCGGCCCGGCGATGTGTGACCGGCGGTCGCCTGGGAACCCTGGTGCTGTCACCGTCCCCCGACTCAGGGAGCCACCGCAATGAGCGCACGCGACTGGATCGGTTCCTGGCCCGTCTACCGTCAGCTCACCGGCCGGGACCGGCTGGGCCTGGGCGCGGCGGTCAAGAGCAGGCGCACCGAGCAGCTGGAGCCGCGGGTCCGCCGCGCGGACAAGGTCGTCAAGTCGGTCTGCCCGTACTGCGCGGTCGGCTGCGGCCAGGACGTGTATGTCGAGGGCGGCCGGGTCACGCAGATCGAGGGCGACCCGGATTCCCCGGTCAGCCGGGGACGGCTGTGCCCGAAGGGCTCAGCGAGCCTGCAGCTGACCACCGGCGACGCCCGTCAGTACCAGGTCAGGTACCGCCGGCCGTTCGGCACCGAGTGGGAGCACCTGAATCTGGACACGGCAATGGACATGATCGCCGACCGGGTTATCTCGGCGCGGCGGGCGGGCTGGGAGTGGCAGAGCGATGGCGCGCGCACCCGCCGCACGCTCGGCGTGGCCAGCCTGGGCGGGGCCACGCTCGACAACGAAGAGAACTACCTGATCAAGAAGCTGTTCACGGCGCTGGGCACGATCCAGATCGAGAATCAGGCCCGGATATGACACTCCTCCACCGTTCCCGGTCTGGGGACTAGCTTCGGGCGTGGCGGGGCCACCACCTTCCCGCGCGACCTCATCAACTCGGACTGCATCCTGATCGAGGGCTCGAACATGGCCGAGTGCCATCCGGTCGCCTTCCAGTGGGTCATGGAGGCCAAGTCCCGCGGGGCCACGGTCATCCACGTCGACCCGCGGTTCAGCCGGACCAGCGCCGTGTCCGACCTGCACGTCCCGATCCGGGCCGGCGCCGACATCGCGTTCGTCGGCGGACTGATCAATCACGTCCTCCGCAGCGAGAAGTACTTCAGCGAGTACGTGCTGGCCTACACGAACGCGGCCACGATCCTGAGCGAGGACTACGCCGACACCGAGGATCTCGACGGGGTGTTCTCCGGCCTGAACGCCGAGCACCGCTACTACGACTTCGAGGCCTGGCGCTATCAGGGGGCCGAGACCAAGGCAGCCAGCGGCGTCCGCGACGAGCCTGACCCGCAGGACCACGGTGCGCACCGGCAGGTGCGGCAAGCGGGACGCGGCGAGGCGCACGGCTCCGGCGGCGCGGCGACCCACCCGGCGCCGGACACCGACCCCACGCTGGAGCATCCGCGGTGTGTGTTCCAGGTGCTGAAACGCCACTTCGCGCGCTACACCCCGGAGATGGTCGAGCAGATCACCGGGGTGCCCCAGGACCTGTTTGCCCGCGTCTGCCGGGCCGTGACCGCCAACTCCGGCCGGGACCGCACGACCGCGTTCGTCTACAGCCTGGGCTGGACCCAGCACACCGTCGGCGTGCAGTACATCAGGACCGCCGCGATCCTGCAGGCGCTGCTCGGGAACATGGGCCGCCCCGGCGGCGGCATCCTGGCCCTGCGCGGCCACGCCTCCATCCAGGGGTCGACGGACATCCCCACGCTGTTCGACCTGCTGCCCGGGTACCTGCCCATGCCGTTCGCCCACAGCAACGCCGATCTCGACTCCTACGTCGAGGCCGAGGCCGTGCCGGCCGGGTTCTGGGCGAACACCCGCGACTACCTGGTCAGCCTGCTGAAGGCCTGGTGGGGCGAGGCCGCCACGGCGGAGAACGACTTCTGCTTCGACTACCTGCCCCGGCTGACCGGCAGCCACAGCACCTACGAGACGGTCATCGCCCAGACGCAGAAGGTCTGCCGGGGGTACTTCCTCTTCGGCCAGAACCCGGCGGTCGGCTCGGCCAACGCCCGGCTGCAGCGGCTGGGCCTGTCCAGCCTGGACTGGCTGGTGGTCCGTGACCTCGTCATGATCGAGAGCGCCACCTGGTGGAAGGACGGCCCGGAGATCGAGACCGGGGAGATGACCCCGCAGGACATCGGCACCGAGGTCTTCTTCCTGCCCGCCGCCGCCCACACCGAGAAGTCCGGCAGCTTCACCAACACCCAGCGCCTGCTGCAATGGCACCACCAGGCGGTCGAGCCTGGCGGGGACGCCCGCAGCGACCTGTGGTTCACCTACCACCTGGGGCGCCGCATCCGGGAGAAGCTGGCCGCGTCCACCGACGAGGCCGACCGGCCGGTCCTGGATCTCACCTGGGAGTACCCGACAGCTGGCCCGCTGGAGGAGCCGGACGCGGACGCGATCCTCGCCGAGATCAGCGGCTGGGACGCTGGCGGCAAGCCGTTGTCGGCCTACACCCAGCTCACCAGCGACGGGTCAACCGCCTGCGGCTGCTGGATCTACTGCGGCGTGCGGGCCGACGGGGTGAACCAGTCCGCCCGGCGCACCCCGTGGACCAAGCAGGACTGGGTGGCACCGGACTGGGGCTGGGCCTGGCCGGCCAACCGGCGCGTGCTCTACAACCGGGCCTCCGCCGACCCCGAGGGCCGGCCCTGGAGCGAGCGCAAGGCACTCGTCTGGTGGGACGAGGAGCAGCGGCGGTGGGCCGGGCACGACGTGCCCGACTACATCGCCGACCGGCCTCCCTCATACCGCCCGCCCGAGGGCGCCACCGGTGTGGCCGCTATTTCCGGCACCGACCCGTTCATCATGCAGGCCGACGGCAAGGCCTGGCTGTTCGCCCCGGCCGGGCTGGTGGACGGCCCGCTGCCCGCGCACTACGAGCCGCAGGAATCGCCGTTCCGCAACCCGCTGTACCGGCAACAGCACAACCCGGTCCGGCAGATCATCCGGCACCGCGAGAACCGGTTCCAGCCGAGCGGCGACCAGCCGGGATCGGCTGTGTTCCCGTACGTGACCACGACATACCGGCTGACCGAGCACCACACCGCCGGGGGCATGTCCCGGTTCCTGCCCTACCTGGCGGAACTGCAGCCCGCGTTCTTCTGCGAGATCTCGCCGCAGCTCGCGGCCGAGCGTGACCTGGAGCACCTCGGCTGGGCCACGATCGTCACCGCCCGCAGCGCGATCGAGGCCCGGGTCCTGGTCACCGAGCGCATGCCGCCCCTCAAGGTGCTGGGCCGGACCCTGCACCAGGTCGGGCTGCCCTGGCACTGGGGCAAGAACGGGTACACCACCGGGGATGCCGCCAACGAGCTGAGCCACCTGTCGCTGGACCCGAACGTGCACATCCAGGAGGTCAAGGCCATGGCCTGCGACATCCGTCCCGGGAGGCGCCCGCGCGGGCCGGCCCTGCGCGAGCTCGTCCGGGCCTACCAGGAACGGGCCGGCATCACCGACGCGACAGGGACGGAACTGTGAGATGAGCACCACGCCGCCTGACCCGAGCACCGCGCCGACCCAGCCTGGCCTCGACCCGGCCGCGCACGCCGGCTACGGGGATCACCCGCCGCGCATGGGCTTCTTCACCGACACCTCGGTGTGCATCGGCTGCAAGGCCTGCGAGGTCGCGTGCAAGGAGTGGAACGAGGTGCCCGAGGACGGGCTCCTGCTGACCGGGATGTCCTACGACAACACCCAGACCCTGAGCGCGTCCACCTGGCGGCACGTCGCGTTCATCGAGCAGTCTGCGGTCACCGTCCGCGCGGACGCGGATGACGGCGCCGATGCGAGCGATCTGCGCTGGCTGATGTCCAGCGACGTCTGCAAGCACTGCACCGAGGCCGCCTGCCTGGACGTCTGCCCCACCGGAGCGCTGATGCGCACCGAGTTCGGCACGGTGGTGGTGCAGGACGACGTCTGCAACGGGTGCGGCTACTGCGTGTCGGCGTGCCCGTTCGGCGTGATCGGCAGGCGCGAGTCGGACGGCGGCGCGCACAAGTGCACGCTGTGCTACGACCGGATCGGCGCCGGGCTCACCCCGGCCTGCGCCAAGGCCTGCCCGACCGAGTCCATCCAGTTCGGGCCGCTGGACGAGCTGCGCGAGCGGGCGCAGCAGCGCGTGGCCGACCTGCACGACGCGGGCCGGCCGGAGGCTCGGCTGTACGGCGACGATCCGGGCGACGGCGTCGGCGGGGCGGGCGCGTTCTTCCTGCTGCTCGACCAGCCGGAGGTCTATGGCCTGCCGCCGGACCCGGTGGTCACCACGCGGGACCTGCCCCGAATGTGGCGGCACGCCGGGCTCGCCGCCGCGGGCCTGGCCGCCGCGGTGGTGGCCGCGTGCCTGGGCGGACGGTCATGAGCACGACGCCGGAGCGGGCCCGCGGCGAGCAGCAGCTTGTGCCGCGGGCCGAGACCAGCTCGTATTACGGCCGGCCCGTGGTCAAGGAGCCCGCGTGGGGCCTGGACATCCCTGCTTACCTGTTCCTCGGCGGGCTTGCAGGCGCGTCTTCCGCGCTCGCCGCCTGCGCCCAGTTCTCCGGTCACCCGGAACTGGCCCGCGTGACCAAGGCCGGCGCGGCCGGCGGGATCAGTCTGTCGCTGGCTGCCCTGGTCCACGATCTCGGCCGCCCGGCCCGGTTCGTCAACATGCTGCGCGTGCTCAAGGTGACCTCTCCGATGAGCGTCGGCACCTGGATCGTGTCCGCCTATGCCCCGCCGGCGCTGGCCGCTTGCCTGTTCTCACGGAGGCTGCCGCACGCCGGCGCCGCGGCCACGGTCACGGCCGGGGTGATCGGCCCCGCGGTCGCGGCCTACACCTCGGTCCTGATCGCCGACACCGCCACGCCAGCCTGGCACGGCGCTTACCGCGAGCTTCCCTATCTCTTTGCCGGCTCGGCCGCCACCGCGGCCGGCGGGCTCGGCCTGCTCGCGGTCCCGCCGGACCGGGCGCGCCCCGCGGCCCGGCTGGCCGTGGCCGGAGCCGTCGCGGAGCTCACCGCCGAACTGCTGCTTGACCGGCGCCTGGGCCCGGAGGCCGAGCCATACCGGGCCGGGAGATCGGGAGCCCTCATGCGGACCGGGCAGGTCCTGGCCGCAGCGGGCGCAGCCGCCGCGTTCCTCGGTCGCCGCAGCCGGGCGGTGTCGGCGCTGTCCGGGGCGGCCCTGCTCGCCGGCTCGGCCGCCACCAGGTTCGGCGTCTTCGCCGCCGGCCAGGCGTCGGCGCGGGACCCGAAGTACACGGTCGGCCCGCAGCGCCGTCGGGCGCTGAGCTAACCCGGCGGGCTGCTGGCAGGCCCGCTTAGCGGTAGGGGTTGGGCGGCAGGGAATTCGCGCGAGTGACGGACAGACAAAGGTCGCGGCCGGAGGTGGCGGGCGCCGATCCCCGAGCGGCCATGACGTCCGTCTGCTGCAGGACCCTCGTCGTGGACGGGTCCTCGAAGGTCGCGGACGTCACCTTGTTCGCCGGGTCGAACCAACTGATCTCCACGGCCGGGCGGCCGAGGCTGTCATGCGCGTGCTGATTGACCAGCACGCCAGGGATCTCGGCGAGGACTTTGAACAACGCCGCGCGCAGGCCAGGCCGGGGCAGGGGTTCCACAGCATCAGGTAGGCCTGCTCGAAGGCCTTACCGTCACTGGACAGCTTGATCGGCCGTATGGTGGCCAGGATGCCCGGCTTGTGCCGGTGCACCAGCTTCTCGTTCTTGGCCACCTGCCGGGCCAGCGCCGCCTCGGCCTGCTTCTGCTGCTGGTCGTACTGGGAGATCAGGAACGCGCGCAGGGCCGCAGGGGCCGTGGGCACGGCGTCGAACTGGGCCTGCGTCATCGATCCGTGCCGGTCCACCGGCAGCTCGGCGGGGACCCCGGCGCCCTTCTGGTAGGTCCAGACGTCACCGGTGATGCTGTCGATGACGGATGTCCTGCGGTAGGTGTCCTGGACCTCGCGGAGCACCACGTAGCGCCCGTGGCCCTGCGGCTGGCTGGCGGCGGCGCTGAGCTTGGTGAGCGCCTGCTGGGACACGGTCAGGGTAATCGCGGGCCGCGTGGGCGGGGCCGCGTCCGGGGCGTGGCGCGAGCTCGCGACCAGGGCCACCCCGACCGCGGTGCCGAGCGCGGCCCCCGTGGCGGTGACGGACACGACCCGGCCCCGGCGGTCCCTGCGGCGCTGCCTGGTCACCACCGCCGAGGCGACCGACGCGCGGGGGTGCAGGTCATCGGTGCAGCGGTGCATGAGATCGCGGAGGATGGTGCAGCTCGCGGGGGCGGCGGCTCCTGGCCCTGGTCTGGTCGATCACGATGTTGTGCATCACCCGGCGGCAGAACGCCTTGGGCCTGTCCACCTTCGACCAGCGCGCGGCCAGCCGCTGCAGGGTCTCCTGGTAGACATCTTCGGCGGTGTGCGGATCCGACGTGAGCAGCGTGGCGATGCGCAGCAGTTCACCGCCTGACTCGGCGGCGAACGCTTCGAAGGCCCGCGCCTGCCGTTTATTCACTTGGCCTCCTGTTCTCCAGCGTCACCCCTTAGACGACACCGTCGCCGGTTCCGTTGATCGCCGCTGGCCAGGCGGGTGCGGGACCCCAATCTTGCGCGTCACGCCATTAAGCGCTACAAGAACGTGTCAGAGGGGCATCATTTAGTGGAATGCTCGCCGTGTGGCGCCGGATGCGGCAGGAGTAGGTCATGGGATCCAGCAGTGAGGCGGCGCTGTTCACGGCGCCGGACGTTAGGGCCGAGCAGGCCGCTGCTGGCGGCCTGCTGCTGCGCTCGGCGGAGCCGCTGGGCGGCTATCCGGTCACGGTGATCCACAGCCTGCGGGCCTGGGCGCGCGAGGATCCAGGCCACCCGCTCGTGGCCCAGCGGGCTCCCGACGGCTCGTGGCGGACCTGCGGTTACGGCGAGGCGGCCGCGGCCGCGGACTCGATCGGGCAGGCGCTGCTGGACATGGGTCTTGGCCCCGGGCGGCCGCTGCTGATCCTCTCCGGCAACGGCGTGGATCACCTGCTGATGACACTGGGGGCGATGACGGCCGGGATCCCGGCCGCGCCGGTCAGCGTGGCCTACTCCCTGCAGAGCCGTGATCACGCACGCATCCGGGCGGTGGCCGAGCTGATCGCGCCGGGCGCGGTGTTCGCCGATGACGCCGGGCCGTTCGCCGCCGCCCTGGACGCGGCCGGCGAGGTGCCCGCCCTCGTGGCCGCGGGCCGCCGGCCCGGGGCACGGTCGCTGGGGGAACTGATCGCCACCACGCCTGGGCCACGGCTGCGGGAGGCGTTCGCCGCGCTGGCGCCCGAGGGGATCGCCAAGATCCTGTTCACGTCCGGCTCGACCGGCATGCCGAAGGGCGTGCTGAACACGCACCGGATGCTCGCGACCAACCAGCAGATGATGCGGCAGGTGTGGCCGTTCCTGACCGAGCAGCGGCCGGTGATCGTGGACTGGCTGCCGTGGAGCCACACGTTCGGCGGCAACCACAACCTGAACATGATCGTGACCGCCGGCGGGACACTCTACGTCGACGGCGGGCGCCCGGCCCCGGCCCTGTTCGGGCAGAGCATCGCCAACCTGCGGGACGTGCCGCCGACCATCTACTTCAACGTGCCCGCCGGGTACGCCCAGCTGGTCCCGGCGCTGGAGGCCGACCCGGCGTTCGCGGCCCGCTTCTTCTCCCGGCTGCGGCTGATGTTCAATGCCGCGGCGGCACTCCCTGCGGCGCTGCGCGAGCGGCTGGCCGCCCTCGCCGCGGCGACCGCGGACCGGCCGATCCCGGTCACCGGCGCCTGGGGCGCCACAGAGACCGCCCCGGCGGTGACCGCGGCCCACTTCGCGTACACCGACGCCCGCTGCATTGGCGTACCGCTACCTGGCACCGAGGTCAAACTCGTCCCGGCCGAAAGCGCCTATGAGATCCGGGTGAAAGGCCCGAACGTGACCCCGGGATACTTCGCGCGGCCCGACCTGACCGCGGCGGCGTTCGATGGCGATGGCTTCTACCGGACCGGTGACGCGGTGACCCTCGCCGACCCGCGGGACCCGAACGCCGGCCTGGTGTTCCGGGGCCGGATCGCCGAGGACTTCAAGCTCTCTACCGGCACGTTCGTGCGTGTCGGGGCGCTGCGCACGGCCCTGCTGTCCTGCGCCCCTGTGCTGTCGGACGCGGTGATCACGGGGGAAGAACGGCCGTTCACCGGCGCGCTGGCCTGGCTGAACGCCGCCGAGGCCCGCACCCTCCTGGGCCGCGAGCCGGCGCAGCACGGCGATCTGATCGTGGACGAGGGCCTGCTCGAGGCGCTGGCGCAGGCGCTGGCCGGCCACAACGCGGGCGCAGGGTCGGCGGGCCGGATCGAGCGCCTGGCGGTGCTGGCCCGCCCGCCGGATCTCGACGCCGGGGAGATCACCGACAAGGGCTACATCAACCAGCGGCAGGTGCTGGCCCGCCGGGCGGCCCTGGTCAGCCTGCTCCACAGCGATCCGCCCCCGCCCGGCGTCGTCACCCCGCAGCCCCGTGCCTGACCTCGGCGGGCTTCGCCCTACTCGCCGAGGCGCCCGTCGATGCGCTCACGGAGCAGGTCGGCGTGGCCGTTATGGCGGGCGTACTCCTCGATCATGTGCACGAGCAGCTCGCGCAGCGAGACCGGCTCACCCTCGCTGTCGCAGCCCACGAAGTCGAGGTCGTGATCGCGGGTGAACTGGTCGGCGAACGCGATCTCGTCACGCCACGCCGCCCAGGCCTCCTCCACCACGGCCGGGTCGGCGGCCGCCCCGTTGAAGTCGCCGTCGGGATCGGCCTCGCTCTGGTAACGCTTCGGCACGTCCAGCCCGGCGAACCGGCGCCGGAACCAGCCGCGCTCCACGTCGGCCATGTGCCGGACCAGACCAAGCAGTGAGATCGTGGACGGCTCCACGGCCCGCAGGGCCAGCTGCCCGGCGTCCAGCCCGTCGCACTTCAGCTGCAGCGTCAGCCGCTGGCCGCGCAGGTACTCATTCAGGGTCGCCCGCTCGTCCCCCAGCCGCGGGCCGCCTTCACGCGGATCGGAGTCAGGGTCAAGAAACATGTCCGCCCGGTGCAGTGGTGTGGTCACGCCGACCGAGACTACTGGACGGCGTGTGTGGGGCCGGGAACCGGCTCAGCTGCCGCAACCATCACGGGCGCAACCGCAGGGACGGACGGGAGCTGGTTGAGGACGGTGGGGGTGATGCGGCGGTAGGCGGCCGGGTTCACGGGCATGAGCCAGTGCCAGGCGCGGACCGCGGCGCTGATGTTGACGTCGAGGTCGCCGAGCACTTCATCCACGTTGTGCAGCGAGAATGGGATGATCTTCCCGCCGTGGCAGTGGTGGGTGTCCGTGGCGTCGTCCATGAACGCGAGCTGGCCGATGACCTGCTGGCGCATGGCCGCTGGCTCAGGCAGTTTGACCGCGCCGGCCAGGTCCGCGGCGATCCAGACCGCGGCGATCTCGGCGTTGAGCGGGCTGAAGAACGAGGAGTTGTACCCGTTGAAGTACAGGTCAGGCACGTCGGCGGGGCGGATCTGCCGGTAGAGCATGAAGTTGCCGCGCTCGTCGAGCACCCGCCGCGTGACCTTGGCGGGCAGGAACGGCACGCCCTGGCTGAACCCGGTCGCACAGACGATGAGGTCGGCGGGGAGCCGGGTGCCGTCGTCGAGCTCGGCGGCTGGCGTCCCGTGGTCGGCCAGCAGCCTGGCGACGGTGCGGTTGGGGTGGACGACGATGCGGCCGTCGGCGACGCCCTCGAAGAAACCCTCGGTGGCCAGGCCTATGGCCCCGCGGACGATGTCCTCCATCTGCCCGGGTGGCACCAGATCCAGCCGCCGGAGCCCGAACTGGCGGACGGACGCCGACCCGATCGAGTTGATCATCTGGCCGCGCAGGCCGTTGGCCGGGCCGTGCAGGAACTTCTCGACGCCACGCGGGCGCAAGTACTTGAACAGGGCCTCGCCCATGCGGGTCAGCAGCAGGAGCTTGAAGTTGAGGAAGCCGCCGATGCGGCGCGGCACCTTCCACAGCAGGTGCCGGGCGATCACGTCGGTGCTGGCCGCGACCTGGCTGATCGGCACGGTGATGTCGCAGGCCGACTTTCCGTATCCGACGACCAGGACGCGCTTGTCCCTGGCCTGTTCCTCGTCGTGCAGTTCGGTGCCTGCGAGCACGCGGCCGCCGGCCGCGATGAACTCGTCCGTGCCCGGATAGTGCGGCACGGCGGGCTCGCAGAACACCCCGTTGGCCACGACGAGCTTGTCGACGTGCTCGCTCGCGCCGGCGGCGGTGATCGTCCAGCCGCCGGCGGGCCCCGGTGTTGCCGACGTCACCTCGGCGGACAGGCGCAGCGCCGGGTCGAGGCCGAAATGGCTGGAGTACGCCGCGAGGTAGGTCTGGACCTGGGCGCCGGTCGGCCACTCTGGGCAGTCGCGCGGCATGGGGTAGTCCGACAGGGAGTACTGCGCCTTCGGGCTCTGCGTGGTCAGTCCCGGGTACCGGCGGGTGCGGCTCCACACGCCACCGACGTCGGGGGCCTTGTCGTAGATGATGACCTCGTGCCCGGCCTGCTTGAGGACCTTCGCGGTGGTCAGCCCGGCGACCCCGGCACCTATGATCCCGACGCGCATGGTCATCGCACCTCGGGCGGCAGCTGCAGCATGATGCCGAAGTCGGCCATGATCTGCTTTATCTTGCCGATGTCCTTGGGGCCTGGCGGCATGTCGGCCAGCGCCTGGTAGTAACCCTCCAGGCCGGCCGGGGAGACGACAGAGATGACGCGGGTCTCCTCGTCGTAGGTGTTGCGGAACGTATGGACGACATCGCGCGGCAGGTACAGGTAGTCGCCCTGGCCGAGCGTGAAGTCCTCGCCGCCGAGGTGAACGTCGAGCTTGCCGGTCAGGCAGATGAACGACTCGTCCTCACGGGTGTGAATGTGGGCTGGGGGCCCGTCGGTGCGCGCCGGGATGGCGTACTCGAACAGCGAATACGCGTCGCGCGTGGACTTGCCGTTGGTCTTCATGGTGATGCCGAGGCCGATCGCCGCGATCTGTTGCCCTTCGCGCGAGGGCAGCATGTACCCGCCGCCAAGACTCATCGTCGCCTCCTCAAGTCGCACACCGCGTGATTCGCACGTGTGTAATGCCACAGCGTGCGGCCGAGCGCCCGGCACCGCAACGATCTGTCCCGCTCAGCGGGACAACGGTCGCGGGCGGCTGGTGTAGGCGCGGGACGCCGCAGCAGCCGCCATCCGCACCGCTGGCCCAATGCGGTCGGCGCGTACCAGCTGGCTGGGTCCTGTAACCGACAGTGCCGCAGCGACGTCGCCGGACGGGCCGAAGATAGGCGCGGCGACACAGCTGACGCCGATGTTGCCCTCTTCGCGGTCGACCGCCCAGCCGCGTTCTGGCACCGCTGTCAGCTCCCGCATGATGGCGACCGGACTGGTCAGCGTGCGCGGGGTGCGGGCGGGCAGAGAGCCGGCCAGCGCGGCGTCGATGACCTCCGGCTGTGAGTACGCGAGGATGGCGCGGCCCAGCGCCGAGCAGTACGCCGGGATCATGCCCCCGACTTGCGACAGCATCGGCATGGCCCGGTGGCCGGTGATTTTCTCCACCACCAGGATCTGTGTGCTGTCCAGCACGCCGAGCTGCACGGTGATCTTCGTGGCCTGGTGCAGGTCCTGCAGGAACGGCAGCACCGCCTCGCGCAGCTCCAGCCGGATCGGCGCCAGGCTCGCGATCTCGAACAGGCGGTTGCCGATCCGGTACCGGTCGCCAGGCTTTTCCAGCCAGCCGAGCCGGATCATCCGGTCGGCGGTCCTGTGCGTGGTCGAGCGGGGCAGCCCGCACCGGTTAACCAGGGCGGCCAGCGTGAGCTCGCGGTGGGCAGGGTCGAACGCGCCCAGGATCGCCGCCGCCCGGTCCAGCCCACCCCCGGGGAGCACGTCTTTGGAAAGCACAGTGTCTCGCTGAGTGGGACTCATCGTTGGTTCCGCGAGGTCATACCGGTCAGGCTAAGCCCAGCACCGCATCGGGCACGAGCCCCTGGGAGGCCACCATCACCGCACGGACCGCGCTTGTCGGCGGCGGCGCCGCCGGCATCGGTTTCGCGATCGCCGAGCGCCTCGCGCCGACGCACCGCGTCGTCATCACCGGCCGCCATCCCGAGCCGCTCGAGAAGGCGGCGACCCGGCTGCAGGAGCGGACGGGGCTCTCGGTCGGCACGCTGGTCAGCGACATCGCCGCACCGGACGCGGCGGCGGCCGCTATGGACGCGATGACGGCCAGGTACGGCTCACCGGACGTGCTGGTCCTCAACGCCGGCGGCCCGCCGCCCGGCCGGATCCTTGACGTCACCGACGAGGCCTGGCGGGCCGGTGCCGAGCTGCTGCTGCTCGGGCCGCTGCGGCTGGCCCGTCTCGCGCTGCCGGCCATGGCATCCCGCGGCTTCGGCCGGCTGGTGTTCGTGACCTCGACCGCGGTCCGCCAGCCCCAGCCCGACCTGGCCGTCTCGGTGGTGCTGCGCGCGGGGGTCACCGCCGCCGCCAAGCTCCTGTCGCGCGAGCACGCCGCGGACGGCGTCACCGTCAACTGCGTCGCGCCCGGCGCCACCGACACCCAGCGCCGCCGGGATGTTCTGTCCGCCCGGGCCGCGCGGACCGGGCGGCCGCCCGCCGAGCTGGACGCGGAGGACACGGCGGAGGTCCCGGCCGGCCGCCCCGGCACCCCTGACGAGATCGCTGCCGCGGTCGCGTTCCTGGCGTCGGCCGATGCCGGCTACGTCAACGGGACCGTGATCACCGTCGACGGAGGAAGGACGGAGACGTTCTGATGGGACTATCTGGCCCCGGCTTCGACATGGCTGACTTCCTGGGCGCGATCAGCGGCTCGGTCCGCCCGGGCACCGCCCGTCCGGTTGTGGTGCGCGCCGCCGAGATGGAGACGCTTCCGGCCGGGCAGGTCCACAACCCGACCACGCTGGCGATTGCCGGGCGGCTGCCGACCGTCACGTTCGAGCTGTTCCGGCAGACGATCCCGCCCGGCCAGAGCTCAGACATGCAACGGCACCACCACGAGACGGTGCACTACGTCATCTCCGGCCACGGGCACAGCGACATCGAGGACGACATGGCGGCGTGGGCGGCCGGCGACTTCATCTACACCCCGCCGTGGACCTGGCACCGCCACTACAACGACTCGGCCGGCGAACCGGTCGAGTTCCTTACCATCGAGAACTCCCGCCTGCTGCAGGCGCTCGGCGTCGCCCGGCGGCAGAGCGCAGGACTGTGCACCGTCGCCGAGGCGCGGGCCCGCTTCCCGGAGGACGAGTCATGACCGACCTGCCCGAGCACATCAGCATCTGGGGCGAACTGGCCGACACCGACCATGAGCTGCGCCACGTCGACGTGCACGGCGTGCGCACCCGCGTCCTCCGCGCTGGATCCGGTCCCGACCTGGTGCTGCTGCACGGCACCGGCGGTCACCTGGAGGCCTACGCCCGCGACATCGCGGGGCTAGCCGCGGACTTCCGCGTGACCGCCTACGACATGGTGGGCCACGGGTGGTCGGACCTGCCGGACCGGCCGTACACCATCGACGTGCTCTGCGATCACCTGATCGGGCTGATGGACGCGCTGGACATCCACAGCGCGCACCTGTCCGGCGAATCACTGGGCGGCTGGGTCGCCGCGTGGGCCGGTGCCTACCATCCCGGCCGCGTCGGCCGGCTCGTGCTCAACACCCCGGGCAACATCGCCAACAAACCCGAGGTGATGACGCGGCTGCGGGAGAGCACGCTCGCCGCGGTCCGCGATCCGAGCGACGCGACCGTGCGCCGCCGGGTCGAGTTCCTGTTCCACCACACCGAGATGGTCACCGATGAGCTGGTCACCCTCCGTCGTGCCGTCTACAGCCGGCCGGGTTTTCTGCGCGCGATCACCAACACGCTCGTGCTGCAGGATCCTGCGGTCCGCAAGGACTTCGCGTGGGACCCGGGCTGGGTCGGCAAGATCGGCGCACCGACGCTGCTGCTGTGGACCGACCATGACCCGACCGGGGGGCTGGACGAGGCGGCCATGCTGCTCGACTGGCTGCCCGACGCCCGCCTCTACGTCATCGCGGACGCCGGCCACTGGCCGCAGTGGGAGAAGCGCGACGAATACCTGCGCGTGCATCACGACTTCCTGCTGGGCGGCACGGTCGGGGAGGCGGCGCCGTGAGCGAAATCATCGGCATGGTCGGCATGTCGCACTCACCGTTCGCCACGATGCTGCCGCCGCCGGGCCCGGCCGCGCCGGGCGGCGGGTTCCTGGCGGATGCGTCCCGGGTCGCCGCCGCGGTCCATGCGCTGGCGCCTGATGCGGTGGTGGTCATCGGCCCCGACCACTTCCACGCGAACTTCTACGACGCGATGCCGCCGTTTGCGCTCGGCGTCGAGGAGGCCGAGGCGTTCGGGGACTTCGGCAGCCGTTCCGGCCCGCTGCCGGTAGCGTCCGGCCTGGCCTGGTCGATCCGCGACGGGCTGGCCCGCGACGGGTTCGACATTGCGCTCTCCTACGCGCTCACCGTCGACCACGGCATCGTGCAGAGCTACGACATGGTCCGCGGCGAGGCAGATCTTCCGCTGGTCCCGCTGGTGGTCAACACCGCTGGCCCCCCGCTGCCGCCGATGCAGCGCTGCGTGGCGCTGGGCCATTCGCTGGGCACGGCGATCCGGGCCGCCGATGCCGGGAGGGTGCTGATCCTGGCCAGCGGCGGGCTGTCGCACTGGCTGCCGTCCAACGACCCGCGTGACGCGTCGGTCCCGGCTGAGCGGCGCGCCGCGATGATCCACGGCCGGCGCGACGTGCGGGCGTTCTCGGCTGCCCGCGAGCCCCGGGTCCGCGCGATGGGCGGCAACCCGGACGCCTCGGTCAACGCCGCGTGGGACTCGTGGTTCCTCAAGCAGCTAGTCACCGCCGACCTGGATCCGGTGACCGATCTCGGCGACGAGGGGTTGGAGGAACGGGCCGGCAGCGGCGGCCACGAGATCCGCACCTGGCTGGCCGGTTTCGCTGCGGCCGGGCAGCCGCTGGTGTGGACGAGCTATCAGCCGGTACCGGAATGGATCACCGGCATGGGTATCGGCACGACCTTTGAGGTGGCCTGATGTCGCTAGCTGTACGCTCCCTGGACTCTTCGGCCCGCGCGGCACTGGAACGGCTGGACGCCGCCCGTGCCGCCGGCCGCCCCTGCGCGCCGGTGCGCACACTGCTGCCGGCCGGCGATACCAGTGCCGCCTACGCTGTGCAGTCCGCCTGGATGGCCGGCCGGGTCGCGGCCGGCGACAGCGTGGCCGGTCGCAAGATCGGCCTCACTAACCCGGCGGTGCAGGCCCAGCTCGGCGTGGGCCAGCCCGACTTCGGCACGTTGCTGGCCTCGATGGACTGCCCGCAGGGTGAGCCGATCGACATCGGCCGGCTGCTGCAGCCGAGAATCGAGGCGGAGGTCGCGTTCGTGCTCGCCGACGACCTGGACGCACCGGACATCGGCCCCAGCGACGTGCTCGCCGCGACCGGCTCGGTCGCCGCCGCGCTGGAGATCGTGGACAGCCGCGTGGCCGGCTGGGACATCTCCATCGTCGACACCATCGCGGACAACGCGTCATCGGGGCTGTTCACGCTGGGATCGGAGCGCCGCGCGCCCGCCGGGCTGGACCTGGCCGCCTGCCAGATGCGGCTCTGGCGCCGCGGCGAACAGGTGTCCGCCGGGTCGGGCGCGGAATGCCTGGGCCACCCGGCCGCCGCGGTCGCCTGGCTCGCCGCCACCGCCCGGTCGTACGGCCAGCCGCTCCGCGCCGGCGAGATCGTGCTGTCCGGGGCGCTCGGGCCGATGGTCCCGGTGGCGGCGGGCGACCGCTTCACCGCCGAAATCGCCGGGCTGGGCCTGGTACGGGCCTCGTTCACCGGGAGCGGGCGATGAGCTCCCCGGCGGCGGTCGGCGCGGCGGTCATCGGCTCCGGCAATATCGGAACGGACCTCATGATCAAGCTGCTGCGTGCCGGCGGCCCGCTGCGGGCGCGCGCGATGGCCGGCATCGACCCCGCCTCGGAGGGACTGGCCCGCGCGGCCCGCCTCGGCGTCGCGACCACCGCCGATGGCGTGGAGGGACTTCTCGCCCTGTCCAGGTTCGGCGAGATCGGGGTCGTGTTCGACGCGACCTCGGCGTCGGCGCACGTGGCCAACGCCAAGGCACTGGCGGGCTGCGACGTCCGCGTCGTCGACCTGACCCCGGCGGCGCTCGGTCCTTTCGTCGTGCCGGCCGTCAACCTCGACGCGCACCGGGACGCCCGGGAGATCAACATGGTGACCTGCGGCGGCCAGGCCACCATCCCAATCGTGGCCGCGGTCGCGTCGGTGACCCCGGTCGGGTACGCGGAGATCGTCGCGTCGATCTCCTCTCGCTCGGCCGGGCCGGGGACGCGGGCCAACATCGACGAGTTCACCGAGACCACAGCCCGGGCGATCGAGACCGTCGGCGGCGCTCGGCGCGGCAAGGCGGTCATCGTCCTCAACCCGGCCGAGCCGCCGCTGATCATGCGCGACACCGTGCACTGCCTGGTCGCCGCCCCGGACGCGGCGGCCCGCGCGGCCATCGCCGGGGCGGTCATCCGGATGGTGGCCGACGTGGCGGGCTACGTGCCCGGCTACCGGCTCAAGCAGCCGGTCCAGATCGCCGAGCTCGACGGTGGCGTCGGGACCCTCGCTGAGGGCATGACACACCGGGTCACCGTCCTGCTGGAGGTCGAGGGCGCCGGGCACTACCTGCCGACGTACGCCGGCAACCTGGACATCATGACCTCGGCCGCGGTCCGGGCCGGTGAAAGGCTGGCGGCACCATGAGGCTGTTTATTCAGGACGTGACGCTACGTGATGGCATGCATGCCACCCGCCATCAGCTTGCGCCCGAGCGCGCCGCGGTAATCGCCGCGGCGCTCGACGCGGCGGGGGTCGACGCCATCGAGGTGGCACACGGCGACGGGCTGGCCGGCGCGAGCGTGACCTACGGTCCTGGCAGCCACACCGACGCCGAGTGGATCGCGGCGGTGGCCGACGCGATCACCAGCGCCCGGCTCACCACCCTGCTGCTGCCGGGCATCGGCACAATCGGCGACCTGAAGCGCGCCTACGCGCTGGGAGTGCGCTCGGTGCGTGTCGCCACCCACTGCACCGAGGCCGACATCGCCGCCCAGCACATCGCCACCGCCCGGGAGCTCGGCATGGACGTCGCCGGGTTCCTCATGATGAGCCACATGGCCGAGCCCGCGGCGCTCGCCGCCCAGGCCGCGCTCATGGAGTCCTACGGCGCCCGCTGCGTTTACATCACCGACTCCGGCGGCCACCTGACCCCGCACGGCGTGCGCGACCGCGTCCGCGCGTACCGAGACACGCTCGATCCGGGCACGGAGATCGGCATCCACGCCCACGACAACCTGTCACTCGCGGTGGCCAACTCGCTGGCCGCGGTCGAGGAGGGCGCTGTCCGGGTGGATGCCTCGCTGGCCGGGCACGGCGCCGGCGCGGGGAACTGCCCGCTGGAAGCGTTCGCCGCTGCCGCCACCCTGGACGGGTGGGAGCACGGCTGTGACCTGTTTGCCTTGCAGGATGCCGCCGACGACCTGGTGCGGCCGCTGCAGGACCGGCCGGTCCGAGTCGACAGGGAGACGCTGACCCTCGGCTTCGCCGGGGTGTACTCCAGTTTCCTGCGCCACGCAGAGGCGGCCGCCGCCCAGTACGGCGTCGACGTGCGCACGGTGCTGCTTGAGGCCGGCCGCCGCAAGCTGGTCGGCGGCCAGGAGGACCTGCTCGTCGACATCGCCCTGGACTTGACCGGCCACCCCCAAACCTGATCGGGCCTAGCCCGGGCAGGTGGGCAAGCTCGACCATACGGCCGCCATGTCACGTAGCGGCTGGACGTTCAAAGGGATTGAGCAGCATCACGGTGCTGCGGGCCAGGTCGGCAGTGTTGCGGGTGACGAGCGTCCACCCGCGGACCTTGGCCGACGCAGCGAGCAGGCCGTCGATGACAGGCAGCGGATCAGGAGCATTGAGGCGGCCCCATTCCTCGGCCACGGCTGTATCGATGCCGATGATGTGGTCCCCGTAGGCGGCGCGCAGGCCCTGCAGCCAGTGCTCCAGGCGGTCGGCCTGACCGGAGTCCTTCTTCCGCAGGCGCTCGATGCCAAGGCGGATCTCGCCGACCGTGAGGGCGCTGATGAAGATCTCTGCCGACTGCACCGTGTCGTACCAAGCGGCAACATTCGGGTCCGGATGGCGCCTCCTGAGCTCAGAGATCACATTCGTGTCGAGCAGGTACGTCATGCCTCACTGGCCCAGTCAATGGGGCGAGGGCCCTCGGCCGGCCTTTCCAGCTCTAGTTCGTCAAAGCCCGGACCCGACCGCAGGTAAGCCTTGAACTCGGCGGTCTCACCCTTCAGGTGCCGGTAGTCAGCGATTTCGATAACGACCGCGATCTCCTGGCCATGACGGGTCACGATCTGTGGTCCATCCGACTGCACTGCGCGGATCAGCTCACTGAAACGCTGCTTGGCGTCCTGAACCGGCCAGTTCACGTGACCCCCAAAAGTCTAGACAGTCTAGACAGATTCTAGCGCACGCCGCGGCGCGCGCCGACCATGGCGACCTGGCCCAGGCCCTCATCGCCGAACGGGCCGCACGCAAGCTCACCTCGCTGACCGCCGCCCGCCGGCTGCTGGCGGAGAGCTCCCGCAGACGGGGCTGACTCAGGCCTGCCTGGTCAGAGGACGGTGATCATGCGGTCGGCCGGGACCGGGTTGCGGAACAGGTCCAGTACCGGGCAGTGCTCGTCCACCGCCATCGCAAGCTGCTGGTAGCGCTCGTCGGTCTCCGGTCCGGTGATGCCGACCCGTATACGGACCGCCGAGAAGCCGGGCCGCACGCTGTCGTCGACCCCGAAGAAGCCGCGGAGGTCGAGATCCCCCTCCACCGTGACGGTGAGCTTGTCGAACGAGATGCCCAGGTGTTCGGCCCAGAAGCGGTAGGTGATGGCCTGGCATGATCCGAGCGAGGCGAGCGCGTACTCGACCGGGTTCGGCGCGGTGCCGCCGCCGCCGAGCGCGGCCGGCTCGTCGACCGTGAAGGCGTGGGTGGCGGTGCGGACCGACACCTCGGTGACCCCGGTCAGCGTGCCGTGCGTGCTGAACAGCGCCTGGCCGGCGGCCGGGTCGTCGGTCACGGCCTGGCGGGTGTCTGCGATGACGGTGGTGAGCGTCACTGGGCGCCTCCTTGATGCGTTCGGTTCCCAGGCCAACTCTCTATAATTTTGATCCGAATTATCAAGAATTACGCGATACTATTACTGTTAATTCCGGTGCAAAGCTAGGAAATATCCACTCTGGCCGGGCAAGCGTGATCGCGGCGTTGCCTGCGACCGGGCCGCCAGTGCTGGGGCGGATGCCTGACATCGCCCAGGGAGCACGCGGCCCGGGATCACCGGCCCGGGATCACCGGCCCGCGGCCAGGTACCCCGTGAGGTGACCGATCACGTCACGCGCGTCGTCCTCGATGCCGCAGATGAAGGAGGACCTGCGGCGCCGCAGCACCGGCAGCCCCAGCGCGTACAGGCCGGGGCTGTCGACCACACCGCCCTCGTGGCGCAGATGCCCCTTCGCGTCGACCACGGGCACGCCGAGCCACCCGTACTCGGGCCGGAAGCCCGTCGCCCACACGATCGAGCGGATCTCGCCGCTGCGCAGGTCAAGCTGCAGCCGTGTCGACTCGGGCACCCGGGTCGGCGCGAAGCGCTCGGGCGGCCCGACCTCAGCATCGCGCCCTTCCGTCGTGGCCCACTCGTCGAACGTGTTCAGCAGCCGCTCCAGCTTGAGGTCCGCAAGCGAGAACAGATTGCGCAGGCCGCCGGAGAATAGCGCGCGGCCGTCACGCACCGCCGCCCAGCGGCCCACCAGCTCGACGCCCATGGCGGTGAGCGCGTTGAGATCGAGCGTCGCTCGCTCCGGGGTCCCCACGAGCTGGGGCGAGGGCAGCCGCCGGGCCCGCGTGAGATCCTCGACCTCGTCGTACCGCTGATCCCACACACCCGACGCGTCCATCCACCACAGCACATCGCGGCCGCGGTACGTGCGCGGCAACCGCACGTGCTCCCCTACCGAGAGGGTCACCGGCCGGCCCGACCGCCTCAGCTCGGCGGCCAGCTGCACGCCGGTCGCTGAGGCGCCCACGACGAGCACCCCGCCGTCGGGGATCTGGGCGGGGTCGCGGTAGCCGAACGGCGTCAACTGCTCGATGGCCGCCGGCACCCCCTCACTGAGCGGCGGCACCGCGGGCCGGTTGCAGGCGCCGCTCGCGATGACCACAGTCCGGGCCTGAATCTCGCCACGGCTCGTCGTCACGCGGTACCCATCGTCGGCCGTCCGTACCGACGTGACGTTCACACCGGTCCGGACGGGCGCACCCGAGACCTTGGCGAAGCGCTCGATGAGCTCGGTCACCTCGCCCATCGTCATGTAGCCGTCTGGTTCCAGCCCCTCATAGCGAATGCCCGGCAGGCGGCTCTGCCAGTTGGGCGTGAGCAGACGCAGCGAGTCCCAGCGTTCGCGCCGCCAGGAGTTCGCTACCTCGCCGCGCTCGAGCACGGCGTGCTCAATCGACCGGTCGCTGAGGAAGTAGCTCGCGGCAAGGCCGACGTGCCCCGCTCCGACAACGACCGTGGTAGTGCGCTCGATGGCCTGTCCTCTCAGGCGACTTCGACGGTGACGTCCGTCGGGTTCGTGAGCGCGTCGAACACCGCGGAGCGCTTCTGGGACTGGGCCACCAGCGCCTCGATCTCCTGCCGCGATGCGTCCGCGTCGATGTTGAACGTCACCTTGATGTCGTTGAAGCCGTTGCGGACGTCGCTGTCGGCGCCGAGGATCCCGCGGATGTCGTGCGCGCCCTCAACCGTCGCCTCGACCGAGCGCAACTGGATGCCACGGTTCTCGGCCACGGACGCCACACCCCCGATCAGGCAGCTCGCCAGGGCGACGATGAGGAACTCGATCGGCGTGATGCCGTGGTCCTCCGCCGCGAAGCACTCTGGGTGGTCGGCTTGGAACACCGACTCTTCCAGGTGATTCTGCTCCTCCCCGAGGCCGAAGAAGCTCTGGACCTTGATCGTGCTGTGCACGCCGTTTTGCCACTTGCCGGACGTCCGCCAGGTGAACTGGGCGGCCTCAGGCGCACCCTTCAGTACTTCGCGCGCGTCGAGCAGTGCCTGCACGTTCACGCCGTTGGTGACGGTAGTCATGACTCTTGTTCCCCTTCGCTTACTTCCCAGATTCCCCACCAAGACGCTTGACAATACCCTGATCAGGGCAAGCTACGATAGCCCCCATGGCAGAGCCAGCCCCGGCGCTCGCGGCCGGCTCGGTCGGCACGGTCGAAACGCAGTACCTCGACCTGCCCGAGCCGGTGCGGCTCGACTGCGGGCGGGAACTGTACCCGGTCCGAGTGGCGTATGAGACCTACGGTGCCCTCTCGCCCCAGCGGGACAACGTCATCCTGGTCTGCCATGCGCTCAGCGGCGACGCCCATGCGGCCGGCTTCGCGAAGACGCCACCCGAAGAGAGCACCCGCGACGGGTTCGGGGCTGAGGATCGCGACGGCGCAGCCCGCAAGGGGCTCGGCTGGTGGGACGGGATGATCGGCCCCGGCAAGTCGTTCGACACCGACCGCTTCTTCGTCGTCTCCACGAACCTGCTCGGCGGCTGCCGCGGGACGACGGGACCGTCGTCGACCGACCCGGCGACAGGCCAGCCGTACGGGGCGGACTTCCCGGTGATCACGGTCGCGGACATGGTGCGGACCGAGCGCGCGTTCCTGAATGAGCTCGGTGTCGAGCGGCTGGCGGCGGTGGCCGGCGGCTCGCTCGGCGGGATGCAGGCGTTCGAGTGGGCGGTCCTGTTCCCAGATCAGGTGGATGCCGTCGTGGCGATCGCCACCACGCACGCCCTGCACCCACAGGGCGTCGCCTGGAACGCGATCGCGCGTAACGCGATCATGCGGGATCCGGCCTGGCAGGACGGCCACTACTACGGCACGGGCCGCACGCCCGACGGGGGCATGGGCGTGGCGCGGATGGTCGGCCACATCACGTACCTGTCCGCACTGGCGCTGAACGACAAGTTCGGCCGCCGGCTGCAGTTCGCCGACGACATCCGCTACACGATCACCGAGCCGGAATTCGAGGTCGAGAGCTACCTGCGCCATCAGGCCGACTCGTTCGTCAAGCGGTTCGACGCCAACACCTACCTGTACACCTCGCGCGCGCTGACCTATTTCGATCTCGCTCGGCAGTACGGCAGCGGATCGCTCGCTCGGGCGCTCGAGGGCGTGGCGGCGCGGACACTTCTGATCGCGTTCAGTTCCGACTGGCTGTACCCGCCCGTTGCGTCGAGCGAGATCGCCGACGCGCTTCGCGCTCTCGGTAAGCCGGTTGACTTCCATGTGATCGAGGCGCCATACGGGCACGACTGCTTCCTGCTGGAGGAGGCGCGGCAGACGCCCATCATCCGCCGGTTCTTGAGCAACTACAGCCTGGCCAACCGCGGGGCTGGCGGGTGACATCGAGGAGGATGTCTTCGTGACCGATAACCCCTTGCGGGCCGAGGAAGATCGCGCGTTCGGGTTTGAGACCCGGCAACTGCACGCTGGGCAGCGGCCCGACCCGAACACGGGCGCCCGTGCGGTGCCGATCTTCCAGACCACCAGTTACGTGTTCGAGGATCCGGAATCAGCCGCCGCGTACTTCAATCTGCAGGAGTACGGGAACACGTACGCGCGCATCATGAACCCGACCGTGGCGGTGTTCGAGGAGCGGGTGGCGAACCTGGAGGGCGGATGCGGCGGGGTGGCGTTCGCCAGCGGGATCGCCGCACAGGCCGCCGCGCTCTTCACGTTGCTGCAGCCGGGCGACCACGTCGTCTCGTCCTCGGCGCTCTACGGCGGGACGGTCAACCAGTTCAAGCACATGCTGCGCAAGATGAACGTGGAACTGACGTGGGTTGATCCGGACGACCTGGGCGCGTGGCAAAAGGCGGTCCGTGGCAACACGAAGGCGTTCTTCGGCGAGACGATCGGCAACCCCGGCGGGAACGTGCTGGACATCGAGTCCCTGGCGGCTATCGCGCACGAGAACGAGTTGCCGCTGATTGTGGACAACACGTTCGCCACGCCGTACCTGTGCCGCCCGATCGAGTGGGGCGCCGACATCGTGATCCACTCGGCGACAAAGTTCATCGGCGGCCACGGCACGAGCATCGGGGGCGTAGTTGTCGAGGCGGGCACTTTCAACTGGTCCAACGGGCGGTTTCCCGTGGTCGCGGACCCGTCGCCGGCCTACCACGGCCTCCAGTTCCACGAGACGTTCGGAACGTACGGCTACCTGATGAAACTCCGGATGGAGACCTTGCGTGATCTCGGCGCGGCACTCGCGCCGTTTAACGCGTTCCTGTTCCTGCAGGGGCTCGAGACTCTGTCCCTGCGGATGGAGCGTCACGTCGACAACGCGCGGGCGGTCGCGGAGTTCCTCCAGGCGCACGAGCTGGCGTCGAATGTGACCTACCCCAGCCTGCCGTCTACCAAGTACCGCCCGCTCGTGGAGAAATACCTGCCGCGCGGCGCTGGCGCGGTGTTCTCGTTCGACTGCGCTGGTGGCCGGGCTGGTGGGCAGACCCTCATCAGCGGCATGACGCTCTGGTCCCACCTGGCAAACGTCGGCGACGCAAAGAGCCTGATCATCCACCCGGCCAGCACGACGCACCGCCAGCTAAGCGACGACGAACTGCGGGCGGCCGGCGTCGGGCCAGGAACGGTGCGGCTGTCGGTCGGCACCGAGTCCGTCGACGACTTGATTTGGGACCTAAAGCAGGGGTTCGCGCACGTCGCCGCGACGACGAGCAAGAAGGTGGCGACAGCATGACCGATCTCGGCCGGTACCAGGACCCGATGACGATCCAGCGCGTGCTCAACACCGCCAGCACAATCGCGACCGTGGGCCTGTCGGCCAACGAGCTGCGGGCCAGCTACTTCGTGGGCTACTACCTCAAGCGGCACGGCTACCGCGTAATCCCGGTGAATCCTCGTGAGACCGAGATCCTCGGAGAGACGTGCTACGCGAGCCTGCTGGACGTCCCCGTGCCGGTCGACGTCGTCAACGTCTTCCGCGTGCCAGATGCGCTGCCGGAAATCGCTCGGGAGGCTGCGGCGATCCAGGCCGGTGCCCTTTGGTGCCAGTTCGGCGTGATCAACGAGGAGGGAGCGCGGATCGCCGAGGACGGCGGCGTGACCGTAATCATGGACCGTTGCCTGAAGGTTGAGCACGCGCGCTTCATGGGCCGGATGCACTGGTTCGGCTTCAACACACACCGCATCACGTCAGTCCGCGCCGGGCTTCAGTAGCTGACGATCGGGGCGTCGACGCTGATGCTGCTGGATAGCGGACGACCAGGTGAACTGGCGTAACTCACCCCGGTGAGATGAGGCGCTTCCTGGCGCGGCCCTACAGGCTGGTGTCACGATGCGGCGCTAGGGCGCGATGCCCAACGGCCAAGCATGCGGGTGACACCACGCCACGCACGCTGCCGCGTAGGTCTGCCGGAGGTGACTTTGCGCGAAACCGGTAGCGGACAGGCTGCGGGAACCGGGCAGCCGGAACCTGGCCAGGACGGTAGGCGTGGCCGCCGATGGCGGATCAGCTGGCGGGCTCTGGTCGCCGGGCTTTTGATCGTGGTTGGTTGCGTGCTCGCTCCGGTCTCAGTCCTGGCGGTCTGGACCGCCACCGAGGTCGCCAGCACAGGCCGCTACGTGGCGACAGTAGAGCCCCTGGCCCATAATCCGGCAATCCAGACTGCCCTGACCGACAAGATCACTACAGCGATCACCAGCCACCTCAATGTCACTGGCGTCACCGACCAGGCCGCGGCGCAACTGTCAGCCAAGGGCTTCACGCGCGTCGGGCCGCTGCTGAAGTCGTTCGCCCCGTCGGTATCCGGTGCGATCACCGGATACGTGCACAGCGCCGTGCACAAGATAGTGACAGGGCCACGCTTCGCACGGGTGTGGGTGCAGGCCAACACCATCGTGCACCAGGAACTGGTCAAGGCGCTCTCCGGGCAGGGCGGCAGCTCGGTCAAGGTCAGAAACGGCCAAGTCGTCCTGGGCCTTGGCCCGTTCATCAGTCTCGTCAAGCAGGACCTGGTCAAACGCGGCTTCACGATCGTCAGCAAAGTTCCTTACGTCAATCCGACGCTGACCCTGTTCTCGGCTAAGTACCTGGTCAAGGCCCAGACCGGATACCGACTGATTAACGGCCTGAAGATCGTGCTGCCGATACTGACGCTGCTGCTGCTTGCCCTGGGCGTCTACGTCGCCCGCGGCCGCCGGCGCGCCCTGATCGGCGCTGGGCTGGGCCTGGCCGCCTCGATGCTGGTGCTCGGCGCCGGGCTGCTGATCGCCCGCGGGATTCTCCTGAACCGCGTGCCCAACCCCGCTGCCGCCGGTGCCCTTTTCGACGCGCTCGTCCAGTTCATCAAGACGGCGCTGCGCACCCTGCTGGTGCTGGGACTGATGGTCGCCGCCGGGGCGTTCCTCAGCGGGCCGTCGGTCACCGCGGTACGGACCCGGCACGCCTTGGCGTCGGGACTTGGGTGGCTGCGGGCCAGCGGCGAGCACGCAGGGCTGCGCACCGGCCCGGTCGGCACCTGGACCTACGCGCACCGCAAGGTGCTGCGCATCGGCGCCGTCGCGCTGGCCGCGCTGATATTCGCGTTCTGGGGCACACCCACCGCGGCCGTCGTCATCCTGCTCGCCATCCTCCTGCTGGTGGTTCTCGGGCTCATCGAGCTGATCGGCAGCAAACCGCGGGCCCTCCCTTAACTCAGAGTCCTTCGAGTGCGGTGATCCGTCCGGTGTGGACGGCGTCGGTGAATGCCTGGTAGTCGCGTTCGTTCTGGCCGGCGTAGCGGGCGGAGAAATCGGTGATGGACTGGTCGAACCTGTCGCTGGTGCCGAGGTAGGCGGCGATCGCGGCCGGGTCGCCGGAGCGGGCGTGCGCGCGGGCCAGGGTCCAGCCGCAGATCCGGGCGTAGAACGCCAGGCCTTCGGGGATCATGGTCTCGACCTCGGCAGATCCCTTCATGTCCCGCAGCTGGCGCCAGTAGTAATACCGGTTGGCCTCCACGCCCTTGGACCAGCCCAGGAAAATGTCGCTGGAGGCCTGCATCATCCGCTGACCGTGCACCACCCGCTCACCGGGCTGGCGGTAGCGGCTCTTCGGCAAATGACCCTCCAGCACCGACGCAGTAGCCTCCTTGACCTGCAAGAACAGCGGATCGGCAGCGTCGCGGCCCTGCAGCAGCGCGATGAATGCCCGGGTGCCGACGCTGCCCACCCCGACGACCTTGCGGGCCATGTCCACGATCTCGAACCGTTCCAGCAGCTGCCGCCGGTCGGCCTCCAAACTCGCCCGGTACTCCCGGAACTGGCGGGTGATCACCCTCTGCAGCTGGCCGGGGGACATCCCGTACGTCTGGTGCAGCTCACGGAACGGCACCACCACCGGCGGCATACTCACAATCTGGTACCGGCCACCGACTGACTCACCCAGCTTGGACAGCGCCTGCAAGCTGTCACGGGTATGCGCCTTCTGGGCGATCTTCATGCCCCGCTTCTCCAGCCTCCGCGCCTCCTTCACATCCTTGCCGCCCTTGCCGGCCTTCGCGGCCTTCCTCGCTTTCCCCACCGCCTTGGCGGCCTTGTCCTTCGCCACCTGCCGGGCCGCCCGGCGCATCGCGGTCTGCAGCTCACCCTCATCGAGGCGGGCATACCACAAGTCCATCGTGGGCATCGCGGCGAACCCGGCCATCGCCTCCCGGTACGCAGTCACCGACGTCATCGTCACCGCCCGCGTGTCCGCTTCGGCGAAGCCGTTGTTGCGCGCCGCGATCGTGAAACTCGCCGCCAGCCGCTTGACGTCGTACTCGAACGGGCCCGGCAGCGTCTCATCGAAATCGTTGACATCGAACAGCAGCGCCCGCTCCGGGGACGCGAACAGGCCGAAGTTCGACAGGTGCGCATCACCACACAGCTGCACATCCAGGCCCGCGACCGGCGTGCCGGCCAGGTCCGAGGCCATGATCTTCGCCGACCCGCGGTAGAACGTGAACGGCGAGACCATCATCCGGCCATGCCGTACCGGCACCAGGTCCGGCTCCCGGGTGGTGTTCTGCTCTTCGAGCAGCTTCACCGGATCAGGGCGATCACCAGCCGGCGCCCACCCATCGTGCGCCGACACCGGCGTCCGGTCCCGGGCCTGCTCACCACGCGCCCGGCGTTCCTCCAGGGTCAGATGCTCAACCCTCTTCACGGCCATCGCCCGCTCCTTCCGTCCGTCTTCGTCGCCCGGCCCAATCAGCCCCATACCTGCGAATGCTTCTTCACGGCCAGTCCCGCCGCCCGCGGCGGCAGGACGGAAGGCCCTCCGCTGTGGTTGTGACGCTTGGCCTTGTCATCAAGGCACTGGGAACGCCAACTCCGCCGGACGGCGGTGGGTCTTGACTGTGAACGGTCCCGGGCAGGACCAGCTGCGCCTCCTCCGGCGCTGCTCAGCCGTTTACCCTCATCCTCTACGGGGCGCCGGCGGGCGTCTTCATCTTCCTGGGGTGATTCCAGCCGCCAGAAGCACGGCCCGCAACAGGACGCTTCAGAGCAGGCCGAGGTCTACGGCCCGCTCAATCGCTTTCGAGCGCGATGATGCTCCCAGCTTCACGAAGATCGACCGCAGGTGGGTCTTCACCGTGTTGCGAGAGACGTAGAGAGTGGCCGCCATCTGCAGGTAGGTAGCGGTGGGCAGCAGCTTGAGGACCCTTAGCTCGGCCGCGGTCAGCGGCTCAATGAGCGGGTCGCGGGGCCGTCCGGTGTCAGGCTCCGCGGCGCGTACCTCCAGGGCAGCGACGATGTAATGCTCCAGGAGCGGCTCGGGTCCCACGTGCGTCGTGTTCTCGACCAGGTAACGGGTCACCTGGGGTGCTGTCGTGACAACCGTGCGGAGGAATCCCTCATGGCGGGCTGTCTCGAGGACGCCGCTCAGGACGGCAGCGGCGGCGGGATCGCCGCGCTCGATCGCGGCGCCGGTTAGGAGAATATGACGCACCAGTGCGGCCCGCGGCGTCAAGTCTTCCTGGTACGGACCTTGGAGGTGCTTCACCGCGGAATGATGGTCGCCGGTGACGAGCGCAACCCTGGCCAGCATGAGGCCGCGCCGGGTGGCCGGCAGCCCGCTGGCCAGCTCGACAGTGGAACGCACGTCGCCGAGCGAAAGGCGCAGCAGCGCCTCCAGTTCGTCGGCCCGCTTGAGGAGCACGGACGTCGTTGCGGGCAGGACGCCGCGGGCAGTCTCGACCGTAGCCAGCGCATCGCGGATCTCGCCGCGGGCGGCCCAGATCTCGGCCCGGTCAAGCAGGACAAGGAACTCGAAGATGGAGCGGCCACGTTCGGCGATCGAAAGCGCCCGCTCGGTGAAATGCTCCGCGGCGTCGAGGTCGCGCTGCTCGAGTGCGACGCCCGCCAGCGCCCGCAAGTGATCCACAGCCCAGGGGTGCTGTTCGAATCCAAGCCGCCTGGCCTCAGCCTCCGCGTCCCGGGCGGCGTCAGCGCCCTGGGCGACATAGCCGGCGGTGAACCACGCCAGCGCCTGTGCCCCACGGATCAGCACCAGCTTGACCGGCTCGGTGAGCGAGGGCATCGCCAGGGCTGCGGCGATTTCGCGCTCGACCGCCTCGAAGTCTTCCAGGCACGTGTAAGCGCGCAGCAGGATGGCCGGAAGGGGGGCAAGCCACTCGTCGTCGAGTTTCGACGCTGCCGAGTTACGGCGAGCGGCGAGAGCCTGATGCACCGCCTCGTACGCCTCGCCCCTGAGGCCGTGATACGCGGATCGCATCACCGCGAGCCGTACGCCCAGCCGTGATGCAGGCTGGATCGGCGGCTGCGTCCACTCGAGCAGGTCCAGGTACTCCCCACCGCGAGCCCAGTCGCCCCGTACCAGCAGGTCGGCGGCGAGGGCCAGCAGCCGCTCGGGAGCCCGCGTAAGCAGTACGGGATCCGTCCTGCTCAGGTCGAGGGCAGCCGGCAGCGCGGGCTCGTGCAGGAAGTCGGTCATGACCCGGTCGTGCAGGAGGGCCAGTGCCCGGTCGACCTCCTGCGCCGCCAGGAAGTGACTGGTCGCCCGCTGCGTGTCGCCCACGGATTCGAACCATTCGCCCGCCCGGAGCTGAAGCGTGAGTTCCCGCGCCGGGTCACTCGCCTGGAGTTCGGCGTGCAGCACCCGTTGCACCAGATGGTGATACCGGTAGCTGGTCCGGTCATCATCGAGCGCCACGGTGAACAGGCTGGCTGCGTCGATGCCGCGCAGTAGCGCCACCGAGTCCTGCTTTCCGGTGATCGCGGTGCAGGCGCCTGCGGTCAGCTCATCAAGAACGGAGGTGTCAAGCATGAAGCTGGCCACCTCCGGTGGCTGTTGCTCGAGGACCTCGGCGATAAAGTACTCGGCGATCGCGTGGCTGCGGACATCCAGCGCACGTGCCACCTTCACCGGGTCCTGATTGCTACGAAGGGTCAGCGCAGCCATCTGCAGCGCCGCGGCCCAGCCTTCGCTTCGCTGGTGCAACAGTGCTACGTCGGCGGCGCTGAGCCGTACGCCAAAGTTCGCCAGCAGGGTGCTGCTGTCGGCGAGCGAAAGATACAGATCGCGGTCCCGGACCTCGCACAGGTCACCTGACATGCGGAGCCGGTGAAGCCGCACCGGCGGGTCGGCCCGGCTGGCGAGTACCAACTGCGCGGTCCCGGCCGGCCAGCGCTCCACCAGATCGGTCATGTAGCCGGCGGCTGCGCTCGCGGCGGCGTGGAAGTCATCGACAACAATCGCCGACCCAGCAGGCAGCTTCGCGACATCGTTGGCGATCGAGGCAGTGACATCCGCGGACACCGTGCCATCCATCGCCAGCAAGTCCGCGGCATCGGCCCCGAACTCCGGCGCTATCGTCCGGGGAGCCTCGATGAACCCGGTCCAGAAGCGGACCGGGTTTGCGTCGGCCTCATCGCACGACAGCCAGGAAGTCGCGCCGGGCTGCCGTGACGCGGCCCAGCTTGACAAGAGCACGCTCTTGCCAGCACCTGCCGACCCCACGACAACCGTCAGCCGCTTTCCGGCCCCCGCCGTCAGGCGCTCATGCAGTGCAGACCGGGTGACCAACGTCGCCGGAAGCGTCGTCGGCCGGAACTTCGCCAGCGGGAACAGCGGACTCCGGCCGGCTGAATCAGGCACAGCGCAGACCCGCTGACGCCTTAGCCTCCGCCGCACAGTCGCCGCGTCGACCTCCTGCACGTTGCATCGCGCTTCATAGCCTGGGGTGTCGGGATCTGGCGCACATCATCCCCGTTGGGTGATGCCCGCTCTGTCCAGGGGCGGAATGAGAGGCTGCACGTTTCGCGGGCGTGGGTCTGGCGCGCCTTGTGCTGTGGCCGGTGGCCCGGGCGTGAGATGAATCTCCGTTCGCCTGACCGGGGTTCCTCACCCTCGCAGGGGGATGCAGCTCCAGTACCCCCTTGAGAGGCTTCAGGGACAGAACTCGGGCGAGGCGATTCCCCCGAGATGCCTGTGGGCTATCCCCGCTCTGTTCGCAGCGGGCGGGCCGAAGGAGAGAGGTACAACATGGCAATCGGGCCAGTGCAGCTCATCGTGCTGGGTTTCAGTCACCCCGAGTTCCACGGCGAGATCATCGCGGAGCTGGAGAGGCTGCGCGAGACCGACACCGTGCGGGTGATTGACTCCCTGGCTGTGTACAAGGACGCAGACGGAGCGCTGGAGGTCGAGCACCTTAGCAACTTGTCCCCTGAAGAGGCGATCGAGCTCGGCAGCAAGGTCGGTGCCCTCATCGGGCTTGGTATCGAGGGCGAAGAAGGGGCAGTGGCAGGCGCGATCGCCGGCGCGGAGGCAGCCAGAGACGGCGCACGCGTGTTCTCTGACGAGGAGGCGTGGGATGTACTTGAGGACATCCCGAACGATTCCGCAGCCGCGCTCATCCTGCTTGAGCACCACTGGGCCGTGCCGCTGCGCGACGCGATCGCACGCGCGGGCGGCTTCCGACTCAGCGACGGTTTCATCAGCCCGCTCGACCTCGTCGGGATCGGGCTGCTGTCGGCCGAGGAAGCGGAGGAGCTTCACGCCATGGAGACCTCCGCGGCAGCAAGCACGCCATAGCAGGCCAAGGGATGCCCACGATTAGGAGGTACGCAGATGTTCGGAGGACGCAGAGTCGCCCGCCGCACCGGGCGCCGCACCGCGCGACGCGTCAGCCGTCGCCGTAGGTAGCGGCTGACGCGGGCCGCCCGTTGTAGTCCCTGGCTGCCATGACAGCAGCCAGGGCTTACGCGCCGCCCGGTGGCTGAGCAGGCCGTTCCTGCGGTCCGGTCTGGGGAGCGGATCAGGTTGGTCATCTGGGCGCTGTGCGTGCGAGGTCGGCGAGTTCGTGGTCGAAACGGCCGGATGCCTCCCAGAACGGCATGTGACCGACGTCGTCGTGCCACGACGCGGCCGCAGCCGGGCAGACGCTGAGCGTATGTTCGGCCATCGACGGAAGAATGATCGCGTCGTCGCGTCCGTGTGTTACGAGCACGGGCACCGAGATGCTTGCGAGGACAGCGCTGGCATCGAGTTCGCGGGACAGCAGCGCACCACGAACGGCGGGCGGCACGGCCATGTTCCATGCCAGAGCGGCGGCCATCGCATCGTCGTCGAGCGGCCTGGAGGTGCATGCGCGCAGGAACTGCCGGGTCGCAGCGATGTTCGTGGACAGATCGGGCACGCACATGTCTGGTGCGTTCTGGAGAAATCCCGGGCCGACATGGTCGAACGCCGGCGGTTTGAGGATCACTGCCGCGCCCACCAGGTTGACGCCGCCGATGCGGGCGTCTCCGTAGGTTCGCAGGTAGTCCGCGACAATGTAGCCGCCGTAGGACCAGGCGACGAGGGTGGGCTGCTCGAGGCCTGTCTGGTCGATGACCGCGGCGACGTCGTCCGCCCACAGTTGCCCGTTGGCATAGTGTTCCGGCCCTGCGGGCTTTTCCGACAGGCCGTGCCCGCGCAGGTCGAAGGTGACGATGCGGAAGATGCTGGCGAGGTCGCCGCGTACCTGGTTCAGCCAGCACAGATCGCTTTGAGACCAGCCGTGGATGAACAACAGGGCAGGTCCCTTTGGGTTCCCCCACTCTCGCGCGTGGAGTTTGAGTCCGCCACCGCCGGGGATCTCGTGCGTTGCGACCGGGATCGGGGGCGATATCCGGTCCGGTGCCAGCTGCCGGTTCATGTCCTGCCTCCTAGCGTGGATGTGCTGATGGCAGAGACGTTAGAGACGTGCGGCTGCGGCGGCATCGGTGCCTGCACTCAATTCCCGGGCCGCCGGTGGCGGTCTGCACGCAGCTGCGGCGGGCTAGCTGGAGGAGGACGGCGGCGGCTGGTGCTGGACGAACAAAGCCGCCGCCGCGGCGCGGCCGGCCTTCCCGGAGACGCGCAGTTTGGCGTAGGTGTTCGTCAGGTGCCGTTCAACAGTCCGGACGCTCAGGCTCAGGCGGCCGGCGATCGCCTCGTTGGTCAGGCCCTGGGAGACGAGCTGAATCACCTGGAGCTCGCGCGCGCTGAGGCCGGCACCGCCGATCGAGGGACTGGGCCTGGTGTCGGTGCCGAGGAAGGCCGCGGTCTGTGACAAGAACGCATCCCATGCGGGCTCGTGCTCGAGCAAGATGTGATTCGCGGACTCAAGCAGCACGAAGCGCGCGTCCGGAATCAGCGCGGCGAGCAGCCGGCCCTCCTGCATCGGGACCACTCGGTCGTCTCGCGCGTGCATGACCAGGGTGCGCGCCCGTACCCGCGGTGCGAGCTCACTGACGTTCAGGCCGCCGCGCGCACGGTACAGCCTGATCGCGGTCTCGGCGGTGGTCGAGCGCCCCAGGAGATCCTCAAACCAGGCCATTTGCTCAGGCGTGCCATTCGGGACGAACAGCATGCTGAAGACCCTGCGGAACGCCGGATTCGGCGCCGTCCAGCCCGCGCGGATCGCGGCGATGATGGCGTCTTCCTCCTCGTCCTGGCCGCGGAATCGTCGCCCGCGCGCGTACCCGCCGTAAAGGACGAGGTCGGAGACGCGGTCTGGGTGTCGTGCCGCATACGCAACCGCGATGGCTGCCGCCTGGGAGACGCCGAGCAGCGCGAATCGCTCCAGGCCCACCGCGTCGATGACCGTTTCGAGATCGCCGACCCACACGTCGGCCGACGGCTCGCCGGTGCCCGTGTCCGACAGCCCGCAGCCCCGCTCGTCGTACCGGACGAGGGTGTGCCGCTCACCGAGCCTTCTCAGCCAGTGACGCCACACCGGGCTCTCCCAGTCGAACTCCAGATGAGTGAGCCAGGTGGCCACCCGGACCAGCGGCAGGCCGCTTCCATGCACGGCGTAGGCCAGGAGCACGCCGTCTCTGGCTGTGCAGAAGCGCACCTGCTGCCTCACACGCCGACCGTACCGCTCACCCCGCCACCTGCGGGCCTTTCGGCTGCCGCCGGGCCCGGCTCCCGCTGGGGCAACGATGCGCTTCCCGGGGGAGATCTGCGGCTCGCGCGGCGGCGGGGTTAGCCTGCTGCGGCCCGGCGTATGCTCGTCGCGCACGATGTGTTCAATGGCGGGGTCGCTGTGCTCCCTTTGCCGGTGATCTGCGAGAAAGGCGCGCAAGTTGGGCAGCGAAGGCACGCAGGGACCTGGCGAAGAGCCGGATGACGTTGCCGTCAGCAGTGCGGAGCGCGCGTCCCTGGACACGAGCGTGGCGCATATCGCGCGGGTGTATGACTACTGGCTGGGCGGTAAGGACAACTTTGCCGCCGACCGCGCGGCCGCCGAGCGGGCGATCGCCGCCTACCCGGACATTGTCTTGTCGGTTCGCGCCAACCGGGCCTTCCTGGCCCGGGCGGTGCGCTACCTGGCCGGCGAGGCGGGCATCAGGCAGTTCCTGGACATTGGCACGGGCATCCCGGCCACCAACAACACCCACGAGGTCGCCCAGTCCGTGGCACCTGAAAGCCGGGTGGTGTACGTGGACAACGACCCGGTCGTGCTCGCCCACGCCCGCGCGCTGCTGACCAGCGGCCCGCACGGGGTCACCAGCTACCTGGACGCCGACCTGCGCGATACCGGGCGGGTGCTGACCGTCGCGGCCGAGACCCTGGACTTCTCCCAGCCGGTGGCCGTCATGCTCATGGCGATCCTGCAGCACGTGGACAATGCCGAGAACCCCTACGGCATCGTGGCGATGCTGCTCGACGCCCTGCCCCCGGGCAGCTATCTGGCACTGTCCCATCCGGCTGCGGACATCGAAGCCGAGGCGCAGGGCAAGCTCGCCGAGGGGCTGAACCAGACGATGGCGGAAAAGGTGACCCTGCGCGACCGGGCTCAAGTCGCGCGTTTCTTCGACGGCGTGGAACTGGTCGAGCCGGGGCTGGTGCGGGTTCCGGAATGGCGTCCCGCATCGGAGCTTGAGGCCAGGAGCCCGGCCGGGCTGTGGGGCGGTGTAGGGCGCAAGAACTAAGGCGCCACGAAGGTTCCGGATCCGCTAGCTGTTGGTGCGGAGCATCAGGATGCCGCGAAGCCTGACCGCTGTGGCCAGCGGTCAGGTCTTTGACCTGCCGTTACTCGTGTAGCCCCGACCGGATTTGAACCGGCGCTACCGCCTTGAGAGGGCGGCGTCCTGGGCCACTAGACGACGGGGCCAGGAACTTCGAGGACCGCGCCGCAGCACCCGCCTGCGGGCCATCCATGAGCATAAAACTGACTGGGGTGCCATCCCCAGCCGGGCACTAAGGCTAGCGTACCTCGGCGAGTCGCGCCAAACGCCGCACTGCGGCCGGGCCAGCGCACGATCCGGCCGTAACCGCAGGCCGTGGGACAGGCCCTCAGCACAGCCGGCGCGGCACCAGCCTCGCCACCGGGGGCGTTGCAGCTCCGCCGCCCGGGCAACATCAGGCCGCCGCCGGTTTGCATGTTTCGCCGTACGTGGGTAGCTAAGAACACATGTTGGGATTCATTATCATTCTGCTGATCATCGGCCTCATCGCCGGCGCCGTCGCACGGCTGCTGGTCCCGGGCCGGGATCCGATTGGCCTCCTCGGCACCATCCTGCTCGGCGTGGTCGGCTCGTTCCTCGGCGGGTTCGTCTCGACGCTGATCCAGTACCACACGATCTCGATTCACCAGTTCCACGCCACCGGCATCATCTGGTCGATCGTCGGGGCCGTGATCCTGCTCGTGCTGCTGCGCCTGACCGGCACTGAGCGGCGCCGGCGCCGGATCTGACCGGCGCCGTACCGGGCCCGCGAACCTGGGGCGCGGGCCCGGAGGGCATGAACCCGGAAACCACAAGCGCGGATGCCGACTTCGGCATCCGCGCTGGTCATCGGCGTGGCTGGGGTACCAGGACTCGAACCTAGACTAACGGGGCCAGAACCCGTCGGGCTGCCAATTACCCCATACCCCATGGGATCGGGCCCAGCGAGGCCCGGACGCGCCTGTGCAGTTTAGCCGAAGTGCGGACTCGTGGGCCAAAGGGATCCGCGACTGGCGGCAACGATTGGCACACACCATCCGCCAGCACCCTAGACCAGGGACCCGGTGGCCGACGGCACCATCAGCCGCCGCGTCGTCTCCAGGCCCCAGGCGTCGAGTTCGGCCAGGCCGTCACCCGAGGACCGCAGCCCGCTGAACCGCCGTACGGTCTCGGCCCAGGCTTCCCGCCGCTCCACCGCCGGCCTGGCCAGCAGGCAGTCGGCGTCGCTGATCCAGAGCCGGCCGTGCTGCCAGGCCCGCGCGGTCACGTTGCGCACGGCGTTGCGCTGGGCCGGCTTGGACGGGCCGCCGCCCGCGGGCTCGTAGCTGACCGCGATGTCCGGTCCCACCCGCATCGCGTCGACCAGGCCCACCGAGGGCAGGGCCGGCGCCCCGCAGCCCACCAGGGTCGCCCCGGTCCCGATCGCGTCCCGGATGAGGCGCAGCCCCCGCCGGTACGCCTCCACCCCGCTGACCTGGTCGTGCCGCACCCCCTCGCAGGCGCCCGCGTAGAGGAAGTCAGCCTTGACGTAGTCGATCCCCCACTCCCGCATCGTGGCCAGAACGCCCCGGAGGTACCTGGCCGCCCCCGGATGGGTGAGGTCAAGCGCCGTGCACTCCTGGCGGACCACGCGGCCCGCGGACACCGGCTCGCCGGTCTCCTCGTCCCGGACCGCCCACTCCGGGTGCTCGCGCAGGGTCGCGCTGTCCCGCCCTAGCAGCGCGGGCGCGATCCAGATCCCGGCCCGCCGGCCGGTGGCGCGGATCCGGCGCACCAGGCCGGGCAGGCTCGCGAATCGGCCCGAGGGGACCAGCCAGTCGCCGGGCGCCGCCTGGTAGCCGTCATCGATCTGCACCACGCCGAACCCGAGGCCCAGGTCGTCCATGGCGGCCAGGTTCGCCGCGATGTCCGCCTCGGTCACCGCGTCGTAGTACTGGTACCAGGAGCACCAGACGGGCGGGATCGGCCGCAGGCGGCCCGGGGTCATGCCGGCCCGCGCCCCGAACCCCTCGGCCCACCGGCCCAGCGCCCCGGTCAGCCCGCCCGGCCCGGTGTCCGCGCTATGACCGACCGGCCGGTCGGCCGTCACGACGACGTGCCCGTCCCGGAACGCGGCCCGGATGACGGGGACCGAGCGGGACACGTCGTCCGCGGCGAAGACCTGCACCGGCTCGCCGGCGCCCGGGTCGACCACCAGCAGGCCCGAACCCTGGTGGACGCCGGGCGGCGGGGCGGCAGCGTAATGGAAGTCGATCGCGAGCGAGCTGCGGTCGGTCACCTGTTCGGGGGTGGCGGTGACCGGAACCACCTCGGTCGGGCTCCACGACTGCCAGCCTTCGGCGTAGACCGTGGCCCGGGCCGCGTCGCAGGGCAAGCGGGCTATCTCCGACTGCTGCGGGCGCATGGCTGGCCAGCCTAGAGCGAGATCATGAACGGCCCGCCTTGCGATCTCCGGACTTCCCGCCTCAGCGGCGCGCGAGACGCCGTTCGCCGCCCCCGCCAGGCTGGTAAGTCAGGTCGTAGTGCCTGAAGATCGCCTCTTCGTCGTGGGCTGGCAGCTCCCCGTCAGTGTCGATCGACGGCGCGTCCTTTACCTGCCGCTTGGCGTAGGTGACCTTGAGAGAACCGGGGCCCACCGTCGCTCCGGCGAGAGGAACGAACACAAGCCGCTGCCGTTTCGCCAGGCCGACCGTGACGGTCGCGAACGCGGGCTGGTCGGTGCCTGTGTCCACGTAGATCGCTTCGAGCTTCCCGATCTTGTGGTCGTCGGGGTCGACCACGTTATGGCCACGCCAGTCACGAATGTCGCCGGCCTCAAACATGACGATCCTCCAGTCCTCGCCGCGGGCAACTGAGCCTCACGAGACCCCTGCGTTGCCGGCCTCGCTGTCACCCGTTCAGGATCGGGGCCTTCTGCTGCGCGAACTCGGCCTCGGTCAGGATGCCCGCCTTCATCAGCTCGCCGAGCTGGGCCAGCTGGGCGATCCGATCCGCCATAGCTTCTCGAAGCCCGGCGCGGTGAGCCGACCGCCCGGAAACTCGATCGCGAGGAAATCGACCGGTCCCAGCTCGTCGGCTGATTCCGGCTGGGCTGCCGCCGCCATACCTAATCCCCAGACATCTCGGCTCGGCCGAGTGACCGCTGCGGGACAAATCTAACATTCTCGCCCATGGCCAGGAACCCAGCGACGACCTGCTTGGCGATACGGACGCCGTAGCCGGCGGACTTCCCCTTGACCCGGTCCCGGTGGTGAGAGAACCTTCGAGACGGACGGCTTCCGCCGCCCTCCTCCTGATCGTCGAGCCCGCAAGTCCTCGTGTTCAGCAGGTCAGCCCTGACGGCGACCGGTGCGACTCTGAAAGAGGCAGCACATGACCTCATCGACGCGGATCATCCGGGCAGCACTGCTCGCGGCCGCGGCCGCGGTCTTGGCCGCCGCTGCCGCCCAGCTACGCGAGAAGCACCAGGAAGCCGAGCTGACGGTGCAAAACATCCATGACCAGCTCGATGCCCTGGATCCGGCTACCCGGGCTGCGGTCGTGACCCGGCTCACCGCGGGTGAGGTGAAAAAGGTCCGCGACCGCCGCCAGTGACCGCGCCACAACCCACCACGATCATGGGACGTGCGGAGGGGCGGCGGGGAGGGCCGGTTTAGGCCTGGGCGGCGGTCTCGGCGGCCTGGTTCAGCCGCGCGAGGGTGGGGTCCCGGCCGAGCAGCTCGATCGACTCGAACAGGGGCGGCCCGACCCGCCGCCCGGTGATCGCGACCCGCAGCGCCCCGCCGAACGCGGCCTTCCGCTTCAGCCCCATCCCGTCGACCAGCGCCGCCTCCAGGGCGGCCCGGATGTCCTCGGCCGTCCACGACCCGGTTCCGGCCAGCGCGTCGTGCGCCGCCCGCAGCACGGGAGCCGCGTCGGGGTTGAGGAACTTGGCCGCGTCGTCCGGGTCGGCGGTGAAGCCGGCCTCTTCCACGAGCAGGAACCCCAGCATGCCCGGTGCCTCGGTGAGCCTGGACATCCGTCCCTGGATCAGCGGCGCGGCCGCGTCGACCATCGCGGCCTGGGGCGCACTGGGCGGGTCGCCGACCAGGCCGGCCCGCTGCAGGAACGGCGTGATCCGGCGCACGAACTCGGCCGGGTCAAGCTCCCGGATCTTGTCGCCGTTGATCGACTCCAGCTTCTGCACGTCGAACCGGGCCGCGTTCTTGTTGACCCGGGCCAGGTCGAACTCGGCCGCCATCTCGGCCAGCGTGAACGACTCCCGGTTGTCCCCCGGCGACCAGCCGAGCAGCGCCAGGTAGTTGCAGATCGCCTCGGGCAGGAACCCCTCGTCGCGGTAGTAGCTGATGGACTCGGCGCCGTAGCGCTTGCCGAGCTTCTGGCCCTCGAGCCCGAGCACGAACGGCAGGTGCGCGAACACCGGGAACTCAGACTCGGGCACCCCCATCGCGCGGTACACGGCCAGCTGCCGCGGCGTGGACGACAGCAGGTCGTCGCCGCGCACGATATGGGTCATCTTCATCAGCACGTCGTCGACCGCCACGGCCAGCGTGTAGAGCGGGCTGCCGTCGGCCCGCTGCAGCACGAAGTCGGGCACGTGCTCGTTCTCGATGGTGATCTCGCCCCGGACCAGGTCGGTGAACGTCGTCGAGCCGCCGGGCATCCGCAGCCGCACCACGGGCCGCCGGCCCTCCTCCTGGTAGGCGGCGATCTGGTCGGGGGTCAGGTTGCGGCACTTCCCGTCGTAGCCGCTCGGGCCGCTGCCGCCCGTCCGCGCCGCCGCCCGCCGCGCGGCCACCTCATCGGTGGTGCAGTAGCAGTAGTAGGCATGCCCGGACTCCAGGAATTTCACGACCCAGTCGTTGTAGATCCCCAGCCGCTCGCTCTGCAGGTAGGGACCGTAGGCGCCGCCGGCCTCGGGGCCCTCGTCCCAGTCCAGGCTCAGCCAGCGCAGCGTCTCCAGGGCCGACTCGATGTAGGCGGGCAGCACCCGGGACTGGTCGGTGTCCTCGATCCGCAGCACGAACACACCGCCGGTGTGGCGCGCGAACGCCCAGTCGAACAGCGCGGTGCGGATGTTGCCGACGTGCAGGTCGCCACTCGGGGACGGCGCGAAGCGCACCCGGACCGGCGGTCCGCCGGAAGATCTCCCCGCCGGGTCAGCGTGGTCAGTCACGGCTGGTTACTCCGTTGCTCAGGGTTCCTATGCCTTCGATGGTGACCGACACCTCGTCGCCGTCCTTCAGCGGCCCGACGCCCGCCGGGGTGCCGGTGAGCAGCACGTCGCCGGGCAGCAGGGTCATCACGTCGCTGACGTAGGCGACCAGGTCGGCCACGCCGTGCATCAGCTGCGATGTCCGGGCATTCTGGCGGATCTCACCGTTGACGATCGTGGTCAGCTCCAGGTCGGCCGGGTCGAGGTCGGTCTCGATCCACGGCCCGAGCGGGCAGAACGTGTCGAACCCCTTGGCCCGCGCCCACTGCCCGTCCTTCGCCTGCAGGTCGCGCGCGGTGACGTCGTTGGCGCAGGTAAAGCCGAAGATGACGTCGGGCACCCGCTCCCTGGGGACCTGGCGGCAGAGCCTGCCGATGACCACGGCCAGCTCGCCCTCGAAGTCGACCCGCTCGGTCAGCCCGACCGGGTAGATGATCGGATCCCGCGGCCCGGCGACCGCCGTCGAGGGCTTCAGGAAGATCACCGGCTCGGCGGGCGGCTCGTTGCCCATCTCGCGCACGTGGTCCATGTAGTTCCGGCCGATCGCGACCACCTTGCTGGGCAGCACGGGCGCGAGCAGCCGCACGTCAGCGAGCGCGTAGCGGTCGCCGGTGAGCCGGACGGATTCCCCGACCCCGAACGGATGTCCCATCAACTCGGCGACCATGAGCCCGTCGGCGTCCGGGCCGGTCCCGGCGCCTGCGGCGCCATCCGGCTGGACTTCCTCGACAATCCCGTACCCGACCTCGCTGCCGAGGGCGAACCTTGCTATACGCACGTCTCAGAGCCTACTGAGTTACTCCGGGGGAACGACCCCCGGAACCCCCCGCTCGGGCCGGCCCGCCGGCCGCCACTACTGCAGGTATCCCTCGACCTCGGACGCGGGCCGCTCGGCGGCCGCCCCCGGGTCCTCGCCGAACTCCCGCCGGGCGCGGCGCTGCCGCAGCAGGTCCCAGCACCGGTCAAGGGCCTCCTCGGTGGCCTTCAGCCTGGCCTGCTCCTCCTCGGTGGACAGCTCACCCGCGGCGAGCTTGGTGCGCAGCTCGTGCTCGGTCTGGATGAGCTCGTCGATGTGCCCGAGGATCTCCTTGTCGCTCATGTCCCTACCCTACGGGCCGCCGCTGGTGAGCCAGCTGTCGATCCGGGCCGTGGCCGTTTCGACGAGCGCGATTGGAGCGTCGCTTGTCACGATCGAGGTACGGGCCAGTCCGGCCAGCTCGTGGTCGCTTAGTCCCAGTTCGGTTCGCGCGAGCCGATACTCGTCGAGCAGGCCCACGCCGAACATCAGCGGATCGTCGGCGCCAAGCGAGCAGCGCACCCCGGCCGCCAGCAGGCGCGGCAGGGGGTGATGTGCGAGATCGGGCACTACCCCCAGGATGCGATTCGATGTCAGGCAGACATCCAGGCTGACGTTGCGTTCCACCAGCATGGAGAGGACAGCCGGATCGTCGGCAGCTCGCACGCCGTGCGCAATCCGGCTCGCTCCCAGGGCTTCCACGGCGGCCCGGACGCTTGGGGGTCCGGACAGCTCGCCAGCGTGCGGGGCCGCGGCCAGCCCGGCGTCACGGGCGATGCTGAACGCCTCGGCGAATGGCTCCGACGCGTAGGCGACCTCATCACCGGTCAATCCGAAGGCATAGACACCCTGGCCCGCGTGGCGGGCCGCGAATCGCGCGAGTGCCACGGCAGCCTGCGGTCCGCGGTGCAGCATGGCTGCGATCGTCAGCCCGAACCCGACACCGCGCCGGGCTCTCTCGTCGCTGGCCGCGTCCAGCACGAGCTCCAGCACCTGCTCCGGCGGCCCGAAGTCGGGAAAGTTGTGCGGGTCGAAATGCGGCTGGACCCATACGGTGCCGTCGGCAGCAGCGTCGGCCACCACCTCACGGACCAGGCGTACCAGGTTCTCCGGCCGCGCCTGGGTCACCTGGGCGGCCGAGTTAAAGACCACCTGGAACTCGGCGAACGTCGTGAAAGCGCGCGGGTCAGGCGCCACGAGCCCGGCATCCGCAGCCAGCTCGACCAGCGTCGCAGGGCGCATCGCTCCCAGCAGGTGCAGATGCAGCTCAGCCTTCGGAAGCACGCGCAAGTCGCGGGCTGCCACCATGGCCATCGTCGGCTCCATCCGCGGTGTTGTCATCGCCGCCGCATCCCTGCCGGCCTACCGACCCACACCGTAGGGGGCCAGCCGCGGTCACCCCAAGCTGCCCCTACGCCTGCGCGTCGGCGAGAGCCGCGGCGTCCGCGATATGGATGCGCTGCACGGCGGTCTCGTGCGCGGCGCGCTCGAGATCGTCCGGCAGCGGCTCGAGGTCCGCCTCCCCGTACCGGCGGCCGAGCGCGGCGCCGATCAGGAAGTCGGTGAGCGCCGGGTTCCACGGCAGGCACGGCCCGCGCAGGTAGGTCCCCACCGCGGCGCCAAGCAGGGCCCCTTCGCGCCCGTCGCCGTTGTTGCCCAGCCCCATGATGACCTGCCCGAGCGGCTGGGCCGTGGCCCCAAGGTAGGTGCGCGCGCTGTGGCCCTCGAAGCCGACAAGCAGCTCGGAATCCCAGCGGATGAGCAGATCGCCGGTGACGGGTTCCGGCCCGGCCGCCGGGGCCGGGGCGAGGGACGCGTCCTGGCCCGGGGAGAGCGGCGCGTCCTGGCCCGGGGAGAGCCGCGCGTCCAGGTCCGGGGAGAGCGGCGCGTCCCGGTCCGGTCCCGGCTCGACCGTCCAGGCGTCGAACAGCCCGGCCCCGGGCAGCTCGGCACCGCGGGCCGGCTGATAGAACCGGCCGAGAAGCTGGTAACCGACGCCGACCGCGAGCACCGCGGCACCCTGGGCGGCCGCCTCCCGCAGGCCGGGGCCCTTGACGTCCGCGAGGTCCTGCGCGATCAGCCGCCGGTGCATGTCACCGCCGTCGCCGATGAGGATGAGGTCCGCCTCATCCGGCCGGACCACGTCGCCGTGCCGCAGTTCCCGTACCTCGGTCGCGATGCCGTGCCAGCCGCAGCGGCGCACGATCGCGGCCAGGTTGCCGCGGTCGCCGCAGGCGCTGAGGATCCCGGGATAGAGACAGCAGAGCGTGAGCTTCCTGGCCAGGCGGGCTCCTCGCCTGCCTTTAGTCATCCGTTCTGCGCGGAAGTAGCCGCGGGAAATGGTAATGGTGTCCTCCGGAACGAAGCTGATAATGCCAGGAGCGAAAGCCGTGTCGGTTACCGCAGTACCACGGCACCACTCGATATAATTCGTGCCCGTGGGAGCCTGCCTTAAGACCATCGATCAGCCATTCTGTGGCAAAGGCAGCCCGGATTGGCCAGCAGATTGCCGCGGCGGAGGCGCTTCAGGCCCTCATGGCGCGGCCAGGGGCACCTAGGATCTGCAGGTTCATTTACCGATCATCCTTACCGCGCGGCCTGGTCCGCTGACGGTTTCTCCGCAGAAACTCCGGCCGTAGCTGTGCCGCTGAAGACGGCCAGCGCCCAGCCGGCCTCTGCCGCGCGCATCGCCGGCGTGGCAGGCCCTAGAAGCGACTGATCCGCCGTATGTTGCCCCAGCGGGTACGGAACTCAGATTCACCCAGATGCCTGAGTCCCCGTATCCGGCCATAAATCATCCCTGCGATGCCACCAACGGCAAAGATGAAAAGCCAGATAAGGCCACCCGCGTGGACGTGGCTGCCATGATTTACGGTGACGGCCTGGAAAGCGCCGAGCCCCACCAGTGCCACGAGGGCGACCAGCCATGCCAGCCATGCTGGGGCAAAGAGGCCGATCAGCACGCCTACCAGCAGCATTCCCCAAGCTACGTGACTGCCAGATAAAACCGACGTATCCGCAGCGCGCTGCGGCGCAGCGGCGAGCACAAGTCCGATCACGGGCACGACAATATCGCTCCAATGGCGAACAAGGTCCCGCCATTGGCAATTATCCTGCAGATATCCCTATATTCCACCAACAAGCATGGTGATGATGTTGCATGGGATTTTCCGGATTTGCACCTATGCATCCATATAGGTAAGTGTTTAGGTAGAATTACCGGATAATTCTGCCCGGCCAGCCTATCGAGGCCGGCGGCGAAGAGGCCGACAGCCCTTGGCCGGCGGCGTGTCTGCGGCGCCCCGCTCGGGGGGTGAATCCGGGCCTATCCGCAGTCTCGTACCGGACAGATGGTGCGCGCGGCACGCAGTGTACGTTGGGCCCATGCAGCTGACCTATGAGCGGATTATCACCGCTGCAGTGCAGCTGATCGAGCGGGAGGGAGCCGACGCGCTCTCGATGCGCCGCATCGCCAGCGAGGTCGGATCCGGGGTCATGTCGCTGTACAACCACGTCCCCAGTAAGGCAGCGGTGCTCGACGGAGTGGCGGAGCGCGTCATGTCCGGCATCGACTTCAGCACCGTGCCCGGCACCAGCTGGGAGGACCAGGTACGCGGCCAGGTGCGCGCGTTCCGCGAGATCGCCCGGCTCTACCCGCGGTGCACCATGGTCGTGGTGAGCCGCCCGATCGACTCCGCGGCCTCGCTGCGGCCAATGGAGCACGCGCTGGCCACGCTCAGTACCGCGGGGTTCGCCCCCGAGGACGCAGTCCGGGTGGTGCGCACGTTCGTGGCGTTCACCGTCGGCACGCTGGTGCGGGAGGTGGGTGTGTCCCCCGGCCTCGAGCCGCAGCGCCCCCTGAGCCAGGACCCGGCCGTCCTCACCGCCGACCGCCCGATCTTCCTGAACCCGGCCGAATTCCCCGTGGTGACGAGCATGTCGGCGGAACTGCTGAACCGGGACCATGACGCTGACTTCGAGTTCGGCCTTGATCTGCTCGTCCGGGCGGTCGCCGACCTCAGGCCAGCCCGCAAGCGCTGAGTCCCCCTACGGCACGGGCACACCCCGGGCACGGGTCCGCGCCTCCGCATGATGTGCCGTGGCCAGGCCCGGCCCGCGCTAGGCCGCGCCCGGGCGGCCGATGGGGCGCAGCGCCCGGGCGGAGGCCCCGATGATCCCGGCCAGGATCACCGGGATGCCGAGCGCCAGCGGCAGGCCGGACAGGCTGGCCACTCCCCCGATCACCACCGGCCCGGTCAGGCCCCCGGCGTAGCCCGAGCCGGCCACGCGCGCGATCATGCTGCCCGGCCGCCCCGGGTTGGCGTTGCCAGCCGCGGAGACCAGCAGCGGGAACGTACACGACAAGCCCGCGCCAAACAGGGCGAAGCCCGCCACCGCCGCGGCCGGGTTGCGGCTGAGCAGCCCCGCACCCAGCCCGGCCGCGGCGAGGAAGCCGCTGGCGCGCATCAGCCGCACGGCGCCGAACCTGGCCGCCAGCCGGTCGCCGGACAGTCGCCCGCAGGCCATCGTGATGGAGAACGCCACCAGGCCCGCCGCGGCGAGCCCCGCGGCCACGCCCAGATCGTCCCGGAGGTAGACCGCACTCCAGTTCTCCACCGCTCCCTCGCCGAGCAGGCTGCAGAAGGACAGCGCGCCCAGGATTGCCACCCGGGCGGTGACCCCGGCGAACCGCCGCCGCATGGCCCCGCCCGTCGCGGGCCTGCGGCCGCTGGCTCCGGTGCCGGCGGGCCTCCGGTTCCCCGGCCCGCCGCGCGCGGCAGCGCCCTCCTCCGCTCGGGCCGCGGGGGCCGCCCAGCCGTCGTCTGGCAGCACCTCGGGCGCGGACGGCATCTCCGCGCCGCGCAGCAGCGTCCGGCCCGCGGCCAGCACGGCCACGGCGAGCGCCAGGCCGACGGCCGCGAACGTCAGCGCCGGACCCAGGCCGGCCCAGGCGGACAGCCCGCCGAGCAGAGCGCCGCCCAGCAGCCCGAAGCTGAACAGGCCGTGGAACGAGCTCATCAGCGGGCGCCCGTACCCGCGCTCGACACCCACCGCCTGCACGTTCATCGCGACATCCGTCGTGCCCCCGGCGGCGCCGTAGGCGAGCAGGGCGATCATCAGCTCGGCCTGGTTCCGCGCCAGGCCCATGCCCACCGGGGACACCACGAGGATCACGCTCGCCAGCCGGCACGGGCGCGCGCTGCCGAACCGGTCGACGATCCGGCCCGCGGCCATCGTGGCCAGGACGAGCCCGGCCGGAGCCCCGATCAGCGCGATACCGAGCGCCCCGTCGCTCAGCCCCAGGCTCTCCTTGACCGCGGGAATCCTGGCCGCCCAGACGCCGCCCACGACGCCCATGGCCGCGAACAGCACGGCCACGCCGACGCGGGCACGCCGGATCCGGGCGGATACGGGAGGTGCGCCGAGGGGCCGGCCGCGCCCCGTGCGGTAAGAGGTCCGATGCCTTCCCCAGGGCCTAGATGATCTTGTGGATCCAGCCGTGCGGGTCGGGACGGTGGCCGAACTGGACTCCCACCAGCTCCTCGCGCAGCCGCATGGTGACCGGGCCCGCGGAACCGTCGCCGACGGTCCAGCCGCCGTCCGAGCCCTTGACCGTGCCGACCGGGGTGATGACCGCGGCCGTGCCGCACGCGAACACCTCGGTGATCTCACCGGATGCGCAGCCCGCCCGCCACTCGTCCACCGAGATCCGGCCCTCGGACGCCGGTATGCCGAGATCGGGGGCCAGCGTGAGCAGCGCGTCCCTGGTGATGCCGGGCAGCGTGGTCCCGGTCAGCTCCGGCGTCATGATCCGCGCATCGGGCCCCGAGCCGTAGACGAAGAACAGGTTCATCCCGCCCATCTCCTCGACCCACCGGTGCTCCAGGGCGTCCAGCCAGACCACCTGGTCGCAGCCGTGGTCGAGGGCCTGCATCTGGCCGACAAACCCCGCGGCGTAGTTGCCGCCGGTCTTGGCTTCACCGATGCCGCCGGGGGCGGCCCGGGTGTACTGGCGCTCCAGCCACACCTTGACCGACCGGAGGCCGCCGCTGAAGTAGTTCCCGGCCGGCGCGGCGATCAGCGCGTACAGGAAGGTCGGCGAGGGCTTGCTGATGCCGAGGCCCGCGTGCGTCGCGATCATGAACGGCCGCAGGTAGAGGCTGTGCCCCTCCTGGGTGGGCACCCAGTCCCTGTCCTGGGTCACCAGCAGCTCGATCGCGCGGACGAACGCGGCCTCGGGCAGCTCCGGCATGGCCATCCTGACCGCCGAGCGGTTGAACCTGGCCGCGTTGGCCTGCGGCCGGAAGGCCACGATGGGGCCGCTGGCCTGCCGGTAGGCCTTGAGTCCCTCGAAGATCTCCTGCGCGTAGTGGAAGACCTGGGTGGCCGGGTCCAGGGAGAGCGGGGCGTAGGCCTCGAGCCTGGCGTCGTGCCAGCCGCGGCCGTCCGACCAGCGGGCCGTCACCATGTGGTCGGTGAAGATCTGGCCGAACCCCGGTTCTGCCAGCAGGCGCTCTCGCTCTGCGGCCGCTACCGGCTCGCTGGCCGGCTGGTGCGCAAAGACGATCTCACCGTTGCTGCTGACAGTCATCGCGATTCCTCTCTCGCCGGTACACACCCCCGCTGACCGCACGAGACCGGTCGCCGCCGGGCGCCGTGGCGACCAAAACGGTCAGCACTCGCAGCTTAGCCTGCTGCGCGCTCGGCTATGTCGTCGCCGATCTCCAGCGTGGACCTGGCCGCCCAGGCTCCCTGCCGGTCGAGCAGGTCCTCGGCGACCGCCCGCTCGATCCGGGCGGCCTCGGCGGTGAGGCCGAGGTGCTCGCAGAGCATCGCGGCGGACAGGATGGCGGCCGTCGGATCCGCCGTCTGCCGGCCGGCGAGGTCGGGAGCGCTGCCGTGCACCGGCTTGAACATGCTCGGGCCATTACGCTCCGGGTTGATACTCGCGCTCGCCGCCAGGCCGATGCCGCCGGCCACCGCGGCGCCGAGCGCGGTCAGGATGTCACCGAAGATGCTGTCGGTGACGATCACGTCGAATCGCTCCGGCTGGGTCACGAAGTACATGGCCGCGGCGTCCATGTGGCAGTAGTCGACGGCCACCTCGCCGAACTCCTTGGCGAGCTCGTCCACGGTGCGCCGCCACAGATCGCCGGCGTAGGTGAGCACGTCCGGCTTGTGCACCAGGGTCAGCTTCCGCCGCGGCCGGGCCGTGGCCCGCTGCAGCGCGTACCGGGTTACCCGTCCGACGCCGGCCGCGGTGCTGATGCTCTCCTGGGTGGCCACCTCGCCGGCGGTGCCCTGGCGCAGGACCCGGCCGGCCTCGGCGCAGGGGGCCTCGATCTCCTCCCGGACCACGAGCATGTCCACCGACTCGGCGCGCAGCCCGGATACGGGCGAGGCCACCCCGGGGTAGCGCCGCACCGGCCGCAGGTTCACGAAGTGACCGAGCTCGGACCGCAGCCGCAGCACGATGCCTCGTTCCAGGATCCCGTGGGGGACGGCTGGGTCGCCGACCGCCCCGAGCAGGATCGCGTCATGCCCGGAGATCTCGCTGAGCGCCGCGTCGGGCAGGGTCTCCCCGGTGCGGAGCCACCGCCGCGCGCCGAGGTCGTAGCCGGTGGTCTCGATCGCTGTGCCGGTGGCCGCGGCCCTGAGCACCTTGACGGCCTCGGTCACGACCTCGGGGCCGACGCCGTCGCCGCCGATCACGGCCAGCCAGACGGCGCGGGCCGCCAACGACGTCAGCGCCCGTCGAGGTCGACGGAGCGGCCGAACACCGCGCCGATCGAGGAGGAGATCTGGTCCAGGACCGTGGGCGGCAGGGCCGAGTCGACCGTCAGCACGATCAGCGCGTGCCCGCCCCGGGCGTCCCGGCACACCTGCATGCCGGCGATGTTGATCTGCTCGGCACCCAGGATCTGGCCGACGATCCCGACGATGCCGGGCCGGTCGGAGTAGGTGAAGAACACCATGTGCTCGGCGGGCGAGATCTCCATGTCGAACCCGTTGACCTCGACCAGCTTCTCGACCTGCCGCTGGCCGGTCAGCGTCCCGCCGACCGAGACGAGCTGGCCGTCGGGCAGGGTGCCGCGCAGAGTCACCACATTCCGCCAGTCCGGGCTCTCCTTGTCGGTCACCAGGCTGACCTCGACCCCGCGGTCGGCGGCCAGCAGCGGCGCGTTCACGTAAGTGACCGCGTCCTCGACGATGTCGCTGAACACGCCCTTGAGCGCGGCGAGCTGCAGCACGCTGACGTCCAGGCCCGCGATCTCGCCGCGCACCTCGACGGCGATCCGGGACGCGATGCCGCCCGCCACCGCGGTGAAGATCCGGCCCAGTTTCTCGGCCAGCGGCAGCCCCGGCCTGATCATCTCGTCCACCACGCCGCCCTGGACGTTCACCGCGTCGGGCACGAACTCACCCGCCAGCGCGAGCCGGACCGACCTGGCCACCTGGGTGCCGGCCTTCTCCTGCGCCTCGTGGGTGCTCGCGCCCAGGTGCGGGGTGACGACCACATTGGGCAGCCCGAACAGCGGGCTGTCGGTGCACGGCTCGGTGGCGTACACGTCGAGCGCGGCCCCGGCCACCCGGCCGTCGGCGAGCGCCCGGGCCAGCGCGCCCTCGTCCACGATGCCGCCGCGCGCCGCGTTGATGATCCGGACCCCGGGCTTGACCTGGCGCAGCTGCTTGTCCGAGACAAGCCCGGCCGTCTCGGCGTTCTTGGGCAGGTGAACGCTGATGAAGTCGGACTCCGCGAGCAGCTCGTCGAGGCCGACCAGGCGGACGCCCAGCTGGGCCGCACGCGCTGCGGCCACGTACGGGTCATACGCGATCACGGTCATGCCGAAGGCCGCGAGCCGCTGGGCAACCAGCACCCCGATCTTGCCCAGGCCCAGGATGCCGGCCACCTTGTCCTGGAGCTCGACGCCGGTGAACGCGGACCGCTTCCACTTTCCGCCCTGCAGCGAGGCCATGGCCTGCGGCACGTTCCTGGCCACGGCGAGCAGCAGCGCCACCGCGTGCTCGGCCGCGCTCACGATGTTGGACGTGGGGGCATTGACCACCATGACCCCGGCCCGGGTCGCCGCCTCGACGTCGACGTTGTCCAGGCCGACGCCGGCCCGGGCGATGACCCGCAGCCTGGGCGCGTGCTCCAGTGCCTCGGCGTCGATGGCGGTCGCGCTGCGGATGATCACGGCGTCGACGTCGGCCAGCGCGGGGAGCAGCTGCGCCCGGTCGGCGCCATCGGCGTAGCGGAGCTCGAAACCGGATTCCAGCTGAGCGATTCCAGCCGGCGACAGCTCTTCGGCGATGAGGACAATAGGCGTGGACACAATTAGTCCTTCGGATAGCGGCGGTCGTGGGTTCAAAGTTTAGCGATGCTTGTGAAGACTTTCACAAGTCGGCAACGCGACAGCGGACGTGAGACCAGCGCCGAAACGCATGCCGGGCCCGGCGCCTCCGGCCACCGCCCGCAGCCAAAACCTTACCGTGCGCACCCCCGTGCCGTGGGTCTCCGGCCGCCGCCTGCCCCGCATCGCCGCCAGCCCCGGCCCACCGTGGCACGCCCACCGCGGCACGTCGGCGCTCCACGCCAGCCCCACACATCACGCCAGCCCCGCACTCGGCACCCCGCACCACGCCAGCCGCGGCACGCCCGGCGCACCACGCCAGCCCCGCACCGCGGCACGCCCGGCCCACCACGCCAGCTCCACACGCAGCCCGCCCGCACCGCGGCACGCCCGGCGCACCACGCCAGCCCCACACATCACGCCAGCCCCGCACCTCGGCCACGAGTTCATGATCGTGTGACGAAACCCGCACATACAACGGGTTTCGTCGCACGATCATGGAAAGCGGTCCCGCACGGGCTCTCAGGTCACTTGGCGGGGGCGGCGGCGGGGGCTGGGGCCTCGCCCGGGTCCAGGCCCGGGTCGGAGACGGGTCCGGGATCGGGCACGAACTCGGGCTCGCGGCGCTCGTTTCTCTCGACGGCGACGGTGACGGCCGGGCCGCCGGCATCATCGTCAACGCCGGCCTCTTCATGCCCGGCTTCGCCGCCCGGCCAGCCGCTGCCGACCAGGGCCTCGATGCCGCGGGCCGGCATCGGCCGGGCGATCAGGTAGCCCTGGCCCAGGCCGCAGCCCATCCCGCGCAGCAGCTCGAGGTGCTCGGGCCGCTCGATCCCCTCCGCGACGACCTCGATCCCGAGGTCGTGCCCCACCTGAATGATCGTCCGGGTGAGCATGGCCAGGGTGGCGTCCTCGCCCAGGCCGGCCACGAAGGAGGGGTCGATCTTGATGACGTCCACCGCGAGCTGCCTGAGGTAGGCGAGGGAGGCGTACCCGGTGCCGAAGTCGTCGATGGCCAGCCGCACGCCGTGGCGGCGGAGCTCGGCCAGGCCGTCGACCATCGGCCCGGCGCCCTCGATCAGGACCCGCTCGGCCACCTCCAGGGTCAGCGCGGCCGGCGGCAGGCCGCTGTCCTCGAGCGCGGTCAGCACCGACGCGGCGAACCCGGCGGCGGTGACCTGCCGCAGCGAGAAGTTCACCGAGACCCCGATCGTCCAGCCGGCCTTGCGCCACGCGGCCACCTGGGCGCAGGCCTCGCGCAGCACCTGCTCGCCCAGCGGCACGATGAGCCCGGAGTCCTCGGCCACGCCGAGGAACTCGCCGCGCGGCACGGGCTCGGAGTCCCGTGTCCAGCGCACCAGCGCCTCCACGCCGATGACCTGGGATGTGCTGAACTCCACCACGGGCTGGTAGTCAAGCTCGAGCTTGCCCGCGGTGATCGCGGCCCGCAGGTCGCTGGCCATCTCGAGCCTGCGCATGACGTCGGCGTGCATGTGGGCGGCGAAGACCTCGACCCGCCCGCCGCCGGATTCCTTGGCCCTCGACATGGCCACGTCCGCGTTGCGCAGCAGGTGCCCCGGAGCCCCCCCGCCAGCCAGGGCCACGCCGATGCTCGCGGTCAGGGAGATCTCCCGGTTGGCCACGTGGAACGGCTCGGCGCTGATCGCCCCGGCGAGCCGCTCGGCGATGTCCACGATCTCCGGTGCGCTGGCGGCGCTCTCGACCAGCACGGCGAACTCATCGCCGCCCCAGCGGGCCACCGTGTCCTGCGGCGGGACGGCCGCCCGCAGCCGCCGGGCGGCCTGGGCCAGCAGCAGGTCGCCCGCGCCGTGCCCGACGGAGTCGTTGACGCCGGTGAAGCCGTCCAGGTCGATAAAGATCGCGCCGGCCTGGGTCTGCGGCTGGCCGGGCTCGGCGACGGTCCGGTCGATCGCGTCCTTGGCCCGGTCCTCCACGTAGGCCCGGTTGGGCAGGCCGGTGAGGCCGTCGTGGAAGGTCAGGTACGTGAGCTGCCTGCGCAGCGCCACCTGGTCGCTGACGTCCCGCGCGGTGATGAGCAGCCGGTCGGCGCCGGCCGCGTCACGGTAGCGGGACACCGTCGACTCCACGTGGCGCCAGGTGCCGTCGGCCGACCTGACCCGGCAAGGGAACCGGCCCGGCTGCGGGCTGCCGCCGGTAGCGGAGCGGATGGTCCTGACCCCGGCCACCCGGTCCTCCGGATGAACGAGCTCGGACAGCGACCTGCCCTCGAGCTCGCCCGGGGAGTAACCGTACTCGTCGACCGCGGGGCTGGCGTACCTGATGATCCCGTCGCGGTCGCAGATGAGGACCACATCGCTGGTGCGGTCGGCCAGCTCCCGGAATCTCCGTTCGGAGGCACGCGAGGTCACCGCGGCCGCGCGCTCCCGCCGGAGCAGGTCGGCGATGCGGACCACCAGCGCCAGCACGGCGACTCCGCCGCAGGCCACCACCGCCGGCTCGACCGAGGACCCGCCGTTCAGGGCCCAGCCGATCGCGATCGCCGCAGCGATCGCGGCCACGGACGCGGCCACCAGGGTCGCGGCCCCCAGCCCGTCCGTCCAGGCCGCCCCGGGCTGCAGCCGGGCGGGCCGCACGCGGCCCGCCGCCACCAGCGGCGCCGCGCCCAGCAGGCCGAACCCGATCAGCTGGATGACCTGCGACCAGGGCCCGGGGCGCATCCCGCTGATCCGGGCGCCGACCGCGAGCGACTCACCCACGGTGACCACGAACAGCGCCAGGTAGGGCGCCAGGCCCGCGCGCCCGGCCCGCACCGCGACGGCCAGCAGCACGCCGAGCGCGATCAGGTCGGCGATCGGGTGAATGGCCTGCAGGGCAAAGGCCCCGGCCGACTCGCCGGTCCGGCGGTACTCGGCCCCGAACACCGTCACCCAGCCGATGACGAACAGGGCAGTGGACAGCAGGCAGGCGTCGGCCACCCGCGCCAGCGCCCCGTGGGCCTGGGGCCGGCCCGTCCGGCGGCTGTCGGCACCGGTCTCGCCCTGCGCCCGGGCCAGGCCGACCAGGCCAGGCGCCCAAGGCGGGCAGGGCGAGCAGTGAGAACAGGTCAGCGAAGGTCAGCGAGGTGCCGGTGCCGCTGGCCGCCATCGCCTCCTGGCCGACGAACCCGGCGCCCCAGAGCAGGGCCGCTCCGGCGAGCCACCGGTAGGCGTTCCGGACGGGTGCGTCGAGCCGGGACGCCGCGCGCCACAGGCTTGCCGCAGCGGCGATAGCGACCAGAGCCCCGGCCACTCCACCCACGATGGCCAGGCTCATCGCGCGCCGCCGGATCCGTCCGACCGCACCAGAGCCTCCTATTCACCGCGTCCGGGAGCCAACAGCGAGCCTGGCCGACCTGATCCGGCCGGGCGCGCGTCCCGTCACGAGGAGCGGCGCTGCGGCTCGTGATCACCAGTACGTAATTCCCGTACCGCCAGGCGTTGCGGGGATCGCCGGCGTACTGGACGCGGTCTCGCAATCAGCGATGTGCATTCACTGTACGTGGGCAAGGTCACGAGTCGATTGAGGATGTGCGTAGAGCGGGAGACAACTTCAGGAGTTATCTGTGATCACTTCAGTACTCTCCTGCGATCACGTTGGCGAGCTGCTCTCCGGCCAGGAAACGTCGCGCCTGCTCACGCACGAAATCGGCGGCGGTGCGCTGCGAAACGGGCGTCGACGCCGCGACGTGCGGGGTGATAAACGCGTTCGGCATGCCCCAGAGCGGGTGCTCCGGACCGAGCGGCTCCGGGTCGGTGACGTCGGCCACGGCGCAGAGCCTGCCGCTGCGCAGCTCCGCGCAGAGGGCCTCGGTGACCACCAGCGAGCCCCGGGCCGCGTTGACCAGCAGCGCGCCATCCTTCATCCGGCCCAGGAACGCGGCGTCGACCATTCCGATGGTGTCGGCAGTGACCGGGGCCAGCACGACCACGACATCGCTCACCGGCAGCAGCGCGGGGATCTCACTCACCGGGCTCACCCCGCTGCGCGCAGTCCTGGCCACCCGCAGCACCTCCACGTCGAAGCCGCTCAGCCGGCGCTCGACCGCGGCGCCGATGGAGCCGTAGCCCACGATCAGCACCGTCTTGCCGGCCAGGGTCTCGGTGAACCGGTAGCTCCAGCGGGCCGCCGCCTGCTCGGCGGCGAAGTAGGGGAACTGGCGGACCGAGGCCAGGATCGCCGCGACCACCCATTCCGCGGTGCTGGCGTCGTGCACGCCCCGCGCGTTGCACAGCACCGCGCCGCCGGGGATATGCCCGAGCAGCCGGTCCACCCCGGCGGTGAGCGTCTGCACCACCTTGAGCCGGGGCAGGTGCGCGAGCGCGGCCACCGCGGCCGCGTCAGGGAAGAACGGCGGAACGTAGAACTCCGCCTCGGCCGCGCTGTCCGGCAGCCGGCCGCCGTCGGGCACCACCACGTCCACGGTGGCCCCGGGCAGCCCGGCCAGCGTCGTGGCCAGCGGCTCGGTCGGCACCCAGATCCGCGCCATCACACCTCGTTCATCCCGTGTCGGCCGCTGCGTGCCGCCTGGCCGCCGCACTCTGCGAAAGGAGCGGCGACACCGACGGTACCGCGTCCTGGCTGGTCAGCTGAGGCGGGGGAACACCGGCGCGGGCGGTGGCAGCTGCCCGGCGGATCCGTCGCAGGCCGCGCGGATGCGGGCAGCGAGGTCCGGGAGGAACGGTTCCAGCTCCCGGCCCAGCTCCGCGCAGGTGCCGGCGAGCAGCGCGAGCGACTCGTCGAGCAGCTCGCCCGCGCGGGCGTCACCGTCGCGCTCGGCCCGGGCCAGGCGCCACGGCTCGGCCTGCTCGGTAAAGCGGTTGGCCGCGTCCACGACCTCCCAGATCGCCGCGGTGGCGGTGCGGAAGTCGAAGGCCGCGAGGGCCGCAGCGACGCGTTCCGGGGCCTGCTGCCGCGCGGTGACCAGGGCGTTTCCCGCGCCGCTGGGCGGGCCGCCGGCCCGGGCACGATCCCCTGCCGGTAGCGGTGCACCAGCGTGACCACCCGGCTGACCAGGTTGCCCAGGCCGTTGGCGAGATCATCGTTGGCCCTGGCGATCAGCCGGGCCTGGCTGAAGTCGGCGTCGCCCACCCGCGGCACCTCGCGCAGCAGCCACCACCGGACCGCGTCGGTCCCGTACCGGCCGACGAGTGCGAGCGGGTCGGCGGTTTCTCCCGGCGCGGCCGCCACCCCGGCCGCCGAGACCACCCCGCCGACCGGAGCCACCTCGCCCGCCGAGACCACCCCGTCTGCCGGAGTAACCCCTCCCGCCGAACCCAGCCCGCGCGACTTGCTGATCTTTTCGCCGCCGATCGTCAGGTAATCGTGCACCAGGATGTCGGTGGGCGGCGGCTCACCCGCGGACAGCAGGATCGCGGGCCAGTAGACAGCATGGAACCTGAGCACCCCCTTGCCGACCAGGTGTACCCGGCGGTCGGCACCGGCCCACCAGCGCCGGTAGCCCGCGGCGTCGGTGCCGTAGCCAGGCGCGGTGATGTAGTTGCCCAGCGCATCCCACCACACGTAGATCACCTGGTCCGGGTCACCGGGCACGGGAATGCCCCAGCCGTGCGCCCGGGCCGTGGACCGCGAGGCGCTGAAGTCCTCGAGCCCGCCCGCGATGAAGCCGAGGACCTCGTTGCGCCGCGCCGCGGGCTCGATTCGCAGCCGGCCCGAGCTGATCAGGTCGTACAGCCGGTCGGCGTACCTGGACAGCCGGAAGAACCAGTTCTCCTCGGCCACGAGCTGCGGCTCGGTCCTGTGCTCGGGACACAGCCCGCCGGGCAGCTCGGCAGGCTTATAGAACTGCTCGCAGCCGACGCAGTAAAGACCCTCGTAGTGCTTCTGGTACAGGTCGCCACTGTCCGCGCACGCCTGCCAGAGCCGTTCCACCCCGGGCCGGTGCCGCGGGTCGCTGCTGGTGCGGATGAAGTCGTCGAACGACAGCGCGAGCGGCTCGCGCAGCCCGGCGAACGCCGCGGCGTAGCGGCCCACGAGCTCGGCGGCGGAAATCCCTTCCGCTTCGGCGGCCAGCACGTTCTTCAGCGAGTTGTCGTCGGTGCCGGTCTGGAAGCGCACCTGGTCACCGGCCAGCCTGGCGTGCCGGGCCAGCACGTCGGCCTGGACCAGCTCGAGCGCGTGCCCGAGGTGCGGGCGCGCGTTGACATACGGGATCGTGGTACTGAGGAAGATACGTTCTGCGGTCATCGGAACCTCCGGAGAAGGCGGGGGCTCCGACCCGCGACATGAATCGAGGCCCCGAGGGGCCTCGTGTCGGACGTCGTCCTGGCAGCGTGAAGTGGCCCCGCTAGCGGGGCATCATCACCGTGCTCGAGTGCGACGTCATAACACCAGCATAACCGGCTCCGCCCAGAAAACCTCCCCCGCCGCCGTCCAGGGCACCCGCTGGCGCTCATTTATGATCCGGGTGCCCGCCAGTGCCCTTCCGGCAGCCACGGCCCGAAGCCCAAGACGGAGGAACCGGGCCGTTATCTGAGCCAACTACTTTTCAAGAGTATACTCCTTGAGTATTCTCTCGGTTATGAGTGTTCCCCTGACGCTGCTGGGCCTGCTGGAACGAGAGCCGAGTCACGGCTATGACCTCAAGCGCGACTACGACACCTACTTCGGCCGGGACAAGCCGCTGCGATACAGCCAGGTGTACGCGACGTTGTCCCGGCTGGCCCGGGACGGCAAGGCGCTCGCCGGCCCGGCCGAGCAGGGCGCCGGGCCCGAACGCAGGCGCTACGTGATCACCGAGGCTGGCACCGGGGACGTCGAGCGGTGGCTATCCGAACCCGTTCCGCCCGAGCTGGACCGCAGCAGTGAGCTGTTCGCCAAGGTGGTGCTCGCCTTGCTGCTCGACCGCCCGGCCGGCCACTACCTGGACCTGCAGCGCGCGGCGCACCTGCAGCGGATGCGCGAGCTCACCGAGCTGAAGCTCGACGGCGACCCGCTGGACATTCTGCTCGCCGACCACACCCTGTACCGCCTGGAGGCAGACTTGCGCTGGATTGACCATACGGCGGCCCGGCTGGACGTGCTCACGCAGACGGTGCACCAGTGACCGCCGACGGTCCGGCTGCGGTGGCCGGCAAGCAGACGAGGATTATCGAGGCCCGGAACGTGGTGAAGTCGTTCGGGGAGACGCCGGCGCTGCGCGGCGCCACCGTCGGAGCGGGCCAGGGCGAGATCCTCGCGGTCATGGGCCCGAGCGGTTCCGGCAAGTCGACGCTGCTGCACTGCCTGGCCGGGATCCTGACCCCGGACGAGGGCGAGGTCTGGTTCGACGGACACCGGCTGGACACGATGTCCGAGGATCGGCGCAGCGACCTGCGCCGGGACCGGTTCGGGTTCGTGTTCCAGTTCGGCCAGCTGGTCCCCGAGCTGACCGCGGAGGAGAACGTCGCCCTGCCGCTGCTGCTTGGCGGCATGCGCCGCGGCCCGGCGCTGGCCCAGGCCCGGCCCTGGTTTGGCCGGCTCGGCCTGGATGGCCTCGAGCACCGCCGGTCCGGCGAGCTGTCCGGCGGCCAGGCGCAGCGCGTCGCGCTGGCCCGCGGCCTGGTCGCGCGGCCGGAGGTCCTGTTCGCCGACGAGCCGACCGGGTCGCTGGACTCGATGTCCGGCGAGCTGGTGATGCGGCTGCTGACCGTCGCCGCGCGCGAGCAGGGCACCACAGTCATCCTGGTCACCCACGAGGCCAGGGTCGCCGCCTACGCCGGCCGGGAGGCCGTGGTCCGGGACGGCACGGTCGGCTCGCTCACCGGGGTCGCATCGTGATCGGCCTCGGCCTGCGCCTGGCGATCAGCGGCGGCCGGGAGGCCGTTGTCCGCCTGGTCATCCTGGCCGTCGCCATCGGGCTCGGCGTCGGCCTGCTGCTGACCGCGCTATCCGCGACCAACGCGGTCAACGCGCGGAACGCCCGTTACGCGTGGCTGTGGACCGGAACCTCGCAGGCGCCCGCTGGGCACGCGCCCGCCGGCACGGACCCGCTGTGGTGGAGCACCAGCGGCGACGAGTTCGGCGGCCGGCTGGTGGTGCGCGTCGACGTGGCGGCGACCGGTCCCACCTCGCCGGTGCCGCCCGGCATCCCCCGTAACCCCGCACCGGGCCAGTACTATGCCTCCCCGGCGCTGGCCAGCCTCCTGCGCAGCACCCCGGCGGACGAGCTCGCCGACCGCTACCCCGGCCGACTGGCCGGCCCGATCGGAGACGCCGCGCTGCCGTCCCCCGACTCGCTGTACATCATCATCGGGCACACCGCCGCGCAGATGGCTCGCATGCCGGACGCCAGCGCGGTCACCACGATCGCTACCGCCGTGCCTGGCCCCGGGTCCGGAGAGCCCGGGGCCGGGAACCCTAAGGGCCTGGATAGTCAGCCGCCCGACCAGGGAGTCGCGGCCAGCGGTGTCGACCTCATCTTCTCGGTGGTGGCGCTGGCCCTGCTCACCCCGGTGCTGATCTTCATCGCGACCGCGACCAGGCTGTCGGCCGCCCGCCGCGAGCAGCGGTTCGCCGCGATGCGTCTGGTCGGCGCCAGGCCGCGGCAGATCTCGGTGATCGCGGCCGTGGAATCCACGGTGGCCGCGGCGGGCGGCGTGGCTGCGGGCTTCGGCCTGTTCTTCCTGCTGCGGGTCCCGCTCGCCGCCGTCCCGTTCACCGGCGGACGGTTCTTCCCCGGCGACCTGTCGCTCAGCCTGCCAATTATCCTGGTGGTCGCGATCGGCGTGCCCGTGGCGGCCGCCCTGGTGGCCCGCATGGCGCTGAGGCGGGTGAACATCTCCCCGCTCGGCGTGGCCCGCCGGGTCACCCCGAAGCCGCCGCGGGCCTGGCGGGTGCTGCCGCTGCTGGCTGGCCTGGCCTGGCTCGGCTTCTTCGTCGTGCACGGCCGCCCGGCAACCGTTCCCGGGCAGATCCAGGCGCTGGTGCCCGGCGCCCTGCTGATCATGATCGGCCTGATCGTCGCGGGGCCGTGGCTGACGATGACCGGCGCGCGGATCATGGCCCGGCGCACCAGCAGCCCCGGCGGGCTGATCGCCGCCCGGCGGCTGGCCGACGACCCGCGGGCCGCGTTCCGCGCGGTCAGCGGCCTGGTCCTGGCCCTGTTCATCACCACCGTGGCCGTCGCGGACCTCACCACCCAGGACGCCAAGGAGGGCCACCCGATCGGCTGGGCCTCGGCCGTCAACGTCCTGGGGGACGACGTGGCCGGCCAGCCGCTGCCCACCCGCGGCCCGGTGGCCGCCAACGGCAGTCCGCCGGTCACGGCCCCGAGGCCGGCGCGGACGCTGGCCCCGCTGCTGGCCCGGCTGAGCAGGATCCACGGCGTCGAGAGCGTGATCGCGGTTCGCGCGGACGCCGGGTCGACCCTGCCCAGAGCGCTGCTGGGTGGAAGCGTCGTCGGGTTCCCCTCGGCATACCGGGAGACCGGCCCCGTTGCCGCCGGCGTGGTCTCGTGCGCTCAGCTGGCCCGCGCTCCCGGCCTCGGCCGCTGCCCCGCCGGGGCGGCCGCCGTGTCGTTCCCTGAGTTCCTGGACGCCGCCCCGCCCGCCAAGAGCCTCGAAAAGATCACCTGGCCCGCCGCGGAGGTCCCCGCCCGCGGGCTGGGCGGCCTGGGCCTGGACAGCGTCGACATCGCGACGGACGGATCGCGGTCGGCGGTTGAACAGGCCAGGACCGCGCTAAGGAACGCGCACGCCTACCCCAGCCTCGGCAGGCCGTTGACCCTGGGCGAGGTGACTGCCCAGCTAACCGGGATCAGCAACGCCTACCAGCAGCTCGTGGAGGTGGTGATCCTGGCCAGCCTGCCGATCGCGGGCTGCACCCTGGCCGCGGCCGTCGCCGCCGGGCTGGCCGACCGCAAGCGCCCGTTCAGCCTGCTGCGGCTCACCGGCGCCCGGCTCGGCATGCTCCGCCGCGTGGTCGCGCTGGAGAGCGCCGTCCCGCTCCTGGCGGTGGCCGTGGTCTCGATCGGCGCCGGGTTCGGCGCCGCCGCGATGTTCGCGACCGTGCAGCTGGAGCACCCGCTCGTGGCGCCTAGCGCCGCCTACTACCTCATCGCCGCGGCCGGGATCGCGGCGTCCCTGGGCATCATCGCGTCCACGTTCCCGCTGCTGCGGCGCATCACCGGCCCCGAGGTCGCGCGAAACGACTGATCCTTAACCAGCGACCCAGCGTGGAAGCCGGCGCCCGGGCGTGGCGGTGAAACTGGGCGACGGCCTTGTCCCGACGCGGCACTCGGGCGAGCTCCACGGCCAGGGGGCGGTCAGGGCTGGGCCAGGCGCTCGAGGATCAGCTCGTGGGCGCGGGTGGCGTCGGCCTGGCCGCGGGTGGCCTTCATCACGGCGCCGACCAGGAAGCCCGCGGCCGCCGTCTTGCCCGCACGGATCTTCTGCGCCACGTCGGGGTGGGCCGCGATCGCCTCGTCGATGGCAGCCAGCAGCGCACCGTCGTCGCTGACCACGGCCAGGCCGCGCGCCGCCACGATCTCGTCGGGCGCGCCCTCCCCGGCCAGCACGGCGTCGAGCACCTGCCGGGCGAGCTTGTCGTTGAGCGTCCCGGCCGCGACCAGCTCAGTGACCCTGGCCACCTGGGCCGGGGTGATGCGCAGCGCGGCCAGCTCGGTGCCTGAGTCGTGAGCCCAGCGGGACAGCTCGCCCAGCCACGAGTTGCGCGCCTGGTCCGGCGGCGCGCCCGCGGCCACGGTCTCGGCCACCAGGTCGAGCGCGTCGGCGTTACGCAGCGCCACCATGTCGAGGTCGGACAGGCCCCATTCCTCCTGCAGCCGGGCCCGGCGGGCGGCGGGAAGCTCGGGCAGCGACGCGCGGATCTGCTCTACCCACTCGCGTGAGGGCGCGACGGGGAGCAGGTCGGGCTCGGGGAAGTACCGGTAGTCCTGCGCCTCTTCCTTGCTCCGGCCGGGAGTGGTGGTGCCCTTGTCCTCGTGGAAGTGCCGCGTCTCCTGGACGATCCGGCCGCCGCCGTCGAGCACCGCGGCCTGCCGCTCGATCTCGAAACGCACCGAGCGCTCAACCGAGCGCAGCGAGTTGACGTTCTTGGTCTCGGTCCTGGTACCCCACGTGGCGGAGCCCTTCGGCGCCAGCGAGGTGTTCACGTCGCAGCGCAGCGAGCCCTCCTCCATGCGGACGTCGGATACGCCTAGGGCCCGGAGCAGGTCCCGCAGTTCGGTGACGTAGGCGCGGGCGACCACGGGCGCGAGCGCGCCGGTGCCCTCGACCGGCTTGGTGACCACCTCGACCAGCGGGATGCCGGCCCGGTTGTAGTCGACCAGCGAGTAGTCGGCTCCATGGATCCGCCCGGTGGCGCCCCCGACGTGCAGGGACTTGCCGGTGTCCTCCTCCAGGTGCACGCGCTCGATGCCCACCCGCACCACGCTCTCGCCGACGATGACGTCCAGCCAGCCGTCGGTGCACAGCGGCTCGTCGTACTGGGAGATCTGGAAGTTCTTCGGCATGTCCGGGTAGAAGTAGTTCTTCCGCGCGAACCGGCACCAGGAGGCGATCGAGCAGTTCAGGGCCAGGCCGATCCTGATCGTGTACTCGATGGCGGTCCGGTTGATCACCGGCAGCGAGCCAGGCAGGCCGAGGCAGACCGGGCAGACCGAGCTGTTCGGCTCGGCCCCGAACGCGGTCGGTGAGCCGCAGAACATCTTCGATGTCGTGCCCAGCTCGACGTGGGTCTCCAGGCCGATCACCGGGTCGTAGCGCGAGGTGGCCTCGTCGAAGGACACGAGCGCCGCCAGGTCAGTCATCCGCCAGCCCCTTCGCCTCGTCGAGCAGGGGGTGCCCCCGGCTCTGGTCCAGCGCGGCCTCCACGGCCGCGCCGACCCGGTAGACCCGGTCGTCGCCGAGCACCGGCGCCATGATCTGCAGGCCGACCGGGAGGCCGTCCTCAGAGGCGAGCCCGCACGGCACGGACAGCGCGGCGTTGCCCGCCAGGTCCGACGGGATCGTGCAGAGATCCGCCAGGTACATGGCCATGGGGTCGTCGGCGCGCTCGCCGATCGGGAACGCCGTGGTCGGCGTCGTCGGCGAGACCAGCACATCGACCTGCTCGAAGGCCGCGTCGAAGTCCCGCGTGATCAGCGTCCGCACCTGCTGTGCCTTGCCGTAGTACGCGTCGTAGTAGCCGCTGGACAAGGCGTAGGTGCCCAGCATGATCCTGCGCTTGACCTCGGGGCCGAAGCCGGCGGCCCGGGTCAGCGACATGACCTCCTCGGCGCTGCGGGTCCCGTCGTCGCCGGTCCGCAGGCCGTAACGCATCCCGTCGAAGCGGGCCAGGTTGGACGAGCACTCGCTGGGCGCGACCAGGTAGTAGGCGGGCAGCGCGTAGACGAAGTGGGGGCAGGACACCTCGGTGACCTTGGCGCCCAGCGACTCAAGCAGCTCCACCGCCTCGGTGAACCTGGCCTGGACCCCCGGCTGGTACCCGTCGCCGCTGAACTCGGCAACCACGCCGACCCTCAGGCCGCTCACGTCCGCATGCCGCGCCGCGGCCACGACCGGTGGGACCGGCGCGTCGATCGAGGTCGAGTCGCATGGGTCGTGGCCGGACATGACCTCGTGCAGCAGGGCCGCGTCGAGCACGGTGCGGGCCAGCGGGCCCGGGGTGTCCAGCGAGGACGCGAACGCGACCACGCCGTAGCGCGAGGAGCCGCCGTAGGTGGGTTTCATCCCGACGATGCCGCAGACGGCCGCGGGCTGGCGGATCGAGCCTCCGGTGTCGGTGCCGATGCCCAGCGGTGCCTCGAACGCGGTCACCGCGGCCGAGGAGCCGCCGGAGGACCCACCCGGCACCCGGCTCAGGTCCCACGGGTTGCGGGACGGCCCGAACGCCGAGTTCTCTGTGGACGACCCCATCGCGAACTCGTCCATGTTGGACTTGCCCAGGATCACCACCCCGGCGTCGCGCAGCCGCCGGGTGATGGTCGCGTCGTAGGGCGGGCGCCAGCCCTCCAGGATCCGCGATCCGCAGGTCGTCGGCATGTCGGCGGTCGTGAACACGTCCTTGAGCGCCAGCGGCACCCCGGCTAGCGGGCCGAGCGGCTCCCCGGCGCTGCGCCGCTGGTCGACCGCGCGGGCGGCGGCCAGCGCTGCCTCGGGCGCCACGTGCAGGAACGCGTGCACCTGCTCGTCCACGGCGCCGATCCGGTCCAGGTGCGCCTGGGCGACCTCGACCGCGGAGGTCTCGCCCGAGGCGATGGCCGCGGCGAGACCGGCCGCGGTCATCCTGGTCAGATCCCCGTGGCCCGAAGCACTGGACATGGCGGCACCAGAGGTGGAATCAGAGGTCATCGGTCAGTCCTCAGTCAGGATGCGCGGGACCCGGAACCGGTCCTGCTCGGACGCGGGCGCCTGGTCGAGCGCGGCCTGCGCTCCGAGCGGCGGCACGATGGCGTCGTCGCGGAACACGTTGGTGACCGGCAGCGCGTGCGTCATCGGCGGGATTCCCTCGGCGGCGACCTCCTGCACCCGGGCCACGGACGCGATGATCACGTCCAGCTGGCCTGCGAAGTGGTCGAGTTCCTGCTCGCTGAGAGCCAGCCGGGACAGCTTGGCCAGGTGGGCGACCTCGTCCCTGGTAATCGGCATGCAGGCAAGCCTAGCGACCGCGCAGCGGCGGGCCGAAATCTTTAACCGCTTGCCACCATAAGGACGGCAGGCCCGCAGGCGGCGTGGCCTGGCGGGGGCCGGGCAGGCCGGTGTGGGGGGAAGGGGAAGCGGGTGGGGGCGTGGGCGGGCGGGGCCCGGGCAGGCCAGTGTAGGGGGAAGGGGCGGCGGGTGGGGGGACCGGCCTTCCTGAGGAAGCGCCCCTGGTCGGCAGCGGCGCGGGCTGCACGGCCGCCACACCGTGCTCGGCCAGCCACGCCGTGGCCGACACCGCGTTGAGCGGCTTGCTGAAGTGCCAGCCCTGCGCGGCCTTGCAGCCCATGACCCGCAGCGCGGCCGCGACCTCAGCGGACTCCACACCCTCGGCCACCGAGTCGATGTCGAGCGCCCGGACCAGGTCGACGATCGACTGGACGATGACCTCGTCGTCGGGGGACAGCAGCAGCCGCCTGATGAACGACGAATCGATCTTCACCTCGCTCACCGGCAGCCGCTTGAGCCGGACCAGGGACGAGTAGCCGGTCCCGAAGTCGTCGAGGCTCAGCGCCACGCCGAGCGCGGCCAGCGTCTCCACGGCGGCCGCGGCGTAGGCGGGCTCGCTGGTGAGCACCCGCTCGTTGATCTCCAGCAGCAGCGCTTCTGGCGGCAGCTCATAGCGGGCCAGCCCGCGGCCGATGGTCTCCGCGAGGCCGGCGTCGAGCAGGTCCCGCCCGGCCACGTTCAGCGACACGGGAACCGGCAGGCCCTCCTGCCGCCAGGCCGAGGCCTGGGCCAGCGCCCGGTCCACCACGTGGAACGTGAGGTCCCGCATCAGGTAGGACTGCTCGACCAGCGGGATGAACTCCTCGGGCGCCATCAGCCCGCGCACCGGGTGCTGCCACCGGACCAGCGCCTCCATCCCGGCGGTCCGGCCGGTTTCCAGGATCACCTTGGGCTGGTAGTGCAGCTCGAGCTCGTCGCGGTCCATGCCGCGGCGCAGGTCGCCGAGCAGGGCCAGCCGGGCCGGGGAGTTGCGGTCGGAGTCCGCCACGTACCGCTCCACCCCGCTGCGGCGCTCCTTGGCCAGGTACATGGCGACGTCGGCGTGCTGCATGAGGAGCTCGAACCCGGTCGCGTCGTCGGGGTAGAGCGCGATGCCGACGCTGGCCTCGATCTCAAACGACATGCCCTCGAGGCGGATCGGCTCGGAGAGCGCCGCCCGCAGCCGGGTGGCCACCTCCCGGGCCGCGCCGGCCTCCTTCACCGCGGGCAGCAGCACCGCGAACTCGTCGCCGCCCAGGCGGGCCACGAAGTCGCCGGGCCGCACGCTGTGCGTGAGCCGGTGCGCCACGATCCGCAGCAGGCGGTCGCCGACCGGGTGACCGAGCGTGTCGTTGACCTCCTTGAAGCGGTCCAGGTCCAGCAGCAGGAAACCGGCGTTGGTCCCCGACCTGGCCGCGTCGGTCAGGGCCTCACTGGTCTGCCGGATCAGCAGCTTGCGGTTGGACAGGCCGGTCAGTTCGTCGTGGTGAGCCTGGTGCTCGCGCTGCACGGACAGGGCCGCGTTCATGTAGATGGCCGCGAGCGGGAACGCGAACAGCAGCACCAGCCACGCGGAGTTCGCCGCCATCACGACCGCGACCAGCGGTGCGGCCGCGATCAGGACCACGTTCACCAGCGCCTGGAACGGCAGCGCGGAGCGGAGCGTCCGCAGCAGCGACACCCGGGAGTGCAGCGCGATGGCCATCCCGACCAGCAGGAAGTTCGCCAGGAAGTAGGCCAGGCCGGCCAGCAGGACCAGCGGCAGCTCGGCGCCTGAGGGCACATAGGGCTGGGCCGGCGCCGGGTGAATCCCGGTCGCGGCCAGGACCAGGCCCGCGGCTGCCATGCTCAGTGTGGTCTGGGCCGCGTTGAACAGGCACCGGTGCGGCGCCTTGCGCTGGGCCAGGCCGACGACCAGGGAGGACGTGGCCCGGATGAGCACCGCGACCGGGAACCCCCAGTACAGCAGCGCAGCGAAGCTGAACGTGACCGAGGCGACCGGGGACTCCCAGCCGGACCTGCCCTGGGCCACCAGCGGCCGCATCTCGCCGACCACCACCAGCGCAGCGATCACCCAGAACAGGGGATGGCGGACCAGTTCCGCCAGCCCGGACAGGTGCGCCAGCGCCCAGGCAAAGACCCCGAGGCCAACCACTGTCACCGCGGACATGTGGATCCACAGTGGCGAGCCGACCCTCGGGCCTATGTCCCTGGTGTCGTTCGGGTCCTTCATGGGCGTCCTCATCGGTACAACCGATCGTGCTGCGGTTCTCCCGTGCTCATCAGAAGCGTACGGCGAAAATCGTACTTCCCGAAGCCAATTGCATACTATCCGTTACAACATGTCAGGCCGTAGTCATCCAGTTACGATTCACTTACGGGCTGGAGCTCACGCCTCAGCCTCGGGCGAGGTGGCGGTCTCCTGTGCCGCCGCAGGCCCCCGTTCCAGCAGCACGGCGAGGCCGGCCTCGTCGAGCACGGGGACGCCGAGCGTGAGCGCCTTGTCGTACTTGGATCCCGGGCTCGATCCCGCGACCACGAAGCCGGTCTTCTTCGACACCGAGCCGGCCACCTTCCCGCCCAGGCGCTGCACCGCCGCGGCGGCCTCGTCCCTGGTAAGGCCGTCTAGCGTGCCGGTAATCACGACAGTAACCCCGGCCAGCGGCGCGGCGCTGCCAGACTCGCCGGCTGCCACCGCGGCCCCGCCGCCGAGGCCCTCCTGAGCCAGCTCCACCCCGGCCGCCCGCCACTTCTCCACGATCGCGGTGTGCCAGTCCACGGTGAACCAGTCCTGCACCGATGCGGCGATCGTCGGCCCGACGTCGTCGACGGCGGTGAGCTGCTCGGGCGAGGCCGCCGCGATCACGTCGACCGAGCCGAACGCCACGGCCAGCGCGCGGGCCGCGGTCGGCCCGATGTGCCGGATCGACAGCGCGACCAGAATGCGCCACAGCGGGCGGTGCCGCGCCTCCTCCAGGTTGTGCAGCAGCTTGACCGCGTTCACGGTCAGCGTGCCCTGCTTGTTGACGAAGAACGGGCAGGTGGCCAGCGACTCGGCGGTCAGCGCGAACACGTCGCCCTCGTCGGCCACCAGCCCGCAGTCCAGCAGCGCCATCGCGGCCTCGTAGCCGAGCACCTCGATGTCCAGCGCGCCGCGGCTGGCCAGGTGGAACAGCCGCTCGCGCAGCTGTGCCGGGCAGGAGCGGGCGTTCGGGCAGCGCCAGTCCACGCTGACCTTCCCGCCGTCGGCGCCCTCCCGCACGAGCGTGGTGCCGCAGTCCGGGCATTCGGTCGGGAACTCGAAGGCGCGCTCCGTGCCCGCGCGCAGATCCAGGACCGGCGCGACCACCTCGGGAATCACGTCGCCGGCCTTGCGGAGCACCACCATGTCGCCGATCAGCACGCCCTTGCGGTCTAGCTCGTCGGCGTTGTGCAGGGTGGCCCGGTCCACGGTGGAGCCGCTGACCTTGATCGGCTCCATCACCGCGAACGGCGTCACCCGCCCGGTTCGCCCCACGTTGACCCGGATGTCCAGCAGCCGGGTGGTGACCTCCTCCGGCGGGTACTTGAAGGCGATCGCCCAGCGCGGCGCGCGGCTGGTCGAGCCGAGCGCCCGCTGTATCTCGAGGCGGTCGAGCTTGATCACCACGCCATCGATCTCGTAGGCCGGGTCATGCCGGTGCTCGGCGTAGTAATCGATGTACTCGCGCACCTGGTCCAGGGTGCCGACGACCTGGTACACGTCGCTGACCGGCAGCCCCCACTCGCGCATCTGCTCGTACCAGCCCGACTGCGTGGCCGGCGCGGTGTCGGGGACCGCGTCGTCCTCGGGCGCGGGCATGCCGCTGTCCGCCGCGCCGGCGCCGGGCACGGCGAGCCCGTGCACGATCAGGCTGAGCGGGCGGGTCGCGGTCACCCGCGGGTCCTTCTGCCTGAGCGACCCGGCCGCGGTGTTGCGCGGGTTCACGTACAGCGGCTTGCCCGCCTCGGCCTGCCGCTCGTTCAGCTGGTGAAACGCCTCCACCGGCAGGTACACCTCGCCGCGGACCTCGAGGGTCTGCGGCCAGCCAGAACCGGAGAGCCGGGCCGGGGCCGCGGCGATCGTCCTGATGTTCGGCGTGACGTCCTCGCCGGTCACCCCGTCGCCCCGGGTCGCGCCGCGGACCAGCTTTCCGTCCCGGTAGACCAGGGCCACCGCCAGGCCGTCAATCTTCAGCTCGCACAGGTAGGGGCCCACCGCGGTATCGGGCCCGGCCAGCCGCTCGGTGCGGGCGGCCCAGGCGTCGAGCTCCTCGGCCGAGAACGCGTTGTCCAGGCTGAGCAGTCGCTCCAGGTGCTCGACCGGGGCGAAGTCGGTGGAGATCACGTCCCCGATCTTCTGGGTCGGGGAGTCCGGGGTGCGCAGGTCGGGGTGCTGCTCCTCGAGCCCGACCAGTTCGCGGTAGAGCTCGTCGTACTGGGCGTCGGAGATGACCGGCGAATCGAGCACGTGGTAGCGGTGCAGGTGCTCGGTGATCTCCACGGCCAGCGCGGCGTGCCGGTGCCGGGCGGCCGCGTCCGCCTCGGCGGGCACGGCGTCCCCGGTGCTGCCCGCGTTCGGTTCGGTCACTGTGCCCCCTCCTCGATCAGCTCCGGCATCAGGCGCGCCGCCTCCCGGCACCGGGAGAGCACGGCCCGGGCGCTGGCCGGTGACGCGTCAGCCAGGCCGCAGGCCGGGGTGAGCACTACCTGCTCGGCCAGGTTCGCGGTCGGCAGCCCGATGCGGCGCCACAGCTCGATCACGCCCGCGGCCGCGTCCCTGGGCGGCGGTGGCGGACCCGCTGCGGAGCGTACGGCCATGGTCTTCTCTGTGCCGATCAGGATCCCGAGGCCCGCCTCGGTCACCTCAGCTAGCCCGTCCTCGTCCTGCCGCCGCAGCAGGCCGAGATCGAAGCCGACCGCCTTTGCCCCCGCCTCTGCGATGATCCCGAACGGGATGTCAGCGGCGCAGCAGTGGACCAGGCCGAGTGACGCCGTGGCGCGCAGCACCGAGCGCAGGTTATCGCAGGCCACCGTGGCATCCACGGCTCCGACCCGGTTCAGCCCGCTCGCGGTCGGCACCGATCCGGCCAGCACCGCGGGCAGCGCGGGCTCGTCGAGCTGGAGCAGCACCGTGGCCCCCGGGATCCGGCTGCGGACCTCGGCCAGGTGCGCGGCGATCCCCTCGGCCAGCGAGGCGGTCAGGTCGGCCACCGCGCCAGGGTCGGCCAGGGCCGGGTTCTGGCTGCGGCTCAGCTCGACCGTGGCGGCCAGCGTCCACGGGCCGCAGACTTGGATCTTGAACGGACCAATCCAGCCGTCAGCCGCCTCCTGAGCCGCATCTAGGTCCGCGGCGAGCAGGCCGGCCGCCCGGCGCTGGTCCCGGCCGGGCCGGTCAGCGAACCTCCACCCGGCCGACGTGGTCTCCACCGGCATGTCGATCAGCAGCGCCGCGGTCCGGCCGGTCAGGTCGGACCCGGGGCCGCGGGCGGGGAGCTCGGGCAGGTACGGGAGATCGGGCAGCTCGCCGAGGACCACGGCGACGGCCTCGGCCGGGTCCGTGCCCGGCATCGACCCGATCCCGGTGGCACACCCGGCTGGCCAGGGGAACGGCTGCGTAGCTGCGGTGTCCGGCACGCTGCTGAGCTTAGTGTTTGGCACCGTCATCGCCCCAGGGGTCACCGCGGCCAGCCGCGACGGCCGGCCGGAGGTCGCCTGTGAAGGGGGATGGGGAGGTGGGTGGTGGCACGCGGGGGATCCTGGGGGTCGTCCCCCCGGGCCAGCACCGTCAGCGCACGGGGGCGGCGGCGGGGCTGGGTGAGCGGCGGGAGGTCTGGCTGATCGTGGCCGAGCCGAGCACGGTGTCGCCGTCGTAGAGGACGGCCGCCTGGCCGCGGGCCACGCCCCGGGCGGGCCGGCTCAGCGCGATGCGCAGAGTGGCGCCGTCCATCCAGACCGTGGCCGGGTAGGCCTCGCCGTGCGCGCGCAGCTGGACCAGGCAGCCGATGGGCCCGGCCGGCTCCGGGCAGCCGCTCCAGACCGCGGGAGCGGCCTCAATGCCGGCCACGTCGAGCGCGGCCGCCGGGCCGACGGTCACCGTGTTCGACACCGGCTCGATGTCCAGCACGTAGCGCGGCCTGCCGTCCGGCGACGGCGTGCCGATGCGCAGGCCGCGGCGCTGGCCGACGGTGAACGCGTAGCTGCCGTCGTGCCGGCCGACCACCGTGCCGCCGGCGTCCACGATCGCGCCGGGGGCGGTGCCGAGCCGGTCGGCGAGGAACCGGCCGGTGTTCCCGTCGGCGATGAAGCAGATGTCGTGGCTGTCCGGCTTGTCCGCGACCGCGAGACCGCGGCGGGCCGCCTCGCGGCGCACCTGGTCCTTGGTGGTGTCGCCGAGCGGGAACATGGCCCGGGCCAGCTGCTCGCCGGTCAGCACGGCCAGCACGTAGGACTGGTCCTTGGCCGGGTCCACGCTGCGCATCAGCCGGTGGCCGCCGCCGGCAGGCACCAGCCGGGCGTGGTGGCCGGTGCAGACCGCGTCGAAGCCGAGCGCGACCGCGCGGTCAAGCACGGCGGTGAACTTGATCTTCTCGTTGCAGCGCAGGCAGGGGTTCGGCGTGTTGCCGCGCGCGTACTCGTCGACGAAGTCCCGCACCACGTCGCGGTGGAACCGCTCGGCCAGGTCCCAGACGTAGAACGGGATGCCGATCACGTCGGCGGCGCGGCGGGCGTCCCGCGCGTCCTCCAGCGTGCAGCAGCCGCGCGCGCCGGTCCGGTACGACTGCGGGTTCGAGGACAGCGCGAGGTGAACGCCGGTCACGTCGTGGCCGGCCTCGGCGGCCCGGGCGGCGGCCACCGCGGAGTCGACGCCGCCGGACATGGCGGCGAGCACGCGTAGTCGAGTCATCGCGATACGAGGGTATGCGCCGGCGGCGGTCCGTTCCGCATCGGCGCGGCCCCGGCCTCGCGTCGGCGCTGGCGTCTCGGCCAGGATGGCGTTCCATGACACAGCCCGCCGGCCCGGCCGGGAGCACCAGGACCCTCGGCGACAGCGACTTCACGGTGCCCATCGACGACCGCTACCTCGAGGACTACACGCCCGGGGCCGTCTACGAGTACGGGTCGATCACGGTGACCGAGGCGGAGATCCTGGACTTTGCCCGGGCGTTCGATCCGCAGCCGATTCACACCGACCCGGCGGCCGCCGCGCAGGGACCGTTCCGCGGCCTGATCGCCAGCGGCTGGCACACCACCGGGATCATGATGCGGCTGTTCGCCGACCACTACCTGTCCCGGGTGGCCAGCCTCGCGTCCCCTGGTGTGGACGAGATCCGCTGGCCAGCGCCGGTGCGGCCGGGTGACTCGCTGCGGCTGCGGGTCACCGTGGTGGAGGCGCGCCGCTCGCGCTCCAAGCCGGATCGCGGCCTGGTGCGCACCCACGCGGAGCTGGTCAGCCAGAACGGCGACACCGTGCTCACGCTCACCGCGATGAACCTGCTGCGCGCCCGCGACCCGGTCTGACCCGGCTGACCTGCCTCAGCGGGCGGCGCGGCGGGCGCGGTCGACGGCCTCGCCGATGACCGCGCCGAGGGCGTCGACGTCGGCCTGGGTGCTCGAGTGGCCCAGCGAGAACCGCAGCGACCCGCGGGCCCGGGCCTCGTCGCTGCCCATGGCCAGCAGCACGTGGCTGGGCTGCGCCACCCCGGCGGTGCAGGCCGACCCGGTGGAGCAGGCGATGCCCTTGGCGTCGAGCAGCATCAGCAGCGCGTCGCCCTCGCAGCCGGGGAAGGAGAAGTGGGCGTTGCCCGGCAGCCGGTGCGGGCCGGGCGGCGCCCCGTTCAGCACGGCGTCCGGCACCGCGGCCAGGACCTGCGCGATCAGGTCGTCCCGCAGGCCGGCCAGGCGCTTGGCCTCGTCGCTGCGGCGCTCGGTGGCCAGCTCGACCGCGACCGCGAAGGCCCGGATCGCGGGGGCGTCCAGCGTGCCGGACCGCACGTCACGCTCCTGGCCACCGCCGTGCAGCACCGGCACCAGGTCGGTGCCCCTGGTCAGCAGCAGCGCGCCCACGCCGACCGGCCCGCCGATCTTGTGGGCGGTGATGGTGAGCGCGGTGGCCCCGCTCGCGGCCAGATCCACCGGCAGCTGCCCCGCCGCCTGGACCGCGTCGCTGTGCAGCGGGATCCGGTGCTCCCGGGCCACGGCGGCCAGCTCCGCGACCGGCTGGACGGTGCCGACCTCATTGTTGGCCCACATGACGCTGATCAGGCTCACGGCCCCGGGGTCGGCCTCGATGATCTCGCGCACCGCCCCGGGACTGACCAGGCCGGCGCCGTCTACCGGCAGCCAGCCCACGTCGGCCCCCTCGTGCTCGTCCAGCCACTCCACGCTTTCGAAGACCGCGTGATGCTCGATGGCGGGGGCGAGCACCCGCGTCCGCCGGGGATCCGCGGCGCGTCGGGCCCAGAACAGGCCTTTAACGGCCAGATTGTCCGCTTCGGTGCCGCCGCTGGTGAACACCACCTCGCTGGGCCGGGCGCCGTAGGCGGCCGCGATCTGCTCCCGCGACTCCTCGACCACCCGGCGCGCCCGGCGCCCCGCGTTGTGCAGGGACGAGGGGTTGCCGACCTGGCCGAGTTCCTCGGTCATCGCGTCGAGGGCCTCGGGCAGCATCGCCGTGGTCGCCGCATGATCCAGGTACACGGGCGAAGCCGGCGCCAGCGGCTGGCGGCCGCCGGCATCGAGGTATCCCATATTGTCCCAGCCTAGCCGCGGGAGGTTAGCCGGTCTGTGCCTGGCGGGCGCTGATTAGTCCCCGGCCCGCTTCTGGATCTCCTCGGTCAATTGGGGCACCACCTGGAACAGGTCCCCGACCACGCCGAAGTCGGCGAGCTCGAAGATCGGGGCCTCGGCATCCTTGTTGACCACCATGATCGTCTTGGACGTCTGCATGCCGGCCCGGTGCTGGATGGCCCCGGAGATGCCCACCGCCAGGTACAGCTGCGGGGAGACGGTCTTGCCCGTCTGGCCCACCTGGAACTGGTGCGGGTACCAGCCCGCGTCGGTGGCGGCCCGGGACGCGCCCACCGCGGCGCCCAGCGAGTCGGCGAGCTTCTCGATCAGCGCGAAGTTCTCCGCGCTGCCCACGCCGCGGCCGCCGGAGACCACGATCGACGCCTCGGTAAGCTCGGGCCGCTCGCCGCGCTCCTGGACCACCCGCTCGGTGACCTGGGCGGCCTTGGCGGCGTCGCTGACCTCGACGCTGACGTTCTCGACCTCGGCGGCGCCGTCGGCGGGCTCGGGCGCGATCGCGTTGGGGCGGACGGCCACGATGGGCGTGCCGGTGCGGACCTTGGACTGGACGACGATGGCGCCGCCGAAGATGGACTGCTCGGCGACCAGGCCCTCGTCCAGGCCGACCGCGTCGGTGATCAGCCCGGAACCGGTCTTGACCGCGAGCCGCGCGGCGACCTCCCGGCCCTCGGCGGTGCTGGCCACCAGCACCGCGGCCGGGGACTTCTCCGCCACCAGCGAGGCGAGCAGCTCCGCCTTGGGCGCGGCCACATAGTTGTCGAACTCCTCGCCCGCGGCGACGTAGACCTTCGCCGCGCCGAACTCGGCCAGGCGCTCCCGGCCGCCGTCGGCGCCCGGCCCGGTCCAGACCACGGCGGGCTCCCCGAACCGGCGGGCCAGGGTCAGCAGCTCGGTGGTGACCTTCTTCACCGACTCGCCGGAATGCTCGGCGAGCACCAGGATCTCAGCCATGTACGGCGGCCCTTCCAGACTCGGGAATCAGATGAACTTCTGCGCGGCGAGGAACTCGGCGGCCTTGATCCCGCCGTCGCCGTCGTCCTTGACCACGGTGCCGGCCTGGCGGGGCGGCCGGTTGGCGAAGCTGACCACCTCGGTGGCGGCCGAGGCCAGGCCGACCTGGCCGGGGTCGATCCCGATGTCGGCCAGGCTCAGCGTCTCCACCGGCTTCTTCTTCGCCGCCATGATTCCCTTGAAGGACGGGTAACGCGGCTCGTTGATCTTCTCCACGACGCTGATCACCGCGGGCAGCGTGGACTGGACCCGGTCGTAGCCGTAATCGGCCTGGCGGTTGATGGAGATGGCCGTGCCGTCGATCTCCACCTTGCTGGCGTACGACATCTGCGGCACGCCGAGCCGCTCGGCCAGCATCGCGGCCATCACGCCCATCCGGGCGTCGGTGGACTCCGAGCCGAGGATCACGACGTCGAACCCGATCCGGCTGAGCACCGCGGCCAGCGCCGCCGAGGTGGCCAGCCCGTCCGACCCGGCCAGGGCGTCGTCGATCAGGTGCACGGCCTTGTCGGCGCCCATCGACAGCGCCTTGCGGATGGACTCGCCAGCCCTCTCCGGGCCCATGGTCAGGATCGTCACCTCGCCGCCGTGCGCCTCGGCCAGCCGCAGGCCTTCCTCGATCGCGTACTCGTCAAGCTCGTTCATGACCCCGTCGGCGGCGTCGCGGTCCAGGGTGGAGTCGGACCGCAGCTTCCGCTCGGAGTATGTGTCGGGAACCTGCTTCATGCAGACGACGATGTTCATGACCGGCGGCCGACCTCCTCTGCGAACATGCTGCCCAGCGCTGGGACTGCGCGGCACTGGCGCCACGTGAGCGCCAGGTTAAGCCTGTCAAACCGGGCCGGGCAGCGCAGCCCCGGGTACCGGGCAGGACTCCCCGGCACAGGTTACTCATCAGTAGGCGATTCGGCCAAACGCGCCCGGCAGGCCCGCGAGGACGGGATCAGGCCTCCTGCTCGGCGAACTCCACCACCTTGGCCAGCAGCATCGCGCGGGTCATCGGGCCCACTCCGCCCGGGACCGGGGCGAGCCAGCCCGCCACCTCGGCCACCGCGGGGTCGACGTCGCCGACCAGCCCGGCGTCGGTCCGCGTAATGCCAACGTCGACAACGGCCGCTCCGGGCCTGACCATGTCCGGGGTCAGCAGCCCGGGTCGCCCGGCCGCCGCGACCACGATGTCCGCGGCCCTGGTGTGCGCGGCCAGGTCCTTGGTGCCCGTGTGGCACAGGGTGACGGTGGCGTTCTCGCTGCGCCGGGTCAGCAGCAGGCCGAGGGCGCGCCCGACCGTGATGCCGCGGCCGATCACGGTGACCTCGGCCCCGGCGATCGGCACGTCGTACCGGCGGAGCAGCCCGATGATCCCCTCCGGCGTGCCCGGCACCGGGCCGGGCTCACCGAGCACCAGCTTGCCCAGGTTCAGCGGGTGCAGGCCGTCCGCGTCCTTGGCCGGGTCCATGCGCAGCAGCACCCGCTGCGCGTCGAGCCCGCCGGGCAGCGGCAGCTGGACGATGTAGCCGGTGCAGGCGGGATCGGCGTTGAGCTCGTCCACGACCGCCTCGACCTCGGCCTGGGTCGCGTCGGCGGGCAGTTCCCGCCTGATGCTGGCGATCCCCACCTGGGCGCAGTCCCGGTGCTTGCCGTTGACGTAGGACCGGCTGCCCGGGTCGTCGCCCACCAGCACGGTGCCGAGGCCGGGCGTGATGCCCCGCCGGGCCAGCTCGGCGACCCGCCGGGTGAGATCCTCCCTGATCGCCTGCGCGGTGGCCTTGCCGTCGAGAATGCGTGCGGTCATCTCAGCCCCAGTCGTTCGAGTCCAGCCGAATCGCACCGATTCTGCCAGGCCCGGCGACCGGGGGCTGCGCCCGCCGCCCCCAGCATTGACACATAAATAAAAACTAATTATTGTGCGGAGCATGGCCGAGCGGCCCGGACGACCGAGCAAGGGCCGGGACCTGGCTCCCGGCGCCCTGCCGGCCGACAGGTTCGCGGCCCTGGCCGACGGCACCCGGCGGCACCTGCTGGAGCGGCTGGCCACGGCCGACCGGTCGGTCACGGACCTGATGGCCGGCCTGGACATCAGCCAGGCCGCGGTCTCGCAGCACCTGCGCGTGCTGCGGGAGGCCGGCCTGGTCACGGCGCGTAAGGAGGGACGGCACCGGTACTACCAGCTGCGGCCCGCCGCCCTGACCGAGCTGCGGGACTGGCTGGACGAGCTGGAGCGGTTCTGGCAGGCCCGCCTGGCCGCGCTGGGCGACTACCTGGCCACCACCTGAGGAGGCACCCGATGAAGGCCGACATCGACGCCTCGGTCGTCTACCCGCACCCGGTCGACCGGGTCTGGGAGGCGCTGACGTCGAGCGAGGCGCTGGCCGCCTGGCTGATGCCCAACGACTTCAAGCCGGCCGTCGGCCACCATTTCACGTTCCGGACCAGCCGGCCCCCGGCTTCGACGGCGTGGTGCGGTGCGAGGTGCTCGAACTCGACCCGCCGGTGCGGATGGTGTGGTCGTGGGCGGGCGGCGCCATCGACACCACGGTGACGTTCACGCTCAAGCCGGCCGGGCCGGGCGGGACCCGGCTGCGGATGCGCCAGACCGGCTTCCACGGCCTCGGCGCGCAGCTGACCCGCAGGATCCTGGCCGGCGGCTACCCGAGGATCCTGGGCCGCCGGCTGCTGGCCTACCTGGATCAGCTGGCCGGCTCGGACACCGGACCGGTTCCCGTGGACTGCGCCGAAGGATGGCGCGCCTACCTGGGCATCTTCCGCCGCTGGCGGCAGACCCCGATCACGTGAGGAAAAGGATCATGGGACTTACCAATCTCGAGGTCATCTCGGTCCCGGTCAGCGACCAGGACCGGGCGAAGGCCTTCTACGCCGGCCAGCTCGGCTTTTCTGTCGACATGGACAGCTCGTTCGGCGGCGGCATGCGGTGGGTGATGCTGCGCCCGCCCGGCAGCGGCACCGCGATCACGCTGGTGACCTGGTTCGACACCATGCCTGCGGGCTCACTCAAGGGCTCGGTGCTGGGCTGTGACGACCTGGAGAAGACGCTGGCGGACCTGGAGGCCCGCGGGGTCAGCTTCCATGAGGACGAGGTCCAGCAGGCGCCGTGGGGGCGCTGGAAGACCTTTGACGACCCGGACGGCAACGGCTGGGTGCTGCAGCAGAGCACCCCGGGCTTCGCCGGCTGAGGCACCGGCGGCGGCGCCGGGGCCGGCTGCGGCGCCGCCGCGGGCCCGGCCGGGACGCGGCCAGTCAGTGGTAGAAGTGCCGGACGCCGGTCAGGTAGAGGCTGACGCCCGCCGCCTGGGCCGCGGCGATGACCTCCTCGTCCCGGATCGACCCGCCGGGCTCGGCGATCGCGCGCACGCCCGCACCGGCCAGCACCTGGAGCCCGTCGGCGAACGGGAAATACGCGTCGCTGGCCGCCACGGCCCCGTGGGCGCGGTCCCCGGCGCGGGTGACCGCCAGCCGGGCCGAGTCGACCCGGTTCACCTGGCCCATGCCGATCCCGACCGCGGCCTCCGCTGCGGCCAGCAGGATCGCGTTGGACTTGACCGCGCGGCAGGCCCGCCAGGCGAAGCCCAGGTCCCGCAGCGTGGTGGCGTCGGCCCCCGGCCCGGCGGCCAGCTTCCAGTTCGCGGGGTCGTCCCCCGGCTCGGCGAGCCGGTCGGCGGACTGGGCCAGCATGCCCCCGCTGACCGGGCGCCACTCGACTCCGGGGCCCGGATCGGGAGCGGGGCAGCGCAGCACCCGCAGGTTCTTCCGGCCGGTCAGCACGTCCAGCGCGGCCGGCTCGAAGCCGGGCGCGATGAGCACCTCGGTGAACACCTCGGCGATCTGCCGGGCCAGCGCCTCCGTCACCACGCCGTTCGCCGCGATCACGCCGCCGTACGCGGACCCCGGGTCGCAAGCGTGCGCCTTGCGGTGCGCGTCGGCCAGGTCGGTGCCGAGAGCGATCCCGCACGGGTTGGAGTGCTTCATGATCGCCACGCAGGGCGCGGCGAAGTCGTGGACGGCCCGCCGCGCGGCGTCGCAGTCGACGTAGTTGTTGTAGGACATCGCCTTGCCGTGCAGCTGCTCGGCGCTGGCGATTCCCGCGGCCGCATCCCGGCCGCCGCGCACATACAGGGCCGCCCGCTGGTGCGGGTTCTCGCCGTACCTGAGGACCTCCCGGCGGTGCCAGACCGCGCCTGTCACGTCGGGCCAGCCGGTCTCGTGGGCGGTCTCGTCCGGTGCGTAGGCCGAGGCGAACCAGGACGCGACCGCCGCGTCATACGCGGCCGTGTGCGCGAAGGCCTGGGCCGCGAACCGGCGGCGCTGCTCCCGTGTGAAACCGCCGTCCGCGAGAGCCGCGGCCACCGCCGGGTACGTCCCCGGATCGGTGATGACCGTGACCCGGCTGTGGTTCTTGGCCGCCGCCCTGACCATGGCCGGGCCCCCGATGTCGATCTGCTCCACGCAGTCCTCGCCCGCCGCGCCGCTGGCCACGGTCTGCTCGAACGGGTACAGGTTGGACACGAGCAGCTCGAACGTGGCGATCCCCAGCTCATCGAGCTGGGCCCGGTGCCCGGGCAGCCCCGGGTCGGCCAGCAGCCCGGCGTGCACCGCCGGGTGCAGTGTCTTGACCCGGCCGTCCAGGCACTCGGGGAAGCCGGTCAGGTCCTCGACCTTCGTCACCGGCACCCCCGCGGCCGCGATCGCGGCCGCCGTGCTCCCGGTGGAAACGATCTCGACCCCGGCTCCGTGCAGGGCCCCGGCGAGATCCTCCAGCCCGCTCTTGTCGTAGACGCTGATCAGCGCCCGGGCGATGCGCACCTTGGTCACGGTCCGATCCTCACCTTCCGGCCCTGGACGGACCATCCCTCGCGGACAAGCCGGCCCACGGTCTCCGCGAGCAGCGCGCGCTCGGCGACCTTGATGCGCTCGTGCAGGGCGGTCTCGTCGTCGTCATCATGAACGGGAACGGCCGCCTGCGCGATGATCGGGCCGCTGTCGGTGCCGGCGTCGACCAGGAACACGGTGCAGCCGGACACCTTCGCGCCGTGCTCCAGCGCGTCCCTGACCCCGTGCATGCCGGGAAACGACGGCAGCAGCGCCGGGTGCGTGTTGATGACCCTGCCGCCGAACCTGGCCAGGAAGTCCGGCCCGACCAGCTTCATGAAGCCGGCCAGGACGATCAGGTCGGGCCCGAAACCAGCGCAGGCCTCGGTGAGCGCCAGGTCCCACTCGCCCCGGGAGCCAAAGTCCTGCACCTGGAGCGTGAACGTCGTGATTCCCGCCGCCTGGGCCCGGGCCAGGGCGGTGGTGCCGCCGCGGTCCGCGCCGACCGCCACAACCCGGGCTCCGTAGGCGTCGCTGGCGCACGCGTCCATCAGCGCCTGCAGGTTCGTTCCCGTCCCCGAGACGAGCACGACCAGGCGTGATTGCGGCATGCGGTCACGATAGCCGCGGGCCGGGCGCGCATCCGTCCGCATGAGCAACCCGGCTGGCGCGGCTAGGACACTGGCCGGTCGCCGGAGGTGATGAAATAGGGGGGTCAGCAAGCATGGTGACCATAGAGAGGACCAGGCCCTGCCAGCAGACCAGAGTCCGCGGCCACCGCTGAGCCCTCCCGAGCCGCCCACGAACGGGCACTCAGCCGACCGGCCGCCGGACGGCGAGCGCCCTCAGGGCGAGCAGCCGGCGCCGAAGCTGCCCGGGCTGCCCCGGCTGCACTTTCCCGAGCAGCCGGGCGGTCAGGGTCCCGGCCCGGCGCCAGGAGGGTACCCGCCGCCCGCGCCTGCTCCCTGGGATGCGCCACCTCCGCCGCCGGAGAACGTGCCCGGCCCGCCGCCGGGGGCACCACCCGGCACCCAGGCGCCGTGGGGCAACGCGCCAGGAAACGGCCGGCCTGCGCGGGGCGGCCCGGCCGGGCCGCCCCGCCCGACCAGGCTCCCCGAGCCGTCCGTCCGCCAGCGGGCGCTGGCCGCGTTCTTCCTCGGCGGGCTGAGTGTCCTGGCCGCGCTGCTCGGCGTGGGCAGCAACCCGCACCGCGGTATCTATCTGATCTTCTTTGCCCTGGCCGTGGGCGTAGGCGCGTGCTGGCTGGCCATATCGGCGATGCGGCAGGCCCGGCAAGCGGCCAGCATGCGCCCGCGCGGCGCGGTGTTCGCCACCGTGCTCGGCGTCCTGGGCACCCTGCTCAGCGTCATCATGCTGATCGCGTTCGCCGTGTTCTGGCAGCAGCTCACCACCTTCAACCAGTGCATCAGCAGCGCCAACACCCTGACTGCGCAGCAGCAGTGCCTGAACCAGGTGCATAAGTCGCTGAACAACGAGATCAGCAAGCTGGGCGCCAGGGACTGACGGCCTGCCCGTCAGGGGAGCGACGACGGCCCTGGCGCGGCCTCCCGCGACCCGGCATCCGCGCCCGCCCAGGGATCCAGGTAGATCGTGTGCCCGTCGGGGCCGGCCTTCTGGCCCGGCACGTCTCCCGCGGCCGGGAACGCCGCACCGGGGCCGGGCGCCGGGCCCGCGGCCTCCCCGGCGGAGCGGAACCGCAGCCAGTTGGCGACGCCCGCGGTGACCGCGGCGGACACCCCCACCTCGAGCGCGGTCACCACGCCGACCTGCCATCCGGACGGGCCGACCGCCGCGAGCCTGCCGTTGCCCAGCGGCCCGCCCGCGAACGCGGCCATCACCGCGAGCACAGATCCTGTCAGCAGCCCGCTGCCGAAGCCCCACAGCGGTGCGGCCTCCAGCGCCAGCACCGGCGCGGACCGGGTCATCAGCAGCCCGCCGAACACCCCGGCCAGGTAGGGCACGGCCAGCACGATCACGGACAGCACGGGCGGAACCGCCGCGTGCACCCCGGGCGGGAGCGCCGCGAGCATGGGGAAGGCGGGGATCGGGCCGAGCGCGGAGCCGGTCGGCGCGATCACCGTGCTGGTGCCGAACGCGAACCCGGGGCCGAGCGTGAACGAGATCGCCCAGACCACGGCGTTGGGCACGTAGGCCAGCTGGGCGAGCAGCAGCAGCCCGGTCCCCACGGTCCCCGGGGCCAGCGTGGCGTACACGGCCTTGTACTGCGCCAGGTGCAGGGCGAGCGAGCCGACCGCGAGCAGCCCCCCGGCCGCGGTGAGGACGGCCAGCGCCCCGACCGTGCCCAGGGTCAGCGAGCGCACTCGGTCCGGGAGCAGGCCGGTCAGCTGCGACCACGGCGCGAGGGCCCGCGCACCGCCGAGGACGCCCGCGGTCAGCGCGAGCAGGAACGAGCACACCACGGCCTGCGAGAGCGAGGGCGTGGCCAGCGTCGAGCCGCAGGCCAGGGCCAGCGCCCCGGCCACCATGGCGTACGGGACGGCTAGGGCCAGCCCCGCGTAGCCCACGTGGCCGAGCTTGCTGACGCCGCCGGTGCGCACCACCCAGCGCCCGGCCCGCCACAGCAGCGTGCCGGGCAGCAGCACCAGCCCGAGCGGCAGCATGCCGATCCGGCCCGCGCTGGGCAGCGCGAAGCCGACGTGGTGGCCGATGAGCCACAGCAGCCCGGCCGTTCGCAGCACCCCGGTCAGGCCGACCCCGGCGTGCGGCGCCGCGATCCACCCGGCCAGCACGAGCATGGTCAGCACGACAAGACCGGTCCCCGCGGCTGCGCACGCGGCGATCGCCCCGGTGATGGCGAGAGGACGGTCATTACGCGACGGCACGGGGCTGGCCGTGCCTGCCTGGCGGGTGCCGGTGGCCGAACTAGTCATCACTGCATCAGCCTGGCAATTGCCGTGGCCGAAGGCGTGGAGGCGCGCCGGACAAGGCGCGGGTGCGCCCCGGTCAGCGCGCCTGCATGACCTCGCGGACCAGGGCGGCGGCCCCGCTCGGGGTCCGCCCGACCCGAACACCCACCTTCTCCAGCGCTTCCTTCTTGGCCTGCGCCGTGCCGGCCGACCCGGAGATGATCGCCCCGGCGTGGCCCATGGTCTTGCCCTCGGGCGCGGTGAAGCCTGCCACGTACGCCACCACAGGCTTGGTGACGTTGCGCTCGATGAAGGCCGCCGCGCGCTCCTCGGCGTCGCCGCCGATCTCGCCGATCATCACGATCGCGTCGGTCTCCGGGTCGTCCTGGAACGCCCGCAGGCAGTCGATGTGCGTGGTCCCGACGATGGGGTCACCGCCGATGCCCACCGCCGTGGAGAAGCCGATGTCGCCCAGCTCGTACATCATCTGGTAGGTCAGTGTGCCCGACTTGGACACCAGGCCGATCCGGCCCTCGGAGGTGATGTCGGCGGGGATGATGCCGGCGTTCGACTTGCCGGGCGAGGCGATGCCGGGGCAGTTCGGCCCGACGATGCGGGTCGCGTTCCCGTGCGCGCCGGCGTAGGCCCAGAACGCCGCCGTGTCGTGCACAGGGATGCCCTCGGTGATGACGATGACCAGCGGCATGCCCGCGTCCACCGCCTCGATCACCGCGGCCTTGGTCCCGGCGGGCGGCACGAAGACCACGCTGACGTCGGCGCCGGTCTCCGCCATCGCGTCGGCGACCGTGCCGAACACCGGAACGTCGGTCCCGCCCAGCTCGACCGTCTGGCCGGCCTTGCGCGGGTTGGTCCCGCCCACCACCTGAGTGCCCGCGGCGATCATCCGCGCCCCGTGCTTGCGGCCCTCTGACCCGGTGATGCCCTGCACGATGATCCGGCTCTCGCCGGTCAGGAAGATCGCCATCTCATGCTCCCGTCGCGGCCGCGGCGGCCAGTTCGGCGGCGCGGCGCGCCGCGTCGTCCATGGTCCCGACCTGCTCGACCACGGGGATTTCGGCCGCGTCGAGTATCCGCCGCCCCTCGGCGGCGTTGTTGCCGTCGAGGCGGACCACGATCGGGTGGCTCACCTGCTCGCCGCGGGCTCCGAGCATCCCGATCGCGGACACGATCCCGTTCGCCACCGCGTCGCAGGAGGTGATCCCCCCGAACACGTTGACCAGCACGCTGCGGACCGAAGGATCGGACAGCACGATCTCCAGGCCGTTGGCCATCACCTCGGCCGAGGCGCCCCCGCCGATGTCGAGGAAGTTCGCCGGCCGTATCCCGCCGAACGCCTCGCCCGCGTACGCGACGACGTCGAGCGTGGACATGACCAGCCCGGCGCCGTTGCCGATGATGCCGACCTGGCCGTCGAGCTTGACGTAGTTGAGGTGCTTGGCCTTGGCCCGCGCCTCGATCGGGTCGGCCGCCTCGGCGTCGGCGAACGGGGCCCAGTCGTGCCGGAAGGCCGCGTTGTCGTCGAGGCTGACCTTCGCGTCCAGCGCGATCACCCGCCCGTCCCCGGTCAGCACCAGCGGGTTGACCTCGACCAGCGTGGCGTCCTCGCCGGTGAAGACCGCCCAGAGCCGCTCGGCCAGCGCGACCGTGCCGGCCCGGGCCTCTTCGGGCAGCTTGCCCGCCGCGACGATCTCGGCGGCCTTGGCCGCGTCGAACTCGGCGATCGGGCTGACCGGGATCCTGGCCAGCGCCTCCGGCTTGGTTCTGGCCACTTCCTCGATCTCGACGCCGCCCTCAACCGAGCACATCGACAGGAAGCTGCGGTCGGCCCGGTCCAGCAGGAATGACAGGTAGTACTCCTGCGCGATGTCGATGTCCTCGGCCACGAGCACCGAGTGCACGGTGTGGCCCTTGATGTCCATGCCGAGGATCGCCTCGGCCTTCGCCTGTGCCTCATCGGGGTCGGTGGCGAGCTTCACCCCGCCCGCCTTGCCGCGGCCGCCGACCTTCACCTGGGCTTTAATGACGACACCGGGCTTGCCGGCGGCGATGAACTCGGCGGTGATGGCGCGGGCTTCCTCGGGGGTTGTGGCGATCTTGCCCTGCTGGATCGGAACGCCGTAGGTGGCGAAGAGATCCTTCGCCTGATACTCAAACAGGTCCACTCGGGGTCCGTCCTCGATGCGCGGTGCTGCGGCCGGTGGTGATGTCGGCGGTGCAGCGTGACGGCCCGCGCCACGCTGCGCTGCCCGGGCGCGCTACAGCGGCGCGTCCCAAGCAGGCAGCCTAGCGAGGATTCCAGACCAGCGCCGGCGCGGGCCGGCCGCGCCCACCCGCCTAGCACCCCGCATCCCCCAGCACCCCAGCGGCAGCTACACCACCGCACCCCTAGCACCAGTGCACACCACCGCGCCAGCAGCCGCAGCACCGCGCCAGCACCTACCGCGCCAGCAGCCCTTGGCACCCCAGCAGCAACACACAGCACCGCACGAGGCCCGTCGATCAGCCCCGGCGCCCCTATCAGGCCCGTCGATGTGAGTTTGCTGTAGTCAGGTGTGCAGCAAACTCACATCGACGCCAGGCAACGGCCGCCTCGGGCCGCGCGGACTGTCAGAGCCCGTTGCGACGCTGTCGGTTATGACCAGGTCGACGAAGCTGGACGAAGCCTCGCTCATGACCACACTGCGGAAGCAAGAGCAGGTCATAGCCCGCGGCCAGGCCATGGCGTGCGGGATGACGGAGGGCGCGCTCAGGCACCGGACGGCGTCAGGTGGCCGGTGGCAGCGGGTGCTGCCCGGCGTGTATCTCGCGGCCACCGGTGCCCTGACCACGGTGCAGCGGGAGATCGCCGCCCTGCTCTACGCGGGCAGCGGCACCGTGATCACGGGCGCGGTCGCCTTGCGTCACCAGGGCTTACGGGCGTCGAGGACCGAAACGATCACAGTGCTCATCCCGGCCGACCGGGCGGTCAGGAGCGTCTCGTTCGTGCAGGTCTGGCGGACAGCGAGGATGCCCCCTGTCTTCCTGGAGGACGGTCCGGTGCGCGTGGCGTTACCGCCCCGGGCCGCCGCCGACGCCGCCCGGAGCCTGACTGATCTGAGCGACGTGCGCGCGGTCATCGCCGACGCTGTGCAGAAGAACCAGTGCCCGGCCTTCTTGCTGGCCGAGGAACTGGCCAGCGGGCCAAAGTCCGGCTCGGCTCTGCCCCGCCGCGTGCTCGCCGAGATCTCCGAGGGCATCCGGTCGGTCGCTGAGGCCGAGTTCCGCGACCTCATCAAGCAGGCCCGGCTGCCCATGCCGTTGTTCAATGCGAGCATCTACGCCGGCCGGTCATTCGTAGCGACCGCCGACGCCTGGTGGCCGGACGCCGGGGTCGTCGCCGAGGTGGACTCACGCGAATGGCACCTGTCCCCGGCGGACTGGGAGCACACGGTCAGGCGGCACGCGGCCATGACGGCTCACGGCATCCTCGTGCTCCACTTCACTCCCCGCCAGATCCACCGCGACGCGGCCCAGGTGGCGGCCGACCTCAGGTCCGCGATCACAGCCGGCCGCAAGCGTCCACCTCTGGTCCTGCGCACCAAGCCCGCCGCCGCTTGATCGATGTGACTTTGCTGCACACCTGACTACAGCAAACTCACATCGATCAAGGTCAGTGAGTGGCGGGTGGGGTTGGTGGTGGCCGCGAGTCGGGTGTGGCGGATGGTTGGGTGGCTGGTTGGGCCGGAGGTGGCCGAAGGGCGGGTGTGGTGGGTGGGGCCGAGTCCCGCTCGATCGAGGCCGGGGCGATGCGGATATGGGGGCTGGCGCACGCGGGGCGCGGCGGCCGCGGCCGGCCCGGGCTCGCGGGTGCGGCGCACGCGGGGCGCGGCACCCGCTGGGCGGCCCGGGCTTAGGGGCCGGGCTCACGGGGGCCGGGCTTAGGGGCCGCGCTCACGGGGGCCGGGCTTAGGGGCCGGGGACGGCCGCGCCGGGTGCGGGGGTGTCCTGCTCGCCGAGCGCGGACCGGACCCAGTCCACGATCTCGTGCATGGGCGCGCCGGGCGTGAAGATCTTCGCCACGCCCAGCCGCTGCAGCTCGGCGATGTCCTCATTGGGGATGATGCCGCCGCCGAACACCGTGATGTCGGTGGCGTCGCGTTCGGCCAGCAGCTCGAGCACCTGCTTGAACTGGGTCATGTGCGCGCCGGACAGCACCGAGAGCCCGATCGCGTCGGCGTCCTCCTGGAGCGCGGCGGCCACGATCTGCTCCGGGGTCTGGTGCAGCCCGGTGTAGATGACCTCGACCCCGGCGTCGCGCAGCGCGCGCGCCACCACCTTGGCGCCCCGGTCATGGCCGTCCAGGCCGGGCTTCGCGATGACCACGCGGATGCTCATGAGTACCCTCCACCGGAACGCGGCCCGTCCCGGGCCCGCGGGCTAGCCGCCTATCCGCAGAGTAGCCGCAGGCTTGGGCCAGCCCGCGAGGCAAGCCGCCTTTTGCGCAGGATAATGGCCCATGGCCGCGCAGCTCACCTGGTACGACATCCTCGGCATCCTGCCCGGCGCGTCAGCCGATGACGTGCGGCGTGCCGCGGCCGCGAGGGCCGATACGCTGCGGTTCGAGCTGATCTCCGGCGCGCCGACCAAGGTGCTGTCCGCCACCGACCGGGCGCGCAAGGTCATCGAGGCGGCCCGGCAGATCCTCGCCGATCCGGAGCGGCGGCGGCGCTACGACGAGGAGATTGGCCTCCGCCCGGCGGTCGGAGTGCTGGACCGGCCGTCCGAGCCCGCGCCTGACCCCGGCGTGACCGTCCGGGGCGGCGGCTACCTGGCGCCTGCGGATGTGCTCGGGGTGCTGGCCGACTGGCTGGCCCCGCACCCGGAGCCGCCGCGGCGGGTTACGGTGCCCGATGTCCGCGGGCTGTTCGTCGGCCCGTGCCGGCGGCTCCTCGCCGGGCTGGGCCTGCGCATCGAGGTGGTCGCGCTGACCCAGGACCCGATGCCGGTCGAGGGGCTGGTCGTGGACCAGTCGCCGGCGCCGCGCGCCACGGCCCGCCGGGCCGGCACCGTGACGGTGCGGGTGTGGCATCCGCGGCAACGGCCGGCGGGGTCAGGTCCTACAGCTTCTCGATAGGCGCATAACGCAATACCAGGTGCTTGATGCCGTAGTCCCCGCCGAAATCGATCTTGGCTTCGGGGTCGTCGCCGCGGCCCTCGACCGACAGCACGGTGCCGAGCCCGTACGAGTCGTGCGTCACCCGGTCGCCGGGCTGCAGCGACGGCACCGCGCGGTTGCCGAGCGCCTGCACGCCGGGCCGCCGGGCCAGCCGCTCCGACGCCGGCGGCGCGGCGTGCGCCTCATCGCGGCGCCAGTCGATCAGCTCCGCCGGGACCTCGGACAGGAACCGGGACTGCTTGTGGTAGGACGGCCGGCCCCACCAGGTCCGCGTCACCGCACGGGTCAGGTACAGCCGCTGCTCCGCGCGGGTGATCCCGACGTAGGCCAGCCGGCGTTCCTCGGCGAGCTCGCGGTCGTCGTTGATCGACCGCTCGTGCGGGAACACGTTCTCTTCCAGCCCGGTCAGGAACACCACGGGGAACTCAAGGCCCTTCGCGGTGTGCAGGGTCATCAGCGTCACGAGGCCGCCGTGATCCTCGCCCTCGGGGATCTGGTCGGCGTCGGCGACCAGCGACACCTGCTCCAGGAAGTCGGGCAGCGAGCCGTCCGGGTGCCGGCTGTCGTACTCCCTGGCCACCGAGACCAGCTCGTTGAGGTTCTCGATCCGGCTCTCGTCCTGCAGGTCGGAGGAGGCCTGCAGCTCGGCCACGTACCCGGTGCGATCGAGCACGGCCTCGGCCAGGTCGCCAACCGGGCTGCCGTCCTGCACGGCCTTCCGCAGCCCGCCCATCAGCTCGTTGAACGCCTCGATCGACCGGGCCGACCGCGCGGCCAGCGCCGGGACGTCGTCCGGGCGGACCAGCGCCTGGGCGAAGCTGATCTTCTCCCGGCTGGCCAGCGCGGCCACGCACTCCTCGGCCCGCTCGCCGATGCCGCGCCGGGGGGTGTTCAGCACCCGGCGCAGCGACACCTCATCCTCCGGGTTGGCGATCAGCCGCAGGTAGCCGAGCAGGTCCCGGACCTCACGCCGCTCGTAGAACCGCACCCCGCCGACGACCTTGTACGGCAGCCCGGCCCGGATGAAAACCTCCTCAAACACCCGGGACTGGGCGTTGGTCCGGTAGAACACCGCCACCTGCCCGGCGGTGGCCAGCCCCTCGTCGGCGAGCCGGTCCACCTCCTCGGCCACGAACGCGGCCTCGTCGTGCTCGCTGTCGGCCACGTATCCGGTGATCGGCGGCCCGTCACCCGCCTCGGACCAGAGCTTCTTCGGCACCCGGCCCGGGTTGCGGGAGACGACCGCGTTGGCCGCGGCGAGGATGTTCTGGGTGGAGCGGTAGTTCTGCTCGAGCAGGATGACCGTGGCGCCGGGGAAGTCGCGCTCGAACTCCTCGATGTTCCTGATCGTGGCGCCGCGGAAGGCGTAGATGGCCTGGTCCGCGTCGCCGACGACGCAGAGCTCGGCGGGCGGGCTGGGCGGCGCGGCCCCATCGGCGGGCGAGAGGGACCCGCCCCGGGGCGTTTCGTTCAGGATAAATGGGGGTCCCTGCTGGCCCGCGAGCTCGGTGACCAGCACGTACTGCGCGTGGTTGGTGTCCTGGTACTCATCCACGAGCACGTGCCGGAACCGGGCCCGGTACTCGGCGGCCACGTCGGGGAACGCCTGCAGCAGGTTGACCGTCACCATGATCAGGTCGTCGAAGTCCATGGCGCCGGCCGCGACCAGGCGGCGCTGGTACTCGGCGTAGGCCTCGGCCAGGGCCTTCTCCCGGTAGCCGCTGGCGCGGGTGGCGACCGTCTCGAAGTCGATGAGCTCGTTCTTGAGGCTGGAGACCTGGTTGGCCATGCCCTTGGGCGGAAAGTACTTGGTGTCCAGGTCGAGCTCGCGGCAGACCAGGGTCATCAGCCGCTGCGAGTCGGCCTGATCGTAGATCGAGAACGAGGACGGGTACCCGAACCGCCTGCCCTCGCGGCGCAGGATCCGGACGCACGCGGCGTGGAAGGTCATCAGCCACATCGACCGGGCCCGCGCCCCGGTGAGCGCGGCCGCCCGCGCGGCCATCTCGCCGGCCGCCTTGTTGGTGAACGTGATGGCCAGGATCTGGCTCGGCGCGACGTCGCGCTCGGCCAGCAGGTACGCGATCCGGTGGGTCAGCACCCGGGTCTTGCCCGAGCCGGCGCCGGCCACGATCAGCAGCGGGCCGCCCTCGTGCACGACGGCAGCGCGCTGCTGCGGGTTAAGCCCGTCCAGGAGGGAATCTACGGCCGTCGCGGTCACCCGCTCAGCCTAGGCGGTAAGGCCGACAGACGTGCCGGCCTCGGGGGGACCACCCCCGGGCCAGCACGGCGCCGTTCGTTACTCGTCGGGGACCAGCGTCGGGGTGGCCCTGGTCAGGGTCTTGCCCTTGAAGAACGCGGGCATCGTGACCCGCAGGTAGAGCCAGATGATGAACCCGATGAGCGTGGACAGGAAGACGATCACGAAGACGCCGCCGACCTGCCAGTGGATCCCCGGGATCGTGTACATGGTGTAGTCGTTCTCGGTCGCGACGTCGTAGTCTTCCCAGAGGCTCCAGCCGCCGAGGAACCACAGGATCAGGCCGCCGCACAGCGGCAGGATGCCCTGCATCCACAGGTTGCGCGCGCTGCTAGTCAGGTTCTTCCTGTAGTACCAGACGCAGGCGAAGCCGGTGAGCCCGTAGTAGGTGGCGATGAAGATGCCGCAGCTGGTCACGGCGTCGGAGATCACGTTGCCGCCGGACATGTAGTTCATGGCCGCGTAGAGCACGATCGAGATGCCGCCCATCACCAGCGTGGAGACCGTGGGCGTCAGGTAGCGCGGGTGCATCTTGGCGAACGCGGGCGGCAGGGCCTTGTAGGTCGCCATCGACAGCGTGGTCCGCGCGGTCGGCAGGATCGTGGTCTGGGTCGAGGCTGCCGCCGAGGAGAGCACCATGATCAGCAGCAGATGGTAGAAAACGCTGCCGACGGCGCCCGCGCCGAACACGGAATGGCCGAGCACCGACAGCACGTCGCTGGCGTTGTTCGGGTTCGACAGGCCGATGCCCTTGGTCCCGATCCCGGCGAACGACTGCGCCGCGAAGATCACCAGCGTGTAGGTGACGACCAGGATGAGCGTGGAGAGGATCGCGGCCCGGCCCGGCGTCTTGGCCGGGTCCTTGGTCTCCTCGTTGATCGACAGGGCGGTGTCCCAGCCCCAGTAGATGAAGACCATCAGGATCAGCCCGGACGCGAACGCGCCGAACGGCAGGCCGAACGGGTTCAGCCAGGACAAGGACGGGTGCAGCGAGACGGCCGGGTGGCTCCCGCTCCCGACCCGAATCAGCGCCACCACCGAGAGCACCAGCAGCATGGTGATCTCGATGCCGAGCAGCGCCTTCTGGAAGGTCGCCGAGACCTCAATGCCGCGATAGCAGATGTAGGTCATCGCCACGATCCACAGGACGCCGGTGAGCAGCACCCAGCCGCTGGCCGGGTTGGTGCCGATGCCCTGGGCGTTGAACAGCAGGAAGATGTACTGGCCGGCCACCTGGGCCAGGCTGGCCATCACCAGCACGTCGGCGGCGACGATGGCCCAGCCGCCCGCCCAGCCCCAGCCGGGGTTGAAGGCCCGCGTCGCCCACGTGAACGTCGTGCCGCAGTCCGGGTCGGCCTTGTTCAGCTCGCTGTAGCCGATCGAGGTGAGGATCATCGGCACGAACGCGAGGATGGCAATGATGGGGGACTTGAGCCCCACCGCGAGGACAATGAATCCGAGGGTGGCCGCGAGGCTATAGGCCGGGGCGACCGACGCGGTCGCGATCACGGTGCTGGAGATCAGCCCGAGCGCACCGGACTTGAGGCCCTTCTCGGCGACCTGCTCCTCAGGCTGCAGCTCTGGCGCAGTGGTGGCCATTTCTTATTCGCCTTACCCTCCTGGCAGCGACCGAGCCGCACCGAAGCCTGGCCCGCGGGCGGCGGTAAAGGCTGCCGGACCTGGTGCGATTCGGGCAACTGGGATAGTTCGTATGCACCCTAGTGCGACGGTTCTAGCATGAATCGTGCTTCGCGGCAACGATTTCCGTTGTAACAGCTATGTATCACGACCGGTCCCGTCCGTACCCGGTGACCCCTGGTCTAGGATCGGGCCATGCGGATACTTCTGGTAGGCGCGGGCGGTGTGGGCACGGCATTTGCCCGGATTGCGGCGCGCCGCCCCTTCGCTGATCTGGTCATCGCCGACTATGACCTGAGCCGGGCTCAGCATGCCGCCGAGGCGGCGGACCGGTACGTCGGCGTGCAGCTGGACGCGCGCGATGAGCAGGCCACGGCGGCCCTGCTGACCGAGCACCGCTGCGACGTGCTCATGAACGCCACCGACCCCCGTTTCGTGATGCCGCTGTACCGCGCGGCGCTCCAGGCTGGAACCCACTACCTGGACATGGCCATGTCCCTGTCTCATACCCACGCCGATGAGCCTTACCGCAAGACCGGGGTCAAGCTCGGCGACGAGCAGTTCGCGCTGGCTGACCAGTGGGAGCAGCGCGGGAAGCTGGCCCTGGTGGGGATCGGCGTCGAGCCGGGGCTGTCCGACGTGTTCGCGCGGCACGCGGCCGACACGATGTTCAGCGAGATCGACGAGATCGGGGTCAGGGACGGGGCCAACCTGGCGGTGGCCGGGTATGACTTCGCCCCCACGTTCTCGATCTGGACCACGATCGAGGAGTGCCTCAACCCGCCGGTGATCTGGGAGAAGGAGCGGGGCTGGTTCACCACGCCGCCGTTCAGCGAGCCCGAGACCTTCACCTTCCCGGCCGGGATCGGCCCGGTCGAGTGCGTCAACGTGGAGCACGAGGAGGTGCTGCTCATCCCCCGCTGGGTTCAGGCGCAGCGGGTGACGTTCAAATACGGCCTCGGCTCGGAGTTCATCGGCGTGCTGGAGACCCTGCACAAGCTCGGCCTGGACTCCACAGAACCGGTCAAGGTCGGCGGGGCGAGCGTGTCGCCGCGGGACGTGGTTGCCGCGTGCCTGCCCGATCCGGCCACGCTCGGCGACAAGATGAGCGGCCTGACCTGCGCGGGCACCTGGGTGACCGGAACCGGCACCGGCGGCGCGCCGCGCGAGGTCTACCTGTACCACGTGGTCGACAACGCCTGGTCCATGGCCGAGTACGGGTCACAGGCCGTGGTCTGGCAGACCGCGGTCAACCCGGTGGTCGCGCTGGAGCTGATCGACTCCGGGGCCTGGTCCGGCACGGGCGTGCTCGGCCCCGAGGCGCTGCCCGCGCAGCCGTTCCTCGACCTGCTGACCGACTACGGCTCGCCGTGGGGTTGCGAGGAGCGGGCGCCCGCGGGTAAGTAACCCAAAGAGACATAACGAACGGAGGCCTCGTGGTGGATGAGTTGCGCAACTTCATCAACGGGCAGGAGACCGACTTCGCCTACGACAAGCGCGCCGAGATAATCGACCCGAGCACCGGGGAGGCCTACGCGACCGCCCCGGTCTCCAGCGAGGCGGAGGTCACGGCCGCGTTCGGCGCTGCCGCCGACGCGTTCGAGGGCTGGCGCGACGCCACCCCGTCCGAGCGCAGCCTGGCCCTGCTCCGGATCGCGGACACGATCGAGGCCAAGGCCGAGCAGCTGGTCGCGGCCGAGTCCAAGAACACCGGCAAGCCGGTCGCGCTCACCCTGTCCGAGGAAATCCCGCCGATGGTGGACCAGATCCGGTTCTTCGCGGGCGCCGCGCGGATGCTGGAGGGCCGCTCGGCCGGGGAGTACATGTCCGGGTTCACCTCGTTCATCCGCCGCGAGCCGGTCGGGGTCTGCGCCGCGGTGACGCCGTGGAACTACCCGGCGATGATGGCCGTCTGGAAATGGGCACCCGCGCTGGCGGCAGGCAACACGATGGTGCTCAAGCCGTCGGACACCACCCCGGCCTCGACCCTGCTGATGGCCCAGCTGATGAGCGAGCACCTGCCGCCCGGCGTGTTCAACGTGATCTGCGGCGACCGCGAGACCGGCCGGCTGCTGGTCTCGCACCCGGTGCCGCAGATGGTGTCGATCACCGGCAGCGTGCGCGCGGGCAAGGAGGTCGCGGCCGCGGCGGCGCAGAGCCTCAAGCGGGTGCACCTGGAGCTCGGCGGCAAGGCCCCGGTGGTGGTGTTCGACGACGCGGACCCGGCCAAGGCCGCCGAGGCGATCGCGATCGCCGGCTACTTCAACGCCGGCCAGGACTGCACCGCGGCGACCCGGGTGCTCACCGGGGCCCGGGTGCACGACGACTTCGTGGGCGCCCTGGTCGACCAGGCCAAGAACCAGACGGTCGGCGGCCCGGACAACACCGACGCCGACTTCGGGCCGCTGAACAACGCGTCCCAGCTGGAGCGGGTCTCCGGGTTCATCGAGCGGCTGCCCGACCACGCCCGGGTGCTCGCCGGCGGCCACCGCAGCGGGGACCGCGGCTACTTCTACGAGGCCAGCGTCGTGGACGGGCTGTACCAGGACGACGAGATCGTCCAGAACGAGGTCTTCGGCCCGGTGATCACCGTGCAGCGGTTCTCCGATGAGGACGAGGCGGTGCGGTGGGCCAACGGCACCGAATACGGGCTGGCCTCGTCGATATGGACCTCCGACCACGGCCGGGCCATGCGGGTGTCACGACGGCTGGACTTCGGCTGCGTGTGGATCAACACCCACATCCCGCTGGTCGCCGAGATGCCGCACGGCGGCTTCAAGCAGTCCGGCTACGGCAAGGACCTGTCCATGTACGGCTTCGAGGACTACACCCGCGTCAAGCACGTGATGTCCGCGCTCGACTAGCCAGGCCCGGCTCCGCCCGCATCCCGCCGGGGAGTGCGGGCGGAGCTGCGTCTGGGGCTAGAAGGGGTACGCGGGCAGTTCGCCGCGGACGGTGACCCACTGGGTCTCCGTGAACGCCTCCAGGTTGGCGCGCGCCCCGCCCAGCCGCCCGCCGTTCCCCGACGACCCGACGCCGCCGAACGGGATCGTGGCCTCGTCGGCGACGGTCTGGTCGTTGATGTGCACCAGCCCGGACGGGATCCGCTCGGCGATCTCCAGGCCCTTGTACACGTCCCGGGTCAGGATGCCGAGCGACAGCCCGTAGTCGGTGCCCGCCGCCAGCTCAACGGCCTCGTCGATGGAGTCGAAGCCGACCACGGGCGCGACCGGGCCGAAGATCTCCTCGGCGTAGGCGGGAGCCGAGGTCGGCACGTCGGCGAGCACCGTGGGCCGGTAGAACAGGCCCTCATAGGTGCCGCCGGTCAGCAGCGCGGCGCCCGCGTCGACGCTGCCGGTGACGATCCGGTGCACGTTGTCGCGCTGCCGCTCGTCGATCATCGGCCCCAGCGCGACCTGGCCGGTGAACGGGTCGCCGACCGGCAGGTGCTCGGCCCGGGCGGCCAGCGCTGAGGCGTACTCCTTGGCGACGGAGTTGTGCACCAGGTGGCGGCTGGTCGACATGCAGATCTGGCCCTGGTGGATGAAGGAGCCGAACGCGCCGACCGAGGTGGCCTTGTCCACGTCCACGTCGTCCAGCACGATCAGGGCCGAGTTCCCGCCGAGCTCCAGGTGCACCCGCTTGAGGTGCTCGCCGGCCAGCTTGGCCACGGCCCGGCCGGCCTTCGTCGACCCGGTGAACGCGATGATCCGGACATCCGGATCGGTGATCAGCGCCTCGCCGGCGTCCACGCCGCCGGGCAGCACGTGCAGCACCCCGCCGGGCAGCCCGGCCCGCTCGAACATCTCGGCCAGCAGCGCCCCGCCGCTCACCGAGGTGCGCGGGTCCGGCTTCAGGATCACGGTGTTGCCGAGCGCGAGCGCGGGTGCCACCGAGCGGATGGCCAGGATCGTGGGGACGTTGAACGGGGCGATGACGCCGACCACGCCCGCCGGGACCCGGCGGGCCATGCTCAGCCGCGGCTGGGGCGTGCGGAGCAGCTCGCCGTAGGGCTGCGAGGCCAGCGCCGCGGCCTCGTAGCACTCGTCGGCGCACACGTGCACCTGCAGGTCGCCCATGGGCGGGATCGCGCCGGTTTCCCTGGACAGCCAGGTCTTGATCTCGTCGGCGTGCTCCAGCCACAGATCACCGGCTCGGCGGAGCACGGCGGCGCGCTCGCCGTAGGGCGCCGCGGCCCAGGCCGGCTGGGCTGCCTTGGCCAGCCTGGCCGCCTGGCGCACGTCCTCGGGTGTGGCGCGGCCGATCCGGCCGAGCTCCGCCCCGGTCGCTGGCTCGGTGACCGCATAGTCACCGCCGGACCCGGCGGTCCAGCCGTTCGAGTAGATCTTGCCCTGCCAGGTGCCGGCGTCCAACAGTCCCATGAGGAATCCTCGCCCTTCCGCGTCATGGCGCGCCCATCACGGGGTGCGCGCCTAGCGACCACTTGTCCGCTTACCGGTCACAAACGAGTATGCGCCTGATCATCCCGGCTCACACGGCCAGGCGGGCAACTGCGTCACCCCTCCCGGCCCGTAAGATCATGACCGTGCTGGACGACGCCGACATCAGCCGGATCCTGGTGATTGCCGCCCACCCCGATGACGTGGACTTCAGCTCGGCCGGGACGGTCGCGCGCTGGACCGCCGCCGGGCTCGAGGTCATCTACTGCATCGTCACCGACGGCGATGCGGGCGGGAGTGACCCCGGCATCTCGCGTTCGGACATGGCGACGATCCGCCGGCGCGAGCAGACCGAGGCCGCCAGCCAGGTGGGCGTGCACGACCTGCGGTTCCTCGGTTACCCGGACGGCCGGGTGGAGGCCACCCTGGAGCTGCGCCGGGACCTGGCCCGGGTGATCAGGCAGGTTCGGCCGCAGCGCGTGGTCTGCCCGTCCCCGGAGCGCAACTACGTCCGGCTCGGGATCGGCCACCCCGACCACCGCGCGGTCGGCTCCGCCGCCCTGGACGCCGTCTACCCGGACGCCCGCAACCCGTTCGCGTTTCCCGAACTGCTGGCCGACGAGGGGCTTGAGGCCTGGATCGTGCCCGAGGTCTGGATCAGCGGCGGCGGCACTCCTTCGCACTATGTGGACGTGACGGACACGTTCCCGCAGAAGATCGCGGCGCTCAAGTCCCACGTGAGCCAGGTCGGGCAGCGGGACGGCTTCGAGGGGTTCCTGCGTGATCGGCTGGCCCGGATGGCGGCGCAGGGCGGCCTGCCCGAGGGCCGCCTGGCCGAGGCGTTCCAGGTCATCGACGTCGGCTAACGCGCCAGCAACGCCACGCCAGCCAGCAGCCGGGCCGATGCGATTGCGGCCGTTTCGCCTGGTATCTGAGGAATGATCGCCGTGACCCGGCCCGGCCACCCCGCCCGCGCCGGAGGTACCGTACCGATGATCAACCGGGGGCTGGTGCAGCCGGGCTGACCGGCCTAGGTTGGCCTAAGGCGCAACCGCCCGTCTCCAAGGAGTTTGTGCATGACGCAAATCACCGTCACGGTCGACGGCACCAAGTACGTCGACACCGTGGAACCACGAATGCTGCTGGTCCACTACCTCAGGGAAGTGGTCGGCAAGACCGGTACGCCCATCGGATGCGACACCTCCAACTGCGGCGCCTGCACCGTACTTATGGACGGTGTGTCGGTCAAGAGCTGCTCGGTGCTCGCCGTCCAGGCCGACGGCTCCGACATCACCACGATCGAGGGGCTCGCGAACGGCGAGTGGCATCCGCTGCAGCGTGCCTTCAACCAGGAGCACGCCCTGCAGTGCGGCTACTGCACGCCGGGAATGATCATCGCGGCCGCGGACCTGCTCCGTGAGAACCCGCACCCCAGCGAGCAGGAGATCCGCGATGGCCTGGAAGGCAACCTGTGCCGGTGCACGGGTTACCAGAACATCGTCCGCGCGGTCCAGCGCGCCGCCGAGGCAGGAGTGACGCCATGACCGCCCAGACCGAGGCCCCGCAGGCGCCCGAGCTCGGCAAGGCGCGCACCCGCAAGGAGGACGCGCGGCTGGTGACCGGGCAGACCAACTGGACGGACAACATCGTCCTGCCCGGCATGCTGCACATGGCCTTCCTGCGCAGCCCGTACGCCCACGCCAGGATCACGTCGGTGGACGTCAGCGCGGCGAAGCAGCTGCCCGGCGTGGTCGCGGCCTACTCCGGCGCCGACTTCGCCGACGAGCAGGGCAGCCTGCCCTGCGCGTGGCCGGTCACCGAGGACATCGTGATCCCGGCCCACCCGCCGATGGCCGTCGACGAGGTCCGCTACGTGGGCGAGGCGGTGGCGGTGGTCGTGGCCAGGACCCGGTACGAGGCCGCCGACGCGCTGGAGGCCATCGAGATCGACTACGAGCCGCTGCCGCCGGTGCTCGACATCAGGACCGCGCTGGACGAGGGCTCGCCCAAGGTCCACGAGGCCGGCAACAAGAGCTTCGACTTCGTCATGCCCAACGGCGACATGGACGCCGCCTTCAGGGACGCCCCCGTGGTGATCGAACGTACCTACCGTCAGCAGCGGCTGATCCCGAGCGCGATGGAACCGCGCGCGGTAGTCGCCACGGCCGTGGGCGGGGAGTACACGGTGTGGTCGGCGACCCAGATCCCGCACATCCTCCGGGTCATGCTCGCCCTGCAGACCGGCATCCCGGAGCAGGCGATCCGGGTCATCGCGCCCGACGTGGGCGGCGGGTTCGGATCCAAGCTGCAGGTCACCGCCGAAGAGGTGCTGGCCCTGCTGATCGCCCGCAGGCTCGGCCTGCCGGTCAAGTGGACCGAGTCCCGCAGCGAAGGCAACATGACCGTGCACCACGGCCGGGACCAGTGGCAGCGGATCAGGATCGCGGCCGACTCCGACGGCCGGATCCGCGGGCTGGACGTGGACCTGCTGGCCGACATGGGTGCCTACCTGATGCTGGTCACGCCGGGCGTGCCGATTCTCGGTGCGTTCATGTACCCGGCCATCTACAAGATGGACGCGTACAGGTTCCGCTGCGTGGGCGTCTTCACCACCAAGATGCCCACCGACGCCTACCGGGGGGCGGGCCGGCCCGAGGCCACCTTCGCCATCGAGCGGATCATGGACGAACTGGCCGCCGAGCTGGGCATGGACCCGCTCGAGCTGCGGGAGCTGAACTGGATCAAGCACGAGGAGTTCCCGTTCACCACCGTGGCCGGACTGACCTACGACTCGGGTAACTACGAGGCGGCCACGGCCAAGGCCACGGAGCTGTTCCGGTACAGCGAGCTCCGCAAGGAGCAAGCCGAGCGCGCCTCCCGGGGTGACCCGGTCCGGCTGGGCATCGGCATCTCGACGTTCACCGAGATGTGCGGACTCGCCCCGTCGCGCGTGGTCGGCAGCCTCGCCTACGGAGCCGGTGGCTGGGAGCACGCATCGATCAGGATGCTGCCGACCGGCAAGGTCGAGGTCATCACCGGGTCGAGCGCGCACGGCCAGGGCCACGAGACCGCGTGGAGCCAGATCGTCGCCGACCAGCTCGGCGTGCCGTTCGAGGACATCAGGGTGCTGCACGGCGACACCCAGATCTCGCCCCGGGGCCTTGACACCTACGGATCCCGGTCGCTGACGGTCGGCGGGATGGCCCTGGTCGCGGCCTGCGACAAGGTAATCGACAAGGCCAAGGTGATCGCGGCGGGCCTGATCGAGGCCTCAGCCGAGGACCTCGAGTGGTCGTCCGGGCGGTTCTCGGTCCGCGGTGACCCGGACAAGGGCGTCACGATCGGCGAGATCGCGCTGGCCGTCTTCTTCGCGCACAACACGCCGGAGGGCGTGGAGCCGAGCATCGACGCCGAGGCCACCTACGACCCAAACAACTTCTCATTCCCGCACGGCACCCACCTGTGCGCGACCGAGGTCGACACCGAGACCGGCATGGTCAAGATCCGCTCCTACGTCGCGGTCGACGACGTCGGGAAGGTGGTCAACCCGCTGATCGTCGAAGGCCAGGTGCACGGCGGCATCGCCCAGGGCGTGGCGCAGGCGCTGTTCGAGGAGGCGGTCTACGACGACGCGGGGAACCTGCTGACCACCACGCTGGCGGACTACCTGGTGCCGTCGGCGGCCGACCTGCCGACGTTCACCACCGACCGGACGGAGAGCCCGGCCGACAACCGGCTGGGCGTCAAGGGGGTGGGCGAGGCGGGCACGATCGCGTCCACGCCCGCCGTAGTGAACGCGATCGTCGACGCGCTCCGCTCGTTCGGCATCGACGACGTGGAAATGCCCTGCACGCCAGAACGGGTCTGGCGCGCGATCCAGGCCGCCCAGGATGGCGGGCAGGGCAGCGCCACCGAGCGTCACGAGGCCCGGCAGAGCAATCAGACCCAGGGCAACAGCCCGCAGGGCGCCGCGCCGGCCACCGGCGAGGCACAGCAGAGCGGAGGCGTGGCGTGATCCCGGCCAAGTTTGACTACATTCGTCCCGGCTCGCTCGATGAGGCGGTGCACGTTCTCGGCAACGCCGGGGACGACGCCAAGGTGATCGCCGGCGGGCAGAGCCTGATGCCGCTGCTGCGGCTCCGGCTGGCCCAGCCCGAGCTGCTGGTCGACGTCGGCGGGCTCGACGAGCTGCGCGGCGTCCGCGACCAGGGCGACTCGCTCCTGATCGGCGCGCGAACCACCCTCTATGAGCTGGTCAACGACCCGCTGGTCACCCAGCACTGCGGGCTGCTGGCCCAGACCGCCGGCGTGATCGCGGACCCCGCGGTGCGGCATCGCGGCACGATCGGCGGCGCGCTGGCGCACGCCGATCCGGCCGGTGACCTGCCCGCCGTGGCACTGGCCCTGGAGGCGACGTTCGCCGCCCGCGGCCCGGGCGGCGAGCGGGACATCGCCGCGGCCGATTTCTTCGTCGACTACCTGACCTCGGCACTGGAGCCGGCCGAGATACTGACCGCCATCCGGGTGCCCAAGCTCGACGGCTGGGGCTACCACTATGAGAAGTTCCACCGGACCGCGCAGTCCTGGGCCACGGTGGGAGTGGCGGCTCTGGTGCGGCGCTCTAACGGGCAGGTGGCCGAAGCCAGGGTCGGTCTGACTAACATGGGGCCCGTACCAATGCGGGCCACGGCGGCCGAGGCAGCCGCGGCGGGAGCTGAGGCCACCAGGGATGCCCTGCGGTCGGCGGCCACCCGCGCGGACGACGGCACCGAGCCGCCGGGCGACCTGCACGGTGCGCCCGACTACCGGCGTCATCTGGCGCGGGTGCTGACCGGTCGGGCGCTGGCAGCGGCGTCAGGAGTCTAAAAGATGGAGCTGGAGCACTCATTCACCGTCCCGGTTCCCGAGGAGCGGGCGTGGGAAGTGCTGCTGGACGTGGAGAGGGTGGCGCCCTGCATGCCGGGCGCCTCCCTCGACTCGGTCGAGGGCGACAAGATCAGCGGCCGGATCAAGGTGAAGGTCGGGCCGATCGCCATGACCTACGCGGGCACGGCCAAGTTCACCGAGCGGGACGAGAACGCTCACGTCATCGTGCTCGAGGCCTCGGGCAAGGAAACCCGGGGCGCGGGCACCGCGTCGGCGAAGGTGCGCTCGACCCTGCAGGGCGAGGACGGCCAGACCCACGTGGTCGTGAACACCACGCTGAACGTGACCGGACGGCCCGCGCAGTTCGGGCGGGGCGTGATGGCGGAGGTCGGCGGCAAGCTGATCGGGATCTTCGCGTCCAACCTCGCGGACATGCTCTCGGCCGACCAGCAGCCCGCCAGTGAGAGCCCCGGCGATGACCAGGAGGGCGAACTAGCCCAGCCGGTCGAGGAGCTGAACCTCACCCTCCGGTCCTACAACAGCCTGCGCCGTGAGGGCATCCACACGGTGCGGGACCTGGCCTCCCAGACCCGGGAGGACCTGCTCGCGATCGACCACATCGGCCCGGCGTCGGTGGAGGAGATCAAGCAGAAGCTCGCGGACCGGGGGCTGACCCTGGCCGACTCCCCCGCCAGCAGCAACGGGCTGCCCGGGGCCGCCCCCCGCAATCCCGCGGCGGCGGCCACCACGGCCGACCCGCCGCCGGCGCCCAGCGCGCCCGCGGCCACCGCGCCGCGGCCGGCCAGCCCCCCCAGGTCGCCGGACGACGACGCGATCGACCTGCTGGGCGTGGCCGGCCTGCCGGTGCTCAAGCGCGCGATACCGGTCGCGGCCGCTGCCCTGGCTGCTGCCGCCGTGATCGCCCTGCGCATCCGCAGCAAGCACAAGAAGGCCGGCGGCTAGCAACGCTCCGCCGGCCCGTTTTATTAGTGTGGACGCCCCGCGCATCCTCCCCGGCGCACCCGCCTCACGCGCATCCACCTCCCGGCGCACCCGCACCCGGGCAACGGTGTGGTGGGCACCGCGATGGGGCTAGAACAACATCAAGGTGCCCACCATCATGATCATCTGGGGCTGGGGCAGGCGGGGGGACGCGGTTAGGGTGGGGGCGGTGACCACACTGCGGCTGGACCGGGGGTATGCCGAGGGACTGGACGCGGCGGATCCGCTGGGCGGGTTCCGGGACCGGTTCGTGCTCGACGACCCGGCGCTGATCTACCTGGACGGGAACTCGCTCGGCCCGCTGCCGCGGGCCACGCAGGCGCGCATCGCCGAGGTGGTGAACACCGAGTGGGGCGAAGGTCTGGTCCGCTCCTGGGGCCGCTGGATCGACCTGCCCCTGCAGGCCGGCGACGACGTCGGCCGGCACCTGGTCGGGGCGGCACCGGGCCAGGTCGCGGTGTGCGACTCGACCACGGTCAACCTGTACAAGCTGGTCTGCGCCGCGCTGGACGCGCAGCCGGGCCGGAACGTGATCGTCACCGACGACGACAACTTCCCGACCGACCGCTACGTGCTGCAGGGGATCGCGGCTCAGCGCGGCTGCGAGCTGCGCATGATCAGCACCGACATGGACCAGGGTGTGACCGGTGACGCGGTCCGCGGCGCCGTCGACGAGCGGACCGCGCTGGTCAGCCTGTCCCACGTGGCCTACCGCAGCGGCGCGCTGGCCGACATGGCGGCGATCACCCGGATCGTGCACGAGGGCGGGGCGCTCGCGCTCTGGGACCTGTGCCACTCGGTCGGCGCGGTCCCGGTGGAACTGGACGCCTCCGGCGCCGACCTGGCCGTGGGCTGCTCGTACAAGTACCTGAACGCAGGCCCGGGCGCGCCCGCGTTCCTCTACGTGCGCCGCGAACTGCAGCCGCGCCTGCGCCAGCCGGTATGGGGCTGGTTCGGCCAGCGGGACCAGTTCGAGATGGGCCCGGGCTACGACCCGGTGGCGGGCATGGGCCAGTTCCTGACCGGGACGCCGCAAATCATCGGCACGGTCGCGGTGCAGGAGGGCGCCAGGCTGCTCGGCGAGGCCGGGATGGGCCGGCTGCGCACCAAGGGGGTGGCGCTGACCGGGTACCTGATCGGTCTGGCCGACGCGTGGCTCGCCGAGCACGGCTTCGGCGTGGCCTCGCCCCGGGCGGACGAGCGGCGCGGCGCGCACGTCACGCTCAGCCACCCGGACGCCTGGCGGATCAGCCAGGCGCTGATCCAGCGCAACGTGATCGGCGACTACCGCACCCCGGACCGGCTGCGGCTCGGCCCGGTACCGATCATCAGCAGGTTCACCGACATCTGGGACGCGCTCGACATCCTGCGCCAGGTCATGGCCGACCGGTCCTACGCCGAGCTCCCGGCCGCCCGCGCCGCCGTGACCTGACCGCGCCCCTCAACCCCGCAGGCGTCAGTGGTGGCGGGGGCCGTACCGTGGTTACCATCCGTAAAGGCTGCATTGCCGGGGATTCCGCCATTGCCATTGCAGGAGGTCACGATGAATATCACTCTTCCCCCGTTACAAGCCGGCGACCAGGACAAGCCGCAGAACCGGATGGTGCACCGGCTGCAGGGCCTCCTCACCGCGCTGGGGAGCCCGGTCACGATCGACGGCGTATTCGGCCCGAATACGGAGGCCGCGGTCAAGGACCAGCAGCGCGCCTTCAAGCTGGCCCAGACGGGTGTGGTCGATGACAACACCTGGACCAAGCTGATCGAAGGCTAGAACCCGGCCTACTCCCACTCGATCGTGGCCGGGGGCTTGCTGGTCACGTCGAGCACGACCCGGTTGATCTCCGGCACCTCGTTGGTGATCCGGGTCGAGATCGTGGCCAGTACCCGGTCCGGTAGCCGGGCCCAGTCGGCGGTCATCGCGTCCTCGCTGGTCACCGGGCGGAGCACGACCGGGTAGCCGTAGCTGCGGCCGTCGCCCTGGACCCCGACCGAGCGGACGTCGGCCAGCAGCACCACCGGGCACTGCCAGATGTCGCGGTCCAGCCCGGCCGCGGAGAGCTCGGCGCGGGCGATCGCGTCCGCGGCCCGCACGATGCGCAGCCGCTCGCTGGTGACCTCACCCACGATCCTGATGGCCAGGCCGGGCCCGGGGAACGGCTGCCGCCACACGATCTCCTGCGGCAGCCCGAGCTCGCGGCCGACCTCCCGCACCTCGTCCTTGAACAGCGTCCGCAGCGGCTCGACCAGCTCGAACGCCAGGTCATCCGGGAGCCCGCCCACGTTGTGATGGGACTTGATGTTGGCCGACGCCGCGCCGCCGGACTCGACCACGTCCGGGTACAGCGTCCCCTGGACCAGGAACGTCGCGGGGGCGTCGTCGCCGCCCGCCGCGCTGGTGATCCCCCGGGCCGCCTCCTCGAACGCGCGGATGAACTCCCGCCCGATGATCTTCCGCTTCTCCTCGGGGTCGCTCACCCCGGCCAGCGCGGCCAGGAACTCCTCCGCCGCGCCCACCACGGTCAGGTCCACCCCGGTGGCGGCGACGAAGTCCTGCTCCACCTGCCCGGCCTCGCCGGTGCGCAGCAGCCCGTGGTCGACGAACACGCAGCTCAGCCGGGAGCCGATGGCCCGCTGGACCAGGGCGGCGGCCACCGCCGAGTCCACGCCGCCGGACAGCCCGCAGATGGCCCGGCCGCCGCCCACCTGCGCCGCGATCCGCTCGGTCTGCTCGTCGATCACGCCGCGCATGGTCCACGTGGGCCGGCACCCCGCGGCCTTCAGGAACCGGCGCAGCATCTCCATGCCGTGCGCGGTGTGCAGCACCTCCGGGTGGAACTGCACCCCGTACAGGTGCCTGGCCTGGTCCTCGGCCGCGGCCACCGGCGTCCGGTCGGTCCGCGCCGTGACCGTGAAGCCGGGGGGCGCCGATTCGCAGGTGTCGCCGTGCGACATCCAGACCTGCTGCTCGCCGGGCAGGCCGCCGAGCAGCACGCCGGGGGCCGGGAGGGTCTCGAGCGCGGTCGCGCCGTACTCGCCGCCCCCGGTCCGCGCCACTGTGCCGCCGAGACCGGACACCATCAGCTGGAAGCCGTAGCAGATCCCGAGCACCGGGATGCCCGCCTCCAGCAGCCCGTCAGGCGCGGGCGGGGCCCCGGGAGCGTAGACCGACGCGGGCCCGCCGGACAGGATGATGGCCTTGGGGCGGCGCGCCAGCATCTGCGCGGCGGGCATCGAGGCCGGGACGATCTCCGAGTACACCTGGCATTCGCGGACCCTGCGGGCGATCAGCTGGGCGTACTGGGCCCCGAAATCGACCACGAGTACGGTGTCGGGCGCCTCGTTCACCTGCGCAGTCTAGCGGCGCGGGCCTGCGGATCAGCCGCTCTCCTGCGCCGGGTCAGGCCGCGCGTCGGCCGCGGCCGGCACCCCCTGGCTCAGCCGCACCCGGGCGATGCGCCGGCCGTCCAGCTGGGTCACCGCCAGCCGGCGCCCGCCTACCTCCACCGACTCCCCCTCGCCGGGCAGGTGGCCGAGCGAGGCCAGCAGGAAGCCGGCCACGGTCTCGTACGGCCCCTCGGGCAGCTCGACCCCGGTCTGCTCGGCGAAATCGTCCAGGTTGAGCAGGCCGTCGACCTCAAGCTCGCCGTCGTGCAGCTGCCTGGAGTGCCCCTCCTCGACGTCGTACTCGTCCTGAATCTCGCCGATCAGCTCCTCGACCAGGTCCTCCAGCGTGACGATGCCCGCGGTCCCGCCGTACTCGTCGAGCACGATGGCCAGGTGCGCGTTCTCGCGCCGCATCTCCGACAGGGCAGACAGCACGGTCTTGCTCGTGGGCAGGAACTTCACCGGCCTGCAGGCCTCGCCGACCCGGAGCGGCCCGCGGCCGGGCTCGGGGAAGAACAGGTCGCGGGCGTGCACGAAGCCGATCACGTCGTCGTAGGACTCCTGGTACACGGGGAACCTGGTGTGCGGCGCCTCCGACACGATCGACGCGGCCTCGGCGATCGGCATGGTGGCGGGCAGGAACTCCACCTCGGTCCTGGGCACCAGCACCTCGCGGATCTGCCGTTTCCCCGCGTCGAACACCTCGCCCACGATGCGCCGCTCATCGGGGCTCAGCGCCTGGTGCCCGGCCACCAGGTCGCGCAGTTCCTCCTCGGTCATGACCCCGCGGCCGACCGCCGGATCGCCGCCAAGAACCACCACGACCAGGTTCACGGTCTTCGACAGCAGCCACACCACGGGCGTGGCCAGGGTCGCGAGCCGGTCCAGGAACGGCGCGGCGAACAGCGATACCCGCTCCGAGCGCTGCAGCGCGATCCGCTTGGGCGCGAGCTCACCGAACACCAGGGTGAGGAACGAGATCGCCAGCGTGACCACGGCGATCGAGACCGCCGACGCCAGGTCGGCGTTCATGTGCTGGACCAGCCAGGACTTCAGGCTGCTGGCCAGCGTGGCCGCGCCGAACGCGCCGGACAGCAGGGTGGCCAGGGTGACGCCGATCTGCACGGCCGACAGGAACCGGTTCGGGTCCTGCGCCAGCCTCGCGGCCCGCTGCCCGCGTTTGCTCCGTTTCGCGAGCGTCCTGACCTGGCCTTCGCGCAGCGACACCAGGGCCATCTCGGCGGCCGCGAAGAAGCCACCGATGAGAACGATGACCAGGACAATAAGAATGTCCCAGCCGACGGTGTTCACGTCTGGATCCCTGACCTCGGCAGTTAGCCTGGTGGCGTCGGCCGCGGCCCGGCGCGGTGCCGACTGCGGCGGCACCGCACGGCGCGGTGTCCGCACAGTCTAATGACCCGGCCGGCGCTGTCAGCAGGGAAGGAGAACACCGCCGATGGCCGAGGTACTCCAGGAGGCGGCGGCGATCTCCGGCGACATGGCCGAGCTGCGCCGCGCCATCCACCGGGAGCCTGAAATCGGGATGAACCTGCCCCGGACCGTCCAGAAGGTCCTCGCCGCCCTGGACGGGCTGCCCCTGGAGATCGCCACGGGACGCTCGGCGTCCTCGGTGACCGCGGTGCTGCGCGGCGGCGGGCCGGACCGGAGCGTTCTGCTGCGCGGCGACATGGACGCGCTCCCGGTCACCGAGACCACGGGCCTGCCCTACGCCTCGCAGGTCGACGGCGTCATGCACGCGTGCGGGCACGACCTGCACACGGCCATGCTGGCCGGCGCCGCGCGGCTGCTGGCCGCGCACCGGGCCGAGCTGGCCGGGAACGTGATCTTCATGTTCCAGCCCGCCGAGGAGACCGGGGGCGGCGCCGAGCTGATGATCGGCGAAGGGGTGCTCGACGCGGCCGGCGCCCGCCCGGTCGCGGCTTACGCCCTGCACGTCGCGTCCGGCCTGCTTCCCCGCGGGATGTTCACCAGCCGTAACGGAATTATGACGGCCGCATCAGACACTCTCGAGGTGACGGTCACCGGGCGTGGCGGTCACGGGTCCCAGCCGCACCTCGCGGCCGACCCCATCCCCGCGGCCTGCGAGATCGTGACCGGGCTGCAGGCGCTGGTCACGCGCCGGTTCGACATCTTCGACCCCGTGGTGATCACGGTGGGCACGTTCCACGCGGGCACGGCGAGCAACGTGATCCCCGACCAGGCGCGGTTCGAGGCCACCGTGCGGACGTTCTCGCCCGCCGCCCGCGCGGCCGTGCAGGACGCGGCGCTGCGCCTGATAAGGGAGATCGCGGCGGCGCACGGGCTCACGGCCACGGCCACGTTCGCCGACGGGTACCCGATGACGGTCAACAACGGCGCCGAGGTCGACTTCGCCGAGCGGGTCGTGACCGACCTGTTCGGCGGCCCGGCCTTCCTGCGCACCCCGCGCCCGATCACCGGGTCCGAGGACTTCTCCTTCGTGCTGGACCAGGTGCCGGGCGCGTTCATCATGCTGGGCGCGTGCCCGCCCGGCGCCGACCCGTTCACGGCCCCGTTCAACCACTCGGCCGGCGCGGTGTTCGACGACTCGGTGCTGGCCGACGGGGCGGCCCTGCTGGCCGAGCTGGCCATGCGGAGATTGTGTTAGCCCGGGGGGACGACCCCCCGGAGCCCCCCGGCGTGTGGTTGGCCTCCGGAAGATGCTGATCCGCTCGCACCCGGAGCGTGCCATCCGCTCGGGCCGACCTTCGGCCGGCCGTCGCGGCTGGCACCGGCTCGCCATCCGCCTTGGCCGTGGGACCGGCCGGGGCGGATAGCGTAACGGCTCTATGTCAGAGGCTGGCGACGTCGGCCTGCTTGGCCCGGACCGCCTGGGCAGCGGCCCGCAGCGAGTCCAGCTCGTCGCCGGTGAGATCGCGCTCCACCACGCGGCGGATGCCGGTCCGGCCGATCTCGGCCTCGACGCCCAGGTAGACGCCGGAGATGCCGTACTGGCCGTCGACCCAGGCGCAGACCGGCAGCACAGCGCCGGCGTCCTCGGCCACGGCCCGCGCCATCCGGGCCGCGGCGGCCGACGGCGCGTAGTAGGCCGACCCGGTCTTCAGCAGGCCGACGATCTCGGCCCCGCCGTCGCGGGTGCGCTGCACCAGGGCCTCGATGTCCGCGGCGGACATCAGGTCGGCCAGCGGCTTGCCGTCCACCGTGCACGCCGAGGGGACCGGCACCATCGTGTCCCCGTGCGAGCCCAGGGTGAGCGTGCGCACCGACCCGACCGGCACGCCGAGGCGCTCGGCCACGAAGTAGGTGAACCGGGCGGTGTCCAGCATGCCCGCCTGGCCCATGACCCGGTGCGAGGGGAACCCGGACACCTTCGCCGCCAGCGCGGTCATCTCGTCCAGCGGGTTGGACACCACGATCAGCACCGTGTCGGGCGCGTGCTTGACGACCTGCTCGGTCACGCTGCGCACGATCTTGGCGTTGGTCTCGATCAGGTCCATCCGGCTCATGCCGGGCTTGCGCGGCAGGCCGGCCGTGACGATCACGATGTCCGACCCGCCGATCGCCTCGTAGCCCTCGCCGGCCTGGCCGGTGGTCTGCCCGGTGACCTTGGTCTCGAACCCCTCGACCGGGCGTGACTGGTTCATGTCGAGCGCGAGCCCCTCGGGCTTGCCCTCCACGATGTCGGTCAGCACTACCTCGTCGAAGATGTCGTACTCGGCGAGCCGCTGCGCAGTGGTCGAGCCGTAGAACCCGGCCCCGACGACGGTCACCTTGCCTGTGCGGGTCATGTCTCCTGCTCTCTAGCTAGCGGTGACGGCGGAACGCAGGCCCTCGTCCAGCGCGGCGAGGAACTCCTCCGTGGTCAGGAACGGGGTGCCCGCGCCGACCAGCAGCGCCAGGTCCTTGGTCATCCGGCCGCCCTGGACGGTGTCGATGCACACCCGCTCCAGCGTCTCGGCGAACGCGCTGACGTCCGGGGTGTTATCCAGGGTGCCGCGGTGGGCGAGGCCCCGGGTCCAGGCGAAGATCGAGGCGATCGGGTTCGTCGAGGTCGGCTTGCCCTGCTGGTGCTGGCGGTAGTGCCGGGTCACGGTGCCGTGCGCGGCCTCGGCCTCGACCGTGTGCCCGTCCGGGGTCATCAGCACGCTGGACATCAGCCCGAGCGAGCCGAACCCCTGGGCCACGATGTCCGACTCCACGTCGCCGTCATAGTTCTTGCACGCCCAGACGATGCCGCCGTCACCCTTGATGACCTGGGCGACCATGTCGTCGATCAGCCGGTGGTCATAGGTGATCCCGGCCGCCTCGTACTCGGACTTGAACTCAGACTCAAACGTCTCGGCGAAGATATCCTTGAACCGGCCGTCGTAGGCCTTCAGGATCGTGTTCTTGGTGGACAGCTGGAGCGGGTAGCCGCGGTTCAGCGCGTAGCGCATGGTGGCCCGGGCGAAGTCCCTGATCGAGTCGTCGAAGTTGTACATGCCCATGGCCACGCCGCCGCCTTCGAAGCGGGCCACCTCGAACTCGAACGGGTCCCCTGACCCCTCGTCGGGCTGGTAGGAGATCTTCACGGTGCCCGGGCCGGGGACCACGAAGTCGGTGGCCCGGTACTGGTCGCCGTGGGCGTGACGGCCGATGATGATGGGCTTGGTCCAGCCCGGCACGAACCGCGGAATGTTGGACACGACGATCGGCTCGCGGAAGACCACGCCGCCGAGGATGTTGCGGATCGTCCCGTTCGGCGAGCGCCACATGCGCTTGAGGCCGAACTCGGTCACCCGGGCCTCGTCCGGCGTGATCGTGGCGCACTTGACGCCGACGTGGTGCCGCTTGATCGCGTTGGCCGCGTCGATCGTCACCTGGTCGTCGGTCGCGTCCCGGTTCTGGATGGACAGGTCGTAGTAGTCAAGCTCGATATCCAGGTAGGGCAAGATCAGCTGGTCCTTGATGAAGTGCCAGATGATCCGCGTCATCTCGTCGCCATCGATCTCCACGACGGGATTCGCTACCTTGATCTTGGACATACCTGCTGCGTTCCCTTCATCATCCGAGCGTCCTTGCTCGTGATTGCGGCTGCTCCTGGCTGGTCTCGTGCTCACGGCGGCGCCGCTGCGCCGGGTCAGGTCTGCGGCGGCAGCACCAGCCCGGCGACCAGCAGGCCGACACCGAACGCGGCGAGGACCACCACGTCAAGCAGGCGACGCCTCGATACGAGCATGCCCGCCCGGCGCTCCGGCAACGCCAGCCGGGCCAGGGCCGTGGCGAGCAACGTTCCCGCCACCGCCAACGTACCGTCTCTGACGCTCTGCCCGCCCTGCCGGATCCAGATCAGGGAGCCGGCCAGGCAGCACAGCGCGATCCCGTAGACGAGCTGATGCCGCCACCGGCCGGGCCCGGGCGTCTCGGCGCCGGCCGGCCTGGCCGCCGCGCGGTGCTGGGCGGAATGCCTCACCGGGCGTCCTGCGCGACCCAGACCGGCATGCGGCCTCCGCGGCGCATCGGGCCGTCGGTGTCGCTCAGCACCGAGGCGGCGGCGAGCCCCCTGGACGGCTTTCCCGGCATGTGTCTTCCTCTCGGACAGCCCGCTCGGCAGTGTACTTCCGCCCACTCCGCGCACCCCTGGCTGACCGCCCGAGGCCGCCCCGGACGCTGCGCCGCCGCCCGGACCGGGCAATCCGTTCGGTCAGAAACGGTACAACCGCGGCGGAGAAGGGTAGCTGGAGAGTGAGATCTCCGTAGCTGCCCCGACAGGGAGGAGGGACGGGTCATGGATGGCCCTTACATCCGGGTCGAGGACAGCGGGGTGACGATCCCGCTGCGAGGGGATGTGACCACCGTCGGGCGCGGCAGGTCCGTGGATGTCCACCTGGCTGATCCGAGCGTCTCCCGGCTGCACGCCGAGATCGTCTGCCGCGGGCCCTACGCCTACGTGACCGATCTCGGTTTATCACGCAACGGCACCCGGGTGAACGGGCGCGTGGTGGCGCGCCGGGTGCTCGATGACGGCGACGTGGTGACCTTCGGGCTGGCCCGCTGCCGGGTGTTCGGCCTCGCCGCCGATGAGCTCACCCCCGAGGTGGAGCTGCGCAGGCCCGCGGCGCCCGAACTGACCCGCAGGGAGCTCGACGTGGTGACCTCGCTGTGCCGCCCGGCCCTGTCCGATGAAGCCTTCGTGGCGCCGGCGACGGCCCGCGAGATCGCCGCCGACCTGGTGGTGACCGAGGCCGCGGTCAAGCAGCACCTGCTCAGGCTCTACCAGAAGTTCCGGATTCCCGAGGGCGCGAACCGCCGGGTCCGGCTGGCCAATGAGGTGGTGGCGCTCGGCATGGTCAGGCCGCTGCCGCTGGCCGAGAGATCCGCCGTGGCCGGGCGGGCGGCCCCGCCGCCGGCGGCCCCCGCACCACCGGTCCCGCTGCACGCGGTTCCGCCGCAGTCCGCCGCGCCGCCGGTCCCGCCGGCCATGACCCCGGCGGCCGCGCCCGCTGTGCCCGCGCAGGCCAGCGGCCCGCGCGCCGGCCGGGTCACCAACCTCACCGGGCGCAGCAGCTAGCCGCCTGTCCCTGGTCCCGGCCCCTGGTCCCGGCCCTGGGCACCGCTCGAGGGTGCTGCTCAGCCACCCGGCCTGCCGATGAGCCTGAGCAGCTGGCCCCGGGCGCTGTGCAGCCACTGGAAGTGCTGCAGCCAGGTGACCGTGTGGCTGGACGGCCAGAAGGCCGGCGGGTTCGAGTTCGCGACCGCGACCAGCGCGATGACCGCCACGGCCGCCATCGCGAACGCGAACGCCGCCCGGGGCGGGGTCGCCGCAACCCCGTCAAAGAACCTCCGCAGCGGCTTGCGCGAGCTGCCAGAGCCCGGGCCGATGCCGTAAAAGGCGACCAGCACCCCGGCCGCGTAGGCGAAGGCCAGCGGGAGCGGGTGATGCGGCACAGCGATGATCGTGATGGCGCCCGCGATCGCGGCCACGACCAGCGCGGCCGGGGCCAGCAGCAGCGTCCGGGCCACCGACCAGGAGAACGCCAGCGGGAACACGACGGCCGACAGCAGCGGATCGCTGGCCCGCGCGCCGCGGCGGCTGTGCCGCCGGTTGTGGCTGTCCGCCGTCTGGCCCGCGGCCCGCAGCGCCATCAGCACCACGAGCGCGGCCACCGTGCCCGCGATCGGCAGGATGACGGCGAGACTGACCAGCGCGGCAATCGAGGCCGCGACGAGCAGCGGGCCTGCCGCGGACCGGGTCGTTCCCTGAGCCGCCGGCCCGGCGAGCGGCCCGGCCGGGCCGGACTGCGGTGCGCCCGGAGGCGGTGCGTAGCGCACCGGGGGCAGCATGTCGCTGTAGTTGTTCGCGGGCCGGGCGCCGGCCTGCCCGGCGTAGCCCGCCGCCCCGGGGTATCCGCCCGCGCCGCCGGCCGGAACGCCGGGGGCCGCGCCCGGGGCGCCGGCTGCCAGCGGCCGCGTGGACGACGGCCAGGCCACCGGGCCGGGACCCGCCGCCGGGCCAGCGGCGCCGCCCCGGGCCGGGTCGGCAAACGCGGTCGGCGCCCGGTCGGCCACCGTGCCCGGTGCGGCCCGCGGCGCCGCTCCCGCCGACGCCGGGACCGGGACCAGCGAGACCGGGTCGAGCGCGGCAGTCCGCTCGCACAATTCGGCCGCACCTGGCCTGCTGGCCGGGTCACGGGACAGCGCCCGGGCGACCAGCGAGACCAGCGGCGCCGGGAAGCCGTCGAGATCGGCCTGGCCGTTGATGATCCGGTAGAAGATCGTCTCGAAGGCGCCGGTGCCGAACGGCGGGCGGCCGGTCGCCGCGTACGCCACCGTGGCCCCCCACGAGTGCACGTCGGACGCTGGGCCGCTCTGCTGGCCCTCGATCACCTCGGGCGCCAGGTAGCCCGGCGTGCCCATGAACATCCCGGTCATGGTGAGCCTGGTGGAGTCCGGCACCTGTGCGATCCCGAAATCGATCACCACCGGCTCGCCCCGGGCGAGCATCACGTTACCGGGCTTGAGATCACGGTGCACCACGCCCGCCGCGTGCACCGCGGCCAGGGCGAAGGCCAGTCCGGACGCCACCCGGGCCAGGGCCTGGCCGGTCATCGGGCCGCCCCGGCCCACGACCTCCTCGAGCGTCTGGCCGCTCACGTACCTGGTGACGATGTAGGGCGGTTCGCAGGTAACGTCCGCGTCGAGAACCTCGGCCACGAACGGGCTGCGCACCCGCCGCATCGTCTCCACCTCGCGGGCCAGCCGCCGGCGCGCGTTCGGGTCGTTGGCCACCGCCGGGCGCAGCGCCTTCACCGCTACCCGGCGCTGCTCCGCATCGGCCGCCAGGTAGACAACGCCCATCCCGCCCTCGCCGAGCCGTTCAAGCACGCGGTAGGGCCCGAGCCGTTCCGGCATGTGGTCCTGCACAGTCATGACCCCACCAGCCTAGGCCGCACGTGCCGCGGGCCGCGGGGTTAGGCCGCGAACCTCACCCCCGGGCCGCCCGGGCCGGCGCCCGATGACGCCGCCAGGCGGCGCGGTGACGAGCGCGATCTGGTCGCCGTAATACATGACACCCCTCGTACTCCGCGGCCGGACCCTGCCGCATACCCCGTGCTAGCTTCCCGCTACCAGCCGACGCAGCGCCTGGGCCGCCTCGGCGTTCTGCTCCGCGTGCGTGACCAGGGCCCTGGCCAGTTCCTCCGCCCATACACCAGGTTGCACCTGCTGGCGCGACAGGACTACCCCGCGAACCTCCTTGCAGACCTCGGCCACGGGCACGCCGCCCTGCACGCCGAGCGTCAGGACCTGCTCGCCCAGCCGGACGGTGATCTTCGACACCTGGCCGGGACGGCCGCGCATCCGGTCGGACATGCTCCGGTCCCTGTCCACGGTGACGCACCCGGACGGGAGCGCCTCACCCAGCGACTGGGTCAGCACGCGGGCGTAGATCGCGACATCGGCGCTGTCCGCGCGGAGCGCGGCCGTGACCATGTCGAGGGACGGGCCGTCCGGACCGTGGCCCGGTTCGGTCACGGCCCGGACCGCCCGTCGCTCAGAATGATTCGGCACATGAACGTGGCTGCTCCTCAGGACCCCGGCCCCGGACGGCGCTCACCGCCCGGCGAAGGTCGCCTTCCCGGGTCCATTCTCAACGAAACTGCGCATTCCTGTCCCCTGGTCCTCGGTGGCGAACAGCCCGGCGAAGTTGAGCCGCTCGATCTCGAGCCCGGTGGCCAGGTCGACATCCAGGCCGTCATCGATGGCCTGCTTGGCGGCCCGCAGCGCCAGTGCGGGGCCGCTGGCGTAGCGCTTGACGAGCGCGCGCGCGGCGCTGTAGACCTCGGCGTCGGGGACCACCCGGTCGACCAGGCCGATCGCGAGCGCTTCCTGCGCGCCGACGAACCGGCCGGTGAAGACGATGTCCTTGGCCCGGGCCGGGCCGATCAGGCGCGGCAGCCGCTGCGTGCCGCCGGCCCCGGGGATGACGCCGAGCAGGATCTCGGGCTGCCCGACCCTCGCGCTCTCGCCCGCGACGCGGAAATCCGCGCACAGCGCCAGCTCAAGCCCGCCGCCGAGCGCGTAACCGGTGATCGCGGCTACCACCGGTTTGCCGATCCGGGCCACCGCCGTGAACGCCGCCTGCAGCCGCCTGGTGTCTACGGCCATGCGGCCGTAGCTGGCGTCGGCCATCTCCTTGATGTCGGCCCCGGCGGCGAAGACCTTCTCGCCGCCGTAGATGACGGCCGCCCGGATGCCGTCGTCACTGGCCACCTGCTCGGCCGCGGCCGCGATCTCGTCCTGAACCTGGGCGTTCAGCGCATTCATCGGGGGGCGGGCAAGGCGGATGGTCGCCACTGCCTCATCGGTCTCGACGTGCACGAACTCAGCCATTCCGCACCTCCTGCAGAGCCACGATCCTACGCAGCCCGGCCTGGGGCTGCCTGCAGCGGCTCGGCCGCTGGGCCGGAGGTACGGAAAATCAAGGCGGCGGTCAGGCGGCGGGTGCCCCGGCGTCTGGTCCTGCGGCGCGGTGGCGGTCAGGCCGGCCCACGGTCCCGCCCGCCGGCTTCGCCCACCACCCGGGCTGGCCCGCGGCGGGTAACCCCAGATGCGGGTTCGGCCCGCCGGGCCAGTTCGGTTCCGTGGCCTGTCCCTGGCCCGCCTCGGGCCGCCTCCTCCGCAGCATCACCTTCCGCGCCAGTCTGGCGAGTAACCGCCCGCGGGCGGGGGCGTCGGAGCGCTGCGCGGTCGCCTGGGCGCGCGCCTGGCCGCCCGGATGACGGACGTGATGGCCCTGGCGGCGGCCCTTGTCAGGCCGACGCCGGTCCAAGGAAAGCATGACTCCCATGGTGAGGTTCCCCCCTCGATAGGTGTCCGAGCGTGTTGCCACGGATCCCCTGCGTAACCCTAATGCGCGGCAGTGCGAAGGGTCAACATTTCGCGCGAAGTTCTTCATCAGTTAACACAGTCGGTTTCCTTGGGTATATATGCAGGCTAAATGGGTGATGTTGAAGCTCTCAGACCGACTCAACTGACTGGACAGAAGTGCGAAGGTCGTGCGAAGGTAGAGCCATGTCCGAGCGACCCGCGCCTCCCCCCTGGGGAGCGCTGCTGACCAAGGCTCTCGGCCGGGCCCAGCTCTCGGCCCGGGAGGCCGCCCGGCGCGCCGGCATCAGCGAGGGCCGCTGGCGCCAGATCGCCGGCGGTTATCAGGTGGTCAGCGCCGGCGTGTACGCGCCGGTGCGCGGGCCAGCGGGCACGCTGGCCCGGATGGCCGCCGTGGCCGGCGTCACCCCCGCCGAGCTCCGGCGGGCCGGCCGGCCCGATGCGGCCCAGGCCCTCGCCGACGCGCCCCGGGACGCGGAGATGAGCCAGGAACTGCTGCAACGGGTCCGGGAGCTGAACTCCGACCAGGCGCGTGAGCTGCTGGCCACGATCGCGCTGCAACTCGGCCTCAGGCCTCCTGCGGAGCCTGCGGCACCGGCTGAGCGCCGTTACGGCACCTGACCGGACGGCGCATCCGGCCCGGGAAGACCAGCCGCCCGACGACAGTTAGGTACCCGGCGCCGAGCACCGCCAGGGCGGCGAAAAGGCCCGAGCTGGTCGCCGCCGCGCGCCACAGCGCGAGCGCGATCCACGCGACGGCCAGGCTGCCGTTCCACGCCGTGATCCCCCACCAGAACCGCCGGGCGGCGAGCCCGGGACCGCGCGCGGCGGCGCCCGCCCGCCCGCGCGCGTAGTCCCACAGACCGAGGACCTGGGCCCAGCCCATGGCCAGCGACAGCGGCCAGATCCTGGGGCTGTAGCGGGAGCAGTGCCACAGCGGGTAGAGCACCACGGCGCTGAGCACGGCGGGGATGAGCAGCAGGCCGTTCCTGAGGCTGACCTCCTCCGGCGCCAGCGCCAGCAGGGCGATCGGGATCAGCGGCAGGATCAGCGTCCGGAGCGCGGTGGTGAGGTTCCACAGCCACCCCGTCACGTAGGGCAGCCGGGCGGCCAGCGGCATCGGCACCCGCCACATGTGACGGGTCCAGACCAGCGAGGTCGCCCGCCAGCACCACCGGTACTGCTGCCGCAGGAACTCCTCGAGCGTGACCGGGCCGATCCCGGCGGCCAGCGGCACCGGGACATAGGTGAGCCGGAAGCCGTTGTCGCGGGCGTCAAGCCCGGTGTGGGAGTCCTCGGGATGCGGCAGCAGCGTGAACCCGCCGGTCGGCTCGAGCGCGGCACGCCGGTAGAGGGCATTGGAGCCGATGCAGAGGGCCGAGGAGAACCTGTTCCTTGAGACCTGCCCGGCCCGGTGGAAGACTTCGAGCACCGGCCTGGCCGCGCGCTCCACCCAGCTCTGCGGCCGGCCGACGCGGAAGAACGGCGGGGTCTGCACGATTCCCACCGCCGGGTCGTCGAGGTAGGGCAGGGTCTCGGCCAGGAAGTCGGGCCGCGGCCGGACGCCCGCGTCGAAGATGGCGACGTGCTCGCCGGTGGTCCTGGCGAACGCATAGTTGAGGTTTCCGGCCTTCCGGCGCCAGCGCAGGTCGGGCCGCCGCAGGTAGCTGAACCCGAATCCGGCGGCCATCGTCGCCAGCTCCGGGTCGGGGCCGTCATCGAGCACGTGGCCGCGTGCCTCCCCGGGATAGGCGGCGGTCAGCTCGAGCACGCCGGCCCAGCCGTTCCTGAGCACCTCGGCGGGCTCACCGCAGGCCGGCAGCAGGATGTCCACCGACGGCAGGCGGGCCGGCCTCCAGGACCGCACAAGCACGTCGTGCGCGCCCAGGTCAAAGCCCGGGCCGGCATGGTGCACGGGCAGGCTGAGCAGCTGGTAGGCCAGGGAGATGAGCGTGTAGCCGCCGAAGATTGCGGCCACGACCGGGACACTGCCCAGGTTGCGCGTTTCGAACAGCAGCTGCGCCGCGATCACGCACAGCGTGCCCACGGACAGGGCGACGGCCAGCGACGGCAGCGACCGCCACGAGTAGGAAACCCGCTCGGCGTCGGTGGGCGGCCCGGGCAGCTCGGGCCCAGGGCGTGCGGCTCCCCGCGCGGCGGGGAGCCGCACGGGGCCGCCGCGGCGGTGCCGGCCAGCCGTCGACATCGCACCGGTGCGGAGCGGCGCGGGCACCCGTTCGGCGCCCGCGCCGCGCCAGTGGTCCACATCTGAGCCGAGCAGGCGCGGACGGCTTATTCGCCGGCCCGCGGCGCGGACACGTGCTGCCATCCGTTCAGGAATCCGCGCACCTCGGTCTCGCTGTACCGGCGGTGGCCGCCGGGGGTGCGGATCGACGACAGTTTGCCGCCTCGCGCCCATCGGGTGACGGTCTTCGGGTCGACCCGAAGCATCGCGGCAACCTCGGCCGGGGTCAGAAGACGGTTCTCCGGCTTGATCTGGGTTCTCACGACGGATGGTCCTCTCGTGCTTGGGGGTAGTTGCCTGATGACGGAACGTAACGGCTTTATGCCGTAACGTTCCGCCAGCGTTCTATCACAGGATGTCACAAGCCCCAGGGTTTTGCTGGCGTTCTGCCTGGCAGAGGGAGAAATTTCCGGGCCACGCTATGGAAAGCCTGGTTGTCCTTCTTAGGAGGACGCCACAGCCGCCCAACGGGTTTACTCGCGCCACGTGACTCACCGGCTGTCGAAGGCCGTCACAATGGCGCGGCGGCCATAACCAGGACCGGCCGCTAGCCGTTTGGCCAGGCCGTTTGGTCAGGCCGTTTAGCGGAGGTCCCCGCTGCTCATGCCCGCCGGCGCCACCGGCACCCTGACCAGGCCCATTTCGGCCGGCCCGGCCAGCAGCGGATGCTTGGGCAGCACCCGGACCGTATAGCCGAACGGCCCCGGGCGGCCCAGTTCGGCCTCGCCCACGTAGCGTGCGGCCGAGCCGTCCTCCGGCTCGGTCTCCAGCTCCAGGTCGGCGAACGCGGGGTTGACGATCTCATCCTCGTCCCCGGCGGAGCCGTAGACCACCTGGACGGTCACGTCGTCCGGCGTCAGCTCGCCGAGCGTGACGCTGGCGCGAACCACCAGCCGGGCGCCCGGGCTCTGCGCGCCGTCGTCGGCCTCCACGTGCTCGATGCCGACCCCCGGCCAGGCCTTGGTGACGCGGTTCTTCCAGGCGGCGAGCTCGCGCGCACCGGCGAAACCGGGCCCGTCGGCCGCGAGCACCTGCGAGGACTGAGCCGCGGGAACGTACAGCTCGGTGACGTACTCCCGGACCATGCGCGTGGCCTGGGCCCGGGGCCCGAGGGTCCGCAGCGTGTGCGCCACCATCTCCAGCCAGCGGCGGGGCAGGCCATCGGGGCCCCGGTCATAGAACAGCGGTGCCACCGACTGGCCGAGCAGGTCGTAGAGCGCGGACGCCTCGAGCTCGTCCCGGCGCGCGGGGTCGTCGACCCGGTCGGCCGACGGGATGGCCCAGCCGTTGCCGCCGTCGAACCACTCGTCCCACCAGCCGTCCAGGATCGAGAGGTTGAGCGCCCCGTTCAGCGCGGCCTTCATCCCCGAGGTGCCACAGGCCTCCAGCGGGCGCAGCGGGTTGTTCAGCCAGACATCGCACCCCTGCACCAGGGCCCGGCCGAGCGCCATGTCGTAGTCGGGCAGGAACACGATGCGGTGCCGGACCCGCGGGTCGTCGGCGAAGCGCACCATTTGCTGGATCATCAGCTTGCCGCCGTCGTCGGCCGGGTGCGCCTTCCCGGCGATCACGATCTGCACCGGCCGCTGCGGGTCCAGCAGCAGCGCGTTGAGCCGCTCGGGATCGTGCAGCATCATGGTCAGCCGCTTGTAGGAAGGAACGCGGCGGGCAAAGCCGATCGTCAGCACGTTCTCGTCGAGCGCGTCCTCGATCCAGGTCAGCTCCGCGTCGGAGGCGCCGCGCTGCCTCCAGGAGGCACGCAGCCGGCGCCGTGCCTCCGCGACGAGCCGAGCGCGCAGCACGCGGCGGACGCCGAAGATGCCCGCCGGGTCCGCGGCCGCCCGCTCCCAGAACGGGCCGTCCTCGGCGAGCTCTTGCTGCTGGCCGTCGTGACCCAGGGCCAGCACCTCAGGGGCGACCCAGGACGGCCCGTGCACGCCGTTGGTGACCGAACCGATCGGCACCTCCGAGGTGTCGAAGCCGGGCCACAGGCCGGTGAACATCTGCCTGCTCACCTGGCCGTGCAGGGTGCTGACGCCGTTGACACGCTGCGCCAGCCGCATCCCCATCACCGCCATGTTGAACACGTCGGGATCCCCGCCGGGGAAGGTCTCGGCGCCCAGGGCCAGCACCCGGTCGGTCGGCAGCGCCGGGTCCGCCATGTCGCTGAACTGGCGGGCGACCAGATCGCGGCTGAACCTGTCGATCCCGGCGGGCACCGGGGTGTGGGTGGTGAACACCGTCCCGGCCCGGCACACCTCCATGGCCTCGTCGAAGGTCAGACCCTGCCCGACGTATTCCCGGATGCGCTCGACGCCGAGGAAGCCGGCGTGCCCCTCGTTGGTGTGGAAGACCGCGGGCTCGGGATGCGACGTGATCGCGCAGAACGCGCGGACCGCCCGGACCCCGCCGATGCCGAGCAGCAGCTCCTGGCGGAGCCGGTGCTCGCTGCCGCCGCCGTAGAGGCGGTCGGTGACCTCCCGCAGCGACGAGTCGTTCTCCTCCACGTAGGAGTCGAGCAGCAGCAGCGGCACCCGCCCGACCCGCGCGATCCAGATCTGCGCGGCGATGACCGCGCCGTCGGCCAGGGCGACCGAGATCTTCACCGGGTCGGTTAGATCCCCGCCCTCCCAGCCCTCGCCCTTCCGGCCGTCGCCCCCCTGCCCCTCGCGCAGCAGCGCCAGCGGGAGGCCGTTCGGATCGCTCGCCGGATAGCGTTCCGCCTGCCAGCCCTCGGCCGACAGGGACTGGGTGAAGTAGCCATGCCGGTAGAGCAGGCCCACGCCGATCAGCGGCACGCCCAGGTCGCTGCCGGCCTTCAGGTGGTCCCCGGCGAGGATGCCCAGGCCGCCCGAGTACTGCGGCAGTGCCGCGGTGATCCCGTACTCGGGCGAGAAGTACGCGACGCCCGCCGGCGCCCCGGGCAGGGCGGCGGCCTGATACCAGCGCGCGCCCGAGGTGTACTCGCGCAGGTCTTCGACCGCCTCGCCGAGCCGCCGCAGGAACTGCTCGTCAGCGGCCAGGCTGGCCAGCCGCTCCGGCGAGACCTCGGCCAGCAGCGCCGCCGGTTCCCGGCCGGACCGCTCCCAGGCCGCGGGATCGATGTCGGCGAACAGGTCCAGCGTCTCGGCGTGCCAGGACCAGCGCAAATTCAGCATCAGCTCGCGCAGCGGCGCGAGCGGCTCGGGCAGGACCGGGCGGATCGTGAACCGGCGGATAGCTCTCACGGAGAGCGACCCTAATGGGTCTGCCGACCAGACCAGACATCAACGCCGCACCCACCTTCCCATTTCCCCTCCACTTGCCATGCCGATCGCTTGACTTGGGCCCGACTGGGTAGCTTGTCGTAAGTGATCGGCAGGATTCCGATAGTCGACGTGCAGCCCGTTGTCGCGCGCGGGCAGCGTTCCGCGCGAGCGGTCACCGGCGAGTCATTCGAAGTGAGCGCCACCGTCTTCCGCGAAGGGCACGAGATGCTCGGCGCCGGGGTGGTGCTGCGGGGGCCGGACGGCCGGCGCCGCCCGCTGGTGCCGATGCGGGAAGTCGGCATCGGCCTGGACCGGTACGCCACCGAGGTCACGGTCACCGCAGAGGGCCTGTGGCACTTCGAGGTGGAGGCCTGGGGCGACCCGATCGGGCGCTGGCGGCACGACGCGGGCATCAAGGTGCCGATCGGGCAGGACGCGGACCTGACGCTGGCCGACGGCGCGCTGCTGTTCGAGCGGGCCGCGGGCCAGGTACGCGCTCCGCGTTCGGCGGGGATCGCGGAGAAGAAGGAGGCCGCGGCCGCCCGGGCCGCGCTCGAGGCCCTGGCCGCCATGCTGCGGGACTCCGGCGTACCGCCGCTGGACCGTCTCGCCGCCGCGGGCCACGAGGACGTCACCGGTATCCTCCGCGCGTTCCCGCTGCGGCTGCTGGTGACCAAGTCTGCGAGCTATCCGGTGATGGTGCACAGGGAGCGCGCGCTCTACGGCTCCTGGTACGAGCTCTTCCCGCGGTCAGAAGGGGCCGTCGTCGCCCAGGACCCTGGCCAGGTCTCGACGTCGGGCACGCTGCGGGCCGCCGCTCGCAGGCTGGACGCGATCGCCCGCATGGGCTTCGACGTGGTTTACCTGCCTCCGGTCCATCCGATCGGGACCACAGCCAGGAAGGGGCCCAACAACTCCCTGCACGCGGGCCCCGGCGACCCGGGCTCACCCTGGGCCATCGGGTCGCCCGAGGGCGGCCACGACGCCATCCACCCTGGCCTCGGCACGCTGGCGGACTTTGACGCGTTCGTCCGCCGTGCGGGCGAACTTGGCCTGGAGGTCGCGCTCGATCTCGCGCTCCAGGCCTCGCCGGATCACCCATGGGTCACCGAGCACCCGGAGTGGTTTACCCGCAGAGCCGACGGCACGGTCGCCTACGCGGAGAACCCGCCCAAGAAGTACCAGGACATCTTCCCGGTCAACTTCGACAACGACCCCGAGGGGATCTACGCCGAGGTGCTGCGGATCATCCGGCACTGGATGGCCCACGGGATCAGGATCTTCCGCGTGGACAACCCGCACACCAAACCGCTGACCTTCTGGGACCGGCTGCTGGCCGAGATCGCCCGGACCGACCCGGACGTGCTGTTCCTGGCCGAGGCCTTCACCAGGCCCGCGATGATGCACAACCTCGCGGTCATCGGCTTCCACCAGTCCTACACGTATTTCACCTGGCGCAACTCGGCCGGGGAGCTGACCGAGTACCTGCGCGAGCTGTCCGGCCCGGCCGCCGCCTACATGCGGCCGAACTTCTTCGTCAACACCCCGGACATCCTCACCGAGTACCTGCAGCACGGCGGGCCGCCCGCGTTCCGGGTCCGGGCCGCGCTGGCCGCGACGCTGTCGCCGACCTGGGGCGTCTACTCCGGCTACGAGCTATGCGAAAACGTCCCGGTGGTCCCGGGCAGTGAGGAGTACCTGGATTCGGAGAAGTACCAGTACCGGCCGCGGGACTGGGATCACGCCGGGAGCGTCGCCCCGCCCTACGAGGACATCGCGCCCTTCATCACCCGCCTCAACCTGCTGCGGAAGGCGCATCCGGCGCTGCACAGGCTGCGTAACCTTCGTTTTCACTACAGTGACCAGCCGGCGATACTCTGCTATTCGAAGAGCACTGGCCCCGGTGGCCGGGGGGGCGAGCGCGACACGGTACTTGTCGTGATAAATATCGATCCGCGCCAGCCACGAGAGGCTACGGTCTGGCTCGACGAGCCGGCTCTCGGCGTAATCCCCGGTGATCAGTTCGTGGTCACCGATGAGCTTTCTGGGGAGTCCTACCGGTGGGGTCAGGCGAACTACGTACGGCTCGATCCAGCCCGGGCACCGGCGCACATCTTCACCGTGAGTACCGATAATCGGGCAGCTGACAGGCACCACACGTAACAATTCTCGGACCGTAACCAACAGCAGGCACTGGACACGTACCTTGAACTCACCCCGGATCAGGGAGACCGCAGTGGGGATACCACCTCGGCCGGCGGCATTCGGCCCGATCGGCCAGCCCCTGCCCGCCTTCCAGCCTGGATCAGCCGCCGCCCCCAGCGAACCGGTGCCTGACTCCTTCTCGTTCGCCAAACCACGCGATCCGCAGTGGTACAAGCACGCGGTTTTCTACGAGGTGCTGATCCGTGGCTTTCACGATTCGAACGGGGACGGCACGGGCGACCTCCGTGGCCTCACCTCCCGGCTCGACTACCTGCAGTGGCTCGGCATCGACTGCATCTGGCTGCTGCCGATCTACGATTCGCCGCTGCGCGACGGCGGCTACGACATCTCGGACTTCATGTCGATCCTCCCGGAGTTCGGGAACATCGGGGACTTCGTCGAGCTGGTCGAGCAGGCGCACGAGCGCGGCATCCGCGTCATCGCCGACCTGGTCGTGAACCACACCAGCGACGCCCACCCCTGGTTCCAGGCGTCGCGGAGCGATCCCGACGGGCCGTTCGGCGACTTCTACGTCTGGTCGGACACCGACGACGGCTACGGCGAGGCCCGGATCATCTTCGTCGACACCGAGCAGTCCAACTGGACCTTCGACCAGGTCCGCGGGCAGTACTACTGGCACAGGTTCTTCTCCCACCAGCCGGACCTGAACTTCGAGAACCCCAAGGTCCAGGACGCCATGCTCGAGGTGCTGCGGTTCTGGCTGGACCTCGGCATCGACGGCTTCCGGCTGGACGCCGTGCCGTACCTGTACGAGCGCGAAGGCACCAACTGCGAGAACCTCAAGGAGACGCACGAGTACCTCAGGCGGATCCGGGCCGAGGTGGACCGGCTCTACCCGGACCGGGTCCTCCTCGCCGAGGCCAACCAGTGGCCGGCCGACGTGGTGGAGTACTTCGGCGACCCGGCGGTCGGGGGTGACGAATGTCACATGGCCTTCCACTTCCCCCTGATGCCCCGGATCTTCATGGCGGTGCGCCGCGAGCAGCGCTACCCGATCTCCGAGATCCTGGCCCAGACCCCGGCGATCCCTTCCGGTTGCCAGTGGGGCATCTTCCTGCGCAACCATGATGAGCTGACGCTGGAGATGGTCGCCGACGACGAGCGCGACTACATGTACGCGGAGTACGCCAGGGACCCGCGGATGAAGGCCAACATCGGCATCAGGCGCAGGCTGGCCCCGCTGCTCGACAACGACCGGGATCAGCTCGAGCTGTTCACCGCGCTGCTGCTGTCGCTGCCCGGCTCGCCGGTGCTCTACTACGGCGACGAGATCGGGATGGGCGACAACATCTGGCTCGGCGACCGCGACGGCGTGCGCACGCCCATGCAGTGGACCTCAGACCGGAACGCCGGGTTTTCCGTCGCCGACCCGGCCCGGCTCTACCTGCCGCTGATCATGGACCCGATCTACGGCTACCAGGCACTCAACATCGAGGCACAGGAGCAGAACGGCGGCTCCCTGCTGCACTGGACCCGTCGGATGATCGAGATCAGGAAGCGGCACCCGGTGTTCGGGCGGGGCGGGTTCGAGGAGCTGAACTCATCCAACCCGAGCGTGCTGGCGTTTGTGCGCGAGTACCAGCACCCGGATCCGGACCCGGACGCCGACGAGACCGACACGATCCTGTGCGTGAACAACCTGTCCAGGTTCCCCCAGCCGGTCGAGCTCGACCTGCGCCGGTTCAGGGGCATCACGCCGATCGAGTGCATGGGCGGCGTGGTCTTCCCGCCGATCGGCGAGCTGACCTACCTGCTGACCCTCCCGGGCCACGGCTTCTACTGGTTCCTGCTCCCGCCGGTCACCCAGCCGCGCTAGCCAGGGCCGCTAGTGTCCCGCCACGCCAGCGTCGCGGGCGCCCAGCGGCACCCGGCGTTCCCCGATCTCGCCCGCGACCCGGCGCCAGGCGTCCAGGGCCGCCTCGATGTCCGGCGCGGCGATGTCGGCGTGGGTGAGCATCCGTATCCGGCCAGGGATCATCGTGACCAGCACGCCCTCCGCGGCCAGCCGCTGTTCCCACTCGGGCACGCCGTGGCCGGTCCCGGCCACGTCCACAAACACGATATTGGTGGCCGTCTCGGCGGGATCGACCGCCCCGGGAAGGATCTCGGCGATGCCCTCAGCCAGGCGGCGGGCGTTGGCGTGGTCGGTGTGCAGCCGCTTCGGCCCCTCCTCCAGCGCGACCAGCCCGGCCGCGGCCATGATCCCGGCCTGCCGCCACGCGGCGCCGAACAGCACCTTCAGCCGCCGGGCCTGCCTGATGAACTCGGCGTCCCCGGCGAGCAGCGACCCGATCGGCGCGCCCAGCCCCTTGGACAGGCAGAACATCAGCGCGGTCACCGCGGCGCCGTAGTCCGCCACGGCCGCGCCGGTCACCGCGGCGGCGTTGAAGATGCGTGCGCCGTCCATGTAGAGCGGCACGGCCCGGGCTGCGCACACGTCCGCGATGGCCGTCACCTCCGCCACCGGCATCGCGGTGCCGCCGCCGAGCTGATGGGTGTTCTCGAGCGCCACCAGGTCCACCACGCTGACGTCGTACGGGTCGGCGGCCAGCGCCGCGTCGACCTGGGCCGCGGACAGCAGTCCCCGCGGCGCGGGCACGCGGCGGAACGCGACGCCGGACAGGGCGGCAGCCGACGCCTGCTCGGTGTTGCCGACGTGGGCGTTCGCCTCGCACATCACGAAACGCCCGGACCGGGCGAAAACATGCACCGCGATCTGATTGCACAGCGTCCCCGTGGGCAGGTAGAGCGCGGCCTGCTTCCCGGTCGCCTCCGCCGCAGCCTCCTGCAGCCGGTTGACGGTCGGGTCGTCGCCAAACCAGTCATCGCCGACCTCGGCGTCCGCCATGGCCCGCCGCATGGCGGCCGAAGGCCTGGTCACCGTGTCCGACCGAAGATCAATAAATCCATCCGTAGCCGATCTCATGCCCCGACTCTAAACGCCGCGCCAGGAGTGCGGCCGGCCCGCCGCGGGCCCGAGCCGGCCACCGCCCTACCCCGACGCCCGGCCGGATCCTGGCCCCGGCCACGATAGAGATCTAGGTTGCTGTTGACTGATCTGAGCCGTATCGGCCGGGATGACGAGCGAGGGGCGGGGTAGACCAGGAGTCATGACATTTGAGGACACGCTGGCGACGTGGCTGCCAGGCCAGCGCTGGTACCCGGGCACCGGCGCCACGGTCCGTGACCTCGCGATCACCGCCGACACCACCCTGGCCGCCGGCGACCCTGCGCTCCGCCACCTGATCATCTCGGTGCGCCAGAACGGCGAGCCCGCCAGCTACCAGGTCCTGGCCGGGATCCGGGCGCAGGTGCCCGACTCGCTGCAGCATGCCGTCATCGGTCCGGCCGGCGCTGGCCGGACCGCCTACGACGCCCTGCACGATCCCGATCTCACCCGGATCCTGCTCCGGGGCATCGAGCGCGAGGAGAGCATCGGCCCGCTCCGGTTCTTCCGTGAGCCCGCCGCCGAGATCGACACCGGGCTGGACAGCCTGGTGCTCACCGGCGAGCAGAGCAACACCAGCCTGACCTTCGGCGACCGCGCGATCCTCAAGGTGCTGCGCCGGGTCTTCCCCGGCCCGCACCCCGACCTGGAGGTGAACCGCGCGCTGGCCCGGCGCCGCTCGACGCATGTGGCCGAGCCGTTCGGCTGGATCGAGGCCCGCGGCGACGGCGACCCGATCGTGCTGGCCATCCTGTCCAGGTTCCTGCCGACGGCCAGCGACGGCTGGTCCCTGGCCGTCACCAGCCTGCGCGATCTTTACGCGGGCGATGGAGTCAGGGAACCGGGAGCGATCCGGCCGGAGCAGGCCGGCGGCGACTTTGCCGGGGAGGCCTTCCGGCTCGGCGCGGCCACGGCCGAGGTACACGCCGACCTGGCCGCGGCGTTCGGCACCGACGACGTGCGGTCCGGGGCCTTCGCCAGCATGGCCGGCGAGATGATCGGGAAGCTGGACCGGGCCAGTGCCGAGGTGCCCCAGCTGCGCCCGTACGAGGACAAGCTCGGCAGCTACTACGCCGACCTGGCCGAACTGCGCGGACCGCTGCCGATCCAGCGGGTGCACGGTGATTACCACCTTGGCCAGGTGCTGCGCACCACCACCGGCTGGGTGATCCTCGACTTCGAGGGTGAGCCGCTGCTGCCGCTGAACCAGCGGCGGTTGCGCAGCGTACCGCTGCGGGATGTGGCCGGCATGCTCCGCTCCTTCGATTACGCTGCCCGTCATCAGCTGCTCGACCGTCCGGACCCCGCCGAGCTTCGTGATAGCGCGGACGAGTGGGTAGAACGGAGCCAGGCGGCGTTCTGCAAGGGCTACGCCGAGGCGGGCGGGATGGATCCGCAGGCCAACGCCGTGCTGCTGCGCGCCCTGATGCTCGAGAAGGCGGTGTACGAGGTGGTGTACGAGGCCAGGCACCGTCCGGGCTGGCTGCCGATCCCGCTGGACTCGATTGCGAGCGCCTTATGACGGACCGGACGAGCTTCCCGGCTGACCAGCCCGGCCAGGTCAGCCGGGAAGAAATCGACAGGATCGTCGGCGGAACGCACTACGACCCGCACTCCGTCCTTGGTGCCCACCCCGTGGGCGGGGCCGCGACCCGGCCGGGCGAGGCCCAGACGGTCATCCGTGCGCTGCGCCCGCTCGCGGTCACGGTCACGGCGGTGCTCCCGGACGGGCGCAGGTTCCCGCTTGAGCACGTGCACCAGGGCGTGTTCGCGGCCACGCTGCCCGTGAGCCAGGTCCCTGACTACCGGATCGCGGTCACCTACCCCGCGCCGGGGGGCGGCGGCGCGGCGCTGCCCGAGATCGTCGCCGACGACCCGTACCGGCACCTGCCGACGCTGGGCGAGGTCGACCTGCACCTGATCGCCGAGGGCCGACACGAGGAGCTGTGGAAGGTCCTCGGCGCCCATGTCAGCGACAAGGCCGGCGGGACCGCGTTCGCGGTCTGGGCGCCGAACGCCCGCGGCATCCGCGTGATCGGCGACTTCAACCACTGGGACGGGCGCGCGCACCCGATGCGCTCGCTGGGCGGCTCCGGCGTCTGGGAGCTGTTCGTACCCGGGGTTGTGCCTGGCACGCGGTATAAATTCGACATCTGCGGGCCTGACGGACGCTGGCGCCAGAAGGCCGACCCCATGGCCTCGCTGGCCGAGCGGCCGCCCGACACCGCGTCCGTGGTGAGCGAGTCCCGGTACGAGTGGGCTGACCAGGAGTGGCTGGCCGCACGGGCCAGGCATGACCCGCTGGGTCAGCCCATGAGCGTGTACGAGGTGCACCTGGGGTCGTGGCGCCCCGGGTTGTCCTATGCCGATCTGGCCGACCAGCTCACCGCCTACGTCACCGCGCTCGGGTTCACGCACGTGGAGCTTCTGCCGGTCGCCGAGCACCCGTTCGGCGGTTCCTGGGGCTATCAGGTGACGTCGTACTACGCACCCTCAGCCCGGTTCGGCGCGCCGGACGACTTCCGCCACCTGGTGGACCGGCTGCACCAGGCCGGCATCGGCGTGATCATCGACTGGGTGCCCGCCCACTTCCCCAGGGACGACTGGGCCATGGCGCGCTTCGACGGCACGCCGCTCTACGAGCATCCCGACCCGCGGCGGGGCGAGCATCCCGACTGGGGCACGCTGATCTTCAACTTCGGCCGTCCCGAGGTCCGCAACTTCCTGGTCGCCAACGCCGTCTACTGGCTGGAGGAATTCCACATCGACGGCCTGCGGGTGGACGCCGTGGCCTCGATGCTGTACCTGGACTACTCGCGCCGGGACGGCGAGTGGTCACCGAATGCCTACGGCGGCCGGGAGAACCTGGAGGCCGTCTCGTTCCTGCGGGAAGCGAACGTCACATGCTACAAGCGGGTGCCGGGCATCATGATGATCGCCGAGGAGTCCACGGCCTGGCCGGGGGTGACCAAGCCGGCGGATGAGGGCGGGCTCGGCTTCGGCCTCAAGTGGAACCTCGGCTGGATGCACGACACCCTGTCCTACCTGTCCGTGGACCCGGTCTTCCGGCACTACCACCAGAACGAGATCACGTTCTCGATGATGTATGCGTTCAGCGAGAACTTCGTGCTGCCGCTCTCTCACGACGAGGTGGTGCACGGCAAGGGATCCCTGCTGCATAAGATGCCCGGCGACACCTGGAAGCAGTTCGCAGGGCTCCGGGCCCTGCTGGCCTACCAGTGGGCGCACCCGGGCAAGCAGCTACTGTTCATGGGGTCAGAATTCGGGCAGGACGCCGAGTGGTCCGAGCAGGCCGGCCTCGCCTGGCCCACGGCCGGCGACAGCAGGCGCCTCGGCGTCGCCGACCTGGTCAGGGACCTGAACCAGGCCTACCGCGACAACCCGGCCCTGTGGCGGCGGGACTTCAGCCCGGACGGGTTCAGCTGGATCGACGCCTCCGACGCGGACGGCAATGTCCTGGCCTTCCTTCGCTTCCCCGGCGCTGGCCGTGCCGCGGACGGAGCGTGGGCCGTCGCCTGCCTGGTCAACTTCTCTGGCGCCCCGCACGTTGACTACCAGGTCGGGCTCCCCGCCGCGGGCCGGTGGCGCGAGCTGATCAACACCGACGCGGCCGGGTACGGCGGCAGCGGCGTGGGCAACCTCGGAGCGGTCAAGGCCGTGGCCGAGCCCTGGCATGGCCAGCCCGCCTCGGCCCGGCTGACCCTGCCGCCGCTCGCGGTGCTCTGGCTGGTCCCTGAGGGCCCGAAGGTCAGCTGACCGGGACGATCCTGGCCTCGGCGAGCCGCCCCGATTCGATACGCAGCACGCCGACGGTGCCGTGCGGCTGGCGGCGGCGGTCGGTGGGCGATCCCGGGTTGAAGATGCGCAGCCCGCTGGCCTCGGCGTCCAGCGGTATATGCGAATGCCCGAACACGACCAGGCCGACGGCGGGGAACATGCGCCGCAGCCGCGGCAGCCGGCCCGCTGCGGTGCCGCTGTCATGAATCATCGCCACCGGCAAACCGTCGAGATCCGCCTGCAGGGTGGGCTGCGCGCCCCAGGCGGCGACGTCGGGGCCGTCGTTGTTGCCGACCACGGCGAGGACCGGGGCGTACTGCGACAGCTCGTCCAGGACCGTCGCGGTGCAGACATCGCCGGCGTGCAGGATCAGGTCAGCCCGGCGCAGGTGCTCCGCCACGAGCGGCGGGCATGACTTCCACCGCCGCGGGGCGTGGGTATCGGCCAGCGCCACCACCCGCATCATGAGCTCCTCTCCTAAATTCACCCAGCCGACGCGGATGCTACCCGTGGGCTGGGTACGGTCCCGGTAGGGAGGCCGGCGGCGAGCCGGCCTGGCAGGAGCTGAGGAGCCATGGACGAGGAGCTTCGCGCGCAGGACCCCGAGCACGAGCCGGTTCCCTCCGACGCGGCCGAGAAGGTGGCCGCGAGTGCGGCGGCGGGGACCACGCCGGGCCGGATGCCCGCGCTCTACCTGGGCCATGGTGCGCCGCCGCTAGTGGACGATCCGCTGTGGGTGGTCCAGCTCGAGGCGTGGGCCCGCGCCCTGCCGCGGCCCCGGGCGATCCTGATGGTGTCCGCGCACTGGGAGTCCGCGCCGCTGACCATCGGCGCGACCGAGACCGGGGTGCCGCTGGTCTACGACTTCGGCGGGTTCGCCGAGCGCTACTACCGGGCCAGGTACCCGTCGCCCGGTGCTCCCGGGCTGGCCGCGCAGGTCCGCAGTCTGCTGTCGGCAACGGAGCCGGTCGTCGACCTGCCCGGCCGCGGCCTGGACCACGGCGCCTACGTGCCGCTGACCGTCATGTACCCAGACGCTGACATCCCGGTGCTGCAGATCTCCATGCCCAGCCTGGACCCGACGCGGCTGCTGGCCATCGGCCAGGCGCTGCGGCCGCTGCGGGACGAGGGCATCCTGATCATCGGCAGCGGGTTCCTCACCCACGGCCTGCCGTTCCTGCGGGACTTCCGCTTCGACGCGCCACCGCCGGGCTGGTCGGCCGAGTTCGACCACTGGGCGGCCGAGGCCCTGGATTCGGGTGACGTCGATGCGCTCGCTGACTTCGGCACCGCTCCCGCCGCCCGCTACGCGCACCCAACCACCGAGCACTTCGCGCCGCTGTTCGTGACGCTGGGCGCGGGCGCCGACGACCCGGCGCCGGTGACCACGATCACCGGGTACTGGCTGGGGCTGGCCAAGCGGTCGATCCAGGTGGCCTGACCGGACATCACCCTGGCCGGTCCCACAGCACGCGCAACTCGGGCGGCTTGCGGAACACCACGCCGCGCGGTGCGGCCCGGTGGGCGGGGTCCAGCCGCAGGCCGGGCAGCCCGCGCAGCAGGGCCACGATCGCGGCCCGCGCCTCGGACCGGGCCAGGTGGGCCCCGAGGCAGAAATGCGGCCCGTGCGCGAACGCCAGGTTCTGCCTGGCGTTCGCGCGGTAGATGTCGAACCGGTCGGGTTCCGGGAAGAACGCCGGGTCACGGCCGGCCCCGGCCAGGGACACGGTGACCGGGTCGCCGCGCCGTATCGGCGCCCCGGCCAGCCGGACGTCGGTGGTGGCGTAGCGGTCCACGACCGCGGCGGCCGGCTCAAGCCGCAGCGACTCCTCGACCGCGTTCGCGGCCAGGCGCTCGTCCGCGGCCACCTCGTCCCGCTGTCCGGTGTCCCCGAGCAGGTGCAGCGCGGCGTTGCAGATCATCCCTTCTGTCGTCTCGATGCCGCCGAACATCAGCACCGCCGCGTTCGACACGACCTCGCTGCCACCCAGCCCGCGGGCCCGGGCCGCCGCCGCGAGCAGCGAATCCCCGTCCGGCTGGGTGATCACCGCCGTCAGGCTCCGCTCCAGCTGCCCGAACGCTTCCGACCCGGGCGCCGGGACGGCGGCCGACGAGGCGGCTGCGGCCGGGGTGGCGGCCGCCGGTGAGCGGTCACCGCTGCGGCCCTCCCCCGGCTCCCCGGCCAGGGCGGAGACCGCGGCGACGATCTCGTCGTACCAGGACAGGATGACCTTCGGGTCGGCCTGGCCCAGGCCGAGCACCTCGGCCACGGCCGCGACCGCCAGCGGCCCGGCCAGGCTGCGCCGCAGCTCGGCCCGGCCCGCCGCGGCCACGGAGGCCACCAGCCGCCCAGCCTCGGCCACGACGAACTCGTCCAGCCGGGCCTGCACCTCCGCGTGCCGGAACGCATCGGCGAACGGATCACGGTGACGCTTGTGCTCGGCCCCGTCCAGCGACAGCATGCTCTGCCCGACCACGCGGGCGGTCGAGAACCTCGGGTCATCGACGGTGAACGCGGAACTGTCGCGCAGCACGCGGAGCGCCACGTCCCGGCGGGTGACGAGCCAGGCACCGAGGGCAGGCAGCCACGAGACCGGCTCACGCTCGCGGAGCCTGCGCAGCAGCGGGTGCAGCTCGCCGTCGAGGTCGGCCAGCGTCACGGCCGCGCCAATCGGGAACCGGCTCCGGTCGGCGGTCGGGCCTGGCATCCTCATGACGCTACACCGGGAGCCAGCCGGCCATCAGAACAGGCTGAGCAGCCAGCCCGGCCCGGCCACCGACGCCCCGGCGGCCACGCACCGGCCGCGCAGCTCCCGGTCGGCGGTCACCACCAGGCGGCGGCCGTCCAGATCCCGCGCCAGGGCCGCGATCGTGTCGTCGCCCGAGCCCGGCGCGGCCACGACCCGGACCCCGCCACCCGGCGAGACCGGCCCGTCGCCCGGGGCCGACCCCGCGGCGTGCCCGGAGGCCACCGGCCGAGCTGCGCCCTCGACCACGAGGACGACCTCAGGAAACCACCGCTCAAGCGGAGGCACCGGCATCGAGTCCAGCGGCCCGGCCAGCCCCTCGGCCGCCAGGACGTCCAGCTGGTCGCGCAGCCGCCGGGCCGCGCAGGCGCGGTCACGCCACCAGCCGTCCGGCCGCGAACCCATCACATTGGCCCCATCAACGATGATCGTCAGCGGCTGCAGCGCACCACGGAGCACCGGCCACTGCGCCGCGAAGCCCGGGTGCAGGTCCAGCCCGGCGACGTCCTCGGCGGCCATCCAGCCCACCTCGCTGACCTCGCCGCTCCTGGCGTGCACCGGCAGCGGCCGCGGCGCCGAGGCGACGACCGTGAGGTAGGACCAGCCGCCGTGGTCATCCCGGAGGATCCCGAGCACCCTCACCGCGTCGGCCGGCAGCGCGCACTCCTCCTCGGCCTCGCGCAGCGCTGCGGCCACGGCCGATTCGTGGCTGTCCCGCGCCCCACCCGGCGGTCCCCAGGTGCCGCCGTGGTTGCCCCACCAGCTCCGGCGCTGCAGCAGCACCAGCGTCTCGGCGCCGGGACCCGGCGCATAGGCCAGGAGCCCGGCCGCGCCGAACCGCCCCCAGTGCCGGTGTCCCTGGCCGCAGGTCGTCCAGCCGTTCCCGTCCCGATTGACCATCGGGCCCGACCCTACTAGGAGGTCAGCTGACGGCTCGCGGCTCGGACCCCGGCAGCCGGACCGGGAGGCTGACCCGCAGGGTGGTCTCGCCGGGCCGGGAGTCGATGGTGATCGTGCCGCCGTGGCGTTCCACCACGATGCGCTGGGCGATGTCGAGGCCCAGACCCGCACCCTGGCCCACATCCTTGGTCGTGTAGAAGGCCTCGAACGCGCGGGCCGCCACCTCGGGCGGCATCCCTCGGCCGGTGTCGCCGACCTCGATGACCACGTGCCCATCCTCGGCCCGGGCGGCCAGGCGGAGCGTGCCCGCCCCGTCCATCGCGTCCACGGCGTTGTCGATGAGGTTGGTCCACACCTGGTTGAGCTCGCCCGCGTACGCCTCGATTCTGGGCAGGTCGGGGCTGAAGTCGCGCACTACGGTGACGGTCTCGCGCAGCTTGTGCCCCAGCATCACTACGGTGCTCTCCAGCCCGTCGGTCACGCTAATGAGCTGCAGCGACGCGCGGTCCATCTGTGAGTAGGACTTGATGGCGGCGACCAGATCGGAGATGCGCCGGCTCGACTCCTTGAGCTCCGCCAGCAGCGCCGCCGCGGAGACCGCGCTCGCCACCCACTCAAGTCCCGCCTCCAGGGCCGGCCCCTCAAGCACCGCTGCCGCCCGCTCGCACCAGGCGAGGTCGGCTCCGGCGGCGGCGAGCGACGGGGCGATCAGCCAGTCACGGCCCACGCCCCGCTCGGCGAGCCACCCCGACAGCGTGTCCTCGAGATCAGCCAGCGCCAGCGGGTCCAGGGCCGCGGGCCTGGACCCGATCTCGCGGCGCAGACCGTCGAGCACGGCGAGCCGCTCGCCGGTGATGTCCTCACCGGCCAGCCGGACGACAGAACCAAGCAGCGTCTGGCATTCGGTCTCCAGGTCAGCGGCCGCCCGGGCCGCGGCCGCCGCCGGGTTGTTGATCTCGTGCGCGAACCCGGCCGCGAGCGTGCCGAGTGTGACCAGGGACTCACGCTGACGCGCCGTCGACTCGATGGTCCGCGCGGTGCGGTACAGGCCCTGAATGAGGTGCGCGCCGAGCGGGAACCAGGCGTTGACCCGGTCACGCAGCACCCCGGCCGGCACCCGCAGCACCCGCCCGCTGGATGCTCCCCGGCCGGTCGCCAGGTAGACGCCATGCTCATCCCAGGCCCGGAACCCCCCGGCCCAGCGGCCCGGCACGTCCATCCTGCCGACCATGGCCTGCTCACGGCCCAGCCGGCGCACCAGGTCGATAGCTCCGTCGACGAGCACCCACCAGAAGTCGGCGTGCTCGCCCTCGCGGAACAGCTCGACGCCGGGCTCGATGCGCAGCTCATCGCTGCCCGCCAGCAATTCCGCGAGCTGATCGTCGGTCAGGCCGTTGAAGATGCCGAAGGAGCGAATCGGCGCGGTGCTCACTGGCTCGCCTCCGGCCAGACGCTCACTTGGCTCGTCTCCGGCCAGACACTCATGACACCAGCCCCCGTGCGCCTCGCCGCCTGCCCAGAGCAGGCTGGAGAGACGGATGTAACGAAAGTGCAGAGTATAGCCACGCCGCCCCCGGCGGCCCCCGGCCGATGACGCGCCCGGGCGCGGCAATGCCCTGGTCGCGGCGGGCGCTCACATAGCCTGGGGCGTCCGGAAGAAACCCCAGCTGAAGATGGAGACTTCATGGTTGTGCTGCTCATTGTCGGCCTGGCCGGCGCGGCTGGCGTGCTCTACGCCCTCGACCGCCTCCTCAAGGCGCGGTCGCAGGCCCGCAGACGGCGCGTGATGAGCAAACGGCTGGCCGCGGCCGCCGTCAGAGCCGAAGAGCAGCACGAGCAGCGGCAGGCCACGGCACGCGCCAGCGCGGAGCTGACCTCCGTCATGCCGGCGATCGAGCGCCCGCCGCTCAGCCTGCCCGAAGCCGCACGCCAGGGTCACCCGGCGGGATCCACATAGCACCAGCACCCCCACCTGTACCGGAGCACGGGGACGGGCCGGGGGCTGGCGGCCCGCATCATAGGGTGAGCGCATGCCTGATTTGATGATTGCCGATCAGCTGGCCCGATGGCACCGGCAGCGCACGGCGCCGCTGATCCTGGAGCTGGATCTCACAGAAGGCATCGGCGAGGGCCCGCCCGCCGACCCGGTGTCCGCGGTGCTGAGCATGCGCCGGACGCGCGTAGCCGACCTGCTGGACGGCCTGCGGCGGGCCCGCAGCGACCAGCGGGTCAGGGCTCTGGTGGCGAAGGTGGGCGGGCGGCCCATCGGGCTGGCCACCGTGCAGGAGATCCGGCGCGCGGTCGAGGAGTTCCGCGACGCGGGCAAGCTGACCGTGGCCTGGGCGGAGACCTTCGGCGAGTTCTCCGCCGGCAACGTGCCGTACTACCTGGCCACCGCGTTCGACACGGTCTACCTGCAGCCGTCGGGCGACCTCGGGCTGACCGGCATCGCGATGGAGCGCCTGTTCCTGCGCGGCGCGCTGGACCATCTCGGCGTCGACGTCCAGGTGGCCAAGCGGCACGAATACAAGAGCGCGGCCGAGCAGCTGACCGAGCGCAGCTTCTCTGGCCCGGCCCGCGAGGCGACCCAGCGCCTGGCGGAGTCGGTGGTCGGCCAGCTGACCGAAGCGATCTCCGAGCGCCGCAGGATCGAGCCCGCCGAGGTGCGGAAGCTGATCGACCGCGGCCCGTTCCTGGCCGAGCAGGCCCGCCAGGCCGGGCTGGTGGACGAGCTGGGCTACCGGGATGAGGTGTACGCCCGGGTCAGGAAGCAGGCCGGCCCGGACGCGGTGCTGCTGCACCTGGGCCGGTACCAGCGCTCCCGCGCGCTGGCCGAGCGGGCCCGCAGGCTGCCGAACCCCAAGCAGCGGCACGTCGCCCTGATCTACGCGACCGGCCCGATCCGCCGCGGCCGCAGCGGCCGCGGCCTGGTGTCCGGCGGCGCCATGGGCTCGGACACGATCAGCGCCGCGCTGCGGGCGGCCGCCGACGACGACAGCGCACGGGCCATCGTGCTGCGGGTTAACAGCCCGGGCGGGTCCTATGTCGCCTCCGACACCATCTGGCGGGAGGTGGTGCGGGCCCGCAACGCCGGCAAGCCGGTCGTGGTGTCCATGGGCGACGTCGCGGCCTCCGGCGGCTACTACATCGCCATGGGAGCCGACGCGATCGTGGCCCAGCCGGGCACCGTGACCGGCTCCATCGGCGTGCTGTCCGGCAAGCCCGTGCTCGGCGAGCTGCTCGGCCGGGCCGGGGTGACGACGGACTCGGTGACCGAGGGCGCGCACTCCGGGATGTTCGCCACCACCCGCCCGTTCAGCGACGATGAATGGGCGCTGGTCAACGACTGGCTGGACCACATCTACGCCGACTTCACCGGCAAGGTGGCCTCGGGCCGCCGGATGTCGGCCGAGCGCGTGCACGAGCTGGCCCGGGGCCGGGTCTGGACCGGCGCCGACGCGCTGGCGCACGGCCTGGTGGACGAGATCGGCGGGCTGGACCGCGCAACGGCCATCGCGCGCCGCCGGGCGGGCCTGCCCGTGGGCGCGCCGCTGCGGATCTACCCCCGGGCGGCGCCCCTGGACCGGCTGCGCCCGCTGAGCTCGGGTTCAGCCGCCCTGCTCCCCGGCGGCGCCTCGCTGCCGGCGCTGCTCGCCGAGGCCTGGGGACCGGTCTGGCGGCTGGCGGGCCAGGCCGGCCTGCCCTCCTACGGACCGCTGATGCTGCCTGGCACCTGGTCGATTGAGTGACTGAACGCATCCCCCCGGCGGACTCCCGTCCCGCCATGGCCGATGTGCTCGCGGCGTTTGCCTCGGGGGTGACCCTGGTCACGGTGGCGGACGGCCGGGACGACATCGGGACCACGGTGAGCGCGTTCTGTCCCGTGTCCGGTGACCCGCCGCTCGTGCTGGTCTCGCTGACCGCCGGGTCCTACCCGGCCGAGCTGCTCGGCCGGGTCGACCGGTTCGCGGTGACCGTGCTCGCCGCAGGCCAGCGGATGCTGGCGGGCCGGTTCGCGGTCTCCGGCCGCCCGCACGCGCGGCTGCTGCTCGACGGCGTGCCGCACGAGCGCGGCACGCTGTCCGGCGCGCTGATCCCGGCCGGCGGCCTGGCCGCGCTGGAGTGCGAGGTGACCAGCCGCGTCGAGGCCGGTGATCACCTGGTCGTGATCGCCGCCGTGCTCGACGTCCCCTACACCGCCGAGGCCGGCCAGCCGCTGGTCAGGTTCCGCGGCCGGTACCGCCCGCTGGCCGCGGGCGGGCCTGGCGCTCCGGCCTGAGCACCATGGTCAGCGCGCCAAACCGGACCACTCAGCAAGCATGGAATTGGAACTTACTGGCAGTCCGCCTGAACTTTAGGTTCGGAGTATGACCACAGCGATTTACGAAGAGAAGGCCCTCGGCACCGGCGCGGGCCAGGCCGCCCCTGGTGACCCGCCCGCTGCTGATGCGGTTCGCCGTCACCCTGGGCGCGTCGATCAGCTTCTACCTGCTGCTGTCCGTGGTCCCGCTGTACGCGAGCGCGGCAGGCGCGGGCGGGAACACGGCCGGCCTGGCCACCGGCGCGCTGATGTTCGCCACCGTGGCTGGCGAACTGGTCACCGCGCGGCTGACCGCACGGTACGGCTACCGGGTCACCCTCGCCGCGGGCCTGTTCCTGCTCGGCGCGCCCGCGCTGGCGCTGACCGCCCCGGCCAGCGTCGCGCTGGTCATGGCGGTCTGCGTGGTCCGCGGCCTCGGCTTCGCGGTCACCGTGGTGGCCGGGGGCGCGATCACCGCCTCGCTGATCCCGGCCGAGCGCCGCGGCGAGGGCCTGGCCCTGGCCGGCGTCGTCTCCGGTGTGCCCGCGCTGGCGGCGCTGCCGCTCGGTGTCTGGCTGGCCGGGCGGATCGGGACCGCGCCGGTGTTCGCGGCCGGCGCCGTGGCCGCGCTGGCCGCCATCGCGGCCGTGCCCGGGCTGCCCGGCGGCAAGCCCGCCGCGCCCTCCCGCCGCAGGCGCTTCTCCAAGCCGGTTCCTGGTGCGGGCCGTGAGCCAGGGGCCGAGCCGCCGATCGGGATCGCGGCCGCGCTGCGGACCGCTGCCCTGCTGCGCCCGGCCGTCGTGTTCGCGGCCATCACCATCGCGGCCGGGATCATCGTCACCTTCGTGCCGCTCGCGGTGACCGGCTCGGCCGGGGTCGCTGTGCTGGCGCTGTTCGCGCAGTCCGCGGCGGCCACCGTGAGCCGGTGCCTGGCGGGCTGGTACGGCGACCGGCACGGCCCGGCACGGCTGCTGATCCCCGGGCTGGTCTCCGCCTCGCTGGGGATGCTGCTGCTGGCGCTGACCGCCGTCCCTGCGGTGGTGATCGCCGGGAGCCTGGTCTTCGGCTTCGGGTTCGGGGTGGCCCAGAACGCCAGCCTGAGCCTGATGTACGAGCGCGTGCCCGCCTCCGGCTACGACGCGGTCACCGCGCTGTGGAACCTGTCCTACGACGCGGGCATGGGCCTGGGCGCGGCCGGGTTCGGCCTGATCGCCGGCTTCACCGGCTACCCCGTGGCCTTCGCGGTCATCGGCGCGGCCATGCTCATCGCCCTGGTCCCCGCCCGGCGGGACCGCGTCACCGCACGGTAGAGCCACCCACCACACCCTGCCCGGCCAGCCAGAAACCGGCCACGAGCGGAACCCCAGGCCGGTAGGCGAGGTAGGCGTGCGACGGCGCCTCCAGCATGATCAGGTCGGCCCGCGCGCCGACGCCGAGATGACCGACGTCGTCCCGGCGCAGCGCGCGGGCCCCGCCCGCGGTCGCGGCCCACACCGCCTCCTGCGTGGTCATGCGCATCTCGCGCACGGCCAGCGCAACGCACAGCGCCATGCTCGATGTGAAGCAGCTTCCCGGGTTGCAGTCGGTGGCCAGCGCCACGGTCGCGCCCGCGTCGAGCAGCCTGCGCGCGTCCGGATACGGCTGCCGGGTGGAGAACTCCACCCCGGGAAGCAGGGTGGCCACCGTGCCCGATGAGGCGAGCGCGTCGACGTCGGCGTCATCGAGATGGGTGCAGTGATCGGCGGAAGCGGCGCCGGCCGCCGTCGCGAGCTGGACCCCGGGGCCGGGGCCGAGCTGGTTGGCGTGCACCCGGGCCTGCAGGCCGGCGGCCTGGCCCGCGGCCAGCACCGCGGCCGCCTCGTCCCGGCCGAAGGCGCCGCGCTCGCAGAACACGTCCACCCACTTGGCGTGCGGCGCGCACGCCTCCAGCATCGCGCCGCAGACCAGGTCGACGTAGCCGCCAGGGTCCGCCTCGAACTCCGCCGGGACCACGTGCGCGCCGAGGTAGGTCACCTCGGGGGTGACCTCCGCGGCCAGGGCCACGCTGCGCGCCTCGTCGGGCACGGTGAGCCCGTACCCGGACTTGCACTCGAACGTGGTGATGCCCTGGGCCAGCATCTCCGCGGCCAGCTTGCGCAGGTTGGCCCGCAGCTGATCGTCGGAAGCGCTCCGGGTGGCGGCCACCGTGCTGCGGATGCCGCCCGCCCGGTAGGGCTGGCCCGCCATCCGGGCGGCGAACTCCGCACCGCGCTCCCCCGCGAACACCAGGTGCGCGTGGGAATCCACGAACCCGGGCAGCACGGCCCGGCCGCCCGCGTCGACCACCTGGTCCGCCGCGGGTGCCTGCGACACTGGCCCGGTCCAGGCCACCCGCCCTTCGTCGATCACCAGCGCGGCGTCGGCCACGGCCGCGAACGGGCCCGCGCCGCCGGTTTCCGCCTCCGGCTGGTTGGTGACCAGCTCACCGACATTCGTGATCAGTACACTCACAGTCCTCCCTCCCGGAGTCCCTTTCATGATCGTGGTGGATTACCCGCGCTATAGAGCGAAAGCCCACCACGATCATGCCTGCGCGGCGGCGCGGCGGTTAGGTGAGGACCGCGGTGATGGCGGCGGACAGCTCGGCGGGGACGTCGTCGATCAGCAGGTGCCGTCCGTCGGTCACCAGGTCTTTGCCGCCCACCACCACGTGGCGGACGTCGGCCGCGGTCGCGGCGAAGATGACCGAGGCCAGGGCGGACCTGGGTGCTGTCCCGGCTAGCCGGGGCGAGTCCAGTCCGACCGTGACCAGGTCGGCGATCGCGCCCGCGGCGATCTCCCCGGCGTCCGGCCAGCCGAGGCTGGCGTGCCCGTCGGTGGTGGCCGCCCGGGCCAGCTCGCCCGCCCGGAAATGCCCGCGCTGGCCGCTGGCCAGGCGCTCGCCGAGCTCAACCCGGCGGGCCTCCTCGAACAGGTCGATCACGGCCTGGCTGTCGCTGCCGAGGGTCAGCGGCGAGCCCGCGGCGGCCAGCTCGTGTGCGGGCCCGATCCCGTCGGCCAGGTCGGCCTCGGTGGTCGGGCAGATGCAGGCGAACGTGCGGCTGCCGCCGAGCAGCTCGACATCGCGGCCGACCAGGTGGGTCGCGTGCACGACCGTGCCGCGGGGGCCGAGCGCGCCTGCGTCGTAGAGCACCTCGGTCGGCGTCTGCCGGTAGGCGGCCAGGCAGGCCTCGTTTTCCGCGGGCTGCTCGGACAGGTGTGCGTGCAGCGGCGCCCCGATGTGCTGCGCCCACGCGATCACCGGGTGCATCTGGCCCGGCGGCACCGCGCGTACCGAGTGGATCGCCGCCCCGGCCCGCGCCAGCGGGCTGAGCAGCCCGTGCCGGTCGGCGCCGAGGCCCTCGGCCCTGGCTGCCCAGGCCTCCCCGTCACGGTCGCCGAACCGGAGCTGGGTGCCCTCCAGCGGCCGGGGTGAGCCGTCCTGGCTGAGCCCGCCGGACAGGTAGCAGGTGTCCAGCAGGGTGATCCGGATACCGGCCTGGCCCGCGGCCTCGATCATGGCCCGGCCCATTGTGTTGGGATCCGCGTAGGGCTTGCCGTCCGGCCCGTGGTGCAGGTAGTGGAACTCGCCCACGCAGGTGATGCCGGCCAGCGCCATCTCGGCGTAGACGGCGCGAGCCAGGGCCAGGTAGCTCTCCGGGTCCAGCCCGGCCGCCACCTGGTACATCCGCTCCCGCCAGGTCCAGAACGTGCCCCGGCCCACCTGGGTGATCCCGCGCAGCGCGCGGTGGAACGCATGCGAGTGCGCGTTGGCCAGGCCGGGCAGGGTCAGGCCGGGGAGCCGGGTCAGCCCGGGGCGCGCGCGGTCCGGGATGTCGCCGGCCGGCACCTCCGGGGTGACGGCGGTGAACCGGTCCCCGGCCACCTCGATCAGGACGTCGGGGCAGACCCCCCGGCCCGGCAGCCAGGCGAGCTCGGCGTGCCAGGCGCGGGACGCGGGGGGCGCGGCGACTGGCTCGGCGGCGTGGAACGTCATCGGCTGGTCAGCTCCTCGAGTACGGCCGCGAGCGCGGCCACGCCTGCCTCGCAGTCGGCCCGGTCGGCGTGCTCGGCGGGCGAGTGGGACACGCCGGTCGGGTTGCGCACGAAGAGCATGGCCGTGGGCAGCCGCGCGGCCAGGACCCCCGCGTCGTGCCCGGCCCCGGTGGCCAGCACCGGTGCAGCGATCCCGCGGCCGGCCAGCGCCTCGGCCAGCCGCGCCCGCAGCGCCGGGTCGAACTCGACGAGCGGCGTGACCGACTCCCGGCGCAGGCTGACCTCCACCCCCTGGGCCTGCGCGGCGCGCAGCGCGGCGGCCTCGATCTGGCCGACCATGCGGTCGAGCACACCCTGATCGGGGGCCCGGGCATCCAGCCAGGCGTGGACCGCCGAGCTGATCGCGTTGGCCGCGCCAGGCTCGGCCGTGACCTTCCCGAACGTGGCCAGCGCGCCGCAGGCGTCCGCCGCCTGCCTGGCTTCGAGCACCGCGGCCGCGTACGGGAGCATCGGGTCGCGGCGGTCGGCGAGCCGGGTGGTGCCCGCGTGGTCGGCCCGGCCGGCGAAGTCAAGGCGCCAGCGGCCGTGCGGCCAGATGCCCTCCGCGATCCCGACCGCGGCGCCCAGCCCGTCCAGCGCGCTGCCCTGCTCGATGTGCAGCTCGACGAACGCGCCGAGGCCGGCCAGCAGTTCCTCGTCGGCACCCAGCCGCGCCGGGTCAAGCCCGGCGCCGGTCATGGCCTCGGCCATGGTCACCCCGTCGCCGTCGCGCAGCTCCCGCGCGGCCGCCGGCGCCATGGCGCCGGTCAGCAGCCGGCTGCCCAGGCAGGCCACGCCGAACCGGCCGCCCTCCTCCTCGCAGAACGCGGCCACGGCCAGCGGCCGCGCCGGCGCGAAACCGCGCTCGCGGAGCAGGTCGATCGCGGCGAACGCGGACACCACGCCGAGCGGGCCGTCAAAGGCGCCCCCGTCCGGCACCGAGTCCAGATGACTGCCTGTGATGATCGCCGGCAAGCCGGCCGTCGCGGCTGGCACATCCCACCACGCCCAGAGATTCGCGTTGCGGTCCGAGTGGACGCGGAGGTCGCGTTCGGCCGCGGTCTTCATGAACCAGGCCCGGCAGGCTGCGTCAGCCTCCGTGAAGGAGTAGCGCCGATAGCCTCCGGTCGCCGCGTCCCGGCCGACGCCGGCGAGCGAATCCCACAGCTCAGCGAAAGCCATCGCGCGGGCCGGGCTCACGTCTGACTGGTCATCGGCAGCCGGACGCCGCGCTCGGCGGCCACCTCGGTGGCCCGGTCGTAGCCCGCGTCGGCGTGCCTGATCACGCCCATGCCCGGGTCGTTGGTCAGCACCCGCTCCAGCTTCTGGCCGGCCAGCGCGGTGCCGTCGGCCACGCAGACCTGCCCGGCGTGGATCGAGCGGCCGATGCCGACGCCGCCGCCGTGGTGAATGCTGACCCAGGACGCACCCGATGACGTGCTGACCAGGGCGTTCAGCAGCGGCCAGTCGGCGATCGCGTCCGAGCCGTCGGCCATCGCCTCGGTCTCGCGGTACGGGGACGCCACCGAGCCGCAGTCCAGGTGGTCGCGGCCGAGCACGATCGGCGCCTGCACGTCGCCGCGCTCGACCAGCTCGTTGAAGCGCAGCCCGGCCAGGTGCCGCTCGCCGTAGCCGAGCCAGCAGATCCGGGCGGGCAGGCCCTGGAAGTGCACCTTCTGCTGGGCCATCCGGATCCACCTGGCCAGGGCCTCGTTCTGCGGGAACAGGTCAAGGATGGCCGCGTCTGTGGCCGCGATGTCCGCGGGGTCGCCGGACAGCGCCGCCCACCGGAACGGGCCCCGGCCCTCGCAGAACAGCGGCCTGATGTAGGCCGGGACGAAGCCGGGGAAGTCGAAGGCGCGCTCAAAGCCGGCGATCTCGGCCTCGCCGCGGATCGAGTTGCCGTAGTCGAACACCTCGGCGCCCGCGTCCTGGAACCCGACCATCGCCGCCACGTGAGCCGCCATCGACTCCCGCGCTTGGGTGGTGAAACCGGCCGGGTCCTCGGCCCGCAGCGCCGCCATGTCCTCGAAGGCGACGCCCCGCGGCAGGTAGGTCAGCGGGTCGTGGGCCGAGGTCTGGTCGGTGACCACGTCGATCGGGGCGCCCATGGCGAGCAGCTGGGGGACGAGCTCGGCCGCGTTGCCCAGCAGCCCGATCGAAAGCGGCCTGGCCGCATCCCTGGCCTCGATGGCCAGGCGCACCGCGTCGTCCACGCCGTCGGCGGCCACGTCCAGGTAGCCGTGCTCGATCCGGCGGGTGATCCGGGACAGGTCGCAGTCGATGCAGATGGCCACGCCGCCGTTCATCGTGACCGCAAGCGGCTGCGCACCGCCCATCCCGCCCAGGCCCGCAGTCAGTGTGATCGTCCCGGCCAGCGAGCCGCCGAACCGTTTGGCGGCCACGGCCGCGAACGTCTCGTACGTGCCCTGGAGGATGCCCTGGGTGCCGATGTAGATCCAGGAGCCCGCGGTCATCTGGCCGAACATGGTCAGCCCGGCGGCCTCGAGGCGGCGGAACTCCTCCCAGGTGGCCCACTGCGGGACCAGGTTGGAGTTGGCGATCAGCACCCGCGGCGCCCACTCGTGGGTGCGGAAGATGCCGACCGGCTTGCCGGACTGGACCAGCAGGGTCTCGTCTCCCTCCAGGTCCTGCAGGGAGCGGACGATCCCGTCGAACGCGTCCCAGCTGCGGGCGGCCCGCCCCGAGCCCCCGTACACGATGAGTTCGTCCGGGTGCTCGGCGACTTCGGGGTCGAGGTTGTTCATGAGCATCCGCATGGCCGCCTCCTGCGGCCAGTCCTTACAGGTCAGGGCCGTTCCCCGGGGCGCACGGACCGGGCGTGGACCAGCCGGATGCTCAGCAGTCATGGCGACTCCTTCGTCGAATCAGTTGGCCGTATCAGCGGGCGGAGCCTTCGGCGGCAGGATAACTGGCGGGCGGCCAGGAGGATCGCGTGGATGTCGTCGGCGGTGGGCTGGCGCGGTGTGTTGGCCAGCACCTCGTCGTCCAGGGCATCGGCGGCGATCTGGCCGAAGTCGGTCCCGGTGATCCCGAGGTCGGCCATGCGCTGGGTCATCCCGATCAGGTCGGCCAGGCCGGCGATCGCCTCGATGGCGGCGTCGGCGTTCGAGCGGCCGCCGGCGTCGCTGAGCCCGAGCGCGAGCGCCACGTCGTCCAGGCGGTCCCGGCAGACCGTGGCGTTGAACCGGAGCACGTGCGGGAGCAGCATGGTGAGCGCGACGCCGTGCGCGATCTCGAACCGGCCGCCGAGCGAGTGGCCGACCGCATGGCAGAGGCCGAGCCCGGTGGTGGCCATCCCGATGCCGGCCATGTGCGCGGCCAGCAGCATCTGCGATCTCGCCTCCAGGTCCATGCCGTCGGCGCAGGCCCGGGGCAGGTAGGCCGCGATCATGCGGATGACCTGCAGGGCGATGCCGTCCGACCAGGGATTGGCCCGGACCGACAGGTAGGACTCCAGGGCGTGGGTCAGCGCATCCATGCCGGTGGCGGCCGTGGCCAGCGGGGGGAGACCGACGGTGAGGCTGGGGTCGAGGATCGCGGCCGCGGGCAGCGAGCTGGCGTGGCCCACGTAGAACTTGCGCTGCGTCAGCGGGTCGGTCACCACGCCGAACGCGTTGGTCTCGGCGCCGGTGCCCGCGGTCGTGGGCACGGCCACGACCGGCAGCGCCTTGACCGCGAACTGGCTCCTGTAGTCAAGGTCCCGTCCGCGCTGCGGGTTGACGGCGGCCAGCGCGATCCCCTTGGCCGCGTCGATCGGTGACCCGCCACCCACGGCCACCAGCGCCATCCGCGGCGATCCCGAGTCGTCCGCGCGGCAGGCCTGAGCCGCCGCGGCGACGGCCTCCGCGCCTGCGGCCAGGTCGCCGGTGGTCGGGTTCGGGTGAACCCCGCTGAACACGCTGACCGGTATCCCGGCCGCCTCGAGTGCGCCGGTGACGGTGGCGATGACCGGTGTGGTGGCGAGCGCGGTGTCGGTGACCACCAGCACGGCGTCGCAGCCGGCGTCGCGCAGGACGCCGGGGAGCCTGCCGACGGCACCGATGCCGAAGTAGGCGTGCGGGGTGGGGGCGATCGCGAGCTGCGACGCGGCGATGGCGGAGAGCATGGTCACTCCTGCGGAACGTCGATACGGAGCGGTGTGCCAGTGAGATCTTCCAGCAGCTTGATCGGCAGCATCTCGCCGCCGCCGTCGCCGTACTGGGCCCGGGCGCGCCGGTAGACCTGCTCCACGACCGCGCTCACCTCGACAGGAACGCCGGTATCCCGGGCCAGGTCGACGGCGAGGCCGAGATCCTTGCAGGCGAGGGCGAGCGCGAACGACTCGTCGTAGTCACCGTGGCGCAGCACCGACAGCACATCCCGCTCGATGAAGTTGCTGGCGGCCGGGCTGGCCAGCAGGCAGCGGCGCAGGGTGGCCAGGTCCACCCCGGCCGCGGTGCCCACGGCCAGCACTTCGGCGGTCGCGGTCAGGTGCGCGAACCAGAGCAGGTTGATCATCAGCTTGACCGTGTACCCGGCGCCATGCGGCCCGACGTGCAGGATCCGCTCCGGGTCACCCATGGCCTCCAGCAGCGGCCGGGCCCGCAGGTAGGTGCCGGCCTGGCCGCCGACGAAGATCTGCAGCGTCCCGGCCTGGGCACCGCTGGCCATGCCGCTGACCGGGGCGTCGAGGACCTCGATGCCCCGGGGCCCGGCCACGGCGCGCACCCGGTCCGCGACCGCGGGCACGGACGTGGACATGTCGATCCAGATGGCACCGGGAGGCAGGCCTTCGAGCAGCCCTTCCGGGCCCAGCAGGACGTCCTCCACGTGCCTGGGCGCCGGCAGCATGGTGATGACCGCGTCCCGCTCCAGCGCGGTCTCCCGCGGCGACGCCGCCCAGGCCGCGCCGCCGGCGACGAGCGCCGCCGCGGCCTCGCGGTGCAGGTCGTGGACGACGAGGTCATGGCCGGCGGCCAGGACGTTGCGGCTCATGGGAGAGCCCATGTGGCCGAGGCCGATGAAACCCACCTTCATGGTGACTCCAGGGATGCCGGGACGCTGGGTGCCTCAGCGCCGCCACCGCGCGACCGCGGCCTCGTCGATCTCCGCGCCCAGGCCGGGCTGCCCGGGCACGGTCAGGTACCCGCCAGGGTCGATGTGCACCGGCTTGACCAGGAAGAAGTCGCGGCGCTGCTCGGTCCACCCGGGCGGGTCGTAGGGGAACTCCAGATACGGGCCGCCGCCGACGCCGGCCGCCACATGCAGGTTGGCCAGCAGGCCAAGCCCGTTGGTCCAGGTGTGCGGGGTAAACCAGCGGTTCCCGAGCCGGGCCAGCTCGGCCACGGTCCTGGCCCGGAGCATGCCCACCGAGAGCACGACATCGGGCTGGGCGACGTCGAGCGCGCCCGCGCCCAGGGCGTCGAGCAGCTCACCCGTGGTGCGGGCCATCTCGCCGCCCGCGACCCGGACCCCGGCCTGCTCCCGCAGCGCCCGCATCCCGGCCAGGTCGCCCCCGGGCAGCGGCTCCTCCAGCCACAGCACGCCAAGCTCCGCCAGCTCCGCGGCCAGCCTGCGGACCGTGACCAGGTCGGCGGCGGCGGATATGTCGCCGGGCATCCGCCACCACTGGTTCAGGTCGACCATGATGTCGACGCCGTCCCCCACGGCCTCGCGGGTGGCCCGGACGGCGGCCAGCCCGGACGGGATGTTCTCCCGGCCGATGCGCAGCTTCACCGCCCGGAAGCCGGCCTCGGCCGCGGCCACGGCCGCCTCGGCCCGGGCCTGCGGGCTCTTCAGCTCGCCGAACGACGCGTAGGCCAGGATGCTCCGGCTGGCCCCGCCGAACAGGACGGACACCGGCAGCCCGGAGACCTGGCCGATGATGTCCCAGAGCGCGGCCTCCAGCGGCCAGTAGCGGCCCGCGTGGAAATTGATCGTCTCGATCGTGGCCGCGTGGTTCGCGATCTGCAGCGGGTCGCGGCCGATGAACAGGTCCTCGAACGCGGCAAAGCCGTCCATGGTGTCGCCCGAGCCGTGCCCGGTCACGCCCTCGTCGGTCTCCACCCGGACCAGGGTGGCGTCGAAGTGCCGGCGCGGCACCGGGTCCCAGGCCGCGTTGAACGGCGGGTCCAGCGGCAGCCGCATCCGGTCGAGGCGGATCGCGGTGATCTTCATCTATGGCTACTGAGCGGGCGCCGGGTCGGGCTCTGCGCCGGCCGCGGGCGCCGCGGCGGCCGAGTCGTAGTACGGGTTGAAGGGGTGGTGGCGCCCGGCGAGCACCTCGGCGACGCTGGGGGCGCCCGTCGTTCCCGCCCGCAGTGCGGCCGCGGTCGCCGCGCGGTTGTTCGCGTAGACCTTCTCGGCGTCCCTGGCCTGCGGGTTGACCCAGACCGCGGCGATCAGCAGCAGTTCGTCGGCGTCCGCCTCGCTGACGACTCCCTCAGCCACGGCGTCGGCGACGCCGCCGGCCACCCCGGCCTGCGCCGCCCCCCAGGTGAGGGTCCCGTGCTCGTCGTCGGCGACGGACGCCTTGTTGACGAACAGCGTGAGCGGCTTCACCGGGAGGCTCGGACGCAGCACGGCGACGAACGCCGCGTTCCCCGGCCTGGGCGTGGCCAGGGCGTTAACCCAGGCCGTGCCCACCGGCCCGTCGCGGTGGCCGAGCACGGTGTTGACGTGCGCGGCTTCGGCGCCCTCGCCGACGAAGCTCTCGCCAATCAGCATCGCTCAGCTCCACGGGAACGGCGAGTGGCTGACCGGGTGCAGCCGGCCGGTGCTGTACCGCGAGAACCGGAACGGCTCAAGCAGCGCCTGCGGTTCCCCGAGCACTTCCCTCGCCACGAGCGCACCCACGCCGATCATCTTGTAGCCGTGGTTGGAGTCGGCGATCACATACACGTTCTCCCTGAAGGTGTCGAACACCGGGAAGCTGTCCGGGGTGAACGCCCCGATGCCGCCGGACGGCTCGTTGCGGTACAGGGGGCGCTGCTTCTCGAAGCGCTTGAGGCAGTGGGCCAGGCCGGAGGTCCACATCCGGGTGAAGCCCTCGTCCACCACGAACTCGGGACTGGCCGGCCCGTAGGGATCGACGGCCACGGCCGCAGCGGGGCGGTCGACCACGTAGGGCGCGGCGCCGCCCTGGACTCCGCCGAAATCGAAGTCGGGCTTGAAGTAGATCCCCCACATGTCCTCGGTGATCAGCGACCCGTCGATGTCGTCGTGGAGCGGCACGTCGGAGTCCACGTGCACCACGGGCGGCAGGCTGCCGTCGCTGGTGGTGAACGTGCCGGGATCGACCTCGAGCGTTCCTTCCTGCAGCGCCCAGTAGGTCCACATGGGACGCCCGGGATGAACGGTCCCGCCGGGACCGGTCACGTCGACCTGGTCCGGGAGCCCGAGCATGGCCCAGAAGTCGCGGACCCACGGCCCGGCCGCGACGATGAGCCGGTCGCAGGCGATGGTTCCGCGGCCTGCGGATTCGGAGTCGATCTCGACCGCGGTGACCGCGCCACCGTCCACGCGCAGGCCGGTCACCGTGACGCCCGCCTCGATCCGTACCCCGGCCGCCCTGGCCTTGGCCGCCAGGCCCGCCAGGGAGCGCTTGTTGTTGGCGTACCCGCCCTGCTTTTCATGCAGCACGGTGGTCGCGCCGGTCGCCTGCCAGTCGGGGAACATGTCCTGCATGTACGCCAGGCAGTCCTGCTCCCCTTCGATCAGGACGGAGTCGTACCCGATCGCCTGCTGCTCGGTGAAGATCTGCACCACGTCGGCGTGCATGGCCTCGGGCGCGGTCTGCAGGAAGCCGACCGGATGGTAGGAGAACGCCTCGGGATCGGACTCCCACACCGACACGTTGTGGGCCATGAGCTCGCGCATGGCGGGCTGGAAGTAGTTGTTGCGGATCGTGCCGCAGGCGATCCCCGACGCGCCAGCGCCGATCCCGGTCTTGTCGAGAACCACGATGTCCGCGCCGCTGCCCGTGCCCCGGGCCTCAAGCTCCCTGGCCAGGTGCCAGGCCGTGGAGAGGCCGTGCATGCCGGCGCCGATGATGACGTAGGGGGTGTGGGCTGGGGGGGTGCTCACGGCTCATCTCCTGCCTGACGGCGCGATCCCCGGAGGGGCTAGAGGTTCGGGGCATACTCCCGGTAGCTCTGGGTGATGCCAGGGGCCGACCCGAGGAACGAGTGCTTCGACATGTCCGGAGCGTAACGGGACGCGGCGGGCACCTCGCCGACCGCCTCGGCCACCGCCCGGATGTGATGCGGGCCCGCCCCGCAGCAGACGCCGAGGTACGTCGCGCCGAGGTCCAGGGCCGCCGTGGCGAACTCGCCCAGTTCCTGGCGGGTGCAGGTGAAGGGGTCGAGCGCGGTGGGGAAGGCCTGGGCCCCGCCCCGGGCCGGATCGCGCAGCGCCTGCATCGAGGGCTGCGCCTCGGTGGTCCGGTAAGGCACGGGGAGAGCGGCGACGGGGCAGGATACGGCCTCGCGGATGGGGGGCAGCAGCGGCAGCATGGTCTGCGGGCCGCGGATGCAGTTGAGCCCGACCACGCTGGCTCCGGCCTGCTCGGCGCGCAGGCACGCCTCGGCCGGGCTCAGGCCGTCGCGCATGGGGCCTTCCCTATGCACCGCGAACGTGATGACCGCGGGCAGCCCGGCCTCGCGGATGATCTCCAGGGCCAGCAGCGCCTCGCCGGTCCAGCTGAAGGTCTCGGCGATGATGAAATCCACGCCCGCGTCGGCGGCCCAGCCCACCTGCTCGGTGAACGCGGTCCGGACAGGGCCCTCGGCCCCTGGCTCGTACACATTCGTGTTGGACAGGTTGCCCGCCAGCAGCGTGCCCGTGTCCCGCGCCACCCGGGCGGCGATGGACAGGGCCTGCCGGTTGAGCGGCTCGAGGATGTCCTCCTTGCCGAGCACCCGCAGCTTCTCGCGGTGACCGTAGTACGTGAACGCCTCGACCACGTCGGAGCCGGCGTGCGCGAACTCACGGTGCAGGCCCTCGACGACCTCAGGGTGCTCCAGCACGACCTCGGGGACGAACGCCCCGGCCTGCAGATAGCCCCGCCGCTCGCATTCGAAAAGGTAGCCTTCGGCGCACACGACAGGGCGGTGCCTCAGCAACTCGAGCAGATCAGGCATGCGATCCTCCAGGCTTGTTTCGATCATGGCATAACCGCACGCCAGGGCGGCCAGGCGGGCGGCGGGGCAGCGCTTCGCCGGACTATACCCGGCCGAGGGGAAGGGTGGCCGATGGCCCAGGAACGGCTGGTAGCGGTGAGCTACCCGGTGGATGAGGACTTCGCCAGGATCAACTCCGAGGTCCTGGCGGGTGACGCCGAGATCGTTTCTACCTACGAGCTCGATGACGGGCAGCGCGCCGAGGTGCTGCGGCGGGCCGAGGCCCTGCTCGCGTGGGAGCTGCCCGCCGAGATCCCCGCCGGGGCGCTGGACCAGGCCGCCGGGCTCCGTCTCGTCCAGCTGCTGTCGGCGGGGGTCGACGCGGTCGACTTCACGGCGCTGCCGGACCGGCTGACCGTGGCCAGCAACGCGGGCGCATACTCGGCGGCGATGTCGGAGCACGTGCTCGCGATGGTGCTCAGCCTGGCCAAACGGCTGCCTCAGCGCCATGCGGCCCTGGTCGCGGGCCGGTACGAGAAGTGGGCGCCGTCGCTGACCATCGACGGCTCGGTCTGCGTGATCCTGGGTTTCGGCGGCATCGGCATCGCCACCGCGCGGCTGATGCGGGCGTTCGGCGCCCGCGTCTACGCCGTGACCCGAGGCGGCGAGACCAGCGAGCCCGCCGACTTCGTCGGCACGCTGGCCGATCTGGACCAGGTGCTGGCGGCCGCGGATGTGCTGGTGATCTCCCTGCCGCTGACCCTGACCACCCGCGGGCTGATCGGCCAGCGCGAGCTGGCCCTGATGAAGCCGGACGCGATCCTGGTCAACGTGGCCCGGGGCGCGATCGTCGACCAGGCCGCGCTATATGAGCACCTGCGCGCGCACCCGGAGTTCAGCGCCGGCATCGACACCTGGTGGGACGAGCCGGCGGGGGACGCCCCGTTCCGGCCCGACTACCCGTTCGTCGACCTGCCCAACGTGATCGGCTCCCCGCACAACTCCAGCATCGTGCCGGGCACCATGCTGTCCGGCGCCCGCGCCGCCGCCGAGAACGTGCGCCGCTACCTGCGCGGAGATGAGATCAGGGGCGTGATCCGCCGGTCCGACTACGTGCCGCAACCGGGACGTTAGAAACCGGCCCAATCTGGTAGGACTGTTCCCCATGGACAGCATGCCCGTGGGGATCGTCGGGGCCGGATGGATGGCCAAGGAGCACCGCCGGGTCCTCGGGACCATCGACGGCGTGAGCATCGCCGCCGTGTGCGACACGGACCGGCAGCGGGCCGAAGACCTCGCCCGCGGGACCGGGGCCCGGGTCTACCTGGACTGGCGCGAGTTGCTCGACCGCGAGGACCTGGCCGCTCTCATCGTCAGCATCCCGCCCCTGGCTCACCGTGACCCGGCCGTGGAGGCGCTCACCCGCGGGCTGCCGCTGTACCTGGAGAAGCCGATCGCGCGGACCATGGACGACGCCGCGGCGATCGTGGCGGCGGCCGAGCGCACCGGGACGGTATGCGCGGTCGGTTACCAGTGGCACGCGCTCGACCTGGTCGGCGACCTGCGGGAACTGCTCGAAGGCGAGCAGATCGGGCTGCTGGTCGGGACCAGCATCGGGCCGACGCAGAGCCGGCCCTGGTTCCTCGACCGGCGGGCGGGCGGGGGGAACCTCCTGGAGCGCGGCAGCCATCACCTGGACCTGGCCCGGGCCGTGGGCGGTGACGTGAAGTCGGTCCAGGCCGCGGCCAGCCGCGTGCGGCTGGCCCGCAGCGCCGGACCCGACGCCACCGGGGGGGACATCGACGACGCCGTCACGATCATGCTCGAGCTGGAGTCCGGGGCGCTGGCCACGGTCGTGGTGGCCTGGACCCAGCCGGGGCAGCCGGGCAGCTACGGGCTGGACGTGATCGCGTCGGACTCGACCCTCCGGCTGAACCTCGACCCCGACTTCACGCTCACCGGCCTGAGCCACGACCGCGTGGTCGACCGCCGCGCCGCCTCCCAGCCGCTGGAACGGTCCCTGGGCCGCTTCCTGCACGCGGCGGCCGAGCGCGATCCGTCCGCGGTCGCCTGCGGGCCTGCGGACGCGGCCGCCACCCTGGCCGTGGCCGTGGCCGCGGAACGCGCGCTCGAGACCGGGCAGGCCGTCCCGGTTGTGAATTTGTGACCGAACTGCCACCGCATTCCGTTGCACTACCGAACTACGTGGTAGACAATCAAACGCTACAAATGCGTTAACGCTGCTCGCGACGCGGACGGCCGCCGGATCGGGGAAGTGGGTGGGCAGGTGGCGGGGTACCTGCTGAGACGCCTCGGGCTCGCCGTGCTCACATTGTTCCTGCTCAGCATCATCATCTTTATCGCCGGACAGGTCGTGCCCGGGGACCCGGGCCGGGCGATCCTCGGCCCGTTCGCGGCGCAATCGGCGGTGCAGGCGCTCGACCACAGCCTGGGCCTGGACAAGCCGCTCATCGTCCAGTACTGGACCTGGATCACCGGGGTCCTGCACGGCGACCTGGGCACCTCGTACCAGTTCCGCGCGCCGGTGAGCACGTTCCTGTTCCCGGCCCTGGGCCGCTCGCTCAAGCTGGCTGCGGTCGCGTTCGTGATCGTGGTTCCGCTGAGCATCTTCGCCGGGATCGTGGCCGCGCTCAACCGCGGCAAGCCGCTGGACCGGGGCATCAGCGTGACCGGCCTGTCCCTGGCCACCGTCCCTGAGTTCGTGTCAGGCATCGTGCTGATCGTGGTGTTCGCGATCGGGCTGAAGTGGCTCCCGGTGACCGCGACAGCCCCGTCCGGATCATCGATCCCCATCCAGATCAAGTACCTGATCCTGCCTGCGATCCCGCTGGTGGTGATCCTGTTCGGCTACATCATGCGCATGACCCGGGCGGGCACGATCGAGTCCCTCGACTCCGACTACGTGCGCACGGCCACGCTCAAGGGGCTGCCGCGCTCGGTGGTGATCCGCCGCCATGTGCTGCGCAACTCGCTGCTCCCGACCATCACGGTCATCGCCACGCAGACCGGCTACCTGATCGGGGGCCTCGTGGTCGTCGAGACACTGTTCAACTACCCGGGCCTGGGCCGGCTGATCTACACCGCCGCCACCGACAAAGACTTCCCCATGCTCGAGGCGGGCGTCCTGGCCATCGGCATCGTGTACCTGCTGGCCACGCTCGTGGCCGACATCCTCTACACCGTGCTCAACCCGCGGATCCGGCTGCAGCGGGCCGAGTGATGGCTGACCACGAGCCACGCGACACGGTGGCCGCCCCGCCACCGGAGGAATCGGCCCTGGACAACCCGGCCCTGCACGACCCGGCCGCGATCGATCTGCCGCCGGCCGCCGTGGCCGGGGTCGCGGGCGCGCTGGACATCTCCGCCGGGCGCATCCGCCGGGATAACCTGAAGCAGCTGCTGCGCTCCACCGCGTTCATCATCGGCGCGGTGCTGTTCCTGTGGTGGGTGTTCTGCGCCCTCTTCGGCAACGTGATCGCCCCCTTTAACCCGGTCAACGGCAGCCTGGTCCAGTTCAACCTGCCCCCGTCGTCCGCTCACTGGTTCGGCACCGACTCGCTCGGCCGGGACGTGTTCTCCCGCGTGCTGGTGGGGGCCAGGGACATCCTGATCATCGCCCCGCTGGCCACGCTGCTCGGCACCGTGCTCGGCACGGCCATCGGCCTGGTCCAGGGCTACTTCCGCGGCTGGGTCGACAACGCGGTGGGACGCCTGGTGGACGCGGCGCTCGCGATCCCGGTCGTGATCACGGCCTTCCTGTTCATAGTGGCCATCGGCCCCTCGACGGTGACGCTGATCATCGTCATCGGGCTGGTGTTCACCCTGGTCATCGCCAGGACCGTGCGGGCCGCCGTGCTCCAGGAGCGGGAGCTTGACTACATCGCCGCCGCGCGGCTGCGCAACGAGAGCGGCGCGCACATCATGTTCATCGAGATCCTGCCGAACGTGATGGGGCCGATTCTGGTCGAGTTCACCGTGCGCCTCGGCTACGCGATCTTCACGGTCGCGACCCTGTCGTTCCTCGGCTTCGGCGTCCGGCCTCCCACCCCCGACTGGGGCGCGGACATCGCCGCCAGCTATCAGTACCTGGCCGCCGGGTACTGGTGGCAAACGCTGTTCCCGGCGCTGGCGATCGCCTCGCTCATCATCGCGATCAACCTCATGGCTGACTCGATTGAGACGGTGCTGATCCGATGACAGCCGATGTGACCGCGACCGGCACTGACGACCGTCTCGGCGAGACCGTGGCCGTGGATGTCTCGCACGTCGACGTGACCTACAAGGTGCGGGGCCACGACCGGCTCACGGTGCGCGACATCTCGTTCCAGATCGGGCAGCGCGAGTCGTTCGGCCTGGTCGGCGAGTCCGGCTGCGGCAAGACCACGATGGCCCTCGCGCTCACCCGCTACCTGGCTCGGAACGGGAGGGTGAGCCAGGGGTCGATCAGCGTGATCGGCCAGGATCTCGCGTCGCTCAGCCCTGACGCGCTGCGCACGTTCCGGGCTCGGACGGTGTCCATGGTGTACCAGGAGCCCGGCCGCGCGCTGAACCCGTCGATCAAGGTCGGGCGCCAGGTGGCCGAGGTCTTCGAGATCGCCGGGCTGAGCAAGGCCGACGCGGCCGCGCGCGCCGAAGACGCGCTGCGCAAGGTGCAGATCTCGGACCCGGGCCGGGTGCTGCGCGCCTACCCGCATCAGCTCTCCGGCGGGATGCTGCAGCGCGTGGTGATCGCGATGGCCCTGGGCGCCGAGCCCAGCCTGCTCATACTCGACGAGCCGACCACGGCGCTGGACGCCACCGTCGAGGCCGAGATCCTCGAGCTCGTCTCGGCGCTGCGGGAAGAATTTCACACCGCGATCCTGTTCATCAGCCACAACCTCGCGGTGATCGCGAAGATGTGCGAGCGGGTCGGCGTGATGTACGCGGGCGAGCTGGTGGAACAGGGGCCGGCCCGGGAGATCTTCGAGCAGCCCCGGCATCCGTACACCGTGGGGCTGCTGCGCTGCATCCCGCGCGGCGGCCAGCGCAAGGACCACGGCCGGCTGGATACCATCCCCGGCTTCCTGCCCGCCCCCGGCGAGGTGCCCGAGGGCTGCATCTTCGCCCAGCGCTGCGCGCTCGCCGACGACCGCTGCCGGACCGAGACGCCGCCGCCGTACCCGATCGGCGACGACCGGACGACGCGCTGCCACCACCACGATCAGGCACCCGACCTGCCCCGGGTAACGCCGGAAGACATGCGGGTGCCCGCCCCGGACACCGCCGCCGCGCCGGTAATCACGCTCCGCCACGTGGCCAAGACGTTCACCGTGCGCAAGGACAAGGTGCACGCGCTGACCGGTGTGGACCTCGACCTGCACCTCGGCGAGACGCTCGGGCTGGTCGGGGAGTCGGGGAGCGGCAAGACCACGCTGGCCCGGCTGCTGGTCGGGCTGAGCCAGCCGGACCCGGGCTCCACGATCGAGCTGGAGGGCCACGCGCTGGCACCGCTGGCCGAGAAGCGGAGCCGGGAGCAGCTCAGGGGGATGCAGATCGTCTTCCAGAACCCCGACTCGGCGCTGAACCGCCGGCACACCGTGCGGCATCTGATCAGCAGGTCGCTGACCAAGCTGGCCGGGCTGGCCGGCAAGCCACGCGAGGAGCGGCTGCAGGAGATCGTGCGCTCGGTCCGCATGGAACCGCGGCACCTGGAGCTCCGCCCGGCCCAGCTGTCCGGCGGGCTCAAGCAGCGCGTGGCGATCGCGCGCGCGTTCGCGGGGAACCCTACCGTGCTGGTGTGCGACGAGCCCACGTCAGCGCTCGACGTGTCGGTTCAGGCGGCGATCCTGAACCTGCTGGCCGACCTGCAGGCCAGGGAACGGGTGACCTACCTGTTCATCTCCCACGACCTCGCGGTGGTCCGGTACCTAGCCGACCGGATCGCCGTGCTCTACCTGGGCCGGGTCATGGAGTACGCGGACGCCGAGAGCGTGTTCACCGGGCCGCACCATCCCTACACCGAGGCGCTGCTCTCGGCGGTGCCGAGCCTGGACGGGACGTCACGGGACCGGATCATCCTCAGCGGAGAGATCCCGAGTCCGGCCAATCCGCCCTCGGGATGTGTGTTCCACACCCGCTGCCCGCGCCGCCTGGATAGCGGGATCTGCGAGTCAGCCGAACCTCCGCTGGTCGAGATCGAGCCCGGCCACCTGATGAGTTGCCACATTCCGGCGGACGAATTGCGCCGGCTGCAGCAGGCAGAAAACTAGGGCCAGCCGGGGGCGGCCCGAGCGGATGGCACGCGGGGGGGCCGGGGTTGCCCCCTGGATAAACACAGCCGCGAGCCTTCCCTAAACGATATTGAATGGATATGAACAGCGGTATGACCTGAGCTGTCCAGGCGGTAGTGTTCCCCTTCTGGCGCGACGGATCCCGCCGCGAGCGCCCTATGACAAGGGGGTGTCATGGACACCAACCGCAATATCGACCACGAACGTCTTGACGATCTTAGGACCGGGCGGGGACCCGTTCAGGAGCACGTCATTGACGAGTTCGTCGCCGGGCGGCTCTCCCGGCGGGACTTCATTCGCCGCGGCAGCCTGGTCGGCTTGTCGATGCCGGTGCTCGGTGGCATCCTGGCCGCCTGCGGCAGCTCGGGGAGCACCTCGAGCAGCTCAGGCTCGTCGGGTGCGGGCAAGGCGAACGCGGAGATCAAGGCCGGCATCCTGGTGCCCGCGGCGGCGATCAACCCGCTCACCATCGCCGACCAGGGCGGCCTGGAGCTGATCGGCAACGTCGGGGAGTTCCTGGTCTTCACCGACACCAAGGGCAACTACCACCCGTGGCTGGCCACGAGCTGGAGTTCCAACACCGATGCCTCGGTGTGGACCTTCAAGATCCGCCAGGGCGTGAAGTTCAACGACGGCACGCCGATGACCGTGGACGACGTCGTGTACAGCTTCAAGACGCAGTCCGACCCGAAGAGCACGTCGAACGCCCTGTCCGTCTTCGGCGGCAACCTCAGCCCGGACGGCGTCGAGAAGGTCGACAGCAGCACCGTGGCCTTCCACCTCGACCACCCGAACGCGGGCTGGCTCGACGCGGTGTCGGAAGACAACTACAACATGATCATCGTCCCGAACAACTTCGACTACAGCAACTACCAGAAGTCGTTCCCCGGTACGGGCCGGTTCATGAAGACCAGCTACACCCCGAACGTGGGCGCGACGTACGTGCGGAATCCGCACTACTGGGGGGCCAAGGCGCTGCCGTCCAAGATCGATTTCACGTTCTACCCGGAGGAAGCGCCGATGTCCGCCGCGCTCCAGTCCGGCGCCATCGACACCATGGACCAGTTCTCCGTGGCGAACAGCCCGCAGCTGCTGAGCGGGAACTACAACGTCGTCGCGATCAAGGCAGCCACCCACCGGGAGCTGTCCATGCGCAACGACATGGGCCCGTTCAAGAACAAGCTCGTCCGCCAGGCGGTGGCCCTCACCCTGGACCGGCCCGCGATCGTGAGCGCGCTGTTCAAGGGCTACGCCGTGGTCGGCAACGACAGCCCGTTCGCCCCGATCTTCCACTCCACCGACACCAGCGTGCCGCAGCGCAAGCAGGACCTGGCCATGGCCAAGAAGCTCCTGTCCCAGGCTGGGGTGCCGAACGGCTTCTCGACCCCGCTGGCCACCGAGACCACCCAGGAAATGCCGCACTTCGCGCAGGTCGTGAAGCAGTCCGCGGCCAAGATCGGGGTGAATATCGCCCTCACGATCGAGTCGCCGACGAAGTACTACGGCAGCGCGGTGTTCGGGAAGTCGGACTGGCTGGACGCCGAGATGAGCCTGGTCGACTACGGCGCCCGCGCGGTCCCGAACATCTACCTGCAGGCCCCGCTGCAGTCCATCAACGCGAAGACCGGGTCAGGCTCCTGGAACGCCGCCCACTTCAGCAACTCCACCTACGACTCGCTCTCGAAGCAGTTCATCGAGGCGGTGGACCTGTCCACCCAGCGGACGCTCGCGGGCAAGATCGAAACGCTGCTGCTCGACGAGACGCCGATCATCTTCGCCTACTTCTACGACTACCTGAGCGCGTCCCAGAAGAACATCACCGGCACGTACCCGACCGCGCAGGGCCAGTTCTTCCTGTGGAACACGAAGAAGGCCTGAGCCACTCTGCCAGCCCGCGGCCCGCACGGCTCGGCCGAGCTGTGGATCCGGTTCCTCTCCGGGCCTGACGTCGATGGTCTCGGCCTGACCAGCGCCGAGATCATCGACGCGGTCGAAGACGCGGTCCTCGCCCACGGCGAGGGCCGCGTCGTGTTCGAGCCCCGGGTGCACCTGGTCCCCGACAACGACGGCGCCGGTCACTTCAACGTGCTGCGCGGGCACCTGCCCGCGCAGGGCCCCCGCGGGGTCAGCGGGATCAAGGTCGTCGGTGACTTCGTCGCGAACTACGCCCGCGGCCTGCCCAGCGAGCTCGGGCTGCTGACCCTGTACGACCCGGAAACCGGGATCCCGCTGGCCATCATGGACGCCACCATGATCACCGCGTGCCGGACCGGGGCGATGACCGCGGTGGGGGCCAGGTACCTGGCCCGGCCGGACTCCCGGGTGCTCGGCCACGTCGGGTCCCGGGGCACGGCGTTCTGGAACGTGGTGCTGCTCGACGGGATGTTCGACCTGGCCGAGATCCGGGTGACCAGCCGCAGGCCGGAGTCGCGGGAGGCGTTCGCGCGGCACCTGGCCGACGTGACCGACACCCCGGTCCGGGTGACCGCCACCGCGGACGAGGCCTTTGACGGCGCCGACATCCTGGTCGAGGCGTCCCGGCTGACCGAGCCCGAGCCGCTGCTGCGCACCCGCGCGGTCGCGCCCGGCGCGTTCGTGGTGCCCTACGGCACGATCAGCGCGGTCGAGCTCGATCTCCTCGACGTGATGGACAAGGTGGTGGTCGACGACTGGCGGGAGGCCCAGGCGGGCCGTTTCGGCGCGCTGCGGCGCCACGTCGACAGCGGGCGGCTCACCGCGGACTCCCTGCACGCCGAGCTCGGCCAGATCGTGGCCGGGCAGCGCCCCGGCCGCGAGCGCCCGGAGGAGCGGATCCTGTTCTGGCACCGCGGGCTGTCGATCCTGGACATCGCGGTCGGCGCCCTGATCCTGCGCCGGGCCCAGGAGGCCGGCGCCGGCACGATGCTGCGGTACCGCTGAGCTCATGACGCCGCCAGAGATCACCACGCCCGCTGACCTCGGCCCGGAGCGGATCCTCGCGATCGCCGCCGGGCAGCCGGTCCGGCTGGCGCCCGCGCTGCTGGCTGAGGTGGACAGGCAGTGTGCGGCCGCCCGCGAGGTCCTGGCCCGAGGCGACCCGGTGTACGGCGTGAACACCGGGATGGGCGCCCTGTCCGGGGTCCGCCTCACCGGGCCGGAGCAGCTCGCCCACCAGCGCAACCTGATGCTGGCCCGGGCCGCGGGCGGCCCGCCCTGGCTGGACGCCGCCGACGCGCGGGCGATTATCGCGGTCCGGCTGCGCACGTTCCTGTCCGGCGACTCCGGTGTGTCCGGCGCGCTGTGCCAGCGGCTGGCGGACGTGCTCAACGCGGACCTGGTCCCGGCGGTACCCCGGGGCGGCGCGGGTTGTGCGGGCGAGATCATCCCGCTGGCCCATGCGTTCGGGCCCCTCATCGGCATCGGCCGGGTGCTGGCGCCGGGCGGCACGCAGACCCCGGCCGGCGAAGGACCTCGGCCGGCCAGCCCCGCCGGCGATCTCACCGTGCCCGCGGACGCCGCGCTGCGGGCCAGCGGCCTGGATGCCTTCGCCCTCGGCCCGAAGGAGGGGATCGCGCTGCTGGCCGGCGTGCCCGCCGCGACCGCGCTGAGCCTGCGCCGCCTGGCCGAGGCCCAGGCGCTCGCCGCGGCGATGGAGAGCGCGGCGGCGCTGTCGATCGCCGCGGCCGGCGTGTCCCGCGACCCGTACCTGGCGGCCTGCGCCCGGGGCGACGAGATCCTGGCCGGGGTGCTCGGGCGGCTTCGCGCCGCCGTGGGCGGCAACCCCGAGCCGCGGGCGCTGCAGGCGCCGACGTCGTTCCGGGTCGCGGGGCCTGTCCTGACCCAGGTGCTGCGGGCGGGCGATGCGCTGGCCGCCGCGGCCGGCCGCGCGCTGGCCGGGGTGACCGACTCCCCGGCGTTCCTCGGCGGCGCGTTCGTGGGCACCGCCGGGTTCCACGGGATCGACCTCGCCGCCCACTGTGACCAGCTCACCGCCGCGCTCGCGCACGCGGCCGAGGTCTCGGCGGCGCGCGTGCACCGGCTGCTTGACCCGCGCGTCACCGGCCTGCCGGCCCAGCTCGCGCCGCGGCCGGGGCCGGACGCCGGCCTGGTCACCGTGCACAAGCGCGCCGCGGGGGAGATCCACGCGCTGCGCAGGCTGGCCGTCCCGACCCCGGTCGGCCTGATCGAGACGTCCGGCGGCCAGGAGGACGTGCCGTCCTTCGCCTGGGAGGCCGTGGAGACGCTGCGCGGCGCCCTGCGCCACGCCCGTGCCGTCACCGCCTGCGAGCTGCTCACCGCCTACCAGGCCAGCACGCTCGCGGAGCGGGCCGGGCGGCCCGTGCCCGCCGGGTGCCGCGTGACGCTGGACGGGCTGGCCGGGATCGTCGAGCCGATCGGCGCGGACCGGCCCTTTGGCGAGGACATCGAGCGCATCATCGGCGCGGGCCTGCCCCACTGAGCCCGCCCGGTCACCGGCCCGCATCACCCGGTCACCGGCCCGCACCGCCCGGTCACCCCGCACCGCCCGGTCACCCCCGCACCGCCCGGTCACCCCGCACCGCCCGGTCACCCCCGCACCGCCCGGTCACCACCCCGCACCAAACTGGTCAGATTTGTCTCTGGGGTTGGCCAGAACCGGGGAATATGATGGCATCTTCCCCCCGGAACGAGGATTGGAGGTCTAGTTGCCGGTTGCGACCGTAACCCCCAAGGACGCGGATTCAGGTCCCCCGGACCGGATTGGCACCGGACTCAAGCAGGGCTGGGGAGTCAGCCCCGAACGGCAGCAGGCGATCGTCGACACCCTTCATGGCCTGGTGCCGCGGACCGGGCGGCTGTCGCCGGCCCAGCTGCGCGCGGTCACGGTCACGCTGGCCGAGCGCCGTGAGCTCTGGGCCGACCTCGTCGTGCACGACCCCGACGTGCGCTGGTACCTGCCGCTGCACCGGTCGAACGCGTGCGACGTGTGGCTGCTGGCCTGGGAGCGGGGCCAGGACACCGACTGGCACGACCACGGCGGCTCGTCCGGCTCGTTCGCCGTGGCCGAGGGCAGCCTGACCGAGCGCTACCGCGTGCCCAGCGGGCGCAAGCTCGGCCGGCGGCACCTGCTCGCGGGCGAGGCCGTGGCGTTCGGGCCCGGGCACGTGCACGACGTGGCGCACGGCGGCGACAGCTCGGCGACGAGCATCCACGCCTACTCGCCGCCGCTGATGGCGATGACCTATTACAAGGCCACCGACTACGGCCTGATCGCCACCCAGACCATGGCCATCGACGGCCCGGAAGGCGCCCGCGGCCGCGGCGGCGTGGACACCGCGCTGGCCGACGCCACCGCGTCGGCGGCCGAGCTCACCCACGACGCGCTGCCCGCCGACGCGCCCGGCATCAGCGAGCTGCTGGCCGAGGTGCGCAGCGGCCTGGCCCGGCTCAGGCCCGAGGCGGCGCTGGCCGCGGTCACGGACGGGGCCACCCTGGTCGACATCAGGCCGCTGGAACAGCGGATCGTCGAGGGCGAGGTCCCCGGGGCGATCATCATCGGCCGCAACGTGCTCGAATGGCGGCTCGACCCGCGCAGCGACGCCCGCATTCCCGCCCTGGCCAGGCCCGATTCCCGGATCATCGTGATGTGCTCGCAGGGCTACGCCTCGACGCTGGCCGCGGCCACGCTGCGCCGGATCGGCCTGCCCGAGGCGACCGATCTGGAGGGCGGGTTCCAGGCCTGGTCGGCGGCGAACCTGCCCACCCGTCCGGCCCAGTCGCTGGGCTGAACCGGGCGGACCCGGATAATAGGCGGCAATGACTGCCGCCGACAGCAAGCAGGGCGAGGCGCACGGCCACCACCGCGACGTGGCCGGCGGCTGGCTGCGCCCGGCCGTGTTCGGCGCCATGGACGGCCTGGTCACCAACGTGTCGCTGATCGCCGGCGTGGGCGGGGGCGGCGGCTCGTCGCACGCCCTGGTGCTGGCCGGGCTGGCCGGGCTGTCCGCTGGTGCCTTCTCCATGGCCACCGGCGAGTACGTCTCGGTGTCCTCGCAGAACGAGCTGGTCGCGGCCGAGGTCCGCAAGGAGAAGCTGGAGCTCGAGATCCACCCGGAGGCGGAGCGGCGCGAGCTAGCGGCCGTGTTCCGGCGCAGCGGCGTCGACGCCGACCTCGCCGACCAGGTGGCCAGGCAGGTCTCCGCCCACCCGGACGCAGCGCTGCGGGTCCACGTCAGGGAGGAGCTCGGGGTCGATCATCAGGACCTGCCCTCCCCCGTGAATGCCGCGGCCACGTCGCTGGTCACGTTCGCGCTCGGCGCGCTGGTCCCGCTGATCCCCTACCTGGCGGGTTTCGGCTCGCTCAGGGCCTCGCTCGCGCTCGCCGCGGTGGTCGCGTTCATCGGCGGGGGCTTGGTCTCCCGGGTCACCGACCGCCCGTTCCTGGTCGGCGCCGTGCGCCAGCTGGTCCTGGCCGGGGTCGCGGCGAGCCTGACCTACGGGATCGGCAGCCTGGTGGGCGCCGCGGTTCACTGAGCGCGTGGCCAGGGTCACGCCCACACCGCTCACGATCAGCCCGGCCACGGTCAGCCAGCTGAGGCTCTCGCCGAGGAAGACGAAGGCCAGGACCGCGGTGACCGACGGGGTGACGAAGAACAGGCTGCTGACCTGGCTGGCCGGCCGGCGCCGCAGCATCGCGTACAGCAGCATGAACGTGCCGATCGAGTTGACCACGACCAGCCAGGCCATGGCGCCGGCGAACGGCAGCGGGTCCGTGATCCGCGGGTGCTCGACGGCCAGGGTCAGCACGGCCAGCACCGGCACGCTGGCCAGCAGCTGCGTCGCGGTGCCGGTCCGCAGGTCCATCTGCCCGCAGAACCGCTGCTGGTACAGCAGCCCGAGGCTGGCCCCGGCCAGGCCGACCGCGGCCGGGATCAGCGCCATCGCGACGCTGGCGTTCAGGTCGAGCCGCCCGGCCACGGCGAGCACCACCCCGGCCGTGCCGAGCCCGAAGCCGAGGCGCGCCGTCGCGCGGGTGCGCTCGCCGAGCAGCAGCCAGGCCGCCAGCGCGGTGATCACCGGCGTCATGCCCTGGACCAGCGCGGTGAGCGCGGCCGGCAGGCCGATCGCCATCGCCCAGTAGAACCCGCCGAACTGGACCGCCTGCAGGAGCAGCCCGGCCACGACCACGTGCAGCAGCTGCCGGCCGCGCGGCCACGGCGCCCGGGTCACCCAGGCGACCAGGGCCAGGATCACGCCCGCGAGGGCGAACCGCAGCAGGGTCAGCAGCAGCGGCGGCGCCGAGCGCAGGCCCACCGAGCCCGCGATGAACGCGCTGCTCCAGAGGATCACGAACAGGGGACTTGTCAGATTTTGCCTGTACGCACCTGTGCTCGTACCCAGCCGCCCAAAGGGGCGGGAGCCGGCGACGACCACGGAGAAAACCTCCTCAGGGTAACTGGTTAAGCTAGTTACACCATCCTCTGGGTTGCTGTAACCTGTCAAACGAGTTACATAGTGTTGAGCGGGCCCGGTTTATCGGGCCCAGGGCTGATCGGACACAAGCTGATCGGGCCCGGGGCTGATCAGACCTGGCGCGATCCGGCGCCCTGGGAGGGGTCATGTCTTTCACGTTCGTGAGCGGGAATCTCGCCCTGGACTTCGCCGGGACCCTGCAGCACCGGGCCACGACCCGCGACGAGATGCTGTCGTCGCCACAGCGACTGCGGGAGTGGTCGGTGGCGGCGGGCCTGGTGGACGCGCCGCCCCCGGTCAGCGAGGCAGAGCTGGACCGGGCGCTGGCCATCAGGGAGGCGGTCTACCGGCTGGCGCTGGCCGCGGTCACCGGCGACCCCCGCCGCCCCGGCGACATCGACCTGGTCAACACGGCCGCCGCCACCGCTCCCGTGACGGCGGCGCTGACCGGCACTGGGCTGCGGCACACCGGCACCGAGGACCAGATCATCGCCACGATCGCCCGGGCCGCCGTGGCCCTGCTCGGCGGCCCGGACCGGTCCCGGATCCGTGAGTGCGCCGACCCGCCGTGCACCCGGCTGTTCGTCGACACCTCACGAGCCGGCTCCCGCCGCTGGTGCAACATGAGCGGCTGCGGCAACCGCGCCAAGGTCGCCGGCCATCGGGCCCGGCACGGCGCGAGCGGGCCTAGAGCATGATCGAAGTGAGTTTGCTGCACACCTGACTACAGCAAACTCACATCGACATGGCCGGTCATGGCCTGCGGAAGGCCCGGGCGGTAACGGACGTGACTTGGGGGGCGGACGCGACACCTGGGTCGGCCACGGCTACATCACCGGTGCCCTTTACCAGGCGTCGGAGCCGAACGAGTCCTCGGCATGGCCGCCGGACTCGGACAGCAGCTTGAGGTCGGCCTCGACCATCATCGCGACCAGCTCCTCGAAGCCGATCTTCGGTTCCCAGCCGAGCTCGCTGGCCGCCTTGGCCGGATTGGCGCACAGCCGGTCCACCTCGGCGGGCCTGATGAACGCGGCGTCGGTCACCACGTGGTCCCGCCAGTCCAGCCCGACCACGCCGAAGGCGAGGTCGACGAGTTCCCCGACGCCATGCGTAACGCCGGTTCCTACCACGTAGTCAGCGGGCTCCTCCGTGCCCAGCATCAGGTGCATGGCCCGCACGTAATCCCCGGCAAAGCCCCAGTCGCGGCTCGCGCCGAGGTTGCCGAGGCGCAGCTGTTTCTCGTAGCCGAGCTTGATCTTGGCCGCGCCGAGCGACACCTTGCGGGTGACGAACTCGGCGCCGCGGCGCGGTGACTCGTGGTTGAACAGGATCCCGGACACCGCGAACATCCCGTAGGACTCGCGGTAGTTCTGGGTCAGGTGGTGGCCGTAGGCCTTGGCCACGCCGTAGGGGCTGCGCGGATGGAACGGGGTCTGCTCGGTCTGCGGCGATTCCCGCACCTTGCCGAACATCTCCGACGACGACGCCTGGTAGAACCGGATCTGGCCGCGGCTGGGGCTGCGCGACGCGCTGATCCCGCTGCACACCCGGATCGCCTCGAGCACCCGGAGCACGCCGAGCCCGGTGACCTCGCCGGTCAGCTCGGCCTGCTGCCAGGACATCGGCACGTACGAGATCGCGCCCAGGTTATAAACCTCGTCCGGCTGCACCCGCTCCACCGCGGAGATCAGGCTGCCCTGGTCGAGCAGGTCACCGCGGACCAGGCGGACGTCGCCAAGCAGCTGGCGGACCCTGCGCACCCGCGGGTTCGCCTGGCCCCGCACGAGACCGAAGACCTCATAGCCCTGGGCCACGAGGTGCTCGGCCAGGTACGAGCCGTCCTGGCCGGTGATGCCGGTGATCAGAGCGCGTCGGGTCAGCAGAATCTCCGCATCTGGCGGGCCTGCCGCGAGGGGCGGCAGGCCATGAGCCCATGTCGCGGAAGCTTACCGATACCGCGTCCCTGGAAGCCTGGCCCGGCATACGTATGGTGCGCAAGAGCACGCAAGGTACCGCCTGGTAACGTTCTCTCCTTAGGGGGGCCACGCGGGCATGCTTGGGTGCTGGCTGCCAGCGGCAGAGGAGGAGGCGCAATCCTGCGTGAGCACGGTGCCAGCGACGGGGCCGGGCCCCGCTCTCCCGACTGCCACCCACGACCGCCCGCTCCGGGTGGCGCTGCTGTCCTACCGCAGCAAGCCGCACTGCGGCGGCCAGGGGATCTACCTGCGGCACGTGTCCCGCGAGCTGGCCGCGCTCGGCCATCACGTCGAGGTGTTCTCCGGCCAGCCCTACCCGGAGCTTGAGCCGGGTCCGCTGCTGCACCGGCTGCCCAGCCTGGACCTGTACCGGGAGCCCGACCCGTTCCGCACGCCGCGCCCGGGCGAGTACCGCGACTGGATCGACGCGCTCGAGGTCGCCGCGATGTGGACCGGGGCGTTCCCCGAGCCGCTGACGTTCAGCCTGCGGGCGCTGCGCGCGCTGCGCCCGCGCCGCGCCGACTTCGACGTCGTGCACGACAACCAGGTGCTGGCCTACGGCCTGCTCGGCATCGCCCGCCTCGGCCTGCCCCTGGTCACCAGCATCCACCACCCGATCAGCGTGGACCGCAGGATCGAGCTCGCCGAGGCCCGGGGCCTGTCCCGGCTGTCGAAGCGCCGCTGGTACGGGTTCGTCCGGATGCAGGGCCGGGTCGCCCGCCGGGTCGGGCCGGTGCTGACCGGATCGCAGTCCTCCCGCGACGACATCTGCCGCGACTTCCGGGTGCCGCGCGAGAACGTGCACGTGATCCCGCTCGGCGTGGACACCCGCCTGTTCCATCCCAGGCCCGCGCCCCGCGTGCCCGGCCGGATCGTGGCCGTGGCCAGCGCCGACTCGCCGGTCAAGGGAATCTCGACGCTGCTGCGGGCGGTGGCCAAGCTCACTACCGAGCGCAGTGCCGTGCTGACCGTGGTCGGCAGGCCCGCTCCCGGCGGCCCGACCGAGCGGTTGGTGGCCGAGCTGGCTCTCGGCGACCGGGTCAGGTTCGTCACCGGGATCAGCGACGACGACCTCGCCGAGCTGCTCGCCAGCGCCGAGATCGCCGTGGTGCCCTCGCTGTACGAGGGCTTCTCGCTGCCCGCGGTCGAGCACATGGCCTCGGGCACGCCCCTGATCGCGAGCCGGACCGGCGCGCTGCCCGAGGTGACGGGGGACGCCGCGCTCCTGGTCACCCCCGGCGACGCCGAGGAGCTCGCGGTGGCTCTGCGCACGCTGCACGACTCGGCCGCGGAACGGGAGCGGCTGTCCGCCCTCGCGCTGCGCCGGGTGCAGGAGCGGTTCGCCTGGCCCGCCGTGGCCCGGTCCACCGTGGAGCAGTACCGCCGGGCGATCGGTGCCGCGCAGTCGGCCGAAGGCCGGGGCAGCCGCGATGGCCGGCCGGAGGCTGGCCCAAGCGGCTGTCACGCGGCGGGGTCTGGGGGGGTCGCCCCCCCGAGGCCAACAGAGGGCTCGCCGTGCTGACCGTGGACTTCGCCCGGCTCCGGGTCGGTCCCGGCGACCGGGTGCTCGATCTCGGCTGCGGCGCGGGCCGGCACGCGTTCGAGGTGTTGCGGCGCGGGGCGCATGTGGTGGCCCTGGACACCGACCAGGCTGAGCTGCGGCAGGTGGCCGCCATGTTCGCGGCGATGCAGGAGGCGGGCGAGGTGCCGCCAGGAGGGTCCGGCGGCGCGGCGTCCGGTGACGCCACCGCGATGCCGTTCCCCGACGGGTCCTTCGACCGGGTCATCGCCGCCGAGGTGTTCGAGCACATTCCCGCCGACCAGGCGGCCATGAACGAGGTGGCCCGGGTGCTGCGGCCGGGCGGCGTGGCCGCGGTCACCGTGCCCGCGTGGCTGCCGGAGCGGATCTGCTGGCGGCTCTCCGACGACTACCACAACGTGCCGGGCGGGCACGTGCGGATCTTCACCCGCGGCGAGCTCGAGGCGAAGCTGGCCCGGGCCGGCCTGATGGTCGGCGGGCACCACCACGCCCACGCGCTGCACGCACCGTACTGGTGGCTGAAGTGCGCGGTCGGCGTGCACAACGATGATCACCTGCTGGCCCGGGCCTACCACCGGCTGCTGGTGTGGGAGATCATGAAGCAGCCCGCGGTCATGCGGATGGCCGACCGCGCGCTTAACCCCCTCATCGGCAAGAGCATCGTCGTCTACGCGGTCAAGCCGGCCGCAGTCGCCCCGAGAGCCGACGTCGACCATGGCCCCGGGAGCCTGCGCGGCGCCCGGGCCGAACCGTCGGCCCAGCCGGAGGAGGCGCATGCGGCAGCCTGAGAGCCTGACCAGCGGATCTGCGACCACGGGCGGGTGGCTGCCCTCGATCCCCGGGATCCTGACCGCCGACCAGATCCTGGCCACGGGTAACAGCATCGCCGCGGTCCAGCAGCGCGACGGCGCGATCGGCTGGCCGGACGGGCACGTCGACGCGTGGAACCACGTCGAGTGCGCGATGGCGCTGAGCGTGTGCGGGCTGCGCGGCGCGGCCCGGCATGCCTACGAGTGGCTGCGCGCCGCCCAGCGGCCGGACGGGTCGTGGCCGAAGCTGGCCGAAGACCGCGCGCCTCTCGACAGCGCGACCGAGAGCAACCACGCCGCCTATGTGGCGGTGGGGGTCTGGCATGAGCTCCAGGTCACCCGCGACGATGCGTTCGCCGAGCGGATGTGGCCGGTGGTGCGCAAGGGGATCGAGTTCGCGATCGGGCTGCAGCAGCCGCGGGGTGAGATCATCTGGCAGCGCCGCGAGGATGGCACGCCTGCCGACTACGCGCTGCTGACCGGCAGCTCCAGCATGCACCACGCGCTGCGCTGCGCGATCGCGCTCGCCGAGTACTTCGGTGAGCCGCAGCCGGACTGGGAGCTCGCGGCCGGCCAGCTCGGGCACGCGGTGGCCTGCCACCCCGAGGCGTTCGCGGACAAAAGCGAGTTCTCGATGGACTGGTATTACCCGGTGCTCGGCGGGCCGCTGCGGGGCGACGCCGCGCGCCACCGCCTGGCCGCGGGCTGGGACACGTTCGTGGTGCCCGGTCTCGGCGTCCGCTGCGTCAGCGATCAGCCGTGGGTCACCGGCGCCGAGACCTGCGAGCTCGCGCTCGCGCTGGACGTGACCGGCGACCACTCCCGCGCCCTTGACCTGTTCGAGCAGATTCAGCACCTGCGCGGCCCGGACGGCAGCTACTGGACCGGCTGGCAGTACGCCAACCTGGCGCACTTCCCCAAGGAGCAGAGCAGCTGGACGGCCGCCGCCATCGTCCTGGCCGCCGACGCGATGTCCGGGGCGACCGGCGGGTCGGGGATCTTCGCCGACGCCTCGGCGCGGTGGGTCGTGGGCTCGCCGGTCGACGGGGCCGCCTGCGGATGCGAGGACCCCGAGCCCGGCCGCTCCCCCGCCCCCGTCTGACGTCAGCCGATCCCTGGGCCTGTGCGTTCCAGCACCCGGAGCGAGCCCTCCACGCGCACCTCGGTGAACGCACCGGACTTCATCGCGCGCAGGTAGATCCGGTACGGGGCCTGGCCGCCGTCGGCGGGGTCGGGGAAGACGTCGTGGATGGCCAGGGCGCCGCCGGCCGCCACCCACGGCGCCCAGCCCTCGTAGTCGGCCGTGGCCGCGGCGTCGGTGTGCCCGCCGTCGATGAACAGCATGCCGAGGGGCGTCCGCCACAGTCCGGCCACGTCGGCGGACCGGCCGACGATGGCGATCACCTGCTCCTCCAGGCCGGCGGCGGCGAGGGTGGCCCGGAAATGCGGCAGCGTGTCCAGCCGCCCGGTGGCCGGGTCGACGAGCTCGGTGTCGTGATACTCCCAGCCCGGCTGGTTCTCCTCCGAGCCGTGGTGGTGATCGACGGTGATGACCAGCTGGCCGGCCTCGCGCACGGCCGCGGCCAGGTAGATCGTGGACTTGCCGCAGTAGGTGCCGATCTCGGCGACCGGGCCCTGCTTCGCGTACGCCGCGGCGGTGTCGTAGAGCGCCTGGCCCTCGGGAGCAGGCATGAAGCCCTTGGCCGCCTCGGCGGCGCGGGCGAGTTCCGGCGAGAATCCGTTCTGCATGCCTGCCAGTCTCCCGCGCCTCCGCCTTGCTTGCGCGCCCTTGCCCGGGCGCGCCGGGACATGCTCTACTCCCTAGATACTGGTGCGTAACCCCCAGGAGGCCAGCGCGTGAGGGTGGAGGTCGACCGCGACGCCTGCGAGGCCAACGCGGTGTGCGCCGGGCTGGTGCCCGAGGTGTTCGAGGTCGACGACGAGGACCAGTTGCACATTCACCGGGCGGAGGTCCCGGCGGACCTCGCCGACGCCGTGCGGCACGCGGTCGGATCCTGCCCCAAGGCGGCGCTCCGGCTCGAGGAGTAGCTAGCCGAGCCCTCCGGCGATGGCCGCCCCGATCAGGATCAGGATCACTCCGCTCATCTGCTCGCTGCGCCGCCCGGCCCACCGGCCGAGCAGGCCGCCGAGCTCCAGCCCGGCGAGTGACATCGCGACGCTGACGGCCCCGATGACCAGCGCTCCTTCAAGGACGCTCACGCCGTAGGTGCCGAGCGCGAACCCGATCACGAGGTTGTCCATGCTGAGCGCCAGCCCGCTGAGCAGCAGCAGGCCCAGGCCGGGCGCGGGGATGACCGCCGCGCGGGGCTCGGAGCCTGGGTTCCTGCGGCCCTCCCGGATCGACCGGATCAGGCTGATCGCGCCGATCGCTATCAGCAGGCCGGCGGCGGGCCAGCGCACGGCCTCACCGAGCTCCGTGGCGAACCGCCGGCCGATCAGCAGCCCGACGATGGGCATGCCAGCCTCGAAGACCCCGAAGATGATCCCCACCCGCAGCCGGGTCATCGCGTCCACGCCCGCCACGCCTATGCCGACGGAGGCAGCCAGGTTTCCGAGCCCGACCGCGACCGCGGCCAGGAGGAGCGGGATCACGGGCACACAATAACCGGGGCCGCCCTCGCCGCAGAAGCACTCATTCCCGCGCCTGCTCAGCCGCGGTCGGCCTCCTGGTACTTCGCGGGGATCGTGGCCACCTCGTGCGCCAGCTTGACCCGGTCGGCCCGGTACACGTAGCGGGTGAGCCTGAGCGGCCGGGACGCGCTGTAGGCGGTACGGCCGACGACGATGACCGGCGTGCCGGAGGTCAGCCCGAAGAACTCGAACTCGCGTGAGTCGGGCATCCGCGCGCCGATCTCGTCGCGGAATCCCATCTGCGGGTACCCCAGGTCGGCGAGCAGCTTGACGCTGCCCTCCCGGATCGAGCCCGCCTGCTCCAGCGCCGTCCCGCTGGCCAGGTCCATCGGGTAGAAGGACGCGATGAGCAGCCAGGGGACCTCCCCCAGGTAACGCTGCGACCGGCGGATGACCACCGGGTCGCCCTGCTTGATGTCCAGGCTCGCGGCCACGCTCACGCTCGCCTCCGCCGTCTCCACGGAGAGCTTCGCCGTCTCGGGCTGCTTGGCGGCGGCGCCGACCACCGGCAGCGCGGTGTCCACATGCTCCTCGCCGAGCGGGATGTCGACCCGGGACAGCAGGGCGGTGAACGGCCTGGTCGGCTGCTGGACGAAGGTCCCCAGGCCCTGCCTGGTCACCACCAGGCCCTGGTTGGTGAGCAGCGCTATCGCGAGCCGGACCGTGTTGCGGGACGCCTGGTATTCCTCGACCAGGTCGGGCTCGCTGGGGAGCCGCTCGCCGGGTGCGAACACTCCGGCCGTGATCTGGTCGCGGAGGCGGTCCGCGATCTGCTGGTACCGCGCGTGAGCCACTGGACGGACCGCCCTTCGGAGGTACCCATGATTCTCACCATCCGGATAGGTGGAATCTACCCACCCGGTCTGTTTTAAACGCACCACTGTTTGGTATGAGTCTAATCAGTGGTGACATCGGAGCGATGGTAATGCCAGCCGCGCCACGCGGCAACCGCAGGCCCATCGAGCGACGGAGCCACCCGAGTCCCCGGGAGGTGGACGTGATGATCATCTTGCTGACCGTCATCGCCATCGTTGTCGCGGGCGTCCCGCTCGCAGCCGTGGTCCTCGTTACCATCGCCTGCCGCCGGGAGGAGAGCGCGCGCAGCATGGCCGACCGTGCTTCCGGTCCGCTGGAGCGCGCCGCCAGGAAGCTGCTGGCGTTCCACGCATCGGGGATCAGCCGGCCTGTGTCCCGGGCCGGGAGCCGGGACCGGGGCCGGTCTGGCCACGGCCACCGGGAGGATACGGCGCTAGCCAGCGGCCGCGCCGTGGCCGCCAGCCCGGTCCTGGCCGCCAGCGCCGCACCCGAGGCGTAGCCAGGGCCAGATCACCGGTGTAGCCAGGCGCCGGGCCCGGTGACGGACAGGAGGCCGGACCCGGTGAAAGGGGGGCGCGGGGGCGCGGGAAGGGCCGCGGGGCAGCAAGCGCGCTGCGGCCCTTCCCGGCGTAACGGCCGTGCCCCCGAACCCCGCCACCCGGCGCAACGGCCTGATGCGTCCCGGCCTTTTCTGGCTTACGCTGCGGCCATGCGAGTCGCGCTGTGCCAGATGCCGGTCAGCTCAGATCCGTCGGTCAACCTCGGCCGGGCGCAGAAGGCGCTCGCCGATGCGGCGCTGGCCGGGGCGCAGCTGGCGGTGTTCCCCGAGGGGACCCAGGTCCGGTTCGGGACCGATCTGCGGGCCGCGGCCGAGCCCACGGACGGCCCGTTCTGCCAGGGCCTGTCAGAAGCCGCCCGCGATCACGGCGTCGCCGTGGTGGCCGGCGTCTTCGAGCCCGGGCCCGGGCAGCGCGTGTACAACACCGCCGTCGCCTTTGACGCGCGCGGCCGCCTGGCCGCCGCGTACCGGAAGATCCACATGTTCGACGCGCTCGGCCAGCGGGAGTCCGATGAGGTCGCCGCGGGGAATGAGCCGACCGTCGCCGATCTGGGCGGTCTGCGAGTGGGCGTGCTGACCTGCTACGACATCAGGTTCCCCGAGCACGCCCGGGCGCTGGTCACCCGCGGGGCGGACCTGATCGTGGTTCTGTCCGGCTGGGCGGCCGGGCTGTTCAAGGAGGAGCACTGGGTCACGCTGAACCGGGCGCGGGCCATCGAGAACACGGTCTGGGTGGCCGCGGCCGACCAGGTGCCTGACCAGGAGGAGCCGGCCACGCGCGCGCCCACGGGCGTGGGGCGCAGCATGCTCATCGACCCGATGGGCGCGGTCCGGCTGGACCTGGGCTACCGGCCGGGCGTGGCCGTGGGTGAGGTCGACACCGAGCTGACGGCCGAGGTCAGGACGATCCTGCCGTGCCTGGAGCACCGGCGGGAGGACCTGTTCGGGAGGTCGTAGTTCAGGCGCCGCCGTCCTCTGCTGGCCCGCCGTCCAGCCCGGGCGGATCCTCAGGCCCCGTGCTGGCTGGCCCCATGCTGGCCGGTCCCGTCGCGCCGGCCGGTCCCGTGGCGCTGGCCGCCGCCGTGCTGGCCGGCCCCGTGGCGCTGGCTGGCTCCGGCGTCATGGCCCGGTCCAGGACCCCGGCCCGGCCCGGGCCGGCGCGGTGCCGGCGGACCGCGAACACGGCCACGGCGACCACCACGATCACGGCGACGGCGATCGCGAGCCCGGTGCCCACCTTGCTCTCGATGGCCGTGTAGGCCGATCCGGCCAGGTACCCGAGCAGGCAGTAGCCGACGCCCCAGACGATGCCGCTGGTCACGTTGTAGAGGGTGAACGTCCGGTACGGCACGCGCACGGCGCCCGCGGCGGCCGGCATCACCGCGCGCGCGATCGCGACGAAGCGGCCGATCAGGACGGCGAGGCCGCCCCGGTCGCGCAGCGCGGACCTGGCCCGTTCCGGGCCGCCGGGCACGCGGCGCATAACCCCGGCCGCGAACAGGCGATCACCCATCCGCCGGCCGATCTCGTAGCCCACCATCGGGCCGGTCACCGCGGTCACCACCACCACGGCCGCCAGCACGGCCAGCGACAGGTGACCGCGGTTGGCCAGCACGCCACCGAGCACCACCGCGGCCTCGCCTGGCAGCACGAACCCGAGGAACACCGCGGTCTCGCCGAAGACCAGCGCCGCGATCACGCCGTAGGCCACCCAGCCGGTGAGGTGACTCAGACCGTTAACGATGGAGCCCAACCGGCTGCCCCCTTCCCGTGCCTGCGCATCGTCGCGCCGCGAGTGCTCCGGACCCCGACCGGACCGTGGCCGCCGGTCCGTCCGGAAAATTGCCCGGCGCGTAACCTGTCCCGGCCGGGTGTGTTCTAGTAGAAAATCACGGAGGGCGGATATGCGCGTCGCGAAGGGACGGTGCCGCCTTCCATGTCTCAACCCACCTCTGCGGCGTTGTCCACGGGTGGCTTCGCGCGCCCTCAGGGCACCTTCTCGGGGCGGATCACGAGGGATGGGTCGAGCGGGTTCCCTGTGGAGCCGGGGCGTTATCAACTTTACGCATCGCTGGCGTGCCCCTGGTCGCACCGGGCCCTGATCGTCCGCAGGCTGCTCGGGCTCGAGGAGGTTATCGGCCTGAGCCTGACCGACCCGATCGTGGACGAGCGCGGCTGGCGGTTCCCGGATACCCAGGGCGGCGCGGACCTGGTCACCGGAGCGCGGCTGGTGTCCGAACTCTACACGGTCACCGACCCGTCGTACCGGGGCAAGATCACCGTGCCGTTCCTGTGGGACACCCAGACCCAGCGGATCATCAGCAACGACGTGCCGCACATCACGGTCATGCTGGAGACCGAGTTCGTCGCCTATCACCGGCCGGGTGCGCCCGACCTCTACCCTCCCGCGCAGCGCCGGGAGATCGAGGCCCTGGCCACGCTGATCTACCACGCGGTCAACTACGGCGTGTACAAGGCCGGGCTCGCGACCACGCAGGCCGGCTACGAAGAGGCGTGCGACACGCTGTTCGCGACCATGACCGCGCTCGACGAGCGGCTGGCCCAGCGCAGGTTCCTGTTCGGCGGCACGCTGTGCGAGGCGGACGTGCGGCTGTTCCCGACCCTGGCCAGGTTTGACGCCGTCTACTACATCCACTTCAAGTGCAACCTGCACCGCCTGATCGACTACCATAACCTCTGGGGCTACGCCCGCGATCTCTACCAGCGCCCGGGCTTCGGGGACACCACGGACTTCGACCAGATCAAGCGCCACTATTACCAGACGCAGACCTGGATCAACCCGTCACGGATCGTGCCTAAAGGCCCATTTGTCAGCTGGCTAGAGCCGCACGGCAGGGACGGCGCATCCGCGTGACCGTCCGGCCACGCGGTGCCAAGCAGGCACAGCCCTCCAACCCCGCTGCCGGGTAGCCTGGTGTGCGGAAATGACAGACAATCCAGCTTCGGAAGAGGCGATATCCGCCGTGTCTTCTGAGTCTCCGCGGGCGTCCGCGGATCTCACAGCGTCAGCAGACGGCAGGCCCGCCGCGCGGGAACGTTCCACCGACCGCACCGCGGGAGGGACGGGCCAGTCCGGCGGGACCGGCGAGCCCGACGGGACGGGGCCAGCCGCCCGGGCCGGGCAGCCAGGCGCTTCCGGGCCGGGCGACCAGGCGGGCCAGCCGCCGGCGGCCACGGACTTCGGGCCCAACGAATGGCTGGTGGACGAGCTCTACCAGCGGTACCTGGCGGATCCCGGCTCGGTGGACCGGGCCTGGTGGAACTTCTTCGCCGACTACCACCCGAAGCCGACCGGCCAGTCCCAGGCCGCGGCCGCGGGATCGAGCACCCAGGCGCGCCCGCCGGCGGCCACGGCCCCCGGCGCTCCGGCCCGGCCAGCGACAGCCACGCCCGGCCCGGCCCGGCCCAGCCCGGCCCGGCCAGGTGCCGCCACGCCTGGCGGAACCGCACCGGGTACGCCCGCCGTCCCGGCCAGGTCACCGGCCCCCGCGCCCGCCCCGGGGCCGCAGGCCCCGAAGGACGCGACCGAGGTCCGGCTGCGCGGGGCCGCCGCCCGCACCGCGGCCAACATGGCCGCCAGCCTCTCCGTGCCCACCGCCACGAGCGTGCGGGCCATCCCCGCCAAGCTCCTGGTCGACAACCGCATCGTGATCAACAACCACCTCGGCCGCGGCCGAGGTGGGAAGGTCTCGTTCACCCACCTCCTCGGCTTCGCGGTGGTCAAGGCGCTATCCGCGGCCCCCGAGATGAACAACTCCTACACCGAGGTGGACGGCAAGCCGGTCCTGGTCGAGCCGGAGCACGTCAACCTCGGCCTGGCCATCGACGTGCGCAAGGACGACGGGTCCCGGCAGCTGCTGGTGCCCAGCATCAAGGCCGCCGAGGCGATGGACTTCCGCCAGTTCTGGACGGCGTACGAGGACACGGTGCGCAAGGCGCGCAGCGGCAAGCTCACCGTCGGGGACTTCGCGGGCACCACGATCAGCCTGACCAACCCGGGCACGATCGGCACCGAGCACTCGGTGCCGCGGCTGCTGCCCGGGCAGGGGTGCATCGTCGGTGTGGGCGCGATGGAACTCCCAGCCGCCTACCAGGGCGCATCCGCCGAGACCATCGCCCGGCTCGCGATCAGCAAGACGGTCACGGTCACCTCCACCTACGACCACCGGATCATCCAGGGCGCCCAGTCGGGTGACTTCCTCCGGATCATCCACGCGCTGCTGCTCGGCGACCATGGCTTCTACGACGGTATATTCCAGTCGCTGCGGATCCCCTACGAGCCCGTGCGCTGGGTGCAGGACATCCCGGCCGGCCACGAGGACGACCTGTCCAAGGCGGCGCGGGTCCATGAGCTGATCCACGCCTACCGGGTCCGCGGCCACCTCATGGCCGACACCGACCCGCTCGAGTACAAGCAGCGCAAGCATCCCGACCTGGACATCAACCAGCACGGGCTGACGCTCTGGGACCTGGAGCGCGAGTTCGCCACCGGGGGGTTCGGCGGCAAGCCGCGCATGCAGCTGCGCGAGATACTCGGCGTGCTGCGCGACTCCTACTGCCGCACGGTGGGCGTCGAGTACATGCACATGCAGAACCCGGAGGAGCGGGCCTGGCTGCAGGCCAGGATCGAGCGGCCGCACGGCCGGGCCGAGCACGACGAGCAGGTCAGGATCCTGTCCCGGCTGAACGTGGCCGAGGCCTTCGAGATGTTCCTGCAGACCAAGTTCGTCGGCCAGCGCCGGTTCTCGCTCGAGGGCGCGGAGTCGCTGATCCCGCTGCTGGACGCGGTGCTCACCGAGGCGGCGCACCAGGATCTGGACGAGGTCGTGCTCGGTATGGCCCACCGGGGCCGGCTGAACGTGCTCGCGAACATCGTGGGCAAGTCCTATGCGCAGATCTTCCAGGAATTCGAGGGGAACCTGGACCCGGCCAGCACCCACGGATCCGGTGATGTCAAGTACCACCTCGGCGCGGAGGGCAAGTACGCCCCCGGCGACGGCTCGTCGATCCCGACCTCGCTGGTGGCCAACCCGAGCCATCTGGAGGCGGTCGACCCGGTGCTCGAGGGCGTCGTCCGGGCCAAGCAGGACGTGATCGACATGGGCGAGCCCGGGTTCACCGTGCTGCCGGTGCTGATTCACGGGGACGCGGCGTTCGCCGGCCAGGGCGTCGTGGCGGAGACGCTCGAGCTGTCCCAGCTGCGCGGCTACCGGACCGGCGGGACCGTGCACATCGTGGTGAACAACCAGGTCGGGTTCACCACCGCGCCGGAGTACTCGCGGTCGAGCGTGTACTCCACGGACGTGGCCCGCATGATCCAGGCGCCGATCTTCCACGTCAACGGGGACGACCCGGAGGCCGTGGTCAGGGTCGGCAAGCTCGCCTTCGAGTACCGGCAGGCGTTCCGCAAGGACGTCGTCATCGACATGATCTGCTACCGGCGTCGCGGGCACAACGAGGCGGACAACCCCTCGTTCACCCAGCCGCTGATGTACGACCTCATCGACGCCAAGCGGTCGGTGCGCAAGCTCTACACCGAGTCCCTGATCGGGCGCGGCGACATCACCCTGGAGGAGGCGGAGCAGGCGCTGCGCGACTACCAGCAGGAGCTGGAGCGGGCCTTCACCGAGACCCGGGACGCGATCAGCAGGCCGGCGGAGCCCGGCGCGGTGGTGCGGCCGCCCCGCGAAGACCAGGAGCCTGCCGACCACGGCGGCACGCCCACGGCCATCACCGAGGAGACCATCAAGCGCATCATCGACACCCAGCTGAACCTGCCCGACGGCTTCACCCCCCACCCGAGGCTGCTGCCGCAGCTGCAGCGGCGCGCCGTCATGGTCGAGCGGGACGAGGTCGACTGGGCCACCGGCGAGCTGCTCGCGTTCGGCAGCGCGCTCATCGACGGCCACACGGTCCGGCTGGTGGGCCAGGACACCCGGCGGGGCACGTTCGGCCAGCGTCACGCCGTGATCGTGGACCGGCACACCGGTGAGGAGTACCAGCCGCTGCGCACGTTCAACACCCCCGAGGCCAGGTTCCACGCCTACGACTCGCTGCTGTCTGAGTTCGCGGCGGTCGGCTTTGAGTACGGCTACTCGGTCGCCAGGCCCGACGCCCTGGTCTGCTGGGAGGCCCAGTTCGGCGACTTCGTCGACGGGGCGCAGACGATAGTGGACGAATTCATCAGCTCGGGCGAGCAGAAGTGGGGCCAGCGCTCCGGCCTGGTGCTGCTGCTGCCGCACGGGTACGAGGGCCAGGGACCCGATCACTCCTCGGCCCGGCTGGAACGGTTCCTCTCGCTGTGCGCGCAGGACAACATGACCGTCGCGGTGGCGAGCACCCCGGCCAACTACTTCCACCTGCTGCGCTGGCAGGCCATGTCGCTGCGGGTCAAGCCCCTGATCGCGGCGACCCCGAAGTCGATGCTGCGACTGAAGACGGCCACCTCGCCGGTACGCGACTTCACCAGCGGCTCGTTCCGGCCGGTGCTCGGCGAGCAGGAGGAACTCGACGACGCGGCCGTGCGCCGGGTGCTGCTCTGCTCCGGCAAGGTCTACTACGACCTGGCCGACCGGCGGCGCGCGGAGGGCCAGTCCGACATCGCGGTTCTCCGCGTCGAGCGGCTGTACCCCATGCCTGCCGAAGAGATCAAGGCCCAGCTGGCCAGGTACCCGGCCGCGAGCGAGGTGATGTGGGTCCAGGAGGAGCCGGCCAACATGGGGGCGTGGCCCTACATGGGCCTCAAGCTGCCCGGGATCATCGGCCGGCCGGTCGGCCTGGTGTCGCTGCCTGCGTCCTCGGCGCCGGCCGGGGGCTCGGCCAGCGCCCATGCCGAGGACCACGCCCGCCTGGTCGAGACGGCACTGGCCCGGAGGGATTAGCGTTCATGTACTTCACCGACCGCGGGCTGGAGGAACTGGCCCACCGGCGGGGGGAAGACCAGGTCTCGCTCGGCTGGCTGGCCGAGCGGCTGACCGAGTTCATTGACCTGCATCCCGAGGCGGAGGCCTCGGTTGACCGCCTGGCCAGCTGGCTGGCCCGGCTGGACGACGACGAGGAGTAGATGCCTGGCCCGGGCCAGTCGCGATACATCTTGACTTCGCACAGACACGATATATCGTGTAGCGTAACGACTGCAGCGCGCGGCTGCATCCGTCGCGAGGGAGGGAAGCAATGCCTCGCTGGACCATCGACTCCCCCAGGACCATCGACTTCGGCGACGTCGCCGCGCTCAGGGTGCGGGTGATCTCAGGATCCGTGGCCATCCTGGCCAGCCCGGACGAGCCGTCCGTGGATGTCTCCAGCCTGTCCGGCCAGCCGCTGCTGGTGACCCACGAGGCCGGCGTCCTGACCATTACCTACGAGGACCTGCAGGCCGGCGGGCTGCTCAACTGGCTCCACCCGCAGCGTCATTCGGCGGACGTCACGGTCACCGTGCCCGGGGGCTGCCCCACCCAGGTCGGCGTGGTGAACGCGAGTGCGATCGTGTCCGGAATCTCCGCGAATATATCCGCCAAAAGTGTGTCCGGAGACATCACGCTTGATGGCGTGATCGGCAGTGTGGACGCGAAGACCGTGTCCGGGGACCTCGAGGCGCGCGACATCGACGGTGAGATCGCGTTCAGCTCGGTCTCCGGCGACCTGACCCTGGCCGGCGGCGCCGTCCGCCAGCTGGACGCCAAGACCGTCAGCGGCCGGGTCACGGCCGACATCGACCTGGACGACGGCGGCGGGCTCAAGGTGGCCACGATCTCCGGCGACGTAGCCGTGCGCGTCCCGGCCTGCGCGAGCGCCCGCGTGGACCTGCGGTCCGCGTCCGGCCGCGTGCGCAGCGGCTTCGAAGGAATGTGCGCCTCCCCCGGCCCCGGGCCGACGACGCTGAGCGCCACCATCGGGTCCGGCTCGGCGAACCTCAGCGTGACCAGCATGACCGGTGACGTGACGCTGCTCGCCCGTCCCGATGCCGAGTCCGAAGCCGGGACCGAGTCCGGGCCAGAACCCGCGGCCGCCGCCGAGCCGACCGGCACGCCCGAGCCCACCGGCACGCCCGAGCCCACCGGACGCCCGAGCCCACCGGCACGCCTGAGCCCACCGGCACGCCCGAGCCCACCGGAGCGCCCGAGCCGACCCGTTCTGCGACGCAGCCAGGTGATACCCGGTGAGCCCGGTATTCCGGCACGGCGGCCTCCGCCTCTACCTGCTCAAGCTGCTCGACGAGGCGCCGCGACACGGCTATGAGGTCATCCGGCTGCTGCAGGACCGCTTCCTGGGCGTCTACGCGCCATCGCCGGGGACCATCTACCCGCGGCTGGCCAGGCTCGAGGAGGAGGGCCTGGTCACCCACGACCAGGTTGACGGCAAGAAGGTGTACCGGATCACCGACAAGGGGCGGGCGGAGATCAACTCGCGCCTCGATGACCTGGCCGAGCTCGAGGAGGAGCTCACCGAGTCGGTCAGGGATATCGCCCGTGAGGTGACCGAGGACGTCAGGGACACGGTCCGCAACCTGCGCGAGGAGCTCACCTGGGCGGCCAAGGACGTCCGCCGCGAGCAGCGCGAGCAGGCGCGCGAGACCGCGCGGGAGCGGGCCAGGCGGGCCAGGGAAGAGGTCAGGGAGAGCGCCAGGCGGACCCGGGACGACGCCAGGCACGCCAGCAGCCAGGCCGGCGGCGAGACCGACCCGCAGGAGGCGGCCAGGCAGGCTCGTGATGCGGCGCGCGAGCAGGCCAAGCGGGACCGGGAGGACACCAGGCAGACGCGGGAAGACACCCGGCGCGACCGGGAGGAGACCCGGAGCCGGCACCGGGAATGGTCCGACTGGGCCTCGGCCCAGAACTGGCAGAACTGGCAGCAGTGGGCGGGCTGGCGCGACCGCGGCGGCCGGGGCTGGCCTGGGCCCCCGGGATTCGACCCCGGGGTGTTCCGCGACCTGGAACGGCTGGCCGGCGATTTCGCCCGGGATTTCCGCAAGGCCGCCTGGAATACCGAATCCATCGGTGAGAACGCGCTCGGTAACCTGCGGTCCATCCTCGAGGACGCGCTGACCCGGATAAAGGACGAGGTCTTCGGCGATAGGCCGGCCGGGGACGGCAAGCCGGCCTCCGGTCCCGACAACGAACCCCACCAGGATCCCGAACGCTCCGACACCGCCGACTCCTGATTCCAGCGTGCGCGGCCGTTAGACCGTGAAGACGACCTTGCCGAAGAGGTCACCGGCAATCATCGCGGCCAGGCCGTCGCGGGCCTGCTCCAGCGGCAGCGTGCGGTCAATCAGCGGCCGGACGCCCGACTGCTCACAGAACTGCAGCAGCCGCCCGAGCTGATCCCGGGTGCCCATGGTGGATCCCACGACGGAGAGCTGCAGGAAGAAGACCCGGGCCAGGTCGGCCGCTGGCGCCGGGCCGCTGGTGGCACCGGAGATCACGATCGTGCCGCCGGGCTTGAGTGCGCGCAGCGAGTGCGCCCAGGTGGCCTCCCCGACCGTCTCCATGACCGCGTCGACCCGTTCCGGCAGCCGGGCGCCGGGCGGGAACGCCTGGTCCGCGCCCAGCTTGACCGCCCGCTCCCGCTTGGCCTCGCTGCGGCTGGTCGCCCAGACCCGGTAGCCGGCCGCGCGGCCGAGCAGGATGAGCGCGGTGGCCACGCCTCCGCCCGCGCCCTGGACCAGGACGGTCGCGCCTGGCTCGATCCCGGCCCGGTGGAACAGCATCCGGTAGGCGGTCAGGTAGGCCGTGGGCAGGCAGGCGGCCTCCGCGAAGGACAGGGCGGCGGGCTTGGGCACCAGGTTGCGCCTGGGCACCGCCACCCGCTGCGCGAACGTGCCGTCGTAGCGCTCGGACAGCAGCGACCGGGCCGGATCGAGAGTCTCGTCGGACCCGCCGAACTGCGGGTCGGAAATGACCGAGTGGACCACCACCTCGTGGCCGTCCTCGTCCATCCCGGCGGCATCGCAGCCCAGCACGATCGGCAGCCGGTCCGCCGAGATCCCCACGCCGCGCAGCGTCCACACGTCATGGTGATTGAGCGCCGTGGCCTTGACCGTCACGGTGGTCCAGCCCTCCGGCGGCGCGGGTTCGGGACGCTCGCCGAGCTCCAGGCCGGCCAGGGGATCGTCGGCGCCGATACGCGCCGCGGTGACTGCGAACATGGTAGGGACCCTAGCGCTCCCGCACGCCGCGGCCGTCCTGAGGCCCCTCGCGCCAGGCCGATGCCGCGTCATGGAATTGTCACCCAATGGCGACGCCAGGTGCCCGATACGTACCAGAGAAGACCGACAGCCCCGCTAGGGTTTGTGCGATACTTTTCCGACGGGAAGTGGCTTCCTATCCCTGCGCTAAGGACCGCATTGGATCTGACCAGCTATGCCGACCTAGCGGCGCGTCTGGTGAACACCGGCGTGCCCGTCGGCAGCGACGCCGACTGGCTCGGCACAACCGACGCATTCCGAGCGTTCGTGGCCGACCAGCCGGACCTGTGCGGACCGTGCACCCATCACGACCTTGATGCACTCCGCATACTGCGCGGCGAGCTCAGCGCGGTCTTCACCGCCGCGGCCAAGCGCGATCACGCCACCGCCGCCGAACGTCTTAATGCGCTGCTGGTCCAGTATCCCGTCCACCCGGTGCTCGTGCGCCATCACCGTTCGCCCTGGCACCTGCACCTGGATGAGAGCGGATCGGTCGCGGACAGGTACGCCGCGGCCGCGGTCACCGGCCTGGCCACGCTGGTCAGCCAGTTCGGCATGAGCCACATGGGCATCTGCGCGATCTCGTCCTGCCACCGTGTCTTCGTCGACGCGGGCCCGAGCCGGTCAAGCCGCTATTGCACTGACCATTGCGCCAACAAGGCGAATGTGACCGCGTTCCGTAACCACCGGCGCTCGGCCACCGGCTATTCGGCGTCCACCGCCGCCGGCTGAAACGCCGGCTTGGCAGAGGAGCCCGCGGGGGGCCCGGGATGCCCCGCGAGGCCAGCGGTGTCCCGGAATTCCTGGTCGCAGCGTCCTTCCTGGGCCGCACGGCGCGTGAGGGACCGTTACCCGTGTTACCAAAACGACACCAAGCGGCTTCTTCTCAGGCTCCCAGTCGATCATTAGCATGAGCCCTACTCCACGGCCGTATGGCCCTCGTATGCGGACCGGAAAGAAGGTTCGATCATGGCTGCTGAGTCAGTCGCCACTGTTACCAAACCGGCAGACGTCGGCCTCAAACGGGAGCTCGGCCTGATCGGGGCCACCTGGGCCTCCGAGACGTCGATCATCGGCTCCGGCTGGCTGTTCGCCCCGCTGACTGCCGTGCTGCTGATCGGCGGAGGTGCCTGGCTGGCCTGGATCATCGCCGCCATCGTGGTCATCGTCCTCGCCCTCGCCCACGCCGAGCTTGGCGCGATGTACCCGGTCTCCGGCGGGACGGCCAGGTTCCCGCACTTCGCGTTCGGGAGTGTGGCCGGCATCGGGTTCGGTTTCTTCTCGTACGTGCAGGCGGTCACGATCGCGCCGATCGAGTGCTACGCGTTCGTGACCTACGCCTCCTACTACTGGCCGGGCCTGTTCAACGCGGACAAGGACAAGATCACCGGGCCGGCCTGCTGGTGACCGTGGTGCTGATGGCGGTGTTCACCGCGGTCAACTTCCTGGCCATGCGCACCTTCGCCAAGGTCAACAACACCATCACGTGGTGGAAGGTCGCGGTCCCGGTCCTGGCCATCATCGTGCTGTTCTTCAAGTTCAAGCCGGGCAACTTCACCGCCGGAGGGGTGGGCTTGTTCCCCGGCGGCATCAGGGGCCTGACCGCGGCCCTGCCCCTGTCCGGCATCATCTTCGCCTACTCCGGTTTCGAGCAGGCTGACCAGCTCGCCGGCGAGATCAAGGACCCCGGCCGCAACCTGCCGCGGGCGATCATCATCTCGATCCTGATCGGCACCGCGATCTACTGCCTGCTGCAGATCGTGTTCATCGGCGCGCTGCCCGCGAGCGCGATCGGGCATGGGCTTCAGAAGATCACTAACCCAGATATCCTCGCGGGGCCGTTCGCCGCCGTCGCGGCCCTGGGCGGGCTCGCCTTGATGGCGACCATCCTGCGGATCGACGCGTTCATTTCCCCGTCAGGCACCGGCCTGATCTACACGACAGGGACCTCGCGGATCAGCTACGGCCTGTCCAGGAACCGGTACGCCCCGCAGTTCTTCGGCCGGGTCGCCGCCAATGGCGTGCCGTGGGTCGGGCTGATCTTCGCGTTCCTGTTCGGCCTGGTCTTCCTGCTGCCGTTCCCGAGCTGGCGCTCGCTGGTCGGCATCATCGTCGATGCGAGCGTGCTCATGTACGCGGGCGCCCCGCTGGCCGTGGGCGCGTTCCGCCGGCAGGTGCCGGACGCGAACCGGCCCTACCGGATGCCGGCCGCCGGCTTCCTCACCCCGGCCGCGTTCGTGATCGCCAACCTGCTCATCTACTGGTCGGGGTTCGAGGTGGTCTGGAAGCTCGGCATCGTGCTGATAGTCGGGTACGTGCTGATCGGCATCTCTATGGCACTCGATCCGCAGCGGCCGCCGCTGGACTGGAAGTCGGCGGTCTGGCTGCCGGTCTGGCTGATCGGCCTGGGCCTCGTCTCCTGGCAGGGCCAGTACGGGCCAGGCAACACCGGCAACATCCCGTTCTGGTGGGACATGCTGATCGTCGCCGTGTTCAGCGTGGTGATCTTCTACTGGGCCATGGCCACCAGGCTGTCCAGGGAGGAGATGCTCAACCTCGTCGGCCGCCAGGCCGGGGAGGAAGAGCTGCCGGACACCGGCGTCCACCACTGAGTCCGCGTCAGCAATAGCCCGAACGGCCCCGCCCACCCGGCGGGGCCGTTCTCGCTTGCGGGTGTGACAGCCGGTTCGCTCGGGATAAGCTGCCCGGCCCGGGGCTCACTGGTGTCCGAGCACGCCCAGTTCCCGAAGACGCCTAGCGGCGGGCCTGGCCGTAGCGGAACAAAACCCTGCCCTCGATCAGCGCCGGCGGCACCGGGCCGAAATGACGGCTGTCCACGGCCCCGGCCGCCGGGTTGTCGGATGCCAGCCACCAGCCGCCGCGCTCGTGCCGCGCCGCCCGCTTCACCAGCAGCAGGCCCGGCTCGGCGGGATGCCGGGCGATCACGATCTGGCCCGGGCGGACCCGTGGCGGCCGGCCTGCCCGCACGCTGCGGCGGGCCAGCAGCCAGTCTCCCGGCCGCAGCGCGGGCTCCATCGACCGCTCCGCGACGGCCACGCGCCAGAGCGGCCAATGCATGCAACCCTCCCTGAGTAAGCCAGAGGTCACCGGGTACTGTCAGAACCCGGTACCGATGATCTGACAGAGAGAAGGAGATCAATGAGGCTGCTCGCTAGTCTCCTCCAGCCCAAGGCCACCGCGTACGCGCACTGCGACCTCCCCTGCGGCGTCTACGACCCCGCGCAGGCCCGGATCGAGGCCGAGTCCGTCAAGGGGATCTGCGAGAAGTACCAGCAGAACACCGACCCCGAGTTCCGCGCCCGCGCGATCCAGATCAAGGAAGAGCGGTCCGATCTGGTCAAGCACCATCTGTGGGTGCTGTGGACCGACTACTTCAAGCCGCCGCACTTCGAGAAGTACCCGCAGCTGAACCAGCTCTTCAACGAGGCCACCAAGGCGGCGGGTGCGGCCGGCACCAAGGGCAGCACGGACGTGGCCAAGGCCGACGCCCTGCTCGCCAAGATCGAGGAGATCTCCAAGATCTTCTGGGAGACCAAGCAGGGCTGACGAGGCTTTCGTCGATTCAGCCAGTCGGAGGGTCACACGGGCGGCCGCCCGCGCGGCCCTCCGCTGCTTTTGCCGGACGGTGATTTGCCCCAATGGCCGGGCCTGAGCGCCCGGTGCGCCCGGCCGTAGGCGATATGCGTCTGGCCGCGGCCACCCGCTGGGGCGCGTGTTATGCCAGGTCAGGAGGGTTGGTCGGCGCTAGTCACGGCCTGCCTTCCGGCCTGGCGGGCACATGCAGCCGGCCACCGTCCGAGCGCGCCGCGTCAGCGGAGCGGCGTGCTGGGGGTAAGTTGCAGGCAGAGCCGAACGCCCGCATGACGGGATGATGCCTGGTGGTGTGGGAGGGCACACGTGAGCGAAGAGACAACCGCGTCAGCGACCGGGACTGCCGCGACCGCACCGGCGCGTGAGGGGGCCGTACCACCTGCGGCGCGCGACGGATCCGCGGACGGCGGCAGCGCGCCCGGAAGCAGCCGCGCGGCTGCGCCGCTTGGCAAAGCCGAGGCAAAAGACCAGGTGACGGTGCGGATGCCGGCCGAAGGGGCCTATCTGTCTGTGCTCCGCACCGCGACCGCCGGGCTGGCCGCGCGGCTGGACTTCACCCTGGACGAGATCGAGGATCTGCGGATCGCCGTGGACGAGGCCTGCGCCATGCTGCTCAGCCAGGCCGTGCCGGGCACCAGCCTGGAATGCGCGTTCACGCTCGGCCGGGACATGATGACCATCGCCGTGTCCGTACCGTGCCTGACGCCGCAGCAGCCGGCCAGTGACACGTTCGCCTGGACCGTGCTCACGGCGCTGGCCGGCAGCGTGGATTCGCGCGTTGGTCCCGGCGACGTGCTGACCATCGTGCTGCGCAAGACAAGAGAGTCGTCGGGGTCGGTGTGACGGGGGAGATCGAGGTCACCTTGACCGAAGAGTTCGAGACCACGATGGCCGCCGAGGCCGGGACCACGGCGGCTGACGACGCCGACGGCCAGGCGGCGGTCATTGAGTTCGCCGAAGCGGGGGGCGGCGGGGCCGACGAGCTCGGCCTGGGCGGCAGCATCGTCGAGACCGAAGCGGCCGTGGAGGGCTCGCTCGCGGGGGCCGCGCGGGTCCAGCACGCCTCCCGCGAGCGGGGGCGGGCCAGGGAGCTGTTCGAGAAGCTCTCGGCGCTGCCCGAGGGGGATCAGGAGCGGCAGCGCATCCGCGGGGAGCTGGTCGAGCTGCACTTGCCCCTGGTCGAGTACCTGGCCCGGCGGTTCAGGAACCGGGGCGAGTGGCTCGACGACCTGACCCAGGTCGCCACGATCGGCCTGATCAAGTCCATTGACCGGTTTGACCTCAGCCGCGGCGTCGAGTTCTCCACCTACGCCACGCCGACCATTGTCGGGGAGATCAAGCGGCATTTCCGCGACAAGGGCTGGGCGGTCCGCGTTCCGCGGCGGCTGCAGGAGCTCAAGCTGGCCCTGACCAAGGCGATCAGTGACCTGGCCCAGCGGCTGGGGCGGGCGCCCACCGTGGCCGAGCTCGCGTCCCACCTGCAGATGAGCGAGGAAGAGGTGCTCGAGGGCCTGGAGTCGGCCAACGCCTACTCCACGGTGTCGCTCGACGCGCCGGATTCGGGCGACGAGGACGCTCCCGCGGTCGCGGAGTCGCTGGGGATGCTCGACGAGGCCCTGGAGGGCGTGGAATACCGGGAATCGCTCAAGCCGCTGCTCGAGCGGCTCCCGCCGCGGGAGAAGCGGATCCTGATGCTGCGGTTCTTCGGGAACATGACCCAGTCACAGATCGCCACCGAACTCGGCATCTCCCAGATGCACGTGTCGCGGCTGCTGGCCAGAACGCTGACGCAGCTTCGCGAGGGGCTGACCACGGAGGAGTAGCGAGGCTGCTACTCCTCCGGGTCCCCGGGGGACGCCGGCTCGCCGGTGAAGGCGCGCATGCTCGCCGGGATCAGCAGGGTCACGAACCCGGCCGCGGCCAGCACCAGCCCGGCCGCCCCCCAGTCGTAGCGGTGGCCCTGCACCAGGTAGATGCTCACGATGCCGGCGAACAGCTGGGTGAGCAGCGCCGGGGTGCGGCTCCAGGTCCTGGCCCGCGCCACCCCGGAGGCGACGAATCCGAGCCCGAGCGCGGTCACGATCCCGATGATGGTGAGCGCGACGCCGCTGTCGGCGTGATAGGACCGGCCGCTGCCCGCATCGACGCCGGCCAGCACCGCAGCGGCTAGCACCCCGGCCGCTTCCACGGCCTGGATCACGGCGGCCACCAGCAGGCTGCGCGGACGCTGTGGCGAATCCGGCATCCCGGGCTCGCTAACCTGAGCGCGTGCGCGCGCTCTTGATCGTGAATCCACACGCCACCTCCACGACCCAGCTCCGCCGGGATGTCATTGTCCGTGCGCTGTCGTCCGCCGTCGAGCTTGAGGTCGTGCAGACACGCTACCGGGGCCACGCGACCGCGCTCGCCGCAGCCGCCGCCGGCGACGGCTTCGGGCTGGTGCTCACGTTCGGTGGCGATGGCACGGTCAACGAGGCCGTGAACGGGATTCTCGGCCCGGATCGGGCCGATGGGGACGCCCGGCCGGCGCTCGCCGCGCTGCCCGGCGGCAACGCGAACGTCTTCACCAGGGCCATGGGCCTGCCCACCGACCCCGTGGACGCGGCCGGGCAGGTCCTGGCCGCCCTCACCGAGGGCCGTTCGCGCAGCATCGGCGTGGGCCGGGCCGGAGACAGGTACTTCACCTTCAACGCCGGCCTGGGCCTCGACGCCGAGGTGGTACGGGCGGTCGACGGCCAGCGGGCCCGGGGCCGGATCGCCACACCCGCGCTCTACCTGCGGATGACCCTGCGCCAGTACTACCGGGTGACCGACCGGCGCCATCCCGCGCTGATGCTGGAAATGGACGGGCAGCCACCGGCCGGGCCGCTATTTCTCGGCATCGTCTCTAACACGGCGCCGTGGACATACCTCGGTCAGCATCCGGTTAACACCAATCCTCGGGCGGGCTTCGACACCGGCCTCGACGTCTTCGCGCTCCGCAGCATGCGGACGGTAAGTACGGCCCGCGTTCTGCGCCGGATGCTTTCTGCCACCGGCCGTGAACTGCGCGGAAACAGCGTCCTAACCGTGCATGACCTGCCCGGGCTCACGCTCCGGTCGGCGCGGCCGGTCGCCTTTCAGGTCGACGGAGAGTATGTGGGTGAGCATGAGTGCGTTAGGTTCTTGTCGGTCCCCGATGCCCTGCGGGTCATTGCGTGAGCATCAACGGCCCCCGCGCGGCAATGTGACTGATCTGACACTGAAAACCACCCGAACCTTTGCCAAAGCCTCTTGCGGTTTATCGCCGATTCTTGAGAAGGTTGTAATGCTCCTGGCGAGCGGCGCACCAGTCATGCGTCTTGCTAGGCGGGTTGTGAGTACCGCCCATGACCCTACTGCCTCGCCTGGGACCGAACGGGGCGCGAGTCTCGGGATCCTGACTCTTAGGTCCGGGAACTAGCAGTTCCCGGATGTATGGCATAGCTCGTGAATTCGTTCACAAGCACAACTGAGGCGATCGGGGCCCCACACGGCACCGACCTCAAGGAGGAGTGGGCCTCATGGACTGGCGTCATCACGCCGCCTGTCGTGACGAAGATCCGGAGCTGTTCTTCCCCATCGGGAACACAGGTCCTGCGTTGCTCCAGATCGACGAGGCCAAACGGGTGTGCCAGGGCTGCCTCGTGATGGAGCCGTGCCTGCAGTGGGCTCTGGACAGCGGGCAGGACTCGGGGGTCTGGGGCGGCCTGAGCGAGGACGAGCGGCGGGCGCTCAAGCGCCGGACCGCGCGCGTCCGGGCCCGCGCGCACGCCTGACCGATACGACGGGGCCAGCCCGGGGGCGGCCGTTCACTGTCCGGCCGATCGATCATCGGGTGCCGCGGCTAACACCTCTACCGGAACCTCGACCAGAACCCTGGTCCCGCCGCCCGGCTGAGGGGCGACTGCCAGGCGCCCACCCAGTTCCGCGACGACCAGCGTGCGCACGATCTGCAGGCCGAGGCTGGACGCCGAATCGAGATCGAAGTCGTCGGGCAGGCCCACGCCGTTGTCGGCCACAGTCACCGTGAGCTGACCGTTCAGGCGATGTGCCGTTACCTGGAGATCGCCGCTCGGGCCGGTGCCCGTGGGGCGGGTGAGCCCATGCTGCAGTGCGTTCTGCAGAAGCTCGGTGAGCACCAGGGCCAGCGGGGTGGCCACGGCCGCGGGCAGCATCCCGAATTCTCCCGACAGGCCGGGCTTGACCCTGGCCTCGGGTGCGGACACCTCCGCGGCCATCATCGCGACCCGGCCCGCGATGTCGTCGAAGTCCACCACCTCGTCCGGCGCGTGCGAGAGCGTCTCGTGCACGATGGCGATCGACCCGACCCGGCGCACGGCCTCCTCAAGCGCGTCCCTGGCCTCGGCCGAGTTGAGCCTGCGCGCCTGCAGGCGCAGCAGGGCCGCGACGGTCTGCAGGTTGTTCTTGACCCGGTGGTGGACCTCCCGGATCGTGGCGTCCTTGGTGATCAGCTCGCGTTCCCTGTGCCGCAGCTCGGTGACGTCCCTGAGCAGGATCAGCGCGCCCGACCGCGCCCCCGCGACCACGAGCGGTATGGCCCGCAGCTGGACGACGGAGCCGTTGCCGTCCACCTCGGTCTCCATGTTCGCCCGCCCGCTGGCGGTCAGCATCAGCGAGTCGTCCCTGGGCCCCCCGGTCGCGCAGAGGCGGGCGGTCAGTGGGCCGAGCTCCGCCCCCACCAGGTCGGCGGTGAGGCCGAGCCTGCGGTAGGCCGACAGCCCGTTCGGGCTCGCGTACGTGACCCGGCCTGACCGGCCGAGCCGGAGCAGGCCGTCACCGACCCGCGGCGACCTGACCAGCGTCGGCTCCTCACCGGGGCGGGGGAAGATCCCGGCCGCAATCATCTGGGCCAGGTCGTCAGCGGCCCGCAGGTAGGCGAGATCCATCCGGCTCGGCGTGCGCGCGGCGGACAGGTTTGTCGACCGCTCGATAACCGCGATGACCCGGCCGTCGCAGATGACCGGAATCGTCTCGTGGCGAACCGGGACCCCGGTCGTCCATTCCGGATCGCCTTCCCGGCAAATCCGCCGTTCCTGCAGGGCCACATCGAGAAAGGGCCGCGCACCGCGCTGCCGGATCGAGCCGACGATGTCGTCAGGGATAGCCGTGGGCGCCGTCACCGGGCGGATCTGGGCCAGCGCCACCCAGCCAGAACCGTCCCGCAGCAGCGCCCAGAGCACGAGGTCGGCGAAGGACAGGTCGGCCATCAACTGCCAGTCGGACAGCAGCAGGTGCAGCCAGTCCACGTCGGCCTCGGCCAGCCCTGCCTGCCGCAGGGCCAGGTCGGTCAGCGTCGGCATGCCGCCATCATCCCATCCGCCCCCGCGGCGGCGGTCACGGCGCTTTCAGACCATTGCGCCCGCCCGGGCCGGGCGCTACTAGCTGGTAACGTCTGCGGCATGGTCGAGGACGGGCGGGACGGGGCCCCTGACGGCGCGCAGGCCCCGGCCGGGCCGGGCGGGCAGGCGGCGCACGGCGGTGCGCACGCGGTCGCGGCGGCGCAGCGGCACGGGGTGCAGACCATGTTCACGCTGTCCGGCGGGCACGTGTTCCCGCTCTACGACGGGGCGGTCACGGCGGACCCCCCGATGCGGATCGTGGACGTGCGGCACGAGCAGACCGCGGTGTTCGCGGCCGAGGCCACCGCCCGGCTCTCGCTGACCCCCGGCCTCGCGGTGCTCACGGCCGGGCCCGGGGTGACCAACGGCGTGAGCGCGATGACCACGGCGCACTTCAACGGCTCGCCCGTGGTGGTGCTGGGCGGGCGCGCTCCTGACTACCGGTGGGGCTCGGGCAGCCTGCAGGAGATCGACCACCCGGCGCTGGTCCGGGCCATCACCAAGCGCGCCTGGACCGAGCATGAAACCGCCCGGGTCGGCCCGGCGGTGGACGAGGCGTTCCGGCTCGCCGCGGCCAGGCACCGTGGCCCGGTGTTCCTCGACATGAGTCCCGAGGCGCTGTTCGGCACGGCCGGCCCGGCCGGCCGCGCCCCGCAGACTGATTCCGGTCAGCGCCGCAGGGCTGCGGACGAGCCGGGCCAGGCGGCAGGAGGCGCCATCCTCGGCGCAGACGGGCCCGAGCCGGGGGTGCGCGGCGCGGACAGGCCTCAGCCGGGGCCGTACGGCGCTGACGAGCCCGACCCGGGCGCGATCGCCGCGATCGCGGGCCTGCTGGCGCAGGCGAGCCGGCCGGTGCTGGTCCTGGGCTCGGACGTGTGGCTGGACGGCGCCCACGAGGCCGCCAGGGCGGCCGCCGAGGAGCTCAGGCTGCCGGTGGTGGCCAACGGGCAGGGACGCGGCATCCTGCCCGCCGGGCACGAGCTGCTGGTCACCCGGGCCAGGTCGGTCGCGTTCGGCCAGGCCGACCTCGTCATCGTCGCGGGAACCCCGCTCGACTTCCGGCTGGCCTACGGCCAGTTCGGCGGGAAGAACGGGACGCCCCCGGCCCAGGTGGTGCACGTGGCGGACGCCCCGGGCCAGATCGCCACCCATCGCGAGCTGGCGGCCGCGGCCTCGGGCCGCCTGGCGGCGTTCTTCACCCAGCTGGCCGCCGAGGTGGGCGGGCGCGCGGCGCCATCCTGGGTCACCGGCTGGCTGCCCAGGCTCAGGGAGGCTACACAGCAGGCCGTGGCCGCGGACGCCGCGCTGCTCACCAGCGAGGCGGACCCCATCCATCCGATGCGGGTCTACGGCGAACTGGCCCGGGTCCTCGACCCGGACGCCGTGGTGATCGGCGACGGCGGCGACTTCGTCTCCTACGCGGGCAAGTACATCGAGCCCCAGCGCCCGGGCGGCTGGCTGGACCCCGGGCCTTACGGGTGCCTGGGCACCGGCCTCGGGTACGCCATCGCCGCCCGGATCGCCCGCCCGTCGGCCCAGGTGGTGCTGCTGCTCGGCGACGGCGCGGCCGGGTTCTCGCTGATGGACGCCGACTCCCTGGTCCGGCACGGGCTGCCCGCGGTCATGATCTGCGGCAACAACGGCATCTGGGGCCTGGAGAAGCACCCCATGCAGGCCATCTACGGCTACGACGTCGCCGCTGACCTGCAGCCGCAGTGCCGCTACGACCAAGTGGTGGCCGCGCTCGGCGGCGCAGGCGAGCTCGTGACCCGGCCCGCGGACATCGCCCCGGCGCTGCGCCGCGCCTTCGACTCCGGCGCCCCGTACCTGGTCAACGTCGTCACCGACCCGAAGGTCTCCTATCCCCGCTCCACCACGGGCTTCTGAGGTGGCAGGTTAGGTCGTGGCCCCGGCCTAGCCCTCCCGGGCGGGGAAAGGCTCCTGGGCCCGGGCGACGAACCGCTCGCGGTCCAGGACCACCCGCTCGAGGTTGCCCGCGCCGATCACCACGTCCTCGTCGGTGTCGGCCACCCGGGCGATGAACCCGAACACCAGCCGCCGGCCGTCCACCTCGGTCAGCTCGGCCTCCACCACGATCTCGGCCCCGAGCGGGCTGGCCTGCCGGTGCTCCAGGCTCGCCCGCGTGCCGACCGAGGTCAGCCCGTCCTCCAGCTGGGGCGCCACAGCGGCCATGGCGGCCGCCTCGGCGAGCGCCAGCAGCCGCGGGGTGGCCAGGACGGGCACGTCCCCGCTGCCCATGGCCAGCGCGGTGTCGGCCTCGGTCACGGCCGCGCGCACGGTGGCCCGCAGCCCCACCGCCAGCCCTGCGCTCATTGGCACGCCTCCGGCACTCCGCCAATCGGCGCGCCTCCGGCACGGCGCATCATTCGATGACCGCGATCAGGTCGCCCTCCTGGATCACGTCGCCCTCGGACACGGACATTTTGGTGACCGTGCCCGCGCTCTCGGCCAGGACCGGGATCTCCATCTTCATCGACTCCAGGACGACCAGCGTGTCGCCGTCGGCCACCTGGTCACCCTCGGACGCCACGACCTGCCACACGTTCGCGACCATCTCCGCGCGGACCTCGGCCACACCAACCTCCTCGCGTCAGCGCCCAGGCGATCATGGGCAGCGCCTCCATCATTGTCCCGCCCGGGGTGATCACGCCCGCAGCCGGGCGACCACGGACGTGTCGTAGCGCCCGCTGGCGAACTCATCACTGTCCAGCAGCTCAGCGTGGAACGGCAGGTTGGTCTGGGGCCCTCGGATGCGGAAGCCGTCCACGGCGGCCCTGGCGCGCCGCAGCGCCTCGGCCCGGGTGGCCCCGTGCGCGCACAGCTTCGCCAGCAGCGGGTCGTAAAACGGCGTCACCTCGTTGCCCGCCTCGTACCCCGCGTCGACCCGGATGCCGGGGCCGGACGGTTCCGCCCATTCCGTGATCACTCCGGGGCTGGGCAGGAACCGCCGCGGGTCCTCGGCGTAAACCCGCAGCTCCACCGCATGTCCTTCGGCCGTTACGCTGCTCACGCCCGGACTCACGTCCTCACCGGCGGCGATCAGCAACTGCTGCTCCACCAGGTCGACGCCGGTCACCATCTCGGTGATGGGGTGCTCCACCTGGATCCGGGTGTTCATCTCCAGGAACACGAAGTCCTGGCGCTCGGGGTCGACGAGACACTCGACGGTGCCCGCGCCGCGGTAGCCGACTGCCTCGCCCGCCCGGACCGCGGCGGCCAGCATCCGCGCCCGCAGGCCGGGCGTGACCCCGGGCGACGGGGTCTCCTCGGCCACCTTCTGGTGCCGCCGCTGCACCGAGCAGTCCCGCTCGCCGAGCGCCAGCACGGAGCCGTCGTTCAGCCCGAGGATCTGCACCTCGACGTGCCGGGCGGGCTCGATGAGGCGCTCCAGCAGGATGGCCGTGCTGCCAAAGAACCGCTCGGCCCTGGACCTGGCGGTCTCGAAGCCCGCGCGCAGCTCGGCCTCGCTGGCGGCAGCGCTCATCCCGATGCCGCCGCCCCCGGCCGCCGCCTTGATCATCACCGGGTAGCCGATCCGGCCGGCCTCGGCCACCGCCGCGTCGACGTCGGTGACCGGCTCCCTGCTGCCCGCGGCGACCGGCACGCCGGCCTGCTCCATCAGGTTCCGGGCGTTGATCTTGTCGCCCATCTGCTCGATCGCGGACGGCGGCGGGCCGACCCAGGTCAGGCCGGCGTCGATGACCAGGGCCGCGAACTCGGCGTTCTCGGCCAGGAACCCGTACCCGGGGTGGATCGCCGCGGCCCCGGTCCGCTGCGCCGCGGCGAGCACGGCGCCGGCGTCGAGGTAGCTGCGGGCGGGCGGGGCCGGGCCGACCGGCACCGCCTCGTCGGCCTCGCGGACGTAGGGCAGCCCGGCGTCGGCCTCCGAGTAGATCGCGATGGCGCGGATCCCCATCCGCCGGGCGGTCCTGATGACCCGGCGTGCGATCTCGCCCCGGTTGGCGACCAGGACAGATTCGAGCACGCCGGGGAGCCTACTCCAGGCGGCTGGCCAGGCGCTTCCCCGCGACCTCGGTGAGCGCCTCGATCACGCCCGGGTCGTACTCGGTGGCGGTGTCCAGGCGCAGCTGCTCCAGCGCGGCCGCGCTGCGGTCCCGGTCGGTGGACCCCCCGACCAGGTCGTCGAAGGCGTTCGCGGCCCGGATGATCCGGCTGCCGACCGGCGGCTGGGGGTCATGGCCCCGGTACGCCCAGCTCTGGCACCGCACCAGCTCGGCCACCCGGTCGAGCACGCCGGCCTTGCTGATCACGTCGGCGCCCAGCTCCGCGATGCGCTGCTGGTCCTCCCGGGAGACCAGCACGGTGGCCCCGCCCGGGATGGGGTCGGGCAGCGCCAGCTGCCCGATGTCGTGCATGAGCGCGGCGTACTCCAGGTTCAGCAGGTCGGGCTCGGCCAGCCCAAGCTCCTGGCCCACGGCCACGGCGAGCCTGCTGACCCGGCGGGAATGCCCGCTCTCCACGTACCCGCCCACCTCGGTGACCCGGGCCAGCGCGCGCACGGTCTGCAGGTACGTGGCCCTGATGCCGGAGTACCGGCGGAACGCGACCTGCGTCACCAGCAGCGGTCCCATGAACACCGCGAGCTCGGCCAGGCCCATGACCTCGGCCGCGAACGCGAGCATCATGGCGGACACGCCGACCGCGGCGCCCAGCGGCAGCTGCACCCGCATCTCGTCCCAGAGCGCGACCGAGAACCTGGCTCCGACGTCGTCCGCCCGGATCAGCGCGCCGATCATCGCCTCGATCAGCCAGCCGATCGCGACCAGCAGGGTCATCACCGCGAACGCGACCCACCAGCGCCGGCCCCCGCTGATCGCCTCCGTGCCCGCGAACGGCCGGAACGCGAACGCCACGCAGGCCACCGCGACGAGCCGGGTCGCCATCCCGGTCAGCCCGGCCGGGCGGCCCGCGGCGATGTGCGGCAGCGCGCCGACGATCATGCCCACCGCGGTGACGGCGATGACCTGCAGGGCCGGGATCCGCGGCACCGGGTGCGGAGGCAGCTGGCCGACCCGCAGCAGCAGCGCGTAGGCCAGGGCGGTGGCCGTGGCGATCGGCGCCGCCTCCCGGCCGCCGGGCAGGCCGAGCCTGAGCAGCTCGCCGACGGCGATGACCGAGCCGAACGCGATCGCGGTCCGCGGGTCCACGATCTGGTCGGCGGCGGCCGTGTGCGCCAGCGCGGCTACGACGATCATCCCGACCGCGGCCAGCAGCAGCAGCCGCCCCGAGTCCATCGCCTGCCACGAAGGCAGCCGCTCGTCGGCCTGGCGTATCGCCAACAGGTCCTCCTGCGGTCAGTAGCTCTCGATGACCCGCAGCGGCGCCGTCGGGTCGTCGTGGTCCTGCGCGGTCACGGTCTGCTGGTCGACCGGGGCGGCGGCGCGCTCGGGCAGCCGCCAGCCGTCCCGGTGCAGCGAAGCGATGAACGCCTCCACCAGGGCGGGGTCGAACTGGGTCCCGGCGCCCTTGCGCAGCTCGTCGATGGCCTCGCTCATCCGCCGCGCGGCGCGGTAGGACCGGGTCGATGTCATCGAGTCGAACGCGTCGGCCACGGCGATCACGCGGGCGAACTCGGGTATCTCGTCGCCGGCGAAGCCCATGGGGTAGCCCGTGCCGTCGATCTTCTCGTGGTGGTGCATGATGCCGGCCAGGGCCTCGTTGAGGAAGCCGATCTCCCGCACGATCTCCAGCCCCCGCATCGGGTGCAGCTGGATCGCGGCGTACTCCTCCTCGGTCAGCGGCCCGGTCTTCTGCAGCACCTTGGTGGGCACGCCGAGCTTGCCCACGTCGTGCAGCATGCCGGCGAACATGATCGCCTCGACCCGGTCGCTGTGCATGCCGATCTGCCGCGCGATCATGCCGGAACCGCGGGAGACCCGCTCGCTGTGGCCCCGGGTGTAGAAGTCCTTGGTCTCCACGGCCTGGCAGAGCGCCGCCATGGTGGCCGCGTAGGCCCGCTGCTGCTCGGCGAACTGGCCCATGGCCCAGCGGGCCACGAACAGCGGCACCAGCACGAGCGCGGCCGCGAACGGCCCCATCACCGTCCACAGGGCGGCGATCACCAGGCCGAGCGAGGCGTAGCCCAGGTCGGAGGCCAGCAGCAGCGGCAGGCTGGACTCGAGCTGGATCCGGCGCTGCGCGCGGCCCTCATGCTTGGTCAGCTGCAGCATCCCCCACATCAGCGCGAGGTTGACGAAGACGTGCGCGGCGGCGGCGGCCGCGAACGGCAGCACGATGCCGGGGAAGTCGTGCGGCCGGGGCAGGCCGACAGGGCCGCCGAGCGCGAGGTAGTTTCCGCCGGCCGCGTAGCCGGACACGGCCGACATGCCACCGTTGAACACCCGCTCGGCCAGCAGCAGATTGCGCCGCAGGCTCAGCACGGACACGGCCCCGACCAGCGCGGCGCCGATCGGGCCGAGCAGCACCACCGCGGCCAGGGTGGCCGATGAGCTCGGTGACCAGGCCGACTGCCGCGCCGCCAGCGGCGTCGGGGTGGAGTCGCAGATCAGGAACAGCAGCATGAGCACGCCCAGCGCCATCCACCAGCTCGCGCTCATGGGGCGGTCAGAGAGTCTGGGCGCCACAACGGAGGCGGCCGCAATCACGACCGCCGCAATGTAAACCCACGCAGCCCGCGAGACCCTGCCCATGACCCCCTCGCAGCCGGCTGGTGGCAAACCCGGCCGACCCTGCCCGGAACAACCCGGCTGCCCGCAGACCACCGCAACTTCCGCAAGTTGCTTATGGCGATGTGCGCTTAGCCTTGTGCCGCCACTCAGAGTAACGCGGTTGAACGCCTGCGCGAAGGCTTCAGGCCCAACGTACTCAATTTGTACACGGCACGATGCAATGTGTAATCGAAGCGGCGCGGACGCCTCCGTATAAGAAGCGACGAAAAGCCCGAACGCATTACACGCCGCCACTCCCCGCCGACCGCGCGCCGCTCCCGGCTGGCCTCGCCCGACCGCGCACCCCCGCCCGGTCGGCCTCGCCCGACCACGCCGCTCCCGGCTGGCCTCGCCTGACTGCGCCCTGGCCGGTCGGTCTCGCCTGCCTGCGAAGCCCCGCCCGGCGGACTCGCCCGACCGCGCGCCCCGCTCACGGCTGGCCTCGCCCGACCGCGCGCACCGGCCCGGTCGGCCTCGCCCGACTGCGCGCCCCGCCCCGGCTCCGCCGACCTAGCCTGACGCTGGCCGCCCCGCACAGCCGCCCCGCAAGTCTCACCCGCCCCTGGGGCTCTGGGCGAGCCGCTGGCCGGACGCGTGGATGTACCGTTGGGGTCGCTGGAGCGGCCCTCCCGGTTCATCCACGGGCGCGGCGGCCGGAGGGGATGCCGGGGCCGCCGTCAGTCGCAGCCCCGGGACGGGGCGCGCTAGCCGACGGAGCCGGGGCAGGGCCGTCAGCCGACGGAGCCGGGCGCGTAGCGCGTTGGCGGACGGAGCAGCGGCGGGCGCGCTAGCCGACGGAGCTGCGGGCAAGGCGCGCTAGCCGGCGAAGTCGGGCAGGGCCGTTAGCAGGGCGGAGCCGGGGGCAGGGCGCATTAGCCGACGGAGCCGGGGCAGGGCCGTCAGCCGACGGAGCCGGGCGCGTAGCGCGTTGGCGGACGGAGCAGCGGCGGGCGCGCTAGCCGACGGAGCTGCGGGCAAGGCGCGCTCGCCGGCGAAGTCGGGCAGGGCCGTTAGCAGGGCGGAGCCGGGGGCAGGGCGCATTAGCCGACGGAGCCGGGCGCGTGGCGCGTTGGCGGGCGGAGCAGGGGCAGACGCGTTAACCGACGGAGCTGGGGGCGTTAGCGGGGGGCGCGTTAGTCGACGCGGTACTCGGTGACTTCGAGCTCGGCCCGGATCTCCTGGATCCTGACCAGCACCTTGGACCGCAGTCCGCTCGGCGCGGGCTCGGACGCGCAGCATCGGTGCACCAGCTTTTTGACGGCCTCTTCCAGGCCGAACTCGCGCAGGCAGGGGCCGCACTCATCGAGGTGCTCGCGGATCTGCGCGTAGCCGTTGACCTCGATCTCGCCGTCGAGATAGGAGTACACGCGGGCCAGTACCTCGGTACACGGCACCTCGTGAGGCTTACCGCAGCTCATTCCGCGTCCTTCCCGGGCTCATCGCCGCCCGATGATGACGCCTCGGCGGGGGCGGTGGACGCCCGGACCAGGCCCTCGGTGGCCGCGTAATCCTGGAGCATCTCCCGGAGCTGCCTGCGCCCGCGGTGCAGGCGTGACATCACGGTCCCGATGGGGGTGCCCATGATGTCGGCTATCTCCTTGTAGGCGAAGCCCTCGACGTCGGCCAGGTAGACCGCGATGCGGAACTCCTCGGGGAGAGCCTGCAGCGCTTCCTTGACATCGGAGTCGGGGAGCCGCTCCAGCGCTTCCGCCTCCGCGGACTTCAGCCCGCCTGAGGTGTGCGACGCGGCCCTGGCCAGCTGCCAGTCCTCGATCTCCTCGGTACCTGACCGCTGCGGCTCACGCTGCCGCTTGCGGTAGGTGTTGATGAACGTGTTGGTGAGGATGCGGAACAGCCACGCCTTGAGGTTCGTGCCCTCCTGGAACTGGTGGAACGACGCGTACGCCTTGGCAAACGTCTCCTGCACCAGGTCCTCGGCGTCGGCCGGGTTACGGGTCATCCTCATACCCGCCGCGTACAGCTGATCCAGGTACGGCAAGACATCGCGCGAAAAGCGCTCGCTGCGCTCCTCGAGTGTCTCCGGGACCGGACTCACCCCCTCCGCGATCGCTGGCTGCGACATGCTGCTTGACCACGTGCCGACTTGCCAACTGTCTCGGCCGGAGGATACAACGCCGGGCCCGCTGAGTTCGCGCGCCATTACCGTCGAGACGTCATTCGTCTTCGTCGTGCGGTAACGCGGCGGACTTGTTGCGACTGACACAGGCGGTCCAACACGCCTCGCCGCGGGATCATTCCAGCATCGGGCTCAGCGGCGTAGCCTGTCCCATTTTGCCTGGCACTTGACGCATCTGGCCGCTTCCGGCCTGGCCTCGAGCCGGCCTTCTGGAACCCCGCCACCGCAGTCCACGCACGTCCCGTACGTGCCAAGCTCGATGCGCTTCAGGGCGTCGAGCACCTGGGACCGCTGTGACTTAGCCAGCGCGAGGATCGCCTCGGTGCGCTCCGATTCGGAGAGGTTGGCACCGGCGTCGGCCGGGTCCTGCGGGTAGTCCGACGCCCACACGTCCGCCTCCTGCTCGCCCCGGAGCACGCGAATGGACCTGTCGAGCTCCTCACGGATCTCTTCCAGGCGCTTGTGAGCGGTGGCGGTATCCATCCGATACCTACCTCCTAACCGCACAGGGCCCGGCAGCGCCGACGGTGTCCTTGCTGCCCGGCCGGTTGAGGCTCTGGCTCAGAACAGCTTGTCGGGGACGCTGCCAGAGGTTCCTTGGGATGCCGCGCTCCGGGATCTGCGAGAGCCGGCGCTCGGGTCCAGGTCCTGGCCTGCCAGGCCTGGCTCGATGCGCTCGATGAGCTGCGGGCCGTTGTTCCGCACCGAGTTGACGGCCGTCGACACCGGATACGAGGTCAGACCGCCCGATGCCGCCGGTGCCAGCAGCGCCATCAGGTCAGCCGGGTCTCTGCTCTCCGGATCCAGCCAGTCTTCCCAGCGGTCCGGCTCGATAATCATGGGCATCCGGTCGTGAATCTTGCCCAGATCATCCGGTGCGCTCGTGGTGATGATCGTGGCCGTCCACAGCCACGCGTGCTCGTGATCGTCCGGCACCGAATCATCGCGCCAGAGCTCGTACAGCCCGGCGAAGGCCAGCGGGCCGCCGTCGCGGCGGAAGATGAAAAACGGCTGTTTAGCCCCGCCCTTCCCCCGGCCGCCCGGCGCGTCGTCGCTGCCGGTCCCGTCCGGCCGCTGCCATTCGTAGTAGCCGTCCGCGGGCAGCAGGCACCTGCGGCGTGTGAACGCGCGCCGGAACGCGGGCTTGGAGGCCACGGTCTCCGACCGGGCGTTGATCAGGCGGCTGCCGATCGAGGGGTCCTTGGCCCAGAACGGCACCAGCCCCCAGCGGACCACCCGCAGCTCGCGGGCCACGCCCTGGAGTTCGTCCGGCTGCTCCCCGGACTCGCTGGTCCCGGCCGGTGCGGCCTGGGCCGCTCTGGCCTCGGCCGCCTTGGCCTCGGCCGCTCCTGCCCCCTCTGACGGGCGGGCGTCGCGGGTGACCACCGCGTACACGCGCTTGGTCGGCGCAACGTTGTAGTCGGGCTCGAGTTGCTCCGGCACGCGGTCGCGCTCAATGCGGAACTCCTCGAGGAGTTCCAGGCGCTTACGCGCTGACGCATACCGGCCACACATGTCCTCACCCTGACCAGACTGACCCGCCGGGGGTTTGGTCTTCCCCCCAGTGTGCTCCCCTGTCAAGGGGGAGCACAGATTGTGCCAGTTCATAGCCAAGATCCGGGTTTGCCAAACCTCGCCTGACCACCCCGGCTGTGCGCGGTTCCCGCAGGAACGGCCTATCCTGCGCCGACTTGCCCCGCAAAGGCCTGGTGGGCACCTAGATCTCGGCGCAGCCAGGCGCTGGCCAGTACGCTCGCAGCATGCCCAGAGGTGCGGAACCGGAACCCGGATCGGCCCCGGACTGGCAGGCACCAGCCGCCGCCGGGCCGGTGCGTGCCGGGCTGCGGCCGCCCGGGTCGAAATCGGTGACCAACCGTGCCCTGGTTCTGGCCGCGCTGGCCGGCAGCCCGACCGTCATCACCAACCCGCTGCGGGCCAGGGACACGCTGCTGATGGCCGGGGCGCTGCGCGCGCTCGGCGCCCAGATCGACGACGGCGGCACCAGCGACGGCACGGATGGCGACGGGGACGTTCCGGCCTGGCGGGTGACGCCGGGCCGGCGGACCGGCGCGGCCACGGTGGACGTCGGGAACGCGGGCACCGTGCTGCGGTTCGTTCCGCCGGCGGCCACGCTGGCCCGGGCCGATGTGGAATTCCGCGGCGACGGGCGCGCCGCGGCGCGCCCCGTCGGCCCGCTGCTGGCCGCGCTCCGCGAGCTTGGCGCGGTCATCGACGACGGGGGCCGCGGCGCCATCCCGTTCCTGGTCCGCGGGCGCGGCGGGATCAGCGGCGGCACGGTCACCCTGGACGCCTCCGGCTCCTCGCAGCTCGTGTCCGGGCTGCTGCTGTCCGCCCCGCGCTACGGCAAGGGCGCCGAGATCCGGCACGAGGGCCCTCGGGTCCCGTCCGCCCCGCACATCGCGATGACCGTGCAGATGCTGCGGGACGCCGGGGCGGAGGTGGAAACCGGGAACCGGGTGCACGGCAGCAGGCCAGCACATTTCGTTCCGGATGTCTGGCGGGTGCACCCCGGCCAGTTGCATCCCGCCGGCGTGGCGGTGGAGCCCGACCTGTCCAACGCCGTCCCGTTCCTCGCGGCCGCGCTGGTGACCGGCGGCCAGGTCACGATCGCCGGCTGGCCGGAGCGGACCGCGCAGCCCGCGGCCCAGATTCTCGATGTGCTCACCCGGATGGGCGCCGCGTGCACGCCCTCCGATGGCGGGATGAAGGTCACAGGGACGGGCGCGATCCGCGGCATCACCGCGGACCTGGGTGACATCAGCGAGTCCGTCCCGGTGCTGACCGCGCTGGCCGCGCTGGCGGACTCGCCGTCGGTGTTCACCGGCATCGGGCACATGCGCACGCACGAGAGCGACCGGCTGGCCGCGCTGGCCGGGGAGCTCGGCGGGCTGGGCGGGGACGTCACCGAGCGCCAGGACGGCCTGGAGATCCGGCCCCGGCCGCTGCACGGGGACGGCTCCTTCGCCAGCCACGACGACCACCGGCTGGTCATGGCGGCCGCGGTGCTCGGGCTGGCCCTGCCGGGCGGCCTGCGGGTCGGCAACGCCGCGACCGTGGGCAAGACGTTCCCCGGCTTCACGGGGATGTGGTCGGCCATGCTGGAGTCGGCCTGAGCCGGCCGAACCGGTACGCCGGCCTCGACGAGGACGATGTGCGGGTGCGCCCGGGCAAGGGCTCCCGGCCGCGCACCCGGCGCAGGCCTGCCCATGAGGGCGCGGCCGAGGCCTTCGTAGCTGCCGTCGACCGCGGCCGGTACACCTGCGTAGTCGAGGGCCGTGAAGCCGCCGGCCAGGAGGTCACGGCCATGAGGGCCCGCGAGCTCGGCCGCAGGAGCGTCGTCGTCGGGGACACGGTCAGCATCGTCGGGGACGCCTCCGGCGACCGGGGCACGCTGGCCAGGATCGTCCGGGTCGCGCCCCGCAGGTCGGTGCTGCGCCGCTCGGCCGATGACACCGACCCGGTGGAGCGCGTGATCGTGGCCAACGCCGAGCAGCTCGGCATCGTGACCGCGCTGGCCGACCCGCCGCCGCGGCCGCGGCTGATCGACCGCTTCCTGGTCGCCGCCTACGATGCCGGACTGGACCCGCTGCTCATCCTGACCAAGGCCGACCTGGCCAGCCCCGACGAGATCCTCGCCGCCTACACGCCGCTCGGCGTGCGCTACCTGGTCACCGGCCGGCCGCTGACGGCAGCCAGCCTGGATGAGCTGCGGGCCCTGCTGGCCGACCGGATCAGCGTTCTCGTCGGCCATTCCGGAGTGGGCAAATCCACCCTGGTCAACGCCCTGATCCCGGATGCCGGCCGGGCGGTCGGCACGGTCAGCGCGGTGACCGGGCGCGGCCGGCACACCTCGTCGTCTGTGGTCGCGCTGCGCCTGCCCGGCGGCGGCTGGATCATCGACACGCCGGGGCTGCGCAGCTTCGGCCTCGGGCATATCGCCGCCGACCGCGTCGTGGCGGCCTTCCCCGACCTGGCCGAAGGCGTCGCCAACTGCCCGCCAAACTGCAACCACCTGACGGCGGAGTGCGCCCTGGACGCCTGGGTCGCCGAGCACGATGAGAACGGGGCGCTGGCGGCGCGGCTGGACTCGCTGCGGAGGCTGCTGCGCAGCCGCGAGGGCACCGACGACTCCTGACGCCGCGCCCGCCCAGCCTCCACCAAAGATCTTGGAGACTTAGGTGCGCTATGTGACCAAAAGTATCCAAGATCCTTGTGGGGTGATGGCGGGAGGGGCGGGCGCGCGTTACCAGGCGTAGGCCTCGGGGGCGGGGCCGCCGGGACCGGGGAAGATCTCGTCGAGCCGGCTCAGGGCCTTGTCGTCCAGCCTGATCTCCAGCGCGCGCAGCGCGCCCTCCAGCTGCCCGGCCGCGCTCGGGCCGACGATCGGCGCGGTCACGGCGGGCTGGTGCAGCAGCCAGGCCAGGCCGACCTGAGCCGGGTCCTCGCCGATCTGCGCGCAGAACGCCTCGTACGCTTCGACCTGCGGCCGCATCCCGGCCAGGGCCTCGGCGGCCCGCCCGCCGCCGCTGCGCCCTGATCCGCCGGCCTCCTTGCGCAGGATCCCGGCCAGCAGGCCGCCGTGCAGCGGGCTCCAGGGCAGCATGCCGAGGCCGTAGCCCAGGCAGGCGGGCAGCACCTCAAGCTCGACCGTGCGGGCCGCGAGGTTGTACAAGGACTGCTCGCTGACCAGCCCGAACGCACCGTGGCGGCGGGCCGACTCCTGCGCCTGGGCGATGTGCCAGCCAGCGAAGTTCGACGACCCGGCATAGATGATCTTGCCTTGGGCGCGAAGGACCGACATCGCCTCCCAGATCTCGTCCCACGGGGTGTCCCGGTCCACGTGGTGCATCTGGTACAGATCGATGCGGTCCGTCCGCAGCCGCCGCAGCGAGTCGTCGCAGGACTTGCGGATGTTCACGGCGGACAGGAAGCGGTCGTTCGGCCACTCCCCCTTGCCGCCGTACAGCTTCGTGGCCAGGACCACCATGTCCCGGCGCCCGGCCCCGAGCCAGTCCCCGATGATCTGCTCGCTGACACCCTCGGCCCGCGGGCGGCCGTAGGTGTTCGAGGTGTCGAAGAAGTTGATCCCCTGCTCGAGCGCGAGGTCCATGATCCGGTTCGACTCGGCCACGTCAGTGAACGCGCCGAAGTTCATGGTGCCGAGACAGAGCCTGCTGACCGAGACGCCGCTGCGCCCAAGATGCGTGTAGTCCATGCCGCAAACCTACGGCCGGCGACCGCGCGAGGCCTGGCGCAGGCCGACCCGCGCCAGGCCGTCCCGGACCAGGAGATACCGGGCTAAGGCCGCACCCGGAGCAGTCCGGGCCGGAGCGGGTCATGGCCGCGCCCGGCGGTACACGGTACCGTTGCGCGCGATGGCCGGATATGACGACGACCTGCGCTTCGCCCACGTCCTGGCCGACGCGGCGGACGACATCACCATGCGCAGGTTCCGGGCGCTGGACCTGAGGGTCGAATCCAAGCCCGACCTGACCCCGGTCACCGACGCCGACCTGGCCGCGGAGGAGACACTGCGGCACGTGCTGAGCCGGGCGCGGCCGCGCGACGCGGTGCTCGGCGAGGAATCCGGCAAGACCGGGGTCGGGAAGCGGTGCTGGGTCATCGACCCCATCGACGGGACCGCGAACTACGTCCGCGGCGTGCCGGTCTGGGCCACCCTGATCGGGCTGATGGTCAGCGGCGACGTCACCGCCGGGGTCGTCTCCGCGCCCGCGCTCGGCCGCCGGTGGTGGGCGGCACGGGACGGCGGGGCCTGGACGGGCCGGAGCCTGACCAAGGCCTCGGCGTGCCGGGTGTCCCAGGTGGGGAGCCTGGAGGACGCCTCGGTGTCGTACTCGGAACTGGCCGGCTGGGAGCGCCTGGGCCGGCTTGACGGCCTCCTCAGCCTGGCCCGCACCGCGTGGCGCACCCGCGCGTACGGCGATTTCTGGTCACACGTGCTGGTGGCCGAGGGCGCGGTCGACGTGTCCGCCGAGCCCGACGTCTCGCTGTGGGACCTGGCCGCGCTGCAGGTCATCATCGAGGAGGCGGGCGGCACGTTCACCGACCTGACCGGCAAGCCGACCCCGGACGGCGGCAGCGTGGTGTGCAGCAACGGCCGCCTCCACGCCGAGGTGCTCGACCTCCTGACCGCGCGCTGAGGGATTCGCGCCGGAGGATTTATACGCGCATACCGATTTATGGTCACCCCTGCATTCCCAAGGGATGCAGGCGACAGCCCCTACGGGTCTTGCCCTGCCCGGTGAGTTCACGGATGCTGGGTGGATGGTTGTCACAAGTTCACAAGCAGGAGGGGACCGGAAGATCATGAAGGTGCGCGACGGTATGACCAGAGTGGTCCAGACCGTCGGGCCCGCGCACACGCTGCGCGAGGCCTCCCGCCAGATGTCAGCGCGGCACGTAGGCGCGGCGGTCGTGACCGACCCCGAGCACGCCGGGATCGGTATTCTCACCGAACGCGACATTCTCGATTCTGTGGGGGCTGGGCAGGATCCGGACACCGAGCTTGTCGCGGATCACCGTACCGGTGATGTCGTGTTTGCCGCGCCCGAGTGGACGCTCGAGCAGGCTGCAGCTGCGATGGTGCGCGGGAACTTCCGCCACCTGGTGGTCATCGAGGATCACGAGGTCATCGGGCTGCTCTCCATGCGTGACATCGTGCGCTGCTGGTTCGGGCCCGGAGGGACCGGGGCCCCGGCGGCCGGCGGCACGGCAGATCAGGAGCACGCGGCGGCCCACGCCTGAGCCGACGCGCCGACGGCCGCATGACGTCAGTCCTTGCGGCGGTCGGCGGCGTGGGCCAGAGTGGGACGACATGCGGCTAGCCGGAACAGTCGCGCTTGTCACTGGTGGGTCATCCGGTATTGGCGCGTCGATCGCGCGCGCCCTGGCGGAGGCAGGCGCCCGGCTGCTGATCGCGGGACGCGACACCAGCCGGCTGGCTGCTGTCGCGGAGCAGACCGGGGGCATCCCGCTGCAGGCCGACCTGGCCACGCCCGACGGGCCGCCAGCGCTCGCCGCTGCGGCGCTGCGCGCGGCCGGCCACGTTGACCTGCTGGTCAACAACGCGGGCATCGGCTGGGCCGGGCCCATCGAGCAGCTCAGCCCGGAGAAGGCCGACGAGCTCATCGCGGTGAACCTCGCCGCGCCCATCCACCTGACCCGGCTGCTCACCCCGGGCATGGCCGAGCGCCGCCACGGCCGGATCGTGTTCGTCTCCTCAATCGCCGGAGCCACCGGGGTGCGCGGCGAGGCGGTCTACGCGGCGGCCAAGGCCGGGCTCGCCTGCTTCGCGGAGAGCATCGCCTACGAGCTTGCGGACCGCGGCGTGGGCGTTTCGCTGATCGTCCCCGGCGTGGTTGACACACCCTTTTTCGAGCGGCGCGGGCGCCCCTATGATCGGCGCAGGCCGGTGCCCATTCATTCCGAACGCATAGCGCAGGCGGTAATCACCGCGACACAGCGTGACCGCAGCGTGGTATTTGTCCCGCGGTGGATGCGGTTCCCTGTGGGGCTGCACGGTATCGCGCCGGGCGCGTTCCGGGCCCTGGCCAGCCGCTTCGGCTGACCGGCTGGCCTGGCGAGTCCAATTCCGTTGAGCACTTAGCTGGGAGTCAGCTAAAGGCGGCACAGCGTAATCAGTAAATTATCGTCATATGTTTGTTACGTTGCACTATTGGCCGATTAGGTCGGCACGTCTAGCGTGCTGTCTTAGTTCCCGCCCAGCGACCTGCTGTCTCAGCCTGAGCCCAACGACTTGCGCCAGCATCCTTGCCTCCGGTACGCCCGACCGACCGGAGGCTTGAACGATGACGCCGCTCGGTTCGGGCCGAGAACATCGGCAAGGAGGATCTACTAGTGAAGCCCTTTGAGTGGGCCAGACAGCGCCGCACGGGGGCGGTCCTGGCCATCGGCACAGCAGGCTCGCTGCTGCTATTCATGGCCGCGCCCGCCAGCGGTGCCACCCACCAGCCGAGCGCGAAGGTCGCCGTGCCGCAAGGCATCGGCACCGCGGCACTGAAGAATGCCGGCGTCTTCACCCCCGGCAGCACCCCAGAGACCGTGGCATTCATCCTGAAGGCCCGCAACCGAGGCGCACTTGAGGCTCAGGTCGAGAGCGGGATGCGCGGCGGCTTCCTGTCGGTCCGCCGTTTCGCGCAGAACTTCGGCCAGACGCCGGTCAACATCTTCGTGCTGGAGAAGTACCTGGCCAAGTTCGGGATCGCGACGAGCGCTTACGCCGATCGCCTGGACGTGACCGCGACCGGCACCGCTGACCAGTTCAACAAGGCGCTGTCCGTCCGCCAGCACGAGTTTACGGTTCCCGCGGTCCCGGCCAGGAACGGCCAGCCGCGCCGACCGGCCGCGAAGATCCACGGAACGACCCAGTCCCCGCTGCTGCCCCGCGGCATCGCCCGGTTCGTGCAGGCGATCCTTGGCCTGACCAACTACCCGACGGCGGCCAGCAACGCTGTACGCAGGCCGGCACTGGCTAAGGGCGTCAAACCGAGCGCAGTGCAGACCGGTGCCCTAACTCCCGGGGACTTCGCGAAGCGATACAACCTCACCCCGCTGCAGAAGGTGGCTAAGGGTAGGGGCGTGACGATCGGAATCGTGACGCTGGCCAGTGTCGACCCGGCCACCCCTGAGTTCTTCTGGAGCAACATCCTGGGCATCACGACCAAGGCCAACCGGATCACCCTGGACAACGTCGACGGCGGGTCCGGTCCAGTCAGCGACGCGTCGGGCTCGGGCGAAACCACCCTGGACGTGGAGCAGTCCGGCGCCCTGGCCCCGCAGTCGAACATCGTCGTCTACCAGGCCCCGAACTCTGACGTCGGTTTCGTGGACGGCTTCTACACCGCAGCCAGCCAGAACATCGCCGACACGGTCTCATCGAGCTGGGGCGAGTCGGAAAGCTTTATCCAAGCGGCAGTCGCCAGCGGGCTCGAGACGCCGGCTTACGCGGACAGCTTCGACAATGCGTTCCTCGAACTCGCGGCGCAGGGGCAGAGCGCCTTTGTCTCGGCGGGCGACTTCGGCGCCTATACCGCCTTCGAGGATCTCGGGACGACCAACCTGTCGGCCGGGAACCCGGACAGCAGCCCGTGGATCACCACGGCGGGCGGCACCACGCTGCCCGGCACCATCCCGCTGACCGCGACCGACTCAGCGACCATCCCCGCCGAGCGGACCTGGGGCTGGGACTGGCTGGACCCGCACTTCGCGGACTTCACCGACCCGGCCACGGGCGAGCCGTTCACCTCAGAGGCAGCGTTCGCGACAACACTGGGCGTGGGCGGCACCGGCGGCGGGTTCAGCACGTTCGAGCCGACGCCCGGGTACCAGCAGGGCGTGCCGAGCGCACACCAGTTCAGCGCGACCGAGTACCTGACCCCGACCGACAACATGCTGGTCGCCCCTGGCCTCACGTTGCCGACGGCGTGGATCTTCAATCCCGCTCCGACGGTCATCACCGGCAGCGGCACCGGCCGGGCCACCCCGGACGTGTCGGCCAACGCCGACCCGTTCACCGGCTACCTGCTGTACTTCACCTTCGGCGATGCTCCCGCAACGCTCGAGGCTGGATGGGGCGGGACCAGCTTCGTGGCGCCGCAGTTGAACGGCTCGACAGCGGTCATTGACTCGCTGCTCGGCCACCGGATCGGATTCTGGAACACGTCCATCTATCAGTCCGCTCTGCGGCACAACTCACCGTTCACCCCGCTGGACGCGGCCAGCAACGGCAACACCAACCTGTTCTACACAGGCACGGCAGGCCACGTCTTCAACGTGGGCTCCGGTCTCGGAACCCCGAACCTGACCAAGCTGGCCGAGGATTTCGCTCGCAGCTAGCCGGGTCGGGCCTTCCGCCCGGGCGCTGAGCAACGGTCCCGCACAGGCACCTGTGCGGGACCGTTGTTGTCCCGGGGGCGGATGGACCTAGCCGTTCTGCTCGTAGGCCATACGCAGGAGCCCAAGCACCTCGTCGTCGACCTCGGCCACGCTGCGCAGCGCAATCTTGTGCGTGGCCTGCCCGGGGGCCTTGGCCGGGGTGAGACGCGAGGCAGTGAAGGGGGAGGGGGAGGCGGGTGGGGGGTCGGCGAACCGCAGCCCGAGGTCGACCCGGTCCTTCGCGGCCGGGGCGACCGCCGCGAACTGCCGCCCGCGGACGAACGGCGTGTACGTGCCGCGGCCCTCGACGGTCACGTCGTCGCCCAGGTCGCCGATGGCAGCGGCCAGGGCGTCGTAGATCGGGCGCAGGCCGGCCCTGGCCCCGGTGTACTGGCTGTCGATGTACTCATCGACGCTGGGCCGTTTCCAGCCCGCCGCGCGGGCCGCCGCGTCGGCGATCGCCCACTGGCTGTTCTGCGGGACGCCGTGCTCGGCCCGCAGCCAGCGGCGCACCGCGTTCTGGTCGAGCGGGTCGACGCCAGAGGCCTGGACGAGGGTGACCCACTCGTCCAGCGACCGCCCGGTGCGGGCCGCGAGCGACGCGCTCACCGCGCTCATCATGTCGTCAGGCGTTGCTGCCATGGCGGACAGCCTAGGACGCCCGGGTGACGGAAAGACACCCGCCGGCAGGCCCGGAAAGTTCAGAAAACCGGATTTATCACCCGCGACCTGGTGTGCCACGCTGAGGCATGACCAAGACTGCCGCCCGCGTCCGCCCGTTCCGCCCCGAGGACCGCGAGCAGGTACTGGCCCTGGCCCCACGGCTCACCGAGGGGGTCGCGCGATGGCGGGATCCGGTGGGCGTGGCCAACGCCGCCGCCGGCTGGGTGACGGGCTCGATGGCCAGCGCGGGCGAGCCCGGCCGCGCCGTGTTCGTCGCCGAACTCGACGGCCGGATCGGGGGCGTGATCACCCTGGCCGAGCGACCTCACTTCAGCGGGCAGACCGACGCCTACGTGGGAGAGCTGATCGTAGCCGCCGGCCTGGAGCGGCGCGGGATAGCCACCGAGCTGATGGCAGCGGCCGAGGCCTGGGCCGCCCGGGGCGGCTATGCGTTCATCACCCTGGAGACCGGCGCGGCCAACGACCCGGCCAGAAAGCTGTACGCCGCACTGGGGTTTCTCGAGGAAGAGGTGCGGCTGACCAAGGCCATCCGGCCCGGTGCGGGATACTGACGCGGTGCCGGACCAGACCATCAACGCCGTAGCCTTTGACCTCGGCGGGGTTCTGATCGACTGGAATCCCCGCTACCTGTACCGGCAGCTGTTCGCCGATCCGGCCGAGATGGAGGACTTCCTGGCCCGGGTCTGCACCTCGGACTGGCACCGCGCACACGACCTTGGGGAGGACGTCACCGAGTCATGCCGGCGCCTGGCCGCGCAGCACCCCGGTCACCAGGAAATGATCATGGCGTGGGCCAACCGCGGCGAGGAGATGGCGGCCGGCCAGCTCGATTCGACCGTCCAGGTGCTCGCGGAGCTGAAGGCGGCGGGCATGCCCTGCTACGCGCTGAGCAACATGGAGCCGGACGCCTTCGCGGTCCGGCGCGCCCGGTTCCCGTTCATGAAATGGTTCGACGGGCACGTGATCTCTGGCCTGGAGGGCGTGGCCAAGCCGGACCGGCGGATCTTCGAGATCCTGCTCCAGCGGCACGGCCTGGCCCCGCAGTCCACCGTGTTCATCGATGACCAGGAACGGAACGTCGCGGCGGCCCGGGCCCTCGGCATCACCGCACTGCACTTCACGTCGGCCCCGCAGCTCAGCGAGGACCTCCTCGCGCTCGGCGTCACCGGGCTCACGCCGCCACTCTGACCCCTGGCCGGCCCGGCGCCCATCCCCCGCCCAGGGCCTGTTCCCGCCGGGCCGCACCGGCCCTGGGCCGGCTCCATCTGGACCGCGTCGTTAGAGCGGCCCATTTGGGGTAACGGAGCGATATGACCGAGTTCTGCTCCCGCGCCTCTGGCCGGCTTGGCGCTCTTGCGCCTACGATGTCCGTTCAGTTACCCAATGTCACCTGGCAGCGGGATGACGGACGGTCCGGATCACAGCTCGATGCGCGGGTGACCTTGCCCTGGTCCCTGCACACGACGCTGCGGCTGGCTGGGCCCGGGCGACTGGTGACGAGGTGACAGTGAAAGCGTTCGTGGTCAACCGACACGGCCGGCTGGTGTTCCCGGCCAACTTCCTGGGCGAGCTGGACTTCTCGGTCCTGGAGACGCTCGATCAGTTCACCGCGGTGATCGGGCGGGACTTCGAGGCCAAGGCGCCAACCGGGACCGAGATCCTGGCCCGGGTGGAGTCTGAGGCCTACCCCGGGCATTTCGAGCTGCTGCGCGATCTGGGTCAGAACCTGTTCTGGGCCAACCGGTACACAATCCCCATGTTCGACCGGCGCCCGACGCGCTGGCGCGACCTCCCGAAACATCGCGACGATGTCTTCCTGCCGGTGCTGACCCCATGGGAGGACAGTGAGCGGAAAGTAGCCGCGGTCGAGCACGCGTTCCGGGCGCTGCCCGCGGCCTGGGACGCCGAGGCCGAGGACCGGGTGTTCGGCCTTTTGTTCGACCTGTTCCGCAACAAGCTGTACCACGCGACCGAGCTGCCCGCTATCAAGCCGACCGTAGCCGAGTTCCTAGACCAGCCCGGCGCGCTGACGTTCGTGATGCCCGACTACGACCCCGACTACCCGGTGTTCAGGACCGAGGACATCATCGACGCTCACGAGGCCGTCCCCGAGCTGGAGGCGCTGACCCGCTGGGCCATGGTGCTGCACAACCAGTACCCGTGGGACCGCTCGCGCACCGAGCTGCGCGGGCCAGGCCAGATCGGCGACGACGACTTCGTGGTCGCACTCCATCCCCGCGACCGCGACGTGATGGCTTTCATCGACCGGGTCAAGCGCGCTACGGAGGCCGATCAGGGCGGCGCGGACCAGGCCGCGGCCTTCCAGCGCGAGCCGGCCCAGCCTGTCGCGCCCGCCGAACCCTACCTGCCGGTGCGGGTACGCGAGGCATTCGCGGTCCAGCCGAAGCTGGAGGCGCTCGCGATCGTGCGCGGTGAGCACGTCTGCGACAACGCCGACATCATCAGGAACGCGAGCTTCTCCTGGACGCCGATGAGCGCCGACGAGATCCGGACGAAGACGGGTATCGAACAGCGCCGCTACACCAGCCGGGAGCCCGAGCAGCTGGCGCTGCACGCGGCCAGGGCCGCACTGGCGAAGTCCGGCCGCCGCCCGGAGGAAATCGGCGCCGTACTGGTCAGCACCTGCACCAGCAACCGGCTGATCCCGTCGATCGCCTGCTGGGTGTCCGGCGAGCTCGGCTTGCAGCAGACCCACGCCTCGGTCGACCTGGTCGCGGCGTGCGCCGGGCTCCCCTACGGGCTGGCCGAGGCCGTCCGGCAGCTGCAGGAGGTCCGGCGCCCGGTCCTGCTGATCTGCGTGGAGAAGTTCTCCGACAAGATAGGCAGCGTCCGCCCCTCGCGGATGATCTTCGGGGATGGTGCCTCGGCGATGCTCGTCGCCCCGGCCGCATCCGGGGAGGCCGGTGACGTGGAGGTTATGCAGACCTACGCGAGCGGGCCGCACAGCGAGGTCAACTCGATCATCTGGCCGAACCCGGAGTTCGACAACCACATCACCGTGTACGGCCCCGAGGTCAAGTCGCTGGTCCAGCGCTACCTGGCGCAGATGCTCGAGGAGCTCGGCGCCCAGCCCGATCCCGACGACCCGGGCCGGACGCTTCTGGAGAGCATCGAGCTGATCGTCCCGCACCAGGCCAACAAGACGATGATCCTCAACCTGGCCGGCCAGGCCGGGCTGTCCGCCGACCAGATGTACTTCAACGTCGAGACAATGGGCAACGTGTCAGCGGCGAGCATCCCGATCGCGATCCATGACGCCGTGCGCGACGGTGTGATCACCCGCCCGACCCGGGTCTTCGCGCCCGGCTTCGGGGCCGGCGCGGTCGGCGGCTACGCCGTGATGCGCGTCGACCCCGCGATCGTGGCGGACGAGGTGGTGCTGGACGTCAGGGAGCCCGCGGCGAACAGGCCCGCCGAGGCAGCGCTGCGGACCGCGAGCACAATCGACGACGTCCGCGCGGCCTTCGGTGGGTGACCAGATGAGCCAGGAAACCCGGCCCGCCTTCCAGCGCCTCGCGATCGTCAACCGGGGCGAGCCAGCGATGCGGCTCATCAACGCCGTCCGCGAGTGGAACGCCGAAGGACGCCCGGCGCTGCGGGTCATCGCCGTGTTCACCGCGGCCGACCGGCACGCGATGTTCGTGCGCGAGGCCGACGAGGCCGTGCTGATCGGCCCGGCCGACGCCGACGCCGCGTTCGAGACCAGTCCCTATCTCGACTACGCCGAGCTGGAGCGGGCGCTGCGGGAGTGCCGGGCCGAGGCGGTCTGGCCGGGCTGGGGGTTCGTCTCGGAGAAGGCCGAGTTCGCGGAGCTGTGTGACCGGCTGGGCATTACCTTCATCGGCCCGTCGGCCGAGGTCATGCGCAAGCTCGGGGACAAGATCGAGTCCAAGCGGCTCGCCGAGCAGGTCGGCGTGCCGCTGGCCGCGTGGAGCGGCGGCCCCGTGGCCGACCTGGAGCAGGCCCGCGAGCAGGCCGAGACCATCGGCTACCCGCTGATGGTCAAGGCCACCGCGGGCGGCGGCGGGCGCGGTATCCGGCTGGTGGGCTCGCCCGGCGAACTCGCCGAGGCCTTCGAGCGCGCGAGCTCGGAGGCGTCGAAGACCGCCGGTGACGCCACGGTGTTCCTGGAGCGGGCGATCAGCGGCGGGCGGCATGTCGAGGTGCAGGTGATCGCCGACGCCGCGGGCACCGTGTGGACGCTGGGAGTCAGGGACTGCAGCGTGCAGCGGCGCAACCAGAAGGTGATCGAGGAGTCCGCCTCCACCGCGCTGGACGCCGAGCAGGAGCAGATGCTGCGTTCCTCGGCCGCCGAGCTCGCCCGGGCGGCCGGCTACGTCAACGCGGGCACCGTGGAGTTCCTCTACGAGCCCAGGGAAAAGCTGCTGTCGTTCCTGGAGGTCAACACCAGGCTGCAGGTCGAGCACCCGGTCACCGAGGCCACCACCGGCACCGACATCGTCAAGCTGCAGCTGCACGTCGCGTCGGGCGGCAAGCTGACGGATACCGCAGCCGAGGCGCCGCCGGTCTTCGGCCACGCGATCGAGGCCCGGCTCACCGCCGAGGACCCGGAGCGCGGGTTCGCGCCCGCGCCCGGGCTCATCGAGCACCTGGCGCTGCCCGCCGGGCCCGGGATCAGGGTCGACACCGGGGTCGCCGCGGGCGATGTCATCCCGCCGCAGTTCGACTCCATGATCGCCAAGGTCATCGCCTGGGGACGGGACCGCGGCGAGGCCCGGGCCAGGCTCTCCCGGGCCCTCAGGCAGACCACCACAGTGATCCGCGGCGGCACCACGAACAAGGCGTTCCTGCTCGACCTGCTGGACCGGCCGGACTTCGTCAACGGCGAGGTCGACACGACCTGGCTCGACACGATGATGGCCGACGGCTACACCCCGCCGCGACGGCTCGACGTCGCGCTGCTGGCTGCCGCCGTCGAGGCCTACGACGCCCACGCCGAGCGCCAGCAGACCCGGCTGTTCGAGTCCGCCGAGCGCGGGCGCCCCGAGATCAGTGACGAGATGTGGCACCAGGTCGACGTGCGCGCCGGCCAGGAAGCCTACCGGCTGCGGGTGTCCCGCAGCCGGGACGCGCGTTACCGCGTGGAGATGGACGGGATCACGGTGGACGTGGACGTCGACCGCCCCAGCCAGTTCGAGCGCATGCTCCGTGTCGGCAACCAGGCCTTCGCCGTGCTCGCCGTCGCCCAGGGCCCTGATTACCTGGTCGAGGTCGACGGCGCGGTGCACCGGATGTCCGGCGGCGAGGCGGGCCTGGTCCGCGCCCCGGCCTCGGCCATGGTGGTGGCCATCCCGGTCAAGGCCGGTGACGAGGTCGCCGAGGGCGACGTGGTCGCCGTCGTGGAGAGCATGAAGCTGGAGACGGCGCTGCACGCACCGGTCGCGGGCCGGGTGGCCGAGGTGCTCGCCGACGTGAACACCCAGGTCGAGAGCAGCGCCAAGCTGGTCAGGATCGAACCCGATCCTGACCAGGACGAAGCCGGCGAGCCGGAATCGGGCAGCCGGGCCGACCTGAGCGCGCTGGGTGAGGTGGCCGCGGTTGACCGGAACCCGGCCGCGACCGCGGCCGAGGCGCTGGGAGCGCTCCGCTCCCTGGTGCTCGGCTACGACCTCGACGAGCACGACACCGGGCAGGTGCTGGAGCGGCTCGCCGCCGCGCGCGCCGGCCTGCCGGCTGACGACCCGCGCCTGCTCGCCGGGGAGACCGGGATCCTGCGCATCTTCGCTGACCTGAGCGCCCTGTCACGCAACCGGCGGGTACCCGACGAGGCGGAATCCGACGAGGAAGCCGCCGTGGACGCGGAATCCGCCCGGAACCCGCAGGAGTATTTCTACGCGTATCTGCGCTCCCGGGATGCTGACACCGAGAACCTGCCGGAGTCGTTCAGGATCAAATTGAGACGGGCGCTGGCACACTACGGTCTCGCCGACCTGGATCCGTCAGCCGGCCTGGAGCCTGCTCTTTACCAGATGTTCCTCGCCCACCGCCGCGCGAGCGCGCACGTGCCGGTCGTGTCGGACCTGCTGCAGTGGCGGCTGCGCGACCCGGGTTCGCTTCCCGATGACGCTCGCGAGGGCTACCGGGAGGTCATCGAGCAGCTGGTGTCCGCCACCCAGCTGCGCCATCCCGCGATCGGCGACCTGGCCCGCCAGGTCCGGTACCGCTGCTTCAACGCCCCGCTGATCGCCCAGGAGCGGGCCAGGGCGAGGCAGCTGGTGCGCGCGGAACTCGACAACCTCTCCCCCGACCCCGAGGCCCGGGCGGCCCAGATCGACGCGATCGTGGCCTCGGGCGAGCCGATCCTCGGTGTCTTCGCCGAGCGGCACCACACCGTGATGCTCGAGGTGATGACCCGCCGGTACTACCAGATCAGGCCGCTGCAGCAGGTCCGGGCGTTCGAGCGGGCCGGCCTGCCGGTGCTGACCGCCCACTACGACCACGACGGCCGTGACTACATGATCATCGCGACGGTGGCCAGGCGCACCGACAGCGCCGCCGGGACCGACCTGCGCCTGCTGGTGGACTCGCTCCCGGCCAACACCGCGGTGCTGATCGATCTGTACGTGACGTCCGAGACGTCCGAGGACGAGGCGGGCGGCCCGGATGCCCGCGCCGACCGGATCCGCGACAAACTCGGGATCATTCCGCCCGCGGTCCAGCGGGTCGCGGTCGCGGTGCGCCGGCCCGACGGCTCGGACGGGGATGAGCCGGCCTGGTTTACCTTCTACGGCGCACCCGACGGCGGCGAGGCAACCGAGGACCGGACCCAGCGCGGCCTGCACCCGATGGTCGCCGAGCGGCTGGGACTGTGGCGGCTGACCGGATTCGAGCTGACCAGGCTGCCCGCCGCCACCGACGTGCACCTGTTCCGCGTGCAGGGCCGTGAGGTTCCCGATGACCAGCGGCTCATCGCCCTCGCCGACGTCCGCGACCTGACCATCGTGCGCGACGAGGACGGCCGGATCCGTGGTGTCCCGCAGATCGAGCGCACGCTCGACGCGTGCCTGGACAGCCTGCGCTCGGCCCGCTCCGCCGACCGCAACCTGGCCAAGCTGGACTGGAACCGCGTCCAGCTCTACGTGTGGCCGGTCGTGGACGTCCCGCTCACCGACCTCGACCCGGTCGTCCGGTCGCTGGCGCCGCGCACCGAGGCGCTGGGCCTTGAGCAGGTGCTGGTGCAGTTCCGGCTGGCCGACGCCGGCGACCCGGGCACTGAGCCCCGCGAGCTGATGCTGCGCATGTACCGGCCGCCCGGCGCCGGGCTGACGCTGCGCATCACCGACCCGCCGCCGCATCCGCTGAGCGAGATGAACGCCTACACGCAGAAGGTGATCCGGGCCCGCCGCCGCGGCGCGGTGTACCCTTACGAGCTGATCCCGATGATCACCCGCTCGCCCGACCGCGACGGTTCGCCCGGCACGTTCACCGAGTACGACCTGGACGAGACGGGCGCCCCGGTGCCGGTCGACCGCGCACCGGGCTCGAACACCGCGAACGTGGTGCTCGGGGTGATCACCGTGCCAACCAAGCGCTACCCGGAGGGGATGCGCCGGGTCGTGCTGCTGGGCGACCCGACCCGCGCGCTCGGCGCCCTGGCCGAGCCCGAGTGCCGCCGGGTGCTCGCGGCCCTGGACCTGGCCCGGCGCCTGCAGGCCCCGGTCGAGTGGTTCGCGCTCTCCGCGGGCGCGAAGATCGCGATGGACTCCGGCACCGAGGCCATGGACTGGATCTCCCGGGTGCTGCGCGGGCTGATCGAGTTCACCCAGGATGGCGGCGAGGTCAACATCGTGGTTGCCGGCATCAACGTTGGCGCCCAGCCGTACTGGAACGCCGAGGCCACGATGCTCATGCACACCAAGGGCATCCTGATCATGACGCCGGACTCGGCCATGGTCCTCACCGGCAAGCAGTCCCTGGACTACTCCGGCGGGGTCTCCGCCGACGACAACTTCGGCATCGGCGGCTACGACCGCATCATGGGCCCGAACGGCCAGGCCCAGTACTGGGCGGCCGACCTGTCCGCCGCCGTCGACGTGCTGCTCGCCCACTACGAGCACGCCTACGTCGCGCCCGGCGAGCGCTTCCCCCGCCCGGCGGCGACCACCGACGCTATCGACCGGGACATCTCGTCCTCGCCGCACTCCGGTCCTGGATGCGACTTCACGGTGCTCGGTGAGATCTTCGATCCGGAGACCAACGCGGAGCGCAAGAAGCCGTTCGACATTCGGTCGCTGCTGCATGGCGTGGCCGATGCCGACCATCCCCCGCTGGAGCGCTGGGCCGACATGCACGACGCGGAGTCGGTCGTGGTGTTCGACGCGCACCTGGGCGGCCAGCCGGTCACGCTGATCGGTATCGAGTCGCGCCCGCTGCCGCGGCACGGGCCCTACCCGGTCGACGGCCCGTCCCAGTGGACGGCCGGCACGCTGTTCCCCCGCTCGTCGAAGAAGGCCGCGCGGGCGATCAACGCGGCCAGCGGCAACCGGCCGCTCGTGGTGCTGGCCAACCTGTCGGGGTTCGACGGCTCTCCGGAGTCCATGCGCCGGCTGCAGCTGGAGTACGGCGCGGAGATCGGCCGAGCCGTGGTCAACTTCGACGGCCCCATCGTCTTCTGCGTGGTCTCCCGCTATCACGGCGGGGCGTTCGTCGTGTTCTCCGAGACGCTCAACGACAACATGGAGATCGCCGCCGTCGAGGGCTCCTACGCGTCGGTGATCGGCGGGGCACCGGCCGCGGCGGTGGTGCTCGCCGCCGAGGTCAGGAAGCGCACCGCGGCGGACCCCCGGGTGGCGGGCCTGCAGGACGCCATCGCCAAGGCCACGGCGGACGGGAACCCGGCCGAGGCCTCCCGGCTGCGCGCCGAGCTAGCGTCGGTCCGGCCGACCGTGCACGCCGAGAAGCTCGGCCAGGTCGCCGACGAGTTCGACGACGTGCACAGCATCGAGCGGGCGCGCAGCGTGGGCTCGGTCAACACCATCATCCCGGCCGCCCGCCTGCGCCCCTACCTGATCGACGCCGTGCAGCGCGGCATGGACCGCACGCTCGCCGCCCTCCGCGACGGCGGCTAGGGCCGGCCGCGGCGGCGGCGCTTGACAGATCACCGCCGACCCAAGTTAGTCTATTGACTAGTTTAGTCGATCGACTAGGAGCGGTACATGACCGCGGAACCGCAGCGGGTGGCCTGGGGCAGCGGCGCAGAGGCGCTGCTGGACGCGGCCGAGCGGCTGCTGGTGACCGAGGGCAGGGACGGGCTGACGACGCGCCGGGTAGCCCGCGCCGCGGGCGTGAACCAGGGCCTCGTGTACCACCATTTCGGCTCTCTCGAAGAGCTGATGCTGGCTGTTCTCGAACGATTCACCAGCCGGCTGATCGAGCGCCAGAAGGCGATGTACGCCGAGCCGCGGCTGCCGTTCCGGGCCAAGTGGCGGTCGGCCATGGCCTATCTGGAGCAGGACCTGGCCGCGGGGTACCCGAAGGTGTGGCTGGAGCTGCAGGCGCTCGGCTGGAGCCGGCCCGAGCTGAGGGCCCGGGTCGCGGCGGTGAACGAGGCCTGGCGGTCGGTGCTGCGCGGGGCGTTCACGGCGGCCCGCGAGGAGTACGGCCTGACCGAGGAGCAACTGCCGCTGGAGGCGGCGGTGTCGATGGTGATGACGTTCAACCAAGGCATCGAGGTGGAGCGGCTGAGCGGGATCTCAACCGGGCACGCGGCGCTCCTGGAGTGGATCGACAACTGGCTGGCAGGCCTGGAGCAAGGGGGGACACCCGATGGACACGCTGACCACGGAAGCTAAGCCGCGTGAGCAATCCCGGGCCCGCTACCCGGACCAGACCGGGTTCGTGGAGCGCGACGGTATCCGGATTTTCTGGGAGGCCTACGGCACCGGCGACCAGACGATCATGCTGCTGCCCACCTGGGAGATCGTGCACTCGCGGATCTGGAAGGGCCAGATCCCGTATCTCGCCCGCCGCTTCCGGGTGGTGACCTTCGACCCGCGTGGCAACGGCCGGTCGGACCGCCCGCTGGAGCCGGGCGCCTACGACCGGCGCGAGTTCGTGGCTGACGCGATCGCCATCCTGGACACGCTGGGTGTTGACCGGGCCGCGGTCGTGTCGTGGTGTGGCGGCGTCGGCATCATGCTGGCCGCCGCGCACCCGCAGCGGGTGTCCGCCCTGGTGGACATTGCGTCGGACGGCCTGATTACCGAGGAGCCCGCCGACGAGTTCGGCCACCCGTTCGACGAGGAACTGCCCACCGACGAGGGCTGGGCCAAGTGGAACCGCCCGTACTGGCTGCGGGACTGGCCCGGCTTCGCGGAGTTCTTCTTCGCCGAGTGCTTCACCGAGCCGCATTCGACCAAGCAGATCGAGGACGCGGTCGCGTGGGCCCGTGAGACCGACCCGGAGACCATTCTCCGCGGCATGGAGGGAGGGGGCTGGCTCGACCGGGAGGAGGTGCTGGCCACGTGTGCGCGGGTCCAGTGCCCCGTGCTGGTAGTTCAGGGCACGGCCGACGCGGTCGTGGGCCCGGCCCGGGGCCCGGCCATCGCCGCGGCCATCCCCGGGGCCCGCCTGCTGACCATGGAAGGCTCGGGCCACGCGCCCCATCTGCGGGACCCGGTCCGGTTCAACCTGGAGCTGAGCCAGTTCGTCAGCCCGGCGCCGCCGCCGCGGACCTGGACGCGGGGCCGCAGCCGCCCTAAGCGGGTGCTGTACGTCTCGTCGCCCATCGGCCTGGGCCACGCGCAGCGCGACATCGCGATCGCTTGTGAGCTGCGCCAGCGGGTCCCCGGCCTGGAGATCGACTGGCTGGCCCAGGACCCGGTGACCCGGGTGCTCGAAGCCTGCGGGGAGCGGATCCACCCGGCCTCGCTCGAGCTGGCCAGCGAGTCCCACCACATCGCGGCGGAGTCGGAGGGGCACGACCTGCACTGCTTCCAGGCCGTCCGCCGCATGGACGAGATCCTGATCGCGAACTTCATGGTCTTCCACGACCTCACCACCGCCGAGCCCTACGACCTGTGGGTCGGCGACGAAGGCTGGGACATCGACTACTTCCTGCACGAGAACCCGGAGCTGAAGACCGCGGCGTACTGCTGGATGACCGACTTTGTGGGCTGGCTCCCGATGCCCGACGGCGGCGACCGCGAGGCGCTGGTGACCGCCGACTACAACGCCGAGATGATCGAGCACATCGCCCGCTATCCCGGCCTGCGCGACCGGGCCGTCTTCGTGGGCAACCCGGATGACATCGGGCCGCAGGCGTTCGGCCCCGGCCTGCCCGCGATCCGCGGCTGGACCGAGCAGCACTACGAGTTCGCCGGCTACGTGACCGGCTTTGACGCCGCGGCCCTGGCCGACAGGGACCGGCTCCGTGCCGAGCTCGGCTACCGCCCGGACGAGCAGGTGTGCATCGTCACGGTCGGCGGCTCCGGTGTGGGCGGGGCGCTGCTGCGGCGGGTCATCGAGGCGTTCCCGGCCGCCCGGCAGCAGGTCCCCGGCCTGCGCATGATCGTTGTGGCGGGCCCGCGCATCGACCCCGCGTCGCTGCCTGCCGCCGACGGGCTGGAGGTCCGCCCGTACGTGCACGAGCTCTACCGGCATCTCGCCGCGTGCGACCTGGCCATCGTGCAGGGCGGGCTGACGACGACCATGGAACTCACCGCGGCCAAACGGCCGTTCCTGTACTTCCCGCTGAAGCATCATTTCGAGCAGAACTATCACGTCCGTCACCGGCTGGACCGGTACGGCGCCGGACGGTGCATGAACTTCGACACCGCCACCCCCGAGGTGATCGCTCAGGCGATCACCCAGGAAATCGGGAAGCCGGTCGCCTACCGTGACGTGGAGACCGATGGCGCCGCCCGGGCCGCGGCGCTCATCGCCGAGATGCTGTGACCCAGCTGGCCGAACCGGCTCCAGTCGAGATCGTGGCCGCCACGGAGGACGACCTTCCCAAGATCGTCGAAATCCTCAACGACGCGGCGGCGAACTCGATCGCCAGTTTCGACACCGAGCCGGTTAGCGTGACCGAGCGGCGCGACTGGTTCCGCCGCTTCTCCTCGGCCGGGCCCTACCGGATTCTGGTAGCGCGGCGGGGCGGGCAGGTCCTGGGTTACGCCGCCTCTACGCGCTACAGGGACCATGAGGCCTTCCGGGAGACCGTGGAGGTCAGCATCGCGCTCGATGCCAGCAGCCGGGGCCAGGGAGTGGGCACCCTGCTGTACCGCGAGCTCTTCGACCGCCTGGCCAGCGAGCCGGTTCATGTCGCCCTGGCCGGGATCGCCCTGCCCAATGACGCATCGGTCGCGCTGCACCGGAAGTTCGGTTTCACCGAGGTGGGCACGTTCCGCGAGTACGCGGTCAAGAACGGCCGGTACATCAGCTCGGTATGGATGCAGCGCCTGTGTCAGCAGGCCCGCTGACTTGATGATCGCGTGAGCAACGGTCGTCAGACGTCACCGCGGCCGAAAATGGGAGGAAGCGTTTCTCGCTGCTTCCTAGCATCGGGTGATGATCTATCAGTATCCGCTCGCGTACCTGCTTGGCCTGGAGGGCCTGGCCCTGCTCCGCGCCTTCGACGGGGAGTACGGCCGCGGCTTCACCGAGGCCCGCCTGTCCGAGATCCGCATGCTGCTGGACTCGGCGGACCTGCTCGGCTGCGGGGCTGAGACACACCCGATCACAGCCGTGGAGGGCTACCGCGCCTGGGCCCGCGACTATGACCAGCAGGGGAACACGCTCATCGACCTGGAACAGCCATACGTCCGCGCGGTTCTTGATGACCTGCCGCCCGGCACCGCGCTGGACGCGGCCTGCGGCACCGGCCGCCACGCCGAGTACCTGGCATCGCTCGGCCACGCGGTGATCGGCGTGGACGGCTCCCCCGAAATGCTGGCCCTAGCTCGGGCCAAGATCCCAAGCGGCGACTTCCGCGAAGGCGACCTGCACCATCTGCCCCTGCCTGACCAGCACGTAGACGTCGTGGTCTGTGCCCTCGCGCTGACTCACGTACCCGACCTGTCCCCGGTGCTGGCGGAGTTCGCCCGCGTGCTGCGGCCCGGCGGTCATCTGGTGATCTCTGACTCCCGCAACACCTGGCCCGTGGTCCAGGCCCTGCCTGACGGGAGCTTCGGTTATCTCCCACACCGGAACCACCGCACCAGCGACTACCTGGCCGCTGCCCTTCCGGTGGGCCTGCATGTCCGCAGTTGCCAGGAGCCATGCCTTCCGCATCCCGCGATCGACCCGGAGGCGACGCCTCCCGAGGTTCCCGTTAGCCATCCATCCGACATCTGGTCTCTGCAGCGCTGGTGCCCGGCCGCCACGAACGCGTCCTACCGCAACACCCCGGTGGCGATCATCTGGCACTTCCAGCGCGACGCTGACCGCCGCTCTCACGCTCGCGGCAGTCCGCCGACCACACCGGAACCGTGCTAGCCGTACCTCAGACTCGGGTGACCGCACGGTGGATCTCCTGTTCGCGCACGGCGAGCATCGATATAGGTGACCGGAACGGCCGGCACCGCAGTTCACAGGAGGCATCCGCGATGCACGCAACGAAGGACAACACCACTCCCAAGCGCTCCGTTCTCATGAGGATCCTGGTCAGGTCATGTGAATCGGTCCGGTGAGTCCGGAGGCTCCACTTCTTGAGGAGAAGATGGAGTCGTGACACGCCGATCGAGTAACTACCCGCTGGAGTTGCGAGAGCGGGCTGTCCGGATGGTCACCGAGGTGCGGCCGGACTACCCCTCGGACTGGCCGGCGATCGTGGCGGTGGCCGCGAAGCTGGGCATCGGGACCGCGGAGACGCTGCGCAAGTGGGTTCGCCAGGCCGAGGTCAACGCCGGGCAGCGGCCAGGGATCACCAGCGAGGAGTCCGCCGAGATCAAGCGGCTCAAGCGAGAGAACTCCGAGCTGCGCCGGGCCAACGAGATACTGAAGTCAGCGTCAATTTTCTTCGCGGCGGAGCTCGACCGCCCGCAGCGGTACTCGTGATATTCATCAGCGAGCACAAGCATCGTTTCGGGGTCGAGCCGATCTGCCGCGTGCTGACCCAGCACGGCTGGCCGATCGCCCCGTCGACGTACTACGACGCCGTCAGCCGGGCACCGTCAGCCCGGGCACGCCGCGATGAGCTGCTGAAAGCAGCGATCGCCCGGGTGCACGCGGACAACTACGGTGTCTACGGGGCGCGGAAGGTATGGCTGCAGCTCAACCGCGAGGGCACTGAAGTGGCCCGCTGCACGGTGGCGCGGCTGATGCGCGACCTGGGCCTGCGCGGTGCCCGCCGCGGCAAGAGGATGCGCACCACGATCGCGGATCCGGCTGCGGCCCGCCCAGCCGACCTGGTGCGGAGGCAGTTCAGCCCGCCCGCCCCGGACCGGCTCTGGGTCGCTGATTACACCTACGTCCCAGCGTGGACGGGCATGGTCTATGTCGCGTTCGTCATCGATGCGTACTCCCGCCGGATACTGGGCTGGCGGGCTGCCAGCTCGATGAAGACCGCCTTGGTCCTGGACGCGCTGGAGCAGGCCCTGTGGACCCGCAAGCGCGGCGGCGACCGCGATCTGGCCGGGCTGATCCACCACACCGACGCGGGCAGCCAGTACACATCCATTGCGTTCACCGACCGGCTCGCCGCCGCCGGCATCAGCGCCTCGGTCGGCACCGTCGGCGACGCGTATGACAACGCGCTGGCCGAGTCCGTAAACGGCTTGTTCAAGACCGAGCTGATCAAGCCACGCGGCCCCTGGCGCACCGCCGAGCAGGTCGAGATCGCCACCCTCGAATACGTCGACTGGTACAACCACCGCCGCCTCTACGAAGCCTGCGGCGACATCCCCCCGGCCGAACTCGAGACCGCCTACTACAGTCAGAACACCGCCCTCGCCGAGGCCGGCCACTCAGCAAACTGAGTCTCCGGACTCACCGGCGCGATTCAATGGGAATATCGCCACCCTCAAGTCTGGGTGAACGTGCGCTTCGCCTGTGCCGCGTTCAACTTCGGCCTTGGCGTCCTTCTGCTCTCGGGCGGCTACTGGATTGGAGCGTTGCCGCTGGCCGCGACGGCGCTGATCTCCTGGACCGCCTACCGCCTGCGCTCCTGGACCGACTACCGCCTGCAGCACAGCGTCCAGACCTAGCCTGCTGCGCCCGTCGCGGGGCGCGAGGCGCGGGTGCCGGTGAGCTAACGGCGCTGCTGGCCGGGAAAGTCGTCAGCCGCCGAGAGGTGATCAAGGCCCAGGCCGGGATTGTGATCCTGGCCTGGGCCGGTTTGCGCTTGGTGGCCTAGGGCGTGTCCTGTCGATCTTGTAGTGGGTTGTGGTCCACTCATGTCGCGGTGGCCGGGCGTGGTGAGTTAACGGATAGGGCGTGGGCGGTGATTGAGCCGCTGTTGCCGCTAGCTGGTGGTGCGCGGGGCCGGTGGCGTGATCACCGGCAGGTGATCAACGGGATCTTGTGGAAATTGCGCACTGGGGCGCCGTGGCGGGACTTGCCGGAGCGGTATGGGCCGTGGAAGACCTGCCATGAGCGGCTGCGCCGGTGGACCGCGGATGAGACGTGGGACAAGGTCCTGGCCCATGCCCAGGTCCGCGACGACGGGCAGCCGGTTGACTGGGTGGTAGCCGTGGATTCTTCGGTGGTGCGGGCGCACCAGCATTCCGCTGGCGCCCGTAAAAAGGGGGCGCCGCGGCCTGGCGCTGGGCATCCGGGAAGGCCGCTGCGGCCGGGGAGGCGCTGGGCCGCTCGCGGGGTGGGCTGAGCACCAAGATCCACCTGGCCGTCGACGGCCGTGGCCGGCCGCTGTCAGTGCTGCTCAGCGGTGGGCAGTCCGGGGACAACCCCTACCTGCTCCCGGTCCTGGGCGCCATCGCCATCCGCGGGCCGGGCGGCGGGAGGCCCCGCAAGCGCCCGGACCTGCTGCTGGCCGATAAGGGATACGCCCATGACTCCACCCGGGCCGCGCTGCGCCGCCGCGGGATTCCCCACGACATCCCCGAGCGGCGCGACCAGGTCGCCCGTCGCGCCGCCAGGGGATCACGCGGCGGGCGGCCACCCGCCTTCAGCCGGGAAGACTACAAACAGCGCAACGTCGTGGAACGCGCCTTCGGCAGGCTCAAACAGTGGCGTGACCTGGCCACCCGCTACGCCAAACGAGCCGCCATCTACCGCGCCAGCCTGGTACTCATCTCAGCCCTGATCTGGCTCACATAATCGGCAGGACACGCTCTAGGCGCGATTGCGGGTTCGGCTGACATGGCAGCGGAAGGTCCTGGTCAGCAACGAGCTCAACCGGACGGCGTGACGGGGGACCACATGCCGAACCACTGCTCGGCGCCGTAGGCTTCGAACCGCTCTACCTCGGTGAACCCCAGCTTCGCCGCAAGGCGCATCGAGCGGGCGTTGGCGGTCTGGGTAAAGAGCACCACCGGTTCGCCGGGAAGCGCGCCGGCGAACCAGCCGAGTGCCGCTGCGCACGCCTCGGCGGCGTACCCGAAACCCCACGCCTGCGGCAGGAACAGGTAGCCGAGCTCGGCCTCCCCGCCAGCAGCCGGAGGACCGTGCCCCGTTGCTCTCCTGAGAATGATCTGGCCGATCATCGCTCCGTTGAGATCGACTATGAAAACGCCGGGACGCCGCTCGGGCGCCCCGGGCATCTCACGCTCGAGCTCGTTACGCGGCCGGGGGCCACCGAGGTAGGTGCCCACCTCCGGCGAGGCCAGCAGCTCGATGAACGCCGCACGGTCCCGGGCCTCGGGCTCACGGAGCACGAGCCGCTCGGTCCTGATCGGCTCAGGCGGCCAAGCGACGGGCCCCAAGTCCGCCATGCGCGCACGCTAGCAGACGGTCAACCACCGAGCGGAACGCTTAACACCCCGACATTGCGGCTAGGACCGGTTCATGATCGACAGGACAGGCCCTAGGCGGCAATCCCCTGTCCCGGTATTTTGGCTGTTGCGCTTGTAGCGTCGTCCAAGAGCGAGTTCAGCGGAGTCAAACGTGCTTGAAATGCGCCCCACCTGTGAACGCTGCGACACGGCGCTCCCTCTCGACGGCGACGCCCGCATCTGCAGCTACGAATGCACCTTCTGCCTTGCCTGCACCGAAGAGATGAGCGGCCGGTGCCCCAACTGCGGCGGCGAACTGCTCCCGCGGCCCCGCCGCAGCCTGGCCGGCCCATCCGGCCCTTGAGCCCGCAGCGTGAGTCAGCTAAATGCGGCAAACGCAGTTCAGCTCGAGGTGCCGTTTGCTGGGCGGGCACCCGCGAGGCGGTTGGGCGCCCATAGCTGGTCGGCGTCGCCGGCAGCGAGCCGGCCTTGGTAGACGTCGATCTTGTGGTCGATGAGCTTGAGGTTTTCCTGCAGCTCCGCGAGCTTGGCGGTCACATCGGCGCGGTGAGCCTCCATGAGGGCGAGCCGTTCCTGCTCGTTGCCGTGCCCAGCGGATACGAGCTGGGCGTAGCGCCGGATGGTCTTGATCGGCATGCCGGTGGCCCGCAGCTTCGTGCAGACGGCAATCCAGTCGAGGTCGAGCTGGTGGTAGCGCCGCCGGCCGCCGGCGGTGCGGTCGATGGTGGTGACGACCAGGCCGGCGCGTTCGTAGTAGCGCAGGGTGTGCACGCTGACCCCGGTGCGGCGGGCGGCCTCGGCGATGGTCAGGCCCGCCGAGGGGTCGGAGCGGGCGGGCCCGGATACCGGTTGCGGTTTGACTTCGAGCACGCTCTAAATCCTAGCCTCAAGGCATGACGACAACACTGATCACCGGAGCGAACAAGGGACTCGGCTTCGAGACCGCCCGTCGGCTCATTGCCGCGGGCCACATCGTCTACGCCGGCAGCAGGGACGCCGAACGCGGCCGCCGGGCCGCCGGCCAGCTGGGCGCCCGGATGGTCCTCATCGACGTCACCGACGACGCGTCCGTCGCCGCGGCGGCGAAGACCATCGAAGCCGATGGCGGCCTGGACGTGCTGGTCAACAACGCCGGCATCGAAATGCGCATCGAGGGGAACGTGGTGCCCGGCGCCGCGGAGATCACCGCCGACCTGATGCGGTCGCTGTTCGAGACGAACGTATTCGGCGTGGTGCGTGTCACTCACGCGTTCCTGCCACTGCTGCGGCGGTCCGCCGCCCCGGTCGTGGTCAACGTCAGCAGCGGCCTGGCCTCGATTGCCCGCGTCACCGCTCCCGGCACCGCTTCGTACGACTACCCGGGGGTCGCGTATCCGGCGTCGAAGGCCGCGGTCAACATGATCACCGTGCAGTTCGCGAAGGCGTTTCCGGACATGCGGATCAATGCGGTGGAGCCCGGCTACACCGCGACGGACCTGAACGGGCACGCGGGCACGCAGACCGTCGAGAAGGGTGCCGAGATCATCGTCCGCATGGCGCAGGTTGGCCCGGACGGGCCAACCGGGGGCTACTTCGGTGCCGAAGGCCCCCGCCCCTGGTAACTAGCGCTCAGAACGGCGTACCTGGAGTTCGCCCACCAGGAGCCGGGGTTGTTCGCCACCGCGTTCGCCCTGCCGCAGCAGCACACCTACGGGGCTCCCGATGGCACTACCGGGCAGGAACGCACACCCCTGGGTCATCTCCGCGTCGCGCTCGACGAGCTAGTCGACGCCGGGGTCCTCCACCGACAGCGCCGCGATGGCATCGAATACCCCATCTGGTCCGCAGTGCACGGACTGGCCGTACTCGCCGGGCAAGGACCCCTGCGCGATGTCCCCGATGCCACCCGCCGCCACCTCGACGAGCTCACCCTCACCTTCATCGACGAGAGCCTGGCCTAGGTGCTTCGGTCAGTCGACCGGCTGCCAGAGGCGGAACGTCGCACCCTGGTCGTCGGCGCACTCAGCGAGCAGCCCGTACGGCTTGCGCTCGGGCTCGTCCGCGTGGCCACCGGCCGCCCGGACTCGCTCGACTGCGGCCGCAATGTCGTCGACGCGGTAGGACAGCTGCACCTCGGGCTCTGCCCCCTGCGACGACAAGATGCCCAGCGGCGGCCTGGTCTCGCCGGTGCGCCACGCGCCGGGGTGACGGGAGAAGAATGGCACCTGCAGCACGGCTTCGTAGAACTCCTTGGCCCGGTGCGCGTCCCGCGCCACCATCGTCACGTTTGCGACATCGCCCTGTCGCAACCGGGTGGCCCGCGCCGGCGGCCTGAGCAGCACCCAGCGGTGCCCGAACGGGTCGACGATCACGGAGCTGCGACCGTAGGGCTGGTCGACCGGCTCCCGCTCTACCGAGGCGCCGCTGCGCCGGGCCCGCTCGGTAGTCCCGTCGACGTCGTCGACCTCCAGGTGGAGGGTGTGACTGAACGTCGCGGGGGCGTCGGGAGCGCGCACGGGCACGTCAGGCCAGAGGTCGGAAGCTTCGGCGAACATCAGCACCGCGTCACCGATGCCGACCTCGGCGTGGCCGATCGTGCCGTCCGCGTTGACGTAGAGCTCGCCGCGGCGCTGCGCGCCGAGCACCTCGACATACCAGTCCATGGCGCGCCGGGCGTCGGACACGACGATGTAGGGGGTCAGCGTCGGAGGCCAGGGGGGCTCGCGCTCGACCGAGGTCGTGGCTGTTTGCTGGGACATGATTCCTCCTGGGGGTGCGAAGACCTCCCGGGTCAGCCGCTGCCGCAGCCGCCCGGCGAAGTCGGGGTCGGGATCGACCGGCGTGACGGGCTCGCGCAGAGCCTCAAACGGATCCGTCATCGCGAGCCCTCCTCTCCCTCGTAGATCCGGCGGAACGCGGCGCGGGCCCGCACCAGCAGCGCCTCGGTGGCGTGCACGGTGCGGTCCAGGTGCCGGGCCACCTCAGGCACCGGCAACCCGTCGAGGTAGCGCAGCGTGAGCGCGGCCCGGTGGTGCGCGCCGAGCCGGTCGAGCACCTCGCGGGCCCGGATCCGGTCGACGGCCATCTCCCACGGATCGTCGACCCGCGTCGGCTCGCCGTCCAGGAGGCGCAAACCGCGCTGCTCCCGCTCGACCCGCCGCCAGTGGTCGGCAAGCTTGTGCCGGGCAACCCCGATCAGCCACGGGATCGACGGATCGGGCGCGCCAGGCTTGCGGATCGCGTGCACGGCGGCCAGGAACGACTCAGCCGTGAGGTCCTCGGCCAGATGAGAGTCGCCGCAGCGAGCCAGCAGGTAGCCGTAGACGTGCGGCAGCGCATCGTCGTACAGCTTCAGCAGCCCGAACGCCGGGTCGGGCCGCACCTGCGGGTGCGTCACACCCTCATCGTCGCCCGGGCGGCCGACACTCCGACGGGCCAGTGCCGAACTTCTGCTGCGCGCATTCACACGCCGCTGGCGCACCCGTCTTCACTGAAACCGCCAGCCCAGCCGATGCAGCCCGCCAGGCCTCACGTGGGCTTGACACACCTATGAGCGTCAAGCCAGAAACGAGTGCTCGTGTCTAGCCGGCAGCGGCCGGTGCCTAGCCGATGTTGGCCGCCACGTCTTGATAGGCGGGGAGGAGCTCGTTCCATCGGGCGTCGGCGTCGCCGCGCTCACGCCCGGCGAGATAGGCGGCGAGGTCTTCGACATGGACCTGGATGCCTGCCCCGTAGGCGGCGAGGTAGTCCAGGGGCATGCCCCGTTCCTCCCAGACCAGGATGGTCTGGTCGCCGTCGGCGGTCAGCGTGGCCTCGATGAAGTGCTCGTCCGGCTGGTCCGGTTGCATGGTCAACAGCAGCAGCCGCCGCGGGGGCTCGCACGCTTCCACTCGCCCGGTGCCCTCCCATCCGCTGGAGAAAAAGCGGGCGCGGAACTCACCGCCGAGGCGGAGGTCGCCCTCTACCTCGCCGAGCCAGCGGGCGAGACGGCGGGGATCGGTCAGCGCCGACCACAGGTCGTCGATATCGGTGTCGAAGCGGTCCTCCATGCGCACGACGCCCTTGCCATCTGCTGATCGCAGGCTGCCCAGGATGCGGCTACCTGGACGTGCGTTGCTGGTCATCTGGTGCTCCTTCGTTCGCGTTTCCCCCGGGCTATCTCGGTGTGCAGGGCATCCAGCCGCTGTTCCCACAAGGCCCGGTACCGGCCCAGCCATTCATCGACCTCGGCGAGCGGCTCAGGGCGAAGACTGTAGACCCGCCGCTGCGCCTCCTGGCGGACCTCGACCAGCCCCGCCTCCCGCAGCACCCGCAAGTGCCGTGATGCCCCCTCGCGAGCAATCGGCAGCACCGCCGCCAGCTCACCAGCGGTGGCCGGACCGCCGGTCAGAGTCTCCAGAATCGTCCGCCGGCTCTCGTCCGCGAGTGCCCGCAGCACAGCCTCCATGGCGTGAATGTACCAATCTGGTTACGTAACCGTCAAGGTACATAAGCGAATGCGGGCTGCCGTGCTCGTGGATGCCCCGGCTCGCCGTGATCGGCCGGGACGTGTGTTTGCAAGTCAGGGTCCGCACAGCTTGACCAGCCTGCTGACCGTCGCCCAGTTGCGCGCCGTTCCGGCCACCGCGGCCGAGGTAGGCCCGCCCGCCCTGGCGAGCACGCGGCGCAGTTCGCTGCGCGGGTAACCGTCCGGGGTGTGCAGGTAGACCGTACGGCCAAGCACCTGGGCCTCGTCCCGGCTGCCCTTCGCCCGCACTTGCCGCTCCGCGTCGGCCACCCAGGCGGCCAGGCCGGGTCCGGGTACCTCGGGCAGGAACACCGCATGCAGCAGCTTGGGATCCGTCTCACCCGGATACGGGTTGTCGTGCACGCAGCGGGCAAGTTCCTCGCGGGAGAGCACTACGGCGCGGGCCCGCACGCCGATGCTGTCGGCGATGGCGCGCTCGAACTCTGCGGCTAGCGCCGCAGTATCCGTGCGGCCCGCCGTCCTGCCGTCGGTCAGCCGCAGATTGAACAGCACGTTTCCGCTCTGGATGTAGGTCATGACATCGGTATGACCGAGCGAGGTCACAACCTCTCGGAGTTCCGCCATCGCGACCTTTTTGCCGCCGAGGTTGTTGACCCCGCGCAGCAACACAACGTGAGTCGGCACGCCAGCATCATGTCAAGTGGGCCGGGTCCGGTTCCTGCGCGCTCGCCGGAAGAGCCTGCCTCGCTGGCTACTGTTAGCCGAGACCCATGCCGAGACGCAGATCACCGCGCAGCTGGTCCGGGCCCTGCTGCGCGACCAGTACCCCGACCTGGCCGACCGGCCCTTGTCGCTCGGTGCGCGCGGGTGGGACAACCAGCTGTGGCGGCTCGGCGGCGACTGGTTTCATGACCCGGCTAGGTGCCTCCCGCTGCCGGGACGCCACGGATCAGGCCGCCGATTGGCGGGATCTTTGATTCCCGACCGGACGCCATGGTCGGCCAACGGCTCGTCATCGAAGCGCGGGATGACGTGCAGGTGGGGGTGGTGCCCGCCCTGATCGTTCCAGCCGAGCGTGTAGCCGTCGGGAGCGAGCCGCTTGTGGAGCTCGGCACGTACGAGAAGCAGCAGTTCACGCGTCGCCGCCCACTCCTCGGCGGTCAGGTCGAACGGAGAAGCTCGGTGAACTTTCGGGACGATGGCGCCGCAGCCCGGAATTACGTCGGGCGGATCACGAGGGTCTCTGGTCGAGGAGTAGATGCAAAAGTCGTTCTCGAAGTACAGATCCGCCTTGCGCAGCCTGTCGTGATCGCAAAAGACACAGCCTTCGGTCATAGGACCGTTCTACTCGCCGACCGGAGCGAGCAAACGAATTGAGCCGTCGTCCCGCCCCGGATCGTCAGGCTGTACGTCGAGCCGGTCAGGCCCAATCCTGCCCGTAGCGGTCGAGCCCTGCTCGAACCTGGTTGAGCCCCTCCATTCTCCAGTAGTGCCCATTAGGCAGCTGGTCGTCGTGGCGCCAGCGCCACGTGCTGAACAACGCCCACATGAGGATGCGGCATTGGCAGATCAGGTCGTGGTCCGCGCCCGGATAATGCTCTGCAACTTCTTCGGGGGCATGGGCCACGTCAAACTCGATCGGCCCACGGCAGCACGTCCCGAGGTCTACGAAGAGCGGCCCTCTCCTTGTACTGAGCAAGTTGCCCGGATGCGGCTCGCCGTGCAGCAGCTGCTCGCTAGCCCCCTCGCGGGTTATCGAGCTACTCAGTTTGCTGAGCGTGTTGCCGAGTAGTTCCCGGTCGGGACCGAGCAACGCTGGAGTCCGATCCCGGTCGCCAACCTCTCTCTGCGCACCGGCAACTCGATCGGTGAAGTGCGGCGCCCCCAGATCGTTCTGGCGCAGGGCGGTATGCAGCCGCATAAGTGCCCCCGCATACTCAGCTGGCGCGATCTCCGATCCCACGGGCTCGTAGTATGTCCAGAACGAGATAGCGAAGCCATCCCGCAAATAGACACGGTATTCGACTCTGGGCTCAAGCTCAGCCACTGGGCCATCGATTTCGGCGAGACGGCGAGCAACCTCTACTTCGAACTCGGAGTCAGCTTGATGCGCTGAGGGTGCGACCCGGGCAAGAACATCGCAAGGGATCAGGCGCAATGCGATGCGGTCCGAGTTGTGTATGACTACCACATCGTCGACTTGAAGGCCCAGCGCAGAAGCAGTCGACCCGGCCGCCTCAACTGCACGACGAACTTCCTGCGCTTCCATGCCATTCCCCCTCAATCTCGAATAGATATCTGAGAACACAAACGACGTCCACAGCGTCTACTCGAGCCGTTCGAGGCAGTCTCGCTCGAAGTCCCGACGGCGGATAGCTGTGGTCTTGGAGCGCAACCGTCACTCTGGCCAAGTGTCGACGCCCTCGCGAACTCTCATTCTCCACTCGTGACAGCTGAATCTGCGCACTGATCTGGACCCGTAGGCTGGCCGGATGAAGGATGTGCCGCCGGCCGTCCGTCAGCTTGCCGAACGGCTGGACGACCTCGGCTGGGTGACCAATTTGCTCGTGGCCGGTTCCCTAGCTACCGGAGACTACGTCCCTTATGTCAGTGACCTGGACCTGGTTGCCTTGACGGAGGGCCCGGTAGGTCCGGCACGGCAGGAGATCCTGGCCGGTCTGCACCGGGAGCTAGACCAGGGGACCGCTCACGGACTGGACCTGGGCTGCGTGTACGTAGATGCGGGCAGGCTGACCGATCTCGGAGCGCTGCACCCGACGTGGACCCACGGCTTGCTTGTCCAGCGCGGCCTGTCGGGGGTGACGCGAGCCGAGCTCGTCCGGCACGGCTTCGCCGTCCTGGGCCGCCCGCCCGCCGCTGTACTGCCTGAAATGACCGACGATGACGTTCGCCGCGCCGCGCGGGCGGAGCTGTGCGGGTACTGGGCCCACGCCGCGCGTCGGCCGCTGTGGTGGCTAAATCCGGTGATCGCGGACCTGGGACTGACATCGATGGCACGCGGCCGCCATGCCCTGGAGACGGGCCAGCTGCTGACCAAGACACAGGCGATAGAGCAGGCGCACGCGCCGGCCTGGCTGAAGGACCAGCTCCGCGCCCGGCGGCAGGGCCAGCGGGTGGCCTCGCCGCGGGCTCGGACAGCGCTGATCTCGTGGTGGGATGCACGACACACCGTGTCCGGCGTATGCCGCAGGGCTCCGGCCTCCGACGACTGACTTCAGCGACTGCACACCACACTGCCTGGCCCAGTCCATAGCGGTCCAGCGCAGGGACAGCATCATCGGAGCCAGAACAAAAACTTAGGGTCTGTCGCGCATCAAGCAAAGCCGGTCCGTCGCACATTCAAGTGGAGCTAGGCATCCAGCTCAAATCCAGCTCAAGTCTCTAAGATCGGCGTTCAAAGGTATGCTCCGGGCATGGCAGTATTCGCATTGTGGAGCGCACCACGAGCGCGATCGACGGCTTTCTTTCGGTCGATTGTTGAGCGCGGCGATATGACCGTCCTTCACGAGCCGTTCGGCAACCTGAAGAACTACGGCGAGACCGATGCCGAAGGACGGATGTTCCGTTCGCCCGTATCGCTCCTCACCTGGCTACGTGACGAGTCGCGCGGCCGGGGCGTGTTCTTTAAAGACACGATGGACCATCAGTACGATGAGGTCTTGGCCGACCGGCACTTCCTTGCCAAGGCCCGACATTCGTTCCTCATACGCCGCCCCGAGGAAATCGCAGCATCCTATTACGCCCTGTTCCCTCCGATGACCATCAACGCGATCGGGATGGAACGGCTGTGCGAGATGCAGGCCGCTATCAGCGGTGCTGGGGGGAAGCCACCGATTGTCATCGACTCGGATGACCTCGTGGCTCGGCCTGCTGCGACGATGGCAGCCTACTGCGCGGCCATGGGGCTACCGTTCAATCCGCGTGCGCTCACCTGGCAGCGGGGTGAACAGCCCGAGTGGCAGCGATCCGCCCTTTGGCACACGGACGCCAGCAACAGCTCTGGCTTTGAGCGGCGCGAACGCGCCTACCTGCACACCGTCGAGAACTCCGACAAGCTCGCACGGTACGCGGCTCATCACCGGCCCTTCTACGAACAGCTTTACGCGCAGCGGCTGGATGTAACGCCCTGGGAGGGAATGGCAGACTCCTAGCCTGTCTGAATCGGCGCAGCGATTAGATCGTCCAACTCACCGCGATCCAGGCGAGCCGATCACACCCGCCGCGACGTAAGCCAGCAAAAGAAGGATGAAGAAGCTGCCCCAGTAGGTGGCGAAGAAGGCGACGCCCAATGCGGGCGAGAGGATGGTCACGCTCACCACCCAGGCGATGACCTTCCGGTTGACCGGCTTGGCGCGCACTGGCGCTGCGGGCTGGCGCGGCGGCGCGGTGACCGCTCGGTCGGCCGCAATGCCCGCGGTGACACCGGCCAGCTCAGCGTAGGTCCTCGATTCAAGCGCCTGACCAGCTCGCGTAGTCAGCTCGCTCCTGCTCAGCCGACCTTGCACGAACGCGGCCTTCAGAGCATCGATGACCCGCTCCCGGTCCGCATCGGAGGCCCGCAAGTGGCCGCCGCCGACCACCCATCCCGCGCCGGGATCCGGCGGTTCCATCGCCATGCGGCGCCTCCAGGCCGACACAACTGACAACGCCTGACGGGTCTAGCCCGACGATCACGCCTGTCCCGGCTGGCCCTTTCATGATAAGCGTGGCTCAGCCGGGCACCGCGCGCCTATCCACCCGTGATCAAACGTGCCCGCCACAACAGCTACCGGGTCAAACGGCCCGGTGACCACGGCATCCGCCGCGACGGCCCGCCCGCCGTCGACCTCGTCAACCTCAGGCGCTGACGAGGGCGCCGATGGTTGCCGGCCCAGTCATGGCGCGCTCTCGAGAGCGTCGTGCACTTCGGCGGCGGCACGCTGGCCGGAGCGTACCGCCCCTTCCATGTACTGGACCCATTTGGTGGCTGCCTCGGTCCCGGCCCAGTGCACCCGGCCGACTGGCCTGCGCACCGCGTCGCTGTAGTTCGTCCAGGTTCCGGGGGTCGGGACTCCGCAGTAGCAACGGGCGCTGGTCAGCGTGCTCGCCGGCGCCACCCTGAATCGGATGCGACAACCAGAACTGCACACAACCAGATATGGAGATCACACGGCTCGACCGCGAAGTAACCCGCGACGACGCTGCGCAGCGCGAACTTCGCACCGTCGGTCGCCAGATTCTGCTGCATCCAGCTCTCTACCGTCTGATAGTCGAACTCCCGGGCCCGCGGGGCCTCCCAGGGTGCTTGTGACGGCACCTCCCTGGACAGCTTGGCCATCTCGGTGACTGCGCCCATGAAGTCCTTGACGTCCGCTTCTGGGACCGGGATGCTCAGCGAATGCGGATCTTCTGCGCCGTAGACGATTCGTTTCCCGCCGTAGACAAGAATGCTGTTTCCGTCTTGGTAAGTCGGGAAAGTCGCAACCCCGGCCTCCCGGGCGAGTTCCAGGATCTGGGTCATTCCCGGGCCAATCCACTGGCCGCCGTTATCGACCCAGCCTCCACCGGGAACATGCTTCGTCCATGCCCGCCCGCCCACCCTGTCGCGCGCTTCCAGGACAGTTACCGAATGGCCATAGCTGCGCAACGACCATGCGGCAGCGATGCCAGAGTACCCGCCGCCGACTACGATGATGATCTGCGTATTTCCCAGCGCATCCGCCACGCCGCTGCGTGAGCCGCGACAGCCCGGTGATCCTCCGGCGCCGATACCTGGGTCCCGCTGAACACCTATCCTCGGCACATGGGAGTGCAGGTCCTGCCGGCGACCGGGCGATGGGACGACTTCGCGTCGTTTATGGTGCCGCGCAAGCCGGGCGGAGGCGGATGCGTCTGTATGGCGTACCGCAATTCCAGCCTCGACATGCCCGGCCGTATCGCGCACATGCGCGCGCTGTGCGCCAGCGAACCGGGTCCAGGGGTGCTGGCGTACGTCGATGGCAAGACGGCCGGCTGGTGTTCGGTCGCGCCGAAGTCCACCTACCGCGCCCTGGTCAACTCCCGGACGATCCCGCACGTCCAGGACGAGGATGCGTGGTCGGTGGTGTGCTTCGTGGTGCGGCCGGGGTTCCGGCGCCGCGGCCTTATGCATGAGCTGCTGGAGGGCGCGGTCAGCCATGCGCGCGCGATGGGCGCAACCGCACTGGAGGGCTACCCGGTCGACCCTGGCAGCGAGCGAGTCGACCAGACCAGCGGTTACGTGGGTACCGTCCCGCTCTTCGAGGCGCACGGATTCAGCCGGGTCTGCCAGACCGCTGGACGAAGCGGCGGCAAGCCCCGCTGGCTCGTGCGCAGTGAGCTTTCCTGACATGGCGCGATGGCGCTGCACGTGGCTGCCAGCGTGCTCGCTCATCATCTTGGCTAGGACCGTGTTGAGCATGTGCCACCGCCTCGCCGCATCACGGTGGCGGATCAGGTGCGGGTGACAGTCCCCTTCCGGGTGCAGGCGAGAGAGATAGCGCCGCGGCTGCGCCCTTCCGCGGACCGTGGCGGCTGTGGTAGCGCAGGTATATGACCGAAAGCGACCTCAGTCGGATCGGCGCGCCGCTTCGGGCGCCGACTCTGTCGGTCCGTGGGCTCGGCCCCGGCGAGGTGACCGTTGCCGGCCTCACCGCGGGCGGCGGCGCGCTGCTGCTGTTCGTCTCTGAGGAGTGCCCCACCTCCGCGATGGCCCTGCGCAGGCTCGGCCCGTTGTGCGGGGCCTGGCAGGAGGCCGGGCTCACCGCCACCGCCGTGTTCGAGGACCCGCTCGAGGTCGCCGTCCGGATGGCGCGCCGTCTCGGCTGGCAGGCGGGGGTGGCCGCCGAGGACCCGCCGTACCGGACGTCGCGCGCCTACCGGCTGGTCTCGGTGCCGACAGCGGTCCTCGTCGACCGCGCCGGGACGATCGCGGGCTCCGTGACCGGCTGGAACCATGCGGCCCTGGTGGCTCTCATCGGGCGGGCGGGAGCGCTCCTCGGCGCCGAGCTCGCGATCCCGGAGGCAACCGAGCCGCTGCTCAAGCCCGGTTGCTCGTCCAAGGCCGCGATCGACCCGGAACTGGCGGCCGCGATCTCGGTCCCCGCCGGTGCCGACGACGTCGAGGAGATGTTCGAGCGCGGCTGGACCGACGGCCTGCCGGTCGTCCCGCCGACCCCGGACCGGGTCGAGGCGATGCTCGGCGGCTGCGACGGCCGGGTTTCCCTCGGCCCCGTCCCGCCCGACATGGGCGAGGCGACACTGGAGCGCGTCGCGGCCTGCGCGGTGCTGGCCGGCTGCCGGCAGGCCTACTTCCCGGTCGTAGTCGCGGCCGCCCAGGCCGCGCTCGATCCCGCGTTCAACCTCCACGGCCAGGCGGTGACCACCCAGCCGGCCGGGCAGCTGGTGGTGGTGAACGGGCCGGTGCGGGAGGCGATCGGCCTGAACAGCGGCATGGGCGCGCTCGGGCCCGGATTCCGGGCGAACCTCACCATCGGCCGGGCGCTGCGGCTGCTGGTCACCCTCACCGGCGGAGGGATGCCCGGCAGGCTGGACCGGGCGACCCAAGGGCAGATGGGGAAGGTCGGGTTCTGCATCGCCGAGGACGAGGAAGTGAGCCCCTGGGAGCCGCTGCACGCCGAGCGCGGTTTCCGGCCCGGCCAGTCGGTCGTCACCCTCATCGGCAGCGACGCGCCGCTGTCGATCTCCGACCACCGCAGCCGCACCCCCGAGGATCTCGCCTGGGTCCTCGCGTGGGCAGCGGCCAGCGCCTGGAGCACCAACTGGTGGCCGCTGCAGGAGCCGTCGGTGTTCGTGATCTGCCCCGAGCACGCCGAGATGTTCCGCGCCGCCGGATGGACCAAACAGCAGCTGCGCCGATTCATGTTCGACGCGGTGCACAAGCCCGCCGCCGAGTTGCGCCGCGGCGAGACGACCCCCTTCGTCCACGCCGCCGACCCCGCCGCCCAGGTGCCCAAGTGGGCGTCGCCGGAAGCCATCGTCCTGATCGTGGCCGGCGGCGAGGCCGGGCGTTACTCTGCAGTCCTGGGCCCATGCACCGGCATGGGATCTCAGATCGTCTCCCGGGAGGTGGGATCACCGTGGCCGCTGATTACGTGAGCCCGTTCGACGAGCGCGTCCGGGAGGCCGAGCCGCTTGCGCCGCGCCCGGAAAGCATCAACGGGCGCCGGGTGGTGCTGCTCGACATCAGGAAGAACCGCGGCGCCGAGTTCCTCGACCGGATAGAAACGCTGCTGCAGGCAGCGGGCGCGGCCACAGCGCGCACGACCAAGGAAATCTTCTCCAAGCCGGCCGCCCTCGCGCTGATCGGCGACATTGCAGGCCACGCCGACCTGGTCGTGGAGGCCCTCGCCGATTGAGGCTCATGCACGTCGTGCAGTTTGCATGACCTCGTCCATCTAGAGCGCCGGGGCATCCCGGCGGTCGGCATCGCGACGGCACCGTTCGCCGACGAAGCCATCGAGCAGGCACGCCGGCTCGGCATGCCGGGCGCCCGCATGGTCTACATCCCCCATCCGGTCCAGCTGCTGACCGACGACGAGCTGGACGCCCGGGCCGACGCCATCTTCCCCGACGTGCTCGCCGCGCTGACCGGCGGCGAGTGAGACCGGTCGCCGGGCGGGACGGCAACGGCCAGACCCGGATGATCTGCGTGCCGCCAAAAGCGTGCCCGGCACATCGTGAGCTGCCTAGATTCGGCGATCAAGTCACTCACGGTCAGGAACGGCCGTCACACGTCTGCGGGTGCACTTATCGTTAGAGGTTGCCTGGCTTGATTCCTGGCTTCAGGACGCCAAGATTCGCCTGGTTCCTGACGACCCTCCCACTATCGTCTAGAACCCAGTTATCAGGTTTTACCCATACATCATTTTTTCCGGTACTCCCGCGCACCCCTTTGACGATCAATCCGGTGAGGATGGCTCGCGTGACTGCGAGATCCGGCGAACGATCTCCAATGACTTTCCCAAAGACCTTGGTCGAGCGGTACGGGAACTTCGGATTGCGGAACATCTCGTCGTACCGCTCGGCGATCGCTTGCTTGACGTGCCGGTCACGGAAATTCGCGGCAACTTTTTCGGCTATGTCGGCGATGTCCTTGATCGCCGCTGTGATGTCGCTCGCTCCGATCAGCATGCACCCGTCATACCAGGAGCAGGCCTCAGGCTGATAGCCCTCGCGCTGCTGAGTCGAGAAGACGTGCACCTCAGCACGATCCGCGGGCTCACGTCATCCTCGTCTACTTTCCATCCTCCGGAGGCTCCTCGTCGTCGAGCCCGTCCTCGTCGTCGTAATCCCCATCGTCGGGCTGCCACCCGCGTTCCATGGCCAATCTGTCTTCGATGATCGAGGCTAGGGGCGAGCCGGCGTGTCTTCGATTCTCTCGGGGCACCGGCCAACCGCCGCCGTTGATCAGAACACAGGCGAGCGGCTCAGCTTCGTAACGGGGTGAGGAGCGCATGTGGCTCGATGCTGTCGCCGCGTCGTCTACGGCGATCTTCGTCGCCACTGCCAGCGTCAGCGCGGTCAGCGAGTGCCACCCCGCCGTCCGCAAGACGCGCTCCGCTTGATAGATCTGCGGCTGGAAATCCTCGACGAGCTGGGCCGCTGCTGCGTGCGACAGTTCGCCGTCCTGAGTCCGCAGGGCGGCGTCGACGCGCCGCTCCAGATCCTCCCGCGTGTTGATCAATACGTCGCCGTATTTGTCTCGGAACGAAGCGACTTCATCGGCGTTCGGCGAGCGCGGAACTGGTAGTACGCCATTCAGTACCGTGATCCGGAGTTCTGCCCTCGCAAGCGAGCCCTGGATCCTCATGTGCGGTGGCCGATCAGCTACACGCGTGGCGGATGCCTCGCTTAGCGCGAGGAATGACTCCGCGGCGCCTGTCACGGGCATCCACTTTTCGATCTTGCCGCCTCCGGTCGTTTCCCGAGACCAGCCGCTTCTCGGATGACACAGACCGAGCGCGACGGCGGACATCCACTCCCGAGCGGTAGTAGTTTCCACCGTCACGACCTCTGATGCTGGATGCATGTCGGCTAGACCGAGGTCATCCGCTTGCTGTGGCAACACTCGCCAGAGAAACTTCTCGGGGTAAAGCCGAGTGGCCTGCCCGGCGCGAAAGCGGGCACGTCTGCGTTCGAGTTCGACGGGATCGAGTTGATCCAGATACGCCGCGAAGGCAAGGACGAAATCGATGTGCGCGTCGCCGGGAAACGCGCGTGCGACGAGTCCGGTGTGGAAGAGTCCAGCTGACCGACGCAGGAACCGCTCGATCTCCGGGGTGCGCGCATCGGGTATCAGTACGGCGACAGTTTCCCAGTACAGCGCGCTGTGGGCCAACCAAGTGGGATCGGGTGGCTCGATCGCGGGGAACCATACGGCCCCTATCATCAACAAAGCCTACGCCGGACAAGGGATCGCGCATACTGCTGGGATCAGCCCCGCCCCTCCGCACAAGCCCGGCCAGGAAGCAGTTCCTGGCGCACCAGCCAGGGAGACCCGCGATCTGGCGCTGTGTCGGCGGGCGCCGACCCGGCCTTGGAGACCGCAGACTGCATCCTGCGCGCCCGACGAAGACGAATCCATGGACAGACCCCGACGCCGAGTCGGCGGTATGGATCCTCGAGGCTCACTGCTTCAGCTCACGTTGCGTGACCGGCCATCGACTTGAGTGAGGCGTGCGGTTCCGCCTGATTGGCCTTGGCCTAGCTGTCGAGCCCCAACGTGAAGGTGGGCTTCGGTGAGGTCTCGGGGAGCCGGTGCTCATCGGCGAGGCGCCGGATGGCGGTTCCGGTGGCGAGGAATTCGGTAGCGTGCTCGCCCCAAACGTGGTTGTTGACCGCGACGGTCACCCCGACGATGCCCGAGGACCCCGCCTGTGCTGCCTCCGCCTGCATTCTGGCCAGCGCGAGCTCGCGGGCCTCGTAGATGCCCTGGGTGAAGATCACCATCTCCTGGTTCTGGCCTGCCTGCCGCAGCGACTGCATCGCCGACTGATGGGCGATGTGGTACACGCAGACTCCGAGCACGAACGCCACCGGCACCGCGCCGGCGGCCAGCAGCCGGAAGAAGTCCTGAGCCGACAAGTCCGAGGTGAACGCCCGGCCGTCCGGGGCACGATGGGCGCCCGCGGTGCCGGTGCCGCCGCTGCCCAGCGCGCGCACTGCAGTCCCGGTGGCGATGAACTCCAGGACGCCCTGTCCCCATGCGTAGCTCTGCATCCGCAACTGGACGCCGACGATGCCATCAGCCCCCAAATGGTCGGCCTCGGCCCGCATCCTGGCCATGGCCAACTCCCTGGCGTTGTACATCGCCTGGGTCAGGATTTGCAGTTCCTGGTTCTGCGACCATCTTCCGACCTGCAGGCCAATGTGATAGATAGACGATCCGACCACGAAACCGAGCGGCTCGAACCCGGCCTCCCCGAGCAGCACGTACTCCGAGACCGACAGGTCGGAGGTGAAAACGCCCGACGGATCGGCGCCGGCGGTATGGGCCAGCCTGCTGTCCGCGGCCTGCGGCTCCCAGGCGGCCGCATCGCCAGGCTTGTTGGCGAAAAGTGGCATGTAACTCTCCTCTGTCCAGAGGCACTGAGCACGCGCGATAGCACATGGAGCCTGCCTGCGGGGCGCGCCCACAACAGGCGACCACAGGCGGCCTGCCGGAGGCTACTTCTCAGCCCGTGGACCGTCACTGGACATCCGCTCCCTCTCGGGCTCCATGACTCGCGTGGACGTGGGCCTGCTGTCTGTCTCACAACACGGTGGCATCTAACGACACTCCGCACTGCGCTTTGGCCTGACCCTTCCGCGGAGTTGACGAGCGCATAGCCGGCCGGGACCGGTCAGCGCCGGACTACGCCGATAGGCGGCATCACGCTGAGCCATGGGAACGTCGGTGAGAACACACGCCGAGCCGCCGCTCGGTGCGGTTGGGTCGTCTCGCACTTTGGCGATCATTGGCCGCGCGTATCAGCGTGTTCTGAGTCCAGGCCGGCGCTGGCTGTCAGCGGGCCGGTCCCTCCGCCGCTGCCCTGATGATGGCGCGAACCCTTCCTTCTGGGAAGAACACGGTGAGATTCCTGGCCGCGGCCAGAGCCCGGTCGCGGACCTCGCTGTCGAGCTGGCGAGTTGACCGCACGGCATACGTGGCTGCCCGGCGCCTGACTCCAGCGCGGTATTGCCCGATGTCCATGCTGATCGTCACGCCGTGAGCATCGGCCAGCTCCAGCGCCTCGGCTGTGATCTTTTTGCCCTTGGCCGAGTTGCACTCCTGGTGCACGAGCTGGAGATTCCAGCGGCGATGCGGTCCGCCGTAAACCCTGGGGATGATGTGATCGATCGCGGTGCCCCGCGGAGAGTCAGGCAGGTAATCCCCGCACCACGGGCAGCGCCAGTGCTGCTGCTCCACCAGTTCCGTCATGAATGCCAGGCTGTGCGACGCCCACGGCACAACCTCGTCGTCATGCTGCCCATCACCAGCCCCCGCGCCAGACGGCCAGCGGCAGAACCTCTCACCGGCGGGCACCGGCAACCCGCACACACCGCACCAGCCAGGCTCCGCAGACATGAGGCCAAGCTAACCGGACGGTCGGACACCGAGGCAGTTGCTGGTGGGGAGCGAGGAGGACCTTGCGGCGGTCGACTCGCAGCGCGATCTGCTGCTGCCGACACCCACGTGAGCAACTTTGAGAGCGGTGCCGGCTGTCAGCTTGCCTGGTCGGCGAGCCGGGCGGCGCGGGCGTTCAGGTAGCGCTGGTGGGGTGGGCTGGCCGTCAGCCCGGCGGCCCGCCGGTAGGCGTCTCGGGCCGCGTCCCGGTCACCAGCCATCTCCAGCAGGTTGGCCCGGACGGCGTGCAGCCGGTGCGCGCCCGCGATCCGCTGGTCCGCGCCTACGTTGTCCAGCAGGTCGAGGCCGACTCGTGGGCCGTGCACCATGGCCGCGGCCACGGCGTGGTTGAGCGCGACGACGGGGTTGTCGCTCGCCTGCATCAGCACCTCGTACAGGGCCAGGATCTGCGGCCAGTCGGTTTCCTCGGCCGTGGCCGCCTCGTCGTGCAAGGCGGCGATCGCCGCCTGTACCTGATATGGGCCCGGCGGCCCGCGCCGCAGAGCCTCGGTGACCAGTGCCGTGCCCTCGGCGATCCGGGCGGTGTCCCACTTGCCGCGATCCTGCTCGGCCATCGGCACCGGCAGCCCGCCCGGCCCGGTCCTGGCCGACCGCCGGGCGTCGGTCAGCAGCAAGAGCGCGAGCAGCCCGGTGACCTCGGCGTCGCCCGGCAGCAGCACGCGGAGCATCCGGGCCAGCCGGATGGCCTCGGCGCACAGGTCCGGGCGGAGCAGGCTCGGCCCGGATGTGCTGGCGTAGCCTTCGGTGAAGATCAGGTAGATGACCTGCACCACCGCGGCGAGCCGGGCGGCGCGCTCACTAGGCTCCGGCATGGTGAACTCGGCGCCGCCGTCGGCAATGGCCTGCTTCGCCCGGGTGATCCGCCGGGTCATCGTCGCCTCTGGCACCAGGAACGCCCGGGCGATCTCGGCCGTGGTCAAGCCCCCGACCGCGCGGAGGGTCAGTGCGACCTGCGAGGCGGGCGACAGCACGGGGTGGCAGCACAACAACAGCAAGACCAGCGTGTCCTCGGCGTCGGGCGGCACGTCGGCGCCCGCGGCCAGCCAATGACCGGCCGGTACCTGCCGGGCCGCGGCGTTCTCCCGGTGCCGCCTGGCCTGCTCGGCGCGCAACAGGTCAGTCAGCCGGCGGGCGGCGACGGTGATCAGCCAGCCGAGCGGGCTAGCCGGGATTCCGTCGGCCGGCCACTGGCTCACGGCCGCGAGCAGCGCTTCCTGGACGGCGTCCTCGGCCAGGCCGAAATGCCCGTATCGTCGCGTCAGCGCGCCGAGGACCTGCGGCGCGAGGTCGCGCAGCAGGTCCTCGACCCTGGCCCCTGGCTCGGGCACATCAGCCGTCAAGTTCGTGCCGCGACTCGGCGACAGCCCGGACGTCTGCGTACGCCCGGGCGCGGACGTGATCGGGCCCGGGGACGCTGCCCAGCCGGCTGGCGATGCCGGTCGCCCGGTCCAGGCTGTCGCACTCGACGATCCAGTACCCGGCCAGCACCTCCTCGGCCTCGGCGTACGGGCCGTCAGTGACCACCGGCGTTCCGCCGGCCAGCCGGATCCGTCTCGCCTGCGACGGGGCGGTCAGGCCCTGGGTGTCCACCAGTTCCCCGGACTCGGCGAGGTCACTGGCGAACTGCTCCATGAACTGGCCCAAGGCCGCGAAATCCGCCCCGGTCCAGCCGGGCTCGCCAGGAGCCGGCTTGCCGACCATGGCGTCGTAGTCCCGCTGCGAGGCATACACCAAGATCATGTACTTCATGAGCGTCTCCTTCCGGTACGGGCGCCGCTGGCCGACGTCCTTCGGCTGAGACGTCGGAGCCACGCAGTCGTTCCGGACATCCCCTCGGGGAGTCTGTCACTCCGTCCGTGGCAGGGGACCTCGCCTGCGCGGCAGAGCCCCGCTGGTCTTGCTAGCCCGGGCTCTCAGAAGAACAACCGTCCCCGGCGGGTGTCGGTGCGCGGGTCGGTCATGGTCGGCGGCAAGACGATCCAGGTCGGGCTGTCCCACGCCCGCAAAACCGCCAGGTCACCGTCGGACCAGACACCTACCAGGTCACCGTCGAGCCCGGTATCACCGTCACCGCGGCCCGCATCACCAGCCGCGACATCCGACGGCACAAGGCCTCTAACTACGGCTGACAGCGATGGACGCCCAGGCGGGTCAATCATGCTTGGCAGTCAGGCCATCTGGTCGATGGCCCACTGCGCGTCGCGGCGGATGGCCCTGCCGTGGAACGGCCCGATCAAGACACCTTCCCTCGAAGTCGTGAATGTCGCTGGTGACTCAGCTGCCGGGCGTGACCGCATCCAGCCGGCGCCGAACCTCGGGCGTGTTCACGCCCAGAGCGCCCAGCAGCACCGCTGCAGGATCTGGTGGTTGGAGAGTGAGGATCTGGGCCAGCACCTGCTGGCCCGTGACATAGAGCCTTCGACGGTTGGGCTTAGACGCGTCCTCAAGCACTTTCTTTGCCGCGGGCGTCATGCGGAGGCGATCTTTTTTCGCGATGTCTCTGATCGTCGGCTTCTTCGGCACGGCGCGCATCGGCAGCGGGGGAGCGTCGGTGCTCGACCCCAGGCCCAGGGCACTCAGGGCTTCTTGATCGAGCGACTCATGGGCCTGGCGAGCTTGCTGCAGGGTCACGCCCAGCACGGCTTCGATCGAGGGATCCTCCAGCAAGGCGAGCAAGACGTGATCGGTGCCAGTCCGGCGGTCACCTCGGCGGCGAGCTTCCTCGCTGGCCTGCAGAGCGACGTGCCAGCCGTGAAGCACCTCTGGCGCTGCGGGTTCGGTGGTCATGATGGCTCCTTGTTGTATTTGGTGTGCACGGATTGGCGGGTGACGCCCAAAGCGTCTCCGATCTGCTGCCACGACCAGCCCTTTCCCCGGGCGGACGCGACGTGGTGCGCTTCGACCCTCTCAGCCAGGCGATGGAGCGCCAGTGAGGCGCGAAGCCCGATTGCCGGGTCATCCGACGAGACGTCCACGCTGAGCTTCTCGATGTCCACGCCTGTCAGTTTAGGCTGACACCCTTGGTGTGTCAACCTAAACTGACACGGCAGGTCGCCGCACCGGAGTGCCCCAGACGGCCGGGCAGAGGACACGATTCTTTGGCTGGTGCGAACAGTCGAAACCAGCAGCGCATGCCAAGATCAGTCACGCCGGGTCTTTGACCGGACAAAGAAACCTAGGGTGTGTCGCAATGCTTCGGGAGTTGCATGGCTCGACACAACGCACGGATCGGCTGGATAGCTTGTGACGGTGATTATCTGGCTGAACGGCGGTTTTGGTGCGGGCAAGACGACGCTGGCGGAGGAACTGCAGCGGCGGCTCCCGGACGCGGTCATGTACAACCCCGAGGATGTCGGTCTCATGCTGTGGAAGTGGCTGCCGAGCAATGGTGACTTCCAGCATCTGCCGAGCTGGCGGGAACTAGTCACGTCGACGGCGCTGTCGCTGCGGAGACATCACGCGGACACGCTGATCGTGCCCATGTCGCTGATCCGTGACGCCTACCGAGACGAGATCCTCGGCGGCCTGGCTGACGCGGGCGAGCAGGTCCTGCACGTCTTCCTGGAAGTGGATGCTGCCGTGCTACGGGACCGGCTCAACGCCCGCATGCCGGAGCCCGGCAGGACCTGGGACCAGTTTGCCCGCGAGGTCGGCATGACCGACGTGGATGAGATTACGGCTGCTGCCGCCCGCCAGCCGAGCGGAACTCTCATGCTGCGCTCGGACAAGCTCACCCCGGCCGAACTGGCCGACGCGGTGCTGGCTGGTGCTGGGCTGGACCCAGATATAAACAAAGCGGTAGCTGCTCGGGTGCAGTCCGAGCTCGGCAGTTCCGCGGATGATGGCTGATGCCGTGGCACGTATGTGGCACGCCAGAAAGATCACTTGCCCCGGTTACTCACGACTGGCCCTGCCCAAGCGCTCTGAGCTGGCTTTTCTGGGCGCCCCGAGCGCGACTCGAACGCGCGACCTACTGCTTAGGAGGCAGTTGCTCTGTCCACTGAGCTATCGGGGCCGACCTAGGCCGACGGCTGCGCCGGCCAGGTCAAGCGTAGCCGGTCGGCGGCCGGATCGCGGCGGCCAGCGCTGCCACCGAACCGGACATGCTCTCAGGGCAGCTTGATCGGCAGGGGCAGACCGTCGAGCGCGTGAGGGCACGGGCACACCCGCTCCTCAGGCAGGTCCTCGATGGCCTTCATGAGCAGTTCGCGCATCCGCCCCATGTTCTCGGCGAACACCCGGAACACTTCCGCCTGGGTGACGCCCTCGCCCTCCTCAACTCCCGCGTCGGTGTCGGTGACCAGGGCGATGGTCGTGTAGCAGAGCGCCAGCTCGCGGGCGAGAACGGCCTCGGGATGCCCGGTCATCCCGATCAGCGTCCAGCCCTGCGCGGCGTACCACCGCGATTCGGCTCGCGTGGAGAACCGCGGGCCCTCGATGACCACGAGCGTCCCTGACGCCGGCGGCGACCAGCCCGCGTCCCGGGCGGCCGCCAGCGCGCGGGCCCGCCCGACCGGGCAGTACGGGTCGGCGAACTGGATGTGCACCGCGCCGCCCTCGTCGTAGAACGTCTGTGACCGGCCCGTGGTCCGGTCTACTAGCTGGTCCGGCACCACCAGCGTGCCCGGCCCGTAGGCCGGGGTGAGCGAGCCCACGGCGCTGGGCGCGAGGATCTGGCGCACGCCGACCGAGCGCAGCGCCCAGAGGTTCGCGCGGTAGGGGATACGGTGCGGCGGGAACCGGTGATCCCGGCCGTGCCGCGGCACGAACGCCACCCGGCGCCCGGCTACGTCGCCGATGACCAGCGGATCGCTGGGCGGGCCGTACGGGGTATCGACCGTGACCTCGTCGGCGGCGTCGAGGAACTCATACAGCCCCGAGCCGCCGATAACGCCGATGCTGGCCAGGGCGGCCACGGCGGGTCAGGCGACCTTTGAGCCAGACGACGTGGAGCTCGAGGAAGACTTGGACGAGGATTTGCCGCCCGAGTCACCGGACTTCTTGTCGCTCTTGCCCGAGCTGTCCTTGGAGCCGGAGCCGGACCCGGAGTCGGAGCTTGAGGTGCTCTCGGACTTCTTGCTGTCGGACCCGTTGGCCGACGTCTTGGCCGGCTCCTCGCTCTTCTGGCTGCCGCGGCTGTCCGTCCGGTAGAAGCCGGACCCCTTGAAGACGATGCCGACCGGGGAGAAGACCTTGCGAAGCTTGCCGCCGCACGACGGGCATACCGTCAGAGGGTCGTCGCTGAACCTCTGCACCACTTCGAGCCGCTCTGCGCAATCGGTGCAGGCGTACTGGTACGTCGGCACGGTTCCTCCCTCTGCGGCGTTGGCACTCGCCGCATTCAACTGCTAGATGGTAGCAACAGCTAGCGGAGTCTCGTGATTCCTTGCTGGGGCTGGGCGACCATGCGCACCCGCTGGTCATGGCGGTCCGCGGGCACCTCATCGAGCAACTCGCCCTCGTAGAGCAGCGCCACCGTCGGCACCGCGGCGCCGACCCGGGCCAGGGCCCGGTCGTAGGAGCCGCCACCCCGGCCCAGCCTGAGGCCGTCGCGGCCCACCGCGAGCGCGGGCACGATCACCAGGTCGGCGCTGGTGACGGCGGTCACGCCGCGCGGCGGCTCAGTGGGCTGGAGCAGCCCGCGGGGCCCGGCGGCCATGGAGTCTGGGCCCTCATACGACGCCCAGTCCAGGTCGTAGTCGTCAAGCAGCAGCGGCAGCAGGACATAGGTCCCGCGCTTCCAGAACGCGTAGACCAGGCCGCGGGTCACCGGCTCGGTGCCGATCGAGATGTAGGCGGCCACCGTGCCCGCCATCTGGGCCTCGGGCAGCGAGAGGACCGCGTCGCGCAGCGAGCGGCCCGCGGCGGTGCGTGCGGCCTCGGGCATCTCGGCGCGCCGACCAGCCACAACACGCCGCAGCGCGATTTTACGTGACCGTATCTCGGCCTCATCACGGTCCATGCCGTTCAAGACTTCCCCTGCCGTGCGGTTAGGGTTCTCAGCATGGCCGATACTGCAGCCAACACCACTGGCGCCGTGAAGCAGGATGCCGTCACCAAGGCGGTCATCCCCGCAGCGGGCATGGGAACGCGGTTCCTGCCCGTGACCAAGGCGGTGCCCAAGGAGATCCTGCCCGTCGTCGATACCCCCACAATTCAGCACATTGTGGAAGAAGCGGTGTCCGCGGGCCTGCGTGACGTACTGATGATCACGGGCCGCGGCAAGCGGTCGATCGAAGACTATTTTGACCGCAACTCCGAGCTCGAGGAGACGCTGGAAGCCAAGGGCGACCAGGCCGGGCTGGCCCTGATCCGCGCCTCCAGCGAGCTCGCCGACATGTACTACGTCCGCCAGGGCGCCCCGCTCGGGCTGGGCCACGCCGTCCTGTGCGCCGCCGAGCACGTGGGCGACGTGCCGTTCGCCGTGCTGCTCGGCGACGACATGATCGACCACCGCGACCCGCTGCTGCAGCGCATGATCGAGGTCAGGCAGCAGCACGGCGGCAGCATCATCGCGCTCATGGAGGTCGAGCCCGACCAGGTGTCGCAAGTACGGGTGCGCGGCCATCAAGCCCACTGACGTCGACGACGTGGTCGCCGTGACCGACCTGGTCGAGAAGCCGCCGCCGGGTGAGGCGCCGTCCAACTGGATCGTTATCGGGCGTTATGTCTGTGATCCCGCCATCTTCGGCGTGCTGCGGGAGACCCCGCCGGGACGCGGCGGCGAGATCCAGCTCACCGACGCGCTGCGCACGCTGGCGACCGCCGACCGCGGCGCGGGCGCGGACGGCGGCGGCGTGCACGGCGTGCTGTTCCGCGGCCGCCGCTACGACACCGGCAACAAGCTCGACTACCTGCGCACCCAGATCCAGTTCGCCTGCGACCGCGAGGACATCGCGCCCGAGTTCATCCCGTGGCTGCGCACGTACCTGGATACCTTGCCGTGACGGTGGCAGCACGGGGAGATACGGGGGGTCGCCCCCCCGGGCAGGCACAGCACACCGGGCAGTCGGCGATGCAGCCCGTCCCCAGCTACCTCGCCGAGGTACTCGCGGCCATCCGGCCGCTGCCGCCACGGGAGCTCGGCCTGGAGGAAGCGGACGGCGCCGTCCTCGCGCAGGACGTCACCGCCGCCTGGCCCCTGCCCCCCTTCGACAACTCAGCCATGGACGGGTACGCGGTGCATGCCGCCGACACCGCCTCGGCCGAGCCGGAGCAGCCCGTCACCCTGCCGGTGCGCGGCGAGGTCCCGGCCGGCGACACCGGGCATCACGACCTGGCCCCGGGCACCTGCCTCAGGATCATGACCGGCGCGCTGATGCCCGCGGGCGCTGACGCGGTCGTGCCGGTGGAGTGGACCGACGGCGGCAGGGACCAAGTCGCGATCCGCCGGGCCGCCGAGCCGGGCAACGCGATCCGCCGGGCCGGCGGCGACGCCGCCCCTGGCGACCTGCTGATCGCGGCCGGAACCCGGCTGGGCCCGGTGCAGCTCGGCCTGCTCGCGGCCGCGGGCCACGCCGCGGTCACCGCCCGCCCCCGGCCCCGGATCACCGTGATGTCGACAGGGAACGAGCTCGCCGAGCCCGGGCAGCCGGTCATGCCGGGCCGGATCTGGGAGTCGAACAGCCTCATGCTGGCCGTGGCCGCGCGCCAGGCCGGCTTCCAGGCCCGCCGCCACCCGATCGTGCCGGACCGCAAGGAGGCCGTGCTCGCCGCGATCGAGGAGGCGCTGGCCGACAGCGACCTGCTGGTGACCACCGGCGGCGTGAGCATGGGCGGCGAGCACGACATCGTCAAGGCGGCCCTGCAGGACCTCGGCACGGTCAGCTTCCGCAAGGTCGCCATGCAGCCCGGGATGCCGCAGGGCTTCGGCACCGTCGGCCCGGCCGGAACGCCGATCTTCACCCTGCCCGGCAACCCGGTCAGCGCGTACGTCTCGTTCCAGCTCTTTGTCCGGCCCGCCGTCAGCGTGCTTCAGAACCGGGATCCTGAACGCCTGCTCCAGATCCGGGCCGTCCTCTCCGGGCCGGCCCGGTCGCCGCGGGGCCGCCGGTCGTTCCTGCGCGGGATCCTCGATTCTGAGAACGCAACCGTCGCCCCGGTCTCCGGCCAGGCGTCACATCAGCTGGCCTCGCTGGGCCGGGCCAACGCGCTGATCGTCGTGCCCGAGGACGTGACCGAGCTGGCCGCGGGCGAGGGTGTTGATGTGCTGGTGCTCCCGTGACCAGCCCCGGGCCGGCCGCGGACGCCGGCCAGCCGGCCAGCCCGGCGCCTGCCCTCACCCACGTCGACGAGTCGGGCCAGGCCCGCATGGTCGACGTGTCCGGCAAGGACGTGACCGCCAGGACGGCCACCGCGACCGGCCAGGTGCTGCTCTCCCCCGCGGCCGTGGCCGCGCTACGCGACCATGCGGTCCCCAAGGGCGACGCGCTGGCCGTGGCGCGGATCGCCGCGATCCAGGGCGCCAAGCGCACCCCGGACCTGATCCCGCTCTGCCACCCGATCGGCCTGCATGCGGTCGCCGTGGATCTCGAGGTGCACGACGACGGCGTGCGGATCGAGGCCACGGCCCGGACCGCGGACCGGACCGGCGTGGAGATGGAGGCGCTGACCGCGGTGTCGGTGGGTGCACTGGCGCTGATCGACATGGTCAAGGCGATCGACCCGGCGGCCGTGATCAGCGACGTCCGGGTCGAGGAGAAGACCGGCGGCAAGAGCGGAACCTGGCACCGGCCATGACCGGGGAGTTGTCATGATCAGGGCACTGGCCATCACGGTCTCCAATCGGGCATCAGCGGGCATTTACGCTGACCGCTCGGGGCCAGAGTTGGTGCGGCTATTGCGTAATGCCGGTTGTGAGGTGAATGGGCCTGAGGTGATCGCCGACGGGGACCCCGTGGAAGCTGCGCTGCGCGACGCGGTGCAGGCCGGCTACGACATCGTGGTCACCTCCGGCGGAACCGGCCTGACGCCCATGGACCGCACGCCCGAGATGACCAGGAAGGTGCTCGACCGGGAGATCTCCGGGATCGCCGAGTCGATCCGGGCGGCCGGGGTCGCGGCCGGCGTGCCCTCCGCGATGCTCTCCCGTGGCCTGGCCGGGCTGGCCGGGCGGACCCTGATCGTGAATCTGCCCGGTTCCCCTGGAGGCGTGCGGGACGGCATGGCGGTGCTGTCTGGCGTCCTGGCCCACGCGGTTGACCAGGCACGCGGCGGCGATCATCCCCGGCCAGAGTGAACCGGCCGGGCCAGCGGTAGCGTATTTCCGTTAGTGCTTGCTGGTTCACCCAATAGCGGACCAGCCCTGGACCAGGGAATGATGGAGCTGTGGGACGCATGCGCGGCTGGCCGGCCACCCTTGTTGAGCCGGACCTACTCGACCAGCCCGTGAGCCTGCGCCCGGTCCGGGTCAAGGACGCCGCGATCTGGCGCGACACGCGGGTGCGGAATGCCGCCTGGCTGCGCGCGTGGGAGCCGACCAACCCGGAGACCCCGCTGTACCGGTCGAGCCTGGGCCCGTACGTCTCGATGGCGCGCACCATGCGCCGGGAGGCGCGGCAAGGGCTGACCGTGCCGTGGGTGGTGACCTACGGCGAGCGCTTCGCCGGCCAGCTCACCGTGGGCAGCATCGTGTGGGGATCGGCGCGGTCCGCTCAGGTGGGTTACTGGGTCGACGAGGCGTACGCGGGCCGGGGCGTGACCCCCACGGCGCTGGCCATGGCGCTGGACCACTGCTTCTTCGTGGTCGGGCTGCACCGCATCGAGGCCACGATCCGGCCGGAGAACCACGCCAGCCGCCGGGTGGTGGAGAAGCTGGGGTTCCGCGAGGAGGGGCTGCGCCGCCGGAGCCTGCACATCGACGGCGCGTGGCGTGATCACCTCTGCTACGCGCTGACCGCGGAGGACGTGACCGGCGGTCTCATGGCGCGCTGGCGCCGCGCGCTGGACGCATCCCGGTCCGCGACCGGCTGATCCCGCCCGGCTGGCCCGGTTAGCTGGCTCAGCGGCTGTCGCCGCGCGGGCGGTTGCCGAGCGCATAGGCCACGTTGATCACCGTGATCGCGACCCAGATGATGAACAGCCCGGCCGTGCCCGCCGGGTTCGGGCCCACGCCCACCGCGATCGCGCTCAGCGGGATGCCCGCCACCATCGTGGACAGCAGCACAAGCGCCGGGGCGATGGGCTTCCTGGCCGGCGCGGGCGGCTGCGCAGCCGCGCGGGCGGCCAGCCTCGCGTCGACCCGGGCGTCGATCTCCCGGCCGACCTTGTCCAGGAAAGAATCGACGACCGCGGCCTGATAGTCCGGGCCGATCTCCCCGTGAATCTCCGCGGCCGCGCGAACCTCTTCCCGTGAAAATGATGAGGTGCTCACGGAGACAAGATATATCGTGCTTGTGGCGAACGCCAGGCAACGCAGGGTCCCGGCGAGCCGTATCAGCCGGGTCCTGGCGAGCCGCATATGCCGGCACCCGTTACGCGATCTCGCGACACACCGGGCTTAATGCTCGTCAAAGCGGACCGCGACCTTTACCGTGCGTGACGTGAGCTCGCTCGTTGCTGCATCATGCCTGGGCCAGGGACACCGGCCGCCCGGCCTAGACGTGTGCGCGGGGTAAGGCGTTGAGCAGCGCAATTCTCTATCTGGCCATCGTCGCCATCTGGGCCTGCGTCCTCGTTCCGCGCTGGCTGCACCGGTCCCACGAGAACCCTTCCGACGGGGAAATCCTTGCGGACAGCGACGAGGCCCCTGACTTCGACGAGCAGGATGCGGACTTCGACGAGGATTCGGACGCGCCGACCGAGGAATTCGCCCCGGTCGGGCGGTCCCGCACCGGGACGCCGGACGTCGGCCACCCGGTGTTCGTTGACGACGAGCCAGTGGCCGAGACCTATGTCGCCGTCGAAACCGAGTACGTCCACACGGAGTACGTCGCCGGATCCGGTTATGCCAGCGAGGGGCCCTCTGCTGGCCAGCCGGAGTTCGCCGGCCAGCGCCCGGACCCGTACTACGCGGCTGGCCCTGCCCCGCTCGCCAGCCGCGACCGTGTCCTGCAGACCCGGCGCCGTCTGCTGACCATCCTGGTCGCGCTGACCGCCGCGGCCCTCGGCGGCACGGTCGCGGGGATCACCATGTGGTGGATCATCATCCCGCCGGCCAGCATGCTCGGCCTGTACCTGCTGCTGCTGCGCGAGGCCGCCCAGGCCGACGCCGACAACGAGATCCGGCGGGCCGAGGCCCAGGCCGCCGCCGAGGCGGAGTACGCCGCCCAGATGGCCCGCGCCCGTGCCCGTGAGGCCCTGGCCGCTCAGGTACCGGAGCCGACCGCGGAAATCATCGACATCTCGGCCCGCACCGCGCAGGCCAAGGACCAGCTCTACGACCAGTACGCTGACGCCACCGTCCGCGCCGTCGGCGACTGACTCGATCCCCCGCCGGCGCCGCGACCCGCTGTCGCAAGTCGCCCGCGGAGCAGCCCCCAGACGAGCGCAATGAGCGAAGAGCCTGCCGCGTTTGCTACGCTGACTGGCGGTCTTGGGGCTGTAGCGCAGTCCGGTAGCGCACCTCGTTCGCATCGAGGGGGTCAGGGGTTCAAATCCCCTCAGCTCCACCGGCTGATTCTGGTCTCTGACCAGGTCAGAAGCTCGTTCCTTGAGCCCCAGCATACTTTCCTGGCTGGGGCTTTCGGCGTGGTTGGGAGGAATTTGGGAGATCATCTTCTCCCTGTCCCCCGGTGTCGGCGGCTGCTTGACAGTCTCGCGTGGTGCTGCTGTCTCTGATTTTTGGCGGGCTCGCTCACAGAACGTCGTCAGGGGTTCGTCGAGCAGCGGGACGGGCGAGTGGGTGTGAATGGTTGCGCGGGCGCGCAGGGAGTCCTCCCATCGGGCCTGCAGAGCGTGCTTGAGGTCGTCGCGCATCCGGTCCGAGGCGTGGGCGTACAGGCCGCGCATGCCGGGCACCTCGTGGCCCAGGCGCTGCTCGGCCAGGATCTCCGGGATGCCATCTTCAGCCATCCAGGTCTTGTGGCTGTGCCTCAGGCCGTGCGGCGTGAGCCCGTACTTGACCGGAAGCCAGCAAGCGAGCGGGGCGTGCTCGGGGATCGGCTGGATCCCCCGGCCCCGCGGCGGGGCGAATGCGGCGGTGCCTGGCTGGGCCGCCGGCCAGGTGGCCACGGGGACACCTGGCCATGCTGAAGCGTCAGCGATGACCAGCCGGGCGGGCTGACCGGTCCCTGGGTGATACCGGCCGTCGCAGGCTGGCCGGAAGACACGGCGGGCGTAGTTGCTGCGCCGGCAGTGGCCGCCGTCCGGGCCGAGGAACACGTAGTACCCGCTGCCGCCGTGCTGGACGGCGCAGGCGCACCGTTGCCAGGGCTGGGCCTGGATCTGCCGGGCGAGCAGCTCGGCGAGGAACGGCGGGAGGTCGACGGGCAGGCATGGTTCCCAGCTGGGGCTGCGGTAGGAGTCGTCCTTCGGCGGCAGCCGGTGAAACGTGCTCCTGATCTCGCGCAGCTGCCACTCCACGTGCATCTCGTCCCGCTGCACGTGCTCGCGCTCCAGGCCGATTACCTCACCCCACCGCAGCCCGGTGTAGGCAATCGCCACGACCATGGTGAAGTCATCGTCCCGGCCGGACAGGAGCGCAGCGCGCTCGGCGACCAGCAACGCCTGCAGCGGCGTCACCCACACCCGCTGCGGGCCACGATCAAGCCTGCGTCCGGTCCGGCGGCCACGGTTCCGGGGCCTGATCGCCGGGTTGTAAGGGATCAGCGGAGGCTTGGCGGCGGCCGCATCGCCCAGAATGGTGCACAGCAGCGCCCGGGCGTCCCGGGCAGTGCGCCGGGAGACGCCGGTGCGAGCTGGGATGGCGTTCTCCCAATTGGTGATGTCCTCTGTGCTGAGTGACCCGAGTTCGCTGGCGCCCCAGGCCGGGCGGATGAACCGCCGTATCAGGTACTCACGGGTCTCCACTGTGCTGATCCCAACGTCCTGCATGGCCAGCCACCGGTCGATCCACTCGCTGATCATGATCTTCCCAGCGTCCGGGTCGGTCCACCGGCCCTCCCGGATCCGGGCTTCTTGGTCGCGCCCCCAGGCGAGCGCGGCGGCCTTGGTCTCGAACCCGGACTCACTGGTCTCGACGCCACTGGGCAGCTTGTACTTCACCCGCCAGGGCTGTCGCCCTCTTCCGCGCCTCTCCGTGTACGCCACGCGCGTTCTCCTCAGGTGTTGCTGCTCGTTGACCGGCGCCGACGCGTGACCGGCTGCCTTGCGCCCACCCGCATGATCTCGGCAATGTCGTCATCGCTGAATCGCAGATGCTTGCCGACGAACGTGCAAGGCACCAAGCGCGCTGACGCTTTCGTCTTGAGCCAAGATTCACGGACCTTCAGAATCTGGGCCGTCTCCGCGACCGCGTGCAGCTCGCCCATCATCTGCCATCCCGCCTGGACTCGACCCGGAACAGTCCGGCTCTCCTCGGCAACGCCGCTGGCCATTTGGCTGGGCCGAATCCGCCATGGGCCAAGTTATGCCAATAAGCCACACACGTGTCAAACGATAGGAGCGTGATCGTTAATGGTTTTGCGGTACCCGAATGGGCCACCATGGTCCGCTGCGGTCCGCCTGAGTACAGACAGTGCCGCGAAATTCACTGAAGATAATTTCAACCGAACCACAAGCGGACCTGATAATGGTCCGGCCCGGCCCGCGATGACCCGGCCCGGTCCAACGTTAACTGGACCGGACCAACACAACCACAACCATCCACGGACCGCGCCTATGGACAGGTAGGTCGAGACGGCAACCAGAGGCCCGAGACCTGCCTCACTTGGCGCGAACGCCCCCGTACTGGCCGAGGTGGCGGCAGGCAGCTTCGGGCTGCGGTTCGGGCACACTGAGATCACGGCAGCGGTGAGGGCGTGCCGTTCACCTACGCGGAGATCCGACCGTATGCGGTCACGGAGCCGGTGCATGAGCTCCGCGGCCCGGTTCATGGTGGCCTGGAACTGGCGCACGAGCTTGCCTGGAGCGGCCGACTTGCCTGGAGCGGCCGACGCCGGTTCGATCTCGATAACGACCGGCAGCGGGCTCGTCGGACTGGGTGGGACGAGCATGGCAACCCCAGTTGTCGCCGGGTGGCAGCGCTGTGGTGGGAGGACGTCTTCGCCTCGCCGCTGCCGCCGACGAGCCAGACGGCGCTGAACAGGATGCTCGCCAATGCCACGACGCAGGGCCTTGCTCCGGCCGTTGACATCTTCGACCGCGGCGTAGGTCTGGTTCGGCGCCCGGTTGAACAGCGTTACGTCACTTGGCCATGAAGCCTTCGGGGCCTGGAACGACTGGGCGGCAATCGCGATCACCACCCCTCGGGCCGACTCAGTGGTGGCCGACATTCCCGTCACATGGCGTTCAGGCACGCCCCGCGTCTCCTCCCGTGTCCCGTGCCAGATAAGTCGGCCCAGCCCAGTGGCCCTGACCCGCGAGGGGCCTAATTGAGAGTCAAGTGATCACGGCCCGCGAGGCCGCGTGATCGGGGTCCCGAGCGCGGGTGAGCCGAACTCTCCGGCCCGGCAAAGAAAGCGGCCAGCGCGGCGACTTCGCCCATCCGGTGATCGTCCTTCGTAGCCTTGTTTGCTCTAACCTGTTGGGCGCGCTTACAGTGAGCCACCACCCGTAGCGGGGGGACGTTCATGACGCAGCCGGGCTGGCCCTGCCCTTCCTGCGGCGGTTCGGCAGATTGTCGCGCTGGTAGCGCAGTCCGACGTTGGCCTGACCGCCGCTGAGCTGACTGGTGCTGCCCAGTCCAGGTTCCCTGGGCAGCACCCACGCCGGATCGCTGGGCTAATCAACGAGGCCCTAAGGGTGGGCGCGATAGTCCAAGTCGGCGTGCGCCTGCTGGTCCGGCACATTTGGAGTCGGCGGCACCCTCAGGTGAGGCGGCCGAACCCACAGCGGATCGGCCTGTCCGCGCAGTCGTCGTGGATCTGGAGTCGGTGGTCCGCACGACCGCCGTCGAGCCATATACCGACAAGCGCATCTTCCAGATCGGCGCGGTCCGCATGGGAACCGACACGGCCTGGTCGGCGGCTGAGCCGACATTCGACAGGTTCGTGCAGCTGCCTGACGACACCTGGCGCATTCACTCCGAGCAGGTGCGTTCCCGTCACCAGGCGGGTGCCATCCCTCCAACGGAGGCGCTACTCGCCATGCATGCGTTCTGCACTGGCGCTGACATGATCGTCACGTACAACGGTATAGAGGCGGACTTCCCGCTGCTCGCCGAGGCATACCAGCGCGAAGGACTCCCGACGCTGGACGCCTCACCGGTCGACGCGTACTACCTAGCGATGGCTCTATGGCCGACGGCTGCCACCCACCGGCTTGCGACACTGGCCGGGGCAGTCGGAGTTGACCGAGAAGGGCTCCGCTGGCACGACGCGCTTGACGACTGTGTACTGCTGCAGCGGCTGCTTGAGCATGCCGGCCACCTCCTTAGTGGCTGGGATAGTGAGCTTGTAGACCTCGTGGCGTCGGTATGCCCAGACTCGCCGACATGGACGCTGGTACGGCATCTGGCCGGGCAGGCTCTCGGTCTTGGGCCGGGCCAGATGCTCGGCGTCGCGACTGTCCACGGGCACGCAGACATTTCCGCCGTGTTGTCGGCAAAGCTGGCCGGGCACACACCTCGGCGGGCCCCGGCGGAAACAACGGCGAGCCCTCCTGCGGTGCGGCTGCCTTCCGGACTTCGCGGCACCGACGGGCGAGTCGATCCGGTTGCGCTGGCTGCGGTTGCGCACGGCAATGATGCCAAGCGGCGCCCCGCTCAGGAGCAGATGGCGAGCAGGCTGCACCAATGGGTGGACGCTGGCGTGCCTGCGCTAGTCGAGGCGCCGACTGGTACCGGCAAGAGCTTCGCCCTTCTCGCGGCGGCTCTGGACTGGCTTGCCACTGCTCCGGAGCGAGCCGCGATCATCACGACATTCACCAAGCAGCTGCAGCAGCAGCTCGCGGACGACGTGGCCAGGCTGGACTCCGCCGTACCCCGGCTTTTGGAGGCCAGCGACGTTGTCAAGGGTCAGTCGAACCGGCTGTCGCTGCGGGCGCTGACGGTGACGCTAGCCGACTCGACGAACGAGACGACCGTGCAGCGGGCGAGACCGGGCACGCGCAACCGGTTCCTGGCACGGCCGGTATTTCGTGAGCTGCTGGTGTTCCTGACGTTGCGTCTGTTTGCGGCCACCGACGTGAGGGCGAGCTGGGCGGCACACTCGGTCGACCCGGTCGACGTGCAGGCGTTCTTTTCTGGCTACGCCGGGCCAGTGCTCCCCGTGTGGCTGGAGTCGTTGTCGCAGGCAAGCAACGGTGAATATGCGGCAGACGCGGCAGCGCCGGTCGCCGCGTACACCGACGCAGTCCGGGAAGCACTTGGGTCGCACCGGCTGCTACTGGCCAACCATGCGCTGCTGCTCGCGCATTTGGACGATCTGGGCGCCCTCGGGTCGGACACGCTGCTGATAATCGACGAGGCGCACCAGTTGGAGGATGCTGCGACCTCCGCGCTGACAAAGACGGTCGACTACCGGGCAGTCGAGAACCTTTTCGCCGAACTGGAGGACTGGGCCGCGGGTGCCCGCTCTGGCGCCGAGCGGGAGTCTGTACGCGACGCAATCGAGAACCTCGGCATCCTGCTCGACCACGAGCATCTGCCCAAAGTCGCCGGCATGGCGTTCGACGCGCGCGGAAGCGGCGCCGGCGCAGTCGTCGGCTCGCGGACTGTCACGCTCGCTAGCTCCTACTCCGGCACCCGTGGTGTGGCGCAGGTGCGTCAGCTGGCGGCCCTGCTACTGCGACTGAGTGGGCAGTGTGAGGCGCTGGTCGGGGCGTTTGGCGCGTACTGGCAGGCGCACGAGGCGAGGCTAGACTTCTTCGAGCTTGAGCGAGTGAAGGCGCTACTGGCCCGGTGCGCCGAGATCAAGGAGTCGTCTCACTCCCTCGTTAAAGACATGAATGCCATAATCGGCCCGGCCAGTGGCCCCGCTGACGCGCGCGGCACCGCCAGCGATGGATGCCGACCAGAGGCGAGCGACAGCGCGAGCACGCTGGATGGTCAGGCAGAGGAGGACTCAGACGGCGAGTTGCTCCTCGAGGCCGATGACGACGAGCTTCGGGAGGATGCAGGCGAGGAGCCAACAGGAGAGGACGTCCTGGCAACAGGGCCGCTTGACCGAGGCATCCCGGACGTGGCGGGCGATGGGCTGCAGTTTGTTGAGGCTGACTTGCTACTCGGGGCGCTGCCGCCGGGCACCTCGAACCGGGTAGTTTACGCAGAGGAACTCGGCGCGTTGCGCGAGGGTCTGCGCCGCTACCATTTCCGTGTTGCGAGCAGCCCGGTTGAGCTGGCAGCCGATGCCATCTGGCAGCAGTTCCTGGCGACGTTCGACCGAACCTACTACGTCAGCGCGACGCTGCGCGTGGTCGGCCAGTGGCACTTTATCCGCGGTCGGCTGGGCCTCCCGGACGACATACACACGCTTGCGCTCGGCACACCGTTCAAGCTTGGCGAGCAGGCCGAGCTTGTCTGCCTGTCGGACTTCCCCTCGTGGGCAGAGCAATCCGATGGCGCGATGCGCACGGTCGCGCACCAGCTAGCGGGGTATGCGCGCGAGGTCACTCGCCCAGTGCCCGTTCCTCAGGACGAAGAACTTGAGCCGGGCACCCGCGGCGGCTTCGACGGCGGCGCGCTGGTGCTGACAACGGCTCGTTCGACTGCGGGCGGCATCGCCGACTACCTGGCGACCGAGCTGCGTCAGCGCGGCGACGAAACCCCGGTGCTTTGGCACTGGTGCTGGGCAATCACCGTGGATACTCCCAGTTCACAGACATTGAGTACGGCGGCGGGTTTCTGGTCGGTACAAAAGGCCTGTGGCAGGGCGTCGACGTGGCGGACGAGAAGCGTCTGGGGCTCGTGTGGATCAACAAACTGCCGTTCGCGCCGTTCGCAGCGCCGGTCGTCGAGGCGCGACGGGAAGCGGTCAAAACTCGTGCGGAGGCTGCCCGGGCCGAGGACCCGGACGCAGTCGCGACGCGACGTATTACCTGCCGCTGGCAGCACTGCAACTGCGGCAAGCGGTTGGGCGGCTCATTCGGTCTGAGCGGCACCGGGGTGTGATCGTTATCAGCGACCGTAAGCTCGCGGGGCAGACGGCACTGCGACGCGCCTACCGGGATACATTCCTCGGCTCGCTTGACGACACTCCGACCGACGGTTCACGGGGCCTGCTGCGACCGGATCCGGTGACTGGCGAGAAGACCGGCGGGAACGTTGTGCCGATGGCTGAGGGCTGGGCGCGCATCTGGTCGTTCCTCGCCAACCACGGCTTGCTCAGCGCAGAGCGGGCTGCGGCGCTGAGGACGCCGGAGGCGCTGGAGGAGCACCGCTGCTGCCTCAGACCCGGCGCATCCGCGGCCTAGCAATGACGCGCGAGCAGGTCGAGGCACACCGCGCCGCCGGCACGCTCGAAAGTGAGGTGCTAGAGCGTGCGGCGACGATCGGAGGGCTGCTGCACCTGTCAGATACACCGGCTCACCTCAAGCCGTCGCAGCAGACGGTCATTGGTGCTGTCGCGCATGGCCGCAACGTGCTCGGGCTGCTACCGACCGGGTTCGGCAAGTCGTTCTGTTTCCAGCTGCCGGCGCTGGTCTGCCGGGCGTAACCCTGGTCGTGTCTCCGCTAGTCGCACTGATGCACGATCACCCCCTCGAGCTGAACCGCAGCATCGGCGGCGCCGTCCGGGCGCTGGTCGGGCGCCGCTGCGCGAGTCGAGTTCGCGGGCAGGCAAGACGGAGGTCCGCCGACCAGATGCTAGGGCGAGCCGACCATGGCATCCGGATGGTGTACGTATCACCGGAGCGGCTTTGCCAGCCGGACGTTGCCGCGAAGTGGTGCGACACGCGGTCGCGGATGGAGTCGTCACCCGCATCGCGCTGGACGAGGCTCATACGTTCGTGCAGTGGGACGACTTCCGCCCGTCGATGAGCCGCGTCGAGCGGTTCCTTGCCGAACTCCGCGGGGACTTTGACCTGCCAGTCACCGCGCTGACCGCGACGGCGAACCGGACGGTTCACGCAGGTCTGCGCGAGGGGGATGCTCGGCCTGGCGCCGGATGCGCCAGGCGGCCCAGGTCGGCGAGGCGGCGGAGGAGCAGACGGGCGCGCTGCTTACCGTCCGGGAGAACCCGATCCGGCCAGAGCTTGCGATCTTCCGCCGGAGCATCCGGGCGGCAGGCCCAGCGATCACCGCAGGACTCGCCGAGGAGGTGCTCGACGTTGTTGAGGACCACGCGATCTTCTACTGCCTGACGGTGAAGGAGGTCGTGGCGCTGCACGCGCATCTACGTGAATACCTCGGTGAGGCAGGGGTACGGGTGCGGCGGTTCCACGGGCGGCTGACCGAGGTGGAGAAATCCGCGGTTATGACCCAGTTCCGGGAGGCGCCGCGCAAAGGCGAGGAGGGCTTTGCGCCGCTGATCGTTGTGGCGACGAGTGCATTCGGGCTCGGTATCAACCGGCCGGACGTGCGCACCGTGTTCTGCGTGAGCGCGCCGACGGACCTGGCTGCGCTCTACCAGCAGGTCGGGCGGGGCGGGCGTGACGCCGCGGGCAAGACTGCCGCCGGCCGTGATGTAGTCGGCGCTGACCTGCCAGACCCAGCCGGGACAGGAGAGGCGCTGGTGGGATACGGCCGACGACAGGACAGTGGATGATGCTGGAGAGCGGAGCCGCCCTTTGCCCGCCGACTTGTGGAAGCATCCCGCCTGCTGACGGGTCAGGGTGCCGGGGGGCATCCCGCTGGCAGCGACTTTTTGCAACGGCAGGGCCGATGGAGGAGTTCCAGCAGAGCGGGAGCGCACGGCTGAGGCCGGGGCAGTCAAGCAGGCAGAGCGGCAGCCCGTGAACGTGGGGCTAGCACTTATGACAACCAGGGGCCTGCGGACTGTCGCGTAGATGACGGGAAGTGACCTGCGCGCTAGCCTGCTCGACGAGATGGGCCGTGCGGTCCTTGCATGCGGAGGAGTGCTGGACGCGCGCAAGGTGGCCGACGACCTCATCGGCGCGGACCTGTCGGCGGGCCTTCTCACCGAGGACGAGGCCCGCAAGAGTCGTACAGCTGAGCAATACCAGTCCGGCGTGATGCGCGCGTTTCGCGGCACTGGCCGAGATTGGGACCGTTGAGGACCTCGGGGACTTCCCGCCATACTGTGCCGTCAAGACCGGAGAACTCCTCGGCTTGAGGCTTCCTACCTCCTCAGACAACCCTCATTCATCGGGCGGCGCGGGCCTTCCCGGCCCGGACGAGGACGTGGTGGTGGACTCGGTTGTGTCTGCGGTGCTGGCGCTGCCGCTGGTCAGGACACGCGGCCGCGGGTGCTGCAGCGTAACAACCTCCACGTTCCCCGGCTCGATGCGTGCTTGGCTCAGCGTGTGCCGGGATTCCGGACGCTCGCGGAGGACGCGGCAGGCACGTGGCAGCTTCTAGCGGATCTGCACGACCGCGGCCTGCTCGACGTCAGCGCTGCGCCGTCGCGGTATTTGGTGACCGGTGTGCGCGTCGTCAGCCCAGTGCTGGCAGGTGGGTTCGCCGGCGCCGTGTCCGGCAAGGCTGCGCGGGCGGCGGAGGGAGTCCGGCTGCTACGAGACTTCTTCGACGACTCGACGACGTGCGCGAACCGCAAGTTCGCCGATTACTTCGGGGTGGCGGATCTGCCGGAAGGGTGCTGCTCGCAGGAGGACAACCGGTGCTCGGCGTGCTGGGACTCTGGCGCCTGGCCGCTAGGGGAGACCAAGCCGAGGGTTGCGATCGCGCTGGAGACGCCACGGCCCCGGCCGGCTGGACTACGGATCGATGCAGCATATCGGCAGCGACGCCTCGACGAGCAGGTCTCCGGCCTGGTTTTGGAGGTATTGGATGGCGTGGCCCGCGGGGGACGTGCTGACGGCGCGCCTCCGAGGCGAGGGCTGGTTCCTCCGCGGCCGGTACGCCGCCGGCGGGTGCAGCTACGGTCCGGTCTAGTGACCAGCCGGTTCTTCGGAGCGAACCCCTCGGTACGGTTTGCCGACATTGAGGAGTCGCTGGCGCGATTGCAGGCGGACGAGAAGGTCGTGCCGGTAGGCCCGCGGTGGCGCGACGCAGGGCATGTGCGCCGTGGGCACGCCCGTGCGGCTCGGGCTGCCGCTAGGGCCGCTGCTGGCGGTGCTGCGGCGGGCGACGGCGCTGTAGCAGGAGTGGGCGCTTGAGGCGCACCGACCTCCGAGGCCGCGGTGTTCCCCAGCGGATAGGGGAAAAAAGCAAGGGCTTCCACAGGCGGACGCGGGCATCCTGTGGCGGCCGTATACATAGACCCACCGCTGTTGACGCCAAGGATGGTACTCGGGCTCGACGAGGCTTCCTCGGCTGAGCGGCAGCGGCTGCTGAGGTACCTCGCGGCGTTGGTCGCGACCCGACGGGCGCCGGTGCATGTGAATGTCGCGTTCGACGTTGTCTACTACGAGTTCGACCTGACGACCCGCAGCTATGTCGGCGGGGCACTGAATAAGCATGGGAGCTTCCCTGAGGTGTACGTCGAGGCGGGTAGCGACGCACTGCCAGTCGGCGCGTTGGTCAACATAGCGAGCGGTGCACATCCGCTGTTCGCGGAAGTCGTGTACAAGGAGGGTGCCCACCCGCTGCTTCGCGAGAATCATTCCAGCATACCACATTGGGTGTCGGGCGCCCCGGCAGGTGCGACTCACCCTGGTCATATCGGCGACGGCCAGACGGATAGCGAGCTAGGAGGGCCGGTGCTGCGGGAGCGGCTCGTCGTAGATGTAGATGCATTCGGCCTGGATCTATCGCTGACGGCCGAGCAGTTGCAGCGGATGCAAATGCGCGGCCAAGGCCTAGATGCCGACGGACATGTACTGCTGGACGCGCGATATGCCTCCCGGGCCGACTCGGATCTCGATGAAGCAGCTTTGTACGCCCGGTACCTGCTCACTCGTGGCCGGGACCAGCTGCTGAGCGCGTCGGCGCCCCTGCCTTCTCGGGACGCTGCTGACTGACGACGCCTGTGACGAGCGCAATACGAGGAGGCGTTGCTTGGGCTACTAGGCACGGTGGCGGGGGCTCTCGAGAGCTTGCCCGAACTGCGAGTGTGGCGCGGGTACGCGTTCACACGCGCGAGCCTGGGAGCCGGGCTGCGCGACACGGGGCCTCTCGGCGGGCCAGACCTGGGGACGATCGCGGTGCAGCTGGGCCGCAGCGCTGTGCCGAGCCGACCGTCGCGCGGTGGGGTCCGACGCGAAATGTCACTTACGCGGCGATCGGCCCGCGGCTGCGGAATGTTCGCGGCTCGGCTGACGTGCTGAAGGGTCTTGGGTACGCGCTGGCGGTGTGCCACGCAAATGCGGTCGTGAGCGACTACGTGCGCGGCGAGGCCGACGAGATGACAGGGCTGCTGCCTGATGAGGTTAGCCTGCCGGCTGGGTCAGACCCGTGGCAGGGCGGCGGCGTGTGGAGGGCTGAGCACCCGGGCAGTGCGTATGCGCGGGTTGATGTGACACAGCCGCTTGGGCTCGGATGGCGCTCGAACCTGCCCGCCCAGATGCCGCCAACTCCCGGTTCGGAAGCGCTAACTGAGCCTACCCACGGGCAGTCCCAGGAGCCGACGCCCGAGCCGGAGCAGGTGCTCACCGATGCCGAGGACTCTGAGGACGGGACGATGCCGTCGGTTACCGACAGCCAGGTCAGTTGGACGTGGCCACTGCGCCTAAGCCACCAGATCGATGGTCGGCTGCCGCTGCCCGAGCAGGTAGTCGCGCACACATGCGGACGAGTGGTGGCGCAGCGCGGCTGCGGCTCCTCCTCACGCATGACGGCTACGAGCTCGACCGGCGTGCGCCAGGCGCAGCAGAACACTGACACCGACCTTCATGGTGCGCAGCCGCAGCTGGGCGGCATCGACTGGCCGCTGGAGTTCTTCCCCAGCATCGTGCTGACCTGCACCTGGCCGCGTGGCGGCGGGGTGGTGCGCGCAACATCCACACTGCTGGACGTGCCTGTCACTGCTGACGGGATGGAGATCGAGCACCGCTATGACGCCTCGATCCTCACCCGGGACCACGCGCCTGGTGAGGCACGCCGCAGCGTGGGAACGGGCCACCGGCAGCTCAACAGGTCCATTTGGGACGCTCACGCTCTCGCGGCGGGTGTTGCGGGCAGTGCGCCGGCCTAAGGCCGGCTCGATCCCGACGGCCGGGCAGTGCTGGCCCGCGCCGACCTGGCTGCGGCTGTCTATGGCACGACTAGCCCGGGTGGCTCAGCAGGGCAGGCTACTGGTCCGGACGTGGCACTCAGCGAGGTTATCGACCAGCTCATCCGCGACGGCGATCTGACGCTGGATGTGGCCAGCGTGGACGCCTAGCAGCATCTCCGATTCCCGGCCCTGGCGGGCCTGCCGGAGGTCGAGGTGATTGTTTACACGCCGAGGGTGGTCGTCGGCGTGCCGCGAGCTGCGCGGATGCTTGCACGGCGCACGCTGGACCGGCGGTATCTGCGCACGAGCGAGGTCGGCGGACACCTGCGGTATATCGGGCATCTGGGCTGGGAGGCAAGCCCGGACGCGCGGGCGGCCTACCGGAAGGACAAGCAGCGCCTCGGCCTGGCAGGCCCAGCGGAGTTGCCTGTCGGCTATACCTACGTGTCGCCGTTCACGCGCGGTGGCTGACGGGCGAAGGCAGGGCGAAGCGGCGAGTAACCTCGGTTGAGCGGCGCGTTACTGTCAGCGGTGGCTGTCATAGTAGCTGCACGCCTACTGCGACACCTCGTGGGTCTTGCCTGGCTTGGGTTGTGCCTTTGCTCGTGGTTTGTGTCGTTCAGGAGGAATGCATGGTTCAGCGTCGTCTTCCCGACAGATGCCCGCATGGGGATGCGGCTCGTCCTTATCCGGTCCGGCCCATGCCGGGATGGCCGCTCGGGGAGAACCGGGACCTTGACGAGGCACTCGCGCAGCTTGAATCGGCGCTGACCGACTGCAAGGTTGCCTTGACGAACTCTATCCTTGAGCTGAGCAGCAAGGACGTGAGCAACGCGCTGCGGTCAGTCCCTTTCGGGCAGCGCCAAGCTGTACTGAAGCCACTCGGCCTGATGCTCAAGCCGCGCCAGATTACCCAAAGCCTGTGCCAGGATCTGCGGCACCGGATACGTAGGGTCGACGAGCATGCGGCGTGGCATGCGGCGTGGGCTCTGACTGCAAGCACATGGATCGACTTGGAGCCGTCGGCGTTCGCCGACGAGCACGACGACACATCGTCGCTACGGCGACCGTTTGATCGGTGGGGTGGGCCGTTGTGCCGGCTAGCTGTATGGTCCCACGGGCTGGCATGGGTCCGGGACGCACGGATATGGCTATGGGCCGCCCGCCAGCCGTGGTTGCTGCCAGACGGGGTCTCCGACGAGCAATCGGAAGCGATCGTGGAGTCATCCGGACAGGTTCTGAAGGCATCACCCCGTTTCACGCACCACACGCTGATGGGCGATACAGATGGCGAGCTTGACGAGAGCGCCACCGACGAGAGTACGCGCGGCGAGTTCGGCGCGCTCGATGCTGACCGGGGCGACCTTGCGATGGGCGAACAGGCCGCCTCACGTCGTGAGCGCGCCAGGCCGCGCTGAAGTCCATCGCGAAGAGCAAGGACAGGACGCGATCCATGACGTGGACGCAGTGACGGCGGCGATGGACGACGAAATCGGCTCGGCTGGGCCGCCGAGGAACTAGGCATGCCGAAAACTTGGCGGCGGCCAGTGACGCGCTGGACGCACTTCCTGACGAAAGGGCTGCGGGTTGCGCATGACGTGATCGAGACGCTGACCGCGAAGCGTCCGCCGGCGTACGAGGACCTGGCTGCGCTAACGCGAACGCGGAAGGCTTTCGACGCCGTGGTCGCATCGCTAACCGCAGCTGGCGCGCATGTCGCCGAGGAGACGATGGCTGCGGTGTTTGAAGCGGTCCGACAGGTCACGGTGCAGGCCGGAGACGAGAAAGCTCGAGCGCTGCTTGAGGCGGTGCGCGGGCTGGGCGCGCCTGCAGAGCAGCACTGCTGTCGGCGCAGCTGTCGCAGGCGCAGTCCGAGGCGCGTGATCTGCTGGCGCTGGAGCGGTGGGACACCCAGGCGCGGGAGAGGGCAGCTGTCCTCGGGCTGCTCACCGAGTTGGTAACGCCGCCCGATGATACAGCCGCACAGGTGGCGCTGATGCAGCAGTGGTCGCAGGCGCCAGCAGGCCCTGTCGTTCCTGGCGCTCCAGGCACAACAGTTGTCAGTGCCTGCTGCTCCAGCGACCTCGGGCGTGACCGCTGCGGAGGCAGGGATTGCGGGTCAAGCCGTCAGCAGGGGAGACGGTCGCGGCTCACTCGGCAGGACTCACGATCGACAGTGCCGGACCGGAGAGGACGGCGAGCGAGCTAGTCGCGGCGGCAGGGGCGTCGGATAAAGCCGAGCCTCCCGCCGGTGAGGCTGGGTCACTATAGGTCCATCGGCAAGCGGCGCGCCTCCAGGACACACTGCAGCTGCCGGAACCGGAGGAGTTCTCTGGCAAGCAGGTGGGTGAGACCGTCGCGCAGCTCATCAAGGCCCAGCGCCTTGGCCTAGCTGCCGCGGTTGAGCAGGTCGCCGGCTGGACGCCTACTCAGCAGGCAGCACTGCGGATCGCCGCGCTGGCCGACTTCGCCCGTCACCAAACCGGCGCGGTCGCGGCCGCGCTACGTGGCGAGTTCGACGACATCGACCCGGCCGCGCTCGCCGACGATACCCCCAGCCTACTCTTGACGGTCCGGGCGCTGCTGCCCACCGCACTGGCTACCCGGTGAGCCCGCGACCGGCGCGCTGCTGACCGAACTGGCGGCCCACGTCAAGCCGGACGCTGCGAGAGGTCGCGGAGCAGGTCGGCCGTCGCGCGCTGCACGGCGTCCTGTTTGACTCACAGGCTCTGTCGGTCCTGGCGGATGTCACTGAGATAGAGCGCGGGATGCGTGCGATGACCGAGCGCACACGGCTACGTCCGCACGCGCCACCGCACGCTGAGGTTCAAGCGCGCCACCGATATCAGCAAGATCTGGCTGGACCCTCGCGGCATCCTCGGCAAGCCGCTCAGTGAGGTCGAGCGCAACGATACAAGCGCCGTTGACCAAGTCGCCGCTGACATCGAGAAGCTCACCAACAGCAGCTTCATTAAGGGTGAACTTGTAACGCTTGACCGCCGATTCCAGGGTGCGTCGGGCAAGCCGATCGAGGGCGCGGGCAAGCAGGATCTGCTCAACCTGGTGCAGGAGGCACTCAAGCCGCTCGCAGACTGGGTCGAGGCTATCCAGGTCCTACGACGGACGCGAGTCTCGCGCCGAGCGCTGGAGCGCCGGTGAGGTCGCCGACATGCGCTCGGCCGTCCTCGAGCGCCGCGAGGGCGTTCTGACCGCGATAGAGACCTTCACCCGCCACAACGAGCCGCTGACCGCTGCCGCCGCCTACGCTGCAGCGGCGTCTCTGATTGCGACGTTCGACATCCTGCAGGGAACCCGTACGCTGCCAGTCTGGGAGCCCGCTCCGGCCCTCGTTCTGACCGCTGAGCTGCTCAAGGTACCCGGCGTGCATGTGAACGCAGCACTCGAGCAGGTCACATTGCCCGAGGACACGACCGTGCGCCAGCTGCTTGAGGCCGTAGATCGCAGCTGGGACGAGGCGCTACTCGCTCAGGTCGACGCGGAGAACTTCGAGGCAGCGCGGTTCCTGCTGAAGATCGCAGCCGATGAGCAGGCGCCTTCGGTGGAGGGGCGGCCTGTGACGCTGACCGTTGGGAATCGGCCGCAGGGGTCGATCAGGCCGAGAGGGGGGTGCGGGCCGAGCTGGACGCTGAACGGGGCATGCTCACCACCACATTGCGGCACGCGCGGCTCAATAACGAGCTCTCCGACGAGCAGGATGGCGAGCTAACAAGCCTGCTGGAGGACGCGCGCCGGCAGAGCAGCGGGCAGAATCTGGCGGTCGCACGCCATGCGCTCCAGCGAGTTGCGGCGCTATTGCCTGGGTACCGGGCCGAGCTCAGGCCCGCCTGGCGGTGCGCTTGGAGCAGCTAAAGAACGAGGACCTCGTGGCAGGACGAGGGTACCTGCGAGCGAGTCACACGGCTGATGGACGACGGGCAACCTTCAGACGGCTGAAGAGCTTATCTACTTCCTTGAGATCGACGAGGCTGTACCAGAGGTCCACCAGTCGCAGGACCTGCAGCGGTTCTTCCCCGCAGTGCCGAACGCCCTCCCCACGAGCTGACCCACAATCTGGTCATGCTGGTCAGCAAGCGCGGGCGCCTGGAGGACTGCCCGGTCCTGGACTTCAGCGAGCTGAGCCCTGACCTGGCCGAGACGGCATCCGATGCGCTGAACGGCTGGCGGCAGATGGCGCAGGCTGAGCCGACGCAGCGCAACAGCCTCAGCGAGACAACGCAACTGCTTCCGGCGTTGCGCATGATCGGCATCGAGACCGGTGGAGTGAGGAAACTGAGCGACTGGCCAGTTAGCAGCCCGCAATGACACTTCATCGAGGTGACCATAAAGGAGATCATCGGCAATGCGCTAGTGCCCGCCTTCGGTTCCAAAATCGACGGGCGACTGCGGCTGCTGCTCACATGGGGACAGCCAAGCGCGGACCTGCTGATGAGCTGGGCGGACGGTGACCCGTCGGGGGAGAGCTTGCTCATCGCCCATTTCGGCACAATGAGCGCACAGACGCGCCGGGACCTGGCGGCCAAGGCGGCGCCGCGCGGCGCACCAATCGTCGTACTAGACGACGCTGCGCTGGGATACCTGGCCGCCCATGGCAACGGGCAGATGACCGCGACGATGAACGTGCTGCTTCCGTTCTCAAGCGTGAACCCGTACCTGCGTCAGAAGCGCGGTGTGGTTGCGCCGGAGATGTTCTACGGCCGTGACCAGGAGCGTCGCAGTGTACTCGACCCCGATGGCACCCAGCTTGTGTTCGGTGGCCGCGGCTTGGGCAAGTCGGCACTGCTCAACAGCGCTGCAGAGCAGTTCCAGGGGCAAACTAAGACCATCGGCGAGCGCGTCGCGGTCTATCTGGACCTCAAGGCCGTCGGGATCCGTGCAGGCTCAGCCATTGACCAGCAGGCCATTTGGGACGCACTGCTTGACGTGCTGGCCCGCCGCGAGGTCCTGGTGGAGCCGGGCAAGAGCGCGCGGCGTACGTCGCCCCACGAACAGGTTCAGCGCGGCGTGCAGGCGTGGCTGGACTCAGATTCGCAACGGCGGCTGCTGATTCTGCTGGACGAGGCCGACCAGTTCTTCGAAGCGGACATGCCGCACTTCCTTGAAACAACGCGGCTAAAGTCGCTTGGGCAGCAGAGCAATGGGCGTGTAAAGGTCGTTTTTGCTGGCCTGCATTCAGTACAGCGGTACGCCAAGACAGCGCGCAATGCGCCCTTTGGGCATATGGCGCAGAGACCGACCGTGATCGGGCCGCTGAAGCCGCAGCACGCAGCGAATCTGCTGACGCGGCCCATGTCCGCGCTCGGGTTCGACTTCGAGGACCCGGACCTGGTCAACCGTGTGCTCGGGTACTGCTCGTACCAGCCATTCCTGCTGCAGATCTTCGCGAACCGGCTCATCGAGGCAATGCACGACAAGCGCAGCGCGTCGGCGCTCGGTGCTGGTGAGCCGCCGTACATAATAACCCGTGCCGACGTGGAAGTAGTGGAGACGCATGCGGACCTGCGCGCGGATATCCGTGCCGCTTTCCACGAGACGCTGAACCTGGACCATCGCTACGGCGTCATCGCGCACGTACTCGCGAATCACGCGCATGAATACGGGCTCGACGCCAGGCTGAGCGACACCCAGCTACGTGAAGAATGCCTGAGCTACTGGCAGAGCGGGTTCGCCAAGCTCGACGTGGAAGGCTTTCGTGCATACCTGCAGGAAATGACCGGCCTGGGCGTGCTCGCGCCGAATAATGACGGCCGCGGCTGGCACCTGCGAAGCGCGAACGTGCTGAACATGATCGGCACCCAGGAGGACGTCGAGGCGCAGCTGGTCATGGCGGCTGACCTGTCGGTGCCCGACGAGTTCCTGGCGCTGGAGTCGCGGCAGGAGCTACCGGGAGGACGGCGGTCGCCGCTGACGGCTGCGCAAATCGACGACATACTAGGCGACTACAGCAGCCAGGTGCGGATCGTGCTCGGCTCCCAGGCCACCGGCATAGGCTTCGCGAGCGATGCGATTCGCGCCGCCGCTAGCGTCGGAAACCGGTTCGCCGTACCGGCCGTGACCAGCCGACGCCAGTTCGAGGAGGAACTGGTCGCTGGCAAGCCCGGGGAGCGGCGCGTGGTGCTCGACGACCTGATGAGCGTCGCGCCGAACGAGGCGTCGTGCCTTGAAGCGCTCGAAGCGGCGCAAACCCGCCGACCGTCCGCCCCGGGCGTGACCCGGTCGGCGGTGATCGTTGCGTGCCCAGCACAGATGAACCTGTGGCGGAAAGTATTCGCCCAGGTCAGCAGCGGCGGCCTGAGTTCAGGGCTGCTGCCGGTCGGGACAGTCGCGCTGCGCCGGTACGACGCGGCGACGCTGCGCGTCTGGTCATTGGAGACGAACGTGTTCGTCAGCGAGGAGCGGCGAGCGCAGCTTTTGCGGGTAACAGGTGGCTGGCCAATGCTCGTCGAGCAGGCGGCGCAACTCGTCAAAGGCGAGCCTGAAGTTGAGCGTGTCGACGAGCCGGAAGCGCTGCGGCGACTAGAAGCGGAACTCGCTACGCCAAGCGGTGCTGCCAAACTAGTTGCGGCCGTGGGATTGTCCGGTAATGAGCAACTGTGTCATGCGTTCGAGGGGGTCCTGTCGATTATCGACTCGGGGAGCCTGACGCGCGCGGACCTGGAGGTCGCGGCCGAATTCTCGGTAGACGAGCCGTCCACTGCGGTCGAATGCCTGATCGCGCTACAGGTGTTCGAAATCGACGCTGACGGGAGGTTCGTTCCGGAGCCACTTGTGCTGCGCTGCTGGCCGCACCGCGCGTGAGCCTGGCGGCAAGGGCTGGAGGAACGGCCCAAGGTAAGCGGCGGAGATGTGACCAGCACTATCAGCAGCGGCACCTAGTACGGGCCGGTGGTGCAGGGCCGCTACTTCACCGACCTGACCTTCAGCGCCAGGCCCGCTAGGCCGGCCCGGATCCGGGCAAGGACCGGGACTCGCAATGACCGGCGAACCCGCCCCGGCGCAGAACCAAGCCGCCGGCGCGGTCAACACGATCGGCGGCGGGATCCAGTTCGGGCCGGTGCTGCAGGGCCGGGACATGCAGGCGACGTTCCAGCTTCCGGCCGCGGCGCCGTTGGCGCTGGGGCAGCTGCCCGCAGCGACCCCGGGGTTCACCGGCCGGGCGGATGAGCTGGCGGTGCTGGCCGGACTGCTGGACCCGGCCGGGATCGGTGGACCGGTGGTGGTGTCGGCGGTGTCCGGGCTGGCCGCTTGATGCGGCACTAGGCAGTCGATCGCGGACGCTCGCGGCGCCGACGCGCCTGCGTATCCCCCCAGCCGCCGGTGACCTTCCCGCATCTCACCTGCGACGACGGGATCGTGCATCAAGTTATGCCCGCTCAGCCAGGCCAATGTCAACCAAGAACTGCATGATCGAATCGGCGTCCTTGGGTGACGGTTAGTGCCGATGAGTTCGGGGCAGTTCTTTCGAGTCCGCCACAAAACGGCTGGCTATCACGGAAAGAACCAGCGCGGTTAGGGAACTGTCACCTTTGCGGGCGGCACGTGCCACGCTGAACCCACCCCGCCGCCAGTCGCTATCAGGGATCTTCAACGGCCCGCTACGAGACCTTCAACATCTCGAATCTGCTACTTGGACGGAGGGCATGATGCTTTGCATCAAGCGTTGCGGAGCAAGTCGATGAGACGCCATACCCCACTGCTCGGGTTGCTCCTCGGCGGTGAGCCGTCTCCTGCATGCTTCTCGTCCAGCTTTATCGCTCGTCGTCGCGCTTCATCGTAGCCATCGGCGAGCGCGGTGAGCGCTGACTCGGTAAGGACTTTGGAGCTGCCGAGAAGCTCTTCAGCGCGGCGCTGCGCTGCGTAGCGCTCCAGATAGGAGGTCTGGTCTTCGAAATGGAGGATAAACCAGAGTTCAAGGCACGGGTTCGAGATAGCCAGGTTGATGCCATGCTTCTCTGCAAGGTCGATGGCCTGAGCGAAATTGGGATGCTCGTCACGATCGAACATGCACCATATCTGGTCGTGGGCTCGCCCGCGCCCCTTCCTGGCGTCCCGGGCTTCGATTCGCCGCGCCTCTACTGCTCTCTCGACGAGCTGCAAAGGGCCGCCACGGTAGTCGTCTATCTCGACCCGCATGCGGTCACGGTACTGGCGGCGCCAATATGTCAGGTAGATTTCCTCAGTTTGAAGTCCCTCAACGAACACGAGCAGCTCAGGCAGCAGGGCGGCCTTCGAGGGACGCCTTTGCGGTGGGCCGCTCGCCCGGCCATGGCTCAACTCCGATCGCCGGACGTAATGAGCTCAGCAGAGACGCCGAACTCCCGGTGCGACAGGATTGGCGTAGCCCCGTATCGGCCGACTAGGTAGCGACGGCCGATCGCTTCCTCCTTACGCGGATCGAGGTCAGAAAGGGGGTACAGGCGAGTGGAGCCATCCGCGCGCTTCTCGGTGAACCACACCTGATCACGGCCGATGAGCCGATCGCTGGTCGAATCGCCGAGGATGGTGGCGTCGTGCGTGTTGAATACGAGCTGGGCGCGACGCGGGTTGGACTTCGGATCCTGGAACAGGCGGATCAGCTCCGCAACCAGGGCAGGGTGGAGACTGGCGTCGAGTTCGTCCGCGAGCAAGACGGCACCGTCGGCGAGTGCCTCAATGACCGGGCCGACAAGGCCAAACCAGACAAGAGTGCCGAGCGACTCGTCCTGCGCATCCAGTTCGATGTCGCCCGCTGCGCCGCGATGAGTGAGGCGCACTCCCAGCTGATCGAAGGCTGGGCCTTCCTCGGCGCTATCAAGGTCGCCTTCTTGCCCGGCAAGAATGCGGACGGCGCGCTGCAGGCGGTCTTTCACGACCGGATCAAGCTGGTACTTCTTCGCCCCCGTGATGCCCAAGTCCGCAGCCCGCAGCAGTGCGAGCACCTGCTCTCGACGCGCATCGTCATCCAGCAACTGGGTGGTCAATGCTTGCCGGAACTGGCGGCTGCTCGCCTCGGCGAGCCGGAGGTTTCGCGCAAACCAGGCATAAACCGGGAGCAACACCGGGTGGTTGGCGGAGGCGGCTGTTGACAGGAACAGGGCGTTCGGGCGCAGCAGTTCTAGAACCGCGCGGCCTTTGACGCGTTCAGCGGCGCCAAGCTCAACCTCATTGCCCCAACGATGAAACAGCCGCACGGCTTTCCCATGTGGATAGCGGTAGGCCCACTCCTCCAAAACATGATCGTCATCGAGAGCGAACCCGTACTCGTGGCGCACACCCTCCAGGACCAGATCAACCTCGAATCGCGATGCCTCCTGCTTCGCCGCTTGGTCGAGCAGGAACGGGCGTCGGGCAATCCCGCCTGTCGGGCTTCCGGTACGGAAGGAGTGCAGGACATGAGCCCGCATGTCGTCCATCGCCTTCACGACATTGGACTTGCCGGACGCATTAGCGCCGAATACACCGGCCACGGGCAGCACCCCGATGGGCCGACCGCCCTCACGCCAGGTCACGGAGCGGACAACATCCTCCTCCGCCAACCGGGTCGAGACGAGCGACAACTCAATCTCGTCCCGGAACGATCGAACGTTCTTCGCCCGGAACGCGAGCAGCACAGAGGCGCCACGAACAGTGTTAGCCATGTTCACACTTCAATTATTACAGGAAACCTTCGCAGATGCCAGCCTGACCTACCAGATCGGACGCGCTGGCTATCAGCTCACAGCCGGCGCCCGGCACCACGATGGTCGCCACACTGGCGCCGGACCCGTTCCTGCCTAAACATGCTTCCTGCCGTCCTCAGCAGGTACCCCGATTTAAGCAGGGGCAGGGCCCTAGTCCGCGGGCGCATCCGTCCAGCAGCGAGGCGTCCCGCGACCTAGACATCAGGCGGGCGGAGTGTAGTGGTGGCTGGGTGCTCGCCGAGAGCGCGGGCGAGGCGTCCGAGGGTGCGGCCACGACAGGGAGCTGAGGGCTGGCGTTCGAGCCGAGCGACGGTAGTGAGGCTCACCCCGGCTTGGCCGGCGAGTTCTTCCTGCGACAGTCCGCGCTGCCTGCGGAGGTGCCGAAGCTGCTGGCCGTCGAGGACAAGCGTCTGGGGCTGGACAGAACGGGTGTGTTCACCGTTGGGGTTTGGCGGGTTCACCGGCAATCACGAGGCCTCGATCTCGTACCAGACCGTCCACCCGGCGTGCTCGTCCCCGCTGCGTCCAAAGTCTCGCGTTAGCTGGGCGACGACGAGAAGTCCCCGGCCGTTCTGGTTGTCATGAGACTGCGATTGCGCCCACGGGCCGCCCTGGTCGGTGACTTCCACCCGGACGTGGCTGCCGTGCCTTTCGACACGGACGCGGAAATGGCCACCGGGCTGGCGGGAGTGGCTGTGGATGGTGGCGTTCGTCACCAGCTCGGAGAGGCACAGGATGGCGTCGTCCGCAGCCTGGCAGCCATCCAGTATCCCGGCCAGGAATCGGCGTGCCTCCCGGGCCTGAGTGGGAGTGGCGGGGAAAGCACGAGACCAGCCGATCAGCGGGGCGGTGGTCGTCTCACGCATGTTTTCCTGCTCCCTGAATGCCAGACAACTCAATTCCAGTAGTCATCCTGATCGGGCGGCTCTACGATCACTAGCCAAGACAGGCTGTCATCAGGACTGTCCGAACGTGATGACCGGCGTCTGGACCGTTCCGGAAGCGGGCGAAGGTGCCGCTGGTACGTGAGCTTGACCTGAGTGCGGGACCGTTACAGTTCATCGGCGCCGAGCTGCGCCGGGCGCGAACCGCGGCCGGGCTCAGCCAGGATCAGTTAGGGCAGCGGCTGGGCTACTCCGGCGCCCAGGTCGGCAAGGTCGAGACCGGCGAGCCGGCACCTGCCCAGGATTTCGCGGAGGCTTGCGACCGGGCCTTCCCGGACGCGGGCGGGCTGTTCGGGCGGATCTACCAGCTGCCCCGCCGCTGGGACGGCGGCTATCCGACATGGTTCGCCGAATGGATCGACTCCGAGCGCCAGGCGGTTTCGCTGCGATCGTGGGAGCCGCTGCTGATACCAGGCTTGCTGCAGACCGGGGAGTACGCGCGGGCGATCCTGGCCGCTGACCGGAAACGACCGAAGAGCAGCTGGACGAGCTCGTAGCAGCCCGGGTGGAGCGGCAGACGATCCTCGATCGCCCCAATCCGCCTTCGGCCTCGCGTACAGCGTTGTCTCCCAGCTCTGGGCAGCGCTCAGCCCCGACCCGATGCTCGCGCCATATCGCGACCACTACCGCTGGCTCACCGACGTCTACGAGTCGGTCCGACCCTCCGACATAGCCGGTCGGCTTGTATGGCACGCGCTCGGCGCCAAGACTATTGACCTGATCAACGAGCATGTCCAGGTCGAGATCCCACAGGGCGCGAAGACGATCGTGCTGGATGCCCAGACGATCGAGGATCTCATGCTCGGCAAACGCAAAGACATTCCGGCGGGGAGATCGAGAAGCAGATCACCGCCCGGATCGCCCGCCACCTCAGCAATCCCGTCTTCGTCGAACTCGGCAAGCGCCTCAACGCGCCGCGCGAGAAGTACGCTGACATCCAGCAGTCCAGCCTGGACTTCCTGCGAGAACTCTTGGAGTTGGCCCGAGACACCGTTGCGGCCGAGAAAGCCATCAACGAGATCCCCGCGAGGAGCAGGGCAAGGCTGCCTTGACCGAGCTCTTCGAAGCCCTCAAGTACCGACGACACTCCGATCATCGTCGACAACATCGTCAGCCGGATCGACGAGGTCGTCCGCGGTGTCCGCTTCGAGGGTTGGCAGTCCACCATCCGCGGTGACCAGGAGGTCCGGCAGGCCCTCCGCAAGACGCTCTACGTCCAGTTCAAGATCCGCGACAACGACGTCTTCGAAAAGGCCCTCGGCCACGTCCGGGAGTGCTACTGATGGCTAAGTTAGCGGTGACGCCGATGAGCTTCTCCGACAGACGAAAATGCCCGAGCGGTTTTGAGCGGAACGGCTGCGGCCTGTGGACGGTTGTACACTCAAGCTGGCGTCACGAGAGCAGCGTCGACGATCTAGACGAGGCATACCAAACCTTGGACGTCGCCGAATATTTCGGCGGTAAGAACGTTGCGGGCGCGCGTGCGCTTGTATTGTCGCAGCTGAAGTACAGTACGCTAGCACCAGATAAGGCGTGGACGGAAAATCACTCGCGCCATCGCCAGCCTGACGACCGGCTCTAGCTGGTACTCCTCGATCCGCGCCCCAGACAGGAACGGCGCCTGCAGCGTCCGCGAGTCGGCGCTGGCCACCATCCCACCGGAACACAAGTTCCGCCCAGATGGCAGTCGGAACGAGCAGCCACCGGCGCGGCGGCAGCGCAAGCCTGCTTCCGGAAAACCAAGGATGCCCACCGAGCCGCCCGCTGACCCTTATGCTCTTGTGCGCACATACGGCGGTGGCCACGGCACCCTGAGCCGAGCCTTTGAGGGGACCAGCATTGAGCTTTCAGACGCCTGTGACGGTTGGTGAAATCTTGGAGGGTATACACCGCAAGGAATATTTGCTGCCGGCCATCGAGCGGGAGTTTGTGTGGGATGCCGAATGGTCCGCCGGCTCGTGGATAGCCTGATGCGTGGTTATCCGATCGGTTCGTTCCTGATATGGAAAGTCATCCCTGAGACCGCGAAGTCGTACGTGTTTTATGACTTCCTGACCGACTATCATGCGCGGGATCATCCATACGCGACCAGGGCAGTCGTCCCTGGGGGCAAGGGCGTCTCTGCGATCCTCGACGGACAGCACGGCTTACCGCGCTCAACATTGCGGTGTACGGGAGTCTGGCGGTCAAGAAGAAGTACGCCTGGTGGAGCAGCGCGGACGCGTTCCCGAAGAAGCGGCTCTACCTCAATCTGCTGGCCGACGCCGACCCCGACGACTCGGGCTCCGCTACGACCTGAGGTTCCTGACCGACGATGAAGCTAGGCTGCGTGGCGAACCGGATGGTGGTATCCACTCGCCCAGTGATGACTGTGGCTAACTCGGGGCCGGTGTTTGCTGAGGTAGCCGCACGCGGAATCACACGGAGCATGTCGCGGCCGGCTACCAGCGCCTTTACGACCTGTTCGAGGCGTTTCGGACCGCCCGGCCGATCAATTATTACCTGGAAACCGACCAGGATCCTGATAAGGTCCTGGATATCTTTGTCCGTGTCAACAGCGGCGGACACCGCCCTACTCGGATTTACTGCTGTCGATGGCGACCAATCAGTGGCACACCGGGACGCCCGCGAGGAGGTCCGCGAACTCGTCCAGCAGCTCAATACCGGCGGGCCACGTGAGTTCACCTTCTCCAAAGACATCGTGCTTAAGACCGCCTTGCTTATCGCCGATGTCGATGTCCGGTTTAGGGTCTCGAATTTCACTCAGGACAATATGAAGAAGGTGGAGACCGCCTGGGATCAGACCCGAGACTCGCTGCTGCGGGCAGCTACGCTCATGGACATTTCGGCTTCAGCAGTCGAACCCTTACCGCTGACAGCGTGCTCGTACTGCTCGCCTATTATCTGCACCGCAGGAGTCTGGGAGACAGCTACCTGCACTCCACGGCCGATCCCCAGATCGTCTGGGGAGCAGAACTGGGTGACCCGTTCCCTCGGTCAAGCGGGGAATCTGGGGATCCGGCCTGAATACGCTGCTAACCCGGCTGCGACGGACCATCGACGACTATGGTCAGAGCAGGTTCCCCGCGAATGAGCTTGAACACGCTATGCCGCGCTGGGGAAGTCGCTTGTCTTCGAGCCGACGGAAATCGACGAGCTGCTGGAGATGCGCTATGGCGGTCAACGTACGTTCGCTGTGCTGTCGCTCTACCCCGGCCTGGACCTTACTAAGGAGTTTCACGAGGACACATCTTCCCGAGGTCCCGTTTACCGCTAGGCGCCTCTCGATCTGGCATTCCGCTGATCAAATCGAGGACTATCGGGAGTTGTCGACTGCCTCCCGAACTTGCAACTCCTCGGTGGTGCGCCGAACGTCGAGAAGCAGGCCAAGCTGCCCACAGACTGGTTCACCACTGCGTTCCCCACCGCGGAGCAGCCAGCAGCTCATATCTACGCAAGACAACGACCTCGACGGCCTCCCGCTCGACCTCGCCGACTTCCTCAAGTTCCACGCCCGGCGCAGGGAACGCATGCGGCAACGCCTGCTCAAGCACACTCGGTGTCACCGAAGACGCCAGCTCGCTCTTCGAGTCCGAGTCGGTTGAGAGGGGTGTGGAGCAAGTATGAATGAAGATGAGGTCGCGAGTCTGCTTAACGCCCTTGAGCAAGGCCTTATCCAATTAGGTTTGTCGTCGTTGGTGAATCAGGAACGCATTTCGGCAGTCGAGGGCAAAGTCGAGGAAGTGACACCTGACGACGTGGCCGAACTGCGCCGGGAGTGGTCTCTGCACAGTTCGGGCCGACCACCTGGTGCAAGAGATGGCGATATTCGGATTCGTCCGCTAGAGGCGGGTGAAAGGCTTGGAATTTTGCTGGACCTGGTAGAGGTGGCTGTCGGGGGAACGTACGCGATCGAGATTCACCTCCGAGACGACATCAAGAGAGCCCTTGATGAGAGTGCGGATTGGGACGGTCAAGTCGTCTTTGCAGATCCTCCCGAATCTCAGCCAACCACAGCTGTGCGACCTGAATGGGAGTTGCCAGATCAGGCGACGCTGCATCAACGTGAGGCCGCAGTGCGGGACGTGATCTTGTTGGTCAACCAGCTGCGCGGCCAAGCTGAGCTTCCTCGGGGCGAGCGGCTGCGCAGCGTGGACGCACCTGGTGTCGCGAGCGACGCTGACCCCGATCTCACCATCCCTGGAGACTGGTCGTGAGCGCACCCACAAGTTCAACGCCTGCGGAACTCCTAGCGAGCCTACTTGGCGACCTGCCTGCTGCGTTGCCCACTACGATGACCACAGCCGGTCCAGCGCCCACCGCTGGAAATGATCTGTACGAGGCATACTTGTTCGGCTTGGTCATGCGAGCCGCCCGTCGCGAGGGATTCAGCATTACCCTAGCTGACGCCATTGGCGCTGCTACTGTAGTTCGGCTACGCCGGGCGCCCGGTCGACTCCCAAGTGGTGGGCCTCCAGGAGCTCGATTAACCCACTCTGTGCTGGCATGCCCGCCACGACACTTTCCTTGGAATTGCATACAGGAGTCCGGGTAGTCGGTAGTTGGTAAGTTGGCGCACGAGGCGGATGTGCTGCTGCTGCCCCAATCTGACGCGAATCGTTGTCGTGGCATGAAATTCAGACCCTCGCGGATCCGACGCCGTTCTCCTTATAGAAGCGAAGTATTACACAGATCCGGTGGGACTCGACACGGGCCGCGAATTCCTGGGATTGAGCTCTGAAATATCGGCAAAGAATAAAGCCTTCGTTGCGACTCTTGCAGGCGAATCGGTGGTCAGGGGCAACGTCCGCCGGAAGGACTCCGCCGTGGTACATGACATTGGAGTTCTCCCACGCCGACCAGCGGAGAATAGTCTGCTCCATGTTCGTCCGAGCGGGTACTGCGCGACTACCGGTCGCGGCGGTAGGCGGAGACACTGCCACCGCCGCGCTGGCCTTGTGTACCGGGTCAGGACACCTCCGGCTCGCATTCAGCGGCGCGGGAGGCAGCGCAGGACCGGGATGAGGCCGGATATGAGGCCAGGACACAGTCGTCGCCCGCGTGCTCCAGACACAGATGGCGGCAGCTGGCAGCGCGACGCCCGGCCCCTGGACTCGTATCACAAGCTCAGCGGGGCGAACGAGACGCCGCCCGGACTTCACCGCCCACGACGACGCCCTGGGTGAGCTCGTCATGAGCCGGGGCGCACCCGGTAGGGCGGACCGGGACCCCCGGCGAGCACCTCGCGTACCTGCAGTCCATGACTTGGCCCCACCGCGTAGCGTCGCGCCTGCTCCCCGGCGCGGGAGGCACCGGCCAGAGCATGCATCCGCTGATGGCCTGGTGGGCGGTGCTGTTCACACTGTCGATGCTCGCCCGCTACCAGCCCGCTGAATGGGCCGCGCACGTCGACGTGGACGCCAGGCAGCAGGCCAAGCACTGTTGCGAAACCCCCGCGCGGGACCGGCCAGATCGCAAGAGGGCGCCGGCCTGCGGGGCCAGTGGCCGAGAGCGCGCCGGGGAGTAGGTCGAAAGGTCCGGATGGCGGCCGTCTGCCGACCGGAATGTCGGAGGCACAGCACGTCATGTTCCTGCATGACCCTGGAAAGGTGAGGCAGCAGACGGGCGTCCCCGCCGCCGCTCCGCTGCTGGCCAGCCGCGGACACCGGCAGCGCGTCCCCCGCCAGGCTGCACGCGTCTGTGAACGGAGTCAATAACTGACTGATGATGTCTACTCATTCATGGGTTCAGCGATGCACGCCGGTGCTCGGCTTCCGGGGAGCCGAACGCCTGACCTAACTGATGTAAACGTCACCCTTGCGGACAGAGCAAGGATTGCGGGTGTCTGGGGCGCGCCGCGGTGAGTAACTGGAGACGATGGCACGGCACCTTTCCGGTGCCGGTCGGCGGATCTGACGCAAGCCCGCAGTTCTCGCTGACCAGAGGTGGACCTCTGGTTGGCGGTGCAACGGCAAGGTTGAGGGGGTGGGGTCCCGAGAGCGTCTATGGCCTCAGTTCGAGGCACTCGGCGACCGCGCGCTGGCAGGCTTGGCTATCGCGGAAATGGGCACACGCGCGCTGGCGGGAGACGTGGTCATGCCCGGGCCAGCGCTTCCCGATCTCCCGGAAGGACACGCGGCGGCTCGTCGACCAGGCTGCGCAGCGCGCCGGACCAAGCCGGCGGTCAGGAGATCTTCGAAGTCTTGCTCGCTCGATGGCTTGACACACACGTCCGCCAGGTCAGCGTCACTCCGGCACCTCTGGCGGGGCTGATGGTCCTTGGCATCGCGGACCGAACTCTCCCCGCAAGTCAGGGGTACCTGACCCCGTCCTGGATCCCGCATGCGGGGCTGGCGGGCTGCTGCTGGCCGCCGCCCGTCAGTGGGCCGCCGCCGACCGGACATCGGGCCTTGTTCTTGCGGGCACTGAGCAGGATCTGGCTCTTGCCTCCCTGGCTGCCGCGCGTGCTCGGCATCGTGAGTGCCGGGCATGGCGGGTCCCTCCGGGGCGGACGGCGGGCGGCGGCGGGGCCGACCTGGCACATCGCAGCAGGGGTCGACGTGCGCGTGGGCGATTCGCTGCGCGCCGATCCGCACGGTGAGTTTCGCGCTGACCTGGTTTTGTAATCCCTGCCTTTCCAACCAGCGGGACTGGGGGCATGAAGAGCTGGTGACTGATCCCCGGTGGACCTATGGCTTGCCCCCACGGACGGAGCTGAGCTGGCGTGGGCTGAGCATGCTCTTGCGCGGCTGAAAGCTGGTGGCGTGGCCGTGCTCTTGTTGCCTCCTGCGGTCGCTTCGCGGCGGGCGGTGTTCCCCATCCGGGGGCCGCTGCTTCGGCGGGGGCGATTCAGGGCGTGATCGCCTTGCCGGCCTCCAGCCCCCCGCCACAAAGCGTCTCTCGGCGGATCTTCGGGTGCTTCAGGTCCCGGCTCCTGAGGGCTGCTGCCGCAGCTCGCCGGGAAGTCCTGCTGCTTGATGCCGCAGCATCGCGTCGGCGCCCGGGCAGGGGGCCGCAAGGCATTGACTGGCCGGGAGCTACATGGCAGCATGTCGTCACTGCCGTGCGGTCTTACGTCGCGCGCAGTGAAAGCGAGGCGAACGGGCGCAGCAGGCCCCCGGCGCTGCCCGCAGGGCGCGTGCTGGCTGGTCGTGGACTTGCTCGCGACGAGGACTTCAGCCTGATGGTGGCGCTTCACGTCCCGGCCGTTTTTTTTATGGATGTCAGCTCCGGGATCCCCGCCGCAGCTCTCAGATCTTCCGCAGAGCCCCAGCGAACTGGCCGACCTGGGCCATCGCGATTTGATCTGGCTGGTGAGGGCGGTACGGGCGGTGACGACTTCGGTGGGGGATCTCGACCGTGCCCAGGCCCCGACGGTTCACGCCTGCCGGGCAGCTGTCTGCGGCTCTGATGCGCCTGGAAGTCCCTGGTGCCCAGGGGCAGTGCCCGTGCTGACCGTGCCTGATCTGCTGGGCGGCGGCAAGCCCGGCGCAAGCCGGCTTCCGGCTGATCAGGTTTTCCGTCTGGAGGCACGCTGACCATTGCCGAAGCGAATGATGTTGTCGTGGTTGGCGTTGAGCGCGCCTACCGGGCCTGGGTGCAGACGGATGGCCCGATAGTGCTCGGACCTCAGCTCTACTTGCTGCGCGTCGACCCGCGCTGCCGGATCCCTGGTTCCTCAGCCGGCTGCCTCCGCGCCCCGGCCAACGCACGCCAGGCGAGCACCCACACCTCCAGTTCGTCCAGGATTGATGTGCGCAAGCTCCTGGTCCTGCAGGTGCTGCTGGCCGAGCAGCGTCGTTATGCACGGGTCTTCCAGCAGTTGGCGGCGATGGAGGAAGCTTTGCTCAACGTTCAGGTCGTTGGCGCGGACCTTCTCCGCAGTCTGAGTAACGGGCTTGCTGCGGGACAATTGAAGCGGGAGGCAGCGGGCTCGGCGAAATGAGCTGCTCATGAGAAGCGCGGCATCGGCAAGCTGCGTCCTGATGAATTTGGCAGTGCGCAGTTCACTCGTTTCGGCGTTCCCAGGTGTCCAGCTGACCGAGAAGCTCGTCGACGGATTGGCCGCGTCCCAGTTCGGCGAGTTCCAGCCCGACTTCCCTGCAGCGTCCTACCAGATGGCGAGCAGCTCCCGGCGGGAGTTCGGCCAGGACGCGCAACGCGAAGGCGATAGCGTCCACAGCTGGGGCGAGGTCCCCGAACGGGATCCGGCACTCGGCCGCTCCCAGCAGCCCCTCTGCGCGGTCGGCCTGATCAGCGGGGTCATCGCTGCCCGGGCCATGTCGGCGAGTTCCTGGTAGAGGATCCCCGCCCGGCCGCAGTCGCCGGCCAGCCGCAGGCTGTCCGCGGCCTTCTTGCGGACCGCGCGGGCGAGCGGATCTGCCCGGCCCCACTGGCGCTGCGCGGCAGGGACCAGCTCGACAATCCGGGCGGCACCGGTGCCGATATCTCCCGACACGAGCTCATCCTCAGCGGCCAGAAGGGCGGCCTCGATCTCGCGCCGGTGAGCCACGAGGCCGCTCTCCTGCCCCGGGCAGGGCCAGGAGCAGGATCTGGAGAGATCCGCGCCGCAGGGGGCCAGCGTTCCCCCCGCTCTCGGAACGGGCGGGTGGGGTCGGGATCGAACCGCGGGGAAGGCGCCGGGTCGCCTGGCTGCGGGAGATATCCGCTCAGCACTTCGTGCACGATCGCGGCGTTCGCCGGCCGCCTGTCCGGGTCCTTTTCCAGGAGCTGAAGGGTGATCTCGGCTAGCTCGGCCGGGATATGGGGGGCATGAACCAGCAGCGGGAGCGGGACCTGGTGGAGGTGCTGGTCAGCGAGCCTGTCGCCGGTGAACGGCGGACGCCCGGCCAGTAGTTCGTAGAGGACACAGCCCAGGGCGTAGAGATCAGTCTTGGGGGTGACCTGACGCTCGAGGATCTGCTCCGGAGCCTGATACCCACGGCTGCCCACGGTGGACCCATGCCGGGTGTAGGGGGTGGCGTGGCTGCCGACCGGCTTGGCGATTCCGAAGTCGATGAGGACGACCGTGCCATCCTGTGCGATAAGGAGGTTGTAGGGCTTAATGTCGCGGTGAACCACGGGGAGGGAATGGACATGGATGAGGGCGTCTGCGGCCTGGGCCACGATCGCCGCCGCAGCCCCGAAAGTCGGGTTGTGCCGTTCCAGGAAATGATGCAGGGAGACGCCGTCGATCAGCCGCATGACGATATAGGGGTCGGTTCCGTGGGAGCCTTGGCTGAAGAGCTCGGGGATGCCCGGGTGCCGCAGACGTCCGAGAAGGGCGCCTTCGCGGCGGAACCGGCCGCGAAGCGCCGTGAGGTTCGCGAACCATCCCTCCTCGTCCTCAATCCCGGCGGGGTCCTGGCCAGGGCGCAGGAACTTGACGGCCACCCTGCGCTGCACCGGCAGGTCGCGTGCTTCCCAGACCTCTGCCATCCCGCCTTTGCCGATGAGCTTCGTCAGCTCGTAACGGTCATCCAGGACACCACCCGGCTTGATCCGCACCCCCTCAGGTGCTCTGCGCGGTCGCGTATCTGGCAGGCCGCCGGCTGGAGAGTGAGGACAGCCTAGCGTGAAAGCAAGCTGAGAAGCTTCGTGTGTGGACTCAGTTTACAGATAATCTGTGGCATGCTTGAGTGGTCGCGAGTCCGGATGGACCTGCGTCAGGACTCAGCCGCCACGTCAAGGGGAGCAGGATGGCCCACTGGGCGAAGCCCGCAGGCACCGCTGGTGATATCAGGCTTATCCGCACCAATCTTCCTGCGGCACGGGCGGATCCGCGCGACTGCCCGCTTGCGCGCGCCAGCGAGGCCCGGCCGCTGCTCCGCCCGGATCCCAGCCCTCCAGAAGCTGAGAAACCGCTCCAGGACTTCACCCTGAAGGTCCTCATGGATGCTCTCGACCTGATCGAGTGCGACCGCCGACCGGTGCAGGAGGTGATGGAACAGCTCTGGCGTACCAGGGGCACGTTCGGGCGCTGGCGGCGCTCTCCTGCGCACCCCGGCCTCCTGGAGTGGACCGCGGGGGCGCTCCCCCGATACCTGGCGGCCCGGGAAGCCGATCAGCAGTCCCTGCGGCTGGCGGGGCTGCCTCCCACCCATCCGGTCCGGGACAAGTGGGTTGCCCAGCGCCGACTGGGCCAGCCCGATTCCCGCGGTGGCGTGATCTACGAGCAGACCGCCTGGGGACGCCGCTACGTCGCGCTTGACGGCTCGATGCGTGACCTGTGGCTGCTGTCGTTCGGCAGCGCCAAGGAGGAACGGCCGGCAGTGGAAAAGGCGGCTGCGGCCCACACCGCCGCCTGCGGCACGCCCTGCACCGGCGGATGGACACCCCGCATGCGCGCATAAAGGATGGCGATCTTCATCCTGGCCGGATGGCCCGCCCGCAGCGGGTGCGCGTCGTTGAATTCGGCTGCGGCGACGGCGGCTTCACGCCCTTACTGAACTGGGATCAGGAAGAGACCGCACGCTATTTCGACGCTGACGCCCGCCCAGTGCTCGCGGAGGTGGTTGACGACACGCGCCCGGTGCCCGGCTCCAGCTGCGTGGACTGCAAGGCGCTGGCGGGCTGCACGGCCCTGATCCGAACCGAGGACCTGCTGCCGCTCAGCCAACCTGCCCGCCCGACAGCCCGGCGCAGTATCTCGGCAGCTGACCTGCGCACCTATAACGAGTGCCCGGCGAAGTTCCACCTCACCCGCCAGCTGAACCTGACCTCTGCTGAGCAGGAAAGTGCGGAGATCCGGCGCGGGCGCGCCGTGGATGCGTGGCTGAACGCACGTCACTTCGCGCGCCCTGCGGGGGGCTGCCGAGCGCTGCCCCTCCCGGAGAACCCCTCCGCGTGGTCGGCGGGCAAGTGGTCCGTCTCGGGCCAGCAAGCCGAGGACGGAGCCGGGATGCTCGCTCAGCACGCCGCCGTGTGCCCGCTGGAGGGCCTCGACGCCGGCGAGCGCGTGCTTGTCCAGCACCAGGTCGCCTGTTACGACCCCAAATCTGATCTCGTGATCATTGCCTGGCCTGACCTGCTGTACACCCATGATGGCGGTTGGGTCTGGCGGGAGACCAAAACCTCGTCCAGCGCCCTGTATGAGGGGAAGCCGCTGCTACGGAGCTACCCGCAGCTCGCCCTGGCCGTGGTAATGATCGCCGCCGGGGCGCTCGGAGGCGAACTGTCACGGTCCCGTGTCGAACTCGAGCTGCTGCACGCCGATGACCTGTCCTTTGAGGAACTGGATCCTTCCCGCCCTCAGGTCGTCTCCGACGCCCGGGAAGTGCTGGCGAGCCTTGCCAGGCCCTGGGCCGAGGACACGCTCTATCAGGCGGTCCCCAGCCGCAACTGCCACGGCTGCGAAGCCCTGGCGTGGTGCCAGCCGGGCCGCGACCACCTAACCGCCAGCACCGTCCCCACCGAGGACCGCTGATGCCCGCTCCGGTTTCCCAGCCCGCCGACTGGTCGGCCTACGCAGACGTGCCGCTGCTGCACACCATCGCCAGCGCGGTCATCGGTCTCGCCGACGTTGAGGGCCTGGCCTCTTTCCACCTCCCCTACCCGGCGGAGGCGCAGCGCGCCCTAGATCGCCTGGTCCTCGCCTGCCTGCTGCGCGGAGTTGAGCAGGTCCCCACCGGCGTGCCGGACATGCTCTCCTGGTGCCGCACCCGGCCGCTGGAGGACTGGCCCCTGGACCTCCCCCGGGACGCATTCGGGCCCGGCGACTTCCTCATCGACCCGGCAGCTGCGGTGCCGACTCAGCTCTGCCACGAGTGGTGGATCCAGGCCAGGGATACCGCCGCAGCCCAGTTCGACCGTGCCGTACTGCACACGGCGCTGCGCCTGTGCCGCCAGGCATCCTCACCTGAGTCTTACCGCGCCTTCCGCGGGCTGCTCGTCAACCGGCCGGTCCTGACAGCCGCCGAGCGGTTCGAGATCGCCACCGATCTATACCTCGCCCCCGTCAAGATCTCCTGGACCGCTGCTATCTCCTCGCCCCGTCAGCTACCAGCGGGACGGCACCTACACCACATGCGGCCGATGCCTGACCCTCCTCACACCGCTGCCCGATGGAGGGTGGTGGTGCGAACGAGACCGCTGCCGCCGACGCGGCGTCCCCCCGCCGGGCCGTGAACTGACCGAGGCGGAGGCCGGGGAAATCCACCACCTGGCCAGGCCCCTGCGCCAGTTCGTCACCGGCCCTGGCCGGGCCGAGATCGACCTGGAAGCCCGGCTCCGCAAGCTCGGGCTGGACGTTGAGATGTGGCCCGGGTTCGACGCGTACGACCTTCGGGTCACATTCCCCGACGGACACACCTGGGCGGTCGACGTCAAGGACTGGAAGCACCCCGGCCTGCTCGGCCGCGCAGCGAGAGCCGTCCCTCGCGAGCCGCCCTACGACGAGGCATGCTGGGCCGTCCCGCAGGAACAGGCGGATGCACACCGCGACTACCTCGGCACTTTTTACCGGAACCGCACTTCCCAGGCCGCGGGCTTGCCTCTGCTCACCGACCGCCAGCTCATAGCCCTGGCCAAAGACAGGCTGCGCGGCGACACCTCGGTGCGCCTCGTGACAGCTCGATCCGGAAACGGAGCAGCACATGCGTGACAGCAGCAGCTGGTACCAGCCCCTCGCCAGGGACCTTGGACGGGTCTGGCCCGCCGAGCATGCAGCTGTCAAGCCGTCGCTGCTGTGCCAGGTCGAGCTGGGCCTGCGGCTGCTCGAACGGCTCGATCCCGACCACAACGCCGCTGGCGTCTACGCCCTTCTCAGCGGCTACCCCTTCGCGGTGGCGATGGGCATCGCGGCGGCCCCCGAGCAGCAGGCTATGCTGACCGTCGCCCGGCACCTGCTGTGGAGAATGCGACGCGGCAGACAGTGGGCCCAGGCCCTGGACAACTACCAGGAACTGCCCGAACGCCTGCGAGGCTACCGCATCCCCGCCGGAGGCGGCCCGCCCCGCCGGGTCGAGCCCACGGTCGCAGGAGACCGGTACGCGCTTTACGACCTGACGCTGTCCCATCTTCCAGACTTCGATCGCCGTGCACTGCCCCTGGCAGGGCCGGGGCCGAGCCGGTTCACCGACCGCCGCCGACCCGCCGCGGTGACCATCCCCGAGGAACTATGCCTGGGTCCGGCGCCCGGGCATGACCTCGGTGAGATCCCCGGTGCGACGAGCCGCCCGCTGGAGGTCCCGCAGGCCGAGCTGGCTGAGACTGCCCGCTGGATGGACGAAACGGAGGAAAGGCAGGGACTCAGGCCCGGCTCCTGGTCCGATCGGCTGCAGGACATGCGGCTGGAGACGGTGTTGCCCGACGGCCTCTCCTTCCTGTCCTCCCCAGTCCTGACACTAAGCCGACTGCTTCACCTCGTCGGCATGGTGGGGTCCGGCAAGAGCACGCTGATGACACTGATCGCGGTGTGGGGAGCCCGCAAGGGCCTGCGGACCACCCTGGTTGTCGGGGACGTCGCCGAGCAGCTCGCCCTGTCAGCCCTGTTCCGCGGCCTTGGCCTGCCCGCCGCGCCAGTGCTCGGCGCCACCACCCGCGAGCAGCACGCCGGGGCCTGCACCGCCGCCTCGCCGCCCGTGGGCAAGGCTCCCTGCTCGCCCACGATGACCCCGGCTTCGACTACCTCAGCACCGTCTGCGTGGTAGATGCCCTGCGCGGGCTGGAGGCCACCGAGCCCCTGCGCTACGCCGACGCGCCGTGCAGCAGCCTGCACCCCGCCGGGAGCGAGCCGCGGCATCCGGGGGAATCCTCCTGCCGGAGCACTACCCGGCCGGTCGGGGCCAGAGCGGCCCACCGCGGCCAGCCACCGCCGAGGACCGGCAAACGCGCCGTCACGGTTGCCCCATGTGGAGCGCCTGCCCCCGGCACGCCGTTGACCGCGAGCTCGTCGAGGCACTCATCTGGTAGCCAACCCCGCGAGCCTGCTGCAAAGCGCCGTGCCTCAGCACCTGAACCAGCAGCGGCTGCGCCACCTGGAACTTGCGTGCCTGCGCAGCGACATCATCATCGTGGATGAGGTCGACCGGGTCCAGATGCAGCTCGACACCGCGTTTGCCCCGTCGGAACTCTTGTTGTCCGTGGCCCCGAGTCCGGCCAGACCGGCTGCACACCCACAAGATCGACGAGCTGGCGCGCCAGGGACGCCTGCAGCTGTCGGAGCGCGATGTACAGCGGTGGGCAGCGGCCATGGAGGTGGTAACCACCGCGACCAACCGCCTTTACGGCATGCTCATAGCCAACGACGACCTGCGCGCGTGGGCCGACATCGAGTACTTCAGCGCCTGGACGCTCCAGGAGAAACTCCTCGCCGAGTGGTACCCGCAGCCTGAACTAGATACAACGCCGCGAAACGGCATCCGCGCAGATTCCGACGTCTATAACCCCGGAGAGGACGGCCAGTCCGGCGAACCCGAACCCGGCGCAGCCGCCACGCAGCCGTGGGCAGAACACCGCCAGGCGGTCACGAAAGCCCTGGATAAATTCCGCGATGACCCGCTGGCGACAATGGCCCTTACGACACCGACACTGACGACCTGGTCCGCGCCGCTAACGACCTGCTCCACACCCTCAACGAGAAAGGCACCCGAGGCCGCGTCCGCGCGGTCCTGGACCTCCTGCTGCGGCACGCGCCGATTCTCGACGGCTCGCTCACCCAGCCCGACCCCGAGGACGGGGAAGACGGGCGGGACAATGCCGATACCTGGGGAACCGAGGAATGGTACGACCGCACTGCCACGCGGCTCGAGTCCAGCTGCTCCTGGCGGTCCTCCATCAGCGGCTGGACCGGATCACGTTCCCATGGCCGCAGGTTGAGGCCGCACTCCACCTCGACGCCAGCGACAACGAGCTTTCCCACCGCCCGCCGCTGGACTACGCGCCGCTCGTGCCCGAGGCCCCCATGGGCAATGTGCTGGGCTTCCAGTACCTCGCCGACGACCCCGAGCCAGGCGCCGCGGCCGATGACCCCCGCAGCGGCACGCTGCGGTTCTTCCGGTGCGCCTGCGTGCGCAGGGAACTGCTCCTGAACCTGCCGAGCCTGGGGGCCGATCCCGCCACCGGCCGGCCCGGACCGCACGTCGTGCTGATGTCCGGCACCAGCTGGGCCTGGCACCTCCACCCGCGCCCACGTCCTGGCCTCAGTGGGAGCCGTCCTCAAGCCGCAACAGGAGGCGCTGGAGGCCATCGGCAAGACCAGCTTCCATACCTGGTTCCTGTACGACAGCGACGGCAATCCCCTCACCCTGTCCGGGAGCAAGGTGGAGACCCGCCCCGCCATACTCCGGCAGATGGTCACCCAGCTAGGCAGATCCGGCCCCGCGCAGCCGAGCATCCTGGACCAGGAACTGCGCCAGATCGCCGACGAGACCCGGCGCAGGGCACTGCTTCTGGTGGGCAGCTACCGCGAAGCCACCGCGGCAGCCGATCTCCTGCAGGCGATGCCCCGCTCGGCGAGGCCGGGTTAAGGTGCTCGCCGCGGACGACGCCGTACCGGACCACGCCGCTCCCGATGATGCGAGCAGCAGCGCCGCTATCAGCCAGGCGGCTGCCCTGCGCCGGGGCGAGCTTGCCTCCTTTGCCGACGACCCCGATGCGGAACTGCTCGTCGCCCCGCTACTGGCGGTCGAGCGGGGCCACAACATTCTCAATAAGCAGCGCAAGGCCGTTTTTCGACCGTGATCTTCCTCGCCCGCCCCGACCCCCGCCCCCGACCACCTTTCCCTGGCCGTTTTCGCGATCAACGACTGGGGAACGCGGCTCGTGCGGGACCTGCCCGAGCCGCAAGCAGGCACCTTCAGCAAGATGGTCGCTGGCGCCGGAGACCTGGATGCCGCCGCACGGGCTTTCCGGCGCGCAGCCCGCCAGGAATGGCGGCGGCTGCTCCGGCGCCCCTACATATACTCCCGGCTCAACGACACTGAGAAGAAATCCTTCGCGTGGGACCAGATGGTCACCATCTGGCAGGTCATCGGACGCCTCGTACGCGGCGGGGTACCCGCCCGGGTGGTCTTCATGGACGCGGCGTTCGCTCCTGCGCTCGCCGAGACCACGGCACCCCCACCGCCGACCCCTTCGGCCGCACCAGCAGCTAGGCCCCGCCGTAAACGGCGCCGCCGTACCGACGACGGCCTGCTGATCAGGCTGCGCTCCGTGCTTGCGCCCTACTTCGAGACTCCCGCCGACCCGGCCGACCCGCAGGCGTTCACTGACCCTGCAGACCCGGCCCTGGTCAGCACCCTCTACCACCCCCTGTACCAGGCACTATGCCGGGTGCGCAACATAACTCCCGGCGCCACCGTCGACGATCCAGCCAGCAGCGACTGAAAGAAGACCCTCATGGCTGCCCCCTACCACGACATCAGCCGGGCCGCCTACGTCATGGCCGCGGATGCCGCCCCGCTGACCGCTGACTACCGCGCGCTTGCCTTTCCCGAGCGCTGGCACCGCAGCGTCCTGGCCCTGTGCAATCGCGGCCGTCCCCCGGAGGCCGAGCCTTACCGCAGGGTACCCACCTACCGGATGGACGGCGTGCTGCAAAGCCTCGCTCCTGACCTCATCGTCCGCGCCCGCCCTCGCGAGGCACAGCCGCAGGACGGCGACTTCTGGCTGTACCTCCAGGCATCAGCGCCCAGCCCGCTCCCCGGCGACACCTTCGACCGGCTGGTGGGCGCCTGGCTTCGTGACCTTCGCCCGGACCCGGACGACTACCAGGACGTCCTCGCCACGCTCAGCGAACTGCGCGCCGCGCCGCCACGCTGGGAGGACATCACCCTCGACTTGCTCGTCTGCCCGAAAACTGACGGCAGCACGGCCGCCCCGCTGGGCTACCAGTACCAGCTGGCGCCCGACGCCATAGCCCGCCAGATCCTCACCCTCGACCCCTATGACACCGGTGCGGGAACTCTGCACTTCCGCGCCTCGCCCCGCGGACCCCGCCAGCAGGGCGCAGAGCTCATCTCGCAGCCACTCCAGGTTGTCATCAAGGGCCAGGCCTGGTGGTTTTCCATCCTGATCAACATCTCCCTGCACACCGTCCCTTTGCATCTGTCCCCGCCTCCACCTGCATACCGGCGTACGCCGCTGGGCCACCCGGACTGATCCCAAAAACGGGCGCTTAGCTACGCCTGCCCTATACGCGGGACACCTCCGTCTACCTCCGCCCCACCGTTCCCGGCTTCCCGGCGCGCCAGCCAGCGACCGCTACGCTGTCGCACGGCTCACCCGCGACCGGCGCACCCAGACCTACGGCTGGAAGTACAACGGCGCCGCGCAGATCCTCAGCAACCTGGCTCTCAGCCAGCCATTCCCGCATCCCGAGGAACTGCTCACCGCCCCTCAGGACTGGATCGGGGACGGGCCGGGCGTGCGCGCCGCAGTGGTCTACAGCACCCACCTCGGCTCGCACGGCATCGGCCCCGGGCTCATGTCCCACCAGCGATCGCAGATCACCACGTGGGCCGAGCAGGCACTACCAGCAGGCATGCGCCGGGCCCTTCCCTGACTCTGTACCATGGCCGGGTCAAGCACGCCCGCCAATCCCCGGCCAGCACCACAGGGAAAGCTGTTAAACAGGCCGAGAACGTCCGGGCAGCCCGCGACCGCCGCATCGCCTTGGCCGTTGCCGCCCACTTCAACGCCGGGGAGCAGCCAGCAGCCATCGCCGCAACCTTGAACGGAGCAGGTACCCCGCCACCCCAGCCAATGGTCACCGCCCGGCTGCTGTGGCAGACACCCTCCCTGCGCGACGCCGCGATCAGCGCCCTCACCGAGACTCTGGGCCTGGAGGGCGACGGCGGCGCACCTGCCCGGGCCCTCGCGGAAGAGGTCTACGGTTCCAGACGGCCGGGCAGCCCGGTAATCCTGCAATGGGCAACCCCTGAGCTCAGCATCCGGCTGCACTGCATGCGCGACAGGCGGGCTCGCCGATACCCTCGGCATCAACCCCAAAACCCGCCCCAAGGGCAAGACCCCGAAGCGGCGATCAGAGCCGCCGATCCGCCACGGCGGAATTCCTGGCGGCCGACGGTGCTGACCCAGAACGGCCCGAACTAGCCCTCATCGAGATTGACCGCCGCCGCGACTTCGCACACCCCCTCGACGACCCCAAGTTCGCGATCCGGCTGGGCTGCGCAGACGCCGGTGTCCTCACCCAGTTCGTCCTGGTCCCCAAGAAGGCCAAACGGTACAACTCCGAGAAGAACCTCGATCACCGGGTCCGCTCCGGCTGGCAGGACGGGCTGCGCCAGCTTGGCGTACGAGTGCTGCCCGAGCACACCCTCACCACCGGCGTCCCCGAAGGACTGCGCTACGCCGCCCTCTGGATGGTCAAACGCCGGAAGGACAGCCCCACCTGGCTGCCGCGGCACACCCCAGTCGCCATCATGGTCACCCCGCTGGCGTCCGGGACCGGCCTCGCAACCGTCGTCGGCTGGGATCCGAAGAGAGCGCAATGGATCCCCTACCCGCAGTTCCTGCTGAGACTGGTCAAGATCGCTGAGATCCCCGACATCGTCGACGACGACCTCGATGACGACACCCCAGGCAACGACGCCGTCCTGACGGCCCCCCGGGACGGCCAGAACGGCGAGGTATCCCCAGGGTCGCGCCGCCGAGTCACCTACCGGGCCTGGAAGCAGAACATGGACGAGCAGCGCAAAGCCACCGAGCGGTACTTGCAGAAGATGCTCCGCTCGCTGCGCGGCCACCCGACAGCGCTCCTGACCCACTCCCAGAACAGCCGCATGCACTGGCCTTGGCTCCAGGACAGCCGGACCGAACAGGACCTGATCAAGACCGGGCACGCGCCCCCGTCCCACCTCGATCCCGACCTGCGCCTGATCCGGGTACGCAGCGCCACCGGACGGGAAACGCCGCAGTGGTGGGGCAACTCACCCCCCGGCGGGGTAACGCCTGCTACCCGGGATGTGGACCGAGACCGAAGACGCAGAATTCACTTCCGGCCGTATCTTCTACAGCACCACCGCCAAAGTGGGATCTTCCGAGACTCCGCAGTCGAGGCTGACAAGCTCGCGCCCCGCCCACTCCGCCAGGGCCCCAATAAGGGCGAGCCAACCATCGACGCCCATATCCCCGCGTGGAACCCGACCCTGGTCGAGATCGCCGTCGTAGGCTGCCACCCCGAAGCCGGTGACAAGCCCGAGGCCCTCGCCCTGGCCGTGCACCAGTCGCGCCAGGCCCCCGACTACCTGGACGCCTTGTCGACGCCACTGCCCATGGATCTCGCGAGCCTGGCCCAGGCCTATGTACTCCCACCCGGGCCGAAGAAGACGAAGATGCCGAAGAAGACGAGACCGACACGGCAGGGACGGCTACCAGCAGCGCAACTGAAACGAACCTGGCCTCAGCGCTCGGCATCATCGCCGGGGCCACCATGGAGGACGAAGCTGACCTCGACCCCGAGCTTTCCGACGCGCCGGGCCTGGCCCAAGGCCCGGAGGAGTCCGTCAGCGTCCGCGAGGGACAAGCGGCCGCGCTGGCATGCTCTTTCCCCTGGCGTAACGACATGCGCCGGCGAGTTCGCGGTCAGCGAAGTACCCGACCGGGCAACGCGGCGTGATCCGGACAAGTGATACATGGCGCCAGGCGGTCGACTCTCTCGTCAAGCAGATCCAGTGCAGCCCGCTGGTGGCAGTCTTCAAACCCGACGCCGCGACCGGCGAGTCAGCAACCCCAGGGTCCGGCGATGTCTAGGTTGGCACTAGGCGCGGCAGACGGAAAACAACTCCCCCGCCGCAGTGAGTAAAGGCTGTCGCGAGTGCCGCAGCCAACGTAGGCCAGAGAAAATCCCTCTTCGCACATCCAGCAAGCCTCCCTCAGCTGGTGTACGACTACCCGTCATCGGCCATGGCGAGCAGGCGAGCCTGGCGGGCCTCGGCCAGACCACCGCGTGCCCAGCGACGCGATGTCTTGCCGAACATGGCGGCCAGCTTGCGCTCCGATAGTGGCCTGCCGGTGTCGATGCTGGTGCGGTAGGCAGCTACCGCTGCCACGTTGATGTCCTCCTCGCGGTCCTCAGCGATCGCGCCGGCCCGATTGACCATGGACCAGCCGACCGCCTCGTTGCCCGAGACCCGGCGCGTACGGTGAGCGCCGGAGCGACCTGGCCCGGCGGCCCAGCATGCCCCAAGGGATAGGTCCGCAGTTGGTTCGCTGGCGACAGCACCAGCGGCGGCGGTCCGGACGAGCCAGAGCAGGAGTTCGTAGCTGCCGACCAGGCTCACCGCGGGCCAGGCCGCGACGGCGGCGCCGATTGGTCCGTCGGGCCAGCCGTGAGCCACGTTCGCAGCCAGTGTCGCCACGATGCCCAAGGCCAAGAGCCAGCGCGCCAAAGCCGGGACGGCGAGACGGTGCCTCGCCGCGTACAGGACGACCATCGAGGATGCGTAGACCAAGCCGTCAATCGTGGCCGGTTCCAGCCTCGCGGTCACGCCGCTCTCGCCGTGGGCGCGGACGACCTCGTATGCATGCCAGTACGACACATACGCGGCAATGCCAGCCACCCCGAGGACGGCGACCGCGGTCGAGACGTGGATCGCCCGGTCCGCGCCACTCACCGACCGTTGTCCCGGGCAGCCGAGCTTGCGGCCGGTCACGATCACGCGCCGCCGAGCCCAAACGACCACGTCTGGTAGCCGAGTGCGTCGAGCACTTCGGCGAGTGCGCCGTTCATGACCTCGTTCGCGCCGTGGTACTCCCGACCACCGATCCCAGTCGAGCGACATCAGGTCGTGCGTGGTCCACGAGACCACGATCCTCCCCGGCCGCTGGGATCATGGCCGAGCGCGACCGGCAGCAGGCATACCCCGCCGAGCCGGTACAGCGGATGGTTTGGCGCGCAACCACGCAGCGTGAACCCGGCCTCGGTCAGCGCCCGGGCCACCTCACGCGCGAGAGGCGTCAGCGGATCGTGGGCGGGCAACTGCCGCCCGTACCCGTCCGCGAGCCGGGACACCGCGTCCGCCAGTTCCTCGCGCTCGGCGAGTGCCCGCAGCAGGCCGAGGTCCGGTGGTTCGTCTCCCCGATAGTCGTCTGCGTAGCTCTGCCTGAGCTCGCGGATCCGGTCCTCGGACATGCTGCTCCTCCTTGATCAACTGGGAGGAATTTGGGAGATCATCTTCTGGATGACTCTTCCCAAAGCACTCCCAACAGTGTTGAAGAGGAGCCTCTGACCTGGCCTTTCGCCAATCGTCAGTGACAGCAGGAGCAGCGGTAAGTCGTTCGCATCGAGGGGGTCAGGGGTTCAAATCCCCTCACCTCCACCGCCATTGTGATGTCTCAAGACATCGAGGACACCCCGAACCCACGTCAGGGCTCGGGGTGTTTGCGTCGGCGTGGTGTGCCGGGTGTGGGTCCGTGCGGCTGGCCGGTGGGCTGGTAGTTGCGGGCGGGGTCGAGGGTGAGCTGGCGGAGGAGCTCGCCGGTGGCGGCGTCGATGATCCGGATGTCGAGGTCGCGGATGAGCAGCAGGATGCGGGTTCGGGCGTGGGTCCGGCCGACGCCGATGTGGTAGAGGCGGCCGGCGTGGCGGAGGGTGACCACGGCGTTGGTGTCGATGATGTCGGTGCGGACGCGGTCGTGGGTGTCGCTGGCGCGGTCGCCGGGGGCGGCCTTGGGCCGGGCGGCGTAGGCGGTGGCCGGGGTGGCCCGGCAGGGCAGCGACCGGTGCGGCCGACGGATGTTGCAGGAGGCGGTGAAGGCGTCCAGGAGGGACTGGAGCTGGGCGAGGTCAGCGGGCTGTTCGGGCTGGGCGGCCAGCCATTTCTTCAGGGTCTGCCAGAGCCGCTCTGCCTTGGCCTGGGTCTGCGGGTGGTTCGGGCGGCCGTTCTTCTGCTTGACTCCCAGCCGCCGCAGCTCGTGCTCGAAGCCGTTTCGGCCGCCCCGGCCGCCTGAGAACCGGGTGGTATAGACCATTCCGTTGAGTTCTTAAGCGGTGTCAAGTAGTTCGGTGGTGTCTGGTCGTAGCGTGGGGTGGGGGCGGGCCGGTGTCGGAGCGCCTGGCGACTCCTGGTGTTGCTGGCTCGTCCCTGTTTTGGTGTGGCTGGTGCGGCGGCGGGCTCGCAGGTCGTCGGAGACGCGGTAGCGCTGGGCGATGATGGCGCGGCCTTGGGCGGTGGTGAGGGGGGTGCCGTCGGTGTCGCGGATCTGGTAGGGGGTGCCGGCGCGCCAGCAGGCGATGATGCGGGTGAGCAGGGTCATGGAGATGTGGCAGAGCGCGGAGGTGTGGTGCTTGCCCTGGTGGACCATGAGCCGGTGGTAGCGGGCGCCCAGTACGGGGTCGATGCGGCGGGCCTGGTTGGCGGCCATGAACAGGGCTTCGCGCAGCGGGGCGTCGCCGGATTTGGTGGGCGGGCCGTGGTGACCGCTGAGGCCGGAGGCGGTCAGGGACGGGACCAGGCCGCTGAAGGACCGGGCGCCGGCGAGCGAGCGGAACCGGGCAGGGTCGCCGAGGCGGGAGAGTATCTGCGCGGCTCCGGTTGCGCCGACGCCGGGCACGGAGGTCAGGATGCCGGCGGGGTCGAGTTGGTGCAGCAGCGCGGCGATCTTCCGGTCGAGGTCGCGGATCTCGGTGGTGAGCGCCAGGGCCAGCCGGGCCTCGGCGGCGGCATCTTCGGCTAGGTCGGGATAAGACAGCTCGCCGTCCCACAGCTGCAAGGTCTCGGCGGCGGCGGCCAGGATGCCGCGGGCGTACTGCTCGCCGAACGCGCCGTGGGAGTATCTCCAGATGAACCGGGTCAGGCGGGACACGCCCAGCCGGCGGACGGCGTGCGGGTCGGCGTAGCCGGCGGCCAGGAACCGCAGCGGCGTGATGTTGGCGAGGTCCCCGCCGAAGGCTGCATGCCAGCCTGGGCCCAGCAGCTCGAGGTAGCTGTCGAGCCGGGCCAGGATCATGCTGCGGCGTTTGACCAGGCTGGAGCGCAGCCTCGACGCGCGCCGTAGTGCATCGGCCGGGCCGAGTCCCTCCGCGGCATGCAGGCCCTCGGGGTGCAGCAGCGGCAGCCGGGCTAGCATCCGCGAGTCCAGCCGGTCGGACTTGGCGTGCTTGGAGTAGTACTCCCGCAGGTCCGCTGACTGCTCCGGCGGGACCATGATCACGGTGGCGCCGCGGCGGCGGAACCAGGCAGCTAGCGGCACCCAGGCATTACGGGTGGGCTCCATCACCACCATCACCGAGGCGCCTGGCGGAACCGACTCCCACAGCCGGGTCAGATCGGTGACCGAGGTCCGGAACTTGCGGCCTGACCAGGCGAACCGGCCAGCCTCATCGGCCAGGCTGGCCTGATGCGCAGCCCGGCAGGCCACATCGATCCCGAGCGTCATCTGCATAGCGAGCTCCTTCACTGACGATCAGCTGCGCCGGCGGTCAGGCAGCGCCAGGAGGCCGCACCGGACATTCGCTAACAGGGATCCGGCCAGGCGCCGGTCACCGGGTTCTCAACAGGGCAGTGCCATCCTCGGCGGCGCCCCTGCCCGCCCCATGATCAACAGGCAAGAAGTCACGCGGGCTGCGTGCTCCGATCGGTCATCAACGACGACGGGCAGGCGCCGGTCTCCGGGAAGCCTTCCACCGCCGGCCGGACAACGTCCGGCTTCCCAGGGCATCAGACAGTTTGAATGTCAGTCAATGTTGAGGCCGGGACGCCGTGCTCGGCGACCGCGGCGCGGAACGACCCGGTCACGACCGGGCCGGTGACCCGGGTATGGGCGCTCAGATGCAGCACGTACCGGGAATGATCATCCAGCCAGCAGATGACCTCGGTACCGGCACCGCCGGCCAGCCGGCAGTGGGTGAAGTCCGACTGCCAGCACTCGTTGGGCAGCTCAGCGGCGAACCGCAGGCAGGACGACCGCGGCCGCTTCGCCGGGTCCGGGATGACCAGCCCCGCGCGGGTGAGGTACCGGCTGGCCGTCGCCGCCGACACCGTGATCTGGTGGCGGTACTGCAGGTGCCAGCAGATAGTGTGCGGCCCGGCGTCCAGGCCGCGCTCCGCCAGCTCCTTCCGCAGCCGCACGGTCAACTCCGCCGTCTGCTCGCTGATCGCGCCCGGTGAGGTCTTCGGCCGCCGCGACCGCGGCTCGAACGCCGCCTCGCCCTCAGCCCGGTACCGGGCCACCAGCCGTGACACCCAGCCCTGCGACACCCCGTACGCGCGGGCCACCTCCCCCTGCGAGCGGCCCTCGGTGACAACAGCAGCGATAACAACACGAGCCTTCGACATCCGCCGACCGTGCCGGCCAGGCCATTCCTATGTCCCGCGACACGCCACGGCCAAGGCCACGATCACCACCTGGCCATGAACGTCAAAATATTCCTATGTCTTGAGACACCCCATTCGCATGTCCTGAGGCTGGACACCCTCAGCTCCACCAAGACGTTGCAGGTGAGGCGCGATCCTTGACTATCAGCTGGAAATTGGAGGACCAGCGTGGGAGCCAGGTTGTAAAATTCCAGGCGTGGCGGAGGCCGTCCGCGACTACGACCCCGGGCCCGGGATGCGCGCGGCCCGGGCCGTCGAGTTCGCCGCCCGGGGCATGGCCCGCGACTACGTCAAGGCCGCCCGCCAGGACGCGATGAGCTGGCACCAGATCGGCGCCGCGCTCGACCTCACCGCCGACACCGGCGGCACGATCGCCGACGCGGCGTTCGACTTCGCCGCCGGTGACCCGGGCAGCCATTACGCCCAGACCTATGGCCGGTCGTTCCCGTGTACTTGCCCGGTCTGCCGCGGCGTGGTCAGCGATCATGGTCCGGTCAGCGGGGCCTTATGACAACGAACTTGGCCACCAGGCACGGAGCAGGTCGTGGCAGGCGTAACGTCCGGGGGTGTGCTCGGCGAGCAGGTGCGCCTGCGTCAACTCGCCCAGCGGCACGCGGGCCTGGCCCGGCTTCGCCGCGGCAAGGCTGGCCGCGGCGGCAAGGCTGATATCCGGACCGGGATGCAGGCCGAGCAGCCGGAACATCCGCGCGGCTGGATCGCTCAGCGCGCGGTAGGACCAGGAGAACACCGCCCTAACGTCGGTGGCGGGATCACCACCCGGCAACGGGTCAAGAGCGCGGGTCGCGCCCCGCAGTTCGGCGCCGAAAACGGCCAGCGGGAAGCCCGGGCTGGTCGCCGCGCGGGCGGCGGCGATGGTCAGGGCTAGGGGCAGCCGGGCGCATCCGGCGATGATGTCATCGACCGCGGCGGGCTCGCGGCCCACCCGTCCTGGTCCGAGCCGGCGGGCGAGCAGATCGCGGGCGCCAGCCGCGGGGAGCAGGTCCAGGGTCAGCGGGTAGGCGCCTTCCGTGGCGACCAGGCCAGCGAGGCGGTCCCGGCTGGTCACGATGGCCAGGCAGCCTGGCGAGCCGGGCAGCAGCGCGCGGACCTGCTCGACGTCTCGCGCGTTGTCCAGCACGACCAGTACCTGCTTGCCCGCGAGCAGACTGCGGAAGAGCCCGGCCTGGGCGGCCAGCGCCGCCGGGGTCCGGGTTGCTGGCACGCCGAACGCCTCCAGGAACCCGCGCACCGCCTCGCCCGGCTCCAGCGCTGTCCCACCTGGATCGAAGCCTTGCAGGTTGACGTACAGCTGCCCGTCGGGGAACTGCGCAGCCACCCGGTGCGCCCAATGCACGGCCAGGGCGGTCTTGCCCACTCCGGCGGTCCCGGACAGCACCACAATGACTGCCGCGGCGCCTGGGTCAGAGCCGGCCTGGGCCGCTCGGGGGAGGAGCGCGTCGAGGCTGGCCAGTTCCGCGCCACGCCCGGCTAAGGCGGGCACCGCCGACGGGAGCTGGGCAGGAACCGGCAGCTTCGGTATGGCCTGCGCCAGCCCGACCGCGGGCGCAGGCGGATCGAGCGCAGGGTCCTGCCGGAGCATCGCCGTTTCCAGGTCGTGCAGCTCACGGCTGGGCTCTATCCCCAGTTCCGCGACGAGCGTGCGGCGCAACCGGTGGAATGTTGCCAGCGCATCGGCCTGCCGGCCACTGCGATAGAGCGCCAGCATGAGCTGAGCCCGGATGTGCTCATCCAGCGGGCGATCGGCCACCATCTGCTCCAGCTCGGGCACCAGCGTGACATGCTCTCCGGATGCCAGCTTGGCCCCGAACCAGGCCTGCTTAACCTCCACGTAAAACAGATCCAGACGCTCCGCTTGCTCCTCCAGCCAGGGCAGGCCGGCGAGGTCCGTCAACGGCCGCCCGCGCCAGAGCGCCAGAGCGGCCTGCAGAAGCGGTGCGCCGCGGAGAGGATCGGCTGCTTGCTGGCCTTGCTGAAAGAGCCGTTCGGCAAGCCGCACATCGGTGCCATCCCCGGCGACATCCAGGAGATAGCCGGGAGGACGGGCGCGGATCGCGGCTTTGCTGCCCAGGACGCGACGCAGCAGCGACACGTGACTCTGCAGCGTGTTCACCGCGGTCGTGGGCGCGGCCTCGCCCCAAACAACATCGACGAGTCGGTCAGTGCTGACGACCTCGCCACAATGCAACGCCAGTGTGGCCAGTACCGCCATCCGCCGCAGGCCGTGGACCGGCCGCGGTATGCCATCAACCACGACATCAACTGGCCCAAGAAGCCGTACCTGCATAATGCCCCGTCCCTACGGCGAAAAGCCTACGCCGGTAACGAGTATGAACCGCTTCCACGTTCTTCCGCAGGAGGCCCGGGCCGCGAGGCCCGGGCAGCGCATTTGCGGTGAGACCGGCGGGTTGCGACGAATACGAGTAGCCTCGCGCTCGGGGTCCCCGGGCGCCGGGGAAGAGTTGCTGGGCTTGGCCCTGTGGGCGTTTTGGGAGCATGGATGGAACCGCTTGCCGCGAACGATCCGCCCACGGTCGGCGAATTCCAGCTCCGCGCCCGGCTGGGTAGCGGCGGCATGGGCCGCGTGTACCTCGGTTTCTCCCCGGCGGGGCGGGCAGTGGCCGTGAAGGTCGTCCATCCCGAGCTGGCCAGGGACCAGCAGTTCATCCGCAGGTTCCGGCAGGAGGTAGCCGCTGCGCGCGCGGTCAGCGGCATGTACACCACGCCCGTGGTGACCGCCGGGCTGGACGACGACCCGCCGTGGCTGGCCACGGTGTTCGTGCCCGGGCCGTCGCTGGATACGATCATCTCCTCCCGCGGCCCGCTGCCCGAGGGGGCGGCGTGGCGGCTTGCCGCCGGGCTGGCCGAGGCGCTGCAGGCCGTGCACGCGTGCGGCCTGATCCACCGGGACCTCAAGCCCGCCAACGTGCTGCTCGCGGCGGACGGGCCGCACGTGATCGACTTCGGCATCTCCCGCGCGCTCAACGTCACCTCGCTGACGACCAAGGGAATGGTGGTCGGCACGCCCGGCTTCATGTCACCCGAGCAGGCGGAGGGGGTGCAGGTCGGGCAGGCCAGCGACGTGTTCTCGCTCGGCTGCGTGTTGGCCTACGCGGCGGCGGGCACTCAGCCGTTCGGCGAGGGGAGCGCGGCCGCGGTGCTGTACCGGCTGGTCAGCGGCCAGCCCGACCTGGCCAGGGTGCCGCCGGGGCTGCGGGAAATCGTCGTAGCCTGCCTGGCCAAGAATCCGGCCGAGCGGCCGGGGCTGGCCGCCCTGGGCGCCAGGATCTCTCGCTACGGGCCGGCCGTCGCGGCGTCGCCGACGTCGTTCTGGCCTGGCCCGGTGGCCGAGGCCATCCGCCTGTACCAGGCGGAGTCCGGGTACGACGCGAGCTATGCGATGGCGACGCACACCGTGACCGCGCGCCAGGCCGCGCCCTCGCCCGCGTATCAGGCGGCTCCCCCGGCGGCCCCGCGGGCCCCGTATCAGCCGGCTCCCCTGGCGCCCCCACGGGCCCCGTATCAGCCGGCTCCCCTGGCGCCGCCGCGGGCCCCGTACCAGCCGGCTCCCCAGGCGCCCCCGAGAGCCGCATACCAGGCGGCGGCCGCGGCCGCGGGTGGGCCGCAGTCTCCGGGCGGCCCGCCGTGGCCGCCGCAGCCCTCCGCGGCGGCCTGGCCGCAGGGATCGGCGGCGCCGTCCTGGCCCGCGCAGCCCGCGGCGGCGCGGCCCGGCATCCCGAGGTCGGTGCTCACCGCGGTCAGGCTGATGTACGCCGGGGCGGCCGTCAGCGTGGTGAACGTCGTCGTGAGCCTCGCGGCAATCAGCCAGATCAAGACCACCTTCGAGGCCCGGCATCCGCTCGCGCAGGACTCCGCCCAGGGGGCCGCGACGCTCGCGGCCGCCGGGGTGATCATCAGCGGCGCGGTTGGCATCGGGCTGTGGCTCTGGCTGGCCTCGGCCAGCCGGAAGGGCCGGAGCTGGCCGCGGATGGTCGGCACGATCCTGTTCGGGCTGGACACCATCGGGCTGCTGGGCACGCTCGGCAGGGCCGGCATCCCCACGATCAAAGTGTTCGGCGTGCTGATATGGCTGATCGGGCTGATAACGGTGATCTCACTGTGGCGGCGGCAGTCGAGCGGCTACTTCCACGCCTCGCGCTACCGCTGGGCGGCGCGGGGGAGCAGGGCGCGCGGGCCTGGCTGATTCAGGCTGGGCGGATGGCTGGGCCTGGTGCGGGTCCTGGCGGCGTAGCGGCAGGACGCGACCACTGCGAGCGGCCACAGTGCCTGCGCGGCGCCGAAGATGCGCTCGGCCAGGCCGGCCTGCGCGCCCAGGGTGATCAGCTCCGCGCCGAACCAGACGGCCAGGGCCAGCAGCACCACCACCGCACCAGCCGAGACCGCCGGCCGCAGGCCCCACGGCACCGAAGGCCCGCGCCGCCAGGCTCCGGCCGGCCAGGCCACCATCGCGGCGCACCCGATCCCTGCGCAGATCATGTGCGGTACCGGAAAGTTGACCCCGGGACGCTCGGGATTCGCCGCGACCAGCATGCCCGCCACGGCCCCGGCCATCAGGATCAGCCGCCCCGGCGCGCGGGCCGGCCGCAGCGCCAGCCCGGTGACGAAATCACAGGCGCCAACCACCACGAACGTCAGCGTCATCACCCATCGGTCCGGGGTGCCCAGCGCGGCCAGCGCGCTGACGGTATCGGCCACGGGGTTGTAGGGGTGCGGCTGCAGCCCGGCGGCGAGTGTCCACCCGCCAGCCATCAGCACCGGAGCCGCCACGGAGGAGACCACTCCCCACCACGGCACGGCCCGCACAACCACCACCGTAGCCGCAGGCCCGGCACAGCTCCAGCGGCTTCCGGGCGATGAGTTCACCCGCCTCCCTCCGTCTGACTTCCTGGCGGGTCACTGCCCGCAAAACCAGACTCAGAGGACGGAAAGCATGGCGAAACCAGAAATCGTGCCGGCCGAGCAGTGGCAGCAGGCCCGCGACGACCTGCTGAAAGCCGAGAAGGAAGCCACCCGGGCGCTGGACGCGCTGGCGGCGCGCCGCCGCCGGCTCCCGATGGTCAAGTTCGGCAGCGAGTACGTATTCGACACACCAGCAGGCCCCAAGTCGCTGGCCGACCTGTTCCAGGGCCGGGACCAGCTCGCCGTCTACCAGTTCATGGATGTCGGCCCGGACGGGTTCTGCCCCGGGTGCACCGCGTTCACCAACAACGTCACCGATCTGGACAGCCTGGCCGAGGCCGGGATCACCTGGGCGACGATCTCGAACATGCCGCTGGCGCAGATCGAGGGCTATAAGGCCCAGATGGGCTGGACGCTGCCGTTCTTCTCCTCGCACGGCACGTCCTTCGCCGACGACTGCGGCGCCGGTGCCGGCTTCACGCTGAGCGTGTTCCTGCGCGACGGCCGCGATGTCTACCGCACCTACTCGACGACCTCACGTGGCGTCGACCGGCTGATGTTCCGCCACAACATCCTCGACCTGTGCCCCTACGGCCGCCAGGAAGACTGGGAGGACTCCCCGCCCGGCTGGCCCCAGCACCCCACCTACGGGTAGGCGATCCGGGCCGCGGCGACTCAGCCCGGTCCGAGATCCGCCGTGCGGTCCATGGGCGCGAGCCTAGGCGGAGGCACCGGCACTATCCCCGAGCCCCCTCGGGGAGGATCGGTGCGCCAATTAGGATCGGGGCAGATCACGAAGGCCTCTCATGGGCCGCAGACCTGGTGGGGGGCGTGTTGACGGAACCTGGCGACGGGCCAGCGCCGCCGGAACTGCCCCTGCCGATGTCCCAGGGCGCCGGAGCAGCCGAGTACCGCGGAATCGGCGGGCTGCTCACCTCACGGGCCTGGCAGCGCTGGACGCTGTCGTCCTTCCTGGCCCGGCTGCCGATCTCGATGGCCCTCCTCGGGCTCGTCCTGGCCGGTCAGGCGGAAACCGGCTCCCTCGCGACCGGCGCGAAGCTCGCGGGCGTCACCACGTTCTGCGCGGGCCTGGCCGGACCCATGCGCGGCCGCCTGCTGGACAAGCGGGAGCTGCGCGGCGGCCTGCAGAGAAACAGCTTTCTTACCTGCGGCCTCTTCGCCGCCTTCGCCCTGTGCGTGTCCCTCCGAGTCCCGATCGTCATTCTCTACGCCTTGTGCGTCGGCCTGGGTTACTCGTTCTCCGGTATCCAGGGTGGGTTCAGGGCCCTGCTTGTCGTCGCGGTCCCGTCAGATGACCTGCGCCGGGGACACTTTGTCGAGTCATTCATGGTGGAGGCGTCCTGGGGCGTCGGGCCACTGCTCGCGACGATCCTGGCCGCGCTGGGCGGAGCCGTCGCCGTGCTGATCGCCATAGCGGCGGTGGCCTTCCTCGCGGGCATCAGCCTCATCGGCGTGGTCCAGTCGCGCCCGCGGCCCCGGGCGCGCACCCACCTGCTGCGCCACCGCAAGGACGTCCGCGTCCTGGTGGGTTTGGCGTTCTGCATAGGGCTCGGGTTCGGAACCTTCGAGTCCAACGTGCCGCAACGAATGCCGCAGTACGGCCTGCCGGCGGCCCTCGGAGGTCTCTTCCTGCTCCTGCTGGCGACCGGAAGCATGGCCGGCGGGACCTACGTGAGCCTGCGGCCGATCCGGCGGAGACGGACCGCAGGAAAAGCCTCCATCTTGTTCGCCGTGTTCGCCCTGCTGATGCTGCCGAGCATCCTCGCCCCTTCAGCCCTGGTGTACGGGGCATGCCTGCTGTTCGCTTCCCTCATGCTGGTGCCCATCAACGGGCTGGGCACGTCCGAGCTCGAAGCGCGGATCGGGGAGAAACAGCGCGCCGAGGCCTTCTCGTGCTACCAGGCGGCCACCATGATCGGAGGCGGCCTGGGCTCCGTCATCAACGGCTTGCTGGTCGAGCCGCTGGGAGCGTGGAACATCCCCTACCTGACCGTCGGGTTGTTCCTGATGCTCGCGGCCGGCCTGGCCATCGCGGCCCGCTACAGCGTGCGCCGGCCCGGATCCTCGTGGGCAGCTGAGGATCCGCTTATCTCATCGGTGCCGCCAGCTCCCGCGTGACCTGTCAGCTGCTGCCCTTGACCGCGGCATCCCAGAACTCCTGGACGGGCGGGTAGATCAGCTCGTGGTCACGGGACAGTTCGGCCTTCACGGTCCGGGACCGCTCGTCGGCGAGCACTTCAACCTGGCCGGCCTCGACCGCGTCGAGCGCCTGCCGGACGACGGATTCCGGGCTGTCCTTGGGCGCGCTCGTCAGCGCGGCCATGTCGGTGTCGATGAAGCTGGCGTGCACGGCGACTACGAGGGTGCCCTGGAGGTGCAGCTCGAGGCGGACGCCGTTGGTCAGGGACAAGCCCGCGGCCTTTGACGCGCCGTAGGAGGCGTCGAGCGGGTTGGTGTAAAAGCTGGTGACCGACAGCATGTTCACGATCGCGCCGCCGCCGCTGGCCGCCAGCACCGGGGCGAAGGCCCGGCACATGCTCAGCGTGCCGAAGTAGTTGACCTCCATCTCCGCCCGGGCAGCGTCCAGGTTCGGCGCGTTGATGAACGTGCTGTACTTCAGCACCCCGGCGTTGTTCACGAGCAGGCTGACGTCCGCGCACTCCTGTGCGACCTGGGCCACGCGCTCCGGATCGGTGATGTCCAGCGCGATCGGGGTCACGCCGGGATCGGTGACCCCAGCCGGGTTGCGCGCCGCGCCGTAGACCTTGGCCGCTCCCCGGCTGACCAGCTCGGCGGCGTAGGCCCGGCCCAGCCCGCGGTTAGCGCCGGTGACCAGCGCCACCGATCCCTGGATCTTCATGACCCTCCTCTGGCCGGAACGCCTAGCCCGGGGCTGCCCGGCGGCAAAGTCACCCCATGTGGGTGACCACAAACGCGGGGTCCGACAGGCAGCCTAGATCATCGTGATCGCTGTACCGGACACGGCTACCGCCGACGCGGACGGCCATCGGACATGACCAGCACCGCCGGGCCGCAGGCCAAATCCGCGGCCCGGGCGATGATCTTGCCGCTGGCGCTCGCTCAGTTCATCGCCAGCTACGCGGCCACGAACATGAACGTGGCCATCAGCGCGATCGCCAAGGACCTGGGCACCTCGGTGGCGGGCGTGCAGACCGCGATCACCCTGTTCACGCTGACCATGGCCGCGCTGATGATCCCGGGCAGCAAGCTGACCGACATCTGGGGCCGCAAGCGGTGCTTTGTGCTCGGCCTGATCGTCTACGCGGTCGGCGGGCTGCTGGCGGCGCTGGCGTTCGGGCTGCCCTTGCTGATCATCGGGTATTCGCTGCTCGAGGGCGTGGGCTCGGCGCTGATGATCCCGCCGATCTACATCCTGGTCACCGTGGCCTTCCCCGACATCAAGTCGCGGGCGCGCTACTTCGGTGTGGTCAGCGGCGCGGGCGGGCTGGGCGCGGCGGCCGGGCCGCTGATCGGCGGCCTGGTGACCAGCGCGATCAGCTGGCGGGCCTCGTTCGGCCTGCAGGTCCTCGTGGTGGCGTGGATCATCGTGCTGGCCCGCCGGATCACCGAGCCCGCCGCGTCGGGCAGGAAGCCGCGCTTCGACCTCACCGGGGCGGTCCTGTCGGCGGCCGGGCTGTTCTTCGTGGTGCTCGGGCTGCTGCAGTCGCGCACCTACGGCTTCCTGGTCTCGCGGCAGGACTTCTCGATCGGGAACACCGTGGTGATCCCGAAGGGCTCGATCTCCGTGGTCTGGATACTGGTGGCCATCGGCGCGCTGTTCCTGCTCTGGTTCTTCCTGCACGTCCGGTCCGCGGAGCACAAGGGCAGGGACGTGCTGCTGCCGCTGCGGATGTTCGGCAACAAGGTGGCCAACCTGGGGCTGGGGACGCAGGTCATCCAGTGGCTGATCCTGCAGGGGTCCTTCTTCGTGGTCTCCCTCTACCTTCAAGAGATCAATGGCTTTAACGCAATACAGACCGGGCTGATGCTCACGCCCGCCACCATCGGCATCCTGGCGGCCTCCGCCGCCGCCGACCGGTTCGCCAGGCGCCACCCGCAGCGGTGGCTGATCATCGCCGGCTTCCTGTGCACGGCCGTCGGCATGATCTTGCTGCTCGCCCTGGTCAGGAAGGGCTCGGGGGTCATCACCTGGGTGCCAGGGCTGCTGCTGTTCGGCATCGGGGTCGGGACCATGCTGACCTCGTCGGTGAACGTGGTCCAGTCCAGCTTCCCCGACTCCGACCAGGGTGACATCTCCGGCCTGTCCCGCAGCGTCTCCAACCTCGGATCCTCGCTGGGCACCGCCCTGGTCGGCTCGGTCCTGGTCGCGGTGAAGATGCCCGCGGGCAAACCGTTCGCCGTCGGCCTGGCCGTGATGCTGGTACTCACCCTGATCGGCCTGGTGCTGGGCGTGCTTATCCCCCGCCGGCCGATCGAGGAAGCCACCGAGCCAGCGGCGGCCACCGGATCAGCATGAACCGCACGCGGGCGCGGGCCTGGTTCGCGGCTGCTGCCACCACCGCCGCGTGCGATGTGCTGTCCCATCGCCTCGCCGCTCCCGCGGCCCGCACGGCGGCGCGGTACGGCGCGGCCCTGGCGGTGCTGGGCATCGCCCGCACCGGCGGAGCCTCCGTGACCGAGCTCGGGCTTGACCCCCGTGACCTGGCCAGCGGCGCGCGGGCCGGGCTGCTGGCCGGGGGATGCGCGGCAGCGGCCGTCTTCGCCGCGGCGGCCACGCCGGTCACCCGCGGGTTCTTTGCCGACCAGCGGGCCGAGGCGGCGGCCGGCGGCGGCGATCTGGCCCGTGAGCTGGCCCGGATCACGTTCGCGTCGGTGCCACCGGAGGAACTCACCTACCGGTCGGCCCTGCTCGGCCTGCGGCTGGGGAACGGCTCGCAGGCCGCCGCCGTGGCCTGGTCGAGCGCCTGGTTCGGCCTGTCACACATCCTGCCCACGCTGGCCACCATGCACCGGACCGCGGCGCATCAGCATCTGGCGCAGCGCCCGTGGCGGCAGGCCGCGTTCATCTCCGGCAATATCGTGGTCACAAGCGCCGCAGGCGCGGTGTTCGCCTGGCTGCGGCTGCGGTCCGGCAGCGTGCTGGCCCCGCTGCTCGCCCACGCGGCGCTCAACGGGTCAGCGCTGGCCGCCGGCCGCAGCGTGGCGGCGGGCCAGCGTCAGCAAGTGCACCACCAGCAAGCAGAGCCCGTCGGCCCCGGCGCCCAGACCAGTGTCTGGCCGCGGTCACCGGGCGGGTTGGGGAACGGATGGATCTCGGAGTAGCCGCCCGCCGGGCGGGGAGATGGCTGGCCGGCGGCGACACGGCCGAGCGGACCGCGGCGCTGGCCCTGACCGCCTCGGTCGGCACCAGCTTCGGCCCGGGACTGCTTCCCCGGCCGGGCCCGGATCAGGCCCTGGCCACCGGGATCGTCGGTGTGACTCAGCACGGGCTGGTGATGACCTCGCAGTCGGCGTGCGCCGCGCTCGCCCGGCGGCTCGTCCCCGACGACGGGACACCCGCGGGCCAGGTGCGCAGCTATGCCGCCCAGGCCGCGGTCAGCGCCGGCATGGCGGCGGCCGGCGGCGTGGCCGGGCGCCTGCTGGCCGCGCGCCCGGATGAGCCGGTGCGGAGGGCCTTGCTGCGGACGGCGAGCCGGCGGGCGCTGCGCACCGGGCTGGCCGGAGCCGCGATGTCGGCCGCCGCGGCCGTGGATGCGGCCGTGGGCGGCCGCAGGCCAGGGCTGAGGGTGGTCACGGCCGCCGGCGGCCTGCTGGTGGGCACCGCCTTCGCGGGGTGGCAGATTTACCGGTACCACGCCGATAAGGAGGCCGACGCGGCCCGGCTCGCGCCCGCCACGGATCCGCTCACCGGTGAGGTGGCCGCAGGAAAGACCGCGGCCGGGCTGGTGCCGCTGCCGCCGGTGCCGAGATCGCTGCTGCTGGGCGCCGTGGCCAGCGCGGGCTTGCACGGGCTGGCCTGGGCCGAGGGCGCGGTGGCCCGCGGCCTGGCGGTCGCGATACGCCGGGTGGCTCCCGGCGTCGCCCCGGTGGCCGGGGTGGCAGGCCACGCGGCGGCGCTCGGCGGGACCGTGGCCGGGCTGGCCTGCGGGATGGAGTACCTCAACCGCCGTGCGGAAGCCGGCGGGTCCGCGATCGACGCCGCCTACACCAGCCCGCCGGGCGCGGTGACCGTCAGCGGCGGCCCAGCGTCGGCGGTCGCCTGGCCGAGCCTGTCGCGCGAGGGTGTCCGGTTCGTCAACCTGGCCCTCAGCAGGCAAGAGATCGCCGACGTGACCGGGACGCCGGTCGCCAGGGTGAAGGCGCCGGTGCGGGCCTTCGCCGGCCTGGCGTCCGGGCAGAACGTGGACGTGCGGGTCGACCTGGTGATGGAGGACCTGGCCCGGCTCGGCGCGTTCGAGCGGTCGGTGCTGTGCGTGGCCTCGCCGACCGGCAGCGGCTACGTCAACTACGTCGCGGTCGAGACGCTCGAGTACCTGACCAGGGGCGACTGTGCCACCGTGGCGCTGCAGTATTCGCTGCGCCCGTCCTTCCTGTCCCTGGACCGGGTCGATATGGGCCGGGAGCAGAACCGGGCCCTGCTGCACGCCATCGAATGGCGGCTGCACGGCCTGCCTGAGGGCCAGCGCCCCCGTCTGGTGGGTTTCGGCGAGTCCCTCGGCGCGCACACCATGCAGGACGCGTTCCTGCATGAGGGCGTGTCCGGGCTGCACCGCGTGGGCATGGACAGGGCGCTGTTCCTGGGCACCCCGGCGGGCAGCAAGTGGGCCAAGCAGTGGCGCCTCGACCCGAAGCGGGCCGACCCGGACGGTGAGGTGGCCGAGGTCGCCTCCTACGCCGAATGGCTGGCGCTGTCCGCCGAGGACCGCGCCCGCTGCCGGTACGTGCTGCTGTCCCACCACGAAGACCCCATCACCCGGTTCGAGCCCGCCCTGATGGTGCAGCGCCCGGGCTGGCTGGGCCCGGCCGACAGCCGTCCGCCCGGCATCTCGCACCTGGCGTCCTGGTATCCGCTGACCACGTTCGTGCTCACGCTGATGGACGTGAAGAACGCCATGGACGTCACCCCGGGCCGGTTCGCCGCCCGAGGGCACGACTACCGCGCCGATGTGGCCCGCATGGTCAGCGAGGCGTTCGGCCTGCCCGCCGGGGACCAGGAGCTGCTCGCCATCGAGACCGCGCTGCGCCGCCGCGAGGCGGCCTGGGCCCAGCGGCGCCTGGTCGCCGAGCAGCTGCGCCGGGCCAAGGAGTCTCTGCAGCGCCAGACCAGGACCTGGGGCCTGGCCCAGGAGGAAACCCCCGCTGCTCCCGCCCCCGCCTGACCCCGGCCGGCCGCCCGGTGACCACGCTGGGCTTTACAAGGCTGAACATTCGGTGACGCCGAGATGAAGACTAGCCATTCAAGTAATGGCTAGTCTTCACATTTCCGGCGAAAGGAACCGGCGCCTGGCTGGCGAGGTTATGCCCGGCGATAAATCACCCTTAACAGGGTGACGACGGAGTGGGTCCAGGACAGCAGACTCGCCAATTGTGCAACCCCATCCGGGAAGGGCAATGCCGTAACTGCCCGGCAGGCCCACAGCACGCTCGAACTCCGCCGCCAGTATAGGAGGTCACCATGACGTCGGCGACAACCAGGGCAGCAGAACGGCACACGGAAGGCCAAGGCTACGGCCTCGTCCTGTTCGCGTCTATTCTGCTCATGATAATCGGTTTCTTTAACCTCATCGACGGCATCGCCGCGATCGCCAGATCGCACGTGTTCATCGCCAACGCTCACTACGTGTTCGGCGACCTGCGCACGTGGGGCTGGATCACCCTCATCCTGGGTGTCCTGCAGCTGCTGGCGGCGCTCGGTGTGCTGGCGGGCAACCAGATAGCGCGCTGGACCGCGGTGGTGCTGATCGGGCTCAACCTCATCGACCAGATGTTCTTCCTCCCCGGCTACCCGTTCTGGTCGCTGATGATCATCGCCGTGGACGTGTTCGCGCTGTACGGGCTGTGCGTCTACGGGAGCCGCGAGAACGTCACCGTGTAGCGTGGCCTGCCTTCTGGCCCCGGGGCGCTGCGCCCCGGGGCCAGTGCGTCAGAGGCCACGGGACCATCTGTCGAACCGCTTTCTGGCCACGTTGCCGATGACGATGCCCACGATCAGCGTGGCCAGCAGCACCGTCGTGACCAGAACCAGGATTCCGGCCAGCTTCGCGACATCCGGCCTCCGCCCAGGCTGCGCAGAGCCCTGGCCGGGCGGGGCCGACGTAAATGGCCCGACGGTCCTCAGCGGCGTTACGGTCACGGCAATCCCCTCCTGTGAACAAGCTGAGGGACGGGCGCCGCCTGGTTGACCGGCACCCGCCCATCCGCACCAGACCCTGCGGTCATGATCAGGCGCTCGCCTGACCTCCGTGCAGCGCCTCCTGGAGATCGGCTTCGTCCTGCTTGGACAGCGAGGTCTTCAGCACCGTGCCGCCGTACTTGCTCATCGCGTCGACGGCCTTGTCCGGGGTCACCTTCTCGACCATCAGGAACAGCGCCGAGGTGCCCGGCTTGATCATCTCGCGGACCTGCTCCTGGAACTGCTTGTCGATGGTGCTCTTGGTGAGCTTGCCCATGAGGGCGCCCATCCCGGCGCCGATGGCCATGCCGAAGACCGGGATGAAGAACAGCAGGCCGAACAGGAACCCCCAGAACATGCCCCAGGTTGCCCCGGCGCCCACCATGTGGTGGTTGGTGTGAACGTGGTAGTCGCCCGCGTTGTCCCGCTCGATCACCGCGATCGCGTCCGGCTGGATGATCAGGTCCTGGGCCAGCCGGCGGGCCTCGTCGGCGGCCGCCGTGGCGGTGGCCTGGTCGGGGTATCCGATGGCGATCAGAGTAGCCATGGAGTTTCCTTTCTCCGTGTTGTTTTCCCGGTGCCGGGGAGCGGACACCGGGGGGAATTACCCAAGCGTGGCGACGAGGATCGCCTTGATGGTGTGCAGCCGGTTCTCGGCCTGGTCGAACACGATGCTGGCCCCCGAGTCGAATACCTCGCCCGTTACCTCCAGGCCTGAGGTCATTCCAGTATGGTCCATGATCTCGCGTCCGACAACCGTGTTCGTGTCGTGATAGGCGGGCAGGCAGTGCATGAATTTGACCGCCGGGTTCCCGCTCTTTTGCAGGAGCTCGCTGTTTACCTGATACGGCTTGAGAACCCGCACACGTTCCGTCCAGACGTCTTTGGATTCACCCATCGAGACCCACACGTCGGTATGGATGAAGTCGACGCCAGAGACGGCTTCGTCCGGATTCTCGGTGAGGGTGATGCGCGCGCCGGTGCGCCCGGCGATGTCGGTGGCGAGATCGACGACGTCCTTGGGCGGGTGCAGTTCGGACGGGCCGGCCAGGCGGACGTCGCTGCCCATCAGCGCGCCCATGACCAGCAGCGAACGGCCCATGTTGAAGCGGCAGTCACCGACAAAGGCGTAGCGAAGAGCGTCGTAGGGCTTGTGGCTGGTCTCGTGCATGGTGAGGAAGTCGGCCAGCATCTGGGTGGGGTGCCACTCGTTGGTCAGGCCGTTGTACACGGGCACGCCCGCGTGCGCGGCGAGCTCCTCGACGTCGGTCTGGGCGTTGCCCCGGAACTCGATCGCGTCGTAAATGCGGCCCAGGACCGCGGCGGTGTCGGCGATCGATTCCTTGTGCCCGAGCTGCGACCCTGACGGGTCCAGGTAGGTCACGTGCGCGCCCTGGTCGTACGAGGCGACCTCGAACGACGAGCGGGTGCGGGTGGAGGTCTTCTCGAAGATCAGCGCGATGTTCTTGCCGGCCAGGTGACGGGTCTCGGTGCCGGCGTACTTGGCCAACTTGAGCGCCTGCGATAGCTCCAGCAAGAACCCCAGCTCGTGGGGGGTGAAGTCGATCTCCTTGAGGAAGCTTCGATTTTTTAGATTGAACGCCACTGACGGCTCCTCATCTGAGTTTCAGAACGCTGGATCTCGTTCGATCGGGCAGGTCATGCAGTGGCCGCCGCCGCGGCCCTTGCCAAGCTCGTACCCCTCGATCGTGATGACCTCGATCCCCGCCTTGCGCAGGGCGGTGTTGGTCCCGGTGTTGCGCTCGTAAGCCACCACCACCCCCGGCTCCAGCGCGACCACGTTGTTGCCGTCGTCCCACTGCTCGCGCTCGGCCTCGAACGAGTCGCCGCCGGTCTCGATGATGCGCATCTTGTCCACGCCCAGGGCCTTGCCCATGAGCTCGGGCAGCGTCCCGTGCTGTTCCTCAGTCACCAGCTCGCTGGGATTGTCCGCCGGGCGGATAGCCCACACCCGGGCCTGGTACACCACCTCAGGGAACAACGTGACCAGGTCCCGGTCGCACATGGTGATCACGGTGTCCAGGTGCATGTAGCTGCGAGACTTGGGCAGGTGCACCGCCAGCACCTGCTGTGCGGCACCGGCCCGGAACAGCGAGCGGGCGATCCACACCACGGCCTGCGGGGTGGTGCGCTCGCCCATGCCGATCATCACCGTGCCGTTGCCGATCGGCTGCACGTCCCCGCCCTCGACATGGCAGCGGCCCCAGTCCTGGTCGGTCCCGCCCAGCCAGATGGGGAACTCCTCGGCGGCGAACATCGGGTGGAACCGGTAGACCGCCTCCATGATCATCGTCTCGGGCACGCGGGCCGGCTTGGTCATCGGGTTGATCGTGACACCGCCGAAGATCCAGCACGACGGGTCACGCTGGAACAGGAAATTCGGCAACGGCGGCAGCAGCATGGACGTCGGGTCAGCCGACTCCCAGGCCAGCCCCGCATCCTCGGTCACATCGGACTTGATGATCCCGCCGATCAGGAACTCCGCTACCACCGCCGGCTCGGCCGTGCCGACCCACTCCGCGCCCCGCCGCGAGGCGGTGACCCCCACCTGCCGCTCGCTCAGGATGTGACTGCATACCCACTCCCTGGCCCCCGGCTCGGCCAGCGCCTCGGCCAGCAGCGTCTCGATCTCGAACACCTCGACGCCGCGGTCGCGCATCACCTCGCCGAATGCGTCGTGCTCCTTCTTGGCCTGGCTGATCCAGATCACGTCGTCGAACAGCAGTTCAGCGGCGTTCGAGGGGGTGAGACGGGCGTGTTCGAGGCCGGGGCGGTGCACCATGACCCGGCGCAACCGGCCAACTTCCGAGTGGACTCCGAGCGGCATGACTGATCACCTCACTGTGTCGCGGCGGAAGGAGCAGGGGCGGATGCTGAGCGGCGGGCGATGAGCTTGCCGATTTCCCACAGCGCGAGGAGCGCGAGGGCCGGAACCAGGGCCCACGCGAACTGGCGGAGGTTGAGCTCGGTGGTCCCCAGCAGGCGGTTGAACACGTCCATCTGAGTGACGAGCACCGCGAGCACGAACTCCCCGATCATCGCCCAGTTCATCTGCTTGCTGTCGAAGGTGGCGGTCGTGAGCACGGTGCCGGTCTGGCTGCGGCACTCGACGGCGGCCACGATCAGGCAGAACGCGAACGAGGTGAACGCGATCGACTGGCCGATGGCGTTGCTGCCGAAGTGAGCGGCTCCGTAGTGGATGAGCGTGAGCAGCCCGATCGTGATGGCCAGCCCGGCCAGCCCGACCGTGACCAGCACCGGCCTGGTCAGCACCGACTCGCCGCGAGGGCGCGGCCTGCGGCCCATGAGCCCAGGGGATTCCCGGTCGAAGCCGAGCGCGAAGCCGAACGGGGCGTTGACGACGAAGTGGATCCACAGCACCTGGACGGGCGTGAACGGCTCGCCGCTGGCGATGTTGAACAAGGACGCGCCCAGGAACGTGAGCACGAAGACCACCAGCAGGACCAGGACGAACCTGATGTACTTGGTGAGGTTGTCGTAGATCTTGCGGCCCTGCTCGACGGCGAACACGATCGTGGCGAAGTTGTCGTCGGACAGGACCATCCGGCCGGCGTTCTTGGCCACCTCCGTGCCGGAGCCCATGGCAATCCCGATGTCGGCCGCCTTGATCGCCGGGGCGTCGTTAACGCCGTCGCCGGTCATGGCCACCACCTGGCCCTGCTTCTTCAGCGTGTCGGCCAGGAGCACCTTGTGCTCTGGGGCCACCCGGCCCACCACGCCGATGCTGTCGATGCGGGCCAGCCGCTCTGACTCGGACAGGGCCGCGAAGTCCGCGCCGAGCATGGCCTCGCCCGGGATACCAACCTGCTTGGCGATGGCCGCACCGGTGATCACGTCGTCCCCGGTCACCATGCGGACCCGGATATGCGCCGCCTGGGCGCTGGCGACCGCGTCCCTGGACTCGTCCCGCGGCGGGTCGACCATCCCGACCAGGCTGGTCATCTGCAGGTCGGTGGCGTAGCCGAGCAGGTCGCCGGCCGGGTCGAAGTCAGCCGGGTCGAGGTCCCTGGTGGCCGCGGCCATCACCCGCCGGCCGTCGCCCTCCATGCGTTCCATGTGCGCCTGGTGCTGCTCGTTAAGCTCGGCGTCCCACGGGATGCTCGCGCCGCCGGACAGGGCGGTGGCGGCCCGCGCCATCACGGCCGGCGCCGCGCCCTTGACGAAGCACCGGACGACCGGCCGCCCCGAGGCGTCGGTGGCCGAGTTGAACGTGGCCATCAGCTTGTAGGTCGGGTCGAACGGCAGCGTGGCCAGCCGCGGCAGCCGCTCGCGCGTCTCGTCGATGTCCATCCCGGCCTTAAAGCCGAGCACCAGCAGGGCGCCCTCGGTGGGATCGCCCACGACCTTGCCGTCCACCAGCTTGGCGTCACTGGCCAGGAGGTAAGGCAGGATCGCGTCCTCGATGGTGGCCGTAGAGCCCGCCGCGTGGTGGACCCGCCCGTCCAGGCCGTAGCCGATGCCGGAGATCGTGTACCGGTCGGTCGGGTTCACCACCTCAACCGCGGTCATCTGGTTCATGGTCAGCGTGCCGGTCTTGTCGGAGTTGATCGCCGAGGTGAACCCGAGGGTTTCCACCGAGGGCAGGTCCTTCACGATCGCGTTGCGCTTGGCCAGGTCGACGCCGCCGATCGACAGGATCGTCTGGGTCACGGTGGGCAGGGCCTCGGGGATGGCCGCGATGGCCAGCGAGACCGCGCTGACGAACAGGGCGTCCCAGGCCACCCCGCGCTGGCGGCCGAGGACGAACATCACGATCATGGTCAGGCCGGCCGCCGCGGCGATCCACAGGGTGAGCCGGTTGAGCTCCCTGGTCAGCGGCGACTCTTCCCTGGCCGTGGCCGAGAGCATCCCGGAGATCTTCCCGAGCTCGGTGCTCGCGCCCGTTCCAGTGACGATCATGATGCCGCTGCCGTGCGTGACCGGCGTGTTCATGAACGCCATGTTCGTCTGGTCGCCCGGGCCCAGCTGACCGCCGGCCAGCGTCTCGGCGTCCTTGGCCGCGGGCACGCTCTCCCCGGTCAGCGCCGACTCGTCGATCTGCAGGGCACTGGCCGCGATAATGCGGCCGTCGGCCGGCACCTCGTCCCCGGCGGCGATGAGCACGACGTCGCCCACGACCACCTGCTCGGCCGGGATCTCGGACTCTGACCCCTCCCGCCGCACCCGGGCGGTCGCCTTCATCATGGACTTGAGGGCGTTCATGGCGCTTTCGGCCTTGCCCTCCTGCCGCAGGCCCACCACCGCGTTCAGGATGGTCAGCAACAGCAGCAGGACCGCGGTGCTCCACTCCTTGATCAGGAGGGACACCACGGCGGCGACGACCAGGATGATCTGCATGTAGCTGCGGTACTCCTCGAGGAACCGGCGCCAGCCCGGCTTCGGCTTCTCCTCGGGCAGTGCGTTCGGGCCGTGGGCGCTCAGCAGCTCGCCCGCCCGGGCCGCGGTCAGCCCCACGTCCGGATTTACCCCGACCGCCGCGGTCACCTCATCCGGCGAGCGGGAGTACCAGGTCAGCCCAGCCGTGGCCGGCTGTCCTGTGGCGCCGGCGTGCACCGCCATGCCTGCGTCTCCGCTTCCGGACATGCGCTAGCTCGGCTGGCCGTTGGCCCGCGGCCGGCGCGTCCTCGGAGTGGCAGGCGCCGCCCGGCTGGAGGCGGCAGACCGGCTGCGGGCGGTGGTCTGGCTGCGGGCGGTGGTCTGGCTGGCCCGAGTGGTCCGCCGGGCCGGCCGAGCCTGACGCCCGTCCGCGGCCTCTGGGCCGGGGCTGCCCTCCTCCGCCGCCGTGGCCTCCGTCAGGGCCCTGGTTTCCGCCGCGGCGTCGGCTTCCGCGGCCTTCTCCTCGGCCTTTTCCTTCTGGCCGGCCTTGGCTTCCTTGGCCTTGGCCCGCTTGGCCTCCTTGGCCTGCTCCTTGGCCTCGAACGGGTCGGGCGGGGCACCTTCAGGCGCCTGGGCCACCAGGTCGTCCCTGATGGTCAGCAGTTCCTGCCGCCGGTCCTCGCTCACCTCTGGGTACTGCGGGTCGATGTCGATAAGGGTGTGCACGAGCACCGCGGCCGCGCAGATGCGCGCGAACCACTTGCGGTCCGCCGGTATCACGTACCACGGGGCCCAGGGGGTGCTGGTGGCCGACAGCATCTGCGAGAAGGCCCGCTGGTAGTCGTTCCAGCGCTTTCGCTCGCGCGCATCAGCCGGGGAGAACTTCCAGTTGCGCTCGGGCAGGTCGACCCGCTTGAGGAAGCGGGTCCGCTGCTCCTCCTTGGACAGGTTGAGGAACATCTTGACCACCTTGAACCCGTTGTCGGTCAGGTAGCGTTCCCAGTCGTTGATCTCCCGGTAGCGCCGGTCCCAGACGTCCTTGCCCTTGCTTTCCTCTGGGAGCTTCTGGCGGCGGAGGTTCTCTGGGTGCACCCGGACGACGACGACCTCCTCGTAGTGGGACCGGTTGAAGATGGCGATATCGCCGCGCGGGGGCAGCCGGCGGGCGTAGCGCCACAGGTAGTCGTGGTCGAGTTCCTGCGCGGACGGCACCTTGAAGTTGCTGACCCGCACGCCCTGCGGGTTCACGCCGCTCATGACGTGGCGGATCGTCCCGTCCTTGCCCCCGGCGTCCAGCGCCTGCAGGCACAACAGCACCCCGTAGCTGTCCTGGGCGGCCAGCCGCCGCTGGTAGTCGGCCAGCATCTCGATGCCGGTCTGCAGCAGCTCGACGCCGTCCTTCTTCTTCAGGACGCCCGCCTTGTAGCCGGGATCGAAGTCCTTGCCCAGGTTCACCTTGGAGCCCGGCTTGACCCTGAGCGGCTTGATCAGCTCGGCGATGCGCTCCGCCCTCTTGTCGGCCATTGCAGATAGGTCCTTTCCGATTGCTCCGGGGGCCGTCAGACGCTGGCCTGGACGGCCGGCTCGGAGTGGAGTTCCGCCTACTGTGTAGTGTGCGCCTTGCGCTGGCGGGAGAGCTGGATGGCCTTGTCCACCGCGACCACCGCCGGCGCGAGCAGCGACAGGGCAAGCACGACGACCCACTGCCGGCCGCTGAGTGACACGGTGTCGAGCAGGCGCTGGAGCATGCCGAGCTCCACGGCGGCCCAGGTGAGGATCCAGCCCAGGATGATCCAGCCCAGGAAGGGGAACACCGGCGGCGACCACGGCGCCTGACGCTCGCGCCGCAGCACCAGCCCGATGTTGACCGCGCTCAGCGAGACGATGGCGAACGCCATGGTCATGGACGCCGACCCGTGCGTGGTGCTGGGCTTGCCTGGTCCCCACTCGAGCACGGCGAGGGCGGTGGCGGCGACCACGAACCCGGTGACGAACCAGCGGATGATCTGGGGCCGGTTGACGATCTTCGTGCCGGGCTTGCGTGGTGGCCGCTGCATGACCCCGGGGTCGGGGACGTCGACGATGAACCCGATGACCACGGTGATGACCACGAAGAACTTGCAGAACAGCAGCTGCAGCGGGAACAGGGCCACGCCGCCGTTGATGTTGAGGATCGTGGCGTAGACCATCAGCTGCAGCACCGAGGACAGGATGGTCAGCTGCAGCCGGATGTAGGTGGAGATCCGGCGGTAGATGTCGCGGCCCAGGTCGACGGCCTTGACCAGGGTGGCGAAGTTGTCGTCGGTCAAAACGATCTTCGCCGCCTGCTTGGACACCTCTGAACCGCTGCCCATGGCCACGCCGACGTCGGCCTGCTTGAGTGCGGCGGCGTCGTTGACGGCGTCGCCGGTCATCGCGACCACTTCGCCGGATTGCTGCATGAGCTTGGCCAGGCGCAGCTTGTCCTCGGGCGCCACCCGGCCGAACACGTGCAGCTGGGGAAGCCGCTCGATCACCTCGCCATCCGGGAGGTGCTGAAGCTCGGTGCCGGTGATCACACCGGGCCCGAGCCCCAGCTCATCGGCGATCGCGCGCGCGGTCACGGTGTGGTCGCCAGTGATCATCCGCACGTCGATCCCGGCGTCGAGGGCGACGTGCACCGCGTCCTTGGCCTCGACGCGAAGCGGATCCATGATCCCGACCAGCGCGACGAAGGCCAGGTCCGTGACGGCGGTCATCGGGTCGGCCAGCGCCGACGACATCGTCGCGTCGTCGAGGTCCCTGACGGCGAACGCGAGCACGCGAAGCCCGCGCTCCGACAGCTGACGGTTGGCCGCCAGGATCTCGTCCCTGACGGTGGCGACCGGGACGAGATCGCCGTGCCACAGCGCGAAGGCGCAGCGCTGAATGACCACGTCGGGCGCGCCCTTCACGCTGGTGAAGTGCGGTTGCTTCAAGATCCCGCCGGCCAGCCAGTCCGGGCGGTCGTGGAAGGTGGCCATGAACTTGTACTCGGAGTCGAATGGCACCTCGGCGCGGCGCGGCAGGGTGGCACGCGTCTGCTCGGCGTCGGCGCCCATTTTCGCGGCGAGCACCACGAAGGCCGCCTCCGTCGGGTCGCCGATGACCGACCCGTCGTCGGCCACCGTGGCGTCGGTGCACAGCGTCAGGCCGAGGGCCAGGCGGTGGAAATCCGGCTCCTCCCCCCCGGCCACCCCCAGGATCGCCCCCGACTTCTGGTAGCCCGGGCCTTCGATCTTGAACCAGTCACCGCCGGCCAGCATGGTGGTAGCGGTCATCGCGTTCAGCGTCAGGGTGCCGGTCTTGTCGGAGTTGATGACGGTGGTCCCGCCCAGGGTCTCGACGTCCGCCAGGGATTTGACGACCGCCTTGGCCTCCACCAGGCGGCGGGCTCCCGAGGACAGCATGGCCTGCACGAACGTCGGAAGGCCGGTCGGGATGGACGCGATCGCGGTCGAAATGCACAGCAGCACCAGGGTCGTGGTCTCCTGGCCTCGCGCGATGCCGAAGATGGCGATCACCGCCACGGCGAGAAAGGCGAGCAGCCCGAACACCTTGGTCATGCCGTCGAGTTCCCGCTGCAGCGGTGAACGCGTGCGCTTCGTGGCCGTGACCAGGCTGGCGATCTTGCCTATCTCGGTCGTCAGGCCGGTCGCGGTCACCACAAACGTGGCCGTGCCGCGGGTGACCTGGGTGTTCTGGAACACCAGGTTCGTGCGGTCCCCGAGCGCGACCTCACCCTCGGGGAGAGCCACCCGGTCCTTGGGTATCGGCGCACTCTCGCCGGTGAGCGCGGCCTCCTGCACCTCAAGCGTCGCGGAGGAGACGATCCTCCCGTCCGCCGGGACGACGTCGCCGGCCTCGAGCAGCACGACATCCCCCGGCACCAGCTGGGTCGACTCGATCTCCTCGACCTGCCCCGACCGCCGCACCCGCGCCCTGGGTACCTGCAAGTGCGCTAGCGCCTCGACGCTGGCCCGGGCCTTCAGCTCCTGAGCCGAGCCCATGACCACGTTGAAGGTCACCAGGCCCAGCACCACGACACCGGTCGCCACCTGCGCGATGGCGAAGCTGGCCACGCAGACGATCAGGAGCATGATGTTCATCGGGTTGGCCAGCTGGCCGCGCGCGACCACCCACATGCTCGGCGGCGGCTCCGTCGGCAGCTCGTTGGGCCCGTAGGTGGCCAGCCGCTGCGCCGCGCCCGCGGTGTCCAGGCCCAGGTCCGGGTCGACGCCCACCTGCCCGGCGGCGTCTTCGGCCGACAGGGCCCACCAGGCGACGTTGTCCGCGGGCTGCTTGGTCGTGGTCATGTCAGTCCTCCCCAGGCCTAGGGCCCGACCGGGACCTGCGTCGCCTGGCGGCCGCCGCGGACCCGTTTCCAGCCGATGTCGAGCCCGACGGCGAGTCCGAGAACGACCAGCAACGTGACGATCGAGGCGGGCTCGTGGATGAGCGTGGTGAAGATGAACGTCAGCAGGACTATGCCGGCGGACGCGATCGCGGCACCGAGAATCCAGACCTTGGCGCCGGTCTCGGACCGGACCCGGAAGTGAGCCGCGGTGATCAGCGTGAAGATCAGCAACGCGACGGCGCTGCCGATCGAGGCGATCGCGTCCAGCTTGAACGCCGTGGCCAGGATCAGGCACGCGGCGGCCTCGATCAGCAGCCCGACCGACGCCCGGCCGCCGAGTTTGCGCGCCATCAGCGGCGGGAACTGCCCGGTTTCCGCCAGCCGCTCAGACAGCCCGGGTGCGGGGTACAGTCCTGCATTCGTGGCCCCGGCGGTGGCGAACAAGGCGGTGACGCTCATCAGCCAGTAGCCGGCCTGGCCGAGCGAGGGCTCGGCGGCCACGGCCAGCGCGGTGCCGCCCGAGGAGATGACCTTATCCACGGTGAGCGTGCCGAACACGCCCAGCGCGATCGCGACGTAGATGACCGTAGCGATCCCGAGCGCGAGGTACATGGCCCGGGGCAGGTCGCGCGCTGGCTTGGCCAGGTCCTTGGCCGTGAACGTGATGATGCCGAAGCCCAGGAAGGCGAAGAAGGTCAGCGCCACGCTCGAGACGATGTCCTGCAGCGAGGGGTAACCCGACGGCGCTAGCAGCGACGGGTTCATGTTGACGAGCGTGACCACCGCGAAAATGGTGAGGATCCCGAGGACGACATAGACGATCACGGTCTGCGCGTTCGCGACCAGCTTCGACCCGACGATGTTCACCCCGGTCATCACGATGATGATCAGTGCCGCGAAGATCTTGGCCCAGACGGCGTTATCCTCCCCGGTGAGCATGGAGCTGGCGTAGCTCCCGAACGAGACCGCCACCATCGCGGTCACGATCGCGTTGGCCGAGTACGTGAGCCAGGCCGTGACGCCGGTGAAGTGGCCGGGGCCGAACCCCTTCGCGACGTACTCGAGCAGCCCCCCGGCGGTCGGGTACCTGGCGCCGAGCTTGGCGAAGGAGTAGCCCTGGAGCACCGCGATGGCCCCGGCGATCAGGAACGACAGCCACACGGCGGCCCCGGCCACCGCGCCGGCCGCGCCCAGCAGCGCGAAAATCCCCGCGCCCACCATCGCCCCGACGCCGATGAACGCGGCCTGGCGCATGGTCAGGAACTTTTGCGGTGGCGAGCCAGCCTCTGGGGCTCCTCCGGAGAGGTCAACGTGATCCGTCATGGCTGATCCCTAGCTGAGCGGTGGTGACATGCACTTGTCGTCGGCGCCGCTACGCACCTTTGATGTTGTTCGCGCCAGCTATGGGGTGTCGTCACCCTTCCGGGGGTGATTCCGCGTCTCAGGTGGCCGCGGCCGCGGGCACAGCGGACGTGGCCGGAACCACCTCGGTGACGGCGGACCGCCGCCGGAAGGCCTTCCTGACCTCGGAGGCAACGACGATCGTCAGGGCGAGGCCGGCGCAGATGGGCCATTGCTGGATGTCGAGGCTGGTCGTCTTCAGAAAGGCCTGGAGCGGCCCGAAGACGGTGCCCAGGAAGAGCGTCACCAGCGACACCCCGGTGGCGATGTTGAAGGTCTTGTCGGCGAGGGTGCCGAGGCTGAACACGTCTTCCGCTCGTCCTTGGTGGTGATCGAGAAGAACAGCGCGTAGAACGTGACCACGCCCATGGTGTGCGCGATCGCCTCGGTGTGCACCTGCTCCGCCCAGGTGAGGACGCCGAGCGTGCCAGCGCCTATGACCAGCCCGGCGATGATGAGCCAGACGAAGAGACCCCGGGTCAGGATGGGCCGGTCGGGCGGCAGGAACGGCACGCCGCTGGTGATGTTGAAGATGCTGGCGCCCAGACGGATCCGTCCGCCTCCGGAGCCGGCCCGACTGCCTCGGCCGCCCTGGTCACGGGACCACGTTCGTGCCGGCCTGGGCCGCCACAATCCCGGTGATGTCATCCAGCGCGCCGATCGCGGCCCGGTGGCCGGTGTTCGCCGCGAACCGGGCCGCTGCCTTCACCTTCGGGCCCATGGATCCGGCCGGGAACTCGTAGCCGGCGAGTTCCGCGGGCGTCACCCGGTCCAGCCGCTGCGCCTCGGGCTCGCCCCAGTTCAGGTAGACGCCGTCCACATCGGTAGCCATCAGGAACAGGTCCGCGCCCACGTTCTCGGCCAGCAGCTCGCTGGCGAAGTCCTTGTCGATGACCGCCTCGACGCCCGTGAGCCGACCAGCACCGGAGGAGGGGTACGCCGTGGGGATGCCGCCGCCGCCGGCACAGATCACCACGGCACCCCGCTCGAGCAGCCAGGTGATCGGCTGAATCTCCAGGATGCGCTGGGGCTGCGGAGACGCCACCACGCGCCGCCAGGATGAACCGTCCTGGCGGAAGGCCCAGCCCTTCTCGGCGGTCAGCTTCTGGGCGGCCTGGAGGTCATAGACGGGGCCGACGAACTTCGTGGGGTGGGCGAACGCCGGGTCGTCCGGGTCCACCACGACCATGGTCAGCAGCGTCGCCACCTGGCTCTCCGGCGGCAGGAGGCTCCGCAGCTCCTCCTGGATCAGGTAACCGATCATGCCCTGAGTGCCGGCGTCGAGCACGTCAAGCGGGTACGGCTCGGCGCCCTGGTACGCCTCGGCCTGCAGGGACAACAGGCCGACCTGCGGCCCGTTGCCGTGGACGACCACGATGCTGTGCTCGGCGGCCAGCGGCGCGATGGCCTGGGCCGCGGTCCTGACGTTCTTGCGCTGGACCTCGGTGGTCATCGGGTCGGAGCGCCGCAGCAGCGCGTTGCCGCCCAGCGCGATCACGATCCGCATCCTCGAACTCCCTTGCTGGTGGGCCGGCCGGGTCACCGGTAGGGCGGGGTCGCCGCTGGCTCGGTCATCCGGCGGCGCTGGGACAGGTAGACGGGAATGCCGAGCAGCAGCGCGCCGGCGGCCAGGAAGAACGGCGCCCAGTACACCCAGAAGCTGTGGCCGCTGTTGCGGGAGTACCAGATGAACAGGATCGAGAAGATCAGCGCGAGGACGGCGACGATCATGTCGCGGACGAACCGCGGGGTCTGCACGGTCCTGTGGTCGGTCCAGCGCCATTTCATCTGGGCCAGCGCGGAGAACCCGTACGGGATCGCGGCGGTGATGCCGGTCATCAGGACCAGGGTGGTGAACACGGTCGCGCCGCCCGAGCCCAGGTAGTTGATGATCATCGCGATCGAGGCCAGCACGGTGGAGGCGATGATCCCGTACGGGGGCACCCCGTTCTTGGAGATGCGCTGGAACCGCGCAGGGAACAGGCCGTCTTTCGCGGCCGCCAGCGGCATCTCGGCACAGATCATGGTCCAGCCGTTGAGCGCCCCGAAGCCGGAGATGATGACGGCGATGGCCAGCACGTTACCGGCCCAGGTGCCGCCGAACATCGCGTTGGCGGCGTCGGAGAACGGGGCGGTCGCCGAGGCCAGCTTGGAGCTGGGCACGATGCCGAACACGGCGATGAGCGAGAGCATGTAGACCACCGCGGTCGCGATCGTGCCCAGGATGGTGGCCCGCGGAATGTTGCGGTCGGGGTTGCGCACCTTGGCCGCGGCGACCGCGGCGGTCTCCACGCCGAGATAGCTGAACAAGGCGATGGCCATCCCGCCGCCGATCGCGGAGATCGCGCTTTCCTTGCTCACGTTCCAGGGGGTGAAGTTCGCGCTCTTGATGAAGAACAGGCCGACGGTCGACATGAACGCGAGCGCCGCGAACTTGACCACCGTGGTCACCACCTGGACCGTCCCCATGTTCTTGACCCCGGACAGGTTGATCACCGCCGGGATCCACAGTCCGACCAGCACCAGCAGCACCGAGAACAGCTTTTTGTGCCCGGTGTTGATGAAGTGCTCGACATACAGAACCCAGCCGACCGCGATCGCCGCGTTGCCTGCCCACGCGGTGATCCAGTACGACCAGGCGTTCGCGAACCCCCAGCGGTTGCCGAAGGCCGCCCGCGCGTACGCGTAAGGGCCGCCGTCGGCCGGCAGCCGGCGGGACAAGGCCGCGAACAGAAGCGCGAGCACCAGCGCGCCGACGGTGGTCAGCGCCATCGACACCAGTGTGATCGGGCCGTAGAACGCCAGCGAGGTGGGCAGGTTGAAGATGCCGACACCGATGATGCTGCCAATGATCAGCGCCATCGCCGCGGTCAGGCCGAACTGCTGCGCTCCCCCAGCCGCAGGCTCGGTTGCGGGCTTGGATGGTTCCCCGGAAACGTCAACCTGATCCGCCATGGCTTATCCCTGCCGAGAGACGGTCACGGGCCTGCCGCCTGTTGTGTTCCAGACCGCTCTCAGATACTGGTTGAGCCCGGCTGCCACGGCGTCACCCATCCGAGGGTGATAACCGCCCGTCGGAGGTCTCAGAGCAGACGCAGATCGACCGCCCGCTCAATGGCCTCGGCCCGGGACGCCACGCCCAGCTTCTGGTAGACCGAGCGGAGATGGGTCTTCACCGTGTTGCGGGAAATGAAGAGGGTGGACGCCATCTGCAGGTACGTGCTGGTCGGCAGCAGCTTGAGGATGCGCAGCTCGGCCGCGGTCAGGGGTTCGGCAAACACATGCGGGGGCTTGGTGGCGACCACCTGCGTGGCGCGCACGTCGAGAGCCGCCCCGACCAGCTGGTCAACGAACGAATCCGGCCATGGACCGGGGCCATGCTCAACCAGGTAGGTCGTCACCTGGGGAGCGGTCGTGACGATCGTGTTGAGGAACCCGCCCTGGCGGGCGGTGGCCACGGCCCCGGCCACGATGCCGGCGGCCGACGGGTCGCTACGCCCGATCGCGGCCGCCGCCATGAGCAGCCGGTGCACCAGCGTCTGCCGCGGGGTCAGCTCGGCCAGGGATGGCGCCTGAAGGTGCTCGAGCGCGGCGGAGTGATCGCCGGAGGCGAGGGCGATCCTGGCCAGCAGGAGCTCGCGCCGGGCGGCGGGGAGGTTCACCGCCAGCGCGGTGGCGGCGGTCAGGTCGCCGAGTGACAGGCGGATCAGCGCTTCAAGCTCGTCGGCACGGGCGAGAAGTTGCGGCCCGGCGCTTTCCAGCACGTGGCGCGCGATCGCGACCGTGGCCAGCGCATCGCGGAACCGTCCCCGGGCGGCCCATATCCCGGCCCGGTCCAGCAGGACCGTGAACTCAAAGACAGGCCGGCGCCGCTCTGTGATCAACAGCGTCCGCTCGGTGATCTGATCGGCCGTGTCCAGGTCCCGCCGCTCCAGGGCGAGGCCCGAGAGCACTCGCAGGTGGTCCACGGCGAAGAAGTGGTTGTCAAATCCCAGCTCCCGCGCTCCCGCCTCGGCGGCCTGGGCGGCGCTGGCGGCCTCGGCCAGCCGTCCGGCCTGGAACCACGCCAGCGCCTGGGCCCCGGGCACCAGCATCACCCGGGCCGCCTCCGGGAGATCGGGCAGGGCCAGCGCCGCGGTGGCCTCGCGCTCGATGGCCGGGAAATCATCCAGGCAGTTAAAGACACGCAGCAGGACCAGCGGCACCACGGAATTCCACTCATCCTTGAGCTGCATCCGCTCCTGAATGGCCCGCGCGGCCATGGCGTCAGCGACGGCCTCGTCCAGCTGGCCGAGCAGCCCGTAGCGGAAGGCCCGCATGGCCGCGAACCGGGCCGCCAGCTGGGACTCCGGCGGGATCGACGGCCGGACCCGCTCGAGCTGCGCCAGGTACTCACCGCCCCGGCCCGTGTCTCCCGACGTCAGCAGGTCGGCTGCGATGGCCAGCAGCCGCTCGGGGACGTCCGCGAGCTTGGCGGGCACGATCCGGCCCAGGTCCAGAACGGCCGGCAGCGTTGGATCGCGCAGGAAGTCGGGTACGACCCGGTCCTGCACCAGGGCCAGGGCCCGGTCGACCTGCTGCGCGGCCAGCAGGTGACGAGCCGCGCGCCGCGTGTCGCCCACAGCCTCGAACCATTCGGCCGCCCGCAGCTGGAGCGCTGTCTCCCGCGCCCGGTCCCTGGCCCGCAGCTCGGCCCGCAGCACCATGCGTACCAGGTGGTGATACCGGAAGCTGGTCTGCTCATCGTCGAGTGCCACCAGGAACAGGTTGGCCGCGTTGATCTCGTGCAGCAGCGCCTCCGCGTCCGGCTTGCCGGTCACGGCCGAGCACGCGCCAGCGGTCAGCTCGCCCAGAACCGACGTTTCCAGCATGAACCGTGAGATCTCGGGGGGCTGCTGCTCGAGCACCTCAGAGACGAAATAGTCGGCGATCGCAGGGCCGCGGACGTCGAGCGCACGCACGGCCCGTTCCGGGTCCCGGCTGCCGCGCAGCGTCAGCGCCACCATCTGCATGACCGCCGTCCACCCTTCGCTGCGCTTGTGCAGCAGCGCGAGCTTGTCGGCACCGACCTCGACCCCGAAGTTCGCCAGCAGATCCTGGCTTTCTGCGAGGGAGAAGTACAGGTCGCGGTCGCGGAGTTCGCAGAGATCATCCGACATCCGGAGCCGGTGCAAGCGCAGCGGCGGGTCGCTGCGGCTGGCCAGCACCAGCTGGGCGGTATCGGCGGGCCAGCGCTCGACCAGGTCGGTCATGTTCCTGGCCACGCCGGCCGCCGCCTGGAAATCGTCCACGATGATGGCCGATCCCGGGGGCAGCCGCGCGGCATCGTTCGCGATCGACGCCGTCACATCGGCCGACATCGCGCCGTCGATCGCGAGCAGGTCGGCGGCGTCGGTACCGAATCCTGGGGCCAGGCTCCGGGGGGCCTCCACAAAGCCCATCCAGAACCGGACCGGGTCGGCGTCCGCCTTGTCGCAGGACAGCCACGACGTTGCGTCCGGCGGCCTGGTCGCCGCCCAGCTCGACAGCAGCACGCTCTTGCCCGCGCCCGCCGACCCCACGACCACGGTCAGGCGCTTGGCCGCTCCGGCCGTCAGCTGGTCGTGCAGCGCGGGCCTGGTGACCAGGGTGGAGGGCAGCGTGGTAGGCCGGAATTTTGACACGGCGAAACGCGTCTCGAGCAGGGCGCTACGCCCGGCGGCGCCGTCCATACGTCAATGGTTCCGGCCGCGGGAACCGGACACATCACCCGTCGCGAGTCATTTGTCCAGACAATTAGTGCTGTAGGATGCGCGCAGTCGCAGGGCCATGCCGCCCGTCAAGATATGCGCATTCGCAGACCACGCCGCCCGCCCCGGCTCACCCTCCCTGGGGTGATGACGCCTTTCTCATACCCAGGCACGCTGGCAGAACATAGAGCAACCGGAGGACTGCGAGGCAGAACCCCGTGCGAGCACACACGTACGAGATCACCTTCACCGGGCAGGCGGGCTCCACGGTGCAGGCCGAGTTCGAGGACTGCGAAGTCACGCTCGGGCCGGGCACCACTACCCTGCGGGCCCACCTGCCCGATCAGGCCGCTCTTTCCGGCCTCATGGAGCGGATCGCCAGCCTCGGGTTCGAAGTGATCCACATGTATCTCGTGGCGCCGCCGTCCGGGGAGTGAGACTCAGCCTCCGGGCACGACGGCGATCGCCACCGCGGCTCGGTCGGTGGCCATGACCCCTCACCCCGCTGGGGTGAAGCGCAGGGGACGGGCCTGAGGGGAGGCTGCGTGCTGTGACCGAACCAGCCCGCGGGGTGGCGTTCCGACTGGTGCCCGGCCTGCAGGCCATCTCCACCTACCGGCGTGAGTGGCTGGCCAAGGACATCATCGCCGGAGTCGTGCTCACAACCCTGCTGGTTCCGCAGGGCATGGCCTACGCGGAACTGGCGGGCCTGCCGCCGATCACCGGCCTGTACACGAGCATCCTGTGCCTGCTCGGGTACGCGGTGCTCGGCCCGTCGCGGATCCTGGTGCTGGGCCCGGATTCGTCGCTGGGGCCGATGATCGCCGCGACGATCCTGCCGCTGATCGCGGCCAAGGGCGACCCCGAGCGCGCGGTCGAGCTGGCGTCGATGCTCGCGATCATGGTCGCGGCGATCATGCTCCTCGCGGGCGTGGCCAAGCTCGGCTTCATCGCCGACCTGATCTCCAAGCCGACGATGATCGGCTATATGAACGGCCTGGCCGCTGACCATCCTGATCGGGCAGCTGCCCAAGCTGTTCGGGTTCAAGATCGACGCCGAGGGCCTGATCAGCGAGGCCACGGCCTTCGTGAAGGGCCTGGCCCACGGCGAGGCGGTCGCCGCCGCGGCCGCGGTCGGGATCACCGGGATCGTGGTGATCCTGGTCTTGCAGCGCTGGCTGCCCAAGGTCCCGGCCGTGCTGATCATGGTGGTGCTGGCCATCGCCGCGACGTCGGTCTTCGGCCTGGCCGACCACGGGGTGAGCCTGGTAGGGGTGCTGCCCAAGGGCTTCCCTCCGCTCACGATCCCGGACGTGCGCCTGTCCGACCTCGGGCCCTTGTTCGCGGGGGCGCTGGGCATCGCGCTGGTGGCCCTGGCCGACACGATCTCCACCGCGTCGGCGTTCGCGGCCCGCACCGGCCAGGAGATCCGCGGCAACCAGGAGATGATCGGCATCGGCACGGCGAACCTGGCCGCGGGCCTGTTCCAGGGCTTCCCGGTGAGCACCAGCGGCTCGCGGACCGCGGTGGCCGAACGGGCCGGCGCGAAGACCCAGCTCACCGGCGTGGTGGGCGCGGCCCTGATCATTCTCATGATCGTGCTGGTTCCCGGCCTGTTCCGGAACCTGCCCCAGCCCGCGCTGGCCGCGGTGGTGATCACCGCGTCGCTGTCCCTGGCCGACATCCCCGCCACCGTGCGGCTGTGGCGGCAGCGCCGGACGGAGTTCCTGCTCTCGATCGCCGCTTTCCTTGGCGTGGCCCTGCTGGGCGTGCTGCCCGGCATCGCGATCGCGGTCGGGCTGTCGATCCTCAACGTGTTCCGGCGGGCCTGGTGGCCCTATGACACCGTGCTCGGGCGGGTGGCCGACCTCGAGGGCTACCACGACATCCGCTCCTACCCGGCCGCCGAGCACCTGCCGGGCCTGGTGATCTACCGGTTCGACGGCCCGCTGTTCTTCGCCAACGCCACGACGTTCCGCGACGAGATCCGGCGGATGGCCCGGGCCGACCCGCCGCCCACCTGGATTCTCATCGCGGCCGAGCCGATGACCGACGTCGACACCACCGCCGCGGACGTGCTCACCGAGCTCGACGAGGCGCTGAACGCTCAGGGCATCAGCCTCGTGTTCGCCGAGATGAAGGACCCGGTGCGGCGCAAGATCGAGCGGTACGGGCTGACCCGCACCATCGATCCGGGCCACTTCTTCCCCACTATCGACGCGGCGGTCGCGGCCTTCCGCGACGAGACCGGAGCCCAGTGGGCGCCGCCTGACCAGCCCGACCAGCCCGACCAGCCTGACCAGCCTGACCAGCCCGACGAGCCCGCCCCCGACCGGAGAAGCCTGGCATGAGCGTGGGCAAGGCGCCCGGGCTGGCCTCCGGGATCGTGGGACCGGTGCGGGTCATCGCGTTCGGCGCGAGCAATGTGGCCCCGGCGGGCGCGGTCGTGGGCGGGCTGGTCATCGTCCTGGCCTACGCCGGGTTCGCGGCCCCTTTGGTCGTGCTCATCGCGTTCGCCGCGTCGCTGTGCTGCGCCAGCAGCATCGCGGAGTTCGCCCGCCGCCTGCCCGCGGCCGGCTCGCTGTACACCTACAACAGCCGTGGCCTGGGCCAGGTCGGGGGGTTCCTGACCGGGTGGATGATGGTCTTCGCCTACGCGCTGTACGTGCCCGCCGGGATCGCGCTGACCAGCGCGTACGCATCGCAGCTGCTGCACGACGGGCCGCACGTGGCCGTCAGCGGCTCGGTGCTGTTCGTGATCATTCTGGCCGCGGCGGCCGTGGTCGCCTACGTGGGCATCGCGGCCTCGTCCGCGGTCGACCTGGTCCTGGTCGGCGTCGAAGTGGCCGTGATCGCGGCCCTGGCCATCACGGTAATGATCAGGATCGGGCCCGCGCACTACTCGGCGGCCGTCCTCTCGCCGGCCTCGTCGCCGCACCACCGGCTCACCGACATCACGAACGCGATGATCTACGGAATCACCGCGTTCGCCGGCTACGAGGCGGCCGCCTCGCTCGGCGAGGAGGCGCGGGACAGCCGCCGCTCGATCCCGGCGAGCACGATCGGCATCGTGATCGTGACCGGGGCCTTCTACCTGCTCGTGGTCCTGGCCGAGGTGTTCGGCCTGGGACGGCAGGGCCTGCGCGGCGTCGTCAGCAGCCCGCTGGGCCAGCTCACCGGCCAGTTCTGGTCGCCGTCGGTGCTGTGGGCCATCGACCTGGTGGTCATGCTCACCGGCCTCGGCTTTGTGGTCGCCGTGCTCAACGCGGCCATCCGGGTGCTGTTCGCCATGGGCCGCGAGCGGGCGCTGCCCGGTTCGCTGGCGCGGCTGTCCCGCCGCCGTACGCCGGTGGCCGCGATCGGCTGCGTGGCCGCGGTCGCGCTCCTGATCGGGCTGCCCCTGACCTACGGCTACGGCGGCATCCGCGCCTTCGGCTACCTGGCCGGCGCGGGCGGGCTCTCGGTGGTGCTGATCTACCTGGCCGTGAACGTCGCGGCCATCCGGGCGTTCCGCACCGAGTTCCGGGACGAGTTCCGGCCCGGACGGCACCTGCTCGTGCCCGCCGCGGCCGCCGTGCTGCTGCTGTTCCCGCTGTGGGGGATCCTGCACCCGAGCTCCCATCGGCTGGCCGACCTGCTGCCGTTCGTGGCGCTCGGCTGGCTCGGCGTCGGGGCCGTGGTGGCCGGCATCCTGCGGGCCCGGCGGTCCGCTGGCCTCGAGACCATGGGCCGGGTGTTCGTGCCCGCCGCCTCGGCGGAGAGCCCCAAATAGACAGCAATCGGCCTGCGGCCAGACCGGAGTGGCAGCGGCTGTGTGCCTGCCGTTTACTGGGATCATGACCGACGGGCCCGTCTTCACGTCGCGGCTGACCAGCCGCCAGCTGCTGGACAGCGACGGCATGTCCATCGGCCGGATCAGGGATGTCGTGATCCTGCCGACCGCGGGCGGCGACCCGCCCTGGGTCCTCGGCCTGGTCGTCACGCTGCAGCGGCGGCAGATCTTCGTCAACCTGGGCCGGGTCGCCGAGATCTCCATCGACGGCGCCCACCTCAAGGGCGGCACGGTCGACCTGAGACGGTTCAGCCGGCGGACCGGGGAGCTCCTGGCCTCCGAGCTCTACGGCCAGCCCGCCGGGTCCGGGCGCGTGATGGACATCGGCATCAACCCCTCCGAGCTGCGGCGCGGCGGCTGGGAGGTCACCGTGCTGGCCATCAGCCACAGCCGCCTCGGCCTGCGGCACAGCTCCACCACCATCGAGCCGTGGGACAAGTACCCCGAGCTGTTCAAGGCGGGTGCCCTCGCCGAGCAGCTCATCCAGTTGCGGGAGATGCACCCCACCGATCTCGCCAACGCGGTCGAGGCCCTGCCGGTCCTGCGCCGGCACGAGCTCGTCGAGGCGCTGCAGGACGAAGAGCTGGCCGACCTGCTGGAGGAGATGCCCGAGCAGGACCAGATCCGGCTGCTGGGCGGGCTCGGCCTGGAGCGCACGGCCGACGTGGTCGAGGAGATGGAACCCGACGACGCCGCGGACCTGCTCGCCGAGATGGCGCCCGAGCAGCGGGAACGGCTGCTGGCGGCGATGGAGACCGTGGAAGCAGGCGACCTGCGCCGGCTGCTGCGCTACGACGCCACCACCGCGGGCGGGCTGATGACCTCGCGCCCGCTGATCGTCCCGCCCGACACGCCCGTGGCCGAGGTGCTGGCCGAGATCCGCGATCCCGAGATGGCCCCGACCACGGCCGCGCAGGTTTACGTGTGCGAGCCGCCCTCGATCACGCCCACCGGGCGTTACCTCGGCACGGTCGGGTTCCAGCGGCTGCTGCGCCAGCCCCCCGGAGCCAGCGTCAGCGAGTGCATCGAGGAGAGCACCTTCATCCGGCCGGACCTGACCGAGAAGGAAGTGGCCCGGCGCATGGCCGCGTACAACCTGATCGGCGTCGCCGTGTGCGACGAGAACGGCCGCCTGCTCGGCGCGGTCACCGTCGACGACGTCCTGGACCGGATCCTGCCCCCGGGCTGGCGGAAGGGGGAGGCCACATGAGGATGCAGCTGCGCACGCCGATCCGCTTCGGTGACCGCTCCGACCTGAGCTCCCCCCGGGGCGTGGGGCCTCGCGTGGGCGCCAGGTACGACTCGGATGCCTTCGGCCGGTTCTCCGAGAGCATCGCCAGGACCCTCGGCACCGGCCGCTTCCTCGTCGGCCAGACCGTGCTCGTCGTCATCTGGATCGCGCTCAACACCGTGGGACTCGTCAACCACTGGGACCCGTATCCGTTTATCCTGCTCAACCTGGCCTTCTCCACGCAGGCGGCCTACGCGGCCCCGCTGATCCTGCTGGCCCAGAACCGGCAGGACGACAGGGACCGGGCCAGCATCGAGCGCGACCGGGAGGTGGCGGCCAGGACCCAGGCTGACACCGAGTTTCTGGCCAGGGAGCTCGCGGCCGTCCGCCTCGCCCTGGCCGACGTGGTCACCACCGAGGACCTGGACAACCGGATGGACCACCTGGAGAAGCTGATCGCCGACCGGCCGTCACGGAAGAAGCCGCGCTGACGCGAGCCGCTGCGTGCCGTCCAGCAGCCAGATCATCACCTGCTCCGGCTCGGCGACGGCCGCCAGGCACGGCGCGCAGCCCGGCAGGATCTCCCGGTGGTACTCGAGCTCGGCCGCGCCCGGCAGCCAGTCCAGCCCGGCCAGCACGTCCTCGACCGCCGCCCAGTGGATGGCGTTGTTTACGTGGCCGGCCGGGTCGAGGTCGCTGGCCCGCACCGGCCAGGGCCGGCCCGCGGGCGAAGCGGGCGGCCTCGGGTGCGACAGCCGCACCGATGCACTGCGGCCCTGGGCCGCGGCGCCGTACAGCCGGTGGAACTCCGGCCCCAGCGGGACCGGGCGGCCGTCCGTGCGGGACACCGCCGCCCACACGGCCGTGGACTGGGCGAGCTCACCGTCCGGCCCGGCCACGGTCGTGGTCCGCTCCGCCCAGCGCGGCCCGGTGCCCGAGCAGAACGTGTGCAGCTCGACCCGGCGGCCCAGCCGCGGGAACTCACGGACGGTGACCGTGATCTTGCGCATCAGCCAGCCGTAAGGCTCGTCCCAGCCCGCGTCGGCGAGGTCGTCCTCGGCGGCGAGCTGCAGGTAACGGGCGAGCGCGTCGAACCGCAGCCGGCCCGACGGGGTCACGTCGGTGTTCCTGACCTGCTGACGGACGGTGAACACACGGCCGGTCTCCGGGCGGGGCATGAACGCTCGCATCGGCACATTGTGGCTTACGTTGCGACGGCACCGGCCGGTCGCCGTCTTAGCATCGCCATTGATGAGCCGTTACGCTCCGGCCCGTGCCACCGTGACCACGCAAAGGGGACTCCCATGACCACACAGAGCCAGACCGGCCCCGGGGCCACGCCTGCCTCCGGCACCGAGCCGCTGCCACATTTCCCGATGGTCATCGGGGGCCGGCGGGTGGAGAGCGTAACGGCACGGAAGTTTGAGACCGTCGACCCGTTCCGCGGCCAGCCGTGGGCCACCGCCCCCGACGCCGGTGCCGGCGACGTCGACCTGGCCGTGGCCGCCGCCCGGGACGCGCTGGCCGGGCCGTGGGGGAAGCTCACCGGGTTCGGCCGGGCCCGGCTGCTGCGCAAGGTCGGCGACATCATCGCCAGGGACGCCGACTACCTGGCCGGGCTGGAGACCCGCGACACCGGGAAGCTGGCCAGGGAGATGCGCGGGCAGCTGGCCACGATCCCCGAGTGGTTCTACTACTTCGCCGGGCTGGCCGACAAGCTCGAGGGCACCACGATCCCGACCGACAAGCCGAACTTCCTCGTGTACACCCGGCGCGAGCCGGCGGGCGTGGTGGCCGCGATCGTGCCCTGGAACTCGCCGCTGCTGCTGCTGTGCTGGAAGCTCGCGCCGGCGCTGGCCGCGGGCTGCACGGTGGTGGCCAAGCCGAGCGACTACACGCCGGTCTCCGCGATCGAGCTCGCCGTCCGGATCGAGGAGGCCGGGGTCCCGGCCGGGGTGTTCAACGTGGTCAGCGGCTTCGGCCCGGCCGTGGGCCAGGCCCTGGCCGGGCACCCCGGCGATCGACAAGATCGCGTTCACCGGGTCGACCCGGGTCGGCGCCGAGGTGGCCAAGGCCGCGGCGGCCAACATCACCGGCACGGTGCTGGAGCTGGGCGGCAAGTCCGCGCACGTGGTGTTCGCCGACGCCGACCTCGCCGCGGCCGCCAACGGCGTGATCGCGGGCGTGTTCGCGGCCACCGGCCAGACCTGCATGGCCGGCTCCCGGCTGCTGGTCGAGCGGTCGGTGCACGACGAGCTGGTCAGCAAGATCTCGGCCCGGGCCGAGACGATCAAGGTGGGCGACCCGGCTGCGGCCGACACCGAGATGGGGCCGCTGGCCAACCAGCCCCAATACGAGAAGGTGCTGTCGTTTTTCTCCTCCGCGGCCGAGCAGGGCGCGAACGTGGCCGCGGGCGGCGCGGCCGTCACCGAGCTCGGCGGGTTTTTCGTCCAGCCCACGGTGCTGACCGGGGTCACCCCGGAGATGACCGTGGCCTGCGAGGAGGTGTTCGGGCCGGTGCTGTCCGTGATGCCGTTCGACACCGAGGATGAGGCCATCGCGCTGGCCAACGGCACCAGGTACGGGCTGGCCGGGGCGGTGTGGACCAAGGACATCCACCGCGGGCACCGGGTCGCGCACGCGCTGAAGGCCGGGACGGTGTGGATCAACGCCTACCGGGTGGTCGGGCCTGACGTCCCGTTCGGCGGTTACGGCCTGAGCGGCGTCGGCCGGGAGAACGGCATCGACGCGGTCCATGAGTACACCCAGACCAAGGCGATCTGGGTCGAGCTCACCGGCGGCACCCGGGACCCGTTCACGCTCGGGTGATCAGGGCGACAGATCCTCCAGGGCCCGGTTGCGCGCACGGGGCGTGAACTGGGCCAGGACGGCGGCCAGCACCAGGAACCCGGAGATCAGCAGCAGGGCCTGCAGCGAGCTCAGGTGCGGCACCAGCGGCGCGATCACCAGCACGCCCACGGCGCCGCCGGACACGGCCAGCCCGTCGACCAGCCCGAACCCGGCCGACCTGATGCGGGTGGGGAAGCACTCGGCGGTCAGTGCGAACGTGGGCGGGACCCAGACGTTGAAGCCGAAGAACACCACGAACGAACCGGCCAGGGCCCAGACGAGGCCCCGGCCACCCAGGGTGGCGATCATCACGGCGCCGAGGAGGGTGAGCGCGGCCCCGACCGGCAGCCAGTACCGCCGTTCCAGCGACTCGGACCACCGCGCCGAGAACAGCGCCTGGACGAAGAAGCCGAGACCGCCTACGGCCGAGATCATCCCGGCCACCGGAGCGGTGAAGTGCAGGCTGGTCAGCACCACGGTCGAGCTGGTCGAGTACGCGAACACGGTCGCGTAGCCGGTGAACCACATCGCGAACAGCAGGAGCATGCGGTTGCGGTACCGCGGCTCGCTGACCAGCTCCAGCAGCGCCGTCTTGCCCTTGACGTGCTCGGGCAGCGCGGCCTGGGCCGTGGGCTCGGGCAGCGGACCGCGCCGCAGGGCCCGCTGCTCCAGCCGGGTCACGACGTCTTCGGCCTCGGACGTCCGGCCGTGCTCGATCAGCCAGCGGGGCGACTCGGGCAGCCGCAGCAGGGCCAGCAGCCCGGCCGCGGCCAGTGCCACCGCGATCGCGTACACCCATCGCCAGCCCGCGTCGAACCCGGGACCGGCCAGCGCGACGGGCAGGCCCTGCGGCCATGGCGCGGCGGGCGTGGTGAGCAGCAGCCCGATCCCGATGCCGCAGGTCGCGCCCAGCGCGCACAGCACGAAGGTCCTGGCGGTGTACCGTGCGCGGGCCCGCGCCGGGGCGATCTCGCCGACGTAGGTGTTGGCCACCGACAGCATCGTGCCCATGGCCACGCCGGTGACCGCGCGCCCGGCGACGAACACGGCGTAGGTGCCGGCCAGCGCGGTGACCAGCGAGCCGGCCAGGGCGAAGACCAGCGCCACGGCCATCAGCCGGCGGCGCCCGAACCGGTCGGACAGGGGCGCGACGGTCAGCCCGCCGAGCAGATAGCCGGCCAGGAACAGGCACACCGGCAGCGTGAGCGAGCTCTGCGCATTCTCTGGCGTGCAGCCCGGCCGGATCTGCGTGCAGGTCTGGATGAACGACACGTTCGGGTCGAAGTTGCAGTAGAAGACCGTGAACATGGCCAGGCCCGCGATGCCGGTCGCGGCGAAGCCGACGGCCCGCCGGGGCAGCCGGTCCAGGCGGGCCACGAGCCCGGCCGCCGGTGATGGAGTCTGCGGGCGGCCCGCCGCCGGTGATGGAGTCTGCGGGCGGCCCGCCGCCGTCATGGGCCGCTGGTTGGCACCTGCCATGGCTGGCTCCTCTGCTCGCGTCGTCCCGGGTGACGCGCGCATCGAAGGCCAGTTGTGACACGGGCGCCACGCCCGGTGGACTGCCCGCTACCCGAAGCCGGCGCCCTAAACGGCGCCCATCCCGCCCGCACCATCGGCGCGCCTGCTACCTGCCATGCCTGCCGGTAATGGTGGCCCCGGCCAGGCCGGGTCAGCCGAAAACCTTGAAGCTGCGCACGCCGCCGCCGATGAACCCCGGCCCGCCGGGCGGGCCCTGGTCGTTCGGGTTGTTGGTGGGCAGCGGCTGGTTCAGGTTGGCCAGCACCACCTTCTGGCCGGCTTTGAGGCCGGAGACGATCCGGGTCATCACCGGGCCCATGGTGCCGACCTTGACGTTGGTGACGTGGACCTGGCCCCCGGCGTCCACGGTGACCGTGGCGGAACGCCCGGTCCCGTGGATCGCGGAGGTGGGCACGCTGACCCCGCTGCTGTGTGCCGTGGTGATCGTGACGCTGGCGAAGCCGCCGGAGTGCAGGCCCACGGGCTGGCCGGCCAGGCCGATCGTGACCGGGTAGGTCGTCGTCGACCCGGTGCTGTTCGGCACCAGCCCGATCGCGACCACCGTGCCGCTGACCGGGGTGCTGGTGCCGTTCGGCAGCACGCTCGCCCGCTGCCCGACCTTGAGCGCGGGCATGTCGGTCACCGGGACCGAGGCGACCACGTCGTAGCTGTCCAGCCCGGCGATCACGAACGCGGTGCTGCCCGCGCTGGCGGCCGCGCCCGCGGTGACGTCGACCGCGGTCACGGTCCCGCTGACCGGGCTGACCAGCCTGGCGGCGGCCAGGTTCTGCTGCGCGACGGTGACCTGCGCGGCCGCGGCGTCGGCCGCGGCCTGGTCGGCGGCCAGCTGCTCCGCGCTGACCGGCGCGCTGCCACCGCCGCCGCGGACGGCGCCACCGCCCCCCTCGCTGCCGCCGCTGGGGTCGCTGGCCACGCTGGGGTCGCTCGTCCCGCCCGGGTCGCCGTGGCCGCCTCCGGACGCGGACGCGCCGACCGCGCGCGCCAGCGCGTTGCCGAGCGCGGTGAGCCGCCGGCCCAGGGCCTGCTGCGCCTGCAGCACCGTGGTCTCCAGGCTCAGCACCCGTTGCTCGGCCACCGCGCAGCTCGGAGGGGAGGCCGACGGGGCGGGCGACGGCGACGGGCCGCCGGCCGCCGCCTCGAGCGCCGCGGATCCGGTTCCCGCGGGTGTCGCGCTCCCGGACGGGCTTGCGCTGCCTGAGGGGCTTGGGCTTCCTGACGGGGACGGGGTCGCGCCCGGGGTGGGGGTCGCGGTCGGCGCAGGAGCAGAGGTCGGCGATGGAGTGGGGCTGGGCCCGGGCGGCCGGGCGCAGGCGTGACCGGCCAGGGCGAGAGCGGCCTTGGCCTGCGCGAGCAGGCCGTCGGCGCGGCGCTGGGCGGCCACGACGGCCTCCTGCAGTGGCCGCAGCGACGACACCGACGGGGCTGACGGATGCGACGATGCCGACGTGGACGGTGCCGACCCCGACCCCGACGGCTGCGAGGAACTGCTGCTCGCGGCCGCGTTCTCGCTGAACTCGTCGTTGTGGACCTGCAAGTTCGCGCTGGCCAGCGTGGACTGCGCCGCGGTGAGCTGCGCCTGGAGCGCGGTGGTGTCGAGCGAGCCGAGCTTCTGCCCGGCGCCGACGTGCTGGCCCGGCTGGACCGCCACGGATGTCACCGTGCCGCTGACCGCGAACGGGACGTCGGCCTGCTGCACCGGGTTCAGCGTGCCGACCTCGTGCAGGGCGGCCGTGACCTCGGACGGGGTCACGGTGGCCAGCCGGTAGGCCGGGCCCGGCCGGGATATCGCGGCGTAGGCCGTGCCGGCGCCGGCGGCGACGATGACTCCGGCGATACCGAGCGGGATGACCCGCCGGAACCGGTTACCCATTCCGTTCGCTCCTCATTCGGTGCGCCGTGTCATTCGGTGCGCAGGGCGTCGATCGGGGCCAGCCGCGCGGCCCGGCCGGCCGGGTAGACGCCGAAGACCAGGCCGATGACGACCGCGACGGCGATCGCCCCGGCCGTGGCAGCGGGTGAGATCGCGATCGTGCTGGAGATCAGGTGCGGCAGCAGCACCGCGCCGGCCAGGCCGACGGCCGCGCCCAGCACCCCGCCGGCCAGGCCCAGCAGCGAGGCCTCGACCAGGAACTGGCGCCTGATCACCCGGGGAGTCGCGCCGAGCGCCTTGCGCAGGCCGATCTCGCGGATCCGCTCGGTGACCGAGACCAGCATGATGTTCATGACCCCGATGCCGCCCACCAGCAGCGAGATCGCAGCGATCCCGGCCAGCAGCGCGGTCAGCGTCTTGTTGACCGAGCCCGCGGTAGAGAGCAGCGACTGCTGGCTGTTGATGGTGAAGTCGGGGTTCTTCGCGCTGACCCCGTGCAGGTTGAGCAGCAGCGCGTTCGCCTCCTGGTAGGCGGCGGACAGGGTGGACGGCGAGCTGGCCTCCACGTAGATGGTGCTCACCGAGGTCGCTGGCGCACCGCCGATCTGCTGGTTCAGCGTGGACATGGGGACCAGCGCCTGGTCGTCCTCGTTGGTGGCGCTGGAGGACGCGCCAGCCGACGCCAGGACGCCGACGACCTCGAGCGGGACGCCGTTGATGTTGACCGTCTGGCCGAGCGGGTTGCTGTGCCCGAACAGCTTGCTGGCCGTGGTCGGGCCGAGCACGGTGACGTCCGCCACGCTCTTCTCGTCGGCCGCGGTCAGGAACCGGCCCTCCGCCAGGGACCGGGCCCGGATCCTCAGCCAGGTGGGCGTGGTGCCCACCACGCTGGTGGTCCAGTTGGACGTGCCCGCGGTCAGGGTCTGCACGGTTACCGAGGTCGGGGTGACCGCGGCGATGTCCGGCGCGGCGGTTCTGGACGCGAGGGCGCCGGCATCCTGCAGGGTCAGCGTGGTGGCGGAACCCAGCGGGCTGATCACCCCGCCGGAACTGGACGCGCTCCCCGGGGTGATGATCAGCAGGTTCGTGCCCAGCGCGTTGATCTGGGTCCGGATCTGCGCGGACGCGCCCTCGCCGAACCCGACGGTGAGGATCACCGCCGCGATCCCGATCAGGATGCCGAGCATGGTCAGGGCGGAGCGGAGCCGGTGCGAGCGGACGGCTTCGAGCCCGGTCCGCAGCGTCTCCCGCCAGTTCACTGGGCCTCCATCACGGCACCGCCGCCGCGGACGCGGTGTCCTCGGACACCAGGCCGTCGAGCAGGCGCACGATGCGCTGGGACCGGCGGGCGACGTCGGCCTCGTGGGTGATCACCACGACGGTGCGGCCGGTGCCGTGCAGGTCGTCGAGCAGGCCGAGGATCTCCGCGGTCGAGGCCGAGTCGAGGTTGCCGGTCGGCTCGTCCGCGAGCAGCAGGTCAGGCTCGGTGACCAGCGCCCGGGCGATCGCGACCCGCTGCTGCTCCCCGCCGGAGAGCTCGCCCGGGCGGTGCTGGGCCCGGCCCCCGAGGCCGACCTGGTCCAGTGCGGCAGCGGCCCGCCTGCGCCGCTCCGCCCGGCCCACGCCGCCGTAGGTGAGCGGCAGCTCCACGTTGCGCCAGGCGGACATCGTGGCCAGCAGGTTGAACTGCTGGAAGACGAACCCGATGCGCCGGTTGCGCACGTCGGCGAGCTGGTCCTCCGACATCGCGCCCGCATCCTCCCCGGCCAGCTGGTAGCGGCCCGTGGTCGGCACGTCGAGGCAGCCGATGATGTGCATCAGCGTCGACTTGCCTGATCCGGACGGCCCCATGACCGCGACGTACTCCCCGTCGTCGATGGTGAGCGTGATCCCGGCCAGGGCGGCCACGCTGAGGGACCCGGTGCGGTAGGCCTTGGTCACGTCGGTCAGCTCGATGAGGCTCACCGGTCAGCCGCCGATCCCGCCGAGCGGGCCGCCGTTGACCTGGATCACGTGCCCGCCGGGACCGACGAAGACACCGCTGCCGCCGCCCGGGCCGTTACCTGAACCCCCGGGGCTGATGTTGACCAGGTTCACGACCACCCGATCGCCCGCGGTCAGCCCGCTGGTGATCTGGGTCAGCCCGTTCACGGTGAGCCCGGTGGTAACCGTCTTGGTGACCTGGCGGCCGTTCACCATCGTGTGGACGACAGCCTTCCCCGCGGGCCCGGGGAGGATCGCGGCGGCCGGCACCGCGAGCGCGTCCGCGAGCTGGTGGTAGATGATCGTGACCGAGGCCGAGGCCCCCGCGTACAGGCCGGACGGGGTGCCGGTGACGTCGATGACCACGGGGAACGTGGCCACGCCGGAGCTGGTGTCGGCGGTCAGGCCGATCGAGGCGACCGTGCCGCTGACCGGGCCGTTGGCCCCCTCGGTGGTGATCACTACCTGGTCGCCGACCTTGATGTGGTCGACCACGCTCGCACCGACGCTGGCGTTGACCACGTCGCTGGCGCTGATCACGGTGATCGACGTCTCGGAGCTGCCCGAGTCGCTGCCGCCTGAGCCGCTGCCGCTGTCCCCGCCGCCCCCGGACCCGCCGTCCGCGCCGGACCCGCTGTCCGCGCCGCCGCCACTGTCGGCACCGCCGCCCCCGCTGCCGGACCCGCCGCTCACCTGCTCACCGACGGTGAGCCCGACCGTGGCCACGATCCCGTCGATCGGCGCGGTCAGCGTGGCGCCGCTGAGGGCCGTCTCCGCGCTCTCCACCTGGGACTGGTCGGCGTTGACCGTCGCCTGGTCGGCCGCGATCTGCGCGCTGGACGCGGCGGCGGCCTCGTCCTGGGAGAGCCGCGACTCGTCCTCGGCCAGCGTGGCCTTGGCCTGGGCCACCTGGGCCTGGAGCGACGCGGACTCCATCGTGGCCAGGTTCTGCCCCTCTGTCACCCGCTGCCCGACCGCGGCGTAGACCGAGGTGACCTGACCGGCAGCGCTGAAGCTGAGCGTGTCGGTCGTCGTCGGCTCGATGGTGCCTGAGGCGGAGAGGGTCTGGCGCAGGGTGGTCCTGACCGCGGGGAACAGCCGGTAAGACGGGTTGGCCGAAGCGGCAGGCCGGGTCACCGCCCAGGCCCCGATCGACCCGCCGACCACGACGAGGACCACGCCCGCCACGATGAAGGGCCGGGACAGGATCCTCCGCAGGCTTATCCTGCGGTCGTCGCTCATCCCGTCACCCCTCTCCGCTGGCCGGCCCTTCCACCGCGCCCAAGGCTGCCCGCCTGATCGACGGTGCGTCGTCACGCCAGGGAGCCAAATCGGGGTCATACCACCGCGGTAGCGGGCCGTAGCGCCCGGATTCGCTCATACCTGGGTATGACAACCTCGGGCGGGACGACGGCGTGACCTGGGCGGCTTACCCTGACAGCGTGAAGAGCATGACCGGCACAACCCCGCAGGCGACCCGCGCCGCCGCGGTGGCGCTCCAGGCCGGGCGGGGGCTGATCCAGGTGCTGGTCGGTCCCGATCCGGCCCCGGCCTGGCGCTCGCCGTGGCAGCGCCGGGCCGTATTCGCCGCGCTGACCGTGGCGACGCTGCTGCTCTGCCTGGCGAGCCTGGCCAGCCTGGCCAACTTTGCCCTCCTGAGCGGCGTGTTCACTAACTGGCACCAGGTGACCGTGAACCAGATTTTCATTGGCCCGCGCGCTGGCCCGCGCACCGTCAAGGTGGCGTCTCCTCCCCTGCTGTTCATGGCGATCAGGCCGATGGGGATGATCGTCCTGGGCGTCCTGGCCGCCGTGGCGGTGGTGGTGCCGCTGCCGCTGGCGGCCAGGTATCCGCTGCTGGGCTGGCGGCTGGCCTGGCTGGCTCTGGTGCTGACCCCGGTGCTGCACATCTCCTGGTGGGGCGCGTGGCCGTGGGGTCCGGTGCAGCTCGTGGTGCTCGTGGTCCTGTTCTGCGCGGCCGGGGTGCGCCACCCGCGACCGGTGCTCGCCTGGGTGTGGGCGCTGACGCTGGCGGGGTGGTGGCTGCACGGGTACGCCCGGCCCGGGCTGCTGTCGGGGGTGCTGGTCAGCGTGGCGTTCACGGCGGCGGCCGTGGCGGTGGACGCGGCCGGGTCACGGCGCCGGGCCCAGCAGGCGGCGGCCGGGCAGGCCGAGCGGGCCGAGCTGGAGCAGGCCCGCCGGACGGTGCTGGAAGAACGCGCGAAGATCGCCCGCGAGCTGCACGACGTGGTGGCCCATCACATGTCGCTGATCGCGGTGCGGGCGGAGACCGCGCCGTACCGGCTGGCCGGGCTGCCCGGTCCGGTGGCCGAGGAGTTCGGCTCGCTGAGCGGGGCGGCCCGGGAGGCGCTGGCCGATATGCGGCGGCTGCTGGGCGTGCTGCGCCAGGACGAGCCTGCCGCGCTGGCGCCGCAGCCGCATCTGGCCGACCTGCCGGTGCTGGTCGAGGCGGCCAGGCAGGCCGGGGTGGCGGTCGCGCTGTCGTCGCCGCCGGCCTGCGATCGGGTGCCCGCGGGGATAGGGGTGTGTGCCTACCGGATCGTGCAGGAATCGCTGTCGAACGCCTCGCGGCACGCGCCGGGCGCGGCCGTGACGGTCTCGGTGGACCACGACGCCGGCGCGGTGCTGCTCCGGGTCGCGAACGGGCCCGGGCAGAACCCAGACCCGCCCGCTTCCTGGCCTACCGCGGGGGCTGGTCAGGGACTGGCCGGGATGCGCGAGCGGGTCGCCCTGCTGGGCGGGTCGCTGTCGGCCGGCCGCTCCCCCGACGGCGGGTTCGTCGTCTCCGCGGTCCTCCCGCTCAACGCCGCGGCATGACCGCAGGCAGCGGCCCGGCCGCCGCACCGGCTGCCCTGACCACGCGGTGCCTGATCGCCGACGACCAGGCGATGGTGCGCGAGGGCTTCGCCGCGGTGCTCGCGGCCCAGCCCGGCATGGCCGTCGTGGGGCAGGCCGCCGACGGGGCCGAGGCGGTCCGCCAGGCCCGTCACCTGCGGCCCGATGTCGTGCTGATGGACGTGCGGATGCCGGTCATGGACGGCCTGGAGGCAGCCCGCCAGATCCTCGGCGCCGAGCCAGGCCCGCGCCCGGTCCGGGTGCTGATGCTGACCACCTTCGATCTGGACGACTACGTCTACGCGGCGCTGCGCGCCGGCGCCAGCGGGTTCCTGCTCAAGGACGCGACCGCCGCGGAGCTGGTGCAGGCGGTCCGCGTGGTGGCCGCCGGTGACGCCCTGCTCGCCCCGTCGGTGACCCGGCGGCTGATCGCCGACTTCACCCGTCAGCCGTCGCCCAGCTCCCCGCCGTCTGCGGAACACCCGGGGATCGGCGCGCTCACCGCCCGGGAGACCGAGGTACTCAAGCTGATAGCCCGCGGCATGTCCAACACCGAGATCAGCGACACCCTGTTCATCGCCGAGCAGACCACCAAGACCCACGTCAGCCGCATCCTGGCCAAGCTCGACCTCCGCGACCGCGCCCAGGCCGTGGTCCTCGCCTACGAAACCGGCCTCATCACCCCCGGCGTTTAGGGAGCGGCGCTGACCTGGCGCCGCGGTCCCGGGATCGGGCCGCCTGGCGTGGGAGGATCGGCACGGCAGCGGGACAGGCGAGGCGACGTGAGCGCGATCTGGCAGGAACAGCTCCCCTTCGGGGACGATCCCGAGCTCGACATGGTCGAGGCGGAGCTGTACCGGATGGACCGCAGCGGAGACCAGGTCGCCGCGGTGCTGCGGGACACCCTCGACCAGCTCTACGACGGCCAGCACTCCGGCCGCTGGAACTACGACCAGCTCCGCAAGACCGAGAAGACCCACATGGGCACGCTGGTTGAGATCAACCTGCACCGGCAGTTCGGCTTCGACGACGGCGACGCCACCGACTACCGGATCGCGGGCATCGAGGTCGACTGCAAGTACTCGATGAGCCACGGCGGCTGGGAGCTGCCGCCGGAAGCGATCGGCCACCTGTGCCTCGTGATCACCGCGAGCGACGCGGACAGCTCCTGGATGGCGGGACTCGTCCGGGTGCGCCCCACGTTCCTGCGCCCGGGCTCCAACCGGGACGCCAAACATCAGCTGACCGCAGCCGCCCGGGCCCACATCCGCAGGCTGTGGCCGGACCACGGGCGGCTCGCCGAGAACCTGTTCCTGCACCTCGACCCCGGCGTGCGCGAGCGCATCTTCGGCGCCCGGGCCCGGCAGGGCCCGCAGCACGGCCAGGCCAAGACCAACGAGCTGTTCCGGCTGGTCCAGCGGCGCATCATCCGCCGGGCCGAGCTGGCCACCGTGGCGCAGCAGGATGACTTCATGAAACGCGCCCGCGGCAACGGCGGCGCACGCACCCAGCTCCGTCCCGAGGGCATCCTCGTCCTCGGGCACCAGGAGAACGATCCGCTGGTGGCCACGTCCCTGGGGCTGCCCGCTCCGGAGAAGGGCGAGTTCATTTCCGTGCGGGTGATTGCGGCGCGGCCGGAGCGTAACGGCCCGGTCGCCGTGATCGATGGTGAGCACTGGGCCATCGCACGGCCCGGGGACCCGGTGGTCGCCGCGCCGGAGGTGCCCCGGTGGGAGGCGGGCCGGGTGGTGGGGTGACCCGGTTACAGCCAGGCCTTCAGGTCGGCCATCTCGACCAGCGGCAGGCCCCAGCGCAGCGCCGCGACCTCGAGGTCGGCGGCGCTGGCCATGCTCCCGTCCCGGTTCATGACCTCGCAGCACACGCCCACCGGTGGCAGGCCCGCCGCGGCGCACAGCGCGACCGTGGCCTCGGTGTGCCCGGCGCGCTCGGCCAGCAGGCCCGGCCTGGCCCGCAGCGGGTACACGTGGCCCGGCCGCAGGAAGTCGGCCGGGACAGCCCCGGGGTGCGCGAGTCGGCGCACCGTGGCCGCGCGCTCCGCCGCGGACACGCCGGTCCCCGTGCCCTGCGCGAGGTCGACGGGGACGTGGAACGCGGTGCCGTGCCGGTCGCCGGGACCCGGCATCGGGCCGATGTCCAGCCGGTCAAGTACCTCGGGCGCGCACGGCACCGTCGGGTGCCCGCACACCTCGGTCAGCAGGAACGTGAACGCGTCCGGACGCATCCTCGCGCCTCCGAAGATCACATCGCCCTCGCTTTCCGCGTCCGGGTCCCACACCGCGACGCCGCCGCCGGCGGCGAGCCGGGCGACGGCCTGCCGCACGCCGCTGCGGCCGCTGACGTGACCGGCGCCGTCCAGCGCGGACAGCACCCGGGGCAGTTCCGCGCGGGCGGACCGGGGGCGGCGGGCGACCAGCCGGCTGACCAGGTCGGGCTCCAGGTTCACCCGGCGGCCGGGCTCCAGCCGGTCCAGCGTGGTGGCCTCGCGGGTGACCGGCAGAACGTCGATCGAGAACCGGTCCCGCAGCCGTTCCGCGATGGTCACGCTGACCCCGTCGACCGCGATCGGCGCTTTGGCCACGAGTTCGGGAATAAGCCGCTCTGGCGGCCTGATCCAGGCCCGCGTGCAGCCCCCGGCCTGATCGACCCGCGCGACCTTGCCCACCGCGTCGACGTACCCCTGGACCAGGTGCCCGTTCAGCGGATCACCGACCGCCAGCGGCAATTCAATGTTGACCGGATCACCGGCGCCCAGGGAGTCGAAGACCGACCGCTGCCGGGTTTCGGCCGCGATCGTGACCCCGAAGACGTGGTCACCGAGATCCTGCACGGTCAGACGCACCCCGCTGACGCAGACCGAACTGCCCACGGCGATCGCGGGCCGGCTCTCGGGCGCGCGGACCCGCAGGCGCTCACCGTCAAAGCTGTCGACCGCGCCAAGCTCGTGAATGTGCCCAGTGAACATGGGAGACAACCCCTCAGCATCGACGCCGGCCGTCCGGCGTCATCTCAGAGCACCCGGCTGTGCCGGGCCGAGGGGCGGGGTCTCACCGCATGGCCCCGGAATCTCACCGGGTCGTTCCGCCGGGGTCGGCAGAGCCGGCCAGCTATACGGCCGCACCGTGGAATTGCACCATCGCGATCGTAACACCACCGAACCCCGCCTGACCTTGCCCGCGGTCCCCTGGGCGGCTGGGTGGTTACTCGCCGCGGCCCAGAAGCGTCCTGAAGGCTTGATCAAACGCATGGCGGTGCTGTTCGTATTCGCTGACGGATTCTTCATAACCGCCTACCGCCCGGGCCAGCGCCAGGATCACGGCCACCCTATTCTCGTGCGAATTGTGCTCGTTAGTAGCAATCTCAAGCAGCGCCTGGAAGAGTTTGTCATTCCAGGTGGTACTGAGGAACTCCCCGGCGACCTCAACCGCCTTCTGCCTGTCCTCATCATCCGGCCGGCCGAGCGGGTCTTTGAGTACGGACGCTACCTGGTTCAGTTCACGCTCAGACAGCTGACCGTCCCTGGCCTTGGCAAGAAGCCATTGCCATTCATCCTCGTCAGCCATCATCACCTCGGCACGTATCTTTCGGAGTAGTCAGGCGGCATACCGAGCGCGATCAGCGCAGCTCGCTATTTCCCGCACCGGCCTCCGATTCGGCCGCGTCCCCGGTGCTCCCATCGACCCGGTCCTCTGCTTAACCCGCCTGCTCAGTACTGCCCCGCCGGCCGCTGCGCTGCGGACCGGATGGCCGTCCCACCGACCGGGGAGTCTGCCCCGCAGCACGCGCCCACGGCCCTGCGCCGTACCTGGGCGTCGGTCACGCTCGGACCCCCGGCCGCCGCAGAGAGCACGTCACCCAGACACCTATCACAGATTCCCCGGCGCTGTCGGCGATCCCGCTCCCAGTCAACACGCCGACGAGTTAGCTTGCCGTACCGCCGGTGTGCCGGAGCCCGCGGCCCGGCCGAATACCACGATGAACCGGTAATCCGCTCGGCCGCTTCGCCTGTTTATCCGTTCCGCCAATCCGCACGGCTGCGGGCGCGAAATGCGTTCCGTAAGTAGGGCAGATCTCAGCGGGACCAGCGGGACGTATACGGCGAGCGCCGCCGCAGGTCTTCGCGCACGTCGTGGCCGAGACGGCGGGTCTCGCGCCGGTTGAGCGCGGCGCCCGCGAGCGCTCCGGTGAGCAGCGGCCCCAGCGACAGGGCGCTGCGCCCGGCCCGGGCGATCAGCCTGCGCTGCAGGCGCCGGCGCAGCGGCGAGCCGACCGCGAGAATGAGCCCGGTGGGCCCGAGCGCCACACCCCGCCGGTGCGACCAGGCCCCGAGGTAGGCCAGCATCCGGTCACTGGTCGTGCCCGGGGCGCGCATGCCGTAGACCTCGTGCAGCTCCGCGACCAGCTTGACCTCAATGCCCACGAGCGTGAGGGTCTCCACCGCGATCTCGATGGGCGCGGCGGGCAGGGGCAGGATCATGGCCGCGCCCGCGGCGGCACCGACCCCGGCCGACGCCCGCGACGCGCCCTGGATCAGCGCTTCGGCGAGATCCTCGGGAGGCAGGCCGGGGAACTGCGTGCGAAGCGTCTCCAGGTCGCGCACGGGTATGCGGGGGACCAGCGCCAGGGTTTCTGTCGTCAGCCAGCGGACCGCCGACCGCACACTGTGCCAGCCGAGGCGCCCGGTGCGGCCCGCGATGCGGGCGAGCGCCTCGCTGAGCCTGCGTCGCCGGGACGGGCTGGTGGCCTCGCTCAGCTCCCCGACAAGCTCGGCCACCTCACCGGGCAGCGTGCCCGGGGCGACCTCACTGCGGACGGCCGGCGGGCCCGGCGGCGGTGTCGGTGGTCTGCGGCCGGAATCGTCCATGACCTAGGGCTACCCCACGACGGGGGTCATACGCGAACTGGGACCGGGTCACGCCCGGTGGGCCGCTCACCCGGCGCCGGGTCGCAGAACGCTTCACCCGGCCCGTTTCACCGGGGCAGCCCACCTCGTTCGTAGGCTAAGGGTATGAGCGAGACGCTGCCGCTGTTCCCGCTGGGCACGGTGCTCTACCCGGGTCTGCTGCTGCCGCTGCACATCTTCGAGGACCGGTACCGGCAGCTCGTCCGCGACCTGCGGGCCGGGCCGGAGCCGCGGCGTTTCGGCGTGATCGCGATCCGCGAGGGCCGGGAGACCGGCGTGAACGGGGTCTCGGCGCTGTACGGGGTCGGCTGCACGGCCACGCTGCGCCGGGTCAGCGAGCTCGAGGACGGCCGGTTCGACCTGATCACGGTGGGCTCCCAGCGGTTCCGGCTGGCGTCCGAGCTGGACGAGTCCCAGCCCTACCTGCGGGCCGATGTGGACCTGCTCGACGAGGACACCGGCGACGAGGCCGAGGCCCGGCTCGCGGCACAGGCCGTGCAGCGCGGGTTCCGCGCTTACCTCGACGCGCTCGCCGCCCAGGGCATGACCCAGATCAGCGTGCCCGACCTGCCGGATGAGCCGGTCGTGCTGTCCTATCTCGTGGCCGCCTCGGTGATCGCCGACCTCAGCGACAAGCAGGCCCTGCTCGCCGAGCCGGACGCGCTGTCCCGGCTCACGGCCGAGCGGGCGATGCTGTCCCGGGAGGCCGCGATGCTGCGCTCGCTCACCTCGACCCCGGCCCCGGACCTGCGGAACGCTCCCTACAACCCGAACTGACCGGGGGCGAGGTCCGTGACGTACCTGACCTCCATGCTGCTGCCGCCTTCGTAGGCCCATTCGTGCTCGGTCCCGTCCCAACGCCAGCCGCGTGACTCGTAGAACCCCCGCGCGTCCGCGTTCTCGGTCAGGACCCAGAGGCTGGCCCGGGCGAAGCCCTCGTCGGCCAGCCGCCGGGCGGCGGCCTCGAGCAGCTGCGTGCCCGCGCCCCGGGCCTGGTAGGCCGGGTCCACGTAGATCGCGTAGACCTCGCCGCCCACGCCGGGGATGCCGCCGCCGTCCCGGGCCGGGCCCCCGGAAACGAACGCCCTGACGTGGCCGACCTGCTCGAAGACCAGCACGAACATGCTGTCCGGCAGCTCGGCCAGGCGTTCCCGCCAGCGCGCCGCCCGCTGGCCGACATCCAGCGCGGCGAGCATCTCGGCCGGCAGCAGGCCCGCATAGGCCGACCGCCACCCGGCGACATGGACCGCGGCGATGGCCCGGGCATCCGCCCCGGCGGCCGGGCGGACAAAGCCAGGCGAATCAGGCGCGGAAGTCACGTTCAGGCCCCAAGGTCACTCGCCGAGCGGCTTGATGGCCTCGGCCGCGGACGCCAGCGCGTCCAGGTGGTCGTCCACGGTGCGCAGCCCCGCGCCCATGGTGCTCACCGACAGGTGGGTGGCGCCCGCGTCCTGCCACGCCTTCGCCTTCTCGGCCAGCCGCCCGGGATCGCCCTCCCAGTCGACCTGGCCCTCCATGCCGATGCGGCCCGGATCCCGGCCCGCCTCCGCCGCCCCCTGCTCGACCAGGGCCCGCGCCCTGTCGAGCTCGGGCCCGGGGTCCATCTGGGGGAACCAGCCGTCACCGAGCCGGCCGGCCCGGCGGAAGGCACGCTCGGACGAGGCCACCCCGAACCAGATCGGGATCGGCCGCTGCACCGGCAGCGGGTTCAGCCCGGCGCCCCTGATCCGGTGGTAGCGGCCCTCGTAGCTGAGCGACGGCTCGGTCCACAGCCGGCGCAGCAGGTCGACCTGCTCCTCGACGCGCCGCCCGCGGTTGGTGAACTCCTGGCCCATGCCCTCGTACTCCACCGCGTTCCAGCCCACGCCGATCCCGAGGCGGAAGCGGCCGCCGCTGAGCAGGTCGACCTCGGCCGCCTGCTTGGCCACCAGCGGCGCCTGCCGCTGCGGCAGCACGAGGATGCCGGTGACGAACTCCAGCGAGGTGATCCCGGCCAGGAAGCCGTACAGCACCATGGGCTCGTGGAACGCGTCGGCCACTTCATACACGCCCTGCCAGCCGTGGTGAACGGCCGGGTCGGCGCCCAGGACGTGCTCGTAGGCCAGGACGTGACGGAACCCGAGTTCCTCGACCCGCTGGCCGTAGGCGCGCACCGCCCCGACGTCGGCGCCGATCTCGGTCTGCGGGAACAAGACTCCGATACGCATCCAGCCTCCTATGTTCTCGATGACGGCCTGGTTCCGGCATGCCGATTCCGGCTCTTCAGTGTTGAATGGAATCACCTGACGTTGGGCGGACGGAAGGCGGGCGCATGAGCGAGTACGTCGACTACGGCGTGCCGGGGGTGGTGAGCCGGGACCAGACCCGCACCCTGTTCGGTCAGACGATGGGGTATGTCGCGGTTACGACCGGTTTCTTCGCGCTGGGCGCCTACGTCGGGCGGAACCTGTCCCAGGGCTGGGCGATCGCCTGGTTCATCGTCGCGTTTGTGTGCCTGATCGCCATGAACTTCACGGTGCGGCGCTCGACCGGGCTGACCGTCGGCCTGCTCTTCGTGGTCGGCGCCCTGCTCGGCCTGGCCATGGCGCCGGCGATCCTGTACTACGCGGACACCAACCCGCAGGCGGTCTGGCAGGCGGGCGGGGCCACGGCGCTGTTCATCGGCGGATTCGGGGCCTTTGGGTACGCGACCAGGCGGGACCTCTCGGCGATCGCCCGGGTGTGCTTCTTCGCCCTGATCGCGCTCATCGTGTTCGGCATCGTGCTGATCTTCGTGAACATCCCGGGCGGCTCGCTGATCTACTCGATCCTCGGCCTGGTGATCTTCGCCGGGCTGACCATGTTCGATTTCCAGCGCCTGCGCCGGTCCAAGGACCTCAACTCGGCTCCCCTGATCGCCGCGTCGATCTTCCTGGACGCGCTCAACGTGTTCCTGTTCTTCCTGCGGATCTTCTCCCGCGGCAACTAGATCCCCGGCCGCGGTTCTCGGACGGCGAACACCGGGAGCCGGAAAGTCGCCCAGGAGAACCTACGATGGTGGCTATGCAGTGCCCCAGCCGCAAACAGCAGAGCCGCGGACCAGAGGATGACGCGATATGCCGGTGACGGCGCAAGAGGCCGCGAACCGCGCGGCGATCATTACCGTCGACGACGACCCTGGCGTGTCCCGGGCGGTGGCCAGGGACCTGCGCCGCCGCTACGGCGAGCAGCACCGCATCGTGCGGGCCGAGTCCGGGGATTCGGCCCTCGACGCGCTGCGCGAGATGAAGCTGCGCGGTGACCTGGTCGCGGTGATCCTGGCGGACTACCGGATGCCGCAGATGAACGGGATCGAGTTCCTCGAGCGCGCGATGGACATCTACCCGTCCGCGCGGCGGGTGCTGCTGACCGCGTACGCGGACACCGGGGCCGCCATCGACGCGATCAACGTCGTCGATCTCGACCACTACCTGCTCAAGCCGTGGGATCCCCCGGAGGAGAAGCTCTACCCGGTGGTCGACGGGCTGCTCGAGGCGTGGCAGACCACCGATCACCGGGCGGTGCCCGAGACCAAGATCGTTGGCCACCGGTGGTCGGCCCGCTCATCCGAGGTGCGCGAGTTCCTGGCCCGCAACCAGGTGCCGTACCGCTGGTACGCATCGGATGAGCCTGAGGGTGAGCGGCTGCTCGCCGCGGCCGGGGCGGACGGGCTCCAGCTGCCGGTGGTGATCACGCCGGACGGTGAGGCGCTGGTGGAGCCGGCCGACGCCGAGCTGGCGGCCAGGGTGGGATTGGCCACCACGCCCGCCAAGGACTTCTACGACCTCATCGTCATCGGCGGCGGGCCCGCGGGCCTGGGCGCGGCGGTGTACGGCGCGTCAGAAGGACTGCGCACCGTGCTGGTCGAGCGGACCGCCACCGGCGGGCAGGCGGGGCAGAGCTCCCGGATAGAGAACTACCTCGGCTTCCCCGACGGGGTGTCCGGGGCGCAGCTGACCGACCGGGCCCGCAGGCAGGCGGCCAAGTTCGGGGCCGAGGTGCTGACCACGCGCGACGTGGTCGGCCTGGAGGTCAACGGCTCGGCCCGCAGCGTCAAGTTCGCGGACGGCAGCGGCATTGACGCGCACACCGTGATCCTCGCGACCGGCGTGTCCTACCGGCAGCTCGCCGCGCCCGGGCTCGACGACATGACCGGGCGCGGGGTGTACTACGGGTCCGCGCTCACCGAGGCCGCGGCCTGCATGGCCCAGGACGTCTACATCGTCGGCGGCGCGAACTCGGCTGGGCAGGCGGCCGTGTACCTGTCCCGCGGGGCGAGGTCGGTGACGATCCTGGTCCGCGGGGCGTCGCTGCAGCGGTCGATGTCCTACTACCTGGTCCAGCAGATCGAGAGCGTCCCGAATATCTCGGTCCGCACCTGCACCGAGGTTATCGAGGCCCACGGCGAGGACCACCTGGAGAGCCTGACCCTGCGCAACACGGCCAACGGCGAGACGGAGACCGTCAGCGCGCAGTGGCTGTTCCTGTTCATCGGCGCGGCCCCGCTCACCGACTGGCTGGACGGGGTGGTGGAGCGGGACGACCGCGGTTTCGTGGTGTCCGGCCCGGACCTGGCGGTCGAGGGGCAGAAGCCCAGGGGCTGGGCGCTGGACCGGCCCCCGTATCACCTGGAGACCAGCGTCCCCGGCGTGTTCGTGGCCGGTGACGCCCGGGCCGAGTCGGCCAAGCGCGTGGCCTCCGCCGTGGGCGAGGGCGCCATGGCGGTCATGCTCGTGCACCGTTACCTGGAGAAGACGTGACCCAGACCGACCTGCCGTGCAGCCCCGACGAACTGCGCACGCTGTTTCTCTTCGAGAAGCTGAACCAGGACCAGCTGGAGTGGCTGTGCCAGCACGGGCATGTCGAGCACTTCGAACCCGGGCCCGTCCACCGCGAAGGTGACCCTGCCACGTGCTTCTATATCCTGCTGGACGGCACGATCGTGTTGTCGCGGCGGGTCGGCGGCGACGACGTCGAGATCAACCGCACGTCGAATCGCGGCGTGTACTCGGGGGCCTTCAACGCCTACCTCGGCGACCGGGTCGCGCAGGTCTACAACAACTCGGTGCGGGCGGCCGAGCCGTCCCGTTTCTTCGTGCTGGACGCCACGGACTTCGCGCATTTCATGCAGTACTGGTTCCCCATGGCGGTGCACCTGCTCGAAGGATTGTTCTTCGGCCAGCGGAACACCCAGCAGGCGGTCGGCCAGCGGGAGCGGCTGCTCGCGCTCGGCTCGCTGTCGGCCGGCCTGACGCACGAGCTCAACAACCCGGCGGCCGCCGCCGTGCGCGCGACCTCCGCGCTGCGCGAGCGGGTCGCCGGGATGCGGCACAAGCTGGGCGCGATGGCCGCGGGCCGGATCGACCCGGCGACCCTCCAGCCCCTGGTCCAGCTGCAGGAGCGCGCCGCCGAGCTGGTTTCGAAGGCGCCCTCGCTCAGCCCGATCGAGGTGTCCGACCGTGAGGACGTCCTCTCCGACTGGCTCGACGACCGCGGAATCACCGACGGCTGGCAGCTCGCCCCCGTCTTCGTGCAGGCCGGCCTGGACACGGCCTGGCTCGACAACGTCGCGGCGACGGTCGGCGAGGGGACGCTGGACGGCGCGCTGCGGTGGCTCGGCTACACGGTCGAGACCGAGCTGCTGATGAACGAGATCGAGGACTCCACCACCCGGGTCTCCACGCTGGTCGGGGCGGCCAAGCAGTATTCACAGCTGGACCGCGCCCCGTACCAGGTCGTTAACGTGCACGAACTCCTGGACAGCACGCTGATGATGCTCGGCGGCAAGATCCCTCCCGAGGTCACGATCGTCAAGGACTACGACCCCGCGCTCCCCCCGATCCCGGCCTATGCGGGCGAGCTGAACCAGGTGTGGACGAACCTGATCGACAACGCGGTATCGGCGATGAACGGCTCGGGCACGCTCACCGTGCGCACCGGGCTCGACCAGAACCGCGACCGGATCTTCGTCGAGTTCGGCGACACCGGTCCCGGGGTGCCCGATGACATCCGGGAACGGATCTTCGAGCCGTTCTTCACCACCAAGCCGGTGGGCGAGGGCACGGGGCTCGGCCTCGACATCTCCTGGCGGATCGTGGTCAACAAGCACCACGGCGACATCCGGCTCGAGTCGTCTCCCGGTGACACCCGCTTCCGGGTGCTGCTCCCCCTGACCGCCCCGGAACCCGACAGGACCCCGGAACCAACCAGTGAGGAGCCCGGATGACCGAGGTGCCAGGCATCGACCCTGCCGTCCCGCCGAGCGGGACCGGCTGCGCCGAATGTGAGGAGAGCGGCGGCTGGTGGTTCCACCTGCGCCGGTGCGCGCAGTGCGGGCACATCGGCTGCTGTGACACCTCGCCCTCGCAGCACGCGACCGCGCACGCGAAGGCCAGCGGCCATCCGTTCATCCGCAGCTTCGAGCCCGGCGAGAACTGGTACTGGAGCTTCGAGACCCAGGAAACCTACGAGGGCCCGGAGCTGGCCCCGCCGCAGCACCACCCCTACGACCAGTCTGTCCCCGGGCCGGCCGGCCGGGTGCCCTCGGACTGGCAGCGCCATCTGAACTAGCGTGAGGCACCCGGTCCGGATCGCGAACTGCTCCGGCTTCTACGGCGACCGGGCCGCGGCCGCGCGGGAAATGGTGGACGGCGGCCCGATCGACGTACTGACCGGCGATTACCTGGCCGAGCTCACCATGCTGATCCTGTGGAAGGCCAGGCAGAAGGACCCTGGCGCCGGGTACGCGCGAACCTTCCTGGCCCAGTTCGAGCAGGTCATCGGCACCTGCCTGGACCGCGGGATCACGATCGTCACGAACGCGGGCGGGCTGAGCCCGGCCGGGCTGGCCGCCCGGCTGCGCGAGATCGCCGCCCGCCTCGGCCTGGCCCCGAAGATCGCTCACATCGAGGGCGACGACCTGCTGGACCGGATCGGCGAGCTCACCGAGGCCGGCCATGCCCTGGCCCACGCCGACACCGGCGAGCCGCTGGCCAAGGCGGGCGTCACCCCCGTGACCGCGAACGCCTACCTCGGCGGCTGGGGCATCGCCGCCGCGCTGCGGGCCGGCGCGGACGTCGTGGTCTGCCCCCGGGTCACCGACGCGTCGCTGGTCGTCGGGCCTGCGGCGGCCTGGCACGGCTGGGGCCCCGACGACCTCGGCGCGCTGGCGGGCGCGGTGGCCGCCGGGCACGTGATCGAGTGCGGCCCGCAGGCGACCGGCGGGAACTACCCGTTCGCCGACGAACTCCCGGACCGGCGCTACCCCGGGTTCCCCATCGCCGAGGTCGCCGCGGACGGCAGCAGCGTGATCACCAAGCACCCGGGCACCGGCGGGCTGGTGTCGCCCGGCACGGTCACCGCCCAGCTGCTGTACGAGCTCGGCGAGCCCGCCTACGCCAACCCCGACGTGATCGCGCACTTCGACACCCTGCGGCTGGACCCCGACGGCCCGGACCGGGTCCGGATCAGCGGCACCTGCGGCAGCCCGCCGCCGGAGACGCTCAAGGTCGCGCTGAACTACCTCGGCGGCTACCGCAACACCATGACCATGGTCCTGACCGGCCTGGACATCGAGGAGAAGGCGGCCAGGGCGGAGACCATGCTGTTCGACCTGCTCGGCGGCCGGGAGCGATTCGCCGAGGTCGACGTGCGGCTGATCCGCACCGACCGCCCGGATGCGCCCACCAACGAGCAGGCCACCGCGCAGCTGCGGATCACGGTCGCCGATCCCGATCCCGCCAAGGTCGGCCGGTCGTTCTCGAACGCCACGATCGAGCTGGCCCTCGCCGGTTACGCCGGCTTCCACACCACGACCCCGCCGACCCCGGAGAGCGCGTACGGCGTGTTCTGGCCGACGTTCGTGCCCGCCACGGTGGTCGAGCACGCGGTCGTCCTGCCCGACGGGGGGCGCCGCGTCATCCCGCCCGCCCAGGCCGCCCCCGTCATGCGGTCGGGCGCGAGCCCGCAGGAGGCCGCGACGGGACACCAGACGGCAGCGGCCGGGCCAGCCGGCCGGGCTGGGCTGTCCTGGCCGACCCGGCGCGCCCCGCTCGGGCTGGTCTGCGGCGCGCGATCAGGCGACAAGGGCGGCAACGCCAACGTCGGCCTGTGGACCCGGTACCCGGAGGCCTACGGCTGGCTGCGGGAGTACCTGGACGTCGCGAGGTTCCGCGAGCTGCTCCCCGAAGCCGCCGGCCTCGAGGTCCGCCGGTACGAGCTGCCGAACCTGCACGCGCTGAACTTCGTCGTGGTCGGCCTGCTCGGCCTGGGTGTGGCCGCCTCGGCCCGGCCCGATCCCCAGGCCAAGGGCCTCGGCGAATACCTGCGGTCGCGCCACGCCGACATACCGCTCCACCTGCTGCCCGGGTGACCCGTCCGCGGGCCGGGCCACGCTTTACGGTGTTGCCATGGACGCACTGGATATCGATGGTGCCTGGGTTTTCACTCCGCGCATCCACGCCGACGGGCGGGGCGAGTTCCTGGAATGGCTGCGCGGCAGCGAGCTCGACGGCGACCTGGGGTACCGCCCGGACGTAGCCCAGGCCAACTGCTCGGTGTCACGCCGCGGGGTGATCCGGGGCATCCACTACGCCGACGTCCCGCCCGGCCAGGCGAAGTACATCACCTGCGCCGCCGGCGCGATCATCGACGTGGTCGTGGACCTGCGGGTCGGCTCCCCCGGTTTCGGGCGGTGGCAGGCGGTACGGCTCGATGACCAGGCCCGGTGCGCCCTATTTATCTCCGAGGGGCTGGGCCACGCGTTCGCCGCGCTGACCGATCAGGCCACGGTGCTGTACCTGTGCTCGACCCCGTATGCACCCGCCCGCGAGCATGGCGTGCACCCGCTCGACCCGGACATCGGCATCGCCTGGCCCGAGGACATGGAGACGATCCTGTCGGAGAAGGACGCGGCCGCCCCGGCCCTGGCCGAAGCCCGGTCGGCCGGCCTGCTGCCCGACTACGCCGACTGCCTGGCCTACACCGCACAGCTGCGGCACGCCCGCCTCCCCGGCCGGTGGGAGGCGGATAACCCGGCGGCGGCCAGCACCGGGTAGGCCCGCTTCAGCGCGGCCCGCCAGTCGCCGATCGGCTCGATTCCGGCCGCGGCCCACCGGTCATGACCCAGCACGCTGTAGGCCGGGCGGGGGGCGGGGCGGCGGAACGCGCCGCTGGTCGTGGCCCGCACCCGGGCCGGATCGGCGCCCGCCAGGGCGAACACCTCACCCGCGACCTCGAACCAGGTCGCCTCCCCCGAGGCCGTCGCGTGATACACACCCGCCGGCGCCCCGGACCTGGCCAGCGCCACGATCAGCCCGGCGACATCGACCGTCCAGGTCGGCTGCCCGCGCTGATCGTCGACGACATCCACCGTGGCCCGCTCGCGCTCCAGCCGCATCATCGTGCGCACGAAGTTCGGCCCGCCCGCCCCGTACAGCCAGGCCGTCCGCACCACGTACCCGGCACCGGGCAGCAGCCGCAGCACGGCCTGCTCACCGGCCAGCTTCGACCGGCCGTACGCGGTAGTCGGCCGCGTGGCGTCATCCTCGGCATAGGGCCGCCGGGCGTCCCCGGCGAACACGTAGTCGGTCGACATGTGGACCAGCACGGCCCCGGCCGCCGCGCACGCCGCCGCCACATGCGCCGGGCCCGTCCCGTTCACCGCCAGCGCCGCCGCCTCCTGCGCCTCGGCGTCGTCGACCGCCGTCCACGCCGCGCAGTTCACCACCACATCAGGCCCGAAGCGGCGCAGCGCGGCACCAACGGCCGCCCCGTCGGTGATGTCGAGCTCGCCGCGGGCCTGGCCCAGGACGTCCTCGCCCGCACCATCCAGGGCGATCAGCAGGTCCCGGCCCAGCATCCCCCCGGCCCCGGTGACCAGCCAGCGGCTCATGCCGGCCGCGTTTCCTTCAGCGGTTCCCACCATTGCCGGTTCTTCTGGTACCACCGCACGGTGTCGCGCAGGCCCTCGCGGAACGGAATCCGCGGCCGGTAGCCCATGTCCTGAAGGAGCGAGTCGTCGAGCGAATAGCGCCGGTCGTGGCCCTTCCTGTCCTCGACGTAGGTCACCATGTCCCAGCTGGCCCCGCAGCATTCGAGCAAGGCCTCGGTCAGCTCCGCGTTGGAGAGCTCCGCATCGCCGTTGATGTGGTAGATCCGTCCTGGCTCGCCGCGTTCGAGTACCAGCTGGATGCCACGGCAGTGATCATCGACGTGAATCCAGCCGCGCACGTTACGGCCGTCGCCGTACAAGGGGACCTTCTGCCCGTCGAGCAGGTTGGTGACGAACAGCGGGATTATCTTCTCCGGGAACTGATACGGACCGTAGTTATTGCAGCACCGCGTGATGCTGAGGTTCAGCCCGTGGGTGCGCGCGTAGGCCCGGGCCATGAGATCACCGCCGGCCTTCGCCGCCGAGTACGGAGAGTTCGGCTCCAGCCTGGCGTCCTCAGCCCACGAACCCGACGCCAGGCTGCCGTACACCTCATCGGTGGACACCTGCACCACGCGCGGGGCCCCTGCGTCCAGGCACGCCTGCAGCAGCACCTGGACTCCCACCACGTTCGCGGCCACGAAGCTCGCCGCGCCGGTGATCGACCGGTCCACATGCGTCTCCGCGGCGAAATTCACGACCGCATCGTGCCCGGGCAACACCGAGCCGAGCAGGCCAGCGTCACAGATGTCACCGTGGACGAACGAGAACCGCTGGCTGCCGGCCACCGGGTCCAGATTCGCCAGGTTGCCGGCATACGTGAGCTTGTCCAGCACGGTGACGTGCGCATCCCCGAAGCCGGGGTAGCCGCCGGCCAGCAGCGTGCGGACGTAGTGGGAGCCGACGAACCCCGCCCCGCCGGTAACCAGGATTCTCATGAGCCGATCTGCACCTTGCTGTGGTCGCCCAGAATGAGCCGGTGCGCCCGGGGGACGGCAGGCGCCGGGGTCACCTCGACGTAGTGGCCGATCAGGGACGCCTCGATGCGCCGCACCCCGCGGATCGACGCGCCCCGCAGCACGATCGAGTACTCGATCTCGCTGTCGGCGATCACGCAGCCCGGCGCGACCGAGGTGAACGGGCCGATATACGACCCGGAGACCCGCGACCCCGCCCCCACGATCACCGGCCCCACGATCCGCGAACCGCTGACTTCGGCACCATCCTCGACGAGCACCCGGCCGATGAGCTCGCTCGCCGCGTCGACCGTGCCCCGACGGCCCGGTTCCACGCTCTCCAGCACCATGCGGTTGACCTCGAGCATGTCCGCGACGTTCCCGGTGTCCTTCCAGTACCCCGTGATCACCGTCGACCGCACCTTCCGGCCGTGGTCGATCAGCCACTGAATGGCCTCGGTGATCTCCAGCTCTCCCCGCCACGACGGCTCAAGCTGCGCCACCGCCTCATGCACGGCGGCCGTGAAGATATACACGCCCACCAGCGCCAGATCGCTCTTCGGCTGTCGGGGCTTCTCCTCCAGCCCGGCCACCTCACCGGCGTCGTCGAGCTCCGCCACACCGAACTGGCCCGGATCGGCCACCTTCGTCAGCATGATCTGCGCATCCGGCCGCCCGGCCCGGAACTCATCCACCACCGGCCCGATCCCGCCGACGATGAAGTTGTCTCCCAGGTACATCACGAAATCCTCGTCGCCCAGGAAATCGCCGGCGATCAGCACCGCATGCGCCAGGCCCCGCGGCGCATCCTGCCGGATGTAGGTGATTTTGAGCCCGAACGCACCTCCATCGCCCACTGCCGCCTCGATGGCCGGCGCGGTGTCGCCTACCACGATCCCCACGTCGGTGATGCCCGCGTCCCTGATGGCCTCGAGGCCGTAGAACAGCACCGGCTTGTTGGCCACAGGGAGAAGCTGCTTGGCCGAGGTGTGGGTGATCGGGCGGAGCCTGCTCCCCGACCCCCCGGCCAGGACCAGGGCCTTCACCGGGCGAGCCCGTCAGGGCCGGCGGGTGCCCGGGGTTCCCCGGGCAGGTCCCTGGTGCTTCGCCGGCTCACCGCGGCCGCCGAGCCGGCGGTGAGCAGGTCACCCGCGGTCATCAGCACCCGCGACACCAGGGCCACCGCGGTGGCGGCACCGGCTCCGAGCACCGGGCCGAGCGCCGCGACCAGGAGCACCTCACGCACGCCGGCCCCGGCGGGCGCGAACACCACCAGGAAGCCGACGCTCCAGGCGAACGCGAAGCCTCCGACCGCGAGCAGGGCCGTCTTGCCCTCCGGTGCCCCGAGCCGGGTCGCGAGGAGCCAGATCTGCAGGCCGAAGAGGATCCATGACGCGAACGCCCAGGCCAGGCTGGCCACCATCGCGCGGCCGGTGAGCGGGGTTTCCAGGGCAGGCTGCCTGGCCAGCCGGAGCAGGCGATCCAGAGCGCGGTTGAGCACCCTGGGGTGCAGCAGGACCAGCAGGACCGGGGCGGCCAGGAAGGCCCAGAGGTAGGGGGTCGACCCGGCGACGAACGGCAGGGCGACCAGCGCGGTCAGCAGCCCGGTCAGCAGCGACAGGAGCATGATGAGCACCGAGGCGCTCGCCGAGCGGTGGCGGGGCACGTGATAGGTATGGCCCAGTTCCATCTGGGCCAGCACCGGCCAGACCGAGCCGGGCAGGTACTTGCCGAGCTGGCCGATGAACATGATCCGCGCCGCGGCGCGGACGGGCAGCGGCGAGCCGAGCGCGGCCAGGAGCCTGCGCCACGCCATCATGAGCGCGAACAGCCCGGCCAGCACGCTGAGCAGGGCCGCCGCGACCGGCAGGATCCCGAGACTGCCCAGCGCGGCCCGCACGCTGGTCCATTCCCTGGCCACCGCGTAGCCGCCCAGCCCGACGGTGACCGCCACGAACCCCCACCGGACCACCCGGCTGGTCATCAGCCGGCGGGCGCCGCCCCACACCGTGCTGCGCCGACCGGTCGGCGACCCCCCGGCGGCGGGTGGCGCGGCTGGCTCGCCGGCTGGTGCCGTGGCACGGGCTGGCGCGGCAGGGCGGTCCGGCATAGGCACAGCCTAGACGCTACTGCGGGCGGCCAACCGGATGACCTGGGTCCGCACAGAGCAGCCGAGACGTTAGGGTACGGGCATTATGCGTGTTCTCCTCTTCGGCACCTATGACACGTCCACCCACCCCCGCGTGGCCACCATCGCGGAGGGCCTGCGGGCGCATGGGTTCGACGTCGCCGAGTGCAACGCGCCGCTGGGCCTGGACACGGCGGCCAGGGTGAACATGCTGGCCCACCCGAGCCGGGTGCCGGCCCTGCTGGCCCGGCTCGCCCGCCGCTGGGCAGTACTGGCCCGCACCGCCCGCCGGATACCCACGCCGGATGTGGTGCTGGTCGGCTATCTGGGCCACTTCGACGTCCACCTGGCCAGGCTGCTCTTCCGGCGGGTTCCTGTGGTGCTCGACCACCTGGTCGGGGCCAGCGACACCGCGCGTGACCGGCGCCTGGACGGCGGCCTGCGCCAGGCCCTGCTGCGGCTCATCGACTCCGCGGCCCTGCGGGCCGCCAGCATTGTCGTGGTGGACACCGAGGAGCACCTGGCCGCCCTGCCGCCACGGCACCGGGCGCGGGCGGTCGTAGTGCCCGTCGGTGCTCCTTCGGCGTGGTTCGCCGCCGCGGAACCCGCCGAGAGGCAGGAGGTCTCCGGCCCGCTGCGCGTGGTGTTCTACGGGCTGTTTACCCCGTTGCAGGGAGCCCCGGTCATCGGGGCCGCGCTGGGCAGAATTGCTGGGGCACCCGTCCAGGTGACCATGATCGGTAGCGGCCAGGACCTGGCCTCGACGAAGAGCGCCGCCGCGGCCAACCAGACGGTTCGCTGGCTGGACTGGGTCCCGGCCGGCGAGCTTCCGGCGCTGGTGGCCGGTCACGACGTCTGCCTGGGCATCTTCGGTACCGGGGACAAGGCGATGCGGGTGGTGCCAAACAAGGTGTTCCAGGGCGCGGCGGCCGGCTGCGCGATCATCACCTCGGACACCGCCCCGCAGCGCCGGGCCCTGGGTGACGCGGCGGTGCTGGTCCCGCCGGGGAGCCCGGAGGCGCTGGCCGGCACGTTGCTGCGGCTGGCCGGTGACCGCACCGAGGTGACCCGGCTGCGCCGGCTGGCCCGTGGGCTGGCCCAGCAGCGATTCGCGCCCGAGCGGATTGCGGCCCCGCTCGCGGAACAGCTTTCCCGGCAGGCGCCACCGCGGGCGCGAGACCCCCACGATGAGGAGTTCGGCATGCTCTCCAGTTCGGCAGCCTTGGGGCCGAGGATGAACATCAACGCGGTCGCTCCGCTGACGCCGAATGCCTGGCTGCGCTATGACGTCATCAAGCAGGTGCTGCCGGCCGAGGCCACCGACGTGCTGGAGATCGGCTGCGGGCAGGGCTCGCTGGGAGCCCGGCTGGCACAGCATTACCGTTACGTCGGAGTCGAGCCGGACACAACGTCCTGGGCTGTGGCCCAGCGACGGGTCCGGGCGGCAGGCGCCGGCGACGTCCGCAACGTCGCCTTCGACGCGCTCGGCGAGGAGCAGTTCGATTTGATCTGCGCGTTCGAGGTGCTCGAGCACATCGAGGATGACGCGACCACGCTGAAGGAGTGGTCGGTTCGGCTGCGTCCGGGCGGATGGCTGATGATCTCGGTACCGGCGCACCAGCGCCGGTACGCTCCGGCCGATGAACTCGCGGGTCACTTCCGCCGCTATGATCCCGCGGCGCTAGCCGCGCTGCTGGCCAGCTGCGGCTATACCGATATCGAGATTCGCCAGTACGGCTTCCCGCTCGGCTACCTGCTGGAAGCGGGGCGCAACCGGATAGCGCGGCGGCGGCTCGCCGCTTCAGCGGGCCAGTCTCTGGCCGAGCGCACAGCAGGGTCCGGCCGACTGCTTCAGCCCTCCGGCAGCAGGATCGGTGCGGTCACTCGATGGGGGACCGCACCGTTCCGGGTGCTGCAACGGGCGTTCCCGGGCACCGGGACCGGACTCGTGGCTCTCGCCCGGCTGCCCGCTGGCGAAACAGGGCTCAACGACACCGGGACCCGGCTACCCGGATGAGGCTCAGGCCCGCGTCGCCGACCGGGGTGGCGGTCAGGCGCTGCTGCCGCAACGCGGCGCTCCAGGCCCGACTCTCGGCCGCCGACACGTGCGTGCGGATCAGCCAGATCGGGACGCAGGCCCGCTGCCGCGACCGGGCCAGCGCCTGCGCCAGCGCCGCGTCGACTCCTGCGGGGTCGCGATTGCGGGCCACCACGATGCGCGGCTGGCCGGGATAGTAGGCCTCGTACAGCTGGAGCACCGCGGCGTCGGCCCGGCGGGACGGCTGGCCGACCGGCCAGTAATAGGCGAAACCCCAGTTGCTGTTCAGGTTCACCAGGATCACGTCGTCGGGCGCGGCGTGCGCCGCGACGTAGCGGGCCTGATCGCGCACGTCCTCGTTCGGGATCAGGTGGCTGCGCACATACGGCTTGGCCGCGACGGCGAACCCCGCCACGGCCGCTGCGGCCACCGCGACGGCGATCGCGCCCTTGAGCCAGGGCCGCAGCAGCGCGCACACCCCGGCCACCCCGATCGCGGCGACCACAGCGGTGACCGTGAACAGGAACGTCGAGGTCCTCAGGTCGAGGAACGGGTACTTGTGCACCGCCGAGATCGCGAGCATCTCTGGCCAGAGCACGGCAAGCATGATCGCCGTGGCGGGCCTGCGCAGCCAGAAGACGGTGATGACGCCGACCACGAACAGCGGTGCAGCCAGCCACACCGGCCCGAGGCCGAAATAGACGTGGGCGTTGTTGACGTGCGAGACGATGAAGTGAAGTGCGGCGCGCGGCCCGCTGTGCCACGGCAGGTAGTAGTGCGTGAACAGCGGGGAGTTGGTCAGCCCGGGCAGCACCGCGCGGGCGTCGAAGGTCTCGTACACCGCGGCCATCAGCACCGCCGTGCACCCGCCCGCCACCATCGCCTCCGCTAGCCGGCGCCATTGGCGGCGGGCGAGCTGAACGACGCCAAGCGCCCCGAAAGCGGCGATGCCCAGGAACGCGACCGTATGGCTGAACAGCATGCCGCCCCAGACACCTACCGACAGGGCGGCGAGCCTGCGCCACGACCACTCCCGCTCCAGCCGCGACGTCAGGGCCAGCGCCAGCAGCGCGAAACACGCGTCCGAGGTGTACTGCTTCAGGTCGTCGCGCACCAGCATGGCCGGGACCAGCAACGCGGCGATCCCGGCCAGCAGCCCGGCGGCGACAGCAGCCTCCCGCCTCGGCCAGTCAAGCCTGCGGGCGAACCAGTAGGCGATGACGACGGCCAGGGCGGCAAACGCGAGCGGCAGGAGCCGGCCGCTCTGCGTGCCCCCGACGTCAACCAGCCGCAGCACGGCCGACCAGCCAATCGGCGTGCTGGAGGTGGTGGCGGGCAGCTGCGACAGCGGGAACACCGTGGTGGCCGCGACCCAGGCCTCGTCGGTCCAGTACGGGTGACTGAGGATGTAGCCCAAATCGTGCACCACGAGCACCAGCAGCGCGAGGACGAGCACGGCCAGGTGCTCGGGTGTCAGCCGGCGTCTCGCCGCCCGGGCCCAGCCGCGCGGGCCGGCAGCTGAGGCACCGTCCTGGGCCGGGTCCGCCGCGCCGGGAGCGGGCGCGCCGTCAGCCACGCGCGGCTGGCTGGACGACACCTCGCTCGAGGACACGTCAGCTGTCTCCCCGCGACCGGACGATCAGGTCGGCCAGCAGCGCGAGCGACGCGATGATCAGCCCCGAGACGAAGATCAGCACCGTGTTGACCGCGAACAGCAGTGGGTGCACCACCATGTCGAAGACGCCCTTGGCCAGGCCGAGCGCGAGCAGGAAGAGCGCGACCGGCATGAGCACCTTGAGCGGATTGAAGTACATCACCATCCGCAGCACCTGGAGGATGTAGCGGTAGGCGTCCCTGACGAACTTGAACTTCGACGTGCCGGCCCGTTTGGCGTACTCGATCGGCACGTAGCGCACGTCGTGCTGGTCGGACAGGAACGCGATGGTGATCGTCGTGACGCAGGAGAACCCGGGCGGCAGCAGCCGCATGTAGGGCAGCGCGACCTGGCGCCGGAACGCCCTGAGCCCGGAGTTCAGGTCCGGGATGTGGGCGTTGGTCAGCACCTCGGCGAGCTTGCGGATGAACCACTTGGCCGGCACCCGCAGCAGCTTGTGCGTGCCCTGCTCGCTGGTTCTGGCCCCCACGACCTGGTCGATGGTCGCGTCCTTCTCCAGGATCTGGACGAGCTCGGGGATGCGGTCGTTGGGGTACGACATGTCCGCGTCGGTCCAGACCACGATCTCGCCCCTGGCGTTCTGGGTGCCGATCCGGCGGACGGTGCCCGACCCGCCGTTGCGGTGGAAGGACACGACCTGCAGCCGCGGGAACCTGGGTGCCGCCTCGTGCAGGCGGGCGAGCGTCTCGTCCGTCGACGCGTCGTCGTAGGCCAGGAGCTCATAGGGGTAGCCGCTCGCGTCCATGGCCACACAGATCCGCTCGATCTCGGCCGTGACGTGGTCCTGCTCGTTGAAGCAGGGCAGGATGATCGAGACATACGGTTCCTGCTGGGATGGTCCGCTCACGGTGGCCGAGACTACTACCGATTCCGGCATTGCAGCATCCGGGTCGGGCGGTCAGGGCGCCGGTTCCGACATCCAGACGTTGACCGGCAGCGGCAGGGTGTGATGCGGCGGGCTGGTGAGCGCGTTCATGTCCTGGGTGCTGCGCAGCCGCATGATCTGCCGTACGTCGCCTCCGTAGGGCGTGAGCCTGGCGGGCACGCCCGCCAGCAGTACCGGCCGGCCGGCCTGCTCGATGCCGCGCAGGACCTGGTCCATGACCGCGGCGGGCGCGGGCCGCATGCGCGCGGCCGGGACGCCGCACATCCCGCGGACCACCTGGGACAGCCGGTCGGCGTCCCCGCCCTCGCCGCCCTGGACGAACACCACCGACGCGTTGCGCGGCAGCGCCGCGCACATCCGGTCGACCGCCGTGATCTGCCCGCCGTACGTGACCTTGTCGGCCAGGCCGTTCACGGTGAGCCTGATCCCGGCCGGGCCGCCGGACTTGACGCCGAGCCCGAACGTGGTGATCGCGGCCGGGACGATCAGGGCCGCCACGCACAGGACGGTGAGGCCGCCGTACACCACCCGGTCGATGCCGGCCCGCCGGACCCGGTTCACCAGCCAGCTTGACCCCCACACCGCCAGCACAATGAAGCCGGGCAGCACCGTGGGCACCAGCCTGCGGCTGGCCCAGGGCTGATCCGGGGTGATCGACGGCTGGTACAGCGTCCTGACGATGCCAAACGCGAAGACGAGCAGGGGCAGCGTCCAGGTCGGCGCGAGACCGCGCACGCAGCGGCGGGACAGCAGCGCCGCCCCGAGGGTGCCGAGCACCACCGCGGGCACCCCGATGTACCAGAACACCCAGTGCAGGCTGAGTTCGTAGTACAGCCGGGCGGGCTGGACCGGCAGGTGATCGGCCCGCTGATAGTCCGCGATGATGCTCTCGAAGAACCGGCTCGAACTGGCCCGTACCGTCTGCACGTACGGGCGGAGCGCGAACCCGAGCACCACGAGGACCGCCAGCCCGGCGACGGCGTTGGGCAGCCATTCCCCGCGCACCTTCGGCACGCCTCTGCGCCACAGCAGCGCCATGGCCAGCAAGGTCGCCACCACCACGACACCGGTCACCAGCACCAGCGGCACCAGCACGGACTTGATGCTGGCCAGGTAGGGCCGGGACAGGACCAGCCCGTCCACGGCCCCGTACAGCCCGCCCAGCACCAGGCCGCCCAGGAACGGGAACGCTTGCGGCCTGCGGCCGAGGAGCAGCAGCCCGCAGTACGGGATCACCGGGAGGATGTCTCCCGCCCCGTCGATGCGCACCAGCAGGGTCAGGCCGAGCGCCAGCCCGGCCAGCGCGGCAATGAGCCTGGCCCCGGCTCCGTCGGCGTTGAGCGAGTCGATGAGCAGGCAGAGCCCACCAAGGAACAGGATCTGGGCCAGCGGCTCGCTGTAGGTCGAGCGGCTGGTGAACTGCTCGGGCAGCGAGAGCGCGAGCACGAGCGCGGCCACCGGGGCCCAGCGCGGGCCGGCCAGCCGGGCGGCCAGGCCGCCGAACGTGAGCACCGCGCACGCCCCGAGCAGCGGGCCCATGGCCGCAGCCACGGCGATGCCGCCGATCCAGAACCCGCCCGCCAGGACCATCGGCAGCCCAGCCATGAACTGCGGCACCACCGAGGTGCCGACCTGGTAGAAAGCAAAGCTGGCGAAGCGCAGCACGTGGTGGGTGCCGCCGAACGCGGCCCGGTCCTGCGGGATCGGCAGCGAGCCGTGGCCGGCGATCCAGTTGCCGAACTGCATGTAGGAGGCCGGATCGCGGGTCACGATGATGAACTGGGAATGGTAGATCAGCTGGTCGACGCCGAACGCGATCGCCACCGCGACCACGGCGATGACCGCCCACCAGGGCGTGCGGGCCTGCCCGGGTTCCCGCGGCGGCAGCGCGCTCTGCGACCGGCCGGGAATCCAGCGCAGGCCGAGCAGCAGGAGCAGGATCGCCAGCGGCACCGACACCACGAGCATGACCGCCGGCGTGAACCAGCCCAGGAGCAGCAGCGGCAGCCCGGCCAGCAGCCAGGCCATGGCCAGCAGCGCCGGCACCACGGTCAGCCGGCCGAACAGCCGGCCCGCCGCGTCCCCGCGTATGGCTGTCCCGTTGCCGTCGGCCACCTCGGGGGCGGAGGGGCCGGAGATCCTGGTCCGGGCGGCGGCAGTCATTGGCTCGCCTCCGGCAAGACGCTCATCCCGCTGACTCCTTAAGATCTGCTGGGCCCGGGCGGTGCAGCACCACGTATCCGTCGCGCTGGAAGACGACCCGGTAGCCGCTGCGCTCGAGCAGCGCCACGCGCTTTCTCTGCTCGCGCACACTGCTGAACGTGAACTGCAGCCGCTTGATGTTGGCGACCACCCAGGGCGAGCCTAGCGGGGGTGTGTGCCCGTCCCCGTCCCAGAGCAGGACGGTGTCCCGCGCCGACATCTGGGGACCGAGATTGTCCACCGCCTCGACGGTGACACCGCTCGGCACGGCGGCGGCCGCGGCCGCCGCCGCCCGCTCCTGCGCGTCTCGCTGGTAGAAGCCCGGGTGCAGGGCCGCCCCGAACGCGAACCGGGGCACCAGGGCCAGCGCGACCGCGCACATGGCCGCGGCGGACACCAGCGCCACCGTCCAGCGGCGCCCGGAAGGCGGCGGGGTGCCGGATTCTCCCGACGGTCCGGCTTCTGGCCGCCGCCGGCCCAGCAGGTCGCGGTCGAGCCGGGCGGCGCCGTCCACCGCGGCGCACAGCAGGACGACCACGAGGTAGGCGTTGTACTGGTACGACGTCACCCACCAGTAAGGGAACAGGTTGGCCAGCATGCGCTCGAGCAGCAGCGGGAGCACGGCCAGGGCCAGCGGCGACCGCAGTGAGAGGAAGCAGAACGCGCCGAAGAGCCAGAGCGTGGTATCGAGCTTGACCCGCGGTGTGACGAGCAGCTTCCACGAGGCCGGGTGGGTGATCAGGTGCCCTATGGCCTGCGGGACGTTGTTCCCGAGGGCGGTATACGCCCAGTAGTAGTTGGAGCGGCCGCCGAGGGCCGGGATCAGCACGTAGGTCGCGATGAACGTGTCCGCCACCCCCACCGCGACCAGGGCGAGGCCGACGACCAGCTGCCTGGGGACCTGGCGCGGGCGGGCCACGGCGAGGTAGACGCCGATCCCGGCCACGAACAGGCCCATGTCCTCCTTGACCAGGAGCAGGGCCGCGAGCGCGATCAGCGCGGTGCGCAGCCTGCCCGCCTGGAGCCGTTCCAGGGCCACCGCGGTCAGCACCGGGGCGAACGCGACCTCGTGGAAGTCGAAGGCCAGGGCCGAGGCGATGGGCCAGCTCAGCCCGTAGGCCACGGCGACCAGGTAGGCGGCGATGGTGGCCTTGCTCCCGCCGCCGAAGGCCCGGCGCGTGAACAGCCACAGCGGCGGGATCGCGAGCGCGAACAGCACGGCCTGCGCGATCAGGAGGACCTGCGGGCTGCTGTCGATCCAGTACAGCGGGGCCAGCGACGCGAGGATGGGCGACCAGTGATCACCGAGAATCGAGAAGTTCGGGCCGAACCCGTTGTGCACGCCCTTGATGATTGATATTCCGGGTCCGAGGTGCGCGTACGACCGCACGGCCTGATCGAAGATGACCAGGTCGTAGGACGAAGTCTGGAACGTGTAGTTAAGGACCAGCGCGAACACCGAGTAGCCCGCGGCGGCCACGGCGGTCAGCGCCGCCACCGCGACCAGGTGCGGGTGGCGTCCCGCCAGCGCGCCCGCGCCCTGCTGGACGGAGGGCTGAGCGCTATCCGTGGTCGCGCGGATGCCCATGGCTGCGGAGACTATCTGACCAAACCCGGCTAGGCCGACTCCATGCCGAAGCGAGCCATGAGCGCGCGTTCCTCATCCGGGGTGGGAGCTTCGGCACGATTCCACAGGTCGTGCAGCCCGGCGAAGTAGGCATCCATGGCCGGCGCGTGGATGACCAGCAGCCGGGCCACGCGCTCACCGCCGTTGCCGAACGTGTGCGCGGTACCGCGGGGCACCAGCACGAATCCCTCCGGGCCGACGGATAGCTCCTCACCCTCGACCGTGACCGCCACCAGCCCGTCCAGCACGAAGTACGCCTCGGAGCAGTTGGTGTGGCGATGCGGCGGCGGGCGGCGCCCGCCCGGCGGCAGCGTGCGCTCCATCAGCGAGAAGTCGCCGCCGTCCTGTTCGGCCACCGCCTTGAAGAACATGACGCTGCCGCGGGCGGAGTAGCGCTGCTCCCCTTCGCCGCGCCCGAGGACGGCGGTTTTTGTCTTGCGCGCCTCCGGCACGGTATTTGCCTTGCGCGCCTCCGGCGCGGTATCTGCCTCGCGCGCCTCCGGCGCGACCTCGCTCATCGCCCGGCCTCCTGCCGCCGTCGGTCCTGACCGCCCAGGCCAACATAGCGCCGGTCTGGCATGATCCTGCCGTGGACCTAGGGCTGGCGGGCAGGCGCGCTGTCATCACCGGGGGCAGCCGTGGCCTCGGCTTCGCGATCGCGCAGGCCCTGGCCGCGGAGGGCGCCGCGGTCGGGCTCATCGCCCGCGATCAGGCCGGGCTGGACGCCGCGGCGGCGCGGCTCGGCGCCTATGGCGTCCCGGTCGCGACCGCCGCCGCCGACGTCAGCGACTCCGGGGCGCTGGAGGCGGCGGCGCTGCGCATCGGCGAGGACCTGGGCGGTCTCGAGCTCGCCGTGGCCAACGCCGGAGGGACCGTCGGGGGCAACCTCATGGATTCCCGGCCCGAGGACTTCACCGCGAGCTTCGTGCTGAACGCCGGGCATGCGGCCACCCTGGTGCGCGCCGTGGCCCCGTTCTTTGAGCAGGCGGGCGGCGGCTCGGTCGTGTTCATCGCCTCGATCACCGGGATGCGCCCGGCCCCGCGCACCGCCTACGCCACGGCCAAGGCCGCGGAGATCCACCTGGCCGCGACCCTGGCCCAGGAGCTCGCGCCGCGCCGGATCCGGGTCAACGCCGTGAGCCCGGGCTCGATCCTGTTCCCCGGCGGGAGCTGGGAGCGCTTCGCCGCCGAGAACCCGGAGCCGTTCGGGGAGTTCCAGTCCAGGGAGTTCCCCCACGGCCGGCTCGGGCGGCCGGGCGAGGTCGCCGACGTCGTGGCGTTCCTGCTGTCGGACCGGGCCAGCTGGGTGACCGGGGCCAACGTCGCGGTGGACGGAGGCCAGCGCTACCCCAGCGCGCGGACCTTCGGCTGATCACCGGGCGCCGTGACCGAGACGGCTAGGGCGCCCGCACCGGACCCCGGCGCGGCGGGACCGGCTTCTGCCGGTCGATCTCGCGGCAGATCGGCATGATGATGCGTCCCGCAGGTCCATGGGCCCAGCGTAGGACCGGGGCCACGATCGGTGGCGGGCGGAATTACCGGGATCGGAACCGGTGTTTTTCTTTAGGCGGCGCGATCGCGTCGCTGACGGACGCGTGACCTACGTGGTCAGCATGTCCGGTCCCGAGATTAACCGCCTCACTCGGGCCCGTCGCTGGGCTCTGCTGGTGCCCTGCTCGCCGAGCCGGTTGCCGCAGGTTCGTGCCTGCGGACGGCTGTGAGCCTCCTCACATCGAATGGAGTCCACGATGCGCTTCTGGCGCGCCAATTCTGGGCAAATGCCCGCAAGGATGCGATCCGCTGACTGGCGCCGAAGCCTGACCCGGCCGCGTGGCTGGGCGGCCGTCGCGGGCGTGGCCGCGGTGCTGGCGCTGGCCATCGTCGGGTCGGTGGCCGGCGTCCTGCCCGGGTCGGCGGCCAGCGACAATTCATCCGGCCTCCCCTCGTCCAGCCCGGCCCAGAGCCCCGCCTCCCCTAAGCCCGCGTCCCATAAGCCCCCGTCCCATGGCTCAGCGACCGCGGCGAAGCCCGCCAAGTCCACGGCCCCCGGCCCGGCGGGCCGGCGGGCACATCACCGGTCCCGGGCCAGCGCGCACGCCCGGGCCGTGGCCAGGCACGCGGGGCTGCGCACCTCCTGCCGCTCGGTGGCGCACGTCGGCGACTCGACGTCGGTGGACCTCATCACGCCGCAGTACCTGCCGGACCCGGCCCAGCAACTGCCGGCGCAGTACACCGACGTCGGCGTCCGGCACCTGCACATGGACGCCTCCGGCGGCCGGTCGATCGTGGAGGAGCTCCCGGGGCAGCTCAACGGCTACATCGTGGCCCAGCGCTGGTGGGACGAGGGCTTCCGGGGCTGCTGGGTGTTCGCCCTCGGCACCAACGACGCCGCGAATGTGGCCGTCGGTGACACCCCCGGGTTCATGGCCAGGATCGAGCGGATGATGTCCGTGGCGCATGGTGAGCCGGTCCTGTGGGTCAACACCCGGACCCTGCTGAGCACCGGCCCCTGGGCCGAGGCCAACGAGGAGGCCTGGGACCACGACCTGGTCCGGGCCCTGGCCATATACCCGAACATGCGCATACTCAACTGGGCCGGCCTGGCCCAGCCGAGCTGGTTCCTGGGCGACGGGATCCACTACAACTCGGTCGGCTGCGCGGTCCGCGCCGAGGCCATCGCGCACGGCCTGGCCCGGGCGTTCCCCAAATACGGCTACAGCCCCAGCCAGATCGTCTACTAGCCCGGCCCCGGCCCCGGCCCCGCCCACGCTCCCGGCTCCCGGCACCCAACAGCATCCCGGGCCCCACAGCATCCCGGGCACCCCGAAGCATCCCGCCCGCCGCCCGAAGCGAACCCCACAGGCCGCTTCTACCTCCGGGAACCCACCAGCCACGCTGGCGCCGCCCACAGGTTGATCCAAGTGAGTTTGCTGTAGTCAGGTGTGCAGCAAACTCACATGGATCACTCGCCGGACCCGGAGCGGGCCGGGCGGCCGCGCTCCGGGGAGAATGGGGCATGACAGAAAGCGGCCTGATGCCCGGGATCCTGGCCGGTTTGCGGATCGTGGAGGGCTCGGCGTTCGTCGCGGCACCGCTCGGCGGCCTGACGCTCGCCCAGCTCGGCGCCGACGTGATCCGGTTCGACCAGATCGGCGGCGGGCCCGACTTCACCCGCTGGCCGGTGGCCGCCGACGGGCAGAGCCTGTTCTGGGCCGGGCTGAACAAGAACAAGCGCTCGATCCAGGCCGACCTGACCTCGCCGCGCGGCCGCGAGATCGTGCGGCGGCTGATCGCGGCACCCGGGGAGGGCGGAGGCATCTTCCTCACCAACTTCCCCGCCCGCGGCTGGCTCGCCTACGAGCAGCTCGCCGCCACGCGGCCCGACCTGATCATGGTGGTGGTCACCGGCAACCGGGACGGGTCATCCGAGCTCGACTACACGGTCAATGCGGCCGCGGGCTGGCCGGAGGCCACCGGCCCGCGCGGCCAGGCCGCGCCGGTCAACAGCGTGTTCCCGGCCTGGGACGCGATCACCGGCGTGACGGTCGCGCTGGCCATCCTGGCCGCCGAGCGGCACCGCAGGATCACCGGCCAGGGACAGCTGGTCGAGCTGGCCCTGTCCGACGTGGCGCTGGCCATGACCGGGAACCTGGGCCGCATCGCCCAGGCTCAGCTCGGCGGCGAGGTCGCCCAGGACGGCAACTACCTGTACGGGGCGTTCGGGCTCGACTTCGAGACCAGCGACGGGCGGCGGGTCATGACCGTCGGGCTCACCTCGCGGCAGTGGCGCGCGCTGGTCGCGGCGACCGGCGCCGGCGAGGCCATGGCCAAGGTGGCCGAGGACACGGGCGAGGACCTGACCGGCGCGGCGGGGCGGTTCCGGGCCCGGGACGAGATCGCCGCGGCCCTGCGGCCGTGGTTCGCCGGCCGGGACCTGGCCACGGTGCGGCGCCTGCTCGGCGACGCCGGCGCGTGCCGGGGTCCGTACCAGACGTTCAGCCAGCTCGTGACCGAGGACCCGCGGTGCTCGGCGGAGAACCCCATGTTCGCGCGGGAACACCATCCGGGCGTGGGCGACTACCTCATGCCGGGCAGCCCGCTGCGCTTCAGCGGCGTGGCCCAGCCCACCGCCCGGCCCGCCCCGAGGCTCGGCGAACACACCGCGGAGATCCTCACCGGACTGCTCGGGCTCCCCGAGAGCGAGGTCCGTGACCTGCATGATCAGGGCGTGGTAGCCAGCCCGGACAGGAGCCAGACGTGACCCTTAACGTGGCGCGGACCGAAGGGCTGACCGACGTCCAGGCCGACATCATCGCGACCGTCAGGGACTTCGTGAACGCCGAGATCCTGCCGGTGGCCGCCGAGCTGTCCCGGTCCGACACGTACCCGGACCGGATCGTCGAGGGCATGAAGCAGCTCGGGCTGTTCGGGGTGATGATCGGTGAGGAATACGGCGGCCTCGGCGAGTCCCTGCTCACCTACGCGCTGGCCGTGGAGCAGCTCGCGCGGGGCTGGATGAGCGTCTCCGGCATCATCAACACTCACTTCATCGTGGCCTGGATGATCGCCAAGCACGGCACGCAGGAGCAGCGGGACCGGTACCTGCCGCGGATGGCGGCCGGCGAGATCCGGGGCGCGTTCTCCATGTCCGAGCCCGAGTGCGGGTCCGACATCTCGGCCATCACCACGCGGGCCGTCCCCGCGGGGGACGGGTATGAGATCACCGGGCGCAAGATGTGGCTGACCAACGGCGCCTCGGCCAACCTGGTCGCCGCGCTGGTCCGGACCGGGCCTGAGGCCGGGCACCGCGGGCTGACCACGTTCCTGGTGGACAAGGAGCCGGGGTTCGGCGAGGTTGCGCCCGGGCTGACTGTGCCCGGCAAGATCTCGAAGATGGGCTACAAGGGCGTGGACACCACCGAGCTGATCTTCGACGGCTTCGCCATCGGCGCGGACCAGATGCTCGGCGGCGAGCCGGGCCGCGGGTTCTACCAGATGATGGACGGCGTCGAGGTCGGCCGGGTGAATGTGGCCGCCCGCGGCTGCGGGGTCGCGCTGCGCGCGCTCGAGCTCGCCCTCGACTACGCCAAGCAGCGCCGCACGTTCGGCAAGCGGATCGCCGACCACCAGGCGGTGATGTTCCGGCTCGCGGAGATGGCCACCAAGGTGGAGGCCGCGCACCAGATGATGATCATGGCCGCCCGGCGCAAGGACACCGGCAGCCGCGGTGACCTGGAGGCGGGCATGGCCAAGCTGCTGGCCAGCGAGTACTGCAAGGAGGTGGTGGAGGACTCGTTCCGCATCCACGGCGGCTACGGCTACTCCACCGAGTACGAGATCGAGCGGCTGTACCGGGACGCGCCGATGCTGCTGATCGGCGAGGGAACCGCGGACATCCAGAAGATGATCATCGGCCGGCGGCTGCTCGACGAGAGCTGACGAGCCGGCCGGCCCGGTTAGGGCGCCGCGCCGAGCGTGGCCGGGGCGCCGTAGCGCTGCAGCACCTCGGGCACCGCGACGGTCCCGCCTTCGTCCTGGAAGTTCTCCATGATCGACAGCAGCGCGCGGGCGGTGGCACCCGTGCCGTTCAGGGTGTGCACGAAGTCCAGCTTGCCGTCGCGCCGGAACCTGATGTTCAGCCGCCGGGCCTGGTAGTCGGTGGTGTTCGAGCACGAGGTGATCTCCCGGTACCGCTGCTGGGTGGGGAACCACGCCTCGATGTCGTACTTCTTGGCCGCCGGGGCGCCGAGGTCGCCGACCGAGATGTTCATCACCCGGTAGGGCAGACCCAGCGCCTGCGCGATCTCCTCTTCGTAGCCCAGCATCCGCTCGTGGAACTCCGCGGACTGCTCGGGCACGCAGTAGACGTACATCTCCACCTTGTCGAACTGGTGCACCCGGAACATGCCCCTGGTGTCCTTGCCCGCCGCCCCGGCCTCGCGCCGGAAGTTGGTGGTAAAGCCCGCGTACAGGGCGGGGAGCTGCTCCTCCTCGAGCCGCTCCTCCATGTGGATGCCGGCCAGCGCGACCTCGGAGGTGCCGGTCAGGTACAGGTCGTCCTTTTCCAGGCGGTAGAGGTTGGACTCCTCGGTCGGCAGGAAACCGGTGCCGTACATGGCCCGCTCACCGACCAGGATCGGCGGCAGCACCAGCAGGAACCCCAGGCCCGACAGCTTGTCGATGACGAACCGGTAGAGCGCCATCTCGGCCAGGGCCACGTCCCCGATCCGGTAGGCGAACCTCGACCCGGACAGCCGCGCCCCCCGGGCCATGTCGATCCAGCCGCGGGGCGAACCGAGCTCCAGGTGGTCGCGGGGCTCGAAGCTGAACTGCGGCCGCTCACCCCAGGTCTTGATCACCTCGGCGTCGTCCTCGTCCATGCCGTCGGCGGCGGTGGGGTCGGGCAGGTTCGGGATCCGGGCGAGCAGGTCGTCGCGGGCGTGGGCGGCGTGCGCCTGCTCCTCGGACGCGGCCGCGAGATCCTCGGCGAGCTGCTGCAGCGCGGCCAGCTCGTCCGGCCCTGGCTTGCTCTTGGACAGCTTCTTCTGGGTGGCGCGCAGGGCCTCGGCCCGCTCGGTGTGCTCGCGCCACGTGGCGTCCGCCGCCAGCAGCGCGTCGAAGTCGTCAGCTGCGCCGCGTCGGGCCAGGGCGGCTCGGTACCGGTCCGGCTCCTGCCTGGCGGCCTTGAGGTCAATCACCCTGGCGAGTGTAGTCGCGCGGCCGGGGCGAGGCAGTTCGGTTTACGCCCCGCCCGCCGTCCGTCAGGCCCGCTCCAGCCCGGGTTCTGGCAGCGGCCCGGGCTCATGCGAACGCTCGGGCTCCTGTGACGTCCGGAGACGCCGCGCCTTGCCCTGGCCGGGGCGGGTGGCCAGCACCGAGCCGCCGAGGATCAGCGCGAACGCGCACGCCATTCCCAGCGTGAACCGCTCGCCGAGCACCGACACCCCGAGGGCCACGGCCACCGCCGGGTTGATGTAAGTGATCACGCTCGCCCGGGCCGGGCCGACCTCGGCGATCAGCCGGAAGAACAGCACGAAGGCCAGGGCCGTGCAGACCACCGCCAGGCCGGCCAGCGAGGCCAGCACCTGCCAGGAGGGCATCGCGCTCGGCCAGGTCAGCGCGGCCAGCGGGCTGTAGACCACCGCGGCGAACGCGAGGCAGACCGCGGTCATCTCCAGGGGCGGGAGGTCACCGAGCTTCCGGCTGGCGATCAGCGGCCCGGTGGCGTAGCACACCGCCACGACCAGAACCTCGGCGACCGACAGGGCGTCCCCGCCCGCCGCGGTCGGGCCGATCAGCAGCGCCACGCCGCCGAGCCCGGCCAGCAGGCCGGTCCAGCGGACCGCGCTCAGCCGCTCCGCGTTACGGTACTGCGGGCCGCCGGTCAGCAGGCCAAGCACGACCACGATGATCGGCACCGAGGCGATCAGCAGGCCGGTCATCGAGCTGGACAGCTTGCGCTCGGCCTCGGACAGCAGCAGCCACGGCACAACGATCTCCACCAGCGCGAACGCGCCCAGCCAGCGCCAGTGCGGGCGCAGGGCGCCCAGCCGGCCCTGCCGCACGGCCAGCGGCAGCAGCAGCGCCGCGCCGATTCCCACCCGGGCCAGCACCAGCACCGGCACCGCCACGCCGCCGTCCGCCACCTTGATCAGCAGGTAAGGGACGCCCCAGATGACGCTCATCGCTACGAACAGCACCCAGCCCCGGCGGCTCACTGCTGGTCTCCTTCCTTGGCCCACGGCCCACATCCATCTGCCGGTCCGGCAGCGCACGTTCGGCCTGCCCGCCAGCATGGCCGGCCGAGCGGCGGCCGTCTTGAACGCTTTTGCAGTGCGCCAGGGCGCACGCGGACCGGCGGCAGACGTGTGCTGTGACCAGCAGGACGCCGCGATTATTCCGCCCCGGGCCGTGACCAGGCGGTTCAGACCACCAGGCAGACGCCGGTTGGGCCGAACTCCAGGCACACCCCGCCGCCGCCGTGACCCACCGAGCCCGAGCCTGAACCCGAGCCCGAGGTGGTCTGGCTCGGGGTGGGCGCGGGCGATGAGACCGGCGTGGGCGATGCCGTCGGGGACGGCTTGGGCCGGACGTGCCTCGGGCGGGGCGAGGGTGACGGGGATGCCGAGTGACCCGGCGACGGGCTGGCCACGGGCGGCGGGACGGCCGCTCCGTGGTGGTGCGGCGACGGGTGCCGGGACAGCGCCGGGCGCACCCGGTGGCCGCTGGGCACCCGGGGCCGGATGCCCAGATAAAACCAGGGCGCGAGGACCACGGAGTTCCCCAGCGCCGTGGTCGGGCCGCTCGCCTGCGGCGACTGCTCGCTGACCGTGCCCGAGGCCAGCAGGGCGTAGGCGGCCGCCGCGGACACCACGATCACGATCAGGGGGACGGACACCGCGCGGTGTACGCGCAGGGCGGCGACCGCGTTCCCGACCGTGGTGCGGACCCGGTCGGCCGCCAGCGCCCGCACCACCCCGGCGGCCGGGAGCCGGGGGCCGTGGCCGATCCGGGCGCTGCTGCGCGCCCGGTGCAGGGCGGCCCGCCGCTGCGGCTCCGTCAGGCCGGGCAGGAGGTAGATGATCGTGTCCTTGCCGCGGGCCTCGGCGCGGACGTGTAACCCGCCCGGCAGGTCTGCGTATTGGATCTTGATCACGTACCTAAACCTCGCAGATGTGCGCTAAAACCCGCTATTCATCAGGCAATGGACAACAGACAGTGACGAGATTATCACTGTGGATAGTTGCAATCCCATGGGTTGGGGGATTGCCCGCAGGCTCCTGGCCGATGCCCGGGGACCGTGGAAAATCCCGGCTACGCTCGCAGCAGCAGCATGTGCCATTACGCAACGGCAGGAGGCGGGGTGCCGCAGACCAGCGCGAGCGGTGGCCCGGGGAGCTCAGCCGCCAACGCCGCGGCTGGCTCTGACGCGCCAGCATCCGCCGTCACCGCGGCTGGCTCCGGGGCGGGTGACTCGGCCGTGGCCGGATCCCGGTCCCCCGTGGCCGGCTCCCCGTGGTCGGCTCCCCCATGGTCGGCTCCCCCATGGTCGGCTCCGCAGTGGCCGCGCCCACGGCGCCAGCTCAGCGGCCCGACCGCGCCGGCGGCCTGGGCATGTTCCCGGCGCTGCTGACGGCGATCGTGGGCGGTCTCGCGCTCGCGGGGGCCTTCCCGCCGGTCGGGTTCTGGCCCCTCGCGGCGGTCGGCCCGGCGCTGCTCGTGATCGCGCTGTGGAACCGGGGGCCCGGCGCCTCGTTCGTGGTCGGGCTCGTGTTCGGCCTGGCGTTCTTTATCCCGCTGCTGTCCTGGCTGATCAACCTCGCCTGGTACGCGTGGGCCGCGCTGGCGGTCGCGGAAGCCGTGATCTTCGCGCTGCTGGCCATCGGCCAGCGGCTGATGCTGCGGCTGCCGGCCTGGCCACTGGCGGTCGCGGCCTGGTGGGTCGCGGCCGAGGCGGTCCGCGCCCGGTGGCCGTACGCGTTCCCGTGGGGCCGGCTGGCCATGAGCCAGGCCCAGGCGCCCACGGTCCGGTGGGTGACGGTGGGCGGCCCGCCGCTGCTGACGTTCCTGATCGCGCTGACCGGGACCACGCTGGCCTGGCTGCTGCTGGTCCCGCGGCGGGAGCCGCTCCGTCGCCGCGCGGTCCCGGCGCTGGCCCTCGCCGCGGCCACGGCCGCCAGCCTGGCCGGCTGGCTGCTGCCCGTATCGGGCGCGGGAGGCCCGACCGCGGTCGTGGCGGCCATCCAGGGCAACGTCCCGCGCGCCGGGACGCTGTCGGACCTGCTCCGGGCCACGACCGTGACCCAGAATCACGCGGCCACCACCGATCAGCTGGCCCGGGAGGTGCAGGCGGGCACGCGTCCCGCGCCGGACGTGGTGATCTGGCCGGAGAATTCCACCGACATCGACCCGAGCACCGACCCCGCCACCTACGCGATCATCGCCAACACGGTGGCCAGGCTCGGCCGGCCGGTGCTGATCGGCGCGGTGCTGGAGAACCCGAGGCGCAACGCGGGCCAGCTCTGGGTGCCTGGCCGGGGGCCGGTCGCCACGTACGTCAAGCGCCAGCTGGTGCCCTTCGGCGAGTACATACCGTTCCGGGGCCTGATCTCCACGTTCAGCTCGCTGCCCTCGCTGCAGCCGATCAACTTCACCCCCGGGCACCGCGCGGTGGTGTTCCACATCGGCCAGGTCAGGCTCGGCGACGTGATCTGCTACGAGGTCGGTTTCGACAACCTGGTGGCCTCGGAGGTCAGCGCCGGTGCGAACGTGCTCACCGAGCAGACGAACGACGCCGACTTCGAGCTCGACGGCCAGCTCGGCGAGACGCTGCAGCAACTGGCCATGGCCCGGATACGCGCGATCGAGTTCGACCGCGCGATGGTGGTCGCGGGCACCACCGGGGTCAGCGCGATCATCGCACCCGACGGGGCCACGATCGCCCGTACCCAGACCTGGCAGCGGGCCATACTCGACGCGCGGGTGCCGCTGCGCAGCGACGCCACGCTGGCGGAGCGGGCCGGCGGATGGCCCGAGATCGTGCTCAGCGCGCTGGCCGTCGCGGCGCTCGCCTGGGCGCTGGCGGCCGCGGCCGCGGATCGGCGGCGGTCGCGCTCCGGCACTTCCCCGGTGGCCACACAATAGGTATGTGGCATTCTGGCGCGCGTTCACCCAGCCGGTCAGGTATGCCACCCTGGCCGCCGGCGCGCTGCCCGTGCTGGCCTTCCCCGAGCCGAACCTGGAGTTCGTGGCCTGGTTCGGCCTGGTCCCCGGCCTGCTGCTGTTCCGGGCCGCACCGTCCTGGCGGGAGGCGGCGGTGCGCGGCTGGTGGTTCGGCGCCGGGTTCCTGCTCGCCTCGCTCTACTGGCTGGTGCCGAACCTCGGCCCGGGCCTGCTGCTGGTCGCGATCGTCATCGGCGTGCTGTGGACCGGCCTCGGCGCCGCGACCTGGGGGCTGCTGCGCGCCCCGGTGACGGCGCGGCGCGCGCTCGCCGCGCTCGCGGTCGTGCCGAGCTTCTGGCTGGTGGCGGACTGGGCTCGCTCCTGGCAGGGATTCGGCGGCCCGTGGGCGGTCTACGGCGCGAGCCAGTGGCAGCACCCGGTCATACTCGCCCTGGCCGCGCTGGGCGGGGTGTGGCTGGTCAGCTTCGCGCTGGTGGCGGCCAACACCGGCATCCTGATCATCCTCACCGCCCGCCGGATCCCGGTCCGGCTGATCGGCGCGGCCGGCGCGGCGGTCGCGGTCGCCGCCGGGCCTGTCGCTTACGCGCTTACCGCCGCCGCCCCGGTCAGCCGGACCGTCACGATCGCGATGGTCCAGCCCGGTGTGGTGCACAACCCCAAGATCAGGGTGGACGCCAGCCAGCGGCTGACCGCCAGCCTGGCCCACGACCGCGCCGACCTGATCGTGTGGGGCGAGAGCAGCGTGGGCTACGACCTGGATACCCATCCCGGGCTGTTGCACGACCTCCAGACCCTGTCGGCGGCCAGGGGCGCGCAGTTGCTGGTGAACCAGGACTCGATCTCCCCCGCCGGGGTGAAGTCGAAGGTGGCCCTGCTGATCGGCGGCAACGGCATCGACGGCCGGTACGTCAAGACCCGGCTGGTGCCGTTCGGTGAGTACATCCCGTTCCGGCAGGCGCTCGGCTGGCTGACCAGCATCAGCAAGGCGGCGCCGCAGAACATGCTGCACGGCACCGGCGCGCACGTCATGACCGTGACGCCGTCCAGCGGCCCGCCGTTCAAGATCGGTGTGCTGATCTGCTTCGAATCGGCGTTCCCCGACATGTCCCGGGTGGACACCGACCGCGGGGCGCAGCTGATCGTCTACCAGACGTCGGACTCCACCTGGCAGGCCGGCTGGGAGTGGGTGCTGGCCCAGCACGCCGCGCTCGGCGCCCTGCGCGCCGCGGAGACCGGCCGGCCTGCGCTGCAGGCGGCCCTGACCGGCGACTCGGTCGCGTTCGGCCCGCGGGGCCAGCTCCTGACCTGGAAGGACTCCTCGTTCCGCGGGGTCGAGGTGGTGCGGATAGGTCTCCCGCCCGTTTCCGCGCGGACGCTGTATGACCAGCTCGGAGACTATGTACCGTGGACGGCCACGGCGATCGCGGCGCTAGCCGCGGCCGTCGCGCTTATCCACGCAAATCGCCGGAAAGTTCGTCCGGAACGGCCGGCCGGAATAGTCTTGGACGGCAGTCCGCGGCCCGGCCGGCCCGGGGCGGTGACCGGCAGCACGGTCACCGGAAGCGATCCCAGCGACGGCAGCCCTGCGGCCGCCCCGCGAGCCGAGTAACGCAGTGGGAGGACCAGAAGTGGCCGGAAACGACCACCCCTCACCCGTCCGCCAGCAGCGCTGGATAATCGTGGCCGCGATCTGCGGCGTGCTCGGCCTCGTCATCGCGGCCTGCTCGGGCGGGGGCAGCAGCAGTTCGGGCGGGTCGGCGGCCAAGCCCACGGCGTCGTCCGGTGTGCAGCTGTCCTTCGCGCCCGCCAACGGCAGCAAGAACGCCGTGCCCAGCCAGGGCATCACGGTCACCGCGGCCCAGGGCAAGCTCAGCGATGTGACCGTGACCTCGGCGGGCGGGCCGGTCACGGGGACGCTGAACGCCGCCCACACGGCCTGGCACAGCACCTGGACCCTGAGCGTGTCCCAGACCTACAAGGTCACCGCGAAGGCGACAGGAACCCCGGGCAAGGCCGTCACCCAGACGTCCACGTTCACGACCCTCACCCCGTCGCAGACGTTCACCACCCAGATCTTCGAGGGCTCGGGCGCGACCTACGGCGTAGGCATGCCGATCATCCTCTACTTCAACCGCACGATCACGAACAAGGCGGCGGTGGAGCGGGCGCTCCAGGTGAAGACCTCGACTCCGGTCACGGGCGCCTGGTACTGGGACGAGCCGTGCAACATGGCGCCGGCCTGCCTGTACTTCCGGCCGCAGAGCTACTGGCCGGCCCACACCCAGGTGACCTTCACCGGGCACCTCGATGGCGTCGAAGGGGCCCCCGGGGTGTACGGCAACCACACCCTGACCCAGTCGTTCACCATCGGTGACTCGCTGATCGTGGTGGCCAGCACGGCCACGCACTTCATGAACGTCTACCGCAACGGCGCGCTGTTCGCCCACTGGCCGATCAGCACCGGGCGGCCCGGCGACAACACCCCGAACGGCACGTACCTGACCATCGACAAGGGCAACCCCGTGCTGATGAAGGGCCCCGGCTACCGCATCAACGTCCCCTGGTCGGTGCGGTTCACCTGGTCCGGCGACTACCTGCACGACGCGTTCTGGTCCGTGGGCCAGCAGGGCTTCACGAACGTGAGCCACGGCTGCGTGAACATGGCGCCGGCCAACGCGGAGACCTACTACCAGATGGAGCTCCCCGGCGATCCGGTAACGGTCACCGGCAGCCCCAAGGCCGGGGTGTGGGACAACGGCTGGACCGACTGGTTCCTGCCGTGGGACAAGTTCATCAAGGGCAGTGCGCTGGGGCAGGCCGTCCAGGCCGGGCCGGCCGGCAGCACGTTCGTGAACCCCGATACGCTGCCGGCGCCGACAACGACCGCGCCGCTGGGCGCGCCGGACCCGAACAACTGGCTCGCGAATTAGTTGAATCACGACCCGCAGCATCCGGGTTCGCGCTAACTCGGGGCGTACGCCCGCGTTCAGGGCCATGGCCACCGCCTCGGCCGTGCTGCGGGTGCCGAGCTTCGCCGCGATGTTGCGGATATGGGTCTTGACCGTGTCCGGCGACCGGTGCAGCCGGTTCGCGATGCTGCGGCGGTCCAGCCCACTGACCATGAGCCTGAGCACCTCCCGCTCCTTGTCGGTGAGCTCGGCAAAGAGCTGCCCCAGCGGCTCGGAGACATCACTCTCCGACGCCGCCAGCATCACCGTGAGCAGGCCAGAAGGGAACCAGGTACCGCCCAGCATGGCGGCCCGGACCGCGGTGACGACGTGCTGGGCCGGCCCGTTCTTGGACACGAAGCCCATCGCGCCCGCCTGGACGGCGCCGATCGCGGTGGCCGCGTCGGAGAAGGCGGTCAGGACCACCACCACCGGCGGGCTGGGCAGGGCCGTCAGCTGGCTGGTGAGGTCGATGCCGCTGACGTCCCCGAGCTGCACATCCATGACCACGGCGTCGGGTTTCTGCGCGGCCACGATGCTGACCACCTGGTCTGGGTTGGTCGCGGCCGGCATGGGCTCGAAGTCAGGCTCCGCGCGGAAGACGGCCTCCAGGCCTTCGGCGAAGACCCGGTGATCGTCGACGATGAGCAGCCTGACCGGCCTCATGTGCCAACCGCACGCTGCTCAGCGTCCCAGCCGCCTATATCCACAAGTCCCTCCCGGACCGCGTAGGCGACCGCCTCCAGGCGGGAATGGGCACCCAGCTTGCTCAGCACCGCGTCGACGTGCGTGCGCGCGGTGGAGACGCGGACGCCCATGGCGACGGCCATATCGGCGGTGCTCTCGCCGCGCACCAGCCGGGCCAGCGTCTCCCGCTCGCGGTCGGTGAGGAACTGGGCCGGCCCCGCGGCCGCGCCCTCGCCGCGCCTGAGCGCCGCCCGGGCCGACGCGGACAGGATGACCGGCTGGGCCCGGGGCGAGCTCCGGACCGCGACAGCCTCGGTCAGCACCCGCAGGAACTCGCCGAAGTCGTCACCCTTCATCGCCACGCCCTGGACCCCGGAGGTCATCGCGTGGCGGAGTGCGGAGGGATCGGCCGACCCGGAGAGCGCGATAAACGCGGTGTCGGGGAAGGGCGCCACGATCTTCTCGATCTCCGGGCGCTTCCCCGGGTCTGGGGCGCGCAGATCGATGACGCAGGCTTCGATCGGCTCGCGGTTCAGCAGCTCGGCCGCCTCGTCCAGGTCGAGCACGCTGCCCGCGACGTCGTGCCCGGCGGCGCGCAGCAGGGACGCCAGGGCGTCGGCGAAGACGCGGTGGGCATCGCAGATGACGATCCTCATCCCGTCCCCTCCTTCCTGGCGGCGTCACCCGGGTGCCGGGCCTGGTCAGGGTCGTAATGCTGCGTCTGATCACGGTCGTACCCGCTCTGGGCCCAGGACCGCTTGGGAGATTCCCCGGACCTGGGCCGTGTCGGCTTTGTGCGTTTTTCGATAGACATGTTGCCTCGTGGGAGTCGTTGCTCGGGTCTCGCGGCCAGCCGGGAGGGCGGCACAGGGGACCGCTGTGAAGGTCGTTCCGCCGAAAAGCGTCAGCAAGATGCGGCAAGCCGGATCAGGCGCCGATGCAAGCTCCGCCAACGAGCCAGGCGGGCTAACGCAGGACTAACGTCTTGCGCTGACCCCCCCGGGAATGCTGACTCATCTATTCTCCACGGTCAGCATGTGATTCGTCGCAAGATGAATCATTTAAACAGCGATTCAGGATCATGTCAAGGCGGGCCGGAGGGTTAGCCCAGTTGTCCGGCCCGGGTTAGCCATGGTGTCCGTTAGAGGGGTTACGCCGTCGGTTAGCCGGGTTACACCGCCGACTTAGCCAGCACCCACCGTGCGCTAGCCCAGCTGGCATGCGCTAAGCCATCAATCCCTCTTAGCAATATCGGCATGTCCCGATTTCACCAGTTTATTCGGCAACCCTGGGCCGGGATGGAACCATCGGCGGCGGGCGTGCGTCTCACCCATATGGCACCTGACCAGCGCAATGACGGGCACCGGCGGCTCATGCGTGGCCGCGCCCGCCTGAGAGCGCCACCGTAGGCACGCAACGCAGGACTGCATGAGGATCGATACTGGCTCCCCCGCCACAATTCCTTCCTGAATTTCCCGGACTGGAGCAGGGCGTGATTATCGTCACACTCAGCCGGCTCCGGATCCTGTATTCAAAGCTGCCGCCGCAGGCAGGCGTCCACTACAAGGGATCGGGCGGCCACATTGAGATATTAACCAAGCTGCCGGGCAGGCCGGTAATTTAGTTTCTTGCGGGCCCGATAACTTATCGCGTGAGCGCGCGCGCAGGCCGCGATCCGCTCGCTCTGGGCTCGCTGCGGGCCGGGACCCGCGGGCCAGCGTCGCTGCCTCACCGCCCGCGGGCACGCTCACCGTGCGCGGCGCGCTCTTACCGGGGACGGACTTACCACACGGGTCCATGCGGTACAACAGAAGGCCATGGAGAGCTTCCTGACGCACGCGGGCTACGCGGCGCTGATCGTCTTCGGATTCCTCGAGGCGTGCTGTATCCCGATCTCCTCCGAGATCACCTTCGGCTTCGCGGGCGTGCTGGCCTTCCAGGGCCATCTCAGCCTCCCCCTCGTGATCATCATCGGGTCGGCGGCCGAACTCGCCGGCTCCTACCTCTCCTACGCGGTCGGGCGGATCGGCGGCAGGCCCACGGTCGAGCGGATCGGCAAGTACTTCCTGATCACGCGCAAGGACATCCAGCGGGCCGAGCGGTTCTTCGCCGGCCGCGGCGCGTGGGCGGTGGCCGTGGGACGTGCGATCCCGGTGGTCCGGGCCTTTGTCTCGATCGTGGCCGGCCTGATCGAGGTACCAGCGGTGCAGTTCGGCGTGTTCAGCCTGATCGGCACCGTGGTCTGGGCCGTCACGTTCTCCGTGATCGGCTACGAACTCGGCAGCGCCTGGCAGAGCGTCAACCACTACGTGTCGATCGGCGGGTACGCGATCGTCGCCCTGGTCGTGCTGGCCATCGCCGCGCTGATCGCATACCGGCTGCGCGAGGTCAGGAAGGAGGCGGCTACCGCCGCCCGCCACGCCCGCGACCCGAACGTGTAGGACAGCCGCGACGGTCGGCTTGCCAGTGGAGAGGGCTGGGGAGGTGGGCGGGGGATGGCCTGCGGGGGGTCTAGGGGGGCGTCCCCCTATGTCACAGCCTGGTAGACCAGCTGGCGCAGCTGCGGGCGGATCCGGTACGCGCTGGACGGGAGCAGCTGGGTGAAGAAGCACGCGGTCAGCTCCTCCGCCGGGTCCACCCAGAACGCGGTCGACGCCGCGCCGCCCCAGGAGAATTCGCCCGTGCTGCCGAGCGTCTTCCCGGCGGCCGGGTCGATGACCACGGCGAACCCCAGGCCGAAGCCGACCCCGCGGTACGGCGCCTCCGCGTTCAGGGGGCGCCCGAACGTCTCCAGGTCCGCACCGCCCGGGAGGTGGTTGCGGGTCATGTAGGCCAGGGTGCGCGGGCCGAGCAGGCGCGTGCCGTCCAGCTCGCCGCCGGGGCTCCCCGGCCGGTCCAGCAGCATCTGCGTGAACCGGTGATAGTCGGCAGCGGTCGAGATCAGCCCCCCGCCGCCGCTGAGCAGGCGCGGGCGGGCGCTGGCGACCTTGCCCATGGCGTCGAGCCTGGCGGCCGAGCTCCCCGGGGCGGCGCTCGGCGTATACAGGGCCGCCAGCCGGTCCCGGTCCGCCTCGCCGACCCAGAACGACGTGTCGGTCATGCCCAGCGGGCCCAAGATCCGGTCGGCGAAGAACTCATCCAGGGCGCGCCCTGAGGCCACCTCGACCACCCGGCCGAGCACATCGGTCGCCACCGAGTAGTTCCACTCCGTGCCGGGCTGGAACAGGAGCGGCTGCGCCGCCCACGCATCGCAGCTCTCCGCCAGATCCAGGCCGCGCGGCGTGCCCCACTCGAACCCGGCGTCGCGGTACCGGGCGTCGACGGGATGCACCCGGTGGAATCCGTAGGTCAGGCCCGCCGTGTGCGTCAGCAGGTGCCAGATCCGTACCGGCTCCGTGGCGGGCACCGTCAGCGGTCTGGCGTCAGATCCCCCGGCGTACACCCGGACGTCGCCGAACGACGGAATGAGGTCCTGCACCGGGTCGGTCAGCTCGAACGCGCCCTCCTCGTACAGCATCATCGCCGCGACCGAGGTGATCGGCTTGGTCATCGAGTAGATGCGCCACAGGGTGTCGGTCTCGACCGGCAGCCCCGTCTCCATGTCGCGGGCTCCATAGGCGGAGACGTGCGCGAGCCGGCCGCGCCGGCTCACGGTGATCAGCCAGCCCGGCAGCCGGCCGTCATCCACATAACGCCGGAAGTGCTGGTCGATCCGCTGCAGCCGGGCCGGGTCGAATCCCACCTCGGCCGGGTCTGCCTCCACCTTGAGCTCGGTCACCGCGCCATGCCTCCCCAGTTCCGACGACGTTATGTCCCGATCCTGCAACCTGGTGGCGGTGGCCGTCCAGACGGGCCACAGCAGTACGATCCGGCCTGTGGGCGCAGAGAGCGAGCGGGTCTCCGGGTTCGGGCATCTTGAGAACGGGCTGCGGCAGGCCGGTGACTGGTACCGGTGGGGCCCCTATGTCAGCGAACGGCAGTGGGGCACGGTCCGCGAGGACTACAGCCCGGGCGGGGACGCGTGGGACTACCTGCCGCACGATCACGCCCGCTCCCGCGCCTACCGCTGGGGCGAGGACGGGCTGGCCGGGTTCTGCGACATCGAGCAGCGGCTGTGCCTGGCGCTGGCGCTGTGGAACGGGCGCGACCCGATCCTGAAGGAGCGAGCCTTCGGCCTCACCGGTGAGCAGGGAAATCATGGCGAGGACGTCAAGGAGTACTGGTGGTACCTGGACGCGGTCCCCAGCCACGCCTGGAACCGGTGGCGCTACCACTACCCGCAGGCCGCGTTCCCGTACGAGGACCTGATCCGGGAGAACGCCAGCCGCGGCCGCACCGACCCCGAGTACGAGCTGATGGACACCGGGGTCTTCGACGACGACCGCTACTGGGTGGTCGAGGTGCACTACGCCAAGGCCGGCCCCGACGACGTCCTGATGGCCGTGCAGGTGACCAACGCGGGCCCCGAGGCCGCCACCCTGCACGTGCTGCCCACCGCGTGGTTCCGCAACACGTGGTCGTGGGATGAGGCCGCGCCCAGGCCCGTGCTTTGGGCGGCCAACACGGCGCCATCGGGGGCCGCGGCAGTAAGCCTCAAGCATCCGTTCGGGAACGAATATGAGCTCCTCGCCGGAGCCGGGCCCGGCGGCGCCGTGCCCACGCCGCTGTTCTGTGAGAACGAAACGAACGAGCTGCGGCTGTTCGGCGTGCGGGCGGGGACGCCCTACCCGAAGGACGGCATCAACGATCACGTCGTCGGCGGCGCGGACACCGTGAACCCCGAGGGCCGCGGGACCAAGTGCGCGTTCTGGTACCAGGTCACCGTCGCGCCGGGCGCCACGGCCGAGCTCAGGCTGCGGCTGCGGCCGGCCGGCGGCCAGGCCGGGCCGGATGTGCTCGGCGACGGCTTCGGCCAGGTGATCGCGCAGCGGCGGGCGGAGGCCGACGAGTTCTACGCCGGGCTGACCCCGGACGGCGCCTCCGCCGACGAGGCCATGGTGATGCGGCAGGCGTTCGCCGGGATGCTCTGGGGCAAGCAGCTGTACTACTACGACGTCGCGCGCTGGCTGGACGGCGACCCGGCCCAGCCGCCGCCACCGCCGGAGCGCGGGGGTGGCCGGAACGCGCGCTGGCGCAGCTTTGACGCCTTCGACCTGATGTCGATGCCGGACAAGTGGGAGTATCCCTGGTTCGCCGCCTGGGACCTCGCCTTCCACTGCGTGGCGCTGGCGCACGTGGACCCGGCGTTCGCCAAGTACCAGCTGATCCTGCTGTGCCGGGAGTGGTTTCAGCATCCGAACGGGGCGCTGCCCGCCTACGAATGGGACTTCGGCGACGTGAACCCGCCAGTGCAGGCCTGGGCCGCGCTCGAGGTGTTCGCTATCGACGGCGGCCGGGACCTCGATTTCCTCAGCCGGGTCTTTGACAAGCTGCTGGTCAACTTCACCTGGTGGGTGAACAGGGAGGACGCGTCCGGCAACAACCTGTTCGAGGGCGGGTTCCTGGGCCTGGACAACATCGGCCCGCTGGACCGGTCGCACCTGCCGGTCGGCGGCACGCTGGAGCAGTCCGACGCCACGGGCTGGATGGCGTTCTACGCCATCGCCGTGGGGACGATCGCGGTAATCCTGAACCGGTCCGGGCAGCGGCCAGGGACGGACCTGGTGCTGAAGTTCCTCGAGCACTTCGCGAGCATCCGCGACGCCATCGACGGGCAGGGCCTGTGGGACGAGGCGGACGGGATGTACTACGACCGCCTGCTCACCCCGTCCGGCGCGGCCGTTCCTGTGAAGGTCCGCTCGATGGTGGGGATGATCCCGGTCCTGGCCGTCGGGGTGGTCGACGAGGGCATGCTGCAGCGCTCGCTGGCCCTCGGCAAGCAGTTCGCGGGCCTGCTGGACGCCAGCGGGCTCGCCGACCCGGCCCGGCTGGCCGAGGCCGGGCTGCTGCGAGGGATCGAGGGACACCAGCGGCTGCTGCTGAGCGTGACCGGGCCGCAGCGGCTGCAGAGGCTGCTGACCAGGCTCTTCGACTCCAGCGAATTCCTGTCACCGCACGGCCTGCGGGCGCTGTCGGCCTACCACCGCGAGCATCCGTACGAGATCGACGTGGAGGGCGTGCGGGCGACCATCGACTACGAGCCCGCCGAGTCCACCACGCCGATGTTCGGCGGGAACTCCAACTGGCGCGGGCCGGTGTGGTTCCCGCTCAACTACCTGGTGATCAGCATGCTGGACCGCTACTACCGGTTCTTCGGTGACGACCTGACGATGGAGTACCCGACCGGCTCGGGCCACCAGGTCACGCTCGACAAGGTCGCCGCGGACCTGCAGGACCGGCTGATCTCGATCTTCGTGGCCGGCCCGGACGGCCGGCGGCCGTGTTTCGGTGGTGTCGCGCGGCTTCAGGACGACCCGGCCTGGCACGACAACCTGGTGTTCAGCGAGTATTTCCACGGCGACAACGGAGCCGGCCTGGGCGCATCGCACCAGACCGGATGGACCGGGCTGATCGCCGACGTGATCCGCCGCCGCCACGGGGCGGTGCCCAGCACCGCGCACGTTCTGGCCGACATCGGCGCCAGTTCTCCCGACGCGCTCCCCGCCGGGGCCGCCGTGCTTCCGGCTGGGGAGCGCCCCGTCCGCTAGGCGTGCTCGACTACCTCATGAGGGCCGTGCTGGCTGCACGTGCTCCCCTCGTGGGCCGTGATGTAGGCCATGATCAACGGCAGCGTCGTGACCACGTCATCCCGGCCTTGCTTGTGACCCGCAGCCCACGTCGCCGCCTCCCGGGCGATCTGCGCGGCGTGGATTTTCGCGCGGGCTGCCTCGTCCTGCCAGTGCTTGATTTCCTTGTGCAGCTGCTCCTGGACGCGGGTCATGTCGGCCCGGACCCTGGAAAGCTGCGCCGCGGCGTAGATCATGGTGAATCCCCAGGCGGATACCGCCGCCAGGATGATCCACGCCGCTACGGCGAGTGCGTCCACCGGTCCGCCTCACCGCCTCGCAAGGCCGTGTTCAATCCTCGTGCAGGGACAATGTCGCAGCTAGCGCGGCTAAAGGACCCCTTGCATTGAACGCGAACCGGCGTAGTCTTTGTAGTCATACCTTGACTCCTGTCCGTAGTTATTTTCGGAGCTTGGTTCGCCCGGGCTAGCGGTGCACTCCGCTGGCCCATTGGCGTGTTTGGGGCCGGGGAAAGCCCGAGAAGACGCGAACATGCTGGGGCCCGGCCATGCTGCTTCCCTTATGTGGGAGGGGATCGGGCGCGCGACCGGCCGATCCGCAGCGGCCTGCGGTCCTCGACGGCGTGGCTGGAGCGAGCGGGCCCGGAAAAGGCACGCGGCGGAACCATCCTCAGGTACCACCGCCAGCCGCTCACGGCGTGGCCTCCTCCCCTTGCCAGGAAATCGGCCTCTCTTTGAGTACACTTCATCCCAACGAAGATCGCAAGATGAAAAGCAAGTTGCTGTCTTAATTGCTGCAAGCTACTTCCCATCGCGCCCCTAGCGCCACTACGCTCCTATAGAGTCACAGTCGGCTACTTAGTCACATCCGGCTATGACACCGGTCCCGAGAAGGAGCCGAGCGGGTGTCAGATCAGGGCAGCCCAACGCTTCGTCGCCGTCGGCTCGCCGCCGAGCTACGCCGGCTGCGCGAGCATGCCGGCGACACCGGCGACCAGGCCGCTGAACGCGTCGGGTGGTCTCCCTCCAAGCTCAGCCGCATTGAGACCGACAAGATCGGCATCAAGGAGGGTGACGTCCGTAGGCTCCTTGAGCTCTACCGCGTCTCCGACTCACACCGCGACGAGCTGCTGGCCCTCGCCCGGGAGTCGCACAAGACCGGCAGAATCGAAGCCCTCAGCGCGCGGCTGCCCGACGAGCACGCCGACTTCCTCAACTTCGAGGCCGAGGCGGAATCCGTCTGGAACTGGGAACCGCAGATTGTCCCCGGACTCTTGCAGACCGAAGAATATGCACGTGCGGTAATGCTCGGCTGGCACTCGATGTTCACTCGCCCACCCAGCGAGATCGATCGCCGGGTAGAAGCCAGGCTTCTGCGGCAGCAGGTTTTGCAGCGTGATCCGCCCCTGCAGTTGTCGGTCGTGATAGATGAGTCCGTACTGCACAGAAAGCTGGGCAACGCGTCCGTTATGCGAACGCAGCTCGAGCATATTATTGAAGTCTCACGAACCCCTAACGTACGAGCCCAGATCCTTCCTCTGGAGGGCAATCACCCGGTAACCGCGGGAGCGTTCACCTACATTAAGTTTCCCCAGTTGCACGAGATTCCGCTGAACGACGTCGTAACGTATGAGTACTTTAGCGGCACAGGTCAGATCGATACCCAGGACGACACTTACGAGTACCATGTGGCATTCAAGAAGCTGCAAGGGATCTCGCTGACACCGGACCAATCCCGTGAAGAACTGGCCAGGGTAGCCAGAGAAGTATGGACCTGAAAGCATGGTGTGCTGACAAGAGTTCCGCCATGTTCATGAGGCGGCCCTGGCACCTTGTGATGCGATAAGACGAATGCTGCCCTGCAGGTGTCCCTGCCGCACAGCATCCGTGTCGGTCGCTACAGCGATAGCACGATTGCTACAAATTATTGGCCCTGGTCGAACTCGCCGTATTTAGCCCCCAACAGGAATGCATCCCATTCGGCGGAGGTAAAGATCAAGACCGGGCTATTTCTCAGATCCTTAGTGTCCCGGATGCCGACACGGCCATCTTGAAGGTGTGCAATCTCTACACAGTTGCCGTTGTAGCTGCTCCAAGAACTTTTCTTCCACGAAGCCGCCGCTATGTCAGCATCGCTGACGCCCCGAGAACGATGGTAGATCCCATAGCCGTATGACGGCTTGAGTGAAGGCAGACGGTCTAGAAACATGAGGCCTCTGATCTCGCTCTGGTCACCTCCCAGCACGGGGCTGTGCTCCGATGACCGCGGAGCGTGCTCGGTCGGTCAACGGATGGATAACCTTGGGGGCCCTTCGCGCCCAGCGCAGCGGAGCCGTGGCCGGATCAACGGCGTCACGTGGCTACGCGCCAGATTCACAAGGTGCACAGTATCGCTCGAAGCTCAGGTGCGACACTCATTCGATCACGTCGAGATCGTGTCGTGTTGATCCGTCACGCTATGCCGCTGTTATTAGCGGCATAGTCACGGGGCACGACGAAGTCGGCCAGCCGACCCTTCCCGGAGCCGAGCTCCGGCCAACTGCCGCTGAAGGCCAGAACGGCGATCGCGGCCGTCGGGAACTTGAGCCTCACCCGCTGAAGACCCTCAGCACCCGCATCGCCGGCCGATGAGGTAGCCAGCTCCAGGGTCAGTTCCCGCATCGCGGGGTCATGCCCGACCAGCATCAGGGTCCGGACGCTTGCTGGCATCTCGTGGGCCAGGTCGAGGAGCTCATCGGCCGTGGCACCGTAGACCCGGTCCTCAAAGGTGGTCTCGGGGTGGGCACCCAGCTCAGCCTCGGCGAGCTGCCACGTCTCGCGGGCGCGCTGGGCCGTAGAGCACAGGACGCGATCAGGCACGTAGCCGGCCTTGGCGAGCCAGCGCCCGGCCGCCGGAGCGTCACGGCGACCGCGACCGGCCAGGGGTCGGTCATGATCGACAACCCCGTCAGGCCAGGCGCTCTTCGCATGTCGCAGCACGACGAGCCGCCGTGCGGAACCACTGGCCATGGCCCAAGCCTCTCAGATCACCCGTGTGCCAGGCATCACCCGCAGCGCGTATCACCCGTGTGGCGGGCGAGCCAGCGGAACGGCGATCAGGTACGCGGCGACCGCGGCGCCGAGACCGGCCAGCACGAGCCACACCGACGTGGCCGACGGGACCGCCAGCGCGGCGAGCACCACACCGGCACCGAGCAGCCCGGCCACGGCGTACCGCACCTGGCTGCGCAGCCACGGCAGGCTCACGGGTCCGTCGAGCAGCAACAGGTAACCGAGAATCAGCAGGCCCTCGGCGGCCAGGAGGACGCTGCCCGGCGGCCAGGCCGCGCACTGGATGACCGGGACCACGGCGGCGAGCGTTCCGGCCGCCGTCCACCGGCGGAAGCGGCCCAGGACGCTGGCCCCGACGAGCAGCGCACCGGCCCCGGTGAGCACCAGGGCCTGCGGCGGTGCGGCGAGCGCGGGCACGATCAGCATCAGCAGGCCAGCCCCGGCCCGCAGCGACCCGCTGACCGTATCCGTCACGGACGCCTCGCCACGGCCATTACGCGATGCATCGGGGCCAGCGCCGCGTCCAGCTCCTGGTCGTCCGGCCACCTGGTCACCGGCACGCCGAGTCCGGCCAGACTGACCCGCAAGGCGTCGCGGTCGAGCCGCCACAACCTGAGCGCGAGCCCCGATATCTGAGAGCGCGCCGTGACCGGTGGTTCATGCCGCAGCACGTCGACGACGACCAGCGCGAATCCCCGTTCGCGGAGATCGGTGATGGCGCCCATGATTCGCCGGTCGAGCAGCGGCGTGAACATGATCACCAGCGCCCCGGGGGGCAGCGCGGTGCGCGGGACCCGGTCAAGGTCCGGCGTTACCGCGCTCTCGGTCCAGATGCCGAAGAGCATCTCCGCGATCTGGTAGAACTGCCTGCGGCTCGAGCCCGGGCTCAGCCAGCGCAGCATGCCGCCGAGTGCGACCGCGCCGACCCGGTCGCCCGCCCCGAGGTAGGCGTGGGCGACCGCGGCGGCGCCCCGGACCGACACGTCGAGGCTGCTGTGGCCGGGCGGCCCGACGGCGGAGAAGCCGTCGATCATCACGATCAGGTCCGCGGCGCGCTCGGCGGCCCGCTGGTTGGTGTGCAGCTTCCCGCGGCGGGCTGAGACCGCCCAGTTCAGGTCCCGGAGCCGGTCGCCGGGAGCGTACTCGCGGATGGAGCTGAACTCGACGCCGCTGCCGGGCGACCTGGCCGTGTGATCACCAATCCGGCGGCGCAGCTCGGCCGGGACCAGCCAGGCGCGGGTGGGCGGCGGGTGCGGGAAGATCTCTAGCCCGGGTGTCCTGAGGTCTACGTCAGCCTGCCAGATACCCCGGGACCGGCAGCGGACCGCGATCCGGCCCGGAGTGCGGCGGCCCCAGACCGAGGGCCGCAGCACCCACTGCGCCTCCGCGTGGTCGTCTCGCAGCACGGTCTGCGCGGCAGCCCCGGACACCAGCGACACCGTGTCGGCCGGCTCGAACTCGAGCGTGATCTCGTCCAGGGTCTGCGGCGACCCGACGGTGACGCTGAGCTCGATGTCCTCACCTTCGAAGCACCGGGAGGAGGACGTGACTGTTTCTATGCCGAGCGCGGCGGGCCCGGGCCGCGCGCGGCTGATCGCGAGCACGGCCAGCGCGGGCGCGGCCAGCAGGAGCAGGTCCGCCCGGCCGGTCACCACGGCGGCGGCCACCGCGACCAGCGCGACCGTGGCCAGGTGGCGCAGCAGGGGGGCGGCCCGCCACGTGACCGGCTGCGTGCCCATCAGCCGGTCCTGGGCACCGGCACGGCCGCGAGGATCTCGCCGATCACGTCTTCGCCGGTCACCTGCCGCACCCACATCTCCGGCCGGAGCACGAGCCGGTGCGCGAGCGCGGGGACCGCCACCGCCTTCACGTCCTCGGGCGTGACGTAGTCGCGGGATTCAAGCACCGCGTGACCGCGGGCGAGCTGGATCACGGCCAGCGTGCCCCGCGGGCTGGCGCCGACCGTGGCCTTCCCGTGGGTCCGGGTCGCCGCGACCACGCTGACGACGTAGGCGAGCAGGTCGTCATCGAGATGGACCTGCTCGAGCGACTCGCGCATGGCCAGCAGCCCGGCGGCGTCGGTGACCTGGCCCGGCTGCGGCGGCGCCGACCCGCGCGCCAGCCGCCGCCGCGCCATCTCCGCCTCCCCGGCCTGGTCGAGGTAACCCAGCCTGACCCGGGCGATGAACCGGTCGAGCTGCGCCTCGGGCAGCGGGTAGGTGCCCTCGTACTCGATCGGGTTGTCGGTGGCGATCACCACGAACGGCTGGTCCAGCGGGTAGGTCTGGCCGTCGGCACTGACCTGGGCTTCGGCCATCGCCTCCAGCAGCGCCGCCTGGGTCTTGGGCGGGGTCCGGTTGATCTCGTCGGCGAGCAGCAGGTTGGTGAAGACCGGGCCGCGCCGGAACACCACGTCACCGGTCGCCGGATCGAGCACCGCGGCGCCGGTCAGGTCGGCCGGCAGCATGTCGGGCGTGAACTGAACCCGGGTGAACTCCAGGCCAAGCACCTGCGCGAACGACCGGGCCAGCAGCGTTTTGCCCAGCCCGGGCAGATCTTCGATCAGGATGTGGCCCGAGGCCAGGATCCCGAGCAGAACCAGCGCCACCGCGTCCCGCTTGCCCACGATGACCTGCCCGAGCTCGTCGAGGATCTTCGCGCACAGCCGCGGGGTGTCAGCAGCATCATGAGCCCACGTCATAGCCGTCCCGTCCGGGCCACAGCCGCTCCAGCCGGTCCACGACCCGGCCGACCGCCGCTGCGTCCACTCCTGAAGTCTCGCTGTCATCCGATAGCGGCGCTGACGGGTCAATCAGCGGCCACAGGTCCGCCCCGACCCGCGCCTCCGCGTCCTGCCGGGTGAGCCGCCCGTCCTCCAGCGCGGCGCGGAGCAGGCGGGCGAACACCGGGCGGGTGACGTGATCGTAGTGCCGCCGGGACGCCCCGGCCCAGCCCAGATCCGCGACGATCTGCCGGAACGCGGGGAAGTCTTCCGCCGTGACCCCTGGCGCCGTCCCTCGCTTGCGGCGCGGCCGCCCGGGCGCGGCCGGCACCATCGCCAGGCGCCCGGCCAGCAGGGCCGCGACGGCGAGGACCGTGACCAGGACCGCGAGGCCGCTGGGCCCGGCCACGGCGTAGGCGGCGGCGCCGGCCGCGGCCAGGCCGACCGCCGCGACCAGGGCCGCCGCCCAGCGGCCGCTCATCGGCCGGCCCCGACGCCGGAGGTCTGCCCCAGGTCGGCCCGCAGGCGGTCCAGGGCCTGCAGCGCTGCCGTGCGGTGCTCCTCGGTGAGGTCGTGCTCGCTGTACCGGGCCTGGCGGAACAGGCCGGTCAGCGTCTCGGCCGCGGCCGAATGAGCCAGCCCGAAGGCCCGGTCCAGCACTTCGGCGGGCGTGTCGGCGGCGGCGGGCGGCGATCCCGCGCCGGACAGGCTGTGCTCCATTGCTGCGTAGCAGGCGATGATCGCCGTGCGGGGGTCGGCGTGGCTGTGCAGCGCCACCGTCCCGGCCGACGCGGCTTCGGACAGCGGGTCCGGGGCCGGATCCTCGCCCAGGGCCGCCAGGGCGGGCTGCCGGCGCTGCCGCAGCCACGCCGACAGGGCCAGCCCGATCGCGACCACTCCCACCGCGACCAGGCCCGCCAGCCACCACGCGGAACTGTCGGCGACCGCGTGCGCTCCGGGATGGGCCAGCACGGGCGTAGGACGGCCCGAGCCAGCAGCCAGTGTCCTGCGCCGGTGCCCCCGGGCCGCCAGCACGAGCAGCACCACCGGCACGGAGACCAGGGCGATCGCCAGCAGGCCCCCCAGCACCCGCGCCCACCAGGGGATCAGCGGGTTCGGGGGATTGTCCTCCGGCTTACCTCTCTTCCTGCGGCTCCTGCGGAAGACCACGACCAGCAGCGTGCCATAGGCCAGCACGGCCAGTCCCTCCATGACACCGAAGAAGACCAGCAGGCCGTGCCGGACGGCCGTCGCCGCGGCCTCGCTGCCGGCGGCGGACAGGCTGGACCGCGCGCGCAGGCCGATCGCGGCCACGGCCAGCAGCGCCACCACGGATACGCCGCGACGAAGGTCCGGCGCATCGACCTTCGCCATATGCCCTCCCGGCCTGTAGCCAGGAACCGGGCCAGCCACGGTTTGCCTGGTGAGCCCCGTCGCCCCGCTACGTCCCAAAGTGTGCCACCGGCCGCCGGCGGGCCGCGACCTGCCATACTCGGCAGGGTGTCCGAAACGCAGGCCAGCTCACGGCTTGACCTGGACGGCTACTACGACCTCGGCGGCTACGCCCGGGAGATAACGACCTCGTCGGCGAAGGCCCGGGCCTGGTTCGGTCGCGGGCTGCTGTGGGCCTACGGATTCAACCACGAAGAGGCCGTGGCGTGCTTCGAGCGCGCGATCGAGAGCGACCCCGGCTGCGCGCTCGCGTACTGGGGGCTGGCCTACGCGGTGGGCCCGAACTACAACAAGCCGTGGGAGGCCTTCGACCCGGCCGACCTGACCGCGTCCGTCTCGCGGGCCTTCGGCGCGGTGACCGACGCCGCCCGCCACGCGTCCGGAGCCTCCCCGGTGGAACGCGCCCTCGTGCACGCGCTGGCCTCGCGCTTTCCGTCCGCCGAGCCGGCCGCGGACCTCTCGGCCTGGAGCCGGGGATACGCCGACGCCATGCGCGAGGCCTACCGGGCGCATCCCGGCGATCCCGATGTCGCTGCCCTGTTCGCCGATGCGCTGCTGAACCTCACGCCGTGGGAGCTGTGGGACCAGGCGACCGGGCAGCCCGCCGGGGACTCGGCCGCGGTCGAGGCCAAGGAGGTGCTCGAGGGCGCCCTCGCCCAGGACGGGTCGCACCCGGGCGTGCTCCACTTCTATATCCACCTGATGGAGATGTCGGCCCAGCCCGAGGACGCGCTCCGCGCGGGTGACCAGCTGCGCGACCTGGTTCCTGACGCTGGTCACCTGCGGCACATGCCGACGCACCTTGACGTCCTCTGCGGCGACTACCGGCGGGTGGTGTCCGCGAACGACGCCGCGATCGTGGTCGACGAGAAGTACCGGGCGCGCGAGGGCGCGATGAACTTCTACACCCTGTACCGGGCACACGACTTCCACTTCAAGATCTACGGTGCGATGTTCCTGGGCCAGGCTCAGACCGCCCTGGACACGGCGGACCAGCTCGCCGCGGCCATCCCAGAAGCCCTGCTCCGGGTGGACGTGCCGCCGATGGCGGACTGGCTCGAAGGCTTCGTCCCGATGAAGATGCACGTACTGATCCGGTTCGGGCGCTGGGCGGACATCATTGGCACGCCGCTGCCCGCGGACCCGGAGTTGTACAGCGTCACCACCGCCATGATCCATTACGCCAAGGGCGTGGCGCTCGCGGCCACAGGACGCCTCGAGGACGCCGAGGAGCAGCGCACGCTGTTCGCGGCCGCGGCCGGGCGGGTGCCGGAGTCCCGCACCCTGTTCAACAACACCTGCCTGGACATCCTGCGCATCGCCGAGGCGATGCTGGACGGCGAGCTTGAGTACCGCTGGGGCAACTACGAGGCGGCCTTCGCCCGCCTGCGCCGCTCGATCGAACTCGACGACGGGCTTCCCTACGACGAGCCATGGGGCTGGATGCAGCCGACCCGGCACGCCTACGGGGCCCTGCTCCTCGAGCAGGGCCTGGTGGCCGAGGCCGAGGCCGAGTACCGCGCCGACCTCGGCCTCGATGACACCCTGACCCGGGCCTGCCAGCATCCCGGCAACGTCTGGAGCCTGCACGGTTACCACGAATGCCTGACCCGGCTGGGCAAGACCGAGCAGGCCGGCATCATCAAGCAGCAGCTCAAGATCGCCGCTGCCTACGCGGACGTGCCGATCAACTCGTCCTGCTACTGCAGGCTGACGCAGCAGTCCTGATCCGCAGCCATGACGATCCCCAGCCGCTTCTTCCAGCGAACGCTGAAGCTGGCCCCGGCGTCTACCCATGACGTGCGGGTCGAGCGCGACCTGCGGGTTCCGATGCCCGACGGCGTGGTGCTGCTGGCCGACAGGTACGTCCCGGGCCGCGATGAGCAGCCGCCCCTGGTGCTCGTGCGCTCACCCTACGGACGGCGCGGTTTCTGGGGGCTGATCATGGGCCGTTTGCTCGCCGAGCGCGGCTTCCAGGTGCTGATCCAGAGCTGCCGGGGCACATTCGGCTCGGGCGGCGTCCTCGACCCGTTCGGGCCGGACGAGCGCGACGACGGGCTGGCCACGATCGGGTGGATGCAGGAGCAGCCCTGGTACCCGGGTGCGTTCGGGACCGTGGGACCGAGCTACCTCGGGATGGTCCAGTGGGCGATCGCCGCTGACGCCGGGCCGGACCTCAGGGCGATGGCCACCCAGGTCACCACCGCCGACTTCCGGGCCCTGTTCTACGCGGGCGAGTCGTTCTCTCTCGAGACGGCGCTGACCTGGGTGCACCAGGTCGCCACGCAGGAAGGGCGGCTGGCCTTCCTGCAGCAGGCACGGGCCGAGCGCCGGCTCAAAGCGATCATGAACCGGCTGCCGCTGCGCGATCTCGACCGGCTGGCCACCGGCCAGACCGTGGCCTACTACCAGGAATGGCTCGCCAGGAACGCTCCCGGAGACGGTTACTGGAAGGACCGCGGCTTCGCGGCCACCGTGGGCCGGGTGACCGCCCCGGTCAGCATGACCGGCGGCTGGCACGATTTCTTCCTGCCACTGCAGCTGCGCGACTACGCGGCCCTGCGCGCGAGCGGGCACGAGCCGTACCTGACCATCGGCCCGTGGCGGCACGCCGATCAGGCGGCGCTGGGGACCTGGATCAGCGAGTCCCTGGCCTGGCTTCGGGCCCACCTGGCCGGTGACCGCAGCGGCCTGCGCGCGGAGCCGGTCCGGGTCTTCGTCACCGGCGCGGAGGAATGGCGCCAGTTGGCCGCGTGGCCGCCGCCCGCCGACCCGCAGCGCTGGCACCTGCAGCCCGACGGGGTACTCGCCCCCGGCCTTCCCGGCCACGGCGAGCCGGACCGGTACCGCTACGACCCGGCCGACCCGACGCCGAACCTGGCCGGGCCCGTCGGCTACGCCGGACGGGCTCGCGTGGACAACCGCATCCTGGAGGCACGCCCCGACGTACTGACCTACACCACCTCGCCGCTCACCGGCGACCTCGAGGTGATGGGCGAGGTAACCGCCGACCTCTACGTGCGGTCGAGCCTGGAGCACACCGATGTGTTCGCCCGGCTCTGCGAGGTCGATCCGGCCGGCCGGTCGGTCAACGTCTGCGACGCGCTGCTTCGCCTGGTCCCCGGCCGGCCCGCGCCCGAGCCCGACGGCACGGTCCGGGTGCGGTTCCCGCTTTGGCCCGCCGCGCACCGGTTCCGCCGCGGGCACCGGCTCCGGCTCCAGGTGTCCAGCGGCGCGCACCCCAGATACGCCCGCAACACCGGCACCGGCGAGCCGCTCGGCACCGCGACCACGCTGCTCGCCGCGGACCAGCAGGTCTATCACGACCCTGATCACCCGTCGGCGATCGTGCTCCCTGTCACCACCGGGCCACAAAGATCGCCTTAGAATCCGCCGAGTCTTCCCAGCGAGCCAGCTGGAAGGGCACAATATGGCCGTGACGTACCCCCAGGTGGGAGCGGTGTGCCCGCAGTGCGGCAGCCCAGCCGCTGTGCATTCGATCGAGGAGCTTGCTCAGCTGGCCCGGGGCCAGCTCGGGCAGCAGCCCGGGGGCGGCCCCGTGCCGCCGCAACAGGGATGGGCCGGACAGCCGCAGCCGGGAGGCGCGGTGCCCGGGTATGCGGCGCAGCCGCAGCCGGGATACTCCGAGGACCAGGTGCCGGGCTACGCGCAGCAGCCCCAGCCCGGTCCGCCCGGCGGCTGGCAGGGCCGTCGTCCCAGCTTCGGCCGCAGATCGGGCGGCTCGGACTTCGGCATCGGCGACTCGGTTGCGGACGACATCGCCGGTGCGGTGCTGGGCGCAGCGGCAGGCGCGGCCGCGCGGTTCATCGGCCGCAAGATGCAGAACGCGTACCAGCAGAAGGTCGTCCCGGCCGTCGCGGCGAAGCAGGAGGAAATGCTGCGCACGCAGATCGCGATCGCCGAGAAGCATCCCGACCTGCGGGCCTGCCTGAACGATCAGGTGATCTTCCTGGCCGGCGGCAGCCGCGTGCTGCCCATGCCGAACCTCGGCAAGACGCTCACCGTCGAGCAGGCCGACGCCATGGTCGCCCAGCTGCGGAACGGCTAGCCAGGCTCTGGCACGTAGTGCCGGCTCTGGTCGGCCGGGTCGATCCAGACTCGCATGATCGCGCGGGTCGTCGGGTCGCGGAACCGCTCGTCGGTTGGCACCCACCCGGCACCGGGCGTGGCTGCCTGGGCGTGACCGCGCCGCCGCGGCTTCCTGGCCGGCTGGCCCGGCGCACCGGGCCCGGCTAGCTGCGGAAGATCCGCCACGGCCGCGGCGGCCTCGTCCGTGTACTCGGCGGCGAGCACGACTCCGATCCTGCGGTCCAGCTCGGCATGCTCCAGCGTGCCCAGGGCGTAGTGCTCACGGAGCAGCGCGACCAGGCGCTCACGGTCGGCATCGCCCGCGGGGAGTCTCGGTGGGCCTGAGGTCACGCGCTCGGCCGGGCGACGACGGCCGTGCCGTAGGCCACGATCTCGGTGAGCTGCTGGCCCATCTCCGAGGAGTCGAACCGCATCGCGATGATCGCGTTCGCACCGAGCAGCCTGGCGTTATCGATCATCCGGTCGATCGCGTGCCTGCGGCTGTCCTCGAGCAACTCGGTGTACTGGGACACCTCGCCCTGGCGCAGCGCCTTGAAGCCCGCGCCCACGGACTTGGCAAAACCCATGCTGCGCACGATCAGGCCGAACGCGACACCAAGATCGCGCTCGACCGTCATGCCCTGCAGTTCGAGAGCGGTGGTGACCGGAAATCCAGCGGCTGAAGGTTCCGTCATGGCGGTCATCCTATGGCAGCGTCAACCACAGTTGACGGCTCGCCGCGGCGGCGTAAGGCGACCAGCAGGAGGGCCGTCTGCCAGGCTGATGGTCGTGGACGCAACCCAGCCCAGCCGGGACGCAGCCATCCCGGATCCTGCGCTTGTGGTGCTGATCGGGCCCGCCGGGTCGGGCAAATCCGTGTGGGCCACCGAGCGGTACCGGCTCCAGGAGGTGGTCTCGTCCGACCGGCTGCGAGCCGTGGTGGGCAGCGGTGAGCACGACCTGGACGCGTCGGACGACGCGTTCGCCCTGCTGGACCACATCGTGGCGGCCCGGCTGCGCCGGGGCCTGACCACGGTCATCGACACGCTCGGACTGGAGCCGGCCCGGCGCCGCGGCTACCTGGACCTGGCCCGGGGCAGCGGGCTGGCTGCCGTCGCCGTGCTGTTCCGCACCGACCCGGCCGAGTGCCGCCGCCGCAACCGCGCCCGCGGCCAGGCGGTGCCCGCGGCCGCGCTCGACGGCCAGCTGCGGCGGATGCGCGCCGCGGTCACGGAGGTCGAGGCTGAGGGCTGGGACCTGGTTCTTGACGCTGACACCGCGCATCCCGAGCCGACGCACACGCCCGGCGCGAGGAGCGCCGCGAGCGAACAACGACGGCGGCCGGTGCGGATGAACCTCATCCTGCAGGTCTCGCGCTTCGGCTGGGACTCGGGAGATCCGGCGGCCTGGCTGGCGGCTGTCGCCCGCAACGCGGCCGAGGCGGGCCTGCAGGGCATCGCGCTGATGGATCACCTGATCCAGATCCCGCAGGTAGGCCGGGCCTGGGAGCCGATCCCCGAGCCGTGGGTGACACTCGGGATGCTGGCGGGCCTGCAGCCCGGCCTGCGCCTGGGCACGCTGGTCACGCCGGTGACGTTCCGGGCGCCCGGGATCCTGGCCAAGACCGTGGCCACCCTGGACGCGCTCAGCGGCGGCCGGGTCTTCTGCGGCATCGGCGCGGGCTGGTGGGAGCGCGAGCACGCGGCGTTCGGCCTGCCGTTCCCGCCCGCGCCGGACCGGCTCGACCGGCTGGAGACGGCCATCGAGACACTCCGGGCGCTCTGGCAGCCCGGCACCAAGGCCTACCAGGGCCAGCGGATCTCGCTGCCGGAGACGACCTGCTACCCCCGCCCGGTGACCCAGATCCCGATCATCGTCGGCGGCTCGGGCGAGAAGCGGACGCTGCGGATCGCGGCCCGGCTCGGCGACGGCTGCAACCTGCCCTCGGACCTGGCCACGCTCGACCGGAAGCTGGCGGTCCTGCGCGAGCACTGCGCCGAGGCCGGCCGGGATCCGGCGCAGGTCGAGGTCACCGTGCTCGACATCCCGGTCATCGGCCGCGACCGCGACCAGGCCGCGTCGATCGTAGAGCAGCTGCGCGGCCGGACGACCGCCGCCGCCTACGCGCGGCAGCATCACGCCGGCACCGCCGACGACCACATCGGCCGCTACCGGCTGCTGGCCGAGCGCGGAGTGGCCACGGTGTTCGTCGCGCTGCCCGACCTGGCCGGCCCGGACGACGTGCTGCGCCTGGCCCCGGTGGCCGCGGCGTTCGCCTGAGACCGCGCGGCCCGGGCCCGGTCGGCCAGCACCGCGACGGCGGCCGCGGCCAGCGCGGCTCCGAGGGCGATCAGGGTGATCTGCCAGCCGGGCATCCCGCCGACGATGACGGTGTGCGGGCCGGCCGGAATCGGCGTCGCCGGAGCGGCGCACTGTGGTGTGCAGGGAAGCAGGACTCCGCGCGCCAGAGCGGCTCCCGATGGCGCACCCGGACTTGGGTAACTGGCGGCGGCCGCGGCGACCGCAGCCGCGCAGAACGCCAGCAGGGCGCCCGCCAGGACGGCGGCCAGACGGCTGATGTGACGGATAAAGTTCATGACGCTCTCTCTTGACTCGTAGCCCGATCTGTCAAGTGCGAGTCTGGGCTGGCCTGCCCGGGGCCGCTATCCGACGTTCTGCGGATCCCCAGACCCGTTCATCTGGCGTAACGTGAGGTCAACGGAGGGGAAAGAAAAGGCAATGAGCACTCCGGTGCGGGCCAGCGAAGGGGATCTGCGCGCCCTGGCCGGGATCATCGGCGCGGACCGTCCCGACGTGCCGGAGGCCGGGCTGCCGGAATCGCTGCTGGCCGACCTCATGGGCCAGATCCGCTGCGACGTCATCGCGTTCGAAGGCTTCGACAGCGGGCGGCAGGAGACCTGGTTCCTGCAGTCGATCCCGGGCCGCGGCGGCCCCGTGGCTGACGACCTGGATCCGGTGCACTGGCAGCACTACTGGGACTGCCAGCCGTGCAGCTACCCTGACCGCACCGGCGACCTGCGCCACATCGTGACGGTCGCGGACTTCTACTCCGAGCGCCAGTGGCATTCCGTCGGCACGTACTGCGACGTCTACCGGCCGCAGGGGTTTGAGCACGACCTGATGCTGACCCTGCCCCCGCCGCCCGGCCTGGACACGGGCCGCGGCCGGACCGTGCGGCTGTTCTTTTTCCGCGGGCCAGGACCTGGCTTCTCCGAGCGCGACCGGGCGCTGCTCACGCTGCTGCGCCCGCACCTGCACCAGGCCTACCTGGACGCCGAGAACCGCCGCCATCCGCTGCCCAGGCTCACCCCCCGGCAGGCTGAACTGCTGCGTCTGGTCGCGGCCGGGCACACCAACACCCAGATCGCCCGGAGGCTCGGCATATCCGAGGGAACCGTGCGCACGCACCTGGAGAACATCTACGACAGGCTGCAGGTTTCCAGCCGCACCGCCGCCGTCACCCGCGCTTTTCCCGCCCTGGCGGCGTCCTAACTAAGCCCCCGCGGTCACTCGGCTACGCGACCTCAGGCCGCCGCCGCCCGACCGTGAAGTAAGCCAGCGGCAGGACCCCGGCGGAGTTGATCAGCATCGCCGCCGCCCATACCTTCTTCGAGCCCCGGACCTGGCTGGCCGGCCGGCGCTTGAGATCGACGAGCACCGCCGCCTTGAGGCCGGCTTCGACCACCGCACCCACGATGATCAGCTCGCGGCTGCGAGGGCTGAGATCACTCCACCGTCCGGGCATCGCTCCTCCACCTGCAGCCCCACCTGATGGCCGTACTCTACCCGGCGCGATGGTCATGCCGTCGTTTCGGGACCGGGCCGCCCTGGCCCCGTCCGAGGGAGAGGATGGGGGTATGCGTGCAGTCATCGCCGAAAGGCATGGCGGGCCGGAAGTGCTCCGGCTGGCCGAACGCGACACCCCCACGCCCGGCCCCGGGCAGCTTCTGGTCGACGTGGCGGCGGCCGGGGTCAACTTCGCCGACATCTACCGGCGGCAGGGGCTTCCGCCCTACGCCGGCGACGTGCCTTACGTGGCGGGCGCCGAGGGGGCGGGCACGGTCACGGCCGCCGGGCCCGGTGCCGACGGAATCGGTACCCGGGTGGCCTGGACCGACGTGCCCGGCAGCTACGCGGAGCAGGTGCTCGTCCCGGCCGATCGCGCCGTTCTGGTGCCCGACGGCGTGGAGCTGGAGGTGGCCGCGGCGGTCATGCTGCAGGGCCTGACCGCGCACTACCTGTGTACCGACACCTACCCCGTGGCCAGCGGCGACCCGGTGGTCGTGCACGCGGCCGCGGGCGGAGTCGGGCTGCTGCTCACCCAGATGGTGACCAGGCGCGGCGGCGTGGTGATCGCGACGACGTCGACCAAGGAAAAGGCCGAGCTGGCCAGGAACGCGGGAGCCGCGTACCTCGCGGGCTACGACAACTTCGGCACCGTGACCCGGGAGGCCACCAGCGACGGTGCCGCAGCTGTCTACGACGGGGTCGGGCGGGCGACCTTCGATGACAGCCTGGCCGCGCTGCGCCGCCGCGGGTACATGGTGCTGTACGGCGGGGCCAGCGGGCCGGTCCCGCCGCTGGAGCTCCAGCGCCTGGCCACGGGCGGGTCGCTCTTCGTCACGCGCCCGACGCTGGGCAGCTACATCACGACCCGGGACGAGTTGGTGCGCCGGGCCGACGACCTGTTCACGTGGATCCGGCAGGGCGCGCTGGACGTGCGCATCGGCGGGCGGTACCCGCTCGACCAGGCCGCCCGCGCCCACGAGGACCTGGCCGCCAGGCGCACGGCCGGCAAGCTCGTGCTGCTGCCCGGCTAGAGCGCCGCCCGGCGGATCTGGCTGAGGACGTCCTTGCGCTGCTGCCCGGTAAGCCGGTCGATGAACAGCACGCCGCGCAGGTGGTCGGTCTCGTGCTGCAGGGCCCGGGACAGCTCCTCGGTGCCGGTCACGGTGATCGGGTCGCCGTGCCGGTCGACCCCGGTGACCACGGTGCGAAGGGCCCGCGCGGTGTCGGCGTAGATGCCGGGGATCGACAGGCAGCCCTCGGGCCCGTCGTACTCGCCGGAGGTCTCGACCACGACCGGGTTGATGACGTAGCCGTGCTGGCCGTCGAGGTTATAGGAGAACGCGGCCAGGCTGACGCCGATCTGCGGCGCGGCCAGCCCGGCCCGGCCGGGCAGCAGCACGTTCTCGAGCAGGTCGTCGACGAGCCGGCCGGTCGCGTCGTCGAAGCGGGTCACGGGGTCGCACTCGGTTCGCAGCACCGGGTCGCCGAACAGCCGCAGCGGCTGGACGGTCATTGGTCCGGCCCGGTCTCGCCCGCGAGCTTGCCGATGCGGTCCAGCACCATGTCGTGCCAGCGCAGCTCGGTCTCGATCCGGGCGATCGCGTGCTCGATGATCAGGTCGTCGGCCGGGGTCTGGTCCGGCCAGGCGCGCTCCCGTTCGCGGAAGAAGAACGCCGCCCGGCTGGACAGCGCCTCACGGCGGCTGGAGAAGAACCCGCGCAGCGTGTCCTCGTCCAGGTCCGCGCTCACGGCCAGCGCGAGGTCGACCGGGTCCGGGCGCATCGCCACCTCGCGCAGCGCCTCGGCGCGCAGCACGCGCAGCTCCCTATGGCCCTCGCCGGTGATCGCGTAGACGGTGCGAGCGGGCAGGTTGCCCTGCTGCTCGGTGCGCACGGGCTCGATCAGCCCTTCGGCCTGCAGCCGGTGCAGCGCCGCGTACAGCGATCCCGGCTTGACCTCGGACCACAGCTCGGTGCGGTCGATGCGCGCTTCCCGGCGGATCTGGTGCCCGTACATGGGCCCGCGGCGTGCGAGCGCGCTCAGCACGAACAGGCGGGTGGGGTTCACTCAGTTAGTAAAGCACGAGTACTCAAAGTTGAGCGCTTGGCTGGCAATGAGGCCAGGCCAGGGACGGGAGCCAGCGGGGTCGCGGGGTCCCCAGTTGCCGGCAATGGCACCCCGGCCAGTCCTTTTACGGACTTTAATGGTCCACAAAGCGGAGCGATGGAGGGGACCTGATGGGCGAGCATCCGGACTGGTGGGACCTTCCGGAGGAGCCCAAGCCGAAATGGCCGCACCGGAGGCTGGGCGTGCTCTGCGGCGCGCTGCTGATTCCCGTCGTGCTCGTGGGGGTGTACCTGGTCCGGGCCGCCGGGGCCCCGCCGGCCGGCCCCTCCCACGCCGGGCAGGCCGTGGCCAATATCGTGCAGGCGGCAGGCCCGGCCAGCCCGCTGGCCTTCGCCAGCACCCCGGCGGCCACGCCGGACCCGTCCGCGCCGGCCCGGCCCAAGCGGCCGCGTCCGTCGGCCACACCCTCACCGACCCCCACGCCGACGCCGACCCCCACCCCGGCCACCCCGCCGCCGGCCCCGCAGACCGGAGCCGCCGACCAGGTCCTGACGCTGATCAACCAGGCCCGGGCCCAGGCTGGCCTGCCCGCGCTGACGATGACGGCCGGGCTCGACCAGAGCTCCGCCGCACACAACGCGCGCATGGAGGACGGCTGCGGGCTCTCGCATCAGTGCCCGGGAGAGCCGTCGCTCGGCGCGCGCGAGACCGCGGCGGGCGTGAACTGGACGTCAGCCGGAGAGAACATCGGGGACGGCGGCCCGGTGTCCGACACCTCGGCGGCCATCGCGCAGATGGCGGTCGGCCTGACCCAGGACATGCTCAACGAGAAGCCGCCGGACGACGGTCACCGCATGAACATTCTCAGCAGCTCGTTCCACCACATCGGCATCACCGTGACCAGGGACAGCTCCGGCACGGTCTGGATGACCCAGGACTTCTCGAACTGAACCGTCAGGACACGATGTCCTTGACCCGGAACCGCCGGAACGCGAGCGCGAACAGGATCAGCCCGTAGGACAGCGAGACCGCCGCCCCCTCGATCATCGCGCTCCAGGTGACCGGTTGCTGCAGCACCACGAGCCAGGCGAACTGCCAGTGCGTGGGCAGGATCTCCCGCCAGTTCCCGAGCGCGGTGATCGCGTCCAGGATCGAGCTGACGATCACCAGGCCGACCGCGCCGCCGACCGCGCCCAGCGGTGAGTCGGTGGACACCGACAGCAGGAACGCGAGCCCGGCCACGACCACCTCGCTGAGCAGGACGTAGGCCAGAATGATCCCCATCCGCCCCAGCGCCGTCCCGTACCCGAGCTGCACGCCGCTGGCGGGCAGCCGCAGCGGGTGCCAGCCGAACGCCACGGTCCCCGCGACCAGCGACATCAGCGGGAACACGATGACCGCGACCGTGGAGTAGGCCAGCGCCACGGCCAGCTTTTGCCGCAGCAGCCGCGTTCGGGGCACCGGCGCCGCCAGCAGGTACCGCAGCGACGCCCAGCTCGCCTCGGTCGCCACGGTGTCGCCGCAGAACAGGGCCACGGCCACCACGAGCAGGAACCCGGCCGAGGCGAAGAGGCTGAACGCCGCGAAGTTGAGCCCGCCGGCCATGGCCTCGGCGACCAGGCCCGGCGTCCCGCTGTTGGGTGACGGCGGGCCCCCGATCTCGAACGCACCGACGAGGATCCAGGGCAAGACAAGCAAGATCCCGAACGCGACCATCGTCCGCCGGCGTCGCAGCTGACGGATGGTCTCGACGGCGAAGGGCAGGGTCCGGTGCGGACTGTATCCCGGAGCGCCAGATCCCGCCCGGGGCGCGGCCTGGCTCGCGCTCGTGCTCACCGGGCTCCCTCCGTTCCGGCTGCCACGCCCGCGCCAGCTCCGTCGGCCGAGCTGGCCCCGTTGGAGCTGGCCCCATCCGCGATCAGGGCCAGGAACGCGTCCTCCAGGCGGCGGTTCGGCGTCACCCGCTCCACCGGGATGCCCGCCCCGACCAGCGTGGCCACGACCGTGGCCGCGGGCACGCCGTTCGGGTGCACGAGCACGCCGTCCTGGTGCGGCTCGGCGCGCTCGATCCCGGTGAGCCCGCCGAGCACCGAGACGGCCCGCCCGACCTCGGGGGTGCCCACGATGAGCCCCGCTCCCTCGCCGGTGATCTCGGCGACCGGGCCCGCGGCCAGGCGGCGGCCGAGGTGCATGACCACCACGTGGCTGCAGGTCTGTTCCACCTCGGCGAGCATGTGGCTGGACAGGATCACCGTCCGGCCCCCGGCCGCGTACCCGAGCAGGACGTCGCGCATCTCCCTGATCTGCGGCGGGTCGAGCCCGTTCATGGGCTCGTCGAGCACCAGCAGGTCCGGCAGGCCAAGCATGGCCTGGGCGATCGCGAGCCGCTGCCGCATGCCGCGCGAGTAGGCGCGGACCGGGCGGTCGATGGCCGCACCCAGGCCGGCGATCTCCAGGACCTCGGCCAGATGCGAGTCGGCCGCCGGGCGCCCGGCCGCCCGCCAGTACATCTCCAGGTTGGCCCGGCCGGACAGGTGCGGCAGGAAACCCGGTCCCTCCACGAACGCGCCGAGCCTGGACAGCGCGGCCGACCCGGCGTGGACCTGCCGGCCGAAGATCGTGATCGTCCCGGCGTCGGGATGCAGCAGGCCCATCAGCGCGCGCAGGGCCGTGGTCTTGCCCGCGCCGTTGGGCCCGAGCAGGCCCAGGATCTGGCCGTGTTCCACCCGCAGCGACAGGTCGTCCACGGCCAGCTGGCCGTCGCGGTAGCGCTTGGTCAGCCCGGTGATCTCGAGCGGCACCTCGGCCAGCTCGGGGATGAACCGGTCGCGGGACCGGCGCCGGCCGACCGTCAGGATCGCGATCGCGGCCAGCAGGGCGGCCGCGGGCGCCGCCCAGGTCCACCACGGGACGCCGACGCCGGAGATGACCAGGGCCGGGTCGGTCGGCACCGGTCAGACCGCGGCTGGCCAACGCGACCTGGTAGGTGGCGGGCACGGGCGACGTGGCGTAGGCGAAGTCGGTGGCGGTGAGCACCAGGCGGAGCCGGTGCCCGGCGGCGAACTGGTAGTCCATCGCCGGGAGCGTCACGCTGACCACGCGCCCTGTGGTCGCGCCGCCGACGCGGACCGGAGCGGCCAGTGAGAACGGCAGCGTGGTGTTGCCCGCCTGGTCCACGTCGTAGACCTTGGCGAACAGCGTCACCTGATCGGCGCCGCTGACCCGGAGCCGCACCATCATGGAGCCGGTCACCTGCAGTGGTGTCCGCAGCGGCGCCGACTCGAAGCCCGCGCTCTGGCCCGGCATGTCAAACACGATGCCGCCGCCCGCCGACGTGCCGGACCCGTTCGCCGCGCCCAGCGAGCCCAGGCCGGGGAACACCGACATCGACGGTGGCGTCCCGCCCGCCGGGTTGACCATGAACTGCCGCGGGCCGGCCAGATTGACCTCCTCCTGCCGGGTCCCGTGCAGGCCGGGGTAGCTCGGCGCGGTGGCGACGCCGAGCAGTTCCTGCTCACTCGACGGGTCGAAGCCCTCGTTCCGGCTCACCGCGAACGCGGGCTGGCCGCTGCTGGCGGGCTGGCCAGGATGCCACGGGATGTTCGGCGGCATCAGCCAGCGGTCGAACCACTGCAGGGTCAGGTCGTTGATCCGGCTCGTCTCCTGGTTGCCGCCGTCGTGCCCGCCGGCGAACCAGACCATGTCGACCGGGGCCCCGTTCCGCTTGATGGCCTGGTAGTTCGCGTTGGCCTGATCGAGCCCGAACAGCGAGTCGTTCTCGCCCTGAACCAGCAGGGTGGGGACGTCGATCCGGTTGGCCACGCTCGCCGGGCTGGAGGCCTCCAGCAGCTTGACCGTCTCCGGCGTGGCCCGGCCCTGCTCGGCGGACTGCTGGTAGGCCGCGCAGATGGCGGCCTGGAACCGGCCGCACTCGACCACCCGGGCGATCCCGGACTGGTTGAACCCGGCGATCGGGGTGGCGCCGGACGCCAGACCGGACCCGGTACCAGAACCAGGACCAGACCCGGAGCCCGACCCGGACCGCGTTCCCCCGCCGACCGTGCCGAAGCCGACCGACCCCTGCGTGAACAGCAGGCCCGCCCACTGCCGCTTGAACACGCCGTTGATCGGGCTGCCTCCTGCGCCGTTCGGGAATAGCGCGGTGGCCAGGTTGTTCCAGGTGATCTGCGGGACGATGGCGTCGACCCGGTGGTCGTAGGCCGCGGCCAGCAGCGCGATACCACCGCCGTACGAGGCGCCGGTGATGCCGACCCTCGGGTCACCCGGATGATCGAGCAGCACCCGAGGCTGCCTGGCCAGCCACGTGATCAGCTGCTCGACGTCCTTGACCTCGTAGTCCGGCGAGTCGAGCGCGATCTGGCCGGTGGAGGCACCCATGCCGCGGGCCGACCAGGTGAGCACCGCGAACCCGGCCCGGGCCAGTTGCTCCGCCTCGGGGCGGACCGAGTTCTTGGTCGCGCCGAACCCGTGCGCGACCAGGATGGCGGGCACCCGGCCGGTGCCCTCGGGCGTGAAGAACGTGGCGTCGAGCGACACGTGCTGGTTGTTGCCGGGGCCGTCCACGACCTGGATACGCAGGTTGCGGACGTTGATCGGCGCCGGGCTGCCCGTGGCGGCGATGATCGCGGCCACCGCGCCGATCACCACGAGCACGGCGGCGGCCGCGAGCGCGATCGCGGCGCGTCCCCGCCGTGCCAGCCATCGCGGCCGCGAGCGCAGACCCATAACCGGACGGTAGCAACGGCCGGCCACCACATCACAATCGCCAGCGCCCGCCGCAGGCCCCGCCAGCGGCCGTGACCTGCACCGGACCGGTGTCCGCTGACCGCGAACGGGCCCGGGAAACAATGTGGGCCCCTCGTTGTTACAACGGTGTAATCAAGTAAGCCCAACCAGGGAAGTGACCTGATGAGCGAGACCCTCTCCCTTCCGGTGCTGCCGCTCGACGACTCTGTCGTGCTGCCCACCATGGTGGTCCCGGTGGAGATTGATGATGCCGAGGTCCGCGCGGCCATAGAGGCAGCCCGGGTGTCGGCCGGAGACGCCAAGCCCCAGCTGCTGCTGGTGCCCAGGGTCGGCGGCAAGTACTCCTCGGTCGGCACGCTCGGCGTGGTCGAGCAGACCGGCCGGCTGCCCAGCGGCGAGGCCGCCGCGGTGATCCGCGGGCTGTCCCGGGTGCAGATCGGCACCGGGACCGTGGGACCCGGCGCGGCGCTGTGGGTCGAGGGCACGGTCATGGACGAGCCGCCCGCGAGCGAGCGCGCCCAGGAGCTGGCCCGTGAGTACCGCGGCATCGCCGCGGCGATCCTGCAGAAGCGCGGCGCGTGGCAGGTCGTCGACATGCTGCAGAAGATCACCGAGCCGTCGGCGCTGGCCGACAGCGCGGGCTACGCCTCGTACCTCAAGCTCGAGCAGCGCCACGAGCTGCTGGAGACCGTCGACCCCGAGCAGCGCCTGGAGCGGCTGGTCGGCTGGGCCCGCGACGCGCTGGCCGAGCTGGACGTGGCCGAGACCATCCAGAACGACGTGCGCGAGGGCATGGAGAAGCAGCAGCGCGAGTTCCTGCTGCGCCAGCAGCTCGCGGCCATCCGCAAGGAGCTGTCGGAGCTGGACGGCAAGCCGGGCACCGAGGAAGACGACTACAAGGCCCGGATCGAGGCCGCGAACCTGCCCGAGAAGGTCGAGGAGGCGGCGCTCAAGGAGGCCGACAAGCTGGAGCGCAGCTCCGACCAGTCGCCCGAGGGCAGCTGGATCCGTACCTGGCTGGACACGGTGCTGGAGATCCCGTGGAACACCACGACCGACGACGCCTACGACATCGGCGCGGCCCGGGCCATCCTGGACGCGGACCACGCCGGCCTGGATGACGTCAAGGACCGGATCATCGAGTACCTGGCCGTGCGCAAGCGCCGGTCCGACAAGGGCCTGACCCTGGTCGGCGGACGCCGCAGCGGCGCGGTGCTGGCGCTGACCGGACCGCCCGGGGTCGGCAAGACCTCCCTGGGTGAGTCGGTGGCCCGCGCCATGGGCCGCAAGTTCGCCCGGGTGGCGCTCGGTGGCGTCCGCGACGAGGCCGAGATCCGCGGCCACCGCCGGACCTACGTGGGCGCGCTGCCGGGCCGGATCGTGCGCGCGATCCGCGAGGCAGGCTCCATGAACCCGGTGATCCTGCTGGACGAGGTGGACAAGCTCGGCGCCGACTACCGGGGCGACCCGACGGCCGCGCTGCTCGAGGTGCTGGACCCGGCGCAGAACCACACGTTCCGCGACCACTACCTCGAGGTCGAGCTGGACCTGTCCGACGTGCTGTTCATCGCGACGGCCAACGTGGCCGAGGCGATCCCTGAGCCGCTTATGGACCGGATGGAGCCGATCTCACTGGACGGCTACACCGAGGCCGAGAAGGTGACGATCGCCCGCGGGCACCTGCTGCCCAGGCAGCTGGAGCGGGCCGGTCTTGACCCGGCCGACGTGACGCTGACCGACGAGGCCCTGCACAGCCTGGCCGCCGAGTACACCCGCGAGGCCGGCGTGCGCGCGCTGGAGCGGTCCATCGGCCGGGTGCTGCGGAAGATCGCCGCGAGGCTCGCCTCGGGCGAGGCCGAGCTCCCGGTCACGGTCGGCCCGGACGACCTCCACGGTTACCTCGGCCACCCGCGGCACACGCCGGAGTCGGCCGAGCGGACCGCGGTGCCGGGTGTGGCCACCGGGCTCGCGGTCACCGGAGCTGGCGGCGACGTGCTGTTCATCGAGGCGTCGCTGGCCGATCCGGAGACCGGCAGCACCGGAGTCACGCTGACCGGCCAGCTGGGCGACGTGATGAAGGAGTCGGCTCAGATCGCCCTGTCCTACCTGCGCTCGCACGGCGCCGAGCTGGAGCTTCCTGTCGGCGACCTGAAGGAGCGCGGCGTCCACGTGCACGTGCCCGCGGGCGCGGTGCCCAAGGACGGCCCGAGTGCCGGGGTGACCATGACCACGGCGCTGGCGTCGCTGCTGTCCGGCCGGCTGGTCCGCAGCGATGTGGCGATGACCGGCGAGGTCTCGCTGACCGGCCGGGTGCTCCCGATCGGCGGGGTGAAGCAGAAGCTGCTCGCCGCGCACCGAGCCGGGATCACTACGGTGCTGATCCCCAAGCGCAACGAGCCCGACCTCGAGGACGTCCCCGAGGGCGTGCGGGAGCAGCTGGAGGTCCACCCGGTCAGCGACGTGCGCGAGGTGCTGGAGCTGGCGCTTGAGCCCGCTACCACGCACACCGCGGTCGCGGCCTGACCGGCCCGGCCCCTACGAGAAACCGGCCGCCGTCCCCATCAGGGGGCGGCGGCCGTTTTCAATCGCTACGCCTCGGGCGACGGGCCAGGACACCGGCAATGTCGGCGGCCAGGGTCGATGCCTCCCGCGAGGTTAGCGTTCCAGTTCCAATTCTGATGCCGGGCGGCGATGAGATCCGGAAGCGCTCGCCGGGTGCCACCGCCCAGCCCCGCTGCAGCAGCGCGGTCGTGGCCGCGAGCTCGTCGGCCACCGGCACCCAGACCGCGAGCCCGGACCGCCCGGTGGCCGCGACGCCGTGCGCGGCGAGCGCGTCGATCAGGTAGCCGCGGCGCTCGGTGTACCGGGCGGCGGCGCGCGCGAACAGCTTGCCCGCCGGCAGGCCGGCCCACAGCTCGGCCACGATCTCCTGCAGCACGTGGCTCACCCATCCCGTGCCGAGCGCCTGGCGGCCCTCGACCCGGGAAACCGTGACCGCATCGCCGGCCAGGGTGGCCAGCCGCAGGTCCGGCCCCAGTGACTTTGATACGGAACGGATGGTCGCCCACCGCTGCCGGCCACCACCCGCGATGGTGTGCGCCGTGGCGCCCGCCACCGGGCCCGCGTGGTCGTCCTCGATCACACCGACCTCGGGCCGGCCGGCCAGCACCTCACGCAGCTCCGCGGCCCGGGCCTGGTCCCAGGCCGCGCCGGTCGGGGCCTGCGCCCGGGGCGTGAACAGCACCGCCTGGCAGCCGCGGGCCAGCGCGTCCTGCAGCGCGGCGGGCCGCGCACCGAAGTCGTCGATGGGCATGCCGACGGCGGTCAGGCCCATCGCCGCCAGCAGGTCGAGCACGGGCGGGTAGCCGGGATCTTCCACGCCGACCCGGTCGCCCGGCCGCAGCCACGCCCCGAACACCCGCTCCACGCCGTCCAGCGCCCCGCCGACCACCGCCAGGTGCGCCGGGTCGATGCCGTCGGCGCGGAACTGCTCCGCGGCCAGGCGGCCCAGGCGCGGGGTGACCGGAGGGTCGCCGTACAGCCGGGACCGGGGCGTCACCGCAGGCAGCGCGGGCAGCAGCTCCGGATCGGGGCTGCCGACGAGCAGGTTGCGCACCCCGTCGGGCACCGTGAGCGCGAGCCTCGGGCCGATCGGCGGCGCCCCGGTGATGTGGGTGCCGGCCCGCCCGTTGCCCCGGGCGATCCCCTTCTCGCGCAGCTCCCGGTAGGCGGCGGCCACGGTGACCGGGCTCAGCCCAAGCTCGGCGGCCAGCCCTCGCACCGGGGGCAGCGCCGCCCCGGGCGCGAGCCTGCCGTCGCGCAGGGCCGACTCCACGTCGCGGGATATCTCGCTGGCGTTGCGCCCCTGCGGCTTGTATTGTGTCAGCATAAAGAGATTATGTACTGTTACATAATCTCGTGGCAAGCACCCGGCGGTATCCCAGAAAGGCAGGGCGTCATGATCACGCTGCTCCCCCTGCTCGAAGGCCAGCACGTCCGGCTCGAGCCGCTGCAGCGCTGGCACGCCCCGGGTCTGGCCGACGCGGCCGCCATCGACCGCTCGCCATACCGGTGGAGCCCGATCCCGCACGGGGAGGCGGCGGCCGGGGCCTACGTCGAGACCGCGCTGGCCCTGCGCGAGGCGGGCGTGGCGGCCCCGTTCGCGGTGCTCCGGGTCAGCGACGACACGGTCATCGGCTCCACCCGGTTCTTTGACCTGGGCTCGTGGTCATGGCCCGCGGGCCATCCGCGCCACGGCCACGACGGCCCGGACGTGTGCGAGATCGGCTTTACCTGGCTCGCCCAGCCGGCGATCGGCACCGCCGCGAACACCGAGATGAAGCTGCTGATGCTCACTCACGCCTTCGAGGTGTGGGAGGCGCAGAGCGTGTGCTTCCACACCGATTCCCGCAACGCGCGGTCACGCGCGGCGCTGGAGCGGATCGGGGCGCAGTTCGAGGGCATCCTGCGGGCTCACCGGCTGGCCACCGATGACGGGCCCAGGGACTCGGCCCGCTACTCGGTCACGGCACCGGAGTGGCCGGAGGTGAAGCACCACCTCCAGATGCTGCTCGCGGCCCGCGAGCGGGCGGAGCTGCAGCTGTGAGCCGCCGGGCTCAGCCGGGACTGGCCCGGGTGCGCCGCAATCCGGACCGGGCTAGCTACGACAGCGCGGCCGTGCACAAGGTGCTGGACGCGGTGCCGTTCTGCCACGTGGCCACCGTGCGGCACGGGCGGCCCGTGGTGCTGCCGATGGTGCACGCGCGCCTCGGTGACACGCTGGTCCTGCACGGCTCCCCCGCGGCCGGCCTGTTCCGCGACATGCGCGGCAGCAGCCCGGTCTGCGTGACCGCGACCATGCTCGACGGGCTGGTGCTGGCCCGGTCGGCCCGCAACCACTCGGTGAACTACCGCTCGGTCACCGTGCACGGCCACGCCACTGAGGTGACGGAGACCGACGAGGCCGTCGCGGCCATGCGGGCGCTGATCGAGCACCTCACCCCGGGCCGGTGGGATCAGTTGCGCCCGCTCACCAGCGACGACATCAGGGAAACCGGCCTGTGGCGGGTCACGATCGAGGACGCGTCGGTCAAGGCGCGCAGCGGGTCCACGATCGACCCTCCATCCGACTTCTCGGTGCCGGTGTGGGCGGGTCACATACCGGCCCGGCTGGTCTTCGAGCCGCCCGTGTCGGCCCCGGACCTGCCGCCCGGCGTCGGCCCCGTCAAGGCCGACGCGGTAGTGAACCCAGCATTCAGCGACGTTCCTTCCTGAGCTGCGCACCACCGTCTCGTCAGCCTGGGCGCGGTCAGGTTCGGGGGCATGGATGTACCGGAAGGGTCGCTACCGCGACCGCGGCGGTACATCCATGCGGCGGCAGAGGCGCTGCCTGGCGTCAGGCGGCGCCGGCCGGCTGGGGCCGCAGGCCGTCCAGGACCAGCCCGAGGAGCCGGTCGGTCTGCCCGGGGTCGGACGCCGCGTGCTGGGTCGCGATGTTCACCGCATGGACCAGCCGGATCACGTCCTTGGCGTCGACGTCTTCGCGCACGACCCCCGCCTTCTGGGCCCGGCCGACTAGGGCATCGGCCGAGTCGCGGATCACCTTGCTGCACGACGACAGGAGCTCGGATTCCTTGCCCAGCGTGGCCAGCAGCGCCGTGGTCAGGGTGTGCTTGGTGCTGCTGAACGCGACCATGGCCCGCACCCAGGCGGCCAGCGCGTCGCCGGGCGAATCGGACTCGAGCAGCTCGTCGGCCCGGAGACGGAGCGCCTCCACCTGATCGCGGTACACGGCCTCGAGCAGCGCCTGCCGGGTCGGGAAGTGCCGGTAGAGCGTGCCGATTCCTACGCCCGCCCGCCGGGCGATCTCCTCGAGCGACGCGTCGTCCGCGCCGTGCTCGGCGAACACCGCCGCCGCCGCGCTCAGCAGCCGGGCGTAGTTGCGCTGCGCGTCGGCACGCATCGGACGCGGCTCAGCGGCCGGAACCTGCTCCGGTCCGCTCGGACGCGGCCCGCCGGCCGGAACCTGGCCCGGTCCGCTCGGACGCGGCCCGCCGGCCGGAACCTGGCCCGGTCCGCCGGTCCTGCTCATCGGCCCTCACCTTAATTCGAGTTGCAAAGCGGAGGGTGCCTCCGTATAGTTATCGGAGGCGGCCTCCACTTACATACTAGGCAACACGGGCCGGGACGACAACCCGTCCGCCGGCCCGCAGCATCTCTCCGGAAGGCATTCATGTCGACTACGTCGATAACGCAGGTCACGACGGAACGGCGGGCTACCCGCCGTCCCGACCGCCGCGGCATCGCCCTGGCGCTGGTGCTCGGCGCGCAGCTCATGATCATCCTCGACATGACCGTGGTGAACATCGCTCTGCCGAGCATCGCCCACGGCCTCCACTTCTCCGAAGCCAGCTTGTCCTGGGTGCTCAACGCCTACACGCTGACGTTCGGCGGCCTGCTGCTGCTCGGGGGCCGGGCCGGCGACATCCTCGGCAGGCGGCGGGTCTTCATCGCGGGCATCGCGTTGTTCACGGCCGCGTCGCTGGCCGGCGGGCTCGCGACCTCGGCCCCCTGGCTGCTCGCGGCGCGCGCGGTGCAGGGCGTCGGCGGCGCGATCGCGTCACCAGCGGTGCTCGCACTGATCGCGTCCAGCTTCACCGAGGGCCGGGAGCGCACCCGGGCGCTCAGCATCTACACGGCCGTGGCCATGGGCGGCGGCTCGCTCGGCCTGGTGCTCGGCGGTGTGATCACCGAATGGGTGTCCTGGCGCTGGGTTCTGTTCATCAACGTGCCGATCGGCATCATCGTCGCCCTCCTGGCCCCGATGTTCCTGACCGAGTCGGAACGCCAGCCCGGGCGGTTCGACATCGCCGGCGCGGTGACCTCGACCGCGGGCATGACCTTGCTGGTGTACGGCTTCATCCGCGCCGCCGAGGACGGATGGAGCAACCGGGTCGCGCTGGGCGCGTTCGCAGCCGCGGCCGTGCTGCTCGCCCTGTTCGTGGTCAACGAGGCCCACGCCCGGCAGCCGATCACCCCGCTGCGGCTGTTCGCCGACCGCGCCCGGTCCGGCTCCTACATCACCCGGCTGCTGCTGGTGGCCGGCATGTTCGGGATGTTCTACTTCCTCACCCAGTTCGTCCAGAACATCCTGGGGTTCAGCCCGCTGCGGGCCGGGATCTCATTCCTGCCGATGACGTTCGCGCTGTTCGCGGTGTCCCGGCTGTCGCCCCGGCTGCTGGCCAGGTTCGGCGCCACGCCGCTCATGATCACCGGCCTGCTGCCGGTGGTCGCCGGCATGGCCTGGCTGTCCCGGATCGCCCCGGGCACGGGCTACCTGGCCGGGGTCCTCGGCCCGATGCTGCTGATCGGCGCGGGCATGGGAGTGGTCTTCGTGCCGCTGACCATGGCGTCGCTGGCGGGCGTGCGGCCCGAGGACTCGGGTGCCGCGTCCAGCATGGTGAACGTCACCCAGCAGGTCGGCGGGTCACTCGGGCTGGCCATCCTGGTCACCGCGTACAGCACGGCCACCCGGAACGCCCAGCAGCACCCGGTCGCTCACCTGAACCCGCTGGCGCAGCTGCAGCACATCGTCGTGCACGGCATGGCCAGCGCGTTCACGCTGGCCGCGGTGTTCGATGTCCTCGCGTTCCTGGTCGTCTTGATGGTCATCCGCAGCCGCACCCGTCAGCCAGCTGCCTAACGGGCGCGCGCCCCGGGCACGCCCCCGAGGCAGCGCCCATCCCAGGCGGCGCCCCGCTCGGGCAGCCCATCACCGCGGAGGTGGTGGGCTGCCTGGGCTCCTGGCCCCGTCTTGACGGGGATGTCTGGAATGCTGGGTCCTTACCGCAGGGATGGTCATTAACCATCCGTGTTCCGATCTGACGGATGGGCCCTCATGGAACCTGAGCCCGGCCGTGCTCGACAGCCTGCGCAATGCGGTCCAGGCCATGCCCGATGACGTGCCGCTGCGGGTGCATCTGGCCACGATGCTGATGAGCGCGGGACTGCGCGACGAGGCGGTCCGCCACGTGGGCGCGATACTCCAGCGAGACCCAGGAAACGCGGCGGCCCTCGCCCTGCTCCAGGCGCCCGACCCGCCCCCGGCACCCGGCCCGCCCCCGGCACCCGACCCGCCCTCGGCACCCGACCCGCCCCGGGCGCTCAGCCAGGAGCGGGCGTCTGACCCGGACCAGCCTGCGGGATTCGACTGGTCGCGAGCAGAATCCGATGTCCAGGGGCTGCTGCCGCCCATGTTCGTCGGCGACGACCCGGCCTCCGACGAGGAAGACCCGGCGGCCAGGGCGTTCGATGTGGAGCAGGCCGGGCTGCGGCTCGCCGACGTCGCCGGGATGGCGGAGGTCAAGAAGCGGCTGGAAGCCGCATTCCTCGCGCCCATGCGCAATCCCGAACTCCGCCGCCTGTACGGCAAGAGCCTGCGCGGCGGCCTGCTGCTCTACGGCCCGCCCGGCTGCGGGAAGACGTTCATCGCCCGCGCGGCCGCGGGGGAACTCGGCGCCCAGTTCATGTCGGTGTCGTTTGCTGACGTCATCGACATGTTCGTCGGGCAGAGCGAGCGGAACATCCACGAGTTGTTCAGCATCGCCCGGCGGCACGCGCCCTGCGTGCTGTTCCTCGACGAAGTCGACGCGCTCGGCCAGAAACGCAGCCAGTTGCGCAACACTCCGATGCGCAGCGCGGTGAACCAGTTGCTGCTCGAACTTGACGACGTTACCGCGGGCAACGAGGGGCTCTTCCTGCTGGCCGCGACCAACCATCCCTGGGACGTGGACAGCGCCCTGCGCAGGCCCGGCCGGTTCGACCGCACCTTGCTGGTGCTGCCTCCTGACCGGCCCGCACGGGAAGCGGTGTTCCGCTACCACCTGCGCGAGCGACCGGTCGGCGGAGTCAACCTGGCCCGGCTGGCCGAGCTGACCGAGGGTTACTCGGGCGCTGATATCGCCCACATCTGTGAGACCTCGGCCGAACATGCCCTGATGGACTCCGTCCAGCAGGGCACGCCCCGGCTGATCGGCCAGGCTGACCTGGAGCAGGCGGTCGGGGAGGTCAAGCCGTCGCTCGGCCCGTGGTTCGAAACGGCGCGCAATGTGGCGCTGTTCGCCAACGAGGGCGGGACCTACGACGACCTCGCCGCTTACCTGAAGAAGCGGCGGATGCTATGACCGAGGTCACGGTCGAGCTTGACCGCGCGAGGGTGATGCTCGACCTCAAACGCTATGACCAAGCGGCCGGCGTGCTCGCGCGCATCGTGGCCGAGGAACCGGCCCACAGCCGGGCGTGGTGCATGCTCGCCGCCGCTCATCTGGGCAGCGGCCGGTACCAGGAGACTCTGGCCGCGGCCGGCCGCTCGATCGCCCTCGCCCCGTCGGACGACTGGCCCTACCGGCTGGTCAGCGTCGCTCAGGTTCATCTGGGCGACACTGCGGCGGCCATCCATGCGGCGAACGAGGCGTGCCGGCTGGCGCCGAACACGTGGCGGGCGCATCTCTGCCTAGCCCAGGCCGAGCTGGCCACGAAGGCCAGCTACGCAGCCGCCGAACGGGCGGCCGCCAACGCCCGCCGTCTCGGGCCCGACGAGCCTGACGTGTATTTCGTGTCCGGCAAGATCAGCCTCGCCCGCCGCGAACTGCGCGCCGCGCGCGAACATCAGGAACGCGCGCTCGCGCTCGACCCGACGCACAGCGGCGCACAGAACGAACTCGGCCGGATCAGCCTCCACCGCGCTGGCCTGGCGCAGGCGGCCAGGCACTTCATCCAGGCGGCCCGGTCCGCGCCCCGGACCAGCATCTACAGCCGAAACGTCGAGGTCGTGGTCGGCCGCGTCGTGAATCTCGTGATCTACATGGCCTGCCTGGCATGCCTCGGACTCGTGTACGCGACGACGGTGATCCAACTGAGCCGGACGACGGTTGTGCTCGGGCTCGCCGGGATCACCGCTCTCGGCACCTGCCTCGGGGCCTTGCAGATCTGGCGGATGCCGCCAGAGACCCGGCCGCTCTTCCGGACCCGCCGGGTCGTCAGGGCCTTGGGCCTCGTCTATGCCTCGTTCGTCATCGCGATGATCGCTGCGGCGGTCGCTCCCACCGAGGCCCTACCTGCGACGCTGATCGCGACGGTGGCAATCACCACCGCCTCGCGCTTCGCCGCCTCCCTGATCCTCCGACCGACCGCTGCCCGCAATCGCAGCTAGTGCCTCGGTGGGGGCGAGGCCGCAGCGGGCCGCCACCTCATCATCGGCCAGCGGCGCGGTCCTGCCCGCGAAATCATCGGCCAGCGGCGCGGTCCTGCCCGCGAAGCCGACAGCGGCTGCTGTCACCGCAGGCGATCATTCCCGGGTCAGGCGACCCAGGAATCCCCGGGTCAGGTCCGCGATCGCGTCGGGCTGCTCGTCGAGGGCGAAGTGGCCGGCGTCAAGGATGTGCACCTCGGCGGCGGGTACCTCCCTGCGGTAGGCCTCGGCCTCCTCGACTTGGAACGACGGGTCGTAGCGGCCCCACAGGACCAGCAGTGGCGGCTGGTGCTGGCGCAGCCAGTCCTGCCAGGCGGTGTAGCTCGCGACGTTGGTGCGGTAGTCGTAGAACAGGTCGGTCTGGATGTCCTGCTGGCCGGGCCGGCTGAGGAAGGCGAACTCGTCGGTCCACAGGTCCGGATCGTAGTTCTCCGCGTTCGGGCTGGTCCCGACGTGGCGCTGCCGCGTCGCCGCGAAGGAGAAGAAGTTCTCCCGCAGCGCGGCCTCGTGTGCCTTGCGGTCAGCCCAGAACTCGCGCCGGGTCTGCCACAGCGGGCCGAGCCCGTCCTCGTGGGCGACGGCGTTCTGGACGATGAGCGCGTCGAGTCGCTCGGGATGCGCGATGGCGAGCCGGAATCCCACCGGGCCGCCGTAGTCCTGCACGACCAGGGTGTAGCGGCGCAGGCCCAGGACCTCGGTGAAACGGCCGATGACGGCGGCCAGGTGGTCGAAGGTGTAGGCAAACTCGGTCTGGCTGGGCGCGTCGCTGTGCCCGAACCCGGGATAGTCCGGTGCAATCAGGCGGAACGGGCCGGCGAGCCGGTCCAGCAGCGGCTGCCACATTCGCGAGGAGGAGGGAAATCCATGCAGCAGCAGGATCGCCGGCGCGTCTGGCGGGCCGGCGTCGCGGTAGAAGACCTTCAGGCCGTCGGCATCGACGGTACGGTACGCCGTCCGGTACACGGCTATCTCCGTTCACGCGGCGGACGGCTGACATCCTAGTGCCGCGTTGACCGGGCAAACGTAGCCTGATGCGGCATTAGCTCACACGCGATTCGCGACATGCCGGCCGGTCAGGCCGCCTGGGCGGGTGGGCTGTGGCTGTGCAGGACCCGGGTGCGGTCGGGGCTGGTCGCGATCACGGTCGCGTCGGGCTGGAGCACGATCTGCCAGTCCCACCGGTGGATGGCGATGAGGTGGTGGAACGCGCACAGCATGATCAGGTTGGTCAGGCTGGTGGCCCCGCCCTTGGAGCGGGGGATGATGTGGTGGGGCTGGCAGGCCAGGACGGGCTGGTCGCAGCCGGGGAACCGGCAGCACCGGTCCCGCCCGGCCAGCAGCCGGCGGATGTGCACGGGGATGGACTCGGACAGTTCACCGACGTCCAGCGGCAGGCTCATCGACGCGGCCGGGCCGTCGAGCAGCCCGGTCCGCAGGTAGGCGGCCAGCCCGGCGGGCCCGGACAGGATGTCGGCGGCGCGGGCGATGATCAGCTGCCGCGCCGCCCGTTCGGCGAGCTTGCGGCGGGCGGTGGCCGCGTCGCGGTTTTCGCCGCGCAGCAGGGCGGCGGCGAGCTGGTCGACGACGTCGGGGTCGACGTGGCCGGTGACGGCGGGCACGAACGCCGCGTCGCAGTCATAGCCCGGGCCCGGCGGGCGCCCCGGGCCACGACGACGCCAGGTTGGTGGCGCCCGGCTCGCCGCGCAGCTGGTCGAGGGTCATGTGCAACTGGATCTGGGTGGGCTGCCCGCCGCGCTGCGGCAGGCACCCCGACCCGATCAGCCGCCGGCACGCTTCTTCCAGCGCGTCATGCTGGCGCTGCCACTTCGACCGCAAGTCCTCCGGCCCAGCGTGCTTGCCCAGCGCCTCCAAGACGGCTTGCAGCGCGGCGGTGGCCTGCGGGGTCAGGTCCGCGCGCAGCTTCCCCGCGCCGCCCATGGTCACACCCAGGCTCAGGCTGCGGTCGCGGAACCCGTCATCATCACCATCACGATCGGGCCGTGCGGTCCGCTTGACCATCTCCTCCGCCAGACCCGCCAGGTCCCTCAGGTCTGCACCACCCGCCGCCGCGGCCAGCAAGATGGCATCCGCGTCGGGGCGCGTGGACTCGGGCAGCACATCGGTCCACTCCCAGACCTGCCGGGCCCACGACGCCGAGACCTCCCCCGCCGCCAGCGCCTCAGCGATCGCCGGGTGGGCGGCCAGCCGCTGCATCGACGTCATCGCCGCATAGGCCGCCCCGCCGCTGGCCTGGGTCTGCCACTTCAGCCACGTCCGCGCACTGCCATGACCGTCATCCTCATACCCGCCCTGCGCGGTAAACGCATACAGCACCCGCGCCCGCGCCGCGGCATGCCGCGACTCAGCGCGGGCCAGCGCCCGCAGGCAGTCGGCCTGCTCACCGGTCGTCAGCGACGCAGTATCCGCCGACGCCAGGTACGCCAGCCCGGCCTCCGCCATCGCCGCTGCATCCGCAGCGGTCGCTGGCACGGCAGGCGGCTGGCCAGGTAGACACATAGGCAGACCTTCCGTGGATCTGACCGACGATTTATCAGGGTCTTTGTGGTCCCAGACACAGCCGGGCGGTGAGTCGTCTGGCCGGGCCTGCCCGGCTCACGAGCCGGTTGCTGATCCGCTGCATGACGGCGGAAGCGATGCGGCGCAGTTGCCGCGGCGGAAGGGCTAGACCGGAGGCTGGGACCTCATAAGTGGTGGCCTGATACTGCCGCTCACCAGTCCTGACCGGTCATCTCTAACACTCTTGTTCGACAGTAGCATGACACACCGACAAATACTCGTATTTATGTGCGGCGTGTCGCGGGCCCCGGGTCGAATTTGGACGTGCCACGGGAGGGGAAGGACTGGCCGCCTGCGGTGTCGCGCTGGCTACCAGCGGAAGCCGGCCATCATGACATGGCCGTGCGGGGCAGTCGCCGGGTCGAAGTACGACAGGACCAGTTGGGTCCGCGTGCTGTACTCGGGGTGGGCGATGATCGCGCACAGGTAGCGGCCGGAGAAGACCGGCGAACCAAGCTCCCACGATGACATCTCCGCAGCGGTGCCGCCAAAGTCCGCCCTGGCGAACACCGTCGCATCATGAACCAGCGCTCCCGTCGCCGGGTCGTACTCAGCCAGGCCAAAGCCCTCAGGAATCAGGTTCCCCGGCATGACGCAGAAGTCGTTAAACGTCACCAGCAGGTCCGGCCGCTGCGGCACGCGGGTGACTCCGGTGACCCAGGAGGCGGCGTAGCTTCCCCTGCTCTGGCCACACCGCAGGCCGACGCCGCTGACGAGCCCCTTGGGCGCGGGGAGGAACGGCTCGGGCTCTCCGCCCGGCGCAAGGCGGCCACCCAGCCAGGAGAGCCACTGACCTCGGGCCCGCCGGCTGCGCCCGCAGCGGTGAGCAAACGTGGCTTGCCGAGCTCGCTGAGCGGGCTCGGCGGCTGGTCCGCGCGCGCGGTCAGGCCAACCGCGGCCCTCGAGCCAGCGGCGAACCGGCTGAGCACCCAGCTGACGCGGCCGCTGGCGTCCTGGCCGCGCAGGTAGACCGGCGCGTCGCAGAACAGCCACAGACTGCGGCCCGGGTGGCCGGGCAGAGGTGTGCTGAAACCGCAATCGCGAGCCAGGCTGACGTGGCCAGGCACTTCGATGCCGGAACGGACCTGAACCGGGCTCAGCAGGTGCTGTGGCCGCGGCGGGCGGGCCACGGCAGGCAACGCCAGCAGCACCGCAAGGGCAAGAAAGGCGAGAAGCAGAACGATCGGACGACGACGCGAGCGTGCGCGCCGTTGCTGCGGCGCGGTCACGGGCCGGCTTCCTAACACGTTCCCAGGCTCAGCCATTCGGCGGGATCTACGAGCGGTGTCACGGGCAACTGCCGTATCTCGTCTGAGAGTACGGCCTGCCCAGAGGGGCCAGGCAGAGCCCACAAGGAGTAAACGATGCGAGTCTTCGTGGCCGGAGCGGCCGGAGCAATCGGGCAGCAGTTGCTGCCGCAGCTCGCAGCGCAAGGACACCAGGTCACGGCGACGACCCGGAGCCCGGGCAAGACCGCGCTGCTGCGCGAGCTTGGCGCCGAGCCCGTCGTGGTCGACGGCCTGGACGCGGCGGCTGTCGGCCGGGCGGTCGCCCAGGCCGAGCCGCAGGTGGTCATCCATCAAATGACCTCCCTGGCTGGCGCCTTCAACCTGCGAGCCTTCGACAAGCAGTTCGCCGTCACCAACAAGCTGCGGACCGAAGGGACCGACCACCTGCTGGCGGCGTCCGCGGCCGCGGGCGTCAGGCGTTTCGTGGCCCAGAGCTACACGGGCTGGACGAACCCCCGTGAGGGTGGCCAGGTCAAGACGGAGGATGACCCGCTCGACCCGAACCCGCCGGCCGCGCAGCGCGAGTCGCTGGCCGCGATCCGGCACCTGGAGCGGGTAGTGCCGGCTGCGCCGCAGATGGAGGGGATCGTGCTCAGGTACGGCTCGTTCTACGGGCCGGGAGCCTCCGACGACCTCGCCGGCATGATCAGCAAGCGGAAGGTGCCGATCATCGGCAGCGGGGCAGGTATCTGGTCGTTCCTGCACATCCGCGACGCCGCCGCCGCGACCGTCGCCGCGCTGGAACGGGGTACGCCGGGTGTCTATAACGTCGTCGATGACGAGCCAGCTAGCGTGGCTGAATGGCTGCCGTTCCTGGCCCAGGCGATCGGCGCGAAGGCGCCGTACCGGGTCCCGGTCTGGCTCGGCCGCCTGGCCGCGGGCGAGGTGGGTGTCTCGATGATGACCCAGATCCGCGGCTCGTCGAACGCGAAGGCGAAGCGGGAACTCGGCTGGGAGCCAGCGTGGCCGAGCTGGCGGCAGGGGTTCACCAGCGGGCTCGCCGCGTCCGAGCCGACCCGCGGAGCTGTGTAACCCGCGGAGCCGTGTAACCCGCGCGAGGAGCTGACGTGATTACCGCCGAGATCTATGAGCAGCACCGGCCGCTGATGTTCTCGATTGCCTACCGGATGCTCGGCAGCGCGAGCGAAGCGGAGGACGTCGTCCAGGAGGCATTCTTGCGCTACCACCGTGCGGAGTCGGAGAACAACGGCGACAACGCGATCGGCTCGCCCAAGGCTTACCTGTCCGCCGTGACCACCCGGCTGTGCATCGACTACCTGCGTTCTGCGCGGGCCCGGCGCGAGACCTACCTGGGCGAGTGGCTGCCCGAGCCGTTGCTGACCGACGACTCCGCGCCTGACCCGGCGGGCGTGGCCGAGCAGGCCGACTCGCTGTCCATGGCGTTCCTGCTGTTGCTGGAGCGGCTGACACCGGTCGAGCGGGCCGTGTTCCTGCTGCACGACGTCTTCGGCTACGACTACGACGAGATCGCGCGCATCGTCGGGAAGAACCAGGACAACTGCCGTCAGCTGGCGCTGCGGGCCCGGCGCCACGTCAATGAGCAGAAGCCGCGCTTCGAGGCCTCGCGCAGCAAGCGCGAGGAACTGGCCGCCAGGTTCTTCAGCGCCGTCGGCCGGGGGGACATGGACGGGCTGGTCTCGATGCTGGCCGCGGATGTCGTCGTCTACGGCGACAGCGGCGGCACCAGCCCGTCCTGGCCACGCCCCATCACCGGCCGCGACCACGTCAGCCGACTCCTGATCGGCATCGCGAACCAGATGCAGCAGGTCGGGATCCTGATCGAGCCCGCCGAGTTCAACGGTCAGGCCGGCGCGCGGCTGCTCGCCCCGGATGGCCTTCTCATCAGCGTGTTCATCCTCGACATCGCCGACGGCCAGGTCCAGACGGTCCGTTCGGTCATCAACCCCGACAAGCTGCGCCACCTCGGCCCGCTGGCCGACGTGCAGGCGCTCCGCCAGCACCTGCGCCCGCCTGCCTGATGCCCCTGTGGATCAGGCAGGCGGGCGGTGGCCTCCACCGGCAGGCGGGGGTGGCCCCAGCTCGCAGCGGGGGCCGCACCCCGGCCAGGCGAGCCGGTCAGCTAGCGGCCAGGTGGGCGGTGTGCTGCTCAGACCAGTGCCGCCCGAGCTCGCGCGCGAGGTCCGCGGGCCGCTCGTCGGGGAAGAACAGCCGGGCACCGTCGAGCGTCACCACGCGGGTCACCCCGGGGATGGTGTCCCGCAGCCAGTAGGCCCAGGAGACGTCGAAGAACGTGTCGCCTGTCCCCCAGACCAGCAGCGTGGGCACGGTGAACTCCCTGAGCTGCGGCTCGACCGCCCGCAGGTCGTCGGCGTTGAGCGCCACCACCATCCGCTCGAACTGGCGCGCCCGGTCCAGGGTGCCGAAACACGGCTCCAGGTAGGCGCGGACGGTCTCAGGAGCCAGTCGTTCCGGGTGCTCGTAGCCCGGGCCGAACACGAGGTCGCGGGCGGCGTCAATGTTGGCCAGCAGCGAGACCGCGGCCGGCGCCAGCGCGCCAGCGGCCGCGAGCTCGACCGTGGGCTTGAACGCCTCGGGCGGCAGGTTGTCGCTCGTGTCGCAGTTGGTGAGGGTCAGCGTGGCCAGCCGCTGCGGGTTCCGCGCCGCGAAGATCTGGGCGATCGCGCCGCCGGTGTCGTTGGCGACCAGATCGACGCGGCCCAGCCCCAGCGCGTCGCAGAGGTCGCCGACGAGCGTGGCCAGGCCCGCGATCGACACGTCCTGCTCCGCGGTCACCGGGCTCTGGCCGTGCAGCGGAAGGTCGATGGCGATGCAGCGCCGCTGCCCGGACACGGCCTCGATGACGTCGCGCCACAGGTAGGCGCTGGTGGCCAGCCCGTGCACGAACAGCGCGACCGGCCCCGTGCCGACGTCGACATAGCTGATCTCACCGGAGCGGGTCGCTGCGGCGTGCCGGTGGGCGTCGAGCTCGTGAAGTTCCATGGTGGTCGCCTTCCTCGTGAGGTGCGGTACTCTGAAGAGATCTAGACCGACTGTCGGTTTATAGAAACAGACCGACAGTCGGTCTGTCAACTTGCTGGGCGGGAGCGTGCGAGCCTGCGGGGGCCAGCGGCGAGCGACCCGCGGGCCAGCCGGGTTGCTGAGTCGGCGGGACAGGCGGCAGCGACTCAGCCGCCGTATGGACCAACCGCGCACCCAGCGGGCCGCACCAGGCGGGATGATCTAGATGAGCACGTCAGCTGAGCCAGGAGCCGAAATGGAACGACCGAACAAGAACATCGCCCGCGGGGAGGCCACGCGGGCTCAGCTGATCGCGATCGCCACCCGCCTGTTCGCCGCCCACGGGTACGAGGGCACCTCGATCGAGGCGGTGCTCAAGGAGGCCGGGGTCAGCCGGGGCTCGCTCTACCACCACTTCGCGGGCAAGGAGGCCCTGTACGAGGCCGTGGTCGAGGACGTCGAGACCAAGGTCGGGAACCAAACGCTGGCGGCGGCCAGCGACGCGACCAGTAGTGTCGACGCGCTGCGCAAGGGCTTCATCGAGTGGATCAGGCTGGCCAGCGATCCGGTGGTGCAGCGCATCCTGCTGATCGACGCCCCGTCGGTGCTGGGCTGGCAGGAATGGCGGGCCATGGAGGAACGCCATGCCCTCGGCCTGATCAGGGCCGTGCTGCAGGAGGTCGCCGACGAGGGGACCCTGCGGCCAGAACTTGTCGGCACGCTCGCCCATGTGCTGCTCGCCTCGGTCAACGAGGTGGCGCTGCTCGTGGCCAGGGCGGACGATCAGGACGCCGCGATGAAGGCCGGGGCCGACACCATCGACGAGCTCCTGCGGTCGCTGCTGACCCGGTGACGCCGAGGAGCGCCGGCCCATTCGGCCTTACTCGGGCCGGAACAGCGGAACGCTCAGCCCGTCGTGATCCTCCCAGCCCACGGCCACGCGCTGGTCCACCTGGACCGCGTCAGGCGCCGCCGCGATCTCCGCCATCATCCGGAACCCCTCGTCCAGGTCGATCAGGCCGACCAGGTACGGCACGCGGCCACGGAAGTACGGATGCCCGTTCTGCCGGATGACCGTGAACGTGTAGAGGGTGCCGCGCCCGGCCGAATCGCGCTGCTCCAGGTCGCCGCGCAGGCACCCGGTGCAGTGCCGGCGCGGGTGGAACACGATCTGGCCGCAGCTGCGGCACACCTGATAGGTCAGCCGGTGCTCGGCGGTCGCCGCCCAGAACGCCGCGGTGTCGGGCTCGGGGAACTGCGGCAGCGGACGCTGCGGAACCTCGGTCATCGGTCCCTGCCCAGCACGATCGTGGCGGCGGCGTGCCTGGTGCCGAGCAGGCCGCCGTTTCCGTGCGCGACCGCCAGGCGGGCGCCGGGAACCTGGGCCGTGGACTCGCCGCGCAGCTGCCTGGTGGCCTCGATGAGCAGGAAGATCCCGCGCATCCCCGGGTGATTGGACGACAGGCCGCCGCCGTCGGTGTTCAGCGCCGGCCCGCCGGGCTGGTCGAACGCCAGCCGGCCGCTGGCCGCGAGCGGCCCGCCCTCACCCTTCTTGGCGAAGCCGAGATCCTCCAGGATGGTCAGCACGGTGATCGTGAACGAGTCGTAGATCATGGCGATGTCGATCTCCTCGGGCCGCACGCCCGCCCGGCCGAACGCCTCGCTCCCGGACCTGACCGCGGCGCTGCTGGTGATGTCGGCGCCATAACCCGGGTACCCGACGGCCTCACCCGTGCCGAGGATCCAGGCCGGCGGCCGGCGGATCCCGGCCGCCACGGCCGGCGACACGATCACCACCGCCCCGCCCCCGTCCGAGACGATGCAGCACTCCAGCAGGTGCAGCGGGTCGGCGATCAGCCGCGAGCCGAGCACGTCATCGACGGTGATCTCGCCGTTGTTCCTGATGCCGATGGCGGCCAGCCCGGCCACGGCCTCCGGGTTCCGCGTGGCGTGCCTGCGCGTGACGACCGCGATCTCGGCCAGCTGCTCCGGCGTGGTGCCGTACTGCGCCATGTGCCGCCGCGCGACCAGCGCGTAGTTCCCGATCAGCGTCAGCCCGTACGGCCGCTCCATGTTCCCGGCGGGCTGCGGCTCGGCCGGCCGGGGACCGGTGCCGATGGCCCGCGACTCGCTGCGCGCCGTCGACCCGTAGGTGAGCAGCGCGACGTTGGCCTGGCCCGCGGCAATGTCCCTGACGGCGTGCGCGGCGTGGAACTCATAGGAGCTGCCGCCGACGGCCGTGGTGTCGACCACCCGCGGGGTGACGCCGAAGTACTCGGCGATCGTCAGCCCCTGCATCCGGCCTGCCTCGCTGGCGTCGTAGACGGCGTCGACGTCCGCCCAGCTCAGACCCGCGTCCTCCAGCGCCCGCGCCGCGCACTCGGCCTTGATCTGCAGCGGGCTCAGCCCCCCGGCGATCCGCTGGGGGAACTCGTGGATGCCCGCGATGGCCGCGGCCGCGGGCGCCACTACGCGGCCGCGAACTGCATCTGACCGCGGTCGATGACCACGGCCCCGTCCTCGGTCGCGGTCCGGAACAAGGCGGTGCCGTCGCCCTCCCGCCAGATCGACACCACCAGCGTGTCACCGGGCAGCACCGGCCGGGTGAACCGCCCGGACATGGATAGGAACCGGGCCGGGTTCGAGCCGCAGAGCGTGTGCAGCAGCGCGCGCCCGGTGAACCCGTAGGTGCACAGGCCGTGCAGGATCGGCCGGCTGAACCCGCCCCGGGCCGCGAACTCCGGGTCCGCGTGCAGTGGGTTCCTGTCGCCGGACAGCCGGTACAGCAGCGCCTGTTCCGGCCGGGTGGGCATGGTCACTGTGTGGTCCGCGGGCCGGGTGGGCCGCTGCCAGCCTCCGCTGGCCCCGCGGTCCCCGCCGAAACCGCCCTCGCCCTTGATGTACACGCTGCTCGTCGACGTCACCAGCTTCGCGCCGGTGGCCGTGTCCTCGGCCACGTTCTCGCTGACCACCAGCGCGCCCGCGCCCTTGTCGTAGATGCCGGTTACGGTCGAGACGGTGCGCGCCGTGCCCGCCACCGGCAGCGGCTGGTGCAGCTCGAACCCCTGCTCGGCGTGCACGAGCAGGGCCCGGTCGAAGTCGCCCAGGCCGCGCGCGGACATCGTCTGCGCGATCAGCACCGCGTACGTGGGCAGCACCCGCTGCGGCCTGCCCTCGGTGTTCTCGGTGGTGAACTCCAGCTCCCGCAGCGGGTCACCGAGACCGGCCCCGACGCCGACCGCATAGAGCAGCGCGTCGGTTGAGGTCCATGAGCGTTCCTGCGGCTCGCTGGCCACGCCAACGAGAGTGTGGTCAAGGGACATCAGGCCTCCCGTGGCACGACCGACGCCTAGAATTGCGTTCCAAAATTATTTGAGGCTGACCACGCGGCTGTCAACCGCGCAGGTGAGCGTCGAGCTCGGCGATGGCCTGCTCGTTGCTGCCGAAGATCACCGCGGCCATGCCGGCGTCGCGGGCGCCCTGCACGCATTCCTCGTGGTCGTCGAGAAACACCGCCTCGTGCGGCGGCACGCCGAGCCGGCCGGTGACGATGCGGTAGAAGCGCGGGTCCGGCTTTTCCAGGCCTTCCTCGTGGGAGTAGACCACCAGGTCGCAGAGGTCCTCGAACCCGTACGCGTCCCGTTCGCGCTCCCGCGCGCCCACGAAGCTGTTGCTCAGGATTCCCGTCTTGTAACGCGGCCGCAGCGCCGCGAAGTACCCGGCCAGCTCGGTGTTGAGGGTGCCGAGGTACTCGGCCCACAGGTCCGCCATGAACCACCCGAGCTGGGCGTCGTCCAGGCCGAGGACGGCGGCGATCCGCTGCTGCGCCTGCTCAAGGGTGATGGTGCCTATATTGCCGGCCCGCGATATTGGCCCGAGCCGGGCGGCCATATCCGGTCCGCCGAGGCCGAGACGCTCCGCCCAGCGCTCCAGCCAGCCGGTAGCGGGGTCGATCTCGAGAACACCGCCAATATCAAAGATGACCGCGCGGATCGTCACCAGATAATTCATGTCCGATCCGCGCCGGCCATCTCGTCGTTCGAGGTGATCAGGCTCGGCGCAGCATAAAGACGACGAGCACGATAATCGCGATGAGTACGACTGTCCCAATACCGATGTACATCGGATCGTTCCTCTCCTGTAGGCAAGCTCGCCCTTGGCTACCCGCCTTGGGCAACCCAAAACAACCCAAGTGCCATTACGCGATTGAGCGGCCCCGTCGTACCTCCGCGTGCGCGGTGGCAGGGACAGCTGCCGGACGCGGCTGGGCGGGCCCGTCTCATCGCCCCGTACGCGGAGGCCGGGCGGGCGCGGGGCGGGCGTCAGACGCCGATGCGCTCGGCCAGGTGCTCGCGGTGATAGCTGGCGTCGCCGAGGAACAGCTCGCTGGCCTTGGCCCGCTTGAAGTAGAGGTGCGCATCGTGTTCCCAGGTGAAACCGATGCCGCCGTGGATCTGGATGTTCTCCGCGGCCACGTGGAAATACACGTCGGAGGCGTACGCCTTGACCAGCGACGCGACCACGGGGATCTCGGCGGAGTTCTCGGCCACCGCGGCCGCCGCGTAGCCGACCGCGGACCTGAGCGACTCGACCTCGAGCAGCAGGTCGGCGCAGCGGTGCTTGATGGCCTGGAAGCTGCCGATCGGCCGGCCGAACTGCTCCCGCTCCTTGGCGTAGGACACCGCCATGTCGAGCGCGCGCTGGGCGCCGCCCAGCTGCTCGGCGGCCAGCGCGATCGCCGCCACGTCCAGGGTGCGGCCGAGCACCGCCGCGCCGTCACCGTCGATGCGCCGCGCGGGCACCGAGTCGAACTCCAGCCGGGCGAGCTTGCGGGTCTGGTCCAGCGTGGGCAGGCCGCGCCGGGCCAGGCCGTGCGCGCCGGGCGGCACGGCGAACAGCGACAGCCCGGGGCCGGCCCGGGCCACGACCAGGATCAGGTCCGCGGTGTGCCCGTCCAGAACGAAGCTCTTGTGCCCGTCGAGCACCCAGCCCGCGCCGGCACCGGACGCGGCGAGCCTGATCGCCTCGGGTGCCCAGGACCCGTCGTCCTCGGTGAAGGCCAGCGTGGCCACGGTCTGGCCGGAGGCGATTTCGGGCAGCAGCTCGCGCCGGGCGGCCTCGTCGGGGCTGGCCATCAGCGCCGTGGCCGCGAGCACGGCGCTGGCCAGGTACGGCCCGCCGTACAGCGCGGCGCCGAGTTCCTCGAGCACGATGGCCTGCTCGGCGAACGTGAACCCGGCGCCGCCGTACGCCTCGGGGATCGCGATGCCCTGCAGGCCGAGCTGGGTACCGGCCTGGTCCCACACCGCCCGGTCGATGCCGTCCGTGGTGTCCATGAGCTCGCGCACCCGGGCCAGGGGCGCCCGGTCGGCCAGGAACCGGCGCACCGAGTCGCGCAGCGCCCGCTGCTCGTCGCTGACCGTGAGTTTCACTTCGGCCCCTTGGGCAGGCCGAGGGCCCGTTCACCGATGATGTTGCGCTGGATCTCGCTGGTGCCCGAGTAGATGGTGCCGGCCCGGCTGGCCAGGAACACGTTCTGCCAGGCCGTGGTCGGGTAGCCGGGGCCCTCAGGCCGCAGCAGCGCGTCGGCGCCGACGATGCCGACCGCGATCTCGCCCAGCCGCTTGTGGTACTCGCTCCAGAAGAGCTTGGCCACCGAGGCCTCGGGTCCCGGGGCGCGGCCCTCGGCGACCTCGGCCAGCGTGCGCAGCCCGCTGAACCGCATCAGCTGCACGCCGGTATAGACCCAGGCCAGCTGCTGGCGGACCAGCGGGTCGGTGTCGCGGCCGTACTTGCGGGCGGTGTCGACCAGCTCCCAGAACTCGCGCTCGTAGCCCAGGTGCTGCACCGTGACCTGGCCGCCGCGCTCGTGCCCGAGCGTGGTCATGGCCACCCGCCAGCCGTGGCCGAGGCCGCCGATCACGTTGAACAGCGGCGCCCGGACGCCGTCGAGGAAGTCCTCGCAGAACTCGTCCGCCCCGGACATCTGCCGGATCGGCCGGTACTCGACGCCGGGGCCGGTGAACGGGATCAGCACGTAGGAAAGACCGGCGTGCTTCTCCGCGCCCGGGTCGGTCCTGACCAGCGCGAACATCATGGTCGCCCGGGATGCGCCCGAGGTCCAGACCTTCTGCCCGCTGACCGCGATCTCGTCGCCGTCGACCACGCCCCGGGTCTGGACGCCGGCCAGGTCGCTGCCGTGGCCGGGCTCGGAGAAACCCTGGCAGTACACATCCTCGCCGGACACGATGCCGGGCAGGAAGTGCGCCCGCTGCGCGGGCGTTCCGTGCACGATCACCGACGGGCCGACCAGGGCCTCGCCCATGCCGCGGTATACGCGCGGCACCCCGGCCCGGTAGAACTCCTCGTTCAGCACCGCGAGGCGCACGGCGTCCAGGCCCTGCCCGCCGTACTCCTCCGGCCACTGCGGGCAGATCAGCCGGGCGTCGGCCAGCTTGCGCTCCCAGGCCGCGTACGCGGGCTGGTCCATGGCCTCGACCACGTCCGCGCTGCGGTAGCCGCCCCCGGTGGGCGCCATGTTCCAGTCGGCCAGGCCGGCCAGGCCGTCCGGGGTTTCCGCCGCGATCCAGTCCCGCAGCTCGGCGCGGAATTGCGCGATCTCAGGGCCGAGGTCAAGGTCCATCGCTCATCTCCCGCCACGTGCTCAAGACAATCCTAGAATCCCATTCAGCCTGGCTTCCAGGGTCCGCCGTCCAGCAGCCGCCGGGCGTACTCGGTCACCGCGCCGATGATCTGGCTGGCCTGGCGGCGGTTCCTGCACGCGGCCACCTCGCGGGCGCCCTCGCCGATCAGCGACGTGAGGACGGACGCGTAGAGCCGGTCCAGGGCCGTGTCGGCGAGGTGCAGCAGGATGTCGCTGCGGCCCGCCCATTCCCGCTCGCGCCGCCGCATCATGACCTCGAACCCGGGCGGGCCGTCCCCGGACAGGAACAGCAGGGCGAGATCGCGCCGCTGCCAGCTGCCTTCGAGGAAGGCCCGCGCGCCCGCGGCGAAGAGCTCACCCCGGTCGGTGACCCCGTTCTTCCTGGCCTCGGCCACCGCGTCGCTCGCGGCCTGCTCGTGCGCGGCCTGGTGCTCCTGCCACAGGGCGAGGAACAGCTCGCTCTTGCCGCCGAAGTGGTGATAGAGGCTGCCGACGCTGGAGCCCGCGCGCTCCACCACGTCGGCGATGCTCGCGTCGGAGAAACCGCGCTCGGTGAAGACCGCGCGGGCGGCATCGAGCAGCGCGCGCTGGGTCTGTGCGGTGCGGCTCCACTGCCATCCGCCCTTGGCCTGCTTGTCCACGGCCGGGGAGCCGGCGCTACCCGGGACGGCGGATCTTGGCTGCGAACAGGTCGCGGATGCTCACCACGCCGCAGACCACGCGGCCTTCGAGCACCGGCAGGTGCCGGAACCCGTTCAGCAGCATGATCTGCGAGGCTTCCTCGGCCGACATGTCCGGCGTGGCGAACTGTGGGTCCTTCGACATCCACACCGAGACCTGCGACACCGAGAGATCCTCGCCCGAGGCGGCGGCACGCAGCACGTCCCGCTCGGTGAGGATGCCCGCCAGGAACGATGCCTGCAGGACCACCACTGACCCGACCCTGGCCTGCACCATCCCGGCGGCCGCCTCGGCGACCGTGGTCTCCGGCGCTACCGTGACCACGCTGGTGTTCATCAGGTCCTTGAGCTTCGCCGTCTCAGCCACTGTCCCCGACCTCATCGAGCTCAGGGTCCTGGTGCGGAGTGGACGGCCCGGACATCTCCTCGGAGAGCAATCGCCACAGCGAGCCCGCCCAGGATGACACGCCAGGCCACCGCTTCCAGAACACCTGGAGCGTGGTCGCGTCGAACTGCTCATGCGCCCGCTCCGGCGGGAGGCAGCGAGTGACCTCCTCAAGGTCATGGAGCAGGTCGAGGAACCGCTCGCTGACGTCGTCCATCAGATCACCTCCCAGCGAGTGTAGGCCGGCAGCGCTCCCGAGCGAAGGGCTTAGCCCGGGCCGGGCGCGAGCAACGATGCGGGCGGCTCCCCGCGGGTGCGGGGAGCCGCCCAGATCAGGTCAGGGCGGACTGTTACCCGCTGACCTTAGGTATCCCGGAAATGGTGGACTGCGCTTGCTGCAGCGCGCTGTCCACGGACGACGACCCGGAGATCGCGGCCTGGATCGCGGTCCAGATGGCCTCGGAAACCTTGGGGTAGTTGGCCCCGTACTCCGTGGTCCGCCCGCGGGCAGTCAGCGTCTCCTTGGCGAAGACCGTGTACTCCGCGCCGCCCTTGAGCACCTGGGCGGTGACCGCGGGCTTGGTCGGCAGGTAGTACATCAGCGAGGTGACGTGGGTCATGGTCGACGGCACCTGCATGCCCTTGATCCAGTCCCAGGCCAGCTTCTGCTGCTGATCGCTGCCCGAGGCGCCGAGCGTCCAGGTCTCGCCGCCCAGCGGCGCGACCACGGTCTGGCCGGCCTGCCGGACCGGGATCGGCACGATCCCGAACTGCTTGCCGTACTGCATGCCGGACGCGTTGAGCTCGGGGAAGATCCACGGACCGTCCTCGATCATGGCGGCCTTGCCGTGCTCGAACTGCTGGTTGAGGTCAGGGTCCTGGCCCCACTGGAGAACCGACTTGGAGGCGGACCCGGCCTTGACCATGTTCACCCACAGCTGCAGGGACTGCTCCACCGCTGGCGTGTCCACGTTGGACAGGCTGCCGCCGTTGGTCCAGAAGAACGGCTCGAGCTGCCAGGTGGACTGCTCGTCCGCGGTGGCGTCGAACGCGAACCCGTAGACGCCGTTCTTGGTGAGCTTCTTGGCGTCGGACTGAAGCTCGGCCCAGGTCGTCGGCGGCTGCAGGTGCGCGGCGGCCAGCATCTGCTTGTTGTAGAAGATGCCGAGCGAGTTCGTGCCGATCGGGTAGCAGTAATAGGACCCCTTGAACTTGCATTCATTCATCGAGCCGGCGTAATAGCCCTGAGTCGTGAAGCCGGGCAGGTTATTGAACGGGCGCAACTGGCCCGTGGCCGCGACCTGGGGAATGTTCGGGTTATCCAGCATCACGATGCTGGGCATGTCCTGGGCGCTAGCGTCCTGGAGCACCTTGGTGATCAGGTTCGCGAACGGGACGACCTCACGCTTGACCGTAACTCCCGGGTGGGCGGCCTCGAACTTCTTGTTGTACCAGTTGACGGCCGTGTTGCTGCCACCCGACGTGAAGTAGTCGAACTCGGTAATGGTGACCTTGCCGTTGCTGCTGCCGCCGCCCGACCCTGACGAGCAGGCCGCGGCGACCAGGCAGAGTGCGGCGAGCCCGACCGCGATGGGCAGAGCCCGTCTTCTTGGTTTCATGTGTGCAGTCACCTATCCCTTCACAGACCCGACGGTGAGTCCTGCGGCGATATACCGTTGCGCGGCGATCAGCATCATGGCGGCGGGCAGAACCGCGAATACGGCCAGCGCCATCGCGGCCCCGAGGTTCTGCGTGAATTCGCCGATGTAGTTGTAGATGCTCAGCGTGACCGGCTGGAATGTGCCGCCGGACAGCAGCGTGAGCGCGAAGATAAAGTCACCCCAGCCGTTGAGGAACGCGAAAAGGGCCACGGTGATGATGGCCGAGCGGCTCATCGGCAGCACGACCCGCAGGAACGTCTTCCATTCCGACGCGCCGTCCACCCGGGCGGCCTGCAGGACGTCCGGGGGCAGGCTGAGCATGAACGCCCGGAGGACCAGGATGCTGAACGGCACCGCGTACGTCGCGTCGGCCAGGATCAGCCCCACGTAAGAGTTCAGCAGGTGCAGTTTGTGGTAGAGGACGAACAGCGAGTTGGCGATGACGATCGACGGCAGGATCTGCGCGACCAGCAGCGACCCGACGATCACGGCCGTCACCCGGAACCGGTACCGGGCCAGGGCATGCGCCGCCGGCAGCGACACGGCCAGGGTCAGCAGGGTGGTGCCGACCGCGATGATCAGGCTGCTGACCAGGTGGCTGCCCTGCGTGGTGATGACCTGCCGGTAGTTGTCCAGGTTCGGGGTGGGCGGGTACCAGTTGTAGCTGGTGCCGATGAGCTGTGAGTTGGTCTCGAACGAGGCGATGATCACCGCGTAGAGCGGGAACAGCAGCACCGCCAGCGCGGCGAACGCGCCGGTACCGGCCAGGACCTTGATGAACGTGCGCCGCCTGGTCATGCCGCACCCGCCCGCAGCGAGGACCGGTTGAGGCGGATGTAGACGGGCGCGGCCAGCAGGGCGATCAGCAGCAGCACCGTGTTCACCGCCGCGCCCGCGCCGTAATCGAACTCCTGGAACGAGAGGTTGTAGGCCCAGGTCGCGATCAGCTGGGTGGAGTTCGCCGGGCCGCCGTTGGTCAGGCCGATGACGATGTCGAACACCTTGACCGTGAACACGAAGCCGAGCACGAACGTGACCTCGATCACCGGGCGGATGATCGGCAGCGTGACCCGGGTCAGCCGTGGCCAGAACGAGGCGCCGTCGATCATCGCCGCCTCCCTGATCTCGGGCGGCACATCCTGGAGCGCGCTGTAGAGCAGCACGGTGAAGAACGGGATGCCCAGCCAGATGTTGGTGATCAGGACGACAGTGAACGCCCAGTGCGGCGAGAGCAGGAACCCGATCGGCTGGCTGATCAGGCCCAGCGCCGAGAGCAGCTGGTTGACCGCACCCGCCTCGAGCTGGAACAGGAAGCGGAAGATGGTGCCGGTGATCAGGAAGGGCAGCAGCCAGGGCACGATGACCAGGGAGCGGGCCAGGACACCGCCGGGGAACCTGACCTGGAACAGCAGCGCCAGGCTGAAGCCGATCAGGAACTGGAAGAACAGTGAGCCGACCGTGAACAGCAGCGTGTGCAGCAGCACGCTCTGGGTGGCGCTCTGGCCCACGGTCGCCGTGTAGTTGGCGAACCCGGCGAACGGCGCGAACAGGTCGGCGATCGTCGCCGGGGAGGTCTGCTCGAAGCTCAGGATCAGGTTGTAGACGACAGGCACGGCGAAGGCGAACAGGACGTAGGCGCCGGCCGGGACCAGGAACGCCCACCGCGCCCAGCGCAGCACCCGGGCCCGCCGGCGGGCGCTGGCGGCCGCGCCGGAGGCGCGCGGCGGCGCCTCGGTGGCCGGGGCGTGGTCGCCGCGGATGGTCCCGGTCACCCAGGCTCACCCCCGAAGGGCTCGACCCGGCCGCCGTCACGCAGGTAGACGGGGATCGTGTCCAGCGGGGCGGCCGCGGTGATCCGCTCGCCGCCGCGGCAGGTGGCACCGGTCCAGGCGTCCCGCCAGCCGGCTCCGGCTGGCAGGTACACGGACCGCTCCCGTGCCCCTTCGGTGATCACCGGCGCGACCAGGACGTCCTCGCCCAGCAGGAACTGGTCGTCCACCTCCCAGGCCGTCTGGTCGGCCGGGAAGTCCAGGAACAGCGGGCGCATCACCGGCAGGCCGGTCTCGTGGGCCGAGCGCATGCAGTCCATGACGTAGGGCCGCAGCTGCTCCCGGAGCAGCAGGTAGCGGCGCAGGATCTCGTAGACGTCATCGCCAAATGACCAGACCTCGTTGTCCGCGCCGGTCTGCGAGGCCCCGTCGTCCGCGCTCCGCGGCTCGCGGACGCCGTGCAGCCGGCAGACCGGCGAGAACACGCCGAACTGGAACCAGCGCACGATGAGCTCGCGGAAGCCCGGGGTGGTGATGTCCCCGCCCTTGAAGCCGCCGATGTCCGTGGTCCACCACGGAATGCCGGACAGCCCGATGTTCAGCCCGGCCGTGATCTGGCGCCGCAGGTCGTCGAACGTGGAGTCGATGTCACCGGACCAGACCAGCGCGCCGTAGCGCTGGCTGCCCGCCCAGGCGGACCGGCAGAGCAGGACGATCTCGTCCTCCTGCTCGTCGCGCATGCCCTCGAAGAAGCCCTGGGCGTGCAGCAGCGGGTAGATGTTCCCGACCTCCAGGCCGGGGCCGAGGTGGTAGCGCAGGTTGCCCGACTGCTCGGGCCGCAGCTCAGGCTCGCAGGCGTCCAGCCACCAGGTGCGGACTCCGTGGGCGTAGTAGCCCCGCTTGGCCTGCTCCCATATGAACGAGCGGGCCCGGGGGTTGGTCGAGTCGTAGTAGCTCACCAGCGCCTTGCCCGGCTGCTTGGTGTCCGTGATCGGCAGGTGCACGCCGATGCCCTGCTCGTTCGCGACCAGCAGGCCATCGGCCTCCATCTCGGCGTAGTTGTCGCTCAGCGGGTTGACCGTGGGCCAGACCGACACCATGAGCTTCACGCCGAGCCCGTTCAGCTCGTCCACCATGGCCGACGGGTCCGGCCACTCCTCGGGGTCGAACTGCCAGTCGCCCATGTGGGTCCAGTGGAAGTAGTCGGCCACGATGACCGAGAGCGGCAGCCCGCGCCGCTTGTGCTCCCTGGCCACGCCGAGCAGCTCGTCCTGGTTCCTGTAGCGGAGCTTGCACTGCCAGAAGCCGGACGCCCAGTCCGGGAGCATGGGGGCCCGTCCGGTCACGCCGGTGTACCGGCGCAGCACGTCCGCGGGCTGGTCCGCGGCGGTGATCCAGTAGTCCCACTGGCGGGTGGCCTCGCTGACCCACCGCGTGGCCGTCGTGCCCAGCTCGACCCGGCCGATCCCCGGGTGGTTCCACAGGAAGCCGTAACCCAGGCTGGACACGAGGAACGGGATGGACACCTCGGTGTTGCGCTGGATGAGCTCGACCACGGCGCCCTTCTGGTCCAGCCTGCCGTGCTGGTGCTGGCCGAGGCCGTAACAGCGCTCGCCGTCGTGCGCCTCGAACACCGCCTCGTAGTGGTGCATGCCGCCGCCGGCGGAGCGGTACCGGCGCGACGGGGGGCCGGTGAAGTGCTGCTTGGCCTCGATCAGCAGCTCGGCGCCGTCGGTGGTGCGCAGAAAGCGCAGCCGGCCGCCCGGGGTCACCTCGGCCGCTATCCGGCCGTTACTGATCCGGGCTCCGTCGGGGGTGATGTCCACCTCGGCCTGAGCCGGCCCGCCGTCGAGCAGGGCGCCGGGGAGTTCGTCGCGGATCTCCGACCAGACCGTGCCGCGCGCCCGCAGGGCGTCAGGACCCCAGGCCTCGATGCGGACGATTTCGCGCTCACCCCGCCACTCCAGGGCGTTGCGATCAAGCTGGGTAAACGAGCCCATTCACGTATCCATCGGCAGATGGCGCACGTTGCCCTCCTGCAGGGGTCGGTAGGGCAAAGGTTTTCATTAGCACCGTAAAGCCGCCCCCAGGGGATCGTCAAGAACAAGATTGCCCTGTCAGGAACAGTTTGTTAGCGCTACCACACTCAGGTGCGGCCTCCGGCGCGCCGCCGCGAAGGAAACGTCATCCCATGGCTTTCCGAAACCCGGCAGCTTATACTCGGGCCACCATGACGGTCAATCCTCCGGCTGCTTCCGCCCGCGGGCCGGTGACCATCACCGATGTGGCCCGAGTGGCGGGTGTCTCGCCTGGCACAGCGTCCAAGGCGCTGAACGGGCGCGGCGGCATCCGGGCGGAGACCGTCCAGCGGGTGCGCGAGGCGGCCGGCCGGCTGGGCTACCAGCCCAACGCCCTGGCCCGCGGCCTGCTGGCGGGCCGGTCCTTCACGGTCGGGCTGATCACCACCGACAGCTTCGGCCGGTTCAGCCTCCCGGTCATGATGGGCGCCGAGGACGCGCTCGGCCCCGGGCGCATCTCGGTGTTCCTGTGTGACAGCCGGGACGACCCGATCCGGGAGCAGCACTACGTCAGGACGCTGCTGGAACGCCGGGTAGACGGGATCATCGTCACCGGCCGGCGCCAGGACCAGCGCGAGCCGGTCGGCGGCAACATCCCGGTGCCGGTGGTCTACGCGATGACGCACTCAGCGAACCCCAGCGACGTCTCGCTGATCCCCAACGACCGCCAGGGCGGCGCCGCGGCCACGGCGCACCTGCTCAGCACCGGGCGCACCCACATCGGCCACGTGACCGGGCCGCTGCGGTTCGCCGCCGCGCGGCTGCGGGCCCAGGGCGCGGTGGAGACGCTGGCCTCGACCGGGCTGACCCTGGCCGGCGGCGAGCCGCTGTACGGCGAGTGGACCGAGGAGTGGGGCCGCCAGGCCGCGGACATGCTGCTGCGGTCGGCGCCCGAACTCGACGCGGTGTTCTGCGGCAACGACCAGATCGGGCGCGGCGTGGCCGACACGCTCAGGGAGGCGGGCCGGGCCATTCCGGACGACATCGCGCTGGTTGGCTTCGACAACTGGGAGGTGATCGCGGCGGCCTCCCGGCCGCCGCTCACCACCGTGGACATGAACCTGCGCGAGCTTGGCCGTAGCGCGGGCGAGCGGCTGCTGGCCGCGATCGACGGGCGGCCCGGCATGGGCCTGGAGGAACTGCCGTGCAGCCTCGTGATTCGCGAGTCCAGCCGGCCGCGCAGGCCGGACGTCGCGGTGGCCGCGGATCACGATTTCGGGCTCAGCCCCGCGTCCTGACGGCGGCGCTGTCACTCGCGTACGTGCTGTGTCAGGGGGCCGGCGGGTGAACAGCGGACCAGTCGGCGGCCATGTCGATCACGGTCCAGTTGTGGCTGATGGCGGCGGCCTGAATCTGCTCGATGCCGCTGCCGAGGATGGGGTCGCGGTCGTAGGCGTATTCGCGGTCGCCGTCGGTGTGGTGCACGAACAGTTGCAGGGTCCGGTGCGGGCTGGCGGCGGTCCACTGGAGCATGGCCAGGTCGCCGTCGGTGTTCCCGGCGGCCAGGATCGGGCGCTGCCCGACGTGCCGGTGGATCGAGCTGGGTTTCTGCGGCCCGTCGTTGATGACCTGGACGGCGTCGCCCTTGAGGAGTTCGGGGCCGTCAGGGCCGATGCGGAACTCGGTTTCCCCGACGCTGCCGATCACCCGGTGCGGCGGCAGCCCATAGACCTCGGCCGCCCAGGACCGCATGAAGTCGGTCCCGCCGCCGGAGAAGATCCAGCAGGAAAAGTCATGGCGGTCCAGCAGGCTGAGCAGCTCCAGCATCGGCTGGTACACCATGGCCGGGTAGGGCCGCCCGAAGCGCGGGTGCCGGGCTGAGGCCAGCCAGCGCCGGGACACCGCGTCGAATTCCTCGGTGGTGATCCCGGCGTGGGTGAGCTTGACGAGATCGGTCAGCGCCGCCATCCCGCCCGCGTGCAGCTTGTCCAGGCTGGTGGGATGCCCCAGCTCCGCGGCCCGGTCGAGGGCGAAGACCAGCTGGGCGTAGGCGGGCTGCTCGGTCCACAGTGTGCCGTCGTTGTCGAACACGGCGACCCGCTCGGGCTCCGCCACGAAGTCGGCTGAGTCGCGACTGGTCACGGCAGCGACGAACTCCAGGATCGACCGCTTCGCCGGTGTGTCCCGCCAGCTCGGCAGCTGCTCACCGCTCATCCGAGTGCACCTCGCGTCCTCGCCGCTGGCGTTTTGCGGTGCCGACCCCGCCACCAGGCTCTTTGAGCCTAGGCCGGTTGCCACGGCGGCTGAATCACCCGGAACGGGTGCTCTAGAGTTCCGGCATGACGCAAGACCCGATCCCCGGCATTGACCCTGGCTGGTCGGATGCGCTCCAGCCGGTCGCGGGGCAGATCGCGGCGATGGGCAACTTCCTGCGGGCGGAGGTCGCCGCGGGCCGGCGGTACCTGCCCGCGGGCAGCCAGGTCCTGCGCGCCTTCCAGCAGCCGCTGGACGGCGTGCGAGTGCTGATCGTGGGCCAGGACCCGTACCCGACGCCGGGGAACCCGGTGGGGCTGAGCTTCTCGGTGGCACCCGAGGTCCGGCGGCTGCCCGGCAGCCTGGTCAACATCTTCCGCGAGTACCGCGACGATCTCGGCTACCCGGCCCCGGCCAACGGGGACCTCAGCCCGTGGACCGAGCGCGGGGTGATGCTGCTGAACCGGGTGCTCACCGTGCAGCCAGGACGGCCTGGGTCCCACCGGGGCAAGGGCTGGGAAGAGGTCACCGAGCAGGCCATCAGGGCGCTGGCCGCCCGCCAGGCCCCGCTCGTCGCGATCCTGTGGGGCCGCGACGCACGCGGCCTGGTTCCGATCCTGGGCGCCGTTCCGTGCGTAGAATCGGCTCACCCGAGCCCGAACTCGGCCGACCGCGGCTTCTTCGGCTCGCGGCCGTTCAGCCGGGCCAACCAGCTGCTGGAGAGCCAGGGTGCGGCGCCGGTCGACTGGAAGCTGCCGTAGACACGCCACGCTGAGCTTCAGCGCTTACGCATGTATCAACTGGTAAATTCTCAGTTTCATTTGCTTGTGTGCTTACGACCGGCGCGTCGCCGACTGCCGCATTTTAATGAGGACGGTCCGCGTGCCCGGGAACAAGGAGAGTCATCATGGCCATCGGCTGCGACCCGGTGCTCACCAGTCATGGTGTGGCCGTCGCGGATGCAGCCGTCCCGATGCAGCTGAGCTGCCAGATCTCCGCGAGCGGGCACGCTGAGGTGGCCATGCGCGGCGAGCTGGATCTGGCCACGGCCGACCGGGTGGTCGGCTACGTCAGCGATGTCATCGACCGCCATCACGGGCCGGTTGTCGCGGACCTGCACGACATCGCGTTCTGCGACGCGTGCGGCCTGGGCGCCCTGGTCCGGATCGTCTCCTACGCCGAGCGGGCCGGCTGCCCGCTGGAGCTGGTCCGGCCTTCCCACGCCGTCTCGAAGATCATGCGCATCACCGGCGTCGATCACCGGCTGCTCACGCCGTCCCGGGCCTAGGTTCCGCCCGCCGGTCCTGTCCGCGGCCGAGGTTAGTCTGGCCGTAGATGTCCGTATCCAGGTCGGAGGGACCATGGCGCAGAACATTCCAGTGATCGACCTCGACGGCGGCGAGGCGCTGGACGCGGCCCGGGCCGGGGCCGAGCAGATCGGGCTCGTACAGGTGGTGAACCACGGCATCGACGCCGGCCTGATGGACGAGTTCAGCCGGCGTACCGGGCAGCTGCTGGCCCGGCCGCGGTCCGAGAAGGCGAAGCTGGCCAGCCCCACCGGCCACCCCTACCGCGGCTGGCGGCAGTGGCCGGACGACTTCGGCCGGCTGGAGCTTGAGCGCTATATGGTCGCGCAGTTCGACAACCCGCGGGAGGCGCGGGCCGCCGGGGTCCGCGACGAGTACCTCGGCCTGTTCGCACACGAGAACGTGTGGCCCGACGCGCAGCTGCGTGAGGTGACGCTCGGCTACCTGAACGCGGCCCAGCGCCTGGCCGAGCGCATGCTGGAGCTGTACGCCCGGGCCGAGGAGGTGCCCGCGGGCACGTTCTCGCTCGGGCCCGTCCCGCACGTGCGGCTGACCGTCAACGACTACCCCACCTGGTCCTACCCGGAGAGCGACGACGCCCCTGAGGCCGACAAGCTGCTGCTGCTCGAGCACGCCGACGACTCGGCGATCACGATCCTCAGCCAGGACGGCGACTACGAGGGGCTGCAGGCGCAGTTGCCCGACGGCAGCTGGGGGACGGTGCCGGTGATCCCGGGCGCGCTGCAGGTCCTCTCCGGCAAGCTGCTGACCCGGTGGACCAACGGGCGGCTGCGGCCAGGCCGGCACCGGGTCATCGCGGGCGGCACCGACACCAGGCGCTCCACCGCCGTCTTCTGTTACCCGAGCCTGGACATGACCGTGCAGCCGCTGGCCCCGTTCGTCGGTGCGGACGGCCCGGCCGAGCCGGCCGTCCTGGTCTGGGACCACGTCAGCAAGCGGGTGCAGGACTACCTGGAGGAGTTCGGCCGCCCGGATCAGATCGCCGCGTGGCGCGAGGGCAAGCCGTACGTGGCGCCCCTGGCCGACGCCTCGGCCGGCCGCTAAACGCCCTTACGCAGCCGCGTAGGTCACGTGGCTGATGACCCAGATCGGGGCCGGGCCGGTGCTGACCGGCCGGGTGACCGTCACGGTGGCCGCCTGGCCCGGCTTGGTGACCGTGAACGTGTTCGGCCCGGTCTGGGCGACGGTCGCGTTGCTGGCCCAGCCGGCCGCCCACGCCTTCACCACCGATGACGGGCTGAGCAGCCAGGGCTGGTGTCCCTGCTCGACCGAGGTCTGCGCGGCCCAGTACCCCCGCCAGCTGGTGATGTCCCAGACCCCGGGGAATGCGGGCAGCGGCGCGTGCGCGACGTCGATGACGACCCGGGCGGGGTGGGTGAGCGTGAACGCGTGGTAACCGGCGCGGCCGCTCAGGCCGACGCCGAAGCGCAGGTACCCCTCGAAGTCCCCGGCGGAGCTGACCTGCAGCAACGTGGGCAGCAGCGGAGTCACCGTGCCCGGCCCCTGGTACGCCGTGGTGCCGTCCGGCCGGGTTTTGCTCGCCGGGTTGAACACGACCTGCAGATTGGCCTGGCCAGGCAGCGGCACGGGCTGGCCGGACGCGTCATGAGTCACGGCCGCCACATAGCCGACCCGGGAGCCGGGCAGGCGGCCAGCGAACTGGAAAACCACCCGGTCATAGGCGGGGTGCCGAGCCACACGGATCGCGGTCAGGTAGCCCTCGGACGCCCCCGTGGCGGCGGCGGACGGTGCCGTAGCGGCAGACACGGCTGGAGTCGCAGGAGCGGGTGGCGCGGTCGCGGCGCTGGAGGGAGCGCTGGCCTGCTGCCCGGTCTGGGCGGCCGGGGTAGCCGGTGTGGCCGTGGCGCACGCCGCGGTGAGCACGGCCGTGCTCACCACGGCGCCGAGCAGGGCCGCGCGGCAGACGCGGCTGGTGATGGAAGCGGACATCCTGTCCCCCTTGATCCTGCGCGGACCCGCGCATCCTGGATCCGAGGGTGCGGCCCGCGACCTGGGGAAACAAGGGGAGGTCTCCCCAGTCAGGTCAGGCCGGGAGAGGGGTTAGCCGCCCGCGAGAATCTCCGCGGAGTCGGTCACGCGGAGCTTGCGCCTGGCCCGCTCGTAGAACGTGGTCAGGCCCAGGCGCACCACCTGGGCCGCGGCCGGCCGGGCCCGCAGGTCGATCCGGTCGCCGGGCACGACCCGGCCGCCGACCTGGCCGTCCACCTCCACGGCGAGCTCACCGCTGCCGGGCAGGATGTCCAGCGCCAGGGTGTCGTTCACCGACAGCACCAGCCCGCGGTTGTAGACGGAGTGCGGCGCGGCCGGGGTGACCAGCAGGCTCTCCACGGACGGGCTCACGATCGGGCCGCCGGCGGAAAAGCTGTAGGCGGTGGACCCGGTGGGGGTGGCCACCACGACCGCGTCGGCCGCGTAGCTGACGAACGGGTGGTCGTCGACCCGCACCGCGACCGCGGCGCTGGGGTGCCCGGGGTAACGGACCACGACGACGTCGTTGAACGCGGTCACGACCTTGTCGCCGAACACGGCGTCGACTGCGAGCCGCGGCTCGAGCGTGAAGTCGTGGGCGTCGACCGCGGACAGCGCGCCGGACAGCTCGGGCACATCGATCTCGGCCAGGAACCCCAGCTTGCCCAGGTTCACGCCGAGCACCGGGGCGCGCTGCTGGTCGGCCAGGCGCATGGCGCGCAGCATCGTGCCGTCCCCGCCGAGGCTGACGATGAGGTCCGAGCGCCGCCCGAGTTCCTCCGGGGTGACGGCCTGCGCCGCGCAGCGCAGCCGCTTAATCTCCTCGTTGATGCCGAGAACCTGGATGGACCGCTGTTCGGCCCACTCGAGGACGGCGGTGACCGCCTCCTCGGAATCACGCTGCGGGTGCAGGACGAGACCGACACTATGCATACCGGGATCGTGCCCCATCGGGGTCGTCCGATGCCAGTTCTTACGCGACCGGCGCCCCGGACAGGACCGCGATCACGCCGAGCACGCCGGCGCCGACCAGCGCGGTGACCACGCCGCGGCGCAGGCCAAGCAGCCACACCGCGGCCAGCGCGAGCACGCCCAGCTGCCACAGGTGGGCCAGGGCCAGGCCCAGCGGGATCGTGGCCCCCGCGATGGCGCCGATCGCGGCCGGGCCCGCGCCGGTCAGGAACGCCTGCACGCTGGCGTTGCCGCGCAGCAGGGCGAACCTGGAGCCGCCGGCCAGCACGAACACGAACGACGGGGTGAAGGCGATCAGCACGGCGAGCAGGGCGCCGCCCAGGCCGGCCGCGGCGTAGCCGACCACCGCCACGGTCAGCACCACCGGGCCCGGGGTGACCTGCCCGAGCGCGACCGCGCTGAGGAACTGGCCGTTGCTCATCCAGTGGTAGGTGTGCACCGCGTCGTGCTGCATGAGCGGGATGATGACGAAGCCGCCGCCGTAGGACAGCGCGCCGACCTTGAACGCCACCCAGGCCAGCGACAGCAGGCCGCCCGCGGCCACCGCCGGGACGGCGAGCAGCGCCGACGGCGTGTCGCGACGCAGCAGCCCGGCCGGGTGCGGCGGGGCGCGCAGCAGCATCTCGATCAGGCCGCAGCCGATCAGGACCAGCACCAGGAACTGGCCGGTCAGCGCCCCGGCCACCCCGCCCGCCACGAGGTAGCAGACCCACCTCGCCCGCGCCGGGCCGGACTCGCCGGCCCGGCGCCAGCTGGCCGGCACCAACCCGAGCGCCGCGGTGATGGCCACGACCGGGACCGCAGCCCCCGCCCCGGCGGCGGCACCCCTGATCCACAGCGGCGGGCGGGAGGCCAGGAACACCGATGACAAGGCCAGGATGAGGATCAGGCCGGGCACGATGAAGCACGCCCCGCCGATCAGCGCGCCCGCCGGGCCGCGCAGCCGCCACGCGCAGAAGATCGCCATCTGGGTCGACGCGGGCCCCGGCATCATGTTGGCCGCGGCGACCCCGTCCTCGAACTCGGACGCGGACATCCAGCCGCGGCGCTCGACGCACAGCGCCCGCAGCAGCGCGAGGTGCGCGGGCGGCCCGCCGAACCCGGTGCAGCCGATCCGGCCCCACTCCCGCGCGATCGTCAGCAGCGGCACCGGCTCGCCTGCGTCAGCGGCGTCCATCGCCTCCCCCAGGAGGTCGCGCCGCCGGCCCGCGACCCGCGTCCAGCGCGATCACCCCGCCCGCCACCGTGGTCGGCCCGGCCACCTGGATCGCCGCCCCCTCAATCGTTCGAGCATGTAAAAATAGTTCAATTGAGTTTGTCATAATGAGGAGGTGACTGTGGAGTCTTCCCCGCCCGTGCTCGGGCTGCTCGCGCACGACCTGCGCTGGACGATCGTCGGCCTGCTGGCCGGCGGCGACCTGCGCACCGGCGAGCTGGTGGCCAGGACCGGCCAGCCGCCCAGCCTGGTCTCCTACCACCTGGGCCGCCTGCGCGACGCGGGTCTGGTCAGCGCGCGGCGCAGCTCGGCCGACGGCCGGGACAGCTACCACGCCCTCGACCTCGGCGCGCTCGGTCAGGCCGTGGCGGCCATGACCGCCCAGGTGCACCCGGGCCTGCTGGCCGGCCTGCCCGCGCGGGATGACGGCCCGGGGGACCCGGCCGAGGTCCTGTTCATCTGCAGCGGCAACAGCGCCAGGTCGCCGATGGCCGAGGGCTGGCTGAACCACCTGGGCGGCGGCCGGGTGACCGCCCGCAGCGCGGGCATCTCCCCGGCGCCGGTGCAGCCGCTCGCGGTCGCGGCCATGGCCGAGCACGGCGTGGACATCAGCGGCCACCGGCCGGTCTCCCTGAGCGCGCTCGCCGGCCGCAGCTTCGGCCGCGTGATCACGCTGTGTGACAAGGCCAGGGAGGCCTGCGGCGAGCTTCCCGGCGCGGCCGTGCACTGGAGCATCCCGAACCCGGCCCAGGCGCACCCGCCCGACATCGACGCGTTCCGGGCCACGGCCAGGGAGCTGCGGTCCCGGGTCCGTTACCTGCTGGGCGCGGTCAGCTGACCGGCACCACGTGCCACAGGCCGCCGTTGAGGTTCACGTTGTTGCCGCGGGCCTGGCCCGGGGAGCTGTCGGCGATGTAGGTGTACAGGGGGCGCCCGTTATAGGTGGCCTGCGTGGTGCCGTCGGTGCGGTTGATCGTGCCGAGGGCGCCGGTCACGCCCGGGCCGGCCTTCTGGCGGCCGGGCACGGGCGGCCAGTACTGCGCGCACGCGCCGTAGCAGACCGACTTGTTCTTCTTGTCCGGGGCGAACCAGTACAGGGTGAGGCCCTTGCCGTTGGTCAGCACCTTCTGGCCGTTGATCACGGCGCTGTTCACGACCTGCCCGGAGGCCGTGGACGACGTCGCGGCGCCAGGCGACGAGCCGCCGGCGCCCGCGAGCGCGACCGCGAACAGCACCAGGGCGACCACCGACAGGCCGGCCACCACCGCCCCCGCGTGCGGCACGGGCTGCGTCTCGGCGTCCGGGCCGCGGTGCGCGCCCGCCCGCTGCGGCCCCGGGCGCAGGGCCAGCAGGGCCAGCACGGCGAATCCGGCCACCTCGATCACCCCGGCCACGATCCCGGCGGTGGTGCGGACCTCACGGAAGCCGAACAGGCCGAACCAGATCGACAGCAGGTACCCGCCGAGGGTGCCCAGGCAGAACAGGGCTCCGGCCGCGGCCATGAGCCTGCTGCCGGTGAGCACCAGCGCGCCGAGGGCGAACCCGGAGATCACCTGGAGCAGGAAGAGCCAGCCGATCGTCGGGATCGTCTTGTACCCGGTCAGGTACAGGTCAAGGTGAATCGCCCCGGTGGCGATGAGCAGCCCGGCGCCTGCCAGCCGCAATACCCACCGCTGCTGCGAAGTGTTCATGACAGTTCCCACGCCCCCGCATACGTTCCGGTTCAGATCATGCACCGGGCCGCGCTGTTCATGATCTGGGTACCTCACCCGCAGCCATTGCGGGCTATGTACCCAGATCATGAAGCGCGTGGGGCGATTGCGCTAGCCGCCGGGCCGGCCGGGCCCGGTCAGGCCAGGGCCGTTGAGCGCTCCGCGGCCTGGCCGGCGTGCCGGTCCGAACGGGGCCGGATCAGGGTGAACGTCTCGAACTCGGTGTAATCGGGCGCGGGGGCGCCGGCCGCGCCTGTGGCCGGATTCACCGGGTCCGCGCCCACCGCGTGGTACTGCGTGACCTTGATGCTGGTGTGGCCGCCCGGCACGCCCGGGTCCACGTCGAACACGGCGATCCCGTAGCCGGTCGACGTGTCCCGCTTCGCCGACCACGGGGCGTCCTCCACCGCGTCGGCGGCCGCGCGGGTGAAGGTGCCGGCGGCCGGGCCCGGGATGGGCCGGTTGGGCTTCGTGAACACCTTGGCCTGGCGCATCCCGTCCGCGGTGTCGGCGCCGTAGTCGTCGAGGTTGGCGTTGGTGCCGCCGCAGCCGAGCACCAGGTGGACCGTGCCCCGGCTGGTGTCGAACACCCCGGTGTCGTCGGTGGTCACCGGGTGCGGGCGCAGGGTCTGCACGGATGTGCCGGTCGCGACCTCGGTGCCCACCATGGTGTCGAAGCCGCGGCACGGGAACGACCGCTCGTAGTCGTGGTCGTGGCCGTTCAGCACCAGGTCGACCTGGTACCTGTCGAACAGTGGCAGCCAGGCCTGCCGGATCCCCAGATCTGAGCCGTTGCCCGTGGCCGACGACGAGCAGGCGATCTGGTGCATCTGGGCCACGATCCAGTCGATCGACGGGTCCCGGCGCGCCGCGGCCAGCGTGTGCTCGAGCCAGGCCGTCTGCGCGCCGCCGGAGTAATCCCGGATGTAGAACGAGGTCCCGGGCGTGACCGGAGCGTTGCCGGTGCCCGCCGCCGGCGTGACCGGCGCCGGCCCGGCCACGAACGCCCCGGCGTCCTGGTAGATCACGTCGTCGGCGTCGAGCGAGACGAACAGCACCGAGCCCACCAGGAACGAGTACCAGCGGCCGCGGAAACCGGATACCCCGTTGTCCGGCAGCGTGTACCGGGTCAGGTAGGAGGTGAACCCCTGCGGCCCGTTGAAGAACTCCACCTCGTGGTTGCCTGGGCCGGCATCCAGGGCCGGAACGCCGCCGACGACTGGTTGTTGCTGCCGAAATCGCGCCACACCTCGGGCTGGACCGTCGGGTTCAGGTCGGCGTAGCACAGGTCACCGTTGAGCAGGTGGAACAGGGGCCGGAACGACTCGACGGCCGCGACCGCGTAGGCACTCTGGCCGTAGGAGAGCACCCACTGGGTGTTCGGGGTGGCCAGGTCACCAAAGCTGGTGAACCGGAACGGGGCCCGGCCCCGCGGCGCGGTGGTGAACGTGGCGGCAAACGGACGCACGCTGCTGTCGTTGTCCGCGGTCACCGTGTACCCGTAGTCGCCGGACGGCCTGAGCCCGGTGAGCTCGGCGTGGTAGGTCCAGACGGTCTCGCCGTTGATGCCGTCGGTGTAGGTTCGCTGGCGCGCGTGGACGATGCGGGACCCGCCGCCGGCCGGCCGGAACACCACCCGCGGCCGCCGGGCCGGGCCCGGTGAGGCCCAGGACACCGTGACGCTCTGGCTGGGGTCGGCGCCCCAGGTGAGGTGGATCTGCTCGGGCGTGCCGTCGGCCGCGGCGGCCGCGTTCATGGTCGCGGCCCGGGCCGAGATCGGGGCGGCCGCGGCCAGCAGGCCGGTGCCGCCGGCCCCCGCGAGGATCTGCCTGCGCGTTATCGAGGAATTCGGGGAGTCATCGTGATCACGAGTCATGCCTGACAGGCTCGCGGCGCGCTGTGAACGACATGTGACCGCCTGACGATCGCCGGCGCCAGCGACGGTGAACTCCTGACGCGGCGAGCCCGCGCTTTGTAGCGCCGTAACGACCCGCTTCTTCGTCCTCTACGGTAGGAAAGGAGTTCAGAGGCAGCATTCAGGCAGGAAGGGACCGGCAATGGGGCCAGAATCCAGCGGCGCGCCGTACGCACTGTGGAACGGGTTTGCCAATATGGCCACCCTCCAGGACCGGGCCGTCACGATCGTGCGCGGTGAGGGGACGACCGTGTTCGACACCGCGGGACGTTCCTACCTGGATGCGATCGCCAGCCTCTGGTACTGCAACATCGGGCACGGGCGGCCTGAGCTCGCCGGAGCGGCCGCGGCCCAGATGCGCGAGCTCGCCGTCTACCAGACGTTCGAGCCGTTCTCCAACCTGCCGGCCCAGGCGCTGGCCCGGCGGGTCGCGGACCTGGCGCCGGTGCCCGGGGCCAAGGTCTTCTTCACCCCCGGCGGCGGGTCCGACGCCGTGGACACCGCGGCCAAGCTCGCGCGGGCCTACTGGCGCGCGGTCGGCCAGCCCGGCAAGCAGATCATCATCGGCCGGTCGCACGCCTACCACGGGATGAACGCCTACGGCACCACGCTCGGCGGCATCCCGGCCAACACCGAGCCGTTCAGCCCGCTGGTCTCGCTGGTTGAGCACATCCCGTGGGACGACGCGGACGCCCTGGACAAGCTCATCGAGCAGGTCGGCGCGGAAAAGGTGGCCGGGTTCTGGTGCGAGCCGGTCATCGGGGCCGGGGGCGTGTACCCGCCGCCCGATGGCTACCTGGCCCGGGTGCGCGAGATCTGCCGCCGCCGCAACGTGCTGTTCGTGGCCGACGAGGTGATCACAGGGTTCGGCCGGTGCGGCACCTGGCTGGCCAGCGAGCGGTTCGCCCTCGAACCCGACATGATCACCACGGCCAAGGGGCTGACCTCCGGCTACGCACCGCTCGGCGCGGTGATCGTGGGCGAGCGGGTGTCCGAGCCGTTCTGGCGGCCTGGCTCCACCGAGGTGTTCCGGCACGGCTACACCTACTCCGCGCACCCCACCGCGTGCGCGGTCGGCCTGGCCAACCTGGACCTGCTCGAGCGCGAGCAGCTGCTCGGCCGGGTCACTGAGTTCGAGCCGGTACTGGCGGACAAGCTCACGCCGCTGGCCGACCACGAGCTCGTGTCCGAGGTGCGGGCCGGCACCGGCCTGCTCGCGGCGGTCGAGATCACCGAGGAGGCCCGTACGGCCGACCCGGGCCTGGCCGCCCGCCTGGTCACCGACATCCGCGAGCGCGGCGTGATCACCCGGCTGCTCCGGGGCTCGGCCCTGCAGATCTCCCCGCCGTTCACGATCTCGGTGGCGGAGATCGAGCAGATCGCCGAGACGTTCACCGCCGCCCTGGACGCCGCCGCCAGCCACTGACATTTACTGGGAGCGGGTGCGGGGCCGGACTGACGCCCGCGCCGGGGCTGGTGCAGGATGGACGGGTGACGACTGAGGCAGCCGGGGCGGGAGCCGCAGCCCCCGAGCCGCAGCCAGTGCTGTCGCCGCTGACCGGTGCCGCGATCTTCCTGGTGGCCGTGATCAACCCGGGGCCTGACAGCGCCGATGCGGTCCGTGACCTGTGCGGTGACCTGGCCGGGCTGGTCCGCGCGGTGGGGTTCCGCGGCACCGAGGACTACCTGACCTGCGTGGCCGGGATCGGCTCCGGGGCCTGGGACCGGCTGGTGGGCTCCCCCCGCCCGGCCGGGCTGCACCCGTTCCTTGAGTTTCACGCGGGTAACCGGCACGCCCCGGCCACGCCCGGCGACCTGCTGTTCCATATCCGCGCCGCGCGGATGGACCTGTGCTTCGAGCTGGCCACCCAGATCACCGGGCGGCTCGGCGACGCCGCGATCGTGGTGGACGAGGTGCACGGCTTCCGCTACTTCGAGCACCGCGACCTGCTCGGCTTCGTGGACGGCACGGAGAACCCGGACGGCCGGGCCGCGTCCGATGCGGTGCTCATCGGCGCCGAGGACCCGGGGTTCACCTGCGGCAGCTACGTGATCGTGCAGAAGTACCTGCACGACATGGACGCCTGGAACGCGCTCCCGACCGAGGAGCAGGAAGGGGTCATCGGCCGCACCAAGCTGGCCGACATCGAGCTCGATGACGAGGTCAAGCCCTCCTACGCGCACAACGCGCTGACGACGATCACCGAGAACGGCCAGGAGGTCAAGATCCTCCGGGACAACATGCCGTTCGGGCACGTCGGGACCGGCGAGTACGGAACCTACTTCATCGGGTACGCGCGCTCGCCGGCCACCACGGAGCAGATGCTGCAGAACATGTTTGTCGGCCTCCCGGAGGGCAACTACGACCGGCTGCTTGACGTTAGCCGGGCGGTCACCGGAGGCCTGTTCTTCGTGCCCTCGGCGGACCTGCTGGAAAGCCTGGCCGGGGCAGGGGACGCGGATGGTTCAGATGCGGCCCAGCCGGGCCGGCCGACGAGCGGCTCGCTGAATATCGGCAGCCTGAGGGGAGAATCCCAGGATGAATAACCTGCACCGCGAGCTCGCGCCGGTCTCCGACGAAGCGTGGGCCCAGATCGAGGAGGAAGCCGCCCGCACGTTCAAGCGCCACCTGGCGGGCCGGCGCCTGGTCGACGTGGCAGGCCCCGCGGGCGTGAACTACTCCGCGGTGGGCACCGGTCACGTCAGGGACATCGACCCGCCCGGCGAGGGCGTGGTGGCCCGGCAGCGGCAGGTCGTGCCGCTGGTCGAGCTGCGCGCGCCGTTCACCCTGAGCCGGGAGCAGATCGACGACGTGGAGCGCGGCTCCCAGGACTCGGACTGGCAGCCGGTCAAGGACGCGGCCCGGCAGGTCGCGTTCGCCGAAGACCGGGCGATCTTCGAGGGCTACGCTGCGGGCGGCATCGACGGGATCCACCAGGGCGCGAGCAACCCGCCGGTGATCCTGCCCGCCGAGGCCACGGCGTACCCGGGCGCGGTGGCCACCGCGCTCAGCGAGCTGCGCGCGGCCGGCGTCGACGGCCCGTACTCGGTGGCGCTCAGCGCCGACGCCTACACCATGGTCAGCGAGACCAGCGACCACGGCTACCCGGTGATCGAGCACATCAGGCGGCAGCTGACCGGGGACATCATCTGGGCGCCGGCCATCAGCGGCGCGGTCGTGCTGACCACCCGCGGCGGTGACTTCAGCCTGCACCTGGGCCAGGACCTCGCGATCGGCTACCTCTCGCACAGCGACACCGAGGTTCGCCTCTACCTCCAGGAGACCCTGACCTTCCAGATGCTGACCAGCGAGGCAGCGGTCGTTCTCGCGCCCAAGGCCTGAGTTGCCGCCGCGGCGGGCGGCGGGCCGGAGGGGCGCGGTCATCACCGCCGGCGTGATCGGCGGCGTGGCCGGGGCGGCCCTGGCCGGTCACCGGGGCGTGCGGGCGGCCAGCCTGGGCGCGGTGGCCGGGGCGGCCGGGCTGGCCGCGTCCGAGGCGGTAGCCCGCGCCCGGCAGCGTCCCGGCGAGATCCCGCCGCTGTGGCAGCGGATCGCGGTCAGCGCCGCCCTGGTGGCGCCGCTCGGGTGGGCGGCCGGGCGGGTCACCCGCGCCGGGCCCGTGGCGGTGGGAGCGGCGACCGGCGCCGTGGGCGGGCTGCTCGGGGTCCGGCCGCAGAAGGTGCTGCTCGGGCCCGTCTTCGGGGCCGCGGTGGGCGGGCTGCTGGCCGCGGGACGGCGCCCGGTCCCAGCCTCGGTGACCGCCGCCACCGCGATGCTGGCCTACCGGTCGGTGTCCGCCCTGGTGTTCAGGGACGCGCAGGTCAGCTTGCTCGCCGAGCAGGTCAAGGCCGAGGAGCTGCCGTTCGTGGTGCCGCGGGAGGCCCGGTCCCGCTACGTCGGCACCGGCTACGTCCGCGAGCTGGCCGATGAGCTCGGCGGCCGGTACGTCGCCGCCGCGCCCGACGTCGGCATCGTCAGCTCCCTGGACGAGCTGGCCGGGCCGGAGTTCGACCCGGCGGGCGTGGACCCGCGGGTCCGCGAGTTCTACGAGCACACCACGCGGTTCACGCTCGACATCGTGCCGGAGTGGCGGCTGTGGGTGCGGCCCGGCTACCTGCTCTACAGGACCCTGGTCGCGCGCCCGCTGGGCCAGGCCAACGTGCCCATGAACCAGCGGGAGACCCAGCGGGGCATCAACAGCCGGATCGACACCATCACCACGGACGGCACCGACGTGGTGGCGATCCGGGGCTGGATCCGGTCGTTCGCCGACACCGACGAGCCGATCTACGTCGGCATCTACACCACGTATAGGAACGGCGGCCGCGGCTACGTGAGCGTCGGCTTCCCGCTGCCGCAGGCCAGCTTCACCGCGACGCTGCAGCCGCTCCCCCGGCCCGGCGGCGGCCTGGTCCTGAGCAGCCGCAGCGACCTGGACCAGCCCGGCCACTACCTGGCCTATATCGACCCGGAGAGCGCCGACCTCACCGCGGTGGCCGTGCACGGCTTCGCCGAGCAGCTCGACGTGTATGTGCGGGATGACGAGCTGCGTGCCGAGCACTCGTTCTTTATCTTCGGGCTGCCGTTCCTGGTCCTGCACTACCGGATGCACCGCAAGCCGGCCTAGCCCCGGCCTACCAGGGCAGCACTCCGCAGGACCCGCCGCCGTCTGTGGCCCACAGGTGTCCCCAGAGCACGCCGGTCGGCCCGTCGTCAGGCAGCGTGGCCAGGTGCACGCTGATCTCGGCGCCCTGCTGCGGGGTGCGGAAGCCGGACCTGCCGTTGAGGTCGGTGGCGCAGTAGCCGGGGTTGGCCGCGTTGACCTTGACCGGGGTGCCGGAGAGCTCCTTCGCGTACATGGCGGTCACCATGTTCAGCGCGGTCTTGGACGACGGGTAGGGCACCGAGGCCATGGCGGCCATCGGGCCGTCCGGGTCGGTCATCGAGGTGATCGAGCCGACCTCGCTGGACACGTTCACGATCCGCCCGGCCGGCGCCCGGCGCAGCAGCGGCAGCATCGCGTTGGTCACCGCGACCACGCCGAACACGTTGGTCTCGTACACGGTGCGCAGAGTGGCCAGCGTGGTCTCGCTGGGTTTCCCTGTGCCGTCGCCGCGGGCGATGCCCGCGTTGTTGACCAGGATGTCCAGCAGGCCGTACTCACGGTCGACCCACTCCGCGGCCTGCTGCACCGATTTCTCGTCGGTGACGTCGAGGGCGACGAACCTGGCCTCCGCGCCGCCCTCGCGCAGCGCCCGCTCCGCCTCGCGTCCGCGGGTCTCGTCCCGCGCGCCGGCGAGCACGGTCATACCGCGGGCGCCGAGCAGCCGGGCGGTCTCGAAGCCGATGCCTTTGTTGGCCCCGGTGATCAATGCAATCGTGGTCATGCCCCGATACTCGCGCGGACCGGCCGCGGCCGGGAGAGCCCCGCCCAGGCTGGGACCAGCGGTACCACCCTGCGCGGCCGGACATGAGGCAAGCTGGAAGCATGCCGAACCGTACGGACCTGGCGGCGTTCCTGCGGACCCGCCGCCACCGGCTGCAGCCGCGCGACGTCGGCCTGCCCGAGGCGGGCAGGCGGCGCACGCCCGGGCTGCGCCGTCAGGAGGTGGCACAGCTCGCCGGGATGTCGGTGGACTACTACATCCGGCTGGAGCAGGCCCGCGGGCCGCATCCGTCGCGGCAGATCCTGGCCGCGCTCGCGCGTGCACTGATGCTTACCTCGGACGAGCGCGAGTACCTGTACCGCGTGGCCGGCGAGAGCCCGCCGCCCGTGGCCAGCCCGTCCCGCGAGGTGACCCCGGGCCTGCGCAACCTGATCGACAGCCTGACCCAGACCCCGGCCTACGTGGTGGACGCGAAATATGACGTGCTCGCCTGGAACCGGCTCGCGACCCACTTCATCGGGGACCTGTCCGGGCTCGCCGACACGGACCGGAACATGATCCGCTGGATCTTCCGGCTCCCGGCGAGCGCGGCGCCCTGGACCGACGCCGACGCCGTCAATTTCACCCGGTCCACGGTCGCCGACCTGCGCGCGTCCTGCGCCCGCTACCCCGCCGACCCGGGCATCCGGGAGCTGGTCACCGAGCTGCTCGGCACCTCACCGCAGTTCGCCGAGATGTGGGAGGCGCATGAGGTCGAGGCCAGGCGCCCGCTGATCAAGCATGTCGATCACCCGCTGACCGGGCCCATCGAGTTCGAGTGCCAGGTCCTGTACGTCCAGGAGGCCGGGCAGCGGCTGATCACCTACTGCGCCGCGCCGGGCTCACCTACCCAGGCCGCGTTCCGCCGGCTGGCCCAGATCCCGGCCGCCCGCCAGCACGAGGAGATGGCGCGCCAGGCCCGGTGAGCGAGCCGATCGCATCGCTCAGGAGGCCGATACCCGGACTCGGCTTCCCGTCTACTCGATTATATGTTTGAATATGCTCGTGACGCGGACGACACGGCGGGCGACATGTTCCCGGCCTTAGCAGCAGGCGCCAGCCACCCTCTGGTCGCCGGCCTGCTGGGGCTGGGGACGGCCGGGCTGGCCGGGGTCGTGGTGGCCATGGCCTGGGCCGTGCACACCCGCCAGATCAGGCTGGCCGAGCTGCTGGCCCGCCGCCAGTACCTGGTCACCGGCGAGACCGACGCGGCGGCGCCGGCCACGAACGGGAACGGCAGCCACGGGGCCCCCGCCCAGGAGGTCACGGCGGCCGCGGGCCGCGGGCCGAAGTCACCGGTGATCATCGAAGGGCCGGACACCGTGGTGGCCGGGGAGCAGGCCCGCTACCGCGTCCGGCCGTCCGGCGACCAGACCGTGGTGTCGTGGGCGGCCGGCGGCGGCGCGGTGGCCCAGTCACCCGACCCGGCCCATCCCGAGGACCTGCTGCTGGTCGCGGACCGGCCCGGCGACCTCGCGGTCATGGTGCGGGTGCGCGAGGGCATGATGGAGCGGCGCGGCACCAAGTCCGTCACGGCCGTGCCCGAGGTGACCACCGATCCGCCCTTCACACTGCGCTTGTTCCTGCACGGCTGGGGGCTGGTCGTGGTGGCCGTGCTGGTCATCGGGTTCGCCGCGGCACTGGACGCCCTGGGCAGCCTCGACTCCTCCGACTTCATCGCGCTGGTGGCCCCGCTGGCGGCGCTGCTCGGTGTGGTGGCGGTGGTGCGCGGCGCCGATGACTCACGCCCGGGCCGGGGCGGCGCACCCTGAAGCGCCGGCAGGCGCGTCTATGTTGGTTCCCTAGTCTTGGCCCCGGCGTGGGAGCGGCAGCAGGTGTCAGTCGAGAAGGAGCAGTCCGCCCGGCTGGACCACGCGCTGCAGGCGGATCAGGCGGACAGCGGGCGCGGTGCCCGGCCGGAACTCCGGTCGGCCTGGGCCCGGCCGGCGGTCAGGCACCTGGTGATCCTGGCCGGCTATCTGGTCGCGGGCATCGCGGTGACCTGGCCGAGGGCCGCCTACCTGGTCCAGGGCCGCCTGCCCAACTACGGCGACGTGGTCAGCTACGTCTGGGACCTGTGGTGGGTCGCCCATCAGGTCACCCACCTGGGCAACCCGTTCTTCACCAGCCACATGGCCGCCCCGGTCGGGGTTCAGCTGGGCTTCGACACGCTGATCCCGTTGCTCGGCATTGTGATGACCCCGGTCACGCTGGCGTTCGGCCCGTCGGCCTCGCTCAGCTTGCTGACGATTCTGATCCCGGGCCTGGCCTGCTACGCGATGTACCGGGCGGCCCGGCTGTGGCTGCGCACCGAGGTGGGGGCGATCGCCGCCGGGGCGTGCTTCGGCCTGTCCTCGATGCTGGGCTGGCAGGACTGGTACCACCTCCAGATCTCGGCGGGCGTGGTGTTCCTGCCGGTGACGCTGGAGGCCGCGGTCCGGCTGCGCCGGCGCCCAGGCCTGCAGCAGGGACTGATTCTGGGCCTGGTGCTGGGCGCCGCGGTGCTGGTCAACCAGGAGACGGCGGTCATGGCCGGGATCCTGGCCGCGCTGGTGCTGCTGCCCTGGCTGCTGCGATCACCCGCCCGGCTGCGGCCGCTGGCCTTCGGCGCGCTGGCCGCAGCCGTGGTCGCCAGCCCGCAGCTGATCGCCATGGCCCAGCAGGTCACGTCGGGCGGTGCCGCGGTCAGCCCGCACCTGCTCGCGCTGAGCGACGCCGGCTACGGCACCGCGCTGGGGCGGCTGTTCGCCCCGTCGCCCCGGGTCGCCAGCTTCGGCCTGCCCACGCCCTCCGGCCTCGGCCCGGGCGGGGAGGGCATGCCGGGGTTCGGCGTGCTCATCACCGTGCTGGCCGCCGGCGGCCTGCTGGCCAGCTGGCGGCGGCGCAGCGCCTGGCTGCTGGCCGGGCTGTGGCTGGGCTGCGCGGCCCTGGCGCTGGGCGTCTCGCTCTGGGTCGGCGGCCATGAGTACCTGCCGCTGCGCACCACGCTGCACGGCGTGCCGGTGTCGCAGGTCATGCCGTACACGTGGATGATCAGGATCCCCGGGCTGGCCGCGTTCCGCGACGCGGCCCGGCTGGCCCTGCTCGGCCTCGTCGGCGCCGCCCTGCTGGCCGGGAGCGCGGTCGAGTGGCTGCGCGGCCACGCCCGCGTGCTGATCGTCGGGGTCGCCGCGCTCGGGGTCCTCGAGGCGGGGTGGTCGGGCCGCCCCGGCCCGGGCCCGGTGCCGACCGCGCTGCCCGCGCTTGACCGCCCGATCGCGGCCGACCGGTCCGGCTCGATCGTGCTGGACATCCCGTTCGGCCTGCGCGGCGGGCCGCCGCTGTACGGCAGCCACCTGAACAACGCCTCGCTGCTCATCGCCACCGCCGACGGCCACCCCCGCGCGATCTCCTACACCGCGCGGGAGCCGGCGCCGGTCGTCGCCAGCATCGCCGGGCACCCGTTCTTCGCGCAGCTGGTCCGCGTGCAGGATGGGGTCCCTGTGGCTCCGCGGGCGAGCCCGGGCGGGAGCCGGGTCACCGCGGCCGAGCTCGCGGCGGCGCGGCGGGATCTCGGGCGCCTGGGCATCGGCTGGGCGATCGTCTGGCAGCCGGGTGACCGGGCCGTGCTTCGCTACCTGGACGCCACCGGCTTCCGCTTCGCCTACCGGGCGGACGGGGCCGCCGTGTACCGGCTTCCCCCGGTCCGGCTACCGGGCTAGGCCCAGCAGGCTGAGGAGCCGGTCGACCCGGGCCAGGGTGAGGGGCTGCCTGGTCATGTGATCGAGCCGCCGGCGGGCGCGGGACCGGTTGTCCTGGCTCTCGTCCTGGTCGAGCGCACGCCGGCTGTAGAACTGCAGCAGGTGGCCCTGGACCGCGGCGGCGGTGGCGAAGTCGGCGGCCGTGCTCACCTCGGCCGGGCCGCCCGTGGCCCGGTACGACTCGTACACGTCCCGCGCGGCCGGCAGCGTCACGTCCATGGCGATGTCGGCCACGATCGCCGCCAGCTCCCGCTCCGGCTGGGCCGGGCCGCAGTTCTCCCAGTCCAGGACCGCGACCCCGCCCGAGGCCGCGTACAGCACGTTCTCCAGGTTCAGGTCGCGGTGACAGGTGGTCATCAGAGCCGGGTCCGGCGGGACCACGGCGGTGTCCAGTGCGATCAGCTCGGGCAGCCACCGGTCCAGCGCCCCGGCCCACGAGGCCCGGGCCCGGCGCGCGTCGGCCAGCATGGCCTCCCAGGCGGCCGGCCCGATCGGCGCGGTGAACCAGGCCTCGGCCGGCCCCGGGGCAGGGTGCCGCACCCGGTGCAGCCGGGCGGCCACGGCCCCGATCTCGGCCCCGGTCACGGTCCGCCCGCCGTCCAGGTCGGCCCACTCGTACACCCGCACGTCCCACGCCGACGCGGCCTCCGCCGCGGGCAGCACGACCCGCCCGTCGCGGGTGCGCATGGGCGGCGGCAGCGGTATCCCGGCCGCCGCGGCCGCGAGCTGGAACTCAACGTCCCGCGCGGCTCCGGCCTCGTCCACGGGCAGCAGCAGCTCCTTGACCGCCCACGAACCGCGCGCGGTGTCCAGCCGCCAGATCAGCCCCTGCTCGCCCCGGGTGGCGTAGACCGGTACGCCGGCCGGATCGCCCAGGCCGTACGCTGACGCGATCGCTGCCGCGGCCTCGGCCGGCAACACGCCCATGCCCGGCGGGCCGGCTCAGGCCGCGCCGGAGCCGGCCGGGCCTGAGCCCGGGGCGCTCTCTATCGGCGGCGGGGAGCCGACGGTCACCGGCGGCAGCGGGCCTGCCCAGCGCTCCACCTGAACCAGCGCGTGCTGGCCGCTGCAGCCCTGGGAGAGCCGCGAGGTCGGCTCGTCGGCCGTCAGCACGTTCGGGTTGCCGTGCGCGCACAGCGGGGCCGGCCCCACACCGGGGACCGGGTCGAACCAGGCGCCGGTCGGCAGCTGCACCACACCCGGGCGCACGGCCGTGGTCAGCACGGCGCCGGCCAGGCACGCGCCGCGGTCGTTGAAGACCCGGACCACGTCCCCGGCGAGGACGCCGCGGGCCGCGGCGTCCTCTGGGTGCATCCGCACCGCCTCGCGGCCCGCCACCTTGCCGCGCTGGCTGGTCGCGCCCATGTCGAGCTGGCTGTGCAGGCGGGTGGCCGGCTGGTTGGCGATGAGGTGCAGCGGGAAGCGCTGCGCCAGCGGGCCGCCCAGCCACTCGCGTGGCTCCAGCCAGGCCGGGTGCCCGGGGCAGTCCGGGTAGCCGAAGCCCGCGATGACGTCGGACGTGATCTCGATCCGCCCGCTCGGCGTGCGCAGCGGTGACCCCTCAGGGTCGGCACGGAACCGCTCGAACAGCGTGAACTTCGCCGGGCCCTCGGGCAGCCGGTGCTCGCCGGCCGCCCAGAACTCGGCGAAGCCAGGGACGTCGTGGCCGTCTTTCAGCATGGCGTCACGCCAGGTGCCGTACAGGTACTCCAGCCACTGGCGCGGGGTGCGGTCCTCGGTGAAGGCCTGCCGCAGGCCAAGCCGGCTGGCCAGCGCGGCGAGGATGTCGTGGTCGTCCCGGGCCTGGCCGACCGGCGCCGTCGCGCGGTGCATGGCGATCAGGTGCGTGTCCCTGCGGCCGCTGCCGATGTCCTCCCGCTCCAGGCTGGTGGTGACCGGGAGCACGATGTCGGCGTGCCGGGCGGTGGCCGTCCAGTGCGGCTCGTGCACCACGATCGTGTCCGGGCGGCCGAACGCGGTGCGCAGCCGGCCCAGGTCCTGGTGATGGTGGAACGGGTTGCCTCCCGCCCAGTACACCAGCCGGATGTCGGGATAGGTGAGCCGCTTCCCGTTGTAGTCGTAGCTGGCTCCCGGGTTCAGCAGCAGGTCCGCGATCCTGGCCACCGGGATGAAGGTGCGCACCGGGTTGTGGCCCTGGCGGAAGGTCGGCAGCCGCAGCAGCCGGCCGTGACTCCCCACGTCACCCATGGAGCCGTAGCCGTGCCCGAACCCGCCGCCGGGCAGCCCAATCTGGCCGAGCATCGCGGCCAGGGTCAGCCCGGCCCAGACCGGCTGCTCGCCGTGATCCGCCCGCTGCAGCGACCAGGTGACGGTGATCAGGGTGCGCGCGGCCGCCATCCGGCGCGCGAGCCGCCTGATGGCCTCGGGATCGACGCCGCACACCGGCCCGGCCCAGTCCGCGTCCTTGGATACGCCGTCGGCGTCGCCGAGCAGGTACCGCTCGAAGGTGGCGTACCCGTGGCAGTACCGGTCCAGGAACCCCTTGTCGTGCAGGCCCTCGGTCACCAGCGTGTGCGCGAGCCCGAGCATCAGCGCCACGTCGGTCGCCGGGACCACCGGGTGCCACTGGGCGTCCAGGTAGTCGGGCAGGTCGGAGCGGAGCGGGCTGACCAGCACGACCTCGGCGCCGCGGGCGGCGAGCTGCGCGAGGTAGCCCGGGGTATCGTGCCGGGTCATCCCGCCCGGGGTGACGAAGACGTTCTTCTCGGGGATGCCGCCGAACGCCACGATCAGCTCGGTGTTCTCGACGATCGTCGGCCAGGACGACGCGGACCGCAGGACCGCGTTCGCGTCCCCGACCAGGTGCGGCAGCAGCACCTCGGACGTGCCGATGCTGTAGGTGTTGCGCGAGGCCGTGTAGCCGCCGAACAGGCCGAGGAACCGGCGCAGCTGGCTCTGGGCGTGGTGGAACCGGCCGGCGCTGGCCCAGCCGTACGAGCCGGCGAAGATCGCCTCGTTGCCGTGGGACCCACGGACCCGCACGAGTTCGGCCGCCAGCAGGTCCAGGGCCTTGTCCCAGCTGACCTCGACAAACGGGTCGTGCCCGCGGCGGTCGGTGGGCCCGGGGCCGTGGTCAAGCCAGCCGCGCCGCACGGCCGGGCGGGCCACCCGCGTCGCGTGCCGCAGCCCGCCGGGGATGTTCCCGAGCAGCGGCGACGGCGCCGGGTCGTCCGGGTGCGCGGTGACCACGATCCCGTCCGGCTCGGCTCGCACACGGAACGCGCCCCAGTGTGACGTGCTGGGACGGGCCGGGACGCTCATGCCTGCCAAGCCTATTCGAGGACCTGGCGGGGGCCGGCTAGCCGACACGGCGATATCGGCGTACCGCCAGCGGTGCGAAGACGGCGGTGATCGCGATACTCCAGGCGATGGAGTGCCAGGCCGAGGTCGCGACCGGCCCGCCCAGCATCAGGCCGCGGACGGCCTCGGTCAGCGCGGTCACCGGGTTGACCCTGACCCAGGCTTGCAGCCAGCCGGGCAGGGTGCTGGCCGGGATGAAGACGTTGCTCCCGAACGCAAGCGGGAACATGACGATGAAACCGAATCCCTGCAGGCTCTGCGGAGACTTCACGTACAGGCCGAGGAGCACCCAGATCCAGCCGACGGCGAAGCCGAAGATGAACATCAGCCCCACCGCGCCGAGCGCGGACAGCGGGTCGGTGGCGATCCGGAACCCCAGCAGCGACCCGTAGGCGAAGACCATCCCGATCGAGACGAGGTAGCGGATGAAGTCCCCCATGATCGTCCCGGTCAGCGGGGCCGACCGGGAGATGGGCAGGCTCCGGAACCGGTCGAAGATGCCCTTGGTGACGTCGGTGTTCAGCCCGATGCCGGTGCCCATGCTGGCGAACACCACCGTCAGCACCATGATGCCTGGCAGCACATATTCCAGGTAGGTGTGCCTGCTCTCACCCTTGATCGCACCGCCGAACAGGAACACGAACAGCGTCACGAACACGATCGGCTGCAGCGTGACGTCGAGCAACTGCTCCGGGTTGCGCCTGATCCGCACCAGTGACCGCCACGCCAGCGTCAGCGCATGCCGCAGCGCCCGGGCCGGCGTCATTCTCCGGGCCCGGCCGGGGGTGGTCACGGCGGTGGCCGTCATAGCGTGCCCTCCTCCGCGGTATGGCCGGTGAGCGCCATGAAGACCTCATCCAGGCTGGCCAGCCGCAGCGCGAGCTCGGTGACCTCGACCCGCGCCGACTGCAGCGCGCTGACCACGGCAGGCAGAACCTGGGCGTCGTCGACGGGGACCGACAGCAGGCCCGGATCCTCCACGGTCTGGGTTGGAGCACGGCCCACCGCGGCCGTGACGATCTCGCCGGCCAGCGTCAGGTCCGCCGGATCAGCCGGGCGCACGTCGAGGGTCTGCCGGCCCACCTTGGCCTTCAGATCGGCGGCGGTGCCGGTGGCGATCACCCGGCCACGGTCAATGACCGCGATCTCACTGGCCAGCCGGTCCGCCTCATCCAGGTACTGCGTGGTGAGCAGTACGGTCGTGCCCTCGGCGACCAGTTCCCTGATCATCGACCACACCTCACCCCGGCTGCGCGGATCCAGGCCGGTCGTCGGCTCGTCGAGGAACAGCACCTGAGGCCGCTGGACCAGGCTCGCGGCCAGGTCGAGCCGGCGCCGCATGCCGCCGGAATAGGTCTTGACCGAACGCCCAGCGGCGTCGGCCAGGCCGAATCGTTCCAGCAGCTCGCCCGACCGCCGCTTCGCCTCGGCTTTGGGAACCTCCAGCAACCGCCCGATCAGCAGCAGGTTCTCAAAACCAGTGAGGTCCTCATCGACCGCGGCATACTGCCCGGTCAGCCCGATGAGCTCACGGACCCGTCCGGCCTGGCCGACGATGTCCGCGCCGCAGACCCGCGCGTAACCGGCATCGGGCCTGAGCAACGTGGCCAGCATCCGGACCACGGTGGTCTTTCCCGCCCCGTTCGGCCCCAGCAGGCCCAGCACCGTCCCCGGCCGGACGGCCAGGTCGACGCCATCCACCGCCAGCGTCTTCCCGAACCGCTTGACCAGGCCCTCCGCCTCGATCGCGAACCTCATGGCATGCGTTCCCCGGCGCTGGGGCGGGAGAAGACAGACCTGTCCACGTCATCGAGCGAGGTGACCACGAGATCGGCGCCGGCCGCCGCCAGCAGGTCGGCGTCGTCGGCCCGGGAGATGCCGATCGCGGCCATGCCGCCGGCCTTCGCGGCCTGGACGCCCGAGGACGCGTCCTCGATCACGATCGCGTTGCGTGGCTCGACGCCGAGTTCGTGCGCTGCGGTCAGGAAAATCTCGGGGTCGGGCTTGCCGTGGGCGAAGTCGCGCCCCGAGACGTCCACGTCGAAGTAGTCCAGCAGCGTCTGGCCTGGCCGCAGCGTCGGCGAGGAGATCCCGTGCTCGGCCGCGAAGGTGTCGAGCCGGATCCTGCGCAGGAACAACCCCGCGTTCTTGGACGACGAAGCGTCCGCGATGCGCAGCCCGGCATCCTTGGCCGCGATGACGAGCCGCAGCGCGTCCGGATAGGCGGTGAAGTCGCCGGCCTCGATGAGGCGCACGACCATCTCCTGCTTGCGCTGCGCGTACTCGGCGACGCGCCGCTCGGCGTCGGGCACGCGGAAGTAATCAAGGGCGGCGCGGGCGCCGGCCATACGCGGTTTGCCCGAGACATACTGCTGGTAGACGTGCGGCGTGAACGCGTCGGGCGACCACGTCGTCTGATCTCGGATGTCGCGCCAGCCGGACTCCATCAGCTCGCGCAGTGACTCGCGCCACGCCTTTTCGTGCGGCGAGTCGACCAGTACTCCATCGACGTCGAAAATCGCTCCCTGGAACGTCGGCACGCGGCCTCCTTTCACTCCGGGGCTGAGGGCCGGGAAGCCATCGCTGTTGCGTGGTTCCTGCTGAGCTCGAATACGGTGCTGTCGCCCACGCTCAGCTGGCGGACGTCATCGCGGACCGCCGCCCGCACCGAACGGCTCCCGCCCTCGGCGTGCAGGGCCAGCGTCAGCTGATCGTGGGTCAGCGTCACCTGGATCGGGGTCTGCCGGAACTGCATCGAGAACGACAGGCTGTCGAGCCGGCTCGGCAGCCGGGGATCGAAGCACAGGACGCCGTCGCTGATATATGTGCCCGCGTAGCTGCGCTGCACGAGGTCGAGCGTCCCCGCCATGACACCTATGTGGATACCTTCCTTTGTCGTGCCGCCTTGAACGTCCTCGGCATCGCTGCGCAGCGCGACCAGGAACCGCTGCCACGAGCTCTCCGGGTCGATGGCGGCGAGGACCCCGGCATGGGTGACGAAACTCAGCGTCGAGCCATGCGACGTGCGCCGGTCGTAGTACGCGACGTTCCGCGGCACCGTGTCGGGACCGTAGCCATACCCGAGCCGCCCGAAAATCTCGCGCAGCTCCTCGTCCCTGAACAGGAAGAACAGCATCACCGTGTCCGCCTGTTTGGTGACCTTAAAACGGTTGGGATCCTTGCCCTCGGCACGCAGGATCCGGTCGAGCCGCTGGATATTGCCGTACTTCGCGCGGTACGCGTCCCAGTCCAGCTCCTCGAGGTCCTCGTAGCCCTCGAACTGGCTGATGATCTGGTCATCGTGGAACGGGACGAACATCCGACGGCTCATGTCACGCCACACCGCCAGCTCGTCGTCGCCGATGCCCAGCCGGTCGCGCAACTCGTCCGCTCGGCTTGAGGGGAGCAACGCCAGCAGCTGGCCGGCGACGTCGCACAGCCACGCCACCATGACGTTGGTGTACGCGTTGTTGCGCAGGCCACCATGCGGCGCGTCCGGGTACTTGTCGTGGAACTCGTCGGGGCCCATCACGCCATGGATCTCGTAACGCTCGCGCTCCGGGTTCAAGTGCGCGATGGACGCCCAGAACCGGGTGATGCTGAGCATCATTTCCGCGCCGTAGTCACGGAGGAACGCCTGGTCATGGGTGGCCTGAAAGTACTGCCAGATGTTCCAGAAGATCGCCGCGTTGACGTGCCGCTGGTTACGGCTGAGATCGGGCTCCCAGCGGCCGGAAACGGGGTTGAGGTGGACGCGCTGCGTCTCCTCGGTTCCCTCGCTGCCGCTCTGCCACGGGAACATCGCGCCCCGGAATCCTTCCTCCCGCGCCGCCGCCCTGGCCTCGCCCATCCGGCGGTAGCGGTACATCAGCAGCCCGCGCGTGACCTCAGGCAGGCGCACGTTGAAGAACGGAAACGCGTAGAGCTCATCCCAGAACACGTGCCCGCGGTAGGCCTCGCCGTTCAAGCCGCGGGCGGGCAGTCCCGCGTCGAGGTCGGCGGTGTTCCGTGAGCAGACCTGCAGGACGTGCCCGATGTGCAGCCGCAGCAGCAGTTGCACGCGCTCATCTCCCGACACCTGTACGTCACACACCCGCCACAGCTCCTCCCACGCCGCGGCGTGGCGCTCGAACGAGGCGCCGAAATCGGTGTACCTGGCCACCGAGGTGGCCGCCTTCACCAGCGTGTTGCTGACCGCCGAGTCTCGCGACGTGAAGAACGTCACCAGCTTCTCGACCCGCGTCGCCTCGCCCCGACCCACGTCAAAGGCCAGGACCTGCTGGATGTAGTCCTCCATCTGGTAGAGCCGCCGCTCGACCTGAACTGACCGGTCAGCGCGGAACACGCGGGTGCGGGCGGCGTGGCTGACGTACAGGTTCGACTGCCGGGTCTCGGCCTTCAGCGCGATGACCTCGGACCCGAGCGTCCGCGGGCCCACCGGGTTCAGGTGGCGGCCTTCCAGCTGCTGGTAGCGGGCCACCCCGGCGTTGCTCACCCGGCCGTCGATCGCCGTGACCACTTCGACGCGCCCCGACCAGTTCTCCGGGACGAGCGTCCACTCGATCCCTCCGTGATGGGCGTCGGCCATGCTGACGAAGCGGCGGCTGTGCAGCGTCGTCTCACGGCCCTCATCATCACGGAACGAGAGGTGGCGGATCACGGTCGCGAACCGGACGTCAAGCTCATGGCGGTAGCCAAGCAGCTCGACGTCGGCGAGCCTGATCACTTCCCCGCCCTCGATGCGCAACTGGAGGACCAGCCAGTTCGGCAGGTTGACGAGGTCCTCGTTGAGCACGGGCAGGCCGCCCAGGATCGTCGTCTCGCGGTTGTAACCGCCGTGCACGTAGGTACCGGGATAGTGCACGCCGTCGGCGTCCTCCCACTCCGCCGCGCCGCGCGCGCACAGGTAGCCATTGCCCGTCGAGGTCAGCGCCTCGCGAAGGCCCTCAGCCTCGGCATCAAAGCCCTCATACGCGAGCAAGAAACCGTCCACGGCACCCTCCTGGAGGGTGTAGCCAGCCCCCTCGGCAAGCTAGCCGGCCGGCGGGGCCGGCTCCACCGCGGCGGCGCGGACCGCCTCGACCTGGTCCTCGGTGGCCCCGTGCCGGCGCGCCCGGTCGAAGTACCGGTCCGCGCACGGCTCGCAGCCCTCGCGCAGGTAGTACAGCGCGTCGTCGAGGTACCGCTCGGCCGGGCTGGCCCCGGCCGGGCGGCTCCTCCTCCCGGCTGGCTCTGTCATCAGAACGTCAGGTAGTTCACGACGGACTGCTCCAGGATCGCGCACAGGTTCATGAACTCGCTGATCGAGATCCATTCGCCCGGGGCGTGGTAGTTACCGCCGGTGGCGCCGATCAGGACCGTGGGAATGCCTGCCGCCTGCATCAGCCCCGCGTCCGTCCAGGCGTTCATCCCGGTGACCTTGGCCGGGTGGCCGAGGACGCGGCGCATGGCCGCGGCGACGACCTCCTGCAGCCGCTCGTGGCCCTGGGCCAGGAACGGGTCACGGTCCAGCCGCACGTTCACCTCGCCGCGGAAACCGGGCTCGGTCTCGGCGATCTCGGCGAAGATGGCCTCGATCTCGGCCACCCGGTCGCTGAGGTGCTCCCCGGGCTGGGTGCCGATCTCGATCCCCAGCACGGCCCGGTTGGGGTAGGTGGCGTAGTCGGTGCCGCCGTTGATGGTCCCGGTGTGGAAGACGGTCCGGCCGTTCATCTCCGAGGGACGGGCGATGAACACGTCCCGGTCGAGCTTGTGCATCCGGGAGATCACCTCGGCCAGGTGCACGATCGCGTCGACCCCGATGTCCGGGGCCGACCCGTGTGCGGCGACCCCATGGGTGATGACATCGATCCAGCCGAAGCCCTGGTGCTCCGTGACCAGGTCCTCGGTGGGCTGCGGCTCGATCACGATCGCCGCGTCGATACCGCCCATCTGGGCCAGGTGCTCCGACCCGATCGAGACCCCCTCCTCGTCGGCCACGCACGCGACGAGCAGGTCGCCGCGGAGCCGCTCGCCCGACTGCGCCAGCGACCGCAGCACGAGCATGCTGGCCGCGCAGCCGGACTTGTCGTCGGCCACGCCGAGGCCGTACAGCCGGTCCCCGATCTGCCGGGGCTCGAGCGCCTCCTCCGGCCAGTTCGCGAACCCGACCGTGTCGCTGTGGGCGTTCAGGCAGAGCGTGGGCCCGCCGCCGGTGCCGCGCAGCCGGGCCAGCACGTTCGGCCGGCCGGGCTCGACCTCGACGATCTCGATCTCCGCGCCGGTGTCGGACAGCCAGTCCGCGATGAACCGGGCGATGGCGCCCTCTCCGGAGCCGGTGGGGATCAGCCAGGGCGTCACGGACTCGATCCGCACCATGGCGCTGAGCAGCTCGATGGCTTCGTCGGGGGTGACCGGCATCAGGAACTCTCCTTTACGAAGTGACAGGCGGCGGCGTGCTGGGGGCCAGGCTCAGTCCCGGACGGCGCGAGGGCCGGGTCCTCGGTGCGGCAGCGCTCGGGCTCGCCGAGCTGGCGGTAGAGCGGGCAGCGCGGGTGGAACCGGCAGCCATCAGGGATCCGGCTGGCCGACGGCGCCTCGCCGCGCAGCAGGATGCGCTCCCGCGGCTGGCCCGGCCCTGGGGTCTCCGGCACCGGGATGACCGACACCAGCGCGCGGGTGTACGGGTGCAGCGGCGCCCGGATAATCTCGTCCGTCGGGCCGATCTCGACGATCCGGCCGAGGTAGACCACGGCCACCCGGCCGGCGACGACCCAGGCCAGCGACAGGTCATGGGTGACGAACAGGATCGAGACCCCGCGCTGGTCGCGCAAGTCGAGCATGAGCCGCAGGATCCCGGCCCGCAGCGACACGTCCAGCATGGACACCGGCTCGTCCGCGATCACCAGGTCCGGGCCGAGCACCATGGCCCCGGCGATCACCAGCCGCTGCCGCTGGCCGCCGGACAGCTGGTGCGGGTACCGGCGGGCGATCGCCTCGGCGGGATACAGGCCCACCTGCTCCAGCATGGTCAGCACCTGCTCGCGCCGGCCCGCCTTGCCGTCCCCCATCCGGTGCACCAGCAGCGACTCCGCGACCGTGTCGAACGCGGTCAGCCGGGGGTCCAGCGACTCGAACGGGTCCTGGAACACGACCTGGATCTCGCGCCGGAGCTGCCGCAGCGCCAGGCCGCGGACGTGCGTGATGTCGGCCCCGCGGAACAGCACCTGGCCGCCCGCTGGCTCCTCCAGCCGGGCGATCGCCCGGACGATCGAGGTCTTGCCGCAGCCCGACTCCCCGACCAGGGCCAGGATCTCGCCGGTGCCGAGGGAGAAGCTGACCCCGTCCACGGCCCGGATCTGCCGCCTGGACCTGGGGCCCCGGCGGGCGCGGTAGCTGACCACCAGGTCCTGGAGGTCGAGCAGCGGCCCGGCCGGGGCGCTGGCCTGCTGGGCGGTCATGACGGCTCGTCCACGGTCGCGCCCGCCTGGCTGTCCTCGCCGTCCCCTGTCTGCCCGTCCCCTGCCTGCCCGTCCACAATCGCGATGTCCAGGGGCGCGGCGTCCAGGGCCGCGCCGCCCAGGACCAGCGCGCTGCGATGGCAGGCGGCCGCGTGCCCGGGGCCCACGAGCTCCAGCGCGGGCTCGTCGGTGCGGCACAGGTCCACGGCGATCGTGCACCGGTCGGCGAACCGGCAGCCGGGTGGCGGCGCGATCAGGTCCGGGGGGTGGCCGGGGATGGCCTCGATGAAGGTCCGCTCCCCCCGGATGTCGGGGAAGGCGTGCCGCAGCCGGGCCGTGTACGGATGGGCCGGCCCGATCTGGCCGGGCGCGAAGATGGCCGATGTCGGCCCGGTCTCGACGATCTTCCCCGCGTACATCACGTTGACCGAGTCGCAGACCTCGGCGATCACCGAGAGGTCGTGCGAGATGAGGATCATCGACAGCTCCAGCCGGTCGCTGAGGCTGCGCAGCACCTCCAGGATCTGGGCCTGCGTCATCACGTCCAGCGCGGTGACCGGCTCGTCCGCCACGATCAGCTGGGGCCGGCAGGCCAGCGCCATCGCGATCAGCACCCGCTGCCGCATCCCGCCGGACAGCTCGTGCGGGAAGCTGCGCGACCGGCCCGGGTCGATGCCCACGCTGTCCAGCAGCTCGGCCACGCGCTCCCGGGCCTGGGCCGCGCTGGTCTTGGGCTCGTGGGCGCGAATCGGCTCGGCGATCTGGTCGCCGATCGTGTGCACCGGGTTGAGCGAGTTCATCGCGCCCTGGAAGACGACGGCGATCTTCCCCCAGCGCACCGACCGCAGCTCCTGATCGGTCATGGCCAGCACGTCGCGGCCGTCGAACGTGATCGAGCCCGACGGAATGCTCGCCTCGCGGGCCAGCAGCCTCGGTATGGCCAGGGCCAGCGTGGTCTTGCCGCACCCGGACTCGCCGGCCAGCCCCAGCACCTGGCCGGTGTCGACCTGCAGGCTCGCGCCGTCCACGGCCGTGACCGGTCCGCGCGGCGTGGCGTACTGCACCCGCAGGTCCTTGATCTCCAGCAGGCTCATCGCGAACCCCGCAGCCTGGGGTTCAGCGCCTGGTCGATGGAGTGGCCGGTCAGCGTGAACGCCAGCACCACCATGACGATGCCGACGCCGGGCGGGATGAAGAACCACCAGGCGCCGCGCCCGATGGCGCCGGACTCGAACGCGTAGTGCAGCATCGTCCCCCAGGAGACCTGGACGGGGTCGCCCAGGCCGAGGAAGGACAGCGTGGCCTCGGCCAGGATCGCGCCGCCGATCACCAGCACGGTGTTGGCGAAGATCAGCGGCATCACGTTCGGCAGAATGTGCACCCGCAGGATCCGCACGTTGGACGCGCCCAGCGAGCGCACCCGGGTCACGAACTGCCGCTCCCGCAGCGACAGCGTCTGCGCCCGCACGATCCGCGCGGTCGTCGGCCAGCCGGTCATGCCGATGACCAGGATGATGATCCAGAGGCTCTGGCCGAAGAACGCCGCGAGCGCGATCACCAGCGGGAGCTGCGGCAGCACCAGGAAGAAGTCGGTGATCCGCATCAGCCCGGTGTCGGCCCACCGGCCGTGGTAGCCGGACGTGATGCCGATCCCGGCCCCGAGCACCATCGAGATCGCGGTCGCGGCCAGGCCGACGACCAGGGACACGTGCGCCGCGGCCAGGAACTCACTGAACACGTCGCGGCCGAGCTCGTCGGTGCCGAGCCAGTGCTGCAGGGACGGCGGCTGCAGCAGCTCGGAGGAGTTGACCGCGGACGCGTCGAACGGGAAGATCAGCGGCCCGAGCACCGCCATCAGCACGACGATGACGAACAGGATCAGGCCGGCCCGGCCCATGGTGTCGGAGCTGACGTACCGCCAGACCCGCCGCAGCCCGAGCTCGCGCTCGGCGGCCTCGGTGGCCAGCGCCGGGGAACCCGGCTCGGGCGCGGTCGCGCCGCCGAGGCCGGTGGTCACGCCGGGCCGCACCATCAGGACTCCCTGACCCGCGGGTCGAGCGCCTGGTAGAGCAGGTCACTGGCGAAGTTGACCAGCAGCACCACGATCGCGAACACGAGGAACGCGGCCTCGATCACCGGGTAGTCGCGGTTCAGCACCGCGTTGTAGACGAGCAGGCCCATGCCGGGCCAGGAGAACACGGTCTCGACCTCGATCGCGCCGGCCACCACCAGCCCGATGAGCAGGGCCGAGGCCGTCACCACCGGGAGCAGGGCGTTGCGCACCGCGTGCCGCCACAGGATCCGCCTGGGCACCAGGCCCTTGGCCGTCGCGGTGAGCATGAAGTCCTCGGACAGGACCTCGATCACCGACGCCCTGGCCACCAGGACGAACTGCGCGATGTTGACGATGATCAGGGTCAGCGTGGGCAGGAACAGGTGCGAGGCGATGTCCTCGATCCGCTGGAACTGGGAGGTGTATACGGCGTTCGGCGTCTCCATCCCGAAGATCGGGAACGCGTGCAGCCACACGCCGAGCACGAACGCGAGAATGAGCCCGGTCCAGAACGTCGGCAGGCTCCAGCCGATGACCGACGCCGTGACCGTGGCCGAGTCGTAGCCGCCGCCGCGGCGGTTCGCCGCCACCACCCCGAGCAGCACGCCGAGCACGATCGTGAGCAGCGTGGCGGCGAACAGCAGCACGACCGTGTTGCCGAGGTACTGGCCGAGCAGCGTGCTGACCGGCTCCCGGTAGGTGTAGGAGATCCCGAGCTGGCCGTGCAGCAGGCCGCGGAGATAGATCACGTACTGCTCCAGCGGCGGGTGGTTCAGCCCGTACACCTTGGTGATCTCGGCCACCGCCTGCGGGGTCAGGTGCCCGGACCTGGCCAGCAGCCGGACCGGGTTGCCCGGCAGCAGGTGGAACAGCACGAAGTTGAACGTGACGACGAAGTAGAGCGTCACCACCAGCCAGATGATCTTGCGCCCGAGATAGCGGAACCTTGACACGTCGCGCGGGGCCGCCCCTAGACGGGCTGCACTTTCAGGTAGTTATCACGGGTGAAGTTCAGGACGATCCCGCCGGTCACCGGGGTCCAGCCCTTCCAGGTGTCGGTCCGGTAGCCCTGCAGCTTGGCCTGGTACCACATGATGATGTACGAGGCGGCGTCGTAGTAGAACTGCTGGGCCTCGTGCACCAGCGAGAGCCTGGTCGCGTGGTCGAGCTCGGTCGCCTGCTCGTTGTAGAGCTGGTCGTAGTGGCGGTTGCAGTAGTAGACGTCGTTGTTCGAGCCGATCTGGTTGCAGAGCACGATGCCGAGCATGTAGTCGGGGTCGTAGACGCCCGAGTCCCAGCCCCAGACGAAGATGTCCCAGTTCGGCGCCTTCGAGTTGTACACGGTGGAGCCGAGCGAGTTGGCGTCGAGCGTGGTCAGCGTGAGCTCGATGCCGACCTTCGCGCACGCGTTCCTGAACAGCTGGGCCGCAGCCACGTCCACGGACGTGGACTCGATGGCGATCAGCCGGAAGCTCAGCTGCTTGCCGTCCTTCGAGGTGCGGACCTTGCTGCCGCTCTCGAGCTTGTACCCGGCCGCGTCCAGGATCGCCTCGGCCTTGGCCGGGTTGGCGTTGAGCTGCTTGTCGGCCGGGATGTCGAGGTGCCACTCGCCGAACCCGGCGGGCAAGATGGCGCCGCCGGGCAGGCCGTGCCCGGCCAGCGCGACGTTGACCAGCTGCTGGCGGTCGACCGCGTAGCTCAGCGCCTGCCGCACGGCCAGGTCCTTGAGCAGCGGGTTCCCGCCGGACTTCGGGTTATCCGAGACGTTGATCCCGATGTGGTGGAACGAGAACGACTGGAGCGATATGGGCTTGACGTTCTGCGCGCCCTTCAGCCCCTCCCAGATCGTCGGCGGGATCTCCGGGCAGATGTCGACCGCGCCGGTGCGCAGGCTCTGCGTCATCACGTCTTCGTTCTGGAACAGGATCCAGGTGATCTTGTCGGCCGCGGGCTTGGTCCCCCACCAGTCCTCGTTGCGGGCGATCTCGATGGACTGGCCCTTCTTCCAGTTGACGAACTTGTACGGGCCGGTCCCGACCGGCTTGGCGTTGGCGAACTTCTGGATGTCCGCCGCGGACATGTTCTGCCAGATGTGCTGCGGGAGGATCGGGACGGCCAGGCCCGGGTTGAACGCCTGCGGCCGCGAGAAGTGCAGCACCAGCGTGGACGCGTTGGGCGCCTCGGTCGAGGTCAGGTCGGTCACCCACTGCGCGTACTGGCTGACCTGCTTGGACTGGATCACGTCGAAGGTGAACTTGGCGTCCGCGGAGGTGAACGGCTTCCCGTCCTGCCAGTTCGCCTTCCGCAGCTTGTAGGTGATGCTCTTGCCGTCGCTGCTGTAGGTCCAGGAGGTGGCCAGCCCGGGCTCGGGCTTGAGCTGCAGGTCGTAGTGCATGAGGTTGTCGTAGACGAGCTGCAGCACCTCGACCGCCTCGGTGCTGTAGGTGGTGAGCGGGTTCATGGTGTCGGGCTCGATCGCCCAGCCCACCCGGATCGTGCTCGCCTTGGCCTGAGTGGCCACGCTGCTGCAGGCGTCGAGCGCGGCCGCCGCACCCGGGGCCGCCAGGGCCACGACACCGGCCCGCTTCAGGAAATCACGGCGGCTGGATTCGGCCGACATTCCGTTCACCCCACAGTCCTCGTCCGGGGCTGCCGCCCGGGGATCAGAGCGTCCGGCATGGAAATGACTCAGCTGCCTCGCCATCCCGCCACGCCACCTGAGTCACATACTGCATACAGAGTATGAACAGGATGGTGTCTGTCCGCACTTCTTGTCAAGGGTGGATATTGCGGCGATTGTGCCGGTGGAAACCGGGGCGACAAATACCGTCATCACGGGCGCGATGGGCCGTTTTGCGCGGCGCCAGGGGGTGACCGCAGCGTTAAAGCTATGGGTATTGAACATGCAAAGTATACAAGGTAGCGTCCTGAACCACCTGGTTTGCCGGAGCCGAGGGAGTAGCCCAGACGTGACCTTCGATCAGCGGTACGAGAGCTGGGCGCATCGCTCGCACGAACTCTTCGACCAGGCCAGCCGCTACATTCCGGGGGGCGCGGGGAGCAGCGCCAGGACCGTGAAGTTCGGGTGGCGGCCCTATCCCCCGTTCATGGCCGAGGGCACCGGGTCGCGGCTGCGCGACGTCGACGGGCACGAGTACGTCGACTACCTGCTCGGCCTGGGGCCGATGATCCTCGGCCACCGGCACCCGGGGGTCACCCGGGCCGTGACCGACGCCATCGCCGACCTCGGCACCTGCCTTGGCCTGCCGTACGAGCTGGAGATCGAGGCGGCGCGGAAGGTCGTCGAGGCCGTGCCCGGGGTCGACCTGGTGCGGTTCTCGAACTCGGGCAGCGAGGTCGTGGGCACCGCGGTCCGGCTGGCGCGCGCCTACACGGGCCGGCGCCTGGTGATCCGGTTCGAGGGGCACTACCACGGCTGGCAGGACACGGTCTACTGGAGCAACCACGTCGACCCGGAGGAGGCGGGCCCGGCCAGCCGGCCGCGGCCGGTGCCATCCGGGCCCGGCGTCCCCGGCGAGCTGGCCGGCACCCTCATCGTGCTGAGCTGGAACGACCCGGAGAGCTTCGCCGCGGTGATGGCCGAGCGCGGCGACGAGGTGGCGGCCGTGATCACCGAGCCGGCCATGTTCAACACCGGGTGCATCCTGCCCGAGCCCGGGTACCTGGAGCTGCTGCGCGAGGAGACCCGCAGGCACGGGGCGCTGCTGATCTTCGACGAGGTGATCACCGGGTTCCGGTTCGCCCGGGGCGGCGCGCAGGAGTTCTTCGGCGTGACCCCGGACCTGACCACGATGGCCAAGGGCCTGGGCGGCGGGTTCCCTGTCGCCGCGATCGGCGGCAGCCGCGACGTGATGGGGATGATCGCGGAGGGACGGTACTCCCACTCCGGCACCTACAACGCGAACGTGATCGCGTGCGCCGCGGTGAGCGCGACCATGGACATCCTGGCCGAGCCCGGCCTGTACGAGCGGCAGCGGGCGCTGGGCGAGACGCTGATGAGCGGCCTGCGCAAGATCGCGGCCGACGCGGGGGTTCCTGTGGTCGTCGAGGGCCTGGGCACGGTGTTCCAGATGTGGTTCAGCGAGCATCCGATCCGCAACTGGCGGGATGCCGAGCGCCACGCCGACGAGGCGCTGTTCACCCGGTTCTGGCAGGAGATGCTGCTGCGCGGCGTCTTGTTCCATCCCAGCCAGTACGAGAACCTGTTCCTGTCCCTGGTGCACACCAGGGAGGACGTGGACCTCACCCTGGACGCCGCCGAGCAGGCCTTCGCCGTGATCAGCCGTCCAACCGGCTAGGCAGAAGGATCGCGATGGTGCTCGATCTCGGGGGCAGCCGCCCGGACCGGCCCGGCCGGAGATCCGCGGCGGGCAGGGGCGGCGCGGGCCTGCTGTATGAGCAGGTGGTCGACTACGTCGAGAAGCTCGTGTCCGAGCGCGGGCTGGTCCCCGGTGACCTGCTGCCCACCTACGCCGAGCTGGCCGAGAGCGTCGGCGTCAGCCTGATCACGGTGCGCCGCGCGCTCGACGAGCTGGAGCGCGCCGGGAAGGTCCGCCGCCATCAGGGCCTGGGCACGTTCCTGGCCCGGCCCCGGATCCTCAGCGAGCCGGCCAGGGCAGGCAGCCTGCTCGGCACGCTGGCCGAGGGCGAGCAGCCGCCCGCGGCTGACAGCCTGGACACCCGGATCCTGGACATCCGGCGCGGGCTGCCGTCCGCGGACATCGCCCGCGCGCTGCAGATCCGGGCCGACTCCCAGGTGTGGCAGCTGCGGCGGCAGCGCATGATCGACGGCCGCGCCGCGGTCGTGGAGACCTCGGTCATCCCCACCTCGCTCGCGCCCGAGCTCGACCGGCTGGTCGGCGAGCAGGAGGGCTCCCTGTACGACCTGCTCGGCCGCGAGTACGGGCTGGTGGACGAGTTCGAGGAGCAGTACCTGGAGGTGATCATGCCGACCCAGGAGGAGCGCAGGCTGCTGAGCATCGCGTCCCGGACCCAGGTGGTCCGGATCCGGGGGCTGAGCATGGACAAGGCCGGGACGCCGTTCGACTGCTTCGAGCAGCTGTACCCGGCGGCCGAGTTCGCGTTCGCCATCTCCGGCACCACGTCCCGGCATCTGCTCCCCACCCCGGGGTTCCAGGACTGGGACGTGCGGTCGCTGCCCGCCGCCGCGCGTGACGACGCCACCCGGCGCCGGCCCGGGCCAAGATCGCCGCGCAGCCGGGGCTAGCCACACAAAGTAATCATTGGCCCCCGGTGGGCCCGTGCGAGAGGAAGCGGCCATGTCCTCGCCATCAAGCAGCCAGCCGGGGCTCGACCAGCCCGGAGCAGCCCACCCCCGCGGGCTCAAGGCGAACGCGCTGCGGGCCGGCGACGTCGTGATCCTGTCGCTGGCCAGCTCCGGCCCCACCCAGAGCATCGCGGTGACGCTGGCCGCCCTGCTCGCCACCGTCGGCTACGCCAGCTTCCTGCCCCTGCTGATCTGCTTCATCCCGATGCTCGGGATCGCCATCGGCTACCAGCGGCTGAACGCGTGGCAGCCGAGCGCCGGGGCGACCTACTCGTGGGTGGGCCGGGCGCTGAACCCGCACGCGGGGTTCTTCGCCGGCTGGATCATGCTGATGTACTACACGATCGGCACCACCAGCCTGACCATCCCGCTCGGCACCTACATGCTGAGCTTCTTCAGCAACGCCGCGGCCAACAACAAGTACGACGTGGCCCTGGTCGGCACGGCCTTCAACCTGATCGTGCTCGTGGTGGCCGCGCTGGGGATCAAGCTCTCGGCGCGGTTCCAGTGGGGCTGGGCCATCTTCGAGTACGGCCTGCTGATCGGGTTCACGATCGCCGCGATCATCGGCATCTACGGCGGCCACCTGAGCCACACCGTGCACCTGACCAGCTCCTGGTTCACGCTCAGTGGGGCGGGCGGGTTCAAGGCGCTGATCTCCGGGGTGCTGCTGGCCATCTTCCTGTACTCGGGCTGGGATACCGCGGCCTACGTCGGCGAGGAAGCCAAGGGCAAGCAGGCCGGCCCCGCCGCGATCACCAGCGTGGTGCTGCTGTTCTTCATCTACACGATCGTGATCATGGCCTTCCAGGGCGTCGCGCCGAACCACGCCATGCAGGCCAACGCCGCGAACATCCTGGCCTACGTGGGCCAGCTGATCGGCGGCAGCTTCTGGAAACAGCTGATGATCGTGGCCGTGCTCGGCGGCACCCTCGCCTCGCTCCAGGCGGCCATCGTCAGCTCCTCCCGCATCTCGTTCGCGATGGGCCGGGACCGGGTCTTCCCGCGCTGGTTCGGGGTCGTGAACGAGCAGCACCGCACGCCGTGGAACGCGACGATCCTGCTCGGGCTGCTGAACGTGGTGTTCCTGTGGGGATCGACGCTGATCGGCTCGATCGGGCAGGCGCTGGACGACATCGTGAGTACCCTCGGGCTGATGGCGGCGATCTTCTACCTGCTCACCGCGTTCACGGCGGTCTGGTACTACCGCCGCTCGATCATGCAGAACGCGGGCAACTTCATCCTCGGCGGCATCCTGCCCGGTCTCGGCGCGGCCTTCATGGCCTTCGTGATCATCTACTCGCTGGCCACCGACTCGCTCAACGGCGTCGAGATCGCGTTCGGCTTCGGGGCCGCCCTGCTCGGGCTGATCCTCTCGTTCATCTCGCAGCGGGCCGGCAAGTCGCCGTTCTACAGCGAGCCGACGGTCAGCCACGGCGACACGGTCGAGGCCGAGCTGGCCGGGTCGGCATGACCGGGGCATGACCGGCGCGCAGGCGGACGTCTTCATCGGCCTGGACCTGGGGACCTCCGGGCTGAAGGGCGTGGCGATGACCGCCTCGGGCGCCGTCCTGGCCGGGGGCAGCGCCGCCTACCCCACGCACCGTCCCGCGCCCGGGGCCTGCGAGCAGGACCCGCGGGACTGGATCGCCGCGGCCGAGGCGGTGGCGGGCCAGCTCGCGGCCGCGGTCGCACCGCGGCGGTGGCGGGGCATCGGCCTGTCCGCGATGCTCCCGACCCTGGTCACCGCCGGGGCCGGCGGCGAGCCCACCGGCCCGGCGGTCACCTGGCAGGACAGCCGCGCCGACGCCCGCGGCGACGAGCTGCGCGAACGGTGCGGCGGCGACGCCCTGTACCGGCTGACCGGGCAGTGGGTCGACGGCCGTTACCTGCTGCCGATGTTCCTGCGCGTGGCCGACGAGGAGCCCGGCCGGGCCGCGGCCACCACCCGGCTGCTGGCCGCCAAGGACTATCTGTTCGGCTGGCTGACCGGCGAGTACGCCACCGACCCGAGCACCGCGAGCGGCTTCGGCTGCTACCGGCTCGAGGCCGGGGACTGGGACGCCGGGGTGATCGCGGCCGCGGCGGGTTTGCTGCCGCCGGGCGGCCCGGGGCTGCCCGCGCTGCCGCAGGTGCTGCCGTCCACGGCGGGCCGGCCGCTGCGGGACGCGGCCGCCGCGCGCCTGGGCTGCGGCCCGATCCCGGTCTGCCTGGGCGCGGCGGACTCGGTGCTCGGCGCGCTCGGCCTGGGCGTGCGCCGCCCCGGCCAGGTCGCCTACATCGCGGGCACCAGCAACGTGATCATGGGCGTGGCCGACCGGCTGGTGACCGATCCTGACCACCGGTTCCTGGTCACCCCGCTGGCCGAGCCGGGCCACTGGGGCCTGGAGATGGACCTGCTGGCCACCGGGAGCGCGATCAGCTGGCTGGCCGGCCTGCTCGCGGAGCGCCCGGTGGACAGCAGCGAGGCGGGCGGCGCGGGCACAGGCGGCACGGGCACGGGCGGCGCGGGCACAGGCGGCCGGGCACAGGCGGCACGGGCACAGGCGGCACGGGCACAGGCGAGGCGGCGCTGGTCGCGCTCGCGGCCGGGGTGGATCCCCGGGACGCGCCGCTGGTGCTGCCATACCTGAGCCCGGGCGAGCAGGGCGCGCTCTGGGACCCGCTGCTGCACGGCACCTTCGTGGGCCTGGAACTCGGGCACGGCCGCCGTCACCTGGCCCGCGGGCTGGTTAACGGCATCGTGCTGGAAAGCCGCCGCTGCCTGGCCGTGCTGGACGAGACCGGGGACTTCGGCCGGGAGCTGGAGGTGGCCGGCAGCAGCGCCGCTGACCCGGCGTTCCGGGCTAACCTCGCCGACGCGACCCGGCGCCGGGTCGCCATGCCCGGCGACCATGACACCGACTACTCGGCCCGCGGCGCCGCGCTCCTCGCGGTCCGGGGCATCGAAGGAGAATGGCCGCCGGCCCTGTCCCTCGCCGGCCCCGCGGCCGAGCCCGACGCCAGCCGTTCGGCCATGTGGGATGCGATCTGGGCCGACTACGAGCACGCACGCCTGGCCATCTCCGGCCACTACCACTCGGCCGGCTGAGGACGGCCGGCTGCTGCCGCGACGGTCCCGGAAAGCATGATCCATGTGAGTTTGCTGTACACCTGACTACGCCAAACTCACATGGATCAAGGTCGGCGGCGGACTGCGGAGGGCCCGGACGTGACCGGAGCGACCCAGGGTGCAGACGGGACATGCGAGCCGACCACGGCTACACGACCGGTGCTCTAGGTGGTCCGGGTGAGGTCGCCGACCTCGCGGGCGAACAGGTCGGCGTAGGTCTCCCGCCGGACCGCCAGCCGGGCCTCGCCGTCGGCGCACAGCACGACGGGCGGCCGCAGCGCGGCGTTGTAGTTGTTGCACATGGTGAAGCAGTACGCACCGGTGACCGGCACCACGACCAGGTCGCCGACCCGTGGGCTGGCCAGGTGGACGTCGGGCGTGATCACGTCGCCCGACTCACAGTGCCGCCCGACCAGGTCGGCCAGCACGTCCTCGGCGTCCCACCGGCCGACCACCAGCGGGCTGAAACGCTGGCCGTAGAGCGAGGGCTCGAGGTTGTCGCCCATCCCGCCGTCCACGGCCACGTGCACCCGGCTGGAGCTCTTCACCGTGACCACCCGGTACAGGGTCACCCCGGCCGGGGCGACCACCGACCGGCCGGGCTCGATCAGGATCTCGATGTCGTCGCCCAGCTGCCGGTGCGCCGCGGTGACCAGGAGCTCGGCGTACGTGTCTACGGACGGCGCGGTGTCCTCGGGGACATAGCGCACGCCGAGCCCGCCGCCGAGGTTGTAGACGCGGAACCGTTCCAGCCGGGCCAGCATGGCGACCTCGGCCTCGAACTGCTCGATGTCGAGAATCTGCGAGCCGATGTGCGCGTGCAGCCCCTGCAGGTCGATCGCGGCCACCGCCCGCATGCGGGCGATCGCCTCGGGCACCTGGTCCAGCGGCACGCCGAACTTGGCTCCGGCGCCGCCGGTGGCCAGCGCCGCGTGGGTGTGCGAGTCGATGGCCGGGTTCACCCGCAGCAGCACCGGCGTGCGGTCGCGCGCGAGCCGGCCGATCCGGTCGATGTCGTCGAAGTTGTCCACCACGATAAAGCGGATCCCGGCCTCGAGCGCGGCCTGGATGTCCTCGTCGGTCTTGGCGTTGCCGTGCATGACGATCTTCGCCGGGTCGACCCCGGCGGCCAGGGCGATGCGCAGCTCGCCCCCGCCGACCACGTCACAGCCCAGCCCCTCCTCGGCCAGGATCCTGATGATCGACGCCGACGGGTAGGCCTTGGCGGCAAAGCAGGCCAGGCCCCGGGCATGCCGCTCGGTGAGCGCCCGGGCGTACTCACGGGCCCGGGACCGCAGCGCCGCCTCGTCGATCACGAACGCGGGCGTGCCGAACCGGCCGGCGATCTCCCCGAGCAGGCACCCGCCGATCCGCAGGTCCTCGCCGTCGATGGCCGCGGACGGCGGGAGCAGGGAGAGATCGGGCATCGTGGTTCCTCTCGGTTCGGCGGGCCAGCACTATCCTGCCCGCACGGTCAAGACCCGTCCTCCTCGAACTCGGCGCGCACGCCGAGCAGCCGGACCGGCCGCCGGTCGGTGAACATGTCCAGGGCGGCCAGCGCGGCCTTCCCGATCACGGTCCCGTCGCTGGTGGGCTCGGCCAGCGTATGGCCGTGGGTGCTGGTGAAGAACGGCGCGTGCCTGACCTTCACCACGATGCGCCTGGCCGGCCGCTGCTCGGCCTCGACGTCGCGGGTCACCTGGGCGGCCAGCGTCAGCACCTCGGCCCGCACCCGGTCCCAGTCCTCGATGTTCTGCTGGAACGTGGTCTCGCGGCTGCGCGAGCGCGGCACGTAGGGCTCGCCCGAGACCTCCGCCGAGCCCAGGCCGCGGGCGGTCTGCACCAGCCACGGCCCGATCGTCGGCCCGAACCTGGCCGCCACGGCCGCGAGGTCGGCCGCGGCCAGGTCGGACACGGTGGTGATGCCCATCTCGGCCAGCTTGCGCTCGGTCTTGGCCCCGACGCCCAGCAGCGCGCCGGTCGGCTCGCCGCCGAGCACGCTGAACCAGGTCTGGCTGGTCAGCCGGTAGACGCCGGCCGGCTTGTCCATGGCCGAAGCGATCTTGGCCTGGATCCGGTTCTCGCCGATCCCGACCGAGGAGTCGAGCTCGGTGGCCGCCTTGATGTGCTGCTGGATCCGGCGGGCCACCGCCTCGGGGTCGTCGGTCGCCACGGCCAGGAACGCCTCGTCCCAGCCCAGCACCTCGGTGACGTAACCGAGCTGGCGCAGCGCGGCCATGACCCGGTCCGATGCCTCGTCGTAGGCGGCCCGGTCGGCGGGCAGGAACACCGCCTCGGGGCAGCGCCGCGCCGCGGTGCGCATGGGCAGTCCGGAATGCACGCCGTACTCGCGGGCCTCGTAGGACGCGGTGGCGACCACGCCGCGCTTGGACGGGTCGCCGTCGCCGCCGACGACCACGGGGCGCCCGCGCAGCTCGGGCCGGCGCAGCACCTCGACCGCCGCGATGAACTGGTCGAGGTCGACGTGCAGGACCCAGTCGGTCATGAGCTGGTCACCGCGCCGGTCATGACACCATGCGTAGCCGAAAGGCGGCCCCGGCGTCCACCATCGCGGTCGCCGGTTCCTGAATGCCGGCCACGACGCGCTGATGCCGCCACCCAAATCGACCACGCATTCGATCTCGGGTCCGCTGGAGCGTCACCACGGCGAGTTAACGTATAAGCATGGACGCTGCGGCCGTTGGGACCGGGTACGCCGACCACCTCACCGACGCGGATCTGGGGCTGCTGGCCTCGGTGCTGCCGGGGCGGGCCGGATCACCGGACCTGGCCGCGGGGGCGTCGTGGCTGCGCAGCCACCCGGGCCCGCTCCCGGATCTGCTCGCCGACCCGCAGATCTTCCAGGCGGTGTTCGGCCCGGGCGAGCCCACCCACCTCCCCTGCCCCCCTCACTGCTCGGCGGCGCGGGCTGCGCTCGCGTCCCCGTTCCTGATCTTCGCCGTGGCCGTGCACCGGGCGGCCGCCGACCTCGAGTCCATGGGCCACGTGCCCGAGCGCTCAGGGCCGCGGGGGCGCGTGCCCCTGTTTGACGCTCCGGACCTGCGTGACTTCCTAGGCTCGCCCGCCCGCCGACTGTTCCTGGCCGAGCTCCTGGCCTCGTTCACCCGGGCCGCGGGCGGGCAGTACCGGGTGCAGGTCCGCGGCCGGTCGCGGGCCCGGCGGTTCAGCGAGCTCGACCTGCCCCGCATGGCCGGCCTGCTCGACGCGGTGCCCGAGGCCGACCGGCCCGGCGTGTACCGCAGGCTGGGCGACGTGGCACTGTTCCTGACCGGGGTGTTCCCCGACTACGCGGTGGCGCACGCCCTCGGCCCGGTCAGCGCGGCCCGGCTGCTGCGCGCGGCCCAGGTGCCGCAGCGGCAGCATGAGGAGCTGGCCGCGGCCCCGGCCATCGACCTGTTCGAGTACCTGGGCGCCCAGTGGTACCGGGTCGCCTGGGGCCTGGCGCCCGCGCGCACCGCGCGGCTCGCCGTGGTGGCGGACGTCGCTGACCGGTTCCGGCAGGCCCGGCGGGTGCTCAACCACGTCGCGGACCGCTGGCTGTTCCCCCAGGGCAACCCCTGGTTCGCCCCGCCCGTGTCCTGACCCCCTGCTCCCGCTAGGCCCCCTACACTGGCCGGGCGGCCGACCCGCGAGACTGGTGCTGGCACGCTAGCGGCAGCGAAGGAATGGGGGCAGCGAAATGGCGCACGGTGCCCGGATCGACTCGGCGGTCATGTTCGTGCAGGACCTCGACCGGTCGGTCAGCTTCTACACCGACGTCCTCGGGCTGGAGATCACCGACCGGGACACGACCGCCGCGCTGCTCTCCAGCGCCGGGAGGTCACACCTGATCATCCGCGCGATGGGCACGGGAGCCGTGCACGCGCTCGGCGGCGTGGGCGTCCAGTACATCATCTGGACCGCGGCCGACCAGGATGATCTCGACCGGGCCGAGCGTGTGCTGAAGGAACGCTCGGCTCACGTCGACACCAGGAAGAGTGGGCCTGTTAGCGCGGTGGAGGGCCGTGATCCGGACAACATTGCTGTGATGGTTACCTACCCGGGACCAGATCAGGAACCTTTGCATAAACTCCCGTCACGCATCTACGGCTGGTAACACCGGGCCCTTACGCTTATGCACGTGCTTGGTCTCCCTGACGGCGTGCGCGGCTGCCTCTTCGATCTCGATGGCGTGATCACCCAGACGGCCAAGGTCCACGCCGCGGCCTGGAAAGAGATGTTCGACGACTACCTGCGCGAGCGGGCCAAGCGGACGGGGGAGAAGTTCGTCCCGTTCGACCCGGTCGAGGACTACGACGAGTACGTGGACGGCAAGCCCCGCGCCGACGGCACCCGGTCGTTCCTGGAATCCCGCGGCATCGAGCTGCCCGAAGGCGACGACGACGATCCCCCGACCGCCGAGACCGTTCACGGCCTGGGCAACCGCAAGAACGATCTCGTGCTGCAGCTGATCCGCGACCAGGGCGTGCAGGCCTACGAGGGCTCGGTCCGCTACGTCCGCGCAGCCAGGGACGCGGGCCTGCGCCGCGCCGTGGTGTCGTCCAGCGCGAACTGCCGCGACGTGCTGGTCGCCGCGGGCATCGAGGACCTATTCGAGGTGCGGATCGACGGCGTGGTGGCCAAGCAGGAGCATCTGCGGGGCAAGCCCGCCCCGGACACGTTCCTGGCCGGGGCCCGCGCGCTGGGGCTGGAACCGACCGAGGCGGCGGTGTACGAGGACGCGCTGGCGGGCGTGGCCGCGGGCCGGGCCGGCGGGTTCGGCCTGGTGGTCGGGGTGGACCGGGTCGGGCAGGCCGAGGCGCTGAAGACGCACGGCGCGGACATAGTCGTGAAGGACCTCGTCGAGCTGATGGACCACTGATGATCTTCCAGGACTCGTTCACCGTGGAGCCGTGGGCGCTGCGGGAGAAGCACCTCGACCTGAGCCTGCTGGCCCAGGCCGAGTCGGTGTTCGCGCTGGGCAACGGGCACGTTGGCTGGCGGGCCAACCTGGACGAGGGCGAGCCGCACGGACTGCCGGGAAGCTACCTCAACGGGGTGTACGAGCTGCGGCCGCTGCCGCAGGCGGAGAGTTCCTACGGGCTCCCCGAGTCCAGCCAGACGGTGATCAACGTCAGCAACGGCAAGCTAATCCGGCTGTTCGTCGACGACGAGCCGTTCGACGTCCGCTACGGAAAGCTGCGGGAGCACGAGCGCCTGCTGGACTTCCGCACCGGGCTGTTGCATCGCCGGGCCGAGTGGGCGTCGCCCGCGGGCCGGTCGGTCCGGGTCACCTCGACCCGCCTGGTGTCGTTCACGCAGCGTGCGGTGGCGGCCATCTGCTATGAGGTGGAGACGCTCGACGGCCGGGCCAGGATCGCGGTGCAGTCCGAGCTGCTGGCCAACGAGCAGCTGCCGATAGCCAGCCAGGATCCCCGCGCGGCCGCCGTGCTCGAGAGCCCGCTGGCCAGCGAGTGGGAGAGTGCGGCCGGGAACATCGTGGTCACGGTGCACAAGACCAAGCGCAGTGGGCTGCGCGTCGGGGCGGCGATGGACCACGTGATCGACGGCCTGGACGGGATTCAGATTGAGTCGCGGGCGTTCCCCGACGGCGGCCTGGTCACCGCGGCCACTGTGCTCGAGCCGGGCCAGAAACTGCGCGTGATCAAGTTCGTGGCCTACGGCTGGTCGGGCGAGCGGTCCCTGACCGCCGTCCGCGACCAGGTGTGGGCGGCGCTGAGCGCGGCCAGGCAGAGCGGCTGGGACGGGCTGGTCGCGGAGCAGCGCGAGTTCCTCGATGAGTTCTGGGACCGGGCCGACGTGGAGATCGACGGCGACACCGAGGTGCAGCAGGCCGCGCGCTTCGCGCTGTTCCACGTGCTGCAGGCTGGAGTCCGTGGCGAGACCAGGGCCATCCCGGCCAAGGGGCTGACCGGCCCCGGCTACGACGGGCACGCGTTCTGGGACACCGAGACGTTCGTGCTGCCCGTGCTCATGCTGACCAATCCGGACTCGGCCGCCGACGCGCTGCGGTGGCGGCACAGCACGCTGCAGCCGGCCATCGAGCGGGCGGCCCAGCTCGGCCTGCGCGGCGCGGCCTTCCCCTGGCGCACGATCGCCGGCGAGGAGTGCTCGGGCTACTGGCCGGCCGGTACCGCAGCCTTCCACATCAACGCCGACATCGCCGACGCGGTCATCCGCTACGTCGACGCCACCGGCGACGAGGAGTTCGCCCGCGGGCCCGGGATGGACCTGCTCGCCTACACCGCCCGGCTGTGGCGGTCGCTCGGGCACCACGACGCCCTGGGCCGGTTCCACATCGACGGGATCACCGGCCCGGACGAGTACAGCGCGATCGCCGACGACAACATCTACACCAACCTGATGGCCCAGCAGAACCTGCAGGCCGCGGCGGACGCGGCGAAGCGGTACCCGGACCGGGCCCATGAGCTCGGCGTCGACGTGGAAGAGGCCGCGAGCTGGCGCGACGCGGCCGGGTCCATGCACATCCCCTACGACGACATGCTCAAGGTGCACCCCCAGTCGGACCGGTTCACCCGGCACCAGGTCTGGGACTTCGAGCACACGTCCGCCGACCAGTACCCGCTGCTGCTCCACTTCCCCTACTTCGACCTGTACCGGAAGCAGGTGGTGAAGCAGGCCGACCTGGTGCTGGCCATGCAGCTGCGGCCGGACGCGTTCACCGCCGAGCAGAAGGCGCGGAACTTCGACTACTACGAGCCGCTCACGGTCCGGGACTCCTCGCTGTCCGCCTGTACCCAGGCGGTCATGGCCGCCGAGGTCGGACACCTGGATCTCGCCTTCGACTACCTGGGCGAGGCCGCCTTCATGGACCTGCGGGATCTCGAGCACAACACCCAGGACGGCGTGCACATCGCCTCGCTGGCCGGCACCTGGATCGCGCTCGTCAACGGCTTCGGCGGCCTGCGGCACGCGAACGGCGAGGTCATCTTCGCGCCGCGGCTGCCGGACGGGCTCACCCGGCTGGCGTTCACCCTCTTCATCCGGGGTCGGCGGTTGCGGGTCGAGGTAACGCACCCCAGCGCCAAGTACACGCTGGCCGACGGCGAATCGATCGAGATCGTCCACCACGGCGAGAAGGTGCATCTCACCTCGAAGAAGCCGCAGACGTGCCCGATCGCGGAGATCCCGGCCCGGCCGCGGCCCAAGCAGCCGCCGGGGCGCGCGCCCGCCCCCCGCCGACCCATCATGGACAACAGCTGACCGGGCCTAGCCTCCCGGCCTGGGCGGCGGGGCGCTGCTGGCCGCCGCCTGCGGCGGAACCACGGCGGCCCGGCCGGCGTCGGCGCGGCGATGCCGACGGGCGGTCAGGCGCAGCTGGATGATCCTGGCCGTGCCGGGGATCACCACCAGGAGCACGCCGAGGACGGCGGCCAGCAGCAGCGCCACACCGAGCGGCAGGTGCCCGTGCGCGCCGAAAAAAGCCACGTCCACGCTGTGGTTGTTTTCCAGGATGAAGATCAGCAGGAGCAGCAGCACGACGGCGAAGGACGCGGCCGCGAACCACACGTTGCCCATCCGGGTGCGCTTGACCACATGCTGCGGCAGGGGTGCCGGCTGTCCCGGCGGGCCCGCCGGGCGTCCAGCATCCGACGTCCGCGGGTCCGCGGGCTGAGGTTCGGTAGCCATCGGGATCCCTCCTTGGGGCCGGGAGACGACCTCGCGTGGTACTGCCCAGGCCGACGTGCCTCATGCACCAGGGAGCGGACGGGACGAGACGGCGCCCTACTGCCGGCGGACGGCCGCCAGCCAGGCCTGGGCGGCCGCCATATCCATCCCGGGGTTGAGCTCGAACTCGGCCGCGTCGATGCCGGTGATGACCCAGCCGTCGCTGAACGCGGCCACGAGTTCGTCGCGGCGGACCCGGCGCGGGCCCCAGTCCCCCGGCTGGCGGTCGCTGAAGCACGCCAGGTAACACTGCCCGCCCGGCCGCAGGACCGACCCGAGGCTGGTCACGTAACGGCACGCGCTGAGAGTCGTCGAACACGTGGAACACGCCGCTGTCGATGATGGTGTCGAAGGTCAGGCCGAGCGACCCGAGGTCCAGCGCGTCACCGACCTCGAACCGGGCCGCCAGACCGCGCTCGGCCGCCTTCCGCCGCGCCTTCTCGATCGCCAGAGGCGAGAGATCCACGCCCACCGCGTCCGCGCCGCGGGCGGCGGCCAGCAGCGTGTGCTCACCGGTGCCGCAGCCCGAGTCGAGCACCCGGCCGGACAGCAGGCCGCGGTCCGCCAGATCCACGAACAACGGCTGGGGCAGGCCGATGTCCCACGGCGGGACCTCGCCCAGATACGCGCTGTCCCAGCTTTCCGACGGTGTCGTCATCGCCTCAGCCTTCTCCAGATCGCAGGAATGTCGGCGGCGGGTGGCAGCATGGACCTGCCGCGCCAGGAAGGACCACAACGCCATGGTGACCGTGCACGACGTGCGCGCCTGCGCGATGTCCCTGCCGCGCACCACGGAGCATCTGATCTGGGATCACGTTAAGTTCCGGGTCGGGAAGATCGTCTATGCCACCGTATCCCCGGACGAGACGATCATGGGCTTTGCCTTCCCGCGCGATGAGCGCGCGGCGGTCATCGCCGCCGAGCCGGAGCGGTTCCTGCTGGCCCGGCCCAGCGACCAGCGCTACAACTGGATCGATGTGCGCATGGCCACGGTCGGCCGGGCGGAGATGCGCGAGTTCGTCACCGAGGCCTGGCGCATGGTGGTGCCCAAGCGCGTCGCCGCCGCCCATCTCGCCGGGATCAGCCCGCGTCTACCGGGTGAGACCGCGCCTGGCCGCGCCGCGCCGGTTGCGATCGGCGGGGCTGGGGTGACAGGTTGGCTGTATGCCAACTCGCCTAGTGCACCTGGCCGTCGACGCCGCCGACCCATCGGCCCAGGCCCGGTTCTGGGCCGCCGCCCTGGGCTGGGAGGTGACGGACGACGGGCCGGACGAGGCCGACGTGGAGCCGGCCGGCTTTGACTATCCCAGCCCGACCGCGCTGCCGCTGGTCTTCATCTCGGTGCCGGAGCCGAAGACCGTGAAGAACCGGGTGCACCTGGATCTGGCCTCCGCGTCGGCCGACGACCAGGCGGACCAGGTGCGCCGCCTGAAGGACCGGGGCGCGGTGGCTGTGGACATCGGCCAGGGCGACGTGCCCTGGGTGGTGCTGGCCGACCCGGAAGGCAACGAGTTCTGCGTGCTCGAGCCGCGGGAGGTCTACCGCGACACCGGCCCGGTCGCGGCCGTGCTCGTGGACTGCGCCGACCCGGCCGGCCTGGCCCGGTTCTGGGCCGAGGCCGCGGGCTGGCCGGTGATCGAGTCGGGCCCGGATTTCGCCTCGCTGCGGTCACCGGCTGGGACCGGGCCGTTTCTCGAGTTCCTGCGCGTGCCAGAGGCCAAGACCGTGAAAGACCGGGTGCACCTCGATCTCGGGCCCCGTCCGGGTGAGGACCACCTGGCCGAGGCGAAACGCCTGCAGGACCTGGGCGCGAGGCCGGTGGATGTCGGTCAGGGCGACGTGCCGTGGGTGGTGCTGGCCGACCCGGAGGGCAACGAGTTCTGCGTGCTCACCCCGCGCTGACTGGCCCGGGGTGGCGGGGCCACGCCCGTCGGCGTGACCCCGCCTGGGACTCCTGCGTCAGAACGGGGGTAGCTCCCGACGTCAGGAGGTGGGGGGCATGAGCACGTTGTCGATGATGTAGACGGTGGCGTTCGACGTGTGCACGTCACCGCAGACCACGTGGGCGGCGTTGACCTCGTAGGTGGTGCCCATCTTGGACGGCGACACCATTGATCCCTCGAGAGTCTTGATCTTGGTCCCGGTGGCGAGCTGCGCCGGGGTGTACTGGCCCTTGGCCACGTGGTAGGTAAGGATCTTGGTCAGCTCGGCCTTGTTGGCCAGCACCTTCTTCAGCGTGGACGCGGGGATCTTGGCGAACGCCGCGTTGTCCGGGGCGAACACCGTGATGCCCGACGCGGAGTTGAGCGTGTCCACCAGCCCCGCCTTCTTGACGGCGGTCACCAGGGTGGACAGCACCGGGTTGTTCGACGCGGCGGTAGCGACCGGCGCAGTGGACATGCCGGTGAAGCTGCCCGCCCCGGACGACGGCACCTTCGAGCAGGCCGGGCCGAACGGGGCCATGGCAGTGCCGGAGGTGGAACCCGCCGGCGCCGCCGTCGACGCCGATGCCTTCGGTGCGGCCGCGGATGAACTGGACGAGCCGCTGGAGCCGCACGCGGCGGTGCTGAGCGCGAGCGCGGCGGCGATGCCGCCGATGGCCAGGAACTTGCTCTTCATGATCTTCTCCTTCTCGGTGGGCGGCCCGCCGCGGGATGCGGCGGGTGACATGGCTTAGGTGACGGTCACGGCGGTGCTGTCCCACCCGGTGGCGCCGTTCGGGAACACCCCGGTGCGCCGGGCGGGCTGGGTGGCGCCGGTGCCGTCGGTGGCGCGGACCTGAAGCTGATGGAGTCCCGGGGTGGCGTCCCAGGGCCAGACCCACTGCCGCCAGGTGTCGATGCCGTCGGCCGCGGCCAGGTGCGCCTCGCGCCAGGGCCCGTCGTCCGCGCGGACCTGCACCGCGCCGATGCCGCGGTGCGGGGCCCAGGCCACGCCGGCGACCGCGGTCCGCCCCGCGCGCACCTGCTGGAACGGCCGCGGCACGTCGATCCGCGACATCGTCTTGATTGGTGCCTGGGCCGAGTACCCGCGCTGCACCCAGTACGAGCGCTGGGCGGCGAACGTGGTCAGCTCCAGGTCGGTCACCCACTTGGTGGCCGAGACGTAGCCGAACAGGCCAGGCACGATCATCCGGGCGGGGAACCCGTGGGCCACCGGCAGCGGCTGGCCGTTCATCCCGACGGCCAGCAGCGCGTGCGGGTCGTTCATGACGACCTCGGTCGGCGTGCCGCAGGTCCAGCCGTCGTTGGAGGTGCTCAGGATCTGGTCGGCGCCGGCCCGCACCCCGGCCTCGCGGAGCAGCGCGGCCAGGCTCGCGCCGAGCCAGCGCGCGTTCCCGGCCAGCGGGCCGCCCACCTGGTTGGAGACGCAGGCCAGTGTGATGTCGGCCTCGGTGAGCGGGCGGCGCAGCAGGTCAGCGTAGGTCAGCTCGACCGGCCGGTCGACCATCCCGTGCACGCGCAGCGTCCACTCATCGGGCGGGATCTGCGGCAGGACCAGCTCGGTGTCGACCCGGTAGAAGCTGGCGTTGGACGTGAAGAACGGGGTGATCCCCGGGACACCAAGCCGCGTTCCTGCGGGGACCGGCGCGGCCGGCCTGGCGGGGGCGGGCAGCCGGATGGCGGCCCGGAGCTTGTCCACGCTGAAGCGTCCGAGCAGCGCCTGGCCGGCCAGGCCGCCGACTGCGGCCACGGCCGCCGTGGCGCCCGCCACGGCCAGGAACCGCCGCCGGTCCGGCCGTCGCACGGACGAGGACGGCGCCCGCTCCAGACTGCCCGCCCGGACGGATTGCCGTCGGGGCGGGGGCCCGGCCAGCTGCCGCGACTCGCCCGGAGCCAGCCCGCGGCGAGGGCGGCCGGCCGCGGTCCGCGCCAGCCCTAGCAGCGCCACCGCCGCCACCGCGATCCCCGCGAGCGTCGGCACGACGTCCAGGGCCCCGGCGTTCGGGCGGGTGATCGCCGCGGCGGCGCCAAGTATCCCGAAGACAGCCAGCCCGGCCAGCCCGGAACCGGCCCGGCGCACGGCCAGCATCCCGATCGCGGCGGCGAACGCGGCGAGCACCATCAGGATCCCGGCGATCAGCACCTGCTTGTCGTGGCTGCCGACGTGGGCTATCACGAAGTCCTTCACCGGCACCGGGGTCAGGTTGATCGCGACCTCGCCCACGGCCACCACCGGGCTGCCCAGCGGGCCGATGAGCCCGGCCACCAGCTGGGCCACGCCCAGGGCGGCCGCGGCGGCGAGCAGCCCGGACACGGCGCCAGCCAGCGCACGCCGCACCGCGGAACCGCTCGGTATCATCCTGATCACGGGCCGTATTCGCGGCTACCTGGCCAGCGGATTGGTCCGCTCGCGATTCTCAGCGGGCGCGCCTGGGAACCAATCCGCGCTGGGGGCGGTACCGAATAGAGGCCATGAACGGAGGCGACATGCACGCGGTCGAGCTGGGCGCTGGTCCCCGCGAGGGGCGAGACCAGGACCTGGACCGGCTGCTCAACATGGTGGCCCGCGGCGATCAGGATGCCTTTGCGGCCGTGTACGACCGGCTGGCCGGACCGGTGTACGGCCTGATCCGCAAGGTAGTCCGCGACCCGGCCCAGTCCGAGGAGGTGGCCCAGGAGGTGCTGCTCGAGGTCTGGCGCAACGCGTCCAGGTTCGATGCCGCCCGGGGCAGCGCTGCGACCTGGGTGATGACGATCGCGCACCGCCGGGCCGTGGACCGGGTTCGCTCGGCCACGGCGGCGGCGGAGCGGGATCACGCGGCCGCGCAGCTCCTGGTCCCCGGCGATGAGGTCGCCGAGACCGTGGCGGCCAACCTGGACGCCGAGCGTGTGCGCCGCTGCCTGGACGGGCTGACCGAGTTGCAGCGCGAGTCGATCACCCTGGCTTACTACGGGGGGTACACCTACCCGCAGGTCGCGGGGCTGCTGCACACTGCGCTGGGCACCGTCAAGACCAGGATCCGCGACGGCCTGATCCGGCTGCGCGACTGCATGGGGGTGAGCTGGTGAAACTCCTGCATCATGACCTGCACATCCTGACCGGCGCCTACTCGCTGGATGCCGTCGACGGGGCGGAGCGGGACCGGTTCGAGCACCACCTGAGCCGCTGCAGGCCCTGCGACCACGAGGTCCGCGGCCTGGCCCAGACCGCGACCGCGCTGGGCATGGCGGCGGCCCTGGCCCCCCCGCCTCAGCTCAGGGAGCGGGTGCTGTCCGCGATCGCCGTGACCAGGCAGGCACCTCCCGCCGTCAGCCACCATCGCCCGCGCCCGGCGCCCCGCCCGGCCTGGATCCCCAGGCTGGCCACGGCCGTGGCCGCGGCCAGCCTGGCCGTGGCCGTGGCGCTCGGCCTGGTTCAGCACTCCACGCAGCATGAGCTGAACCGCGCCCAGGCCCAGAACCAGGCGATCGCGGCCGTCCTGGCCGCCCCCGACGCCCGGATCGCGACCCAGGCGACCACCGACGGAGGCACCGCCACGGTCGTTGTCTCCCGCGCCGAGGAGAAGATCGTATTTACCACGGCCGGGCTGCCTGCGCTGCCCGCCCGCGAGGTCTACGAGCTGTGGCTGATGGGACCGCGCCGTAACCGTCCGGCCGGGCTGCTGCCCGCGGCCAGCGCGGGGAAGACCGCCCCGCTGCTGGCGTCCGGGCTGGCCCCGGGCGACAGGATCGGCGTGACCGTCGAGCCCGCAGGCGGAACCAGCCGGCCCACGACCGCTCCGATCCTGCTCATGTCCCTGCCCTCCTGACCGGCCCGGTGGCTCACCGGTAACCTGGCCGGTGCACTGCCGCATCGACAGAAGGACAGGCGCCGTGATCCTAGTGACCGGAGCGACCGGGCAGGTCGGCAACCACCTGATGGAGGCGCTGGCCGACGCGCGCGCCGACGCCACCGCGATGGTGCGGGTGGAGGCCAGGGCGGGCGGCCTGCCGGGCTCGTTCCCGCACGTGGTGGCGAGCTTCGACGAGCCGCCGCCCGCCGAGTTCCTGCGCACCTGCGACCGGGTGTTCCTGCTCAGCCCGGCCGACGAGGAGCAGGTGGAGCTGGAGACGGTCTTCATCGACGCCCTGGTCGGCGCGGGTCACCGGCCGCACGTGGTGAAAATCGTGGCGGACGGGTTCCAGGATCCGGATGGCGACGTGCGCTTCATGCGCAGCCACCGGCAGATCGCGGTGCACCTGCAGGCCACAGGGCTGCCCGCCACCTTCCTCGCGCCCACCGTCTACATGGAGGGCCTGCTCAGGTCCGCGGACACCATTCGCGACCAGGGCACGATCTTCGCGCCCGCGGGGCAGGCCGCGATCGGCTTCGTGGCCGCGCAGGACGTGGCCCGGGTGGCCGCGCACGTGCTGACCACCGCGGGTCACGAGGATCAGACGTACGTCCTGACCGGGCCGGAGGCCCTGAGCTACGCCGACGTCGCGGCCCGGGTCTCGGCCGTGTTCGCGCGCGAGGTGGACTACCAGGACCTGCCGGAGGCCCAGGCCAAGGAGCAGATGCTGGCCCGCGGCCTGACCCCGTGGCGGGTGGACGGCCTGCTGGAGCTGTACGACTGGATCCGCCACGGTGCCGCCGGTTCTGTGACCTCGACCGTCCGCGACCTGACCGGGGACGACCCGCAGCGGATCGAGGACTGGCTCAGCGAGATGCGCGGCACGTTTGTCGGGCGGCCGGAGGACGTGCCCCCGGAGCCCGTCTAGTCCCCGGCTGCCGCGGCGACGCAGTCCCACAGCCGCCGGGCCACCGCGGGGTCACGCTCGCATTTCCACGGGAGCCGGCACACCGAGCGCGGCCGCCGGTCGTGCCAGAACCGGCCGCTACCCAGCGGCCGCGGGTCGGCCGTGGCCAGCCAGACGATCGTGTCGGCGCCCTCGTCCGGCGAGCGCAGGATCGGCCGCGCCAGCCGGGAGAACCGTGGCAGCGCGGTCGTGATCCCCGGTGTGTCCGCCCAGCCCGGGTGCATGGCGTGGAACGCGATGTCCGCCGGGCGGATCCGCCTGGCCCACTCCTGGCTCAGCGCGACCTGGGCCCGCTTGGCGCGCGCGTAGGCGGTCACGCCGCGGTAGCCGGACTCGGGCATCTGCAGGGCCGCCGGATCCAGCCGCTGGGTGTACATGCCGCCGGAGGACACGGTGATCACCCGGGCCGGAGCCGCCGCCCGCAGCGCGGGCAGCAGCAGCCTGGTCAGCTCGAACGGCGCGATGACCTGCCCGGCCACGGTGAGCTCGATCCCGGCCCGGTTCACCGCGTAGCGCTCGTGGATCGTCCCGGCGTTGTGGATGAGCACGTCGAGCCGGTCATGGGTGCTCAGGAACCTGCGGGCGAAGGCCCGGACGGAATCGGTGTCCTCCAGGTCGGCGATCCCGTAGCTGATCCGGGCCGCACTGCGGCCCGCGGCGGCCATCTGGCCCTGCGCCCGGGCCGCGCGCGCGGCGTCCCTGGCCAGGAAATGCACGGTCCAGCCGCACCACGCGAGCTGGCTGGCGGCCACCAGCCCGAGGCCGGAGGTGGCCCCGGTGACCAGCGCCACCCGGCCGCCAGCGAACTCGTGGCCGACGGAGAACTCGGGCAGCAGCCGGGAGCGGGCCGAGATGCCGATCCGCGAGAAGCTCCCGATGACGCTGGCCTCCAGCAGGGCGTCCGCGGCCCGCGCGAACGAGGTCACCGGGGGACGGACAGGACGCGGCCGAGGCCGGCGGCGGCCCGGTCGCCGGCGGTGCGGAACCCGCGGCTCAGGACCGGGTCGAGCAGGCGCAGCGGCCCGCGCAGCTGCACCTCGGCGTCGTACCTGACCGTGGCACCGTCGCCCGCGGCGGTCACCGCGATGCGGTCGGCGGACCGCAGCAGCCGGCTTGCGGCGGCCAGTGCGACCTCGCGGTCCGGGATGTGGCTGGTGACCTCATAGGTGAGCGGCAGGCCGCGGCCCAGGAACGACACCAGGAGGCGGAACCGGGTGCCGACCCGGACCGGCCCGGGATCAAGCTGCTCGCCCTCAAGCACGCCGGGGTCCCACTCGGCCGCGTTGCTGAACGTCGCCAGGTAGCCGAACGTCTCCGTGGCGCCGCGGCGCGAGTCGATGGTCGCGCGGTAGTGAGCCATACGTTCTCCTCAGATCAGCCGCGCGAACCGGCGCAGCGACGCGTCCATGATCATGCGGGCGGGCCGGGCGGCCAGCCGTGCTCCCAGCGAGACGGGCCAGGGCAGCTGGAGCTCCTCGGTCCAGGCGAACTCGCTCAGCGGACCATGGGGAATCACCTCGAACACGCCGAGGCCGCGGACCACGCGGCCGGTGTGCCGTACCACGCACCGGCGCGGCGGATCCCACTCGGTGATCTCCATCGTGTCGGTGAAGCCGGCCGGCCCGAATCCGGTCCTGGCCACCACCGCGGCGCCGGCGCCCTGCCCGCCTTGCACCCGCGTGGCGAGCATCCAGTCCTCCTGCCTGGCCCAGTCCATGGCCAGCTGCCACACCCGGTCCGGCCCGGCCTGGACCAGCACGCTCGCGGTGATCTCGAGCACGGGCGGGCCCGCCGTGGCCACATGGCTCATGACGCCTCCTTGACCAGCAGCAACTGCGACACGTCCAGGTAACCCGACCGGAACCCGGCCTCCGCGTAGCACAGGTACAGCAGCCACATCCGCCGGAACACCTGGTCGAACCCGAGCCCGGCGAGCTCGGGCGCCCGGGCACTGAACCGCTCCCGCCAGATCCGCAGCGTCTCGGCGTAGTGGCGGCCGAAGTCGTGCCGGCCGGCCACCCGCAGGCCGGTGCCGGCGGCGCCGTCCTCGATCGCCGTGACCGACGGGATCAGGCCGCCGGGGAAGATGTACTTCAGCACCCAGGTGTGGGTGCGCCGGGTGGCGAGCATGCGACAGTGCGGCATGACGATCGACTGCAGCGCGATCCGGCCGCCCGGGGCGAGCAGCCGGTCCAGCGCCGCGAAGTAGTCCGGCCAGTACCGCTCGCCCACCGCCTCGATCATCTCTACCGACACGATCGCGTCGAATTCGCCGGTCACCCGGCGGTAGTCCCGCAGTTCCACGGTGACCCGGCTACCCAGCCCGGCGCGGTCAATGCGCTGGGCGGCGAGCGCGCGCTGCTCCTCGGACAACGTGACCGTGAGGACCTGTGCGCCGCGCTCGGCCGCGCGGATGGCCAGCTCACCCCAGCCGGTGCCGATCTCAAGGACCCGGGTGGACGGCCCGACCCTGGCCAGGTCGAGCAGCCGGTCGATCTTGCGCCGCTGCGCCTCCGCGAGCAGCCAGGTGTCCCCGGCGAGCCCGTCGCCGGACTCCGCGGCCGGCCAGCCGCCGGGATCCTCGGCGAACAGCGCCGCCGAGTAGGTCATGGTCTCGTCGAGGAACAGCGCGAACAGCTCGTTGGACAGGTCGTAATGACGGTGGATGTTCCGCCGGGCTCCCTCCTCGGAGCTGTCGTCGGCCGCGGGATGCGGCCGCACGGCCAGCCGGCGCAGTGGCTGAAGCCACCGCGGTACCAGGGTGTCGACCCGCCGGGCGAACACCGTCAGCAGGCCGGTCAGGTCGTCGCAGTCCCAGTCGCCCGCCATATAGGACTCGCCGAACCCGATCAGCCCGCCGGCGCCCACCCGCCGGTGGAGGTCGGCCGGGCGGTGCAGGGTCAGCAGCGGCGAGCCTGGCCCGCCGCCGCCGAACGTGCGCCCGCCGGGCGTGGTCACGCGCAGCGGCAGCCGGGCCGCCATCCGGGCGAACAGCACCTCCGCGACCGCGGCCCGCACCCGGGAATCCGGCACGGCCGCGACATCGGGCCACCGGCCCGGGTCTGGGCCTGGGTTCGCGGCCGGGTGCCGGACGGTGCCCGCGACCGGCCGCCTGGTCATCTGGGTCATTGGACTCCTTCCTGGGGCACGTGCCGCGGCCGGGGCCGCGGGCGCAGGCCGCGCGCGTACAGCCGTACGCCCTGCCAGCGGATGCGCCCGCTGACCGCGGCCGTCGAGGCCGGGTGCCGCACGGCGGAGCGCAGCAGGCCGGCCGCCGTGGCCGGCCGCCGCCGGCCGCGCACGCTGGCCGCGAATGTGCTGCCGTCCGGGCGGTGCAGGGTGATGGTCACCGCGAGCCGTTCACCCGGCTCCGGCAGGGCCATCCGGTACCAGCCATCGACCGGGAAGAACGGGGAGACGTAGAACTCCTTGGCCGTGTCGGCCCGGCCGGCCTGGTCGGTGTGCAGCAGGTAACAGTGGCGCTGCCCGTAGGTGTTGTGCACCTCGGCCACCACGCACTCCAGCGCTCCGGACGGCCGGTGGCACCAGTACACGGTCAGCGGGTTGAACACGTGGCCGAGCACGCGCGCGTGCGCGAGCATCGTGATCCTGCCCCCGGCCAGGTCGATGCCGCGCGTAGCCAGGAACCGGTCCAGGTTCGCCCGGATGGTGTGCCGCGGGTCACCCAGGTGGTCGGCCGGCCGGAAGTCGGCCAGCAGCCGCAGCCCCCGGGGCAGGCGGGGCAGGTCGTCGACGTCGGCCAGCCACTGGTAGGTGCGGTAGCTGAAGCTGTGCCGCAGTGGCGCGGCGCGGACGTGCCTGACCCGGCATTCGTAGAGGAACGCCGTGGCCGGCATCGCGCCGGGCATCACCAGCGCCCCCCGAGCGAGACGGCGGCGGCCAGGCCGGACCGGCAACCGTCCTCGTGGAAGCCCCAGCCGTGGTAGGCCCCGGCGTACGCGGTGATGCCGTCGTTGAGCCCCGGCAGCGCCCGCTGCGCGGCGACCGACGCCGGCGTGTAGACCGGGTGGGTGTACTCCATCCGGGCCAGCACCCGGGCCGGGTCAACCGCGCCGTCCGCGTTGAGCGAGACCAGGTAGTCCTCGTCCGCGTCCAGCCGCTGCAGCCGGTTCATGTGGTAGCTCACCTGAACCTGCCCGCCGGCCGCGGCGCAGGAGCGCAGCGCGTAGTTCCAGGAAGCCCGGGCCCGCGGGCTGGCGGGCAGCACGCTGGCGTCGGTGTGCAGGACCGTGTCGTTGCGCGAGTAGCGGAAGGCGCCGAGGACCCTGCGCTCTGCGCCGGTGGGGTCGGCGAGCAGGCGGAGGGCCTGGTCCGGGTGCGTGGCGATGACCACCGCGTCGAACTGCTGCGGGCCGCTGCCGGCCACGCGGAGCTCCGCCCCGCCCGGGTACCGGCGCACGCCGCGCACCGGCGCCGCGGTCCGCACGGCCGTGAGCTGCTTGGCGACCCGTTCCACGTAGCTGCGGCTGCCGCCGGTCACGGTTCGCCACTGCGGCGAGCCGGTCACCGACAGCAGGCCGTGGTTGGCCAGGAATCTGAACAGGTAGCTCGCTGGGTACTGCAGCGCCGTGCCCGGCGCGCAGGACCACACGGCGGCCACGAACGGCATGGCGAAGTGCGCGGTGAAGTAGCGCGAGTAGCCGTTAGCCGCGAGGAAGCCCCCGAACGTGAGGTCGTCAGGGCCCGGAGTCTCGATCAGCCGTGACGCGGCATGGTGGAACCTGAGGACCTCGGCGAGCATGCGCAGGTACCGTGCGCGGCCCCGGCGGACTCCGGCGAGCAGCCCGCCCAGGCCTCGCCTGCCCGCGTACTCCAGACCGCAGCCGGCGCAGCGCACCGACATGCTCATCTCGGCGTCCTGGGTGCTCACCCCGAGTTCCGTGAACAGCCGGGTCAGCAGCGGGTAGGTCCGCTCGTTGCAGACGATGAAGCCGCTGTCCACGGCCACTTCGGCGCCGTCCGCCCCCAGGATCCGGTGGGTGTGGGCGTGCCCGCCCAGCCGGTCGTCCGCCTCGAACAGCGTCACCTCGTGGCCCCGCGCGAGCACGTAGGCGGCGGTGAGGCCGCTCACCCCGCTGCCGATGACGGCTATCTGCCGACGGGTCATGCCCGCTCCTCCCCTGGGCTGGCGTCCAGCCCTGCATTCGGACCCCAGCGGCCAGCGGATTGGCGTGGTAGCCGCGCGGCCGGGAGGGCGTCACGCATGGTTACGCAGGCCGAGAGCGGCCGGGAACGGGTCGAGATAGGTCTGGGCCTCCAGGTAAACGGCCTGGCAGCCGCCCGCGTGGTGGCGCAGCAGCGTGACCGGCACGCTGAGCGGGACCTCACCGCGCCGGTAGGCGTCGATCGTGGCCAGGATGTCGTGCCGCCTGATGTCGTCCATATGGTCGCTGACCAGGCCGAACGCGTGGTGCAGGGCGTTGCAGTGACGGCCGCGGCTGATCCGGCGGGCCAGGGCCTCGCCGAACACCGCCGTGTAGTCGGCGCGCACCGCGTCGGCCGGCCGGGCCCGGGCGGTCGCGGTCAGGCGCCCAGCCTGGCGGCACCGGCCCGGGTCATGGGCCATGAGCTGGAGCTTGTGCCGGGCATGGAACCCGATCAGGTCGCGCAGCCGCCACGCCCCGCCGAACAGCCGCCCAAGCCGGGCGCGGGCGAAGGCCTGCTCGACGAACGTCTCCCGGAGCACCGGGTCGTTCAGCCGCCCTTCCTCCTCGACCGGCAGCAGTGGGTCGGCGGCCAGGACACGGCCGGTGAAGACCCCCCGGCCGGCACGGCCGATCGCGTCGGCACCCGCGTACACCCGGGCGCTGCGGAGGGCGCAGCTTGGCGACCGCGACTTGACCACGTAACCGGCCAGCCCGGCCAGGTCGCTGCCGCGCCGGGCGGCCAGGCTCGTCATAGCGTCGGTGTGGTCCAGCCCGCTCTGGCTGATCAGCCGCCCGCTATCGGTCACCCGCAGTGTCTCGCGCGGCGAGCCAAGGCCGATCTCCATCTCGGGGCAGACCGGGACCCAGTCGACGTAGGGTGCCAGGACCTCGGTCAGGAACCGGTCGCGGCTGTGCCCGCCGTTGAACCTGACCGGCTGCCCGAGCAGGCAGCTCGACACCCCGATCCTCGGCCTGACGTCGTCCATCATGCCTCCGCGGACGTCAGCATCCGCCGTACCTGGTGCAGCCCGCGGGAGGTCCGCGCCTTGATGGTGCCAATCGGCACGCACAGCCGCTCGGCGATCTCCCGCTGGCTGAGGCCGCCGTAGTACGCAAGCGCGATGGCCTCGCGCTGCGGCGGCGGCAGCGTGGAGAGGGCGCCGCGCACCGCGGCGGCGTCGGCGAGCCGCACGGCGACCTCGCGCCCGTCCTCGCCGCACCGGTCGGTCACCCCGCTCAGCTGAGCCGCGGGCCGGGGCCGGGAGCGCAGGTGGTCGATGGCCCGCCTGCGCGCGATCGACACAGCCCAGGCCTCCACGCTGCGGGCCGGGTCGTAGCGGGCCCTGGTCCGCCACAGGTCGGCGAATGCGGCCTGAACGACGTCATCCACGTCGTCCCGGGGCACCATGCGCCGCAGGTAACCCCGGAGGACCGGGCCGAGCCTGGCGTAGCAGTCCGCCGTGGCGAGCGGCTGAACCGGGTGGCCGCCGGCGCCAGCATCAGGCTCACTCGATGCCATCGTTCCTCCCCTCGCCTGAGCAGAAGACCCAAACTTATTCAAAAGTTAGTCATTCTGGAGATCAAACGCAAGCCGGGTGGCGGGTGAGGGACAGGACGTGCCGGGCGGATGGACGCAGCGCGGGCCACGGCGGGCGCGGTGGTGAGCAGCTCAGAACGCGGTAACCGGGATTGCGCGGAGGTAGGCGGTGCGCAGCGGATCAGGCCGCGCCGACGGCCTCGCAGGCTTCCCTGACGGCCTCGGGCAGGGTGAGCACAATGCGGTTGCCGGGCAGTGCGCTTGCCCACCCGGGGCCGGCCAGGAACAGCCTGGGTGGGGGACGCTGCCGCGGCAGGTCGGCCAGCGGGGCCGAATCGCCGGTGGCGGCGGTCTGGGACCAGACGAACACGGCAGCCGGGCCGGTACGCGAGACCGCGTCGGCCAGGGCCTGCGGCGGTGTCCGGGCGCCGAGCATCCTGGTCTCCACCCGGCGTTCGGCCAGCGCCGCCGCGAGCGCGTACAGCGGCAGGCTGTGCTGCTCGTTGTCGGCGCAGGCCAGCAGGATCGTCCGGGAGTTGCGGGGCCCCGCCAGCCCTCCGGCCCGGCCCGCGAGCGCGGCCAGCAGCTGCGCGGAAAGCAGGTGCTCGGCGTCGACGCAGCTCCCGGTGGCCGCGTTCCGCTCCCCGATCGCGGCCAGCACGGGCACGGCGAGGCCTTCCCAGGTGGCGATCACGCCGCGTTCGTCCAGCGATCGTTCGAGCGTCCCGGCGATCGCAGGGCCGTCCAGCGCCAGAGCCGCACGGGCCAGGCCGCGAGCTTGCGGCAAGTGGCCGGGCAGCGGTAGCGACCGCCCGCCCGCACCCCGGACGGCCCGGCCCGATCCAGTCAGTTCAGCCTCCGCCGCGTGGGCCGCCCCGGCTGGTTCGGGCCCAGCGCCGCTGGCCTGGGCCGGCTGGCCCGCGGGCATCAGCGCGGGTGCCGCGGCCAGGGCCGCGCGGGCGGCTTCACCGGGCGGCACCCCGTCCAGGATCAGCCGGCGCATCCGCTCGATCCGTGCGACGTCCTCGGGCTGGTACCGGCGGTGCCCCCCGGCGGTGCGGCCGCCCGGGCCGATGCCGTAGCGGCGCTCCCAGTCGCGCAGCGTGGCGGTAGCGACCCCGAGGCGGCGGGCCAGCGCGCCGATGCCGTAGTCCGGCTGCACCCCGGATCCATCGGTCATGGCGTGCCGCGGCACCCGGCGGGGATGGCGTCCGCCGCAGAGCTCGGTTTCTGCATGATCTTCCTCCCGGCCGCCTTGTCCTGTCCTTCGCCAGTGCGGCCGTGCCGGTTGCAACCATCTCACGCGGCACACCGAAGAGCTGATATGCAGACCAGCCACTCGGCGATCATGTTGTTCACCCGCGACCTGCGGCTGCACGACAACCCCGCGCTGGACGCCGCCATCGGCCACGCCGAGACCGTGGTTCCCCTGTTCGTGATCGAGGACCGGCTGGTCACCGGCCCCCGGGCGGCGCCGAACCGGGTTAGGTTCCTGCTCGAAGCGCTGCAGGATCTGCGCTCCTCGCTCCGCGAGCGCGGCGGCGACCTGGTCCTGCGCCGCGGCGATACCGTCGCCGAGACGATCGCGCTGGCCCGGGAGATCTCGGCCAGCCACGTGTTCTGCGCCGACGATGTGAGCGGCTACGCTGCGGCGGTCCGCGGCAGGCTGGCCACGGCATGCCGGACCGCCCGGCTGGAGCTGGTCCTGGGCCAGGGGGTCACGGTAGTTCCCGCAGGCGGCCTGCGCCCGTCCGGCGGGGGTGATCACTACCGCGTGTTCACCCCCTATCTGCGCGCCTGGGAGGACGCGGGGCGCCGCCGCGTCGTCCCGGCCCCGGCCCAGGTGCGCCTCCCGTCCGGCGTGATCACGGGAAACCCGCCGGCCCTGGGCACGCTCGCCGCGGCGTCCCCGTCGGCCAGCGTCATGCCCGGCGGGGAAACGGCGGGCCGGCGCCGGATGCGGGCCTGGCTGCGGTCGGAGGTGAAGCGCTACGACGAGAACCGCGACGATCTCGCCGGCGACTGGACCTCACGGCTGTCGCCGTACCTGCACTTCGGCTGCGTGTCACCGCTGGAGCTGGCCCAGGCGGCCGGGCGCGGCCCGTACCGCCGCCAGCTGGCCTGGCGTGACTTCTTTCACCAGGTCACCGCCGCGTTCCCGGCCATCACCACCCGTGACTACCGGCCGCGCGGGCAGCGGTGCCGCGCGGATGCGGACGCGTTCGAGGCCTGGCAGCACGGCCAGACCGGGGTGCCGGTGGTGGACGCCGGCCTCCGCCAGCTGCTGCAGGAAGGGTGGATGCACAACCGGGCGCGGATGATCACAGCATCGCTGCTGTGCAAGCAGCTGCACATCGACTGGCGGCTCGGCGCGGGCCACTTCATGGACTGGCTCGTCGACGGCGACATCGCCAGCAACTACGGCAACTGGCAGTGGGCCGCCGGGACCGGCAACGACACCCGCCCGGGCCGGGTACTCAACCCCATGCGCCAGGCCAAGCGCTTCGACCCGGACGGGGACTACGTCCGGCGCTACGTGCCCGAGCTGGCTGACCTGGATGCCCCGATGATCCACCAGCCGTGGCGGCTGCCCGGCGACCGCCGACGCGGGCTCGGTTACCCGGCGCCGATCGTCGCCGTCGATTGAGGCGGCTCAGGCCGGGCCGTCCGGCCAGCGGCAGCGGGTCACGCGGCCGCCGACGATCGCGACCGTGACCGCCGCGGTCACGGCGTCACGCCAGACCGTGTAGTCACCGGCGGGCAGGTCGGGGTAGACGGCCGCGTAGCCCGTGCCGGAGCCGATCTTGCGCTCCCGGACCATCGAGTGCGTCCGCCGGGCGGCCGGGTCGCTGCCCACCAGGCTGATCTCGATCTCCTGTCCCAGCAGGCCCGCGGGCGTGTCCAGGACCAGGGCGCCGATGTCGGCGCCCAGGTCCAGGATCACGGTTCCCGCCCCGGACGGGCCGGGCACGCTCTCGGTCATCGGCTGACGGGTCAGGACGACGGGGTGTCGTAGCCGCTGTAGGGCACGCCGAGGAACGGGAAGTGGTTCAGGTAGCCGGACGGGACGCTGGCCGAGGTCAGCCCGTCGGTCACGACCTTGGCCGCTGCGTCGGGGACGTAGCTCGGCTTCACCAGCGGGTAGGTCACCCCGGCGATCGCGCGCAGCTCGATGGTCACCACATCGTCGAACACGCGCCGGCCGTTCGGGTACCCGGCGAGGTCCCCGCCGATGACACCGAGCTCGTTCGGCTTGCGGGCCGGCGGGATGGCCGTGTTGAGCCGGAGCATGTCCGCGGGCGTCGGGCCGGTGAAGTTCTGGAAGCCGGGCACGATGCCGGGCGGCAGCCCGGTGAGCAGGATCGCCTCCAGGTCAGTCCGGGCGGCGCCGGAGCTGACCAGCGCCTCGAGCTTGGGGAACACCCCGGGGTACAGCGGCGGCAGCAGCGCGGCGAGCTCGGGATGGGCCACGTACTTGGCGAACAGCTTGTCGTCCGACGGCGGCAGCGTGTTCCACAGGTCCTTCTTGCCCAGCGGGATCAGGACCTCGTTCACCAGCGGGTTGCCCAGCCGCGAGACCTGGCGCCACGGGCCGCTGGACACGTTCTCGCCCCGGTCCGCGTCCCACAGCCTGACCCGCTGCCTGCTGGCCGTCGTCCATATGCCGATCACAGAATCCCGGCTGCCTGTGCCCTGCCCGACCCGCCTGACGAGCTGCGAGATCGGCACCTCGATCGCGATCGAGTGCACGTTGAGCGCGGCGGTGGCATTGACTCCCGGGGCCGGCTTGCTGAACACGTGCATGCCGTACTGCTCGTGGAGCTGCTGGAACGGCCGCAGGGTGGCCAGGTCGAAGATCGAGCCCAGGTCGACGTAGAAGCCGTCGGCGCGCTGCCCGGCGAAGACCCGGATCGCGCCGGGCAGGCTGTGCACGGCCATGTCCGCGAGGCCGGCGTAGTGCGGGGTGGACAGCGGGCCGATGTTGCACGGCGGGCAGGCGAGGTCCTCGCCCAGGACCCGGCTGCTGTCGTGAGTGACCCGGGTCACCGAGTAGAACTGGCGGTTGTTCCAGTTCCTGCTGCCCAGGCTCCTGATCGGGCCGGTGTTGTACAGGAACGTGTCGGGGTCCCTCAGCCGCGTCTGGAAGCGGAACTGGAAGGTGATGTCCGGGCGGCCGTCACCGGTGTTGTCGACGTGGATCTCGTAGAGGACGTCGTCGCCGAACTCGTAGAAGTTCGGCCCGCCCGCCGGGCCCTGCAGCGGGATGTAGTTGGCGATGAGTGTGACGGCGTTTTGCCGGTCCGGGCTGACGAACGCGTACACATCGGTGCTGTCGGCGACCGGGTCTTTAGAGATCTCCGGCGCCTCGCGATGCGATGACATGAATTACCTCACAGGGTTGGCAGAACGATTAAGGGCGGTGCGAGAGTCACCGGACCGCGCGAGTCAGCCGGGCAGCGAGATCGGGGTCGCGGAGCCGGGTATGGCTGGTCCCGGCGAAGATGTCCATCTCGCCGGACCGGGCATCGCGCAGATGCACCACGACAGGCTCTGCGGCGCCGGCCGTCCCGGCAGAATGCCCAGCCTTTGTCGTGGGAGCGGCCGACGTGGCGGCGGCCGATGTGGCCGCGGCGAGGGCGGGCGCGGCGCTAGCGACGGCGGCCGCGGCGAGCCCGGCGGCACCCGCACCCGCGGCCCCCCGCAGCATGGAACGGCGCGACAGACTGGGTAGAAGCTCGGTGGCCGCGGCGGAGTCCGCATAGCTCTGAGCAGACATGGACGTCCCTTCCGGGCGCGGAACTCTGTCGCCCTGTGCTGGACAAGCGATAGGTAATTACTTTGCGTAAGGAGTATTAACTCTCCGTAGTTAGGGGTCACAGTAGCGGACTCGGGACGCCAGCGGGTGGTATTGACGCCGAACCCCGCCGACGCGGCCGCCGCCACCCCGATCGCCCACGTTTGCGCCCCGCTACGCGGGTAGTAGCGGTAAGGCAGTCTTGCGCCAAAGACCGCCATACATTAATCGCGACTCTTCTGTGTCGAATGTCACGAGAGGAAGTCCAATGGCGGTCGTTCTTGTGGCCCTGCTGATCGTCCTGATCCTTTTCGGACTCGGATTCGCCCTGCATCTTCTGTGGTGGCTGGCCCTGGTCGCACTCATTGTCTGGGTGCTCGGGTTCTTTCTGCGGGTCGGGGAAACCGTGGGCCGGCCGCGCCGCCGCAGCTGGTTTGGCCGGTCGCCTCGCCGCCGCTGGTACAACTGGTAATCCATAGCCGTTGCGGCCCGGCTGACAGTGCCCGCGCCTCTTTCACGACCCAGGATTCCTGTCTCGCAACGGTCTTTTGCTGCCGCCTTACGTTAGGTCCGAAACCCGTTTGAGGTTTGCCCTGCCGGGCAGCGCAGGGCGGACCGATAACCAAGCCCCGGGAGGAGCCATGTCATCCGGGATTGTCGCCGTCATCATCGTCATCGCCGTCATCGTGGTGGTGGCGCTGGGCACCGGGATCCTCTACGACTCTCGCCGACGTCGGCTCCGCCAGCGGTTCGGTCCCGAGTACGACCGCCTGGTCGACGAGCGCGACAGCAGGCTCAAGGCTGAGGCCGAGTTGGCCGCTCGGGAGAAGCGGGTCAAGGGTCTCGACATCAGGCCGCTCAACCCTGCGGCGCAGGCCCGGTACACGAAGGAATGGTCCGCGATCCAGGAGCGCTTCGTTGACGAGCCCGCGCAGGCGGTCGCCGAGGCGCAGCGCCTGGTCATGGCCGTGATGAGTGAGCGCGGGTACCCCACAGAGCGCGACGAGCAGGTGCTCGCGGACCTGTCCGTGGATCACGCGAACACTCTTGATCACTACCGGTCGGCGACCGCCATCAGCCAGCAGGCCGCCGAGGGCGCGGCCAACACGGAGAGCCTGCGGCAAGCGATGATTCACTACCGCGCGCTGTTCCAGGATCTGCTCGGCGCACCGGGCGAGCCGGAAGCTCCCGCCCCCACGGCGACGGTGCCGTCGGTCCCGCTGCAGCGGGCGGGTGAACCCGAGCCAACGGAAGAGCCGCCAGCATCCGGCCCCGTGATCATCGAGTCGCAGGCAACTGAGCCGGAGCCTGCGGAGACCCGGGTACCCGAGCCGATGGCGGCCGAGGCCGAGCGGGAGCCTGCCGGTCTACCGGTCTCTGAGCCACCGGTCTCCGAGCCACCAGTTGCCAAGGCACCCGCTACCGAGGCACCCGTCACCGAGGACCGGGTTGCCGAAGCACGGGTCCCCGACCAGCAGGCGGCTCGCGAGGACGAAGCCGAGGCAGCAACCGCCGACGTGCCGCCGCGCCAAGCCTGAGCATCCCGGCCGCGGTCCTGCTCCCCGGTCATGCGGACGTGATGCCTCCGGCTCGTTCCCCGGTCGCCAGCGCGACCGGGGAACGAGAAAAAGCCCGGCAAAGCCCGGGCTCCGGGGCGCCCGGCCCGTTTTAAATACGCAGCCGGGGTAGTTGTCGGGCTGGGCCGCGGGTCGGCTACACCGGCTCATGGCCGCGGAAGCGTAATGGATAGCTAGACCGGAGAAGCAGAATGAGTTTGCCCGTCGCCGAGCAGCAGGTCCTGACCAGGATCGAGCGGATTCTCCAGTCTCGAGATCCCCGCCTCAAGTCCCTTTTCGCGACTTTCACCAGCCTCACACGGCATGACCCCATGCCGACCATCGAGCAGATCCGCCGCACGGCCTGGTGGCTGCGGTCGAGCGTCATAATTCCGGCCACGCTGATACTGATCGTCGGGATAATCGCGGCGGCCGCGCTCACCGGGCTGACCCGGGCCTGCGGTCCCGTCCGCCCGGTCCCGGCCGGGGCCAGCTCAGCCAACAGCTGCCAGGCCAGCGCGACTGCCACCCCGTCCCGTTGAGGCCTGGCCCTACTCGGGTGCGTCGCGGTGGCGCAGCACGACGACCGACCGGCCGGTGACCTGAAGCGCCGCGGAGCTCTCCAGCACGTCCCCCTCCCGGGCGGGGTCAGCCGTCTCCATAACCAGCTCCCACCACTGGCCCCACTGCTTGGGCAGGGTCCAGTCGATGGTGTCGGCGTGCGCGTTGAACAGCAGCAGGAACGAGTCGTCGGTCACCTTCTGACCACGGCGGTCGCGGTCGGTGATGGCCGAGCCGTTAAGGAACACGCCGACCGAGCCCGCGGTCCCGGCGTCCCAGTCGTCGTCGCTCATCTCGGCCCCGTCCGGACGGCACCAGCCGAGGTCGATGGAGCCGCGAATCGACCGGCCCTGGAACCAGCGCCGGCGCCGCAGCACCGGATGATCGCGGCGCAGCGTGATCAGGCGGCGGGTGAAGTCGAGCAGGTCCTCGTCGACGTGATCCCAGTCGAACCAGGAGATCTCGTTGTCCTGGCAGTAGCCATTGTTGTTGCCGCGCTGGGTGCGGCCCATCTCATCCCCGCCGAGCAGCATGGTTACGCCCTGCGAGAGCAGCAGCGTGGCGAGGAAGTTGCGCTGCTGCCGCCGCCGCAGCGCGAGGATGTCCTTGTCCTCGGTGTCGCCCTCGGCGCCGCAGTTCCAGGACCGGTTGTCGTCGCTGCCGTCGGCGCCGCCCTCCCCGTTGGCCTCGTTGTGCTTCTCGTTGTAGGAGACCAGGTCGCGGAGGGTGAAGCCGTCGTGGGCGGTGACGAAGTTGACGCTGGCACCGGGATGGCGGGTGTCAGCCTGGTACAGGTCGGAGCTGCCGGTCAGCCGGGAGCCGAACACACCCAGCGTCGCGGGCTCGCCGCGCCAGAAATCACGCACCGTGTCCCGGTAGCGGCCGTTCCACTCTGACCACAGGGCCGGGAAGTTGCCGACCTGGTAGCCGCCCTCGCCGATGTCCCACGGCTCGGCAATGAGCTTCACCTGGGAAACGACGGGGTCCTGCTGGATTAGGTCGAAGAACGCGGACAGGCGGTCCACCTCGTGGAACTGCCGGGCCAGGGCCGAGGCCAGGTCGAACCGGAACCCGTCGACCCGCATCTCGGTCACCCAGTAGCGCAGCGAGTCCATGATCAGCTGCAGGGTGTGCGGGTGGCCCACGTTGAGGCTGTTCCCGGTCCCGGTGGTGTCGTAGTAGAAGCGGGGATCCTCGGCCACGAGCCGGTAGTAGGCGGCGTTGTCGATGCCCTTCATGGACAGCACCGGGCCCAGGTGATTGCCCTCGGCCGTGTGGTTGTAGACGACGTCGAGAATGACCTCGATGCCGGCCTCGTGCAGGGCCCGGACCATCGCCTTGAACTCGGCCACCTGCTCGCCCCGCTGGCCGGTGGCGGCGTACTCGTTGTGCGGGGCCAGGAAGCCGATCGAGTTGTAGCCCCAGTAGTTCCGCAGCCCGCGCTCGACCAGGTGCGCGTCATGGATGAACTGGTGCACGGGCAGCAGTTCCACCGCGGTGACGCCGAGGCCGGTCAGGTGCTCGATCGCGGCGGGATGCGCCAGGCCGGAGTACGTGCCGCGCTGCGCCTCGGGGATGTCAGGGCGGCGGGCGGTGAAGCCCTTGACATGGGCCTCGTAGATGACCGACTCGTTGAGCTGGACGTCCGGGGGCCGGTCGTTGCCCCAGTCGAAGTACGGGTTGTGCACGACCGACCTGGGCACAAACGGGGCGCTGTCATCGTCGTTACGCGAATTCTCGTCCCCGAAGTTGTACGGGAAGCACGCCTGGTTCCAGTTGACCTGCCCCTCGATCGCCTTGGCGTACGGGTCGAGGAGCAGCTTGGCCGGGTTGCACCGCTGGCCGCGCTCGGGCGCCCACGGGCCGTGGACCCGGTAGCCGTAACGCTGCCCGGGCGCGATCGTCGGAAGGTAAGCGTGCCAGCAGAACGCGTCGACTTCCTCGAGAGCGAACCGCTCCTCCGAGCCGTCCTCGTCGAACAGGCAGAGCTCGACTCCGTCGGCCATCTCGGAGAACAGCGAGAAATTGGTCCCGCCGCCGTCATAGGCAGCGCCAAGGGGATACGGGCGCCCCGGCCAGTTCTCGATGGTCCCAGTCATGGCGGGCTGAGTCATCTAGGGCGGTGTCCTTTCGTCAATTCGCGCGGGCCACGCTACCGCCCGCTCTCGGGGCAGCGGCCACGTTCAGGATCGCGACGGCTGCCGCGGCGGAAGATAACTGCCCTGACAGGTGCGAACAATGCGATTCATCGGACACGGTGGGCACCCCCGCGGTGAGCCCGGCCGGAAGGCCCAGCTGCTGTTTCCAGGTTATCGGCACCGCCCGCGTCGCGACGAGCGATCCGCCGGCCGGCGGATTAGCCCGCCAGCGCGCCACCCCGGTGCGTGTTGGCCGTGACTGCGGCGTCGCCGGGCGGGAAGCTGACCTCGACGTGCAGGCCGCCCTCGGCCCGGGGCTGGACGGTAAGCGTGGCGCCGTGGGCGGTGGCGATCGCGCCCACGATGGCCAGGCCGAGCCCGTGCCCGTCACCGTTGCTGCTCCGGGTGGTGGCCAGCCGCTGGAACGGCTGCAGCAGCCGGCCGATCTCACCGGGCTGGATCACCGGTCCGCTGTTGGCCACCGACAGGACCGCCCGGCCGCCCCGCTGGGCGGTGCTGACCTTGACGGCGCCACCGGGAACGTTGTGCCGCACGGCGTTCTCCACCAGGTTGGCCACCAGCCGGTTGATCAGGTCCGGGTCGCCGAGCAGTGGCGCCGGGCTGAGCGAGGTCTCCACGTGCAGTGCGCGGCACCCGGCCTCGGCCGCGACCGACGCCAGGCAGGCCGCGGTCACCTTGGCCAGGTCGGCGGGCTCATGCCGGCCAAGCCCCGCCTCGCTGGTCGCCAGCGTGAGCAGCGCCTCCAGGATGCGCTCCTGTTGCAGGCCCGACTCCAGCAGCTCCGCGCCGGTGCTGCGCCACTGCTCGGCGGTGCTGCGCGGGTTGCGCAGCGCCAGCTGCAGCAGCGTCTTGTCCAGGGTGAGCGGGGTACGCAGCTCGTGGGCAGCGCTGGCCACGAAGTTGCGCTGGGCCGTGAACGAGGCCTCGAGCCTGGCGAACAGCCCGTCGAGGGTGTCGGCGAGCTCCTTGAACTCGTCGTCCGGCCCGGCCAGGGCCAGCCGCTCGTGCAGGCTGGTCGCCGAGATCGCACGCGCGGTCGCGGTGATGGCCCGCAGCGGCCGCAGCACCCGCCCGGCCACCAGCCAGCCGAGTGCGAACGCGAGCGCGGCCATCACGACCAGCGCGATCCCGGACCGGACCAGCAGCACGTGCAGGTCGAACGCGTGCGCCCGCAGCTCGCCAAGGCGCTCTAGGCAGGCGTTCAGCCTGGATGGAGGCTCGTGACGGCACGCGGCGGGCGGGAGCGTGAACCGCGCGCCGAAGATCCTCCCCTTCGGCACGAGCTGCTCGCCCACCGTGGCCCGGGAGAACAGCCAGAACGTGAAGCCGAGCAGGCTAGCCCCGCACAGGGTGAACAGGCTGCCGTAGAGCAGGGTGAGCCGCAGCCGCGCGGTCCAGCGAGGCAGCCGGAGACGGGAGGCAGGGGCCGCGATCCGGCTCGCCAGCCCCGTCATCGTGCCTCGCCGATGCGGTAGCCGCCGTCGCGCACGGTCTGGATGAGCGGCGGCTCGCCGAGCTTGGCCCGCAGCCGCCCGATGGTGGTCTTGACCGTGGTGGTGAACAGGTCGGCGTTCTCGTCCCACACCCGCTCCAGCAGTTCCTCGGCGGAGACCAAGGCGCCCTGGGCGACGAGCAGGCACTCCAGCACCGCGAACTCCTTGGGGGTCAGTGCCAGGCGGCGCCCGGCCCGGAACGTAACGCGCCGGGTCGGGTCGACGGACAGGTCACCGTGGCTGAGCACCGGGGGCAGCGGCACGCTGGCGCGCCGGGCCAGCGCCCGGATCCTGGCCACCAGCTCGGCGAAGTCGAACGGCTTGGGCAGGTAGTCGTCCGCGCCCAGGCCCAGGCCGTCGACGCGGTCCGCGACCGTGCTCGCGGCCGTGAGCATCAGCACCCGGGTCGGGCACCGGTCCGCGGCCAGGGCCCGGCACACCTCGTCGCCGTGCAGCCCGGGCAGGTCCCGGTCGAGCACGAGCACGTCGTAGCGGGTCAGGGCCACATGGTCGAGCGCGTCCTGCCCGTCGAACACCACGTCGACGGCCATGCCCTCGTCACGCAGGCCCGCCGACACCGCCTCGGCGAGCCGTTCGTGATCTTCAGCCACCAGCACGCGCATGACTTCTCCCAGCCGGGCTCACCCCTGATCGGCCTGGTCAGCCCTCCCGTCAGGATGCCAGGCCGCACGTGACAGTCAGGTCACAGCCTCCGTGACCGTGCTGTCACCCGCGGCCCGGTACACCTGTCTGCGGAGAGCACCGGCAGCGCGCTCAAGCGCCGCCGAACGGAGGAGAATACGTGATGAACGACAACTCTGGCGATCGCCGCGGCCCGCGGGGGCGATCGCGGTCGCGGCGGGCGGCCACGCTGGCCACCGCGGCAGCAGGCGTCGCTCTGCTGGCAGCGGCCTGCGGCGGTCGGCCCGCGGCCGCGCCGAGCGCCCACCCCGGCGGGCTCACCGCGCAGACGGTCGATGCCTTCGCGCTGTGCGTACGCGAGCACGGGATGGCGGGCTTCTATGTATCCCGCACGAACGGCGCCAACTACAACGGCTCAGGGCTGAGCATTGCGGGGTGGCATTCCACGCCCATCACCCCCGGTTCGCCCGTGCTGCAGTCCGCGCTGAAGGCCTGCCACCACCTGCTCGGCCTGCCCGGCCGCATTCCGGCGGCGACCTCGGCGCAGCTGCGCAGCGCGGTCAAGGCCGCCGCCTGCATGCGCGCCCACGGGTACCCCGACTATCCGGACCCCGCCGAGCAGAACGGCCAGATCATGGAGCCGCCGCTGCCCACCAGCATCGACACCAGCTCGCCGCAGTTCCAGTCCGCGACGGAGGCCTGCAATGCGAGCGGGTGACCGCCGCGAGGAACATCCGGCTGCGGCGCGGGCCGGGGAGGCTGCCGTGCCTGAGCAGGCGGCGCCGAGCGGGACGCAGCAGCGTGCCCCCGAGGTGGTGCCGCCCCGGCGCGGCGGGCCCGCGGCCAGCGGTGACGCCGCAACCGGCCCCGCCCCGACCGGGCACAGGCGCCGGAGACGGGCCTGGATGGTGGCTGTCGCGGTGATCGTGGTGGCGGCCGGGGTGGCCGGAGCCGGCGCGGCGGGGTGTTCCATACGGCGAAGCCGGTCGGGGACAGCAGCGGGTACAGCACCAAGACCTATGCCGTCACCCGAAGCTCGCTGACCTCGCAGACCCAGGAGAACGCGACGCTCGGCTACGCCGGGGCGTACACCGTGGTGGTCCCGGGGTCGTCGTCAGGCTCGGGAGAGACCGGGTCGCCGTCGTCGGGCTCGGCGTCAGGGACGTTCACCTGGCTGCCGGCCGTCGGCCAGACCATCCGGCAGGGCCAGGCGATCTACAAGGTCAGCGAGACCCCGGTGGTCCTGCTCTACGGGAGCGTACCGGCCTACCGCGACCTGTCGGAGGGGATGACCGGCGGGGACGTGCTGGAGCTGAACACCGACCTGGTGAAGCTGGGCTACGCCACGGCGGCGGCGCTCGGGCCCCGCTCCGGCTGGGATTACTTCAGCGGCGAGACCGCGTACGCGCTCGAGCAGCTGCAGTCGCACCTGGGCCTGACCGTAACCGGGTCGCTGCCGCTGGGCCAGGCGGTGTTCCTGCCCGGCGCGGTCCAGGTGACCGGGCTGGGCACCGGGGCGGTGCCGGGGGCCACCGCCGCGGCCGGGACGGAGGTGCTGACCGCCAGCTCGCTGACCCCGGTGGTGACCATCGACCTCGACGCCTCCCTGCAGACCGAGGTGAAGATCGGCGACAAGGTGTCGGTCACCCTGCCGGACGGGGCGCTGACACCGGGGGTCATCTCCGAGATCAGCACCGTGGCCTCGTCGTCCTCCTCGTCCTCCTCTTCTTCTTCGTCGTCCTCGTCGTCCGGCGGCTCCTCGTCGTCAGGTAGTGACCAGGGCTCGGGCAGCGGCTCGGGCACGGCGACGCTCACGGTGGTGGTGTCACTGACCGACCCCAAGGCGGCCGGGAGCCTGAACCAGGCCCCCGTCGAAGTGACGATCACCACCGGCAGCGTGAGCAACGCGCTGGTGGTGCCGGTGGACGCGCTGCTGGCCCAGCCCGGCGGGAAGTATGCGGTGGAGGTGACCGGTTCGGGCGGCCACCACCTCGTCCGCGTGACCCCGGGCCTGTTCGACGACGCGGCCGGGCTGGTGCAGGTCACCGGCACCAGCCTGGCGCCCGGCCAGCACGTCGTGGTTCCGGGGATCTGAGCGTGCCCGCCGCGATGACCCTGCCCACCGGGGTCCCGGACCCGTCCGGCGCGCCCGGACTGGTGCTGGAGCTCCAGGCGGTGACCAAGGTCTACCCGGGCAAGCCGCCGGTGCCGGCCCTGTGGGGGGTGAGCCTGTCCGTGGCGGCCGGGGAGCTGGTGGCGGTGCTCGGCCCGTCGGGGTCGGGGAAGACCACGCTGCTGCACCTGGCTGGCACCCTGGACCTGCCCACCGGCGGGACCGTGCGGGTGGCGGGCCTGGACGTGACCACGCTGGGCGACCGGCAGCTGGCCGGGCTGCGGGCCGCGGGCATCGGGTTCGTGTTCCAGCAGTTCTTCCTGGCCGAGCACCAGCTCGTGCTGGACAACGTGGCCGACGGGCTGCTGTACGCCGGGGTCAGCCTGGCCCAGCGCCGCGAGCTGGCCGCGGCCGCGCTGGACCAGGTCGGGCTCGGCCACAAGCTAGGGTCCCGGCCCACCCAGCTGTCCGGCGGCGAGCGGCAGCGGGTGGCCATCGCCCGGGCCATCGTCGGCCAGCCCGCGATCGTGCTGGCCGACGAGCCCACCGGCAACCTGGACCAGGCCACCGGCGCGGCGATCCTGGACCTGCTCGGCCAGCTCAACGAGGCCGGCGGCACCACGATCGTGGTCGTCACGCACGACCAGCAGGTCGCCGCCCGGATGCGCCGCCAGGTGCGGATGCTGGACGGGCGGATCGTCTCCGACACCGCGCCCGGGGCGGATGAGGCCGGGGAACGGGTCGCGGGCGGGACCCGCCCGCCCGAAGGAGGAGCCCGATGACCGCGACGACATCGGCCCCGCGCACCACGCCGGCGCACGCCGGCCCGGCGGGCCGGCTGCGGGTCACCGACCTGGCCCGGCTGGCCGGGGTGGGCCTGCGTACCAGGAAGCTGCGGGCCGCGCTGTCGGCGCTGGGTATCGCGATCGGCGTCGCGGCGATCGTGGCCGTGCTGGGGCTGTCGTCGTCCTCGGCGGCCGCGCTGAACGCGGAGATCGCCGCGCTGGGCACGAACCTGCTCACCGTGCAGAACGGGCAGAGCTTCGCCGGCCCGACCGAGCTGCCGCTCGAGGCCCCGGCGATGATCGCCCGGCTGCCCGGCGTCTACCAGGTGCAGTCCACCGGGTCGACCGACGCGAACGTCTACCGCTCTCCGCTGATCCCCGTGGTGAACACCAACGCGCTGTCCGTGGACGCCGCGACCCTGGGCCTGCCCGCCGCCGCCGAGACCGGCGTGGCCCAGGGCCGGTTCCTGAACGACGCCACCGCCCGCGAGCCGGTCTGCGTGCTCGGCGCGGCCGCCGCGCAGCTGCTGGGCATCGACCGCGTGTTCCCCGGCGAGCGGGTCTGGATCAGCGGGGTCAACGGGAACCAGGGGATGTGGCTGTACGTGGCCGGCATCCTGAAGCCGGACGTGCTGGCCCCGGACGTCGACTCGTCGGTGCTGGTCGGGTTCCCGTTCGCCGAGCAGAACCTGGGTTTCGACAGCCATCCGACCACGGTGTACGTCAAGGCCACCGACAGCCGGGTGAACGCCGTGGACAACCTGCTGGCCGCGCAGGCGGACCCGGAGGATCCCAGCGGCGCGAACGTGTCCCAGCCGTCGGCGGCGCTGGTCGCCCAGGCCGACGCCAAGGGCGCGTTCAACACCCTGTTCCTGGGCCTGGGCGCGGTGGCCCTGCTGGTCGGCGCGATCGGCGTGGCCAACATCATGGTCATCGCGGTCCTCGAGCGGCGGTCCGAGATCGGGCTGCGCCGGGCCCTGGGGGCGACCCGCGGGCACATCAGGGTCCAGTTCCTGACCGAGGCGATCGCGCTGGCCCTGCTCGGCGGCGTGGCCGGGGTCATCGTGGGGGCCGCCGCCACCGCCATCTACGCCCACGACAAGGGCTGGGCCACGGTCATCCCTGCCGAGGCGTGGGCCGGAGGGCTGGCCGCCGCATTGCTCATCGGCGCGCTGGCCGGGCTGCTGCCCGCCATCCGCGCCGCCCGGCTGTCCCCCACGCAGGCCCTATGGAGCCTCTAGCCCGTTCGGCGTGCCGGCACTGGGTTTGTCAGCACGGGGTTTGTCAGCACCGGGTTTATCAGCACGGGCGGCCAGGATGGCCACGGTGTCGGGCGGCAGGACTAGGGCCTGATCCGTGCGCTCGATGCGCGGGTCGGAGGCGGCGAGTACCTCCGCGGTGAGCCCGGCCGGGCAGGCCCAGTCGCGCTCTCCCAGGTTGACGGCCACGAGCACCGCGCCGCAGCGCACCGTCAGCCAGCTGGCGCCGGGATCGCACGCGGTCTCGACCCGGTCGAGCCGGGGATCGGCCAGCTCAGGCCATTTCCGCCGCAGCGCGATCAGCGTCCGGTACCAGGCCAGCAGGTCGCGGTGGCGTACGGCCGCTATCTCACTCCAGTCGAGCCGGGACCGGCCGAACGTGGCCGGGTCCTGCGGGTCGGGCACCCCACCCGCCTCCCAGCCGAACGAGGCGAACTCGTGGCGCCGTCCCTCGCTCACCGCGGCAGCGAGCTCGGCGTCCTCGTGGCCGGTGAAGTACTGGAACGGGGTGGCGGCGCCCCACTCCTCGCCCTGGAACAGCAGCGGCACGAACGGCGCGGTGAGCAGCAGCGCGGCCGCCACCCGGAGCCGGCCGTCGCTCATCAGCGCGGTGGCCCGCTCGCCCGCGGCCCGGTTGCCCACCTGGTCGTGGTTCTGCGTGGCGACCACGAACTGGCTGCCCGCCAGCCCGGCCGGGGACCGGCCGTGGGTCCGCTGCCGGTACGCGGAGTAGATGCCGTCGTAGACCCAGGCCTGCCGCAGCGCCTTGGCCAGCAGCGGCAGCGGCCCGAAGTCCTCGTAGTACCCGCTGCGCTCCCCGGTCAGCGTGGCGTGCAGGGCGTGATGCCACTCGTCGGCCCAGGAGGCGTCGAGACCGTAGCCGCCCGCGTCGCGGCCGCGCACGAAACGGGGGTCGTTCAGGTCGCTCTCGGCGATCAGGAACAGCGGGCGGCCCAGGTGCGCGGCCAGCGCCGCCACCTCGGCCGCGAGCTCCTCCAGGATGTGCGTGGCGGAGTGGTCCACGATCGCGTGCACGGCGTCGAGACGCAGCCCGTCGCAGTGGTAGTCGCGGAGCCACATCAGCGCGTTGTCGATCACGAAGCGCCGGACCTCGTCGCTGCCCGGCCCGTCGAAGTTGACCGCCTCGCCCCAGTTGGTCCGGTGCCGGGCGGAGAAGTAGGGCCCGAAGTCCGGCAGGTAGTTCCCGGCCGGGCCGAGGTGGTTATAGACCACGTCCATGATCACGCCCAGGCCGTGGCCGTGCGCGGCGTCCACGAGCCGCTTGAGCCCGTCCGGACCGCCGTAGGCGTGGTGCGGGGCGAACAGGTCCACGCCGTCGTAGCCCCAGCCCCTCGATCCGGAGAACTCGGCCACCGGCATCAGCTCGATGGCGTCGACGCCGAGGCCGGCCAGGTGCTCCAGGTGCGCGATCGCCCCGTCGAACGAGCCCTCGGCGGAGAACGTCCCGATGTGGCATTCGTACAGCACGCAGCCGGGCAGCGGCACCCCGCGCCAGCCCGCGTCGGTCCAGGCGAACGCCCCGTGATCGACCACGCGGGACGGACCATGGATGCCCTGCGGCTGGAAGGGCGACCGGGGGTCGGGCCGGGGCGGGCCATCATCGAGCCGATACGCATAGTCGGTGCCCGCTCCCGCGTCGTCCACGGACGCGGTCCACCAGCCGCTGTCCCGGGGCGCCGCGCCGGGGCCGCGGTCGTCGCGCAGCATGGAGACCTGCCGGTTGCCGAGGTCCACCTCGACGCGGCGCCGGCCCGGCGACCACACCCGGAACTCGTGCATCACGCTTCCCTGCCCAGCACGGCCAAGGGAAACCGCCGCAACAGCGCGGCCACGCTCACGCTGCCGGTCTCACCACTGGCCGTCTCACCACGGGCCGGCTCGTCCCGATCCACGCGGTCGCCGGTGAGCACGTCGGCCCACACCCCGGCAGGGAGGCCGACCGTGGTGCCGGACCAGGTCTCGCCGGGGCGGGCCAGCCGGGGCACGATCACGGCCAGGCCGCCGGTCCGGGTGAACGCCACCATGTTCTGGGCCCGCGGCCCGCGGACGTGCAGCGGCTCGTACCCGGAGCCCGGGCCGTAGGCGCCGGGGTGGCGGCGGCGGTGCGCGAGCACGCGGTGGATCAGCCACAGCTTAGGGCCGCCCTCGGCCGCGCGCTCCAGGGCCGCCTCTGGCGTGGCGCCGGCCAGCTCGCCGAGCAGGTCGCGGCGGCGGGCGTAGTCCACTGGGCGGCGGTTGTCCGGGTCGACCAGGGACAGGTCCCACACCTCGGTGCCCTGGTACAGGTCGGGCACGCCGGGGCAGGTCAGCAGCAGCGCCATCTGGGCCAGTGAGGTGACCTGGCCGCGCTCGATCACCTGGTGCTCGCCCAGGAACGACTCCAGGTCGGTCACGAACACCGGGTCGTCGAGCACCGCGCCGACGAACGCGGCCAGCGCGTGGTCGTAGCCGGCGTTCGGGTCGGTCCAGGAGGTGTGCACCTTGGCTTCCTTGGCGGCCTTCTGCATGTACGCGCCGGCGCGGCCCGCGTCGATCGGCCAGGCCCCGATCAGGGTCTGGTAGAGCAGGTACTCGGCGTCGCGGTCCGGCCAGCCGTCCTGCTTGTGCTTCCTGTTGTGCCGCGCCCAGCGCCGCGCCGCGTGCTCCCAGGCCTCGGGCAGCTCGGACAGCACGCTGATCCGGGCCCGCACGTCGCCGCTGCGCTTGGTGTCGTGGGTGGAGAGGGTGAGCATCGCCTCGGGCCAGCGTTCCGCCGCGGCGGCCATGGCCCGGTGGAACTCGGCGGCCGGGCGGCCGAGCCGGCCTGGGTCGCCGCCGACCTCGTTAAGGCAGGTCAGCGGCTGGTACCGGTAGAACGCGGTGTCCTCCACGCCCTTGGCCATGACCGGCGCGCTGACCTGGGCGAACCGCACGGCGAAGCTGGTCTCGTCGTCACCACGGTAGCCGAGGACGAGCAGCTCGCCGATGAAGCCGAACAGCTCGGCGTCGAGGTCGGGACAGCGCTCCCTGGCCGCGCCGATGGCCGACTCCACGTGCGCCCGGTCCGCGGCCGTCACCGGGTGCCCGGGACGGGCGTAGGTGCGGTACACGCCGAACGCGGCGATGGTCTCGCGCAGCGCGTCGCGCAGGTCGCGGCGGGTGTAGTCGCGGTGGCGGCGGTGCCGTTCGCACACGTCGGCCAGCAGGCCGGTCAGCCGCTCGACCTCGGCGGCGAGGTCGTCGTGCATGATCTCGAGCTTGGCCTCGCGGGTGACCTCGTCGTAGTCCTCGTGCAGCCCGGTGAACCTGGAGTAGCAGCCGCGCAGCGCCGCATCGTGCCGCGGGTCGACGAACAGCTGGTTGACGTGGTTCAGGAACTCGTAGCCGGAGGTGCCCGCGACCGGCCAGGACGGGGGCAGCTCCTCGCCGGGCTGCAGGATCTTCTCCACCACGACGTAGACACCCGAGGTGGCGTCGCGCAGCCGGGCCAGGTATCCCTCGGGGTCGGCGAGCCCGTCCACGTGATCGATCCTGAGCCCGTCCAGCGTGCCGTCCGCGACGAGCTGCAGGATGAGCCGGTGGGTGTCGGCGAACACCGCCTCGTCCTCCACCCGCAGCCCGGCCAGCGTCTCGATGTCGAAGAACCGCCGGTAGGACAGCTCCTCGGCGCCGGTCCGCCAGTAGGCCAGCCGGTAGTTCTGCTGGCCGAGCAGGTCATCCAGCGCGTCGGGGTCGGCGTTCAGCGCGCCGATCTCCGCGTCGACGGCGGCCGCGACCTCGGGATGGGCCCGGGCCAGGTCGGCCAGCCGGTCGCGCAGCACCTCCTTGTCCCTGTGCCGCTCGGCCACGGCGGCCGCATCGGTGCGGCGGGCGTCCGGCAGGCGGCTGAACGCCACCGCCAGGCTCTCCAGCTCGGCGGATCCGGCCCGGGCCGCGGCCTTGCTCAGCAGCCCGCCCAGGGTCCGGGGCGAGACCGGGACCTCGTGCTCGTGGTAGCGGACGGTGAACGACCCGCCCTGCCGGCCGATGACCAGCTCGCCGGCCTCCAGAACCCGGCCGTACTGGTCGCCGAGTACCGGCATCAGCACGGTGGCGGCCAGCTTGCGCTCCGGCGGATCCCAGTCGATGTCGAAGTAGCTCGCGTAGATGCTGGACGGCCCGTTCTCCAGGACGTCCCACCACCAGGCGTTGGCCCGGCCGGCCAGGGCCATGTGGTTGGGCACGATATCGAGCACCTGGCCGAGGCCGGCCTGGTCCAGCTGCCGCACCAGGCGGCGGTGGCCCTCGGCGCCGCCGAGCTCGCTGTTCAGGTGCCCGTGGTCCACCACGTCATAGCCGTGGGTGCTGCCCGGGGCCGCCTGCAGGTACGGCGAGCAGTACAGGTGGCTGACGCCGAGCGTGGCCAGGTAGCCGGTGATGGCGGCGGCGTCGTCGAAGGTGAACCCGGCGTGCAGCTGCACCCGGTAGGTCGCCGCCCGCGGGCGCGGGCTGGGTTCGGCGGTCGTCACCGTGCGGTGCTCCTCGGCGAGGGCGGACGGGGGAGGTGAACGTTGCCGCCCCCGGAACTCAGGGTGGGCGCCGTCGGGTGGTTGGCACTCTTTTTCTACCCGAAGCCGACCGCTGTGCATACCATCCGCACACAAGGCCGGCGCGGTCAGGCCCTCTAGCGGAGCCAGCGCGCGTACTTGGGCTTGCGGGCCCGCTTCCAGGCCTGCCTGGCCTGGGTCTCGAGGTCCAGGGCCAGGTCGGCTTCGCGCTGGTAGAGCACCCCGAAGCAGAACGCGATGTCGGCCCCCGCCGACCGGGCCCGGCCGAGCTCGGCGATCATGGCGCGGGCCACCACGCCGTCGTGGTGGTCGCCGAGCACCGTCTGCACGTCCTTCATGCGGCTGGCGAACGCCGTGGCGTGCTTGCCGAAGGCCGGGCTCATGGCCTCGGCCGCGTACCTGGCGTGCTTGGCCGCCTTGCGGGCCTCGTGCAGCGCCTCGTCGCGGCCCGGCCCGGCCGGGCTGCGCCAGGCGTGGTGCAGGCGCCGTCGCAGGCGGCGGCGCAGCCGCCGCAGTGCGGGCTTGAGCACATCGGCCGCCGGGCGGGCCGCCTGGGCCGTGAGCGGCGGCCGGGCCAGCAGCCGGTCGAGGTCGTCGAGCAGCCTCAGGTAGCGGTCGGAGTCCAGGGCCTCGAGTACCGCCGTGTGGGCCCCGGCCTCCACCCGCTCGAAGTGGGCCTGGACCAGAGCCAGCGCCGGGCCGGTGGCCAGGTCCCGCGGCATCCCCTCCAGGCCGGCCTGGAGCCGCGCGGCCATCACCTCGGCGTCGCGCGCGGTGCCGAGTACCCCGCCGAGCCACTTCAGCTCCGCGCCAAGCTCGTCGGCCGCCGACAGCACCTGGTCAAAGGAGGTCAGCGTGGACCGCAGCCGACGGGTGGCCACCCGCATCTGGTGGACCGAGTCCGGGGTGTCCTCGCGGACCAGAGGGTCGAGGGCCCGCATGGCCACCACCTGGTCGGCCACGTAGGCGAGCACCACCTCGGCCGCGGGCGACCGCGGCGTGGCCGCGTCGCGCATCAGCAGCGGCGGCGCGGGTACATCCGGCTTCTGCCGGGTTTCGCTGGCCCGGGTACTCATACCGATGAGCTACCCGCAGCCGGCGTGATTAGCCCCCGGCGAGCTGATCCAGCCGGCCCTGGGCCTTAGCCAGGCCCTGGCGGTGCCGGGCCAGGCCCGCCCAGGGGTCGCCTGCCCGGCCGCGGTCGCCGAGCCTGCGGCGGACCGTGCGCAGCGTGAACCGCGCGGGCGTGAGCGCGCTGTCCGCCACCTCGTCCCAGTCCAGCGGCACCGCGACGTGGGCGCCGGGCCGGGCCCTGACCACGTACGGGGCGACCACCGTCTGGGCGTAGGCGTTGCGCATGACGTCCAGGTACACCGGGCCGGTGCGTTTGTCCTTGCGCTGCTCGGTGGTCGTCAGCTCGGGATGCCGGGTGGTGAGCACGCCGGCGGCCTGCCGGGCGAACCCGCGGACCCTGTCGAAGTCGCCCGCGGCCCGGAGCGGCACGTAGACGTGCAGGCCGTGCCCGCCGGTGGTCTTGACGAAGGTGGTCAGGCCGAGCTCACCTTCGAGCAGGTCCCGCAGCAGCAGCGCCGTCCGCCGGGCGTCGCCGAAATGGTCGTCGTCCGGCGGGTCCAGGTCGAACACGAGCTGGTCGGGCTGGTCCAGCCGGCCGACCTGGCTGAGGAACACGTGCAGCTCGATGCACGCCTGGTTCGCGAGGTAGACCACCGTCGCGGGCTTGTCGCAGACCACGTGGTGCAGCACACCGCCCTGCTTCTTCACCTCGGTCCGCGTGACCCAGTCGGGGAAGTAGCCGGGGACGTTCTTCTGGAAGATCCGCGGGCCCTTGATGCCGTCGGGGTACCTGGCCATCGCGATCGGCCGCTCCCGCAGGTAGGGCAGCATCCGGTCGGCCACGTCCGCGTAGTACTCGATGAGATCGCCCTTGGTGATGTCGTCGCCGGGGAACATGATCTTGCCGGTGTGGGACAGCTCAACCTCGATGCCCCCGGCGGTCAGGCTCGTCGCGGTCATGACGGCGGCACGTCCCTGGGCATCTCCCGCACCACCTCGCCGGGATCCTTGTCGTCCCGCAGCCCCTGGAACCTGGGGTGGCGCAGCTGCCCGTCGGTGGTCCACTCGCTGAAACCGACCTCACCCACGAGCCGGGGCTTGACCCAGTGCACGCGCGACCGGGGCAGGTGGCCGCGGTCGAACGCGGGCTGGTCCTGCTCCAGCTTGACCAGGGAGGCGTGCAGGCTGTCCAGGGTCTTCTGGGTGAAGCCGGTGCCCACCTTGCCCGCGTACACGAGCTGGCCATCGGGGTCGTAATAGCCGAGGAGCAGCGCACCGAACCCGGTCCGGGATCCCTGCGGGTCTGTGAAGCCGCCGATGACGAACTCCTGGCCGTTCTCGCACTTGAACTTCAGCCAGTCCCGGCTCCGCCCGGCCTGGTACGGCGCGTCGGAGCGCTTGGCGATGAGCCCCTCCCAGCCGCTCGCGCAGGCTTCCCGGTAGAACGCCTCGCCCTCGGTATCCCGGTGCTCGGTGAAGCGCAGCGGACCGCCGTAGCTGAGCAGGCCGCGGAGCAGCCGCTTGCGTTCGCTCAGCGGCTCCGGCCGGACATCGCGGCCGTCGGCCCAGAGCACGTCGAAGATATAGAAATAGATCGGCACCTGGGCCTGGAGCTCCGGCCCGGGATGACGGACCCCGAGGCGCTGCTGCAGCCGGGAGAAGCTGGTCTGCTCCCCGGCGAAGGCCACGATCTCCCCGTCGATGATAAAGTCGCCGTCCTGCTGCGCGGCCAGGGCGCCGGCGATCTCCGGGTAGGTGCCGGTGTCTTCCTTCTCGTTGCGGGTCATCAGCCGCACGCGCGGCCCGGACCTGAAGGCGAGGCACCGTTCACCGTCGAGCTTGCGCTCGAAGATCCAGGCCGGGTCGGAGAACCGCTCCCTGGTGAGCGTGGCGAGCTCGGGGTCCAGCCACGCAGGCTGATCAGGCCTGGCCGGTGAGGGCCGGCGCGGATTTTGCGTAACGCGACTTTTCGTCATTTCCCCGGTTCGCCGACGTCCTTCCCCGACCTTACCGGCTCCGGCCGGACCGCCCAGGGCCGCCCCGCTAGGACTTGAGCTGGTCGATCTTGTCCCGGAACAGCGTGGTGGCGATCGTGGCCTTGCGCGGCTGGCCCCGGAGGAATGCTTCGGTGAACTTCTTGGCCTGCTCGTACTCGATCTTGCCTGGCAGCGGCGGCTCGTCGGGGTTGACGTTGACGTCCACGAGCGCCGGCCCGGGGTGGCTGAGCGCCTGCTGGATAGCGCGGTGGACGTCGGCCGGCTTCTCCACCTTGACGCCGAGCCCGCCGTTGGCCTCAGCGAACGCCGCGTAGTTCACGAACGGCTGCGGATAGCGGACACCGTGCTCCGGGTAGCCGAGCACCATCTGCTCCCACAGGATCTGGCCCAGTGCCGCGCGGCCCAGGTGGCGATCGTGCCGCCGTCGCAGGTGAGCATCGGCAGCAGGCCGGCCAGGCCCTCCTTGGCGTCGCCCACGACGGGCAGCTCGGTGGCGATCCGGCCGCCGGCCCGGGCCGGGTCGGCCTCGATCTGGGCCACCCTGACCTTGCCCGCCTCGGGCAGGTGCTTGGTGTACGGGAAGTTGGTCCCGACCAGCAGCTCGGCGATGCGCCGCAGGTCCTCTTCCCGCGGCCGTCCCGGGGCCTGGAGCATGACCGGCGCGGTCTGCGGCGGGCGGGCCGGGGCCACGTGCTGCCAGGGGTCGGCGTCGGCGTCGGCGACCTGAATATCGTTGGGCACCGTGATGTGGGCCACGCTGCGGCGCGCGTACGCGGTCCGTATCGCTATGTCCACGACGCCGGGCAGCTGGGCCGGGTTGTAGATCATCTGGTTGTACTCGGCGACGTCGGCGTAGAGCTTGTCCAGGCCGACCTCTTGCTGGTACCCCGTGCCCAGAACCGAAGTCTCCTGCATGCCGGTGATGGCGAGCACCGGCATGTGGTCCAGCTTCGCGTCGTACAGGCCGTTGAGCAGGTGGATGCCGCCCGGGCCCGAGGTGGCCAGGCACACCCCGATCTTGCCGGTCGCCTTCGCGTAGCCGGTGGCCATGAACGCGGCGGCCTCCTCATGGTGCACGAGCACGAACCGGATCTTGTCCTGCTGCCGGCGCAGGCCCTACATCCCGCGGCACGGTCATCATCAGCCGCGCCGGGCAGGTGTCAACGGCGGCGCGTGAGCGGGAACGCGAACCAGAGCCCGCCGAACATGCACAGGACGAACAGCGTGATCAGCGTGGCGGCCAGGCCCTTGGCCACGAAGCTGGACACCAGCAGTACTGCAGCAGATACTGCAAGGCCCACGCAGACCAGGCCGAGGATCGCCATCACGTTGGCCGCCCGCACCAGGCCCTCCTTCTGCCGGCGGCGGAACACCAGGCGGTGGTAGGCGACCGGCCCGAGCAAGAAGGCCGTGGAAACGCTGGCCAGCACCAGGGTGAGGAGGTAGAGCTCGCGCTGGCCGTGGGTGAGCTTGGTGAACCGGTTGGTGAACGGCAGCGAGAGCAGGAAGCCGAACAGGACCTGCACGCCCAGCCCGGCCACCCGGAGTTCCTGCAGCAGCTCGGCCAGGTTGCGGTCGTCGCGCTGCGCTTCTGACTCATCGCGCGGGCCCGGGGTCTCCTCCGGCGGCACGTCATCACCTCCTCGATCCCGTGCCCAAGCAGCTACCCGCACAGGTCGGCGCGAAAACGGCGAAGGGTTTGAGATCGCGCAGGCCAGGTAGAGAATGCGACGTGAGGGAGGGCCAGATTTATGGTGCGCCAATTGCTGCTAATCAGCGCCCGATGACCGCCGACTGGCCGGCCGTGGCGGGCATCGACCCCGCCGTCTACGTGATCCCCACGGATGCGCCGGAGGCCGATGGCACACTGGCCTGGAACGAGACCACAATGGTCCTGGTCACAGCGCGTGCAGGCGGCCACGAAGGGATCGGCTGGAGCTACGCGGCGGCGGCCGCCGCTAGCGTCGTGGCCGACGTGCTGGCCGACGTGGTGATCGGCCGCAGCGCGTGCGACGTGACCGGCTCCGCGGAGGCGATGGCGCGGGCCGTGCGCAACATCGGCCGGGGCGGCGTCGCTGCCACGGCCATTTCCGCGGTGGATATCGCCCTGTGGGACCTCAAGGCCCGGCTGCTCGGTCAGTCGCTGTCCGCCCTGCTCGGGCGGGCGCGTCAGGACGTTCCCATCTACGGGAGCGGCGGATTCACCAGCTATGACGAGACCCAGACCCGCCAGCAGCTCTCACGGTGGGTCGAGCAGGACCACATTCCGCGAGTGAAGATCAAGATTGGCCAGGACTGGGGCGGCAGCGAGCGCCGTGATCTGGAACGGGTCGCCCTGGCCCGGGAGGTCGTCGGCCCGGACACCGAGCTCTACGTCGACGCCAACGGCGCCTACAGCACGGGCCAGGCCGTGCGGGTCGCCGGCGAGATGACGGAATACGGGGTCACCTGGTTCGAGGAGCCGGTGTCGTCGGAGAACCTGGCCGGGCTGGCCGCGGTCCGGAGCCAGGTCCTGCCGGACGTGGCCGCCGGCGAGTACAGCTGGTCGCTGGCTGATTCGGCTCGGTTGATCGATGCGGGCGCAGTGGACTGCCTGCAGCTCGACATGACCCGCTGCGGCGGCGTCACCGACTTCCTGCGCGGCGCCGCGCTCGCGGCCGCTCACGGCGTGCAGGTTTCCGCACACTGCGCCCCCAACCTGCACGCGCACGTCGGTGCGGCCACGGCGAACCTGCGGCACGTCGAATATTTCCATGATCACCAGCGCATCGAGCAGTTGCTTTTCGACGGAACTCTTGATCCGCTAGATGGTGCACTGTTCCCCGAACCCGGCCAGCCAGGGCTGGGCCTGGAGCTGCGGACCGCTGATGCAGAGAAATACCGGCGCCTGTGAAGTACGCTGACCCTTCGCGCTCCGAGGGCGGGCCAGGACCCGGAAATACCCCATGGAGGAATGACAGATGAGAACCGCCAGCTGTCTGACTTTAATTGCCGTAGGCGCAATTTTCACCTTCGCGATCACAGCGTCGCCAAGCTTCCTGAATCTGCAGATCGCCGGCGTGATAATCATGCTGACCGGTGTCGCGGGCCTGGTTCTGCCCAAGCCCAGCACGGGCTGGCTGCGCCGTCGCACCATTCTGAGGCGCAGTCCGCGCGGCCCGGTGGTCGGCACCGTCGACGAGGAGCGCTATCCCCCGTATGTGATGCTCAACCCGGCCGCCGAGCCCGGGCCCAGCGACGAGCGCCAGCCCGGGGATTTCAGCGCTGAAGAGGTATCGCCCGAGACCGTGACCGTGCACGACGTGCCGAGTCAGCGGGCAGGCACGGCCGACGATGTCGCGCGGACCGAGTCCGAGGTCGTGGACGAATACATCGAGGAGTGAATCCGCCCCGGCCCCACGGACTAGGCGGATCCAAACCTGCGGCAGGACGGAAACGACACGTGCACCCCCCGGCACCAGCCCGCCTGGCTGGCCTGCACCCGGCTGGCAGGCTTAGGTGAGCGCTCTCGGCACCCGCGCGGTGCCTCGTTCTGATGAACGCGCGGAGCGCTTCACGGAAGCTCTCGGCTACATGCGGCAGCTGCACCTGACCGCGGCGCGGATGACCCGCAACCCGGCCGACGCCGAGGACCTGGTCCAGGAGACGTACGCCCGCGCCTACGCGTCGTTCCACCAGTTCCGGGACGGAACCAATCTGCGGGCGTGGCTGAACCGCATCCTGACCAACACGTTCATCAGCAGCTACCGCAAGAAGCAGCGTGAGCCGGTCATGAGCACCGCCGGGATCGATGACTGGCAGCTGGCCCGGGCGCAGTCGCACACCGCGGACGGCATGCGGTCCGCTGAGGAGCGGGCGCTTGACCGGCTTTCTGACGCCACCCTGACCGAGGTCCTGTGGCGGCTTCCGCCGCTGTTCCGGATGACGGTGTACCTCGCCGATGTGGAGGGCTTCGGCTACCGGGAGATCGCCGAGATCATGCATTGCCCGATCGGCACGGTGATGTCCCGCCTGCACCGCGGCCGCGGCAAGCTGCGGGAACTGCTGGCCGACAGGGCTCCGGCCTGACGGCCGGGCAGACACCTTCAGGCATCTCTTTGTTCACCATCGGTTAGCGCTCGCGTCGGTACGCCGAACACCGGAACGTGGCGCCGCGAATCCCGCGCTGAAACGTGTTTGAAGAACCGTTTCCCCGGTACTTATCGGGCCATGGACGATCCTCGAGAAACTGCGGCTAGTCCGCCCGGCAGGTGGTAAGTCATGCGAATAGGTTCAGTACTGGTCGTCATTTGGCTGATCATCGGTGCCATTGCCGGTTACCAGCGCCATTACTACAGCAGCGACACCGCGAACTGCGCCAAGGCTGGAACGATAGCCGTAACCGTTCTCGCAGGCCCGCTCAACTACTTCGGCATGAACCCGAAGATCTCCTGTACCGCGCCCAAGCCCAGCCAGTAACGGCTGGACGAGGAGGAACCTCCGATGCTTGCCATAATCGCGGCTGTCATTTTCGTCATCGCATTCGTAATTAACGTTACCGGAACCGCGACCGACGCCGTGTTCGCGCCGTCCAGCCTGATCCTGATCGGGCTGGCCCTGGTCGCCCTCCACGTGGCGGGCATCGGCTCCGGCTGGCGCTGGCGCCGGTGACCCAACGGGTCACAGCCCTCAGTTCTCCCCGCACACTGTCCCCCGGTCCCTACCGCAGGCCCGGGGGACAGTGCTGTTCGCGCTCGGCGTGCCTCGAAGGCACGAGAGCGGCCGCCGGATCGGCATAGACCGGGGCGTGCTGGGTAGCGCGGCAGGACACCCAGGACAGAAAGGCAGGTCGGCGTGGCCGAGGCTAGGCACGGGACACCGCGGTATCCGCCGCACGTCCTGCGTGACTACGCTCTGATCGCCGACGGCGAGCGGGGTGCTCTCATCGGCCCTCGGGGCGACGTTGTGTGGCTGTGTGCGCCGCAGTGGCACTCGGACGCGGTGTTCTCTTCCCTGGTCGGCGGCGAAGGCCACTACGCGATCACCCCGGCCGGCCGGTTCGTCTGGGGCGGCTACTACGAAGAAGGCGCGCTGATCTGGCGCAACCGCTGGGTAACCGCCGACGGCATCACCGAGTGCCGCGAGGCGCTCGCGTTCCCCGCCACGCCCGACCGCGTGGTCGTGCTCCGCCGGGTCATCGCGCGGGATGGCGCCGCGGACGTCGATGTCGTGCTGGACCCACGGGCGGCGTTCGGCCGGCACGGGCTGCGGGCGATCCGGCACGACGACCCCGGCATCTGGAGCGGCCTGGCCGGCGACCTGCACGTGCGCTGGTCCGGCGACGTCGGTGACGCCCGGGTGCGACGCCATGGCCGGGTCTCCAGGCTCGAGGCGAACCTGACCGTGCCGGCCGGGGAGAGCCGTGACCTCGTGCTCGAGCTGTCCCTCCGGCCGCTCCCCGCTGAACCGCCCGACGCGGCCAGGCTCTGGACCGCCACTGCCGCCGAATGGGCGCAGGCCGTGCCCGAACTGGGCGGCGTCACGGCCACCCGCGACGCCCGTCAGGCGAATGTGGTGCTGCGCGGCCTGACCAGTTCCGGCGGCGGGATGGTCGCCGCCGCCACCACCAGCCTGCCCGAGCGGGCCGAGCAGGGCCGCAACTACGACTACCGCTACGCCTGGATCAGGGATCAGTGCTACGCCGGCCAGGCCGCGGCCGCCGCGGGCGCCTGGCCGCTGCTCGACGGCGCCGTCCGCTTTGTCGGCGAGCGCCTGCACGCCGACGGCGCCAGGCTGGCGCCGGCCTACACGGTCGACGGCGGCCCCGTCCCCGGTGAGCGCCAGCTGGACCTGCCCGGCTACCCGGGCGGGTTTGACCTGGTGGGCAACTGGGTCAACAAGCAGTTTCAGCTCGACGCCCTGGGCGAGTCGCTGCTGCTGATGGCCACCGCTGCCCGCAGGGACCGCGCCGACTCGCAGGCCTGGCGCGCCGCCGAGATAGCCGCCGCCGCGATCGCGGAACGCTGGCGCGAGGACGACGCCGGGATCTGGGAGATCGATGACCAGCCCTGGACGCACAGCCGGCTGACGTGCGTGGCCGGCCTCCGGGCGGCCGCCAGGATCACCACCTCCACGGCGCAGGCTTCGGATTGGTCGGGGCTCGCTGACGCCATCCTCGCCGACACGGCCGCGCAGGCGGTGCATCCGTCGGGGCGCTGGCAGCGTTCACCCGGCGACGAGGCCATCGACGCGGCGCTGCTGCTCCCGCCGGTCCGCGGCGCGCTGCCTGCCGACGATCCCCGCACCGTCCAGACCCTGCGCGCCTACGTGGCCGAGCTGGTGCAGGACGGCTATGCCTACCGTTTCCGGCACGACGAGCGGCCCCTGGGCGAGGCCGAAGGCGCGTTCGTGCTGTGCGGGTTCGTCCTGGCGCTCGCCCTCCACCAGCAGGGCGAGGAGGTCCAGGCGGTCCGCTGGTTCGAGCGCAACCGGGCCGCGTGCGGTTCTCCCGGCCTGTTTGCCGAGGAGTACGACGTCGCCGAGCGCCAGCTGCGGGGGAATCTCCCGCAGGCGTTCGTGCACGCGCTGCTCCTCGAATGCGCAGCCCGTCTCGCGTCGTCCTGGGATGACAGGCACAACTCCTAACGCACGAAGGTGAAAGGGTTCATGACTCAGACTGTGGTAATCACCGGAGCCAGCGCGGGCATCGGGCGCGCGACGGCCAAGCTCTACGGCGGGCGGGGGGCCAACGTCGGGCTGATCGCACGGGGCCAGGCCGGCCTGGACGGCGCCGTCAGGAACGTCGAGGACGCGGGCGGGAAGGCGCTCGCCGTCCCCGCCGACGTGTCGGACTACGCACAGGTCGAGGACGCGGCCCGGCAGGTGGAGGAGTACTTCGGCCCGATCGATGTCTGGATCAACGTCGCGTTCAGCTCGGTGTTCTCACCGTTCGCCGAGATCTCCCCCGAGGAGTTCCGACGGGTCACCGAGGTGAGCTACCTCGGCTTCGTGCACGGGACCATGGTGGCGCTGGCCCGGATGAGGCCTCGCGGTCACGGCACCATCGTCCAGGTGGGCTCCGCCCTGGGATCGCGGAGTATCCCGCTGCAGTCCGCCTACTGCGGCGCGAAGCACGCGATCAACGGGTTCACCTCCTCGCTGCGCTGCGAGCTTCTGCATGAAGAGTCGGGCGTTCATGTCACGGTCGCGCAGATGCCGGCCGTCAACACTCCCCAGTTCTCCTGGGTGCGCTCCAGGCTGCCCCGGCACCCGCAGCCGGTGCCGCCGATCTACCAGCCTGAGGTGGCCGCCCGCGGCGTGCTCTACGCCGCCGATCATCCGCGCCGGAGGCAGTACTGGGTCGGGGCGAGCACCGCGGCCACGATCCTGGCCAACCGGTTCGTCCCCGCGCTTCTGGACCGGTACCTGGCCCGCACGGGCTACGACTCCCAGCAAACAGGCGATGAGGTGGATAGCAGCCGGCCCGACAACCTTTTCGAGGCCCTCGACGGGACGGGCGAGCCCGACCAGGGCGCACACGGCGCGTTCGACCAGCGGTCCCACGCCCGCAGCCTGCAGCTGTGGCTGGCCGAGCACCCGATGCTGGTGTCCGGCCTGGCCGCCGGCACGGCCCTGGCCGCCGGGGTGACGGCAGGCAGGCGGGCGCGGGCCACGTGACGACCGCCCCCATGTCCACGCGGCACGTTCTCCCGGCGATCCGCGCCTGCTACGGCGGGGTCCTGCTCCTCGCCCCGGGACCGATGATCCGCATATGCACAGGACGCCCCGCCACCTCCAGGGCCCGGAACGTGACCAGGGTGCTGGGCGTGCGCCACCTGGTTCAGGCGGCGCTGACCGCCGGCGCACCCCCGGGGGCGGCCCGGCTCGGGATTGGCGCCGCGATCGACCTGGCGCACGCCGCCTCGATGGTTGGGCTCGCGCTGGCCGACCGGGGCATCCAGCGGGCGGCGCTCGCCGACGCGACGATCGAGACCCTGTTCACAGGCGGTGGCCTGACGGCGAACGCCGGAACGGCCCGGATCAGCCGCTGGCCGGGCTAGCCCACTGGGCCACGAGCTTGTCGAGGATCGGCGCGAGGTTGCGCAGCTCGTCGAGGTGCGCAGGCGCCAGCCGGGCCAGGCGGACCTCCCCCTCGGCGGTGAGCCTGACCCTGGTCACGCGGCCGTCGGTGTCGTCGCCCCACCGCTCCACGAGCCCGGCGGCCTCGGCGCGGTCGATCAGCTCGACGGTGCTGTGGTGCCGGAGCATCAGGTAAGCGGCGAGGTCGCCCACGGTCGGGCCGTGCGCTCCGCGGTGGCCCTTGACCGCCAGCAGCAGCTGATGCTGGGCCGGGGTCAGGCCCACCGCACGGGCCTGGGTCTCGCTCCAGTGCACGAAGCGTCGCAGGCTGGCGCGGAAAGCCAGCAGGTTCTCGTAGTCCTCACGGCTCAGCTGGCGCACGTCCTCCCCCGCTGTGGCTGGTTGAACAGAGCATAGGCCCACACATATCGCTGAGCGATATGCCAGGCCCGCCCTCACTGTCTCCGCAGTCGGCTTCTGGGTGCGGTCTGGCCTCACAGCGCCGATTTATATCGTGATACGATAGATCTCGCCAGCTACACAGCCTCGGCACACCGGTACATCCGGATGGTCGTGATTTAGGTGAAGCGATACAAGTTCCAGGCCCTGGTAGCGCTGGATCCGCTGGAAGACGGCGCGCCGGCCACGATGCCGGCTGGTCAGATGCGGCGCATGGTGGTGCAGGGACAGCACCACGCCACCGGCGGCAGCAGGTTCTTCAGCGCCCTGGTCACCAAGAACAGCACGGATCCCGCGTGGTCTGACGGTCACATGGTCGTGACGGTCGTGCTCGTCGGCGACGAGCCTCGCGAGTACTTTGAAGCTGGCGACAGCTTCGGCCTCTGGCTAGGCACCGACCTCGGCCACGGGGTGGTGACGCGCCGTTTGTTCATCTGACCGGGGAGACGGGATGGCTAGGGAGCCCGATGTGCGCGTGCGGCGCGCCTACGACCCGCCGTCGGCGGATGACGGCCGCCGTCTCCTGGTGGACCGGCTCTGGCCCAGAGGCCTGGCCAAGGACGCCGCCCACGTCGACGAGTGGGTCAAGGCGGTGGCCCCGTCTAATGAGCTGCGCCGCTGGTACGGCCACGATCCCGCGAAGTTTGACGAGTTCAGGCGCAGGTACGCGGCCGAACTGCGGGAGCCGGAACGGGCCCAGGCCCTGATGCGCCTGACGCAGGCAGCCAGGCGCGGGACGGTCACCCTGCTCACCGCGACCAAGGACGCCTCCCGCAGCCAGGCGGAGGTGCTGGCCGAGCAGGTGCGGGCCGCCGCTGCGCCCGGGCCGCGGTCAGGTCTGGCCGCGGACGTGCCCGGCGACCCGGCCTGCTGGCTGCGCCGCGTCTGCCCGGTCTGCGGCACGATCGCGGAGGCCGACCCGCCCGTCACCTGCCCGCAGTGCCACGCCGCGATCACCGGCGACTGACGTCGGCCGATGTGTGAAAGGCCCTGATCGGGGCAGTTCCGGGGCCTGCGACCGTGCCCCGCTCTCGGGCGAGCCCGTCCGCCGTCCGGGGCCCCCGCGTTCAGGAGATGCCGTGTCCTTCACTACCGCACCCGCGCACCGCCCGGCGATGTGATGCGAGGCGATCTGGATCAGCCGAAGACCGGCCGGCTGGCCCCGGCGGGGGTCAGCCGGGCGTTGGCCGCCATGCGCCGGCTGGCCCGGGAGCCCTCGGCCGCGACCGGCCATGGCCAGGCAGAGGGCGGCAGGACGCGGGGCGTGACGGACCAGAGCGCCGGAGTCCTTGACGCCGCAGACCCGGACGGCATGGGCCCGCCTGCCCTGGACCGTTATGCCGCGGACCCGGACGGCATGGGCCCACCCGCCCCGGACCAGGAGGACAAGGGCCCGCCCGCCCTGGACCGTGACGCCGCGGACCAGCGGGCCATGGACGAGATGGAGGAGGCAGTTGCCGCGGCGGCCGCGCACGCTGAGGAGACGGGTGGTCTGGGGCGACCTGGGCGGCCGGTCAACCGGCGCTCACCATTCTTTATCGGCATGGCCGCGGCCGCCGGGGTCGCGGTTACCTACGGCCTGTTCGAGCTTGTGATCAGGGCCCGGTCGGTGCTGGTGCTCATCGGCCTAGCGCTGTTCATCGCCGCCGGCCTGGATCCGGCCGTCACCTGGCTGACGCGGCACCGGCTGCCGCGCTGGGCTGCGGTGCTGACGATTCTGTTGGCCGTGGCCGGGGTGCTGGCCGCCTTTCTGGCGGCCGCCATCCCGCCCCTGGCCACCCAGGCCTCCGCCCTGGCCGATCACCTGCCGCACTACATGCACTCCCTGCAGGATCACAACTCTCAGCTGGGCCGGCTTAACGACCGCTTTCACATCCAGCAGCGGCTGTCCCGCCTGCTGTCCACCAAGGGGAGCGCGCTGATCGGCGGCGTGCTCGGGGCCGGCGAACTGGTCCTCAGCACGGCCTCGTCCATGCTGATCGTGGCCGTGCTGGTGGTCTACTTCCTCATCGGCATGCCCCGGATCCGGCTGTTCGCCTACCGGCTCGCACCGCGGTCCCGGCGGACCCGCGTCATACTGATCGGAGATGAGATCTTCACCAAGGTGGGCGGCTTTGTGCTGGGGAACTTCCTGACCTCCGCCATCGCCGGGCTCGGTACCTACTTCTGGATGCTCGCGTTCGGCGTTCCCTACCCGGTGCTGCTCGCGCTGATGGTCGCCCTGCTCGACCTCATCCCGGTCATCGGCTCCACCGTGGGCGGGGCCATCGTTACCCTGGTCGCGCTCACCGTGTCGCTCCCGGTCGCCCTCGCTACGCTGGCGTTCTATGTCGCCTACCGGCTGGCCGAGGACTACCTGCTGGTGCCCAGGATCATGGGCCGGACCGTCAAGGTGCCCGCGGTGGTGTCCGTGGTCGCGGTGCTGATGGGCGGGGCGCTGATGGGCATCATCGGGGCTCTGGTGGCGATCCCGGTCGCGGCCGCGCTCCGGCTTCTGCTGGACGAGGTGGTCTTCCACCGCCTGGACACCAGCTGAGCCGCCGAACCGTGCAGGCTGACCAGGACAGGACGCCACGCAAGGGCTGGCGGGCCTGGCTGCGGACCGCTAAGCGCCCGCTGCGCCGCCTGGCCATCCTGCTGGTCCTGGCGCTGATCGTCGAGTACCTGGTCATTCCCGAGCTCGTCGGGGCGAGCAAGGATCTGTACCTGCTCGGGCGGGTCAACGCGTTCTGGATGATCGCCGGACTGATCCTCGAGGCCGCCTCTCTGTTCTGCTACGCGCTGCTCACGCGGGCGCTGCTGCCGCCCGAGGGACGGCCCAGCCTGTCCCGGCTGACGCGGATCGACCTGTCCGCGGCGGCGGTGGCGCATGTCATCCCGGCGGGAACGGTCGGCAGCGCGGGGATCGGCTACCAGCTGTTCACCGCGGACGGCATCCAGGGCACCGCCGTCGGCGTGATGATGGCGACCAAGGGCATCGGCTCCACGGTGGTGCTGAACGTGCTGCTCTGGGTCTCGCTGGTCATCTCCATCCCGCTGTCCGGCTTCCGCCCGGTGTACGCGACCGTCGCGATCGTGGGGGCGGTCCTGCTGGCGGCGATGGGGGCGCTGATCCTCGGCATCACCCGCGGCGGCAAGCGGGCGGCGCGCATCGTGCGGGCCGTCGGAGGACGGATCCCCGGCCTCGGCGGCGACCGCCTGGAGAACATCGTGCTCCAGGCGAGCGCGTCGGTCCGCGCCCTTGGCACCGACCGGGCCGTGCTGATCAGGTCGCTGACCTGGGCCACGCTGAACTGGCTGCTCGACGCGGCGTCGCTCTGGTGCTTCATCGCGGCGTTCGGCCGGTTCGCGAACCCGGTGGGGCTGTTCGCCGCGTACGGGATCGGCAACGTGCTCGGGGCGATCCCGTTCACCCCCGCCGGGCTCGGGGTCATCGACACGCTCACGCCGGTGCTGCTGGTCGGCTTCGGGCTGACCAGGAGCGTCGCGACCCTCGGCGTGCTCGCCTGGCGGCTGGTGAACTTCTGGCTGCCGATCCCCACCGGCGCCGCTGCCTACATCTCGCTCAAGGTGCCGAGGGGCGCCGACTGGCGGACGATGCGCCGGGCGCTCTCCGACCTGGCCCCAACCCGCCGGTTCACCGGACGATGCCGAAACGGCGGACGGTCCCGAGCCGGCGGGACAGGCCGGAACCGCAGGAAAGGCCGATGCGGCGGGAATGGCCGGAACCCCAGGAAAGGCCGGACCGGCGGATGAAATCGGAAAGGCGGGAGCGGCCGAAGACGTCTCGGCGGAGGAAAGCGCAGCCTCCGAGGAGAAGTCCGCCCCGCGCCGTTCTTCCTGAACCGCCAGCGCAGACCCTGCTGGGCCATATATGTGGCTCGGGGACGATTTACCAGCTCCGGACGGTCCCGGCTGGTTTAGCCCGGCTGCTCCCCGGTAGTGGAAGGACGGTTTTCGCATCTGCCCGTGAGTCCGGCAGCGCCACGTCGGCCGTAGGAAGAGGGATCATGAGTAACGAATCTGCTAAGGAGATCCACGCGACGGTGACCGGCTCCGCGCAGCCCGATGAGGAGCCGACCACCGCCCGGACGGGTCCGGCGAGACACCGCGGATGAGCTCACCGAGGCGGACCACGGCATCCGCGGCCAGCACGCGGCCGACGACACCGACGAGAGCGACGTCATCGACCCGGACGCGGTGATCATCGATGAGACCGTCACGCCGAGCAGCCAGGCCGACGGCCCGGCCCGCCCGGTGATTCCTGAGTCGGCCCGTGCCGACGTTGCTCCGGAACCCACACCGGGCCGCGCCGACCCGATGGCGGACACCCCACCAGACGTGACCGGCACGGCGGCGCACACCCCGCCGGCACCAGCCGTCAACGACACGACAGCGACTGCCGCCCCCGGCAGCGCCAGGCCCGGCTGGCGACGCGGTCCACCTGCATGACAGGTGGACCAGCATTCAGTCCACGTTCGTCGACGACCCGCACGGCTCCGTGGTCGCCGCTGCGGAACTCGTAACCGAAGCCATCGAGACGCTCGTGTCCGCCGCCCGGGAGCGCGAGCGTGGACTCCGGAATGAGTGGGATCGCGACGGCGCCGACACCGAGGACCTTCGTAACGCGCTGCGGAGCTACCGCGGCTTCCTGGATCACCTGGCGGCGTTGTAGCGGCAGCAGCGCAGCGGGCCGGGCGGCACTGTCCCGCCCGGCCCGCTGCGCTGTGCGCCGGCCGGCGGCTGAAATCCGGGTGACCGCACGGATCCCGCCCGGCAGGATCGTCAGCATGACAGCGCCGTTCATTCCCGGCCTGCAGCTGGCCGGGAGGTTTTACGACCAGGCCGTGCGGCCGTTGCTGGACGACGCGTTCCCGCGGCTGTCTTACGCCGCGGCGCTGCTGGGAACTGGCTCCGAGGTGCTCGGTTTCGACACCGAGCGCTCCACCGATCACGACTGGGGCCCGCGCCTGCACATCCTGCTGAGCGGCGAGGAGGCCGCCGGCGTCAGCGAGCTGCTCTCACGGCGCCTGCCCGCCACGTTCGGCGGATATCCCACCGCCTACCCGGTGACCAAGGACGGCCGCGTTCGGCACCGGGTAGAGGTTCAGCAGGCTGCTTCGTGGCTGACCGGCCAGCTGGGGTTCGACCCGACGTCGTCCATCGCTGCCGAGGACTGGCTCGCTGTGCCAACCCAGCGGCTCGCCGAGATCACCGCCGGAGCCGTATTCCACGACGGGCCGGGCGAGCTCAGCCAAGCCCGCGCCCGACTGGCCTGGTACCCCCGTGATATCTGGCTGTACGTACTGGCTCGGCAATGGCAGCGCATCGCCCAGGAAGAGGCCTTCCCTGGACGCTGCGCCGAGGTCGGCGACGAGCTGGGCTCGGCCATCGTGACCGCCAGGCTGGTCCGCGACCTCACCCGGCTGTTCCTGCTGATGCGGCGGCGCTACCCGCCCTACAGCAAATGGCTCGGCACGGCCTTTGCCCGGCTTCCCGACGCCCCCGTGCTGGCGCCACCGCTCGCCGGTGCCATTGCCGCGACCGATTGGCCCGCCCGGGAGCGGCAGCTGGGCCAGGCCTGCCGGGCCGCGGCGGCCATGCACAACGAGCTCAGGATCACCAAGCCGCTGGACACACGCACGCGACGCTATTACGACCGGCCTTACCACGTCATCAACGCCGGCCGGTTTACCACTGCGCTGCTCGGGGGCATCGCCGACCCGCAGGTCCGCCGGCTGCCGGCGCTGGGCGCGGTCGATGAGTTCATCGACAGCACCGACGCCCTGGAGAACACCCGGTTCCTCCGCGCGGCAATCGCGGCCGCGGGCTCCGCTGCGGACGAGGCCAGCGCATGATCCAGCCCGCCCTGGCCTCAGGCCAGCCTCAGCGCGGCGATCACGGCCAGGATGCCGACGACCGCGTAAGCGGCGTAGTCGTTCGCCGAGCCGGTGTGGAGCGCGCGCAGCCCGCGGATCACGCCGGGCTCCGGGATCCTCAGGTACCACCAGGTCAGTGCGGCGGCCACCGCGACGCTGGCCGCGGCGATGCCAAGCTCAGCCGGGGAGAAGTAGTCGAAGGCGACCGGCAGCCCGGGGAGCCGGGCGGACCCGGACAGCACCCCGAGGGCATAGCGGCCCGGATGCAGCAGGCTGGAGGCCGCAGGCGCCATCAGCCTGTGCAGCACGAGTGGCCCCGCCGCGCCGAACGCAACGCAACACGCGCCCAGGGTCGCGAACCCGGTTAGCATCCCGGGCCGCAGCTGTTCCTGGCCGTCGTGATCCTGGGCGGGGCGCCGGAAGAAGGCCAGCCACGCCGCCCGGCCGAGCGCGGCCATGGTGATCACCTGAGCGGCCAGCGTCAGCAGGTAGGGAACGGTCTCATGGCGCTCCAGCAACCCGGTGTGGACCAGGCTGAGCGACACGTACCCGTTGAACGGGGGGATCCCGGCGATGGACACCGCGCCGAGCATGAACGCGCCCGCGACGACCGGCATCCGGCGGGCCAGGCCGCCCATCTCGGAAAGCTTGGTGGCTCCGGTGCGGTGCACGATGGCGCCCGCGCACAGGAACAGCAGCGCCTTGAACAGCGCGTGGTTGACCAGGTGGTACACGCCGCCCGCGACGCCCGCCGCGGTGCCGGTGGCGAGTCCGATGATCATGATCCCCACCTGGGAGACGGTGTCGTAGGCGAGCAGCCGCTTCAGATCGTCCTGAGCCAGGGCCAGCACCGCACCGACCAGAGCGGAGACCACCCCGACCGTCATCAGCAGCCCGAGCACGGGCGTGCTGCCCGGACCGTAGACCTGGAGCGCTATCCGGCCGATCGCGACCACGCCGAAGCTGACCATCAGGCCAGAGAACAGCGCGGACACCGGACCGGGCGCGGCGGTGTGCGCGTCGGCCAGCCAGCCGTGGAACGGCACCAGCCCGGCCTTCGTGGCGAAGCCCGCGACCAGCAGCCCGAGGGCGACGATGTCTGGCGTGGCCAGGTGCCCAGCCAGCGCGATGTGCAGCTGGCCGAAGTTGAGCGCGCCATGCCCGGCATACAGCAGCCCCGCGCCGATGAAGATGGCGAAGCTGGCCAGCGTGGTCAGAACCAGGATCTTGAACGCGGCCTCCAGCGCGATCGGCCGCTCCAGATAGAACCCCGTGAGCCCGTAGCTGGCCAGCGCGGCGACCTCGAACCAGACGAAGAGGTTGAACAGGTCCGCGGTCAGGGCGCCGCCGATCAGCGCGGCCAGCAGCAACTGGACCAGGCACGCGAACAAGCCCAGCTCGCGCGGGCCGAGGCCGCCCAGCTCGGAGAGGGTGTAGAGCAACAGCACCGCGCCGACGACCGCCGCGGTCAGGGCATAGAGGAGCCCGAACGGGTCGGCGGCGAACGCTATGCCGAGCACATGCCCGTTGACCGGCGTCCAGTGGCCCAGGTAGTGCGCGACTACGCGGCCGGGGAAGACCGTGGGCGCCAGGGACAGCAGCACGGCGGCCGATCCGGCCAGGGCGACGAGTGAGGCGATGACGGGCAGCCGCCGTGACCGCCGGGCCAGCAGCGGTGCCGCCACCGCACCGCAGAGCGGGAACGCGACCGGCAGCGGGAGCAGCGAGGCGAGCCCGGCCAGAGTCATCCGCGCAGCTCCCGCACCTTGTCGGCGTCCAGCGTGCGATAGTGCTGCGCGATGCGGACCACCACGCTGAGGAACACCGCGGTGACGGCGACGCCGATGACCACGGCCGTGAGGCAAAAGTTCTGCAGCACCGGGTCGGCCACGTTGCCGTGAACCAGGTCCTGCGCGGTCTTCCCGGGCGGCGGGCTGAGCAGTACGGGCGCGGTGGAGCCGGCCCGGTAGGCGAGCGAGATCATGAACAGGTAGGTGGCGGCCTCCATCAGGGACAGCCCCATGACCATCTTGACCATGTTGCGCCTGGTCAGCACCGCGTACAGGCCGATGCAGAGCAGCGCGACCGCCGCCAGGTAGTTGACGAGTATCACGCCCGGCCTCCCCGGTCTGCGTGGCCGCTGTCGTCACCCTGCTCGTCCGGGGCCCAGTCGTGACCCATGCCGATCAGGGCGAACACGGCGATCGCCAGGCCGGTTCCGACCTCGATGAGCTCGCTGGCCGAGAACAGCTGCGCGATCCCGCCGGAGACGATGGTCTGCGGTGCGGCCAGTGGCAGCCAGTTCGCGCTGAACGAGCCGCGCAGCAGCAGGCCGAGGACCTCGGTCACGATGATGGCCGCGGCACCGGCCATCTCGACGGCCTCGAGCAGCCCGGGCCGGACCACCCGGCTGATCCGGCGGCGGCCGAAGCCCGCGTAGGCCAGCAGCAGCACCCCGAGGATGACGGCACCGCCCGGGAACCCCCCGCCCGGCGAGTATCCCCAGGCGACCAGGTACAGCCCCGCCACCGCGAGGACCGGGAGCGCGATCCGGATCGCGGTGCGGACCACGACGGTCATGGCGTCCGCGGTCTCCGGCGCGGGGGTGCCCAGCGGGGTGGCGTCGGGGGTTTCCGGCTCGGCCGGATCGCCCGGGTCGGGTTCGCCTTGCTCCCGGCGTTCGGCCGCCCGGGCCTCCGCCTCGCGTGCGTCGGCCTGCTCCGCCGGGTCGGCCTGGGCCTGCTCCCGCTGTCCCGCGAGCGATTCGCCGAAGTAACCCCGGCGCGGCTCGGCGGAACGGGCGATCACCACCACGCTGATCACGGCGGCGAGCAGCAGGAACGTCTCGCCGAACGTATCGAACCCGCGGGTGCCGTAGACGACCTCGTTGACCGGCTCGGTCAGCCCCCACCGGGGCAGGGCCACCTCCATGGCGTAACGCGCTACCGCAGAGAGCGGTGCGTGCTCTCGCGGGATGCCGATCATCGCGGCGGTCAGGGCACCGGCCATCCCCGCGGTCAGGGCCGCGCCGAGCCACCGGCGGTGCCCGGGCTCGTGCTCGGCGGCCTCAGCCGGCCTGTGATCGGGGTCAGCGCTGTTCACGGCCGTGTTCCGCGGTCTCATCAAGCTCCGCCCGGTCGGACACGTCGGTGCGCGACTTGCCGATGGCGACCAGGTAGAGGACGGGCAGCGCGATCGCCCCGACCACGACCTCGGAGTGCGCCACGTCGGGCGCGCCGAGCACCACGAACAGCAGCGCCAGCATGGTTCCTGCGGCGGACAGGGCCATGACGGCGCCGTTCAGGTTGCGCAGCCAGACCACGAGCACCGCGGCAGCCAGGATGACCGCGAGGATGAGGTAGTCCAGCGCCCAGAACGCGGTCACGGCCCGGTCTTCCCTGGCTCGCCAGGGCTTTCCTGCCGTGGGCCCGCCGCGTCCGGGGCCGCCTGGGCGCGAACCTCATCGGTCACCGCGCCTGGCCACATGGGCACACCGGTCTTGTAGGCAGCCCGCGCAAGCGCATGAGAAGCGACCGGGTTGACCACCAGCAGCAGCACCGCGATGAGCAGCGCACGGCTGCCGTAGACGCTGATCGGCCCTTCCCCGACGATCAGCGCGATCAACACGGGGAGCGCCCCCATGGTGATGGTCTTGCTCGAGCACTGGATCCGGCTGTAGACGTCCGGCATCCGGAGAATCCCCACCGCTCCCGACAGCGAGAACGCCAGGCCGATCACGGCCAGCGCGATAACGATGACTTCTCTCACAGCAGGCCCCGCTCCAGGTAACGCGACCAGACAATGGCACCCAGATAGCTGAAAGAGGCCAGCCACAGCGCAACATCCAGGTAGATGGTCCGGCCCGCGAACGCGGCGAAGAACACCACCGCCAGCGCGGCCTGCGTCGAGATGGTGTTCAGCGCGACGATCCGGTCGGAGATTGACGGCCCGGCCGCCAGCCGGACGATCAGCAGCGCCGCCACCGCCACCTCGGAGATCGCCACGGCCAGATAGATCTCAGTCATGTTCTGGCCCGCCGAACGCGGCCAGCACACGCTCTACCGGCCCGTTGATCTGCTCCCGTCTTCGCTCAGGCCCGCCTGGCGGCACCTCCACCGCGTGGTACTGCAGCCGCATCCGGCTCCGGTCGAGGTCGACCAGTTGATTGTCCACGATGACCGAGGTGACCAGGCCGACCGCGGTCAGCCCGCCAGCGGCCCGCTGCGTAGTGGGTACGACCACCATGCCGCTGCGGAGCGGCAGTCGCGGATCCCAGATCAGCCGGGCCAGCCGCACGTTCGCGGTCACGATTCGGCCCGCCGCCAGGGCGATAAGCCGCGCCGTGGCGGCGAGCCGCCGCGGCGTCAGCAGCCGCCACGGGCCCGCTACCTCGCCGAGCGGCGCGAGGGTCACCGCGACCGCCATAGCGATCCCGGCTCCGAACAGCACCTGCTCCAGGGTCAGCGTCCAGGTCAGCAGCTCCCAGGTCAGGAGCGCCCAGCAGAAGAGCGCGATTACCCGTGGCACGGTGCTCTGCCCTACCCGGGCTGCGGCGGCCAAACGTCCGGCGGGCCGGAGCGCCGGCCGCAGGCGCAGCCCGGGCGGGTTTCCCTCAGCTAGCGCGAGCCAGCGTGGGGGCAGCCACGTCGTCCTCGGCGTCGAGCAGGCGCTGGCGCAGGTGGCCGAGTGCATGGGCCAGCAGCCGGGAAACGTGCATCTGGGAGATGCCGAGCTGCTCGCCGATCTCGGCCTGGGTCATGTCACCGTAGAAGCGCAGCAGCAGGATCCGCTGCTCACGCCGGGGCAGCTCGCCCCAGTGTGCGTACACCGCCTCCATGTCGAGCGTGTGCTCCACCTGCGGGTCGTCCTCGCCGAGCACGTCGGCCAGGCTGGCGGTCTCCGGCTGGCCCGCGACCGGGGCGTCCAGCGACGCGGGCTGGAAGACCAGGTCCGCCCGCCGGGCCTCGCGCAGGTCGTCGTCGCTGATGTTCAGCAGCTTGGTCAGCTCCGCGTCCTCCGGCTCATGGCCGAGCTGCTGGGTCAGGTCGCGAGTGGCGTCGCGGACCTTCAGCACCAGCTCCTGCACCGAGCGCTCGACGTGCACCTGCCAGCGCTTGTCGCGGAAGTGGCGCTTGATCTCACCGGAGATGCACGGCTGGGCGTAGGCGGCCAGGCTGCCGCCCACGGCGGGATCGAAGTTGTTGATTGCCTTCAGCAGGCCGACGTACCCCACCTGCATCAGGTCCTCAACCGGCTCCGGGCTGCGCTTGTACCGCAGCACGCACGACCGGACCAGGTTGCGGTGACGGCTCACCAGCAGCTCGCACGCGGCGGAGCGGCGGCTGCTGCCCAGCGGCAGAGACTGGACGATGCGCAGCAGTTCGCTGTCGTCGAGGCCAGCCAGATCCCCGGCCGTCCTGTCTTCCGGAACGGGCGGCAGGAGCACCGTGGTCCCGGCAGAAACTTTCTCCATAGAAAGTGTTTCCATGAGGAAAGGCTCTCACGATTGTTTCCGTATGGCAACCCTGCAGGTCACCAGCGGGATTGTGACCCCCGCTACGACGCTGCGGCCGAATTCCCGGGCAGGTCCAGACAGCCGGTCTCGTCGGCTAGCTCGCGCAGCCCGCGCACCAGCGCGTCGCGGCCGCCCGGGCTCATCGCCTGCAGCACATCGCCCAGCACGGCGCGGCGCCTGCTCCGGACCCAGTCCGCCAGCTTCCGGCCGGTCTCGGTGGGCAGCAGCACAATCTCGCGCCGGCTCGCGGCCGCCCGGCCGCGCGTCAGCAAGCCAGCGGCCTGCATCCGGTCACACAGCCTGCTCGCCGCCGACGCGGACGCGCCCAGCGCCCCGGCCAGCATGCTCAGGTTCAGGCTTCCGGTACGGCCGATGATCAGCAGTGCGCGCAGCTGCGCCGGCGGCACCGAGGAGCCGAGGTCCTCCACTGCCTTCTCACACGACTCCAGCAGCACGGCCAGCCCCGTCTCCGCCGAGCTGACATCGAGGGGACCGTCGGCAGCGGGCCAGGCGGCGTCACCCCCCATGGGGCATCATCGTTACTCTCAGCGACGGAGCCAGCACGGCAGTGCGCCTTGAGCCAGTCATAACAATGTCGCTGCCCGATATTGCTGGCTCCTAACGGACTTTCGGCGGCCCGTCCGCAACCCGGCTGACATTCGCCAGCCCAACGCGGCCCGCAGGTCGCGCGTTGACCGGGGCAGTCGCCTCGGCCATACTGACTGCCGCGGCGTGCGCCGCGGACGTAGTCCGGCAGCGAGGCTACCCATGTCACCAGTGACAGCAGGGAGCCAGCCATGCCCGACGACGAGGCCAGTTGCGGTCCCGTCCCGGGCATGAAAAGCCCCGTGGCGATCCTGGAGGAGATTCCCGCGCCCGACCCGGGTGTGGTGGACAGCGCGAGGCTCCGGCTGGCCGCCCGCCAGGCTCTGAGCGCGGCCCATGATCCCGACGGGATGTCGGCCCAGCCGGTTGACGACCTCCGGGCCGTCGGCGCGGTGCTCGACATGGCGGGGGCGGGCAGCGTGCCCCCGGCCGACGCGATTGACGTGGGGGCCGGGCTGGTCGTGCTCTCCGAGCTGCGGCTCCACCTCGACCGCCTGGAGACTGGGCTCCTCGACGTGGCCCAGCAGGTGGATCTCAGCTGGGACGTCATCGCCGCGATCCTCGGCATCCCCGCCGAACGGGCCCAGCAGCGGCACGCCGCACTGCGCCTGCGACGGGGATTCTCCAGCCCGGAGGCAGCGCCCGGCCGCGCTAGTCCAACTCGGCGATCTCTTTGAGTCCCTGCACCAGCGCCTCGCGGCTGCTCGGGCTCATCGTCTGCAGCACGTCGCTGAGCGCGGCCCGGCGCCGGCCCTGGACCCACTGCGCCAGGCGCCGCCCCGACTCGGTAGGCAGCAGCACGATCTCCCGGCGGCTCGCGGCGGCGCGGTCCCTGGTCATCAGGCCAGCGGCCTGCATCCGGTCGCAGAGCCTGCTCGTCGCCGAGGCCGACGCGCCCAGGGCCGCCGCCAGCCTGCTCAGGTTCAGGCTCCCGGTCCTGTCAATGATCATCAGAGCCCGCATCTGGGCAGGCGGAACCGCTGACCCCAGTTCCTCCACCGCACGCTCGCACGCCTCCAGCAGCACGGTCAGCCCCGTCTCTGCGGAGCTCACATCAAGCTGGCCGTCGGCAGAGGGCCACGCCGTATCACGTTCCATCAGGCACCATCATCGCTTGCTGCGACGGGCCGGGCGCGCCACGAGCATCCAGCCACGCCATAATGCCAGGCAGCGGCGACTTCCGATTTGTCACCTCGGCGGCACCATGCCGATCTGGCCGCAAGCTACGGTTTGCAAGTTTACCAGCGACCGCCCGCTCGGCCCGGCCGCTCCTCGCGGCGAGCCTGGCCAGGAGCACCGGCCGGTTTCAAGTCGTGGCCGTGGGTAGCTTGAAGCGGTGACAAACGACAAATCACCCGGTCTCGCGCTCGGCGAGCGGTATGAGGATGTCATCGGGTCCCTCACCGAGCTGGCCCAGACGCTGACCGAGAGCGAATCGGTCCGCGACATCCTGGCCAGCATCCTCGGGCTCGTGCTCCGCTCGGTCCCCGGGTGCGATGCGGCCAGCGTCACGGTTTTCGACGACCAGGACCGGCCGAGCACCATCGTGGCCACCGACGACAAGACCTTCGAGCTCGACCGCCGCCAGTACGTGCTGCATGACGGACCGTGCCTGGACGCCGCCCGGCGCCAGCAGATCAACCGCTGGACCCTGGAGGAGGCGGAACAGCGGTGGCCAGATTTCACCAGCCTGGCCGAGGAGATGGGCTTGCACAGCTACCTGTCCGCCGGCCTGGGCCTGGCGGGGCGGCGGCTGGGGGCGCTGAACCTGTCCAGCCGTTCGCCCGACGGGTTCAGTCAGCTCGATGAAGAACTGATTTCGCTGTTCACCGTGCCCGCCGCGGCCGCCATCGTGGTGGTCGGCCGCTACTCCGGGGCCAGGGACCTGGCCGCCCAGCTCGAGCATGCCCTGCGGTCCCGGGCCGTCATCGATCAGGCGATCGGCATCGTGATGGCGGAGTCGCGCTGCGATGCCGACCAGGCGTTCGCGACGCTGAGCCGGGCCTCCAATAACCGCAATATGAAGCTCCGCGATCTCGCCACCGAGATCGTTATGCGGGTCGGCGGCAAGCCGCCGTCGCGCCCCGAAGCCTGAGGGCGGTCAGCGGCTCTGGCAGACCCGGATCACGGCGCTCTCGGGTGACTCAGAAAGATAACTGCCCCGACGCGGCTGCATCGGCCTCGATGTCGAACGTCTCCAGCCGGAACCGGATGTGCAGCTCGAGGCCCTCAAGGAAATGCCTGGCCTCGGCGTCGTCGGCATCGTAGGCGATCTGCCACCTGTGCGTCGTGCCCTGCGCGTCGTCCCAGCTCACCAGTGCCTTCATGATCCCTCTCTACCCGGCTAGCCCCAAGCCAAGGCCCAGGGTCAGCGATTTGGCGTGTCTGGCGCCGCGCTCCAGTCCCGCCGGGCCAGTTCGAATGCCGTCCCGTCGGGCGACTCCGTCCGCAGCAGCACGCCGTGCTCGGTGAAGGCCTGGAGAATCTCGCCCACCTTTTCGTGGTCGACGCCGGCCACCGAGGCGACCTCCGTCTCGGTGACGGGGCGGTTCGCGTACTCCAGCGTGGCGATGGCCTCGTACACGTGGGCCTCGGTATCGGTCAGGGTCTGCGCGTCAACATAGGGACGGTCGCTGCCGGATGTCATGGTCTACCCTCCGCTCGTGTCGTCTGCTTCGTGATCGCTGCCCGGGCTGTCTCCCTTTGCTCGGTCGCATGAGCTGCCCGCACTACCCGCCGTTGGCCGGGCTACGCGGCACGGGGTGGCGTTTATCGGATGTCATCGCGGGCAGCGGATCAAGCGGAATCATCCGCTTGATCGGAGACCGTATGAAGATCGCCCTAGTCGCCGACCACCTTGGCCCGCTGCCGGCTGCCACCGACAGCTACCCAGGCGACCCGGCCGCCCGGGTGCTCTCGCTCGCGGCCGCGCTGGCAGGCCATGGGCAGCAGGTCACGGTCTATGTCCAGACAGACACCGCCGCGGCGGCCCGGACCGCCAGGGCCGTGACGGTCGAGCCGCTCCCCGGCCAGATGCCGGGCGGCGAGCTCTCCGAGGCCACGCCGCTTGCCTACGTTGGCGACGTAGCTGGTTACCTCGCTGACCGCTGGCACCGCAGTGCCCCCGACGTGGTCCACGCCCACTTCTGGACCAGCGGCATGGCCGCGCTGGCCGCCGCGCGCGGGCTCGCGATCCCGGTCGTAGCCACGTTCCATTCGCTCGCCAGCCAGACGCGCCGTACCCGGCCCGCGCCCTCGGGCGCGGCCGCCCGGGCCCAGCTTGAGCCCGCGATCGCCCGGAGTGTGACCGCCGTCCTGGCGGACACCTCCGATGAGCGAAGCGAGGTCGGCCGCCTGGGCCTGCCGCAGGCGGCGGTCCGGGTCGTGCCGCCCGGTGTGGATACGATCCGGTTCGCGCCCTCGGGGCCGGCCGCCGAGCGGGGCCAGCGGGCCCGCCTGCTCATGGTCTGGGCCCCGGGCGAGGCCACGGCGCAGGCCCTGCGGGCCCTGGCCGAGGTGCCGGGCGCGGAACTCGTGATCGCCGGCGGACCGGCGAAGTCCGCTCTGGCCGACGACGCTGAATACCGTGCCATTACGCACCTCGCCCGGCGACTCGGCGTCCAGGGCCGGCTCATCTGCAGCGGGGAACTCAGCCAGGCCGACATCCCGCCGCTGATGCGTTCCGCCGACGTGCTCGTGCACCTCGCCCAGAATCAGGCCCTCTCCATGGTGCCGGCCGAGGCGATGGCGTGCGGCACGCCGGTCATCGCGTCCGCCGCGGCCGGCGCGCACCGCGACGCGGTCATCCCCGGCAACACCGGCTTCCTGGTGCCGCCGGCCGACCACGGGGTGCTGGCCCGGCGGATCAGGCAGCTGCTGTCCAGCCGGGTTCTGCTCGAGGCCTACGGGATCGCCGCGGCGAACCGGGCCCGCAGCCGGTACGCCTGGGAGCGCATCGCCGAGGAGACGCTGGCGGTGTACGAGGGGCTGGCGTCGCCGGCAGCCAGGGCGGCGGCGTAGCCGCCGGGGTTTCCCGGCCACTGGCGGGCGGTCATCCGTAGGTGACGTTGACGTCGCCCGAGCCGTCGATCGCGCTGATGACGTGGGCCGCGGACGGGCGGGTGGTGACGCCGACGCTGACCTGACCCGACGAGGAGCGCGCGTCAACCTGGTAGATGGCGTGGCCGCGCGGCAGCACGAGCGTGATGTTGCCGGAGCTGTTCTTCACCACCACCCGCCGGGGAACCCTGGTGAACGTGAGCGTGATGTCGCCGGAGCCGTCGCTGCTGACCACGCTCGTGGCGGCCAGGCCGGAGACGTCGATGTTGCCGGAGCCGTTGCTGAGCCTGACACTGGCGCCGCTCAGCCCGGACGCGGAGATGTCGCCGGAACCGGCGCCGAGCGAGACCGTCCCGGCCAGCCGGGACGCGCTGAGGTTGCCCGAGCCGTCGAAGAGCGTGACGTGGCCAAGGAAACCGCTGACGTCCAGGTTCCCCGATGAGCCGGACACGCTCAGCGGCAGCCCGCCCGGAGTGGTGACGTGGAAGCCCGGGTCGCAGGAGCCGGTCGGCACCGGGCACCTGGCGTCGAGGGCCAGGCCCGCCGCGGTCGAGTGCCAGTGGAAGATCGGCCGGGTCAGGCTCCCGCTGAGCGTCCCGCTCACCAGGATCCGGTGGCCAGAACCGGGACGGACCGTGGCGTCGGCCTGGCCGACCGTCAGCCTGGCCTGCTGGCCGGTGACCGGGACGCTCAGGTGGACGCGGTAGCTGACCTGGCTAGCCAGGGCCACCGCGCTGAACGCCATCCAGCCGATGCTGGCCGCTGCGATGGGCACGCCGATGATCAGGGCCACGCGGCGCCCGGGGGTCAGGGGCAGTCTGGCCGTCATGGTCTACTCCGCTCCGAGGTACCGCAGGACGGCCCGTACCCGCCGGTGGTCACGGTCGGTGGGGGCCAGGCCGAGCTTGGCGAAAATGCTGTTGATGTGCTTCTCCACCGCGCCTTCGCCGACGACCAGCGCGGCCGCGATGGCCGCGTTCGAGCGGCCCTCGGCCATCAGCGCGAGCACCTCGCGCTCGCGGGCGGTGAGGACCGCGAGCGGGTGACGGCTGCGCGCGAGCAACTGGGCGACGACCTCCGGGTCGAGCGCGCTGCCGCCCGCCGCCACCCGGTCCAGCGCGTCGAGGAACTCAGACAGGTCCGCGACGCGGTCCTTGAGCAGGTAGCCGACTCCATGCGGCCGGTCGGACAGCAGTTCGGTGGCGTAGCGTTCCTCCACGTACTGCGACAGCACGAGCACGCCGACCCCGGGCCAGCGGGTGCGGACCACCAGGGCGGCGCGCAGCCCCTCGTCGGTGAACGTCGGCGGCATCCGCACGTCCACCACCACGACGTCCGGCTCGTGCTGGCCGACCGCCCGCAGGAATTCCTCGGCCTCGGCGGCCGCGGCCACCACCTCGTGACCGGCCTCGGCCAGCAGCCGGGTCAGGCCCTCGCGCAGCAGCACCGAATCCTCGGCGATCACGACGCGCATGGCAGCTCCACCTCGATCACGGTTCCGCCCCCGGCCGGGCTGTGCACCGACAGCCGGCCGTCCACCCCGGCCACCCGGTCGGCCAGGCCGGCCAGCCCCTGCCCGCGCGGGTCGGCGCCGCCTACCCCGTTGTCGCTGATCACCACGCTGAGCGTGTCCGCGTGGCGGGCGACAGAGACCGCGGCCTGGGTGGCGTGCGCATGCTTGGCCACGTTCGTGAGCGCTTCGGCCACGACGAAGTAGGCGATCGCCTCGACCGACGATGACGGCCGGCCGGGCACGTCGACGCTCACGCTGACCGGGACCGGGCTGAGCGCGGCCAGGCCGGACAGCGCGGCGTCCAGGCCCCGGTCGGTCAGCACCGGGGGATGTACGCCGCGGACCAGGTTGCGCAGCTCGACCAGGGCCGCCTTGGCCTCGGCGTGCGCCTGGTCCACGATCGCCCGGGCCGCTTCCGGGTCGTCGGCGAACCTGGCCTTGGCCCGGCCGAGGTCCATGGCCAGGGCGACCAGCCGCTGCTGGGCGCCGTCGTGCAGGTCGCGCTCGATCCGGCGGCGCTCGGCCTCGGCCGAGTCGACAACCGCCGCCCGGCTGCGCTCAAGCTCGCCGATCCTGGCCTGCAGCTGGGCCTTGGGCGGGCCGAGCAGCACCCGCGCGACCAGCGCGTCGGTGACCGCCAGCCCGCGGGTCACCTGCGGCGCCAGCAGCAGCAGGATCAGGCCGCCCGCGGTCAGGCCCGCGACCTCCCAGGCTCCGGGCGGCGCGGTACCGCCCAGGAACCTGCTGCCGCGCGGCAGCAACCGGTAGTAGGCGGGCGTCGCCAGCAGGGCCAGGGCGACCGGCCACACGGTCAGCACGATGATGAACTGCACACAGCTCAGCGGGAGCCTGAGCAGCGCGTACCCGAAGTGCTGCCACGTGGTCCTGGCGGCCAGGTACCGCCGCAGCCGCGGCCACCAGCCCACGGCGGCCGGGCGGAAGCGGCCCGGGTCAGGGATGCGCTCGCCGAGCATCAAGGCGAACCTGGCCCGCTCGGCCCGCGCGAACCAGCCGGCCAGCAGCAGCACGGCCCACAGGATCGGGATCCCGGCCAGGGCCACGACCAGCAGCGCGGCCCCGAGGGCGGTCCCGGTCACCACGACGACAAAGGCCACCAGCCCGAGGAAGAGCCCCACCAGCAGGTGGATCACGGCCAGCCAGGTGCGGGCGGAGAACACAGCCCAGACCGCGGCCAGCGCCGGGCCGCTCCATGCGGCCCGCGATCCGGTTCCGGCCGCGGCCATGCTGCTCCTCCCGGACCCTGCGCCAAGTCCTGACCGGCCCTCCATGAACCGGCAGTCATCTGACCGTAGGCCAACGGCGTTCCGGCGCCTATCCCGCCGGCCCCCGCATCGGCACGGAGGCTAGCCCTACCCCGAATCCGGCGGTCTGCGGGATGTCGCCGGGACCCCCGGATGTCGGACGCTGTCGAGCGAGGCGATACCGAACCGTCGCCCGTCCGCCACGCCGCCCCTTTCCAGCGGCCCGCACCAATTGAGGTCAGCAATGCAAGCGCCCGTTGTGGAACGAATCGCCGGCTGGAGCGCGCGGCACCGCAAAACCGCGGTGCTCGGCTGGCTGGTCCTGGTCGCCGCGGTCCTCGTGGTCGGCCACATGCTCCCCGCGACCACCGTGCCGTCGTACGACGTCGGCCAGTCCGGGCAGGGCGAGGAGGTCCTGCACCGGCTCAACGTGACGTCCCCGCCCGCCGAGAGCGTGCTGGTCCAGGCGCGGGGCCCGGGCCGCACGTTCGCGTCCGACCCGCAGTTGCGCCAGGCCACTCGCGAGGTGGCCGCGGCCCTGCGCGCCCGGCCGGGATCCGCGCGCGACGTCAAGTCACCATTCGGGCCAAGCGGCAGGTCACTGGTCTCGGCTGACGGGCGCAGCGCGCTGGTCACGTTCACCGTCCCTGGCCACGTCGACCACGAAGACCAGACCGTAACCGGCGACCTGCACGCGGTGGCCGCGGTGCAGGCCAGCCACCCCGGCCTGCTGATCCAGGAGGTCGGTGACGCCAGCGGCGACCGGGCCATCGGCGCGCTGGTGGACTCCGACTTCCGCAAGGCCGAGACCACCTCGGTGCCGGTCACGCTGATCCTGCTGGTGCTGGTGTTCGGCGCGCTGATCGCCGCGGGCATACCGCTGCTGCTGGCCGCCACCTCGGTGATCACCGCGATCTCGCTGCTGGCCATCCCCGGCCACTGGTTCCCGACCGGGCAGAACGCGTCCGAGGTCGTGCTGCTCATCGGGATGGCGGTCGGCATCGACTACTGCCTGTTCTATCTGCGCCGGGAGCGCGAGGAGCGGGCCAAGGGCGCGTCGGTCGGCGAGGCGGTGCGGATTGCGGCCCGCACCTCGGGCCGCGCGATCGTGATCTCGGGCCTGACCGTGATGATCGCGCTCGGCGGCCTGTTCCTGACCGGGGCCGCGGTGTTCACCGGCATGGCGATCGGCGCGATCACCGTGGTCGGCGTGGCCGTGATCGGCTCGCTGACCTTCCTGCCCGGGCTGCTGTCCTGGCTGGGCCGGTGGGCCGACCGGGGCCGGATCCCCTTCCTGGGCCGCAGGCGCACCGCGGCCAAGCCGTCCCGGGTGTGGGGCGCGCTGGTCCGCCGGGTGGTGCGGCGCCCCCTGCTCTGGGGCGGTGCGGCCGCGCTGGCCCTGCTCGCGCTGGCCGCGCCCGCGCTCAGCATGCGCCTGGGCACCCCGGTGAACGATGTCCCGAACAACGTCCCGATCGTGGCGACCTACAACCGGATCCAGCACGCGTTCCCGCAGGCCCCATCCCCGGCTCAGGTGGTCGTCACCGGCCACGACCTGTCTGGCCCGGCGGTGCGCGGCGCGGTCGCCGCGTTGGCGGCCCGCGCCTCGTCCGACGGCCCGATCCGGGAGCCGGTGATCGCCACAGCGGTGGCGGGCGGCCGGGCCCTGCTCGTCAGCGTCCCGCTCGCGGGCCACGGCACCGACACCACGTCCAACGACGCGATGCTCGACCTGCGCAACCGGGTCCTTCCGGCGACATTGGGCCGGGTCGGCGGGGTCAGCTACGCCGTGACCGGCAATACGGCGGCGAGCTACGACGACACCCAGCGCATCAGGGACACCATCCCTCTCGTGCTGGGAGTGGTGGCGGCCCTCGCGTTCATGGTGCTGCTTGTCGCCTTTAGGTCGGTCACGCTGCCGCTGATGTCGATCGCGCTCAACCTGCTGTCCGTCGGCGCCGCCTACGGCGTGATCACGCTGATCTTCCAGGACGGCCGGCTGCAGGGGCTGCTGGACTTCACCAGCTACGGCGTCATCACCCAGTGGGTGCCGCTGTTCCTGTTCGTGTTCCTGTTCGGCCTGTCCATGGATTACCACGTGTTCATCCTCAGCCGGATCCGCGAGCTCAGGGCCGGCGGCATGAGCACCAAGGACGCGGTGACAAACGGGATCGCCAGCAGCGCCGGCGTGGTGACCAGCGCGGCGGTGATCATGGTGGCGGTCTTCTCCATCTTCGCCACGCTGCACCTGCTCGAGCTGAAGATGCTCGGCATCGGCCTGCCGGCCGCGGTGCTGATCGACGCCACGGTCGTCCGCGGCATCCTGGTCCCCGCGGCCATGACCCTGCTCGGCGACCGCTGCTGGTACCTGCCCCGCTGGCTGCGCTGGCTCCCGGGCCGGGACCAGGACGCCGTATCCGGGCCGCGCCACGCTGCCGTGGACGCTCCCCGCGTGCCAGTCTGAGCTGGGCCGGGCTGAACCGGGCCCGGGCTGACCGAATCTGCCGGTCAGCCCGGGTCTTCGGCCTGCTCCAGGATCTCCACCGGATCGCCGACCTGGATCCGGCCGAGCGTGTCGGGAATCAGGTTCTGCCCGAAGACGAGCGCCTGACCGAACCTCCGGCGGCGGCCGAGCATCATCAGCGGCTCCCGGCCGCGCTCGGCGGTGGCCTGATCGATGGTGGTGACCACGCAGCGCCCGCACGGCTTGGCCACCCGGAAGCTGACCCCGCCGATCCTGACCCGCCGCCAGCCGTCCTCGGCCCACGGGCCGACGCCGGCCACCACCACGCTGGGCCGGAACCGGGTCATCGGGACCGGCTCCTCGCCGCTCTCCACCAGCCAGTCGCCGAGCGCGTCGAGCGAGCTCGTGCTGGTCAGCAACAGCGGGTAGCCGTCGGCGAAGCTCACCACGTCGCCGGCCGCGCCGTAGTCCGGGTCCACGGCCCGCCGGGTGGGGTCGTCCAGGTACACGAGGCGCACGGGCAGGCCCAGGTAGCAGGAAAACCAGGCGTCGGCCTGGCCGCCCGCGGCGGCGGTCCGGACCTCGTCACCCCAGACGGTCACGCGCAGCATCTCCGTGCCGTGGGCCTCAGACGGCGGGACGACGGACACGGGCGGGTGACCGGCGGCGGACACCGTGATGGTGCCGCAGCCGCCGGCGTAGCGGACGGTGACGAGCGCCAGCGTCGGCTCCTCGCGCTGGCTGATGAACCGGCCTGTCGGCTCGACGAGGAGCCAGCGCCGGTCGCCCGCCAGGCCCCAGGGCTCGACCCGCGCCTGGGCGACATCGACACCGCGGCATGCCTTCATCGGGTAGACGTGAATTGAGGCGAGGCGGGCGGTCGCTCCGGTGCTGGTCATCACCGCCTCCTGGATCCCGGTCTGGTGGGACTGACATGATTGGCGGATGTCCGATGACGTGCCGCCCACGACCCGGCGGACCCGCCTCTGGGCCGCCGCCGAGTCACGGGGCGTCCCGCTGCGCACGATTCTGGTCACGGTCGGCGTGCTGGCGGCAACGTATTTTGCCGCCAAGCTGATCTTCCGGCTCCGGGATGTCCTGCTGCTCATGACCGTCTCGGGGTTCATCGCGCTGATCCTGAACCCGCTGGTCGTGGCCGTCCAGCGGCGGGGGATCCGGCGGCGCGGCTGGGCCGTGGCCCTGGTGACGCTGTGGGGCCTGCTGGTGTTCTTCGGCCTGGCCGTGGCGTTCGGGTACCCGCTGGCCAACGGGATCACCCACCTGGCCGACGCCCTGCCCGGGTACGTGAACTCGGCGGAGCATGGCCGGGGCTGGATCGGCCACCTGGTGCGCAGGTATCACGTACAGACCTGGGTGCATGACAACGCGCCCAAGCTGGTCAACTTCGGCAGGGGCCTGGCCAAGCCCGCGCTGAGCCTGGGCAAGGGAGCCTTCGCCCTGCTGATCGAGCTGCTGACCATCTTCGTGCTCACCGTGCTGCTGATGCTCGAGGGCCCGAAGATGCGGGCGGTCCTGCTGAAAAACATGTCTCCCACCCGCGCCGACCGGTACGCCCGGATAGGCCGTGAGGTCAACAGCGGTGTCACCGGCTACATGCTGGGGAACTTCCTGACCTCGGTCATCGCGGGGCTGGTCGTGTTTGTGACCCTGGTCGTGCTGGGTGTCCCGTTCCCGTTCCTGTGGGCGCTGTGGGTCGCGCTGGTCGACTTCCTGCCGATGATCGGCGGCGCCCTGGCGGGCATCCCCACGGTGCTGTTCGCCACGGCTCACTCGCTGACCGCCGGCATCATCACGCTGATCGTGTTCCTGGTCTACACCCAGGTGGAGAACCACCTGCTGAACCCGATCGTGATGAGCCGGACGGTGAAGGTGAGCCCGCTGCTGGTGCTGGTGTCCATCCTGGTCGGCGCCTCGATCGGCAGCTGGATCGGCGGCGTGTTCGGCGCGTTCGTCGCGGCGCTGATCTCGATTCCCGCCGCCGGGGCGGTTCAGGTGCTGGTCCGTGAGCTCTGGCAGGCGACCGCGGCGCCTCCGCTGATCGAGGCCTCCGGCCAGGAATCGTCGCTCGCCGAGGGCTCGGGCCAGAAGCGGGCCGACCGCCACTGAGCTCATCGGGCTGGGCTCATGCCGGCGCTGCGCGCCCGGCCGGACCGCTCGGGGACGGGCGGGCCGCAGTTCGGCCGGCCCCCGAACGGCCCACGGTTCGGCCACCCTGCCGGGCCCGGAGATTGCGGTTCTTGATCAGGTTGCCGCAGGCCGCCATGTCGCACCAGGCTCCCCGGCGGCTGTGCGAGCGGTCGTAGAAGGCCCACAGGCAGTCGTCGTTGCCGCAGACCTTGAGCCGCGGCCAGGTGCCGTCGCGCTGCGCGTCGCGGATGATGAGCAGCAGGCTGAGCAGGCCGTCAGCTACCCGGCCTCGCTGGCCGGCATCCAGCTGGACCCGGCCGTCGGCGTCCACGGTCAGCCGCGGCCGACTGCTGCGGATCGCCGCCTCGAGCGGGCGCAGGTCGCCGTCGGCGGGGGCCGGCCCACCGCCGTTACGGGCCAGCAGCGTGCGGATGCTCTCCCGGAACTCGCGAGCCGACCGCAGATCCTCGGGTCCGGCGGTGGCCTCCGGCCCCAGCAGCCCGGTCTGGCGCAGCCAGTGGACAGCCGTCTCGGGCTCGGCCAGCAGGTCTGTCTCCTTGCCGACCTCCCGGGTGTTGACGAACGCCTGCACGAGCAGCAGCGGCTCCGGCGCCGGCTTTGGCTCGTCGTCCGGGACCCAGTCGGGCAGCGTCATGCGACCAGCATACCGCAATGCATGACCAGTTAAAGCTCTTGTTCAGTCATGCATGGCTCCGGGCGCCCGGCACCTCAGCTCGCCCCGTCCAGCCCACGGCCGGTGGTGGTGTCCACGTAGTCCGGGATCGCGCCCTCCTGGCGGTCGCCGATGTTGAGGGTGCCCGCCGGCTCGAACATGAGGATCGCCCCGCCCGGGGACGAGGGCTTGTGCTCGGTGCCCTTGGGCACGACGTAGACATCGCCGCGGCTGAGCTCGACCGTGCTCTCGGTGCCGTCGGCACCGCGCACCGCGATCGAGAACTGGCCGTCGAGGACCAGGAAGAACTCGTCGGTGTTCTCGTGGACGTGCCAGACGTGCTCCCCGCTGGTGTGGGCCACCTTCACGTCGTAGTCGTTCATGCGGGCCACGATCCGGGGGCTGTAGATCTCGTCGAAGGAGGCCAGCGCCTCCGTCAGGTTGACCGGTGTCATCGCCATGGTCCCGATTCTCCGCCATCCGCTACGGTCTCAGCACCCGCCCATCACCGCGCCGGGCGAGCCGGCCACGACGCTGGCGGGCTGCGGGACCATCGCGGCACGGAACTGTCCGAGCCAGTGCGTACCGTCCGCACTATGAGCGACACCTTGGCTTTCGTGCCCCTCCCCGGGCCCGTTCCGCCGGCCAATCCGGACCGGGCGCAGCCCACGCTCGCCTTCAGCGCGGCCCGGCGTGGCGACCCGCGGCTCGGGCCCGGCCACGGCCGTAGCCGGTGGCGTGATCCCGCCGAGATAGCGCGGGAGCAAGCGGCCGAGGCCAGGCGCGAGCGGACCAGAGCGGAAGCGGATCCGCGCACGGCGGCGATCCTGGCCCTGCGGGAAGCCAGGGCCGAGCAGGAGATGGCGATCACCGCCGGCTCGGCCACCGAGGCCGGGCCGGAGCTGAGCAACCCGCCCCACGATCTCGCGAGCCGCCGGCAGGCCCTCGCCCGGTTCCTGGCCGCCGAGTCCCGGTATCAGCGCGAGGTGAGCTGAGTAGGCTGCGCTCAACTGCCCGGGGCGGTCGGGTCCGGCCTCGTCGGGTCAGGCCCATGGCAAAGGGAGGTGGGCGGCCGCGCGCGCCGACAGCACGACCGTTCTGGTCGCGGGCGGTGGCCCTGCGGGTCTGGCCGCGGCCGCGGAACTCGGCCTGCACGGTGTGGACTGCGTGGTGATCGAGCCACGGGCCGAGGTCTCGCACCGCCGGCCTAGGGCGAAGACCACGAACGCACGGACCATGGAGCATCTGCGCCGCTGGGGTGTGGCCGGCACGCTGCGCGCCGCCGCGCCGCTCCAGGTGACCTGGTCGCAGCGCGTCACGTTCTGCGAGTCCCTGTCCGGGCGGCGGATCACGGACTTCGACCACGCCTTCGGCCTGGTCACCGAGCGCGATGCCCGCTTCGCCGAAGCCGGCCAGCAGGTGCCGCAGCCGGTTGTGGAAGAGGTGCTGCGCCGCCATATCCGCGGCAACCCCGGGGTTGACCTGCGCCTCGGTCATACAGTGACGGCGCTGCGGCAGGACCCCGACGCGGCCGTCGCCACCGTCCGCGATGAGCATGGCACCGGCTACGAGATCCGGGCCCGCTGGCTGCTCGGCTGCGACGGCGCCGCGGGCGTGGTCCGGGATGCGATCGGCGCGCGGTTCGCAGGCCACTCGGATCCCCGCCCGAACTTCAACGTGGTGTTCCGCGCGCCGTCGCTGGACACGCACCTAGGACCCGCGGTGCAGTACTGGGTAGTCGGCGCGGCCACCTCGGGCCTGATCGGCCGGCTGGACCTGTCCGGCACCTGGTGGGCCATCCTGCCCGGCGTCGAGCCGGAGTACGGCACCGCGCACGCCTCGGAACTGATCACCGGCCTGGTCGGCGCCCCCGTCGTGCACGAGGTGCTCGCGTCCGATCCGTGGACGGCCCGCATGCTGATCGCGGACTCGTTCCGGGACCGGCGGGTGTTCCTGGTCGGCGAGAGCGCCCATGTGAACCCGCCCTGGGGCGGCCACGGCTTCAACACCTGCGTCGGGGATGCGGTCAACGTCGCCTGGAAGATCGCCGCGGTCGAGCAGGGCTGGGCCCCGCCCGATCTGCTCGCGAGCTACGAGCCGGAACGCCGCGGGGTGATCGAGCAGACCGTCGCGAGCGCGGAGTCCAACCTGCGCAACCTCGCCAATGACCTGCCCCGCGACGAGCAGGCCATCCAGGACGCGAAGCGGACGGAGTTCCACAGCCTCGGGCTGGTGCTGGGCTACTCGTACGCGGGCTCGCCGGTCGTCCAGCCCACCAGTCGCCCGCCCGCGGTTGCCGACGTGACCCGGTACACGCCCACGGCCGAGCCCGGCGCCCGGCTGCCGCACGAGTGGCTGCCGGAGGGCTCGTCCCTGTACGACCGGCTGGGCACCGGCTTCACGCTCGTCGGGCCGGTGCACGACGGCCACGCGGGCGTCGCCACGCTCGTGGGCCGCGCACGCCGCCAGCGGATTCCGCTGACCCTCGCCGAGCCGTCGCCGTCTTACCCCTGGCGCACCGAGTTTCTGCTGGTCCGCCCCGATCAGCACATCGCCTGGCGCACCGCCGATCCCGCCGACATCGACCTCGATCTGGTCACCGGCTCGACGAGTGCCATCTGAGCCAGCCGCAGCCCCGGGCACCAGCCCAGTCCTCGGCGGCCCGGAAGAGCGCTGACCCGGCGCCCGCGCCCCGCTGCTCAGGCGCCACCCGGATGTCCCACAGCACCGCAACGTCGTCACGGCCGCCCAGCATGCGCAGACCTGCCGTCCGGAATGCGATCACCGCGCCGCCAATCCTCGCGCCGTCCCGGCAAGCGCCGATCATTCCCCAGTTCGAGATGTCAAAGCGCTCGGCCCAGCGCGCCGGTCCCTGTCCCTCGATGGCGTCATAATCCTTGACGTACGGATCTGCCACCGGGGTCTCGGTCAGCGCCATGCCGCCCAAGCCCCCAGCGGCGAGGGTCACCTCCAAAATCCGGTCCACCACGAAGGCAGTGGAGATCCCCCCGTGCTCACCCAGCGCGCCGGGCGTGGGGACCTCCTGCCGTATCTCAAGGCTCATGAGCCACACTCCTGGGCCACGGCCCGAGTCACCCGGACCGGCCGTAACAACCGCACCACAACCTTCCCAGAATCAACTATCCACACTGCAAGGCAGCGCTCGTCAAAGCGGCATGACCGGATGTTGACGCGGCTCGCGCCAGGCATGAAGATCGTGTCCATCGAAGGGCGGGTTCCACGTGCTGACATCCGCTGACTATGACTACATCCGGGCGACTGTCGCGCACCCCTGGGGCGATATCGAGACCACGCTGTCGGCCTGGATCGAGCACGGTCCCGGCCCTCGCCCGTTCGTCACCATAATCAGCGCCCGTCAGCGCAACGGCGATCCGGTCCCGCTGGACGCTATTCCGCTGCAGTACCGCAACAATCCCGCAAGCCGACGGTTGCAGCGACAAGGCTTGCTTCTATCGCCGTGGGGACCGCCCCCCGACCACGAACCTTAAAGGCGCAAGTCCGAGCAGAACCCGAAGCACGCCCGTCATCGCGGCATGACAGGACGTTTCCGTGGAGGCGGCTTGTGAAACGGTGCACAAGGCGTCTCCGCGGAAACGTCCTGGATGTGACTGCCGGGTCAGAGCGATCCGCGAGGAGGTTCTGTTTGCGGCAAATAGCGGGCTTTCACGCACAGTGCTGCCGATCCTTAAAATGCGGCCTGGCCGTCTGCCTGCTCGGCCGGGGTCGAGCTTCCAACAGTACGGAGAGCCCTTGATAACCGCGCGCCGAGCCGCCGTTCGGCGCGGCTGCGCGATCGGGTTGAGGCATGCCAGCGACCGCCCAGATATGGGCATTCTGCACGCCCACGAGCCGGGCTCGACGCAGATCACGGGTCGCCTTCTGGGCGGGCCCGCTCCGCGGTTACGGATGGCCCGTGTCAGCGCACGTCGATGTAGATGACCTCGGTCGCGTTGTTTCCGTAGCCAAGGCGGTTCCAGGGTGGGACATCGGGCTGGACGTTGCCGACTACATCGGTCGCGCGGGCGCGCAGAGTGTGCCGTCCAACCGTGGCCGCGTGCCAGTCGAACGACCAGTCCTGCCATTGATAAGGCCCCCTCGGGGGTTCGAGCTCCGCCATTTGCCAGTCGCCTTCGCCGGTGAGGCTGACGTGCACGCGCGTCACGGGGCCGGTGCCCGACCACGCCTTTCCCCGCACCGTGTACATGCCGGCGGGGATGGTCGCCCGGGGAGCAGGATCGGTGATGCGGGCGCGCACGCGCAACAACGTGACCGGCTCGTGCGGGCGATCGGCCCACTCGTACATGTAGTGGCCGACCTGGAACTCGCCAACGTACGGTTCAGTCAGGACTTGGATCCGCTTCAGCCATTTCACCGACGCGACCCCATACCAATGGGGCACGATGAGCCGGACCGGCGCGCCGTGGTCGGGGCTCAGCGGCTCGCCGTTCATCTCGTAGGCGATCAAAATCTCTGCGGCCGGGTCGGCCGCGTGGGCGAATGCCAGCGACCGGTTGAAGCTCATATCTTCGAACCGGTAGTAAGGGCCGTGATCGGCGCCCTCGAACTTGACGTCGACAGCGGCGGCTGCCGGACCCGCCTGCTCCAGCACCTGATGCAGGAAGACGCCTGTCCAACGGGCCGTCGACACGGCGTAGCTGCCCCAGGGTTCGCCGATCGGCAACGGCGTCTGCCCGAGGCGCCCGTTGCCGGCGCATTCGAGCGTGACGACCCGCTCGACAGAGGGCATGGCACGCAGGTCTTCGAGCGTCAGCGTCCTCGGGTTGCCGACCGCGCCCCCGATCTCTAGGTTGCCGTCGTGCGCTGGCAACGCGAAGTTGCTACGGACATAGTGAAGGCCGGTCGGTGTGATGTCTCCCACCAGTGCCTCCGGCGGCGCCTCCGCATTGAACGGCTCCGGCTGGATCATTGTGAGAGCCGCGCGCGCTTTTTCTAGGTTGTCTGCCAGCGTCATGTCTTCAGGCTCCTCGTCGATCGGTCGTTGGGTGCGCGGGCCGCGCGTCAGTGGTCGGGATCCTGGAAGCTGGGCTCGCGGCCTTCGTTGAACGCGCCGATGCCCTCGACTCGGTCGGGATGGACGGCGGAGCGCCAGTGCGCTTCCATCATGATCGCGATGGCTTGCTCGATCGGCTCGCCCTGGCCCATCCGGACCGCCTGCTTGACAGCCTGGACCGCAGTCGGTGAGTTGCTCGCGATCTTCCCAGCGATCCGGTGCGCGGCGTCGATGAGCTCGTCTTGACCATAGAGTTCGTTGACCATTCCGAGCCGGTGCGCTTCCTGCGCGCTGATCGGCTCGCCTGTCATCAGCATCTGCATGGCTTTCCCCGGGGGAAGCAGGCGCGGAAGCAGCGCTGGCGATCCGCCCCCGGCGGCGAGGCCGACCATCGCCTCGGGCTGGCCGAACGTAGCGTTACCGGACGCGATGATGAAATCGGTGCTCTGGGCGAGCTCGCAGCCGCCCCCGTAGGCGATCCCGTTGACCGCAGTGAAGATCGGCTTCCGCAGCTGGCGGACGGTGTAAAGGGTCCGGTCGAAGTCCTGGCGCTGCCGCAGCCAGTCCTGTTTGGTCATGTTTTTGCGCTGCCGGAGGTCGCTGCCGACGGAGAAGGCCCGGTAACCGGCTCCGGTGAGGATGACGGCGCGGACTGCGGGGCGGATCGCGATCGTCTCGAGGATCTCGGTCAGGCGCGCCCCCATTGCCGTGGTGATCGCGTTGTCCGCGTGCGGCCGGTTCAGCGTGATGACCGCCACGCGCCCGTCCTGGGTGTCCTCGACGAGCACGGGCTGGTCGGGTTCGTCGGCATCCGACGGCGGCGGGCCGAAATCGAGTGCCTTCCAGCGGTCGGTGCGTGCCGGGCTCGTTGCCATGTTGTCCTTCTTTCCTGTTCAGCCGGTCCGGGTGTCCAGCTCGGCCAGCCAGCGCAGCGCGCGCAGGCCCGGGGCGAAGCAGTACTCCCCGCCGCGGGTGATCACGAATGGTGGCAGGTTCTGCAGGCGCCGGCGGATCGGCCGCTGGGGGATGGTGAAGGTGCCTGATTCGTCGTTTGCTCCGGCGAGCGGATCTTTCTCGGCGGGCGCGCCGATAAAGATGCCGTCGTTCAGCCACTGGGTCTTGACGAACTCGAACTGGCGTTTGGGGTAGGCGCCGGCGAAGACGAAGATGATGCCGCGGTCGGCGCCGTCGTCTTCCAGGACGCCTTCGGGCAGCATCGGGCCGTAGCTCGCCCCAAGCCGGAGCATGCGGTGCAGGCGGACATCGACGCTCATCTCGTGCTCGAGCGCGTCCCGGGGGTTCGCGCGCCGGGCATGCGCGCCGGCGGGGCACTTGAATCCACGCAGGTCATCTCCGTAGCCGAAACGGTTGTTGCGGCCTGGGTCCGCGCCGAGATCGGGATCGTCGTGTTCGGGGCAGAGGGCGAGCGGTGCGCCGTTTTGCCAGCGGCCGACCATTTTCGCGCCGAGAAGTGCCTCGTCTTCGCGGCTGGCCGCCCTGGCGCGGAGGTACTGCCGGTATGCGGCGACCCGGGTGTGCAGTTTCCGGAAGGCCAGGTAGGTGCCGTTGCGGCCGAGGACCTCGGGAGTCGGCATCGGGCCCACGCTTCCGGTCTCGTCGGGGTAGCCGAGGATGAACTCGCCCGCCTTGATGGGCCGCTCGTGCGGGTTGGAGCCGGGGATGGCGCTGCCTTCCACCGCCGGCTGCCCGATTCCGTCCTTGAAGCCGAAGGAAGTGCGCCTGGTCGGGAGCTGATAGCAGTCCTGACGCCAGATGACTTCTACTCCGGCGAGCTGCTCGTCTGCGCGGCGCGCCCGCGCGACCAGGCGTTCCTGCTGCACCGCGTCTGGCGATAGCACCGACAGCGCGACGTGGACCGCGGGGCTTCCGAGCGGCTTCTCCCAGTTCTCGGGGCTGCTTTCGCCGGTGTCGCCCAGCTCCGCTGCGCGTGCCGCCATGCCCTGCCGGAACTCCGGCGCGAAGCTGTCGAGTGAGTCCTGGGGCACGCCCAGCGCCTTCAGCCCCTGGTAGGTGAACGCGACTGAGACCCATGCGTTCTGAGACGGATCGGATGCGGACCGGGAGGATTCGATCACCGGGAGCAGCCGCTCGACCAGCGTCCGCCCGGCTCCGCGGTCGTCGATATGAAGGAGCAGGTACGTGCCGACGTAGGAGGCCGGCCGCTGGTGAAGCATTCCGGACTGGATGTCATCGAGCTCGAGAGCGGTGTTCGTCGCGGTCGTCACGGTGTCCGCGGACATTCGTTCACTGCACATGGCGGGGAGCCTCCGGGGGGTCGGGATTCGGGGGCGCCAGGTAGGGGAACGCCCGCGACGCGGGCCTGGTCGCCTGATCGACGCCGTCACGGATGACGGGCCCGTTCCCTGCGTTTACGAGCAGCGTGAAGATCGTGTCCATGACATCGTCGTTGAGCGCCCGGCCACCGCAGGTCTGGTGAGCTTCGCCGCGCCGGGCGGCGAGCTCGATTTCCAGGAACGAACCCTGCTCCGTGTACGGTTTGGTGACATCGACGACGAGGTAGTCCGCGAGCATGAGCCCGGTCAGCGGGTGCGCGCCGTCCTCGTATGCCGGCCAGTCGGTCTTGCCGTCCAGACCGTCCCAGAAAGCGAGGTTCGCGTTCAGGCGGGCCCGGTACGCGCCCTCGTAGACATCGCTGAGGTCGAACGCGTCCTCCATGTTGTACAGGTCGCGGATCTCAAGGTCGCGGTTCACCGGGTCGAACTGTTTCGGGGCCAGCATCAGGTTGGGCACCTCGGGCCTCCCGACGCGCTCGAGACGGACGTTGAGACTGCCGCGCGTCAGGGTCTCCCCGACCACGCCGACCAGCTCAGCGTGGCCAAGTACCACGCGGTCGACCTCGACCACCAGGCTGAGGACGTTCTTGCCGTCGAGGTAGATCGCGCCCGGGTCGGTGAACGCGAGCTCGCCCGTGGCGATCGTCTTCAGCGCGGCCGGCGCATCCATGATGAACGGATCCCACCGCGGGCCCGCGAACACGCGAACGCCGTGGGCCTGGCCGCCATGCTCGTCGTTCACCCTGATAGAGACCGTCTCGCCCGCCGGCGTGGCACACGTGCCTTCTTGCGCTGGGTCGTTCGCGGCATATCCGCCCGCGGGGGCCGAGAACGCGCAGTCGATCACCATCTCTTCGCCGCCCGCGGCGAACGGCGCCCCGTCCTCCCGGTCGCTCGCAGTGAGCGGCCGCAGCCGGAAGCGGTAGATGAGCCCGTCGGAGAACGCCGCCGACGGCGGCGCGAACGGCAGCGTGTTCAGCACCAGGACGAGCCGGCCCGGGTGCTCGGGACTGGGAAACGCGTACAGGTCGGTGATGTCTGTGATCGGCTCGGCCGCGGCTCGCGGCCCGGAGATGTGATGCGACATCGCCCGCCTTCCTTGGGTTCACGGTTCGTTCGCCGCGGCCCGCCTAAGCGTCTGCGGCCTCGTCAAGCAGCGGGTTCAGCGCGGGGTGCCGCAGCGCCTCCGCGGCGCCGGGATCGTCGAGCACCTGCTGGAAGGCCTCGTTCACCCGCAGCGCCTTGCGGATCTCCTTCACCGTGCCGGGGTAATTCCGTGCGTAGGCTCCGGCGCTAACCTGTGCGCTCAAGATGAAATCCTTCACCGCGGTGAGGTCCGGGAGGCCTTCGTAGCCCTCGACGTGCCGGAAAATCGCATCGAAAAGCCGCAGCGGCTTGGACGCGAAATCCTCCATGTAGGCGTCCCACGGCCCATCGAAGCTCGTCGCGAACAGCAGCCGCGTGTCCCCGTCGAACAGCACGAACCTCGCTTCGTGAATGGTCGCGACCGGCAGGTCGTAGTCCCCCGGCCGGTAACCCGGACTGTCCTGCAGCGCCCGGACCGCGTCCCGCAAGTCGTTCTCGTGGCCTGGCCGGACGCGGAAGAACAAGCTGAACTCGCTCGCGGAGCCAACCCGGACGCCCGGCCGGGGCTTTCCTGCTGAAGGGGTTGCCAAGATCTTCCTCCTATCGGTGAGGGCGTGGTCCTGATACCGCGTGCGCCCGCGGCGAGTCAGGCAACGCCAGCCTCCACTGCCGTTTCGAGATGATCGACCGCCCACATTCCGCTCTGATCGAGTTCAACAGCGGCGAAGACCGCCGCCCGGCCCAGGGCGTTCGCGTACGTGGGAAATGAGAACGGGACCAATGCGGGCTGCTCGACGGGCATCTTCGCGGCCATCGCCGTCGCCGCCAGCTGTACGAGCTCGACCGCGCGTTCCCCCACGACGTGGCAGCCCAGAATGGTATGGAGTTCGCGGTCGACGACCAGCTTGCAGAACCCCGTCTGGCGGCCGTCGATGATCGGCCGCGGCAGTGAGTCGAAGCGCACCGTCGCCGCGACCACCTCGTGGTTCTCCCGGGCGGCCGCCTCGGTCAGCCCGGCCGAGGCGTACTCGGGGTCGGTGAAGCTGCCGATCGGGCTCACCCGGGGAGGCAGGGCCGTGGTCGGCCCGAGGACGGCGTTGGTCGCGGCCGCCAGTCCCTCCCGGACCGCCTCGTGCACGACCAGCGCCCGCCCGGTGATATCGCCGGCCGCGAAGACATCCGGCACGGTCGTGCGCAGGTGCGCGTCCACCTGGACGAACCCGCGCCGGTCGGTCTGCACGCCGGCCCGGTCGAGCTGCAGCCCGGCGGTGGCCGCGACCCATCCGGCCGCGACCACGGCGATCGTGGCCTCCATGCTGTGGTGCCCGTCGCTTGCCGAATGGGTGAGCCGCACGCCGGCCGCACAGCGCTCGAAGCGGTCGATCGTCCCGGCGTCCGCGACCACCTGGACGCCGGACGCCGCCAGGGCGGCACTGACCGCTTCGGAGACCTCCTGGTCCTCGGTCATCAAGATGCGGGGAGCGATTTCGATGAGGTGAACGCGTGAGCCGAACGCGTTGAAGATCGATGCCACCTGCACGCCGGTCGCGCCAGCGCCGATCACGGTCAGCGACGGCGGCACCGAGGAAAGGCGCCACGCGTCGCTGTGCGTCGCGGTCAAGTCGAAGCCGGGAACGGGCAGCGGCCGCGAGGCACCGCCGGCGCAGATGATGACCTTGCCCGCTTCAAGCCGCAGCGCGTTGTCGCTTTCGACCGTGTGGGCGTCGGCGAACCGTGCGGTGCCGGCCTGCTCATAGATGATCACCCCGGCACGCTCCAGATCGTCGCGCAGCAGCGTGTGGCGGCGTGCGTCCTCGGTCACCTCGCGGACACGCGCCAGCAGCCGGGGATAATCGAGCGAGGGTTCACCGCCCGCGATCCCGTAAAGCGGGAGCTGCCTAGCCTCGCGGATCAGCCGCGCTGCCTGGGCCAGGGTGCGGACCGGCACGGGCCCGTCGTTCGCGGCCATCCCCCCGAACTGGTCCCGGGTGACCAGCGCCGTGCTGGCGCCCAGACGGGCCGCGCGGAGCGCCGCGACGACCCCGGCAGGTCCGGCGCCGACGACCACGACGTCGAATGGCTGCCGCGGCGATGAGGCCATGACTCGATCATCCGGAGCCCCACCACGGCCGTCATCACCCCTTCCGGGGTGAGGCGGACGCGACAGAGGGGATGCGACGACGCAGACATGCGCGCGATGACCGTTGTGCCGGGCCAGAAAGGGACCGCTGGCCTCGAGGCAGTCCCGGGCCCGGACATGCAGGACGGCGTCCTGCTAGTGCGGGGCACGGCGGCCGGCGTCTGCGGGACCGACCGCGAGATCGCGGAGGGCGCCTACGGCACGCCGCCGCCGGGTGAAGCCAAGCTGGTCATCGGCCATGAAAGCCTCGCCGAGGTGCTCGAGGCGCCGCCGGGATCAGGCTTCGCGCCCGGCGATCTGGTCGTCGGGATCGTGCGGCGGCCCGATCCGATGCCGTGCCCGGCGTGTGCCGCCGGCGAGTGGGACATGTGCCGGACCGACGGCTTCGGCGAACGCGGCATTGTCCGCCTGCACGGGTACGGAAGCGAACGCTGGCGGGTAGAGCCGGAATTCGCTCGCCCATCCTCCCGAGGCTGGGCGAGCTCGGGGTCCTGCTGGAACCGGGGTCGGTGCTGGCCAAGGCGTGGGATCAGGTGGACCAGATCTCGCGGCGCGCATTCTTCCTGCCCGGCCGGGCGCTGGTCACCGGAGCCGGGCCGATCGGGCTGATGGCATGCCTGCTCGGCGCACAGCGCAGCTACGAGATGCACGTCGTCGATCTCGCGCGAGCCGGCCCGAAACGTGATCTCGTCGAGGACCTCGGCGCCCTATACCATTCCGGTGACGCCGCCAACATCGACGCCCACGTCGATGTCGTCATCGAGTGCACCGGGCTCGGCGCGGTCGGCCGCCCGCAGGCTGGCCAGCGGCGGGATCATGTGCCCGACCGGGATCATGAACCTGGGCCCGGCCCTTGACGTGGATGCCACCTTTTCACCAAGCCGGTCGGCTGGCGCGAAGCACCATGCCCGTCCCGCTGTCACTGGGACCAGGCAGGCATATGCAGGCACGGGTGACATCGAGCGAGCCTGGGCGGTCTTCCTGGTATCGCTGGCACCGGGCCCGGGACGGACACTCTTCGCTGATGCCCAGCCAGGACCTTGGAACGCCAGGCCTGAGCTGAACGCCGTGTTCACCCCCGTAGGGGGATGCCATCCCGGCGTGGAGGCGCTCGTCTGGTTGCAGGACCGAGGAGTGCTGAGTGGCGTCTGCAGACCGGCAGGTGCCGCGCCGCCGCACCCGGAGGGAGTGGTCATGACGGTGACAGCTGACCGTGCGGCGAAGGGGAAATCTGGGGCTGGGGCTTCTGGCCGGGGTGCGGCACGGGCTGCGGGGGATGAGCAGCTGAGCCGCGCGGACCGGGTGGCGCGGGGTAAGGATGCCCGGGCGGTGGCGCCGCTGGAGTCACACGCGGAGTTCGCCCCGGCCGGGAAGCGGGATCCGGTGGGGTTGCTGCTGGGCCAGGCTAAGACGCGGGTGCCGGAGCTGGTGCCGGTGCGGCACGGGCGGATGCTGGTGTCGGCGTTCACGTTCTACCGGGGCGCGGCGTTGCCGATGGCGGCGGACCTGGCCACCACCCCTGCGTCGGGGCTGCGGGTGCAGCTGTGCGGGGATGCGCACCTGTCGAATTTCGGCGCGTTCGCCTCGCCGGAGCGGCGGCTAGTGTTCGACGTCAACGACTTCGACGAGACCCTGCCGGGGCCGTTCGAGTGGGATGTCAAGCGGCTGGCCGCGAGCCTGGCCGTGGCCGGGCGCGACAACGGCTTCCCCGCGAAGGCCCGCCGCAAGATCGCTGTGGCGGCGGGAGAGGGTTACCGCACCGCGATGCGTGCCTTCGCGGAGCAGCCTTTGCTGGACGTCTGGTACGCGCACCTGGACATCGAGCCGGCCCTGGCCCAGTTCCGGTCCCAGTTGAAGGCGAAACGGTACAAGCTCGCCGAGAAGCTGCTGGCCAAGGCGCACACCAGCGACAGCATGAAGGCCGTGGGCAAGCTGACCGCCATGGTCGACGGGCAGCGGCGAATCGTCAGCGACCCGCCGATGATCGTCCCGATCGAGGAGGTCTTCGCCGACGTGCAGGCCGACACGATCTACCAGCTGCTGCGCACCGTGCTGGGCAAGTACCGGCGCACCCTGCAATCGGACCGGCGGCACCTGCTCAACCAGTTCGCCATGGTGCAGGTGGCCCGCAAGGTTGTCGGGGTCGGCAGCGTCGGCACCCGCGCCTGGGTCGTGCTGCTGGACGCCGCCGACGGGGTCGAGCCGTTGTTTTTGCAGGCCAAGGAGGCCCAGCCGTCGGTCCTGGCGGAGTATGCCGGGCGCAGCCAGTACGCCAACCAGGGTGAGCGCGTCGTGGCCGGGCAGCACCTGATGCAGGCCCAGAGCGACATTTTCCTCGGCTGGACCCGCGTCTCCAACCCTGTCGACGGGGTGGACCGAGACTTCTACGTGCGTCAGCTGCGGGACTGGAAGTTCTCCGTGCCGATCGAGATGATGCTCCCCGAGGGCATGGCGGTCTACGCCGGGCTGTGCGGGTGGACCCTGGCCCGGGCGCACGCCCGCTCCGGGGACCGCATCGCCCTGGCCGCCTACCTCGGCGGCTCGGCCAAGTTCGACCAGGCCATCGCCGACTTCGCCGAAACCTATGCCGACCAGAACGAACGCGACCACGCCGCGCTCCAGGACGCCGTGAAAAACGGCAAGGCCGAAGCCAGCACCGAAATCTAGGAAACTGATGATCTCGGGCTAGGTACGACCGGCTCCTTGCCCGCCGCCGCGATGAGCGCCATGGGCCGCTCAGCACCGCGTACGCAGAACCGGATAATCTGCGTACGCTCACGGCAGTGATTGACACGCCGGCCCGGCGCGCCGAGTCGGCGTTCGGCTTGACTGATAATGAAATGACCAGGGACACGGCAATGTCGTAAGTTCCGGAGCAGTTACGTCGCCGATGCGGGCGGTTCGGTCAGTGCGGTGATGCACGCAGTGAGCAGGCGCCGCATCTGATCTTGTTCGCTGGCATCCAGATTGGCCAGCATGGCTTGCTCGACGCGGCGAACCGCGGCGCTGGCCACCTTGAGCTGGCGGCGCCCGCGGGCGGTCAGCTCGGTCGGCAGGGCCCGGCCGACGGGTGCCTGTGCCGGGCGGACAACGAGTCCCTGGCGTTCGAGGGCCTGCAGGAGCACATTCATCGACTGCCGGGTGACGAAGGCGCCGCGGGCAAGCTCGGAGTTGGACAGACCAGGTCGCTGGGCAAGCAGCTCCAGGCAGGCGTAGTGGGTGATCGTCATGCCAAGCGGCCTCAGCACGGCCTCCAGGGCAGAGTGCAGGGCGCTCGCGGCCGCCTTCAGCATGTACCCCAGCGATGTGTCCAGCTCGATTCCGGGCTCGCCTTGACTCATGTCAGTAGTCTGACATACATTGAGGTGTGTCAGAAGACTGACATACCATGAGGAGGCAGCAATCGTGGCCGTCACCGGACCCGACTTCATTTCACTGCAGGTGCGCGACCTGGAGCGTTCCGCCGCTTTCTACGAGCAGCACCTGGGGCTGAAGCGCTCCCACGCAGGACCGCCGCACGCCGTCGTGTTCGACACCAAGCCGATCGCGTTCGCCGTCCGCGACGTCGTCGCGGGCACCGACCTGGACGCGATCGCGCAGCCGGGCCAGGGAATGGCGCTGTGGCTGCACGCCCCCGACGCGCAGGACATCCACGACGCCCTCGCCGCCGCCGGCACGACGATCGTCTCAACGCCCGTCGACGGGCCGTTCGGCCGCACCTTCACGTTCGCCGACCCCGACGGCTACCAGGTGACCCTCCACGACCGCAGCTGAGCCGGGCGTCCTAGTCTTCGGCGCGGCAGGCGCCCTGAGCGGGCTTCTCACAGCGGCAGGCCAGCCGCCCGGGTGCGGCAAAGCCGCTCATGCAGTTTGAAGCAGCTTTAGCGTCCGCTGCGAGTCGCGGGCGTGGTGGCGGTTAGCGGCGGCGATGTTGGCGTGGCTGTCCAAGCGCAGCAGGCTGATGGCCAGGCTGCGCAGCGAGGCCATCACACGGGGCGCGTTTCCTGTCCTGACCAGTGATTTATCCTCCTGATAAGTCACGTCGCGGACCCAGCGAAGCCGGTTTTCTGTCTCCCAGTGGCCGCGGACCCAGGTCGCCAGGGTGGCGGGATCGGCGTCGCGGTCGCTGGTAATGAGGTACACGACCTCGACGGCCTTCTTGCCTTTCTTCGTGACCGTGCGGCGGACCTGCGCGACCTGGGCGGCGCCGGCGAACTCGATCCAGGCCTGGCACCAGCACGGCCTTGATCGTGCGACAGGCCCGGCAGCCGAGGCCCATGCTCACGGCCAAGGTCGCGGGGATCGCGCTCCAGGGCAGCTTCTTCAGCTGCTTGTACAGGGTCGGCAAGTTGGCCTTGACGGTCATCACGTACTCGGCATGCCGGCCGGTGATGGCCTGCGCGGTGTCGCTCTGCGTGTGCAGGGCGTCGACCGTGATGACCGCCCCCGGCCAGGTCAGTGAACGCTTTCAGCAGTTCCCGGACGGCAGGGATCTCATTGGACTTCGCGTCCACGGCGACCGCGCCGATACCGTGCGCCAGGGCCGCGACTAGGTGCGGGGCTTTCTCTTCCCTGTTCCGGGCGCCGCGGACGGCCTTGCCGTCGACCGCGATTACCAGCCGGCCGCCGGCCTGCATCGCCCTGGCGTGAAGCCAGGCGCCAATGACCTGGTCGAGCACGTCCGCGCTGATCAGGGTGAACGCGCGCCGGAACGTGGACTTCTCCGCCGGCCCGCGAACCGCTCCGAGCCGGCCAGCACGTCGCCCCGGCATCGGCGGCCCACTGGCCGATCGCGGCGAACGACCTTGAGCCCGCGGGCACCGCCGCGATGCCGACGGCAAGCAGCCCGGCCAGCGAGTGCCGCCGCCCGCGTCTCTTCCGCGGGTCCGGGAGCTGGGCAAGGAGATCAAGAAGGTACCGGCTGCGGGCAGCAGCCGTCAGGGAGGAAGATGGCATGAGCGCGCGGGCGTCCCTCGTGGCGACGACGGTGAGTGTGAGAGCTTCCATCGTTCCGCCCGGTCACCCCCCGCCACCCTCAGGCCCGCCGGGCACATCACGGCAGTTATGACACCGCAGGTCACGGCCTAACTTCATGACTTTGCCGGGCCCCTTATGGAATGACGCAGTCGAGTCAGCGATCATCGCAGCCATGAAGCCTCGATCGAAATATCCCAAGCAATGCATGAATATGCATTCGTGCAATGCCCTCTATTTGGCGGAGTCGGGCATCTGTCGGTCGATACCGACCAGGCTGTGTCTCACACAGATCATCATCCCTTCGCGCGCGGCAAGGGCGACCGACCAAGAACCGAGATTCGGCGCCGAACGACGACGCTGTGCGCCGGTCCCCACTCCGTACATTCAGTATTGGTAGCGCGCGGCGAGAATGATGATCTCTGATTCTGTGACGAGGTAGACGAGGCGGTGCTCGTCGTCGATCTGCCGTGACCAGGCCCCGGGCAGATGGTATTTGAGTGGCTCGGGCTTGCCGATGCCGGTGAAGGGATCACGCCGGACGTCTTCGATGAGCTTGTTCATGCGCGCGAGCATCTTGCGGTCGGTCTTAAGCCAGGAACTGTAGTCCTCCCAGCCCTGGTCTTCGATGACCAGCCTCACCCGGACTACGGGGCGTCCGTCTTGTCGGGATCCACAAGGTCATGCTCGGCCACATGGATGCCGTTCAAGGCGTCCTCATAGGCTTTGAGCAGACGGCGGCCGTTGGCCGGCGAGCGCAGCAGATAGGCGCCTTCGCGCAGGGCAGCGTAGTCCTCAGCGGTGACCAGGACGGCATTGCCGTGCTTGGAGACGATCTCAATAGCGTCGTGGTCCTCATTGACCGTGACGGCCGATGAGATTGCGCCAGGTGGCTTTCGGGCTGGCCGGACCTGCTACGGATGTGGCAGGCGAGGGGAGCCGGCGCCGGCCTGAGGCGCAGGCGATCGTGGCCGCGAGGCTGACGACGCGGCTGATGCGGATCAGCAGGATAGGCCCCATGTCCCCGACCAAGCGCGCCGCAGCACCGGAGCCGGTGCCGCTGCTCTTCCTGATCGCCGACACCGGCGGCGGGCACCGGAGCGCGGCGCGGGCGGTCGGCCAGGCCCTGGACCAGATGTACTCGGGCCGGTTCGTGCCGGTGCTCTGCGACCCGCTGGGCGGGCCGGGCTCCGCCTGGCTCCTGCGCTGGGTCACCGGCCTGTACGGCCCGGCGATCCGGCTGGCCCCGTGGCTGTGGGGCGCCGCCTATCACGCCACCAACTCGCGCCCGGCCATGGCGCTGCTGCAGCGGACGCTGCTCGCGCTGGCCGACCGCCCGGCCATCGACGCGGCCCAAGGCCACGGCCCGGCGGCGATCGTGTCGTTCCACCCGCTTACCGGCCCGGCCGCTGTCGCCGCCCGGGACCGGGGTGCCCCCGGCGTACCCGTGGCGACCGTCGTCACCGACATGGCCCGGGCGCACGCGGCATGGCACCACGCCGACGTGGACCTGATCATCGCGCCGCCTGCGGCCGCTTCCGGCCAGGACCGGGCACGGCGGCGGGGCCGGTGGGCCGTGGCCGGGCCGCCGGTGACCCGCGAGTTCTGGAGCGGCCCGCTGCGGCCAGGCGAGCGCGGGGTTCTGCGGCGGTCGCTCGGCCTGAGCGAGAACGACTTCCTGGTCCTGCTGGCTGGCGGGGGCGAGGGCAGCGGCGGCATCGCCCGGCGGGCCGCCGCTATCCTCCGCTGGTTCGCCGACGTCGACGTGATCGCGGTCTGCGGGCGCAACACGCGGCTGAAGCGCAGGCTGGACAGGATGGCGGCCCGGTCGGGCGGCAGGCTCACCGTGACCGGCTTCACCAGCGGCCTGGCCGACCTGCTGCGGTGCTGCGACCTGGCTGTCACCAAGGCGGGACCGGGCACGATCGCGGAGGCCGCGTGCTGTGGCACGCCGATGCTGCTCACCTCGCACCTGCCAGGGCAGGAGAAGGGCAACACCGAACTGGTGACCGCCGCGGGCGCGGGCCGGCGCCTGCCTGGCGTGCGGCAGCTTGTCACCGAAATCGGCCGGCTCAGGGAGAACCGCGACGCGGTCGGCGCGATGGCCGCGGCGTCCGCCCTGATGGGCCAGCCCGGCGCCGCCTCCGACATCGCCCGGCGGATCGCCGGCCTGGTCAGCACGCACACGCATACCGCGGCCGGGACCATCGAGGCGGGCGAGACCGTTGAGGCGGCCGGGACCCGCGAGCCTGGATCCCTCGTCCGGCTGATGGTGTGGTGGGCACCTTGATGGGGCTAGAGCAACAGCAGGGTGCCCACCACACCGTTCGGGGCGCGGGGCCCGGGGGCTCGGGTGCGGGAAGAGGATGGGCGGGCGCGGGGAGGCGGTCGTCGTGACCGGGTTGCGGCTGAGGCGGGCCGCGCAGCCGCTGACCGGCCGGTGGCAGGAGATACCGGTTCAGCCCAAGGGCGCAACTCAGCTCGGGATCAGCTTCCGGCCACTGCAGGCCACCGGCCTCGGGCTCGACCCGGGCACCGCCCTGGACACGCTGCTGACGTACCCGTTCCGGCTGATCCGGCTCGCCGCTTACTGGAACCGGCTGGAGCCCGGTCCTGGGCGGTTCGAGCCCGGCGAGCTCGACCGGATGCTCGACGCGGCCGAGCGGGCCGGCAAGCAGGTCATTGTGTGCGTGGGCCCGGTGAAGGCATTCGGATACCCGGAGTTCTTCGTGCCGGCGCACCACCTGGACCGCCCGCTGCGCGAAGGCAGCCTGATCACACCCGAGGAGAACCCTCGGCTGCTGGAGGCCGGTATCGCGTTCGTCACCCGCGTGGTGGAGCGGTATCGCGACCGAGACGCGATCATCGCGTGGCAGGTCGAGCACGAGGCCGTCGACCCGCTCGGGGTCGAGCACTCCTGGCGGCTGTCCGAGGCTTTCGTGCACGCCGAGGTCGGCGCCGTGCGCGCGGCCGACCCGGCCCGCCCGGTGCTGATGAACGGCTTCCTGCCCACGTCGGCCCCGGTGGCGCTGCAGCAACGGTGGCGCACCAGGGACCAGGGCGACTCGCTCGCGGTGGCGCAGCGGCTGGCCGACATCGTCGGCGTCGACTTCTACCCCCGGCACGCGCTGGCCAGCGCCGGGCCACTGACCCTGTACCTGGACGGCAGCCGGGCCCGGCGGCAGCGGCGACGCCGGGAACGGGTGCTCGACGGGGCCGCTGCGGCCGGGCGGCGGCTGATGATCGCCGAGGGACAGGCCGAACCGTGGGAGGCGGTCACGACCCCGCCGAGCCCGGCGGGCCGGGCCATGTACAGCTGCCGCCCTGAGGACCTGATCGAGACCTACAGCCGCTGCCTGCGCTGGACCGGGCGACGTCCTTGCGTTCTGGATGCCTATCTGTTCTGGGGTGCGGAGTACTGGCTGCTCCGCGAGCGTCAGGGTGACCCCTCGTACCTGCGCGCGTTCGCGCGCGTGCTGGAGCAAGCCTGATCAGCGGGTTCGCTCCCGGTAGCCGAACACGGCCGCACCGGTGACCATGAAAACGCCGAACAGCACCCCGGTCACCGCCGCGTCCAGCGCCGGGCTGCCGGACACCACCTCGCGGTAGCCGGGAGTCCCGGCGTAGAACGCGGCCCGGGTCAGCTCCACCACGTAGCGCATCGGCATTAGGTGCGCGGCCACGTCCAGGTAGAACGCGGTCCCGCGCAGCGGCACCAGGACGCCGCCGAGCACGTACTGGGGAATGATCAGGAACTGGAAGATCTGCATGGCCGAGCGCTGGTTGGGCAGGGCCGCGACCGTGGCCAGCCCGAACGCGCCGCCGAGCAGGCAGCAGGCCAGGCACGGCGCCGCGATCAGGACCAGCTGGCCCGGCGACATCCGCACACCGAAGGCCACGGCGAAACCGACGATGCAGATCCCCTGGCAGAAGGCGACCAGCGTCTCGCCCGCCACCTTCCCGGTGACCAGGGTCAGCCGGGACACCGGGGTCACGAACAGCTCCCGGGAGAAGTCGGTCTCCCGGTCCTCCACGATCGAGATCATGCCCGCGGCCGCGGACTGGAACAGGCTGGCCGCGAGCACGCCGGTGAAGGCGAGCGTCACCGCGTTCAGGCCGGTCACGGCCCCGACCGTGGGCTGCAGCACCGCGCCAAGCCCGCCGATGAGCAGTACGGGGAAGGCCAGGTTGACGGCCAGGCGGGGCCGGTCGCGTAGCAGCTTGGTCACGTCGCGCTGGGCGATGGCCAGCAGCGCGGACAGCTCACGCGCCGTCCCGGCGGCGGGGACGCTCATGCCCGGGCCCGGTCGATCAGCAGCAGGTACGCGTCCTCGAGCGTGGTGCTCCGCTGGCGGGTCTTGACCTCGGCCGGGCTGCCGCGCTCGATGATCTGGCCCCGGGCCAGCACGCACACCGCATCGGCGGCCTCGGCCTCCTCCAGGTAATGCGTGGTCAGGAACACCGTGGTCCCGCACGCGGCCCGGGCCTGGCGCAGGTAAGCCCACAGGCTGCGCCGGCTCTCCGGGTCGAGGCCCGCGGTCGGCTCATCCAGGAACAGCACCCGGGGCCGGTGCATCAGCGCCCGGACGATCTCCAGCCGGCGCCGCAGCCCGCCGGACAGGGTGCAGGCCCGCTGCCCCAGCCGGTCGGCCAGGCCCAGCACGCTGGCCATCTCCTGCACCTGGTTGCGGTAGCCGGCCGGCATGAGGCGGTACCGCGGCCGCCACGGGTAGAGCCCGTAGAGCACCGCGTGCAGCCTTATGTTCTCCTCGGCGCTCAGGTTGAGGTCGAGCGAGGGCTGCTGGAACACCACGCCGATCCCCCCGCGCACCGCGGCAGGCCCGGCGGCCAGGTCGTGGCCGGCGACCTGGACCCGGCCCGAGGTCGGGGCCAGCGTGGTGGTGAGCACGGACACCGTGGTGGTCTTCCCCGCGCCATTCGGCCCGAGCAGGCAGAACAGCTGGCTCTCGGGCACCTCGAAGCTGATGTCGTCCACCGCGTTGCGCGGGGCGCCCCGGTAGCGTTTGACCAGGTGAGCGACCTCGATCGCGGTCATGAGGGTTAACGGAGGCGGCGGTAGCGGGCGTCGAGCCCCAGCCGCCGCGCGAGCCAGGCGGCCGGGCGGATGACGGCCCGGACCAGCGCGGCCGGGAGGTACGGCGCCCGCACCTCCCGCTCGAAGTCCCGCATGAACAGCGCCAGGTCGAGCGGCCTGGGCATCGTGCGGCCCGCCGCGTGCTGGTCCTGTGCCAGCACGGCGGCGGTGCGCAGCAGGTCGGCCATGTTCAGCGCGGGCCGGGTCTGCACCGCGACCGTGGCGGGCCCCGGCCCGGCGTTGGCGAAGTGGTGCACGGTGCCGGGCGGGACCCGCACGATGTCGCCCGGGCCCGCGATCACGCGCCGGCCGCCGACCCGGAACCTCATCTGCCCGGCGACCACGGTGAAGCACTCCTCCTGCTCGGGATGGGCGTGGCTGCTCGGCACCCGCCCGCCCGGGGCGAGCACGAGCTGCCACTCCAGCACGCGGCCGCCCGGATCCGCCGCCGCGCTGATCGTGATGTGCTCGCCGCTGAGCGGGTTGGCGATGACCCGCGGGGCGCCGCGGGCCGCCGGGTCAGCCGACATCGCGGGTCACCGTGGTCCTGGCCGCGACCACCGAGAGCAGCACGGCTACGCCCGCGACCAGTGCCGCGGCCGGCGCGAACGGCAGCGGCACCGCGCTGCTGGCCGCGCCGTGCGCGGGCCCGAAGGCCGCGTCGCCGAGCTGCGAGCCGGCCAGGGTCGTCGCCGCGGTGTACGGGAGGTAGGGCTGCACGGGGTTGAACAGCCCGCCGACCAGCGACTCGATCACGATCGCCCAGACGAAGACGCCGATGACCGCGGCCAGCTGGGACCGGACGAGCGACCCCAGCGCGACCCCGACGGCGGCCAGCAGGGCGGCGGCCACGATGTGACCGGCCGCATAGCGCACCAGCGTGGCGTCGCCGACCGGCACGTGGTAGCCGCGTACGGCCACAAAAGTCAGCCCGACCCCGGCCGCGATCACGTAACCGACCAGGCCGAACACCGCGCCGGTCAGGGCCCCGGCGGCCGCCTTGGCGGCCAGCACCCGGCTCCGGCGGGGGGTGGCGAGATAGGTCAGCGTGGCCGTGGCGTGGCGGAATTCGCCGCTGGACACCGTCACCCCCAGGACCGTGGCCAGCAGCAGGGCCCACACGCCGCCGGTGATCACGGCGTCGAACCCGGCGGCCGTGTTCAGCGGGCCGACGTCCCGGCCCGGCCCGGCCTGTATGGCCTCGAGGACGGAGAACAGGGCGGTGAGCCCGGCGGCGGTGGCCAGCAGGCCGTAGCTCAGCCGGGTGGTGCGGATCTTGAGCAGTTCGACTCGGACCAGCCGGGTCATCGGGATGCCTCCTGGGTAGTCGCGGGCGGCCGGCCGGTGAGCCTGAGGAACGCGTCTTCCAGGTCGGCGCCGGCGGTGAGGTCGGCCAGGGACGACTGGGCCACGAGCCGGCCGCGGTCGAGGATCACCACCGAGTCGACGGTCTGGGCGACCTCGGCCAGGATGTGGCTGGACACCAGGACCGTGCACCCTTCCGCGACCAGGCCGCGGATCAGGTCGCGGAGCCAGCGGACCCCCTCCGGGTCCAGGCCGTTGGCCGGCTCGTCCAGGATCAGCACCTCGGGGTCGGTGAGCAGGGCGGTGGCCAGGCCGAGGCGCTGGCGCATGCCGAGCGAGAACCCGCCGACCCGGCGGCCGGCCGCGCCGGTCAGCTCCACGACCTCGAGCACCTCGTCGATCCGGGACGGGTCGGCCTGGCCCGCCAGGGCCTGCACCCGCAGGTGGTCGCGGGCGGTCCGGCCCGGGTGGAAGCTGAACGCCTCCAGGACGGCCCCGACCTGGTGCAGCGGCTCGGGCAGGTCCTGGTAGGCGCGCCCGTTGATGAGGGCGCTGCCCTCATCCGGCCGGATCAGGCCGAGCAGCATCCGCAGCGTCGTGGTCTTCCCGGCCCCGTTCGCGCCGAGGAAGCCGACCACCTCGGCCCGCCCGACCTCGAAGCTCAGCTGATCGACGGCATGCACCGGCCCGAACCGCTTGGTCAGGCCGCGCACCTCGATCACAGACATGAGATTCACTCCTCTCGCGCCCCGGCCCGGCGGGCCCGGTCGATTGCGCCTCCAGGCTGCCCGGCAGGCCCGGCCGGTGTCGTCGGCCGCGCGGGCCGTCTCCCGTCGTCTGCTGCGGTAGCCCGCGGCCCGGGGCCTGCGCCGCCCGCGGTACCCGGGCGACCCAGATATGGCCGGAGGGCCGACGCCAGGCGGCGGGCCGGGCGCGTACCGTCGGTCAGAGTGATGAACGAACCTGACCTGGCCGGACGCCGGCCGCGGGGACCCGGGCCCTGGGCCTGGCGCTGGGCCATCGATGTCGGGATCGCGCTGGTGGTGACCGCCGCCCAGCTCGGCGGCAGCAGCGCGGCCAGCCACTGGCATCCCGGCCACAGCGCCTCAGGCCTCGCGTACGTCCTGCTCGCCGTGGGTGGCCTGTCGCTCATCGTGCGGCGCCGTTATCCGGTGGCCGTGCTGGCGGTCACCCTGGTCACTGCTCTCTGGGCGGGCGAGCAGAACGCCGCCGTGGTCTGGTTCGCGCTGATCGTGGCGTTCTTCACCGCGGTGCTGGCCAGGGAACGGGCGGCCGCGGTCGCGTCGCTGGTCATCGGCTACGTCGCGTCCGTGTGGCCGCCCTGGCTGATCGGCCAGAGCGGCCACGCCACGGCCGGGTTCGCGCTCGGGCTGGCCGTGGGCCTGATGTTCCTGCTGAGTGTGGCCGAGGTGATCCGGATCAGGAACCAGCGCGCCGCCGCGGTGAAGCGCGGCCGCGAGGAGGAGGCGCGCCGGCGGGCCAGCGAAGAGCGCATGCGGATGGCGCGCGACCTGCACGATGTCGTGGCGCACAACATCTCGGTCATCAACGTCCAGGCGAACACGGCGCTGCACCTCATGGACCGTCAGCCGGAACGGGCCCGCTCGGCGCTGGTCACCATCAACGACGTGAGCAAGCAGGCGCTGGTCGAGCTGCGCTCCGTGCTCGGGGTGCTCAGGGACGTAGACGAGAGCGCGCCCCGGGCGCCGGCTCCCGGGCTGGCCCGCCTGGGTGACCTCGTCGAGAACGCCGCGGCCGCGGGCCTGGCCGTGCGCACCGAGCAGGACGGTCATCAGGTTCCGCTGCCCGCCGACGTCGACCTGGCCGCGTACCGGATCATCCAGGAGGCGCTCACCAACAGTGCCCGCCATTCCGGCGGCGGGCACGCCACGGTGCGCCTCGGTTATGGCGACGCCGCCCTGGAGATCGAGGTGCGCGACGACGGCCCGGCCCGGCCGCGGGGCGCCGCCCCGCCCGGGACCGGCGGGAGCCGGGTCAACGGATCGGGCAACGGCATCGCCGGCATGACCGAGCGGGCGGCCGCGCTCGGCGGCACGCTGACCGCGGGCCCGAGGCCGGAGGGCGGCTTCGAGGTCCGGGCGCGGCTGCCGCTGCGCGGGTCCCCCGCGCAGCGGCCTGAGGATCACGAGGTCGCCGGTCCCGAGCCCGCGGACCGGGAATCCCGTCGTGAATCCTCGCATCAGGGAGGCGAGCCGTGATCCGGGTCGCGCTGGCCGACGATCAGGAACTGGTCCGGGCGGGGTTCGCCGCGCTGCTCGACGCCGAGGACGACATCGAGGTGGTCGGGGAGGCCGCCGACGGCGAGGAGGCGGTCCGGATCGCGGCCCGGCGCACGCCGGACGTGCTGCTGATGGACATCCGCATGCCGCGGCTCGACGGCATCGAGGCGACCAGGCGCATCGCCGCGGACAAGGGCCTGAGCGCGGTCCACGTCGTGATCCTGACCACCTTTGAGCTGGACGAGTACGTCTTCGAAGGGCTGCGGGCCGGCGCTGCCGGGTTCCTGGTCAAGGACACCGACGCCGCCGAGCTGATCCGGGCGGTCCGGGTGGTGGCCGACGGTGAGTCGCTGCTGTCCCCGACGGTCACCCGGCGCCTGATCGCCGAGTTCGCCGCGCACACTCGCGAGGCGCGCAGCCTGGCCGGCCTGGACGACCTGACCCCGCGGGAGCGCGAGGTGGTCGCGCTGATCGCCTCCGGGCTGTCCAACGAGGAGATCTCCCGCAAGATCTACGTGAGCCCGTCCACGGTGAAGACCCACGCGGCCCGGGCCATGACCAAGCTGAACGCGAGGGACCGGGCCCAGCTGGTGGTGTTCGCCTACCAGGCCGGCCTGGTCCGCCCCGGCTGGGCCTGAGATCAGCCGCCCACCGCGGGCACCGGGCGGCCTTCCTCCAGGTAGACGAACCCGTTCGCCCGGGACGCGGCCTTCACGCGCCGCCGGACCGGGCCCCGGAGCAGGGTGAGGGCCGTCTTCAGGTCGGCGAGCCGGTGCTCGGAGATCTCCTCCGGCTGCAGCGTGATCGCGTCCAGGCTGGCCCTGTCCATCGCGCCGCAGTCAAACAGGAACCGCATGCCGCCCGGCCGGCCCGGGCGGGGCTTGCGGAAGTCCACGCAGGCCAGGCGGCCGGATTGGACCTCAAGCCCGCATTCCTCGCGCACCTCCCGCTGGCAGGCCTGCCATGGCGTCTCCCCGTCGGCCTCCATGACGCCGCCGGGAATCGTCCATCCCGACTTGTACGTCGGCTTGAGGATCAGCAGCCGCCCGGCGCTGTCGTAGATCAGTGCTCCGGCCGACGCGGGGATGGCCGGGAGGACTTCGAGTTCACCGTCCGGGAGTTCCGCAGCGCTGGACATGGCACCAAGCCTACGGACCCCGCCGGTCAGATCTTGAGCGTCGGCTCATCGGGCGCCGACAGGCTCAGCACGGCGCCGGCCACCGCGGGTGAGGCGCTGATCTTCGCCTCGAGCGCCCGCAGCCGGACGGCCAGGTGCGATTCGGTATCGTCGCCAGTCAGATCGACGTCACCGATCACCGAGACCATGCGCGGCCCGACGATCTCCAGCCGCAGGTAGGTCACCCGGGCCACCTCCGGCAGGTCCATCAGCGCCTCGATGGCAGCCGCGCGCACCCGGGGGTCGGCCTCCTGGCCGACGAGGAACCGCCGGTTGAGGTTGATCAGGACGATCGCGACCACGGCGAGCAGCAGACCGATCATGATCGACCCGATCGCGTCCGGAATGGGCGACCCGGTCAGCTCGTGAACGCCCAGGCCCGCGGCCGCGATGACCAGGCCGATCAGAGCGGCGGAGTCCTCGGCGAACACCGCCCGCAGCGTCGGGTCGGAGGTGGCCAGGACGTGCTCGATGAGGTCACGCTGCAACGACTCGGCCTCCGGCTTAGCCTGCCGGACGGACTGCAGGAACGAGATCCCCTCCAGCACGAACGAGATAGCGAGCACGATGTAGCCGACGGCGAAATGCCCCGCAGGCTCCGGCGTGATCAGCTCCTGGATGCCGTGCACCACCGACACCGCCGCCCCGGCCACAAACAACCCGAGCGCGGCGAACAGCGACCACACGTAGGCGTCCCGGCCATAGCCGAACGGGTGGGTGCGGTCGGCCGGGCGGCGGGACCGCCGGTCGGCGAACAGCAGGAAAATCTCGTTGCCAGCGTCCGCCCACGAGTGCGCGGCCTCGGCGAGCAGCGACGCCGATCCGGTCACCACGGCGGCCACCGACTTGGCCACGGCGATGAGGATATTGGCCACGAAGGCGACCAGAACTGTGGTCAGGCTCTCGGACTGGCCGGTACCGCCGGCCTCCGACACCGCGCCGAGCAGGTCGTGGGCCGCCTGGGACCCAGCCCCGGCCAACGCTGGCGCCTGACCCTGCTCGCCGTTCTGCTCGTCCGTCATGAATCAGTGCTAACACACCGCGCCCGCCCCGACGGACTCAGAACCCTGGCCGGTGCCCTGCGCCCGGTCAAAAGATGATCACCCGTCCGAGGACGCCGAACGCGGTGAGCAGCCCGACACCGGTCAGCACCGCCGTGGCGGCAAGCGCGGTGCCTGTCCACCGGCGCCGGGCCGGCGAGGGACCGAGGACGGTCCACGCGATGGCGCCCCAGCCAAGCCCCTCGGCCAGGAAGAACGTTTCGTTGAAGGCCAGGTCCTGGACGTCGGCCAGCTGCCGGTTCACCGTCACCCACTGTCCTGGCGGGTAGTGGATGCGCAGCGCACCGGCCAGGCTGGCCACCCGCTGTATGTCCTGGACCAGCGCGTGCATGACGAAGCCCACCGCCAGCACCCAGCACACGGCCAGCAGGACACGCCGCGGGCCCGGCCGCGTCCAGGCCGGCAGCAAGGCCAGCTGGCAGCACCGCGACCGCCAGCAGCAGCGCCGCGCCGATGAGGTTGATGGCCCGGAACTCGGCCGGGTGGACCGGCCGGCCGATCATGCCGACGGTTCCGCCGAGGCCGTAATAGACGCGGTACAGGGCGTACAGGAGCGCACAGCCGCTGGTGACCAGGCTGGCGATCACGAGCGGGGCAGGGTTGCGGCGTCGCGGCTCCTGCTCCACGACGGAGCCAGCTCTGCTAACGGTCACTGGCCCCAAACTACCCGGGCAATCTCTCCCAAACGCCCCGCGGCTTGGGGAGGTGCGCCGGTCGCTTGGAGAGATGCGCCGGTCGCTTGGCGGGGTGCGGATCGCTGGGCGGGGGTGCGGATCGCTGGGCGGGTACGGATCGCTCGGCGGGGCGTCTTGATCGGGATTTGCCGGAGGTATCGATCAATTCCGGGAGATATGCCCGTCTGATTCAGCGGAGGTGTCCATCTCCGCCGGTTCCCGTTCGTCGTGGTGGTGACGAGCCGGAACCGGCTGACAAACAATCACACGGAGGTTGCGATGAGTCTGCCCGAGGTCGTGTCGCACGAGGACTGGCTGGCCGCACGTGAGCAGTTGCTCGTACGGGAGAAGGAGCTAACCCGGCAGCGCGATGCGCTGAACGCCGACCGGCGGCGGCTGCCGATGGTGCGCATCGACAAGGACTACGTCTTCGAGGGCCAGGACGGCAAGGCCACCCTGGAGGACCTGTTCGGCGGCAGCAGCCAGCTGATCATCTACCACCTGATGTACGACCCGGCGTGGGAGAACGCCTGCCCGGGCTGCACGGCCGGCATGGATGAGTGGTCTCCCGCCCTGACCGAGCACTTGAAGGTGCGCGACACCGCATTTGCCGCGGTCTCCAGGGCCCCGTACGCCAAGGTCGCCTCCTACGCGGCGTCCCGCGGGTGGACCTTCCCGTGGTACTCCTCGTACGGCAGCGACTTCAACTACGACTTCCACGTCACCCTGGACGCCGCGGTGGCCCCGGTCGTCTACAACTACCGGACCCAGGCCGAGCTCGCCGAGCAGGACCCGGACTGGGCCAAGGAGGAATCAACCGAAATGCCGGGCTACAGCAGTTTCCTGAGGGATTCCGGCGCCGTCTTCCACACCTACTCCACCTACGCCCGCGGCACCGAGCAGGCCGACGGCGGCGGTGCCTACGCCCTGCTGGACCTGACCCCACTGGGCCGTCAGGAGGAGTGGGAGGAGCCGAAGGGACGCGCGACGCGCATCCGGCAGGCCGACCCCACCTTTTCTTCCTGACCGAGCCGTTCTAGCGTGATCGAGGAGGTTCCTGGCATGAGGCTGATCCCAGTGCTGGTTCTGGCCGGGGGGCTGCTGATCGGGCTCGCCACTGTGGCCGGTGCCTGGCTGGCCCGCCGCCAGGCCGCCCGCCGTGAGCTGTGCTTCGGCGCGGCCGCCGGGGCGCTGCTGGTCATCGCCGGGGTCCACCTGCTGCCCGACGCCTGGAGCGGGGCCCGGGAAGCGGGAATCTCCCTGTGGGTCGTCCCGGTGGCCGCGGTCGTCTCGTTCGCCGTGGCCGGCCTGGCGGTGCGCCGGGGGTGCGTCTGCCAGGCCGACCGGGAGGCGGCCGGGGGCGCCGGGACCGCGGGCGCGCTCGCCGTGCACCGGCTGCTTGAGGGCGCGGCCCTGGCCCTCACCAGCTCGGTCATGGTGGCAGCCGCGCTCATCGTGCACGCGCTCGCCGAGGGGCTGGCCGCGGGGACCCTGCTCAGCCGCGCCTCGCGGCGCCAGGTGGCGCTGTGGCTGACGGCGATGTGCGTGAGCCCGATCCTGGGTGCGGCGATCACCGAGGTCTGGCCGTTCCCGGCGCGAGTGGAGCCGGTGCTGCTGGCCGTGGCCGCTGGCGTGCTCGGCCAGGCCGCCCGGGTCAGCCTGGCCGCGGCCTTCCACCAGGTGCGCCTGGCCCGTATCGCGATCTCCAGCCCGGCGGCCGCGACGCTGATCGCCGCGGTCGTGACCACCCTGGCCGTGCACGGCGCCGGTTGATAGAACCCGCGGGCTCAGGCCACAATCGTGGCAAGGGCATCTGGGGGGTTGAGCCGTGGAGCTGCTGGAGCGGGCGCCGTTTCTGCAGACGCTGGGCGAATACGCCGATGAGGCCCGCCGGGGCAGCGGGCGGCTGGTCCTGGTGTCTGGCGAGTCGGGGATGGGCAAGACCGCGCTGGTCGAGGCGTTCCAGCAGCAGACGAACCGGACCCGGTGGCTCTGGGGCGCCTGTGACGGCCTGCTGACGCCGCGGCCGCTCGGCCCGCTGTTCGACATCGCCGCCCAGCTGGACTCCGAACTCTCCGATCTTTGCCGCGCGGGCGCGCCGCGGGACCAGCTGTTCGACGCGTTCCTGGCGGAGATCAATTCGCCCGCGAGCCTGACCGTGGCGGTGATCGAGGACGCGCACTGGGCCGACGAAGCCACGACCGACCTGCTCAGCTTCCTGGGGCGGCGGCTGGGCCGGATGAAGACGCTGCTGCTGGTCACCTACCGCGACGACGAGCTGGGCGGCGATCACCCACTCCGCCTCGTCCTGGGTGATCTCGCGACCCAGCGCTCCACCCGGCGGATCGGACTGCCGCCGCTGTCGCAAGACGCGGTCAGGGAACTGGCCGGGCCGCGGCTTGTGGACGCCCGTGAGCTGCACCGGATCACCGGCGGCAATCCGTTCTACGTCAGCGAGATCCTGGAGGCGGCGTGGCCCTCGGTGCCCCCGACGGTGCGCGACGCGGTGGGCGCCCGGCTGGCCCGGCTGGGTCCGGGGCCGCGCGAGGTGGTGCAGGCCGCAGCGGTTATCGGGGTGCGGGTGGACCGGCCGCTGCTGTCGTCGGCCCTGGCCGGCACGGGCGCATCGGCGGATGAGCAGCTCACGGGCGGGATCCTGACCGCGGACGGGAGCGACCTGCGGTTCCGGCACGAACTGGTCCGGATGGCGGTGGCGGCAGGGATCGCGCCGCGCCGTAAGACCGAGCTGCACGCGCGGCTGCTCGCCGCGCTGGAGGAGCGCGGCGCCGATCCCGCAGTTCTGGCGCATCACGCCGAGGGTGCCGGTGATGAGAAGGCGGTCCGCAGATACGCCCAGGAAGCGGCCCGCCGTTCGAGCGCACTCGGCGCGCACCGGGAAGCGGCGGCGCAGTTCGAGCGCGCGCTGCGGTTCGCCGACGCTGATGACGTGGCGACCCTGGCCGCCCTGCATGAGGGAGTGGCCGCCGAATACGCGCTGCTCGACCGCTGGGAGGAAACGGAGGAGGCGCTGCGCATCGCTCTGGGGCTTCGGCAGGGGCTCGGCGACGATCTTCACGTCGGCCAGGACCTGCGTCTGCTGTCCACGGCGCTCTGGCGGCTGTGCCGGGGCGAGGAGTCCGCGCGGGCTAGCGAGGAAGCCGTCCGGATCCTCGAACCTCTGCCTCCCGGCCCGGAGCTGGCCTCGGCCTACGCGAGCCACGCCATCGTATTCCTGGGCCAGGGGCGGACCGATGAGGGTCTCGAGGTCCTCGAGAAGGCGCGGGCCCTGGGCGAGAGCCTGGGTCGGCCAGACGTCGTGAGCTATGCCCTGAACGCGATCGGCTGCGGCCTGTCGGAAGCCGGACGCGACGGGACCGGAGCACTCGAGCGGGCGCTGCGCACCGCGCTGGACGCCGATCTGCCGGAGGCGGCCGGGCGGGCGTACAGCAGCCTGCAGGAGGCGGCCATCCGGCTGAACAGGTTCTCCGAGGCAGAGCGCTGCTACACCGAGGGGATGGCGTACTGCGAAGGGCGCGAGATCGGCGTCTACAGCCTGTGCCTCATGGGGGGCGAGGCCGTCACCCTGCTACTGCTGGGGCGCTGGCCCGAGGCCGAAGACCTCAGCCTGCAGCTGCTGGGCCGGCCTAGACATCTCGCCATCAAACCGGCTGAACCCGTTGCGGGTCCTGGGCATTATCCGCGGGCGGCGCGGCGAGCCGGGGGCCTGGGAGCTGCTGGACGAGGCGGTCGCGCTGGCCGAGGCCTTGGGTGATCCGCAGTGGATTGCGCCGGCGCGGGCGGCGCGGGCGGAGCTGAGGTGGCTGTCCGACCAGCCCGACCTGGCGCTCGCCGAGATCCGGTCGGCCTATGACCGGGGGGCCGGGCACGCCGACCCCTGGGCCGTCGGGGCACTCGCCATCTGGGTAGCCCGGCTGCAGGCCGCGGACGCCCTCCCGCCCGACCTCCCGGAGCCCTTCGCCCTGGAGCTGGCCGGCAACCGGCAGGCCGCCGCCGTGGCTTGGGAGGGCCTCGGCCGGCCGTACGACGCGGCGCTGGCCCGGCTCGGATCGGCGGACGAAACCGATCTCCGAGCCGCCCTGGCCACACTCGACCACCTGGGCGCACGCGGTGCCGCCGCGGTGGCCAGGCGGAGAATGAAGGCACTCGGGATGCGGGCGATCCCGCGCGGGCCGCGCCCGGCCACCCGGGCCGCGCCTGCCGGGCTGACCGCGCGCGAGCAGGAGGTGCTGGCGCTGCTGGCCGAGGGCCTGCCCGATCGCGAGATCTCCCGTCGGCTGTTCATCTCCGAGCGGACCGTGCACCATCACGTCTCCGCGGTGCTGTCCAAGATCGGCGTACCGTCCCGGTCGGCCGCGGCCCGTGAGGCCACCCGTCTCGGCATCGGCGCGCCAGCCTAGGCAGCGCGCGGCCCAAACTTAGGCATCGCCTCCGGCAAAGCCGGGCACTTCTCCCGATGAGCCTGGCCTGCCTGGCCTGCCTACGGTCATGACGACAAGTTCGGACGACCGGAGGGGAGGCCCACAGTGCCGCTTTTCATGGATGTTCACGGGATCGACGGCGGCGTGGCCATGGATGACGTCGCCAAGGCCCATCTCGCGGACCTGCAAGCGCAGGGGGCTCACGACGTGCAGTACCTGAGGTACTGGGTTGACGAGACAGAAGGCCGGGTGTTCTGCCTGGTCGAGGCGCCGTCCGCGCAGGCCGCGGCCGACGTGCATCGGGAGGCCCACGGCCTGCTCGCCGATCACATCTACCGGGTCCAGGAGGGGTCATAGATGAGACGGCGAACGACGCGCATCGCGCGGGCCGGGGCCATCGCCGCCGCGGCCCTCGGAGCGAGCCTCTGGATGCTCCCGGCCTGGGGGTCGGTCTCGGTACCCCCGCCAGGCGCGGAGCGCACCAGCACCGCGGCGACCTCGGGCGCCATGGCGGGCACCAGCGCCATGGACGCGAGCGCCCTGGCCAGTGGCGACCAGCTGACCCAGCAGGTGGCGACGGCCCGTCAGGCCACCGCGAAATACGCCACCAACCTGTCCCGGGCTAAGGCCGACGGCTACAAGATCATCACGATGATGATGCCAAACATGGGCTATCACTTCATGAACGCGGCCATCAGCGGATTCAACATCCGCAAGCCGCAGATCCTGGTCTACGAGCACACCGGGCAGGGGTGGCAGCTGGGGGCCCTGGAGTGGGTCTTCACCACGATGCCGAAGACGCCGCCGCTGCCGAACGCGACGTTCGGCTCATTCCCGGCGGCCTGCCACTACGCTGACGGCACGTTCGTGCCGGACGCGAACGCCAAGAAGTGCGCGAAGACGGCGCCGCACACCGGAGCCAAGTTCACCTTCTGGCACCCCGACCTGGTCACCATGCACGTCTGGGTCTGGTATCCCAACCCGGCTGGGCTGTACTCGAGCACCAACCCGCTGGTCGCCCCGTTCAACGGCGGCTGAGCATCCGACCGGGGGCGTGAGGGGCGGGCCGGTCTCGGCCCGCCCCTCACGGCAGCTGCCAGAAGAGACTCAACTCTCTTTAAGCACCCCTTCGGCGAACTCGCGGGCGGCGGTCATCTCCGGGATCGGGTTGGGCGACTCGTCCAGCTCGAGGATCATCCAGCCGCTGTACTGGATATCGTGCAGGCGCCGGGACCAGCCTGGCCAGTCGACTACCCCCGTCCCAACCTGCTTGAAGAAGTCCTGGTAGTAGGCGTGCCGGTTCTCCCCGGGGGGCACCTCGAGATTGAACGGGCCGGTCGCGTCCTTCCAGTGCATGATCGACACCCGGTCGTAGTGGTCGTTCAGCACGTCGACCGGGTTGCTGCCGGCCAGCGTGATGTGCCCGGTGTCCGGGCAGAACGTGACGAACTCGGGGTCGGTCAGCATCAGGAACAGGTCAATATCGCGGCGCGCGCAGAATACCGACCCCATCTCGGTGTGCATGGCGACCCGCACGCCCTCGCGCTTGGCCACCGCACCCAGCCGGTTCATCAGGTCGGCGACCTGCTTGGCGTACTCGAGGTCGAGGAAGGTCTCTGACCCTGGCTCCCCGCGCTCAAGCACGGGCATGCCGGACACCAGGACGTGCCCGCCGCACGCCGCCAGGAACCGGGCGTAGTCGGCCCCGGCGCGGAGGATCTCCTGCTGCACGGCGGGGTCGAGCACGTCACCGGCAGTCTCCGGCTCGGCGAAGAAGCCGCTGATCAGGCTTAGCTGATGGGAACCGAGTGCGTCCACGAATCCCTGCTCGGAGCCGTAGGCCGCGAGCGCGCTCTGCCAGGTCCCCGGCGGGAAGCACACCTCGACCCCATCGATTCCAGCGGCTCGCACAGACTCAAGAGCGCGGTCCCAGAACCAGCGCGGTTCCGCCTCGGCGCGGTCGACCAGATCCTGGCGCCCGGGGACGCTCCAGAACGTGGGGTGGTAGAAGCTGATGAGATCGACGCCGAAGCTTGGCTGGTCCAGCGCGGCTGACATGGTGGCCCTCCCTCAGTTACTGGTCGCCGGAACGCCCGGCTCGGTGAAGAACGCTTGCCAATCCGAGCGGCTCACCGGGGCGGGCCGCTCGCAGGTACTTGTCATGTCCACCACGGCATGCGCGGTGCTGGAGGTCTCGACCGAGGTCAGCGCCTCCAGTACGTGATACGCCAGGTTGGCGGTGGCGCGGTGCGGGCCGCCCTCGATGGCTGACACCAGGTCGGCTACGCCCACGCCCCGGAGCATCTGATCATCGGTCCCGCGCCGGCCCAGGTCTGGGAACACGGGATCGACCACCTGCCAGTCCGGGCCGTCGTTGGAGCGGATCCGGACCTCACCATCGAAGCTGTTCGGATCGGCAAAGCTCAAGATGCCCGTGGTGCCGTAGATCTCGATGTACGGCAGGTCCTGACACCAGATGTCGAAGCTCATCATGACCGTGCCGATGACGCCCGAGCCGAAGCGGAGCACCGCCGAGGTGTGGGTGGGCACGTGGACGCTTACCGAGTCGACCAGGCGGCCGGGGGTAATGACCCGGCGGGGCGTCACCCCGATCCGGGCAGCACCGGAGACCTCCACAACCGGCCCGAGGCAGTTGACCATCATGGTCATCGAGTACGGGCCCATGTCCAGCAACGGCCCCGCACCTGGCTGGAAGAACAGCGTGGGATCCGGATGCCAGGTCTCGGCGAGGGTGTGCGTGACAAAGCAGGCCACACCGATCGGCTCGCCGATGGCCCCGCTGTCGAGCGCCGCCCGGGCCGTCTGGCCCGCGCTGCCGAGGAAGGTGTCCGGCGCGCAGCCCACCAGCAGGCCCGAGGAACGGGCGGCCTCGAGCACCTCCGCCGCCTCGGCCACGCTGGCGGCGAGTGCCTTCTCCTGGTAAACGTGCTTGCCCGCGGCCAGCGCGGCCTTGGTGACCGTGGCGTGCGCCGCGGGAGGGGTGATGTTCACCACGACCTCGACCTGGTCCGAGTTCAGCAACGCACCGGGATCGGTGAACTCAGGCACCCCTGTCGCCTCGCTGGCGGCCTGGGACCGGGCCGGGTCGAGGTCGGCACACCCGACCACCTCAAGCCGGGGGAAACGCGCGAGACCACTCACGTAGCGCTCGAAGATATTGCCGCAGCCCACGATCCCGACCTTCCAGGTCCCGGAATGAGCTTCCTGAGGCTCCGCCACCCATGACTCCTTCACTGTCTGACTTTTCTGACCGTGGGGCATGCCGGCTGGCTCGGTGAGCCAGCCGGCATGCGGAGTGCGATTACCCGACGGGCTTCAGGTGCAGCACGACCGTCTCGTCCCACGGAGAGGACGGGTTCGGCATCTGGTACTGATTGCCCGCGGTGACCCACCCGGTGGCGTTGGCCGTCCGGTACTCCGCGTAGGAGGTGAGTCCGAAGAGCGGGACAAGCGGCATCTGGTTGACCATGATCTTCTCGATCTGGTTCAGGTCTGCCTGCTGAACTGATGCGCTCTCCGTGTCCGCGTAGCTGCCCAGGGCGGCATCGGTGGGCTTGTCAATCCACCGCTCGTAGTTCCCGACGGCCGACTTGCCGATCGGCGCCGAGAGCGCGCTGTTCAGCTCGAGGTTGTAGAGCTGATAAGGGCCGGGCGTCTGGAATGTGCCGCACATGGTCGCCTGATAGCTGCCCACGGTGTACGCCGTGGTCCAGGCGCTCAGGCCCACCCCGTTCACCGACGACTGCACGCCGATGCTGTTGAGGGCGCTCGACATGAGCTGCATGTCCGACATGAAGTCCGTGTACGGCGTCGGCCCAGTGAAGGTGACCTGGAAAGGCTTGCCGTTCGGGTCCATCATCTTTCCGCCCGCGCCAATCTTGAAGCCCGCGGCGAGCAGCATCTGCTTAGCCTTGGCCGGGTCATAGGACACGGTCGCGGACTTGTATTGCGGCGCGATGAAGTTGGACCAGCCGGGAAGAAGCCCGGTGGCCGATGTCATCGGCACCGCAAATCCCTGCTCGACGGCCGTCGACATCTTCTGGCGGTCGAAGGCGTAGCTGAGCGCCTTGCGGACGGCCGGCATATTGAACGGGTACTGGGCGTCGTTCAGGCAGACGTACTCGGCCCCGATCGCCGGCAGGTAGACGTGGTTGGTCTTCGGGTTCTGGTCGATAAAAAGCTTCTGGTAGTGCGGCAGGAAGATCGACGACCAGTCGATAGCGCCCTGTTGCAGGGCCAGGTCAGCACTGGTATTGGACGCGTACTGCACCCAGCGGATGGTCGTGATCTTCGGCTTGCCCGGCATCCAGTACTTCGGGTTCTTGACGAGCGTGAAGGATTGGCTGGAGAACGACTTCAGCAGGAACGGGCCGGTTCCGATCGGAGCCGTGTCGGTGTAGGTCACCGGGTTCGCGATCTTCGACCAGATGTGCTTGGGCACCATCAGCACCTGACTGATGTTGTACAGCTGGCCGTAGGCAGGCGAGGAGAAGGTGAGCTGTACCTGGTTGCCCGTCGTGCTCACGCCCTTGAAGCTGACCCCGTTCACGTTGAGGGCGGGGAACTTCTGGATGAGCTGGAAGGTGAACGCAACGTCGGCCGCGGTGAACGGCTGGCCGTCGGACCACTTGACGCCCTTGCGGATTGTGAACGTCAGTGTCTTGCCGCTGTTGGACCAGGTGTAGGCGGTGGCGAGCCATGGGTAGATGACGCCCGGCTTGAGGATGTTGAACATGATGAGGGGCTCGTACACCATCGACTGCGCGCCCTCGAGGTAGACCGTGCTCGACAGCGAGAAGGGCGTAAAGCCGGCTACGAACGGCGGGCTGGGCGCCGCCACCACGGTGAGGACAGAATTCGCGCTGCCCGATGAACTCGAGCCTGATCCGCCGCCCGACGAGCAGGCGATCGCGAATGCGCTCACCAGCCCGACGATGAGCACGGCGCGCCAGCTACGGCGCAGGCTTTGTCTTTGCTGTTGCATTAGCTGCTCCCTTTCGATTCAGCGACCATGTCAAGCCGCCTGCCGCCGCTGATTGGTCCGCTCTTAGGCGCTCGTTTTTCATTTCTGCTCGCCGCGATTGATCGGCGGCTGCGTTTGCATGGGGCCGCCCGGCGGATCCCCGCCGACCAGCCAGCACGCGGCCCACCGCCCCTGGCCAAAGTCGATCGGGGGCGGTGCGTCTGACGCGCAGACCGCCCGCGCATGCGGGCACCGCGGGTGAAAGCGGCAGCCGGAAGGCGGGGCGATCAAGCTCGGGGCCTCACCGCTGTTCAGCACGGCAGGATCCCCCCCGCCCGCTCGGTCGGGATTGGGAGCCGCCGACAGCAGCAGCTGCGTGTACGGGTGGGCCGGTGACTGCGTGACATCCTCGGCCGAACCACCCTCGACGATCCGGCCCGCGTACATGACATAGAGCCGGTCGGCGAAGTACCGCGCGGACGCGATGTCGTGGGTGATGTACAGCAGCGCCAGATGCTCGCGGCGGGTGAGCTCGGCCAGCAGGTTGAGGATGCTGAGCCGGATCGAGACGTCCAGCATGGAGACCGGCTCGTCGGCCAGCAGCACCTTCGGGCTCACCGCGAGCGCACGGGCGATGGCGACGCGCTGGCGCTGCCCGCCGGAGAGCTCGTGCGGGAACTTGCTCAGGAACTGGCCGGGCGGGGTGAGATGGACCCGCTCGAGCAGCGACGCGATGCGCGCGTTGGTTTCCGCCTTCCCGCGGGTGATGCCATGGATCTTCAACGGGCGCCCGATGTGGTACTCCACGCTGTGGATGGGGTTGAGCGAGGAGAACGGGTCCTGGAAGACGATCTGGACCTCGCGCCGGTAGCGCAGCAGCCGACGGCGACCGCGCCGGACCTGCTCGCCGCGGAGGCGCACCACGCCGGCCGTGGCCGACTCAAGCTGGGCGAGCACGCGGCCGATGGTCGACTTGCCCGACCCGCTCTCCCCGACGAGCGCCACCACCTTGCCCGCGACGAGCTCGAGCGAGACGTCCTCTACCGCGTGGACGATCTGACGGGTCCGGGTGAGATCCCGGACCCGGCTCGAGCGCACCGGGTAATGCTTGGTCAGCTCGCTGGCCTCCAGCATCACGGAGCCCGGCTCGGGGGCCGACCCGGCGGCCGGGTTCATCGCGGCCCCCCGGCGGGATCGGTGCCGTCGGGCAGCCCGGTGCCGCCCGGCGGGCTCCCGGCATGCAGCCAGCAGGCCACCAGGTGCGGAACCTCATCGGCGGGTCGCAGCGGGCCCAGCTTCGGGTCGTCCCGGCTGCAGATCTCCATGGCGTGCGAACAGCGCGGCGCGAACGGGCAGCCCGGGGGCAGCATGCGGAGATCCGGTGGCGACCCGGGGATGCCGATCAGCTCGCGGCGCGGGCCGGTCAGCGGGGGAAACGACTTCAGCATGCCGACGCTGTAAGGATGCGCGGGATCCCGGTGGAACTCACCGCGCGGGGCGACCTCGACGATCCGCCCGGCATACATGATCGCGATGGTGTCGGCGATCTCCAGCAGCAGCGACAGATCGTGGGTTATGAACACCATCGCGAAGCCGAACTGCTTGCGGAGCTCCGCGATCCGAATCAGGATCTGGCTCTGCGTCACTACGTCGAGTGCGGTGGTCGGCTCATCCATGATGAGCAGCTTCGGGCGCAGGGCCAGCGCCATGGCGATCATGACTCTCTGCCGCATGCCGCCCGACAGCTGATGCGGGTAGTTGCCGAGCCGGTCCGCGGTCACGCCCACTAGCTCGAGCAGTTCGGCCGCCCTCTCATCCAGGGCTTGCCGCCGTATTTCGGGCCGGTGCGCGCGAATCGCATCGATCAGCTGGGCCCGGATGCTGATGACCGGGTTCAGCGCGCTCATTGCGCTCTGGAATACGACCGCCAGCTCGTTCCAGCGGAACCGGCGCAGGCCCTCGCCGTCGAGCGTAAGCACATCGACCACGTCAGGGCCGGACTCGCCAGAAGCGGCGCCGCGCCGATACAGCACCTCTCCGCTGTTGATGAGCGCGGGCGGGCGCAAGAGATGGGCGATCGCATGGACGAGCGTCGACTTACCCGAGCCGCTTTCGCCAGCGATGCCGATCGCCTCACCAGCCCTGATCGCGAGGCTGACCCGCTCCACCGCACGCACCGCTTTCGGCCCGGACCCGTAGGCCACCGAGAGATCGCGGACCTCGAGAAGCGGTGACTCGGCCAGAGACAGTGGGCCCGCCGCAGCCTCGCTGCCGGCCTGAACCGAAGAGATCGTGCCGCCGTTGAGCGCGGCCGATGTGGTCCTGGGCTCGCCGCTCAAGAGGTACTCCCGCGCCCGGCGAGCAGGCGCCGGTTAACGCGCCGTTGGGCCCGCGGGGTCAGGCCTGCCTCCCGCAGCCGTGGGTTGGCGTACTCGTCGATGCCAAAGTTCAGCAGGGCCAGGCCGGTGCCTAGGAACGCAAGGGCCAGCCCAGGCGGGACGAACCACCACCAGGCGCCGACGGACAGGGCCTCGGCGTTCTCGGCCCAGTAGAGCATCGTTCCCCAACTCCATGTCGTGACCGAGCCGACGCCGAGAAAGGCCAGACCGGCCTGGGTGAGGATGGCGTAGAGCACCGTGATCAGGAACTGGGCTGCAATAAGGGGGATCTCGTTCGGAAGGATCTCAAAGGTAACGATCCGTGCCGTCGACTCCCCTGCGGCCCGCGCGGCCTGGACATAGTCCCGCTGCCTCAGCGACAGCGTTTGGGCTCGCAGGATTCTCGCCGTCCAAGGCCAGCCGGTCACGCTGATGACCAGTGCCACGGCCAGCGTTCCGGCCCCGTGCAGATACCCGGCCAAGACGATGACCAGCGGAAGGGCCGGGATGACGAGGAAGACGTTGGTGAACAGGGAAAGCAATTCGTCCCACAGGCCGCCAAGCAGGGCGCTCGACAAACCGATCGCGACTGCGATGAGGGTGGCCAGCAGGGCCGAGATGACTCCCACCGCGAGTGAGACCCTGGTTCCGATGACCAGCTGAGCGAACACGTCCTGGCCGGTCTGTGTCGTCCCAAGCAGATGGCTGAGCGAGGGGGGCGCCAGGTCGGCAGAGGTGCCCGCGGAGGGATCGCCGACGAAGAACGGGCCGATGAGCCCAAGCAGCACGAAGAAAACCACGATGCACAGGCCTGCAACGACCTTCTTGGACCGCAATACACTGCGAATCCAGCCCGGTCTATCCGCGGTTGGTTCACTCTCGGTGATGACGTCCGATACGACGATGCTCATCTGCGATCGCTCTCACGGGTACGGGGATCCAGGACGACATAGCAGACATCGGCCAGCAGGTTGGCCAGCAGGACCATGAACGTGATGATCAGGAAGACTCCCTGCATGAGGGGGTAGTCATTGTTGGAGACCGCCTGGAAGAGCACATAGCCGATGCCGGGGTAGGAGAAAACGATCTCGGTCAGGATCGCGCCGCCCACGATAAAGCCGAGCGAGAGCGCGAAGCTGGCAACGTTCGGCAGGATCGCGTTGCGGGCCGCGTAGGTATACAGCACGCGCCGCTGGTGCAGGCCCTTCGCCTCGGCCAGCAGCACGTAGTCCTCGGACAGCGTGGTGATCATCATGTTCCGCATCCCCAGCAGCCAGCCAGCGATGGAGCTGATCACGATCGTGGCCGCGGGCAGGATCCCGTGAACGAGGGCTGATGAAATGAATTCCCACGACCAGCTGGGCGTCATATCGACCGAGTAGCCGCCGGCGATCGGCAGCCAGCCCAGTTCGACGGCGAACACCGTAAGCAGGACTAGGCCCAGCCAGAAGTACGGCACCGCGGACAGGAAGGCGGTGATCGGCAGCAGGCTATCCACGACGCGTGACCCGCGGCGCCAGGCGGAGAGGATCCCAAGCAAGGTACCGAACAGGAAGCTCAGGACGGTCGCGATGCCCACGAGGGCTATGGTCCAGGGCAGCGCGGTTCGTATGACCGTGCTGACGGTGCTCGGAAAATAGGTTACCGATACCCCCAGGTTGCCGTGGAACAGCTGGTCCAGGTACGACCAGTACTGCTCCAGCAGTCCCTGGCTGGTGTTAAGCCCGAACGCGAGGCTGATCGCGTGCACGGCGGCCGGGGAGATCTGGTGCTTGATCCGGGAGAAGAGGACCTGCACCGGGTTCCCGGGCATCAGGCGCGGGATCAGGAAGTTGAGGGTAATGGCAACCCACGCCGTGACCACGTAGAAACCGAGACGACGAAGAATAAAGCTCATCGCCTTGGCCCCTCCTGTCTAGAAGCCGAGCACCTCGTGCACGAACCGGCGCGAGACCCGGGCCGACTCCGCCGGATCGGGGGTGGCATCAAGCTCGACGGTGACCGGGCCGTCGAAGCCGCGCTGCTGCGCCTCGCGCCACACCGCGGGCAGGTCGACGGAGCCCTTGCCGAGATCGCAGAAGGCGTCGTAGCGGGCCGGGCCAGCGAAGCGCGCTTCCTGGCCGGGCGCGGGCATCTGCACGTCCTTCAGATGGATGAACTTGACCCGGTCTCCGTCGCGCCGCATGGCCAGCGCGGGGTCGGCCCCACCCACGGTGTAGTGGGCGGTGTCGAGGGCCAGGCCGACCAGGTCGCTGTCGGCGACGTTGAAGAACTCCTCGATCTCAGCGGCGGTCTCCACGCAGGTGTCGATGTGCGGGTGGAAGCACAGTTGCACGTCGAGCTCCCTGGTGGCCGCGCCGATGCGCTCCACGGCCGCCGCAAGAGCGCGGATATCGGCCGAGCGCTGCTCCGGGTGCCGCCGCGGGCCGCCATCGACCAGCAGATGCCTGCCGCCCGCGTCGTGGATGAAGGAAGCTATCGTGACGGCCTGGTGGAACTCCAGCTCAGAGGTCGCCGGGTTGATGTACTCGCCTTCACAGAAAATGGTGGTCAGCGCCAGCTCGTTCTCGATCGCCGCGCGGCGCAGCCCGCTCAGCCGCGCCATCAGCTCGACGTCGCTGCGCACCGCGGGCCCGGGACGCCACTCGGTGAACTCGAGCACCCGGCGGGCGTAGTCATTCGTGAGCGTGGTCCCTGCGAGCGCCTCGAAGGCGTTGTAGCCCGCGTCGCGGATCGCCTTGACGCCGGTCTTAATCGCCTCCGCGTCACCCTCGATGCTCTCGAATTTCTCCCACGGGAGAAGCTCGTAGCCGAGAAGTTGCTGCACGTCACCCACTCCCCCCGAGCTGCACGCCAGAGTTCAACGGCGCTCGGTATGCCGTCATCGTTTAGATAGTTGGATGACTAAACAAACGCTTAGCGTAGAGATGGGCGACGACGGTTGTCAAGAGTCCTCCAGCGGGGAGATTAAGCGGTTTTGCACGAGGATCTCACACCGGTTTCGTTTCCGGGCAAGACATGATATCCGCTGGTCTGCTACCCACTACTTTGACATGGAGCAGGGGCTCCTGCTTTAGTTCACCCTATGAACGAACAGGGTTGGCTTACGGGACCCCCCTGGTCGGCTCTCGACGCCCGCTTCCGATTTGCGCTGGTGGGTCAGCGTGCTTGCCGGCCAGCCTGAATCCGACCAACTCGGTCCTGACCCACAGATGCCGCCCAGTCACTCGGGCTCGGCCGGCAGGCGGGGTGGTGACGGGGTGGGTGTGTCGTGCTGGCTGCGGTGTCTGGTGGTCGGGTGGCTGAGGTCGTTCACGGTGTGGCTCGCGACCTCGAGTGAGCGGGCAGCATGGCCGACCCGGGTATGACCACGCCGGATCTTGTGGGGGCTTCGGGCCTGGACAGCAGATCGGCTGTCCGTGCGCCAGCACGGCAGAAGCTGCTCAAGCGCCACAACCTCGCGCTGGTGCTGCGGGAGATCGCTCACGGCGAGAACCCGACCCGGGCGCAGGTCGCGGCCCGCACCGGGCTGACCAAAGCCACGGTGTCCGCGCTGGTGGAAGTGCTGCGTGAGGCCCGCCTGGTCATCGAGGGCGACCCGGCCAAAGGGCTGCTCGGGCGGCCGGGCAGCCCGCTGCGGCTCAACCCGCGCGGGCCGGTGGGGCTGGGCATCGAGATCAACGTGGACTATGTTTCCTCGTGCCTGATCGACCTGACCGGCGAGATGCACTTCCGGCATGTGACCGCGTCCGACAACCGGCTGCTGGACGCCAGGGCCATTTTGGTCAGCGCGGTCAGCAACGCCCGGCGAACATGCAGTGAAGCCGAGGCCGCGGGGCTCCAGATCGCGGGCATGGGCACCGCAGTCCCGGGCCTGGTCGACTACAACGGTGTCTTGCTCAAGGCCCCGAACGTCCTGGCCCTGCAGAACGTGCCCGTCGCCGAGCTCATCTCGGAAATGCTCGGCATCGAGTTCCAGGAAAAACACTGCGACAACGAGGCCAACCTCGCGGCGCTCGCCGAACTATGGTTCCGCCAGGACCTCGGCCTGCAGAACTTCGTGCGTGTCTCCGGTGAGATCGGCGTGGGCGCCGGCATCGTGGTCGGCGGCAAGCTGCTGCGCGGTGTCCGCGGGCTGGCCGGAGAAATCGGGCACGTCGTCGTGGACCCCTACGGCCGCGCCTGCGGCTGCGGCGGCCGGGGCTGCCTTGAGCAGATCGCCGGCCAGGAAGCACTGCTGCGCGCCGCGCACCTGACCGACCACGCACCCGCCACCGAAGGACCAGCAGCACAGCTACGGCGCCAGGCCGAACTCGGCAACGAAACCACGCTGTCCGCCCTGACCCACGCCGGCCACGGCATCGGCGTCGCCCTCTCCGCCCTGCTCAACATCATCGACGTCCCCACCGTCGTCCTCGGCGGCCTCTATGCCGACCTCGCCCCCTGGCTCCTGCAGCCCATCACCGCCGAACTGCACACCCGCGCCCTCAGCCACACCACCGCCACCCCCGTCGACGTCCGCATCTCCACCCTCGGCACCGACGCCTCCCTGCGCGGCGCCGCCGCCCGCACCATCCAGCGCATCCTCGACGACCCCGCCCCCTGGTCCCCCAGCGCCCTCAACCTCGTGCAGTAATCTCGGCTGTAGTGCTGTCAGCTGCTGGAGAAAGCGGCGTCAAAGGATTGCTTCGGGGGATCGAACGCCAGCCGTCGCAGATACTGCAGCGCTTCGGGAGCACCCGTCAGACGATCCATTCCGGAATCTTCCCATTCGACCGAGATTGGGCCTTCGTATCCGATCTCGTTCAGCATCCGGAAAATGTGCTCCCACGGAACGTCGCCGTGCCCGACGGACACGAAGTCCCATCCTCGGCGGAGGTCCCCGAACGGCAAATGCGACGACAGCCGACCGTTCCTTCCGTCCAGGTGCCGGACCGACTCCTTGCAGTCCACGTGGTAAATCCGGTCAGCGAAGTCTCTGAGAAACCCGACGGGATCAAGGTCCTGCCATATGAAGTGGCTGGGATCGAAGTTGAGCCCGAATCCAGGCCGCCGGCCGATGGCCTGCAGGGTCCGCTGTGTTGTCCAATAGTCATAAGCGATCTCGCTGGGATGTACCTCGTGCGCGAAGCGCACGCCGACCTCATCGAAAACATCGATTATGGGGTTCCAGCGTCGGGCGAAGTCCTCGTATCCCGCCTCGATCATGTCCGGAGGGACCGGCGGGAAGCCCGCCAGAACGTGCCAGATGCTGGACCCAGTGAACCCGACCACGGTCTTCACGCCAAAGCGCGCTGCAGCCCTGGCAGTATTCTTCATTTCCTCGGCTGCCCGTTGCCGCACACCCTCAGGGTCACCGTCTCCCCAGATTCGCGCGGGAAGTATCCCCTGGTGGCGTTCGTCGATCGGATGGTCGCAGACCGCCTGGCCGACGAGATGATTGGATACGATCCAGCAGCCAAGGCCGTGGGACTCGAGAAGTTGGCGTATGGACTCGACGTAGCCGTCCTCATTGACCGCGCGGTCGACTTCGAAATGGTCTCCCCAGCAGGCCAGTTCGAGCCCGTCATAGCCCCAGTCGGCTGCCATCCGGGCGACCTCCGCCAGCGGAAGATCGGCCCACTGGCCGGTAAACAGTGTCATCGGGCGTGCCATGCAAACCTCCTCAGGCTGGCAGGGTGATCCAGCTGGAACCTTCGCCCGCTCGCTGGACCGCATCTATCACTCGCTGGACGGCCAGGCCGTCTTGGAAGTCGGGACGTGGCGGTGTCCTGGTCCTGATACCCATGACCAGGTCGCGCAGCTCGTGAACGAAGGTGTGCTCCCAGCCGAGAACGTGGCCTGGCGGCCACCAGGCCGAAAGGTACGGGTCATCAGCCTCTGTCACCAGGACCCGGCGGAAACCGGCCTGCTCGCCCCCGCGCTCGAAGAGTTCAAGCTCGTTGAGGCGCTCAAGGTCGAAGCTGACCGAGCCGTTCTCGCCATTCACCTCGATGCACATCGCGTTCTTGCGTCCAGTGGCAAACCGCGTGGCCTCGAAGGTGGCCACGGCTCCCGACTGCAGGCGGGCCACAAACAGCGAGGCATCGTCCACTGATACAGGTCCGCGAGCGTTGCCAATGCCAGCGCCGCTAAGGCCCGAGATTCCTTCTTCGGGAAGCGGACGTTCCTTGACGAAGGTCTCGGCAATCCCGCAGACAGCGGTGATCTCGTCACCCGTCAGGAAGCGGGTGATGTCGATCAGGTGTGCTCCGAGGTCACCGAGTGCGCCCGAGCCTGCCTCATCGCGGCGCAGCCGCCAGGCCAGTGGGAACTCTGGGTCGACCAGCCAGTCCTGCAGGTAACTCGCCCGGATGTGATGCACCTTGCCGAGCCGGCCGTCCACGATCAGGGTGCGGGCCAAGGCCAGTGCCGGGACACGCCGGTAATTGAACCCGACCATCGCCACCTGACCGCGCTGCGCCGCTTCTTCGGCGGCCTCCGCCATCTGTTCTGCCTCCGCCAGCGTGTTGGCGAGCGGCTTCTCACACAGCACGTGCTTGCCTGCCCGGAGCGCCGCGATGGCGATCTCGGCATGGCTGCTCCCCGGTGTGCAGATATCGACAACCTGCACATCCTCGCGTGCGATTAGGGCACGCCAGTCAGTCTCCACGGCTGACCACCCGAATGCCTCTGCCACCGCGGCGGTCCGCTTCTCGTCGCGGCCGCAGATTGCTCGTCGCGCCGGCGACATGCCGAGCTCGAAGACCTGGCCAACCGTGGTCCACGCCACTGAGTGCGCGCGTCCCATGAAGCCGTACCCGATCAGCCCGACGCCAAGATCGGGGGGCGAGGTTTCAGCCAACGGCTCCTCCCTGGGTTCTCCGCAGGCGCCCGGTAAAACGAAATACTAGATTTCGTTAACTCGTTGAACTTAGACTGTCGTTATGTCCCGGTCAAGAGCCCGGGATGGTAATTGACCCTCCGCAACATGGCAGTCACTCATGAGCGTGGAAGACCGCTGTGACTGGGGCAGGGTTATCGGGGACGCCTCGATTCAGCGCGCCGGGACGGCAGCTACGATCATGTTCTGTGAACGGTTTGATGAGCCGACGCCAGCAGTTAATGGCCAAGCGCCTGGGATGCTGGCCGCGAAGCCAGGAGTTAGCGCGGGTAACGGGCGCACAGGCCGGGCTGCTCCCGATAAGGATCGCGGGCACCGCATGCGGGGTGGTGACGGGGTGGGTGTGTCGTGCTGGCTGCGGTGTCTGGTGGTCGGGTGGCTGAGGTCGTTCACGGTGTGGCTCGCGACCTCGAGTGAGCGGGCAGCATGGCCGACCCGGGTATGACCACGCCGGATCTTGTGGGGGCTTCGGGCCTGGACAGCAGATCGGCTGTCCGTGCGCCAGCACGGCAGAAGCTGCTCAAGCGCCACAACCTCGCGCTGGTGCTGCGGGAGATCGCTCACGGCGAGAACCCGACCCGGGCGCAGGTCGCGGCCCGCACCGGGCTGACCAAAGCCACGGTGTCCGCGCTGGTGGAAGTGCTGCGTGAGGCCCGCCTGGTCATCGAGGGCGACCCGGCCAAAGGGCTGCTCGGGCGGCCGGGCAGCCCGCTGCGGCTCAACCCGCGCGGGCCGGTGGGGCTGGGCATCGAGATCAACGTGGACTATGTTTCCTCGTGCCTGATCGACCTGACCGGCGAGATGCACTTCCGGCATGTGACCGCGTCCGACAACCGGCTGCTGGACGCCAGGGCCATTTTGGTCAGCGCGGTCAGCAACGCCCGGCGAACATGCAGTGAAGCCGAGGCCGCGGGGCTCCAGATCGCGGGCATGGGCACCGCAGTCCCGGGCCTGGTCGACTACAACGGTGTCTTGCTCAAGGCCCCGAACGTCCTGGCCCTGCAGAACGTGCCCGTCGCCGAGCTCATCTCGGAAATGCTCGGCATCGAGTTCCAGGAAAAACACTGCGACAACGAGGCCAACCTCGCGGCGCTCGCCGAACTATGGTTCCGCCAGGACCTCGGCCTGCAGAACTTCGTGCGTGTCTCCGGTGAGATCGGCGTGGGCGCCGGCATCGTGGTCGGCGGCAAGCTGCTGCGCGGTGTCCGCGGGCTGGCCGGAGAAATCGGGCACGTCGTCGTGGACCCCTACGGCCGCGCCTGCGGCTGCGGCGGCCGGGGCTGCCTTGAGCAGATCGCCGGCCAGGAAGCACTGCTGCGCGCCGCGCACCTGACCGACCACGCACCCGCCACCGAAGGACCAGCAGCACAGCTACGGCGCCAGGCCGAACTCGGCAACGAAACCACGCTGTCCGCCCTGACCCACGCCGGCCACGGCATCGGCGTCGCCCTCTCCGCCCTGCTCAACATCATCGACGTCCCCACCGTCGTCCTCGGCGGCCTCTATGCCGACCTCGCCCCCTGGCTCCTGCAGCCCATCACCGCCGAACTGCACACCCGCGCCCTCAGCCACACCACCGCCACCCCCGTCGACGTCCGCATCTCCACCCTCGGCACCGACGCCTCCCTGCGCGGCGCCGCCGCCCGCACCATCCAGCGCATCCTCGACGACCCCGCCCCCTGGTCCCCCAGCGCCCTCGTCAACGCCTAGGCGGGCGCCGCCCGGCGCGCGGAGGGCACCTGGTGTGGCGGCACCTATGCGGGGCAAGGCAGGACCGATGCTCCGCTGACGGTCTGACCGTATGGGCCGCTCACTTCGATACGCCTCGCGAGACGAGTTCGGCAATGAGTTCCACGTCTTGCCGCCCTCCGAGCACCGTCGTGCGGGGCACGTGGCCCGACCGGATGCATTCGGCGAAGTGAAGCCACTCGCGCCGAAAGGCAGGCTCGCTCGAAACATCCAGCTGATGCGTTGTTGAGGTGCCCTGATCCAGGCTATGAACCGTAGCGGCCGTCGGGAGGTAGGGGATATACGGGTCGGCGAACCGCGCAGTACAGCTGGACTCGGGCCCGAAGACGGTGACCTCCTGATCCCACCAGTCATAACCGCTTGCGGTTTCCCATTCGAGGGTGCACACAGCACGCGCATGGGAGACGCACGCGAGTAGGCGGCTTCCGTCAACGTGTGAGTAGATGATTTCCTGCGGCGGACCGATCAGATCACGGACGATCGACAGGTCGTGGGTAGAACCCATGAGCAGCGCCCAGAACAAGCGCTGCAAGGTCGGCTCAGGTCCGACCGTGCGCTCGAGGATCCGTGCGGTCGCTGAGCTGATGGTCTCCGCGAATCCGTCACCGATCCTCTCCGTCGGCTCCGGCCTGAGCAGCGGGAACAACGCCGTGTGGTGTTCAAAGCTGCCGCCGAAGTTATGCGAGCGAACGAGCCTAACCGTCGTCATGTTCTGCGTCCGGCTGCGCACGAGCTCATAGCCAGGGTCATAAACCCGCATGTAACCCATCATGGCGGTCGACGGCGCTCGGCTCGCCGCCTCGGCGATGGCGCTCGCATCCGCCACACAGTAAGCAGCTGGCTTCTCCAGGAGGAGGTGCTTCCCACGATCGAGCGCGGCCAGAGCCGGCCCAACGTGGTCGGGCGTCGCGACCAAGACCGCATCGACGCCAGGGTCACGCACTAGGTCTTCATATGAGGTGTACAGCCTGTCGACCCGATACTTCGCGCCTAGTCGCTCAAGAACCGCTTCGGACAGGTCACAAAGTCCGGCAAGTTCCACACCCGGCAGCTCCTCAATGAACCGGAGATGCATAACCTGGGCGATCTCACCGCAGCCTACGACGCCCACCCGGATCGGATCTGTCACCGGAAGTGGCCTCCTCATGTCACGACTCCTGCCGTGAGGCTGCACAACGCGTCCGGCTCTCGTGACCCCACAGAGGCGCGACCTAGCACTGAGAGCCTGCAGCCGACCCGGCGCTCGCCCAGCGCTGCACAGCGCTCACATCCGACGATGGTGTCACGCACCACTCAAAATGTATAGTCAATGAACAAAGCCTTGTCAGCATCCCAGAGTGCTGTTCTAGCGCAGGAACCGGCAGGTCTGGGTAGATTGACGGCGTCACAAGCCGACCTATAAGTTCAGCAGCTCAACAAACTGCCGGAGCGCATATATGCCGACGCCGACTCGTGACGGTAGTAGGCCCTTGGCCGCGGGAAACGGCCAGGCAGCGCTCGGCCGCGTGGTGGCAACCGGTGTGTGCGCAGCACGGGGAACGCTGCGGTCAGGCATAGGACAACGGCGGTCGCACCGACGATGCTGGGCGCCAGATTGTTCAGCACTCTGGACCGAACCTCGCCACAGCACGTAGTGATGCTGCGAGAGCCGCGAGACCCTTGGATGGGCCACGTCAGAGTAAAGGTGGGTAGCTGGAATGAACGACATGTCATCCTTCATCGCAGGGATGCCCAAGGCCGAGTTGCATGTACATCTCGAGGGCACTCTGGAACCTGAGCTGAAGTTCCAGCTGGCGACCCGGAACCGCATCGAACTCCCTTATCACTCCGCCGCCGAGATGCGTGCTGCCTACACCTTCGACGATCTGCCGTCGTTCCTGGCCATGTACTACGAGGGCATGAGCGTGCTGCAGACCGAGGAGGACTTCCATGACCTCGCCATGGGCTACTTTCGGAAGGCCCGTTCCCAGAATGTTGTGTACGCTGAGGCCTTCTTCGACCCGCAGGCCCATACTGCTCGCGGCATTGGGTTCGACACTGTTGTCCGCGGACTCCACCAAGCGCAGCAAGCTGCTAGCGCGGAGCTTGGCCTGCGCTCCCAACTCATCATGTGCTTCCTGAGAGACCTGCCAGCCGATTCTGCCAGGCAAACCCTGGAAAGCTCTCTGGCGTACCGAGACTGGATCACGGGGGTTGGGCTCGATTCGGACGAGAAGGGCAACCCCCCGATCAAGTTCAAGGAGGTTTTCGACCGGGCACGGAACGAGGGTTACCACCTCACAATGCACTGTGATGTTGATCAGCAGAACTCTGTTACCCACATCCGGCAGTGCCTGGAAGATATCGGGGTCGAAAGAATAGACCACGGCACCAACTGTCTCGATGACCAAGTCCTCGTGCAGCGAATTAAGACTTCCAATATCGGCCTGACCGTCTGCCCCATCTCGAATAGCTATGTAAGTGACGGGCTCAAGGCCAGCGAGATCAAGTCAATGCTTGAACAGTCGCTGCTCGTCACCATCAATTCAGACGATCCAGCATATTTTCCTGGATATATGAACGAGAACCTTTCTGCCGTTACTGATGCCGTCAATCTGACGAAACAGCAGATCGCCCAGACCGCCCGCAATGCCTTCACCATCGCCTGGATCAGCGAAACGGACCGGGCCCAATATCTCGAAGGCCTGGCGGCATACGCCGCTGACAACGCATAGATCCCGCCCCAGATACAGGACAATACAACGATGACATTTCCTGCAAACTTCCGCTGGGGTGTGGCCACCTCGGCCTACCAGATCGAGGGCGCCACAACCGAGGGCGGCCGAGGACGCTCGGACTGGGATGAGTTCGTAAACCGACCCGGCGCCATCAACCGGGGCGACACCGCCGACATCGCTGCCGACCACTTCCACCGCTATCTCGACGACGTGGACCTGATGAGCGAGCTCGGCATCGACACCTACCGGTTCTCCATCTCCTGGACGCGGGTCATCCCCAACGGCGCCGGGCCGGTCAACCCAGAAGGCATCGCCTTCTACAGCCGTCTGGTCGACACGCTGCTACAGCGCAACATCACCCCGCTTATCACGATCAACCACATGGAGGTCCCGCTGAGTCTCGCCCGCCAGGGCGGCTGGCTGAACCGCGAGACGATCGACCGATACGTCGACTTCGCCACCGTCATCCACGAGGCCCTCCGCGACCGGGTCAGCATGTGGTCGACCATAAACGAGGTTGCGCTCACGACATGGTGGGGCCACGGCACACCGTGGTTCCCGCCGGCGCTGAATGACAAGACCTCCGTGATGCCAGCGATCCACCACCAGATGGTTGCGCACGGCCAAGCTCTCGGCCGGCTACGTCAGGCTCAGCCCGGCGGGGTTTTCGGCATAGTCGGCTCCCAGTGGCCGATAGCCGCCGCCGCGCCGGGACCGGAACACGCCGACGCCGCCCGTACGCTGGATCTACTGTTCAACAAATCCTGCCTCGACGTGCTGGTCGACGGCGCTTACCCGGCCGAGTTGCTCGCCTGGCATCGGAAGATCGGCGGTCGGCCATTCGTCCGTGACGGCGACCTGGAGGTCGCGGCCGCACCGCTGGACTACTACGGGCTGAACTATTACGCCCCGCTCCAGGTCATCGCCGACCCTGCCGGGCCAGGCGGCGAAGCTATTCCCCCGGGCATCGGCATCCGCCAGGTCGTCCCACCGGAGGCACCTAAAACCGCCTACAACTGGGTCATCGATCCCGCCGCGCTGCTACCCCTGCTCCGCCAGTTCCGCGACCGGTACCAGCTCCCCGTTTATATCACAGAGAACGGCGGCGCATTCGACGACTATGTTGCACCGACAGGACGTATCAACGACACTGACAGGATCGAATATCTCAACAGCCACCTCCAGAGCATCGAGACAGCCATATCCGAAGGTGTCGACGTCCGCGGGTACATGGCCTGGTCCCTACTTGACAACTTCGAATGGACAGCCGGCTACTCCAAACGTTTCGGCCTCGCCTACGTTGATTACGGCTCTCAGCGGCGAATCCCGAAGGAGAGCTTTCACTGGTATCGTGCTTTCATCGAACAAAGCCGTAGACAAACAGCTGAAGCAGGGCATCGCACGAATAGCTTGTAATCGAACTGTCAGGTCAAGCACTCCTTCCCTAGTACTCCGGCGCAAGAACTGCTGGACCATCGCCGAGCAGGCCGGGGATGCCACTCCGGACGGAATGCAGCACCTGTTAGCGGCGGCTCAGTGGGACGCCGGCGCGGTCCGCGACGACGTGCGTGGGTATGTCGTGGAGCACCTGGGCAGCGCGGATGCGGTGCTGGTGGTCGACGAGACAGGCGACCTTAAGAAGGGGACCGCCAGTGCCGGTGTGCAGCGCCAGTACTCCGGCACCGTAGGGCGGGTGGAGAACTGCCAGGTGGCGGTGTTCTTGTCCTACGCCGCGCCGGCGGGGCATGCGCTGATCGACCGGGAGCTGTACCTGCCCCGGTCCTGGACGTCTGATCCGGCCCGGAGCGCCGCGGCGGGCATCCCTGGGAAGACGGTGTTCGCGACCAAGCCGAAGCTGGCCCGGCGCATGCTCGGCCGCGCGCTGGATGTAGGGACCCCGGCCGCCTGGGTCGCCGGCGATGAGGTGTATGGCGCCGACCCGGGCCTGCGCGCTGACCTGGAACGCCGCCGGATCGGTTACGTGCTGGCGGTGGCCGCCAGCCACCAGGTGACCACCGCCGCGGGCCCCTGCCCGGCCCGCCAGGTCGCCGTGCGCCTGCCTCGCCGGGCGTGGCAGCGCTACTCCGCGGGCAAGGTCGCTGGAACTCGCTGGACCACAGAGGAGAACTTCCAGGCCGGCAACGGACTGACCGGACTAGATGAGCACCAGCGCTCTTTGGCGGATGCGAGCGGCCTCTTCAGCGCCGACAAGCCTTGTGCTCGCCCCAGCGCTGCTACTATTCGGGCCATGCAACCCGGCTGCTAGGGCACGCGCTGACGCGTAGGTCTCAGACCTGTCATCGCGTGCCGCTCAACACTGCGCGGCACGCTCCTCCATGACCAATGAGGAGTTGCTTCGCCGTGTCATCATTCAGCCTGGTTTCCTTTCCCGGGTTCTATCGTCCCAGCGGTTTCGTCCGGGCGGCGTCGCCCCTGGACTCGTCTAGCTGGCGGCGTCGATGAGAGTTCCGGACCGTTGTGTGGCGGATCTGCGTGACCGGGGCTATCTGATCTTCGAGGGATTCCTCGAGGCTGGCGAGCTGGCGGCGGCCCAGGACGCTCTGTGGCTGTACTATCCGCGGCCCGAGGAGTACTTCGCCGACCCGGCCGCACACTCCTGGCTGGCAACCGACCAGTGGGCCGGCGAGATCCGCGGACCGTGGCGATCGTGGAGCCTGAACCGACTGGCCTTCCACCCCGACCTGCTCGACCTGGCCGAGCGCTTCCTTGGTTCGGCCGACCTGCGGCTCTATGAGGCGGGGCTGTGGGCCAAGTACGCCGGGGCCGTTGACTACGACCAGCGCCACCACCGCGACTTCGTCAACCACAGCCTCGTCGTGCCCAAGCGCTCCCAGCCGGCCACGCAGATGTTGAGCTGGATCCTCCTGTCGGACGTAGGCGACGAGGACGGCCCGACCAAGATCGTGCCGCTGCCTGTCGGCGAACACGTCCCGTACTGGCCGGTCCCTGGGCATCACGACATCACGAACTACCTCCCCGCGGGGATGTTCGCCGAGGAGGAGATCTCCATGACAGGTCCCGCAGGAACCCTGTTCACCTTTCGGTCCGACGTACTTCACCGTGGTTCGCGCATGACCGGCGAACGATCAACCCGCTTTTCGCTCCTCGCCAACTACGACGTGTGGGCACCGCGCTGGACGGGCCGAGTCGCCTGGGCCGAGCGCGCCACGCAACCAGACTGGTTCGAGATCGTCGAGCGGGCGACTCCCCGGGAGCGGTCGGTGTTCGGATGGCCCGCTCCTGGGGACCCGTACTGGGACGAGCAGACCTTGGCCGACACCCAAACGCGCTACCCCAGGGCCGACCTGACGCCCTACCGCTGAGGGGTGGCCGAGCGGCGGGGGCTGGTGGCCACGCTGCTGGCCGTCCGGCACACCCTCGCTGTGACGGCCACCAACTTGAACCAGCTCGCCAAGGTAGCCCAACGCCACCGGCGAGGTGTCCCACGTCACCGGCCAGTACCCGACTCTCCAAGAATCACGAAGTCCGGTTGGAGTACTAGTTGCCGGCATTGTCGGCATGAGGAGTGGGCGTCCCACCCCGCCCCTTACGGCAGCTGCCAGAAGTCTCCGGTGAGGCCGCACTGGCCGAGCGCTTGCTGGGCCGCGGCCGTGGGGCGGGGAGACCAGTCGGGGTCGAGCCGGTCGCCGTACCACACCTGGGCCAGCCGCCACATGACCGCCGACGGGACGACCTGGCCGACCGGATGCGGGCCGGCCTGGGCCCACGCGTCGACGTGCGCTGGCGAGCAGAACAGGCGGATGTTCAGGCACGTGCCCACCACGTCGTCCCACCAGCGGCGGGCCGGGACCGGAACGTGCACGGCCAGGTCCGGCCCGGGTGGGCCGTCCCGGCCGGCGCGAAGCTCCAGGCCGCGGCCGCAGCCCGGGCAGCGCGTGCGGATCTCGACCGGCTCACCAAGCGCGGCGCCGATGCCGAAGGAGTCCCAGGCACACCCGCCCCACCACATGCGGTCACCTGGGTAACCGGCCGGGCCCGGGCCCTCCGCGGTGACCACGAAGCCCATCGGCGCGGCCGAGAACGGGTGCGCCATCCGCACCGCGTCGCCGGCCGGGGCCAGCACGATGGCGTGGGCCTCATGCAGCTGCCGCAGGGCGGTCCGCACCCCGGCCTCAGGCAGGCCGGTCTGGGCGGCGAGCCCGGCCGCCGACGGGGGCTGGCCCTGGTCGGCGAACGTGCGGTAGACCGCCAGGCGCACCGCCCGGCCGCCCGGAGTGAGCGAGGGGGATTGGGGAGGTCGTCCGCCCTGCCCGGCGCCGAGCGCCATCATGGCCGGCCCGCCGGGGCGAGGAGGATCTCGGCGACGCGCCGGCCTCGGCGCACGATGCGCTGGCGGCTGGCCCGGTCGGGCGCCAGCACGGCCTGGACGGTGGCGCCGTCGATGACGAGGGCCACGGCGGCGGCGAGCTCCCCGGGCTCGGGCCGCCCGGCCTGCGCGGCCAGGCCAGTGAGCTCCTCGATGAGCTCCCGCTTGTGGCGGGCGGCGATCGTCACGGCCCGGTGGTCCGGCCCGGGCGCGGCCAGGGCAGCATCGACGAACGGGCAGCCGCGGAAGCTCTCGCCGCCGACGGCCGACTCCAGGCGGTCGAACACCGACAGGATGCGTGCTACAGGGTCGGCGGCACCGGCCCGGCCGGCCCCCACCAGCCACTGGATGTGCCGGCGGTTGTAGCGCTCCAGGGCGGCCGCCAGCAGATCGCGCTTGTTCGCGAAGTGCCGGTAGGCCGACATCTTCCCGGCGCCCGCTGCCGCCGACGCCGCGTCCATCGATACCGCGCGAGGCCCGGAGCTGGCCAGCATCTCCTCGGCCGCCGCGACCAGCCTGTCCCGGGCGTCGTGGGTTCCGGTCATGGCATAAACGATACTTCTCAGTATCGTTCGATTCAACCAGGTCTGGTAGGGCCGCGGCTGCCCGTCCGGGCCGCGAGCGCGGCGGCCTCGGCGCGGCCGCGCAGGCCCAGCTTGGCCAGAATGCGGGCCACATGATGCTCGGCCGTCTTCCTGGAGACGAACAGCCGCTCAGCGATCTCCGGGTTCGACAGTCCCTCGCCGAGCAGCGCCAGCACCTCCTGCTCGCGCTGGGTGAGCCGCCCGATGTTCTTCGGGCCGCTGCGGGCCGCCTTAACCCCGAGCTCCCTGAGCAGTGCGGCCGCGGCGTCGGCGCCGCGTCCCGCGCCAAGATCCTCAAAAACCGAGAGCGCGGCGCGCGCTTCGGCGGCTGCGACCGCGCAATCGGCCTGGCGCAGCAATTCGGCGAGCGACAGCCGGGTCTGTGCGGCGCGGTAGGGGATTCCGGCCTGAACGAACGCGGTGAGCGCGGCCTCGAGCTGCCCCCGGGCCTCGGCCGCACCGATCGCGGCCAGTGCATGCCCGAGCAGCCGGTGGCCATGGGCGGCAATCAGATGACAGTCGTTGGCCGTGCCAAGCTTGATGAGCGCTCGGGCCCGCTCGCCCGCGGCATCGGCTGACCCCAGCGCGATCTCGGCCTGGCCCAGGAGCTCGATCACGGCAGCGACGTCAAGCCGGTTACTGCCGACCGCGTCGACCCGCCGGCGCAGGATGGTGGCGGCCGGAGACGGTTCGTTCCGTATCAGGTGCAGCGTGGCGGCGGCCACCACCGCTTCCGCCCGGCCCTGGAGACCTTCAAGGACACGGGCGGCATCCTCGATCCGCCCCTGCGCCAGCCGCAGCTCCGCGAGCGTTCCGGACGCCAGCGCATGCGACGCCGGGGTGATGCCATGCGACATCGAGATGGCCTCGGCCAGGAACCGCTCGGCCGCGCCCCAGTCGCCGTTCTCGAACAGCACCCGCCCGTAGTGGGTCCGGCACTCCGCATACAGGAAGGGGCACCCGTACCGCTCGATGAAGCGCTCCATGGCGTGCAGCCACTGGGTGGCCCGCTCGATATCGAAGTGGCTGCTGCACACCAGCATCGTCATGCAGCTGGCGTGCGCCACGGTCAGCGGATCGCCGCACTCACCCCCGAGCGCACCCGCCATCGCCTCGTCGAGCTGGGCCATGCCTTCGGCGGTGCGGCCCTGCTGCACGAGCGCACCGCCCACCGCAGTCATCGCCAGCAGCTCGAGGTCGGCGTTCCCGCTGGCCCGGCCGATGGCCATTGCCTCCCGGGCCAGCCGCTCGCTCTCGACCGGGTCGTCGGTGACGAATGAGGTACCGCCGAGCAGCTCACCCCGCAGCTCCGGCGCTTCGGCCTCGACGATCCGGGTCGCACGTGCCAGCCAGCCGCGCGCCGCCGCCATGTTCCCCACGAACTGCTTGTGATAGCCGACCAGGGACAGCGCGGCGGCGGCGGCCAGCCGGGGGTCACGGCGCTGGCGAGCGGCGGCGTAGGCACGCTCGAGCGACTCCATCATCCCGGCCAGATCACCCAGCCAGTAACAAGCGTTGGCCAGCCCGAGCAGCGCCTCGGGAATCTCGGCCCCGTCGAGGACCGCCGCGAACGCGTCACGGGCCGTCGACCAGTCCCCTGACGCCATCGCCTCGAAACCAGTGCCAACCTGGCTCTCCGGATCGCTGAGCATCGCACTGCACATCGTAAGGGGGTCCCCGGCGGGTCGCCCGTGCTGCGGCTTTCCGCCCGCCCCGTGTGGCGCAGTGGCAACGGCCGCACGACTGGTTACGGTAGGTACCTTCCGGGTAATTGGGGCGGGCGGCAGGCGCCAAGGAGAGCAGGAGAACCGTGCGGAGCAGGCGGTACGGGCAGGACGTGCTCGCGGAGGAGCGGCGTCGGCCGGGGCAGCGCCAGCTCCCGCCGGTCGCGGCCGAGCGCGGGCTGGTGGTCGAGGACGATGCGGCCGAGTTCTGCGGGGCCGTGGTGTTCTGCGAGAAGGACGCGGTCACGCTGGAGGACCGGCACGGCCGGCGCCGGGTGTTCCCGCTGAGCAGCCCGTTCCTGCTGGAGGGCAAGCCGGTCAGGCTGGTCCGGCCGGCCCCGGCCAGCGCGCCGGGTGCGCCGGGCGGGCGGACCGCGTCCGGGTCGGTCGCGCCGCCGCCGAGCCGGGCCAGGGTAGCGCGGGCCAGCCGGATCTACGTCGAGGGCCGCCACGACGCCGAGCTCGTGGAGAAGATCTGGGGCGACGACCTGCGTGACGTCGGTGTCGTGGTGGAGTACCTCGGCGGCATCGACGACCTGCCCGCGATCGTCACCGACTTCTCCCCCGGTCCCGTGCGGAGGCTCGGCGTTCTCGTCGACCACCTGGTGAGCGGGTCCAAGGAGACCAGGATCGCAGCGCAGGTACGGTCGCCGCACGTGCTGATCGTCGGGCACCCGTTCATCGACGTGTGGGCGGCGGTCAAGCCCTCGGTGGTCGGGATCCCCGCCTGGCCGCGGGTGCCTCACGGCACGCCGTGGAAGGAGGGCGTGCTCGCGGCGATCGGCTGGCCGCCGGACACGGCCCGGGGCTGGCAGCGCATCCTGCGCGCGGTGACGTCCTTCACCGACCTGGAGCCCGAGTTCCTCGGCCGGGTCGAGGAGCTGATCGACTTCGTTACCGCACCCGGCAGCGCGTAGCACCGGGCGGCGGGGACCGGCCCGCGGGCGTTGCGTAACGGCACTAAAGCAGGGTCAGCCTCCGATGGCGCTGACCACACTGATGACCGCGAGCGTGGCCATGGCCAGCGCGGCCAGCCTGACGATGACGGTGATCGGCACGACGCGGAGCAGGCCGCGGCCCCCGGTGATGGCCAGCGCGCCGACGGCCCAGAGCGCGAGCACGCTGCCGACGGCGACCGCGAGCAGGTTGTGGTGATATCTGGCCGCCATGCTGGCCATCACGATCTGCGTCAGATCGCCGAACTCGGCCACGAGGATGATGATGAAACTGGTCATCATGGCCCGCACCGCGGTCGGCGGCCTGCCGTCGGCCGGGACGGTATTCAGCCCGTCCTCCGCGTTGCCGCGCAGCAGCAGCAGCGCTCCCACACCGAACAGCGCGGCTACTACCGCTTCCAGCGCCCGGCGGGGCAGCAGCGCGAGCAGGCCGCCGGCGGCGACCGCCAGCGCCACGTGCACGGCGAACCCCGCCGCCACCCCCGCGAACACCGGCCGCGGCCGGAAGCGGGTGCCGAGCACCACGCTGGCCAGCGCGGTCTTGTCCGGCAGCTCGGCAGGAAACACGAGAGCGAACACCGCGGCGGCAACAGCGAGGTTCAAGCCGGTCCTTGCCTGTCGGGGCCGTACCGGCTCGAGCAGGACGCTTCGGCGCGGCATGGGCCTGCGGCCGAAGGTCTCGCTCAGCGCGGGCCTGAACGGGCCGCGCCCCGGGCACCGGGCCCGCCTGTGCAGGCCAGCATGTCGATGTCCCGGCGGGAAGCTACTCCCCTTCGCTGGCCGCCAGCATACCGGCCATGATCCGCACCAGGGCGGTAACCAGGCACTATTACAGGGTGGAGTCACTGGCCGAACTGCGGGAGCGGCGGGCGTTCGAGTGCCGCCTGACGCCCGACCTGGCACTGCCGACGCTGGACGAGGCGGAGGCGTTCCTGCGCGACCGCGGGCTGCTCACCCGGACTCCGGACTGCGCGCTGCCGAGCCTGTTCGAGGCCTGCCACGAGCAGCCGTACCAGCCGGGCGGGCAGGGTTTCGCCACCTGGCCGGCCACGAAGTGGCCCTGGTTTGGCGAGCTCGGCGAGCGCGGCTACCTGGTGACCGCGGTCCACCGGGGGAAGAACCTGCTCGTCACCGGGGAGGTGGCCGCCGTGCTCGACCCGATCTGCCGGGCTGAGATCGAGCGCACGGGCGCCGCTGACGCCGGCTCGCGGCGGCTGCTCGACCATCTTGCGGTCGTGGGGCCATCCAGTCCCGACGACCTGCGCACCGAGCTCCGGCTGACGCGGCAGGAGCTGAAATCGCTGCGCGCCCCGCTGGAGCGGTGCGGCGCGGTCGTCTCGCGGTCGGTGGAGGTGCCCGCGGGCGAGGGGCACCTGCACACGAGCGAGCTGGCCCGCTGGGACCAGGTCTATCCGGGCGGAGCGGGTGGCGATCCCGGCCAGGCGTTCCTGGACCTGATCGTGGCCGGGGTTCGCGCCGCCGTGGTCGCGCCCGAGCGTGAGCTGCCGCGCTGGTTCTCCTGGCCGTGGCACTGGACCGGGACGCTCGTCGATGACCTCGCCCGCGAGGGACGGTTGCGGCGGGTGGGCGATCACGTGGCCGTGGCCAGCCGCTCGGGGTCTCGGTAGCCGGGGACCTGTATGAAGGGATATGTGCTATTTTGGCCACTGTCCCTGCTGCCCTTTGGTTGGGAACACCCGCGCGCCCCAGGTCCCGGTCGGGGAGGTAGGTCTGGTTGCGGTCCCACGCTGCCGTCACGAAGAGCACGGCCCGGCCCGGCCGCGGCGCGGCCCTCACCCGCACCTGGGCCATCCTCGGCGCCAGCGCCGTCTTAACCGTCGCCGGGCTCGGTCTCGCCGATCCGGTCGCCGCGCAGCCGGCCGTGCCCGGAGTGGAGCCGGCCCACGCCGCGGCCAGTGAGCCGGCCGCAGCACCGCCGGCGGCGCTTGACTACCGGCGGGCCTGCGCGGTCGCCGCCGGGGTCGGCTGGGCGTCGTGTCTGGCTCTCGTCCGCACCAACGTGACGCAGCGGGCCCAGGCGGCCGCGGCCCCCGCCCAGGCACCCACCGGGTTCGGGTACGGCCCGCCGGACCTGCAGAGCGCCTACGACCTGCCGTCGGCGACGGCCGGGACCGGCGAGACGGTGGCGGTGGTGGACGCGTTCGACGACCCCAGCGCCGAATCCGACCTGGCCACCTACCGCTCCGCCTGGGGGCTGCCGGCCTGCGGCACCGGCTGCTTCGCGAAGGTCAACGAGGACGGCCAGGCCGGCCCGCTGCCTGCCGCGGCCGGAACGTCCGGCTGGGCCACCGAGGAGTCGCTGGACCTCGACATGGTGTCGGCGGTCTGCCCGAACTGCCACATCCTCCTGGTCGAGGCCGACGACACGGACCTGCCCGACCTCGGTACCGCGGTGAACGCCGCGGTCAGCCTGGGTGCCGGGTTCGTGTCCAACAGCTACGGCGGCTTCGAGACCCCGGCCGACCCGACCTACGACACCGACTTCTTCCAGCATCCGGGCGTGGCCATCACCGCCTCCGCCGGCGACAGCGGATTCGGTGTCTCCTACCCCGCCGCCTCCCAGTACGTCACCGCCGTCGGCGGCACGTCGCTGAGCCCGGCGTCCAACGCGCGCGGCTGGACCGAGACCGTCTGGGGCAGCGCGACCAGCGGCGAGGGCACAGGCTCGGGATGTTCCGGCGATGACGCCAAGCCACCGTGGCAGACCGATACCGGCTGCGCCACCCGCACCGACAACGACGTGGCCGCGGTGGCCGACCCCAACACCGGCGTGGCCGTGTACGACACCTACGACGAGGGCGGCTGGCTAGAGGTCGGCGGCACGAGCGCGTCGTCGCCGATCATCGCGTCCGTGTTCGCGCTGGCCGGCACCCCGGCGCCGGGGACCTATCCGTCCTCGTACCTCTACCAGCTCCCGTCCGGTTTCTTCGACGTGACCTCCGGCGCCGACGGCTCCTGCACGACCGGTTACCTCTGCGCCGCCGGCGTTGGCTACGACGGGCCGACCGGCTGGGGCACCCCGGACGGCACGGCCGCGTTCGCCCAGAGCTCCGCGGGTCTCGCGTCCATCAGACCTCCGGAACCGGGCTCCTGACGGCGTCCTCGCCCAGGGTCTCGATCAGATCCTCGGTGAACGCGGCGTCTACCAGGACAAAGACCATCCGCGCGGCCAGGTCGCCGCGGTTCTCCCAGCGGTGGCTGGTGCCACGCTGCACGACGACGTCCCCGCGGCGCAGCACCGTCTCGGAATCGTCGAGGACCAGCACCATCTCCCCCTCGACGACGATCCCGTAATCAACCGACTGGGTGCGGTGCACGGGCGAGATTACCCCCGGAGGGAACTCGTTGATGCGGATCTTGGTGCCGTTCGGCGGCGGAGGCACGAGCACGTCACCGGCCGCGGGGTCCGGTTCTGTCGCGGTCAGCGGAACAGGTGCCGCCGCCGTGGACCACATTTCGTAGAAGCCTGCGCCGTCCGGGGCCGTGCGGGCGACGGCCGGCGCTCCGTCCGACAGGAACACCGACTTCCCGTCATCGTCATGACCGGTCACGACTCGCCTTGGCGTCCATGTCATCGTCGTCTGCCTCACGCATCGGTCATGGCTGGTTCAAGAGCGTCTCGTCGGCGCAGAGATAGCCGGCGAACAGGCGGTCCGGGTCCCATGCGGCGCGGATGCCCTGGAAACGCCGCCAGGCGTCATCGGACATGAACCGGGCCGGCCGCACCAGCAGGTCGCTGTCCCCGAGATAGCAGCCAGGAGAGAACGGCTCGAGGCGTCGCATGGTATCCCCGACCCAGGTGCGGCAGGCATCGTCGTCGGTGTCCTGCTCGCTGATCACGTAGGTCGCGAAATAGATGTCGGTCTGCAGCGACAGGGCCATGTCCGGCAGCGGGCGGGCGGGCAGGTGCGCGAGGTCGAACCACAGCGAGAAGGACTTGGCCGTCGGCAGGCCGGTGAATGCGGGCGCCAGGGCTGCGACCAGCGGACCCGGTTCCCCGGCGAGGTACGCGTTGTCGACGGCATACCGGTGGCCCTCCGGGTTGGCGCGCGTCTGCTCGGTGCGCAGCTCGCCGATCGTGACCGGCTGAGCGATCTTGCGCACCAGGGCCTGGCCCGCCACCGGGCAGGTGTCCAGGGCGGCCAGCGACCCGGGGCCGCCGTCGAAGCTCACTCCGTCGACGACCAGGACCGGCCCGGTGTGGTCCAGCTCCGGGGGCAGCGGTGGCGTGATCCCGACGGCTACCAGCTCAACCGACGGCGGCACCTCGTGGCGCGCGCGATGCAGCCAGCCGAGCACGTCCTCGGCCAGCCCGGCGGGATACACGTAGGTGGTCTGAGTCAGATCCCGGTACCGCTCGCGAGTGCGCAGGCGGAACGCCGTGACCACGCCGAAGAAGCCAGGACCGGAGCCGCGGGCGGCCCAGAACAAGTCGGCGTTCTCGGTGGCGCTGCACCACACCACGTCGCCGGAGGCGGTCACCACCTCCGCCGCCTCGATCGACTCAGCGGCCCAGCCCCAGCCACGGCAGTTCCATCCCATCCCGCCCTGCAGCAGGAAGCCGCCCAGCCCGACCGAGGGGCAGTGGCCGCCCGGGAAGAACCGGCCCCGCCCGGCGAGGTAGGGGTCGAGGTCGAGGCCGCCGCGGACCGCCGGGCCGGCGGTTACGGTCCCTGTGGCGTCGTCGTAGCTCATGCCGGTGAAGGCCCCGAGATCGATCAGCAGCGTGTTCTCCAGCATCGACCAGGCCGCCCAGCTGTGCCCGCCCGCGCGGACGGCGATCCGCCAGCCCTCGGACCGAGCCAGGCGCACCCCAGCCGCCACGTCAGCGGCGTCCGCGGCGCGCAGGACGCCCGCGGGCAGGTGGGCCGGGCGGCGCTGGTTGAAGACCCGGCTGACGGCGGCGGCGGCGAACCCCTCGTCGCCCGGCCGGAGGAACTGCCCGGTGAAGGAATTCATGGTCAGTGCGGTATCCCGAGATCGGTCGCAGCGCCGTCGAGATCGGTGTAGATGAAGCTGTTGTAGGCGACCTTGATGTCAGTGAACTTTTCGTCGCCACCCAGCCGGTACATGATCAGGCCGTGAAAGTCGAAGGTCTCGCCGGCGCGGATCTGGCCGAAGGGTGAGGCGGGATCATCGGTCAGCACCTCGAAATGCGTGTGCATCTGGATCGCGACGGTCGCGGCGTCGCTGACGAACCGCTCGACGTTGAGCGATTCCCGCATCGCGCCCCAGATCTTCGCGTAGTGATCCTTCACTTCACCGACGCCGTTGAGCTCCAGCGTGCCGTTCAGCATGCGCACATCGGGCGCCATGTAGTCATCGAAGGCGCCGGGATCCTCCTGGTTGAACCGGCGGATGTAGGTGTCGAAGATTTCTCGTTTCACTCCAGGTCCCATCGGTCGGCTGCTGTTCGGGCCAGCGCGGTCCGGCGCGGCGGTCACGCCGGCTCCTGCAGGGCGGCGAGCGTCGTCGCCAAGATCCCGGCGGGGTCGGCACCCGGCGTGTCCGGGTGGATCTCCCAGACGGCGAGTTGCAGCGAGTTCTCCACGACCAGCCTGACCCGCGGCATCCGGCGGTGCATGAACTCCTTCAGCGCCTGCTCCACCGGCTCGTCGCTGGTGACCAGTTCGGCCAGCACGATGGCGTCCTCGGTGCACATCGCGGCGCCCTGGGCGATCAGTGGCGGGCAGGCGTGCACCGCATCACCGATCAGGACCACCCGGTTGCGGTACCACGGGTCATCGACGAGCAGCGACTCGATCCGCTGGTAGTTGACGGGGGTGTCGTCGGTGATCGCGTCGCGGATGGGCCCCCAGCGGCCCTCGTAGCCGGCTGCCCGCTCGCGGAGCACCGCGCCCGGCTTGCGGCCGCCCGGGCCGGCCTCTGGCGTGTCGGCATCCAGGAGGTAGGCGTAGACGCTCGTCTGCGAGATCGGGCTGTAGCCGGCCTTGTACCGCGGCCCTTCGTAGAAGAGCTCCGAACAGGTCATCTCCGGGGAGCGTTCGGCCAGCACGCGCCAGATCGACATGCCCGTCGGCTTGGGCGCGGTCTCGATGCCGAGCCGGGACCGGGTCGCGGAGCGGATGCCGTCCGCCCCCACGACCAGGTCGTATCGGCCGGATGTGCCGTCCGTGAACCCAACGGCCACGCCGGAGGGCTGGTTGGACCAGCTGGCGATCGTCACCCCGAGCCGCACCCGGACCCCGGCGGCATAGACGGCGGCGGCCAGGATCCGCTGCAGGTCCGAGCGGAGCGAGCCGAGGGTCGGCGGCAACCCGGGGCCGCCGGTCGGCGGGGTCGGGACCTCCACGATCAGCGAGCCGTCCGCGCGGCTGAGCCGTACCCAGTCGAACTCGAAGCCGTGCGAGCGGACCTCGTCCCACACCCCGATGATCCGGAAGGACCGGAGCGCATTTCCTTGCAGGGTGATGCCGTGCCCGGCCCCGGCCCATTCATCACGGATCTCGATGAGCTCGACTTCCACACCGCGCTGGGCCAGCGCGACCGCTGCGACGGTGCCGGTAATCCCGCCGCCCACGATCAGGACCCTGGACACGCCCATTCGCAACCCCTTATCGGAATCCAGTTCTCACGGTGCGATCATTCCGGCCGACAAATCGATATCGGCTCCGCACAATCCCGGCATGTGCAGCATCGCGATGGCGGAGGCGGCCACTTCGTCCGGCTCGACGAGCCGGTTCAGCGCCGCACGGGACACGAACTGGCGCTCGGCCTCCGCCACGGTTATGCCGGACTGCCGCGCTTCCCACTCGAAGTTGCGGGCCATGCGCGGTCCGCGGGCCGGACCCGGAGACAGCGAATTCACGCTGATCCCCAGCGGCCCGCACTCGAAGGCCAGCGTCCGCGTCAGGCCGATGATCGCCATCTTGCTGGCCACATAGGGGGTGCGGTGGATGAGCGGCCGCTTCCCGCTGACCGAGGCCAGGTTGATGATGTCCCCGCCCCCGGCCCGCGCCATCGGCTGGATGAACGCGCGGCACATCAGGTAGACACTGCGCACGTTCACGGAAAAGACGTCATCCCACTCCGCCGGAGAGATGTCTTTCAGGGGCTTGACCGGCCCGGGGATGCCGGCGTTGTTGATCAAGATAGACACGTTTTCGCTGGCCACGGCCCCGGCGAGCGCGGTGACGGCTTCGTCCCGGCTGACGTCGGCGGTGACCGACCGGCCATCAGGGACTCCCGGCGGGAGCAGTGAGACCGTCTCCTCCAGCGTCGCGGCGGTTCGCCCGACGCAGATCACCCTGGCGCCTTCGCCGGCGAGCGCGAGCGCGATGGCCCGGCCGAGGCCGTTGCCGGCGCCGGTAACGAGCGCGGTACGCCCGGCTAGCCCGGTCACGCTCCGCCTGCCGTGTGCAGCCACCCTGGCTCACCGCCGTCGAGGGCCGCCGCCCGGATGTCTCCGGAGCGCGCGTGGCCTTCGAACAGCTCGACGCGGGCAGCCCGGCCGCAAATTTCCCCGAGCCGCGCACTGGAAACCGGGTCTGTGACCTCCTGGTAGGTGACGGTGCGCAGGTACTTCCCGACCCAGAGGCCGCCCGTGTACCTGGCGGACTTGCGGGTGGGCAGCACGTGGTTCGTGCCGATGACCTTGTCGCCGTAGGACACGCAGGTGCCCGTACCGAGGAACAGCGCACCGTAGGAGTGCATCTTCTCCAGGGCCTGCCGCGGGTTTTCCGTGAGCACCTCGACATGTTCGGAGGCGAACTCGTCGGCCAGCCCGAACGCCTCGTCGAGGCTCGCGGTCACGATGACCTGGCCGTGGTCGCGCCAGGCGGGCCCGGCGAAGTCCTTGGTCGGCATGCCGGGCAGGATGCGCTCGACCTGGGCGAGCGTTTCGCGGGCGACCCGCTCGGACGGGGTGATGAGGATGGCCGGGGAGTCTGGGCCGTGCTCGGCCTGGCTGAGCAGGTCCACCGCCACCAGGACCGGGTCCGCCGTGTCGTCGGCGACGATCAGGATCTCGGTCGGCCCGGCGAGCAGGTCGATCCCAACCTCGCCGAACAGCTGCCGCTTGGCCTCCGCGACGTAGGCGTTGCCTGGCCCGGCGATCAGGTCGACCTTCCCGATGGTCTGCGTGCCCACCGCGAGCGCGGTCACGGCCTGGACACCGCCGAGGAGGTAGATCTCATCGGCGCCTGCCAGGTGCATGGCCGTGACCGTCGCGGCGGGAATCTCGCCGCGAATGGGCGGAGTGCAGGCAGTGACCCGCTCGACACCGGCGACCTTCGCGGTCACGATCGTCATGTGCGCCGAGGCGACCAGCGGGTAACGCCCGCCGGGCACGTAGGCGCCGGCGGCTGCGACCGGGTTGTGTTTCTGCCCGAGCCGCACCCCCGGCAGCGTCTCGAGCTCGAACTCCCTCATCGAGTCCAGCTGGGCCCGGGCGAACGTCCGCACCTGCTCCTGCACGAACTGGATGTCCTCGATGACCCGCGCGGGAACCTGGCCCACGATCGCGTCGATCTCGGCCGGCGACAGCAGGAAGGACGTCGGGGACCAGCTGTCGAACTTCCGGGAGTACTCCCGCACCGCGTCGTCGCCGCGCTCGCGGATGTCGGCGATGATCGCCGTGACCGTCTCGCGTACTGCTTCCAGTCCGGCCGCGGTCACCGCGCCCTGCCCGGCCGGCTTGATGATGGTCGTCATGGTCCGGCTCACCCGGTCTTCCCGGAGGCGACCTCGATCATCTCGATGAGGTTGCCGTCGGGGTCAGCGATGAAGGCCATGCGCACTCCTGGTTCCGGCGATGGCCGGGGATCCCATACGGGCGTCGCGCCGCGGGCGACGATCTCGGCGAAGGTGGCGTCCAGGTCGCTCGTGGCGAACGCCATATGCCCGTAGCCCCGGGTGAGCAGCGCGGCCGGCGGGTCCTGCCCGCCGATCCCCGGGGCCGAGCCTGCCCGCTCGAAAAGCTCCACCCGGGTGCCGTGGCCTTCCATGAAGCGGCCGCGCACCCCGAAGGGCGGGATCTCAAACCCGTAGCCCTCCGTCATCTCCAGGACCTCTGCGTACCATTTCTTCGCCCGGTCCAGGTCTGATACGGAGACTCCGACGTGATGGTGCACGAGGTTCATACCCGGTCCCTTATCTTCCGCTCCCGGCCGTAGACGGCCACCACGATCATGATCAGGAGCCCGTAGACCATCTCCTGCACGCCGATGCTGTAGTTGTGGGCCTCCAGCAGGTACGTGACGACGGTCAGGATCAGCGCGCCAAGAACGGTCCGCCAGTAGTCGCCCCGCCCGCCGAACATCGTGCCGCCGACGATCACCGCCGTGAGCGCCTGGAACAGGTAGGGGTCGCCCGAGGTCAGGTTGCTGCCGCCGTTCCCGGCCAGCAGCATGCCGACAAACGTGGCCAGCATCGCGCTCACGATGAACCCGGCGGTCCACGTCCAGCCCGTGCGGACCAGCGCGAGCCTGGCGGCGGCCGGGTTGGTGCCGTTGAGGTAGAGGCTGCGCCCGGGCCGGGTCCTGGCCAGCACAATCCCGATGATCACTGCGAGCGCGGCCCAGATGGCCACGACCGGCGGGATCGAGAGGCCGAACGTCTTGCTGACGACCGAGACGGCAGAGTCCGTCCAGGCTGGGGGGGTACCGGTCACCGCGCCGCTGACCCATCCGGTGAGCACCCCGGTCAGCAGGGAGCCCACCCCGAGCGTCACGATCAGGGGCTCGATGCTGAACCTGTAGGAGATCACCCCGTTGAGCGCGCCGCCGATAGCGCCTACCGCGAGCGGGCACGCGATCGCGGCCCACATCGGCCAGTGGTCCACGCTGGTCAGCACCGTGATGAACACAGCGCCTGCGGTGATGAAGGAGCCCACAGAAAAGTCGATCCCGCCGCCGAGCACGACGATCGTCTGCCCGGCTCCGGCCAGCCCGAGCAGCCCGGCCATGACCAGCATCGAGGAGGTCGTGGACATCAGGGTCCACCCAGGCACGGTGAGCGCGCCCACGAGGTACAGCACGGCCAGCGCCGCCACCTGCAGCAGCGGGAACCGCCGCTGCAGGTCGGCGATCTGGTGCCTGGCCGTCAGGGGCCGCGATAGCAGGCCGAGGCTTGTCATGCCGCCCTGGCCTGGGTCGCGTTGGCCAGCCCGGCGCTGAAGATCACCGCGATGAGCAGCAGGCCGCCGTAGATCGCGTCCGTCCAGGTGTCCGGGACGCGGGCGGCGCTGAGCACGTTCGTGATCAGGTACATGCACCCGGCGCCGAACAGCGTGCCGACGAGGCTGCCGCGCTTGCCGGTGAACGCCGTACCGCCGAGGGCGACCGCGGCCAGCGCCACGAGCGTGTACATGGTCGCGTCGCTCGCCTCGCCCTCCCTGAGCACAGCCATCAGCGCGAGGCCGCCGACGCCGGCGAACAGGCCGCCCGCTGTGTACGCGAGGATCCTGACCCGGGTCACGTCCACTCCGGCGGAGAACGCGGCGGCGTCATCACCGCCTGTGGCGTACAGGTTCCGCAGGTACGCGGTGCGGGACAGCGCGAACCAGATCACCAGCACGACCGCGAGTGAGATGAGGCCGCCGGGGATGGGGCCGAACGAGCTGGCCAGGTCGTCGGTCCACCAGGTGGATCCTTGCGGCGTGGCCCCGCCCTCGATCTGTGTGGCCAGCCCGGTCAGGATGAAGTTCATGCAGAGCGTCGCGACCACCGGCTGGAAGCGGAAGACGGTGACGAGGGTGCCGTTGACCGCGCCCACGGCGGTCCCGATGACCAGGCAGACGGGGACCACGACCCACGGCGCGCCCAGCCCGTGCGGCAGCAGGACGGCCACGATGACCATGTCGACCACGGTCATCAGCGGGCCGATCGATATGTCGATGCCGCCGCCGCCAGACATGATCGCCGGAGTGGAGGCCAGGGCGGCGATGGCGAACGGCGCGAAGATGGCCAGGGTCACCGGCCAGTTGGACGGGCTGGCGAAGCTCGGCTGCGCGATGACGTTCACGATCAGCAGGACCACGAACAGCACCAGCGCGAACGCATAGGGCCGGGATCTCAGGAACCGGATCACGCGGGCACCTCCTCGCCGAAGAAGGCGGATACCAGCGCGGCGCGGGAAAGCCTGGCGCGTTCCATGACCGCGCCCACGGTCCCCTCGCGGAAGACGAGCACCCGGTCCATCAGCTCGACATGCTCGTCAACCTCGGTGGAGAGCATCACGACCGCGACGCCGCCGGCGGCCAGCGTGTCGAGCAACGCGTAGATGTCGCGTTTGGCGCCGAGATCGATGCCCCGGGTCGGGTCGTTCAGCAGCAGGATCCTCGGCTCGCGCGCGAGCCAGCGGGCGATGATGACCTTCTGCTGGTTGCCGCCCGACAGCGTGGTGATGAGGTCCGTGGGCTTGCCCATGCGAACCCCGAGGCTGTCTCGGTAGTGGGCGAGCCGGGCGCGGCGTGCCGCGTGCGAGAGCAAGCCGAACCTGCGGTCAGCGCGGGACGTGACCACACCGAAGTTCTCCAGGATCGACAGCGGCGCGAACAGCGACTCGCTGCGCCTGTCTCGTGGCACGTAGCCGATGCCCAGCCCCGCCGCGTGCCGGGAGGACCTAATCGGCGTCGGCACAGAACCGGTGACCCGGAGCACCCGGCCGTCCCGCTGACCCGCCCACAGCGCGCGCAGGAAGTCGTCCTGCCCGTGGCCCTCGAGCCCGGCGAGCCCCACGACCTCGCCCGCGCGCAGTTCGAAGGAGACGGGTGCCGTGCCTGGGCGCAGCCGCAGATCGCGGACCCGGAGTACGCATTCGGTGGCTGCGGCGCGTTCGGGCCGCTGGTGAGCGCTCTTGCCGCCGGCCAGGTTGTCCGCACCGGTCATCAGCTGCACCAGCTTCGCGGGCGTGACCTTGGCGCGGTCCAGCGTTCCCACGGACTCGCCCGAGCGCAGCACGGTCACGCGGTCCGCGATCTCGCCGATCTCGTCCATCCGGTGCGAGATGAACAGCGTGGACATCCCCGTCGCGCGGCGCCGTCCGATCGCGGCGAACACGCGGTCCCTGGTGGCGACGTCCAGCGCGGAAGTGGCCTCGTCCAGGATCAGCACCCGCGGCTCGCGCAGCAGTACCCGCGCGATCGCGCACGCTTGCTGCTGGGACAGCGGCAGGGAGCCGGCCGGGGCGTCGAGGTCGACGGCGGTGCCGAGCAGCTCGGCGAACACGTCGCTGGCCCGGGCGCGCTTGTCCGCTTCGGACAGATGCCGGCCGAACACGGTGTCCGCGCCGAGCCAGGCGTTCTCCAGCACCGGGCGGGAGCCGACGACCAGTACCTCCTGGAACACCGCCATGATCCCGGCCCGGATGGCGGCGCCCGGGCTGCGCAGCCCCGGCATCGTGACCAGGCTCCCGGCAGCGTCCGCGATCTCGAGGGTTCCGGCGTCCGGCCGGTGCACTCCGGTGAGGATCTTCACCAGCGTGGACTTGCCGGAACCGTTCTCACCCATGATCGCGTGCACCTCGCCGACCCGGAATTCGGCCGTGCAGGAGCGCAGCGCCACCGTCGGGCCGAACGACTTGGCCAGCCCGGCGACGCTGAGCGTCACCGGGCTGGCCATGCCGACCGGAAGATCACTTAGTGAAGATGGCATCGATGAAGCTGTTGCTGACGTACGCCGAGGCGGCGCCGGTGGCGGTCCCCACGGTGTTGATCGTCCAGCTTGGGTTCGCGAACTGGGCCAGGTTCGCGTTCGTCACCAGCGGTGGGTCGATCGCGAGTGTATTGATCTTGACGCCGTCCCCGAGCAGCATCTTGTGCGTGACCTGGGTCACCGCGTACGCAAGGCCGTTGGGGGTATTGGCCAGGCCCACACCCTGGTAGCTGGACCTGTGCTGGTACCAGTACGCGAGGCCACCCTCGTCAAGACCGTTGTTCGTGATGACCGGCACGGTCTTGCCCGCCTGCTGGAAGGCCTCGATCACGCCGGAGGTGAACGGCCCGGCCGTGACCACGCCGCTGACGGCCTGTGGGTGCGTGTTGAGGTAGCTCAGTACCTGCTGCTTCGCGATCGAGGCCTGGAACTGGGTCTGGATCGACTCGTTCGTCGAAACCTTGGGGCATTCCTTGATCACGTCGTTGGCACCGTTCATCGTGTCAGTATCGATGGGCACCCCGGCGATCCCGTGGACGTACATGATCAGGCCCTGGCCCTTCGCCTGCCGCACCACGAACTGGGCGAGCTTCATCCCGCCCAGCACCGAGTTCGGCACCACGTTGACCGCGTTCGCGTCGTTGATGTCGTTCAGCACCCCGACCGTCGGGATGCCTTCCTTGGCCGCCTTGTCGATGAGCGCGTTGTACGCGGTCGGCGACTGCGCCTGGACGAGGATGAGGCTGACCTTGTCGTCCAGCAGGGTCTGGTAAGCCTGAAGCTGGTTGGTCACCGAGCTCGTCGACGGAGCGAGCGCGACCGTGGCGTAGCCGAAGCTCTTCAGGTCGGACCGCAGCGTGTTCTCCAGCACCGTCTGGTAGGGATTGTCCAGGCCGTCGATGAGGATGCCAACCTTGACCCCGGAGGCCTTGCCCTTCCAGGACGACCACGGCGACTTGTAGATCGTGCCGTCGAAGCCGTTGTAGTTGGCGGCGTAGCTGCCGAGGGACGTCACCATGCCGCTCTTGTCGGTGTAGGCGACGGCTGGGATCTTCCCGCAGCTGCCGGTGAGCGCAGAGGCACCGGAGGCGCTCGAGCCACCGCTGCTCGATGTTGATGAACTCGATGAGCACGCTGCAGCCGCGGCGAGCAGCACCACGCTGCCCAGGCCAAGCGTCAACCTGACGATCCCACGTCTCATTCAGCTCTCCTTATAGCGGCCGGGCCTGGAGGCTCCGGCCGCCATCGACCAGGCCAGCGGACTCCCGCTGCGCGTCGGCGAGCACGCCCACGGCGAACGGGCCGACATGGGCGCCCAGGGCGTAAGCCACACCGCCTCCCAGATGTCCGGGTAATTGCCGGAATCCTAAGAGGGCCCTTCTGACCTGCAAAATCTTGATTCACCATGCCTGCCATAAGCAGGGCTGTCACCGCGCGCAGGCTTCGTATCAGCGACGCCGGGTCTAGCCGGACGCCCGCGGCGATACCGTACCCGTCATGGGGAAGCTCGCGGGCCTGTGAGCCGCTCATGACAGCTCAGCCTGACCGGCGGGTGGCCGTGGTCACCGGCGGCGCAGGCGCCATCGGCGGCGCGGTCGCGGCGGAACTGGCCGCCGCGGGCCACTCCGTGCTCATCCTGGACCAGGCCGGTGATCCGCCGGTCGACCTGGCCCGCGAGGACCAGGTCCGCGCGGCCGCCGCCGACGTGCTCCGCCAGCACGGGCGCTGCGACGTCCTGGTGCACGCCGCGGCGGCCTTCGACCGGGCTGACCTGGCCACCGTGGAGCTGGCGGGCTGGCGGCGGGTGCAGGCGGTCAACGTGGAGGCGGCGCTCCTGCTGGCCCAGGCGTTCGTTCCCGGCATGGCCGCGCGCGGCTTTGGCCGGATCATCTTTGTGGCGTCGAACACTGTCTGGGCTCCCCCCGCCGGGGACATGCTGGCCTATGTGACGAGCAAGGGCGCGCTCGTGGCCCTGGCCAGGACGCTCGCCGTCGCCTGCGGCGGTGACGGGATCGCCGTGACCTGCGTCGCCCCCGGGCTGACCGATACCCCGGCCACCCGCGGGGTCGAGCCCGCGGCCCATTTCGACGACGTGCGGTCCCGCCAGGCGCTGCCCCGCACGCTGGTACCCGGCGATGTGGCCGCCACGGTGGCGTTTCTCGCCTCGGATGGCGCCGCCGCGCTGACCGGCCAGACGATTGGCGTGGACGGCGGGCTGATCCTGCGCTAGCGGCCTGGCCGGGTCCGGGACGAATCCGCGAGCGAGGCGCTGGCCGCCAGGCTAGTGGCGGGGGCCGCGGGAACGCCGCCGCGCCGGCGGGAGGTAGGCGCCGGCCTGGGCTGCGGCCACGCGGTTGCTGATCGTGCCGATGCCCTCGACGGTCAGCGTCACAACGTCACCGGGAGACAGCGGCGGGGGCTCGCGGCGCCCGGCCCGCCCCCAGATCTCGGCCAGGCAGCCACCACCGCAGGTGCCGGATCCGAAGACGTCACCGACCGCAACCTGGGCGCCCGCCGAGGCGTAGGCGATCAGTTCGCCAAACGTCCACGAGGCACTGGCGAGAGAGTCGGAGCCCAGCACCTGGCCGTTCAGCTCGACGGTCATGGTGAGGTCGAGGTAGCCGTCGCCGGTCCGGTACTGCTCGAGTTCGTCGGCCGTGACCAGCCACGGGCCGAGCGTGTGCGCGCCGTCCTTGCCCTTCGCGAAACCGAAAGGGAGCCGTCCCTCCCGCTGCTGGATGTCCCGCGCTGACCAGTCGTTGAAGATCGTGTAACCGACGATCGCCGCCTCCGCTTCCTCCGGCGTCAGGTCGCGGCCGGAAGCCCCGGTCACGGCGGCCACCTCGCATTCGAAGTCGAACCGTTCTGTGCCCGGGAACATCTGCACGTCATCGTGGGCGCCCACGCAGGCGTGCGGGTTCGTGAAGTAGAACGCGGGCGCCTCATACCAGGGCGGCGGTACCGCGGAGCGGCCCTCCTGGGCGCGGACCACACCCTCGATGTGCGCCTCGAACGCGACGAAGTCCCGGATCGACCGGGGCCGGAGCGGGGGGAGCAGCCGCGCGTCGGACACCGCGACCGGGTCGCTGGCTGGCCTGTCGGCGGCGGCCTGGCCGGCGGCCAGCAGGGCGGCACGCCCGGCGTCCAGCAGAGCGAGCAGCGTCGTCCCCTCGGGCAGCGGGTGAATCAGGTCGCCGATGACGACACCGCAGCGTTCGGCAGCATCGTCCGCCAGCGCGTAGGCGGCGAGTCGCATGCGCAGACGATAGACCCCTATCGTGCCTGTTCAGAGTCATCGCCGTATTCGCATGACGGATGCTAGGCATGGCCCAGAGGTCCAGGAGCGTCACGGCCCCGCGTGCACGAACGCAGCCCAGGCCAGCGGGTGCTCGCCCCGGTCGCGGAGCTGCCTGGCGGCCTCGTGCAGGGCGGCGGCCGCCTGCCAGGAAGCCGGGCCAGGGCCGTCGCCCGTGGCGCAGGCCACCCGCTGGTAGATGTGGTCGGCCGCGCCGGGGGCCAGCCGCTCGCTGACCCGCCACTGGGTGGCGATGACGTGCGCGCAGCCGGCCAGCTGGAGCGCCCCGGCGATGTGCACCGCCTCGTCCGGGAGCTGAGGCCCGGGCGCAGCGGGCACGGCCAGCGTGCGGCCGGGCCCGGGACGGCCGCGGCGGGCCTGGGCCAGGGCCTGCAGCGTGGGTGTGTAGGAGGAGATCACCCGGTCCAGCACGGTGTCCGCCACGGGCTGGCTGCCCTCGCGCACGGCCGCGGCATGCTGGCCTACGGCCGGGTGGTGGCCCGCGGCGTGCCAGGGCAGGACCGCCGCGCGCCCGGCCAGGCACCACCACAGGCGCGGCCACCGGGCGTGCCGCCCCGCTGGCCCGCCGCAGCCCAGCGTCTCCAGGACGTCCCCGGCCACGCTGTCCCACATCGCGCCGAGCACCTCGGCGAGGACCTCGCGGGCCTGCCGCTGGCTGCCCGGGGTGTCCTGGGTGGCCACCGCGGCGGCCAGCAGGTCGGCGCACTTGGCCACCCAGCCCGGGGTGAGGTCGAGCGGGACGGTGCTCAGGCCGCCGTCGGTGACGATCAGCGCGTCACACCGGTACCCGCTGATGTTGAGTATCACCACCGGCCCGCCCGCCGCGGCCGCGCTCAGCTCCGCGAAGCCCGGCCTGCTGAAGACGTGCTCGAGCCCCGCGCGCTGGCGGGCCTGCCCGACCAGCGTGTCCCACTCCCCGGCCAGTTCCTGCCGCCGCTGCTCGGCCCGCTGCGCGGCCGCGGCCGGGTCGGTGCTCTCGCCCGGCACCTCGGCGGGAAAATCCATCCCGCGGCGGATCTCGCCCATCCGCTGAGCCAGGTCCGGGGCGAGCGCGGCCACGGCGGCCCGGTCCGCGCAGGCCTGGACGGCCGGGGCGAGCATGATCCCGCGGCCGCGCTCGAGCAGCACGACCGCCTGCTGGGCGAGCCCGTCCGCGGTCCCGGCGGCCGCGTCGTCCCCGCCGGGCGGAGCCTGGCCGCGGGCGGCGTCCGCCGCGTGCAGCGCGACGGCGGCCGCGTCACCGGCCAGGGCGCCCGCCGCCTGCAGGACCGGCACCACGTCGGGCCGGTCTGGCCCGTGCCAGCCGAGGGTGTCCAGCGCGGCCACGGCCTCGGTGTAGCCGCTCAGCGCGTCCGCCCAGTCCTCGGCGGCAGCGGCCAGCAGGCCCCAGGCCTGCGCCGCATCCACCCGGGTCCTGGCCTGGGCGGAACGCGCTAAGGCTGCCTCCCGGAACGCCGCCCGCGCCTGGTCCCTGGCCATGAGGTCCGGATCCGGGCCGTGCTCGTAGCGCTCGGCGTACGCCTGGGCCAGGCGGTACAGGCAGTCGGCGCGCCGGGGGTGACCCGCGGGTGTCCCGTCCACGGCGGCCTGGCCGGCCCGGACCGCGGCGTCCAGGTCCTCGCCGTCCCCGCTCGCCCTGAACCGGCGCAGGAGCAGGAGGCACAGGTTGCGCTGCTGCCGCACCCATTCCATCCCGCGCCGCGGGACGGCGGTGAGCGTCTCCCTGGTGCGCTCGATGGCCTCGGCCAGGTCCGACGCGGCCGCGCCGCGCTCGCAGCCCACGGTCAGCGCGTGGCACAGCGCGGACAGCGCGGCCGGCCGGTCCGGATCCGCGGCACCGGCCCGGCCGAGCGCGGCCACCGCGCTCCGGCCCGCCTGGATGGCCGCGGTCACGTCCTCGCCGCACTGGTAGCGCTCGAACCGGGCCAGGAGCGCGGTGCTCAGCGCGGCCCAGTGCCTGGCCGGCACGCGGCGGGCGGGCCCCCGGGCGGCCACCGCCGCCCGCGCGGCGCCGACCGACGCCTCCAGGTCCGCGGCGCTCCCGGTGTGCGCGTACCTGGCCTGCAGCACGGCCGACAGGTTCGCCTGGTGCACGGCCAGTTCCGGGCCTGCCACGACCCGGCCGGCCGCCGCGGCCTGCCCGAGGCGGACGGCCTCGTCGAGGTCGGCGCGGTCGCCGGCGCAGGTGAACCGGGCCCTGAGCAACCCGGCGAGGTTCGACTGAGTCCGCCGCCGGACGAGGTGACCCTCCGGCAGGATCGCGAGGGCTTCCTGGCTGGCCTGAACGGCCGGGCCGAGGACGCCGGGGTCCTGCGTCAGCTGGAACAGATCGCCCAGGCCGGCGCCGAGGTTGGACAGGTGCACGCCCCGGTACGGGTGGCCGGGCGGCGCGATCTCGGCCGCCCGGCGCGCCAGGTCGACCATGACCCGGCAGACGCTGGCCTCGCCCGTCCTGTGCCAGCACGAGCGCAGCACGGCCTGCTCCGCTCCCAGACAGTCGGCCATGTCGGGCACACGCCCAGGCCGGGCACGGCCGTCCCGGCGCCGGTACTGGCCCGCCTCGGCCGGGACCGCGCGGGGGTCGGCCTGGCCCACGAACGCGAACATGGCCAGGGCCGCCTGCGCGTCCTGGTCATCGCGGTCACGCACCCGGTAGCTGTGCAGCAGGCCCACGGCGGCCACGGCGTCCAGGGGCGGCCGCGCCGGCCCGCCCGGGCCGGCCGCCGCCGCGAGCAGGGCCGCGCCCGCGTCGAGCAGCGCGCCGGTCTCGTCCAGGACCTTCCGGTCCAGCGTGCGCTGGTAACTGGCCAGCCGGCTGCTGATCGCGTCGGTCATCGCCCCGCCCCCCGTGCGGAGCGCGCCCGAACGCATCCGCGGGCCGATGCTAATGGCTCAGAGAACGGATGGCACGCAGGGATTGCCGGATGCCCCCGGTCGGGTGGACGATGTCGGCGATGAGTGAAAGTCCAGATTCCAGCCTTAACGCTGCTATCCCGCGGTTTGTCTCGGCACCAGGCAGCGCGGCCGACCGGGGACGCGAGTTCGGCGCCGCCCAGGCCGACCTGGTCGCGAACACGCTGGCCAGGTACCGGGAGCTGTTCGCGGCCGCGCACGGTTTCACCCCGGACCAGATCAGGCTCCAGGGCGAGCGCGTCGCGGACATGGTGAGCCGGTTCTGGCCGGATCTCGCGGACGAGATCGCTGGCCTCGCCGCCGGGGCGGGCGTGGACGAGCGCGAGCTCTTCGCCGCGAACGCCCGCACCGAGATCCTGTCCGGCGCGGGCGCCCCGGAGTGCTCGGTGATCGCCGCCCTGCCCGACAGGTCAGCCACGGGCAGCCTGGTCATGGCCCAGAACTGGGACTGGCACCCCGGTCTCGCCGCGTCCCGTGTGGTGTGGACGATCACCGAACCGGACGGGCGCTGGCTGACCACGCTGACCGAAGCCGGCATCCTGGCCAAGATCGGCCTCAACAGCTCGGGCCTCGGCGTCCTGCTCAACATCCTGTACTGCTCGCTCGACGCCGGGGTGGGCGGGCTGCCGGTCCATCTGCTGCTCCGGCTGCTCCTGCAGCGCTGCGACGACATGGCGTCGGCGCAGCAGCTGATCCGCGACGCCCGGATGAGCGCGTCGTCCTGCATCACGCTCGGCTGGCAGCACGACGGCCAGGCCGAGCTGGTCAGCGCGGAGCTGTCCCCCGGCGGCCCGGCGTTCGTCTCCCCCACCGACGGGGTGCTGCTCCATACGAACCACTTCCTGCCGGAGCCCACAGCCGGGCAGGATCTGTTCGTGCGGGATTGGCCCGACACGGTCAGCCGGCTCGACGACTTGCGCAAGCAGGTCAGCGGCGCCGCCGTCCTCTCGCCCGAGCTGATCCACGGCGCGCTCCGCTCGCACGACGGGCACCCGAACTCGGTCTGCAACCACGGCGAGCAGGCCGAGAAGTTCTCCGACCGGAGCGCGACCCTCGCGTCCGTCGTTCTTGACCTGGGGCAGCGGACGATGACGCTCGCGGCCGGCCAGCCGTGCACGGTGCCCTACGAGCGCGTCGAAACCCCGGCTTAGCTATCCTGCACCATTCGCCCACCGCCCCACTCGCGCCCCAACGTCCCGCGCCTCCCGCCGCGGCTAAGTCTCCCGCCTCCGTCCTGGCCTGCCACTCTCCCCGCTCCTTGCGGCTCGACTTCCCCACGTGCCCCACCCATCGCTGCGCCCGGCCACGCCAACCTTGATCGAAGTGAGTTTGCTGTAGCTCGGTGTACAGCAAACTCACATCGATCGCCGCTCTCCCGAGTTTCCGGGCTCGCCCTCGTGAACGTATCTTCATGAACTAGTATTCATGAAGATACGTTCACCATGGAGGGCCAATGACCGACGTCGAGGTGCGTAATCTGACGAAAACGTTCGGCCGGGTGACGGCCGTGCACGGGGTGTCCTTCACCTTCCCGGCCGGGAAGGTCACCGGCTTCCTCGGCCCCAACGGAGCGGGCAAGACGACTACGCTGCGCATGGTCCTCGGCCTGGTCCGGCCGAGCGCGGGCGAGGCACTGATCGGGGGCGTGCCCTACCACCGGCTGGACCGACCGCGCCGCCGCGTGGGCGCGCTGGTGGAGGCCACCGGCTTTCACCCAGGCCGCCGGGCCCGCGATCACCTGCGGGTCCTGGCCGCCGCCGGCGGCGTGCCCGACCGCCGCGTGAACGAGGTGCTCGGCCAGGTTGACCTGACCTCGTCCGCGGGGCGGCGGGTCCGCGAGTTCTCCCTGGGCATGCGGCAGCGCCTGGGCCTGGCCGCCGCCCTGCTGGGCGACCCGGAGGTGCTGCTGCTTGACGAGCCGGCCAACGGCCTCGACCCGGCAGGCATCACCTGGCTGCGGGGGCTGCTGCGCGGCCTGGCCGGGGAAGGCCGCACGATCGTGGTGGCCAGCCACGTGCTCGGCGAGGTCGCCCAGACCGCCGACCACGTGGTCATCGTCAACACCGGACGGCTCCGCTTCGCGGGGCCGCTGCGCGAACTCGGCGAGACGACCGGCGCGCTGGAGACCGCATTCCTGAACCTGACGGCGGTGGCCCGATGATCCGCAGCGAGTTCCGCAAGATGGGCAGCATCCGCAGCCCCTGGCTGCTGCTGGCCGCTGGCCCGCTGATCGTGGTGGCCGGCGTCACCGGCCTGATCCAGTCCGGCGGGAACGTGCACGACCCCGCCGAGCAGAGCCGGGCGCTCGCCCACGTGGGCCTGGCCGCGCTGTTCACGCTGCTGTTCGGCCTGATGGCCGTCGCGGGCGAGTACCGGCAGGGCACGATCACGGACACGTTCCTCAGCTGCCCCGCCCGCGGGCGGGTCATCTCGGTCAAGCTGGCGGCCTACGGCCTGGTCGGCGCGGCCGCCGGGCTCGTGTCATCGGCCGTGGCCATCGCGGTCACGGCGGCCTGGTGGGCGGCCAAGGGCGGCTCCTTCCAGCTCACCGCGGGCGGCACCTGGCTGACGCTGGGCGGCGGGGTGGCCGCCAACGTCGCGTTCGCGGTCATCGGCGTGGGTGTCGGCGCGCTCATCCGCAACTTCGTCGCCGCCGTGGCCGCCGCGCTGGCCTGGATCGCCCTGGTCGAGGGCATTGCCGGGCAGATCACCGGGCCCGGCCTGGCCCGCTGGCTGCCGTTCTACGCGAGCGAGGCCCTCGGCCGGACGAATCTCTCCCCGGCCAGCCAGCTCCTGCCCCAGTGGGCCGGCGGCCTGGTGCTGGCCGGGTACGCCGCCGCGTTCGCCGCCGCCGCGGTCGTCACTACACTCAGGCGCGATGTCACCTAGGAAACCTGCCGTGCTCCGGGACAGCGACGACGCGCGGAACCTGCGCGAGTACCTGATCGCCACCGCTGCCCGGCTGATCGAGCAGCGGGGCAGCGCGGGGCTGGCCGTCCGCGACATCGCCCGGGAGGCTCAGGTCGCCGACGGCGTGCTCTACAACTACTTTGAGGACAAGGAAGACCTGCTCGTCCACGCGCTGCTGGCGCACGTTGGCATGGTCATGGGCGGCCTGCGGCCGATGCCGCCGGCCGGGACCGGCACCGTGGCCGGGAACCTGCGCCAGTTCATCGACTCAGGTCTCGAGGTGCTGGCCCGGGTCGCGCCCGCGTTCGCCGGGCTGCGGGCCCAGCCCAAGGTGCTCACCCGGTTCCACGACATGGTGGGCGGCGCGCGGGCGTTCGGCGCGGAGCCGGCGGACGACGACGACACGAGCCGGGGTGACGCGGCCGGAGACGGCCCTGGCGGTCAGGGGCTGCCCGCGATCCTGCACGCATACCTGCACGCCGAGCAGCAGCTCGGCCGCATCGACGCCGGCGCCGACATCGAGGCCGCGGTGGTCCTGGTGGTCGGCGCGATCCACGGCCAGATCCTGCCCCAGGTGATTTTCAGCCCGCCCGGCAGCCAGCCGTCCACGGCTCCCGGCCTGGCCGCCCGGCTCGCCGACACGGTACTCGGCGGCATCGCCCCCCGCGGGCCTGACGGACAGCGGACGGTCCCGACGGCCTGAGCAATACCGGGTCTCGTGGACGGGTCAAGGGATCATGGCTGTGGCCGGCCCGCGGGCTAAGCGCCACGGCCGGAATGCTCGTGAGGCTCGGGCACCCGTGCCTGGCTCGGCATCGGCGAGGAGCCGCGCTGGGCGAGCGGGTCCGGCGGTAGCGGCGACGGGCTGATCGGCCAGACCGGATCAGGTGGGAGCGGCGAGATGTGCCGACGTGGTTGCATGATGGTCTCCTCCCGGGGCTGGCGAGTTGCTAGCCAGGCCCGCAGCATCGCCGCGGCCCTGGTGATCATGAATACGGCCGGGGCCGCGCGTCACTTGCCTGTGAGCCGGCCAGTCGGTGCGCTCAGCTGCCCATATTTCTATCGTGACACGATATAAATCGTAGAAATCAGAAAACGTTCTGTCAAATCAGATCTCCAGGAATATGGGAGAGTTTAGTTCTGCGAGCCAGAAGGGGCGTTTGAGGCCTTTGTGAGCGCGGAAAATAGTCCGCTGTCACCTCGCTTCTATATCGTGTCACGATATAAAGACACGCCACCTTGATGCGGCAGAGATCGGCAGCAGGCCGGCGGCGGCGGACCCGACGGCGTGCCGGCAGGCCGGTCAGCCGCGATGCTCGCTGACGCAGCGGTTGCGCTGGCGGCCGAGGCCGGTGATGGCCGCGTCGATGCGGTCGCCTTCGCGCAGGAACCGCCGCCAGTGCGCACCGTTGCCCGCGGGCGACCCGGTCAGGATGAGGTCACCGGGCAGCAACTGCACCAGCCGTGACGCATACGACACCAGCCGCGCCACGTCGAAGATCATGTCTTTGGTCGACTCGTCCTGCATCACCTGGCCGTTCACGCTCAGCGCGATGCGCAGGTCCATGGGATCGCCAGTGAACACGCTGGGCACGAGGACCGGGCCGGTGGGCAGGAACGTGGGCGCGTTCTTGGCGCGCAGCCAGTCGGTGCCGATCTTCCGCAGCTCGGGCCGGTAGACCAGGTCCCGGGTGGTCACGTCGTTGCAGATGGTGTACCCAGCGACGTGGCTGAGGGCCCGCTCCGGCGGCACCCGGCGGGCCGGGCGGCCGATCACCGCGGCCAGCTCGAGCTCCCAGTCGTGCTCGGTGCCGTCGGGGGGCAGCACGATGTCGTCAAAGGCGCCGCACATCGCGCTGGCCAGGCCGATAAACAGGTACGGGTCCGTGGAGCTGGCCCGGTGATCCATGAACGCGGCCGCGTCCGCCCGGACCTCATCCTCGGTCCGGCCGTCCGCGGGGTCGTGCTCGGACACGATGATGTCGATCACGTGCTTGCGGTAGTTCGCGCCGCTCTGCAGCAGGTTGCGCGGTTCGACCGGCGGCAGCACGCGCACCTCGTCGACGTGCCGCCAGGAGCCGCGGTTCCGCCCGGCCAGCTCGGCCAGGCGGGGCAGCGCGCTGTCCCAGTCGGCCAGCAGGTCACGCGCTGACGCGACGGTCCCGTCGGCGCGCAGGTCCCGGATCCGCTCGCCCACGACCAGCCCGGGGAACGGCTCGCCGCCCGGCAGGGCGAAGGTGCCGAGCGCGAACGGGCCCGCGAGCTCCCAGTCCGCCGGGTTCATGCCGCCGGCCCGGGCAGCACGGCCGACCAGCCGCCGTCCACGGCGAAGACCACCTTGCCCGCGACCACCTTTGTCCTCCTGCCTGCGGAATCCCGTGCCTGTCAACCGAGCGTCGTCAGGCCGCCGTCAACCACGATGTTGGCACCGGAGATCCACTCAGACTCATCCGAGGCCAGGAACAGGGCGACCCGGGCCACATCCTCCGGGCGGCCGACCCGGCCGAGCGGGATCCGGTCCAGCACCATCCGCTGGAAGTGCTCGGGCGGGTCGGAGATCACCGGGTCGGTGGCCGGGGTGTGGATCAGGCCCGGGCTGATCGTGTTCGCCCGGATGCGGTGCCTGCCGCCTTCGGCCACGAATTGCAGCGTGAGGGCTGTGCACCCGGCCTTGGCCGCGCTGTGCGCATTCTGCTCGACGAACTCCACGCCGCGCATGGCGGCAATGGAGCCGACGTTGATGATCGACCCGCCGCCGCGCGCGACCAGATGCGGCCAGGCCGCACGCGTGACATGGAAGACCGTGTCCAGCTCGTTGCGCAGCGTGAACCGCCAGTCGGCCACGCTGAGCTGGTCGATCGGCGCCATCCGGATCGCCGAGGCGTTGTTGTACAGGACATCGATGCCGCCGTGGGCGGCGGCGGCCTGGTTGACCCAGTTCGCGGCGGCGCCGGGGTCGCCGAGGTCGACAGGGGCCGTGGCGGTCATCTGGCCACCCGCGGCCCGGGCCAGCTCGACGGTCTCGGCCGACGTCTCGGGGTCGAGGTCGCACCCGACGACCCTGGCGCCCTCCTGGGCGAACAGGATTGCCGCGGCCCGGCCCATCCCGCCGCCGGTCCCGGTGATCAGGGCCACCTTGCCCGCCAGCCGACCGGTCCTGGCCGGGCCAGCCTGGCTGATCACGGGGCCCAGTCCCGGTCCGCCGCGGTGAGCTGCAGCTCGTAGCTGAGCCCCCGGCGGCCCTGGCCGGTGAGGTACTCGATGGCCCTGGCCACGTCCTCCTGGCCTACGGTCGCGTCCGAGGGCAGGCCCGCCTGGCCCGGTTCGGTCAGCGTGCGGGGGGAGTCGACCGGGGCGTCGACCACCAGCAGACAGGCCCGGATGCCCTCGCCGCGCAGCTCCTGCGCGGCCGCGAGGACCAGGGCGCGCGCGGCCATGTGCCCGGACGCCCACAGGCCCTGACCCGCGGGCACCCGGCGCGCGGTCTCGCCAGTGATCTGCACCAGCGTTCCGCCGTCACCGGCCTCCCGCAGCAGGCGGGCACCCTCGGACAGGAACACGAACGCCGCCTCGCCGACGGCCGCTCCCCACCGGCGGTACTGATCGAGTGCGGCGTCGGCGACCGACCCGCCGCCGAACGGCTCGCCCGCCTCGGGCGGCGGGGCGGCGGCCGCGTTGACGATGAGGGTGATGCCGTCCAGCGCGTCCGCGGCCCGGCCGAGCGCCTCGCGCAGGGAGGCTGGTTCGCGCACGTCGCCGCCGACCGCCAGCGCGCCCGCGGCCCGCGCCGCGTCCAGGCTCTCCGCGCTCCGGGCGACCCCGGCCGCCCGCCAGCCGCGGGCCGCGAAATGGCGCAGGATGGCCGCGCCGAGGTTGCGGGTGCCGAGGACCACAAGCCCGGGCGTGGTCACGGCGTTTCCCCCGGCAGGCCCAGCAGCCCGGCCGCGGTCCGGCCGCTGATCGCGGCGCGGTCCGACGGGCTCAGCCCGGCCGCGGCCGCGAGACGCGGCAGCGGGTCGTCCACGCCCATGTCAAACGGGTAGTCGGTGCCGAGCACGATCCGGTCGGGGCCGGCCACCGCGGCCAGGTGCTCCAGGCCGCGCGGGGTGAAGACCAGCGAGTCGAACCACATCTGCCGCAGGTAGTCACTGGGCGGCCGGGCGCAGGCCCGTACGTCCGGCCGGACCTGCCAGGCGTGGTCGGACCGCCCGATGTAGACCGGCAGGTAGCCGCCACCGTGGCAGGCGCAGATCCGGAGTCCCGGGTGCCGGTCAAGCAGCCCGGAGAAGATCAGGTGCGAGAGCGCGATCGTGGTCTCGGCGGGCTGGCCGACGATGTTGCCGAGATAGTGCGCGGCCAGCCGGGAGCCGAGGCTGCAGCCCCACGGGTGGACCAGCACCAGGGCGCCCGACTCCGCGGCGGCCGCCCAGAACGGCTCGTGCCTGGTGTCCGCGAGCTCACGGCCGGCGACCGTGGTCGACACGCTGATCCCGCGCAGACCCAGGGCGGTGACAGCGTGCCACAGCTCGGCCACGGCCAGCTCGGAGTGCTGGAGGGGCACGGTACCCAGGCCGACGAGCCGCTCCGGGGCCCGGGCGCAGAACGCCGCGATCCCCTCGTTGGTCGCCCGGGTGAAGTCGGCGGCCAGCGCCGGGTCGGTCCAGTAGTGGTGCATCGGCATCGGCCCCACGGCCTGGACGTCCACGCCCATCGCGTCCATGTCCGCCAGCCGCCGGCCCAGGTCGCCCATGACCGGGATCAGCCGGGCCAGCTGGGCCCGGTTGACCTCCAGGGAGTGCGCGGAGTGGGCCTCCTGCTCGGCCTGCGCCTCGGCGGCCAGGCCCAGGGCGCCGGCCACGAGGGCCTCGGCCGCGGGGACCGCGAGGTGCGCGTGCATATCGACCACGGGGGCGGCCCGGGACGACTGTCCGGTCATTGTCCTTCCCCGCAGTCCGCGGCGGTGGCCGCGGTTCCGGCGGCTGAGCCGATCGCGTCGGCGATCCGCTTGTGCGACACGTGGCCGGTCATGCCGCCATCGACGACGATCTCGGCGCCGCTGATGTAGCTGGCCTGGTCCGAGAGCAGGAACGCGACCAGCGGCGCCACATCGCAAGGGGTGCCGATGCGGCCAGCCGGGATCTCGGCGAGCGCGGCGGCGGCGAAGGCCGGCGACGCGGATTCCATCAGCGGGGTGTCGATCAGGCCTGGCATGATCGCGTTGGCGCGGATGCCGCGCCCAGCCAGCTCCAGGGACGCGGTCCTGGTCAGCCCGCGCAGCGCCCACTTGCTGGCCGTGTACGCCGCGGCCACGTGCCCGCTGACCGCGGCCACCGAGCACACGTTGACGATCGACCCGCCGTCGGTCATCAGCGGCACCAAGGCCTGGATGCCGAGCAGCGCGCCGGTCACGTTGACGTCGAAGGTCCGCTGCCACGTCTCCAGCCGGACGTGCGGGAGGCGCTCCCTGGCCGCGACCCCGGCGTTGTTCACCAGCCCGTGTACCACCGGGTACCGGGCCCGCAGCAGCGCACCCAGGTCCTCCCAGTCGGCCGGGCTGGCCACATCGAGGTGCCGGTACAGAGCCGGCCGCGCGCCCGGCGGCAGCCCGCTGACCAGCGCCTCGCCCAGGTCGTCGAGCACGTCCGTGGCGATGACGCGGGCGCCCTCGCCCGCCAGCAGCCCGACCTCGGCGGCGCCCTGACCGCGCGCCGCTCCGGTCACGACCACCACCTTGCCCGCGATCGAGCCCATGCGGCGGATGCTAAGGCGGGGTCAGCCGGGCGCGGAAATAGCCGTTCTGAATGCCTGGCATGGCGCCCCGGCAGATCCGCTGGCCTCGCCGGGGCCGGCCATCTCGCCCGAGCCTCCGGCGTCGATGCCCCTCGCCAGGCCGCGCACGATGTCCAGCAGCCAGCGGTGCCCAGGGTCCGACTCCCTGGTCGGGTGCCACCACAGCGCCTCGATGATCTCAACCGTGCCGAATGGGGGCTCTACCATCGTGACGTTGGCCAGGTCGCTGACCTGACGGGCCAGCCGCTCCGGCAGCGAGGCCACCAGGTCCGAGCCCGCCACCACGAACGGCAGCGAAAGCCAGCCCACGGTCGTAACGCTCACGTTGCGGCTGATGCCCGCGGCGGACAGCGCGCGGTCCAGCGGGGTCAGGTTCGGGCCGAATGTCGCCACCGCGTGCGGCGCCTCCTCGAAGTCCCGCAGGCTCAGCGTTCCGCCGGCCAGCCGCTCGTTTGCGGGATCGGCCACGCAGACGAAACGGTCGCGGAACAGGACCGCGCTCTTCCCGGGCAGGCCACAGCCCAGCGGCCCGACCAGGAAGTCGCACTGGAGCAGGCCCCGGTCGGATATGTGCATATCCCAGGGGATGGGGGCCAGGTCGAGCCGGACGCCCGGCGCCGCCTGCGCGATCCGCTGGACCAGCGGCGCGTTGAGCACCGTGAACGCGTAGTCCGACAGAGTGATCGAGAACGCGCGGGCGGACGTGGCCGGGTCGAACTCGTCGCGCAGCGCGAGCGCGACCTCCACCATCGGCATCGTCTGCTGGATCAGCGGCAGCAGCGACCGGGCGAATGGCGTGAGCTCGTAATCCCGCCCGACCCGGACCAGCAGGTCATCCCGGTAGTGGCGGCGCAGCCGGGCCAGCGCCGCGCTCATGGCCGGCTGCGCCATCCCGATGCGCTCGCCGGCCCGGGTGACGTTCGACTCCTCGAGCATCGCGCGCAGCGCGATGAGGAGGTTGAGGTCCATCCCGCCCACGGTCATTCGGCTTCCTCCCTTTTGCATGGTGCCACCGCTTACGCCCTGGTCGCACCCCAGCCGGCATTACGGGCGATATGCTCGGGGCCGAGACGGCAGGCAGGTGATGCGACATGTCCGGGCTTCGCGGCGCCGACCTGAACCTGCTGGTGGCGCTGGGCGCGCTGCTCGAGGAACGCAACCTGACCCGCGCCGGCGAGCGGATCAACATGAGCCAGCCCGCGATGAGCGCGGCCCTGGCCCGGCTGCGTAAGCATTTCGACGACGAGCTGCTGGTCCGGATCGGCCGCAGCTACGTGCTGACGCCGTTGGCCGCGCGCACGCTGCCGCTGGCCCAGCAGGCCCTGCGGCAGGCGGAGGTCGCACTCGAGGTGCCACCGGATTTCGACCCGGCCACCAGCACGCGCCAGCTGTCGATCTCGATCTCCGACTACGCGATGACGGTCATGCTGGCACCGTTGCTCGAACTGCTCCGCCGGCGGGCGCCGTTCATCGGCGTGGAGGTCGACCCGCTGCCCAGGGACAGCGACAACACCGAGTCCTACCTGCAGCGCCGGGACCTGCTCATCGGCGGCCTCGGGCTAGGAATACCAGGCCGCAGGCAGGTGGTGTTCCGCGACAGGTTCGTGTGCATTGCCGACCGGCACAACCCGCGCGCGGCCCGCGGCTCGCTCACGCTGGACGAGGTGGCGGGCATGCGCCACGCGGCCACGAACTTCGGCCGTGGCACGGTAACGCCGCCAGAACGGGCGCTGCTGCGGCACGGAATCCAGCCCGACACCACCGTCATCGTGCCCGGCCTGCTGCCCATCCCATTCGCGGTGGCGGGCACCCGGCTGATCGCGTTCGTGCCTGAGCGCCTGGCCCGCCGCTGCGCCGGACCGCTCGGCCTGGTGATTGTCGGCGTGGACTGGGAGCCGCCCGAGCTGGTCGAGGCGGCGCACTGGCACCCTGGCCGCAGCGCCGACCCGACGCTGGGGTGGCTGCGGGGCATCCTGCGGGAGGTGTCGTCGGCCCTGGACTCCGCGCCAGGCGTGGGCGCAGAACTCTCCGCCTAGCCGCCTCGCGGTGGGGACCCGCCAGGCGGGTGCCCGGAGGGGCTTGAGCCGCAGCGCGCCTGCCCTGGTCATACCTGCCGATAAGGTGAGCTCGTGGGGGTGGCTGCGGTCGGCACGGCGGCGGGCTTGCATGGGTTTGCTCCGGCCATGACGAGTTTTGTCGGGCGTTTGGCCGCAGTCGACGACATCGCCGGCCTGCTGAGTGAATACCGGCAGGTAACGGTGACCGGGCCGGGCGGGGTCGGCAAGACCAGGCTGGCCGGTGAGGTCGTCCGGCGGGTGGCTAGCCGGTTCGCCGACGGCGTGTGGCTCGTTGAGCTCGCCGCCGTTACGGACCCGGCGCGGATGCCGTCGGCGGTGGCTACGGCACTGGGAATACCTGAGCGGCTCGGGGTGACGGTAACCGATTCCGTGGCGGGAGTGCTGGCCGGGCGGCAGATGCTGCTGGTGCTGGACAACTGCGAGCATGTGATCGCGGCTGTGGCGGAGCTGTGCGGGACGCTGCTGCCGGCCGCGGATGATGTGCGGATCCTGGCGACGAGCCGGGAGCCGGTCGGGGTGGCCGGAGAGGCCAGATACCGGTTGCCGCCCCTTGGCCTGCCCGGGCCGGGCGGGCAGGCGGAGGCGAGCGGGTCTGATGCCGTTGCCCTGTTTACTGACCGGGCCCGCCAGGTTGACCCGCACTTCACTCTGAGCGCCGAGACCGGTCCAGTGGTGGCCGAGCTGGTGCAGCGGCTGGACGGGATGCCGCTGGCGATCGAGTTGGCCGCGGCGCGGGTCGAGGCGCTCGGGGTGAGGCAGCTGCTGGACCGCCTGGATGACCGGCTCCGGCTGCTTGTCGGAACTGACCGGCTGGCGGCGGCTCGGCAACGGTCGCTGGCTGCGACTGTTGAGTGGAGCTACCAGCTGCTCAGTGAACAGGAGCAGCGGGTTTTCCGCCAGGTTTCTGTGTTCCCGGCACCGTTCACGCTGGAGTGCGCGGAGGCGGTCGCCGGAGCCGCCGCCGGGTCGGTGGTACTGCGCCTGGTGGACTGCTCATTGCTAGCCCCGCCGCGGACCGGCCAGGATGGGCGGCCCCGTTATCTGATGCTGGACACCCTGCGGGTCTACGGAGCCGAACGGCTGGCCGATGCGGGAGAACTGCCCGTGGCGGCCGCCGCGCTGGCCCAGTACGCCCTGCAGGTGGCGGAGCAGGCCGCCGCGGGAATGTTGACCAGTGCCGGGGAGATGGCCGCTGCCCTCTGGCTGGACGCCGAGGACGTCACCGTCCATCAGGCTCTGGCCTGGGCGCTGGAGCACGACCTGGCCACCGCGCTGCGCCTGGTGATCGCTCTGGCGCCCTGGTGGAAGCTGCGGGGGCGTCTGGTGGCTGAGTACGCGCTGCTGCGCGCCGCCGCCGAGCATGCCCCGCTGGCCAGCGACGGATGGTGTGCCGTGCAGTACTGGCTTGGCCAGGCTGCTCACTCAGCCGGTGATTTCGCCGACGGAGTCGATTACTACACCGCGGTCTGTGACGCCGTCGCGGACCGGGAGCCCCTGCCGATGCTGGTTGACGCAATGGCGGGCCGGTCGGCGGCACTGGTGAACATCAACCGTGTCGCCGCCGGGATCGAGGACGCCCGCCGTGCCGTGGCCCTCGCCAGGCAGATGGGCTACCCGGCCGGGGAGGCATTGGGGCTGCAGAACCTCTTCCTCGGCACGTACTACGCGGGCGACCTGGAGGACGCGCTGGAGTGGGCACGCCAGGCGGAGCGGATCGACCAGGCGCGCATCCCCGGCTGGATCGCCCGGCGGGGCAATGATTTCCTCATGCTGGCCCTGCTCGAAATCGGCGACGCGTCCGCCGCCTGGCAATGTGGTGCGGACGGGCTGATCCAGGCCCAGCGGGCAGGCGACCTGCGCAGTCAGGCATCCTTCCTCGGTCTCATGGCAGATATGGACCAGCGAGCGGGCCGCATCCCAGAGGCGGGGGAGCACCTGCGGGAATCACTCGAGATCGCCACCCGGATGGGTGACCCGCTCTACCTCCTCAACTGCCTGGACAGCTGCGGACACTTGTGCGCGGCAACGCGCCGCTGGGCCGAGGCCGTCACCTTGTGGGGGGCCCACGACGCCCAGACCAGGAACCACGGCTACACCGATGTGCCGCGGGACGCGGACCGCCGGCAGGCCCCTCTCAGCGAGGCCAGGCAAGCACTTGGGCCCGCCAAGACCAGCGCAGCCGAGCAGCGCGGCGCAGCGATGACGGCAGCCACCGCCGCGGAGTTCGCCACCATGCTCACCGCGGTCGAGCCGCAGGAACCGCCAGGAGCAGCGCAGCTTAGCCCGCGCGAACGGGAACTGGTCATCCTCGTCGCCCAGGGACGCACCGATGCGCAGATCGCCGGGCAGCTGTACATCAGCGTGCGCACCGTCCGCTCCCACCTCGACCGCATCCGGGACAAAACTGGATGCCGGCGGCGCGCCGATCTGACCCGGCTGGCTCTGCAGGCCGGGCTCGTCTAGCCAGCCCTCGGCGGTGCCGCGGGTCCGCGGCGGCTGTGGGTCGTATTACCCCGGCGCCCCCGCCTGCGGGAATAGGTCATTGGGCCCCTGCCGGGGGGGTACCGCCACCGGGCAGCCTGTCAATCGTCGGCCGGGACTTCCCGGCCGGGACCGAACAGACAGGAGAATGCCATGTTCACCACCCCAGCTCGCCAGGCAACACCTCCGCGGCTGCCAGCGCGCAATGCTGGCGCACGCCTGCGTCGGCTCGTCGCCGTCCTGGCCGCGCTCATCAGCGGCCTGGTGGCGTTCACCGCCACCGTCCCTGCCGCCTTCGCCATGCCGGTGCCAACCGGCCGCGACCCCATCGGCGGGTCGGCGCCAGCGACCACCGTCCGCGTGGTCACCACGGGCGGGATGCCGGGCTGGCAGATCACCTTGATCGCGATGGGAGCCGCTGCGCTCGCGGCCGCCGTAGCCGTGCTCCTGTACCGGGCGCTGGCTGCCCGCAGAGCGGGCTCCGCGGCCACTGCCTGACCCGTGCCCAGCGCGGACGGTGCATGCGAACGGCGGACCGGCTGCATCCTCTCTTCCTCCCTCCTCCCCCTCCTCGCCCGCACTTCCTGGGCGGCATGCCTGGCATCCCGGATTCGCATTTCCGCCCGGCACCAGGTGCGGCCTAGTCTCGGCCTGCGGGCCAGCGTGCCGGGTCAGCGCGGCACGCTGGCCCGGCCGCGGGCAGACCGAACGGGAGGTACCGTCACCGTGACCGGCAGTCTGATCAGCCATCTCAGGCACGTGGACCTGGCGGTGCCCGACTTCGAGCGGTACGTCCAGTTCTACGAGGACACCTGGGGCCTGGTGCGGGTCGCCGACGACAGCGGGCTGGTCTTCCTGGCCGCCGCGGGCTCGCCCGAGCAATACGTCGTGCGGCTCCGCCGGTCCGAGGCGAAACGGCTCGACCTGCTCTCCTTCGGTGCCGCCTCGGCGGCGGACGTCGATGCCCTGGCCGCCGGACTCGCCGCGGAGGGGGTGACGCTGGTCGCCGAGCCTGCGGCGCTGGCCACGCCGGGCGGCGGGTACGGATTCCGGTTCTTCGACATCGACGGCCGCACGGTCGAGGTCTCCAGCGACGTGGCCGCCCGGGCGCACCGCAGGATCGAGGAACGGGAGGCGATCCCGGTCCGGCTCTCGCACGTGGTGGTCAACTCCGCTAGCCCCCAGGCCACCAGGGACTTCTACGAGCGGGCCCTCGGCTTCCGGCTGTCTGACACGCTGAACTCACCGCACCTGGGCGACCTCATGTACTTCATGCGGTGCAGCCCGCTGCACCACAGCTTCGCGATAGCGCGCGGGCCGCACGTGTCCCTGCACCATGCATCGTTCGAGATGCGGGGCCTGGACGAGTACATGCGCGGCAGCGGCCGGGTGCTGCGGTCCGGCGCCCGGATGGTGTGGGGGCCGGGGCGGCACAAGGCCGGGGACAACACGTTCTCCTATTTCCTCGACCCGCAGGGGAACACGGTCGAGTACACCACCGAACTGGAGGTGCTCGACGAGGACTCGTGGCACCCGCACATCTACGACGTCAGCGACCCGGAAACGCAGGATGTCTGGGGCACGTCGAACCCGATGAGCGAGATGGTCGCCAGGGAGAGCTTCAACGACCCGGACGAAGGCGTGTTCGTCCCCCCGCCGGTCTGACCGCGCCGCGGGCCGCCCGTCTCCGGAGCCCGGTCCTCACCGCTCAGAGGATCGGGCTCCGCCCCCCCTCGGAGACGGACAGCCCGCGCAGTCAGGGGCCAGGCCGAGGTGCTTCTCCAGCGCCGCCAGGGCCGCCAGCACCGGGTAAGGCCCGCGGATTCGCTGCAGCCGGGGCGAGATCTCGGAGTAATCCAGGTCTGGGTGATCGCCGCAGTCGCGGCAGACGAGCTCAAATGCGGCGGTAAAGCCGCCTTCCACTCGGCCCGCCACGATGCGCGCCGGCTGGCGCCGCAGGCTCGCCTCACGGCCATGACCCGGCTGACCGGCAGGAGAGAGGTTCGTCAGACCCTGGTCATCACGGCGCAGCCGCGTATGACGGGAACGCTGCGGTCCGCGTGGCAACGGAGTGACACTCTGACGATCGGATGACCGGCTGCTAGTGACGGCATCCGTGCCTTCTAGGCTCACTAGACTGACCCCGAGACAGCAATTCTCACCAGCTGCCGGGGTCTGGAGCAGCACGACCTGTCCAGTTTCGCAGCGTGACCGCGTTCATGCAACTTGCACGGGTGCGGGCAGGATGCGCCGGCTGCCCGGACCGTCAGGGCGAGGCCGGGCCGGGCGGCGAGGCCCATGCCGGCGGGTCGAGTCTTCCTTCTATGGCAGCCCGAGCGACCTCGGTGAGACGCTGGTTGGTTGCGCGGGCGTGGGCCCGCAGCCGGGAGAATGCCTCGGACAGGTCGACGCCGGCCCGCTCTGAGATCACACCCTTGGCTTGCTCGATCACCACGCGACTGGTCAGGGCGGCGGACAGCTGCTCATTCAGGCGCTGGGCGTCGAGAGTGGCACGATGCTGGGCGACGCTGAGCGCGGCGAGGTCGGCGAAACCGCGGGCCACGATGACGTCCGCCTCGGCCATCGGGGCACGGGTGTCGCTGAGCAGGTTGAGCGCGCCGAGGGTGATCTCCCGCAGCCGCAGCGGCAGGGCGAGCGCCGACTGGAAGCCGGCCTCGAGGGCAGCGGCAGAGAACAACGGCCAGCGGCCGGCGCCGGCCAGCAGATTCTCGTGCTCGACGGGCTCGCCGGTGCGGAAGGTGTCCAGGCAGGGGCCTTCCTGGGTCTGCAGCTCGAACAGCTCCAGCAGGCGCATCGCCTCGCTGGAGGAGGCCACAAGACCCAGGCTGCCCGCCGGAGAGGTTAGCATCACCCCGGCCGCGGAGACGCCGAGCAGGCTCACGCACCGATCCGTAAGCACGGTCAGCATGTCAACGACGTCAAAGTCGTCGACCAGGGTGTCAGCCATCTCGACCAGTGACTTAACCACGTCGGCTTCTCGGGTCATCTTCACTCACCCTCCAGGACGCCCGGCACCATTGGGGCCGGCGAGCGCCAGATCCGGGGCCATGCCCGCGGCCTCCATTCTAGTGGGCGGTCTGTCCCTGCCCCCGGCGCGCGGGATCATCCCAGCCGGAGCTTGCGGGCGATGACATCCTGGGCCACGTCAGCGAGCAGGCGATCGCTGCTGAACGCGAACGCCCGCAGGCGGATAAGCGCCTGGGCCACGCTGATGCCCTCCTGGACCGAGACCATGCCCGCCGCGTTGTGCACCGCGAAGTGGAAGTCGGCGCCGGCTTCCAGTTCCTCAGCCACGGTGTCAAAGGGCGCGCCGGCCTGGGCCTCCAGCACCCAGCGGGCGGTCACATCCGCCATGACCAGCGCATCGGCCTGCTGGTCGCTGGTCAGCGGGCCGGGTTGGTCGCGGTACAGGTTGAGCGCCCCGAGATGCACCGTCCCGACCCGCAGCGGGAACCCGAACACCGCCCGCACCCCCGCCTGCAGGGCCGGCGGGGTGAAGGCCGGCCACCGGCGAGTAACCGGCCCGACCAGGTCGGGCTCGGCCACGACCGTGTCCTGCCGGTAGGCGTCGACGCACGGTCCCTCGCCCAGCGTGTACTGCAAGTCCTCGATCAGCTCGCTCACGTCATCGCTGGCGCACAACGACCCCCGCGGTATGTCGCCCGACATGAGCATGACCCCCGCCCCGTTCACCCCCACGATCGGCGGGCACGCCCCGCACAGCCGGGCCGACCACGGCTCCTCCCCGGCCGATAGCGCAGCCAGGATCCGGTTCAGGCGGTCACCGGCCATTCAGCACCACGATCCCGGGCCCGGGCTCTGGCGCATGGCCCGCGACACCGCGCAACCCGCTCACCTGCCGCCTCCTTTACCGAGAATGAAGGCGTCAAGCAGGGACTGGACACAACGCCATTCCGGGGCCGGGCAGATGAGGGCCCCTCTCACCGCTTACGCTACGCCACAGACAGACCTAGGACAGATCGGATCAGCCGCCGGCGACCGGCCGGCGACGGTTCAGAGCGCGGCTTACTGCCGAGGCGTGAGCCGGCCGAGCAGTGCTTCCCTGATGGCTGGCCGGCTCCCGAACACCAGCAGGAAGGCCGCCTCTCGGGTCAGCCGGCCGGCCGGGTCGCCGGCCAGCGCGGACTTGCTGCCGCGGGTGACAGTCAAGATCTCGGCCGCACGCGCGGCGAACGCCGACGCCCGAGCCCGCGCGGCCGGCATCGTGCCGGTCTCGGCCGTATCGAGCTCGGCCCGGCACCGGCTCAGCTCGTCATCCAGGGCAGACGGACCGATGAGCGCGCAGCACCGGCGGCCGACGCCCAGGGCGAGGGATCCGTTGGACCGCAACCCCTCCGACTGCTGGCGGACCGGGTCGAAGCGCTGCCGGCCCAGGCAACGGCCATCCGGGACCACCAGGCCGTCGAAGGTGAGCCGGACTGTGGCGCTGGCGTTCGCGGCGGCGAGCCGGAGCCGCTCGGCGGCGAGCCCCGGCCGGCCCGTGGCGTCGACCAGCAGCCGCACCACCGAATCCTGCGGGCCGCGGGCCGCGACCAGCAGGAGGTTCACGACACCCCAGCCGGTGACCCACGGCGCCTGCCCGTCGAGCCGCCACCCGCCCGCCACCGGCGTGGCGGTGAGCCGGGGCGGCCCGGGGAGCAGCCCGGCCAGGGCCAGGCCGCCGCGTACCTTGCCGCGGATGGCGCCGGGCAGCAGCCCGGCTCGGAGCCCGGCCGGCGCGGCCGGATCCAGCAGCGCCTCCAGCAGGCCGAAATGCTGGATCCAGACGAACGCCGTGGCCAGGCACGCGGATGCGAGTTCCTCCACCACCGGCCAGGTTTCCCGGCGGCTGAGGCCGAGCCCGCCTTCTGCTTCCGGGGCGAAGATCCCGTAAAGCCCCGCGCCAGCCAGCCCGCGCAGGTGCTCGCCGGGAAGCTCATCGGCCGCATCCACGGCGGCGGCATCCGAGAGGAACCGCGCCGCCAGCTCATCGATGGTGGCCCGCACACCGCCGACCCCGGTCATGGTGCCGCGATGATACGCCAGGTCCGCGGGGGGCCTGTGCGCGGCGCGCGGGACCCGGGCTCAGCGGTAGCCGTAGAACACGCCATCCGGGTCATACCTGGCGCGCAGCTCCTCCATGCGTCCGAGGCTGCCGGCGGACAGCGGCTGGTCGAAGCGCTGGGCGAGGTCGGCGTCGGCGAATTGGGTCCCGGCCGACAGGTGCGCGACGGACGCGATCGACTCGCGCACCCACTCGCGGTGCCGGTCATCCTGCCCCGGCTCGTCGCCGATCCCGTAGACGGCGAGGTACCACGGTGCCTGCACCGACCAGGCGGACTGCTGCGGCACCTGGTCCTCGCCCCAGAAGTACCAGAACACCTGAGACGCCGGATTGGGCATGGCGTCCGCGATGGCCTGGAAGCGCGGCGCGATCTCGTCCGCGGCCGCCCGGGTCCAGATGTTGTCGGCCACGTAGCGCAGGCCGCGCGGGGTCTCCCGCTCGACCTCGGCCGCCAGCGCCGCCATGTCGGTGGGCACGGCGGTCTGGTGCCAGGCGGACGGGATGGCCCCGGCGGCCAGGTCCAGCGGCGCGAGCAGCCCCGCGGCCTCCTCGGGCGAGCCGGCGAACGCGGTCCCCGACATGGTCATGCTCGCGCCGTCCAGCCCTCCGGCGGGTGGAACGGTGGCCATGGCGACCAGCTCCACCGACGCCGGGAGCGCGGGCCCGGCCGCCATCATCAGCCGCACGACCTCCCCGGCCGCCTCCAGCGGGTAGACGAACGTGCTGCGCGCTATCGCGCCGGGCGCGGGATAGAGCCGCAGACGAAAGCGGGTAATCGCGACGAACTGGCCGTGCCCGCCGCCACGCGCGGCCCAGAGGATCTCGCTGCCATGCTCCGGGGAGCAGTGCACGATCTCGCCCTCGGCCGTGATCGCGTCGACCGCCTCGATCGACAGGCATGCGGGGCCGACGGCGCGGGAGTTCCAGCCGTAGCCGCCGCCGAGCAGGAAACCGGCCAGGCCGACGTCGGGCCCGTGCCCGACAGGGAAGAACAGCCCGTGGGCGACCAGGGCCTGATGCGCCTCGCTGCCCACGACGCCGGCCTGTACCGAAGCGGTCATGGCGTCCGGGTCCACGGTGATCTCGCGCAGCCGGGACAGGTCGAGCAGCAGGCCGCCGTCGTGCAGGTGCCCGCCGCACCAGCTGTGCCCGCCGGAGCGCAGCGCCACCCGCATCCCCTCGGCGTGCGCGTACCGGACGGCGCGGGCCGCGTCCGCCTCGCTGGCCGCCACCACGATCACGTCGGGAAATCTGGCTGGCTTGCGGGCGTTCCATACGGCATCGTCGCGCGCCTCGGCATACCCGGGCCCGCCGCGCCGGAATACCTGACCCGCCAGCCCGTCCAGCCCCATCCTCGTCCCGCTTCTTCGCCCCCGGCAGGCGAGCCAGCGCCGGCGCCGCAGACGTTGTCGGCTCACCATAACGGGAGCAGATCTGCCCCATGCGAAATGCCGATGCTCCAACGGGGCCGCCTCGTGTTTGTATGTCGGACCAAAGAGGCGCCCGCGAGGAGGCATCATCCGCCATGCGAGCCGTCGTAACGGGAGGCTTCCGCCATGCCGATACCTGGCCCCTACCAGCCCGTCGCGGCGTTCGCGGCGCTGGCCGGGCCATGCTGTCGGTCCGCGACCTGAGCGCCGGGATCCTGTCCGGCATCGACCTCGACGTCGCGGCGGGCGAGATCGTGGGCGTGGCAGGCCTGCTCGGCAGCGGCCGCTCCACGCTGCTGCGGGCGATCTTCGGCGCACTGCCCCGGGCGGCCGGGTCCCTGACCATCGACGGGCAGCTGCTGCGGGACAACGGTCCCGCAGGCACCACGGCGGCGGGCGTGGCCTACGTACCCGAGGACCGCCTGGGGGAGACCGCGAGCACCTCCCGGTGGCTGCGCCGCGACCCGCGTGTGCTGCTGCTCGATGAGCCCACTCAGGGCGTGGACGCGGTGGCCCGCCACGAGGTGTACCGGGCCGTCCGCGACGCCGCCGGCCAGGGCGCGGCGATCCTGGTGGCCTCCTCCGACTTCGAGGAGCTGGCCCTGATCTGCCACCGCGCGCTGGTGCTGCGGCAGGGCCGGATCACCGCCGAGGTCGCTGGCTCCGATCTCGACGAGACGCGGCTCACCGCGCTGGTGCAGTCGCTGGGAGACGGCCTCTGACCAGCCCGGTTCCTGGCCGGCTCCACCCCATGTCCATATGTTCTCCGTCCCGGCTGCACGGGTAACGGGTCTGCTAAGAGGCAGAAGCGATGGCCACCGCAGCGTCAGATGGGGCCGTCGTTGGGGGATAGCAGGCGGTGCCCGCGCTCGCGCTGGGCCGGCCGCAGCCATTCGTCAGGTGGGCTGCGGCGGCGACAGCAGCGGGAACCAGCGGTCCGGGGCCGAAATCCGCGGGAAATGCGGGCACCGCCATCTCCCTGTCGCCGCGTCACGAAGGGAGTCACTTCATGTTCATGCAGATCATCGAGTTCCGCACCTCCGACATCGAGGGAGTCAGGCGAACCGACGAAGAGTGGCTGGTCGCCACCGAGGGCAAGCGGACCGTGCGCCGCCAGATGCTGGCCCGCGACCGCTCCGACCCCGGCCGCTACTTCGCCGTGGTGTTCTTCGATTCGTACGAGTCGGCGATGGAGAACAACAGCCTGCCCGAGACCCAGGCCGCGGCCGAGCAGTACATGAAGCTCTCCGACGGCCCGCCGACCTTCTACGATCTGGACATCATCGACGAGCGGGCCTAGGTCCACCGCCGCTGGCTGAACCGCAGCGGGTCATTATGTAGGGGCAAGGCGGCGATGACCGGACATCGCCCGCACGACGCCGCTGCGTAATGGGGAGGCCGGGTGAGCGGGCCGGATGCTGGGCCAGCGCTTCGCGACGCGCTGGTGGTTCGCGATGTCACCGTCCGGGCGGTCGTGGTTCCGCTGGCGCGCCCGCTCGCGACGCGGGTGGGCGACTTCGCCACATGGCCGCTGCTGCTGATCGACCTCGCTACCGAGCAGGGGATCGTCGGCCGCGGCTACCTCGCCCCCTACCTGAGCCATGCCACCGCGGCGCTGGCCCGGATGGTCGGTGACCTGGCCGCCGGGCTGCGGGGGCGCCCGGCGGCGCCCGCGGACCTGGCCGCGCAGGCTCGCGGCTGGCTCAGCCTGGCCGGGTACCAGGGGCTGGCCCTGGCCGCCGTGGCCGGGCTGGACATCGCGCTGTGGGACGCGCTGGCCAAGGCGGCCGGGCTGCCGCTGGCCCGGCTGCTGGGCGGGACGCTGGACCCGGTGCCCGCCTACAACAGCAACGGCCTGGGCCTGATCCCGCCCGCCGCGGCCGGTGATGAGGCGCTCGAACTGCTCGCCGAAGGCGGGTTCAGCGGGCTCAAGGTCCGGGTCGGCCGGGCCGACGCGGCCGCCGACCTCGATGCCGTCCGGCGGGTGCGGAACGCTGTCGGCGACCGGGTCGCCCTGGTCGCGGACTATAACCAGGGCCTCGACCTGGCCGAGGCGCTGCCGCGCTGCCGCGCCCTGGACGCCCATGGCCTGGGCTGGATCGAGGAGCCGCTGCGGTACGACGACCTGGACGGGCACGCCCGGCTGGCCCGGGACATCGCCACCCCGGTCATGCTCGGGGAGAACTTCTACGGCCCGCGGGCCATGCTCGCGGCCATCCGGGCCCAGGCCTGCGACCTGGTCATGCCGGACCTCATGCGCATCGGCGGCGTCACTGGGTGGCTGCAGGCCGCCGCGCTCGCCGAGACGTGGGGCCTGCCCATGTCCTCGCACCTGTACCCGGAGGTTTCCGGTCACCTGCTCCGGGTCACGCCGACCCGGCAGTGGCTGGAGTGGCAGGACTGGGCGCACCCTGTGCTGGCCCGGCCGTTCGCCGTCCGGGACGGCCACCTGCACCTGCCCGATGTCCCCGGCAACGGCCTGGAATGGGACGAGGACGCGGTCACCCATTACCTGATGGACGTCTGACCGGGCCTTCGCCCGATCGTGCCCCCCGATTCTGCCAGCGAAGTATATAGACGTGAGGTATACACTCGATGTAGAGTCTGGGTTATGAGCGTTCCGCTGACCCTGCTCGGCCTGCTCGAGCGAGAGCCGAGCCACGGCTACGAACTCAAGCGCGACTACGACAGCTACTTCGGCCGCGACAAGCCACTGCCGTTCGGCCAGGTCTACGCGACCCTGGGGCGGCTGGCCCGGGACGGCAAGGTGGTGGCCGGGGAAGCCGAGCCCGGCGCGGGCCCCGACCGCAAGCGCTACGTCATCACCGGCGCCGGGGTAACGGAGTTCGAGGCATGGCTGGCCGAGCCGGTCGAGCCCGAGCCGCACCTGCAGACGATGCTGTTCGCCAAGGTCGTGCTGGCGCTGATGCTGGGCCGCTCCGCCGACCACTACCTCGACACCCAGCGCGCCGCGCATCTGACCCGGATGCGGGACCTGACCGAGCTGAAACGCTCTGGCGGCCTGGTCGACGGGCTGCTCGCCGATCACGGCCTGTTCCACCTCGAAGCCGACCTGCGCTGGATCGACACGACCGCCGCCCGGCTGGACGCGCTGGCCGCCGAGGTGCGCCGGCCGGCACCGCAGATACCCACGGGGAGGTCCCGATGACCAGGGAGGTCAGTGCGATCAGCGCTGCGGACGCCGCCGCCCGCGGCCCCGGCGGCCTGATTGAGGCCCGGAATGTGGTCCGCTCGTTCGGCCAGACCCCGGCGCTGCGGGGCGCCACCGCCTCGGTGGCCGCCGGGGAGATCGTGGCCGTGATGGGCCCGAGCGGGTCAGGCAAGTCGACCTTGCTGCACTGCCTGGCCGGGATCCTCATTCCTGACTCCGGGGAGATCTGGTTCGACGGCCGCCGGATGGACACCCGCAGCGAGGCGGAGCGCAGCGCGCTGCGCCGGGACCGGTTCGGGTTCGTGTTCCAGTTCGGCCAGCTGGTGCCCGAGCTGACCGCCGAGGAGAACGTCGCGCTGCCGCTGCTGCTGGGCGGGGTTCGCCGGGCGCGCGCGCTGGACGAGGCGCGGCCCTGGTTCGGGCGGCTGGGTCTGGACGGGCTGCAGGGGCGCCGGTCCGGGGAGCTGTCCGGCGGTGAGGGCCAGCGGGTGGCACTGGCCCGCGGGCTGGTGGCAGGGCCGCAGGTGCTGTTCGCCGACGAGCCGACCGGGTCGCTCGACTCACTGACCGGCGAGCACGTGATGGACCTTCTGGTCAGCGCCGCCCGGGAGCAGGGCACCACGGTGGTCCTGGTCACCCACGAGGCCCGGGTGGCCGCCTATGCCGACCGCGAGGTCATCGTCCGCGACGGCACGGTGAACTCGCTGTCGCCCGACCCCGTCACGCCATGATCCGCCTCGGCCTGCGCCTCACCCTGAACGGCGGCCGGGAGGCTGCGGTCCGGCTGGCCCTGACCGCCGCGGCCGTCGCGCTCGGAGCCTGTTTGCTGCTGATCACGCTGGCGGGCATCAACGCCGTCAATACCCAGAACGCCAGGTACTCGTGGCTGGCCACCAGCGCCGCATCGGCCCCGCCCGGGCCGGGAAGCCGGCCCGTGGCCGGCCGGCCGACGGGGCGGGACCCGCTCTGGTGGCAGCTGCGGGCCGACTACTACAGCCGCGAGCTCATCGGCCGGGTCGATGTGGCGGCTACCGGGCCGGACTCGCCCGTCCCGCCGGGCATCCCGCGCCTGCCCGGGCCGGGGCAGTTCTACGCCTCGCCCGCCCTCAGCCGCCTGCTGCGCACCACCCCGGCCGCGCAGCTCGGCGACCGGTTCCCCGGGCACCAGGCCGGCACGATCGGCCCGGCCGGGCTGCCCGCCCCGAACGCGCTGATCATCATCGTGGGGCACACCCCCGGCCAGCTCTCCCGGGTGCCCGGCGCCCAGAGGGTGACCAGCATCCAGTCGATCCCGCCCAGCGGCTGCAACGGGAGCAGCTGCGCCGTCGAGGTGGGCATCAACGCCAACGGCATCGACCTGATCCTCTCCGTGGTGGCCGCGGCGCTGCTGTTCCCCGTGCTGATCTTCATGGCCGCGGCGACCCGGCTGTCGGCCGCGCGCCGGGAGCAGCGGTTCGCGGCCATGCGGCTGGCCGGCGCCACGCCCCGGCAGGTGTCGGTGATCTCGGCCATCGAGTCGGCCGTGGCGGCCGTCATCGGCGTGGCCGCAGGCTTCGGCCTGTTCTTCCTGCTCCGCCCGGCGGTCGCGACGGTGCCGTTCACCGGCGCGCCGTTCTTCACCAGCGACCTGTCGCTCAGCCTGCCTGACATCCTGCTGGTCGCGGTCGGCGTCCCGGTCGCGGCCGCGGCGGCGTCCCTGGCCGCGCTGCGGCGGGTTCAGATCTCCCCGCTCGGGGTCAGCCGGCGCGTCACTCCGCCCGCCCCCCGCGCCTGGCGGCTGATCCCGCTGCTGGCCGGCGTCGCCGAACTGGCCTTCTTTATCGGCCGCCGGCCACCGACCACCCCCGCCCAGATCGAGGCCTACATGACCGGGTTCCTGCTGATCCTGGCCGGGCTGATGATTGCCGGGCCGTGGCTGACCATGGCCGGCGCCCGGCTCATTGCCCACCGCACGAGCCGGCCCGCGACGCTCATCGCCGCGCGCCGGCTCGCCGACAACCCGCGCGCCGGCTTCCGCGCGATCAGCGGGCTCGTCCTGGCCCTGTTCGTCACGACCGTCGCCGTCGGCGTGATCACCACGATCGACGCCAATCGCGGCCCAGGCAATCTCGGCACGGACGCCCGGGTCACGCTGGTCGACCAGTTCAACGGCCCGGACATTGACGTGAACACGCCGCCCGTGACCATCCCGGCACCAACGCTGGCCAGACTGCGCACCATCCGCGGGGTCGCGGGCCTGACCGTGATCCATACGGATCCTGTCACCGCCTGGATCCCGGCCCGGGAGCTGGGCCAGCCACCATCGTTTGGCCACGTGCCGGCGGGCCTGGTCTCCTGCGCCCAGCTCGCCCGCACGCCCGCTCTCGGCCGCTGCCCGCCCGGGGCGGAGGCCGCGGCGATCCCGGCGTTGCCGCTGCCCCGGGGCTTCACCCGCCAGGGCCCCCAGTCCGAGATCGTCTGGCCCAGCGCGCCCATCGCGGCGCAGCGGCTCCAGCGCCTCCCCGCGCTGGCGCTCGTGGTCAGCACGAACGGGTCGACGTCAGCGATCGAGCGGGCCAGGACCACGCTGGAAAACGCCTACCCGGCCCGGGTGGCTCCGCCCACCATCGCCGGGCTGTACTCGAACGACGCGGTCCTCACCGGGTGGCAGCAACTGGCCAACGTGGTCGTCCTGGCCAGCCTGGCCATCGCCGGCTGCACCCTGGCGGCGAGCGTGGCCGCCGGCCTGAACGAGCGCAAGCGCCCGTTCAGCCTGCTGCGGCTCACCGGTGCTCCGCTCCGGCTGCTGCGCCGTGTCGTCACCCTGGAGACCGTGGTCCCGCTGCTGGCCGTCTCGGTGGTGTCGATCGGGATGGGGTTCCTGGCCGCCCAGCTGTTCCTCAAATCCCAGCTCTACTACTCGCTGCAGCCACCCGGGGCCGGGTACTACCTCGTGGTCCTCGCCGGGCTGGCCGCCTCGCTGGCGGTCATCGCCTCCACCATGCCGCTGCTGCGGCGGATCACGGGGCCAGAGACCGCCCGCAACGAGTAGCCCGCGTGAACGGCGGCGGACCGGACGGAAACTGATCCGGCCGGCCGCCCGGCGACGTACCCCAGACGGCATCCCCGCGAGTGGGGAGCCGCAGGAAGCACAGTGCAGCAAGCACGGGGCAGGAGGCACGGTGCCGACAGCGCTGCAGGAGGTGCGGCCGGACAGCGCAGTCATCCCCATACCCCAACCTGGGCATTGCCCGGCTGGCGTGCCCCGCGCTAGCGTTTTTGAGGTGGGGGGGAGCGACGCGCTGCTGGCGGCGCGCCTGGCTGCCGGAGACGATCATGCCCTGGCTGAGGTCTTCGACCGCCTCGCGCCCGTGGTGTACGGTGCTGCGCTGCGCGTCCTCGGCGAGGACGGCGCCGCGCAAGACGTGGCCCAGGACGTGTTCGTTCAGCTGTGGACACATCCCGATCGCTACGACCCCGCCGCCGGGCCGCTGCGCACCTACCTCATCGTGCTGGCCCGGCACCGGGCGGTCGACGTGGTGCGCAGCGAGCTGCGGCGCGTCGCCCGGCAGGAGCGGCACTACCGGCTGACCCCTGAGCAGCCGCACCTGTCGGTCAGCCAAGAGGTGACGGCCGCAGAGGCGGCCAGCGTCGTGCGGGCCGCGGTCCGCCAGCTGCCCGAAGCCCAGCGCCGGGTGGTTGAGCTCGCTTACTTCCAGGGGCTCACCTGCCGCGAGGTCGCGCTCGCGGGCTGATATCCCTGAGGGGACGGCCAAATCGCGGCTCCGGCTGGCGCTGGCCAAGCTGGAGACCGTGCTGGACCGCGAGTTGCTGGAGTGGTCATGACAGGCGATACGTCCGAGCCGATGGTGGTCCCGGCCGGACTGCGTGAACGCGTGCTGGACGCCTCCACGCAGGCCCGCGCCGCCGGGCGCTCCGTTCCCGAGGTCCAGGAGATCTCCCCGGCCGAGGCGTTCAGCCGCGCGGCCGATGCCTTCTACGGCCTGCTGTGCGCCCTGGGCGACGAGGACTGGCCCCGGCCGGTCCTGCGTGACCTGGACGTGCAGGGCCTCGTCGGCCATCTGATCGGCGTCGAGGAAGACGTGCACCGTGGCCTGTCCGGCGACCCAGGCGTGGCCGAGGCTGACCACATCTTGTCCACCCAGGCCGCGGCGGCCCGCCAGGCCGGGCGCCCTCCCGCAGCGACCCGCACCGAGTGGCGCAGCGCGGCCGACCGGACCGTGGACCTGGTCGGCGCCGCGGGCGACCTCGGCGCGAGGGTCGCGGTGCACGGCATGCGGCTGCCGCTGGGCGCGCTGCTCGTGGTCCGGGCGTTCGAGCTGTGGACCCACGACAACGACATCCGCCTGGTGGCCGGGCTGCCCGCGTCCGTACCTGGCCCGTCGACGCTGCGTCTGATGACCGAGCTCGCGGCCCGGATGCTGCCCTATGGCGCCACCCTGACCGGCCTGCGCCGGCCGGTCAGCCTGCACTTGGTGCTGACCGGGCCCGGCGGCGGCACCTGGGACGTGCCGGTCGGCGAGCACGCGGGCGATCCTGCGCCGGTCCGCATCGTCACCGATGCTGTCGGGTTCTGCCGGCTGGTGGCCAACCGGGTGACGGCCGCCGACCTGGATCTGGACGTCACTGGCGATCCCGGTCAGGTCGCAGAGGTGCTGGCCGCGGCCGCGGCGCTGGCGCTCGACTGACCAACTCCCTGATGCCCGACGTCAAGACGCGTCGGGGCCAGAAGGCGTTGATGATCAGGAGGTTTAGCTCGCGGGCGCTGGATGGCGAGGTACAGCAGACGCGGGAGCGTGCCTGTCAGAGGTGGCCTGCATACTGTCTCGCATGTCTGATTCGATCAAGCTCGGCTCGGTCGCGCTCGAATGCCCGGACGCCCGGCAACTGGCAGCGTTCTACGCGGAGATCACCGGAGGCAGAGTCACTTCGGCCGATGAGGACTGGGCGACGGTCCGGTGTCCAGGCGGAGATATCGACTTCCAGACCGCTCCGGGTTACCAGCCGCCGACCTGGCCCGACTCGTCGTCGTCTATGCAGATGCACCTGGACTTCCTCGTCGACGACGTGGACGCGGCTGAAGCCCGGGTGCTGGCGGCTGGCGCAACCCGATTCGACGTCCCGCCCGGTGACCACTTCCGCGTGTACGCCGACCCTGCCGGTCATCCGTTCTGCTTGTGCATCGCAGGTGCACTGGGCCAGTGAAGGCTGTGCCGGAAGTTTCAGGGCGACACCGCCAAGTTCCGCCAGGCCCTGGTCGACCGGGCCGGCGAGTTCGCGAAGATCTCCGAGATGGCACGCGCCGCCGGCGGCGTGCACCATCGTTTCGGGGTCGGCGACGGCTACGTCGTGCTCGTCGATGAGTGGGAGACAGCCGAGCAGTTCCAGCAGTTCTTCAGCCAGCCCGAGCTGCAGGCGTTCATAGGGGAGATCGGCGCCGACCCGGCTCCGCCCGAGCTGATCATCGGTGAGGCCATCTCGTCGCCGGATCAGTACTGAGGAGCCTGCAATGAGCGCGGACAACATCAAGACCATCACGCAGGTATACGAGGCGTTCGGGCGCGGCGACGTCGCCACGATCCTGGACGCCGTCACCGACGACGTCGACTGGGCCGCGGAAGCGGACTCGACCGCCGCCCCCTGGTACGGCGTGCGTCACGGCCGGGACGCGGTCGCGAAGTTCTTCACGGAGTTCGGCTCGACCATGGAGGTTGAGGAGTTCACGCCGGTGTCGTTCGCGGCCAACGACACTGACGTGCTGACCGTGGTCCGGTTCCGGGCCCGATCGCGCGGTACCGGCCAGCTCGCGGCGATGGATCTGCATCACTACTTCAAGTTCCGCGACGGCAAGATCGCCTACTACCGCGGCACCGAGGACACCGCACAGACCGAGGCGGTGCTGCGGGGCTGAGCCGGGATCGAGGGCTCGGGCACGTGGACGGTCGTGGAGTGCGACCGTCCACGTCACCTGGCCCTGGAGACCGAGCTCTCCGTGGGCCCGCTGCGGATCAGCTACCAGCTGGCCACGGTGAACGGCGGCGGCACGCGCCTGCAGCGCGACCTGGACTTCCCCGACCTGGGGCCGCAGGTCGGGGCGGCCATGGAAGCCCAGTCGGCAGAGGGGGTGGCCGGCCTGGCCCGGCTGGTGGAACGCGAGATTCCGCCGTCGTAGGCCAGGGCGGCCGGTCAGACCCCGGCGGTCCCGTCGATCCCCTCGCGGAGGAAGTCGGCATGCCCGTTGTGCCGGGCGTACTCGTGGATCATGTGCAGCATGACCAGCCGCAGCGAGACGTCCTCGTCCCAGCGGGGCTGGTGGCCGGTCACGTCGAGCGACTCCGCGGCCGCCTCGATGCGGCGCGAGTGCTCCACCTCCGCCTGCCAGGCCGCGAACGCCTCCGGCCGGGTGGCCGCGGTCGCGTCGTACGCCACCTGGAAGTCGCCCCGGTCCGACCAGACCAGCGGGATGTCCTCCCCATTGATCACCCGGCGGAACCAGGTACGCTCCACCTCGGCCATGTGCCGCACCAGGCCGAGCAGGGACAGGCCCGACGGCGGCATCGACCGCCGGCGCAGGTCCACGTCGGAGAGGCCGTCACACTTCAGGGCGAGTGTCGCCCGGTGGTAGTCGAGGAAGGAGCGCAGCATCTCCCGCTCACCGGCGATCACGGGCGGGTCGGGCCGCTCAGTGGTCATTACTCCTCTTTCCCGCCGGGACGACCTGGCCGCTCTTTCCCGCCGGGACGATGTGGCCGCGCCGACCTGCCATCCGCCGTCAGAAGATGACGAGCTCCTCCGGGGTGGCGCCGACCAGATGGTAGTCACCTGGCTCGACCGGGCGCCCGGCGAACAGCTTGATCAGCGTGGCATTGCTAGTGCGCAGGGTGGCGGCCGACCGTCCAGGCCTGACGGCGCCGAGCCGGAGATCCCCGCCGGGCAGGCTGGCCTCGACCAGCGGGACCTCCTCGCGCCGGCTGCGCTCGCCGAGGAGGACACAGGCGTCGCTGAATCCTTCGCTCTCGTAGGCCAGCGGCTCGCCCAGCGCGGCCCGCACGTCACCGCCGTGCACCCATTCGCCGAGCGCGATCCCGTCCAGCCGCCCGCCCGCGTCGCCGATCAGGGGGCCGGCCGCCAGGTAGCCACCGGCGAGCTCGGACAGCACCCGCGCCAGCGGCCAGGCGCGGCGCTCGGCCACGTCGATCTCGTTGAGCTCGGGCGTGAAGTTGTGCAGCTCGCCGGTGACCGTCCGGGTCAGGGCCGATCCGCAGTGCGCGAGCACGTCGCGCACCGACCAGCCCGGGCACGCGGTCGGGAGGCCGAACGCGGGCTCGGGGGTGCGCTGCAGGATCGGCAGCAGGGCGTCGTGCTCGGCCCGGAGCAGCCGGGCCGGGAGCTGTGTGTCGCGGGAGGCGCCGGCGGACGGCATCGGGGTCAGAACTCCTCGTGCACGTCGGAGTCGGTCGCCATGTCCTCGCCTTGGTCGAGCGCGGCCAGCGCGGCCATCTCGGCGTCGTCGAGGGTGAAGCCGAAGATGTCCAGGTTCGAGCGCTGCCGCCCGGCGTCGCCGGACTTCGGGATCGTGACGATGCCCTGCTGGACCTCCCAGCGCAGGACCACCTGGGCGGGCGTTACCCCGCGCGCGTCCGCGATCGCGGTCACCGCGGCCGACTCGATGACCTGCCGCCCGGGCCCGAGCGGGGTCCAGGCCTGGGTGACCACGCCCGCGCCCTCCAGGTAGGCGACGGTCTCCCGGCGCGGCATCGCCGGGGAGAGCTCGATCTGGTCCACCGCAGGGGTCACCCCCGTCGCGTCGACCAGCGCGGCGATGTGCGCGGGCTTGAAGTTGGACACGCCGACCGAGCGGATCAGCCCCTCGGCGGCGAGTTCCAGCATGGTCTCGTAGGACTCGACGTACAGCCCGAGCCGCGGCAGCGGCCAGTGAATGAGGTACAGGTCCAGGTAGTCGAGGCCCAGGCGGTTCAGGCTGGCCGACACGGCCGCCTTGGTCTTCTCGCGGCCGTGGTCGCTGCCACGGAGCTTGGTGGTGACGAACAGCTCCGACCGGTCAGCACCGCTGCGCCGGATCGCTTCGCCCACGGCCCGCTCGTTCTCGTAACTGGCGGCGGTGTCCAGCAGCCGGTACCCGAGCGAGATGGCCTGGGCGATGGCGGCGGTGCCCTCGGCGCCGTTCATCGGGTAGGTGCCGAGGCCCAGCACCGGGATCTCATGGCCGGAGTTCAGCGTGCGCGTCGGCACCACGGCAGTCATGACAGGGAGTGTAGAGCGCGCCGGAGTTCGCCCGCTCACGCTGTCCCGGGGATGGAGCCGCCCGGGCGGCCTGCGGCGCCCGGGCGGCTCGTGGTTAGGCCGACGGCGCGGCGGTGAGGTTGTACACGGTCATGCCGCCCACGGTCTGGGCCGTGAAATGCGCCTCGACCCACGCGGCGATCTGGGCCGCATCGCTGCCGCCGCCCCCGGGGCCGCCGGCGGCCCGGCCCAGGCCCCCGGCGGCGCTGTCCGCCGCGCCACCGCCGGCGCCGCGGCCGCCGAAGGCACCACCGCCGCCGAATCCGCCACCGCCTGCCACGTAGTAGTGGACCTGGTGCTCGGCCACGAGCTTCTCGAAGCCGGCGAGGCTGATCGCGGGATCGCTCCCCCGGAATCCGCCCAGGGCCATGACCGGGACACCACCGGAGGCCAGCTCCATCGAGGCCGCGGTGTCGGAGGTCTGGGTGGCCGCGGCCCACTGGTACCGGGAGGCGCCCGCCTCAAGCAGCTTGGCCAGGGCGGGGCTGACCGCGGCATTGCCGCCGATGCCGCCGAGGCCCCCGCCACCGCCGCGGCCGGCCCCGCCGGGCAGCCCGCCGGCGAAGCCGCCGAACTCGCCACGGCCCGCGCCGCCGCGGCCGAACTCACCACGGCCCGCCCCGGCGGGGAACGCACCGCCGAATCCCCGGGCGCCGGCCAGGCCGCCCCCGGCCGCGGTCAGCGTGGGGCCTGCGGACGGGCCTGCGCCAGCGTAGGAGTTGGATGCGGTGTCGAGGCTGTAGGCTAGCGGGCCGCCCAGCATGGCGACCGCGGCCAGAGACACCGGGACCGCGGCCAGCAGCAGCCGGGTCCTGGCGCCGGCGGCCCGCAGGAGGGGGCCGGCCAGGATCATGCCGACCGCGCCCACGGCGGCGATGACGACGGCCACGCGCAGCCAGGGGAAGAATCCGGGGCTGCGGCCGAGGAGGACCCAGGCCCAGGCGGCCGTCACCGCGATCGCGACCGACATCGTGGCCCGTGCGAACCAGGTGTGACGGATCCGCCACAGGCCATGGCTGCCGATGCCGATCAGCGCGCCGATCGGGGGCGCCAGCGCGACCGCGTAGTACGAGTGCGTCGTCCCGGACATGAAGCTGAGGACCAGCCCGGCCACCAGCAGCCAGCCGCCGAACATGATCGCGGCGGCGCGGGTCCTGTCGGTCCGGGCCGACCGGCGCGACACCCACAGCATGGCCGCGAACGCGATCACGGCGGCCGGGATCAGCCAGCTGATCTGCCCGCCCCACTCGGGGGTGAACAGGCGGGTGATGCCGGTCCCGCCGCCAAGCGCGCCACCGCCACCCCCGCCGCCGGGGAGGCCGCCGCGGCCGGCGAATGCGCCCAGCCCGTGTCCGGCGCCCGTGCCGGTGTCAGCCCCAGCCCCGGTGCCAGCACCCACCCCGGTGCCCGCTCCCGTGCCGCCGGCCGCACCAGCGCCCCCAGTACCTGCGCCAGCCCCCGCGCCCGCGCCGAAACCTCGGCCTCCGCCCCGGCCGGCACCGCCAAACCCGGCGCCCCGGTTGCCCGTGAGCCTGCTCAGCCCGTTGTAGCCGAACGTGAGGTTGAGGATGTTGTTGTCGGTGGTGCTGCCGACGAACGGCCGGTCGGCGGCGGGGGTGAGCAGGACGATCCCCACCCACCAGCCGGCGGTGAGCAGCAGGGCAGCCCCGCCGACCAGCAGCTGCCAGAACCGCTTGAACAGCTGGGGCGGGCCGCAGATCAGGTAGGCCAGGGCGAGCGCCGGGAGAGCCAGGAACCCGGCGAGCATCTTGCCCAAGAACCCCAGCCCGAAGAGCGCTCCGGCCAGGGCCACCCACCGGGTCCGCCCCGATTCGATGGCCCTGGTGATGGCGTAGGCGGCCAGGGTCGCGGTCAGCGCGATGAACGCGTCAGGGTCGTTGAACCGGAAGACGAGCGTGGCCACGGGCACCAGGGCCAGGGTCGCGCCCGCGATGATCGCGGGCGCTGGCCCGAACCAGCGGCGCACTGTGGTGTAGAGCACGCCGACCGTGGCCACACCCGCCAGCGCCTGCGGGAGCAGGAGGCTCCAGTAGCTCACGCCGAAGATGCGGGCGGACAGCTCCATGGGCCACAGGAAGCCCGCGGGCTTGTCCACGGTGATGAAGTTGGAGCTGTCCAGCGAGCCGAAGAGGAATGCCTTCCAGCTCTCTGTGCCCGCCTGGGCGGCCCCGGCGTAGAACTCGTTGGCCCAGCCGTTGCGGCTCAGGCCAACCATGTAGAGCAGGCCGGTGGCCACGAGCAGGGCCAGCAGCGCTGGCCTGGCCCAGGCCGGATCGCTGGGCCGGGCGCGCAGCAGCCGGGCCGCCCGGCCGCCGCGAGCGTGACGGGCGGCCCGCGGCGGGGCGGGATGCGTCGAGGTGGCGGTCACCTGTTAGCTCCTATTCGGAGAGGCCCGGCCGGGCCGGGCTTGATGGGAGAGGTCCTGCGTCCCGCGGCTCGGCCGCGAGGGGCGGCGTGCCGGGCCGGCGACCCGGCCCGGCCGCTGCGGAACACCCAGCTTCGGTAGAGCCCGAACCGGACCACCGTGGCGACCAGGTTGGCCACGATGAGTACCGTCACCTCGGCCGCACGGCTGGGCCGGGCCGAGATGAGGTGCAGCGCCCCGAGCGCACCGGAGGTGAGCGCGAGACCAATGCCGAACGCGATCAGGCCGCGCACCTGGTGGCGGGCGGTGTGGGCCCGGCCGCGGATGCCGAAGGTGAGCCGCCGGTTGGCGGCGGTGTTGGCCACGGCCGTGACCAGCAGGCTGATGGCGTTCGCGGCCTGCGCGGGCAGGGATGCCCGCAGGAACAGGTACAGCAGGACGTAGGCCACGGTGCTGGCCGCGCCCACCGCGACAAACCGCGCGAGCTGGCCGGTGAGCCTGGCCGCGGCGGCCGGTGCCCGGATGCGCGTCTGGCGGGGCGGTTAAGGGCTGGGCGGCGAATGACCGAGCCGCGGGAAGCGTCGAGCCAAAAGCTCTCATGGCCCCCAGGCTCGGCGACGATGTTGCACCGTCGCTGAAGTAACCCTCAAAGCTGTATGAGCGCGATGGCGGGCCGGGCCGCTGGGCAGCGGGTCCGCGCAGGTCAGGCGCTCATGCCGAAGGGCACGAGGCCAGCGCCGCCCGGCATATCCCGGGTCCAGGGCGGCGAGGCGGCATCGCGGCCAAACATCTCAGGCCGAGTGTGGGCCGGCGTTCCTCAGCCCGCCGGGCCGGCGTGCGCGGGCACGTGGTCACGCCACGAGTGACGGGGTTCGAAGCCGAGCACCTGCCGGGCACGGTCGATGGCCAGCAGGGTGTCGGACTCGCCGAGCTCACGCCGGACCGGGACCCCGGGGAAGACCTCCTCGAGGAGCTGCGCCGACGGGCGGTTCATGACGGTGTCCGCGGCCGCGATGATGAAGCTCGGGCTGCCTGTCACGGACTCCGCGGGAGCCTCGAGGGCGAGTCGGCACGCCGCGGCCGCATCCCGGACGTCGATGTAGCCCCACAGGTTCCATTTGCGCTTGAGCGGATCGGCCCAGTACGAGGGGAACTCCTGGTAGTCGGCCGGGCCGAGGACGTTGGAGAAACGCAGCGCGATGAACGGGATGCCGGACCATCCGGCGATGTGCGCCGCCGCGGTTTCCGAGGCCACCTTGGACAGGGCGTAGGTCGAGGTCGGGACCGGATAGTGGTCCTCGTCCACGGGCGCGTACCTGGGCGGGGTGTCGAACGGCAGGCCCAGGGTCGTTTCACTGGACGCCCACACCACCCGGCTCAGCCTGAGGTGGGCGGCGGCCATGAATACGTTGAAGTTCATCGCCATGTTGGCGTTGAACGTAACCACCGGGGTGCAGATCTCGGGCGCCGGGATGTTCGCGAGGTGGATGACGGCCTCGGCACCCTGCAGCGCCTCGAGCGCCTGGCCGTAGTCGGTCAGGTCCGCACGCAGGACACTGACTCCCAGCTCGGACGAGAGCTCATCATGCTTCGCCCCTTGCGGGGCGGCCGCGACATCCGTCGCGGCTATCTCGTAACCATGCTCAGCCAGCTCGCGTACCACGGCCAGCCCGGCCCGCCCCAGCGCACCTGTGATGCATATCCGATTTGCCACCGGATCAGGATGGCACAAACCGGTACGCTCCTCACCTACAGGACCCGGTGCATCCACCCGTTGTCGTCGGGGATCCGGCCGTACTGGATGTCGAGTATGTGCTCGCGGAGACCGGCTGCGGCCTCCCCGGGCTGCCCGCCGCCCACGGTGACCTCATAGCCGTCGCCCTTGAACGCGACGACGGGAGTGATGACCGCCGCGGTGCCGGACGCGAACACCTCCGTTATCGAGCCGTCCCGGCAGCCTGTGCGCATCTCGTCCAGGGAAACCTGGCGCTCCACGGCCTTGAACCCATGGCTGGCGGCCAGGTCAAGGACCGTGGCCCGCATCACGCCAGCGAGGATCGTGCCCAGGCCCGGGGTAACGAGTTCGCCGCTGGCGGTCGCGAAGAACAGGTTCATGGTCCCGGCCTCTTCCAGCCAGCGAGGCTCGGCGCTGTCGGCAAACAGCACCTGGTCGCAGCCGTGCTGTTGCGACTCGATCTGCGCGGCGAGGCCGCTCGCGTAGTTTCCGCCGCACTTGGCGGCCCCGGTGCCGCCCTCGCCCGCACGCCGGTAGCTGTCGCTCACCCACAGCGTGGTTCCCTGAGCCCCCGAGGCGAAGTACGGCCCGGCCGGGCTGGCGATCACGGCGTAGGTGATCTCCGCGGCCGGCCGCACGCCGAGGAAGGCTTCGGCGGCGAACATGAACGGCCGCAGATAGAGGCTTGTCTCCTGGCCGTAGCCGGGAACCCAGGCCGCGTCGGCCCGCACCAGGGCCTCCAGGCTGTCGATGAAGGCTTGCTCATCGAGCTCCGGCAGGGCCAGCCGCCGGGATGAGGTCACGAACCGCCGCGCATTGGCCTGCGGGCGGAAGAGCCAGATGCTCCCGTCGGCGTGCCGGTACGCCTTGAGACCCTCGAATATCTCCTGGGCGTAGTGCAGCACGGCGGCGCCGGGATGCAGCGAGAAAGGCGCCAGCGCCGTTACCGCGTGACCGTGCCAGCCTGCCTCGGGCGTCCAGGACGCTCGCACCATGTGATCGGTGAAGTGCCGGCCGAACCCCGGGCGGCCCAGGATGCCCTCGCGTTCCGCATCCGGCAGCGGGTGGTCAGAACGCTGCAGGGGGAAGAGCGCACTCATCCGCTTACGATACGCCGGCGGGGACCCGGCCCCGGTTCGCCGCCGGCGGCCCGGCACCGGCCGCGGCGGGCCGGCTCATACCTGGGTATGACAATCCCGGGCGGGACGACGGGCAGGCCACGGCGGCCTACGCTGGCAGCGTGACACCCGCCCCAGGTGCCGCACGGGCAGCCCGCAGGGCCCGCGGCACGGCCCGGCTGGCGTGGCGCGGGCTGCTCCAGGTGCTGGCCGGCGCCGACCCGCCGCCCCCGGCCTGGCGCTCGCCGTGGCAGCGCCGGGCCGTCTACGGAGCGCTGGCCACGGCGACGCTGGCGCTGTGCGTGGCCAGCCTGGCCAGCCTGTCCAACATCATCAACTTCAAGGTGGCGCCCGGCGCCATCGTCCGCCTGTACCTCCCGCCCGAACGCGCCCAGATTGTCCACCAGGGTTTCGCCCGGGCGCGCGGCGTTCGCGCGGTAGGTGTCACGAGCCTGGTAATGCCGTTCCGCGGAATCGACCTGGTGGTCCTGGGGATCCTGGCCGCGCTGGCGGCGGCCGTGCCGCTGGCGCTGGCGGCGCGTTATCCGTTGCTGGGGTGGCGGCTGGCGTGGCTGGGCCTGGTGCTGACCCCGCTGCTGCACATCTCCTGGTGGGGCGGGTGGCCGTGGGACCCGGCGCTGATCGTGGTGGTGCTGCTGGTGTTCTGCGCGGCGGGGGTGCGCCATCCGCGGCCGGTGCTGGCCTGGATGTGGGCGCTGACCCTGGCCGTGTGGTGGGCCGACACGGGCCAGGCCGGGCGGGGAATCCTCACCGCAGTGGCGGGCAGCGTCGCGTTCACCGCCGTGGCGGTCGCCGTCGACGCAGCCGGGTCCCGGCGCCGGGCGCAGGCGGCGGCGGCCGGGCAGGCCGAGCGCGCCGAACTGGAACACGCCCGCCGGGCGGTGCTGGAAGAACGCGCCAAGATCGCCCGCGAGCTGCATGATGTGGTCGCCCACCACATGTCCCTGATCGCGGTCCGCGCCGAGACCGCGCCCTACCGGCTGGCCGGGCTGCCCGGCCCGGTGGCCGCCGAGTTCGGGTCGCTGTCCGGCGCGGCCCGCGAGGCGATGGCCGACATGCGGCGGCTGCTGGGCGTGCTGCGCCACGACCAGCCCGCCGCGCTGGCCCCCCAGCCTCAGCTGGCCGACCTGCCGGTGCTGGTCAACGCCGCCCGCCAGGCCGGCGTGGCCGTCGCCTTGTCCGCGCCGCCCGCCTGGGACCAGGTCCCGGCCGGGGTCGGCGTGTGCGCCTACCGCATCGTGCAGGAATCGCTGTCCAACGCCACCCGGCACGCACCCGGCGCCCCGGTCACCGTCTCAGTCGATCATGACGCGGGCGCGGTGGTGCTGCGCGTCGCCAACGGCCCCGCCGCCTCCGCAGGCGGCGACACCGGGCCGGGGCAGGGACTGGCGGGGATGCGCGAACGCGTCGCCCTCCTCGGCGGATCGCTGTCCGCCGGCCGCTCCCCCGATGGCGGCTTCATCGTCTCCGCCATCCTCCCGCTCACCACGGCCGCATAACCGACAGCGCCGCGGGTGACTCCGGCGGCGCCGGCCCTGGCTCACTGGGATATCGTGCAACCGCAGAAAGCACCGCGATATCGGCGACAGAACCGGCTGGCCACCATGGCCAGCGCAGGTTAGCGGGGCGCGCCGGGCACACGCACCATCAGGAGAGGACGGCGTGATGGCTGGCGAGCCGGACTGGGTCCCGCCCGGAGTCGACACCAAGCGGGCGAACGTGGCCCGCGTCTACGACTACCTGCTCGGCGGCAGCCATAACTTCCTGGCCGACCAGGACGTCGGCCGGGCGATCGCCGCGGTCGACCCCAACACCCGTCCGGGCACCCGGGCCAACCGCGCGTTCCTGGGCCGGGCGGTGAGGTACCTGGCTGCGGACGGCATCAGCCAGTTCCTGGACATCGGTTCCGGCATCCCGACCGAGGGGAACGTGCACGAGGTCGCGCAGCGGGCCAGCCCGGCGGCGCGGGTGGCCTACGTCGACATCGACCAGGTCGCGGTCGCGCACAGCAAGGCCATGCTGGCCGGGAACCAGAACGCCATGGTGGTCGAGGCCGACGTGCGCGACCCGGAGCGGATCCTCACCGACCCGGCCATCGGAGAGCTGATCGACTTCCGGCAGCCGGCCGGACTGCTGCTGGTGATGGTCCTGCACTTCATCGCCGATGCCGACGACCCCTGGCGGATCGTGGCGAGGCTGCGCGACGCGCTCGCGCCCGGCAGCCACCTCGTGCTGGGTCATCTCACCACCGAGAGCAAGCCCGACCTGGCCCAGGCCGCCGAGAAGGTGTACAACCGCAGCGTCTCCACCGACATCCACATGCGCTCTCGCGGGGACATCCTGCGCTTCTTCGACGGCTTCGACCTCGTCGACCCGGGGCTGGTCTACATCCCGCAGTGGCGGCCCGACTCCCCCGATGACGTTCCCGCCGACCCGGACAAGTTCTGGTGCCTGGTCGGCGTCGGGCGGAAACCCTAGGGCGCCTCGACCGGGGTATCGGCCAGCCGGCCCCACTCGGCCCATGACCCGTCGTAGACGCGGACACGATCCCGCCCGAGCAGGCAGGTAAGCACGAACCAGGCGGTGCTGGCGCGCCCGCCGATCGTGCAGTACGTGACAAGCTCGTCCTCGCCGTCGAGGTCGACTCCGGCGAAGACGCCGCGCAGCTCGGCGGCGCTCAGGAACGACCCGCGGGAGTCGTAGAGACCTTCGACGGGCTGATGGACCGCGGTCGGGACGTGCCCGGCGCGGCCGCCTGGCTCGAGACCGCCTGAGGGCCAGAACCGCCCTCCCTGGTACTCGGCCGCAGACCGGACGTCAACGATGGTCGTGCCCGGATCGCCGATCGCCTCCTGCACGGCGGCGCGGTCCGCGCGCAGCCGTCCGTCGGCTGCGGGCAGCGGGTAGCTGGCCGCGTCCGGATTGGTCGCGGACCTGCTCACCGGGCGGCCGGCGTTCTGCCACGCGTCGCGAGAGCAGTCGAGGATGCGCACGTCGGCGTGGCCGTAGAGCTTCATCAGCCAGAAGCCCATGGCGGGCGCGTACCCGTAGCACACGACCGTCGACTCCGGGCCGATCCCGGATCGGGCCAGCAGCCGTTCCACCGCCACGGCGTCGATCGGCCGGTAGCCGGCCTCCTTGAGATCGGTGTAGACGTTCCACAGGACCGCCCCGTCGATGTGCCATTCGTCGTAGCCGAGCCTGCTCACATCCACCTCGACCACCCGGACCGCGGGATCATGCAGGTGCGTCTCCAGCCAGTCGGCCGACACGAGGACGTCTGCACCGTCACGCGGGCCCGCTGTCTGCTCTGCCGCTGTCGTCATCTAGACCTCCGTTAGGTCGCTGGTTCCCGCGGCACCGTTCGTCTCGATGACCGCGGGGCGCGCCGACGTGTCGACGATGAGGCGGAACACGTCCGGGCGGTTGTAGTGGCCGGTGGGATCCATGTGCCGGCGCTGCGCGGCGACGGTCCGCAGGTCGAGGTCCACCACCAGCGTCTCCTCGCACTGGCGCACCGGCCCGGCGATCACCTCGCCGTTCGGGGCGACGGCGACCGTGTTGCCCTCTTCCAGCCAGGGACCGTTGTCCTCCAGGTATCCGGTGGGGACCAGGCGGTCCCGCCCGGGAAAGCCCGCCGGGATCTGGTCGGCGTGCAGGACCGGGTTGACCCCCACCACGAACATCCGGTTCTCGCGGGCGATGTGCTGCATCGTGGCGATCCAGCCGTCGCCTGCGGCGAGTGTGGGCGCGATCCACAGGTCGACGCCCTGGGCGTAGAGATGGAAACGGGCCAGCGGCATGTAGTTCTCCCAGCAGGTGAGGCCCCCGATCCGGCCCAGCCCGGTGTCCACCACGCGCAGCGTCGACCCGTCGCCCATGCCCCACACGGTGCGCTCGGACCCGGTCGGCATGAGCTTCCTGTGCCGCCCGGCGAGCACGCCGTCGGGTGAGAAGTACAGCACCGTGTTAAAGATCGTGGCGCCGTGCTCCTCTCGCTCGTCGACGCCGACGACCAGCCACACGCCGTGCTCCGCGGCGATGGCCCCGAGGCGCTCGCTCGCCGGGCTCGGTATCACCACGGCGTTGCTGGCGAGCAGCCCGAACCACTCCTCGTCGCCCTCCCAGATCACCTGGGTGTCGATCCAGATCGGCGTGCCAGGCACGAACACCTCGGGGAACACCACGAGCTGGGCCCCGTCGCGCGCGGCCGAGGCGGTCAGCGCGGCGACGCGGTCGATGGTCGCGTCGCGGTCCATCAGCACGTAGCTCGCCTGCACGGCGGCTACCCGGAGCGTCGTCATCGCCGTCACCCGACCGGGCCGGGCGGGGACGCCGGCGGGCCGGGCAGCGGCGCCGGCTGGCCGGCGTCGTCCCGGCTGCCGAACGAGACCGCCGTATGCGGCGTGGTGTCGACGGTCAGGCGGAGGACGTCGCTGCGGCTGTAGTGGCCGACCGGGTCAAACTGCTGGCGGCCGGCCCGCGCCCGCGCGGTGTCGATCTCGGCGCACAGCACGCCTTCCTCGCCCACCAGGGGCCCGGCCAGCACGTCGCCGTCGGGGCCGATGATCGCGGTGTTCCCGCGGGACAGCCAGTCGTCCGCGCCGCCGTAGAGGCTCTCCCGGCCGGGCAGCCCGGCCGGGAGGTCGGCGGCGCGGATGCAGGAGGTGACGCCGAGCACGTAGGTCCGGCCCTCCTTGGCGATGTGCCGCAGCGTGGGCACCCAGACCTCTGAGTTGTCCCAGGTCGGCGCCAGGTAGACGTCGATACCCTGGGCGTAGAGTGCGGCCCGGGCCAGGGGCATGTAGTTCTCCCAGCAGATGAGCCCGCCCAGGCGGCCGAAGCCGGTATCGATGGTCTTGAGTGTGGATCCGTCGCCCATGCCCCAGACCAGGCGTTCGCCGCCGGTGGGCATGAGCTTGCGGTGCCGGCCCGCGAGCGACCCGTCGGGGGCGAAGTGCAGCAGCGAGTTGTAGACGGTGGAGTCGCTGTCGTCGCGCTCGTCGACGCCGACCGAGAGCCAGATTCCCAGCCGCCGGGCGGTGTCGGCGAGCAGGTCCGTGGCCGCGGACCCGACCACCACCGCCTGGTCCAGGAGCCTGGCGTACAGGTCGGTGGCCTCGGCGTCCCAGGGCCGGGTCCGCCAGACCCAGTCGGGATAGCCGGGCACGAACGCCTCGGGGAAGGCCACCAGCCTGGCCCCGTCCGCGGCGGCCTTCTCGGCGAGCGCCACGACCTTGCCGATCGTCGCCTCGCGGTCCAGCAGAACCGGCGCCGCCTGCACGGCGGCCACGATCGTGGGTGTCACTGAGTCCATGGCTCAGCCCTCCTGTCCGGCTGGTCCGTCGCTGGCGGTGGGCGGGAGCCCGCCGGTGAACCCGGTCAGCAGCTCGTTGACGGCCGCCGGCTGCTCCATGTTGGCCATGTGCCCCGCGCCGGCGACCACGCTGCGGGTCGCACCGGGGATACGGCGGGCCAGCACGGCGGACATCTCGCGGAAGCCCGGCACGTCGCGTTCGCCGACGGCCACCAGGGTCGGCGCGGCCACCTGCTCCAGCGCGTCGAACGGGTCGGGCTGCACCTCCTGGTGCGGGTCGAGGCCGAGCCAGTGCTGGCCGGGGTACCCGGCCACCATGTCCGCCAGGAGGCCGGCCAGGCCGGGGTCCTGGCGCGCGGCCGCGAACAGCGGGTGGGCCAGCCAGGCGGCCCGGCCGGCCGGGACCCCGCCCGCCCGGACCTGACGGGCCACCTCGGCCAGGCCGGCCTCGGATGCGCGGTCCCACGGCACGCCGTCGAGCACCGCGTCGAGCAGCACCAGGCCGCGGACCCGGTCCGGGGCGGCCAGCGCGGTCTGCAGCACCACCCGCCCGCCGAACGACAGGCCGGCCAGGACCGCCTGGCCGATGGCGAGGTGGTCGAGCAGGGCGACGAGGTCACCGGCGTGGGTGTACGGGACGGCCGGGTCGAACGGCCCGGAGGCCCCGAACCCGCGGCAGTCGTAGCGCACCACGCGGAACCGGGCCGCCAGGTGCTCGGCCTGCGGGTCCCACATGCGCAGGTCGAGCCCGAAGCCATGGACGAGTACCACGTCCGGCCCGGTTCCTGTCACCTCGTACACCAGGCGGGCGCCCGGCCGCTCCAGCACGGCGGTGGCGTAGCTCTGTGTCGGCATTCCGCGCCCCTCGATGATCGTGGCGCGGGGCCCGGCGGCCCCGCATGCCCTCATCGTGGCGCGCGGTCACCGGCCGTCACATCGGTGCGATCACCCAGCCGGCGGGGCGGCGGCTACCCATGCAGCCCGGCGGAATACCCAGCCAACTGGGCCCGGCGCAGGCCGGTCTTGGCCAGCAGGCTGGCCACATGCTTCTCCACGGTGCGCGGCGACAGGAACATCCGTTCCGCGATCTCCCGGTTGCCGAGGCCCTGAGCCAGCAGCCTGAGCACGTCGGCCTCGCGTTCCGTCACGCCCAGCGCGCGCAGCTGGCCCGGCAGCTCCCCGCCACCTGGCCGCCGCCGCGGGACCGGCGCCCCGGCCCGGCGCAGCAGCCCACGGCAGGCGGCGGCGACCTGATCGTCGCCGCGGGCGGCGAAGTAGGAGGCGGCCTCCCGCAGCCACCCGACCGGCTCACCCCAGCCGCCAGCCAGGGCCGCCTCCGCGGCGACCCGGCGGGCATAGTGCCGGTACCAGTCCACCAGCGGTCCCATGCGGGCTTCGGCAGCGGCGAACGCCGCGTCAGCCTCCGCGTGCTCGCCTCGCCGACCGGCCCTGATGGCGTCGGCGTACCCGAGCAGGGCCGCGACCACCAGGTGCCGGGTGCCGTGCGCGGACCTGACCCGGGCCGCGGCCTCGTCGCCGTCGCGGTCAAGCGCGGCCCCCAGCAGCGGCCACAGCCCCAGGAACGGCGGCGAGATTGCCGCCGGGGAACTCAGCAGCAAGGCCGCTCCCGTCGCCATCTGCGCGTGCCCCCCGCCGATGTCCTCGGCCAGCAGCGAGAAAGTCGCGCGGCAGTGCCCCCAGGCGCAGCCCAGCACGTCCTGGTCGTCGGGGGCGAGCGAGACCGCCTCGGCGATCCTGGCCTCCATTTCCGCTTCCTCGCCGCGGATCGCGTGCGCGGTGGCCTGGAAGATCAGCGCCATCGGCAGCACGGCGAGGCGGAAGCGGCGGGCGGCGTCGGCCGACCGCCGGGCGGCTTGCAGTGCCTCGCCGGCGCGGAACTGCTTGTTCAGTCCGGCCGCGATCTGCAGGTCCAGCGTGGCGGTCAGGGCCAGCGCGCCCTGGGCCACCGCCAGCTCACGCGCCTCCAGCAGCCGGTCCACGCTCTCGGTCCGCAGCTGGTCGATGGTGCCGAGCTCATGCAGGGCCCGCAGGCGCCACAGCTGCAGCCCGTGTGCGCTGGCCAACTCGGCCTCCCGCGCGAACGCGCGTTCCGCCTCCTCCAGGTCACGCTGCCGCGCGACCCGGCCGATCACCTCCAGCGCCTCGCAGGCCACCTCGGGCCGCCCGCCGCTCTCGGCCGCGCGCAGCGCGGCCCGGGCCAGCCCGTCCGCCTCGGCCAGGCGGCCCTGGCCGACCGCGACCTCCGCCGCGCAGGCGTCGGCCCGGGCCGCATCGGCGCCCGGGGAGCGACGGGCGATCTCGATGCTCGCCGCGGCCTCGGCCCACCGGGCGCCGGCGATCGCGGCCCGGGCGATGTCCAGGTGCAGGTTCGCCGCCCGGTCCGACGGGGCGCGGCGGCCGAGCCGGGCGAGCAGCGTCTTGCCCATCTCGATCGCGCGGTCGACCTGCCCGGACATGGCGTAGACCTCGGTCAGCGCCTCATCGACCGGGGTGCGCGCCGCGTCGTCCTGGCCGGCCAGATCGCGGGCCCTGGTCAGCGTGTGCTCGGCGCTGGCCAGGGCGCCGACGGCCAGGTCACGCCGGCCGGCTTCGAGCAGCAGCTCGATGGCCCGCGCCGTGTGGCCCGCGCCTTCGGCCAGGTCGGCGGCCAGCATGCACCACGCGCCGGGCAGGCCGGGATGCGCCGTTTCGACCGCGGCCAGCGCCCGGCCAGCCAGCGCGCTCCGCTCCGGCGGCAGCAGCCCGGCCAGCACCGCCTCCTGGGTCAGCGCGTGCCGGAACCGGAAGCTGTCCCGGTCCGCGGCGATCAGCTGCAGGCCCACGCCCCGGCGCAGCGCGGTCACGACCGCCGCGTCGGCCAGGCCGGTGACCGGGCCCAGCAGCGCCCAGTCGAACCGGCGGCCGAGCATCGCGGCCGCACCCAGCACGTGGCGGGCGTCCGCGTCCACCGCGCCGAGCCGCCGGCGGACCGCGTCGGCGAACGTGGCCGGGATGGCGGACCCGGTCAGGTCGCTGGCGTTCCAGCTGCCGTCCCGCTCGGTCAGCGCCCCCTCGCCGATCAGGCCCGCCAGGATCTCCTCGACCAGGAACGGGATGCCGTCGGCCCGCTCGGCGACGAAGGACTGGACCGCGGCCGGAAGGTCCGCCGCGCCGACGCAGGCCAGGGCCATGCGGGCCATCGCCGCCGGGTCGAGCCTGACCAGCGGCAGCACGGCCGCCGACCCGCGCGCTTCCAGTACGCCGGCCAGGCCGGCGGCGGCGTCGGCCTCCTCGTCGCGCAGGGTGGCGAGGCAGAGCACCCGCTCCGCGGACAGGTTGTCGGCCAGGTACTCGGCCAGCGCCAGCGTTTCCGAGTCGGCCCAGTGCAGGTCCTCCAGCACCAGCAGGCACCCGGCGTCCTGCGACAGCACGCGCAGCAGCCGCAGCACCGCCTCGCCCAGGACGACCAGCGACTCGTCACCGGCGGCTGCCCGCGGCTGCCGCCATTCGGGCACCAGCCGCCCCAGCGCGGGCCGGAACGGATCCAGGTCCCCGCTGTCGGGCAGGCGGCCCGCGCGGCCGGCCGACACCAGCGCCTCGGCAAACGGCCGGAACGGCGTGGGGACACCCCCGGCCACCGCCCGGCCGGTCAGCACCGTGAACCCGCGCGCCGTGGCGGTGCGGGTGGTCTCCCGGATCAGCCGTGATTTCCCGATCCCGGCTTCCCCGGTGAGGAACACGACCCCGCCCCGGCCTGCCTCCGCCGCGGCCAGCGCAGCCTGCAGGTGACGGATCTCCCCGTCCCGCCCCACGAGCACCGGACACAGCACCTGCCGCACACGACCAGTATCTGACGGCGTGAGCCGCGCCGCACTAACCCGCCGCCGGCGCCGTCACCTCGGTGACGTCCACCCAGCGGGCCTGGGCGGCCGAGGTCTCGATGGCCTCGCACACCGCCTGCACCGCGGCGCCCTCGGCGAACCCGGGTGCCCACGGCGCGTCGGGCCATCCTTCCAGCAGGTCGGCGACCTGGTTGGCGAAACTCGAGCCGTACCCGACGCCCTGCCCGATCGGCCACCAGTCGGCGGCGTACGGGTGGCTGGGGTGCTCCGCCCGGATCCGGCGCAGGCCGTAGAGCCCGGCGTCGTCGTCGGCGCTGCCGTACCGCAGCTCGTTGAGGCGCGCGTAGTCGAAGACCAGCGTGCCGCGGCTGCCGTTGGCCTCGATCGTGAAGTCGCAGGGGCGGCGCACGGCAGAGCGCGCGACCTCCATCGTGCCCATGGCCCCGGAGTCGAACCGCAGCAGCGCGCTGGCCGCGTCGTCCACGGTCACCGTGGTATGGCCGTCACCGTCCGCGGGCCGCTCCCTGATGAACGTGTCCGCCTGGGCGCAGACCGCGCGGATGCCGCCCGCCTGCCAGCGGGCCAGGTCGATGAGGTGGCAGCCCAGGTCGGCGATGGTCGTCCCGCCCATGGCGCGGTCGAACCGCCAGTCGTACGGCGTCGCCGGGTCGGTGAACTCGTCGGAGAGCCAGGTGGCGCGCCACAGCCGGACCTCGCCGATCGCCCCGTCGGCGATCATGCGCCGCATCAGCGCGACCGCGGGCAGCCTGCGGTAGTTGAAGCCCACCGCGTGGTGCACCCCGGCGGCGGTCACCGCGGCCAGCGCCGCGGCCGCCTGCCGGTAGGAGACGGCCAGCGGCTTCTCGCAGATGACGGCCTTGCCCGCGGCGGCCGCGGCGGCCGCGATCTCCGCGTGCGTGCCTGGCGGGGTGCAGATGTCCACGACGCCGATGTCGTCGCGGGCGATGACCGAGCGCCAGTCGGTGGTGTGCTCGGGCACCGCGTAGCGGGCGGCGGCAGTGGCCAGGGCCGCAGCGTTACGGCCGGAAATCACGCTGACCACGGGGGTGACCGGCAGCCTGCGCAGCATCGGGGCGACGCGGTACCCGTAGCAGTGCGCCTTGCCCATCATGCCGTAGCCGATGACGCCTACGCGTAGTTCCGGCGCGGCGGTCATGCGCCTGGGCCGGGCTGACCGGCCCCGGCGCCGGACAGGACGGGAAGAGCCGCGGCCGCGCGCGTGGCCGCGTCCAGGGCGGCCACGGCGTCGGCGCCGGTGGCGCCCTCGCACGGGCCGCCGGCGGCGAACGCCGCGAAGCTCTCAGCCTGCAGGCACAGGGCCCCGAGCTGCGCCCGCTCCCCCTCGGCCGGGTCGAGGAAGTCGCAGCGCGCGGTGCCGTGCGTGCCGAACGCCTCGGCCCGCGCCATGTCACCCGCCGGGTGGAACCGCCCCAGCGAGATGAAGCCGCTGCCACCGCCGGAGAGCTCCGCGATGACCTGCGCGCTGTCCACGTCCACCGACTGGTGCGGGGGCTCCCCAAGACCGTCGGGGACCAGCCCGGAGGCGACCGCGCGGAGGGCGCCGATCTCCTGGCCGGTCAGCCAGCGGAGCTGATCGAACTCGTGCACGCCCATGTCGATGAGGATGCCGCCGCTGTGCGCCCGGAACGCGGCCCACGGCGGCTGCTCGTCCCACTGGTAGCAGGTCACCAGGTGCACCACGCCCAGCTCGCCGGCCGCGATCCGGTTCCGCAGCGCGCGCAGCGCCGGGACGTAGCGCCGCCAGTAGGCGACCTGGAACGGCACGCCCGCGGCCGCGGCGGTCTCGGCCGCGGCGGCGGTCTGCGCGACGGTCAGCCCGCACGGCTTCTCGCAGAGGATCGGCAGGCCGCGCGCGGCGACCTCCGCAATGACCGGCAGGTGCTGGTCGCTCGGCACGACGATCAGGACCCCGTCGACGGTCGCGCGGTCCAGCATCTCGGGGATACCCGGGTACAGGTCGGCGCCGGGCGCGTCGACCTGGCGGCGGGTCTCGTCGGAGACCTCCGCGATCGCGGTCACGGCGACGCGCTGCGAGCCGGCCAGCGCCCGCAGGTGGGTGCGGCCCATCCGGCCCGCCCCGATCAGCCCCAGCCGGAACGGCGCCATGTCAGACCCCCCGCTCGGTGAGGAAGGCCCGGTTGTGCCGCTGTTCCTCGGCGGCGCGGGCGAACCGCTCCGCGCTGCGCGGCAGGATGTCCTGCTCCACCACCAGCCAGCCGCCGAACGACATACCGCGCAGGCCGTCGAGCACGGCGTCCACGTCGAGATCGCCGCCGCCCAGCGCGCAGAACGCCTCGCGCACCCAGATCTCGGCCACCGGCACCTCGTCGGCCACGATCTGCCGCATGACCGAGAGCGTGGCGTCCTTGAGGTGGACGTGGTTGATGCGGTCCCGCCAGTCCCTGAGCATGGCGACCGGGTCGCCGCCGCCCAGCATCATGTGCCCGGTCTCCAGGCACAGCCCGATGTCGGACCGGCTGAGCACCTCCTCGATCTCCCAGGGCGCCTCGACGTAGGTCCCGGTCTCCGGGTGGAAGGTGGGGTCGTAGCCGCGGTCGTGACAGCGGCCGACCACGCGGGCCAGGCCCTCGGCGAACCGGTGCCAGCCGCCGCGGTCCAGCCCGAGCGAATGCTGCCCGGCGGACCGGCCGGGACGGCTGCGGCGGTCCAGGCTCCCGGCGTCGGCGAGCGTGGGCCGCGGCGGCGGGCCGGGCAGGTAGCCGCGCACGGCGTCGAACGTGTCCAGCAGCTCGTCCAGGTCGGGCAGGACCTGCTCCAGCGCCTCAGGGTCGGCGTAGGGCAGCTCGAGGTAGGCGCCGGCCAGCCCCAGGCCCCGCTCGGCCAGCAGTTCCCCCAGGCGCTCCCCGCGGCCCAGGTACCCGACGGGGCCGAGGTCGATGCCCGCGTAACCCGCCGCGGCGACCTGGTCGAGCACGCTCACCCCGTCCGGCACGTCCGGGTCGTGGCCCACGGTGACCTCGAACGCGCCGTAGCTGACCGGCGCGTTGGCCACCGATATCGCGGGCCCGGCCGGGTCCGCAGTGCTGTCGCTCATCTCGCCGTCCTCAGCTAGCCGACGCTGGTCGGATCATCCACCGGTGCCTGCCGGCGGTGACACTCGATGATCGCCTGGCACAGCGCGATGTCGCGCAGGCCGTCCCGGCCGGGCGTGACGGGCGCGCCGCGGCCGACGGCGCTTTCGTGGAACGCGATCAGCTCGCGCTTAAAGCCGCTCTCGTAGGACACGACCTCCTCGGTGCGCCAGGACCGCGCCGAGCCGGAGTCGCCGCTGTCGATGTTCAGGACCGCGGGCGCGCTGCGCAGGAACGGCGAGGGGAAGCACAGGCTCAGGCGACGTTCCGGAGCGTAGAACGCAAATTCCATCGCGTACTGTGCGACGCCAGGAAGGTCGATCCAGTGCAGGGCGACTGGAAGATCGCCGAACCGCATCATCACGGTGACACAGTCCTCGCGCAGGCTCACGTAGTCGAGCCGGTCCGGCTCGCCGAGCACCCCGCGGATGGTGTTCAGCTCGTGCACCAGGGTGTCGAGCAGCACCAGCTCGTAGACATGGCGTTCCAGCGCGCTGGCCTCGCCGATCGCGGCGGCGATGCGCCGGTCGGTGTCCTCGGCCAGGCGCTGGGTCACGCCGGCGGGCGCCGGGGAGCGGGGCAGCAGCGGGTAGTGCCCGACGTACGGCTGCAGCGGCGACTCGAACGTGGTGACCCGCATCAGCCGCACGCCGGTGAGCTGGGCCGCCTCCTGCTGGAAGCGGGTGAACGCGGGGTCGTAGCGCTTGGGGTAGCCGACCATCAGCGTCACGCCGGCCTGCTCGGCGGCGGCCACCATCTCGCGTCCTTCGGCTACCGACAGGCACATGGGCTTCTCGGTGAACACGTGCCGCCCGGCGCGGGCCGCGGCCACGGCGATCGGCGCGTGGCTGCCCGACGTCAGCACCAGCACCGCGTCGAGCGGGTGGCGGAGCATCTCCGGCCAGTCGGTGAAGACCGCGGGGATGCGGTACCGCTCGGCCACGGCCCGGGCGCTGCCTTCCGCGATGTCGCACACCGCGGCGATCTCGAAACGGTCGTCCAGCTCGGTCAGGTAGTGCAGGTGCATGACCTGGGCGATGAGCCCGGTGCCGACCAGGCCCACCCGCAGCCGCCGGGGGCCGTCCCCGGCGGTCACGCCGGCACCGTCCCCGGTCACGCCGGCACCGCCGCATCGATCGCGGCGCGCAGCAGCCGGGCCGCCTCAGGCACGCCGGTCTCGGCCGGCGTGAACGGGTCCTCGTGCTCGATGGACACCACGTGGGCCTGAGACCCGGCCAGGCGCCGCATCAGGCCGGTCCACCAGTCCAGGTCGTGGCCGCGGCCGGGGATCGCGAACGTCCACGGCATCTCGTCGGCCGGCTCCGGCCAGCGCCGGTCGAGCAGGCCGTTCAGAGCCAGGCTGTCGACGTGGAAGACGGTGTCCTTGCCGTGGGCGTGGCCGACGCGCTCGCCGAGCGCCTCGGTCACCCGGTGGCCGTCCATGCCCATCCAGAAGAAGTGGCTGGGGTCGAGGTTGGCGCTGATCGACGGGCCGAGCGCGGCGACCCGGCGGAACGTCTCCACGTTGAACGCGCACGTCCCGGGGTGCAGCTCGAGGCAGACCCGGAGGTCGGGGGCTTCGGCCGCGGCGAACGCGGCCAGGCCGGACCAGTAAGGCTCGATGGACTGCTCCCACTGCTGCTCGTAGACGCCCTCCAGGTACGGCAGCCAGCCGCCCGCGGCGAAATGCGGCACGCCGCCCGCCCCGGCCGCGCTGGCTGCCCCGCCTTCCCCTCCGCTGGCCGCCCGCGGCCCGGCGCCGGGGCAGCCGGCCATGGCCACGACCCGGTCGGTGCCCAGCAGAGCGGCCAGGCGGATCGCGTTACGGAGGTCCTCGTCATGCTGGCGGGCCAGGCCGGGATCCGGGTGCAGCGGGTTGCCCCAGGCGTTCAGGCAGTCCAGCCGCAGGCCGTGCCGCGCGATCAGGTCCAGCCACGCGGTCCGCGCGGGCGCGCTGGCCAGCAGTTCGGCGACGTCGCAGTGCGGGTGCGGGGCGTAGCCGCCGGCCCCGACCTCAATATCGGTGACCTCTGGGGCGGCGTCAGGCAGCCAGGCCAGCACCCGGTCGAGCGGCCAGTCCAGGAAGGCCTCGAGCACGACGCCGATCCGCAGCTCCCTGGCCTGGCCTGGCCCCGTGGGGCCCGCCTATCCCGCTCTCCTCGCGATCCCCCCGCGACGACATCCGGCTCAGCCTCCCAGGCTCACGAAATCCGCGGATAGCGGCATCATTTGCCGAGTTTGCCCGGGCCAATTTGGCCTGTCAAGAGATTGTGAAAATGTTGCGACAAAGTACTCCGCCCGCTGGAGCCGCGGTGCCCCGCCGGGCGCCCCTGGGCAGCTCAGCCCGGCTGCGGCCGGGCCGTCGGATCAGGCCAGCCGCGCACTCGTCCCGTCGCGCCGCGGCGGCGCTTCCGGCCGGACCGTGCGTCTATTGGGATTAGCGCCACAGTACATATAATGTCCGAACAAACACTCCACGATACCTGCGGGGCCACAACCGGGCCCGCGGGACCCGCAGAGCCGACGGGGGCTTGATGACAAGCCGGATGCCGGAACCCGAGACCACCACCCCCAGTGTGATCAACATCGACCGGACCAGCCCGGTGCCCCTGTACTTCCAGCTGGCCCAGCACTACGAGGCGGCCATCAGGTCGGGCGCGCTCAAGGAAGGAACCCGGCTCGACAACGAGGTGCAGCTCGCCGAGCGGCTCGGCCTGTCCAGGCCCACGGTGCGGTCGGCCTTCCTGTACCTCTCCAACAAGGGCCTCGTGGTCCGCAAGCGCGGCGCGGGAACGCTCGTCGCCAACGAGCGGATCGACCGGGATGTCGAGCTGACCAGCCTGTACGACGACCTGGCGGCGGCGGACCGGTCGCCGGAGACCAAGGTCATCCGCAATGAGGTCATGCACGCCAGCGACCGGGTGGCCGCCGCCCTGCAGCTCCCCGAGCCCGCGATGGTGGTCTCGCTGGAGCGGATCCGGCTGGCCGACGGCGAGCCCATCGCGCTGATGCACAATTTCCTGCCGACCGGGCTCGTCCACCTGAGCATCGACATGCTCGAGCAGCACGGGCTGTACGAGCTGCTGCGGGCGTCCGGCATCCGGCTGGGCTCGGCCACCCAGCGCATGTGCGCCAAGAACGCGTCGGCGGCCGAGGCCAGGACGCTGCACGAGAACCGCGGCGCCGCGCTGCTGACCATGGAGCGCGTCGCGTACGACGAGACCGGCCGGCCGCTGGAGTTCGCGCAGCACCTGTACCGGGCGTCCCGCTACGCGTTCACCACCAGCCTGTCCCGGACGGACCCGGCCGCCACGCTGCCCGTTGACCCGGCGGATCGCGGGTAGGCCGGGCTCATTCCTGGCGTGCCGGGCGGTCGACGCTGATGACCACCTTGCCTGGCGCCCGGGCAGGGCGCTGGGCCAGGAAGGCTGCGGGCAGGTCGGCCAGGCCGAAGACCGCCGAGACCACCGGGCGCAGCCGCTGCTGGCTGACCAGCGGGGCCAGTTCGCGCAGCTGGCCGCCATCGGGCCTGACGATGAAGTACACGCTACGCACATCATCGCGTCCGCCGTGGTCCTGGCCGGGCTCCTCAGCGATGGCGACCAGGATTCCGCCGCTGCGCAGCACCCGCCACGAACGCGCCATGGTCTCGCCGCCGACCGGGTCGACCACAACGTCGGCATCATGGACGTGATCCTCGAACCGGCCGGTGTAGTCGAGAACCTCATCGGCACCGAGCCCGGCGACGAACTCCGCATCCCGGGCCGACACCGTGGCGGTGACCCGGGCGCCGTGCAGCGCCGCGAGCTGGACCGCGTAGGCGCCGACGCCACCGGCGCCGCCGTGGACCAGGACATGCTGCCCCGGCTGCAGCCGCGCGTGCTCGTACAGGGCCTGCCAGGCCGTCAGCGCACCCAGGGGAACGGCGGCGGCCTCGACATGACCGGCGCCGGGCGGCTTGCCCGCCAGGTCCGCGGCCGGCGCGGTGACGTACTCGGCCGCGGCGCCGGGACGGTCAAATCCGACCAGGCCGTACACCTCATCACCGGGCCGCCAGCCGGTGACCCCGCGGCCCGCCGCCGCTACCACGCCGGATAGGTCATGGCAGGGGATGGCGGGCCAGCTCTCCGGCCAGGCGAGCTCGCCGGCGGTGGCAGCGGTGGCGTGAACCTGCACCAGCAGCTCTCCCGGCCCCGGGTCGGGGACCGGGACGGTTTCGCAGGTCAGGCTGGCCGGATCGGGGCTGGAGGCACACATAGCCGACATGGTGCGAGCGGAAGTGGTCACGACAAACCACGGTAGGAGCGCAATGGCCTGGCAACAAGGGCCAATCCGGTGTCCTGTTGGCGGGCCAATCTCCGCCGCTAGGCCGGGCCGATCAGGGGCCGCTGGTCCGCCTTGGCTGCCTCGTAGGAACGCCGGGCCTGCCGGGTCGAGTCGAGCTCGGAGACCTCGGCGACCGGCACGTCCCACCACGCCTCGCTGTCCGGCGCCGGGATCGCCGGGTCGGTCTCGATGTGCACCAGGACCGGGCCCGCCTCCTCCCTCGCCTGGCTCAGCGCGGCCTGCAGGCCCGCGATCGTGTCCGCGCGCAGCACCCGCACGCCGAGGCTCTCGGCGTTCGCGGCCAGGTCCACCGGCAGGACATCGCCGTCCAGCCGGCCTGTGCGCGGGTTGCGGTACCGGTAGCTGGTGCCGAACCGCTGCGCGCCCACCGTCTCGGACAGCCCGCCGATGGACGCGAAGCCGTGGTTCTGCACCAGGACCACGATGAGCTTGATGCCCTCCTGCACGGCGGTGACCAGTTCCTGCGCCATCATCAGGTAGGACCCGTCCCCGACCAGGACGTAGACCTCCCGGTCCGGGGCGGCCAGCTTCACGCCCAGGCCGCCCGCGATCTCGTAGCCCATGCAGGAGTAGCCGTACTCCACGTGGTAGCCCTTGGGGTCCCGGGTGCGCCACAGCTTGTGCAGGTCACCGGGCATCGACCCGGCGGCGCACACCACCACATCCCGCGGGCCGGCCGCGCCGTTGACGGCGCCGATGACCTCCGACTGGGCGGGCGGCTGGTACCCGAGGGCGTAGGCCCGGCCCACGGTCTCGTCCCAGGCCGCAGCCAGCTGCCGCGCCTCCCGCCGGTAGGCCGCGGGCGCCGACCAGCCGGCCAGCGCCCTGGCCAGCCCGCGCAGCGCCTCCCTGGCGTCGGCGACCAGGGCGGTGCCCGCGAGCTTCACCGCGTCCGCGGCGGCGATGTTGACGTTGACGAAGCGGACCTGCGGGCAGCCGAACGCGGTGCGCGACGCCGTGGTGAAGTCGCTGTACCTGGTGCCGATCCCGATGACGACGTCGGCGCCGGCGGCCAGCGCGCTGGCCGCCGGCGTGCCGGTGCTGCCGATCGCGCCCACCGCGAGCGGGTGGTCGTAGGGCAGCGATCCCTTCCCGGCCTGGGTCTCGCTCACCGGGATGCCGGCCGCGTCGGCGAACGCGCGCAGCTCGGCCGTGGCCTCCGCGTAGATCACCCCGCCGCCCGCCACGATGAGCGGGCGCGCGGCGGACCGGATGACGGCGGCCGCGCGGGCGAGCGCGGCGGGCTCAGGCACCGGCCGCGGCACGGGCCAGACCCGCGGGGCGAACAGCTCGCGGGGCCAGTCGTGCGCCTCGGCCTGCACGTCCTGGGGCAGCGCGAGCGTCACCGCCCCGGTGTCGGCCGGGTCGGTGAGCACCCGCATCGCCGCGACCAGAGCCGCCGGGAGCTGCTCGGGCCGCCACACCCGGTCGAAGTAGCGGGACACCGGGCGGAAGGCGTCGTTGACCGACACGTCGCCGGCGCCCGGGTACTCGAGCTCCTGCAGCACCGGCGTGGCCACCCGGGTCGCGAACACGTCACCGGGCAGCAGCAGGACCGGCAGCCGGTTGATCGTGGCCAGGGCCGCGCCGGTGACCATGTTGGTGGCCCCTGGGCCGATGGAGGAGGTGCACGCCCAGGCCGACAGCCGGTTGCGCATGCGCGCGTACGCGACGGCGGTGTGCACCATCGCCTGCTCGTTCCTGGCCTGGTAGTAGCGCAGCGCACCAGGCTGGAGGAGCTCGGCCTCGAGCAGCGCCTGGCCGATCCCGGCCACGTTGCCGTGCCCGAAGATGCCGGAGCACCCGCCGAACAGCGGCTGCTCGGCCCCGTCTCGTTCGCTGCGCTGAGCCGCCAGGAACCGCACCACGGCCTGCCCGACGGTCAGCCGCACGCGGCCGTGACCGGTCATCGTCACTGCCTCCCTCGCGGGCGCTCCGCCGGCTTCGGGGGGTGGGCGCCACCCGTGAGCCCGCCGGGCGTAGTCAGCCTCGGGTCGGGCGGCTGGCCGCGCCAGGAGTCGCGCACCCAGGCGTGCGCCGGGTCGTCGCGGGCCAGCCACGCCCGCTCCGCCGCGGGCCCGGCCATCACGTTCAGGTAGTACATGTGGTACCCGGGGGCCGCCATCGACGGCCCGTGGAAGCCGTGCGGGATCAGCACGGCATCGCCGTCCCTGACCTCCGCGAGCAGGTCGGCAGGCCGGTCCGGGGTCCCGTAGACGCGCTGGAAACCCAGTCCGGGACCGGCTGGGCCTGCCGCGATCTCGAAGTAGTAGATCTCCTCGAGCACCGACTCGCCGGGCCGGTCCTCATCGTGCTTGTGCGGGGGGTAGGAGGACCAGTTGCCGGCCGGGGTGATCACCTCGCAGGCGATCAGGCGGTCCGCCGGGAACGTGCCCGGCATGCAGAAGTTGGCTACCCGCCGGGAACAGCTGCCGGCGCCGCGCAGCTCGGCCGGGACCGCGGCCGCCGGCCCGTACCGCGGGGGCAGGCGCTGCCCGGCCCGGGCCGATGCGAGCGCGAACCGGCCCCCGGCCGGACTCGAGACGCGGACGCGGGAATCCCGCGGCAGATAGGCGAAGTCGGTCACGCCGGAGAAGACGTCGGCCCGGCCGTCCAGGCTGAACCGCTCACCGTCACATTCCACCGCGCACGACCCGGCCAGCGGCAGGATCACCGCCTCGTCGGCGGCCATGCCGAAACTGTGCGACCCGCCGGGGTCCAGGCGCAGGACGCGCAGGCCCGAGTAGCTCCAGCCGGCCTGCTCCGGGGTGATGGACACCAGCCACGGGCCGTCAGCGTAATGGCCCGAAGGAAGGTGACGGCTGGGATTCACGAGCCCACGGTACTCACAGCAGGCCGACCGCGGTGTCGACCGCCGCGGCCACGTCACCGTCGGCCGGGTACAGCAGGGACCGCCCGGCCACCAGGCCCATCACGGTCGGCAGCCGCAGCGCCTTCTGCCACCCGGCGAACGTCAGCCCGGGATCGTCGGGGATCTCGCCGCCCAGCAGCAGGGCGGGCAGCGTGGACGCGGCCATGACCTGCTCCATGTCCGGCACCACGGGCACCTTGAGCCACGTGTAGGCCGACGTGGTGCCCAGGCCCGAGGCGACCGTGAGGGCCCGGATCATTGCCTCGGGAGCCAGGTCATTGACCACGCGGCCATCGGCACGGTGCGAGATGAACGGCTCGACCATGGCCATGAGCTGACGGGAGGCGAGGTCGGACACGGCCTGGGCACAGGCCTGGATGGTGGCGGCCGTGGCCGGGTCCTGGGGGTCGATCCGCAGCAGCATCTTGCCGCCGTCGAAGCCCATCCGCGCGATCGCCGCCGCGTCGTACCCGGTGAACCGGTCGTCGATCTCGAACACCGACCCGGCCAGCCCGCCCCGGTTCATCGACCCGATGACGATCTTGCCCTCCAGCGCGCCGAGCAGCAGCAGGTCCTCCAGCACGTCGGCGGTGCCGAGCACGCCGCCCACGCCCGGGCGGTCCAGGGCCACGCAGAGCCGCTCGAGCAGGCCGGCCCGGTCGGCCATGGCCAGCCGCTCCCGCCCGGCCCCCAGCGATCCCCGCGCCGGGTGATCGGCGGCCACGATCACCAGCCGGCCGTCGGGGCCGGTCACGGACGGGGCGCGGCGGCGGGCCGCCGCCAGCTCGGCCACCAGGCCGGGCCGGCGCACCCGCGTCTCGATGACCTTGGCCAGGCGGTCAGCGAACATCGCTCGCCCGGGCCAGCAGGTCCTCCACCTCGGCGGCGGTGGGCATCGCGTCCGAGCAGGCGAGCCTGGTGGCGACCAGGGCGCCCGCGGCGTTCGCGAACCGGATGACCGCGGCGACCTCCCAGCCGGCCAGCAGGCCGTGGCACAGCGCCCCGCCGAACGCGTCCCCGGCGCCGATGCCGTTCAGCACCTCCACCGGGATCGGCGGCGATTCCACCACGCCGGCCTCGGTCGCGGCCAGCACACCCCGCGGTCCCTGCTTCACGATGGCCAGGTCTATGCCGCAGTCGCGGAGGGCCTGCGCGGCCCGCAGGGGATCGGCCTGGCCCACGGCCACGTCGACCTCGTCGAGGTTGCCGACCGCGACCGTGACGTGCCCGAGCGCCGGGCTGACCGACGCGCGGGCCTCCTCGCGCGACGGCCAGAACTGGGGCCGGTAGTCAAGGTCGAGCACGGTGATGCCGGCCCGGCCGCGGGCTTCCAGCGCCGCGAGCGTGGCCGACCGGCTGGGCTCGGCGGACAGCCCGGTCACGGTGACCCAGAACACCCGCGCGGCGCGGATCGCGTCGTAGTCCAGCTCGTCCGCCCTGATCTCCAGGTCGGGCGCTTTCGGGAAGCGGTAGAAGTAGATGGGGAAGTCGTCCGGGGGGAAGATCTCGCAGAACGTCACCGGCGTGGGCAGGTCAGGAACGCCGGTCACAAACTGGTCGCCGACGCCGTACTGCTTCAGCGCGCGGTGCACGAACCGGCCGAACGGGTCCTGCCCGGTCCGCGTGATCACGGCGGCGCTGTGGCCCAGGCGCGCGGCCGCGACCGCGACGTTGGTGGCGCTCCCGCCGAGATACTTGCCGAACGTGGTCACGTCCTCGAGCGCGACGCCCGCCTGCAGCGGGTAGATGTCGACACCGACCCGCCCCATGGTCAGCACGTCGAGCCGGGCCGCCTCACTCGCCACCCGGCCGCTCCTGTTCCGGCCCGGCGGCCAGCACGCCGACCACGCCCTCTAGCCCGTCGTGAGCAGGAAGTCGAGGCACGTCCCGTCCTCTGCGATCTCCACCACGGCACCCCGCAGCACGCCAGAAGAGTAGTCACTGCCCGGATTGACGCACAGCGTCCGGCCGATCTTCTGCACGCCCCGCGACTCGTGAATGTGGCCGTGCAGCGAGACGGGTGGCTGATAGCGCTTGATGGCGTCGCGTATCGCGTGGCTGCCGACCGGCACGATGCTCGGCCGGCCGCCCCGGATGACCGGCTTGAGCGTGGCGTCGAGCTCGGGGGCGTCATCGAGACCTGTGCCGTAGGGCGGGCAGTGGAAGTTCATGATGCACTGCCGCCCCTCGGGCAGCGGGTCCAGCAGCCCGGAGATCTTCTTGGCCAGGTCCTCCTCTGAGCACTCCCGCTCGGTGCTCCAGGGCGTGAACGGCACCACGCCGATGCTCGCCATCGAGACCGGCCCGAGGTCGCACACGATGCCGGTGGGGAACTCGACCCGCTCGTCCGCGGCGTACACCGGGTCGGCGTCCACCGGGTCGTCGTTGCCCGGCGTGATGATGCACCGCACCGCCGGGTCGAGCCGCTCAGCGGCCAGCTGGCACCACCGCTCCGCCTGCGCGGCGATCTGGCGGCGGAAGAGCCGGTCCAGCGCGGCGGGATCCTCGCGCAGCTCGTCAAGCTCGGCCGCGTCCATCTGCGCGGCGTAGAACCCGCGCCGGTTGATGTCCGCGGCCAGCTGGTCGCCCTCGGCGGCGTCCACGGTCACCTGGTTGCCCTCGACCTCGGCCCGCAGCGACCCGTTCTCCCGCAGCACCGGGACCAGGCCCTTGCCGGCGAAGTCCCCGCCCAGCAGCAGCACGTCGGGCTCGTAGACCTTGGCCGCGGCCAGGAACTTGCGGAAGCACACGTCGGAGCCGTGCACATCGCTGGCGAAGAAGATGCGCAGCGCGCGCTTCTTCTTGCCGCGCTGCCGGCCGAATACAGGCATCGGCTACTCCGGCGGGAGCTCATGCATGGCCATGCCCAGGTCCAGCGCGTCCCGCTGCCGCCGCACGGAGCGGGCGACCGCGTAGATCAGCGGCCCGGCACCCAGCACGATCACCAGCGTGAGGATCGACTCCCAGCTGAACTTGCCGTACACACTCGAGTGCGTGACCAGCTCGAACACGGTGAACAACGCGAGCACGGTGGTCGCGCCGCCAACCCAGGTGGCCTTGCGGAGGAACGCCTTGCGCGCGTCGTCACTCGCCCCCGGCAGCTCGATCAGGTCGGGCCGGCGCAGCGGCAGGAACAGCGCGGCCACGCCGCCGGCCAGCAGAATCAGTGCGAAGAACAGGCTCTGCAGGGCGACGATGCTGCCCAGGTTGACCAGGCTAGTGAGGAAGCAGAACGCGATGCCGATCACCAGCACGATGCCGATGGCGACGTTCGGCGCGTGGTTCCTGTCGCCGATCTTGGCTACGCCGACCGGCAGCAGCCGGTCGAAGGCCTGCGCGAACAGGACCCGGGTGGTGACTGTCACGAAGGCCAGGTTGACCGCGATCTCGGCGAACGGCACCGCGGTCGCGAACAGAATCTTGGTGATCGGGTCGCTGGATAGCAGCAGGCCGTAACCGAGCCCGCCGGAGACCGAGGGCATAGTGGTGATCTTCGCGTAGCCGTCGGGGTTGATGACGCCGAGGTTCGCCTGCGCCTGCATGAAGGTCAGGCCGGCCCGCGCGCGCAGCAGCGCCCAGACGCCCACCCAGAGCACCACGAGCACCACGATGCTGATCGTGGACGCGTACAGGTAGGTCCGGCTCGGCCGGCGTAGCTCGCCGCCCACGTAGTAGGAGTAGAGGACGCCGTTGTAGTTGAGCACCATGAACGGGATGATCGCCACCGCGGACGCGATCGATGTGCCGAAGACCACCCCGTTCGCGTGCGCGGCCGCGATAGTCGCCGCGTAGGCACCCGGGTGATGGCTGAAGCTGCCGTACGCGCTGACGAAGTCGGCATGGGACTTGAACGCCAGGATCCCGATCAGCGCGAGGAACGCCACCACCTGCAAGATGATCAGGGTGAAGATGATGCGGGCCACGATCTTCACTTTGAACAGTGACAGCGCCGCGACGATCAGCATGAGGATCACGCTCAGCCACGCGATCGATAGGTTGCTGCCGAAGTGGTTCCCGGCGTTCGCGATGGCCGTGCTGTGGAACGCCAGGCCGAGGCCGGTCAGCATGAACGGCGTGAACTGGGCGGCGAAGTGCGCGTTGGTGGACAGCACGTAGGTGAACACGACGGCTATCCCGAGCCCGGCCATGGCCCCGACCGCGGGGGACACGATCCGGGACAGGTAGACGTACTCACCGCCGGCCCGCGGCACCGCCCGGAGCAGGTAGCGGTAGGCGAACATGGCGACGAGCCAGATCACCGCGGCCGCCACCAGCGGCAGGTACATGTCGGACTTCGGAAAATCCGTCAGCCCGGCGTTGAAGTTGATGAAGGTGTTGACGACGGCGACCGATGCCAGCGAGATGCCGATCGCGGCCGGGATCCCCAGCTCGCGGACGAGGCCGGATGTCTGCCGGATGAAGAGGCGCCCAGCGTCCGCGCTCCCGGCCGAGGTCGTACCCGCGGTTGCGTCACTGCTTGTCACTGCCAACCTCCAGTTTTCGCGCCCACGCGAGGGATGACAGCTGGGCCCACGTGCGGGCATAACCCACCTGTGTCCCCCAGGCTGCCCACAATGGTTTAGCTCGGACAAGCAATTGTCAATACCTACGAACATATTGCTGTAGCCACAAACAACCCTGGTCTCGGGCTGCACCCCGGGGAGCACCGCCGGAGGCCCAGTCCGGCCCGGCCATGGCCCTCAGTAATCGCCTGAATGCGCAGATGTGCACGGTCCCGTCCACAGGCTGTGGGCAAGTTCACCAGTCATTCGGCACGAAATGCACGGCATTCCCCCCGACCCTGTGGAAAACATTCAGGCGGCCCTCCCGCTCTTAGCAGTAGCGTTGTGCAGTACTTACTGCAATACTGCACAGCCGAGGCAACTTCCTGGCGGTTCAGGAACAGACCCAGGACGGACGGCAGCGGAGGGCCGGCTTATGCCGACGAAGGCCAGGGAAGGCCCTCTTACCTCCCATAGCGCACAGTTCCGGAGCAGGTACGGCGAGCCATCAGGCCCGGAACCGTCTACCGCTATGCCGCAGCCGCTGCAATACTGCCTTGATGACGGGGATCCGCCTGGTCCTGGCCAATCTCAAGCCGGGCACGGGCAAGACCACATCAGCGGTCTGGCTGGCGCACGTTTTCGCGCAAGCCGGGAACAGCGTGCTATTGGTCGACGCGGACCCGTCTGGCAGCGCCCTGGAGTGGTCCGACCTCGCGGCCATGTACCCCGGCCTGCCGCCCCAGGCGGCGTTCCCGTTCCGGATCGTGGCCCTGCCGTCCCGGGAACTGCACCGCCGGGTCCCCGAGATCGCGCAGGACGATGACGTGGTGATCATCGACGCGCCGCAGCTTGAGGACCACGCCGGGATCGCCAGGTCGGCGCTGCGGTGCGCGGACGAGGTCCTGATCCCGTGCGCCCCGAGCCCGATTGAGATCAACCGCACCACGCCGGTACGGGAGGAGATCAACGAGATCGCGGCGTTCCAGGAGCGGCCCGCTCGTTCGGCCGTGCTGCTGAACCGCTGTGTCGCGCGGGCGAACTCAACGGCCGACGCCCGTGACGCCCTTCAGGACCTCGGCTACGACGTGCTCAGAACCGCGGTGCCGCGGCTTGAGGTCTACGCCCAGAGCTTCGGCCTGCCCATCCCCGGCACCGGCCGCGAGGTCTGGCGCCACGTGGCCCACGACCTCATCCAGCGCTGCGCCCCCCTCACCACGGTGCGCGCATGACCGTCCAGCGGGAGCAGCGCAAGGCGCAGATGGCCGCGGCCGCCGCCCGGCGCAGCGAGCCGGGGGCCCGTCCGGCCGGACGGACCGCGATCCGGTCGAAGCCGGTCCGGATCACTCTCGACCTGAACCCCGAGCTGTACCGGCAGCTCACCCAGTGGGCCGATTCGGCCGCGATCGCGCTCGACGTGCCCCGCGTCGCGCTCGCCGACGCCATGCGGGCGATGATCCGGGTCACGACCGAGAACCCGGGCGACGTCCTCGACCGGCTGCGCCGCGACCGGGAGCAGTAACTACGGCTGGGCTGCCGGCCCGCCCAGTCCCGCGCGCACCGCCCCCGCCCCCGCCCCCGCCTCCACCGCCGCGGCAAACTGCCGGAACACCGCCACGCTGGGATGGCCGAGCCCGAGCATCTCCGGGTGCCACTGCAGGCCGACCACGAACTGCGGGCTGGTGTTCTCGATCGCCTCGATCACGCCGTCGGGCGCCCGGGCCGCCACCCGCATCCCGGGCGCGACCACGTCCACGGCCTGGTGGTGCAGCGAGTTCACGGCCACCTCGGGGCCGAGCAGCCGGTGCAGCAGCGTGCCGGGCTCCAGGCGGACCGGGTGCGTCGCGCCGTCCCAGGTCTCCACCACCATGTGCCCGGGGTGGGGCGGGTCGTCGGTGGGCAGGTCCTGGACCAGGGTGCCGCCGAGCGCGACGTTCAGCAGCTGGATGCCACGGCAGACCGCGAGGATCGGCTGCCCGCGCTGGCAGGCGAGCCGGACCAGCTCGATCTCCACGTCGTCGCGGCGGCGGTCCACCCCCGCCGTCTGCGGCCGCTGCGGTGCCGCGTACGCCGCCGGGTCGACGTCGCCGCCCCCGGTCAGCAGCAGGCCGTCGACCCGAGCCGCCAGGTCGGCCACACGCTCTGGGGACCCGTGGACCGGCAGCGGCAGGGCGGCCAGGCCCACGAAGTCGAGCACCTCGAGGTAGTTGTCGGGGACGGCCTGGACGGCCACGGTGACGTGCTCAGCGGTGACCGACACCGGCCACGCCGAGATCCCGATGACCGGTCTCACCGGGCGAGCCGTTCCGGCTGCTGCCCGGGCCGCAGGCCGGCCGACCCCGGCACCGTCCAGCCTCCGGTAGTGACCGCCGTAGAAGAGCAGCGGCTCGCCGCCGTTCCCGCCCATCTCCGCCACGTTACCGACGACGATGACGTGATCGCCGCCCGGGTGGATCGCTTCCAGGTCACACCGCAGCCAGGCGAGCGCTCCGTCGATCACCGGCACGCCTGAGCGCTCGGCGTAGGCGCAGTCGGCAAACTTCTCCGGCTCCGGCTGCTTGCCCGCGAAGATCCTGCTGATCTGCTCCTGATCGCTGGCCAGCACGTTCACCGCGAACGTGCCGGACTGCCGGACGGCCACCAGCGTCCGGGACTGCAGCTCGAACCCGACCATGACCAGGAGCGGGTCCAGCGACAGGGACGCGAACGCGTTGGCCGTCATCCCGGCCGGCCCGTGGTCGCCGCAGCTGGTGATGACCGCCACCCCGGTGGCGAACCTGGCCATCAGCGCCCTGAAGCCGGCCTCATCGGGGGCCACGGCGCACTGGCTCACGGAAGGCTCGCCGGGCCGAGCCCGGTCCGCAGCACCTCGGCCAGCTCGGTGATCCCCTCGCGGGCCGCATCCAGCCAGGCCGTGCACAGCAGGAAGCCGTGCACCATCTCGCCCTGGCGGCTCAGCTGCACGGCCACCCCGGCCGCGGCCATCCGCTCGGCAAACGCGATCCCCTCGTCGCGCAGCACGTCTCGGCCGGCGACCAGCACATACGCGGGCGGCAGCCCGGCCAGGTCCTGGGCCAGGCCGGGCGCGGCCAGGCCGTCGGCGGCGGAGCCGCCCAGGTACTTCGCCCAGTAGGCCACCATCTCGCTGCTCGAAAGATACGGGTCGTCGGCGTTCGTCACGTAGGACTTGGTGTCCATGGCGGGGTCGAGCGCCGGGTAGGCCAGCGCCTGGAAAGCCAGGTCCACACCCCCCTCGTCGCGGGCCCGCAGGGCGACCCCGGCCGCCAGCGAGGCGCCCGCGCTGTCCCCCACCACGGCCAGCCGGCTGCCGTCCGCGCCCAGGCCGGCCGCGTGCTCCGCCACCCAGCGGGTGGCCGCCAGGCAGTCGTCAAGCGCGGCGGGGTACGGGTGCTCGGGGGCGAGCCGGTAGTCCACGGCCACCAGGATCACGCCCGCCTGCCGGACCAGCTCCCGGCACAGTGTGTCGTGCGAGTCGAGCCCGCCGAAGACCCACCCGCCGCCGTGAAAGAACACGGCGGCGGGTGGCCCGGGGGTGCCGGGCCACCCGGAGGGAAGGGGTGACCCGGCGGGTGATTCGGCGGCTGGCCCGGTGGCCGGGTCCGGCCGGTACACCCGCACCGGCAGGGGCCCGGCCGGGCCGTCGACCTCGAGGTCCTCGCCGGCCGGCCCGGCCGGCGGGCCGGCCAGGAACTGCGCCAGCTCGGTGAAGTTCCGCAGCCCGTCCGCCCGGGGCAGGGACCCGCTGGACGGGCGGCCGGAGGCCACCAGAGCGGAGAGAAGCGTGTCGAGCTGCCCTGCGGCGGTCATGGTTCGATTGTCGGACCATTAGAGCATGAGGTCAAGGGCCGCCCCGCGGCCAGCACCCCGCGTACGCGGCGCACAGCCAGGGCCGCGCCTACGCCACCGGGCCGTAGCGGGCCTGGTAGGCATCGGCGGCCGCGCGGAAGCACTCCAGGGGGGCACGCACGATGCCCGCGCCGATCTGCCCGCCGCCGCGGCCGGCCAGGCCGGCGTCGAGCACGGGCGTGACGCCGGTCGCGGCCACCTTCAGCGCGTCGATCGCGGTCGGCGTGCCCCGGTACCGCAGGTACGGGATCTTGTAGTCGGTGTTCTCCCCGACCGTGATGCCGTACATGGCCAGGTTCATCTCGATCATGGCCTCGGGCGAGCCGCCCTGGTAGTTCTGCAGCGGGAACGCGGCCGCCTGGGCGAACCCGCCGAGCCCCACGGTCTCGTTGATCAGGCTCTCGCCGCCGATCCATTCGATGTCGTCGGGGGTGAACCCGTCGAACAGCTTCGCCGACACGTCGGGGAACGGCCCGTCGAACCATTCGTCGCCCAGCCCGCTGACCCGGATCGAGGTGCCCCGGCAGGTGATGCTCATGGCGGTCACCACGCTGCTGGCGTCGATGCCGCGCGCGGCATCGGCCACCGCCTTGCCGCTGGCCATCGACAGCCGCAGGAAGAAGTAGTCGCTCGCGGACAGGTAGCCAAGGGTCTGCAGCACCTCGTCGGCGTGGTCCGCCCCCGCGCCGAGGAGGTGCGGGAACAGCTCCCGGCCGAACAGCAGCGTGGCCGCGGTGTTGCGGCTGTGCAGCTCGTCGCCCATGTGCACGGCACGGCGCATGATCGGCTTCAGCGGTATCCCGCCCGCGCGCTGGACCGCGGCGCCGATCGTGGGGGCGATGACCCGCTCGATGTAGCGCAGCTGGTCGCGCACGTCGTCGTCGTAGGAGCCGTAGTTCAGCCGCTTGCGCGACTCCCCCTCGTAGAAGTTGCAGAACCCCGTGGTCCCTCCGGCGTCGTTGTGCACCACGAAGACCGGCATCGACGCGGTGAACACGCCCGCCACCGAGCCCACGCAGCCGTGGTCGTGGCAGGCGCCGATGACGATGTCGCCGTCCTCCATGCGCCGCTCGGCCTCGGCCGGGCTGGCGGCCAGCTCCTCGTACAGGGCGGCATAGACCAGGGCGGCCCGCTGGCCGCCGGTGTACCACGCGAACGACTTCGCGGGCCCCGAGGTGAGGATGGTGCGGTCGGTCATGCCGGGCACCACATCCCGCGCCGCCGCCACCGCGGTCAGCACCGGCTCGGCCTCGCACATCCGCCGCAGCGCGGTCTGGTTGGCCTGCTCGAGCTGGGCCGCGGCTACCACGCGGCCACGCCGCCGTCGACCGGGATCACCGTGCCGGTGACAAACGACGACCGCGGCGAGAGCAGGAACTCGACCACCTCCGCGACCTCCTCGGTGCGGCCCAGCCGGCCGAGCGGGGTGTGCCCGGCCAGCGCCGCCTCCCCGCCCGACATGCGGTCCCAGGCCGGGGCCATCGGCACCTCGATGAAGCCGGGCGCGACGGCGTTGACCCGGATGCCGCGCGGGGCCAGCTCGCAGGCCCCGACCCTGGTCATCCCGGTCAGCGCGGCCTTCGAGGCCGAGTACATGGCCGTCCCTGCGAACCGGCCGACGGCGCCCGCGATGCTGCCGATGTGCACGATCGCGGCCCCCTCGGACATGTGCGGCAGCGCGGCCCTGGTGACCCGGGCGCTGCCCATCACGTTGATCGCCCACATGGCGGCGGCATCGGCATCGGCCATCTCGTCGAGCTTGGTCTCGCGGACCACGCCCGCGCAGTTCACCAGGCCGGTCAGCGGACCGAGCGCGGCCGCGGCGGCCACGCAGCGGCCGACGCTCTCCTCGTCGGTGACGTCCAGCGGGAAGTCCACGATGCTGCGGGCGGCTGCGCCGTCCGGGCCAGGCTCGATCTTCACATCGACGTCGCCGGCGACCACCGTGAGCCCGGAGACCGCCAGCCGCAGGCAGATGGCCCGGCCGATGCCGCCCGTGCCGCCGGTGACGAGCGCGACAGCGGTCACCTCCACCTCCCAGACTGAACCCTTGGCGCCGCTTTGGCCTGAACCTTAGTCCAATCGACCATCGCAGGTAAAGGCCGGTTTGCCCGGGCCAGGAGGGGGGTCAGGCCCGGCGATGTGGCCCGCGATCGCGCGGGAGCAGTCAGGCCAGGCCGGTTATGAGAACATTGGTGCATGAGCGCCGTCGCACCGAGCCCAGCCCCGGCCGGGATCGAGCGCGTTGAGCACGTCCCGGTGTACGGCCTGGTCGTGGATCAGCTGCGGCGCGCCATCCACAGCGGGTCGTTCGTGCCCGGCGACAAGTTCCCGCCCGAGCGCGAGCTGTCCAAGCAGCTCGGCGTGTCCCGGGCCAGCGTCCGCGAGGCCATCCGCGTGCTGGAGGGCGAGGGCTACGTGGAGACCAGGCGCGGTGCCAGCGGGGGGATCATCGTGCTGGACCGGGCCCAGACCGAGGACCGGCTGGGCGAGGTCATCCGGGCCAAGCTGCCGGAGATCGAGCAGGTGATTGACTTCCGGCTCGCGGTCGAGTGCAGCGCGGCCCGGCTGGCTGCCATGCGCCGCACCGACGAGGACCTGGCCACGCTCCGCGCGGCGTTCACGACCATGGCCCAGAGCCGCGAGACCCGGCGGTTCCGGGCCGCCGACTCCGCCTTCCACCAGGGCATAGCCCGGGCGGCGCGCAACGACTGGATGGAGCGCTCGATCATCGACGCGCGCGCGTTCCTGTGGATGACGGTGGACAAGGTGGCCGAGAACGTCTTCAGGACCGCGCAGCTGCACCACGGCCAGATCCTGGCCGCGATCGAGGCCGGCGACCCCGACGCGGCCGAGCGTCACGTGGCCGCGCACATCGAGGTCACCCGCACCGACCTGATCAGGATCGCCGCCACCGCCCCGCCGCCGGTCTAGCCCGGCCGGTTCGCGTGGCGGCCCGGCGGGCATGGTCTTGACACTGAGTGACCGCGCTACCTATGCTCACGGCCCAAAGGTCCGTAAAGTAGACCTACTAGACCACAGCGGCTAGCACTACGCAGCGCAGCAGCTAAGCACCCCGCAGGACCGGCGGTCACGTCGGCCGCGTCACCGTAAGGGGCGAATGCGAAATGACTGCCGAACTCACCGATCGCCAGTCCGAGGGCCTTCGCCGCAACGCGGTCGGCCTGCCCGATGTGATCTTCACGTCGATCACCACGATGGCACCCGCCGCGGGTGCGGCGTTCTCCATCACCGTGGGCGCGCTGTTCGCGGGCGGCGCCCTGTCCGCTGGGGTAGTCATCGCCCTGGCCGGCTGCCTGTGCACCGCGATAGCGATCGGCCAGATGGCCAAGCACCTGCCGACGGCCGGCGGCATGTACACCTACATTGCCCGCGGCCTGGGACCCAAGCTCGGCTTCCTGGCCGGCTGGGGCTTCGACCTGGCCTACCCGCTGGTGGTCCCGCTGGTCAGCGTGCTGTTCGGGAACCTGCTGGGCAGCACGGTCGCCGCCCACTTCGGCCTGTCCTACAACGTGTGGTGGCCCATCGGGGCGGTGTTCTGCGTGCTGCTGGTCGGCTCCGTGAACTTCTTCGGCCTCCAGGTCAGCACCCGGTTCGGCATCATCCTGGGCACGTTCGAGATCCTGGTCATGGTCGCGCTGTCGGTCACGCTGATCATCAGCGCAGGCTCCCGCAACACGCTCAGCGTGTTCACCACGCACTACGCCACCGTGCCCGGGTTCAAGGGCATGTCCGGCATCATCGCGGGCTCGGTCTACGGCGTGCTGGCGTTCATCGGCTTCGACGCGGCCGCGCCGCTGGCCGAGGAGACCAGGAACCCGACCAAGACCGTGAGCCGCGCGGTCGTGGGCTCGTGCCTGTTCGTGGGCATCTTCTACATCCTCACCACCTATGCCGCGACGGTTTACTTCGGCCCGGGCAAGTTCGCCGGGTTCTACACCGCGGGCGGCGGCAACCCGTGGAACCTCATGGCCACCGCGGTCTGGGGCGTCGGCTGGGTGTTCCTGTTCATCGCGTTCCTTAACTCCAGCGCCGCCTGCTCCAACGGCGGCGGGTGCGCGGCCGCGCGGTGCCTGTGGGCCATGGGCCGCATCCGCGTGATCCCGCACGCGTTCGGCCGGACCCAGCCCAAGTTCAAGTCCCCGTACATCGCGGTCATCTTCACGTTCGGCGTGGGCCTGATCCTCACCCTGTGGCTGGGCGAGGTGTACGACCCGACGACCGCGTTCGCGCTGGTCGGCACCATCATCACCGGCGCGATTCTGCCGATCTACATCGCGGTGAACCTGTCCTGCATCGTCTTCTACCTGCGGGAGCGCCGGGGCGAGTTCAACCTGCTCCTGCACCTGATCTTCCCGGTGCTCGGCATCGCCCTGTTCGTGCCCGGCTTCTTCACCGGCCTGGGCATCCCGATCTTCAAGTTCATCAGCAAGCTGAGCTACCCGCTGGACCTGGCCGGGCCGATCATCATCGGCTGGTACGTCATCGGGATCGTGCTCGTGATCTACTTCTCGCTGCGGCACCCGGAGCGGATCAAGGACACGGCCAAGGTGTTCATCGAGACCGACGATCCGGAGCTGGCTGAGTCCGCGTCCTGAGATTTACCGCTATTACGCAACGGGCGCGGGTCGGCCTTACTGCAAGGAGGCGCTGGCGTTTATGCCTGGCCATGACAAGCGCGAGCAGCACGCAGTCCAGGCCCGCCAGCTAACTGAGCGCCTCGGCGAGCAGGGTGTCCGGGTCATCCAGATGGAGATGCCGGACATCAACGGCGCGGTCCGCGGCAAGATCACCGGGATGTCCAAGGGCCTCGGGCCGACCGGAACCGGGGTCAGCACGCTGCTCATGTCGTTCCGCGGCGGCGACGAGATCACGCTCTCGCCGTGGAGCAGCTTCGAGAACGGCTTCCCGAAGTTCTCGGCCGTGCCCGACCTGGACACCGTGGTCCAGCTGCCCTGGCGGCCGGAGACCGCCGCCGTGCTCTGCGACTACGTGATGGACGACGGGTCACCGTGCGTGATGGACTCGCGGGACATCCTGCGCCGGGCCGTGGCCGACCTGGCCGAGCTGGGCTACACGGCCAAGGCCGCCCTGGAGTGGGAGTTCTACGTCTTCGAGACCGACGACGAGCTGCTGCGGGCCGGCCGTCACCGCGAGCTCAAGGCGCTGGGCCGGAACCTGCACTGCTACACGCTGACCAACTTCCCGTCGTTCGTGCCGATGGCCACCGAGTTCCTGACCCGGATGGAGGCGGTCGGCATCCCGGTGGAGGCCTTCCACTCCGAGTACGGCAAGGGCCAGTACGAGTACACCTGCGCGCCCGCCGACCCCATCACGGCCGCGGACTGGGCCAGCCGGACCAAGACCTACCTGCGCCAGCTGGCTGACGAGCACGGGCTGGTCACCACGTGGATGCCGTGCCTGTACACCGACACCATCGACGCGAAGAACGGCTGCCACATCAACGTGTCGCTGGAGCGGGACGGCAGGAACGCGTTCTGGGATCCCGACCGCCAGGGCCTGTCCGAGGTGGGTCACCAGGCGGCGGCCGGCATCCTCGGCACGATGTCCGACTTCCACCTGTTCTTCCGGCCCTGGGTGAACTCGTTCCGGCGCATGGACCGGCTGACCTGGAGCCCGGAGGACGCGTCCTGGGGCCCGGACAACCACGCGGCCGCGATCCGCCTGGTGCACGGCTCGGACCCGGCCAAGTACACCCGCTTCGAGCACCGGGCCCCCGGCCCGGACATCAACCCGTACCTGGCCCTGGCCGGGATCATCTACGGGGCGGCCCAGGGCATCCGCGAAGGCTGGCAGCCTCCGGAGCAGACCGTCCGCGATCCCATCGAGGTGGGCGGCTACCAGATGCTGCCGCGCACGCTCGAGGACAGCGTGACCACGCTCCGCTCCTCGGCCGTGGCCAAGGACCTGCTCGGCCCCGCGTTCATCGAGCACTTCACGGCCATGAAGCTCGACGAGGCCCAGGCCTACCAGGCCTGGCTGGCCGAGCACCCTGACGTCTCGCCGGATCACGTCACCGACTGGGAGCTCGCCAACTACTTCGAGTGGGCCTGACCCGCCGCCGCTGGCGGTCGGCGTCCGGCGGGGAGCGAGGAGAGGATGCTGATGGCGCAGGAGATAAGCGTCGGCGACGTCACGTTCTCGGTTGAGGACGCCGGCACCGGGTCACCGCTGGTCTTTGTGCACGGCTGGAGCATGAGCGGCCGGTTCTTCCAGCGCCAGCTGGCGCACTTCGCCGCGACCAACCGGGTCGTCATCCCCGACCTGCGCGGCCACGGCCGCTCGGAGAAGGTGAACCACGGGCACACGGTCCCGCAGTACGCGGCCGACCTGCACGCGATCCTGGGCCAGCTGTCGGTCGAGCGGCCGGTCCTGGTGGGCTGGTCCATGGGCGCGATGGTCGCCTACGAGTACCTGCGCGCGTTCGGGCCGGACAGCGTCGCCGGGCTGGTGATCGTGGACCAGCCGCCGTCCGACTTCGCCTGGGACGGCTACGAGTTCGGCGTGATCACGCTGGAGATGCTGCGCGAGATGAACGAGCAGCTGCAGCTGGACCAGCCCGCGCTGGTCAGGGAGTTCACCGAGCTCATGCTGCACGAGCCGGACGAGGAGACGCTGGCCTGGATGGGCACGGAGATACTTCAGGTCCCGCCGGTCATCGCGAGCACGATCCTGGCCGACCAGACCCTGCGGGACTACCGCGAGTTCCTGCCGCAGATCAGCGTGCCCACGCTGGTGCTGTTCGGCGCGGACGACAAGTTCACCAACCCGCTGGCCGGCCAGTTCATCGCCGACCGGGTCCCCGACGCGCGGCTGCAGCTGTTCGCGGCTTCCAGCCACTGCCCGTTCTGGGAGGAGGCCGACGCGTTCAACGGCGCGGTGGCCGCCTTTGCCGCGCAGGTCAGCGGGTAGCCGGCTGCGGCGCGAAGTGCGGCGCTACGTCGGCGGCGAACCTGGCCGCCCACCGGCGCCGGACGTCGGCGGGAATGCCCGGCGTCGAGAAGTGCAGGATCACGTGGTTGAAGCCCACGTCGAGGTAGGCCTGCAGCTTGCGCCGCACGGTCTCCGGCGACCCGACGAGCTGCCACTCGCACCACGGCACGATGTTCTCCGGCCTGGTCCGCTTCTCCATGCCGGCGAAGATGCGCTGCCAGGCCTCGTACCCGGGGGTGTCGGCCCAGTTGGTGGCGTGCGGCGCGTAGTGGTCGATCTGGGCTTGCATGAACCGGGGCTTGTACAGGCAGGCCTCGGCCACGGCTTCCTCGTCGGTGTCGGACACGATGCAGTCGATCATGAGCGGGTAGACGGTCCCTGACACGTCCATGCCGTGGCCGGCCGCGGCGTCCGCCCAGGTCTGCAGCGTCTTGGCCTGGGCGTCCAGGTTGCCGATGGTGTTGCAGATCGGTGGCAGGCCGAGCCCGGCCATGATCGCCGCGCTGTCCGGGCTGCCGATCGCGCCGTAGAAGTGCAGGTTGCCGGTCTGCGGGGTAGGCCGGATCCGGATCGTCTCCGGCACCGACAGGTACTTGCCCGTGTAGCTGAACGGCTCGCCGGTCATGCCCTGCCGGACGATCTCCCAGATCTCCTGGAACCGGCCCCGCGCCTCGCCCATGTCCAGGCCGAACGCGTCGTACTCGAACTTCGCCGTGCCGCGGCCGAGGCCGAGGTGCAGCGGCCGGTCGGTCATCTGGGTCAGCATCGCGATCTGGCCGGCCAGGCGCAGCGGGTTGTGCCACGGGGTGACGATCACGCAGGTGCCGAAGCCGAGTTCGGGGAAGCGGCCCGCCAGGTGACCGATCTGCACGGCCGGGTCCGGTGCCGGGAAGTAGTCGCTGAAGTGGTGCTCGAGCACCCAGATGGTGCCGAAGCCGAGCTCCGAGTACTGCTCGCAGTCGGTCACCATGTCCCGGTACATCTCACGGTCGCTGGCCCCAGGGGCCCCGGCGGCGGCCACGACGCACCCGAACTCGACATTCCTGCTCGCTGCCACCATGGCCAACCACCTCCAAGGACCTTTGGTCCGAGTATTGTTCCATTCGCGGCAAGCGTCAAGATCCGGACGGCCGCCGGCGGAAACATGGGGCACGGGCCTGAACGCACCCCAAGAGGCGGGCTCATCCGCCCGAGCGCCAGCCCCAGCCTCCGGCGGCCGTGGATGTACGGGAAGGGTCGCTCTAACGACCCTTCCGGTACATTCATTGGCCCGATGTGCGCCCTTCGGCGCGTGTCCCTCGGCGCGGGGCGTGGTCGTCGGCGAGTGGCGGGGATCATGGAAGGCATGGGCGCGGAAGAGCAGAGCGAGCTGGTCCGGCGCGGGTATGACGCGCTGTCGTATCACTACCGCAGCGACGACGCCGGGGCGGGCCGGTACGCGCCGTGGCTGGCCGGCCTGCGGGCCCGGGTGCCGGCGGGAGGATCGGTCCTCGACCTGGGCTGCGGCTGCGGGGTCCCGGTCGCGCGGTCGCTGGCCGACGCCGGGTACCAGGTCACCGGCGTCGACATCAGCGACGTGCAGATAGAGCGGGCCCGGCGCCTGGTTCCGGCCGCCACGTTCATCCGCGCCGACGCCACCACGGCGAGCTTTCCTGCCGCTTCCTTCGACGCGGTCGTCTGCCTCTACGCGCTGATCCACATGCCGCTGGAGGCCCAGCCGCGGCTGCTGCGGCAGGTTGCCACCTGGCTGCGTCCCGGCGGCTGGCTGCTCGCGGTCACCGGGCAGGGCGCCTGGGCCGGCGTGGCGGACAACTGGCTCGGCGGCCCGGCCCCGATGGCGTGGAGCCAGGCTGACGCGGCCACCTACCGCACCTGGCTCGAGCAGGCTGGCCTCGAGATCACGGACCAGGAGTTCGTCCCAGAAGGCGACGGCGGCCACGCGCTGTTCTGGGCCCGGGCGGCCGGGCTCGCGCCGCGGGCCGGCTGACCAAAGCGGCGGTAGTCTCGGCGATCGTGCGGATCCTGGTTCTGGGCGGCACGTCGTTCGTGGGCCGCGCGATCGTGGAGGATGCCCTGCGCACCGGGGCCGACGTGACCCTCTTCGGCCGGGGCAGGACCGGGGCGGGCCTGTTCCCTGACCTGATCCGGCTCACCGGCGACCGGGACACCGGTGACTACGCGGCGCTGCGCGACGGCCGCTGGGACGCGGCCGTGGACGTCAGCGGGTACGTGCCCCGCCATGTCGGGCAGGCCATGGACACCCTGGGTGACCGGGCCGGCCGGTACCTCTTCATCTCCAGCCACGCGGTGTACCAGCGCGCCGGGCTGAAGCCGGGCTCCACCGAGGACACCCCGCGGCGGCCGCCGCGGCGGGACACCGAGGAGCTCGACGCCGAGACCTACGGCCCGCTCAAGGTCGCGTGCGAAGACGACGTGCTGGCCCGGTACGGCTCGCGGGCCACCCTGGTGCGGCCGGGCAAGGTGGCCGGGCCTTACGACCCGTCGGACATGTTCACGTACTGGGTGCGCCGGGCCGCCCGCGGCGGGCGGGTGGCACTCCCGGCCGATCCGCGGCAGCCGGTTCAGGTCATCGACGTGCGAGACCTGGCCCGCCTGGTCGTGCGGCTGCTTGCGGACGGCCGGGGCGGCGCGTTCCACGCGGTCGGCCCGGCGGAGCCGGTGACGCTGAGCGGGCTCATCGAGACTTGCGCCCGGGCGGCGGGCAGCACGGTCGAGATCGTGCCGGTACCGCCAGAGACAGCACCGCCGCTGTTCCCGCTGGTGCGCCCGCACTGGCCGACGCAGCAGCGCAGCCCGGCGAAGGCCAGGGCCGCGGGCCTGCCCGCGACCCCGCTGGAGGTGACCGCAGCCGACGTGCTGGCCTGGGACACCGACCGCGGCGAGCCACCGCTGGCGCCCGGGTTCTCCCCGGAACAGGAGCAGGCGCTGCTCGCGCGGGCTCGGTGAGCGCCTGCCGTCCCGGGCGCCAGTCCTCGCGGTTCCGCAGGCAGGTGACCCGGGCTTCTGCTGCGCCGGGCGGTGGCCCCCTCGTTCGGCAGGGACGGTCAATGTTCTGCCGCCGGGATCTTTAAAGCAGCAGGTCACTGACGGTGACCGGTCGGCGGGAGAATGCCGGGATACGCGGTTATGACACAGGATTATTACGAATCAGACGCGCATTGACCGGTACCGCCAGATTGATCTTGACTCCGATCTGGTATGTGACATAGTACCCGTGACCCGCGTCGCGCCGACGTGTGGCCAGAGACCCGGGAGGAAGCATGCGACGTCGTTTGCAAGCGGTCGGCGCAGCGATAGCGGCGACCACCATGTTGGTAGCCGGGTGTTCCGGCGCGGTGAGCTCAGGGTCGGGGTCCGGCAGCAGCTCCGGCTCGAGCGGAACGCCGAAGAGCGGCGGGACGCTCACCATGCTCGGGCAGAGCGACATCTTCAACCTCGACACCGTCAGCGCGTACTACACGGTGAGCAGCATGCTCGAGCGCATGTTCACGCGGCAGCTGTTCAGCTACGGCGACCCGACCGGCGCGGCCACGCCGCCGCCGGTGGTGCCCGACGCCGCCAGCACGATCCCCACGACCGCCAACGGCGGCATCACCGATGGCGGCAAGACCCTCACCATTCACCTGCGCAAGGGCGTGATGTGGGACACGAGCCCGGCACGCCAGGTCACCGCGGCCGACTTCGTCCGCGAGTTCAAGATGCTGTGCAACCCGGTGTCGCCGGTCGGCGCCCCCGGCTACTTCACGGCCACGATCGACGGGATGGCGTCGTACTGCGACGGCTTCGCCAAGGTGCCGGGCACGGCGGCCGGGATCTCGTCCTACGTCAACTCGCACGCCCTGCCGGGCGTGGTCGCGACCAACGACCTGACCCTCACCTTCCACCTGACCAGCTCCACGCCCGACTTCCTGTACATCCTGACCATGGGCTTCTGCTCGGCCCGGCCGATCGAGTACATGAGCTACGTCCCGGACAGCGCCACGTTCCGGCAGCACACGCTCTCGGACGGCCCGTACAAGATCACCTCGTACGTGGCGGGCAAGTCGTTCGCGCTCGTGCGCAACCCGGCCTGGAAGGCGTCGACCGACCCGCTCAGGCACGCCTACGTGAACAAGATCAACATTACCGAGGGCCTGACCGCGGACAACGTGCAGCAGCAGCTGGTCGCGAACACGGGCGACATGGAATGGGACGTGGTCCCGCCCGCGCAGGACCTGCCGTCCCTGATGTCCACGCACAGCTCCGGGCTGGTCCTCGGGCCCACGGCGACCGGCAACGCCTCGATCGCGCTCGGCACCTACCTGACCCTCAACCAGTACGCCGGCCCGATGACGAACAAGCTGGTCCGTGAGGCCGTGGCCTACGGGGTGAACAAGAACGCGATCGTGCAGATCCTGGGCGGGAAGGCGATCGCCTCCACCACGTCCCAGCTCGTGCTGCCGGGCAACGTGGGCTACATCCCCAGCTACAACCCGTTCCCCGACAACAACGGGGCCGGCGACCCGGCCAAGGCCAAGGCGCTGCTGAAGCAGGCAGGCAAGACCGGGGTCACGGTCAAGCTGCTGTACTCGACCACCGACCCCATGCCCCGGGTGGCTCAGTCGCTGCAGTCCAGCCTGGACGCGGCCGGCTTCCACGTGGTGCTGGTCTCCGCGACCCAGTCGGACTTCTACGGGAAGTACCTGGAGACCCCGTCGACCTCCAAGCGCGACGTCTGGGACCTGGCCCCGCCGGGCTGGATCCCCGACTGGTTCGGCAACAACGGGCGCTCGACGATCGTCCCGCTGCTGACCAAGCCCGGGCTGGGGTCGAACGACTTCGGCGGGTACACCAGCGCCACCGTGCAGAAGTACATCGACGCCGCGCTCTCGGCGCCCAGCACCGCGGTGGCCAACACGAACTGGCAGAAGGCGGACGACGCGGCCATGAAGGACGCAGCCATCGTCCCGATCAACGTGCAGAAGTGGCCGATCTTCCACTCCTCGGCCGTGCACGGGTGCAACTTCTTCTGGTTCGGGCTCAACTGCGACCCCACCAACGTGTGGCTGAGTAGCTGATGACCGACACCGTCGCTGCTCCGACGGAAACCGCGGCCCGGGCCGGCGCTGGCGAGTCCAGCGCCGGCCCGGCCGTGCCCGACCACCTCAAGCCCGGGCGGTTCGATGACCCGCCGTCCGGCCGGCTCGAGGCCTTCATGGCCGGCGGCTGGGGTGAGCTGCCCGACCCGGCGGCTCCGCCGGCCCCGCCCGCGGAAAGGCTGCGGGCCCGGCGGGACCTGCTGCGCGGGCGGCTGCCCGTGCCGCTGCCCGCCGTCGTGCCGGCCGGGCGGGCGCCGCGCCGGGTCAATGACCAGTTCCACCTGTTCCGGCCCAGCAGCGACTACACCTGGCTGACCGGCGACCAGACCCCCGCCGGGGTGCTGATCATCGACCCCGGGTCGGCGGCCGGGGACGTGCTGTTCCTGCCGCCCCCGTCCCGGCGGGACAACGGCGAGTTCTACTCCGACTCGACGGGCGGCGAGCTGTGGGTGGGCCGGCGCAGCTCGCTGGAAGGGCGCGCCGAGGCGCTCGGCATCAGCTGCCGGCCCATGGCCGAGCTGCCGGAACGGCTGGCCGGGCTGGGCCAGGCGCTCGTGTCCCGCACCTTCGACCCCGAGGCCGAGCAGCAGATCGCCGGCGTCGACCCGGACCTCGACGCTGAGCTGACCGCGATCCTGTCCGAGCTCCGGCTGGTCAAGGACGCCTGGGAGATCACGCAGCTGCGCGCCGCCGTAGACGCCACCACGCTCGGGTTCTGCGACGTGGCCCAGCTCATGCGCTCGCCCGCGGAGCTGACCGAGCGTCACGTCGAGGGGGCGTTCTCCGCCCGGGCCCGGATCGAGGGTAACGGCGGCGGCTACCACCCGATCGCCGCCTGCGGGGCACACGCCACGATCCTGCACTGGAACCGCAACGACGGCCCGCTGCGCGCCGGCGAGCTGCTGCTGCTGGACGCGGGCGTGGAGGTGCGGTCCCTCTACACGGCCGATGTCACCAGGACCTTCCCGGTCAACGGCCGGCTGCGCGGGCTGCAGCGCCAGGTGTACGCGATCGTGTACGCCGCGCAGGAGGCGGCCATGGCCGAGCTGCGGCCCGGAGCCGACTTTAAGGCCTTCCACCGCGCGTCGGCCCGGGTGCTGGCCGAGGGCCTGGCCGACCTCGGCCTGCTGCCGGTCAGCGCGGAGGAATCGCTGCAGCCCGACTGCGGCCTGCACCGGCGCTGGACGCTGTGCGCTCCCGGGCACATGATGGGCCTGGATGTGCACGACTGCGCCAGCGCCAGGGAAGCCCGCTACCTCGGCGGCCCGCTGGAGGCGGGCCATGTCCTGACCGTGGAGCCAGGGCTGTATTTCCAGAGCAACGACGAGACGGTGCCCGAGGCGCTGCGGGGCATCGGGGTCCGGATCGAGGATGACGTGCTGATCACCCCCGGCGGCTACGAGCTCCTGTCCTCGCGGCTGCCCCGCCAGCCCGACGAGATCGAAGCGTGGTGCGCCGACCCCGGAAGGATCCTGTAGCGGTGGCCGAAGCCGCCGCAGCCGTGGGCAGCGCCGAGACACTGCTCGACGTCGAGGATCTCCACGTCAGCTTCGAAACGGCCGACGGCACGCTGAACGCCGTACGCGGGGTCTCGTTCGCTGTCGGGAAGGGCCAGACGCTCGGCATCGTCGGCGAGTCAGGGTCGGGCAAGAGCGTCACGGCCCAGGCCCTGCTCGGCCTGGTGCCTGGCGCCGACGTGTCCGGGCAGGCCTGGTTCGAGGGCCGCGACCTGCTGGCCCTGGACGACCAGCAGCTCCGGAAGATCCGCGGGCGCCGGATCAGCATGGTGTTCCAGGACCCGCTCACCAGCCTGCACCCGCTGTACAAGCTGGGCTGGCAGCTGGCCGAGGCCATGCAGGCCCACGGCAACATCAGCCGCCAGGCCGCCGACAAGCGGGCCATCGAGCTGCTCGGCATGGTCGGCATTCCCCGGCCGGCCGAGCGCATCAACGACTACCCCCACCAGTTCTCCGGCGGGATGCGCCAGCGGGTGATGATCGCGATGGCCCTGGCCCTGGAGCCGGCGCTGATCATCGCCGATGAGCCGACGACCGCCCTGGACGCGACGGTTCAGGCTCAGGTGCTCGAGCTCCTGGTCAAGCTCCAGGGCGAGCTCGGCATGTCCCTGGTGCTGATCACCCACGACCTGGGCGTGGTCGCCGACCTGGCCGATGAGGTCATGGTGATGTACAGCGGCCGGCCGGTGGAGAAGGCCGACCGGAGAACCGCGTACTACCAGGCCCATCACCCGTACACCCGGGGGCTGCTCGAGTCCATCCCGGTGGCCGGCGACACCGGGCGGCTGCGCCCGATCCCTGGTCAGCCGCCGAGCATGCTGATAACCCGGCCGGGCTGCTCGTTCCAGCCGCGCTGCCGTTTCGCCCTCGACCGCTGCGCCACCGACCCGCCGCCGCTGCGCGTGATCGGCGGTGATCCCGGGCACCTGTCCGCCTGCTGGCTGCCTGACGACGTGGCCGGGGACGTCGAGCGGCGGATCCCGGTCATGGGGCCGCAGGCGGTGCCGGAACTTCAGCCCGACGGATCCCCGCCGCTGCTGGAGCTGACCGGGATCGTCAAGCACTTCCCGCTCCGCAGCGGGTCGCTGATCTCCCGCGAGCATCGCGTCGTGCACGCCGTCGACGGCGTCGACCTGCAGGTCCGCGACGGGGAGACGCTCGGCCTGGTCGGCGAGACCGGCTGCGGCAAGTCGACACTGGCCCGGTGCATCGCGCGGCTGCAGCCGCTGACCGAGGGACAGATCTCCTTCAACGGCCAAGACATCACCAACCTGTCCTCGGGAGACCTGCGGGCGATACGCCGTGAAGTCCAGATCGTGTTCCAGGACCCGTATGGGTCGCTGAATCCGCGCCGCCGGATCGGGGCCATCGTGGGTGAGCCGCTGGCGATCCACGGCTTGGCGCACGGCAGTCAGCGGCGGCAGCGCGTACAGGAACTCATGGCGCTGGTCGGGCTGAATCCGGAGCACTACAACCGGTACCCGTCCGAGTTCTCCGGCGGGCAGCGGCAGCGGGCGGGCATCGCCCGGGCGCTGGCCGTCAACCCCAAGCTGCTCATCTGCGACGAGCCGGTGTCTGCCCTGGACGTCTCGGTGCAGGCGCAGGTCATCAACCTGCTCAAGGACCTGCAGGCCAAGCTGAACCTGACCTGCATCTTTATCTCCCACGACCTCGGCGTGGTCGAGCACGTGAGCGACCGGGTCGCGGTGATGTACCTCGGCAAGGTGGTGGAGCTGGCGTCGGCCGACGCGCTCTACCGCGAGCCCCGCCACCCGTACGCGGCGGCGCTGCTGTCGGCCGCGTCGATCACCGATCCCGACCTGGCCCGGCAACGGCGGCGGCTGACCATCGAAGGCGACATCCCGTCGCCGGTCGACCCGCCGCACGGGTGCCGATTCCATCCCCGCTGCCCGCGGGCCCAGGACCGGTGCCGGGTCGAGGAGCCGCTGCTGGTGCCGGCGCCAGGCGACCCCGGGCACATCACCGCCTGCCACTTCCCGATCGAGACACCCGCAGCCAACGGCGGCGGGCCGCTGCGCCTCGCCACCGCCGGCGACGCGAGCGGGCTGGCCGCCGCCGCGCCGGCCGTCGCCGATCCGGTACCCGCCGCCACACCGGCCGCGGCCGGGTCTCCCGCCGCGACATCCGGCCTGGCGGCCGGCCCTGCCACCGCCGTCGTGGACGTGCCGCCCGCCGATGAGCTCCCCGAGCCGGCGGCGCCAGGGACCACACCGGAGGCCAGCGGCATCGAGGGCCGCAGCCCGTGGCGCCTGGCCTGGGACCGGCTGCGCCACGATCCCGTGGCGGTGATCTCGGCCAGCTTCATCCTGCTGCTCATCCTGGTGGCCATCTTCGCCCCGGCCTTCGCGCACCTGACCGGCCACGGCGTCAACCAGCAGAACGACACGGCGGGGCTGACCCCGGCCGGGCTGCCCCGCCCGCCCAGCTCGGTCTACTGGTTCGGGACCGACGACCTCGGCCGCGACCTCTTCGTGCGCACCATCTACGGGGCCAGGATCTCGCTCGTCGTCGGCATCGTGTCGAGCGTGAGCGCCGTCATCATCGGGACCACCATCGGCCTGGTGGCCGGCTTCATCGGCGGCGTGGTCGACTCCGTGCTGTCCCGGTTCATGGACCTCGTGCTCTCGTTCCCGTTCCTGCTCGCCGCGATCGCGCTGGTCTCGGTGGTCGGGCCCAGCCTGGGCGTGATCATCGTGGTGATCGCCCTGTTCTCCTGGGCCGCGGTCGGCCGCATCGTGCGCGGTCTGGCCATGTCCATCAAGGAGAAGGAGTACACGGAGGCCGCCCGTGCGGCGGGTGCGGGCAACCTGCGGATCATGTTCGTCGAGGTGCTGCCCAACCTGGCCGCGCCGCTGATCGTGTACACCACGCTGCTGATCCCGGCGGCCATCGCGTTCGAGGCGGTGATGTCGTTCCTCGGCCTGGGCATCGTCCCGCCCACCCCCAGCTGGGGTGACATGCTCGCCGAGGCCATCGGCTACTACCAGGTCGCCTGGTGGTTCATCCTCTTCCCCGGCCTCGCGCTGCTGGCCACGACCCTGGCCTTCAACCTGCTGGGCGACTCGCTGCGGGACGCCCTCGATCCCCGCGGGGAACGGCTCATCACCGCGATGCGCCGCAGCAGGAAGCAGCGCCGGGCGCGGCGCGCGCTGCGGCCCGCGCTGGCCGACAGCGATCCCGGGAAGGAGGCCGAGCTGCTGTGACGCGCCTGGTGCTGAAGCGGCTGCTGTCCGGCATCGTGGTCCTGTGGATCATCAGCATGGCCGTGTTCGCCCTGTTCTTCATCGCCCCGAACAACGTGGCACAGAAGATCGCCGGGCGTCAGGCCACGCCGCAGACCGTCGCGGAGGTGACCAGGCGCCTGGGCCTCAACCGGCCCATCATCGACCAGTACGGCAGCTTTGTCGGGGGGCTGCTGCACGGCAACCTCGGGTACTCGTACTACAACACCGAGCCAGTGGTGAGCCTCATCGCCGGCCGGATCGGGGTCACGATCTCCCTGGTGATCGGCGGGGCGGTGCTCTGGCTGCTGATCGGGATCTCGACCGGCGTGCTGGCCGCCACCCACCCGCGGTCGTTCATCGACAAGGGCGCGACGTTCTTCGCTGTGTTCTTCTACTCGATGCCGACGTTCCTGCTCGGCCTCATCCTGCTGTACTTCCTGTTCTTCCAGCTCCACCTGGCCGGGATCCCGATCTTCCCCGGCAGCGGGTACGTCTCGATCTTCCAGAGCCCGGCCCAGTGGGCGCAGCATCTGATCCTGCCGTGGATAGCCGTGGCCCTGACCACCGCGGCGACCTACACCCGGCTGACCCGGGCCGGCATGCTCGACGTGCTGGGCGAGGACTACATCCGCACCGCGCGCGCCAAGGGCGTCTCCGAGAGCCGGATCACGTACCGGCACGCCCTGCGCGCCGCCCTCACCTCGGTGGTGACCCAGCTCGGCATCGACGTCGGCGTGCTGCTCGGCGGGGCCGTGGTCACCGAGAACATCTTCGGGCTGCCCGGTCTCGGCCAGCTGGCCGTGCAGTCCGTCACCCAGCAGGACCTGCCAGTGATCATCGGGATCGTGATGCTGGCCGCCGCGTTCGTGGTCGTGTGCAACTTCGCGGTCGACATGTTCTACGCCGTGCTGGACCCGCGGGTCCGCGCGCACTAGTACGGGAGCCTCTGCCGTATGCTGCGTCCTGATCATCCTGACCGCATTGCCGTGTCCGCCGGGGGCGACGCCGCCGCGTTCGTCATCGGCCCGACGCCCGACGGGCCGAGCGAGGCGACCGGGCTCTGGTACGGGCCGCTCAGCGGGGAGCCAGCGAGGATCAGCGATCTCGTTCCCGACACCAACCTGGCCTTCGCGCCCCACGGCAGCGCCTTTGCCCTGGCCGTGCACCACGGCGAGGGCAGCCGCCTGATCGTGGCGGACCCGGCGGCGGGGGCGGCGGACTGGGCCACCCGCCGGCTGCCGGTCTTTGCCGAGCGGGTGGCCTGGACCGCCGACGGCCTGATCGTCCTGGCCGCCGAGCCGGGGGCCGACACCGCGTCGCTCACCTCGGGCAAGCCGCTCACCGGCGAAGGCGAGGACCCGGTCGTGGCGCGGGCCGCGGCCGGATGGCGCCGGCTGTGGCTGGTCGACGCCGCGACCGGGACCGCGGTGCCGGTCAGCCCGGACGACCTGGCCGTCTGGGAATTCGCGCCGGTCCCCGGCGGCGGCGCCGTCGTGATCGGCAGCGACGACCCGGCCGAGGCCGGCTGGTATCACTCGAGCCTGATCGTGCTGGACGCCGACGGCCGGCGAACCCGGGTGCTGCGGGAGTCGCCGTGGCAGCTGTCCTCACCAGCGGTGAGCCCCGACGGCCAGCAGGTCGCGTACGTCGAGGGATGGGCCAGCGACCGCGGCCTCCTCGCGGGCGAGGTGCAGCTGGCCCGCCTGGACGGCGCCGGGACCCCGCCCCCCACCCCCCACCCGCCTCCCCATTCCCCCTCCACTGTCCCTCTCCACCCCCCCTTCATCGCCGGCGTGGACGTGACCTGGCTGTCGTGGACCGCCGACGGGCGCCTGTGGCTGGCCGGCTGGCATCACCTCGGGACCGCGTGGGGCTGGGCCGATGCCAGCCGCGACGGCTGGGCCAGCCGCGACGGCCGGCTTGCCGGCCCGAGCGGATGGCACGCGGGGGGGCCTGGGGGGGTCGCCCCCCCGAATATCACAGTTGAGAGCGCGAGCTGCCTCAACTCCCGCTGGCACCCTGAGGTCGTCCCGCTGGCCGACGGCACGGCGCTGACCACGCGCTCGACACCGGTGCTGCCGCCCGAGGTGGTGCGGCTGCGCCGCGACGGCGAGGCCGCCCCGTGGACCTCGCTCAACTCCCGGCTCGCTGGCTCGCGGAACCTGCAGGTGCGCGAGCTGCGCTGGAAGGCCGCGGACGGGACCGAGATCGAGGGCCTCCTGGCCGAGCCGTCCGCCGGCGGGGCAGGCCACGACGGGGGCCCGCGGCCGCTCGTCGTCGACATCCACGGCGGCCCCAGCCTGGCCTGGCACCACAGCTGGGATCTGCCCTGGGCCGAGCTGCTGACCGCCGCCGGCTACGCGGTGCTGCTGGCCAACCCGCGCGGCAGCGCGGGCCGCGGGCAGGCGTTCGCCCGGGCCAACCTCGGCGATCCGGTGGGTGCCGAGTTCGACGACATCCTCGCCGGGGTGGCCCGCTGCGTCGACGACGGCGCTGCTGATCCGGACCGGGTGGCGGCCATCGGCGGGAGCTACGGCGGCTACCTGACCGCGTGGGCCATCGCCGGTGGCGCGGTGTTCCGGTGCGGGGTGGTGATCGCCGGGATGAGTGATCTGGTCAGCTGCTGGGGCACGGCCAACAACCCGCCGTTCTATGACTACCTGCTGCAGGGACAGCCTGCCGAGCGTCCCGCGCTGTACCTGGAGCGCTCGCCGGTGACCCGGCTTGGCGCCGGCTCGGTCCCGACGCTCATCCTGCATGGCCAGGAAGACCGCTGCGTGCCGGTCGGCCAGGCCGAGGAACTCTACGCCGGGCTGCGGCGGCTCAAGGTCCCCGTCGAGTTCGTCACCTACCCGAGAGAGGGCCACAGTGTCCGCGAGCCTGGGCACGTGGCTGACGAGCGGGAACGGGTGCTGCGCTGGTTCGAGACCCATCTGGGGGCATCATCATGAAGTTCGGCCTGCACCTGCCCAACTTCGGCGCTCTGGCCGATCCGCTCGCCGTCGCCGATCTCGCCACGCGGGCCGAGGCGGCCGGCTGGGATGGCTTCTTCCTCTGGGATCACGTGGCCAGGAACGAGGGCGTGTTCCCCATGTGCGACCCGTGGATCACCCTGGCCGCGGTCGCCGCGGGCACGCAGCGGATGCGGATCGGGCCGCTCATCACCCCGCTGTCGAGGCGCCGGCCATGGATTGTCGCCCGCCAGGTCGTTACCCTTGATCATCTGAGTGGCGGCCGGGTCACCTTCGGCATCGGGCTTGGCGTCAGCGGCGTGGAGTTCGGCCACTTCGGGGAGGAAACGGATCCGAGAGTGCGCGGTGACATGCTCGACGAGGGCCTCGACATTCTCCGGAAGGCCTGGAGCGGCACGCCGGTCAGCCACGCCGGTACGCACTACCAGCTGGACGCGGTGGAGCTCCTGCCGCCGCCCGTGCAGTCCCCGGTGCCGATCTGGGGCGCGACCGAGCGCACCTCGGGCCGGCCGGTGCGCCGCGCCGCCCGGCTCGACGGCGTGTTCCCCAACGGCCTGCGCCCGGACCAGCTCCCGGACCTGATGGCCAACGTGTCCCGCCTCCGGCCAGACGGCCTCGACGGCTATGACGTGGTCGTTGGCGGCGTCGATGACTGGCGCGAGTGGCGCGACGCGGGCGCCACCTGGTGGCTGCGCGTGCTGCCCAGGTTCGGTTCCATCGAGGAATCGGCCAACATCGTCGAGTCGGGGCCACCAGCAGGATGAGCCTCCATCGTAATATGTCACATATCACTGGAGGTGAAGCTGTGCAGACCAACCCATGGCACGGCGTGCTGGTAGCCAACGCCCTGCCCTACAACGCCGAGCTGGAAGTTGATTTCGACCGCTACGGGGAGCACGTGGCGTGGCTGGCCGCTTCGGGCTGCGACGGAATCACCCCCAACGGCTCACTCGGGGAGTACCAGGTTCTGACGCCAGAGGAGCGCGCGCGCGTGATCGAGACCGCGGTGGCGTCCGCGCCCGCCGACTTCTCGGTCATTCCCGGTGTGGCCGCCTACGGCGCCAGGGAGGCGGCCCGCTGGGCCGAGCAGGCGGCGAAGGCCGGTGCGGTCGCGGTCATGCTGCTGCCGCCCAACGCCTACCGCGCCGACGACCGGGCCGTCATCGACCACTACCGCACGGTCGCCGCCGTCGGCCTGCCCATCGTCGCCTACAACAACCCGGTCGACACCAAGGTCGACCTCGTGCCCAGCCTGCTGGCCCGGCTGTTCGACGAGGGTCTCATCGTCGCGGTCAAGGAGTTCACCGGTGACCCGCGCCGGGCCTACGAGATCGCCGAGCTCGCGCCCGGGCTCGACGTGCTGATCGGCTCAGACGACTCCGTGCTCGAGTTCGCCGTGGCCGGGGCCAAGGGATGGGTATCCGGGTTCACCAACGCGTTCCCGCGCTCGTGCGCCGATCTCTACCACGCCTCCATGGCCCTGGACCTGGACAAGGCCGGCGAGCTGTACCGGCTGCTCCACCCGCTGCTGCGCTGGGACGCCAGATCCGAGTTCGTCCAGGCCATCAAGCTGTCCATGGAGATGGCCGGCCGCTACGGCGGACCCTGCCGGCCGCCCCGCCTGCCCCTCATCCCCGAGCACGAGGCAACCGTCCGCGAGGCGACAGGGAAGGCACTGGCCGAGGGCTGCTCCTGATGCGCGCGCGGCGGATGTTCCACGCGGTCGACTCCCACACCGAGGGGATGCCGACCCGGGTCGTGGTCGGGGGTGTGGGCACCATTCCTGGCGACACCATGTTCGACCGCCGCCGGTACTTCATGGCCCACCTCGACGGCATCCGCAAGGCCCTCATGAATGAGCCGCGCGGCCACTCCGCCATGAGCGGCGCGATCCTGCAGCCGCCGAGCCGGCCCGACGCCGACTGGGGCGTGGTGTTCATCGAGGTCTCTGGATGCCTGCCGATGTGCGGCCACGGCACCATGGGGGTGGCCACGGTCCTGGTCGAGAGCGGGATGGTGGAGGTCACCGAGCCGGTCACCCGGGTCCGCCTCGACACCCCCGCCGGGCTGGTCGTCGCCGAGGTGAAGGTCAGGGACGGGGCCGCGGAGAGCGTCAGCCTCGTCAACGTGCCTGCCTTCACCCACGGCCTGGACCAGACCGTGACCGTCGACGGTATCGGCCAGGTCACCTACGACATGGCCTACGGCGGCAACTTCTACGCCATCCTCGGCCTCGACCAGGTCGCCATCCCCTTCGACCGGGCCCATAAGGACAGCATCCTGAGTGCGGGCCTGGCCGTGATGGCGGCGATCAACGAGCACAACGAGCCCGTGCACCCGGACAACCAGGAGATCCGGGGCTGCCATCACGTGCAGTTCCTCGCTCCGGACGCCAACGCCAAGCACTCCCGCCACGCGATGGCCATCTTCCCGGGGTGGTTCGACCGCTCACCGTGCGGCACCGGCACCTCGGCCCGCCTGGCGCAGTTGCACACGCGGGGTGAGATCAGGGTCGGGGATGAGCTGGTCAACGAGTCGTTCATCGGCTCCCGCTTCTACGGGCGCATCCTCGGCGAGACGGAGATTCTGGGCGTGCCCGCGGTCATCCCCCAGATCACCGGCCGGGCCTGGATCACCGGCACGGCGCAATACGTCATCGACCCCGACGACCCGTTCCCTGAGGGCTTCCAGCTCTAATCCGGCCGGATGGCCGGGCCGACCGCGACGGCCGGCCGGAGGTCGGCCGTGAAGGGGGAAAGTGCAGGGGAATGGGGAGGCGGGCGGGGGGCGGGGGCACGCGGGGGGTCCTGGGGGTCGCCCCCCGGGCTGGCTAGCCCTGGCCGCGCTCCTCGTCGGAGCGCCCGGCCCACAGCCCCCGGGTATGCGCGATGTGCGCGGTCATCAGCGCCTCGCTGGCCGCGACATCACCGGACTGCAGCACCCGCAGCAGGGCCCGATGTTCCTGAGCCGATGCCACCAGCTTCCCGGTGTCGGACAGCTCCTGCAGCCCGAAAAGACGGGCCTGGCGGCGGAGCCGGTCGACGAGGTCGGTCAGCCGGGGATTCGCCATCGCCGCGATGAGCTGCGCGTGGAACTTCCTGTCGCAGTCCAGGTAGTTGATCAGGTCCCCGCGCTTCGCCGCATCCTCGATCGCGCTGCCCAGCTCATTGAGTTCGGCGATCTTCTCCTGGGTCAGCAGCTTGGCGACCTGGCCCATGGTCGGGACCTCGACCAGCAGCCGGATCTGCGAAATCTGGTCCAGATCGGCCTCGGAGACCTCCACCACCCGGAAGCCCCGGTTGCGCACCGGTTCCACCATGCCCTCGTTGACCAGGTCGAGCATGGCCTCGCGGACCGGCGTGGCCGACACACCGAAGCGCTCGGCCAGAGTGGGCGCCGAATAGATGACCCCGGGCTGCAGTTCCCCGGCTATCACCGCGGCCTCAAGGGCTCTCGTCACCTGCTCGCGCAGGCTGCCGGAACGGACAGCCGAGATGTTTCCCGACCCTCCGGAGCTGTCACTGCTCATGCCATCCGGCCCCTCGATAAGCCCACTAGAACTTTTGCCGCTCATCATACCAATTTATTTCCAGTAGTGATTTCTGGATCTGGCGGAAACAGGCACGCTGGGTCGCTAACTGTACCTGGCCAGTTTCAGAGTGTGCCACGGTCCGGGTGCTATTAGCAGGAGGCCGTCGTGGCCGCCGCATGCGGCCTGGATCCTGTGGCTGGGCTGGTCGCCGCGCTCTGGGTCACTGGCTCTGGGCGCAGTAAATCTGCTGCCCTGACACCGAATAAATCCCCGCACAAGGGCCTTACTGCGCACTTATAACTGCTCGGAATTGCTGAAGATAAGGCAGCGACGGCCACTAACGTGATAGGCGCTGGACCCCTCGCGCCCGCTGGCGGCGAAGACGCCCAAGCACCCCGGTAAGGCCCTTGGCGTCCGCTTCCCGCGGAGCCCGGTGGGCGGCCCGCCGCGGATCCGGCCGCGGCAGATCAGGCTGGGGCGGCTGCGCGGGCTGCGATGGTGCCGGCGGCGGGGCTTCCTTGACGGCCGGGCTGGCCACCCCGCCTGCGATGAAGGCTCCGGCGACGGCCCGGACGGCCGCCTCGGCCGGGATCAGCGGCCCGCCAGGCCCGTCGCCCGCCTGCGTCAGGAGGCCGCCGGCCGGAGACTGGCCAAGCGCCGGCAGGTCGCCGATAACCCGGACGCCGAGCGCCGAGATGTTCCCGGCCATCTCGGCCCCGATCTCGGTCGCTCGCTGCAGCGCCCACGCCGGAGTTATGATCTTCAGCTCATCCGCCGCCGGCTGCCGGATCTTCATTTGCCTGACCGCCCCGTACCGCATGAACGTGGCGTAATTGGCGGTCGGCCATTCGTGGCGCTTGAACTCCTCGTTGAGCAGCCTCACCACCTCGGCTTCGGCGAGGGTGAGGGACCGGTTCTCCGCGCTCTCCTCGGGGATGAGGAACCCGCCCGGCAGCCCCAGCATCGACTCGAAGGTGCGCAGGAGCATCAGCCGGTCCGACTCGTTCACCACGATCACCGTGAGATTCTGCCGGCCGACAGCACTCATCCACCGCCCGATCAGCTCGTCGTGCCTGTGGCGGCGCCAGAAACCGGGAGTGGGGGTGCGCGGGGGGTCGCTGAGTATCCCCTCAAGCCACTCCAGGTAGGGCATGCAGTAGCCGTTCTGCATGTACTGCTGCCATTGCGATGGCATGATCCGGAAGAGCGGGCGCAGCGTGACCACCACGTGCACCAGCGAGCCGCCCAGATCATCGATGATGCGGCGCACCGCGTCATCGCCCGCCTCGGCGAAGAACTCGCTGCTCACCACGACGCGCTGGTTATCCGCCGCCCGCACCTCACTGACCAGGCGGTCCCAGTGGGCCATGCGGGGGCGCGACTCGCCCATTAACGCTGGCTGGCTGGTGACCGCGAGGATGGGCCGCAGGGGCTGCCTGCCGGTCCCGGGATAGACGACGCCCTGGAGCGCCAGCCGTTCGCGAGCTAGATGGAACGCGCCCTGGATGGCAGTTGTCCCGGTCTTGTGCGGCCCGATGTGCAGTAGACGGGTGCCGACCTGCAGCGGCAGGTGGTCCGCGGCCATGGATTCCCCCCAGCTCCCCCGGTGCTCGCTCACCCGGAACGACACCCTAGGTAAACGGAGAGTAATCGAGCAGTCACGCAGGCGCATGGATTTGGGCTACCTGGCCTCAAGAATCAGGGCACCATGACCCGGGACGCGCACTGCGACCGGATCGGCGCCTGGCGGCGCGGCCGCCGCTGGCCTGCTCGGCAGGTCGCTGGCGGCCGCGCCATGACTATGCTCTCCGGGCGGCTGCTACCGCATCGGCGGTCCCGGCCTGGTGGGCCGTTGCCGCCCGCTCGGCCGGTGCGTCCTGAGCCTGGCCTGGCCGGCCCGGCAGGGCCAGTCCCACGAGGGTCCCGGCCAGGGCCAGCCCGGCCGCGGCCCCGATGGCGGGCGCGAACCCGGCGCTGAACGTGGCGGCCGAGGTGTAGCCGCCGGCCGAGGCGAACACCGCGGCCAGGATCGCGACGCCGAACGCGCCGCCCAGCTGGCGCATCATGCTGAAGCTGCCCGACGCCTTGCCGATGTCGCCGCGCGGGACCGAGCCGACCACGGCCCTGGTGACCGCGGGCAGGGCCAGGCCGATCCCGGCACCGGAGATCATCATCGGTGCGAGCATCGCCGGGTAGGCCAGCCCGGGGGCGGCGATGACGGCGATCCAGGCGAACCCGGCGCCCTGCAGCAGCAGGCCGGAGACGACCAGCGGCCGCTCGCCGATCCTGTCCGCCAGCTTCCCCGCCCTCGGGGCGATCAGGAACGGTGCCACGCCCCAGGGCAGCAGCCGCAGCCCGGCGCCGAGCGGATCCTGGCCGAGGCCGACCTGCAGGAACTGGGCCATGAAGAAGACGGCCCCGGTCACCGACGCGTTCGCCAGGAAGGTCACGGCGTTGCCCGCGGAGAAGCCACGGATGGCGAACAAGCGCATCGGCAGCATCGGCGCGCGGGCACGCAGTTCCCAGCCGGTGAACGCCACGGCCAGCACCGCGCCCGCCGCGAGCGCCCCGGCGACCTCGGGGCTGGCCCACCCGGCTGTGCTGCCGCGCACCAGGCCCCAGACCAGCCCGAGTGCCGCGCCGGTGCCCAGCGCCACGCCGGGCAGGTCCAGTGGGGCGCGCGGCCCGTAACTCTCCTCCAGGCGGCGCAGCGCCAGCGGGATGGCGAGCAGGCCGATCGGCACGTTCAGCCAGAAAATCCACTGCCAGGCGATGCCCTGGGTGATCGCGCCGCCCAGCACCGGCCCCACCACGACCGCGAGCGCGGTCACGGAGCCGAAGATGCCCATCGCCCAGCCGCGGCGCTGGGGCGGGACGGCCGCGTTCAGCAGCGCCAGCGCCAGCGGCATGACCATCGCCGCGCCAACGCCCTGCACCGTGCGCGCCGCGATCAGCGCGCCAGCCCCGGGCGCGAGCGCGCACGCCGCCGAGCCCGCGGCGAACACGCCCAGGCCGACGGCGAAGACCCGGCGCCTGCCGAACCGGTCGCCCACGGCGGCTGCGGTCATCAGCAGCACGGCGAAGGCCAGGGTGTAGGCGCTGACCGTCCACTCCAGCTCCCCGATCGAGGCGCCCAGGTCGCGGCGGATCGTGTTCAGCGCGGTCGCGACGACCAGCAGGTCCAGCACGACCATGAACGACGCCACCGACGCCAGCGCCAGGGCCCAGCCCTGGGCGCGGGTCACGGCGTCCTGCCTGCTCGCGGTGTTCACGTGTCCTCCAAGTTCAGCGTTTGTTGCTTGCCCTGGGAGAGACACCGCGGGCAGCCGCGAATTGACCGGTGACTTTCCGGCCCGGCTGGTGTCGGTACGTGAAGGACCTGGCTAACGGTGAGGCGGTGTGAGGATGTGATCGTGACCACGACAGCGCTGGCCCGCGCCCGGGCGGGCGATGGCGAGGCGTTCCGCGAGCTCACCGACCCCTACCGGCGCGAGCTGCAGCTGCACTGCTACCGGATCCTCGGCTCGGTCCAGGACGCCGAGGACACGCTGCAGGAGACCCTGCTGGCCGCCTGGCGCGGCCTGGACCGGTTCGAGGAACGTGCCTCGATGCGCACCTGGCTGTACAAGATCGCGACCAACCAGTGCCTGAACGCGCTGCGGGCCGCCGGCCGCCGCCCTGCGCCCGCGGCCGTGTTCCAGTGGTCGGCCCCTCCGCCAGCGCCCACCCGCCGGGCGGAGCCGCTGGGGCTGCAGCCCTACCCGGACGCGCTGCTCGATGACCTGCCCGACACCGCGCCCGGCCCGGAAGCACGCTACGAGACCAGGGAAGCGGTGGCGCTGGCGTTCGTGACCGGGCTGCAGCGCCTGCCGCCCCGGCAGCGCGCCGTCCTGGTGCTGCGGGACGTGCTCGGCTATCCCGCGGCGCAGGCCGCCGGCATGCTCGCAGTCAGCGAGGTGTCGGTGAACAGCGCCCTGCAGCGGGCCCGCGCCACGCTCGCCGCCCAGCTTCCTGCCGCGGGCCGCGACGGCGCGCCCGCACCGCGGTCGGCCCGGGAGCGCGAGCTCACCAGCCGGTTCGCGGACGCGTTCGAGACCGGCGACACCGACCGCCTCGTGGCCCTGCTCACCGAGGACGCGTGGCTGACGATGCCGCCCGAGCCGCTGGAATACCAGGGCCAGGCCGCGATCGCCGAGTTCTTCCGGACCCGGCCATACTGGAAGACCGGGGTAGCCCGGCTGGTACCTACCCGCGCCAACAACCAGCCCGCGTTCGGCTACTACCGCACCGGCCCGCACGCGTCGGTCGCGCACCCCCATGGCCTCGTCGTGCTCACGCTGGCCGGCGACAAGATCTGCGCCATCACCCGGTTCGGCGACATCAGCCTGTTCCCCGGCTTCGGGCTGCCCCCAACGCTCTAGTCGGACAGCACCAGGCTGGCCGGCCCCGCGTTCCGCGCGAAGTGGCGGGCCAGAAGCTGGTCGAACTCCGCCGCGCGCAGCGGCTGGGAAAAGTAGAAGCCCTGGCCGATGACGCAGCCGAGCCTCTTGAGCCCGGCGACCTGGTTCTTGGTCTCCACGCCTTCAGCCACCGCCGATATCTTCATCGCGTTGGCCAGGTCGATGACGGCCCGGACGATCGCCGAGTCCACCGCGTTCTCGGCCACGCCCTGCACGAAGACGCGGTCCACCTTCACCTCGTGCACCGGGAACTGCTTGAGGTACGCCAGTGAGGAGTGGCCGGTGCCGAAGTCGTCGATGGCCAGGCGCACACCCAGCCGGTTAAGCCTCTTCATGACCTCGCGGGCCCCGGAGAGGTCCTCCATCACCATGGTCTCGGTGATCTCGAAGGTCAGTAGTTCAGAGGGCAGGCCGGTCGCGTCGAGAGCCGCGGCCACGTGTGACAGCAGCCCGCTCTCCTGGAACTGGCGGGGCGAGAGGTTGATGCTGATCGGCAGGTCCACGCTCAGCTGATCCCGGATCGATCGCACCTGCCGGCAGGCTTTGTCGAGTACATAACGGCCTAGCGGCAGTATCAGCCCCGTCTCCTCGGCCATTGGGATGAACTTCATGGGGCTGATCAGGCCGTTCGTGGGGTGCCGCCACCGCACCAGCGCCTCAGCGCCCACGATGCGCCCGTCGTCCAGGGAGTAAAACGGCTGGTAATGCACCTCGAGTTCGTCCCGGTCCAGCCCCTTGCGAAGGTCGGCCTCGATCTGGAGACGCTCTGAGGAGCGAGTTCCCATGGACGCCTGGTCGAAGACCTTGTAGATGCCGCCCCGGCCCTTGGCCTTGGCCTCGTACATCGCCACGTCGGCGTCGCGCAGCACGTCGTCGGCCGTCTTGCCCGGCTCGGTCAGGGCGATGCCCACCGACACGCTCGCCACCAGTTCGTAACCGTCGGGCAGCACCATGGGCTGTTCGACGGCCGCGCAGATTCGCCGCGCCGCGGCGACCGCGACGTCGACGCCGGCCACGTCCTCGAGCAGCACGACGAACTCGTCGCCGCCGAACCGGGCCAGCAGGTCGTGACTGCGCACCACGCCCTTCAGCCGGGTTGCGATCGCCACCAGGAACCCGTCGCCGGTCACGTGGCCGAGGCTGTCGTTGATGCTCTTGAACCGGTCCACATCGACAAAGATCAGGGAGTGGGTCTTGCGGTCAAGCTCGGACCGCCGCAGCGCCTGGTCGAGGCGCTCCACCAGCAGCCGCCGGTTGGCCAGGCCGGTGAGGCTGTCGTAGAAGGCGTGATGGTGAAGCTCGTCCTCGAAGGCCTTCCGCTCGGTGATGTCGCGAAAGGCGATCACAGCGCCCGACGGTGTGCCCTCGCTGAGGACGGCGGAGGCCGTGTACGCGACCGGGATGGTCCCGCCGTTCTTGCCCCGGAACCTGGCGTCGTCCTCCCGGACCGTGCGGCCCGTTCTCATGGCTTCCCTGGCCGGCGTCAGCAGGAAATCGGGCGCGGTCATGGCGCCGTCGGTCACCGGATTGTCGATCGTCATGCCGAGAGGCGGCAGCTCGATCATGTCGGCCCCGGCCCGGTTGACAAAGGTCAGCTTCCCGTCCCCGTCGATGGCGCAGACGCCCTCGCCGATGTTGAGGGTGATCGAGGACAGGCGCTCGCGCTCGACGTGGACCTGCTGATAGAGCTCGGCATTGCTGAGCGCCCCGCTGCCCACGGCGGCCAGAGCTCGCAGCAGGCCCCGGTCGGCGTCGTCAAAGGGCTCATCCCGGCGCCGGCCCGAGGCCACCAGCCACTGCTGGCGATCGGCCACGACCATCGGCGCGGCCAGCTGGTCAGGTGCTGGATCGTCGGACCTGAGGGTGGCCCCGGGGCTGCGGAGCAGCCGCCGCACCGACCCCAAGATCGTCTCGAGCACCGCCTGCTGCTGCAGCCCCTGATTTGCCTGCAGCGTGACCTCGTACAGCCCCTTCATCCGGGCCCGGTCATACAGGGCCGCGAACCGGGCGCTGATAAGCCGGCGCTCCAGGATCAGTCCAGGGACAGCCAGTCCCAACGCCCACAGGTGGGCCTGGATCGCCAGGGCCAAGACCACGCCGACCAGCGCTCCCGCGCCCGCCAGCGTCACCTGGAGCGGTAGGTCGCTGCTGAACTCCGCCCAGCTGGTGCCCATCGAGATCTCGACCATGGCCACGAGGAACGTGTTGATGACCGTGTACACGGCCACCCCGAGCACGATGGCGCCGATCTGGCCCGCGGTGAGGGAATCCGTCGGCACCGCGACGCTGCGGCTCACCGCGAGCCCGAGCCCCGCCGCGATGAGCACCTGCCCCGCGTTGAAGGCCGACTTGACCAGGGGCCGCCGGCGGATCGCCTGCGACATCCCGGTGGCCAGGGCCAGCGTGCCCAGGGTGACCAGCGGCGGCACCAGCAGGGCGAGGATCACGAAGAAGCCCTCGTCCATGTTGAAGGCCTCGGACTCGCCGCCCCGGTACACCAGCACTGGCCAGACCCAGCTCCCCAGGGCCAGGGCACCCATCGCCGCCGCGATGATCCACTGGCTCTCGTTCACGGCCCTGGCGCCCGGCTGCATCCAGCCGGCCACGAACAGGGTCAGCGCGCCGCCCACGACCGACGTAGCGACGATGGCCCAGGTAGCTCGGGGTATCTTCATGGCTCGACGGCCCGCCAACTGCGCGTCAGTTCCATGCCGAGCTGTTCCAGGCGGAGCCGTTCCAGGCGGAGCCGTTCCAGGCTGATCCGGACCAGCCGTCGTTGTTCCAGGCCCGTCCGGTCCAGTCGTCACCGTTCCACGCTGCGCCGGCCCAGTCGCCGTCGTTCCAGGCCCGTCCGGTCCAGGTCCAGGCGTTCCAGTCGTTCCCGTTCCAGGCCCAGCCGTGCCACGGGCCGCTGGAGGGCCCCTGGTTCCATGACACCCCCGACCACAGGTTCGCGTTCCAGGTGTCGAGGTTCCCCAGGGGAGCCAGCGGGACCGTGAGCCCGGGGAGGGTGGGGAGGAGGTTGAGAGCCCACTGCCTCAGGTTCATCGGGCCCGAGGTAGCCGCCCCGTAGGCGTCGAGCGCGCCGTGGCCATCGACGAACGGGTTGCCGACCGGCCCAGGGTCGGTGTTGCCGAGCAGGCGGGCCTTGACCTGGTTCGGGGTGAGACCGGGATTGTCGGCCAGGACCAGCGCCGCCGCCCCGCTGGTGATCGCGGCGCTGAACGAGGTGCCAGAGCCGACGAAGTTCGCGGTGCCGATCAGCGCCGAGGGGAAGCTGTTGTAGATCGTCGAGCCCGGCGCGGCCAGGCTGACCACGGACCGGCCCGAGGTGACCAGGTCGGGCTTGACCCAGCCGTCGGCTGAGGTGGGCCCGACGCTGCTGAAGTCGTTCATCTCGTCGTCGGCGGGTGAGGGCGTGGCCATGTCGTCCAGGGCGCCCACGGTGATGACCATCGGGTCGTCGCCCGGCGACAGGATGGTGCCGTTGAACGGCCCGGCGTTGCCGGCCGAGGCCACCACCGTGATGCCCGAGTTCCAGACGGCCTCCACCGCCTGGTCCAGGGGGTTGATGATGGTGGACTGATCTGACTGGTACCCCAGGGAGATGTTGAGGACCCTGATGCCGTCGATCCTCTGGTGATCGACCGCCCATTGCAGGCCCAGGATCAGAGTTCCCAGGTCGGTGCTGCCGTTCGCCCCCGCTACCTTGATCGACACCAGATTGGCGCCCGGGGCTTCGCCCGAGTACTGCCCGTTCGACGAGGCGCCGTTGCCGGCGATCAGGCCGGCCACGAAGGTGCCGTGCCCGTAGCTGTCCTGGAACGGGTTGTTCCCGCCCGTCAGGTCCACGCCCTCGATCAGCCGGCCCGAGAAGTCGGGCAGGTTGTCGATTCCCGTGTCCAGTACGGCCACGGTGACCCCCTGGCCGGTGTCGCCGCTGGCGGCCAGCCGGGTCGCTCCGGTCTCCGGCAGGAACGCGTCGGAGGGCGTGTGCGGCCCGGTTGACTCGGTCGTGGACTGGACGCTGACCGAGACATCGGGAGTTACGGTGATGCCCGGCAAGGCATCCAGCACCGGCGCCGTAATCGAGGGAATCGAGGCTTCAATCCCGTTGATGAGGTGGAACTGCGTTAAAACGGTGCCGCCTACCCTCAGCACCGCCGCGACGGGGCTCAGCAGGCCGGTGGCCGTGACGATGACCGTCTCACTTAGGCTCGCCGACGCGGCTGGGGCACCAGCGACCGACGTGCCCGCCAGCACAGCGGCTACCGCTGCACCCGCGGCAACGGTCCGGCCTTTCCTCCATCGGACGGACCACGCCTGACGGCCGATACCTATGCCGAATGAGACTATACGCCACATTTGGCAACCCCTCCCTTTGGGTGCCTTTTAGACGTAGCCAACCGTACGCCGAGGGAGGCGAATTTGAGGCCATTTCTCCTGACGTCAGCTTGTGCTTTAAAAAATAAAGACCATGTTCAATCGGTTCTGGCTTTAATGAGGCAACATTGAGCATCTAACCCAGATTGCCCGGAAGTGCGGGAAAATCGGCGGCCTCCGGGAGATGCGCTGGACGCCGCGATCTCTTGGGTGGCCGTGACCTGGCCTCACGATCGCGGCTTGCGGCCCGCTAGCCCTGGAGCCCAGCCCTCACGGGCCGACCGCCCGTTCACTTGACGCCCCGGAGCCAGCTCAATCGTGAACGCAAATATCCGCGTAACGGGCGATTCTCTCCGCAGCCATTGCGCGCAGGTGCCTGATTCTAGTCAAGGGCATTAAGGCACCCCCGTGGGCTGATAACTATCTCAAATCGTGCGACCTAGGTGCATCTACGTGAGCTCGCGTGACCTGCGTCATTACAGGGACGCCGTATATTCGCACATTTTTGTACTAATTTATTCGCTCTGCGGACGGATCATGATTCGGCAGCATCAGATCCCGCGGCGGCGACGGTCTCCGCCCAGCGCAGGTCCGCCTTGCCGGACGGGCTGCGCCGGACGTCAGCCACGAACACGATGCCGCGTGGCTTCTTATAGTCGGCGAGCCGTTCCGCGACGTGCTCGGCCAGATCGTCCGCACTCAGCCCGCTGTCGCTGACGGGCGCCACGACTGCGGTCACGCGGTGCCCCCAGCGCCGGTCGGGCACCCCGACCACCAGCGCATCGCGGACGCCGGGGTGCTCAACGAGAATCTGCTCGACCTCCTCGGCGAACACCTTCTCGCCGCCGGTGTTGATGACCCGGCTCCCGCGGCCGTGAAAGGTGATCGAGCCGTCCGCCGCGACCGAGGCCAGGTCGCCGGGAACAACCCAGCGCCTCCCGCCGAAGCTGCGGAACGTCTCCGCGGTCTTAGCCTCGTCACCGAGGTAGCCAATCTCGTCATCGGCCGGCGCGGCGAGCATTCCGACCTGGCCCGAGCCGGGAACCACATCGCAGCCCGTGTCATCGATGACCCGGGCGCCGGGCAGCAGCGTGAACCGTGCGGTGACGACGTCGTCGCCGCGGCCGGTCTCGCTGACCGCGAACGGCCCGCCTTCCGACGCCGCCACCAGATCGCGGCAGACAAAGTCGCCGTGCGCCTGCAGCCGCCGCTTCACGCCTGCGCTCCATGTCACGCCGACGCTCAGGATCCGCCGCAGGCTGGACAGGTCGTAGGGCCGTCCGTCCCGCGCCGCCCGGTCCAGCGCGTCGGCCAGGGGCAGCGCGAACACGTCCCCCACGATCGAGACCGTGTCCACACTCTGCTGGGCGATGGTGCGCGCCAGTTCGTCAGGGTCGTAGGAGCGTGCCGTCAGGTAGACCACCCGGCCGCTCGCCAGCAGCGCGCCCAGCGTGGTGTACATGCCGGTCGCGTGCATCAGCGGCGGCGCCGGCAGGCAGACCATGGCGTAGCCCCGTGCGCTCAGCCGCTGGGTCGCCGTGCGCAGCGCGTCCAGCGAATCGGGAAACGGCTCGCCAATGAGCAGGAAGCCGTTGGCACAGGCCACCGGGTACAGCCACGAATGGCGGACCAGCACACCCCTGGGCTGGCCCGTGGTGCCGCCGGTGTACATGAGCCAGTGGTCCACGCCCCGCACCTCACGCGGTAGCGGCGCGGCAGTCTCGATGACCCGCTCATAAGAGCTGACAGAGGGCCCGGGTGGCCCGGCGGTCGCGTCGCCAACCTGCACGAGGGTGCACAGCGTCCGCATTCCGGCCCGCGCCCTGACCACGCGCCTGCCCAGCGACGCGTCGAAGATGACGGCAGTAACCTGCGCGTCCTCGAACAGGTGGAGCATCTCCTCGGGCTGGTACCGGTAGTTGACGTTGACCGGGATGGCCCGCAGTTTGAGCACCGCGAAAACGGTCTCCAGGTACTCGATGCCGTTGTAGAGCGCGATCGCGACCCGGCTCTCCGTCCCGACCCCGCAGCCCGCCAGGAACGCGGCAAGCCGCGACGCCCGGTCATCCAGCTGCCGCCAGGTCCGGCTGCGATCCCCGTGCGTGACGGCTGTGAAGTCAGCGCGGACGTCCGCCACCGTCTCAAGCACGGTGGCGAAGCTTTCCCTCATTCCCGACCGCCCCGGACGGCGCTTCCGGAAAGCCGCACCTGACGCCCTCCCGCCTGGCCGTCGGCTGAAGCGATCACCGCATGAGCCGGATCACCTTCGGCGACCGCGCGAAGCCCTCGGCCGGGCGGGTGATTCAGCCCTTTTAGAATACTTCTGGCCCGCCCAGTTGCTATCAAGATGGTCGCTCAGAGAACGTATCGACGGCCGGACCGGATGGTGAGATCGCGTGGTGGACAATCAGCTCGGCAACCACCGCAGAACGGGAGATCAACGATGAAGCACGTCCGGCTCGGTGACCTGGATGTCGCGCGCATCGGCCTCGGCGCGATGGGCATGTCCTCCTCCTACACCGGCGCAGGCAGCGACGACGCCGAGTCGATTCGCACCATCCACCGTGCGCTGGACCTGGGTGTCACCCTCATCGACACCGCCGAGGTCTACGGGCCTTACACCAACGAGGAACTGGTCGGCCGGGCCCTCAGAGGCCATCGCGACCGGGCCGTCCTGGCCACCAAGTTCGGCTTGATCTCCCACACCGGCCGACCGGCCGGATCCCTTGACAGCAGCCCGGCCAGCATCCGCACGGCCGTCGAGGGGTCCTTGCGCCGCCTGGACACCGACCACATCGACCTGTACTACCAGCACCGGGTCGACCCCGACACCCCGATCGAGGACACCGTCGCGACCCTGGCCGACCTGGTCGCCGAGGGCAAGATCCGGCACGTTGGCCTGTCGGAAGCCGGGGCGGCGTCCATCCGCCGCGCCCATGCGGTCCACCCGGTCACTGCGCTGCAGTCGGAGTACTCGCTGTGGACCCGCGACTGCGAGCCAGAGATGCTGCCGCTGCTGCGCGAACTCGGCATCGGCTTCGTGGCCTACTCCCCGCTGGGCCGGGGCTTCCTCACCGGCACCATCAGCTCGGCCGACCAGTTCGCGGCCGACGACTTCCGGGTGACCAATCCGCGCTTCACCGGCGAGAACTTCCAGCACAACCTGAGCAGCGCTCAGGAGGTCACAGCGATCGCCGCCGAGGCCGGCGCGACGCCCGCACAGGTGGCACTGGCCTGGCTGCTGGCCAAGGGCGACGACATCGTGCCCATTCCCGGCACCAAGCGCGTCTCCCGCCTTGAGGAGAACAGCGCCGCCGATGCCGTGCTGCTGTCTGCCGAGCAGATCGCCAGGCTCGATGCCCTCACCCCGGCCGCCGGCGAGCATCATAACGAGGCTCAGATGCGCATGATCGGCCGCTGACCTGCCGATTCTCTGCTTGCCGGCACCGCGGAGACCGGTCACTGCCCGCCATATGTCTGTGCGGGCGGAGGCAGGGCTGGTCGGTGTTACGCATGTTCTGGATCTTGTCTTACCGAGTCCAGCTCAGTCTCGCCGTGTCCGACAGTGCCTTTATGGCACGTGCAGGATGAGGGTGTCATCGACTGCACGCAGATCCTCTGGATCGGAGGTGACGACATGCAGGTTCCGCTGCCGCGCGCACAGGGCAACCGAGACATCGACCACATCGGCATGGCCCGACCTTCCGCACAGCAGGCCGACGGCGCGGGCGACCAGGTCGTCCAGGGCGACGACCTCCGTGCGCTCGTCGCCGAGCAGTGCGGCGATCCGCGCCTGCCCCGGTCCGCCGCGCCACGCCTGAGCAACGGCACCCGCGGGCACCGCGACTTGCCAGTCATGCCGGTCGATCTCTTCTAGGAGAGCCTGCATCCGCCTGCTGCGGCGCTCAATAGCGATGAGAGCGCCGGCATCAAAGGTGATCGCGCCTGTCACTCGACTCCGAGCACCCGCTGAGCCCACGCGTAATCTTCCTCGCTCGGCCGCCCGTCCTCGGCCCGCATGTCAGCGACCAGGCGGGAGATTGACCTTGTCCGCGCCGATTGCGCCATCGCATCGGCGATGTAGGCCGAGACCGAGGCTGCCCGGCCGTCGCGCACAGCCTGCCGCGCCTGCTCAGCCAACTCGTCGGGCAGACTCACAGCCAACTTAGTAGTCATACCAGAAGCCTACCGCAGTCATACTTAGGTGGTGCCATGTCGCCTACGCCGCCCGCTGGCAGCAAGTCCTGGGACGGAGGTCAGTCACGGGCCGGTGCTGTCTGCGCTGCTGAACAGCAGGGTCGGCTCGGTGAGGATGTCACGCCCCGTCTCGCTCTTGTAGATCTCGTCGACGCTGCCGAACCGGGCCGACGACATCAACGGATAGGAACTTGGCTTCGTACTCGTGCTTCACGGATCCCATTCTCCAGCGGGCAGGGAGGTTAACTGGGACCCGCGGGCGCTACCCCAGTTGGTCCCGGCGGCGAGTCAGGTAGGCGGTCTCCGCAGTGTTCTCTGCCAGCTCGATGGCTTTGTCGTACGCCGCGCGTGACTCCTGGCTGCGACCCAGCCGCCGCAGCAGGTCGGCGCGGGTTACATGGTAGGCGTGATAGCCGGCCAGCCTGTCCTCAAGACGGTCGACGGCCGCCAGTGCCACCTCCGGGCCGTCGAGCTCGGCGACCGCAATGGCCCGGTTGAGGGCAACGATCGGCGAGGGGTCCAGGCGGACGAGCTGGTCGTAGAGGGCGACGATCTGCGACCAGTCGGTGTCGCGTGCGTCGCGGGCGGAGGTGTGCACGGCGCTGATCGCCGCGAGGATCTGGTAGCGACCCGGAGCCACCCCGGCCGCCAGGCGCTCGCGCACCAGCCGGTGGCCCTCGGCAACCAGCGCCGCGTCCCAGGCCCCACGGTCCTGCTCGCCGAGGGTGACCAGTTCGCCGCTGGCCGACACCCGGGCGGTGCGACGGGCCTCGGTGAGCAGCATCAGCGCCAGCAGCCCGGCCACCTCACCGTCCTCCGGCATGAGGACACGGATCAGGCGAGTGAGCCGGATCGCCTCGGCGGTCAGGTCGTGACGTACGGGATCGGTGCCGGGGCCGGTCGCCAGGTAGCCCTCGTTGAAGACGAGGAACAGGACGGTGAGTACGCCGGAGACGCGGGCCGGAAGATCCGCCGCGGACGGCACCCGATAGGGGATGCGAGCCACCTTGATCTTGGCCTTCGCACGGGTGATCCGCCGCTCTACGGCGGTCTCCTTGGCCAGCAAGGCACTGGCGATCTCGGGCACGGTCAGGCCGCCGACCATGCGCAGCGTCAGCGCCACGCGGGCCTCCATCGCGAGCGCCGGGTGACAGCAGGTGAAGATCAGCCGGAGCCGCTCGTCGCCGATGGCACCGGGAGTCTCGGGCGGGTCGTCGTCATACAACAGCTGAGCCTGCTTCTGCTTGTCGTCGCGCTTGTTCTCGCGCCGGATCCGGTCGATGGCCTTGCGGTTGGCGGTGGTGGTCAGCCAGGCGCCGGGGTTGGGCGGCACGCCGTCGGCCGGCCACCGCTCAACGGCGGCCGCGAACGCCTCGGCCGCCGCCTCTTCGGCGATGTCAAGGTCACCGAACCGCCTGGTCAAGGCGGCGACCACCCGGGCCCACTCCTCGTGGTGGGTCTGGGTGATCACCTCCCTGACGTCGACGTCGCTCACAGGAACGGCCGCACCTCGATCTTCCGGTTGCAGGCCTTCGACCCCTCGGCCGCGAGCCTGAGCGCCACGTCGAGGTCGGCGGCCTCCATGATCCAGAAGCCGGCGAGATACTCCTTCGACTCCACGAAGGGCCCGTCGCTGAACATCGCCTCCTCGCCCCGGTTGTCGATGACGGTGGCCGAGCTGGGCGACCCGAGGCCGCCGGCGAAGACCCAGTGGCCCTCCGCCTGGAGCCGGTCGTTGAACACGTCGATCGCAGCCTGCTCCTCCGGGGTGTCGGAGTCGGTCGCGTCGGCGATCACGGAAACCAGGTACTGCATCCCGATCATCTCCTGTGGTTCGGCACCCCTCATGGGCGGCCGCTCAACCCTCCAACGAACGCTCTCTGCCCCGACCCGACACCGCCTCCCAGATTTCCTTCCAGGACTTTCTGGTGTGCCGATTGTGAGCGATCCGGCTCGTCGAAGCCATCGCTGGACCTGCGCCGGCCGAGGCGCGGCCGGCGGCTTTCGCAGCGTAGCGCCGCACCGTGACCTTACGATTGCGGGCCTTCGGCTGCTCGGTGGCAAGCTTGAGCGCCACGTCGGGGTCGAAGGCCGAGATGATCCAGAAGCCGACGAGGTACCTCTCCAGCGAGCATCCATCATTCCCAAGCCCCTTGACTGATTAGACCAGTCTGTCTAGCATCTTGCTTGTACAGACCGGTCTACTCAGTGAGGCAGGTAAGCGGAGATGACGATGCACTACGGTGCCGGGTCCAGAGCAGGCATCGCGCGGGCCACGCATCAGGCGGAGCGGGCCGTGAGTACCCAGATCCGGCCGGCCCGCCGTCCGGCGGACGAGGCCGCTGCGGCGCTCCCGCCTGATCCGTCCGCACGGCGGCCTTGGCTGCGCGGGCGGGGCAGCCGGCGGCTCAGCGGCCGGCCGGCGGTCTTTGTGCTGGCTTCGCTGATCGTGGCGCTTCTGGCCTCTTCCGCCGCCCCCACTCCGCTGTACGCGATCTACCAAGCCCAGTGGCACTTCACGCCGATCACCACGACGGTGGTGTTCGGGGTGTACGCGGTGGCGGTGCTGGTCGGCCTGCTGACCCTGGGCAAGCTGTCGGACCACGTTGGCCGTCGGCCGGTGCTGCTGACCGCGATAGCCGTGCACGCGGGCTCGCTAGTGATCTTCGCTACCGCCGCCGGGGTCCCCGCGCTGCTGGGCGCCCGGGTGGTCCAGGGCCTGTCCACCGGCGCGGCTCTGGGCGCGATCGGCGCGGCCATGCTGGACATGGACCGCGAGCTCGGCACGTTCGCCAATGCGGCGGCGCCGGGTATGGGCAGCGCGAGCGGCGCGATCCTGTCCGCGCTGGCGGTCCGCTTCCTGCCTGACCCCACTCATCTGATTTACCTGGCCCTGATCTGCGTGCTCGTCTTGCAGGCGGTCAGCATCGCGGTGATGCGCGAGACGGTCACCCGGGCACCGGGCGCGCTGGCCAGCGTGCGGCCGGAGATCACCCTGCCACGGCCGCTGCGAGCCCAAGCGCTGACTGCCGCGCCCGTGCTGTTCGCGGTGTGGGCGCTGGCCGGGCTCTACGGCGCGCTCGGCCCGGCGTTGGTGCACGCGCTGACCGGCTCGGGCGAGGTGGTACTGGGCAGCCTGAGCCTGTTCGTGCTGGCCGCCTCGGCCGTCGCCGCGATCATCGTGCTGCGCCGGGCGCCGGCCCGGATGGTAATGCTGTTCGGCATCCTGGCCCTGATCACCGGCGTGACCGTGACCGTCCTGGCGGTGAGCCTGGGGTCTGCGGTGATCTTCTTCGCAGGATCCGCGATCGCCGGCGCCGGCTTCGGCAGCGGCTTCCAGGGCGGCATCCGCATGGTTGTCCCGCTGGCCGCGGCGCATCAGCGGGCCGGGGTGGTCTCACTGCTGTACGTGGTGTCCTACCTCGGGCTGGGCGTGCCCGCTGTACTGGCCGGGTTCGGCGTCGTCCACGGCGGAGGGCTGATCAGCACCGCCCGCTACTACGGCGCCGCAGTGATTGCGCTGGCCGCGCTGGCCCTGTTCGGCCTGTTCAGGAACCGGCCCCGCCGCGCTGCGGAAGCCCGCACCGCCGCAGCCGAGACCATAGAATAGACAAGTCTGTCTAGGAAGGTGGCCATCGTCATGGCTGTCCAGGAAACCAGCGCGTTCCGGCCGTCGGCGCGCGAGCGGCTGCTTGCCGCGGCCAACGAGCTGTTCTACAACGAGGGCGTGCACACGGTCGGCATCGAGCGCATCATCGAGCGGGCCGGCGTGGCCAAGGCCTCGCTGTACAACACTTTCGGCAGCAAGGACGAGTTGGTCCGCGCCTACCTGCAGTCCCGCCACTCCAGCGTCACCCAGCGCATCACGCAGGCGGTGGAACGTTACGACACCCCGCGTGAGCGCCTGCTGGCCGTGTTCGAAGGCCAGGAAGAGCTGTTCGCCCAGCCGGACTACCGCGGCTGCGCATTCGCCCGGGCCAGCGCGGAATCCCATCCCGGCGACCTGACCGAGCGGGCCGCCGAGGCCTACCGCCGCTGGGTCCGCGCACTGCTGACCGACCTGGCCGCACAGGCCGACGTGCTCGAGCCCGAAGCCCTGGCCCGCCAGCTGCACCTGCTCTACGACGGCAGCGGGCAAGCCGCACGGATGGACCACGACCCTGCCGCAGCCGCCACAGCCCGCGCCGCCGCGGCCACCCTCCTCGACGCAGCCCCAGCTCGCCGGACGGCAGCCACGCAGAATGCGTGAGCTGGCGGAAGGCCGGGTGGCCTGTCGGGCGATTATCCCAGCTGTGTGCGCCCGGTCGATTGGATCTAGCCGATGACCGGCCCAGGAAACGCGGACACATGGGTCACCCTCCGGGAGTGAGCCCGCGCGCCGCGGGACGGCGCAGGATGTGGGTGAGGTCCCCGAAGCTCGTGGCCCAACGTTGGATCAGCAGCTGCATGGCCTGTTGTGTTGCGCAGCGGTGGCAGGTGCTCTGAGCTGGTTTTTGTCGAGGTGCTGCAGTGGACTTGGCGTGTCATGCTCGCCAGCATGAGCGATGTTCCCGCTGCTGGCGGCGGTCCTGCCGCTGCCCGGCACGGCCATAGCCATGACGGGCACGGCCAAGCCAACGAGGCACATGGTCACACCCACAATGATCATGATCATGGTCACGGGCGGGTACTGCGAGCCAGGAGCCAGCACCTGATACGCCCGCACTCCCATGAGGCGGCGGACAAGGTAGACGCGGCGATGGAGGCCAGCGCTGAGGGCATGCGGGCGCTGCGGATCTCGCTAAGCGTGCTCGGCACGACCGCAGTGGTCCAGGCCGTCGTGGTGACGTTCTCCGGGTCGGTGGCGCTCCTGGGCGACACGCTGCACAACCTGGCCGACGCGCTGACCGCGATCCCGCTGGGCGTGGCGTTCGTCATCGGCCGCCGGCCGGCTACCCGCCGCTACACCTACGGCTATGGCCGGGCTGAGGACCTGGCGGGCCTGGTGATCATCGTGTTCATCGCGGCATCATCGGCGCTGGCTGGCTATGAGGCAGTGGACCGGCTCAATCATCCCCGTCCGGTCAGCAACCTGATCGCTGTGGCCGTCGCGGCTGTGGCCGGTTTCACCGGCAACGAGCTGGTCGCCCGCTACCGGATCAGGGTCGGCCGCAAGATCGGGTCCGCGGCCCTGGTCGCCGATGGCCTGCACGCCCGCACCGACGGGTTCACCTCACTGGCGGTGCTGCTGGGCGTCGGCGGAGTGGCATTGGGCTGGAACTGGGCCGACCCGGTGATCGGCCTGGGCATTACCGTGACCATTTTCGCGGTGCTGTGGCAGGCCACCCGCGAGGTCTACCGCCGCCTGATGGACGCGGTGGATCCGGACCTGGTCAACCAGGTCGAGCAGACATTGCGGGCCACACCAGGAGTGCTGGGCGTCGGGCAGGTCCGGCTGCGCTGGGTTGGGCACCAGCTGTGGGCCGAATGCGAGATCACCGTCGACGGCGACGCCACCGCCCGGGCAGCCCACCAGGTCGCCGCCACAGCCGAGCACGACCTGCTGCACGCCCTGCCCCGCCTGACCGCCGCACTCGTCCACGCCGACCCCCCGGCCGAGGAGCACCGCCCCGATCCCCACGCGATCTTGATCCCACACCGCTGAACGCGGGTATTCCGGCTCCCGAAGTAGCAACCTGTGACAGCGTTCGCCGTGGTTACGGGGGCAACCGCAAGTTGCCGGGAACCACCGGCAGCGGCCGGGTAAGCAAACACGGGCCCGCAGCCGTCGCTTGGCCTGCGATGACTGGCGTCAATAGATCCAAGGGCCTTGGCTTGAGTCGAATGCGCAGCGAGGCTACGGGGCGCGCCATAGCTGAAGGCTGATGTGGCTGGACGCGGCGCGGAAGTCGCTGTCCGTGGTGAGGAGCGTATGACTGCCAGCGATGGCCAGCTGGGCAATGAGGGCATCGATCGTGCCGACCTGAACACCTGCAGAGCGCAACGTGTTGCGCACGCCCGCCGCAGTGACATGATCTTCGCGAGAGGGCGTGAGGTACTCCAGGACAGCGAACATCTCGATGATCTGCGTCCGGGTTCGTTCCGGGACGACGCCCTGGAGCAGTTCCTGGAGGATCACTCCGGTGGTGGCGACGATCTCACCACCGGCCAGCGCAGCCCGCAGCGCCCGGACCTCAGGCACATCCGGGGGAGCGTCCCGGCGCAGCGCAAGCGACCAGACGCTCGTGTCGACGAGCATGCTCACCCGCGCGAACGCTCGGCCTTGTAGTCGTACTCCGGATCGATCTCGACCGTGCCGAAGAGGCCGAGAATGCGGGCCTGCTCGCGGCGGGCAATGAACTCCTGCAACGCACGGGTGACCGCGGCCTTCTTGGTGCGCTCGCCACTGACCTCAAGGGCGCGTTCCAGCAGATCGGGGTCGATTGCCAGATTAGTAGCCATGTGCGCCTCCTTACACATGAGTCTACACAAGGCTGCGCGGTTCCCACCCGGGCTACCCCAGCGGGCGGGTAACCATCGTGATGCCGCGCCGCCTCGTGGCCGACGACGACCGAGGATGACATGACACACGACGGCCTGCGAGGCCGGGTAAACCCAGCTCACGGCCGTTTCGCTGATGGTGGCAGGTGTTGGGTTCGAACCAACGTAGGCTGAGCCGACGGTTTTACAGCGAGCACACCCAAGCCCGCCGGAATGCTATTGACCTGCGGGAACTCTGTCCTCGGCCGCGTGAAAACCGCATTCTGTCCGTGTGGCGTCCGTAGTACCGGACCAGGCCCGGTCAGCGCGACACGCCTCTTCGATCATGTCCCATGGACTCCAGTTGAGTTCTGGTGTCAACGGCACACCCCCTGACCCACCGCCACGGCGGCGGCAGCCCCGCACCGCACGTAGGCATGCCGCGACTGATCGGCGCGTTGAAGCGACAGAGACAAGCACCATGATCCAGTCGATGCGCCCGATTCTACCGATTTGAGCGAATTCCGCCTGTGCATCCTTATGCAGAGGTCAGCATCTCTATTCGTGATCAGCGGTGCAGTAAGAGATACGTGACTGAGCACTCGTATTCGCCCTCTGCGTGGGCCAGATCGCCGAATAGGCGCTCTCGGTTGAGGAATAGTTTCGCTGCTGATGAGGGTACAGAAAGCGCGGTTCTGCGCGGTCTGTTATGCGCTGTGGCCTGGGTCGCGCAGGCCTTTCCGGTGGCTTGCTGGTGGTTTTTGCGCGTGGCCTGGTGCCAGATGCGGCATGGGTCAGGCGGTGGGCGCGGTCGGGTGCCGGCGGGCTGTGCGGGCCCGGTCGAGGATCACCGCTGCGGCGGCCGTGAGGATCGCGGCTGCGGCGGCGATGAGGGTGATCTGCCAGCCGGGCATGCCGCCGGAGATGATGGAGTGGATCTGGGCCGGGGCTGGGGGGTGCCAGGCACGGTTGGGGCTCGAGGATGCCGGGCTGCCCCCGACCGGCCCGATGCCGGCCGGGGCGGCGAGAGCGGCGGGTGCGGCGCTGCAGGCCAGCACGGCGGCGGCCAGGCCGGTCAGAATGCTGGCGGCGCGGCGGATGGAGTGGATGGGTTTCATCGCGGCCTTCTTGGGGTCGTTGCTGCATGTCATCGTTTCCACTGTTGCCAGCGGCGGGGGGGAGGACCACACGTGCCGGCCCACAGGAGACCCACAGGATCTGCCCGCGGCCGACGTTCCTGGCGGTGGCTGCCGACGGGCTTTAGGCTTGCTGGCAGGAGGTATTCCGCGAGGCGGAGCCTTGTGGCCGGGTTGGGATGCGGCACCTGAGCCGGGGGGATGGTGAAGGGGCGAGGGTCTGGTGGCCGAGCAGCCGGTGGCGGGTTTCGGCGGCTTATTGCGGCAGTTGCGGATTGAGGGCGATCTGACGCAGGAGGAGCTGGCCGAGGCGGCAACGCTGAGCCCGCGGTCAGTCAGTGACCTGGAGCGGGGCATCAATGCCACCGCCCGCAAGGACACCGCCCGGCTGCTGGCCAACGCGCTGCACCTGGACGGCCACGCCCGGGCACTGTTCGAAGCGGCGGCGCGGGGACGGGTCCCGGCGGAGGAGGCGCTGGCCGCTGCACGAGGGGATAAGGCGGGCGGGTCGGCGGCGGCCACGCGGACGCTGCCGCGGGATACCGCCAGCTTCACCGGCCGCCAGGAGGAGCTGGGGCAGCTGGTAGCGCAGTGGGCGGGAGCGGCGGCGGTCGGCGGAGTGGTGTCGATTCATGCGATCGGCGGGATGGCTGGGGTCGGCAAGACCGCGTTTGCGGTGCACGCGGCGCACCAGCTGGCCGCCGACTTCCCCGACGGGCAGTTTTTCCTGCCGCTGCACGGCCATACGCCCGGGCAGCAGCCGGTCGGCCCCGCCGATGGGCTGGCCAGCTTGCTGCTGACCGCCGGGGTGCCCGCCAGCCAGATCCCGCCGGGCGTGGATGCCCGGGCGGCGCGCTGGCGTGATCATGTGGCGGGCAAGAAGGTCCTGTTGCTGCTGGATGACGCGGCCGGGCATGAGCAGATCCGCCCTTTGCTGCCGGGCACGCCGGGGAGCCTGGTCCTGATCACCAGCCGGCGCAGGCTGGCCGCGCTAGAAGACGCCGCGGTGCTCAGCCTGGATACCCTGCCCCCGGGTGAGGCTGCGGCGATGCTGGCCCGGCTGGCCGGCCGCCCGGATCTGGGTTTGCCGGGCGGTCAGATCACCCGGCTGTGCGGGTATCTGCCGCTGGCGATCGGGATGCTGGGCCGGCAGCTGGCCCATCACCCGGCCTGGACACCAGCCGGCTTGGCTGGCGATCTGGCCGCGGCGCGGGACCGGCTGCAGCTCATGGCGGCCGAGAACCTGTCCGTCGCGGCCGCGTTCGACCTCTCTTACCAGGACCTGACCGGCGCCCAGCAGCAGCTGTTTCGCCGCCTCGGCTTGCATCCGGGGCCCGACATCGACGCCCACGCGGCCGCCGCGCTGGATGACACCAGCCCTGGCCAGGCCCGCCGCCGTCTTGAGGATCTTTACGACCAGCACCTGCTCACCCAGCCCGCCCCCGGCCGGTACCGGTTCCACGACCTGATCCGCGAGCACGCCCGGGTCCTGGCCGACGCCGAACCCGCCGACTCCGCCGCCGCGGCCGGGCGGCTGCTGGACTATTACCTGCACACCGCCCAGGCCGCCAGCGCGCACATTACCGCGCGCGTGCACGGCACCCGCCCCCAGGCGCCCGGCGAGCCGCCGGCTTGCGCGCCGCCGCTGTCCACGCCCGCGCAGGCGACCCAGTGGCTAGAAGCCGAGCGCGCCAACCTGCACGCGGCCGCCGAGTACGCCGCCGCCCACGGGCATCCCCAGCATGCTGTTCAGATCCCCGCCGCGGTCAGCGGCTTCCTGCTCAGCCAGGGTTACTGGGATCAGGCCGCTGCACTGCACCGGACCGCCCTTACTGCGGCGCGCCGGGCGGGTGACCGCCGCGGCCAAGCCGACGCACTGTATTGCCTGGCCGGCGTGCACTCGGGGGCCGACAACTATCCCGCCTTCATCGCGGCCGCACGGCAGTCGCTGGCGCTGTACCGCGACCTCGGGATCCGGCTCAGTCAAGGCGATACGCTCAACAACCTGGGCTGGGCGCTACAGCTGACCGGCGACTACCCGGCCGCCGCCGCCAGCTTCCAGCAAGCCCTGGATTTGTTCCGCGACCTCGGCGACCAGATCGGCCAGGCCGCGGTCCTCGAAGGCCTGGCCGAGTTGCGCATTGAGACCGGCGAGTACCCGGCCGCCGCCGACGGCCTCCAGCAAGCCCTCGAGCTCTACCGCGAACTCGGCGATCAAGACAGCCAGGCTTTCGCCATTCACCTGGTCGCTACCGTGCAGCGGCTGACCGGGGACTACCCGGCCGCCGCCGCCAACTGTCGCCGGGCCCTGGACCTGTTCCGCAACGTCGGTGACCGCTTCAACCAGGGATTCACCCTCGATCAGATCGGTATCCTGCAGCAGCTGACCGGAGACTACCCGGCCGCCGCCGCCAGCCTTCACCAAGCCCTGGACCTGTTCCGCGATCTCGGCGCGCCCTATGGCCAGGCCCAGGTGCACAACAGCCTGGGCGCCTTGCACGCCGCGACCGGAAATTACCCGGCCGCCATGGGCAGCCTCCGCCAGGCCCTGGACCTGTACTGCAACCTCGGCGTGCCCCAGGGCCAGGCTGCGGCACTCAACAACCTGGGCGAACTTCTCTCCCGATCCTCGGCCAGCCGCCAGGCCCGCGAACACCACATCCGGGCCCTGGCCATCGCCCGCGACATCGGCGCACCCCTCGAGGAAGCGCGCGCCCTGCAAGGCATCGGTCAATCCCACATCCACGACGGCAACCCCGCCGACGGCGCCACGCAACTGCGCAAAGCGGTCACTATCTACCAGCGCATCGGAGCCCCCGCCGCCCGGCGAGTCCAGCAGACCCTCCTCAAACTCAGCATCTAACACGAATGGTCGGCACCGACGCCCTGACTGGCCCCCCATCCGCCCCAAGAACACCCACCTACCTCCTCAATCGCATACGGCGGACCAGTGTCCAGCTCGCGGGCGGCGCACGGAATCGGCGCCTATCGAAGAGGACGGACAGGACTAGGTTCTAGCTATCTGGCCTGCTTTGTCGGCGCCGTGAGCACCGACGGCCCGCAGGCGCTGCGGGCGGTCACGATCGGCGGGGCCTGGCTCGCGGTCGCCCGGCGGATCCTGGCCGGGGGCGTCGCCGCCAGTACGACGAGCGGCCCATATGCGAGATCTCCCTGGTGACGCTCGTGGTGGACCGACCCGATCCGGACGGTCGATCTCGTCCCCGCACGATCGCCACCGCGTTGATGCTGCCGACCGCGCGGAACCGGCCGCGCCGGTGCGAGCCGCCCATGATCGCTACCATCCAGCGCGCCGGCTCAGGCATACGGAGCAGGTTAATATGTGCTCCAGTTTCACCCAGGGAACAACAAGACCATCTCTTCTGCCGATGTGAGCGAGTCCCGTCTGCGCATCCTTATGCAGAGGTCAGCAGGCCCAGAGGAGAGATTGCCACCCCCGGAGCGTCCATGGGCGGCGGTGGCTAGCCAGGGGTTGCGGGCACTTGCACGGTCGCGATGAGTTTTTCGGCGGGCGGCAGGAACTTCTTCATGTCGCGGGGGTCGTTGGGGTAGATGATCGCGATGAACAGGTGTTTCCGTCCGCCGTAGGTAACGTTGGAGAGGTAGAAGCGCTGGATCTGTGGTGCGGAGATCCCAAAGTTGACGTCCCATTGCGGGTAGTTGAGAAAATTGACGCAGGTGTGGGTGGGACAGGCTGGATCTTCGTTCTTGGCGCCCTTGGCGATGGTCACGTCGACGACCGTGGCGGGCAGGCTGCGGCCGATCGTGCCCGGGCGCGGCGCTGAGACGTGAAGCCGCGGGGTTGTGCGGAGCCACCCGAGCAGTCCTTTGACGGTCAGCGGCACTCCGGGTACGCGCTTGTTGTGGTCGATGGGGTAGACGTCTTCCCAGAACAGCACGTCATTGTCGGGTGCCGCGTCGGGCATGAGGGCGAATTCACCGGTGCTGTCTTCGTGAATGCTCCAGGGCTCGCTGGGGGTGATCACCATCTGGCCGCCGAAGAACCACTGGGTCTTGTACGGTTTCTCGGGGATCTTCCCGGGCCGGGTGAGCCCGTAACTACACGCCGGGATGCAGCCACGGATCGGCTTGGGCACCGGCACTGCCGTGGCGGGAGCGGCCGTCGAGGACGCTGCCCCGCCCGCCGCTTCAGCCGGCGGCGGTGGCTGCTGGGACCCGCTGGAGCTGCACGCCGCGCCGAGCAGCCCAGCCGCGACGATCAATACCACGATCCGGTTCATCTCATCCCCTGATTGGGTTCCCGCGGGATCGGTGGCGCCGACCCATCGCTTTGCTCTCGCTCGTGTGGCCGGGGTCTTGTCATTCGCAGAGGCGCGAGGTTGCTGGATCGATTGCTGATCACGATCTCGCGGTCCAGTCCGGCCGGAAAGCCGGACAGCTCGCCGTCCAAGACGCGTTGCGGATTCCGTCGTACCGGATCGTCGTGATCGTCCCGAGTGCTGGCTCGTCCGGGGCCCGGATGTCCGGCGACCATGCCGGGTTGAAGGCCGCGTCTGGCATATGGCCGGCCGCCGGCCGCGTCCAACGAAGCCGTCGGCGCGACGGCACGCACCATCCACGCCTTCAAGCCGATCCCTCCCTCTTTGGTCTCATGACTCACCGGCTCGCTATGCTCGGCGGGTCCTTCGCAGCCTGCACCGACCCAGCCGTGCTGGCTATGTGTGGCGTTGGAAGGCCTCTTGGCTCAGCTGACGGATGGCCGCGCCGAGGCCGTCGCGCCGGGCCGCGTACTGGGCCAGGACGGCGGTGGCGCTTTTGCCCACCGGGCCGGTGGCCGGCAGTGGCCGCGCCGGCGCCGGGCGTGGCGGCAGGGGCACTGAGCGGTTGCGGACTAGCAGGAAGGCCTGCTGGTCGCCATTGGGCAGGGTGCCCCGGCCCACGATGTCGTCGTGGTCGTCGATGTAATACGCGGTGACCAGGTGCAGGCGACTGGGCGCGATCAGCGTGTTCAGGTCGTACCTGTGGCCGCCGGTCCACAGCACGGCCGCCAGTTCCTGGCCTTGGGTGTCGCTGTCGTGGCCGACGACTTGACCGGAGTCGTTGACGCCGCTGGCGAAGGCCCACGGGGCGCCGCCGGTGGGCTGCAGGTCTGTCATCGTGCCATGGCGCCACAAGAACGCGTGGAAGACCTGGCTGGCTGTCTGGGCGGCGCCTGCGATATCGCCGTGCTCGCTGATCCAGTTCGCGAACCCGTAAGGACCGCCCAGGGTGCCCAGGTCTGTCATCTTGCCGTCCTTCCACAAGAACGGATGAGCCGTCTGGTCACCGGCCAGGTTGCTCTGGCCGACGACCTCCCCGGCGTTGTTGAGCCAGTTGGCCAGGCCGTAGGTGCCGCCGAGGGTGCCCAGGTCCAGCATGTGGCCGTGCTGCCACAAGAACGGGTCGGTGGTCGGGACTCCCGTCGCGGCGTTCGCCGTGGCGTTGGTGTAAGACTGGCCGGTGATCTGGCCGCTGACGTTAAGGGTGGTGCTGACCGCGTCCGGCCCGCCGAGGGTGCCGATGTCCCTCATCTTGCCGTCCTGCCAGATGAACGAGCGCGCCTGGGTGCCCCAGCCGAGCATGGAGTACGGGTCGGCGGTTCCGTTCGAGGCGAATCCCGACACCTGGCCCCGGTCGTTGATGTCGTTGGCCTGGCTCTCGTAGCCGCCCGGCAGGGTGCCCAGGTTGATCACCCGCCCGTTGGTGAAGATGACGGCGTTGTCCGCGGGCCAGCCGGTGTTGGGATCAGTGGCGGCCGTCCCGGACATCCCGGCGCCGGTGCCGCCGTTGTTGACCTCGAAGACCGCGCTGCTGTTGTTGCCGGGCAACGCGCCCAGGTCCCGCAGGTGACCGTCCTTCCAGGAGAAGGCGTGCACCAGATAGGGGTCGGCGAAGCCGACCATGAACGGGTTGAAGTTGGGGTAGCGGGCATCGTGAATGGTCGTGTCGGCAGTGCCGAGCAGCCCGCCCGGTCCGGTCAGCGGGATGGCCGGCAGGTTGAGAAAGCTCTGCGGGCCGCCGAACGTCCCGGGGTCGATCAGGGTGTACGGGTGCTGACCGTCGGCGTGCGCGGGGACGGCGATGGCCAGCGCAGGCAGCATCACGGCCGCGATCAGCGCGGCGCTCCGCTTTCTCATGTCGTGGTCCTTCCCGTGGCGCGACTCCAGCCTGTTGAGCCTGAGCCGGGGGCGTTTCAAGACGGTTTCAACGGCGTTTCCGCCTGTCCGGCTGGCCGGCACCCCCGGCTTGGGAGGACACTTCGGGAAGGGGGGCAGGGTGGACACTCGCCTGATGTTCGCGATCCTCGGGCCACTCGAGGTCAAACGCGGCGCGACGCTGGTCCCGATCGGCGGTCCCAGGCAGCGAGCACTGCTCGCGCTGCTGCTGTGCCACGCTAACCGGGTCGTCTCGCGCGACCACCTGATCGACGAACTGCTCAGCGATCAGCCCGCGGGCCCCGCCGAGCGGATACTGCGGGTCCAGGTCTCACGCCTGCGCAAAGCGCTCGCCGACGGGGACGCCGGGGCTGGGCCACGGCTGCTCGCCCGGCCGCCCGGGTACGTGCTGCGGGTCACCGACGGCGAGCTGGACCTGCACGCGTTCGAGCACCGGGCGGCCACCGGGCGGCAGGCGCTCGCGGATGGCGACCCGGCCCGGGCCGCGGCCCTGCTCCGGGAAGCGGAGTCGTTGTGGCGCGGCCGTCCGCTCGCTGACCTGGAGTCCGAGCCGTTCGCCGGGCTCGAGGTGCAGCGGCTCGAAGCGCTGCGCCTCGAGGTGGTCGAGGACCGGATCGAGGCGGAGCTGGCCACTGGGCGGCACACGGCCCTGTGCTCCGAACTCGGACAGCTCGTCGCCGAACATCCGCTGCGGGAGAGATTCCGCGCGCAGCTGATGCTCGCCCTGTACCGCAGCGGCCGGCAGGCCGACGCGCTGGAGAGCTACCGCGCCGTCCGCGCGCTGCTGATCCGCGACCTGGCGGTCGAGCCTGGCCCGCAGCTGAGGGAGCTCCAGCTGGCGATCCTCGCACAGGACCCGGCCCTGGACCTGCCCCGGCCCGCCGCCCGGCCCGGCACCGTCCCGCCCCCTGAGATCCCGGCCGCGCCAGCCGCTCCCGGCGAAGGTTCCCCGCAAACGGCTGCGCACCCTGGGCGTCGCCGCCGCACCTGGCGGGCCGGGCTGGCGCTCGGCGCCACCGCCGCCCTTGCCGTGCTCGCTGTGCTCGTGCCGCTTCCCCGCCACGCGGCCGCGGCCATGCCGGTGAACGCAAACCTCCTCGCGCTCATCTCACCCGCTGATGGCACCGTACGGGCCACCGTGCCACTGCGCGGACCTCCTGCTGATGTGGCCGCAGCATCCGGATCTTTGTGGGTGGCCGAGCCCGGCGCCCACCTGGTGCTCCGCATCAACCCGACGCGGCGCGCGGTCACCGCGACCATCCCGGTCGGCACGGCTCCCAGCCGGATCATCGCCGACGGCGGCCAGGTATGGGTGCTGGATCGGGCCGACCGCACCGTGTCCCGGATCGACCCGCAGGCCGACACGGTGGCGCAGACGATCGCACTAGGCGGCCTGCCCAGCGATCTCCTGCTCACCGCGGGCAGCCTGTGGGTCGCCGATCAGGGCGACGGGACGGTGCTGCGGATCGATCCCGCTACCGGGCGCACCCAGGGCATCACCAGGACCGGCGGGGACCCGGCTGGCGTGGCCGCCGTGGACGGAGCCGTGTGGGTGGCCACCGACCGGTCGGGGACCCTGGCGCGGATCGACGCTCGGACCGGCGCCCTGACCAGCACGACCCGCGTCGGCGACGCGCCTGCTGTCGCCGGGACGGGCCCGGCCGGGCTGTGGGTGCTCGACCCGCTGGACGCGACGGTCTCACGGATCGACCCGCAAGATGGGGCCGTCACGGCGACCGTCCCGCTCGGCGGCGCGCCCACGGCCATGGTCCAGTCCGGCGGCGGCGTATGGCTGGCGGACCGGCGGAACGGCACGCTGCTCCGGCTGGCTCCCCCGCACGAGATGGTCACCAGGTTCCGGCTCGGCGGGCACGTCCGCGCGCTCGCCGCCACGGGCGGGGACCTGTGGGCCGCGATTGATTCGGCCGCGCCCGGTCACCGCGGCGGCATGCTTACCAGCAGCACCTCGTACGCGAAGATCGACACCATCGACCCGGCCGCCGGCAACTCGAACAACCTCGTCCCGTCACAGTTCCTCGGCCTGATCAACGACGGGCTGGTCACGCTGGACCACACCGCCGGGCCGGACGGCAGCCGCCTGGTCCCGGACCTCGCGCTGGCGTTGCCACCGCCGTCGGGCCACAGCCGCACTTACACGTTCCACCTGCGCCCGGGCATCCGGTATTCGACTGGCGCGCTCGTGCGGCCCAGCGACGTCACCCGCTCCTTCGAGCGCCTATTCCAGCTCGGCTCGTCCGGTGTGTCGTACTACCGCGCTATCAGTGGCACCGCGGCATGTCTGAAAGCTCCCCGCACCTGTGACCTGTCCGGTGGCATCGCCGCCGATGACCAGGCCGGCACCGTCACCTTCCACCTCGACCAGCCGGACCCAGATTTCCTGTACAAGCTGACCCTCGCCTACGCCGACGTTCTGCCCGCGGCCACTCCGGGCCGTCAGGCCCAGACCCCGCTGCCGGCCACCGGGCCGTACCTGATCAGCCGGTACCTGCCCGGCCGGGAATTGCTCCTGGTGCGCAACCCGCGCTTCCGGGAATGGAACGCCGCGGCCCAGCCAGCCGGGTATCCGGACCAGATCCGCATCCGCCTGGACCTCGGCCCGGCCCAGGGCGCCGCCGCGGTCGCGCGCGGCGAGGTCGACTTCATGCCCAACCTGGGGCAGAACCCGGCCAGCACCGGGTACTTCTCGCAGCACCGGAATCAGTTCCGGATCAACCCGTTGATGATCACCGACTTCATGTTCCTCAACGTCCGCACCCCGCCGTTCAACGACGTGCGCGTGCGCCAGGCCGTCAACCTGGCCCTGGACCGCAGGCTCGTCGTCAACCACTTCGGCGGCCCGGTCGCGGCCCGGCCGACCTGCCAGATCCTGCCCCCGGCCCTGGCCGGCTACCGCCGCTATTGCCCATACACCCGCGACCCCGCGGCCGGTGGCGCCTGGCACGGACCGGACCTAGCCCGGGCCAGGAAACTCGTCGCAGCATCCGGCACGGCCGGGATGCGGGTCACTGTCTGGGACACCGTCACGCCTCCGGGGACCGCCAACGAGACCCGCGACACCGTGGCCATGCTCCGCCAGCTCGGCTACCGGGCCTCGCTGCGGCGGCTGCCCGAAAGCACCTACTTCGCCTACACCCTCGACTCACGCAACCATGCTCAGGTCATCGACGGAGGCTGGAGCGCCGACTACCCCTCCGCCGACACCTTCATCGGCAAGCTTGCCTGCAGCTACTTCGCGCCCGGCAACGGCCCGGCCACCAGCGACGGCAGCGAGTTCTGCGACCCGGCCGTGGACCGGCAGATCACCCGCGCCGCCACCCTGCAGGCCACTGACCCGCAGGCCGCGGCGGCCCGGTGGGCACAGCTCGACCGCCAGCTCACCGACCGGGCCGTCTTCCTGACCACCGTCACCCCGAACGAGGTCGACCTCCTATCCCGACGCGCGGGCAACTTCCAGTACAACCCGGTCTGGGGAGCGCTCATCGACCAGCTCTGGGTCCGCTGAGTCCTCAGGTGGCGGTGCCAGGGTAGAGCATGGTGATGTGCCATGGGCCCGGGCTTCACCCCACCAGCAGGCTCCGGATGTGGAATGTGATCCGTGAGCTCGTCGCCAGTGGCGTCACCCTGGTGCTGACCACCCAGTACCTCGACGAGGCAGACGAGCTCGCCGACCAGCGACGTGGTTTATGAGGCCACCCCGGCCGCGGTCCCGGAGTGAGGAAAGGGCACGGTGGATCTAGCCGCCAAGCGCGGGCCGGTCAGGCAGCCTGCCAGTCGCCTTCGGCGCGGAATTCGATGTTGTGCGCCCAGGTTCTGGCGCCCGAAATCGTCCAGCGGCGCGAGTTCGTTCTGGCCGCTCGGATCGTATAGGCGTCCGATGGCCAGTTCGTGACCCTTTCGGTCGACCAGCCTGAAGAACCGCCCGGCGGTCAGGGCCTCAGTGACGTCCTCGGCGACCGCGCGGCCGGGTCCGGACTTGCCGACTGTGGAAGGCTCGACCCCGTCATAGCCGGCGACCGCATCTGCCGTCGGCAATCCGGCGCCAAGTCGGGCTCGAAGTCCGAGTCACGCCGGGTGATCGGGCTGGTCGGCGGACCGCGCGCATCCCCGGCGTTCGGCTCGGCTTACAGCTCCGGGGCCATGATCGGTTTCGGCGACCAGATGAGGGTGTTGTGGCGCACCGTCAGCATGCACTCGTGCATGAGCGGGCGCCCTGTTACCAGCCGAGTTGGGTGTGGTCCTCGAAGACCGCGCCGGTGGGTCCGTCGCCGGGCAGGGTGGCCAGGCGGATGGCGACGGCGGCTCCCTGGTCGGGGGTGCGGGTGCCGCGGAAGTTGTTGAAGTCGGTGGCGACGTGCCCGGGGGCGGCCCCGTTGACCTTGATCGGGGTATCGGCCAGTGCCCGGGCGTAGTGGACGGTGATCGCGTTAAGTGCGGTCTTGGAGCTGGAGTAGGACATGACCGGCTGGCCGGCCCAGGCGCCGTCGTCGCCGATCGAGCCGCGTTTGCTGGTGACGTTGACGATGCGGGCGGCTGGCGCGCGCCGCAGCAGCGGGAGGAAGGCGTTGGTGAGGCGGACGACGGCGAAGACGTTCGTCTCGTAGACGTAGCGCAGGTCGTCTGCGGTTTCCTCGGCCGGTGTGGGCAGGTGGCCGAGCCGGCGGTTGCTGAGCGAGTGGGTGCCCGCATTATTGACTAGGACATCGAGGTAGCCGGCCTCGGCCTGGAGGCGGCCGACGGCGTTTGTGACATCGCTGTCTGAGGTGACGTCGAGTGTGATCGCGCGGACGTCGCCTGCCGTGGCAAGTTCTGCAGCCGCGGCCTGGCCGCGGCCGGCGTCGCGTGAGCCCAGGTAGACGGTGAGGCCCTGCCCGGCGAGCCCGGCTGCGATTGCTTTGCCGATGCCCTTGTTCGCTCCGGTGACCATGGCGAACCGCGTCCTGGTGGTTGTGCCGGTCCCATATGTTGTCATGACAACAGTGTGCGTTGCCTTGTGTTGTCGTGTCAACACGAATGGTCTAGGGTGGTCGCGTGACCGGCCCGCTGGATGCCGAAGAGATGTCGCTGTGGCATGCCTGGAAGCTCGCGGCGGACACGGTCCGCGCCAGGATCGCCGCGGACATTAACGCTGCCGCCGGCCTGTCCGACGCGGACTTCGGCGTGCTGACCCGGGTCGCCGAGGCCGGCGGCCGCATGCGCCAGAACGCCCTGGCCGAATCCATGGGCTGGCATCGCAGCCGGCTGTCGCATCAGCTGACCCGCATGGAACAACGCGGCCTGCTCATCCGCCACGGAATCGACGGCGGCGTCGAGGTCCAGCTCACCCACGCCGGCCGCGACCGCGCCCAGGCCGCCCGGCCGGCCCATGCGGCAGCCGTCCGGCGCCACCTGACCGGTCACCTCGATGCTGAACAGCGGCCGCAACTCCAGCACATCCTCGACACACTCACCGTTCATCCCGCTGACCGCGCAGGCAGTCACGCCCAGGGCGAGTGACATCCATCTCTGCCGCATACAGCCCCCAGGTACGACGAGACGTGACCGCCCCGTCGGCGTGCGCCGCGCCTGGCCAACTTCATCGAGCGACCCCGGTGGCCTCCGGCGCGGCGGGCCGTACCGGCCAGTCCGGATCTCGACCTCGGCTACTAGACCTTCGGCTTTACCCTGGGCGACGAAGAAGGCCAGGCAGAACGCGCGCATCCCCGCGTAATTGAGACCGAGGTAAGCGTTGCGGTGTTTGCCGTAGCGTTCAGGGGTCCGGGGGGCTGGCTCCCCATCCGCCTGCCGGCCGCATCTGCTGTCGCGGTCTGGCTTTAGAACGAGGTGCCAGCCTGCCGGGTCTCGCCGCGGCGTGGCTCGAAAAAGGGACGGGCGCCAGCACCGTAATTAGGCATGCCCGCCGCGGTTCTGGCATCCCCTGGACCGAGGATCTTGGAGTGTGCTGAATGGCGGTTGTGATGGTTGGTGTGGACCCGCACAAAGGCTCGCACACGGCGGTGGCGATCGGCGTTTCCGCTGGTTGAGCTGGCCTGACGGGGCCTGCCCGAGGAGGTCGCAGGAGGCCCCTGAATCGAGAAGTCAGAGCATCAGGCGCGCCCAATCAGCCGCCCGGTTCGAGTCCTCTGGCTACGAGGACGGCCGGGCCGCCGATGGGAGACCCTGGTCTATCACTGGCGAGCAGCAGAGAAGGCCCACGGGCATCACCTTTGCCGCTGGGTGCGGCGCGGAGGCCACTTGGGACTGCGGCGCAAGGGCGGGCACGGCCACCTCTGGCTCCGGCTCGGGGATGAGAGCCGAGGTTTCGCTGGTGAGTTCTTCAAGCCGCTTCCGTGAGGGCAGCATGAGGATCGCGAGGATCGCGCCGAGCCCGAGCAGTGCGGCCGTGATCGTGAAGGCCAGGGTATAGCCGTGGGTCGCCGCGATCGCTGGTGCCTGCGGCCCTGTGTGGTGGGCGATGAGGTAGCTGGTCGTCGCGCTCGCCGTGATGGTGCTGAGGACGGAAATGCCGATCGATCCGCCAACCTGCTGCATCGTGTTGACCAGTGCCGAGGCCACACCGGAGTCCTGGCGCGGGACGCCGGCCGTGGCCGAGTTGACCGCCGACGCGAAGATCAAGCCGAAGCCCAGGCCCATGATGAGCAGGGCGGGCAGCACACCTCCGAGGTAACTGGAGGTCACGGTGAGCTGGGCCAGGTAGGCGGCCCCGCCGGCGCCCAGCAGCATGCCCGCGGTTACCAGGAGGCGGGGCCCGACCCGGGGCAGGAGCACGACGCTGTACAAGGTGGAGGCAACCAGGATCCCGGCGACCAGCGGCAGGAACAGCAGCCCGGTGGTCAGCGGGCTGTATCCCTTGACCTGCTGCATGTAGAAGGTGAGGAACAGGAAGATCGCGAAGAGCACAATTCCGGTGATGCCGACCGCGACGTAGGAGCCGCCCCGGGTGCGGTCAAGGATGACCCGCAGCGGCAGCAGCGGGTGGCTGGATCGCTGTTCGGCGACGACGAACCCGGTGAGCAGGACCGCGCCGAGGATCAGGGAGCCGAGGGTCAGCGTGGCGGTCCAGCCGACCGTCTCGGCGCGGGAGAAGCCAAAGACGATGAGGAACAGCCCGGCGCAGGCCAGCACGGCGCCGGGCCAGTCCATCCGCGGCGGGCTGGCCGGGCGGCTGCTGCGGATGTATGCCAGGGCGCCCGCCACTGCTATCGCGGCGAAGATCAGGTTGACGAACAGCGTGTAACGCCAGGACAGGTACTGGGTGAGCACCCCGCCGAGGATCAGGCCCACAGCGCCGCCGCCGACGGCGACCGAGCCGAAGACAGCGAAGGCCCGGCCCCGCTCGAGCGGGTCCCGGAACGTGCTGACCAGGGTGCCCAGCGCCGATGGCGCGAGGATGGCACCGAAGGCGCCCTGCAGCGCCCGGGCCGACACCAGCATCACGAACGAGACCGCGGCGCCGCCGATCGCGGAGGCGACAGCGAATCCGATCAGGCCCGTGATGAGGACCCACTTGCGGCTGTACATGTCGCCGAGCCGGCCGCCCACCAGCAGCAGGCTGCCGAAGGCCAGGGCGTAGGCCGTCACCACCCACTGCCGGTCACTGTTGGCGAACCCCAGCGCCTGCTGCGCCGACGGCAACGCGATGTTCACGATCGTGGAGTCCAGTACCACCATCAGCTGAGCGACAGAAACCACGCCCAGGACCAGCCAGCGCCGGTCGGCAGGCGCCGTCGGGTGCTCCTGCGTATCCCCGGGACCCGGTGAAGCGACTGGCTGTGCCATATGAACTCCCGATTTGGCAACGTACGTCTGATCAAGGTCTGGCCCAAAGGCCGACTCATGGGGTCCGGGGCGATCGGCTTATGGGATGGCCGGATCCGGTGGAGCTCGGAGCCGGCCGCGCCTCGTTCTTAAGTCCGTCCCCCGTTGCGTTCTGCTTTTCGCTATGCGGTGATGCGTTCTGCGGCGGCGAGATGCGCCGACAGGAGATATCCGGCTCTGTCCAGCGCGGCGGCGGCTTCGTCGAGGATGGGGTGGTAGGCCTGGAAGACGTGCGGCACTCCGGGGGTGATGTCGAGGGTGACTTCGACGTCGGCGGTGGCGGCTTGCCGGGCGAGGCGGACGGCGTCGTCGAGGAGAACCTCGTGGGTTCCGGCCTGGATGATCAGGGGCGGCAGGCCGGACAGGTCGGCGAATATAGGGCTGATGAGGCCGAGAGCGGCGTCGTGTCCCGCCGTGTAGTCAGGGATCCGGGCTTGGAGGTTTTCCCGGCTGAGCAGCGGGTCGGCGTCGCGCTTGGTTTCCATCGTCGTCCCGGCCAGGGTGAGATCGGCATACGGTGACATGGCGAAGGCCGCGGCGGGCAGGGGCAGCCCGTGATCGCGGGCGTTGACCAGGGTGGCGATGGCCAGGCCGGCGCCGGCGGACTCGCCCGCGAAGACGATGTCCGCGGGGGCGGTGCCGTGGTGCAGCAGGGCCTGGTAGGCGGCCAGGGCATCGTCGACCGCGGCCGGATACGGGTGCTCGGGGGCGAGCCGGTAGTCGACGGAGATGACCTTGGCGTACGTCCGCCGGCCGACCTGCGAGGCCAGGCCGGCGGCGAGGGCGGCGTCTCCCATCACGTACACCCCGCCATGGAAGTACAGGACAACGTGGCGGGGCTCGATGCCGTCGACGGTGATCTCGGCGGTGGGGACGCCGCCCAGGGCGGCTGCGGTCACGGTGATCTCGGCGGGCAGCGGCTGCGCCGACAGCAGTTCCCGCAGCAGCCGCCGTTGCTCGCTGACGTCGCTGCCGGCGGGAAAGGCTGACTGCCGCAAGATCGCGTCGAGGGTCTGTCGCTGCTCGGTGCTCACAGAAGATCTCCCTTCGGTGGGGCTGGTTGGGCAGCGCTCTGGGCTTGCTCGCCCATGTCAGTCCGCTGCTGAAAATTCCCTGCCAGGAGGCGGGCCACTGCCAGGCTTGCCGCCAGGCAGGTGAGGAGGCATCACCGGATCACGGTGATTCGCGTCACCGGAGCACCGCAGAACCGATCTTCTACGGACAGCCGTGAAGGTGCTGGTTCCGGCCCGCCTTTGCCTTCGCCCTGGATTGCGCTGCTACGCGTGCCGGTGACAGCGCCGCCTGGGCAGACCGGCGGCACAGGCGCACGCCATGCTCACCGGGCTGCTGGACCGGTCGGCACTATACGGCCTGCTCGCAGAGATCGAGGGGCTCGGCCTGGACGTGCTCCAGGTCTGCCAGCTCACCCGGACTGCGAATCACCAGGATCAGCAGACCCCTGCTCACCGTGATGGCCGCTAGTTCCGGGCGCACCTGAGATCTCCCAGGTAATGAGTACTTGACCGCCCGGTCCGCATTCTTCTGACTAGGCCGGTGAGCAATGCTCATCTGGTCCAGGCGATTCACCGGTCTGTGAGACTTGGTCCGCGAAATCACCGGAACCAGGTGACAGCCGCTCACCTTGATGCCCAGTAGCTTCGGGGCACTCGACCAGCCAGCTAGCTGCATCAAGGAGGACTAGCAAATGAGCACGATTGCCGTCCCTGACCGATTTACTGCGCTGCCGGATGAGCACGCGCTGCAGGCGACCGTCGTGGCGCTCGAGGAGCACGGCTTCAGTGTCGAGGTCGTCGTTGATCTCGATGCCGCGCGCCAAGCGGTGCTGGCCCGCATCCCGGAGGGCTCGTCGGTGATGACCAACGCCTCGGTGACGCTGGCCGAGACCGGGATCGCGGGCGCGATCAACGACGGCGAGGGCCGGTGGGAGTCGGCGCGCAACAAGATGTTCGCGCTCGACTTCGCGACCCAAGGGCAGCAGATGAAGGCGATCGGCGGCCAGCCCGACTACGCCCTGGGCAGCGTGCACGCGGTCACCCCGGACGGAACCTTGGTGATCGCCTCGGCGTCGGGCAGCCAGCTGGCCTCCTACGCCTGGGGCGCGGCCAATGTGATCTTCGTGATCGGTGCGCAGAAGCTCGTGCCTACGCTGGCAGCAGCGCATGAGCGGATCTATCAGCACAGCCTGCCGCTGGAGGACGTCCGGGCGCAGGCCGCTTACGGGCAGCACAGTCAGGTGGCGAAGATCCTGGAGATCCACCAGGAACTGCCCGGCCGCATCCACGTCGTCCTCATCCGCCAGCAGGTCGGCTTTTGAACTGCCGAGCCAGCGTGCTCCTATCGATCACCGGCAAGGCAAGCCAGAACGGGCGGGCCCAGCTCTCGCCTCCTGCCAACGCATGGCGGCTGCCCTGCCTGGTAGCCTTTGATCCCAGCACAGCCTGATTTGCAGCGCAGCATGATCGCGGACGCTGTCCGCTATGTGTCCGTGGGCAGCTACCGAGAGTCGGACTCAGCAGGACCTAGATGCACAAGGCCTGCCACGGACAACTTGGCCCGTGATCCTGAGAACACCCAGGCTACGGGCCGTTTCCGCTGGTGGTGGCAGGTGTTGGGTTCGAACCAACGTAGGCTGAGCCAACGGTTTACAGACGATCGGCGCTCATAAGCCCACAGGGCATCTGACCAGCATCATCGCGGCCAGCCGCGCGCATCAGTGGGTCATCGATCCCATGCATATCCCATGCCTTCGCCAGCGCGACCTCTCGTCCCGAACTACTTGCATAGCCACGGTCACGGGTGCTTCGCGCTGCTGGGACGGCTGTGGCTGCCAGGCCGGGCGCGCCGATTTCAGGGTGCGTTGCTGTACTTCGCTGCTGTACGCGGACGCTTGGGTGCTCACCGCTGCGGTTCGGCTGGTCTGGCCAGTATCCAGGCCATCACCGCTGCGAGCGTCAGGAACCCGGCACCGATCACCAGCTCCTGCCAGTTCGCGGTGGGGCTGAGGCTTTTCGTGGAGGCCACACTGGCCGGGATCATCGCCATGAGCGCCACGCCCGCAACCCACGCGCCTGCCCACGCCGCTGCCATGAGCCGCTTGCCCGGCCAGCCGAGAATCCGACGCAATCCGGCGATCAGCACCGGGATTGTCAGCGCCAGCCATGTCACCGCCGCCAGTGCGGCCGCGGCGAATGCGGCTGTATTCCAGTTCCCGCCGGGCCAGTCAAATATCCCGACGAAGGGGCTCGTAGGGTCCAGGACCGTCTTCGTGGATGCAAGAAAGACGTAGCCGCTGGCGGCAGCACCTATACCCACCCACAGAACCGACATGGTCCAGGCCGCGCCCCTGATCCTGTGCGCCCTTGTCCACGACCGGAATCCCCCGATCACCGACCCAGGCTACCCGCGAATATCAGATCAAGATCGGCTTCCGGTCGAGATGGGATGACCTACGCCGAGCGACCGCTTCCTTACCAGCTCTGGGGCAGTTCCCTGGCTTGGGGGGCCTGGGTCTCGCCATGGACGGGAATGGCGGTGAGCGGCGGCGGGTGGTTGGGCGGTGCTGTTGCTGTCTGGTACAGAGATGGCCGCAGTGCGGCCTTTGACCAGCCGGTCCTTCGTAGAGCGGGTGACCTGGAAACGGGCGTGCTGCGGCAGGCATTGCGGCATTTCGCGCTCGCTCCCAACTCGCGTGCTCATGACCGCCCTCCTGATGTCGCGGCGGCGCTGCGGTGGCTGGAGAAATCCTCGCTTCCCGTCAGCGAAGTCGGCAAGCCGATATATGCGCGGGCCGTGCTCGACGCGATCTCGCTTCGGCAGGACGGTACAGCGTCCGGAGCGACTACGATCCCGCGCAAACGCTCTGTGTTCGCCAACGTCCTGGGCTACGCGATCGAGCTGGAAGAGCTGACGGCCAATCCGCTGGACCGGCTGAGCTGGAAACCACCCAAGGTCTCCGAGGTCGTTGACCGGCGGGTGGTGGTCAATCCCCGCCAGGCACGTCAACTACTGGTCGCAGCTACCTATGTCGGCCCGCAACGCCGTGGGCCGCATGCGACCGAGATCACCTCCCGCGGGAACCGGAAGCCAGCGAAGATCGAAGCCGTACGACGCGCAACCATCGCACCAGTCTCCCGCCATCCGCGATCGACCAACGCAACAGTGCCAGATGAAGTATTCCGTCAACCCTTAGTCCGCGCCGACCGGACCGCTACACCCAGCCGGAGCCACTCCGGTTCGGGCAGGCCGGCCGCTTGTTAGCATCGAGGCGTGCTTCCAGCTAATGCGTCCGAGGGCTGTGCCTTCCGGGCAGCGGGACGCCAGGGGTGAGCAGCGGACGCGAGCTCGACCCTGACTCGGCACAATGGCTGAGCGCTTTGCGCAGCACCGGCCCGGCTCGTGAACTGGCGCTGGCCCAGCTACATACGCTGTTGCTGCGGGTCGCCCGGTCCGAGCTTCACCGCCGCGAGGGCCGACACCCGGTCACCGGCCCGGAGCTCGACGATCTCGCCCACCAGGCCGCCGATGATGCCCTCATGGCCATTACCGCCAAGCTCGGCCAGTTCCGCGGGGAGAGCCGGTTCACCACCTGGGCGTACAAGTTCGCAATGCTCGAAGTCTCGGCCAAGCTCGGGCGTCACTTCTGGCAGCGGCCTGCCACGACGCTGGAGGCCGGCCAGTGGGACCGGCTGCCCGACCGCCTGGGCATGCAGCCCGATGATGTCGCTGAGCACCATGATCTGCTCGCGGCGCTGCGCCGGGCTGTCGAGGAGCAGCTGACCGACCGGCAGCGGCGGGTGTTCGTGGCCATCGTGATCCACGGCACTCCTCTCGATGCCCTGGTGGTACAGCTGGGGTCGAGCCGTAATGCCATCTACAAGACGATGTTCGACGCGCGGCGTAAGCTGCGGGCCGCGCTGGCCGCTAACGGATACCTGGCCGTACCTGCCGATGGTCCGGCCGACCTGGACTCGGTGAGGCGATCGTCATGACGGACTGGCCGGAGCTTGACCAGTTCCTGCGCACCGACCCGCGCGATGTCGGCTGCGATCAGGCACTCCAGGTACTGCACGTCTACGTCGATCTCGTGCTCAGTGAGACCGCAGAGTCGGCGGGCCGCCGTTACCCCGGAGTCGCTGCGCACCTGCTGGCGTGCGGACCGTGCGCCGACGACTATGACGGACTGCTCGCCGCCGCCAGCAGGCCTGCCGGGGATGGCTGAACTCGGGCTGCTGACGGTCACGGCAGCGGACGGCCAGGACCTCCTCGCCGCAGCGGCGGCTGGCTGGTCACGCCCGGTGCCCGACTGCCCGGGCTGGACTGCCGCCGACCTGGTCGGCCACATGGGCGCGATCCTGGGGTGGATGGCGAGGATCGTCACCACTGGCGGGGCCGTGCCGCGGCCGGGCCGGGAGACGCCGCCAGCGGACCGCGGCGCGCTCGCAGCCTGGTACACGGCGCAGCTGGACCGGACGCTGAGCATCCTGGCCGCCGCAGCGCCTGAGTCACCGGCCTGGACCTTCTCCAGCCGCGGCGACCACCGGGTCAGCTGGTGGCGCCGCCGCGTCGCCGTCGAGATGGCCATCCATCGCTGGGACGCCCAGCATGCCGCTGGCTCGGGACCGGCTGCTGTGGCTGACCAACGGCCAGCAGCCCAGCGCGCTGGAGATCGACGGCCCGCCCCAGGTCGCGGCCCGGTGGGTTCAGCTTCGCCGCTGACTCCCATGGCGGCCGGCAATCAGTGGCTCCGACCGACTGGGCCAGAACGGACGGCAGCCCGCCTGCGCGCGGGACCGGGAGCGCCGTCATTGCCTGCCGAGACCGTTTCGGCGAGATCCCAGATCGCTCCCGTCCGCTCACTGTCCGGGCCAAGCAGATGACCCAGCAGCGCCGCGGCCGAGGCGTCCGCCGTCAGGAGCGACCCGGTGGCATAGCTGCGCTGAAACCGCTCGTGAAGGGCGGCCCCGATGCGTGCCGGGTCCTGAGAGCGGATCCAGGCCTGCATGGCCGTGTCCACGCCGCCGGGACGATAGACGTTGACCGTTACCCCGCTGCCTGCCAGCTCGGCCGCCAGGTTCCGGCTGTGGGCCTCCAGCGCGGCTTTGGTGGCAGCGTAAGCGTTGCCCCCGATCATGGAGCCGGGGCTTGCGGCGATGCCGCTGGAAACGTTTACGATCCGCCCCCAGCCTGCCGCGAGCATGCCGGGGACGGCCGCAGCCGCTAGGGCGGCCGGGGCGATGACGTTGAGGTCAAACGCCCGGCGCAGGCCCCCGGCACCGATCGCGGCGGAGGCGCCCAGCGGCTCCACGGTCGCGGCGTTGTTCACGAGCACGTCGATCCGGCCGCGGGCCAGCCCCACCTCGATCACCCGCTGACGCTGCCGGTCATTGGCAATGTCGGCGGCCACCGCGCGGGCCTGGCCGGCTCCGGGGCCCGCGGCCTCGATCGCCGCGGCCGTGTCCGCCAGCTCGCCTCCCGAGCGTGCGGTCACCAACACGTCCGCGCCGGCCAGCGCCAGGCCGATCGCGATCGCCCGCCCGATCCCGCGCCCGCCCCCGGTGACCAGGGCCGTCCTGCCGGTCAGGCTCCCTGTCATTGCTTGCTCCCTTCCAGAGGATGTCAGCGGCAACGCGTGCATGCTGGCCGACCGCAGGCAGCTGCCGGCCTCACCCCGTCTCACGGTTGGCGCTGCGGAGCGCGAGAGTCTTACCGCCAGGTGGCAGATATCTCAGGGCCAGTTCCGCGGTAAGAACACCGGCAGCCGCTGCGCTAAGAAGACGATGCCGATAACAAGCGGCGCCGCCGATCAGGCCAGTACGCCCCGCCGAGGAGAGCTGACATGCCGTTGCTCAGCCCAGGAACCACGTTTCCTGCCCTGCCCGTTACTCCGCCCGGCGGAGCGGCCCTGACGTTGCCGGATGCCTTCGCTGGCGACTTCGGTGCCGTGCTGTTCTTCCGCGGGTCGTGGTGCCCGTACTGCAACGCGCAGCTGCGGGCATTCCAGCGCGCTGTCGGCAGCTTCGCTGAAACTGGGGTCAGGGTCGCGGCGCTGTCAGTGGACGACGAGCCAACCACCGCCGGCCTCATCGCCAAGCACGGCCTGACCTTCCCCGTCGGGCACAGCGCCGATGCCTGCGCCATCGCCGATCTCACCGGCGCGTTCGTCAACCCCGATCCGGTCTACCTGCAATCCACCGGCTTCGTCCTTGACCCGGCCGGCAAGGTGGTCGTCAGCGTCTATTCCAGCGGCGCCATCGGCCGGCTGGTCCCCGAGGATGTCATCGGCCTGGTGCGCTACCTCCGGCAGCACGCGGCGGCCTGACGATGACGACCGGCAACCCGGCCCGCGTGGCCGACATCAGCTTCTACTTCGACCCCGTGTGCCCGTTCGCGTGGATCACCAGCCAGTGGGTCCGCCAGGTCGCCACCCAGCGCGACTACTCCGTCGAGTGGCGGTTCATCTCCCTGCGGCTGATCAACGCCGACGTCGACTACGACACGCACTTCCCGGCCGGCTACGAAGACGGTCACACCTCCGGGCTCCGGCTGCTGCGCGTCGCCGCGCGGGCACGAGCTGAGCACGGCCCCGATGCCGTCGGCCCCCTGTACGAGGCATTCAGCAGCGAGATCTTCGACTCATCCCGGGCCGCGCAGCTCACGGCGCAAGTGCGAGGCAGCCGCGAGTTCACCGAGCCGCTGCTGGCCCAAGCGGGCCTGCCCGCCGAACTGGCCGACGCTCTCGGTGACACCAGCTGGGATGGCGAGATCCAGGCCGAGACCGACCACGCCCTGTCCCTGACCGGCAGGGACGTCGGCACGCCGATCATCCACTTCCAGCCGCCGGACGGCACCGCTTTCTTCGGACCGGTCATCAGCCGCTTGCCCAGCGACCAGGACGCCGTCCGCCTCTGGGACCACGTCACGGGCCTGGCCGCCTTCCCCGGCTTCGCCGAACTCAAGCGCAGCCTGCGCGAACGCCCGCAGCTCGCCAGCTTCGGCGTCGACAGCGGCCAAGCCGGAACCGAGGAAGACTGGCAGGCTGGCAGCCGCCGCTCCGCAAGCTGACGCTGGTACCGCTGGGATGCGCCGCAACTGCGTCAGCGACCGCTGCGCCTGCGACGACAAGAAAGTCGCTGGGTGCCTCCTTGGCCATCGGTTCCGGTGGGGCCGCCACGCCACGGTCAGGCGAATTATCGCGGCTTTGCCGGGGCCGGGCCGCCACGCCATCCCGAGCGTCTGGGACGGCAGGCGGGCGGAGTAGATCGAGTAGCCGTCGACATAGAAGGCGACAGCGGTCGCGGTGACGGTCACCGTCATCATGGGGACAATGAGCCCGAAACCGTTTTGGGTGAGTTCGAGGACCAGGACGAGGCCGGCGAGGGGAGCCTGCATGACGGCGCCGATCATGGCGGCGGCGCCGATCATGGCAAACGCTCCGGATGGCGAGCCTGGCCAGGTCGGTGCGCTGGCCGCCGGGAGCATGGCTGGCCGTGAGGACCGCCAGGACCCCGCCCGGTGCCAGCACCCGCTCGCAGGCCGCATACAGCAGTCCTGGGCCGTCCGCGCCGTCTAGTCTCGGGACGGAGCAGCAGCCGGGGCCGTGGCATCCGGTGATGGCCAGGGCGGCCTGCCCGGCGTCGGGATCCCCCGGGGCGAGCAGCAGATCGGGGCGGCCCGGCCGCAGCCGGGCCCGCGGCCGGGTCGCCGGGTCCAGCCGGGCGCGCAGCCCGGCGAACCCGCGCCCGGCTCCGTGGCTCAGGCCGAGGGCACGCCGGCCTGCCGCGGCAGCGGCCTCGATCACCGCGAGAGAGCCGTCGGGCGCGGCGACCAGGTCGCCGGGCCGGGAGAACGCGGCGATAGCCTTCTCGGCGGCCGGGACGGTGACCGGCCCGGTGCACAGCTCGTGGCGGGCAGCGGGGGCGGGCAGGCCGGGCCAGATGCTTACCGGCACGCCGGGTCGCGCCGGCCCGGGCGCGCAGCCGCGCTCGCCCGTGATGGGCGGCGTGGCAGGCCGGGGCTGCTGTGAGGGTGTGTCATGGGTGACTGGTCCGCGTGCCGCCGCGTTCTCCGCTGACATCACAGAAATCGGGTTTCCCGGACCCTTTTTCACACCACCGGCCAGGAAACTTTGGGAGGCGCAAACAGATCTCTCGCGGCTCACGTGGATGGAGCCGGCTGCCTGACCAGATGCCATGGACCTGCGATAGACCCGCGCTGGACCTGGCCTTCGGCCGCGCAGGTCAGGCTGTCACCGGCCCGGGCTGCCGCGACGTCGCAGAGGCAGCCAGGCGCGGGCCGCCCGCCCGGTTTCGGGCCGGCCCAACCGCCAGGCCCATGCTAGGTCCATCGCAGGCCGGCGCTGAGGATATCGCGGGTCCCTGCCAGGTCAGCGGGGGCTGGCTGGATGGGGGGCTGCGTTCCCGCTTACTGACCTGGAGCCCTGCATGGATCACCACGACGCCCCGCCCGCCGCCACTGGCCGATACCCGGCCGGCCCGCTGGCCGCCCTCGATGCCGTTGATGCCGCGTGCCGACTGCTGACCACCGGGCCGCAGCCGCTGACTGTGCACCCCCTCGCGGCTGGCCGCGAGCAACCGGATGTGGGCCAAGCTGGCCCGCCCGGCCCGCTGCGGCGGCCCGGCCTGGGTGATCGGCCTGGCCGGGATCGCGCTGCCCGGCCTGCGCCGCGCGGTCGCCAGCCTGACGGCCGCCTACCGTGGCGACCCCGCTGACCTGCAGGCCGAGGTGCTGACCGGCTTCCTGGCGGCCCTGCGCGGCCTAGACCTAGACGACCTGGACTCGGTGCCGCTGGCGTCGCGGCTGTGCTGGGCGGCCTGGCGGGCGGGCAAGGCTCTCGCCTACGCCGACGCCAGCTACGCCAGCCGCCGCCGCGACCTCGACGACCAGGGCGACGCGCCGTTCCTGCCGTGGGGCACCCGGCTTCGTGCTCGCCGCCGGCGTCCGCACGGGCGTCCTGACAGCGGCGCAGGCCGAGCTGATCGGCCGCAACCGTCTCGAAGGCGTCCCGCTGTCGCAGATCGCCGCCGAGCAGAACATCGGCCACAGCGCCTTGTGCAACCGGCGGAAAAGAGCCGGGAAAGCCATCACCGACGCCATCCGGAGCGGATTACTGGCCGACTGACTTGGCGAGGACGCGTGAAAAACCCGACTTGGGCCAACTTAGTGCACACCGGATGGGCGGTCGGCATGGTCGACGGCTTGGCGGATGTCGCTGGGCAGAAGGTCGGTGGCAGTCGTGCTCGCAGCGAGAGCGAGAACAGTGTCGACGGCGGTTTCGAGAGGACGGGTGTTCCGCTGGACCTGGGCGAGGAGGAGGCCCCCTTGGACAGCGGCGAGGAGGGTGACGGCGAGGTCGTCGGGCTCCAGGCCGGCCCGCAGGTGCCCGGCGGCGTGAAGTGCTCGCAGCCCGTCGCTGATGGCCGCTGACCACTGCTCGAATCCGTATGCGATCAGGGTGCGCGCCTGGGGGTCGCTCTCAGCGAGCTGGCCGCCGAGCGACCCGAGGGGACAGCCGCCCCGGCCGCCGGCGTTCCTTGCCGTGGTGATCACCAAGTCGCGCCATGCTTGGAGCCCTCTGGCGCTGCCGAGGTCGGCTTGCTGCTGGTTGCCGGCGATCGTGTCGGCCTGGTGGCCGATGACCGCCTGCACGAGTTCGTCCTTGCCGGCGAAGTAGTGCTGGAGCTGCGAGCCGCTGACTTCCGCGCTTGCCCTGATGTCTTCCAGCGTGGTGCCCGCGACGCCGCGCTCATAGACCAGCCGGGCGGCAGCGTCGATGATCTTAGCCCGGGTCCGCTCGCCCTTCGGGGTGAGCCTGGGCCGTTCACGAGTGCCGGAGGTCAGGACCCGATAGTAGCGAGCTTTCTGGGTTTGACAACCCATTCGATGCTCCGCCAGACTGGGTTACCTGACCTAATTTGGCGAAGGGAGAGCCGTCATGATCCTGGTGACAACGGCGGGCAAGGTCGGCTCCGAGGCAGCACGTCTCCTCGCAGAGCGCGAAGTGCCCGTCCGGGTGCTGGTGCGAGATGCTGAGAAAGCGAAGGCGCTGGCCTATGCCGGTGCCGAGATCGTCGTAGGCGACCTTGCGGTGCCGGCGAGCATCGACGTGGCGATGGCGGGCGTGACCAGTGTGGTGCTTGTAAGCCCGGCCGTGCCCGCGCAGGAGCTGAACGTGGTCGCCAGCGCCGCCCGCGCCGGCGTCGGGCACGTTGTCAAGGCCAGCAGCAAGGCCCCCGCCGACTCGCCCATCGCCCGGCGCCGCTGGCAGGCAGAGATCGAGGCGGGCCTGGCTGCCTCCGGAGTGCCCCACACGCTGCTGCGGTCGAACGCCTATATGCACAACGTCCTGGCGTTGGCGCCAGCTATCGCCAAGACCAGCGGCTTCGGGTCCTCAGCCGGAAAGGGCCGGATCGGGATGATCGACGCCCGCGACGTGGCAGCGGTGGCCGCCAGCATCGCCGCCTCACCTGCCCCGCACGTCGGCAAGACATACTGGCTCACCGGCCCCGAGCTGATCTCCTACTACGACGTCGCCGCGGTGCTGTCCAGGCTGCTTGGCCGGACCATCACCTACCGCGAGCTCAACTTCGATCAGGACAAGGACGCGATGGTCCGCGCGGGCGTCCCAGAGCAGATCGCCGAGATGAATGCCCAAGCTGCCACCCTGACCGCTGACGGTGACGCCGCCTGGGTCACCGACGATGTCGTGTCACTCCTTAACCGGCCCGCCCGCTCCTTCGACGAGTTCGCCGCCGACTACCACGATTCGTTCTCGTAGACCCCGGCTTCGTCCACGGCATCACCGTCCCCGTCGACGGCGGCCGGGTCGGGCCAGCTTAGTGCGCACCTTCAGCCTTCACGAGCCGCGAAAGCCCAGGTCAGGGCCTACGCAACCGCTCAGAGCCCAAACGTGGCCCAACTCGGGATCGGCCGCAGCCGGCTCCAAGGCGTCCCGCTGTCGCAGATCGCCGCCGAGCAGAACATCGGCCGCAGCGCCTTGTGCAACCGGCGGAAAAGATCCGGGAAAGCCATCACCGACGCCATCCGGGGCGGATTACTGGCGGGCTGAGTTGGCGAGGGCCGCGTGAAAAACACCGGCGGAAACCGGATTTCTGTCAGTGCCGGGGTTACCCGTGGGCTCCAGGCAGCCTGCTGCTGGGGTCCGCAGTTCAGAGTCGCCTGCTTGTCAGAGGCGTTGGGCCACCGCAGATGGTGGCATGACATATCTGTCGGTGTTGATGGTCACCCAGGAGCGGGTCCATGACCTGGGCGTCTTCAAGGCGGTCGGGATGACCCCGCGGCAGGCCATCGCCATGGTCACCTGCTGGGCCGCCGCGTCCGCCATCGGTGCCGCGATCATCGCGCTGCCCAGCGGGATAATCGCGCAGGATTTGGTGATGCGGCACCTCGCCGACAAAGCCGGACTGGCGCTCCCCAGCAGCTGCATCCACACCTACACCGCCGCCGGCCTCACCGCGCTGGCCCTGGCCGGGCTAGCCATCGCCGCCGTGGGCGCGCTGCTGCCCGCAGCCTGGGCGGCGGCGTCCAGGACCACCACCGCCTTGCGGGCCGAATAGCCGTCCCCGGGCACGGACGACAGAGAGACAAGAGAGGGCTGGGAATGGCCCGGGTGCCGCTGGCGTATCAGCCCGGCCGATCTGGATCATCGACACATAGGCCGTCCTGCCCGCCGACCCGGCCTGCAGGGAATGCTCGTGCAAAACCTCGCCGCCCCGGCACCAGCATCGCCCGGCCGGGCACCGTCACGCTCGCCCGAACGGTCAGCCCAGTCATCACCGGAACACCCGCCTTCCTAGGCCACCCGCCGCCTGGGGAAAGCACCGGGGCCGCCGGGCGGACACACGGGGATCCACGCCCGACTCAGCCGCGCACGTCAAGCCGGAACACGCCGCCATCGCGGCCCGTCCGTGGCCGTCCATGGAAAGCCGACGGTCACACCGACCGTCCTAAGGCATGGATTCCGTCCGCCATACGTCCGTGGACCCCGCAACACAACGGTCCACAGCGCGACAAGGTGACACACCATGGGACAAAGAAGAACAGCCCGCCTAGCCGAGAATTCGCAGCAACGGGCTGTTTCCGCTGGTGGTGGCAGGTGTTGGGTTCGAACCAACGTAGGCTGAGCCGACGGTTTTACAGTGAGCCGATCCCGGCCCATCGGAATACCCACTGACCTGCTATTTCTCCTTTCCCGCCGTGTCAATACCGCGTTCTGTCCGTGTGGCGTCCGTAGTCCCGGAGTGTGCCTGGTCAGCGCGACGCAGATTTGGGATCATGTGCCATCAAGTCCAGCTGAGTCCAGCTGCATCTCAGGCCATGGCAGCTGGCCCTGAAGAGGGCTGTGCTCCCGCAAGCGATGCCGTCTGGTGTGGTCAGCTACGAGGCTGCCGCGCCAGGCAGCACAGCCCTGTGCGTGCCGAGAATCTCGTCCGCGGCTCTGGCCAGCAGGGTGTGGCAGGGCTAGCCCGCTGCGCTCTGCGGTGGTGTCATGCCCGCCGATGCCTGCTCGCTGACGGGGGCGGGGTTGGTGGTGAGGGTCGTCTCGGCGGCGTCGACCACGCCCAGGTCGGCGCGGATGTGCAGTTCGGCCGCGGTGATGAGCAGCGACTCGACAGCTGTGGTACTGGTGGCGGCGCGGGCGCCGGCCAGGGCATGCAGCTGCCGCAGCAGGTGCGCGCGCTGCCCGCTGAGCACGGCGGGCAGCACCGCCGGGTCGGCGGAGCGGACGGCGGCCATGACCTTGAGGAAGAAGTCGTCGCGATAACCGCGGGCGGGGACGGCCGGCTCGGCGAGCCAGCGGTCGAGCTCGGCGCGGCCGGCCGGGGTGAGGCGGTGCACGAGACGGTCGGGCTTGACCTGCTGCGGCTGGCGCTGGGACTCGATCAGGCCATCCCGGGAGAGCCGGTCGAGGATCTGGTACAGGTGGCCGATGTTCAGCCCGCCCCACTGGTCGCCGACAGCCTGCTCGAAGCTGGCTTTCAGCTCGTAGCCGTGGGCTGGCCTGTCCGCCAGCAGGGCCAGGACCGCGTGCTGCAGGGGCATGCGCCTTGCCTTGCCGCTAGATAACGATCTGGTGTCATTCTTGCATTGTCGCTATGTAAGTAATGAGCATAGTCCCAGCGTCCGGTCGCCACCAGCCTGGGTGCTGGTGGCGGAGACCGCGTTCACCGTGCCCGCCGCGGCGGGCGCCGCCGGCTATGAACGAGGTTCGGCGCGGCCCATGGACCTCCCGTCATTCGTCCGCGGCCAGCACCTCCGCCAATGGACGTCCCGAAGTGAGCAGCAGGACGCTGATCACGGCCGCGAGCGTGACCGCGGTACCGCCCGCGGCGGCCAGGGCCGCGGTCGCCAGCACGGGCAGGGTCAGCCCGAAGGCGACCCCGGCGACGGTCAGCCCGATCGCGGCGCCGGCCACCGAGCCTGTGCCCGCGGTGACCACGGCCTCGCTGGTGAGCAGGCGGCCGAGCTGGCGGCGGCCCCAGCCCGAGGCGGCGAGCGCGGCCAGCTCGCCGGCGCGTTCGCGCAGGTTCAGGTAGGTGAGGTCGGCGACGCCACCCGCGCTGAGCGCGATCGTGAGCAGCACCGAGACCAGGTCGCTGCCCCGCGTCGACCCGTTCACCAGGCCGGCTAGCTCGCTGTCGCCGATCGACGTAGCGAACGAGACGTGCGCCGCCAGCAGGACGGTGAGCCCGGCCACGCCGACGGCGAGCCCGGCCGCGGCGATCGCGCTGCGGCCGGGGGTACGGACGATTCCGGTGATGGCGAGTCCGGTGACGGTCCGGACCCGGCGCCCGCCGCGCCGTGGTGCCCTCGCCGGCGGCATCAGCGCCTCGGCCGGCGGTATTCGCGACGCCGCCCAGGATGGCGCCAGCCCGGAGACGCCGGCCAGCGCGATGGCGACCGGCAGCACCAGCAGCGCCCGCGACGGCGGGACGTGCAGGCCGAGGCCGGAGATGAGACAGGCGGACAGCCCGGCGCCTGCCAGGCCTGCCGCGATGCCCAGCGTCACCACCTCGCCGAGCACCATCGTGAACACCTGCCGGCGCCCCCAGCCGACCGCGCGGAGCGCGCCGATCTCGGTGCGCCGCCCGCGCACCCCGGCGAGCGCCGCGCCGGACAGGAACAGCGCGCACACGACAAGGATGAGCACGAGCAGCGCCAGCGATTCCCGGTCGGCCTGGTGGAGCACGAGCAGCGCGCTGTCGGTCTGGGTCCAGTCCTCGGTGAGCCGTAGGGCGGGCCGGCCGAACTTGCCGGCCGGCAACCCGATCGTGACCGGGTACGGCGAGGCGCCGGCGGTGACGATCACCTGCAGGCCGGTCGCCTTGTCGATCTCCTCGCCGATCGCGCCGATCTTGTCCAGCTTCTCCGGTACCGTGCCGCGCAGCCCGGACACCCGCACCCGGATCGACCCGATCGGCGCCGCTACCGTCGACCTGAGCTGCGCCGCTGCCCGGGTGCCGGTTCGGCTGTAGTACCGCGCCGTCTTCTCGAGGGCCGCCGCGCCGGACAGCGTCATGTACAGCAGCGGCGGCTGCTGAGCGTACCCGGCCATGTTCCCGTCCGGTTCAAGCGGCTGGCTGCCGAGCGCCGCGCGGCTGGCCGCGTCCGCGCCGGTCAGCAGCGGCGTCCGGTAGCTGGCCAGCGGTGATCCCGGGCCGCCGCCGGAGAACCCCGCCAGCCGTTCCGGGTCGAACTCGCCTGCCAGCCGGATCTGGAGATAAGGTGGCCCGCCCACTTCGACCGCGCCTCCCCCGACGGTCTCCTTCATTTCGGTGAGTGCCCGGTACCCGGTGTCGGCCGCGGCGGGGGGTGCCTTGACGTACTGGTCACCTGATACGTCGCGCCCGGCCGTCCAGACCGAGACCGGGTTGCTGACCGGCACCGGGTCAAGCTGCCCACCTGGACCCGGCCGGTAGGTCACCGGGCCGGACGTCCAGTACTGGCCGACGAACTGCGTTACGGCGTTCAGGTCGCTGGCCGGCTTCAGCTCGGTGAGCAGGCGCCGCCACGCGGCGGCGCCGGTGATCGTCGCCTGCATCACCGGCGTGCCCGCCAGCGACCCGAACGCCCGCGCCATCGCCGCCTGTGACCTGCCGGAGCGCGCCACGGTCACCGCCGACGACGGCAGCAGGCTCACCGTCACGTGATCGGTGTCGCCGTCGAAGGACGCGGTGCTGGCGAGCACCGGCATCACGTCCGTGGAGGGATGGCGGGGGCCGTTCGGCGACACCACGGGTCGCTGATCCTCGGCCAGGTACGTCCCGGAGGTCACCGCGCGCCCCAGCCCGGTCAGTTCGCTCTCCGCGCGCGGGTCGATGCCCGCCACCAGGACCGGGAACGACCAGGCGACCATGCCCTCGACCGGCCCAGGGGTTCCGCCGGCCCGCGAGTAACAGTCTCCGTCCAGCAGCCCTGACGTCCGCTGGAACGGGGAGGACTGGCCAGAGGGCACAGGGAAGGTGACGGGGCAGACGATGACCCTCTTGCCGTCAGGGAGCCGCTCGGTCGGCCCGAACACTGTACTGACCGGGCCTCGGCCGTCGGACTCCTGCGACGGCGACGGCGGCGGCGGCGTCACGTGATCGGTGGTGATGTAGACGTATCTCTCGTCGTGCGGCGGATACACCGACAGCCCCTGGTCCGCGGTGTATCGCGAGCTGATGACCAGCACCCGCGCCCCGGACCGGCCGGCCGCGGCGGGGGACAGGACCACCGGGATGTAGGCGGTTTCCAGCAGGTAGCCGACGATCTCCAGCGGTGCCGCCACCTCGACCCCCGGCAGCCGGGCGATCGTGGCGTACTGCGCCATCGTGATCCCGCTGGTGCTGGCCGACAGGTAGTTCACCTGCACCAGGTGCTTACCCGCCCCGGTCTGGACTGAGCCGCGCGGGAGCACGAGCAGGTCGTACTCACCCCGGAAGTTCGCGTTGACCGTGCCCCGCACCGTGGCCGCGTTCACCGCCACTGAGGCGGTCAGCAGCGAGAACGCGACGGCGGCCACCAGCATCCCGGCAGCCAGCGCCACCGCCCGGCCGCGCGCGAACCGCACCCCGCGCCATATCAGCCTGATCATGTGCCGGCCTCGCTCACCTGGTCACGGACCGTCATGGCATCGACGCTGACGGCGCCGTCCTGGAGCTCGATGACGCGGTCGCACCGCGCCGCGACCGCGGGGTCGTGGGTGGCGAGGACCAGTGTCAGGCCCCGGTCGCGGCGCAATGTGAACAGCAAGTCGAGGACCTCGGCGCCGGTGGCGGAGTCGAGGTTCCCGGTGGGTTCGTCGGCGAGCAGCAGGCGGGGGTCGCCGGCCAGGGCCCGGGCGACGGCGACGCGCTGCTGCTGGCCGCCGGACAGCTTGGCGGGCAGGTCGTGCTCGCGGCCCGCCAGGCCGACGGCGGCGAGCAGGTCGCGCGCCCTGGCCCGCTTGTCATAGCCAGTGCGGAACGGCAGCACCGGGGCGGCGACGTTGTCGCAGGCGGTCAGCGCGGGCAGCAGATGGAACCGCTGGAACACGAAACCGACCCCGCGCCGGTAGCGGGTGCGCTGCGCCTCGCTCATCGCACCTAGGTCGCTGCCGTCGACGGTGAGCGTGCCGCTGTCGGGTGTGTCCATCGCGCCGGCCAGGTGCAGCAGGGTGGACTTGCCCGAGCCCGACCGCCCGGTGACCGCCACCGCCTGCCCGGCCGGGATGTCCAGCGTGACCTCGGCCAGCGCCCGGACCGGCAGCCCCGCGCCGGTCCGGTATGTCTTGCTCACCGAGCTGAAGCTGACTTCCGCGCCCGCCACGACAAGCCTCCTCGTTGATCGTCCGGGGTCCCCGTTTCCCCGTTACATTGTCGCTAGGTAAGCGATACAGTAGGCGCATATTCGGGTTCGCGCCAGGAGTGAATGACACGTGATCGAGCTGCGAGGTATCAGCAAGCGGTACGACACCGGCCCGGGCCGCCCCGTGGTGGCGGCCGATGACGTCAGCCTCACGATCGAAGCAGGCGAGTTCGTGGGGCTGACCGGCGCGTCAGGAGCGGGCAAGACCACGCTGCTGAACCTCATGGGCGCCGTCGACCGGCCAGACGCCGGCACGGTCCGCCGGGACGGCACCGAGGTGACCGCGCTGCGCGGCGCGGCGGCTGACCGCTACCGGCGCACGGCCGGGTTCGTCTTCCAGCGCTGCGCGCTGCTCCCGGCGCTAACCGCCGTCGACAACGTGCTCGCGCCCGTGCTGCCGTTCCGCACCAGCTGGAACAAGCGGGAACGGGCGATGGACCTGCTGACGGCGGTGGGCATGGCGGGCCGGGAAGGCGCGCTGCCGTCGGGGTTGTCCGGCGGCGAGCGGCAGCGTGTCGCCATCGCCCGCGCGCTGATCAACATGCCCTCGCTGCTGCTGGCGGACGAGCCGACGGGCAACCTGGACGCGGACTGCGGCGTGGGGATCCTCGACCTGCTGGCCGGCCTGCGCATCGAGCACACGATGACGGTCGTGCTCGCCTCGCACGACCCGCTGGTCGTAGCCAGGTGCGAGCGCCAGATCAGGCTCGCCGGCGGACGTGTCACCAGCGACATCGACCTCGCCGGCGGCGAGCCGCCCGCCAGCATCCTGCGCCGGATCAGCCAGCTCGGCTAGCCTCTGGGGCCAGGTCATGGCCGATCGCATGTCCGCCACCTGCCGCCGGGACGCCTTCTTGACCAGCCGGCCTGCCCGGCGGGTATAGACACGTTTTCCTGCGAGTTGACCGTGTGTGCGTGCCGAAAATGTTGTCCATGGCCCTGACCAGCAGGGTTGCCTCTCGGCCGTCCGGCCGTGATGATCACCGGTCATGTGCCTGCGGTTCGTCTGCCTCCTGATCACGAGGTCGCCGCGTGGCTGCGGCGGTCGCGGCGTGAGGAGAGGTGGAACACCGCGGAAATCCTGATCCTGCGCCACCAGGCCGCCGTCCTCCAACGGCGGCGCCTGCCGCCTGAAGCTGCCTCGCTGGGCGACCCGGCCCTGCCGCCGCGCGCTCGCCTGCTACGGGGGGTAAGCCGGAAAGTGGCAAGGCTCTGGGGACCCCGGACACGATCCAGCGTTGGCGCCGCGGCATCGGCCGTCGAGCCGGGAATGACCTGCTGACGAGCGCCCCGGAGCGCGCCCTGGTAATCGGGTGGCTCGGGTGCGCGCATCCCGCCGCGCACAGCCCGCCTTGCCCGAGGCGAGTATGCCGGGTATTATTCCCGGCATGATGCTTGGCATGGTGATGTCATGAGTGTCCCGCACGTCCTCCTGGCGCTGCTGGCCGAAGGACCCAAGTACGGGCTGCAGCTGCGGGAGGAATTCGAGGCCGGGACCGGTGAGGTGTGGCCGCTGAACGTGGGTCAGGTGTACAAGACCCTGGGCCGGCTGGAACGTGACGGGCTGGCCGAATCCGACGGCACCGGGCAAGACGGGCCGCAGAAGCGGTTCCGGATCACGCCCCGCGGTGAGGAGGCGCTGGCCGCCTGGCTGCGCACGCCGCCGGACCTGACCTCCCCGCCCCGCGACGAGCTGGTGATGAAGGTGCTGGTGGCCGCGCGGGTGCCCGGTACCGACGCGCATGAGGTGATCCAGGCGCACCGCCTGTACCTGCTGGAGCTGATGCAGCAGTGGACGCGGCTGAAAGAGGGCGAGGCCCGGGATGATCTGGGCCTGGCGCTGGTGGTGGATGCCGAGTTGTTCCGGCTGGACGCGGTGACCCGGTGGCTGGATGCCGCCGATACGCGGCTCAGGCGGGCCGCTGCCGAGCCTTCCCGGCCCGCCTCCGCCCCCGCTCCGGTTCCGCAGCTTCGCCGGCTGGGAGCCCGGCGATGAGCCGGCCGGGACCAGGCGGGGAAGGCGGGAGCGCGGCGATGAGCGTGCTGCAGCTGCGCGGCGTGTCCAAGACCTACGGTCAGGAGCCGGCCACGGTGCACGCGCTGGGCGGGGTGGACCTGTCGGTGCAGGCCGGGGAGATGGTGGCGGTGATGGGGCCCAGCGGGTCGGGCAAGTCCACGCTGCTGACCATCGCCGGGAGCCTGGAGGAACCCACCAGCGGGGACGTGCTGGTCTGCGGCATGGCGCTGGCGGGGATGCCGCGGGGCCGCAAGGCCCGGCTGCGGCGCCGGGTGATCGGGTACGTGTTCCAGGATTTCAATCTGCTGCCCGGGCTGACCGCCGTCGAGAACGCCGCCTTGCCGCTGGAACTGGACGGCGTCGCGGTGCCGAAGGCGCGCGCGGCCGGGCTGGCCGCGCTGGAAGCGCTCGGCGTGGCTGACCGGGCCGGCTGGTTCCCCGATCAGCTGTCCGGCGGCGAGCGGCAGCGGGTCGCCATCGCCCGCGCGGTGGTGGGGGACCGCCGCCTGCTGCTGGCCGACGAGCCGTCCGGCGCCCTGGACTCGGTGAACGCGGACGAGGTGATGCGGCTGCTGCACGAGGCATGCACGCGGGGCGTGGCCGCGGTGGTGGTGACCCACGACGCGCAGCTGGCCGCCTGGGCCGACCGCGTGGTATTCCTGCGCGACGGGCGGGTGACCGGCCAGACCACCCGGCCGCCCGGCCCCGAATCCCTCCTCACGCCTGGGGAGATCCGGTGAGCATCGCGCTGCGCGAACCCCCCGACCTGGCCGGAGGCGCGGGCGGCATCGTCGCCCGCCGGGCGGTGGTCCGCTGGGGCTGGCGGCTGTTCCGCCGCGAATGGCGCCAGCAGCTGCTCGTGCTCGGCCTGCTCACCGTGGCGGTCGCGGCGACGATCTGGGGCGCCAGCGTCGTCACGAACGTGCAGCTCCCCAACCCGAACTACGCCACGTTCGGCACTGCTGCCGCGCAGGTCACGCTGCCCGGCACCGACCCGCACCTGGCCGCCGACATCGCCACCATCGAGGGCCGCTGGGGTCCGGCAGATGTCATTGAGAATCAGGACATCGCTACTGGCACCACCCAGCCTGTGCAGCTCCGCGCCGAGAATCCGCACGGGCACTACAACTCTCCGCTGCTTAGCCTGGTCAGCGGCACCTACCCGGCCGGCCCCGGCCAGGTCGCGCTGACCAGCCAGGTGGCGACCCTGTACGGCGCGCACGTGGGCGGCACCTGGCAGGCCGCCGGCACGACCTGGCGGGTGACCGGCATCGTGCAAGACCCGAGCAACCTGGCCGGACGAGTTCGCGCTGGTCGCCCCCGGCCAGGTCCCGCACCCCAGCCAGGTGACCATGCTGCTCGGCTCCCCCGCCGTCCAGCAGGCGATCAGCAACGGCAACGCGACGCTGCCCGGTATCCCGGCGGCGGCGACGTGTCACGTCCCCACGCTTTCGCGGGCGGGCTCTCGCCGGCGACGGTCATCCTGGTGGTGGAGGTACTCGGCCTGGTGTTCATCGGCCTGGTGTCGGTGGCCGGCTTCTCGGTGATGGCCCAGCGCAGGCTCCGTGCCCTCGGCATGCTCAGCGCGATCGGCGCGACCGAACGCAACCTCCGCCTGGTCATGATCGTCAACGGCCTGGTGGTCGGCGTGGCCGCCGCGCTGGCCGGGGCGGTGCTCGGCTTCGCCGCCTGGTTCGCCTACGTGCCGACGCTGCAGCAGGCCACCGGCCACGTGGTCGACGCGGCGAACCTGCCGTGGTGGGCGTTCGGCATCGGGGTCGTGTTCGCGATCGCGACGTCGGTGCTGGCGTCCCGCCGCCCGGCTAAGACGATGGCCGCGGTGCCGGTGGTGGCCGCGCTGTCCGGCCGCCCCGCGCCGCCGAAGCCGGTGCACCGCTCCGCCCTGCCCGGCGTCATCGTGTTCGCGGTCGGCCTCGCGTGCCTGGCGTTCGCCGGCGGCCTGGCCGGGGTGCCAGGGCAGTTCCAAGCACGGGCCGCTCCTGCTGGCTGGCCTGGTCGCCACGATCGTCGGCATCGTCCTGCTCGCCCCGCTGGCCATCAGCGTGCTGGCCGCCGGGCGGGCCCTCGGCTGCCGGTCGCGATCCGGATCGCGCTGCGCGACCTGGTCCGCTACCGCGCCCGGTCCGGTGCCGCGCTGGCGGCGACCACGTTCGCCGTGTTCCTGGCCATGGGGATCTGCATCGTCGCCAGCATCAAGTTCGACAATCCGCTCGACTGGATCGGCCCCAACCTGTCCAGCAGCCAGCTGATCATCTACACCCAGCAGAGCCCGGCGCCCGGCCTGATGACGCAGCTCAGCAACGCCCAGGCCGCCCGCCTGGGCGGGCAGGTGGGCAGCCTCGCCGCCAGCCTGCACGCGCGGTCCGCGGTGCCGCTGGAATCCGCGGGCTGGCTGCACCAGGTGGGCGCGCAGGCACACGGTCCGTCCAATTTCACCGGCGCCGTGTACGTGGCCACCCCGCAGTTGCTCGCCACGTACGGGATCAAGGCCAGCCAGATCGCTCCCGGCACCGACTTCCTCACCATGCGGCCAGGGCTGGCGGGCCTGCCGCACATGGAGATGCTCTGGGGCACCGCAGGTTCGTGCACTCACATGCCAGGCCACCCCGCCACCCGGTGCTGACGGCGGTCCGCCCTGCACGCTGAGCAACGACTGCCTGGCCAGCCCCGCGATACAGACGGTCAGCAACCTGCCCGGCGGCACCTCCGCGCCGAACACGGTGATCACCGAGTACGCGGTGAGCAAGTACCACCTGCAGCCCAGCCTGAACGGCTGGCTGATCCAGGCACCGGCCCCGCTCACCGCCACGCAGATCAACGCGGCCAAGCGACTCGCGCTCGCCTACGGGGTGACGATCGAGACCAAGTCCGATAACCCGGATGCCGGCGAGTTCGCCGACGGCGCCACCGCGCTGGGCATCGTGATCGCGCTCGGCGTGCTGGCCGCCTCCGTCGGCCTGATCCGCAGCGAGACCGCGCGGGACCTGCGCACGCTCACCGCGGCCGGCGCCAGCGGCGCGACCCGGCGGATGATCACCGCGGCGACCGCGGCCGCACTGGGCCTGCTCGGCGCGATCCTCGGCATGGCCGGCGCGGTGATCGCCGGTCTGGCCTGGGCGCACGGCAGCCTGTCCGCCATGTTCGGCGACGTGCCGCTGACTGACGTGCTGATCCTGCTGGTCGGGCTGCCGCTGGTCGCCGCGGCCGGCGGCTGGCTGCTGGCCGGCCGCGAGCCGCCGCTGATCGCCAGGCAGCCGATTGAGTGAGGCTCGCCCCGTCTAGAGGTCGGCGGGGGCGGTGCGGGCGGTCAGGCGGGCGTGGCCGGGAGACAAGCTGGGCCAGTCGCCGGGGAACTCCAGGACGGCGACGGCGGCGGTGGGCAGGCTGATCCCGGGGCGGGGGCCGTTGTCGGTGGCCCTGTCGCTTTCCGGCGGGGCGGCCAGGCTGGTGGCCAGCTCCGAGAGGCCCGGGTTGTGCGCGATGAGCAGCGCGGTCCGGTACCGGTCGGGCAGCTCCTGGGCCAGGTAGAGCAGGGTCAGGGCGCTGGCCGCGTAGGCGCGCGGCTCGAACCGGACGGCCGGCGACCCGCCCAGCTCCGGGGCCACCAGGTCCCAGGTCTGCCGGGTCCGGCACGCGGCCGAGACCACCACCACGTCGGGCTGGTAGCCGTGCTCGTGCAGCCAGCGGCCGATCCGGGGAGCGTCCCGGCGGCCGCGCTTGGCCAGCGGCCGGTCAAGGTCGGGCACGTCCGGCCAGGCCGACTTCGCGTGCCGCAGCAGGATCAGCCGCCGCGTCGTGTCACTGGCCACGTGCTCAGCCTCCCAGGGTCGCGCCGCGACCGGAAGCCGGGTCGGCCAGGTAGGCGGCGACCAGGTCGCCGGGGGCCTGTCACCGAGGGCCCTGTCACCGAGGGCCCTGTCACCGAGGGCCCTGTCACCGAGGGCAGGGCCCCGGTCGTAGCGGCCGGTGGCGCGCGGGTCGGCGTGACCCAGGGCGTTCTGCAGGTCGCGGAGCGATCCGCCAGCGTCCAGGTACAAGGTGGCGAACGAGCGCCGCATGGCGTGCGGTCCGAGGTGCCCGGCCAGGTCGGCGGGGAGGCCGGCCCGGGCCGCGAGGCGGCGCACGACCCGCCACACGTCGGCCTGGAACAGCCGTCCGCCGGTGCTGGTGGCGAACAGCGGCCCGGTTCGGCGTGCTTTGCGGCTCGCCAGGTAGGCGTCGAGCCGGGCGGCGGCGGCCGGGGGCAGCGGGAGGCCGTGCCGCTCCTGGTTGCGGGTGACCCACAGCACCCGGCGCCGCTGGTCGGTGCCGAGGTCCGCCGCGTCGGCCCCGATGAGCTCGCCGACCCGGGCCCCGGTGAACAGCAGGACCGCCACCAGCGCCGCGGTACGGGCCCGCTGCGGACCGGACGCGGTGTCGGCCGCGTGCATCAGCGCCAGGGCCTGGTCCCGGGTCAGCCGCGGCGTGGCCGGCGGATCGCCGGCCGGCCGCCTGGGCCGCGCGATACCGGCGGCCGGGCTGGCGCCGAGGTGCCCGCGCCGGACCAGCCAGGCGTACCACCCGGATACGGCGGCCAGCTTGCGGGCCGCGCTGGCCGGGGACAGCCCCACGACCTCCAGCCGCCGCGCGTACCGGGCCACGTGCAGCCCGGTAACGCCGGTGACCGGGTGCACGCCCTGGGCCTGGCACCAGGCGAGCCAGGACGGCGCGCGGCTGGCGCGGCGCCCCCGGATGATCCCGATGTCCCGGGCGTAGGCGGCCCGGGTGTTCTCCGACCGCTTCGCGGACAGCCAGCCGAGCACCAGCCGCGTCACCGGGTCGGCGTCGGCGGCCGCGGCCACGAGCTCGGCTCGGCGCAAGTTGCTACCTCCCACGGGAGGACACTGTCCCGCCAGATCCTAGAGCCAGCCGGCGCGGATGCCAGCCGCCTGGCCGGGGCCCGTCGTGCGGGGCCTGGTCGTGCGGGGCCTGGTCGTGCGGGGCCTGGTCGTGCGGGGGCGGTGCCCAGTTCGCCTGCCCGTACCTGGTCCAGCAGCCGGCGGGCGGCGTCCACGATCTCGGGGGCGACGCCCCGCAGGCGGTCCGCGTCGTCCGGGCCGGCCGTCTCGGGCGGGAAGCCGGCCGCGGCCAGCAGGCCGTCCAGGTCGGCCAGCTGCTCGCCCAGCCAGCCGAGCGGGTCGGCGGACAGCTCGCGGACGAAGACCCGGCTGGTCGGATCCCAGTCGCGGAACACCGGGTGATGGTGGGTGCGGTCGAAGCTGCCCGGGCGCCCGTCGACCGCCTCCAGCAGGTCGGCTCGCCAGATGGGCTGGCCGACCTCGATGGGCTGGGCCGAGTAGATCGACCCCTTCAGCGCGCCGCGCTGCAGGACCCGGAGCTCGACCCGGACGCCGTGTTCGGCGCCCTCCTGCCCCTTGGCCGGCCGGGGATCCACGTGGTACAGGTCGCCGACTACGACGCCGACCCGTTCGAAACCGAAGGCGTACAGCATGGTCCCCACTATCTCAGTTGTCCGGGTCTGGGCTGTCCGGGTCTGGGCGAACGCGGAGGAAGTTGGTCGCCATGGCCCGCATGACCGTCCGGCCGTCCTGATTGACCGCCTCGATCACGGTCTTCAGGATGCCGCGGTCCGGCTTGCTCAGCGACCGGCGCGCCTCCACCGCGGTAGCCCGGACACGGAGCGTGTCCCCCGGGCGGACCGGATAGGGCCAGCGCATCTCGTCAAGCCCCGGGCTGCCCAGGCTCGCCTCGGCCGACAGGTAGTGATCCACGAGTTGCCGCATGACCAGGGCGGCCGTGTGCCAGCCGCTGGCGATCAGCCCGCCGAACGGCCCGCGGGCCGCCGCCCCGGGATCGACGTGGAAGGGCTGCGGATCGAACTGGATGGCGAAGGAGATGATCTCAGCTTCGCTGACGCTGACGCTTCCGCAGTCGTAGGAAGCCCCCGGCAGGTAATCATCGAAGTACCTCAGGCCGTGATCGGTCACCCCGGAAGTATCCCAGGCCCAGCCGGGTTGCTCAGCCAAGATCACAGATGCGTTACAGAAATAACTCGAATTGCCTGCGAGGCCAAGTTCGTTGCTGCCATGCTTCCGCAGACGGCACAGACCGCCGGATAGCGAATATAAGCCTCAGCATCACAGGCAGTGACAGGCTCGCCGACAGGCCCTCCCGCGGGACGGGTAGGCGGGTACGGAAACTACTTGGGGAGTTCTGTGGATTCAGCGCACTCGCACCGCCGCCCGACGAAGATCCGGCGCACGGGCAGGCACACCCAACCTTCGCAAGTCGAGAAGGTGGCCGAGGTCGCCACCAAGGCCGCCCCCGCGGTGGCCATCGCCGGCGCGCTGGTCGCCACGGCCCCGCAGGCGCAGGCCGCGGTCAGCCTTTCGGCCCAGGCCACCAGCCTTTCGGCCAACGACCACGACGGTCGCCGGGCAGGTACACACCGACGCCGCGGTCCGGCACGACCAGCCGGCCACCCGCACCTACACCGTCCGCTCCGGTGACACGCTGTCCTCCATCGCGCAGCGCTTCTACGGCAACTCGGCGGACTGGACCTGGCTGTACCACGTGAACTCCTCCGTGGTCCACGACCCCAACAGCATCTACGTCGGCGAGGTGCTGAAGGTCCCGACCGACCCGCCCGCCAACGCCGCGTCCTACGCGCCCAAGCACGCCAAGACTCCGACCACGCTGACCTCCTCGGTCACCCACCTGAGCGGCACGCTCAGCTGCTCCGGCCTTGAGGCCCTGTGGGAGGCGGCCGGCGGCTCGCACGGCGAGGCGTTCATGGCCGCCGAGATCGCCATGGCCGAATCGGGCGGCAACCAGTACGCGCTGAGCCCGACCAACGACTACGGCTACTGGCAGATCAACGGCTCGCACGGCCCGGCGAAGGCCACCTTCAACGCGATGGGGAACGCCAAGGCCGCGATCGCCATCTCCGACGACGGGCACGACTGGGACCCGTGGACCACGTACGTCAGCGGCGCCTACGCGGGGCGCTGCTAGCCGCTGCGGCTGGGCTTACCGTCCGGCACCCGCTGTCCGTAACCCGCCAGCTGCCCGGCCACGAGCGCGATCTCGTCGGCCGGCAGCAGGCGCGGACCGCTCGCCTGGCCCGCGGCCAGGGCCCGCAGGTAGACCTCGCAGAGCCATTCCAGGTAGCGGGTCCCGGTCAGGGCCGACCTCAGGTCGGCGCCGGTGGTCAGGGCCCCGTGGTTGGCCATCAGGCACGCGGTCCGGTCGCTGAGCGCCGCGGCCACGTTACGGGCCAGCTGCTCGCTCCCGTAGGTGGCGTACGGCGCGACCGGCACCGGGCCGCCGAACATGGCCACCTGGTAGTGGATGGCCGGGAGTTCGGCGGTCAGGGTGGACAGGGCGGTCGCGGCCACCGGGTGGGTGTGCACGATGGCCGCGGTCCCGGTGGCGGCGTAGACCGCCAGGTGCAGGGGCATCTCGCTGGTGGGGCGAAGCGGGGCCTCGACCGGGGTGCCGTCCAGCCGGTGCACGCCGACGAGCCCGGCGGTCAGGTCGGCGTAGTCCAGCCCGCTGGGCGAGACCGCGATCAGGTCCCCGGCCCGGACGCTCACGTTGCCTGACGTCCCCACGACCAGTCCGGCCGCGGCCAGCTCGCGGCAGGTCCGGA
>CAWJPA010000006.1:0-787651 GCA_963844655.1 uncultured Actinomycetota bacterium | reverse complement strand
CAGCGCTGTTCGCATGGGCAAGCTGTAGGCGGGCGTAAGTAGGTGGCCTGGGAGGTCGCGGTGGTTGGGAACGGGCGGGAACGCCGCGACGAGGATGCGGAACCCCGTTCCGGTGGTAGTCGGCGCGCCTCAGGGCCTTCCGGCCAGGGCCGGAAGGATGGTCCGCGGACCGGCGCCGGTCGGCCCCGAGGAGCCAGCTCGGCCCAGCCGCGCACCAAGGGCGGCACCAGCCGCGGGAGTGCCCCGGCTGCAGGTACCACGCGCGGCGGCAGCCGCGGGAATGGCGCCGGCGCAAGGACCACGCGAGGCGGCAGCCCCGGGCGCACCCCCGGCCGGGGATCGTCGGGCCAGGGCGGCTCGGCCACCTCCCGGGAACGGAAGGGCCCCGCCGGCCGGACGGCGGAGGGACGTTCCCGGGACAGCGCCGGAACCCGCGGTGGTAGCGGCCGGACCAGCAGTTCAAGCAGAGACGCGGATGGCCGCAGCACGCGCGCGCGGCGCCACCCGGCCGGGCGCACGGTCGCGCGGTGACGTCCGGGGCGAGGGAGAGCAGGGTCGGCCGTCGTACGGTCGCGCGTCCGGCGGCGCGGCAGGGCGGGCCCAGTCGGGACGGGGGGCCAGGTCGGGACCGGTGCGGGCGCAGGAGCGGTCCCAGTCGGCTCGGCCGGCTAGGTCGGGACCGCAGGAGCGGTCTCAGCCCTACCGGGCAAGCAGGTCCGGGCCCGCGGATCCGCAGGCATGGTCTCAGCCGGGTAGGGAGGCCAGGTCGCGGCCGGAGGGCGCGCCAGCGCGTACCCAGCCGGGACGGGCAGCCAGGTCCGGGCCGGCAGGAGGGTACGAGCGGTCTCCGTCAGAACGGCCGGCTAGGTCCGGCCCGACGGGGGAGCGCTCTCAGACAGGACGGCCGGTTAGATCCGGGTCGGCGGGGCCCCGAGAGCGGCCTCAAACGGGACGGACGGCTAGGTCCGGGCCGGCGGGAGCACGGGAGTGGTCCCAGCCGGGGAGGCCGGCTAGGTCGCGGCCCGGGGGAGCACCGGGACGTCCCGAGTCCGGGAGAACGGCGGGTCGGCCACAGGCGCAACGCGCGTCAGGCAGGCCGCAGACCGGGCGCGACAGGGGCAGGCCGGGATCCCGGTCGGCCGACGAGGCCAGGGCGTCGCGGTCGGCCGGTGAGCGGCTGCCGGACGTCCCGGCGAGCATCACCGCGGACCAGCTGGACCCCGAGGCCCGCGCCGAGCTGAGAACCCTGCCGGGCGACCTGGCCGACGCGGTGGCACGCCAGCTGGTCGCCGCGAGCCTGCAGGAGGACCCGGTCCAGGCCTACCAGCACGCCAAGGCCGCGCGCCGCCTCGCGGCCCGGGTCGGCGTGGTGCGCGAGACCTGCGGCATTGCGGCCTACCAGGCCGGGGAGTGGGCCGACGCCCTGACCGAGCTGCGGGCGGCGCAGCGAATGACCGGCCGGAAGAGCTACCTGCCGATGATGGCCGACTGCGAGCGGGCGCTGGGTCGGCCCGACCGTGCGCTGGAGCTCGTTACCGGCCCGCAGTCCCGGGGGGTCGATCGGGCGACCGCGATTGAGCTGCGGATCGTCGAGTCGGGGATCCGCCGGGATCAGGGGCTGCCCGAGGCGGCCGTGGTCGCGCTGCAGGTGCCCGAGCTGACCGACGGCCGGATCCGTCGGGAGTCCGGCCGGCTGTTCTACGCCTACGCCGACGCGCTCCTGGACGCGGGGCGAGAGGATGAGGCCGGGGAATGGTTCGGCCGGGCTGCCGCCGCGGACGTCAACGAGGAGACCGACGCCGCGGAACGGTTCGAAGAGCTCGATTCCGTGATGTTCGACTACCTCCCTGACCCGGATGAGGAAGCGGACCCGGACGAGGAAGCCGACCCCGACGAGCATAGGCGGGCGGAGGCCGAGTAGCCCCGGCCCCGGCTGGCCTGGCCGGCCGCTCGCGGCGCCCCGGGTACCCACGCTCCACCACCTCAGCAATCGGTCGGCCACTCGCGGCGCGCAGCTACCCGCTCCGCCGCCTCAGCGACCAGGCCGTCGCTACCGCTCCGGCGGCGTGGACCGCATGCTGATCTTCCTATTGCCCTCACCGTGGACAGCGGTTTCCCTCAGGCCGAGGCGCCGGTACAAGGCCCTCGCACGCCGGTTGACGGCGAAGACCTCGAGGACCAGGTCCTGGCCCAGCCGGTGGGCTTCGCCAATGAGCGCGCCGATCAGACGCGTGCCGATGCCGCGGCCCTGGTAGGCGGGGAGGATCTCGATGCGGCCCAGGAAGATCTCGCCCGGGCGGCGCACGACGTCGATCATGCCGACGTCCGTGCCGCCGGCGGTGATGATCTGCCAGCGGCCTGGGCTGAACGCCCGGGCCTGATACTCGCGCTGGAGCTGCTCGTCCCAGCCCCACAGCGCGGTGATGTACTCGCCCATGGCTGCCTTGTGCAGCCGGTAGCAGAAGTCGCTGTCAGCGGGGGTGGCCGGCCGCAGCGCGACGTCCGTCGCGCCGGGATCCGGTGCCGCGTCCTCCACGAATCCATCCTGGCAGTGCGGACGGCGTTGGTCAGCCCGCCTTGTCCACTCCAGGCCTCCAGGTGTGAACGGGGTAGTATCTGGTGGCGATTGCGGCGAGGCCGCGGCCGCCTCGTGCCCGGCGGACAGCCCGGAGGGCGTCTTCGCCGAACTCTCACCGACAGCGTGCAGGAGTAGCTAGCTGTGAGCGGAACGACCGTGCGGCCCGCTGCGGGTTCATCGCGCAGCGCGTCGCCGCGCTCGCCCCGGCTGCCGTTCTCGCTCACGCCGGTCGGCGCGGTCATCGCCGCGGCCACGCTGCTCGCCCTGGGCCTCCGCGCTTACCAGCTCGCCCGCCCCGGTCACCTGCTGGGCGTCGGCGACTACGACGACGGCGCCGACTTCGGCAGCGCGATCTGGCTGGTGCACGGGGTGCTGCCGTACCGCGACTTCGTCCTGGTGCAGCCGCCCGGGATCACGGTGCTGATGGCACCGGCCGCGCTGCTGTCCAAGGTGGCCAGCACGGCCTGGGCCATCGCGGCCGGGCGGATTCTCACCGCGCTGGCCGGGGCGGCGGCGGTGGTGCTCGGCGGCCTGCTTGTGCGGCACCGCGGTGTCCTGGCCACACTGCTGACCTGCGGCATCATCGCGATCTACCCGGGCAGCGTGCAGGCCGCGCACACCGTGCTGCTGGAGCCGTGGCTGACCGCGTTCTGCCTGGCCGGGGCGCTGGCCGTGTTCGACGGCGACCGGCTGGCCAGCGGCTGGAGGCTGGCCTGGGGCGGCGCGGCGCTCGGCTTCGCCGGCGCGATCAAGGTGTGGGCGATCATCCCGGTGGCGGTGATCCTCGTGTTCTGCCTGCGCCGTCCGCGGCAGGCCGCCCGTTTCGTGGCCGGGGTCGCTGTTGGGTTCCTGATTCCGGTGCTCCCGTTCGCCGCGCTGGCGCCGCGGCGTTTCTACGACAGCGTGGTGGTCGCGCAACTGGCCCGGACCGGTTCCCGGATCCCGCTGGGGTTCCGGCTCCAGTACCTGACCGGGATGACCGGCTGGCTGCCGGGCACCGCCGTGTTCCTGGCCGTGGCCATCGTGGTGGCCGTGGCCGTGGCCGGCACCATCATCGCCGCCTGGCGGGTCACCCGCCGCGGGCCCACGCCGCTGGAGTGGTTCGCGGTGTGGACGGCAGTGCTCGTGACCGCAGCGTTCATGATCCCGGTCGATTTCTACTATCACTACGCGGCCTTCCTGGCCCCATTCCTGGCCATGGCGTTCGCGCTGCCGGCCGCGCAGCTCATGGACGCCTGGGAGCACCCGCCGGGCTGGCTGCGGAAGTCTCTGATCCCGGTGACGGGGCTGGTCATCCTGGCCCTGCCGCTCGCGGTGCCCCGGGCCGAGAACAGCCCGACGCCGACGTACTCCAGCGCGCTGCCGGCGGTGGAGCGGGCCATCCCGCGCGGGGTCTGTGTGCTGACCGACGAGGTGGCGCTGCTCATCTCGGCGGACCGGTTCGTCTCCGCCGACCCGGCCTGCCCGGTCGTGATCGACGGCACCGGGACCAGCTACGCGCTCGGCCACGGCCGCAACAGCTTCACTGCGGGCAGCGTTCCGGCCGTGGCGGCGGTGTGGCAGCAGGCGTTCCGCGCCGCCCGGTACGTGCTGATCACGCCGTACAACAGCTACCGGATCGCGTGGACACCCCAGCTCCGCGCCTATTTCCGCGCTCACTTCACCCGCGTCAGCGGGGACTGGGCGCCGCTGCAGCTGTATGCCCGGACGCGCGCCTAGGAACGCCGGGGGTTTCAGCCCTGAGCGAACGTCCGGATCACCAGCCCGGTCCGCGGCTTCGGGCCGAACGACGTTGATTTGCGGGGGACCCGCTCGCCCCGCGCGGCGATCGCGTACACGTCCCACGTGGACATCGAGGGCAGGATGACCGCGGTCCCGCCGGTCTCGTCCGCGGTGCGGATTGCCTCGGCGGCGTCGTTGTGCACGAAGCGGACCCGCTCCTCGTCGTCGCTGATCCCCCAGACGCGCGCGACCAGCAGCTCCTGCAGGATCGACGCGGCCAGGCCGCGCCACCGGCTGGAGCTGCGCGGCGGCATCGAGGCCTCGAGCTGGACCGGGTCCGGCTGGGTCAGCAGGTAGATGTCGCCGCCGCCCGCCACCAGGAACGCGGGACCCTTTTCGCTGGCGTCCGCGAGCTGGTCCAGGGCGTCCTGAAGCTGGTCCGCTCCGCCGGGCAGCCTGCTCACGGTGAACGCGCTCTTGGCCAGCTCCGCGGCCAGGGCCGGGGCCAGCCCCGGGATTACCCGGTGGATAGCGCCGATGCTGGGCGGGTAGGCCGACGCGTCCACGAGCAGCGCCAGCCCGTAGTCCCAGGCCCCCGGGCCGCCGCCCGCCTTCCGGCGCCGGGCCTGCAGCTTGAGGTAGGCGGCATACCGGTGGTGCCCGTCGGCGATCAGCGCGTCGCGCGGCTCCAGGTCCGCGGCGATCGCGGCCAGCTCGCCGGGATCGGTGACGGCCCACAGCCGGTGCCGCACCCCGTCCCTGGTCACGGTGTCGACCAGCGGCTCCCGAGCGAACGCCGTCTCCTCGATGATGCGGGCCGCCGCGCCGCGCTCGCGGCCGTCGTACAGCAGGAAGATCGGCTCCAGGTTGGCCTGGGTCGCCTCCATCAGCTGGAGCCGCCCCGCGACCGGCCCCGGCGCGACGTTCTCGTGCGGCCGCACCACCCCGGCGTCGACCGGGCTGAGACGCAGCGCGCCGATCAGGCCCCGCTGGGTGGCTGGCGCCTCGCTAGGCTCGCCCGGAATCGCCTGCTCGTAGACGTACAGGGCCGGCTCCGCATCCGGCACCAGGATCCGCTCATCCTGCCAGTCGCGCAGCGCCCGGGCGGCCTCGGCGTAGACGTCGCCCGGGTGCCCAGGCACCGGCTGCGGCAGGATCAGCCGGACCACATTGTGCGGGTCGGACGCCATCAGCTGGACCTCTCGGTCATGCGCAATAACGTCGTACGGTGGAGAAGTGACCTCGGCGAGTCCGGTGACCCGGTCCCGGGCATAACGGACTCCATGGAACGGTGCCAGCTCGAGCCCGGCGTGGGCCGGCGCTTCTGGCCCGTGGCCGGACGGAAGGATCTGCACACATGTCAGAAGCGCCAACCGGCGGCCAGGATTCCCGCCGGGGGCAAGAGGCTCCCGGCCGGAACGCCGCCGACGCCGCCGGGACGGAGGGTCACGACACCTACGACCTGTACCAGCGCGGGCTGGATCTGCTCGGCCGGGGCAGCGCCGCCGCGGCCGCGCAGCTGCTCGAGCGGGCCGCCGCCGCCGAGCCGCAGTCGCGCAGCGTCCTGGAGGCGCTGGCCCGGGCGCAGTTCGACGCGAGGCGCTACGACGCCGCGGCCGGGAACTTCCGCCGGATCGTGGACGCGAGCCCGGCCGACGACTACGCGCAGTTCGGGCTGGGCCTCGCCCTGGCCAGGGCCGGGGATCCCGAGGCCGCGGTCGAGCACCTGGCGCTGGCGGCCGCGATGCGGCCGGATCTGCGGCATTACACCGATGCGCTGCGCGGCGTCCGCGCTACGCTGCGGGCCCGGGGGCACGACCAAGGCGACAACCTCGAAGGGCCGGAACGGAATGTCCAGTAGTGACTGAGCCGACCCTGGCCCCGTCTGGCCGCGGGGTGGAGATGCCGCGGGGCAGCGAGCGGCCGCTGAGTGAGGCGTACGACGCCGCCCTGCTTGATCTGGACGGGGTCGTCTACCTGGGCGGTGCCGCCGTGCCCGGAGCGTCCGAGGCGCTGGCCGAGGCCAAGCGCCGCGGCATGCGGCTCGCGTTCGTGACCAACAACGCGTCCCGCTCGCCGTCCGCTATCACCGCGCAGCTCACCGGCCTCGGCGTGGACGCGACCCCGGCCGACGTGGTGACCTCGGCGCAGGCGGCCGCGCACCTCATCGCCGACCGGCTGCCCGCAGGCGCGCCGGTGCTGGTCGTGGGCGGGATCGGGCTGCGCCTGGCGCTGCGCGAGCGGGGGCTGCGCCCGGTGTCCACGGCCGCGGATAAGCCCGCCGCGGTGGTCCAGGGGTACTCGCCGGACGTGGGCTACCCGCTGCTGGCCGAGGCCGCGCTCGCGGTCCGGGCCGGGGCCTGGTTCGTGGCCTCCAACGCCGACGTCACGCTGCCGACCGCGCGCGGGCCGGCGCCGGGCAACGGGTCTCTGGTGCAGGTCATCGTCGCCGCCACCGGCACGCAGCCGGTGGTGGCGGGCAAGCCGGAGCCGCCCCTGCACGCCGAGTCGGTGGCCCGGGTCGGGGCCAAGCGGCCGCTGGTGGTCGGGGACCGGCTGGACACCGACATCGAGGGCGCGGTGCGGGTCGGGGCCGACAGCATGCTGGTGTTCACCGGGGTCACCCGCCCGGCCGACGCGGTGCTCGCCCCGCCGCATCAGCGGCCCGCCTACCTGGCGCACGACCTGGCCGGGCTGCTCGAGCCGCACCCGCCGGTGACTGCGGCGGAGGATGAGTACCGGTGCGGCGGCTGGACCGCCCGGCTGGCCGGCGGTCCCGACGGCGGCGGTCCCGGTGCCGACGGCCGGGGCGGCCAGCTGGAGATCTCCGGCTCCGGGGCGTCCCTGGACGGCCTGCGGGCCCTCTGCGCCGCCGCCTGGTCGGCGGGCCAGCCCAGCGCCGGCAGCGTGCACTCCGCCGTCGCGCGGCTACACCTGCCGGCCTAGACCCCCGGCCCCGGATATCCGCCTCCGGTCGCACCCGAATCAGCTCTGTGGCTGACGCCAGGGCGGCTGGCCGGCCGCGAGACTGGCGGGGCCGGCCGGCACTCGGTCATGGCCGGCAGGAGGGAAGCGACATGATCGAGGCACGGGGCCTCACCAAGCGATACGGCGACACGCTGGCCGTCGACAACCTGTCGTTCAGCGTGGAGCCGGGGAAAATCACCGGCTTTCTCGGCCCGAACGGGGCGGGCAAGACCACCACCATGCGGCTGATCCTCGGCCTGGATCATCCGACCGGCGGCACGGTGACCGTCAACGGCCAGCCGTTCGCGCGGCTCGCGCACCCGATGCGGGAGGTCGGGGCGCTGCTCGATGCGAAGGCAGTGCACGGCGGCCGCAGCGCCTTTAACCACCTGCTCTGCCTGGCCGAGACCAACAACCTGCCCCGGTGGCGAGTGGACCAGGTGCTCGGGCTGGTTGGGCTGAGCGAGGTCGCGGGCAAGCGGTCCAAGGGCTTCTCGCTGGGCATGGGGCAGCGGCTGGGGATCGCCGCCGCGCTGCTCGGCGACCCGGCCATCCTCATGTTCGACGAGCCGGTCAACGGGCTGGATCCCGAGGGCATCCTGTGGATCCGCAACCTGATGAAGGCGCTCGCCGCCGAGGGGCGCACGATCTTCGTGTCCAGCCACCTGATGTCGGAGATGGAGCACACCGCCGACCACCTGCTGGTGATCGGCCGGGGCAAGCTGATCTCGGACTGCACGGTGCCCGAGTTCATCGCGGCCAACTCCCGGCAGTCGGTCCGGGTCCGCACGCCGCAGCCGGACGCGCTGGGCCGGGCGGTTGCCGCGGCCGGCGGCACGGCGCACGAGGACGGCGACGGCCTGATCGTGGTGCGCGGCCTGAACGTCAGCCAGGTCGGCGACCTCGCGTTCGAGAACGCGGTGCGGCTGCACGAGCTCGCACCCGCGCAGGCGTCGCTCGAGCAGGCGTTCATGGAGCTGACCGCGTCCAGCGTTCAGTTCCACGCCGGGCTGCCACCCGAGAGGGACCTGGAGCCCGCTACGGCAGGAGAGGTGGCCTGAGATGGCGACGACAGCAGTTCCGGTCAGCAGCGCTCAGCGCGCAGTGCTGCCCGCCGCGCGGGGGCGGGCGGGATTCGGCGGCGCGCTCCGCTCCGAGTGGACGAAGATCCGTTCCGTCCGCTCGACCTGGTGGTCGCTGATCGCGCTGGTGGTGATCACGATCGGGATCGGCGCCCTGTTCTGCTTCGGTCACGCGCAGAACTTCAGCCAGGCCCCGGCGGCCGCCCAGGCGCACATGCGAGCACAGTCGATCAGGCAGGCCACCGAGATGAGCCTGTTCGGGCTGATCCTCGGCCAGCTGGTCATCGCCGTGCTCGGCGCGCTCACGATCACGTCGGAGTACTCGACGGGGATGATCAGGACGTCGCTCACCGTTCTGCCGCGGCGCGGCGTGACGTTCGCGGCCAAGGCGGTGGTGTTCGCGGCGGTGGCGCTGGTCACGGGGCTGGTGACGTCGTTTGCCAGCTACTTCGTGGGGCAGGCCATCCTGTCCGGCTACCACATCAACTCCACCCTCGGCCAGCCCGGGGTGCTGCGCGCGGTGATCGGCGGCGGCCTGTTCCTCGCGGTCTGCGGCCTGCTCTCGTACGGCCTGGGCGCCGTGCTGCGGCACACCGCCGGGGCCATCACCGGCGCGATCGGGCTGCTGTTCGTGGCGTACGTGCTGAGCGGGTTCCTGCCCCATAGCTGGGCCGTGCACATCGACAAGTGGATCCCGTTCAACGCGGGCGGCGCGGTCTGGGAGAACGTGTCCGGGGACAACATGTTCCGGCCGTGGACCGGGTTCGCGGTGTTCTGCGGCTACGCGGCCGTCGCACTGATCGCCGGGCTGATCCTGTTCCGGCGGCGGGACGCGTAGGGGCCCAGCGCTCAGGGGCAGGGACGGGACGCCGGGGCCGCGGCGCTGCGGACCCCCGGCCCGCCAGCCGCCGGGACGCTCCAACCCGCCGGGCGATTCACCGCCCGGGAGCGTCCCGGCCTTTCGGGCCGCGCCGGAGGCAGGCCGGGTCTGGTGCCGGAGTCGCGCGAGGCAAGCTGGACCCTCCGGCCCGGCCCGGCTGCGAGGCGCCCTGGGCCCGCGGCCTGCGAGGCGCCATGGGCCCCACCGCGCGCGAGGCACGCCGGGCCCCACCGCCCGCGAGGTCGCGCGGCTATGATTTGGCTGGTCGGGCGGGCAGACCTGGGGCGGTCGTGGCATGACAGCCGAACGTGGCAGCGGGGACAGCGTGCGAGCGGCGGAAGCCCGGGTGCCCCGGCAGGCCGCCCCGCCGCCGGCTGAGGCCGCGGGCCACCGCCGCTGGCCCGAGTCGCGGCTGATCAGGCGGTTGTTCCCGCTGATTGCCACGGTAGTGCTGATCATCGTCGGCATGGCCGACACCACCTGGTACGGGCCTCACATGATCAACGTCTCGGCCTGGGCGCTGCCGGACGACCTGTGGGGCACGCTGACCGCGGCCCAGCGGCTGGTGCACCTGAACCTGGGCGGCGTGTACACCCAGCCCACGGCTCTGATCACGTTCCCGGGCGCGGCGGTGATCCTGGTCCCTGTGGTGGCCCTCATTGACGCCGTCGGGATCTCGCTGCAGCTCCCGGGCCCGGAGAACACCCAGCCCGCCGCGTGGCTGCTGGCCGGGCCTTACCAGATTGCGCTGTCGGCCGTGGCGCTGTTCGCCGCCGACGCACTCGCCGAGCACCTGGGCGTGTCCCGGCCCAAGCGCGTCTTCCTGGCCGCCGCCGGGGCGGTCGTGCTGTGGAACGTCTCGGTGCGCTGGGGGCATCCCGAGGACGCGGTGGCCGTGGGGCTGCTGCTCTACGGCATCCTGGCGCTGGCCCGTACCGGCCGCACGGCGCGGTCGGCCTGGCTGATCGGGGCGGCGGTAGCGGTGCAGCCGCTGGTGCTGCTGGCACTGCCGTTCATCCTGGTGGTGATCGAGCCGCGGCGGCTGGCCGGGTTCCTGGCCCGGGCCGCGGCCCCGGCGGTGGTGCTGCTCGCCGCCGCGGCGGCGGCGAACTGGAGTGCCACGGTCAAGGCCGTGACCAGCCAGCCCAACTCGCCGGTCGTGGATCATCCCACCCCGTGGACGTCCTTCGCCCCGCACCTGGACCACGGCCTGGTGGCCACCGGGCCGGCCCGGGTGCTGACCGTGCTCATAGCCGGGGGATGCGCGCTGCTGGCGGGGCGCCGGTGGCGGGCGCTGCTGCGGTCGGCCGGATGGAGCCAGGGAGTTCTGCTGGAGCTGCTGTGGTGGGTGGCGGCGGCGCTGGCCCTGCGGTCGGTGCTGGAACCGGTGATGGTGGCGTTCTACCTGTGGCCGCCCTTGGCGGTGGCGCTGATACCGGCCGCGCGGCGCTGGTGGCGCCTGATACCGGCCTCGCTCGTCGCCGGGACGATCACGTTCGTCTCACAGGAACAGTGGCGGGGGCCGTGGGGCTGGTGGTCGCTGATGGTCGGGGGCCTGGTGGTCACCTTGTTCTTCGCCGGCGTCCCGGTCCGCGCGAGGGCGGCCGGAGCAGCGCGGAACGCACCGCCGCTGTCCCGCTCCTGGGCCCAGCGCCACCTGGTGCGGGCCGCGCGACGGGGCACCGCCGAGCCGGTCGAATCGGCGCCCGCTGCGCTGGGCGGCCCGGAGGTCAGCCCGGCTGACAGCGGGGGCACCAGAACGTGATCCGCGCCTCGGGCGCGGTACCCAGGCTCGCCGTGCGGATCGGCGTGCCACAGCGGCGGCACGGCCGCCGGGCCCGGCCGTGCACCCACGTCCCCCGGCCCCGGGCCGTGTCCCCGGTGGTGACCTGGCCGACTCGTTCCTTGTTCGCCTCCAGCAGCTGCCTGGCCAGGTCAACGACGTCGGGCAGGCCGTCGACCTCGCCGACCGGCCGCCAGGGGCTCACGCCGCGCAGAAACAGCGTCTCGGATTGGTAGATGTTGCCGATGCCCGCCAGGTTCCGCTGATCGAGCAGCGCCTCGCCGACCGCCCGGGCCGGGTCGGCCTGGAGGCGGCGCAACGCCTCGGCCGCGTCCCAGTCGGGGCCGAGCAGGTCGGGACCGAGATGGCCGACGGCGCGTGACTCGTGCCTGGTCTTCAGCAGTTCCACGATGCCGAGCAGGTACCCGAGCGCCTGCCGCGCGTCGTTGCCGAGCACGAGCCTGATCCGGTGGTCGCGGGGCAGGTAGCCGCCCGCCGGCCGGATCCGCCACGCCCCGTCCATCCGCAGGTGGGTATGGACGGTCAGGCCGCCGTCTACCCGGGTCAGCAGGTGCTTGCCCCGGGACACCGTCCCGGTCACCGTGCGCCCGGTCAGGTCGGCCGTGGCGTACCGGGGGACCCGGAAGTCGCTGCACGTGAGCACGAGGCCGGTCAGCGCCTCATCGAGCTGGCGAGCCGTGCGCCAGACCACATCGCCCTCGGGCATCAGGCCAGCCCGGACTCGCGCAGCGTGACGTTAAGCCTGCCTGAGCTCAGGCCGATGCCAGGGTCGCCCGTGCCCGGCAGCGTCTTCGGCACCCCGTGGTAGGCCAGCCGGGACGGCCCGCCAAACACGAACAGGTCCCCCGACTCGAGCTCGACGTCGGTCCACGGCCGGTTACGGCTCTGCGTGTTCCCGAACCGGAACACGCAGGTCGATCCCAGGCTCAGCGACACCACGGGCGCCAGGCTGTGCTCGTCGCGGTCGGCGTGCAGGCCCATCTTGGCCTGGTCGTCGTAGAGATTGACCAGGGCCACGTCCGGGTCGTAGCGGTCCGCGGCCCCGAGATCGCCGCCTGCGGCCGCGTCCGGACCGCCGTACACGTCGGCCACGGCGCGGCGGCCGAGATCGGCCAGCCAGCCGGGAAACGGCTTCACCGGGGCCCCGTCCACGTCCTCCGCGATCCGCGAGTAGCGGTACGGGATCCAGTGCCACCCCAGGCACACCGTCCGCACGGACATCACGCCGCCGCTCGGCAGCCGGGTCGCCCGCATCCCCGCGGGCGGGCGGGCCCATTCCCGGCACGCGGTCACGAGCCTGCGCTGCTCGTCCTGGCTGAGCCAGCCGGGAACGTGCACCGCCCCGGGCGCGATCTCCGCCCGCGGCCGCCGGATCAGCCCCGTCATCCAGCCAAGCTATCCCGCTCCGTACCCTCCCTGTCCCGGCGCTCTCCCCCCACCCCCGCACCCCCCAACCCCATGGTGGGCACCTTGATGGGGTAACAACCCCATCAAGGTGCCCACCACACCCATCGGGCTCAGCGGATCGCTGCCCTGCTCCCGGGCGCTGAACAGGATCGTGGGCACCTTGTTGGGGTAACAGCCCCAGCGTGGGGCCCACCACACTGTTCAGCTCACGCTTGCGATCCGCGAAGGGAAACAGACCATGGCCCGGGCCGCTCGGATGGGTGGCTACGGGATCGTCGTCTTACACTTCCCTCCGGCCCGCCTGAAATCCGAGTCACGTCACGTGGCCAGGGAGATCAGGACAGCAGTGGAGGCCGGGTTCAAGCGGGGAAGGCTCGCCGTCCGGGCCCTCCCGGCCCGGTGAGGCCGGAGATGGCGACGACCGCTCGGCGCGCTACATGAGCTTCCTGAGCCGCAGCAGGTCGAACACGTTGCCCTGCACCTTCAGGCGGCCGGTCACCCAGGCCCGCGCGAAACTCCCCGGATCGTCAGAGATCGACACCACGACATCGCTGTTCGCGATGAACCGGATCTGGGCGGGCTTGTCGCCCTCACCGGCCTCCCGGACCGGATCCGCGCCATCTGGTCCCAGCCGGGTGACGAAAGTAACCCCCAGATCAGGGATCTCGCAGCTCAGGGTCCGCTCCGCCAGGTTGGCGGCGCGCTGCGCCGGATCCATGTCCGAGATGCGGGCCGTGAGGCCTTCCAGAGCCTTACGGCATTCTTCCGCAGTCGCCATCCTGGCCTCGCTTCCCAGCTCATTCTCGCCTCCCGCCCCTGGTGGCGGGCAGCCCGGGCTGGCGGCGGGCTGGCCAAGCCAAGTCAGCATCATCAGGTGCACCGTCCCGGCGCCCGCGGACGGTAGCGTTCCAGGAGGGCGGAACATATACCGGTACGACCGCGCCGGGCGGCGCGAGGAGAGTGATAGCTGATGGAGCACCAGACCGAGCATTTCGGCACGGTGCCACCCGACCAGGTCCCAGAAGCCTACGCGGCTGAGCCGCTGTTCGGCCCGACCAGCGAAATGGCGGGCGAGTCCGCAGGCGACCCGGCCGCGGGGGCGGACGGGGAACTGACCCTGGATGCGGACGGCGACCAGATGGCGGCGGACGCGGACGACGAGCCGGCCTTTGACCTGGACGGCGACCCGGCGGTGGAGGCAGGGGAGGATGTGGCCCCGGACGCTGACGACGGCCGTGATGCGGCCCATTCGCTGTGGGCGGGCCTGGATGACAACCTCGACGCGGACGGTGAGCTGGGGATCGGCGCTGACGACCAGGCGGGGGAGGCGGCGGAGAATCTCACGACGGACCGGGCCGACGAGCTGACCGTGACGCCAGATGATGAGCTGGCGTCGATTGCCGCCAAGCGGGACGCGACCGGCGAGCCCCGGGTGGATGCGGCGCTGGCCCGGCTTGATGATCTCGCCGGGCTGCCGGTAACGGAGCACCGCGCCGTGTTCGAGGACGTGCACCGGCGGCTGAGAGACGTGCTCGGCGAGCTGGACACCGGGCAGCCGCCCGATGCCGGGCCCGCGGGCGCGGAGAGCCGGCGAGGACGCTGACCGGGCTGCTGGCGACTCCCATGGCGAGAAAGACGCGACTGGACGCCGAGCTCGTCCGCAGAGGGCTGGCCCGGTCACGGGAGCAGGCGGCCAGCCTGATCGCGGGCGGCCGGGTGGCGGTCGCCGGCCAGGTGGCCGGCAAGCCCGCCACCCAGGTCGGCCTGGACGCGGCGATCACCGTCGAGGAAGCGGCCTCGGGCCCGGAGTACGTGTCACGGGGCGGGAACAAGCTGCAGGGCGCGCTCGACGCCTTTACCGGGCTGACCGTCGCCGGGCGGCGCTGCCTGGACGCCGGGGCATCGACGGGCGGCTTCACCGATGTCCTGCTCCGGGCCGGGGCGGCGCACGTCGTCGCGGTCGACGTCGGGTACGGCCAGCTGGCCTGGGGCCTGCGCAGCGACCCAAGAGTGACCGTGCTCGAGCGGGTCAACGTACGCCGCCTCCGGCCGGAACAGGTGGCACCCGCCCCCGGCCTGGTCACGGCCGACCTGTCGTTCATCTCGCTGGCCCTGGTGCTGCCCGCGCTGGTGGCCTGCACCGCCCCGGACGCCGACTTCGTGCTGCTGGTGAAGCCGCAGTTCGAGGCGGGCCGGGGCAACGTGGGCGCGGGCGGCGTGGTCCGCGATCCCGGGCAGCGGGCCGCCGCCGTGACGTCCGTGGCCGCCGCCGCATTGCAGCTGGGCCTCGGGGTAAAGGGAATCGTGGCCAGTCCGCTACCCGGACCGTCCGGAAATGTGGAGTATTTCCTGTGGCTGCGCCGCGCGGCGGAGCCGCTGGATCCCGTCGCCCTGGAGCGGGCCATCACGGAAGGACCGCAGTGAAGTCGAAGCGGACGATGCTCCTGGTGGCGAACCCCGGACGGCCCGCCGGAGTGCGTATTGCCCGCGCCGTGGTGGACAGGCTGACGTCCGCGGGCGTGAGCGTGCGGGTACTGGAGCCCGAGGCCGCGGCCCTGGGCGCGGCCGGCGCCGACATCGTGCCGGTCTCGTCCCTGGCTGCCGACGGCGCCGAGATGGTGCTGGTGATCGGCGGGGACGGCACCCTGCTGCGCGCCGCGGAGCTGGCCCGGCCCGCGGGCGTGCCGCTGCTCGGGGTCAACCTGGGCCACGTGGGCTTCCTGGCCGAGGCCGAACCCGAGGACCTCTCCGACGCGGTCGACCGGGTCGTCGAGGGAGAGTACGTGATCGAGCGGCGGATGACGACCGAGGTCACCGTGCGGAGCAACGGCGGCGTCAAGGCCACCACGTGGGCGCTGAACGAAGCCACCGTGGAAAAGGCCGCGCGAGAGCGGATGCTCGACGTGGTTATCGAGGTGGACGGGCGCCCGCTGTCCCGGTGGGGATGCGATGGCGTGGTGTTCGCGACCCCGACCGGATCCACCGCGTACGCCTTCTCCGCGGGCGGGCCCGTGGTCTGGCCGGACGTCGAGGCGCTGCTGCTGGTGCCGATCAGCGCACACGCCCTCTTCGCCGGGCCCATGGTGGTGTCGCCGCAGTCGGTCCTCGCGGCGGAGGTAATAGGCGCCGCGCCGGGTCAGGGTGAGACTTCCGGTGCCGTTCTATGGTGCGATGGACGTCGTAGGGTCGATTTGGATCCCGGTGCGCGTGTCGAGGTACGGCGCGGCAGCGAGCCGGTGCTGCTCGCGAGGCTCCGTGCCAGCGCGGGCGCCGACGGAACCGATATCGGCGCGACCTTCACCGACCGGCTGGTCGCCAAGTTCGGCCTTCCGGTGACGGGCTGGCGGGGTGTGGGCAGCCGGCGGGCGGAGGATGCCGATCTGGGTCTGCACCAGGGATTCACGGCGGCACGCCAGCGAGACAAGGAGCCGGGCGGCGATGCTTGAGGAGGTCCGTATCACCGGGCTCGGCGTGATCGATGACGCCGTGCTCGAGCTTTCCCCGGGCTTCAACGTGCTGACCGGCGAGACCGGCGCGGGCAAGACCATGGTCGTCTCCGGGCTGGGCCTGCTGTTCGGCGGCCGTGGCGATCCGGCCCGGGTGCGTCCCGGTGCGGAGCGGGCGAGCGTGGAGGGCCGGCTGAGTGTCGACGCCGACGGCACGGTGGCCCGCCAGGTGAACGAGGCGGGCGGCGATCTCGACGACGACGGCGGCACACTGATCCTGAGCCGCTCGGTGTCGGCCGAGGGACGGTCGCGCGCCCATGCTGGCGGCCGGTCGGTCCCGGTATCGCTGCTGACGTACCTGGCCGATGACCTGGTGGCGGTGCACGGGCAAGCCGATCAGCAGCAGCTGCTCAAGCCCGGCCGGCAGCGGGAGGCGCTCGACCGTTTCGCCGGAGGCGGCCTGGCCACGGTCCTGGCCGCCTATCAGCGGGCCTACCAGCGGCACCGCGAGGTGCGGGGGGAGCTCGACGAGCTCACCACACGGGCCCGCGAACGGCAGCGCGAGGCGGAAGACCTGCGGCTTGGCCTGGCTGAGATCGAGCAGATGGAGCCCGTCGAGGGCGAGGACATCGAGCTCTTGGCCGAGGAGCAGCGGCTGGCGCACGCGGACGCGCTGCACACCGCGGCCACCAGCGCGCACGAGGTGCTCATCGGTGACCCGTCCAGCGGCCGCTACGATGCGGCCGACGCGGTCACCCTGCTCGGCATCGCGCGCCAGGCGCTGGAGGCTGCGTCCCCTCACGACGCGGCACTGGCCGCGCTCGGCACGAGGGTGTCGGAGGCGGCGTACCTGGTGTCTGACGTCGCGGCCGACCTCGCGTCCTACGCCCAGTCGGTCGAGGCCGACCCGGTCAGGCTCGCTGCCGTGCAGGAGCGCCGCGCCGAGCTTGGGCGCCTGATCCGGAAGTTCGGGGAGACGGCCGGCGGGACGCCGGAAACAGCCGGAACGGCCAGCCCGGGGACGCCAGGACCCGAGACCACAGACCCGGACGCGACGAAATCCCCTGAGACCGTCACCCAGGCCGTGGGCGTCGCCGCCGTGCTCCTCTGGGCCAAGCGGGCCAGCGCCCGCCTGCTGGAGCTCGAGGGCGACGATGACCGGATCGCCGGCCTGACCGAGCAGGAGGCCACGCTGGCGGCGGAGGCCGAGCAGCTGTCCGGCCAGCTCACCGCGGCCAGGAAGGACGCGGCGGAGCGCTTCGCGGTCGACGTGACCGCCGAGCTTGCCGCGCTCGCGATGCCGCACGCCCGGGTCACGGTCGCGGTGACGCCGCTGCGCGAACCGGGCCTGTATGGCGCCGACGAGATCGAGATCAGGCTGGCCGCTCATCCCGGGGCACCCGCGCTCCCGCTGCACAAGGGCGCGTCCGGCGGTGAGCTGTCCCGGGTCATGCTGGCCATCGAGGTGGTGTTCGCGGGCGCCGATCCGGTGCCGACCTTTGTGTTCGACGAGGTTGACGCCGGCGTCGGCGGCAAGGCGGCGGTGGAGGTCGGGCGCAGGCTGGCCCGCCTGGCCGGCCGGGCGCAGGTGATCGTGGTCACGCACCTGCCCCAGGTCGCCGCGTTCGCCGACACTCACCTCATGGTCGAGCGGGCCGACGATGGCTCGGTGACCAGGAGCGGGGTCGCCCGGCTGGACACCGGCGGGCGGGTCAGGGAGCTGTCACGGATGCTGGCCGGGCTGGAGGACTCTGAGTTCGGCCGTGCCCACGCCGAGGAGCTGCTCGCGGCCGCAGCGGCCGAGCGGGAGGGCCTGCCGGCCGTGCCCGCTGACCCGCATCCGCCGGGGCGCCATGAGCGGGCCGCTGGAACTGGCTGAGATGATCCGAGCGCGTCCGGGCTGAGGCTAGGCTGGGAAGTCCCTCACGATCGCGTTGTGTGATCGCACCTGTGGCATCCGATACGTATGAGATCTGGCAAACTGACTGTGCGATGAAGGCGTTGCCTCGCAGACTACCCAGGATAGGCCGGAAGAGATCAGATGACCTTCCCGGCGTAACAGCGACTGCGCGCCTAGACCGCAGGACCAAGAACCTCGCCACCCGGCTGTGCCCCGGTGACATCGCCATCATCGATCACACGGACCTGGATCGCACCGGCGCTGACGCGCTGATCGGCCGCCAGGTCGGTGCCGTCGTGAACGTGGCGCGCAGCATCAGCGGCCGGTACCCCAACCGCGGGCCGCAGCTCCTGCTGGACGCGGGCATCCCGCTCGTCGACGATGTCGGCCCCGAGGTATTCGACCGGGTGCACGAGGGCCAGTCCGTCCGGCTCGACGGCGACACCCTGTACGTCGGCGAGCAGGCCGTAGCGAAGGGCAGGCGGCAGGACGAGGCCTCCGTGACCTTGGCGATGACCGAGGCGAAGGCCAGCGTGGCCTCGGAGATCGAGGCGTTCGCCGCCAACACGCTGGAGTACATCAAGCACGAGTACCCGCTGCTGATCGACGGCATCGGGGTCCCCGCGCTGCGAACCAAGCTGGAGGGCCGGGACGCCCTGGTCGTGGTCCGCGGCTACCGGTATCGCGAGGACCTCGCCACGCTCCGGTCCTACATCCGGGAATGCAGGCCGGTCATGGTCGGGGTGGACGGCGGCGCGGACGCACTGCTCGAGGCCGGCTACCGGCCGGACCTGATCGTCGGTGACATGGACTCGGTCTCCGACCGGGCCCTAAGCTGCGGCGCCGAGATCGTCGTGCACGCCTACCCGGACGGCCGCGCGCCGGGCCTGCCCCGGATCCGGGAGCTCGGGCTCGAGTCCGTGCTCTGCCCGGCGCCCGGGACCAGCGAGGACATCGCGCTGCTGCTCGCCGACGAGAAAGGCGCCAGCCTGATCGTCGCCGTAGGCAGGCATGACACGCTGGTAGAGTTCCTGGACAAGGGCCGGTCGGGCATGGCGAGCACCTTCCTGACCCGGCTCAGGGTGGACGACAAGATCGTCGACGCCAAGGGGGTAAGCCGGCTCTACCGGAGCCGGGTGCCTGCGACGGCGGTCATTCCGCTCGTGCTCGCCGCCGCGGTGACTGTCCTGGTCGCCATGGTCGCCCTGACCGCAGGCCAGATCTTCTTCCGGTACATCGGCACCGAGCTGGAGACGTTCTGGTACTGGCTGACTGGACTTTTCTAGTGATCGACTTTCGCTACCACCTGGTTTCCATCGTTGCCGTCTTCCTCGCGCTGGCCATCGGCATCGTCATCGGCGCCAGTGCGCTGAAGCCCGAGACGCTCAGGGTGCTCGACCGGGCGTCCAGGCAGGAAAAACAGCAGATCGTCGGGCTGCAGGCGCAGAAGAAGAGCATGCAGAACCAGGTTGCGGCCGACCAGGCGTTCGCGCAGGCGTCGGCACCGCACCTGCTGGCCAACCTGCTCGCCGGGCAGAAGGTCGTGCTCGTCACGGCGCCGGGCTCGGACGGCCCTACCATCACTGGCATCAACACCGCCCTGCGCCAGGCCGGAGCCAAGGTCACTGGCCAGGTCCAGATGCAGCAGGCGTTCTTCGATACCAGCGCCAGCACCCAGAACACCCTCGATACCCTGGCCACCAAGCTCGCGCCGTCGGGTGTCACTCCCGGCAGCCAGAACACTCAACTCGGCGCGAACGCGCTCATCGGCGGGCAGGAGGAGGCCGGTCAGGTGATTGCCTCCGCACTGGTCAGCACCGATGTCCCCGGGCTGTCGGGCAATCAGGCGAAGAGCATTCTCGGCGGGTTCGCCCAGGCCGGGTATCTGCAGCTGAATCCGGCGGGCGGGGCCACCACGCTGAGCCCGGCGAACCTCGCCGTCGTGGTCATCCCGGCGACGGCGCCGACCGCGGGCGACTCCGATCCCGAGAACCTGGCCCTGCTCTCCCTGTCCGAGCAGCTCATGCAGGCGAGCCACGGCGCGGTGCTGGCTGGCACGTACCCCGGCTCCGGTACCGGCAGCGCCATCGACGACCTGATCAACGGCAACACCGGGCTCCAGCTGTCGAGCGTGGACAACGCGAACACCGAGACCGGCCAGATCCTCGTCGCCCAGGCCCTTAGCTTCCTGCTGGACGGGAAGAAGCCCGCCGCGTACGGTGTCACGACCGGCGTGGTGCCGACCCCGGCGCCCACCGCGTCGCCGACGCCCGCGCCGTCCAAGAACAAGAGCGCCCGGTGAGCGGCCGCGCCCTCCGGGCCGGCCGGGTGCTGCTGTCCGGCGGGCTGGCGGCCGCCGCCGCCCGGGTGGCCTACACCGGCCTGACCCAGCGCCCGCCGGGCGGGTCGGGGACGTGGTCCAGAACCAACCACCGCGGCGAGGCCGTGACCCTGCTCGAGGGGCCGGCGGCCGCCGCGGCCGCAGTGGCGGTGACGCTGGCCGCGTCCGGGCTGCCCGCCCGCAGCCGGGCCGCGATCGCGCTCGCCGGGGCGGGAGCGGCCGCGTTCGGCGGCTACGACGACCTCAAGGGCAGCGGGGACAGGCGCGGGTTCCGCGGCCACCTCGGCGCGCTGGCGCGCGGCGAGATCACCACCGGCGCCCTGAAGCTGGCCGGGATCGGCGCCACCGGGCTGGCCGCGGGCGCGCTGGCCGGCCGCGGCCGCCGCGGCTCCGCGGTGGATGCCGTCCTCGACACGGGCCTCATCGCCGGCGGCGCGAACCTGCTCAACCTCTTCGACCTCCGGCCGGGCCGCGCCATCAAGGTGACGCTGGCCACGGGCGCCCTGCTCGGCGCCGCCTCACCTGCCTGCCGCTGCGCGGCCGCCGCGCCCCTGGGCGCCGCGCTGGCGGTGCTGCCCGAGGACCTCGGCGAGCGGGCCATGCTGGGCGACTCCGGCGCGAACGCGCTGGGCGCGATGCTCGGCGCGGGCGCCGCGGCGGCCCTGCCCCGGAAGGCCAGGATCGCCGTGCTGGCCGCCGTCGCCGGGCTGACCGCCGCCAGCGAGGTCATCAGCTTCACCCGGGTCATCGAGCGGACCCCGCCGCTGCGCTGGCTCGACATGCTGGGCCGCCGCCCGGCCGCCGCGAGCGCCACCGCCCCGGGCCAGCAGCACGGGGCCGGGAAAGCGGCTGACCGGACGCAGGATACTGACGGGACCGGCGAGGTCAGCGAGGCGCGCCAGGCGCCAGTGTCGGCACCGGCGGCCGCCGCCCCACAGTGACCGGGCCCGCCGCCCCGGTGACCGAGCAGGACCCCGAGCCGAGCCGGCCGCTGCGTCATCAGGTCAGCCGGGGCATCGGCCGCGCCGCCCTCCTCATCGGCGCGCTCACCGCGGCGGCGCGGCTCATCGGGTTCGGCCGTCAGCTCGTGTTCGCGCACACGGTGCAGAACTCCTGCCTCGGCTCCGCCTACACCACCGCCAACCAGGTGCCGAACATCATCTACGACATCGTGCTCGGCGGTGCGCTGGCCAGCATCATGGTGCCAGTCCTGGCCGGACCCGCCGAGCGGTCCGGCGCCGACCCGGAGGCGGCCCGCACCACCAGCCAGATCTCGTCCGCGCTGCTGACCTGGACGGTCGTGCTGCTGGTTCCGGCCAGCGTGGTTCTCGGACTGGTGGCCGAGCCCGTGACCTCGCTGCTCATCCCGCACCTGCAGGGCTGCGCGCGGGCCGAGGCCGTCGCGGTCGGATCCCGCATGCTCGAGGTGTTCGCTCCGCAGATCCTGCTGTACGGCCTGGCCGTGGTGCTCTACGGAATTCTCCAGGCGCACCGCAAGTTCACCGGCCCCGCGCTCGCACCCGTGCTGTCCAGCCTGGTGGTCATCGGTGCGTATGTCGCGTTCGTGCCCCTGGGCGGCGCGCACACCACCGACCTCGTCGGCCTGCCGGTATCGGCCGAGCTCATGCTCTCGGTCGGGACCACGGCGGGTGTCGCCGCGCTGCTGCTGACCGCGCTGGTACCGGCGTTCCGGCTGCGGCTCCGGGTGCGCCCCGCGCTCCGGTTCCCGCCGGGCGTGGCCCGCCGGGCGCGGAACCTGGCCACGGTCGGGATTGCCGCCCTGATCGCCCAGGACGCCTCGGCCGTGGTGGTGACCCGGCTGGCCAACGGGCACGGCGGCAGCGGCGCGGTGGTGCTGTACAACTACGCCTGGCAGATGTTCCTCGTGCCCTACGCGGTGCTGGCCATCCCGATCGCGGTCAGCGCCTTCCCTGTGCTGTCCGCCCGCGCCAGTGCCGAGCCGGCCCGCGGCGGGCCGGCGAGCACCGAGTTCGACGCGACGTCGGCCGCCTCGACCCGCGGCGTGCTGCTCGTGTCGTGGCTCGGTGCCGCGCTGCTGGCCGGGGCCGCTGTGCCCGCCGCGCGCCTGTTCGCCCCGCATCCGGGTCAGGCCACACAGCTCGCCTGGGCGTTCGCTGCGTTCGCCCCGGGCCTGGTCGGGTTCGGCCTGGTCGCGTGCCTGTCCCGGGTGCTGCTCGCCGATTCCAGGAACCGGGCCGCGGCCGTGGCCATGGCCGGCGGCTGGCTGATGGTGATCGTGGCCGATGTCATCGCGGTCGAGCTGGTCCCGGCCCGCTGGGTCGTGCCGGTGCTCGGCCTGGGTAACACCGTGGGAATGGTCCTGTCGGGCACGGCGCTGCTTGTCGCGGTCCGGCGGGCCCGGGGCGGCGGGGCGCTGCGCGGCACGGCCCGTGCGGCCGCGGCCGGGCTGGCCGGCGCGCTGGCCGGCGCGGCAGCTGGTGCGGGTCTGTCAGCGGCCTGGCCAGTCACCGGATTTTTCCTGAACGCGATAGTCGCCCTCCTCGCGTGCTGCTGCGCGGTGATCGGGTTCGGGGTGGTGGCCTACTTCCTCGACGGCGGCGATCTGCGTGCCGTGATGGCCCGGGCCCTTCGGCGGCGAGCGGTGTCGTGACCGCGGCCCGGATCGCCTACGTGCTCGGCACCACGGCGGGCGGAACCGGCCGCCACGTGGCCATGCTGGCCGAAGGCTGCGCCGAGCGGGGGCGGGCGGTTCGCGTCTTCGGCCCGGAGTCAGCCCGGGGCCTGTTCCCCGGCGCTTCCTTTGCGGCCGTGGACATCGCCGACCGGCCGCGCCCGGCCGCGGACGCGGCGGCGGTCCGACGCCTGCGCGGGCTGCTCGCCGGCTTCGGGCCCGATGTCGTGCACGCGCACGGCCTGCGCGCCGCCTTGGTGGCCGCGCTCGCCCGGGCCCGGGCCGGGCGCAGCCGCCCGGCGCTGGTCGTGACCGTGCACAACGTGCCCCCGTCCGGCGCCGTGCCCGGGGCCATTTACCTGGCTCTGGAGCGGCTCACCGCCCGGCGGGCCGACGCCGTGCTCTGCGTCTCGGCCGACCTGGCCGACCGGATGCGCCGGGCCGGAGCGCGTGACATCGCCCTGGCCGTGGTGCCCGCCCCGGCCGCGGCCGCGCCCTCGGCGGAGGACATCGGCAAGGCCCGCGCCGACATCGGTGCCGCGGGGCGGCCCGTGGTGCTGGCCGTAGGCAGGCTGGCCCCGCAGAAGGGATTCGACGTCCTGATCGAGGCCATGACCCGCCTGCGGGCCCGGGAGCTTGCCCCGCTGCTGGTCATCGCGGGGGAGGGGCCGCTGGCAGGCCAGCTGGCCGCGCAGTCCCGGGCGGCCGGCTGCGACGTCCGGTTCCTCGGCGCGCGGACCGACATCCCGGCGCTCCTCGCCGCGGCGGACGTCGTGGCCGTGCCGAGCCGCTGGGAGGGGCAGCCGCTCATCGTCCAGGAGGCGCTGCGGGCTGGCCGCCCCCTAGTCGCGTCGCAGGTCGGCGGGATACCTGCCCTGACCGGCGACAACGCCGCGCTGCTGGTCCCCGTGGCCGACCCCGGCCAGCTCGCCTCCGCGGTGCTCTCGGTGCTTAACGACCAGGCGCTCGCCACCAGGCTCGGGGCGGCCGCTCGGGCGCGGGCCCAGGTCCTGCCCACCGCGGCCGACGCCGTCGACGCCGCGCTGGCGCTGTACTCCAGGCTCAGGCCCTGAAGCTCGTGCAAATTGCATATGTCGTGGTGCATTAAGCCCTTTCATTAACCTAAATAGGTTCTGGTAACAATATGGTGTTTTGCTGAAAGAAAGCCCCCTCGTGTGCTGGACTGTCCTACTGGGGGAGCGCACCCTCGCGCCTCCCGGGGGGAAGCGCATGGGCCAGAAAGGGCGGGGACTGCCGTTCGCGAGAGCTAAGTCTCGCGACACGGCGGAGCATCCTGCTGCCCAGGCCCCGTCAGCTCCCGCACCCGCCAGCCAGCCGCCCGCAGCCCCGCTGCCACGGCGGATTCCCGGTGCCGGCCCCAATCCGGGTAACTGGCAGCAGCGGCGAGGCCCGAGACCAGGAGTCCAGCAGACCGCCCCGGCCGCGTGGCCGAATGCCGGCCCGGCGAATGGCGCCGGGCCCACCATCGCCTCTTCTCCTGTGCGGGCTACAGAGACCGCAATGCCGAAAACCGATTCACGCTCTCAGCGGATGCCCGGGCCCGTCCCCGCGACCGGGCCGGCGAACGGGATTGCAGCCTCGTCCCAGAGCTCTCCCGCACCGGCGAAGGCGGCCGTACCGCCCGCCAGGACCGCCGCGAGCCGGGGGCCTGGTTCTCCGGCTGGACCGGCGGCGGAGGCTCACGGTCCTGGGCCCTCCTCCCCGGCAGATCCGGCGAAGCGAGCGGACCCAGTGGGCGAGAACACAGCCTCCGGGCCGGACTCTACGGCGGCGGGGTCCAACGGCCCCGCGGCGCCGGATGCCGGAACCGATCAGGCCACGGTGACGGCGGAGTCCGGCCCGGAGCCCCCCGGGGGGGCCGTGGCTCGCCGGGACAACTCGGAGGTCGAGCCGGTTACCGGCCCCATTGTCCGGCTCCCGGGAGCCGAGGTGGACCGGCCCGACCGGGCCGTGGCCCCGCGGCCGGCGCCCGAGCTCACCCCGTCCTGGGGCACGGTCGCCTCGACCACGATGCAGCTCTGGCTGCAGCGCAGGTCCGGGCGGTGGCGCCTGGCCGTGGCGCTGATCCTGCTGGTAGTGGTGTTCGCGGCGGGCGCGCTGACGGTCGGGCTGACCCGGCACAACGCAACGGGGACCGCCGCGCACCACGGCACCGCATCAGGACAGGCCCCGGCGGGCTCGGCTCCCGTGGCCGCTGCCACAGCCGCCAGGCAGCGGGCGGCGGCGTGGATCGCGGCCCAGATCAGCCCCAGCACCGTTGTGTCGTGCGATCCCGCCATGTGCGCGGCCCTCGAGGCCAAGGGCTTCCCCGCGGGTGACCTCATGACCGTCGGCTCCTCGGCCGCCTACCCGCTCGGCTCCGCGGTCATCGTGGCCACGGCCCCGGTGCGCAGCGCGTTCGGCAGCCGCCTGACCACTGTCTACGCGCCGACCGTGCTCGCCAGCTTCGGATCAGGTTCGGCGCAGGTCGACGTCCGGGCGTACGCCCCCGGCGGCGCGGCGGCGTACCTGCCCGTGCTCAAGAAGGATCAGGCCGCCCGGCAGGACGCCGGGCGCCAGCTGCTGCGCAACCGCCGGGTCGAGGTAGCTCCCGCCGCGCGGCCGCCACTGGCCGCGGGTCAGGTCGACTCCAGGCTGCTGATCACGATCGCGACGCTGGCCGCCCAGGGCAAGGTCAGCATCGTCGCGTTCGGTGACTCCGGGCCCGGCGCCAGCCCGGGCGTGCCGCTGCGCGCCGCCGAGCTGGCCCAGCCGCCCGGAACCAAAAGCGGGTACCTGCGGTCCGTGTTCGCGTTCCTGCGAGCGCAGCAGGCCCCATACCTGGCCAACAGCATCACGCTGGCCAGGCTCACGAACGGCCAGCAAATCGTGCGGATCGAGTACGCCGCACCGAGCCCACCGGGACTGCTGAGCGGCTAAGCGGCAGCCCGGTTGCATCAATGAAGGGGAGCACATGAAAGTGTCACGAACTGGGGCATGGCTGGGCAGAGTGCTCGGCGCCAGCGCTCTCGCAATTGGCCTGGCTGGAGTCCTCGGGCTCAGCGCGGCCACCGCAGCCTCCGCGTCCACGGGAACCGGTTACCTGAGGCTCGCCCACCTCTCGCCGAACACCCCCGCCGTGGACGTATATCTGTACTCCTTCGGCGACCCCAACGCCATGGTGGTGCTGCATCACGTCGCGTACGGAGACGTTTCGCCGTACGAGGCGGTCAACACCGGCGAGTACACCGTGGCGATGCGCGCCGCCGGAGCCAAGCCGGGGTCTAAGCCGGTCCTGTCCACGACCATCAATGTGGTTAACGGCAGGGCTTACACCGTCGCGGGCATGGGTCCGCTGGCCGGCCTGAAGCTGCAGGTGATCGGCGACAGCCTGGCCATGGCGCGCAATGAGGCACTCGTGCGCGTGATCCAGGCGTCGATGCACCAGAACTCGGTGACCGTCAAGGCGGGATCGAAGGTGCTCGGGCACGGCCTCAGCTTCACCACCGTGACCCCCTACACGGCGGTGCGGCCCGGCACCCTGACGGTGACGGCTAACGGCACGACCGAGCACGGGTCCGGTCAGTTCACGCTGGCCGCCGGCACGATCTACACCATGGTCGTGCTGGATAACGGGAAGGAGCTCAAGGTCCAGGACCTGGTGGACTCCTCGGGCAGCAAGGTCATGCCGGCCGGCAGCGCGGACACGGGGTTCGGCGGCACGGCCGCGCGCCCTGGCGCCCCGCTGCTGCCGTGGGTTGGCGCGGCCGCAGTCGGCATCCTGGTCGCGGGGGGCGGGATGCTCCGCCTGCGCCGCCGTCGGCGTCCGGCCCTGCATGCGCGGTGAACTTACGAAGTATGCACGGTGACTCGAAGCGGCGGTCCGGCCGGCACACCTCGCGCTTGCGCGTGGTGCGCCGGCCGGCTGCTGCCGTCGCGCTGATCCTCGGGATCTTCGTGGCCGGCGCAGCCCTGACCGGCCTGGCTCTCGCGAGCCAGACCGGCAAGCCGGCGACTCCGGTGGGCCAGCCGACGCTGATCCCGGTGCCCCGCGGCAGCCAGGCCCCCGTGCCCCAGGCGACGCCGGATCCGGTGGCCACTCCGACCCGCCTGGTCATCCCGTCGATCGGCGTCCGCACCGGGCTTATCCGCCTCGGGCTCACGCCCGCCGGAATGCTGCAGGTTCCTTCGACCACGTCGGTGGCGGGCTGGTACACCGGCAGCTCGCGCCCGGGCGCGACCGGCGCGGCCGTGATCGTCGGTCACATCGACTCGACGAGCGGGCCCGGCGTCTTCTTCCACCTGCGGCAGCTGCATCCCGGCAGCAAGGTGTATGTCCGGCGCGCCGACGGCTCGCTGGCTGTGTTCGGTGTGACCAAGGTGCGGTCATACCTGAAATCGCGGTTCCCCTCGCTGTCGGTGTACGGGGCGGTCCCCAACGCCCAGCTGCGGCTCATCACCTGCGGCGGGGCGTTCGACCCGGCGACCGGACACTACCTCAGCAACATCATCGTGTACGCGGCGCTGATCCACTGACTGGCCCGCGCACGCCGCCGAGACGGCTCAGCGAGAGCCGCGCCAGCAGGCCTGCGTCGCCGTCGGGGAGATCCTGGCCGGTGGCCAGGTCCGCCAGCCACTCGCCCAGCAGCGGCCCGAACTTGAACCCGTGCCCGGATGTCCCGCTGCCGATCACGACCCGGCCGACCCGGTCGACGATGAAGCCCTCGTCGGGGCTGTTGTCGTAGATGCAGCGTTCGGTCTGGACCAGATCGGGACCGAAGCCCGGCAGGTACCGGCGGGCCAGCCCGGTGAGCTGCCGGCACAGGCCCGGGTCGGGGGCATGATCCTGGTGGCCGGGGTCGGCCGGCGGACCGCTGTGGTGGAACCCGATCTTGTAGAGCGGTGAGCCCGGTACGGGCAGCCCGTACGGGATCTGGGCGTCGTGGCAGATGAAGATCGGCATCCCGGGCGGGGGTGCATCGGCCGGCGCGACATAGCCGACCTGCTCCAGGGTGGCAGCCGACGGCACCGCGATCCCGCCGGTGGCGAGCAGCTGGCTGGTCCAGGGCCCGACGCACACAATCACGGTTCCGGCGGTGACCGGGCCCGCCGTGGTCTGGACGGCCACCTGGCGGCCGTCATCGCTCAGGCCGGTGACGGTGACGCCGGGACGGATCTCCGGCACCCCCGCCGCCAGGGCCCGCAGCGTCGCGTCCGCGCTGATCACGCAGGACTCGGTCTCCAGCAGGGCCGGGCCATCGGCCGTTACCCGCGGGAACCTCGCCGCGGCCTCGGCCGCCGTGAGCACCTCACAGGGTGCGCCCGCGCTGAGCATCGCCTGGTGGACCGTGTCCAGCTCGCCGCCGAACGTGAGCTGCGGCGCCGGCCAGAGCAGCCGCTGGCCGCACTCGTCCTCCACCGGCCGCCAGTACTCGCGGGCGCGCCGGGCCAGCCCGACGTACACGGGATCGGTGTAGCCGAGCCGGAAGATGCGGCAGCTGCCCTTGGAGCCACCGTCGGCCGCACCGACCTCGTCCCGCTCCAGCAGCGCAACCTCACGGCCACGGCGGGCCAGCGCCCGCGCGGCGGCCAGGCCGAGCAGGCCGCCGCCCACCACGACGACGTCATACCGGGCGGCCATGCCGGCAGGCTGGGCCGGCCCCGGGCGGCCGCTCACCAGCCGCGGGCCCTCCACTCAGGCACGTGCGGGCGCTCGGCGCCGAGCGTGGTGTCCTGGCCGTGTCCCGGGTACACCCAGGTGCCGTCCGGCAGCTGGCCGAACACCCTGTCCTCTAGATCACCGAGGAGCTGGCCGAACCGCTCCGGGTCGTGCTCGGTGTTGCCGGGCCCGCCGGGGAACAGGGAGTCGCCGGTGAACAGGTGCGACCCCTCGCCGCCCGCGTCGTAGCACAGCGCGATGCTGCCCGGGGTGTGCCCGCGCAGGTGGATGACCGAGAGCTCGCAGTCCCCGACGCTCACCGTGTCACCGTGCCGGACCAGGTCGGTCGGGGTCACCGGCAGCGGGCCCGCGTCCTCGGGATGGGCGGTCGACTTCGCGCCGGTGGCCTGCTGGACCGCCTGCAGCGCCTGCCAGTGGTCAAAGTGCTGATGGGTGGTGACGATCCGGGCCAGCGGCGTGTCGCCGATCAGGCCCAGCAGTGTGTCAGCGTCGTTCGCCGCGTCGATGAGCAGCAGCTCGCCGGTGCTGGTGCAGCGCAGCAGGTAGGCGTTGTTGTCCATGGGTCCGACGGACACCTTGGTGATGGACAGACCCGGAAGCTCCCTGGTGTCGGCAGGCCCGCCGACACTGACGTCGCCCGTGTAAGTCATGTCTCTCCGTTCCTACGGCAGGTCCGGCCTGGCCCGCCGGCCATGCCGCCGGCAGGCGAGGCGGTCGGCGGCGCTCAACTCCACTTCGGCAGCTTAGGGGGCAAGCCACCCTGGCCGCCGGCCGGGTCCGGGCCGCCGCTGACCGTCAGGGCGGCCCCATCGTCCCGCCCGGTAAGCCAGGCGAGCACCAGCCAGCCCGGGCCGGCCACCGTGCTGGCGTCCGCTGGAGCGGCAGCGGACCCGGGACCGAGCCGGAGCCGCCGCCCGGTGTCGGCCAGTTCGAGCACGCAGGCGGGAACGCCGTCCCGGCCGGCGAACTGCCCGGTGACCCGCTCGAGCTCGTCGGCGACGAACGCCGCGGGCCAGTCGGAGGGCCCGTATCCCGCGCCGAGATCGGCGTGGTGGATCTCCACCTCGGTCAGCCGCCGGAACAGCGTGAACCAGGCCGGGTGGCCCGGTCCGTTCAGGCCGTGGACCGGCACGTCCCAGGCCGCGGCGGGCACGCGGGCCACCTCATCGGCGAACTCGGTGGCCGACTGCGCTACGTCGGCCGAGAGCTCTGCGGCCGGGCGGTGCGCACCCGCCTCGATCCCGTCCTCGCGGGCCTGCCTGCTGGGGTACTGCGGCGTCTCGATACCGGTGCGGGCCCAGACCAGCAGGTTGCTGAGCCCGTCGGCGTTGCGGGCGATGTGCGTGAGCACGTGCCCGCGGCTCCAGCCGGGCAGCAGCGAGGCTTCCCGCGCCTGGCCGTCGGTGAGTGCGTCCGCGGTCACGGCCAGGCGGCCGGTTGCCTCCTGGATCCGCGCGAGCAGCCGGCCCGGGTCACTGTCCACCGCGTTCTCCTCACGTGGTCCGCGTGCCTGCCATCATCCCGCCCCTCACCCCGGCCGAGCCAGCGGGCTTGCGCGGGCGGGAGGGCGAGGGAATGCTGGGAGGCGGCAGAGCGTTCCCGCCCTGGTGGCGCCGCCGCCCGCCGAAGCTCCGCGTTTTGTCGGACCCCCCGGATACCATGGCGACGCGTGCCCCTAGACCTAGATTCCGCAGTCACAAACCGGAGAACAGAGCGCAAAGTGGCTGATCGTCTCGTCGTCCGCGGCGCGCGCGAGCACAACCTCAAGGACGTCTCGCTCGACCTGCCGCGCGACGCGCTGATCGTCTTCACCGGGCTGTCCGGGTCCGGTAAGTCGAGCCTGGCCTTTGACACGATCTTCGCCGAGGGCCAGCGCCGGTACGTCGAGTCGCTTTCCGCGTACGCCCGGCAGTTCCTCGGCCAGATGGACAAGCCCGACGTCGACTTCATCGACGGGCTGTCCCCGGCGGTCTCCATCGACCAGAAGGCCGCGGGCCGCAACCCCCGGTCCACGGTCGGCACCATCACCGAGGTCTACGACTACCTTCGGCTGCTGTACGCGCGGGTGGGCAAGCCGCACTGCCCGGTCTGCGGCCGCCCGATCGCGCGGCAGAGCCCGCAGCAGATCGTGGACCGGGTCCTCGAGCTCGACCAGGGCACCAGGTTCCAGGTGCTGGCCCCTGTGGTGCGGGGGCGCAAGGGCGAGTACGGCGAGCTGCTGCGTGAGCTGCAGGTCAAGGGCTTCTCCCGGGCCCGCGTCGACGGCGTCGTGGTCCGGCTGGACAGCGTGGGCAGCGGCGGCCCGGGTGACCTGCCCGCGCTGAAGAAGTACGAGAAGCACAACATCGAGGTTGTGGTTGACCGGCTGGACGTGAAGGAGTCGGCCCGGCGCAGGCTCACCGACTCGGTGGAGACCGCGCTGAACCTGTCCGGCGGGGTGGTGGTCCTCGACTTCATCGACCTGCCCGAGGACGACCCGCACCGGGAGCGGATGTACTCCGAGCACCTGGCCTGTCTCTACGACGACCTGTCGTTCGAGGAGCTCGAGCCGCGGTCGTTCTCGTTCAACTCCCCGTGGGGCGCCTGCCCGGACTGCACCGGGCTGGGCACGCGGATGGAAGTCGATCCCGAGCTTGTGGTCTCGGACCCGGCCCGGACCCTGGCCGATGGCGCGATCGGCCCGTGGAGCGGCGGGCACGTCAGCGACTACTTCGTCCGGCTGATCGAGGCCCTCGGCGACGCAATCGGGTTCGGTATCGACACGCCCTGGAGCAGGCTGCCCGCGGCCGCCCGCACCGCGCTGCTGCACGGCTATGACGAGCAGGTGCACGTCAGGTACAAGAACAGGTACGGCAGGGAGCGCTCCTACTACACCCACTTCGAGGGCGCGATCCCGTACATCGAGCGGCGGCACTCCGAGGCGGAGAGCGACTCCAGCCGGGAGCGGTACGCGGGGTTCATGCGCGAGGTGCCGTGCCCGACGTGTGGCGGGGCCCGGCTCAAGCCGGTGTCGCTCGCGGTGACCGTGGACGGGAAGTCCATCGCCAGCTTCTGCGCGCTGCCGATCGGGGAGCTGGCCAAGCACCTGCTCACGCTGGAGCTGTCCGACCGGGACCAGCAGATCGCGGGCCGGATACTCAAGGAGGTCAACTCCCGGCTCGGCTTCCTGCTCGACGTGGGGCTCGACTACCTGACCCTGGACCGGGCCGCCGCGACCCTGGCGGGCGGCGAGGCACAGCGGATCCGGCTGGCCACGCAGATCGGCTCCGGGCTGGTCGGCGTGCTGTACGTGCTCGACGAGCCGTCGATCGGCCTGCACCAGCGCGACAACCACCGGCTGCTGGAAACGCTGGTCAGGCTCAGGGACCTCGGCAACACGCTGATCGTCGTGGAGCACGACGAGGACACCATCCGCGCGGCTGACTGGGTAGTCGATATCGGCCCGAGGGCGGGGGAGCACGGCGGCAACATCGTGGTCTCCGGCCCGCTGAACGAGCTGCTGGCCAGCCGGGATTCGCTGACCGGCGCCTACCTGACCGGCCGTGAGGCGATCCCGCTCCCCGCGACGCGCCGGAAGCGGTCCAAGACCAGAGAGGTCGTGGTCAAGGGGGCCAGCGAGCACAATCTGCGCGGCGTGGATGTGGCGTTCCCGCTTGGCTGCTTCATCGCCGTCACCGGCGTGTCCGGGTCCGGCAAGTCGACCCTGGTCAACGACATCCTGTACAGCGCGCTGGCCAAGGAGCTGCACGGCACCCGGATCGTGCCGGGCAGGCACCTCCGGGTCACCGGGATGCAGCAGCTGGACAAGGTGGTGCACGTCGACCAGGGGCCGATCGGCCGCACCCCGCGGTCCAACCCGGCCACCTACACCGGGGTGTTCGATCACGTGCGCCGGCTGTTCGCCCAGACCACCGAGGCCAAGGTCCGCGGCTACCAGCCGGGCCGGTTCTCCTTCAACGTCAAGGGCGGCCGGTGTGAGGCGTGCGCCGGGGACGGCACCATCAAGATCGAGATGCAGTTCCTGCCCGACGTGTACGTGCCATGCGAGGTCTGCCACGGCGCCAGGTACAACACCGACACCCTGCAGGTGCACTACAAGGGCAAGACCATCTCCGACGTGCTGAACATGCCCATCGAGGAGGCGGCCGGGTTCTTCGAGGCGATCCCGGCCATCCACCGGCACCTGGCCACCCTGGTGGATGTGGGCCTGGGCTACGTGCGGCTCGGCCAGCCGGCCCCGACGCTGTCCGGCGGTGAGGCACAGCGGGTCAAGCTCGCCTCCGAGCTGCAGCGCCGCTCCACCGGCCGGACGATCTACGTGCTCGACGAGCCCACCACCGGCCTGCACTTCGACGACATCCGCAAGCTGCTCGGCGTGCTCGGACGGCTGGTGGACGGCGGCAACACGGTCATCGTGATCGAGCACAACCTCGACGTGATCAAGACCGCGGACTGGGTCATCGACCTCGGTCCCGAGGGCGGGTCCCGCGGCGGCGCCGTCGTGGCGACCGGCACCCCCGAGGAGGTCGCCCAGGTCGAGGACAGCTACACCGGGCAATTCCTCAAGAAGCTCCTGAACGTATAGCCCCCGGGCTGGTCCCGCCTCCGCCGGGCCAGCGCCGGGTGGGGCTGAACGTGTCCGGGCGATCGGTCCCGCGAGAGCGGGCGCTCGCCCCGGGTGGCGGCCCGAGTCAGTGATGCTAGTGCGCTATCTGGTTTGCGGTGTTTTGCTGGCGTTGGGCGGGTCTACCCTGGAAAGGTGAGATGGCCGCTGGCCGCGATGACCGCCCTGGCTCTGGTGGCCGCGGCCGCGTGCACCAGCAGGTCCCATACGGCCAGCACCCCCAGCGCGGCATCCGGGCCTGCGGCTGCGACCCGCGCCACGGCGCGGCACCCCGTGTCCGTGACGGGTGCCCCCGGATGCAGCACCGCTACTGCGGCCGCGCCTGCGCTGCACGGTGTGCCCGCCACGACGGGATCGGTGCCGGGGAGCCCGTTCGGGGTGGCGGTCACCGCCGACGGCCGCTGGGCGTTTGTCTCGTTCCCCGTCGCCGGGTCGGTAGGTGTGTTCCGCGTGGGCGCACCGGCCCTGCCCGCCCTGGTCCGGCAGGTGGTCCCGGCCGGTCAGCCGCTGGGCGAGACCCTGACCCGCAACGGCAAGTACCTGCTGGCGGCCGACGATGCAGGCGGGGCCGGGGTGATCAGCGTGAGCCGCGCGGAGCGGGGCCAGACGGGTGCGCCGCTCGGGACGCTGAACTCGCCCAAGGGCATCGGCGCGATCGAGGTGGCCACCTCGCCCGACGGCCGGTTCGCGTTCGTGAGCCTCGAAGACAGCGCGGCGATCGCCGTGTTCAACCTGCAGCAGGCGCTGACCAGGGGTTTTGGCCCCGCGGACTTCACCGGCACGATCCCGGTCGGCATCGGGCCCGTGGGCCTGGCGGTGTCGCCCGACGGCCGGTGGCTGTACGCGACCAGCGAACTGGCCGCGATGCCGCCGACATCCGCCGGGGCCCCCGGCCAGGGCACGCTCACCGTGATCAACCTGGATCGCGCCGAGACCGACCCCGCGGCCGCGGCCGCGGTCACGGTGACGGCCGGGTGCAGCCCGGTCCGGGTGGTCGCCTCCGCGGACGGCCGCGTGGTCTGGGTGACGGCCCGCGGCAGCGACCGGCTCCTGGGCCTCTCCGCGGCCCGGCTGCACTCCGACCCGGCGCATGCGCTGATCGCCAGCGTCGAGGTCGGCGAGGCCCCGGTGGGCCTGGCGCTAATCGACCGCGGGCAGCGGATCGTGGTGGCCGATTCCAACCGGTTCACTGCCGCGGGCGCCGCCTCGAGCCTGGCCGTGGTGAGCGTCCCGCGGGCACTGGCCGGGAAGCCGGCCCTGCTCGGCTACCTGCCCGCGGGCGGCTTCCCGCGGCAGATGGCGCTGGAACCGTCCGGGCGGACACTGCTGGTGACCGACTTCTCGTCACAGCAGCTTGAAGCCGTTGACGCGGCCGGCCTGCCCTGACGCTGGCCAGGTCAGAGGCCAGGCTGGCCCGCCCCTGCCCAGGTCACGGCGCTAGGCTGCCCGGCGTGGAGATAGATACCGGCAGCGGGCCGGCCCAGGTGGAACTGGACAAGCCGGGCAAGCCGACGTTCCTGTTCGTGCTTACGCACGGGGCGGGCGGCGGCGTGGACAGCCCGGACCTGCTCGCGGCCCGCGAGGCCGGGCGGCAGCTGGGCGGTGCGGTGGCGCGGGTGCTCCAGCCGTACCGGGTCAGGGGAGCCCGCGCGCCTGGTTCCCCTGACCGGCAGGACGCGGCCTGGCTGGAGATCATCGAAGCGCTGCGGCGCAAGGTTCCCCGGGTTCCGCTGGTGCAGGGCGGCCGCAGCAACGGCGCCCGGGTGGCCTGCCGCACGGCTCAGGCGGCGGCCGCCCGCGCGGTCGTGGCGCTGGCCTTCCCGCTGCACCCGCCCGGCCGCCCGGAGCGGTCGCGGGCCGGCGAGCTGCGTGCGGCAGGCACCGACGTCCTCGTGGTCAACGGTGCCCAGGACCCGTTCGGCATCCCCGACAGCGCGGACGCGTCACGGGTGATCGTGCTGCCGGGCGAGACACATACCCTGTCAAAGCACGCAGAAAGCATCGGGCAGGCGGTCGGAACCTGGCTGCGCGAGGTGCTTGAGCTGGGCGGTGACTAGGCCGCTGGCGAGTGCGAGTCGGCCTTCGGGGCCTCCCGCCGCCGGACCCCGGCTACGTGCTGTGAGATCAGATCAGTAGGCCGGTGCGGCGCTATAGGCACTCCGTCGGGGAGCAGTTCCCCGGTGTCTTCGAAGACGACTATGCCGTTGCAGAGCAGGCTCCAGCCCTGCTCCGGGTGGCTGATTATAGTTCGGGCCGCCTCGCGGTCCGGGCCACTGGCATCCGGACACGGCGGCGTGTGCGGGCACATTCGCGTGCCTCCTGGGTCAGTACTCGTTGTCTCGTCGTTCAACTCTACTGTGCCAGCAGTACCACCGAGCGCGGCATGGCTCGTTGTGACTGTTTTCCGCGCCACCCTTTGTAGCTTTCGTGGGTACGCGTTCTGGCACCTAGGTACTACCCATAGTTACCAGTGACATCACTTTAAGTAGTTACTTGGTTACCGAACGCGCGACGCACCGGACAACTGCAGGCATAGACCAGGGTGCTCCCGGGCCATTGCCGCACAAAGCCGACACGCCGGCAGTCGACAATCTCGCGGTAACTCGGATGGGCCGCAGGGGGCCCGGACGGCGGCGCGGCGTGGCCTGAGGTGGGTCCGGGGGTGGCCCGGACGGGTCGCGGGAGGGCTCAGGCGAGGACGTGCGTGACTATGCCGCCGGGCAGGTCGGCCACGCGCTCGGGCGGGATGCCGGTGAGCCGGTGCGTCTCGCGCAGCGTCAGCAATCGCTCCGCCTCGTCCGTCCAGGCGTGCACGGCGGGCTTGGCCTTGGCCTTCCGCCGGAAGATCCGGTCCTCATAGCCCCGGGGACCGATTTCGGCGCGCTCGGCGGCGTACGCGGCCCGCATCGCGTCGGTCAGAGCGCTATCGAGTCTCCTGGCCAGCGGATACACCTGATCGGCCGGAACGCCCCTGGCCTGCGCGGACCGGTAGGCCTGCTCGGCCTCGCGAGCCCGGGCGAGCAGATCATCAAATTCCCCGGCCAGCGCCACGTCCGCGGCGAACTCCGCCTCGGCCTGGCCGGATACCTGGTTGCGACGCGCCATCACGCGGTCAGCCTAGCGGACGCGGGCAGCGCCGCGGTTACCGGGAGAAGTAGTGCCAGCCGAGCCAGAGCCAGCCCAGCAGGATGAGGAAACGGCCGGCCCAGGGGCGCATGATGAAGCCCAGCCACTCGCCCAGCGTGGGAATCCTGTTGTCCTTCCGCCGGCCGAGGTACTCGAGCACGAACAGGGCCAGGATCACGATGACGAAGCCGACGATCGTGATAACCCGGGTCACCATCGGGCCATCACCTCCGCACCAGGCCCCACCCCGCGAGCAGCCAGATCAAGATCGCTGCGGCCTTGACCGGGTGCGGGTTGAGCAGGGGGTCGACCAGGTCGGTGAGCGCGGGATGCCACCACGGGGAGTTGTCCCTGAACGCAGCGGCCTCCCACTCGAACAAGGCCGCAACGGTGATGGCCCAGTAGGAGAACCCGGCTATGTCCAGGCTCTCGGGCGGCGGGATGCGGGTGGGCGGGCGGCCGTAGGCCAGGAAGCCGATCACCGCGCCGGGCACCAGCACGATCAGCAGCGCGTCCCGGGTGAATGGCACGGTGCCCGCCGCGAACCAGGAGTAGGCCACGAGCCCGGTGCCGATCGCTACCTTCTTGACCCCGAACCTGCTGCGGCCCGGTACCTGAGGCCGGCCGGGAGGCTGATCCGGCCGGCGCGGAACGTCGTCAGCGGCCATCAGCACCCCTTCCCGTGATCTCAGCACCGGTATACCCCGGCCGGAGCCGGGCGCGGATCCAGCGTGCCCGCAGGCAGCCTACCGAGTACGGGCCGGCCTAGCGGGGGCTGGCCCGGGGCGCCGCGGCAGGCCCGGCCGCGCCGACCGGCCGGGTCAGACGAGGCTCTCCTGCCAGGAGGCATGCAGCGAGGAGTACTCCCCGCCCTCGGTCAGCAGCCTGGCCGGCGGGCCGTCTTCCACCACCCGGCCGCCGGACAGCACCAGCACCCGGTCGGCGATCTGCACCGTGGACAGCCGGTGAGCGATGATCAGGGCGGTGCGTCCGGCCAGGATGGTGCGCAGCGCCCGCTGCACCAGCACCTCGCTGGGGATGTCCAGCAGCGAGGTGGCTTCGTCCAGCACCAGCACCGCCGGGGCGGCCAGGAACGCCCGGGTGAAGGAGATCAGCTGCCGCTGGCCGGCGGACAGCCGCCCGCCGTGCTTGCCCACCGGCTCGTCGTAGCCGGTCGGGAGCGCCGAGATGAACGTGTCCGCGCCGATGGCGCGGGCTGCGTCCTCGACCTCGGCCCGGGACGCGCCGGGTTTGCCCAGCGCGATGTTGTCCGCGATGGAGCCGCTGAACAGGAAGTTCTCCTGGGTGATGAGCACGACCTCGCGGCGCAGGGTGGGCTCGGACAGGTTCCGCATATCGACGTCATCCAGCAGCACCCGGCCCTGGCCCGGATCGTAGAACCGGGCCATCAGCCGGGCGATGGTCGTCTTGCCCGAGCCGGTGGCCCCGACCAGGGCCGTGGTCTGCCCCGCGGGGATGGTCAGGTCGAGGCCGGGCAGCACCGGGGTGTCGCGGTAGCCGAACCTGACCGCGTCGAACCGCACGGTCCGGCCGCTCCGGGCCGGGTCCGGGGCCTCGGGCAGCGGCACGGGGGAGTCCGGCTCGGGTACGTCCGGGGCCTCGTCGAGCACGCCGGAGATCTTCTCCAGCGCCGCGGCGGCGGACTGGAACGTGTTGTAGAACTGCGACAGGTCCTGCAGCGGGTCGAAGAAGCGCTGCAGGTACAGCACGAAGGTGACCAGCACGCCGACCTGCATGGTGCCTTCGATGACCCGGAACCCGCCGTAGAGCAGCACCGCCCCGATCGAGAGGTTGGCCACCAGCGTGATGCCGGGGGAGTAGATCGCGATCAGCCGGGAGGAGCGCAGGCTGGCCGCAGCGTAGCTGGCGTTGAACTCGCCGAAGATCTCCTGGTTCCGGCGCTCCCTGCGGAAGGCCTGGACGGCGCGGATGCCGCCGAAGGTCTCCACGAACTGCACGATGACCTGGGCGATGGTCTCCCTGGTCCGCCGGTAGGCGACGGCCGACTCGCGGCGGAACCAGACCGTCAGCCAGACCAGCGGTATGAAGCCGGTCAGCACCACGAGCGCCAGCGGCCAGTCCAGCAGCAGCATGCCGGCCCCGACCAGCAGCAGCGACAGGACCGCGGAGACCAGCGAATCCAGGCCCTCGTCGAACAGGTCGGAGATCGAGTCGACGTCGGAGACCTGCCGCGAGATCACCCGCCCGGAGGTGTAGCGCTCGTGGAATGACACGGACAGCCGCAGGAAATGGGCGAACAGGCGGCGCCTGAGCTCGAACACCACGTCGGCGCCGAGGCTGCCCATGGCGCCGATGAAGGACCGGGTGGCGGTGGCCTGGAGGAGCACCGCCGCGGCGAACGCGACGATGATGAGGATCAGCGGCAGCACGTCATGGGTGCGGTCCAGCTGCGGGATCCGGTCGATCCCGACCCCGATCAGCCACGGCCCGACCAGGGCGCCCACGTTGGCGGCCACGATCAGCAGCAGGATCACGATGACCCGCTTCCTGTGCGGGCGGAGCAGGCTCTGCAGCAGCCGCCGGCCGCGCAGCCGCAGCAGCGACGCCAGGCTCGCGGTGATGTCGTCGGCGTCCTCGGCCGCGATGCCGCGCCAGGCCTGGGCGGTGGTCTGGGGGCCGGGGGTGGCCGGTGGGGGGGAGGTGGGGGTCTGGGTCACCGGCGGGCCTCCGACAGATCCTGGTCCTCGGCGGTGTCCTGGTCAGGTTCCTGGCCGGACTCTGGCCCTGACCCGGGTTCGGCGTCCGGGTCGGTGCCGCTCATCAGCTGGCGGTACCGGGGCTGGGTCGCGAGCAGCTCCTGATGTGACCCGGTCGCGGCGATCACGCCCCGGTCGAGCAGCGCCACCCGGTCGGCCAGCATGACCGTGGACGGCCGGTGGGCCACCACCAGCGCCGTGGATCTGGCCAGCACTTGGGCCAGGGCCCGGGTGACCTTGGCCTCGGTGTGCATGTCCAGCGCGGACAGTGGGTCGTCGAGCAGCAGCACGGTCGGCCGGGCCAGGATGGCGCGGGCGAGCGCCACCCGCTGCCGCTGCCCGCCGGACAGCGCCATGCCCTGCTCGCCAATCCTGGTCTCCAGGCCCCAGGGCAGGTCGGTGACGAAGTCCGCCTGGGCTGCGGCCAGGGCGGCCAGGATCTCGTCCTCGCTGGCTCCGGGCGCGCCGTAGCTGACGTTCTCCCTGACGCTCGCCGAGAACAGCGTGGCGTCCTCGAAGGCACAGCCCACGGTGGAGCGCAGGTAGGCGAGTGGCAGCTCCCTGATGTCGGTCCGGTCCAGCCGGATCGCGCCGCCGGACACGTCGGCCAGCCTCGGCACCAGCTGCAGCAGCGTGGTCTTGCCCGCGCCGTTGGGCCCGACCAGCGCGAGCGTCTCCCCGGGCTCGAGCTCCAGGGTCACGCCGCGCAGCAGCGGCTCGGGTGTGCCGGGGAAGCGGAACGTCACCTGATCGAAGCGGAGCCGTCCCCGCGGCGCCGCCGGGGCGGGCGAGCCAGGGTCGCTGATCGCGGGCTCGGTGTCGAAGATCTCGTAGATCCGCTGCGCCGCCGTGGCGGCCTCCTGGCCCCCGGCCAGGATGTAGCCCATGGCCTCGATGGGCCAGACCAGCAGCAGCGCGAGCGTGATGAACGCGACCAGGCCGCCGAGGGTCAGCGCGTGCTGGGCGACCGTGAGCGAGCCCAGCAGCAGGACCAGGCCGATGACCGCGTTCGGGAGCAGGTCGAGCCCGGCCCAGAAGGTGCCGCGCTGTTTCGCCTTTTCCACCTGCGTGATCTGCACGCGCCGGGCCTGGCGGGCGTGCTGGGCGGCCGCCTCGTCGCGGCGGCCGAGCGCCTTGAGCACCCGGATGCCGGTCGCCGCCTCCTCGACGTAGGTGGCCAGGTCGCCCTCCTGGTCCTGCGCGCGCCTGGACAGCACCCGGTACCTCCGCTCGAAGCGGGTGCAGATCACGACCACGGGCAGGAACACGCACCCGGTCAGCAGGCCGAGCCACCAGCTCAGCCGGATCAGCAGCGCGATGATGGCGATGAACGTCACCACGTTGGTGATGAAGAACACGATGCCGAAGCCGGCGAAGCGCCGGATCGCCGACAGGTCTGTCGTGGCCCGGGACAGCAGCTGCCCGGACTGCCACTCGTCGTGGAACCCGGTATGCAGGCGCTGCAGGTGCGCGTAGAGGCTGTCCCGCATCGACCGCTCCATGCCGGTGACGGCGCTGGCCTGCACCCACCGCCGGTACAGGTTGAGCGCGGCCTCGGTGACGCCCAGCGCGATCGCGGCCAGGCCGAGGGGGAGCAGGGCGCTCATGCTCCCGTGTGCGATCGGCCCGTCGATGACGGCCTTGATCAGCAGCGGGATCACGATCTCGGCCATGGCAGCCCCGATCGCGGCGGCGAGCATCAGCGCCAGCGAGAGGTAGTAGGGGCGCAGGTACTCCCGGGTTCTCCAGAGCGCGGCCAGCGGTGTCTGCGCAGGTGGACCGGGGTTCACCACCGCCTGACCGGTCGGTGCCTGCAGGCTCGGTCCTTGTCCGGTTTGGGCATGCGGCATCGAGGTTGGGGCATTGGAGGGCATTATTCGGAGGCTAACCGGGCAGTCGGCCGCTGTCACCCTAATTTTCGCCGATAGGGCGCGCCGCGGCGAAGAGTAGGTAACTCTGGCACTCCGGCTACACGTTTGCTGGCGCTGGGGGTCGCGCCGCAGCGGCACGCCGGGCAGGGAGGACCCATGGAGTTCAGTCATTCCTGGGAACGCCGGTGACAGCGTGGTCCGGGGCTCCCGGGCTCGTCGCTTACCGCGACGGCGTGACTGTGATCTGCGAGCTTGCCGCCCAGTTCAGCCCCGAGACCTGGGATGCCCCGACGCCCTGCGCGGAATGGCGCGCCGCCGACCTGGCCGGGCACCTGCGCTGCGTGGCCGACGACTACCACGAGTACCTCGATGAGGCGCCGGCCAGCCGGCTGGCCCGGCTGATGGCCACGGGCGCGCATCCCGACACGCTCGGGCGCAAGCTGGCCCGGCAGAACGCGGCCGAGTTGGCCGCGCTGCCTGACCGCCCGGCACCCGAGCACATCGAGGCGTTCGCCGAATCGGCGCGCGGGTACGCCCGCAGGCTGATCCCCGTCTGGGACCTGCCGCACCATCACTACCGGGACACCGTGGTCACCGTCGGGGGCATGGCGGGCGCGGCCTGCGTCGAGTGGCACCTGCACGCGTGGGACCTGGCCCGGGCGCTCGGCAAGGAGTACCGCCCGGCCAACCCGGAGATCGTGCTGGCGGGCGGGCGCACCGGCGCACCGCAGCTCCCGCTGGGCACCGACGTCGGCACCGGCGATCCCTGGCTGATCCTGCTGCGCGCGTCGGGACGGTCACCCGACCGGGCCGACCCGGCCAGCCTGCGATGATGTCCTGAGTCCGCCGCAAATCACCGGCCTCGTCCGCAGGGCGTCAGGGGCGGACAGAGCGTAACGGCACCGGAGAAGGGATCGGTTTGGAGATGGCGTTTGATGTTGGCCGGGTGCGTGCTGCCTACCCGGCTCTGGCCGACGGCTATGCCTACCTGGACGGCGCCGCGGGCACGCAGCTTCCTGGGCCAGTGATCGACACGATGGCCGGGGCGTACCGCGCGGGGCTGGGAAACTCGGGCGGGGCGTTCCCGGCCAGCGGCCGCTCCGACGCGATCACCGCCGAGTGCCGCCGCGCCGTGGCGGACCTGGTCGGCGGGCAGCCCGAGGGCGTCATTCTCGGCCCGAACATGACCACCCTGACCTACCGGCTGGCCCGCACGCTCGCCGCGGGCTGGGGCCGCGGCGACGAGGTCGTGGTCACCCGGCTGGACCACGACGCGAACGTCCGGCCCTGGGTGCAGGCGGCCGCGTCGGCGGGCGCCACGGTGCGCTGGGCCGACGTCCGGCTGCCCGAGGGCGATCTGGAGGTGGCGCAGTTCGCCGAGCTGATCTCGGAGCGGACCAGGCTGGTCGCGGTGACCGCGGCGAGCAACGTGATCGGCACCCGCCCGGACGTGGCGGGAATCACCGCCCTGGCGCACGCGGCCGGGGCTCTCAGCTACGTGGACGGGGTGCACGCCACCCCGCACGGCCCGGTGGATGTGGGCGCGCTCGGCGCCGACTTCTACGCGACCAGCTCGTACAAGTGGTCGGGGCCGCACGTGGGCACGGTGATCGCGGAGCCCGGGCTGCTCGAATCACTGACCCCGGACAAGCTGGCGCCCGCGCCCGACGCGGGGCCCGAGCGGTTCGAGCAGGGCACGCTGCCGTTCGCCGACCTGGCCGGCCTGACCGCGGCCGTCGAGCACCTCGCGTCGCTGGCCGAGCCCGGAAGCGGCGGACGGCGGGAGCGGATCCTGGCCAGCATGGCCGCGGCGGAAGCGCACGAGCAGGAGCTGTTCCGGGTGCTGCTCGGCGGGCTGGACGCCATGACCCACGTCACGACGTACGGCAAGGCCGAGCGGCGCACCGCGACCGCGTACTTCAACGTGGCCGGCCACACGCCGCGCCAGGTCGCCGAGCACCTGGCCGAACGCAAGATCAACGTGTGGGACGGCGACAACTACGCCTGGGAGCTGACCGGGGTGCTCGGCATCCGCGACGCGGGGTCAGCCGTGCGCGCGGGCCTGGTGCACTACAACGACCGTTCCGACGTCGACCGGCTGCTCGGCGCCGTGGGCGAGCTCAGCCGGTGAGCGGGAACCGGTACAGCCGCGATTCGCGGAGCGTGAAGCCGACCCGCTCGTAGAGCCGCCCCGCCGCGGCCCGGGTCGGGCGGGAGGTCAGGTCCACGGTCCTGGCGCCGGCCTCCCGCGCGATCCGCAGCGCCTCGTGGGTCAGCGCCTCGCCGATGCCCTGGCCCCGCGCGGCCTCGTCCACCACCACATCCTCGATCCAGGCGCGCAGCCCGGTCGGGAGCGGGAACATCACCAGCGTCAGCATGCCGGTGATGGTGCCCGCTGAGCGGGCCAGCAGCACCGTGTCCGCCGGGCACCCCACGATCTCTTCCAGCTCGGCCTGGCCGAGCAGCGGGGCAGACCTGGACAGCTGGGGCAGCAGGCGGCCAAAGGCCTCTACCACCTCGCCGGTTATCTTTTCTAGCACCTCTACCTGGACCGTCACCCGGGGCACATTACCCCGCCCGGGGGTGCCGCGCAGGCCGCTGCCCCGGCTGCGCCGCGGGCCCTGGGCGGGATCAGGCCACGCCCAGCGCGCGCAGCGCCGCGGCCGTCGCCGCGGCGGCGACGATGACCAGGAGGAACGGCGCCCGGAGCAGCAGCGCGATCACCGCGGCACCCAGGCCGGCCAGCCGCGCCGGGTCGAAGGACAGCGCCTGGCCGTCGCCGGCCGACAGCACCGCGACCAGGGCGGCGAGCAGCGCGACCGGGACCAGCTCGGCGAACCGCCGGACCCGGGGGACGGCGAGCACCCGCCGCGGCACGGTCAGGCCGGCCAGCTTCAGGCCGTAGCAGCCAGCCGACGTGGCCAGGATCGCGGCCCAGATCCCGGTCATCGCTCCGCGGGCCCTGGTGCGGGGGCCGGCTGCGGTCCCGGCTCCATTGCGGGGTCCTGGCCCCGTCCCGGAGCGGCCAGCGCCCCGCCCAGGGCCGCGGTGGCAGCCAGGATGACCGGCACGCCCGGCGGCAAGAACGGCGTCGTGGCCAGGGCTATCGCCGCGCCAGCCAGCGCGACACCGCGCTCGGTACGGCCGGCCCGCAGCCGCGGCCAGATCAGCGCGAGGAACGCCGCCGGGCCGACCACGTCCAGGCCGAACGACTGCGGCGAGCCGAGCCTGCCCGCGCCGACGGCACCCACCAGGGTGGCGAGGTTCCAGGTCAGGTACAGGGTGGTGAACGTGGCGCGGAACCCAGCCCGGGCCGCTGCCGGGGTGGGCTGGGCCAGCGCGATGGCCGTGGTCTCGTCGATGACGCCCTGCGCGGCCAGCAGCCGGCGGGGTCCGCGCACCTGGAGCAGTCCGGCCAGCCGCAGGCCGTAGAAGGTGTTCCTGCTGCCGAGCAGCACGGCCCCGGCGACGCCCGCGACCAGGCCGCCGCTCGCGGCCGCGCCCGCCACCGCGAACTGGGATGCTCCGGTGAACGTGAACAGGCTCAGCACGCAGGCCTGGACCGGGCTCAGCCCGGAACTCACCGCGGCCGCGCCGAACGCCAGCCCCGAGACCCCCACCGCAAAGCCGAGCGTCATGCCGTCCCGCGCCGGGCTCGCCCGCCGCTGGTTGCTGGCCGCCCGCCCGTCGCCCGCGTGCCCCGTCGCGGAGCCGGCATACCCGGTTGCTGGCCCGGCCTGCTCACCGCCGCGTCCGGCCGGCCCGGTCCCCGCGCCGGAAGGCCCGGCCGCGGCGCTGGCCTGCCCGTGCTGCTCGTCAGCCCGCTCCGTCACTCCCGCAGGCTAGAAGCGCACCTGACGCGGGGTCTTGTACGTTCCTGCGGAGCCACCGGGGTGATCGAAGTGAGTTTCCTGCACACCTGACTGCACCAAACTCACATGGATCATGGTGATGGGGCGCGGGCGAGCTGTTCATGGTGATGGAGGCACGAGCGGGATCCATGGTGACGGAGTGGTGAGCGATGGGGTGATCAAGGCGAAGGCTCAGACGGGGGCGGGGCGAAGGCTCACGCGAGGGCGGGGCGGGGGAAGGCCCAGGCAGGCCGGGCCGGGCGGGGTGGGGTGGAGGCTCAGGAGAGGGGCGGGGTGGGGCTCAGGCGGGGGCCAGGATGGGGGCGGGGCGGAGGCCGCGCTCGCGCTGGTAGGCGCCGGGCGGCACGCCGACCACGCGCTTGAAGTGTCGGGTGAGGTGCGCCTGGTCGGCGAATCCGGCCTCCGCGGCGACCTCCGCGGGGGTCAGACCGCCGTCGAGCAGCCGGCGGGCGTGGCGCACCCGCAGCTGGTTGAGGTACGCGTGCGGCGGCAGGCCGGTCTCGCCGCGGAAGGCCCGCAGCAGCGCGAACGGGCTCATCCCCGCGGTCAGCGCGAGGTCGTCCAGGCTCGGCGGATCGGCCAGCCGCCCGGCGAGCAGATCCCGGGTCGCGGCCACGGCGGCGGGGGCCCGGCGGGCGGTGGGCGGCTGGCCGGCCCGCCGCATGGGCCGGGCGTGGGCGCTCAGCAGCCGGGCCAGCGCGGTCCGGAGCAGGGTGGACGAGGCGAGCCGGTCGCCGTGTTCCGCGGCGATGTGGGCCGCGCGCAGCAGCGTGCCGCTGCGCTCGTCGTACACCACGGTCTCAGGGAAATACGGCAGGCCGCGGGCCCAGCCGAGCTCGGCGGCGACCCCGGCCACGACGTCCACCTCCGGGTAGAGCACCCGGTACGCCCAGCCGGCCGGGCTCCCCGCCTGGCCGGTGTGCACGACCTCGGGGTTCAGCAGCGCCACCGCGCCCGGCCCGGCACGGTGCAGTGTCCCGCCGTAGTCGAACTCCTCCAGGCCGGCCTCGATCAGGCCGAGGGTGTACGTCTCGTGCGCGTGCCTGCTGTAGCGGTGCGTGACGAACCTGGCCCGCAGCAGGTCCACGCCGGGGACCGCCGCGTGCTGCCAGTAGCGCGCAGCCTCAGCCGCCATGGTGTCCTGCCGCCATACCGCCCTTTGTACCTGATGCCGCTGCCTCGCGCCGGCTGGCTGCTAGCAAAATAGTAAGCTATGGTGCTAGCCATGGCACCGGAGCCTGCCGAGAAGGCACAGTTCAACGTCTACCTGCCGAAGCTGCTCATCCGCCGGGCCAAGTACGCCTCCATCGACACCGGGCAGTCGCTGTCGCAGCTGGTCGAGGACGCGCTGACCGCGCACCTGGACCAGCTGGAGGCGAAGGGGGCCGCGACGTCATGAAGGCCAGGCCCATCCGCTACGTGCTGGTGCCGGTCAACGGGAACGGCCGGGAGCAGGACACGTGACAGCCGCCCCGGCAGGCCGGGCGAGCGAGGCCGATCCCGCGGGCGAGGAGGGCCAGGCGGGCGGGGCTGAGGACGGCCAGGCCGCCACTTCTTCGCCTGCTCCCGGCTCCTGGGCGGCGATAGTCGCGGGGCGCCGCGGCCGGCTCCTGGTGGGCCTGCTACTCACCGAGCTGGTAGTCGCGGTGCAGATCCTCATCGTGATCACGCTGTTGCCGGCCATCGTGCGTGACATCGGCGGGATACGGCTGTACGGCCTGGCGCTGTCGGTGGCGGCACTGGCCGGCATCGGGGCGGCGCCGATCGCGGTCCGGCTGCTCGATCGCTGGGGCGCACGGGTCGTGGTCCCGGCCGGCGCGGCGCTGTTCAGCTGCGGTGCCCTGGGCGCCGGGCTGGCCGAGCAGATGACGCAGCTGGTGGCGGCCAGGTTCCTGGAGGGCGCCGGGGCGTCGGCCCTGGAGGCGATCGCGATCAGCAGCGTGGCCGCGCTGTACGCCGGGGCCGAGCGGCCCAGGGTCATGGCGCTGGGCCAGCTGGCCTGGCTGATCCCGGCCGGCGCCGGGCCTGCGGTCGGCTCGCTGGCCCTGGCCACGGTCGGCTGGAGGTGGGCCTTCACCGCGCCGCTGGTGCCACTGGCCGTGGCCATGGTGCTGGTCGGGCCCAACCTGGGGCTGCTCCGCCCCACCGGCGAGCGGCCCGAACGCGGCGTCGCGGGGCCGTCGCTGCTGCTCCTGGCGGGACTGCTGGCGGTCGTGGCCGGGCCGGCCTGGGGTGGCCCAGCCGGGATCGCGCTGGCCGTGGCCGGGGCGGTGCTGGCCGCGGCGGCGGTGCGGCGGATCATGCCGGCCGGAACGCTGACCATGCGGCCTGGACTGCCCGTGGCGACCATGGCCATGTTCTGCTGCAGCTTCGCGTTCTTCGCCGTGGACGGCTTTGTGCCGCTGCTGCTCACCACCGTGGACGGCCGCAGCGTCAGCGCCGCGGGCATCGTGGTCACCGTGGCGGTCCTGGGCTGGACGGCGGGCGGGATGATCCAGGCCCGGCTGGCGCGGCGGGGCTGGACTCCGGCCCGCCTGCTGGCCACCGGCGGGGCCCTGCTCGTGGCCGGCATCGCCGGTACGGCAGCCGGGCTGTTCCCGGCCGCCTGGCTCGTGCCCTACCTGGCCTGGGGGGTCGGCGCGTTCGGCATGGGCCTGGCCTATACCGGAGCCTGGCTGGCGGCCATGGACGCCCAGCCGGGCGGCGCTACCGGCCTGGCCGGGCCCCTGGTCGCCGACCGCACGGGCACGGCGCTCGGGGCCGGGGCCGGCGGGGTGTGCCTCGCCGTGGCCACCGGTGCGGGCCTGGGCGTCCGCGGGGGGATCGGCATTGGGCTCGCGGTGGCCGCCGCCGGAGCCTGCGCGGTTACCGTCGCCGCACGGCGGATGGTATAAGCGAAATCGTTGTCAGATCGGTCTGCTCACGCCTCTTGATCATTCTTACGATCACTGTGACAGTAATGGCTAAAGATTTTGGCGGCCCCGAGATAAGGAGCAGGCAATGCCTGGAATCGTTGTGGGCGTCGATGGTTCAGAGCACTCCCATAAGGTCCTCGAGTGGGCGATGAACGAGGCAGCTCTGCGGCAGGCCCCGCTGACCGTTCATGACCGTCCACCCGGTGGCGCGCAGCAGCCCATGGACCGGTAACCCCATCGTCTATCCCGAAGACGCTCCGGAGGTGGAAGCAAACCGCAAGGCAGCCGAGGCAGCGGTGAACACGGCCGCCACCAAGCTCGGCACCAAGCCCCCCTCGGTGACCGTCCGGTCGGTCAACGGGGTGCCAGCCCAGGAGCTCATCAATGCCTCCGCCGACGCCGACCTGGTCGTCGTCTCCTCGCGGGGCGGCGGCGGGTTCCCCGGCTTGAAGATGGGCTCGGTGAGCTCGCAGGTGGCGAGTCATGCGGAGTGCCCGGTCGTCGTCATCCGGTAGCTGCTGGCGTAAGGAAACGGGCCGGGCCCGGCGGGAGGTCGGGCCCAGCCCGTTGGCTGGATGCTGGCCGCGACGGCCGGCTTGCCGGCCCGAGCGGACAGCATGGCGGGGTCCAGGGGCCGCAGGCCCCTGGAAAGTACCGTCAGCTGGCGTAGTCGAGCAGCGGCTGGGCACGGCTCGGGTGGCGCAGCTTAGACAGCGACTGCTTCTCCAGCTGCCTGATCCGTTCCCGGGTCAGGCCCAGCGCCCGGCCGATCTCGTCCAGCGTGTGCGGGTTGCCGTCGTACAGGCCGAACCGCATCGCCATGATCGTCGCCTCGCGCGGGGTCAGCCCGTCCAGGGCGTGACGCAGCTGGTCGGCCAGGAGCTGACGGTCCACGAGCTCTGAGGCCTCGGGCGCGTCCACGTCCTCGATCAGGTCGCCGATGCTGGTCTCGCCGTCCTCGCCGATGGTGGAATCCAGGCTGATCGGCTGACGGCTGGTCCGCAGCAGTTCCTCGATCTGGTCCGGCGTGCGGTCAAGCTCGACGGCCAGCTCCTCGGGCGTGGGCTCCCGGCCCAGCCGCTGGTGCATGTCCCGCTCCACCCGGCTGAGCTTGCTGAGCATCTCCAGCACGTGCACCGGCAGCCGGATCGTGCGGGCCGAATCGGCGAAGCCACGCTGGATCGCCTGCCGGATCCACCACATGGCGTAGGTGGAGAACTTGTAGCCCTTGGAGTAGTCAAACTTCTCGACCGCCCGGATCAGGCCCAGGTTGCCCTCCTGCACGACGTCGAGGAGGGACAGCCCGCGGTCGCTGTACTTCTTGGCGACCGACACCACCAGGCGCAGGTTGGCCTCGAGCATGTGGGCCTTGGCCCGGCGGCCATCCGCGGCGACCTCCTCGAGGTCACGGCGGAAGGCCTCGGACAGCCCTGTCTCCGTCTCCAGCTTGTGCTCGGCGAAGAGCCCGGCCTCGATCCGCTTGGCCAGGTCCACCTCCTGCTCGGCGGTGAGCAGGCTGGTCCGGCCGATGGACTTCAGGTACGTGTGCACCGAGTCGCCCATGACCGATGTCTGGTCATCCAGGTCGGTCTCGGCGGACGGCTCAAGCCCGGCCTGGTCCAGGATCGTGCCCGTGGCCAGCGCGGTCGCCTCAACCTCGGCCGGCGCCGCGGCGTCGGCGGAGTCGGCGCCGTCAATCCCGATCACCTCGGCGATCGCGGCGTCTATCCCGGCCTTGGCGGTGCGGGCCGCGGTCCCGGCGCGGGCCTTGCGCGCGGCGCCAGGGCCGGTCGCAGGTGCGGTCGGGGTGATGGTGGCAGCCTGCACAGAACCCTCCGGCTGATCATGACCGAGCTGAACGCCGGCCTCAGTAAGTTCGCGGACGATGGAACGGGCCTCGGTGGGGGAGATACGCGCGCGCTCGAACGCCGCCCGTAGCTCGGGCAGGGAGAGATGGCCCTGGCTGCGGCCGCGCTGGATCAGCTCGTCCACATGGGTCACGGTGGCCTCATCGTCGTGCGCCTGCGACGCGGTCGCGGTTCTCGGCATGAGACACCTCCCTTCGCTGCTGCGCATCTCCGGACGCGCTGCCTCTGCACCGCCTGCTCCTGGTCCAGGGGCGGCGCTATCGGTTAGCGGGGGCTCGCAGCACTTGGTATTGTGCAGCGCGGGCACTATGTACTAACGCTTAGTGCGGCCAATTGTTCCCGCCGTGGTGCCGTGCGCCCACCTGCCGGTTGGGGGATCCTGCTTCACGGCCCCGGCCGCCTGGGCCCGAAGCGCTTCCCTGTCGGGCTTACCCGACGGTAGCAGTGGCATCTCCCGGACCAGCAGCAGGGCCGCCGGAACCGCGTAGACCGGCAGCCGGTCCCGCAGCCAAGCCCGGATATCCGCCAATGACGGCGGGGCCGACGGATCGGCCGGCACGACCACGGCCGTGACCAGTTCCCCCCACTCCGGATCCTGGCGGCCCACCACCGCGGCGTCCCGCACCCCGGCGCAGGTCCCGAGCGCCGCTTCGACCTCGGCCGCCACCACCTTCTCACCACCGGTGTTGATCACGTCGTCGGCCCGGCCGCGGACCGCAAGCTCACCTGACGGGCCGATCGAGCCGAGGTCCGAGGTGACGAACCAGCCGCCGTCCAGCGCCTGCGCGGTCAGGTCCGGGCGCAGCCGGTAGCCGGAGAACAGCACCGGCCCGGCGATCCTGATCCGGCCGTCCGGGCCGATGGCCACGGACACGTCGTCGAGCGGCATACCGTCATACACGCATCCGCCGCTGGTTTCGCTCATCCCGTAGGTGGTCACCACCCGTGCCCCGGCCGCGCGGGCGTCACCGAGCAGGCCCGGCGGCACCGCGGCCCCGCCGAGCAGGACCGTCCGCAGCGCGCCCAGGTCGGCCCCGGCGTCCACCAGCCGCCGCAGCTGGGTCGGCACCACCGCCACGTGCGCGCACCCGCTCGCGGCCAGCACGCCGGGATCCAGCCGGCCGGTGACCACCGGGGCGGCGCCCGCGAGCAGCGACCGCACCAGCACCTGGATCCCGGCGATGTGGAAGGCCGGCAGGCAGCACAGCCACCGCTCGCCCGGGCGGGCGCCGATCCGGTCCAGCGAGGCCCGCGCCGAAGTGAGCAGCGCGGCCGCGCTGAGCTCCACGCCCTTGGGCTGTCCGGTGGAACCCGAGGTCGCGATGACCACCGCGGTGTCCGGCCCGACACCGGGAGCCGGCGTGGTGGCTGATGCGATCGCGCCGGAGCGTTCTGGCCCGTGTCCGGTGTCTATGTGAGACGGGGCGAAGGCCTCGAGCAGCGCGGCCAGCCGCGGCCGGGGCAGGGCCGGATCCAGCGGCAGGATCGCGGGCCCGGTGCCGCCGAGGGCTGCCTCGAGCGCCGCCAGCAGCCGCCCGCCGGATTCGGCCGGGGGCAGCAGGACCGCGTGCAGGGGTCGGGGGGTCACGGTCGTAAGGTTAATTCGGGCAGGTCCCACCCCCCTAACGAGCTGCCCGGAGGTGACAGGGTGATCGACTGGCAGGCTTCGGGCCCGGCGGCCGGGCAGCAGTACGAGGACATCATCTACGAGACGGCCGAGGGCATAGCCAAGATCACCATCAACCGCCCCGAGGTGCGGAACGCCTTCCGCCCCACCACCCTCTTCGAGCTGTCGCACGCGTTCAACGTGGCCCGCGACGACCCCGGGATCGGCGTGATCATCCTGACCGGCGCCGGGGACAAGGCGTTCTGCTCCGGCGGCGACCAGAAGGTCCGCGGTGACGACGGGTACGTCGACGCGCGCGGCGTGGGCCGGCTCAACGTGCTCGACCTGCAGGTGCAGATCCGCCGTACGCCCAAGCCGGTGATCGCCATGGTGGCCGGCTACGCGATCGGCGGCGGGCACGTGCTGCACGTCTGCTGCGACCTGACCATCGCCGCGGACAACGCGGTGTTCGGCCAGACCGGCCCCAAGGTCGGCTCGTTCGACGGCGGGTACGGCTCCTGGCTGCTGGCGGCCACGGTCGGGATGAAGAAGGCGCGCGAGATCTGGTACCTGTGCCGCCAGTACAGCGCGGCCGAAGCCCTGGACATGGGCCTGGTCAACACCGTGGTCCCGCTGGAGCGGCTGGAGGAGGAGACCATCGGTTGGTCGCGCGAGCTGATGGAAAAGTCGCCGCTGGCGCTGCGGATGCTCAAGGGCGCGCTGAACGCGGTCACCGACGGCGCGGCCGGGATGCAGCAGTTCGCCGGCGACGCCACGCTGCTCTACTACATGAGCGAGGAGGCGCAGGAGGGCCGCGACGCGTACGTGGCCAAGCGCACCCCCGACTTCGCGAAGTTCCCGCGCCGCCCGTGACCGGCGGGCGGGCCAGCACTGGCCCTGCCGCGGCCGGGCTGCGGGAGCAGCTCACGGCGCTGCTCCCCACCGTGCGCGCGTTCGCGATCCCGATGCGCACCCGGTTCCGCGGCATCACCGTGCGGGAGGGCGCGCTGATCGAGGGCCCGGCCGGGTGGGGGGAGTTCTCGCCGTTCGCCGAGTACGGCCCGCGCGAGTGCGCGCGCTGGCTGGCGTGCGCGCTGGAGGCGGCGTGCGCCGGATGGCCGCAGCCGGCCAGGGACCGGGTCGGGGTGAACGTGACAGTGCCCGCGGTCGGGCCGGACCGGGCGCGCGAGATCGTGGCCGTTTCTGGCTGCCGGACCGCGAAGGTCAAGGTGGCCGACGCGGGCCAGGACGAGGCCGACGACGTCGCCAGGGTGGCGGCGGTGCGGGACGCGATCGGGCCGGACGGCCGGATCCGGGTCGACGCCAACGGGGCCTGGGCGGTCGAGCAGGCGGCCAGGATGCTGGCCGCGCTGGCGCCGTTCGGCCTGGAGTACGCCGAGCAGCCGTGCGCCACCCTGGGCGAGCTGGCCGAGCTGCGCCGCCGGACCGACGTGCCGGTGGCCGCGGACGAGTCGATCCGCCGTGCCGAGGACCCGCTGGCGGTGCGGGTGGCCGGGGCGGCCGACATCGTGGTGCTCAAGGCCCAGCCGCTGGGCGGGGTGCGGGCCGCGCTCCGGGTGGCCGCCCAGTGCGGGCTGCCCGTGGTGGTGTCCAGCGCGGTGGAGTCGTCGGTCGGGCTCGCGGCCGGGGTGGCGCTGGCCGCCGCCCTGCCCGAGCTGCGCTACGACTGCGGGCTCGCCACGATGAGCCTGCTCACCGGCGACGTGACCGCCGATCCGCTGGTGGCCGAGGAAGGGACGCTGCCGCTGCGGGCACCCATTCCCGATCCCGAACGCTTGTCCGCGTGGGAATCTGATCCCGCTCCCTGGGTGTCGCGGATGGTTGCTGCCGCCGAGTTCCTCGGCACCTGGTAATCAGGATGCCGTGAACCCGTCTACCGCCTTCGGCACCGTGCTCGCCGACGAGCTCATCCGGTGCGGCCTGCGCGAGGCCGTGCTGGCGCCGGGCTCGCGCAGCACGCCGCTGGCCCTGGCGCTCTTTGCCCGGGCCGAGGTGGACGACCTCCGGCTGCACGTGCGCATCGATGAGCGGTCCGCCGCGTTCCTGGCCCTGGGCCTGGCCAAGACGAGCCGCCGGCCGGTGGCGGTGGTCTGCACCTCGGGCACGGCCGCGGCGCAGTTCCACCCCGCCGTGATCGAGGCCGACGAGTCCGGCGTGCCGCTGATCGTGCTCACTGCCGACCGGCCGCCCGAGCTGCGCGGCACCGGCGGCAACCAGACGATCGACCAGCTCAAGCTGTACGGCGGGGCGGTGCGCTGGTTCTGCGAGACCGGTGTGCCTGAGGCACGGCCGGGGATGGCCGGCTACTGGCGGTCGCTGGCGGGCCGGGCGTGGGCGGCCGCGTCGGGGAGCGCGGGCGGCTTTCCTGGGCCCGTGCACGTCAACGTCCCGCTCCGCGACCCGCTGGTGCCGGGCCCCGACGGCGACCCGTGGCCGGAACCGCTGGACGGCCGCCCAGGGGGAGCACCCTGGACCGCTGTGGGCGTTGCCGGGCCGTGGATGTACCAGAAGGGCCGCCCCAGCGACCCCATCGGTACATCCACGGGGCTCGAGGGGGGATCGGGGGACGCCGTCCGGGTGGAGTGGGCGGAGCGGGGGGTGGTGGTCTGCGGGGACGGGGACTACGACGCCGGGCCGCTGCTGGAGCTGGCCGAGGAGGCCGGCTGGCCGGTGCTGGCCGAGCCGTCGTCCGGCGCCCGGCGCGGGCCGAACGCGCTCTCGGCCTACGGCTACCTGCTCGATGCGCCTAGCTTCGTCGCGGTGCACCGGCCCGACGTCATCGTGTCGGCCGGGCGGCCGGGTCTGTCCCGCGGCCAGCTGGCGTTCCTGCGCGGCGCACCGGGCCCGGTCCCGGCCCGGCACGTGGTCGTGGCCCAGGGTCCGGGCCGCTGGGCCGATCCCGCCCGCACCGCCACCTGCGTCGCCGGCTCGGTCCGCCTGGCCGGCCCGGCGCCGGGTGCCGAGGCCCATCATGCTGCGGCACCGGCGGTCTGGCTGGCGTCCTGGCAGCGGGCCGACGCCGCCGCGCGCCGGGCGGGCGACGAGATCCTCGACGCCGCGGCGGAGCTCAGCGAGCCGAGGCTGGCCCGCGACCTGGCCGCGGCGCTGCCCGCGGGCGCGCTGCTGTGGGCCGCGTCGAGCCAGCCGATCCGGGACCTGGACCGGCACATGGCGCCGCGGACCGGCGTCCGGGTGCTGGCCAGCCGCGGCACCAGCGGCATCGACGGCACGGTCTCCTCGGCGATCGGGGCCGCGCTGGCACACCGGGCAGCCGGGGGCGGCCGGGCCGTGGCCCTGCTCGGCGACCTGGCGTTCCTGCACGACTCGCCGGGCCTGATGCTCGGGCCGGACGAGCCCCGGCCCGACCTGTGCCTGGTGGTGGTCAACAACGACGGCGGCGGGATCTTCTCCGACCTGGAGCAGGCGGCGCTCGCCGGCCCGTTTGAGCGGCTGTTCGGGACCCCGCACGGGGCCGGCATCGGCGACCTGGCGCGGGCCGCCCGGCTCCCGTTCACGCGCCTGAAGAGTCCTGGTGACCTGCCTGAAGCGCTGGCGGGCCGCGGGCTGCGCGTCGTCGAGGTGCGGACCGAGCGCGCGGCAGCAGCCAGCCTGCGGGCCAGGCTCCGCGCCGCCTGCACGGCGGCCGCGATGGGGTAGGCGAGACGCCGGATGGTGGCCGGGGTACTCCCAGCCCGTCCCGCCCTAGCCGGCCAGCGCGTCCTGCATGGCCCGGAACTTCACCTGGGTCTCAGCCAGTTCGGCGGCCGGGTCGGAGTGGGCGACGATGCCGCAGCCCGCGAACAGCCTTGCCCGTGACCCGTCCAGCTCCGCGCACCGCAGCGCGATGCACCACTCGCCGTTGCCCTGGGCGTCGACCCAGCCGACCGGTCCCGCGTACCGGCCCCGGTCCATGCCCTCGAGTTCCCTGATCAGCTCCATGGCGGTGCTGGCCGGGGTGCCGCACACCGCGGCGGTCGGGTGCAGCGCGGCGGCAAGCGCGAACGCCGTGAGGTACCCGCCCGCCCCGGCGCCGTCGGCGGGCGGTTCCTGCGGCCGGGCGAGCCGTCCGGTCACATGGGTCGCCAGGTGCTGGACGTTGGCCAGCCGCAGCAGCGAGGGCCTCGCGTCGATGTCGAGCTGATCGCAGAGCGGCGTCAGCGTGGCGCGCACGTCCGCGACCGCGTACTGGTGCTCCTCGACGTCCTTGGCCGACGCGAGCAGGACCGTCCCGAGGGCCTCATCTTCGGCCTGGCTGCGGCCGCGCGGTGTGGTCCCGGCCAGCACGAGGGAACTCACCTGCGTACCCTCCCGCCGGATCAGGAGCTCGGGCGTGGAGCCGGCGAGCCCGGCACAGGAGAACGTCCAGCAGTCCGGGTAGCGCTCGGCCAGCCTGGCCAGCAGGACCCGCACATCGATGTCCTCCGACGCGTCCGCATACAGATCCCGGGCGAGCACGGCCTTACGGAGATCGCCGGCCTCGATCTTGGCCACGGCCGCCGCCACGGCCCGCTCCCACTGCAGTGCGGTCAGGCTGCCGTCGTGCCAGCTCACCTCCGCGGGCAGCGCGGGCAGCGGCGTGGGTGCCGGGGGCTCGTGCTGCTCGCCGATGGTCGTCAGCCACGCTCGGCCTGCGCTGCGGCCGAGCAGCCCGCGAGGCACCACGAACACCGAGCCGTCTGAGGTCGGGTCGAACGTGAAGCTGCCGAACGCGACCGGCCCGGAGCCGGGGACACCGACCTCGTCGGTGACATCGGCGCTGTCGAACAGCTCGCGCAGCCACTTCTCGCCGGCGGTGAACCTGTCCTCGCCGGCCGGGACGGTGACCCGGGCGGCCTCGCCCCAGCCCACCAGCCCCTCGCCACGCCGGACCCAGGCCACGGCGGCCGGGTCGGACAGGCGGGCCACCAGATCACCGGGATCATCGACGGCGACCGTCCGGACGGTCAAACGGTCAGGCACACGCTGGGCGGGGGCATCACGGTGGGTTTCCACGGCAGACAACTTTACGTGCGGTAACACTGCGGATTGGCCAAGGGGCGGGTGGTAGCGCCGGGTAACACGCCGAAGCAGTCAACCAGTTTTTCTTCCGTGACTTGAGGCGATCGTGGTAACTTCTTGAGTCAGATCTCTATAAAAATGATAGGAGAACTAGGATGACTCTTCTGCGCCACACGGCCCCCGCGCTGAGCCCGGCCCGTCTCGGCCAGATCGTGGCCGCCGTGGCGGCCGAGCCGCGCTGCTGGAGCGGTGTGGTGCGCTTCGACGCAGGGCGGCGCTGGTACCACCGCCTGGAGCTGGCGGATGACCACGAGATCTGGCTGCTGACCTGGATGCGGGGGCAGGGCACCGGCTTCCACGACCATGGGGACGCGGCCGGGGCGTTCGCGGTGGCGCAGGGCCGGGTGCGCGAGCGGGCGGTCACCACCGCGCGGCCGGCGGTCACCGAGCGTGTCGTCGCGGCGGGCAGCAGCCGGTCGTTCGGCCCGCAGTACGTGCACGACGTGGCCAACGTCTCCGCCGAGCCGGCCATCACCGTGCACGCCTATTCGCCGCCGCTCACCGCCATGCGCCGGTACGAGCTGACCGCCTCCGGCCTGGTGCACACCGGAACCCAGAGCGCGGAGCAGGACTGGTGAACTACGCTCCAGCGATGGTGATCGCATCGCCGCCCCCGGGCAGCCGGACCATCGACCAGATCCTCGCCGACGCACGGGTCCGCCTCGGCCGCCTGACCCCGGAGCAGACTCTGCGGGCGATGAGCGACGGCGCGGTGCTCGTGGACATCCGCCCGGCCGCGCAGCGCGCCGCCGAGGGCGAGATCCCCGGGGCCGTGATCGTGGAGCGCAACGTGCTGGAGTGGCGCTTCGACCCGGCCGCGGCCGCGAGGCTGCCCCAGGCCGGCTACGACGCCCACGTGATCGTCTTCTGCTCCGCGGGCTTTACCTCGAGCCTCGCCGCCGCGGCCCTGCAGGACCTCGGCGTCCGCCGCGCCACCGACCTGGACGGCGGCTTCCTGGCCTGGCAGGCGGCGGGCCTGCCCGTGGTGTCAGCGGGTCACAGCAGCGACAGCTGAACGGCGCCGGCCGGCTCTGATGCCGCGCTCGCAGCGGGCGGCGACTGTTGCTGCGAGCGCGGCGGCCCGATGCGGCGGGCCCCGGCCGGGCTCGACCGCCCGACGCCGTAGCGCACCGCAAGCTCCCTGACCTGTCCGGCTATCTGCTGCTGGTAGGCCTTGGGTGTATACGCCCCCCGCCCGTACAGGCTGAGGTACGGCTTGACCAGCTCCGGGTAGTTCTCGCCCAGCCAGCGCAGGAACCACTCCCGCGCACCGGGGCGCAGGTGCAGCACGATCGGGGTGACGTGCACGGCGCCCGTCTCCGCGATCAGCCGCACGGTGGCCTCGAGCTGCCCGGGGGCGTCGGTGAGATAGGGCAGGACCGGGCCCATGAGTACCCCGCAGCGCAGACCGCGCTCGGTGAACGCGGAGCAGATCCCGAGCCGGGCCTCGGGGCTGGGCGTACCGGGCTCCACCGACCGCGACAGCTCGCGGTCGGTGAAGCCGACCGAGACGTTGAGGCCGACGTCGGTGACCTCGGCGGCCTCGGCCAGCAGGTCCAGGTCGCGCAGGATCAGCGTGCCCTTGGTCAGGATCGAGAACGGGTTCCCTGCGTCGCGCAGCGCGCCGATGATGCCCGGCATCAGCCGGTAGCGGCCCTCGGCACGCTGGTAGCAGTCCACGTTGGTGCCCATGGCCACGTGCTCGCCCTGCCACTTCGGCGCCGCGAGCTCCTTGCGGGCCAGCTCGGGCGCGTTCACCTTGACCACGATCTTCGAGTTGAAGTCCGCGCCGGTATCCAGGTCGAGGTAACTGTGCGTGCTCCGAGCAAAACAGTACGTGCAGGAATGACTACAACCCCGGTAGGGATTTATGGTCCAGCGGAACGCCATGCGGGAGGCCGGCGGAACCTGGTTGATGATCGACTTGGCGTGGACCTCAAAGAACGTCATGCCGCGGAACCCCGGGGTGTCGAACGTCCTGGCCACCGCGTCCCGCTCGAACAGGGCCGGCGCCTGCGCGGGCCGGGAGGCACGGCCGGCCGGGCCCCTGTTGCCCGGGTCGTCGTTGCCCGGGCCGCCGTTATCCGGGTCACTGCCGTCGAGACGCAGGTTGTCCCATCGCATGCGGCTCAGTCTAGAATAATTGTTCGAGCAGGCAAACAGGTATTCGATGGTGCCGGGCGCGTGTCGCGCGGGCGGCGGGGTGAGGGTGAGCGGTGGCCCGGGCGGGCGTGTTGCCGTACCGGCTCGGGTGCCACCGCGGCGGACGGTCAGGCCGGGCAGAACATCTACCTCATTGTGGGGGGTGACTTACCGGGCGGTCCGGTGGCAAAGTGCGGGTAAAAGCTTAATCAGCGGGGGATAGTAGAAGCGGGATCCCCGCCCCCCTGCCGGGTTCGGCAGCGGTGGCTGGACGTGGTTCGGAGGTGGCCATGGCTCTGTCCATGGACGAGCAGCGCATCCTGGACGAGATGGAGCGCAAGCTTGCCGGTGACGATCCTCTGCTGGCGTCCAGGCTGACCTCGTTCGGGCGGCCGGGGCTGGCCGCGCTCATGCGATCGCGGCGGATGCGGATCGTGCTCTCCTGCCTGGCTCTGATCATGATCGCCGCGGTCTCGATGGTGGTGTACGCGCTGACGCCGTTCCGCACCGGCAGCGAACGCGGCAGCGGGGGACGGTCCACCTCCCAGCCCGGCGTGAGCCAGTCCGTGGCCCCGTCTGTGCACCGGGCCAGCGCATCGCCCTGACCGGGTTAGGCCGGCCCGCCTGACGGCCGGGCCCTAGGACTCGCGCCAGAGCTGCACCAGGTACTGCTCCAGCCCCTCAAGCTGCTTTCTCGCCTGCTGGAACTCGTCGCCAAGCGGGTCGGCGTTCATCTTGAACAGCGCGGCATAGCGCCGGACGGCTTCGGTGCGGTTGCGGGTGTAGACGCGGACGCCGTAGTCGCCCACCCCGCCGGCCAGGCGGATGCCGCTCACCGCGGCGTCAGAATGGTTCAGGTCGGCTACGCTCAGCCGGCCACGCAGATACAGCACGCACTTCGCGTCGTCCTCGAAACCGTCACTGAACGGGGGCGGCGCGTCCTCCCACTCCTCGACCGTGAGCTGAACGCCGATGTGCTCCTGGGCGCACGCCACGAGCATCTGATCGCGGTTGGCGCTGATCAGCGACGACGCGGGCAGCGGCGGGCCCCCCGGCGCATCCGGGTCCACGGTCGGGTCATGAACCCAGAACAGTCCCCGTTCCGGGAAGACCGGTATTTCTAGGCGAAGCAGCCTGCGGCCCACGAACCCCCCTCGGCTAGAGCAAACCGCTGAAGTACACCATGAGCCGTGTCGACCCGCATGTACCTGCAATTAGCCATAAAGAAACGTTACGCTGCTCCTCGTCGCCACGCAGGGGTCTTCCTGCATGCTCTGGCGCGCCGTTATTCTCCCGTCATGGTGCGTGAGGACCCTGGTCCGGGCGGTATAAGCGGGATAAGCCACCGGTTTGTCGACGCGCGCGGGCTCCGCATGCATGTTGCAGAGGCAGGCTCCGGGCCGCTGGTGGTGCTGCTGCACGGCTTTCCCGAGTGCTGGTATTCCTGGCGCCATCAGCTCGTCGCCCTGGCCGAGGCCGGCTACCACGCGGTCGCGCCGGATCAGCGCGGCTACGGCCGGACCGGCGGTCCCCAGGCCGTGGACGAGTACACGATCCTGCACCTGACCGGGGACGTGATCGCGCTGCTCGACGCCCTCGGCGAGCCGTCGGCCGTGGTGGCCGGGCACGACTGGGGCGCCCCGGTGGCCTGGCACACGGCGCTGCTGCGCCCGGACCGGGTCCGCGGGGTGGTCGGGCTCAGCGTGCCCTACCGGCCGCGGGGGAACCGCCGGCCGATTCCGGCCATGCGGGACTCCATCGGGGACGGCTTCTACATGGTCTACTTCCAGCAGCCTGGCGTGGCCGACGCGGAGCTGAGCCGGGATCCGCGGCAGACCTTCACCCGGCTGCTGTACAGCGCGTCCGGTGACGGCCCGCCCGGGATGGCGGTCGTGCCACCAGGCGGCGGCCTGCTCGACGTCTGCGCCGAGCCGCCCCTGGTGCCGGGCCAGCCCGCAACGCCGTCCCTGCCCGCGTGGCTGACCAGCGAGGATATCGACACGTTCGTCGCCGAGTACGCCGGCTCCGGGTTCACTGGACCGCTGAACTGGTACCGGAACCTCGACCGCAACTGGGAGCTCACCGCCCCCTGGCACCACGCGCCGGTCACCGTGCCTGCTCTGTATGTCGCGGGGGACCGGGACCTGGTCGTCGCCTTCTCCGGCGGGCCGAATATCCTGCCGGGCCTGCGCGACTGCGCGCCCCAGCTGCGCGAGCCGGTCCTGCTGGACGGCTGCGGCCACTGGACCCAGCAGGAACGACCCGCCGAGGTCAGCGAGGCCATGATCGGCTTCATCCGTGAGCTGGACTGATACCTGGGGAGCCAGATGACTCTCGTGACCGATCTCGAGCTGCCCGTCATCGACCTGACCTCGGGCGAGCTGGCCGGTGACGGCTACCACCAGCGGCTCGCCGAGCTGCGGGAGCAGGGCTGGCTGGCCAGCTCGCCGCTGGCGTTCATCGTGCTCGACCGCGAGGCGGGCGAGTTCTTCCTCCGGTCGCGCTCCGCGTCGTTTCCTGGCCGCGAGATCGCCGACATCTTCGGGGTCACCAGCGGCCCGCTGCGGGAGCAGGTCGACGCCAACATCCTCAACCAGCAAGGCGACCGTCACCGGCGGCTGCGCGCGCTGGTGGGCCCCGCCTTCACACCCCGCGCCGCGGACCGGTGGCGGCCTGCCATGCGCGGCTTCCTCGGCCAGCTGTGGGCGGCCATCGGCCAGGCCACGTCCTGTGACTTCGTCGCCGCGCTGGCCAAGCCCTACCCCTCGCTGACCATCGCGGCCGTGCTGGGCGTCCCGGCCGGGGACGCGCCCAAGCTGCACGAGTGGTCCAGCCGGGTGCAGCGGCAGTTCGACATTCAGGCGATGTCCAGCCAGGTACCCGAGATCGAGCGCGCGGTCGTGGAGCTCCAGGGCTACGTCGAGGACCTGCTGCGGCAGCGGCGGGCCGAGCCCGGGGACGACCTGATCACCGCGCTGCTGGCCGTGGAGGACAGCGGGGACCGGCTGGCCCACGAGGAGTGCGTCAACCTGGTGCTGAACGTCATCGCCGGCGGCATCGACACCACCCAGGCCCAGCTGTCCCACGCGATGCGGCTGTTCGCCGCGCATCCCCGCCAGTGGCAGCTGCTGGCCGGGCAGCCGGACCTGGTTCCGCGCGCGGTCGACGAGGTGGTCAGGGCCGAGCCGATCACTCCGTTCACCGCACGGATCTGCACCGCCGACCTCGAGCACCGCGGGGTCACGTTCCCGGCCGGCACGATCGTGGCGATCTGCGCCGAGCGGGCCAACCGGGAGCAGGACGGCGGCGAGGAGTTCGACATCACGGCCGGACGCGACGGGCGGCTGCTCACCTTCGGCGCGGGCCCGCACTACTGCCTGGGCTCCAACCTGGCCCGCGCCGAACTCGAGGAGGCGCTGGCGTTCCTCGCGCCGCGGATGCCCGGGCTGGCCCCGGCGGGCGAGGCCCGCCTGGGCGGCGTGGAGGGGATCTACGGCATCGACGAGCTGCCGCTCAGCTGGACGGCGGCCGGGCCGGCCTGATCACCAGGCGTCGTCGGGCGGATCGGGCAGCCCGCTCCGCTTGCGCGTCTCCAGCCACAGCTCCTCGTAGCTCCGCGCGGCGACGCTGCGCGGAGCGGACGCTGTCACCGGGACCCGCTGCACGGACATCCGCTCGATCAGCGACAGGGCGGGGACCGCGGTCGTCACCACATCGGACCGCTGCGTGGGCAGCTGCTCGGCGATCTCCCTGTGTAGCCGCTTGCGCCGGTCGATCATGGAGAAGAACGCCACCACCGACGGCTTGCGGCCGCCGAAGTCGCTGATGAACTCCGTCAGCTGGTCGAGGGTCCTGACCGACAGCGTGGTCGGGATCAGCGGGACGATCAGCGTGTCGGCGGCGTCCAGCACGCTCTCCGACAGCAGCGAGATACCCGGCGGGCAGTCCAGGAAGATCACATCGTACTCGGCGCTCAGCGGCGAGAGCAGGCTCGCGATCCGGCGCGCGGGCTTCTTCGCGGCGTCCAGCACCAGGTCCAGGTTCCGGTAGGTGAAGTCCGCGGGCAGCAGGTCCAGGTTGTCGAAGTCGGTGGCCTTGATCGCGTTGTCCATGGACCGGGTGCCGCGGATCAGGGCCTTGCCGCCGCCCTTGACCCGCGGCTTGATCCGGAACAGGAAGCTCGCCGCGCCCTGCGGGTCCAGATCCCAGAGCAGGACCCGGTAGCCGTCGCGGGCCGCCAGGTAGCTGAGGTTGACCGCGGTGGCTGTCTTGCCCACCCCGCCCTTGATGTTGTAGGTCGCGAAGATCTTCATGCTGCTGCCCCGATGAGGGTCCGGATCCGGCTCTGGCTGGCCGGGCTGGCGAAATCGCGGAACCGGCCGGCGAACTCGCTGCGCGCCTTCCGCTGCCGGGCCGCGAGCCCGACCGCGATCTCGCCCATCGCCAGCAGCGTAGCCGCGGGCGCGGCCCGTCGTGCCATCATCTGGTCGGCGAGGGCCCGGATCTCATCGTGCTGCACCTGTGTGTCCTGGAACTCGCCGAGGCAGTCCTGCAGCGCCTTCAGGTCCCTGACCGCCCGCCAGTGCTCTCCCGGGTCGTACAGCGAGCCGAAGAACTCCAGCAGGTAACGCAGTTCCTTGCAGCGCTTCCGCAGCTCGTGCAGCCTCTCCGGAGGCGACGAGGGCGTGATCGCGTTGCCGTCACGCAGCACCCGGCGGTGCGCGCGGGCGATCCGGCTGCCGGCCAGCCGCGCGGCGGACGGGCGCGTGGCCGTCGTCGCGGCCGTGGCCAGGACCTCCCGCCACTCCCGCCGGAGCCGTGCGAACCGGGCGGAACGCAGCCCTTTGGCCAGCTCCCGCTGCTCCCCGGCCCGGCTGCGCCGCAGGTGGTCGTGGAACGGCTTGAGCTCCTCGGGCGTGGCCGCGATCAGGCCTTCGGCCATGTCCGGGTAGCCAAGCAGGTAGACGTCGAGATCCCGGGTGGGAGTGGTCAGGTCGCCCAGCCACTTGAACTCCGCCCGGAACCGGGCGGCCACGCCGCTGGGCAGGACGTCCCCGGCCAGCTTCAGCGCGGTCCTGGTCCGCCGCACCGCGATCCGCAGGTCATGCAGGAACTCGGTGTCCACATCGCGTACCGTGCCGCCGACATTGGCCTCAATGGTGTCGAACAGCGAGCTCAGCACCGCGGCCAGGGCTACCGCCGCCGGCATCCGCGGCGAGAGCCTGACGTCGACCTTGCCGGTGTAGTCGCCGGGCCGCCGGCCCGCCGCGGCCAGCGCGGCTTCCAGCCCGGACTGGCTGCCGCCGGCTACCCCCGGTATCCCGGCCAGCAGGTCGGAGACCCGCTGCGCCTCGGCCAGATAGCCGCGCAGCGCGGTCACCACCACCCGCGGCGGCACCTCACCGGCCGCCGGGTAGGTGACCGCCATGCGGTCCACGGTGATCCGGGCGATCGTCTTGTCGTCGGCGTTCAGCACCCGGCAGTCACGCACGGTGCTGACCGCCCGGGCCACCGGCAGCAGCGCGCGCACGCCGACGACCGGGGCGATGTGGTCCCGCAGCGGCCCAAGCGGCAGGGACCCCAGCGGCCCTGGCCACCGGGCGGCCCGCCCGTTCCCGCCCGCGACGCCGGCGCCGGCCCCGGCCCTGTGGCGCACCACGTGATCGCTGGCGATGACGCTTCCGTCCCGGCCGGTGAGCACCAGTTCGGTGGTGCCGCGGCTGCTGACCTGCTCCAGGGTGAGGCCGGAGCGGTAGAGCCGCCAGTCGAAGGTGTCGAGCCACAGCCGCCGGAGCGTGGTGGACCTGGCCGCGTCGGACATCGCGAAGGCCGATCCCGGCAGCTTCAGGACCTTATCGGGGGATGTCCCGTTGTGGCCGTGAAGCACGAACTGCCGTAGCACGCCTTGCTGCAATCCAGACCCTCACCCGAATGGGAAATAGAAGAAGACCGATATCGCGTCAAGTAATAATTCGCGCGTATCGGTATGTTTAACACTCTAGCAGCGCTAGGGCACCAGCCATATACATCGGCCGAGGCAGGCGGGAGGGTCGGCCACGGCTTCCGGGCGGATTAGCCGGCCACCGCGCGGACCGGCGCAATGCTCGGCCCCGGGTCGTACCCGTGATCGTGGAGCCAGCTCGCTTCGCTCAGCCAGCGCAGCAGCCGGTAGGGCCCGGCCAGCGCAGCCAGCCGGCGGGCCAGCTCGGGCGGCGGGGCGTACCCGGCCAGCACATCGTCCATCCGGCCGGGGTGGTCGAGCGTGAGCACAGCCAGATCCCACACCGGGTCCCCGGTGCAGGCGTCCCCCAGGTCGAGCACGGCCGCGATGTGCCCGGCGTGGCCGGCGAGCAGGAAGTGGTCGGGCTGGCAGTCGCCGTGCAGCACCCTGCTGTTCGCCGGGTGCTCGGTGCTGCGCGCCTCGGCCCGGCTGAAGGCCTCGCCGAGCAGACGGCCGAGCCTGGCGGCCTGCTCGGACGAGAGCAGGCCCCGCTTGACCGTGCCCGCCGCCTCGCGCGCGGCGTGGCCGGCCAGCACCGACCGCAGCGGCAGCCCCGAGCCCACGCCCGCATCGGGCGGCCGCTCGGGCCAGGGCTTGAGCCCGCCCGGGTCGGCCATGGCGTGCAGCCGCCTGAGCACCCGGCCGGCCTCGGCCCAGGCCGAGGCGGTCGCGTCGGGCCCGAGCGGCCGGCCCGGCACGTACTCCAGCACGAGCAGCGGCGGCGCCCCGTGGTCGCCTGGCACGAGGTCCTGGGCCGGGACGACGGCCGGCCCGGGCACTCCGGCCGCCCGCGCGGCCAGCGTGATGTGCCGCTCCGCGGCGATGTGGCCGGGTCTGGTGTCCGCCTTGACCACGACGGGAGTGCCGTCAGGCCGCGCGGTGACGAACACGCAGCGGTACGTCAGGGCGACTATCACGTCGCCGACCGTGACCCCGTGCTGCCAGGCCTGCTCGAGCCGCTGTGCGGCCTTGAGGACAAGCTCCGCGTCATCCGCCATCGTGTGCCGTCCGATCAGCGCACCGGAATCCCGCCGGCCCGCCCGGCATTCCGGGCGCGCTCACGCACCCGGGTGCCTCGTGGACGTACCGGCGGACGGGTTTGGGCCCGTCTGGTGGTACATCCATATGGTGGCCCGCTTCGCTTAGGCTCGGGGGGTGATCGACTGGACGGCTGTCTCCTCGCTGGCCACCGGTATCGGCACCCTGGTGCTCGCGGTGGCCACGTTCGCCGCCGTGCGCTCGGCGAACCGGGCGGCCCGCGCCGCCGAGCTGTCCCTGCTGGCCGGCCTGCGCCCGCTGCTCGTCCCGTCCCGGCTGGAGGACGGGCAGCAGAAGGTGTTCTTCGGGGACGGCAAGCATGTGATGATTCCCGGGGGCGGGGCCGCTGCCGAGGATGACGACGGGATCGTGTACCTGGCCGTATCGGTGCGCAACGCGGGCAGCGGCATCGGCGTGCTGCACGGCTGGCTGTTCCACCCGGGGGACCACCGCAGCGATGACCATGACGACTTGGCCAGGTTCACCCACCAGACCAGGGACCTCTACATCCCGTCCGGGGACACTGGCTTCTGGCAGGGCGCGTTCCGTGATCCGGCCGATCCCCGGCACGAGGCGGCCCAGGCGGCGGTCAAGGGCCGGGACCCGGTGACGATCGACCTGCTCTACGGCGACTACGAGGGCGGTCAGCGCATCGTCACCCGCTTCCTGCTGCGGCCCGTGGGCGAGGAGCGCTGGCTGGCCTCGGTCACCCGGCACTGGAACGTCGACCGGCCCGATCCGAGGTAGCCCCGCTGGCCCGCCCTGGCGCGAGGCCGCCGCGCCTGTGACGATGGTCAGGACGGCGATGGCTGCGGGAGGCGGCATGCTCTATGCATTCGGGTTCGAACGGGTCGGCGTGCTGTTCAGCGATATGTACGTGCTGATCCCGGATCCGCTGCCCGGACAGGAGGGCGCCGAGCGCGGCGTCCGGCTCGAGGTCCGGCTGCTCGAGCGGGGCGAGCTGCGCGGGAGCATGTTCTCCTCCCGGCCCATCGAGGTGGGCCGGCCGGTCTGGCGCGCGGACCTGCTGGAGTCGGTCGACGGGCCGCCGGGCAGCCTGGACCGGGCGCACCATCACCCGAACTTCCGCGGCTGGGACCCGGGCCGGCGCGCGTTCGACCCCGAGCTGACCGGGGACCCGGTGCAGTTCGTGGGGGAGCGGCTCGCCGACCTGGAGGGCCTGCTCGAGCGGGCGGGCGTCGCCACCGACGAGGTCACGGCCGCCGACGCCAAGAGCCTGCGCGCGTGCCTGCCCGAGGTCATGGACGCCGTCGGCCGCTTGCTGAAGAAGGCGCAGCACGGTGAGACTGCCGCCGCCCCGGGCGGCGAGCCGTCCGCAGGCGCCCGGGTGGGCTGGCTGTAGCCGAGCGCTCCTGGGCCGCCGCCGGGATCAGAACGGCGTGGCCGCGAGCCAGGCGCTGAGCAGGGTGGCGTCACCCAGGACCTGCACCTGGGGGTCATCGGCCGGCACCCGGCGCAGCAGCACGAGCAGCAGCCGCCCGGCGTGGCCGCGCAGCGCCACGTCGCCCTTGCCGTGACCGGGGTCTACCTTCACCGTGGACCCCTCGCGCCGCACCAGCCACTCGCCGGACCCGTTCAGGGCGTCGTCGGTGGCGTGGATGTGCAGCACCGCGCCCTCGGGCAGGGCGTCCAGGCGCGGGTCAGGGTCTCCGGGCGCCGGAACGGACAGGAAGCCCAGCCACTCGTCGATGGCGTCGGCGGCCAGGTCCGGCGCGAACTCGGCCTGGTAGCCCGTGGCGATCTGGGCGTCGGCCCGGTGCACCGCGGTCTCGTGCGCCATCCGGCGGGCCCAGAAGCAGGCCGGCTGGAGCCCGGAGAAGGCCCAGACCGGGTCGCCGCCCGCCTCGCGCACCGCGGCGATGACCCGCGCCGCGCCCGCGCGCAGCCACGGCGCCTGCTCCGCCGGGTCGTCCGGGAGCCGGCCGTCAGGCACCTGCCGGAACGGGATGAACTCGGCCGACCGGGTGGCCGCGATCTCGGCCGCCCAGCGGTGCGCCCGGCCGACGTGGGTGGCCAGCTGGCGCAGCGTCCAGTCCGGGCAGGTCGGCACCGGGATGGTCAGGTCGGCCCCGTCGACCAGCCCGGCCAGGGTCTCGGTACTGGCCTCGATCTCGGCGTAGCAGCGATCAGCACTGATCGGCGTCATATGCGTTCCTCTGGTACCTGATGAGCTCCCGGCGCCAGGGTACCCGGGCAGGTAGGAAGGAGGGCTAGGCCGGCCATTCCGTGACCTGGCGCGGGCCAAGGCCGGACGGCCGGACGGCCGGCCGCAGACCCGGCCATTTCCGGGAATGACGGCCGCATTTCACCGGCCCGCCACCGCCGGAGTCTGGACCCCGGCCAAGTCCCCCGATACCATAACTGAACGGTCAAACAGCAGTAAAAACAGGCGTGCCTGGTCGCTGCGGGCACCACCCGTGTCAGGAAAGGCCATCGCGATGACCGGACTCATGGGCCGCCGTGTGGCTAGCGTTCTGGCCACGGGAATCATCTGCCTCGGCGCGCTGGCGGGCACCGCCGGGCCGGCCAGCGCGGCGCCACCCGGCCCGCAGGCCCCGGCCAGCCCGCGCCCGGCCCCGGCCGAGGCCAACCTCATCGTCAACGGCGGCGCGGAGGCGGGGGCGACCTCGGCCCACGGCGCGGACGCCGTGACCATCCCCGGCTGGCAGATCCGGCGCGGGCTGCCGACCGTGGTCGGCTACGGCACGGCCGGCTTTCCCGGCCGGGCCGACGCCGGCACCCGGGGCCGGGGCCGGCAGCTGTTCACGGGCGGGGCCGGCGGTACGGCGGAGCTCACCCAGCAGTGGCCGCTGCGCACCGGAGCCGGCCAGCCCGTGCCTGCGGGCACCCGGTTCGCGGTGTCTGGCTGGCTGGGCGGGACCAGGACCAGCCATGCCGAGTTCGACGTGATCTTCCTGTCCGGCACCGGCCAGACCCTCGCCACCCACCGCATCGGCCCGGTCGGCGGATCCGGGTCGGCGGCGCACCCCGAGTACGCGTGGCGCCGTGGCACCGGCCCGGTGCCCGCGGGCACGCGCTCGGTCGAGCTCGCGCTGGACCTCACCACGTCGCTCACCAACGACGACGGCCCGGACGCGCCGTGGGTCGGGTATGACCGCGCCGTCGCCGACGGCCTGCGGTTCAGCGTGTCGGTGCCGGCCCGCCGCCAGGTGCTGACCGCGCCGTCCGCGCACCTGCCGCGCTACCAGCACGTGTTCCTCTTCTACTTCGAGAACGAGGACTTCAGCCAGGTCATCGGCAACACGGCCCAGGCGCCGTACCTGAACAGCCTGCTGCCGAAGGCCAGCCTGCTCGGCAACTTCTTCGCCGAGGAGCACCCGAGCGACGGCAACTACCTCGCGCTGGCCGGAGGCAGCACGTTCGGCGTCCCGCTGACCGACCCGGCGGAGGAGAACCCGCTGTACACGATCAACGCGCCCAACATCGGCGACCTCGTCACCGCCGCGGGCGAGTCGTGGAAGGGGTACCTGCAGAGCGCCAACGGGCCGTGCGACGACACCGTCCACGTGAACTACTGGGACGACGACCAGCCGATGATGTACTTCAAGGACGTCAGGCAGCGGCCGTCCTACTGCGCCACGCACCTGGTCCCGCTGCCGTCGCTGGCGACCGACCTGAGCCGCGCGTCCACCACCCCGAACTTCGCCTGGGTCGCCCCGGACGACTGCTTTGACATGGAGGGCTGCGGCATCAGGGCCGGGGACGACTTCCTCCGTCAGCAGCTCGGCCTGATCATGCGGTCACCCGCCTGGACCAGGCAGCGGTCGCTGGCCATCATCACGTTCGACGAGGACAACTACGACCACCAGCATCCCGCGCAGAAGGTGGCCACGCTCGTCATCGGCTCCCGGGGCGTGCGGCAGGGTTATGTCTCGCCCGTCCGCTACACCCACTACAGCCTGCTCCGGACCATCGAGGGCGTACTCGGGCTCGGCACCCTGACGAACAACGACCGTTACGCCGCGCCCACCACCGATGTCTTTACCGGCCGCATGGGGCCGTCGGCCGGTGACTCAGCGGCCGCCGCGACGCCGGGCTCCACCGCCCAGGAGCCGGGCGCGGCCACGCCGGCGGGTATCCCCGGGGCCGGCCCGCCCGCCTCCGGTGCGGCCGCCGCGGCCGCTCTCGCCGCCAGTGCCCAGCCCGCGGCCGCCCAGCGCGCGGCCACACAGGCACCGGCCGCTGCCGGCGCGGCGGCCAAACCGCTGGCCGACCCGACCGCGTTCGTCGTGAACTACGGCCTGGGCACGGTCACCCCCGGCACGGTCACGCCGGTCAACCTGGTCACCCGCAAGGCGGGCCGGGCCATCGGTGTGGGCGCGGACCCGCAGGCGATCGCGCTCACACCGGACGGCCGCACCGCGTATGTGGTCAACTCCGGGTCGGGCACGGTGACCCCGATCGACACGGTGACCCGGAAGGCGGGCCCGGCGATCGCCGTGGGCGCCGACCCGCAGGCGATCGTGATCACGCCGGACGGCAAGACCGCCTACGTGACCGACGCCGGGTCTGACACGGTCACGCCGATCGCCGTGGCCACGAACCAGGCCGGCCCGCCGATCAGGACCGGGGCCTACCCGAAGGCCATGGCGCTCACCCCGGACGGCCGGACGCTGTACGTGCTGAACTGGGAAGGCGGGTCGGTCACCCCCATCGCCACCGCGACGAACCGGGCCGGGCACCCGATCAGGACCGGCGCGTTCCCGGTCGCGATCGCCGTCGCCCCCGGCGGCCGGACCGCATACGTGGCCAACTTCGGCTCGGGCACCGTGACCCCGATCGCGGCCGGCGCCCGGCGCCCCGGCCGCCCGATCCCGGTCGGCCAGGCCCCGGACGCCATCGCGATCACCCCCGGCGGCCGGGCCGTGTACGTGGTCAACGGTGACAACGACACGGTCACCCCGATCGCCACGGCCATCGGCCAGCCGGGCCCGCCGATCCCGGTCGGGTACGCCCCCGCGTCGGTCACGATCTCCCGGTCCGGCGGCACGGCCTACGTGGTGAACACGATCTCCGGGACCGTGACGCCGGTCAGCACCGCCACCAACCGGGCCGGTCACGCGATCTCGGTCGGGCTGTACGACTACCCGCTGGCCATCGACCGCGGGCGGCCCGGCGGGGACGTCCTGGTGCTCGACACCTACGCGGGCCAGGTGACCCCGGTCAGCGCCGCCACCGGGCACGTGTTCCCGGCGGTCACGGTGGGGGATTTCCCCGTCGCTGACGTGATCGCGCCGTGAACAGGGCGGTTACGGGCTTTCCATGCCAGGTCGGCTTAGTCACACTAAGGGGGTGCATGACTTCGACCTGGTAGTCATCGGCTCAGGACCCGGCGGGCAGAAGGCTGCGATCGCCGCGGCCAAGCTGGAGCGCCGGGTGGCCGTCGTTGAGCGGCCGCGGATGCTCGGCGGGGTGTGCCTGAACACCGGCACGATCCCGTCCAAGACGCTCAGGGAGGCTGTGCTCTACCTGACCGGCCTGGACCAGCGCGAGATGTACGGGCAGGCGTACCGGGTCAAGGAAGAGATCACGATCGCGGACCTGACCGCCAGGACCCAGCACGTCGTCGGCCGGGAGAGCGACGTCGTGCGCAGCCAGCTGGTGCGGAACGGGGTCACGATCCTGGCCGGCACCGGGCGGTTCACCGGCCCCAACACGGTCGAGGTGACCGACGACGACGGCCGGATGAGCCAGGCCAGCGCCAAGGACATCGTGATCGCGACCGGCACCAGGCCCGCCCGGCCCGACAGCGTCGCCTTCGACGAGAAGACGATCATCGACGCGGACGGGGTCCTGCACGTGCAGCGGGTTCCGCGGTCGATGCTGGTGGCGGGCGCCGGGGTGATCGGCATCGAGTACGCGTCGATGTTCGCCGCCCTGGGCACCAAGGTGACGGTCGTGGAGCAGCGCGAGCGGATGCTGGAGTTCTGCGACCTGGAGGTCGTCGAGGCCCTCAAGTACCACCTGCGGGATCTCGCGGTGACGTTCCGGTTCGGCGAGACCGTCACCTCGGTCGAGGCCCATGACGGGGGCGCGATCACGACGCTGGCCAGCGGCAAGCGGATCCCGGCCGAGACGGTCCTGTACTCCGCGGGCCGCCAGGGTGCCACCGAGGACCTCAACCTGGAGGCGGCCGGGCTGAGCGCGGACAAGCGTGGCCGGATCGAGGTGGATGAGTTCTTCCGGACCACGGTGCCGCACATTTACGCGGTGGGTGACGTGATCGGGTTCCCCGCCCTGGCCGCCACGTCCATGGAGCAGGGGCGCCTGGCCGCGCACCACGCCTGCGGTGAGCCGGTGCACACCGCGCACCTGCTGCAGCCGATCGGGATCTACAGCCTGCCGGAGATCAGCTTCATCGGTAAGACAGAGGACCAGCTCACCGCCGAGTGCGTGCCGTTCGAGGTCGGCGTGTCCCGCTACCGGGAGCTGGCCCGCGGGCAGATCATCGGTGACTCCTACGGGGTGCTCAAGCTGCTGGTCTCGCCGGACGACCGCACGCTGCTCGGCGTGCACGTGTTCGGCACCGGCGCCACCGAGCTTGTGCACATCGGCCAGGCGGTGATGGGCTGCGGCGGCACCATCGACTACCTGGTGGACGCCGTCTTCAACTACCCGACACTAGCCGAGTCGTACAAGGTCGCGGCGCTGGACGCGACCAACAAGATGCGCCAGATCGAGCGGTTCGCCGGGTAAGACGGTCAGCCGCAGCCGCAGGCCCCGCCGCAGCAGCCGCCCCCGCCGGAGGACGCCGGCCCCGCGGAGCCGGCCCGGCCGCCGACCGAGACGGTGGACAGCAGCTTCACCGTGTCGTCGTGGCCCTGCGGGCAGGTGCATGGCGCGGACGACTCGCTCATCGGGCGGGTCCGCTCGAACGTGTCGCCGCAGGCGCGGCAGCGGTACTCGTATCGCGGCACGAGCTAAGTCTAGCTGTATTAGCCCGGGGGGACGACCCCCCAGGACCCCCCCCGCGTGCCATCCGCTCGGGCCGACCTCCGGCCGGCCGTCGCGGCTGGCACCGGCTTCGCCGCGCTGGCCGCCTGGGGACGACCCCAGACGTCCGCGCAGCCTAGGCCAGGGTGCCGGTGACCTGGGCGGGGTAATCTCTAGCTGTGCGAGGGTATACGCAGGACAAGGACGCGTACCTGAAGCGGCTGCGCCGGATCGAGGGTCAGGTGCGCGGGCTGCAGCGCATGGTGGATGAGGACGTCTACTGCATCGACGTGCTCACCCAGGTCTCCGCGGTGACCAGGGCGCTGCAGGCGGTGGCGCTCGGGCTGCTCGAAGACCATCTCGGCCACTGCGTGACCGAGGCCATCGAGGAGGGCGGCCCGGAGGCCAAGGAGAAGGTTCGCGAGGCCGCCGCGGCCGTCTCGCGCCTGGTCAAGTCCTGAGCGGCTAGGCGCTGCCCTCGGCCCGCGCAGGGTCCGTCCGGCGGGCGGGTGAGCCAGGCCGAGGAGTTTGCGTTCGGGATGGAAGGCACAGTGCGCGCGGGCGGTATCGGGGCGGCCGCGGCGGCCGCGCCCGCGTCGTCGTAGTAGAACTGCCGACCGCGCAGCAGCGAGATCAGCGCGCCGGCCACCGACATCGCGACCGCCGCGCTGAACACGATGATCAGGCCGTGGTGGAACGGGCCGGAGATCAGGTTCGGGAAGAACTGCTTGCCGGTCAGCACGTCGACGTTGTGCCGTGGCAGCCTGCTCAGCTCGCCGGACGGGGCCAGCAGGCCGCGCACCGGGTTGTACCCGAGCAGCGCGGAGAACAGCGTGCTCACCGGGGGCAGGTTGCCGATGTGCGCGGCGATGGCGGCCGGGACGCCCTGGGCCCGCAGGCCGCTGGTCAGCGTGCGCGGGAGCGTGCTGGCCAGCCCGGCGATCATCAGCGAGAAGAAGATGCCGATCGACAGCGACATGCCGGAGTTCTGGAACGTGGAGCGCATCCCGGACGCGGCGCCGCGGTGCTCGGCCGGGACGCTGCTCATGATGGCCGATGTGTTGGGCGAGGCGAACAGCCCGGAGCCGACGCCGTTGCCGAAGATGATCAGCGCGAACAGCCAGTAGGGGAAGTTGACCGGCAGCAGCATCAGCCCGGTGAACGCGCACGCGGCCAGCAGCAGGCCGGCGGTGGCGAACGGGCGCGGGCCGTACCGGTCCGACAGCGCCCCGGAGATCGGGCCCGCGATCAGGAACCCCGCGGTGAGCGGCAGCATGTAGATGCCTGCCCACAGGGGCGTGTCGACATAGTTGTAGCCGTGCAGCGGCAGCCAGATCCCGGCCAGCCAGATGACCAGCATGAACTGCAGCCCGCCGCGGGCGATCGAGCCCATCAGGCTGGCCGCGTTCCCGGCCGCGAACGCCCGGATCCGGAACAGGTTCATCCGGAACATGGGTTCCGCGATCTTGGTCTCGATGATCCCGAACGTGACCAGCAGCACGACGCCGCCGATCAGGCCGGCCAGCACCCAGGGGTTGGTCCACCCGGTGGGGTGGCCGCCGTAGGGCTGGATGCCGTAGGTGATCGCGGCCAGCAGAGCGGCGGCGCCGAGGAAGAACGTGACGTTCCCGGCCCAGTCGATGCGGGCCCGCCTGGTGGTGGCGATCTCGCGCAGGCTGACGTAGGCCCAGATCGTGCCGAAGATCCCGATCGGCACGTTGATCCAGAACACCGCGCGCCAGTCCCAGGCGGCGAGCAGGCCGCCGAGCAGCAGCCCCACGAACTGCCCGGAGATGCCCGCGATCTGGTTCACGCCCAGGGCCATGCCGCGCTTGTTGGCGGGGAACGCGTCGGTCAGGATCGCGGCCGAGTTGGCCATCAGCATGGCCCCGCCGAACGCCTGGACCACGCGCCAGCCGATCAGCCACAGCGCGCCGGCGCTGCCGAGGAACGGGTCCAGCGACAGGGCGATCGAGGCCAGCGTGAACACCACGAAGCCGAGGTTGTAGATCTTGACCCGGCCGTACATGTCGCCGAGCCGGCCGAGCGTCACCACCGCCACGGACTGGACCAGCAGGTAGCCCATGATCATCCACAGCAGGTAGCTGATGTTGCCTGGCGTCAACGGGTTCAGGTGGATGCCGCGGAAGATCGCGGGCATTGCGATGATCACGATGGAGGCGTCGATCGTCGCCATCGTCATGCTGAGGGTGGTGTTGGAGAGCGCTACCCATCTGTAACGGTCGCCGCCGCTTCGGGAGCCGTTGCTTCCGGCCTGGCCTAGTTCAGCGATCGTCCGCACTTGGTTGAGTCTATCGCGAATCAGTTGCTTGACCGCAACTACCTATTAGGAACACTGGCCGGGGCCGGGCGATCAGGTCAGCCCGGCTTTCGGCCCCGGCCTCCTGCCCGGACCCGGCGGAAAATCATTGGCCCGGCACGGGGCCCGAGCCGATCATTGACGGTATGTTCCGGCACGCCGCCTTCCTCACGCCCGCGGTCGCGGGCGGGGCGGCGGCTGCCCTGATGCGCGCGACCGCGGCCAAGGCCCTGAGCGTCGAGCGACGCTGACCCTTCCCAGCCCGCCGGCCCAGCCCGACCACGGGCGGCCGGGAGGCCCCGCGGGGGAGGGTCGGCCCAGCCTGCGGGTCTCACCAGCCTGTTGCGACGCATCGGAGGAAGGAACATGCCCAAGCAGGTCTTCACGCGCACCAAGCCACACCTCAACATCGGCACGATGGGGCACGTCGACCACGGCAAGACCACCCTGACGGCCGCGATCACCAAGTTCCTGGCCGGCCAGGGGACGGCCGCGTACGTGCCGTTCGAGCGGATCGACCGGGCGCCCGAGGAGGTCGTGCGCGGCATCACCATCAACACCACGCACGTCGAGTACGAGACGGCCACCCGGCACTACGCGCACGTGGACATGCCGGGCCACGCGGACTACGTGAAGAACATGATCACCGGCGCGGCCCAGATCGACGGCGCGATCCTCGTCGTGTCCGCGCTCGACGGCGTGATGCCGCAGACCCGCGAGCACGTCCTGCTCGCCCGCCAGGTCGGCGTGGGGCACATCGTCGTGGCACTCAACAAGGCCGACGCCGCGGACCCGGAGCTCGCCGACCTGGTCGAGCTGGAGGTGCGGGAGCTGCTGTCGGGCTGCGGCTACCCCGGCGACGGGACGCCGGTGATCCGGGTCTCGGCGCTGCGGGCGCTGGCGGGCGACGCCGGCTGGACCGCGGCCGTCGGCGCGCTGCTGGACGCGGTGGACGCGCACGTGCCCGTGCCCGCCCGGTACACCGGCGCCCCGTTCCTGATGCCGGTGGAGAACGTGCTGACGATCAGCGGCCGCGGCACGGTGGTGACCGGGGCCGTGGAGCGCGGCACCGTCCGGGTTGGCGACACCGTCGAGGCGGTCGGGCTCGGCAGCCGGCTCACCGCCGTGGTCACCGGTGTCGAGACGTTCGGCAAGCCGATGGAGCGCGGCGAGGCGGGCGACAGCGCGGCGCTGCTGCTGCGCGGCGTGCGCCGCAACCAGGTCCGCCGCGGCCAGGTCGTGGCCGCCCCGGGCAGCCTCGCCGCGCACACCAGGTTCGCCGCCACCGTGCACCTGCTGAGCGCGGCCGAGGGCGGCCGGCACACGCCGGTCAGCACGGGCTACCGGCCGCAGTTCTTCGTCCGCACCACCAGCGTGGTCGGCGAGGTCGACCTGGGTACGCCCGGCACCGCGGCCCCGGGTGACACCGTTGACCTGACCGTGACGCTGGGCCGGCCGGTCGCGCTCGACACCGGGCTGGGCTTCGCGGTCCGCGAAGGCGGCAAGACCGTGGGCGCCGGCACGGTGACCGCCGTGCTCGACTAGGCAGGCCCCGGCACAGAGATTAGCTGGGACACTTGTGTGTCCGTATGCGCAGAAAAGTGTCCCAGCTAACTCGCGTTCACGCGTTGCCGCGGACCATGGCGATCAGGCGGTCAAGGACCTCGCCGCCGCTGACCCGCAGCCCGTCGTGCTCGTACTCGTTCGTGACCCAGGGCCGCAGGCCCCGGATCGTGCGCGCGGTCGGCACCGAGAACTCCACCGGCACGTACATGTCGTCGAAGTAAATGGCGGCCGCGGCGGGGACCTCGTTGGCCCGCAGCCGCTCCGCGTCGTACAGCCGTGGCCAGGTGTCGCGCTGGGCCAGGATCTCCCCGGCCTCGGCCAGCGGCTTGAGCACCGGGTCGTTCTCGAACATCCAGGGGTAGATCATCTCGCCGGTGAACAGCAGCGGCTCGTCGCTGTCCAGCGCGGCCACGGCGTCGAACTGCGGGAACTCGGCCCTGACCCGCTGGGCCGCCCAGTTGGTCGGGCCGCCCTGGGCGTAGCACGCCTCGTGCACCAGGGCGTACAGCGGCGCGGCCGAGAACGACAGCCGGGAGCCGGCCCAGTACAGGAAGTAGTCGGACAGGTCGCCGCCCGTGAACGGCTCCTCGAGCAGGTAGTGCAGCGAGTGACTGCCGGTGCTCGCGCCCAACATCTGGCCGAACGTCTGGAACGCCTCGACGGTCAGCGGCGCGCCGTTGGGCAGCCGCACGTCGCCGGCCGCGAGCCGCCGGGCGATGTCCTTGGCCCGCGGCACATCCATCGGGTACCGCTCGTAGTGCTCCGCGTTCTTCCGCGCCACCTTCGGGTACGTGGCCCGGTACACGTCGTCGGCCGTGACGTCGAGGCCGGGCAGGCCGCCGGTGATGAACGCCTCGCGGACACCCTCGGGGGCCTGGGACAGGTAGCAGACTACACAGAACCCGCCGAAGCTCTGGCCCAGGATGCTCCACGGCTGCCCGCCGGTTACCTCCTGGCGGATCAGCTCGGCGTCGGCGACGATCGAGTCGGCCCGGAACAGCGCGATAAAGTCGGCCTGAGCCTGGGCGGAGCCGAGCCCGGCCAGGGTCCGCCGGTTGACCGGGGAGGAGCTGGCGGTGCCGCGCTGGTCGAGCAGCAGCACCCGGTAGTCGTCAAGCGCCCGGTCCAGCCAGGCCTCCCGCCCGGCCGGCCGCGGCGACCCGAACCCGGGGCCGCCCTGGAAGTACACCAGCCACGGCAGGTCGGCCGCGGTCTTGTCGGTGGCGACCACCTCCCGCGCGAAAACCTGGATCTGCTCGCCGTCCGGCTTGGCGTGGTCGAGCGGGACGGTGAACGTGCGGTCGGTGAGGACGGTTCCTGGCTGACGGTACGAGATCATGAACCGCACCGTACTGGACAGGCCCCGGACCGGCAGGATAGGGGCATGGTGACCGGGAGCGAGCCCCCCGCACGGCCGGACCCGCCGCCGGCCGGCCCGGCGGCGGCGATGTTCGCGGCCGACACGGCGGCGCGGGGCCTCGGGGTGGAGTTGCTCAGCGTCGGTAACGGCGCGGCCGTGGTGCGGATGACCATCGGCCCGGCGATGCTCAACGGGTACGGGAGCGCGCACGGCGGCATCGTGTTCCTGCTGGCCGACACCGCGTTCGCGTGCGCGTGCAACAGCCACGGGCCGGTCACCGTGGCCGCCGCGGCCGACATCACGTTCGTGGCCCCGGTGCAGGAGGGCGACGTGCTCGTGGCCACCGCGCAGGAGCGGGTCAGGTACGGCCGCAGCGGCGTCTACGACGTGACCGTCCGCCGCGGCGACGCGGTCATCGCCGAGTTCCGCGGCCGGAGCCGAAGCACCGGCTGACGGCGCTCGACGCCGCGGTCATGGCGTACCAGGCACGGGAGCCGGGCTGGTGGCCGGGGGAGCAGCGGCCAGGGCGGCGGTGACCTCGCGGGCGGCCCGCTGGCCGGACTGCGCGGCGCCGTCCATGTACCCGGCCCAGCGCGTGGCGGTCTCGGTGCCGGCCCAGTGGATCGGCCCCACCGGGGTGCGCAGGGCCCGGCCGTAGCGGGTCAGCGTGCCCGGCGTGGCAAAGGAGCCGTAGCACCCCCGCGTGTACTCCTCGGCGGCCCAGTCACGTTCCAGGTACGCGGTCGCGTCCCGGGCCCGCGGACCGAAGTAGGCGGCCAGGTCGTCGAGGACCAGGCCGCGGCGCTGCTTCTCGTCGAGCCGGGCCGCGGCCTGGGCGTGCCGGGCCTCGAGGAAGCCGACCAGCACCCCGGGCCGCCCGGACGGCGGGCTGTTGTCGAACACCGTGCCCAGCGGCCGCACGTCGCTGTTGGCCTGGCCGGACAGGCCGTCGGCCCGCCAGAACGGCTCGTCGTAGACGACGTTCACCTTGATCGTCCAGCCCATGGGCATGCGCTGGGTGAGCTGATCGCGTTCGGGCGGCAGGCCGGGCTCGAACCGGATGCGGGCGGCGAGCGGCGGCGGCACGGCCAGCACCGCGCGGCGTGCCCTGATCTCCCGGCCGGCCGCGCGGACCACGACCCCGGAGCTGTCCCACTCGATCTCGCGGACCGGCGCGCCGGTCACCACCCGGTCGCCGCGCCTGGCCGCGAGCTCCAGCGCGATCCGCTGCGACCCGCCGACGATGCGGTCCTGCTGGGCCCCGCCGCTGGTGTTGATCAGCGAGTCGACGCCGCCGCCGGAGTGGAGGTAGAACAGGGCCCAGAGCGCCGACATGTCCTCGGGCTCGGCGCACCATACGGCCTCGGTCACCAGGCGGGTGAACGCCAGCCCGCTCGCGGTGCCCAGCCGGCGGCGCAGCCAGGTCGCGAACGTCTGGCCGTCAAGACGCCACGCGCCCGGGGCGCTCCAGGGCGCGTCCAGCGGCACCCGCCGGGCCGCCCGGTCCATCCGCAGCTGGCCCTGGGCGATGTCCGCGAGCACGGCGGGGTTCAGCCGCGGGATGCGGCCGGGGTAGCGCGTTCTGGCGCCGCGCAGTTCGGCGATCTTGGCACCGGCGTCGTAGGTCGGGAACGTGTCCAGGCCGAGCTCCCTGATCAGCCCGAGGATGAGATCCTGGCCGGGCCCGACCCACTGGCCTCCGGCCTCCACGATCTCGCCGTCGGCGCCGGGCAGCTCCGCGTTGAGCAGCCGGCCGCCGACCCGGTCCCTGGCCTCGAGCACCGTCACGCCCAGCCCGGCGGCCGCCACCTCCCGCGCCGTGACCAGGCCCGCCAGCCCGGCGCCGACGACGACGACATCCACGGACCCGGGCATGGCGGCACCTCTTTCGCTCGGCTGCTCGGCGGTGCGCCCGCCGCCCGCGCCGCCGCCCCGGCCGGGCGGTGCTTAGCCGGATCCGGAGGACACGATCTGGCTGGCCAGGGGAGAGATCGCCCCGACAATCTGGTCAATAATCTCATAGGGCACGCCTGCCGCCCGGAACGCGGCGACGAGGTGCCCGGCGACCAGGTCGAAGTGCTTCTGCTCGATGCCGCGGCCTCGGTGCGCGTCCCGCAGGCTTGCCCCGGTGTAAGGCTGCGGGCCGCCGAGCGCGGCGGCGAAGAACTCGACCTGCCGCCCCTTGAGCCTGGCCATGTTCGCGCCGGCGAAGAACCCCCGGAGCTCCGGGTCGGCCAGGACCCGGTCGTAGAAATCATCGACGACGGGCTCTAACGCCGCCTCGCCGCCGATGATGCCGTAGATGCTGGACTGGGCCTGCCGTAACTCGCTGCTCACTTCCGTCACCACACCGCCGGTTGCAGGGAAATTGTCACTGGAACATGCACACAGTAACCCGGAGCCCGATACACGTCGATACGTAACGAGTGTCACGTTCGGCTTTTGCCAGCGTCCTGCAGCAGCAGCGCGGGCGCGATGATGACCGCGGTCGCGATCAGGGTGAAGCCGGACAGCAGCAGGGCATGGTGCAGGCCTGTCACGAACAGCGAGCGGCCGGCGGCGTCCAGCGGCCCGGCGCCGGCGCCGTCCGGCAACTGGGCGTAGACCAGCGCGCCGAGCACGGCCACGCCGAACACCTGCCCGATTTGGCGGAACGTGTTGACCACCGCCGAGGCCATGCCGGCCCGGGCGACGTCGACCGCCGACAGCGCCAGCGTGGTCATGGGCGTGCCGCACAGGCCGACGCCGGCGCCGAGCAGCGCGAAGTTCCACCAGATCGCGTTCAGGCTGGTGCCGGGCCCGAGGCGGACCAGAGCCAGCGTGGCCAGGCCGCCGAGGATGAGCCCGCCCAGCAGCGGCCAGCGCTCGCCGAACCGGCCCACCAGCCGTCCCGACCAGGCCGCGGCCAGCGCGTAGGCCACGCCGATGGCGCAGACGGCGAGGCCCGCGGCGGCGGGGGAGCGGCCCTGCACCTCCTGGAAATAGGCACTGAAGTAGACGATCGCCCCGACGAAGGCGAAGAACACGACCAGCGCGGCCAGGTTCGCCGCGGCGAAGCCCGGGCGCAGGAACAGCGACACGTCGATGAGCGGCTGCTCCCGGCGGTGCTCGGTAACCACGAACGCGACCAGCACACCGGCCCCGGCGGCGAAGGACGCCAGCACCTCCGGCGCCGTCCAGCCGCGGCCCTGCCCGTCGATGACCGCGAACGCCAGCAGGCCGACGGCGGCGGCCGAGAGCACGGTCCCGGCCCAGTCGAACCGCCCCGGCGGTCTGGCCGCCCGGGGCAGCCGCGGCACGAGCCAGGCGGTGAGGAGCACCAGCGCCACCGTGAGCGGGACATTCAGCAGGAAGACCCACCGCCAGCCCAGCGTGCCGACGATGATGCCGCCGAGGGCCGGGCCGACCGCTATGGCCACGCCTGACCCGGTTGACCACAGCCCAACCGCGGCGGACCGCTGCCGGCCGTCGGTGAAGGTGGCCCGGATGATGGCCAGGCTGCCGGGGATCAGCAGGGCCGGGCCGATGCCCTGCAGGACCCGCGCGGCCAGCAGCAGCCCAGTGGTCGGCGCGAGCCCGGCGGCCAGCGAGCCCAGCCCGAACAGGGCCACGCCGAGCATGAACGTCCCCTTGCGGCCGCGGCGGTCACCGGCCACCCCGCCGGCCACCAGCAGGCTGGCGTAGACCAGCACGTACGCGTCGACGGTCCACTCGAGGCCCGTGGCGCTGGCGTGCAGGTCGCGGCCGATCGTCGGCAGCGCCACGCTGACCACCGTGGTGGACAGGACGGCCAGGAACAGCCCGGCCGTCACGACCACCAAGGTGAGCCAGGGCCCGGCCCCGGCCCGCGAGCCCCGGCCGGCCCGGCTGGGCGCTAGCCGGGGAGCTCGGGCCGGTCGATGATCCGCAACCATGACCCGTCCGGCTGGCTGCGCGCGACCTGGACCCGGCCTCCCGTATCGTCCGCCGGCCGTGTCGAGGTGAGGGCGAGGTCGCCGAAGCGCACCGTGGGCAGCGGCTCCTCCGGCTGGAACGCGACCGGCGCCGCGGTCAGCTTCTCCATCACCGCGCGGATCGCGTCCCGGCCCACCGTCTGCCGCCCGGGCGGGTAGGCCAGGACGGCATCGGGCTCGTAGAGCTCGGTCAGCCCCTCGGGGTCCTTGGCTTGAGCCCGCTCAACAAACAGTCGCGCTAGGTCCTCGGGTTGTTGCGCCGCTTTGCGTACTGGCACTGGAATGACCCCCTCTTCAGGATCCGGGAAGTCCTGCTGTCCAGTATTCGGGCGGCCCAACTAGAAGTCCAAGAGCTAGTTCTTCTCCGCGTGATAAGCACTGATTATAATGAGTCAGCCGAACACGCGGCGGCGGTCGAGCACGCAGAGCAGCTCAGGCCGGCCCGGTTCACCGCCGGCGATCTCGCGGTCCGGGCAGAACCCGGCCTTCTCCAGCGCCCGGACCGAGCGGCGGTTCGCGACCTCGGGACTCGCGATCACGCGCGGCACGTCCGGGCGGGCCGTGAAGACCACGTCGGTCAGGTAGCTCCAGATCATCTGGGGTCCCAGGCCCAGGCCGGCGAGGGCCTCGACACCGATGAGGTAGTCGATCCCGGCCCCGTCCGGCTCCCCGCGGGCCGGGTGGTAGCCCGGGATCTCGCGCACCGGGTAGTGCTGGATAAAGCCGCACGCCCGGCCGTCGATGAGGATGACGTGCACCCGGACGGGGGAGGAGCCGTCGATCCGCGGCCGGTACTTGCGCTCGGCCGCGGCCAGGTCCAGGTCCTCGTAGAACCAGCGCACGGCGTGCGGGGCATGCATCCAGGCGACGAGGTCGGGCAGGTCGGAGACGGCCAGCGGGCGGAAGGTGACCGGGGGAGCGGGCAGGGCCGCCGCGATCCGGAACGTGACCGCCACCGGTGCTGGTAAGCAGCGCCGCGCGGCCTCCCCGCCGGGCAGCCAGGCGAACCTGTCGTGCTCGGCGTCCAGCGTGACCAGCGCGTCCGGCGGCACGTCCGCCGCGAACACGGCCCACGGCCCGGACAGGTCCGCCGGACACAGCCTGACCCCGCGCAGGCCGGCTTCCTCGGCCAGCTCGCGCTCGGCCCCGGCCAGGATCGGCTCGCCAGGCAGCCGCGCGCCGGACGGCGGGGTCCAGGCCCAGTCGCCTTCGTAGCCAGGGCCGTGCACCGCACGGTGCAGCATCAGGTACTCGAACTCCGCCCCGCCCGGCCGAGCGGGGCGGCGCACCACGATCTGGGCCCCGCGCGGGTCGTCCGGCGCGATGGGCAGGCCGTCCCAGGTCCGCGCGGGCAGGGCATCCTCAGGCAAGGCGTCGCTCATCCGCCCATTCTGGCCCGAGGTGCCCGCCCGGTGCCGGCTGCAGCCACCCGCGCTTACTCCACCGTGACCGACTTGGCCAGATTGCGCGGCTTGTCGATGTCGTGCCCGAGCGCGAGCGCGGCGTGGTACGCCATCAACTGCAGCGGGACGGTCAGCAGGATCGGGTCCAGCTCGCGCTCGTTCTTGGGCACCACGATGCTTGGCACGTTCAGCTCGCCGACGTTCACGCCGGGATGGGTGATCGCGACCAGCGGCCCCCGGCGCGCCAGGATCTGCTGCATGGCGCCGAGGTTGCGGTCGGTCAGCTCGTCGGCCGGCAGGATCGCCACGGTCGGCAGCTCTTCGCAGATCAGCGCCAGCGGGCCGTGCTTGAGCTCGCTGGCCTGGTACGCCTCGGCGTGCCGGTAGGAGATCTCCTTGAACTTCTGGGCGCCCTCGCGCGCGACAGGGAACCCGCGGACCCGCCCGATGAAGAACAGGCTCTCCGCGCCGGCCAGGCCCCGGGCGACCTCGGCGATGTGCTCCTCGTCGGCCAGGATCTCCTCGATCTGGGCGGGCACCTTGCGCAGCCCGGCGATGATCCGCTGGCCGTCGGCGATGGACAGGTCGCGGACCCGGGCCAGGGCCAGGGCCAGCAGCGCGAACCCGATCGACATGTGCGTGAGGGCCTTGGTCGACGCGACCGCCACCTCGGGCCCGGCGTGCAGGTAGATACCGCCGTCGCACTCGCGGGCGATGGTGGAGCCCACGACGTTGACCAGCCCGACGATCTGCCCGCCCTTGCGCTTGACCTCCTGCACGGCGAACGCCGTGTCTGCGGTCTCCCCGGACTGGCTGACCGCGACGTACAGCGTGTCGGGCTCGACGATCGGGTTCCGGTAGCGGAACTCGGAGGCGGGCTCCGCGTCGGCCGGGACGCGGGCCAGTTCCTCGATCATGGCGGCGCCGATCTGGCCCACGTAGTAGGCGGAGCCGCAGCCGAGGATCTTCACCCGCCGGAACCCGCGCAGCTCGCGCGGGTTGAGGTTCAGCCCGTCCAGCCGCGCGGTGCCGAACCGCTCGTCCAGGCGGCCGCGGATCATCCGCTCGATCGTGGACGGCTGCTCGATGATCTCCTTGCGCATGTAGTGCCGGTAGCCGCCCAGCCCGACGTCCTGAAGGTCGAGGTCGACGGTGGTCGGGACCTTCTCGGTGTTCTCCTGCTCCTGGCTGAACGTGCGGAACTCGGACGCAGTCACGGTGGCCAGCTCACCGTCGTCGAGGTGCACGACGGAGGTGGTGTGCCGGACGAGCGCTGCTAGGTCGCTGGCGATGAACATCTCGTGGTCGCCGACGCCGAGGATGAGCGGGGAGCCGTTTCTGGCGACCACGAGCCGGTCCGGGTGCTGCTCGTCCAGCACCGCGATGGCATACGTGCCGGTGATCCGGGACAGTACGTCGAGGACCGCGCCTTCGAGTGTGCTGGCCTCGGAGTGGGCGATGAGGTGGGCGATGACCTCGGTATCGGTCTCGGAGGTGAACTTCACGCCCTTGGCGTCCAGCCGCTCCCGCAGCGAGGCCGCGTTGTCGATGATGCCGTTGTGCACCACGCTGATCCGCCCGTCCTCGCTGGTCTGCGGGTGGGCGTTCTCCTCGGTGGCCGGGCCGTGGGTGGCCCAGCGGGTGTGCCCGATGCCGACCTTCCCGGCCAGGCGCTTGGGCAGCGACGCGTCAAGGTCGCGGACCCGGCCCACCTTGCGGTACACCTGGGCGCCCTTGCTGCCCAGGATCGCGATCCCGGCCGAGTCGTAGCCGCGGTACTCCAGGCGGGACAGGCCTTCGATCAGGATGGGCGCTGCGTTCTGATTGCCGATGTAGCCGACGATTCCGCACATGCGGTTCCTGCTCCTTTTTGCTGCTGCTCAGCCGTAGACGATGCGGCGCAGCTGACGCTGCGAGAGAGTTGGCGCGGCGACCAGGCGGTCGGCCAGCTCGTCGGCGATCAGCGCGAAGATCTCTTCGTTGCGCTTGCCGTAGAGCTGGTGATGCGCATGGCGGCGGCGTATGTAGTCCTCGACCGGCTCCCGGTACCAGGACAGGACGTCTTCGACGACCCGGGTTGCTTCGCCCGGCGTCAGTCCCGTGGAGTTTGCTACCCGGTCGATAAGATCGCGGTCGCGCACCCGCCCCATGGTGCAGCCTCCGCAGCGGAAGTGCCAACTTCCTGCCCGGAATCGGGCAGAGAAGCTAAGTTCGCCTGCGCGAATACGCCGGTTTGGGCAGCTCCGGACGCAGGCGGGGGGTTCGTCAATGCGAGATTGACACTCACCATGCGTCAACTTACCATTGACGTATGGCCGATTTTCCCGTGTCACTCGACAACCTGATCGCGTTCGTCAAGGTCCTGCAGCCGGACGGCGGGCCGCTGGAGAATCTCGCCGACGCCATGAGCGTCTCGGCCCGCCTCGACGAGCAGTCGGACGCGCTGATCGGGTATTTCGTGGACCAGGCCCGGCGCTTGGGCGCGTCCTGGAGTCAGATCGGCACCAGCATGGGCGTGACCAAGCAGGCCGCGCAGCAGCGCTTCGTGTCGCGGTGGGAGAGCGCCGAGTTCTCCCGGTTCACCCAGCGGTCCAGGAACGTGCTGGCCGCGGCCGGCCAGATCGCCGAGGCCGGGGGAGCGGACCTGGTCGACGCCGGGCATCTGGCCGCCGGCCTGCTGAGCGAGCCCGACGGCGTGGCGGCCAGGATCATCCATGCGGCCGGGCTCAACGACGAGCAGGTCACGACCGCGCTCGGCGTCCAGGCCGGGGCCGGTCCCGGCGACGCGGAGCCCGGCCGCGCTCCGGCAGCTGCGCTTCACCGACGCCGGCCGCTCCGCGCTGCGGTTCACCCTCAAGGCCGCGCTCAGCCTGGGCCACAACTACATCGGAACCGAGCACCTGCTGCTCGGAGTCCTGGGCGCCGACGGCGACGCCGCGCGGGCGCTCACCGGCCTCGGCCTCACCACCGAGGTGGCCCAGCAGAAGCTCGCCGACGAGTTCGCCGCGATCCAGGCTCAGCGCCGCGTGGGCTAGCGCCCGCACGGGCCAGCGCCTGGCCTGCTGCTCACGCCCGCGGTGATCGTCGGACCGTCAAGCGCGCTATCACCCGCCTTTATGTCCAACCATGGTTGCCGGGGGAGAGGGGAGTGGCGGGGGTTCAGACCACGGGAACCGCGGTGCCGCCGGTCATCGCGACGAGCTGGTCGAAGCTGGTGGCGAACATCGTGTTCTCGTCACCGCCCCCGGCCCATACCACCGGGTACGCCGCGAGGTCGGGGTCGACGATGGTCCGCACCCGCCTCGGGTGCCCGACCGGAGCCACGCCGCCGACGCGCTGGCCGGTGTGCTCGAAGACGAAGTCCGGCGTGGCCCGGCGGATCTTGCCGGTGCCGAGGCGCTCGGCCAGCCTGGCCGTGTCGACGCGGTGGGCGCCGCTGGCCAGGACCAGGAGCGGGTGGCCCGCCGCCTCGAACACCAGGCTGTTGGCGATCGCCCCGACCTCACAACCGAGCACGGCGGCCGCGGCCACAGCCGTGGGGACCGGCTCGTCGAAGGGCGTGAGCTCGATGTCGACGCCGGCCGCGCTGAGGGCAGCCTGGACCTGGGTGACGGCTGATGTGGGCATGGAGAGACCTTACGCGCCGCGATCACCGGCCCCAAAATGGATTTCGGCCGGGTCAGGACCGGGGCCAGGCCGCGAATCTCTCCCGCAGTTCGGAGATGTCCTGCGGGCTGAGCGCGAAGGAAGCGAACACCCCGTCGCCCCACCGGTCCAGCCGCTGGCCAGCGTCCCCGAAGTCCCGGTCAGTGAGGCCAGGATCCAGCCGCCGGGCAAAACGAATCATCTGCTCGATGCTGTAGTGGTCCATAGCGGCCGCGGTGTCTATGTAGTCCCTGGGCTCGGCCCGGCTGGCCAGCGCGCACACCTTGCCGCCGACCACATCCTCGAGATCCAGGACAGGCCCGATATCCATAATCACTGGCCTGCGGGACCGGTCGAAGTAGGCCATCTGCAGCATCATCTGTTCTGCGTCGGGCGTGGTGACGATCCACTCGGCCAGCCCATCGCCCATTCCGTAGAAAATGTCCGCGAGGCCGGCGGTCTTGTCCCGGCGCTCAGTGTCAAAGCCCGCGTCGCGCAGCGCGGCCTCCACCGCATCAGCGGCAGCCTCCACGCCGCCCTCCAGGTCGCTGAAGACGTCGACGTCCTGGGTGGGCCTCTCGGTGATTCCGTGAGCGATCAGGGCATTGCCGCCGCCCAGGGCGAACCCATGCGGGGCGGCGGCACGCAGCGCGATAACGGCCACCTCACGATGCAGCCCGGTGATGGGCATCAGACAGCGGGCGCGGCGGCGCGCAAAATCGGGTGCGCGTCCTCCCAGGCCTGCCGGACTCCCTTGGGGATATAGAGCTCTGGCCACAGGGCGATCAGCGTCTCGCCATCCAGGTAAGCGGTGAGATCCTCCAGGCGGCCCGCCTCCCGGAGCACAGTCTGGTACAGCCACAGCCGCATATCCTGGTCGCCGAGGTCAAATGCGTGACCGGGGGAACTCCAGAACAGCCAGAGTGGCAATTCGACCGTGCCCTCGGTGGGGCCCTGCAGGTCCGTCAGGCGGGCAGCCACCATCACCCCACGGCCGGGACGGGACTCGTGCCGGATCGTGGGCACGGCAGCTCGCACCGTGGCCATACTCCCAAGCGTAACCGCTCGGGTACCGGTGCGCTGAGTATCAAACGCAGTTGTCATAGGCAGCCCATGTCCCGTGCCTTACCGCTAATTCGTTCTAATTCTAGCAGGCTATTTGTGGAATTACACTGAGGGGAGCCGTCTCGGGCCGGCCTGCGCCTGCCGCTGGCGGTGAGAAATCCCGGTACCCGGGACTCCTGATGCTAATGACAGCGGTGTGGTTAACGACAACAGTGTGATTACTGATGACATGACCCGGCGGTGGCCAGGCATCCGCTGCCGGGCGTCCGCTCGCTCAGGTCCTGATGCGCGGACGGCGGCGCCATAAGTGTCGGTGGCGCCGCCTAGCCTCGGCTTATGGACATCATCCTGATACCGGGTTTCTGGCTCGACGCCTCATCGTGGGATGAGGTTGTCCCCGCGCTCAGGGAGGCCGGGCACCGGACGCACCCGCTCACGCTGCCCGGCATGGAGTCGAAGGACACCGACCGTTCCGGGATCACTCTTCGTGATCATGTCGACGCGGTTGTCGGGACTATCGACTCCATGGATCCGGCCGGCGGCAAGGTCGCCCTCGTCGGGCACTCGGGTGGCGGCGCGGTTGCGCACGCCGCGGTGGACGCCCGGCCCGACCGGGTGGCTCGCGTTGTCTACGTGGACAGCGGCCCGCTCGGCGACGGCGGGATTATCAACGACGAGCTCCCGGTCGAGGATGGCGAGATCCCGCTGCCGGACTGGGAGGTCTTCGACGACGCGGACCTCACCGACCTCGATGACGGGCTGCGCGCGGCGTTCCGTGAGCGCGCGATCCCGACGCCCGTGCACGTGGCGACCGACCCGCAGCGGCTGTCCGACGGGCGCCGCTACGACGTGCCAGTCAGCGTCATCGCGTGCGAGTTCCCGACCGCGATGCTGCGCGAGTGGATAGAGCAGGGACATCCGTACGTGCGGGAGCTCGGCCGGATCCGGGACGTCGACTTTATCGACCTGCCCACGGGCCACTGGCCGCAGTTCACCCGGCCGGTGCCGCTCAGCCAGGCGATCCTGGCCAGCGTGGGTCCCGCCTGACATACGTGCCGGTCTCCCGGGCAGACGCCGGCCGGCGAGCGCCGATCGCAAGGGCTGGGCCCGGATGGCGTCGGTGCCATCCGGGCCCCGGGCTGGCCGCTCCGGGCGTCAGGCCCCGGGCTGGCCGCTCCGGGCGGCGGCCTCGGCGCTGCGCGGCTCGAGGGCTCGGGCCGGCAGCCGGGACGCGCGCACGCCGAGGGCGACCGTGCGCACCAGGATCATGGCGATGGCCATGAAGATCAGCCCGTCGGTGAGGGCCGCGACGCTGACCTGGTGTGCGATGCCCCAGCTCACCAGCGGGGCGGTGAACCAGTGCACGGAGCCGTAGGAGAAGGCCGCGCGGGCGCCGATGACGGCGGTCCAGAAGATCGCGTACGGCAGCCCGGCCCGGCTGACCGGCTTGCCGGTCGTCGGGCTCCGGTAGACGCCCATCAGGCCGTTGGCGGCCAGCCCGCACAGCAGGCCAGCGGCGACGCCCGCGATCTCCACCGCCAGGGCCATCCCGCGGGTGGCCGGCCAGTTGACAAAGAACGGGATGATCACCGCGGCTGCGATCACAGGACGCAGCAGCCGTATCTTGCTGATCTTGCGTGCGGGGCCGAGGTCGGTGGCCAGCACGGTGGCGAGCACGACGCCGTTGACGATCATTGCTTCGGTCAGTTCGGAAAGCATCTCGCGCTCCTTCGAGTGGGTTTCTTTAGCGACTCCACATTCGCCAATTGCGCTGGTAAGCGCGTCAGAGCACGGGCTGATCCCGGGCATGAGAATGACGGGCGCGGCCTGGTACCAGGCGGTGCCAGGCCGCGCCGGCGGGTCAGCCCCGGCGTCAGCCCGCGGGCTGACGTGCCGCTGCCACGCCTGGGCCGATACTGGAGGCATGCTGCGCACGGTCAACGCGCTGGCCCGCGCCCTCGGCTTCGTATGGCTCGGCCTGCTGGCGTTCCTCATCGCCCCGCCGAGCGCGCCGTCCGCCCTGCCGGTCCAGATCGCGTGCTACGCCGTGCTTGGCCTGGCCCTGCTGGCCTGGACCGTGCTGGAGGCGTCCCCCGCCGCCGCGGCACGATATCCCGCCTGGACGCTGCTCGTGCTCCGCGGGGTGATCGCCTTCGCCTCGGGGTTCGCGGCCGGCGCCGGCGGCGGCGGTTCGGCCATGGTGGTCTTCGCGTTCGTGGCGGCGATGGCCGCGGGCATTAACAGCGACCTCGCGGCGGCGCTGGCCGTGACCGCGGCGGGCATACTCGCGATCGAGGTCAGCGGGCTGGCTTTCGGCCAGAGCTACGGCACGCTGCTCGGGCTCCCTGTGGTCGTGCTCACCGGCCTGGTGATCGGGCGCAACTGGGGCGGGTACCGGGTCCAGGCGGAGCAGGCGGCGGCGCTGCTGGCCCAGCGCGAGCAGCTGCAGGCCGAGCAGCGCCGGGCCGACCTCCTCGACGAGCGCGCCCGCATCGCCCGGGAGATCCACGACGTGCTCGCCCACTCGCTCGGCGCGCTCGGGATCCAGATCCAGGCGGCGCGGTCGGTGCTGCACAAGGACGCCGACCAGGCCGGTGACCTGCTGGCCGCGGCCCAGCAGATGGCCGCCGAGGGCCTGGTGGAGACCCGCCGCGCGGTTCAGGCCCTGCGCACCGACACCCTGCCGCTCGCTGAGGAACTCGCCCTGGTCACCGACACCCACGCACAGCGGTATCGCGTCCCCGTCAGCTACGACACCGGCGGCGTCCCCGCGGCCCTGCCACCGGACGCCACGCTCGCGCTGCTACGCATCGCCCAGGAGGCCCTGGTCAACGCGGCCAAGCACGCCGCGGGGCAGCCCGTGGCGGTCCGTCTCGACTACGGCGACGCCGATGTCCGGCTCACCGTCCGCAACGACCTGCCCCCGGACGCGGACACCCGCCAGCTGGCGGACGTGAGCACCGTCAACGGCGGCTACGGGCTGATCGGCATGCACGAACGGCTCCGGCTGCTGAGCGGAACCCTCGAGGCGGGGCGCCGTGACCGCCAGTGGGTCGTGACCGCCGAACTGCCGCGCCGCCAGCCTGAGACCATGGCTTCGTGACCACCCCACCGGCGGAGGCGCCGCTGCGCCTCGTCATCGCCGATGATCAGGCCAGCGTGCGCCAGGGCCTCGTCCTGCTGCTCGACGCGGTACCCGACATCGAGGTGGTCGGCGCCGCCGCGGACGGGGAGCAGGCCCTGGACCTCGTGGCCGAGCACCACCCCGACGCGATCCTGCTCGACCTGCACATGCCCGTCCTGGACGGCATCGGCGCCATCCGCCGGCTGACCGCCGAGCACCCCGGGGTTGCGATAGTCGTACTCACCACATACGCGGACGACAGGTCGGTCCTGGACGCGCTCCGGGCCGGCGCGCGCAGCTACCTCACCAAGGACGCCGACTACACCGAGATCGCCCGGGCGCTGCGCGCGGCGGTAGGCGGGCTGACGGTCTTCGACCCCCGCGTGCACGCGACGGTGCTCGCCGCCACGGAAGTCCCCCCGAAGCCCGAGCCCGCCCGGAGCGCGCCGCCCCCCGACGGCCTGACCCAGCGCGAGGCGGAGATCCTGGGCATGATCGCCCACGGGATGACCAACCCGGAGATCGCCGCGCACCTGTTCCTGAGCAACCACACGGTCAAGACCCACATCAGCCGGATCTTCGCCAAGACCGGGTCGCGGGACCGCGCCGCCGCGATCGGCTACGCGCACCGCCACAGCATCGGCTGACCGCGCGGCTCCCGCGGTCGCGGCCGCCCGCCGTGACTCCGCGGCCGGATAGGGGACAGAACGCGAACGCACGCGGTAGAACAAGGGCGGAGCTGGACACCGGGCCGGGGCTGCCCCTGCCGAGGGGACGGCACCAGAAACTCACTACTTTACATAATGTACATTATCGGCGTTACGCCGAGAGGGGCGGAGGAGGGCCCGGGAGGGGCGTTCCGAGCCGCCATTTCGTCGGACCTCGGCCTGACACTGGCAGGAACAGCCGTCACGAGCTGGCCCAGCGACCCGCTTGGCCATCAACCATCAGGGAGCGAGTTCAGTGGTAAACGACATCGAGGACTTCCGGGCCCTGGATCCGTTCTTCCGCATCATCGAGGAAGGCCTGCGCGACTACGTGGACGGCGATCACTTCTTCGACCTGCTCGCCGAAGACGTCGTGTTCGACTTCGTGATCACCGTGCCCGACTACCCGCGCCACGTGGTCGGCCGCGGCAGCATCATCGAGCTGTACCGGGGCTACGGCGCCACGTTCTCCCTCGACCGCTGCTACGACCTGCGCGTGCACTACTCGGAGGCAACCTCATCGGCCGTGCTCGAATACTCCTCCGCGGGCAGGGTCGTCGGGACCGGGTACCCCTACGGCAACAGGTACATCTCCGTGGTGGGGATCAAGGACCGCAAGGTCGCCTGGTGGCGCGATTACCTCGATCCGCTCCGCGTCTTTGCCGCCCTCGAGGGACGCCCCTTTGAGCCGGACCGCGCTGAGGCCATTGACGGGACCGCGGGCCGCTGAATCCTTCGGGCTGAGGGCGTCCGGGCCGGCCTGCGCGGCCGGCCCGGACGTCATGATCAGGCGAGGTCGAACCGGTCGAGGTTCATCACCTTGGTCCATGCCGCGACGAAGTCGTGAACGAACTTCTCCTTCGCGTCATCGCTCGCGTAGACCTCCGCGACGGCGCGCAGCTCGGTGTTCGCCCCGAAGACGAGGTCGACCCGGCTGCCGGTCCACGTGATCTCGCCCGTGGCTGCGTCGCGGCCCTCGAACGTGTTCGCGTCCTGGGACGTCGCCTTCCACGTCGTGCCCATGTCGAGCAGGTTGACGAAGAAGTCGTTGGTCAGCGACCCGGGGGTCGTGGTGAAGACGCCGAGCGGCGACTGCTGGTAGTTCGCGCCCAGGACGCGGAGCCCGCCGACGAGCACCGTCATCTCGGGCGCGCTCAGCGTGAGCAGGTTTGCCTTGTCGATGAGCAGGTACTCGGCCGGCAGCCGGGTGCCCTTCCCGACGTAGTTCCGGAACCCGTCGGCCCTGGGCTCGATCACGGCGAACGACTCCGTGTCGGTCTGCTCCGCCGACGCGTCGGTGCGGCCCGGCGTAAACGGGACCTTGACGTCGTGGCCGGCGTTCTTGGCGGCCTGCTCGACACCCGCGCCGCCGGCGAGCACGATCAGGTCGGCGAGCGAGATCTTCTTCCCGCCGGCCTGGGCGGCGTTGAAGGACTCCCTGATCCCGTCCAGGGTGCGCAGCACCGAGGCCACCTCGTCCGGGTTGTTGACCTCCCAGCCGCTCTGCGGCTCGAGGCGGATGCGCGCGCCGTTGGCGCCGCCGCGCTTGTCGCCGCCGCGGAAGGACGACGCCGACGCCCACGCGGTGGAGACCAGCTGCGAGACCGACAGGCCCGAGGCGAGGATCTGGCCCTTGAGAGCGGCGACGTCCGCGGCGTCCACGAGCTCGTGGTTCACCGCCGGAACCGGGTCCTGCCAGACCAGCGTCTCGGATGGTATCTCGGGCCCGAGATACCGCACGACCGGGCCCATGTCGCGGTGGGTCAGCTTGAACCACGCGCGGGCGAACGCGTCAGCGAATGCCGCCTGGTCCTCCATGAACCGCCGCGAGATCGGCTCGTAGACCGGGTCGAACCGCAGCGAGAGGTCGGTCGTCAGCATCATCGGGGTGCGGCGCTTCGACGGGTCGTGGGGGTCGGGGACGGTTCCCGCGGCGGCGCCGTCCTTCGGCTGCCACTGGTGCGCGCCCGCGGGGCTCTGGGTGAGCTCCCACTCATAGCCGAACAGGATCCGGAAGAAACTGTTGTCCCAGGTGATCGGGGTGTCGGTCCAGATGACCTCGATACCGCTGGTGATCGCGTCGTTGCCCACGCCAGTGCCGAAGGTGCTCTTCCAGCCCAGGCCCTGCTGCTCGAGCGGGGCCGCCTCGGGATCGGGGCCGACGTTGTCCTCCGGGCCCGCGCCGTGAGTCTTGCCGAACGTGTGACCGCCGGCGATCAGGGCGACCGTCTCCTCGTCGTTCATCGCCATCCGGCGGAACGTCTCACGGATGTCGCGGGCCGCGGCCAGCGGGTCGGGGTTGCCGTTCGGGCCCTGCGGGTTGACGTAGATGAGGCCCATCTGGACCGCGCCGAGCGGCTCCTGGAGCTCCCGGTCGCCGCTGTAGCGCTCGTCGTCGAGCCAGGTGGTCTCCGGCCCCCAGTAGACGTCCGCATCAGGCTCCCAGACGTCCTCGCGGCCGCCGCCGTAGCCGAAGGTCTTGAAGCCCATGGTCTCCAGGGCCACGTTGCCGGTGAGGACCATCAGGTCGCCCCACGAGATCTTCTGGCCGTACTTCTTCTTGACCGGCCACAGCAGCCGGCGGGCCTTGTCCAGGCTGACGTTGTCCGGCCAGCTGTTGAGCGGCGCGAAGCGCTGCTGGCCGGCCCCGGCGCCGCCGCGGCCGTCGCTGATCCGGTAGGTGCCCGCGAGGTGCCACGCCATCCGGATCATGAGCGGGCCGTAGTGGCCGAAGTCGGCCGGCCACCAGTCCTTGGAGTCCGTCATCACCGCCGCGATGTCGCGCTTGACGGCGGCGAGGTCGAGGGTCTTGAACTCCTCGGCGTAGTTGAAGTCCTTCCCCATGGGGTTGGCCACGTCGGGGTTCTTGGCCAGGATCTTCAGGTTCAGCTTGTTCGGCCACCACTCACTGTTGGCGTCACCCATGGTGGGGTGCGTGAGGCCGGGCGCGACCGGGCATCCCCCGCTCTCCGGGGTGGGGCCCTCGGCGACTACTGGATCATGGTTCTCGGTCATGGCATCCTTCCGGGCTAGCAGCGGATCATGGTCTCAGGAGCTGCGGACAGTGGAACAGGCGGGGCACAGGCCCCAGTAGATGACCTGGGCCTCGTCGATCGAGAAGCCATGGTCGTCGGAAGCGGTCAGGCAGGGCGCCTCGCCGGTGGCGCAGTCCACGTCGGCGACGGCGCCGCACGACCGGCACACGACGTGGTGGTGATTGTCGCTGACGCGTCCCTCAAACCGGGCGGGGTGGCCGTCCGGCTCGATGCGGCGCACGAGTCCGGCCGCGGTGAGGGCGTGGAGGGCGTCATACACGGCTTGCAGGGAGACATGGCCTACGCGGTCGCGCACCCCGGAGGTGATCTCCTCGACGTCGAGGTGGTCACCGTCCCGGACGGTCGCGAGCAGTGCGACGCGAGCGGCCGTCACCCGCAGGCCGGCACCGCGCAGCTCCTCGGCGATGGTCGGAGACTGGGATGCGGTCATGACGCGACCCTATCGCCGTAAACACAAACGGTTCAAGAAGATGAATCGTCCCAGTTTGAGATGGCGCCCGGGGAGCCGGCCCGGGCCCGGAATGAGCTCTGGCGAACGCCGGCGCGGGTAGTCGGCAATAACAGGTTAGAGGGCAACCAGAAGGAGCGGCGTGGACACCGACGGCATGCTGATCGAGCGGTCCGTGCGCGGCCGCCCCGACGCGTTCGTCGAGGTTGTCCAGCGTCACGAGGTCGCGGTCCACGGGTTCCTGGCCCGCCGTGCGGGCCGGCAGGCCGCCGATGACCTGCTGGGCGAGGTGTGGGTCCGGGCGTTCGCGGGGCGGGGCTGTTACGACCCCGGGCACGCCAACGCCCGGCCGTGGCTGTACGGGATCGCCAGGAACGTGCTGCGGGCTCACTGGCGGACCAGGCCGGACCCGGCCTCGGCGGCCGAGGAAGCCGTGGACCCGTGGGAGGACGTCGTAGACCGCCTGGACTCGGCGGCGCGGGGCCGGGTGCTGATGTCCGCGCTGCGGGCCCTCCCGGCGCCGGAACGCGACGTGCTGCTGCTGGTGGCGTGGGAGCAGCTGACTCCAGCCGAGGCCGCGGTGGTGCTCGGCGTCCCGCAGGGCACGGCGCGCAGCCGCCTGCACCGCGCCCGCGCCGCGCTGCGCCCGGTGCTGTCCGGCAGCCGGGAGAGCTGAGGGGATGACGTGACCGAGAGCATCGCTGGACCAGACGACACCGGACCAGACGACACGGGCCTGCTGCGCGCGCTCGGGCAGGTCGAGCCGCCGGGTCCCGGCGTACTTGCGGCGGCCCGCGAGGCGCTGTGGTCGGCCGTGGCCGAGGAGATGCTCTCCGCGGGCCCGGCAGGCGGAACCGGGCAGACCAGGCGGGCCGGGGCCGAAGGGGACGGCGTCCAGCGCCGCCGGGCCGACCCGGGCCGGTGAGCGAGCGCCCGCGGGGTGGGCTGCTCTGGCACCGGGACTTCCGGCTGCTGTGGATCGGCGAGACGGTCAGCGGAGCGGGCACCGCCATGGCCGCGGCCGGGGTTCCGCTGCTGGCCGTCACGGCGCTGCACGCCAGCCCGCTCGCGGTGGCCGCCCTGACCGCTGCCGCCTATCTCCCCTGGCTCGTGGTCGGCCTGCCCGCCGGGGCCTGGGTGGACCGGCTGCCCGCCCGCCCGCTGATGATCATCTGCGACGTGATCTCCGCACTGCTCTACGCGAGCCTGCCCGCCGCCGCCTGGGCCGGGATGCTCAGTACCGGCGCGCTGCTCGCGGTCGCGCTCCTGGCCGGAACAGCCAACGTCATGTTCGCCACCGCCTACCAGGTTCTGCTGCCCTCCCTGGTCAGCGCCGGAGACCTGGTGGAAGGCAACGCCAAGCTGCAGGGCAGCGCGTCGGTGGCCGCCATCGGCGGCCGCGGCGCCGCCGGCCTGGCCGCGGAGGCTGTCGGCGCGGCCACCGCGCTGCTGTTCAACGCGGCCAGCTTCCTCGTGTCGGCCGCCTGCCTGCTGCGCATCCACGCCGTCCCGCCGTCCCGTTGCTCAGCTGAGCGCGCCACCACGCTGCGGGCCGAGATCGCCCAGGGCTTGCGCTTCATCGCCCGCGACCCCTACCTGCGCCCGCTCACCCTCTACGCGGCGGCGGGCAACTTCGCCTACTCAGGCAGCGCCGCGCTGCTCGTGGTTTTCCTGGTCCGCGTGGCCGGGTTCGACCCCGTCGCCACCGGCCTGCTGCTGGGTACCGGCAGCGCCGGCGGGGTCCTGGCCGCCGTGACCACCCGGCGGCTGGCCGGGCGGCTGGGCACCGCCAGGACCCTGCTGCTGAGCGCGCTGAGCGCCGGGCTGTTCAGCCTCCTCATCCCACTGACCGCGGCGGGGCCCCGGGCGGCCTGCTACGTGGCCGGCTCGGCCGTCGCCTCCGGCGGTATCGCGGCCGGGAACATCATCGCCGGGAGCTTTCGCCAGGCCTACTCCCCCGCAGCGCTGCTCGGGCGCATCACCGCCACCATGCGCCTCGTCGTCTTCGGCACCATCCCGCCCGGCGCCCTGGCCGCCGGGAGCCTGGCCACCGCGCTCGGCACCCGCACCGCGCTGTGGATCATCCTGGCCAGCTTTGCCCTGTCCGGCACGATCCTGCTCACTCCCCCCATCCGGTCGCACCGGGACCTGCCCAGCAGCACCGTGACCGACGCGGAGATCCTGGGAGACAATGCGGGTCATAACCTCGGGCACAACAACAGCGACGGCACCCGGAGAGCGGAGAGTCTTCTGTGAATGGCGCAGAGAGCCTGCTGGCCACGTTGACCAGGAACGGGATCGACGTGTGCTTCGCGAATCCGGGGACCTCTGAGCTGCACTTCGTCGCCGCGCTGGACCGTACCGAGGGCATGCGCTGCGTGCTTGGCCTGTTCGAGGGCGTCCTGACCGGGGCCGCGGACGGCTACGCCCGCATGGCCGACCGCCCGGCCTCCACCCTGCTGCACCTGGGACCGGGCCTGGCCAACGGCCTGTCCAACCTGCACAACGCGATGCGCGGGCACTCCCCCGTGGTCAACATCATCGGAGATCACGCCACCTATCACCGCCTGTACGACGCCCCGCTCACCTCGGACATTGAGGCAACCGCACGCCCGTTCAGCCACTGGGTGCGGACCTCGCCGAACGCGGACTCCCTCGCCACGGACGCCGCCGCCGCTGTCGCGGCCGCCCGTACCGCGCCGGGGCGAATCGCCACCCTGATCCTGCCGGCCGACGCCTCCTGGGGCCCGCTTACCGCGGAGCCCGTCGCGGCCGAGGCGATCGTGCCTCAAGCCCCGCAGGTCTCCGGCGCGGCGGTCGACGCGGCCGCGAGCATTCTGCGGTCCGGCGAGACGACGGCCCTGATCCTCGGAGCGCGAGCGACCAGGGAACGGCCCCTCGAGCAGGCCGGGCAGATCGCCGACGTCACGGGAGCCCGCCTGTACGCGCCCACGCACACCGCACGCATCACCCGCGGCGCTGGGCGCGTCCCTGTGCAGCGGGTCCCGTACCCGATCGGCCCGGCGGTCGCGGCGTTCGACGATGTGCAGAACATCATCCTGGTCGGCGCGAAGCCGCCGGTCGCGTTCTTCGCCTACCCGGACAAGCCCAGCCAGCTGTCCCGGCCAGGAACCCGCATCCACGAGCTGGCCCGGGCCGACCAGGACGTCCCCGGTGCGCTGGCGGCGCTGTGCGACGCGCTCGATGCGGGCAGCGCGACCCCGAAGCGCGCCGAGCTGAGCCTGCCCGGGCGTCCCACTGGGACACTGACCCGGGAGAAGATCGGCGCGGTCCTTGCGGCGGCACTGCCGGAGAACGCGATCGTGGTCGACGAGTCGATCACGACCGGGCGCACGTTCCTCGCCGACACCGAGGGCTCCCGTCCGCACGACTGGCTCCTGGGGACCGGCGGCTCCATCGGGTACGCGCTCCCCTGTGCCGCCGGCGCGGCCGTCGCCTGCCCGGACCGCAAGGTCGTCGCGCTGGAGAGCGACGGCAGCGGCATGTACATGCCGCAGGCCCTGTGGACCCACGCCCGCGAGCAGCTCGACATCCTCACGCTGGTGTTCGCCAACCGTACCTACCAGATCCTGCGCAGCGAGATGCGCAACGTGGGCGTGGCCGACGGCGGTCCCAAGGCCGAGGCCCTGACTGACCTCGGCCGCCCGGACATCGACTGGGTATCGCTGGCCCGGACGTTCGGCATCGAGGGGTTCCGCGCCACCACCGCCGACGAGCTCTCCCGGCACATCGACGCCGGCCTCGCCCTCCAGGGTCCTGCCCTCATCGAAGTCGCACTCTGACCCGCGCTCGCCCATGGTGTGAACGGCGCTTAAGCGTCCCGCTGGGCTAGCCGGAGCGCCCGGCCAGGAACCGGCTGACCCCGGCCCGGGCCATCCCGCTCTGGTCGACGTACCTGGCGGCCTCGGTCTCGGCCGCGAACGCCTTCTCGATCTCGGGTAGCGGCGGGCGCAGCAGGCCGAGGTGGACGGCCGTGGCCGAGTTCGGCTGGTTCCAGCGGTGGACGAGCGCGATCGCGGCGCCGATCAGCGCCTCCGGCTCGACGATCTCGTCCAGCAGCCCGAGCGACAGCGCCTCGGGTGCGCTGACCCGCACCGACTCCAGGATCAGCCGCGTGGCCTGCCGGCCCACCAGCCGGGGCAGCAGGTAGCTCGACGCGTTCGAGATCGGCAGGCCCAGCGTGTTCTCGGGAAAGTAGCACTCCGCGGCCGGCGTGCCGATGCGCGCGTCGCAGCAGAGCGTTATCTCGCACGCGCCGCCGACCGCGATCCCGTTCAGGGCGGCGACGACGGGGACCCGGGTCTGCAGCACGGCCCGGGTGATGTCGTGGAACAGCTCGATCGCGGCGATGAGCCCGCCCGCGGGCTGGCGGGCCGCCTCCCTGAGGTCCTCCCCCGCTGAGAACGCCCGGCCGGTCCCGGTCAGCACGATCCCCCGGACCGAGCCGCCGTCCCCGTACCGGCGCAGGGCGGCCGCGAGGTTGCTGCGCATCTCGGCGCTGAGCGCGTTGAGCACCTCCGGGCGGCGCAGGGTGATGACCGCGACCTCGTCCTGCACGGTCACGTCGATGTGGGCTGACGGGCTGCTCTGCTCGGTCATGGCTGCCTTTCAGGTCCAGGAGTCCGCCGCGGCGTCGAAGGCGCCGGTGCGCTGGTCGCGTTCGGGGGTGAGGAGCTCTTGCTTGCGGATCCGCGCCGACGGCGTCATGGGGAAGCTGTCCACGAACTCGAGGTAGGCCGGAACCTTGAAGTCGGCGAGCTGGCCGCGCGCGTGATCCAGGATGCTGCGGGCGGTGCCCGCGTCCGCGGCCTGGCCCGGGCTTAGCTGGACGAACGCCTTGGGCAGCTCGCCGAACAGCTCGTCGGGGATGGGCACCAGCGCCGCCGCGGTCACCGCCGGATGCTGCGCCAGCACGCTCTCCACCTCGGCCGACGAGATGTTCGCCCCGCCTCGGCGGATCATGTCCTTGAGCCGCCCGGCGTGGTGGATCCAGCCGCCGGCGTCCCTGAACCCGAGATCCCCGGTGTGGAACCAGCCACCGCGGAACACGTGCGCCGTGGCCTCGGGCTGATTCCAGTAGCCCCGCATCATCGGCTTGCCCCGGATGACAATCTCGCCGACGGAGCCGTCGGGCACGGTGGTCCCGTGCTCGTCGGCCACCCGGGCCTCCTTGCCGGGCGGCGGGTGCCCCATCGCCCCGGTGCCGACCGTTTCCGCGGCGCTGAGCGGCACGCTCAGGTCCAGCCCGCTCTCGGTCGACCCGTAGATCTCCCGCCAGGGCGCGCCCCAGCGTTCCTCGATCGCCGTGTGCAGACCCGGGGTGACGCCTGAGCACAGCACCAGGCGCATCCGGCTCTGGCGGTCGAGCGGGTGCGGCGGCTGCTTGAGCATCAGCAGCGGCATGGTGCCGAGCACGTAGGTGAGGGTCGCGCCGTGCTCGCGGACGGCGGGCCAGAACCCGGACGCGGAGAACCGCGGCAGCACGACCAGCGGCAGGCCGCCGATGAGGCACATGACCGCGCACCACTGCGGGTCCATGTAGGAGAACGCCTGGGCCATCAGCACCACGTCGTCGCTGCGCAGCTCCGCGTCGATCGCGGTCAGCCACGCGGTCCTGAGCCAGTAGTCGTGCGGGAGCAGGCACGCCTTGGGGAACCCGGTGGTGCCCGACGTGTACTGGAAGTTCGTGATGTCCTCCGGGCCCGGCGCGGCGTCCGGGCCGCCCGCGGGCACGGCGGCCAGCTCGGGTGCCAGCTCCTCGAGCGTGCGCACCTCACGGACCGTGCCGATGCCGCTGGCGACGCCCCGCACCAGGCCGGCGTGCGCCTCCGACGCGAGCACCAGCGCTGCGCCGGAGTCACGCAGCACGAACTCGAGATCGGACCGGCGGAACCGCGCGTTGACCGGCACCGCGACCGCCCCGGCCTTGAGGATCGCGAACCAGCTCAGCGGCCAGCCGGACACGTTGTCCATCATGACCGCCACCCGGTCCCCCGCGGCGACGCCGCGGGCGGCCAGCACCCGGGCCAGGCGGCTGGTGACGTCCGCCACCTCGGCGAAGGTCAGCGACGCGTCGCTGCAGCGGAGGAACTCCCGGTCCGGGTACCGGGCGGCGGCGTCGGCGAGCAGCTCGTTGATGGTCCCCCAGCGGGGCTCGGCCCCGGCGGTGGCCCGGTCCAGGACAAGGTCGGCCGTCATAGGTCAGTCAGCTCCCGGGGTGCGCGGGCTCGGGGTGCGGGGGTTCGGAGTCGAGTCGCAGCGGGGTGATCCCGGGCCCGTACTCCTCCCGGCGCACGATGCGCGCGCCGGCCAGCCGGCAGGCCAGCTCGACGAAGCGGTCCTGCAGCTCCGCCACGGACAGCCGGCCGTCTGGGCGGTACCAGAGCGCGACCCCGTTGCACATCTCGACCAGCGCGAGCCGGGCCACCCGCAGGTCGGTGATGCGGAACTCCCCCGTGGCGGCGCCCCGCCCCAGCACGTCGGCCACCAGGGCCTCGTAGTCGTCGCGCAGCGCGATGATCTCGGACCGGTTGGCGCCGGTCAGGGCCCGGACCTCGGTGTCGGTCACCCGGGACGTCAGCGGGTTCACCGCCTCGTTGGCCACGTGGGCGGCCACCAGCCGGGCCAGCTGCACGGCCGGGTCCGCGCCGTAGGCGACGGCCTCCCGGCCGGTCCGCAGCAGCTCCTCGAGCCCGGCCCGCATGATGCCGGCCAGCAGCTCCTCCTTGCCGCTGGCGTAGTGATACAGCGTGGCCGAGTTGAGCCCGGCGGCCCGGCCCACGTCGCGGATGCCGGTGGCCGCGAAGCCGCGCTCGGCGAACAGGCTCACCGCCGCCCGCCGGATCTCACCCAGGTTAGACACGCCACGACCCACCCAATCAATCGATTGATAGGCATTACGCTTCCAGCGCTGACTGGCGCCGTCAAGATGCGTAATGCCATATGTGGGCAGATGTTGCTGGCGTCCCCGCCGGGTTAGTCCACCTCCGCCAGGGCCTGGGCGAACTGCGCGGCGTACAGCCGCGCGTAGGCGCCGCCGGCTTCGAGCAGGTCGGCGTGCGCCCCCTGCTCGACGATCTGCCCGGACTCCATGACCAGGATCAGGTCGGCGTCCCTGATGGTGGACAGCCGGTGCGCGATCACGAAGCTCGTGCGGCCCTGGCGCAGCGAGTTCATCGCATGCTGGATCAGCACCTCGGTCCGGGTGTCGACCGAGCTGGTCGCCTCGTCCAGGATCAGGATCGCGGGCCGGGCCAGGAACGCGCGCGCGATCGTGATCAGCTGCCGCTCCCCCATGCTGACGTTGCCGCCCTCGTCGTCGAGCACGGTCTCGTAGCCGTCCGGCAGCGTGCGCACGAGCCGGTCGACGTACGTGGCCCGGGCCGCGTCGACGATCTGGTCGCGGGTCGCGCCCGCGGAGCCGTAGGCGATGTTGTCGGCGATCGTGCCGCCGAACAGCCAGGCGTCCTGCAGCACCATGCCGGTCATCGCGCGCAGGTCCTCGCGGCTCATCGACGCGATGTCGACGCCGTCCACCGTGATCTGGCCCGCGTCCAGCTCGTAGAACCGCATCAGCAGGTTGACCAGCGTGGTCTTGCCCGCGCCGGTGGGCCCGACGATGGCCACGGTCTGGCCCGGCTCGACGGTGAGCGACAGGTCGTCGATCAGCGGCGCGTCAGGGAAGTACCGGAACGACACGTCGCGGAACTCCACCCGGCCGTGGACCGGGTCTGGGCGGGCGGGCTCGGCCGGGTCCGGCACCTGCTCGTCGGCGTCGAGCAGCGCGAACACCCGCTCGGCCGAGGCCACGCCGGACTGCAGCAGGTTGGCCATGCTCGCGACCTGGGTCAGCGGCTGGCTGAACTGCCGCGAGTACTGGATGAACGCCTGCACCGCGCCGAGCGACAGCGAGCCCGAGGCGACCTGGAGCGCGCCGACGACCGCGACCAGCACGTAGTTGATGTTGCCGATGAACATCATCGCGGGCTGGATCGTGCCGGAGATGAACTGGGCCCGGAAGCTGGACTCGAACAGCTTGTCGTTGTACTCGGTGAACGTGCGCATGGCCTGGTCCCGCTGGCCGAACACGGTGACCAGCGCGTGCCCGGTGTACATCTCCTCGATGTGGCCGTTCAGCTTCCCCGTCGTGGACCACTGCCGGACGAACTGCGGCTGGGCCCGCTTGCCGATCCGCGCCACGACCAGCACCGAGACCGGCACGGTGACCAGCGCGATCAGCGCCAGCAGCGGCGAGATCCAGAACATGCTGGCCAGCACGCCCACGATGGTGAGCAGCGAGATCACCACCTGGCTCAGCGTCTGCTGCAGCGACTGCGCCAGGTTGTCGATGTCGTTGGTGACCCGGCTGAGAATCTCGCCGTGCGGCTGGCGGTCAAAGTAGCGCAGCGGCAGCCGGGCCAGCTTGGCCTGCACCTGCTCGCGCAGGCCGAACACGGCGCGCTGCACGATCGTCGTGGTCACCCGGGCCTGCAGGATGCCGAAGACCGCGGCCACGGCGTAGATCACCAGCACGATGATCAGCAGGTGCGCGACCCGGTTGAAGTCGACTCCCTGGCCGGGGTCCAGGTGCAGCGAGCCGACCAGGTCGGCCAGCGTGCCGTTGCCCTGGTGGCGCAGCCGCGCGACCGCCTGCGCCTGGGTCAGCCCGGCCGGGATCTGCTTGCTCACCAGCCCGGCGAAGATCACGTTGGTGACCTCGCCCAGCAGCCGGGGCCCGAGCACGGTCAGGGTCACGCTGGCCACACCCAGGATGAGGGCGAGCGCGACCAGTGGGCGCTGCGGTGCGAGCGTGCGCAGCAGCCGGCGGCTGGAGCCGCGGAAGTTCAGCGCCTTCTCGGTGGACCGGCCGCCCATGAAGGCGGCGGGCCCTCGGTTCATGCCGGGCGCTGGCCCGGGGCCGCGGCGCGGGACCGCGCGCTCGCCCGCGCCGGCGGCCCCGCTCGCGCCGTTCCCGGCGGCCCCGCTCGCGCCGTTCTCGGCCGGGGCGCTTCCGTTGCCTGCCGGGCCGCTGCCGTTGCCGTCGCGGGCCTGGCCGCCGTGCTGGGGGCCGGTCACGCCGCCGCCTCCTGCTCGGTGAGCTGGGAGAGCACGATCTCCCTGTATGTCTCGTCGGAGTCCATGAGCTCGGTGTGCGTGCCGGTGGCGACCACGCGGCCCTCGTCGAGCACCACGATGCGGTCGGCGTGGCGGATGGTGCTGACCCGCTGCGCCACGATGACCACCGTGGCCGCGGCCGTCTCCCCGGCGAGCGCGGCGCGCAGCGCGGCGTCGGTGGCGTAGTCGAGCGCGGAGAACGAGTCGTCGAACAGGTAAATCACCGGCTGGTGCACCACGGCGCGGGCGATGGCCAGGCGCTGCCGCTGCCCGCCGGAGACGTTCGTGCCGCCCTGGTCGATCTTCGCGTCCAGCCTGCCCTCCATGCGCTCGACGAAGTCACGCGCCTGGGCGATCTCCAGGGCCCGCCAGAGCTCGGCCTCGGTGGCGTCGGGCTTGCCGTAGCGCAGGTTGGAGGCGACGGTGCCGGAGAACAGGTACGGCTTCTGCGGCACCAGGCCGATGGCCGCGGACAGGGTCGCCGGGTCCAGCTCGCGGACGTCGACGCCGTCGACGAGCACGGCGCCGCCCGTCACGTCGAACAGCCGCGGGATGAGGCTCAGCAGGGTGGTCTTGCCGCTGCCGGTGCCGCCGATGATCGCGGTGATCTCGCCCGGCCCGGCCTTGAGCCCGATGTCACACAGCACGGGCTCCTCGGCCCCGGGATAGCGGAACTCCACGTTCCGCAGCTCCACCTGGCCGCGGACCTCGCGCAGGTGCACGGGGTCGGTGGGCGGGACCACGTCCGGCTCGGTGTCGAGCACCTCGGTGATGCGCTCCGCGCTCACCTCGGCCCGCGGCACCATCATGAACATGAACGTGGCCATCATCACGGACATGAGAATCTGCAGCAGGTAGCTGAGGAAGGCGGTCAGCGCGCCGATCTGCATGCTGCCGTCGGCCACGAGGTGCCCGCCGAACCAGAGCACGGCCACGCTGGAGAAGTTGAGCACGAGCATGACCGTGGGGAACATCAGCGCCATCAGCCGGCCGACCCCCAGCGAGACGTCGAACAGCTCGTTGTTGACGTCGCCGAACCGTTCCTGCTCGCTCCGGTCGCGGACGAACGCGCGGATCACCCGGACGCCGGTGATCTGCTCTCGCAGCACCCGGTTGGTGTGGTCGATCCGGTCCTGCATCAGCCGGAACAGCGGCCGCATCCGGGTGATGATCACGCCGACGATGACGGCCAGCAGCGGGACCGCGACCAGCAGCAGCGAGGACAGCCGGACGTCCTGGTTGAGGGCCAGGATGATGCCGCCCACGCACATGATGGGCGCCGACACCATCAGCGTGAACGTCAGCAAGGCCAGCATCTGGACCTGCTGGACGTCGTTGGTGGCCCGGGTGATCAGCGACGGGGTGCCGAACCGTCCGACGTCGCGGGCGGAGAAGTCCTGCACCCGGCTGAAGACCGCGTGCCGCACGTCCCGCCCCACGGACATCGCGGTCCTGGCGCCGAGGTAGACCGCGCCGATGGCGCACACGATCTGGACCAGCGTCACCGCGAGCATGATGCCGCCGGTCCGCATGATGTAGCTGGTGTCGCCGGTAACCACGCCCTTGTCGATGATGTCGGCGTTCAGCGTGGGCAGGTAGAGGGTGGCCAGGGTCTGCGCCAGCTGCAGCAGCACCAGCAGCGCGACCGGCCTGCGGTAGGGGCGCAGCTGGGTTCGCAGGAGTTGAAACAGCAGCACGGGAGCTCGCTCGTCAGGTAGTGGCCGGCATCATGGCGGCCTGGGCCAGAGTGAGGGGCCCGGCTCCGGGGTCAGGGCCCGCCGGGGAGGACTCGGCCGCGGGCACGGCCTCGGTGAGCTGGCGGAGCGCGCGCCGCATCAGGGGCCCCAGCGCGACCGGCGGATCGGCCATGATCCAGCGCTCCATCGCGACCTGCGTGGCGGCCATGACCGCGCCCGCCACCACCCGGGGCAGCATGTCGGTCGCGGCATCGGTCCCTATGCGCTCGGCGATGGCGTCGGCCAGGGCGCGCTGCATCACGTATTGCGCCTTCAGGTACTCCCCCCGCAGCGACGGTGACTGCACCACGACCCGGATGCTCGCGATCTTGTCCTTGTCGGGCACCCGGTCGACGTCGGTGTGCTGCTGCAGGACCGCGTGACTGATCGCCTCCCACAGCGGCTCATCCGCCGGGCGCTGCTGAAGCGCCTCGCCGATCAGCCGCCCCCGGTCCATGGCGATGCCGCAGATCGCCTCGTATTTGCTGGAGAAGTAGTTGTTGAACGTCCGCGACGACACCCCGGCCTCGGCCGCGATGTCCTCGACCAGCACGTTGTCCAGGCCGCGCTGGACCGCCAGGCGCAGCGCTGCGGCGCTGAGCGCCTGCCGGGTGGCCAGCTTCTTCCGCTCGCGCAGCCCGTCGGACTGGGCGTCGTGGTCGGCCTGGACATCGGTCACGGCGGCCATGGTAGGCGGAAATTGCGTGATCAGCAAATTTTCTGATTACGCATCTTTCGCGGGTGGGTCGGTCGCGGTTTCGCGACATCACCCCCGGAACGCGGGCCGGCGTGACGTCCCTGTCGGATTTTCGCTAGACCTGCGTCGCTCCTGGCCCGATGCTGGGCGGGTGGACGAGGAAAGGGAGCACAGGATCCGGGCCGTCCAGTCCAAAGACGCCCGCTTCGACGGCTGGTTCTTCACCGCGGTCGTCACCACCGGGATCTACTGCAGGCCGAGCTGCCCGGTGGTGCCGCCCAAGCCGGAGAACATGCGGTTCTATCCCAGCGCCGCCGCCGCCCAGCAGGCCGGATTCCGGGCCTGCAAGCGGTGCCGGCCGGACACCAGCCCGGGGTCGCCGCAGTGGAACGAGCGCGCCGATCTGGTGGCGCGGGCGATGCGGCTGATCGCCGACGGGGTCATCGACCGCGACGGCGTGCCCGGGCTCGCGGCCCGGCTCGGCTACAGCGTCCGCCAGATCGAGCGCCAGCTGCTGGCCGAACTCGGTGCGGGTCCGCTGGCCCTGGCCCGGGCGCAGCGGGCCCAGACCGCCCGCCTGCTCATCGAGACCAGCGCGCTGCCGATGGGTGACGTCGCGTTCGCCGCGGGGTTCGCCAGCATCAGGACGTTCAACGACACGGTGCGCGAGGTCTTCGCCCTCTCCCCCACCGAGCTGCGCAGGCGCGCGGGCCGCGGGCAGCCCGCGGCCGTGCCGGGCGCGCTGTCCCTGCGGCTGCCGTTCCGGTCGCCGCTGTTCCCCGACAACCTGTTCGGCCACCTGGCCGCGACGGCCGTGCCCGGGGTCGAGGAGTGGCGGGACGGGGCTTACCGGCGCACCCTGCGCCTGCCGCACGGGCACGGCGTCGTGGCGCTGCGGCCCGAGCCGGAGTACATCGCCTGCCAGCTGTCACTCACCGACCTGCGCGATCTCGCCATCGCGATCAGCCGCTGCCGGCGGCTGCTTGACTTGGACGCCGACCCGGTGGCCGTGGATGACCTGCTGGCCGAGGACGCGGTGCTCGCGCCCCTGCTGGCCAAGGCACCGGGGCGGCGGGTGCCGCGCACGGTCGACGCCCCGGAGTTCGCCGTCCGCGTGGTGCTCGGCCAGCAGGTCTCCACGGCGGCGGCGCGAACCCACGCCGCCCGGCTGGTGACCGCCCGCGGCGGCCAGATCGATGACCCGGCGGGCGGCCTGACTCACCTGTTCCCCGAGATGGCGGCGCTGGCCGGGCTGGACCCGGCCACGCTGGCCCTGCCGCGGGCGCGCCGCGCCACGTTCGCCGCCCTGACCCGGGCGCTGGCCGACGGCCGCATCGACCTCGGCGTCGGCAGCGACTGGCAGCAGGCCCGGGCTCAGCTGGCCGCGCTGCCCGGGCTCGGCCCGTGGAGCGTGGAGACGATCGCGATGCGCGGCCTCGGTGACCCTGATGCGTTCGTCGCGGGTGATCTGGGCGTCAGGCTCGCGGCGCGGCAGCTTGGCCTGCCGGTCACGCCCGCCGCGCTGACCGGCCGCGCCGCGGCGTGGCGGCCGTGGCGCGCGTACGCGGTGCAGTACCTGTGGGCCACCGGCGACCACGCCATCAACCGGATGCCGGCCGACGGCCAGGCCGCACGGCGCCAGCCGCCCCGGCGGTCCCGCCGGGCCAGGCCAACACGAAAGGACGCAGCATGACACCGAGCACACTGGACGGGCGCACGACCCACGTCACCGTGGACAGCCCGGTCGGGCCGCTCACGCTGGTCGCCGCCGACGGGGCCCTGGCCGGCCTGTACATGAACGAGCAGCGGCACCGGCCCGCGGATGAGAGGTTCGGGGTGCCGGGGGCGGACCAGGACGGTGAGCTGTTCGCCGAGGTGTCGCAGCAGCTCAAGCAGTACTTCGCCGGGGAGCGGGCCGATTTCGACCTGCGGCTCGCGCTGCGCGGCACCCCGTTCCAGCAGCGGGTCTGGGCGGCCCTGCAGGACATCCCCTACGGCCAGACGGTCTCTTACGGCCAGCTCGCCGACCAGATCGGGCAGCCATCGGCTTCGCGGGCCGTGGGCCTGGCCAACGGGAAGAACCCCATCGGCATCATCGTGCCGTGCCACCGGGTGGTGGGCGCCGACGGCAGCCTGACCGGGTACGGCGGCGGGATCGAGCGCAAGCAGTACCTGCTCGCGCACGAGCGCCGGGTCAGCGGCCAGACGCTGATCTGAACCCGCTCCCTGGCCCGGCCAGGGCCCGGGCGAATCCCCTCCGGCCGGTTCGTCCGGACAGCGGACGGCGCAGCGGCGGGTCTACTACGATGCCCCGCAGGATTTCATCTGCAAATACTCCTGCACATGCATCCGGACTCACCCCGCTGCTCTTCCCGGCCCGGCGTCGCTGGGTCAGCCATGGCGCGCGGTGATACCTCCCGAACAGCCCGGAAAGGACACCCGTGGACTTGTCCCCCGCCAGCCCGCACGACCCTCGCCTCGACGGGGCCGCCTGGCGCAAGAGCCGGCACAGCAACCCCAGCGGGAACTGCGTCGAGATAGCCGAGATCGACGGCGCCGTCGCCATCCGCAACTCCCGCTTCCCCGGCGGGCCCGCGCTGATCTGCGCGCGCACCGACTTCGCCGAGTTCCTGGCCGGCGTCAGGGACGGCGACTTCGGCTAGCAGGAGGCGGGCGGCCAGCCCGGTGGCACGCAGCGCGCCGGGGGCCCGTTCCTGGCCCGCGTGAGGCCCGGATCAGGTCTCCAGGAGGCGCAGCACCGCGAGGACCCGGCGGTTGTCACTCTCCGACGGGGGCAGGCCCAGCTTGCCGAAGATGCTGGCCACGTGCTTTTCCACGGCCCCGGCCGAGATGACCAGGCCGGCCGCGATCCCCGCGTTCGACCTCCCCTCGGCCATCAGCGCCAGCACCTCCCGCTCACGCGCGGTCAGCGTGGCCAGGCCCGCGGAGCGCCGGCTGACCCTGAGCAGCTGGCTGACCACCTCAGGATCCAGCGCGGTCCCGCCCGCCGCGACCCGGTCCAGCGCCGCGGTGAACTCGGCCACGTCCGCGACCCGGTCCTTGAGCAGGTAGCCGACACCCGACGCGTTCCCGGCCAGCAGCCGGGCGGCGTAACGGGTCTCCACGTACTGCGAGAACAGCAGCACCCCGGTCTGCGGGTAGTCGCGGCGCAGGGCGATGGCCGCGCGCAGGCCCTCGTCGGTATGGGTCGGCGGCATCCGGATGTCCACGATCGTGACGTCGGGCCGGTGCTCGGCGACGGCCGCGAGCAGGGCGTCGCCGTCGGCCACCTCCGCGCACACCTCGTGGCCGCGGTCGGCCAGCAGCTGGGCGAGGCCAGCCCGCATGATGGCCGAGTCCTCGGCGATTACGACCCGCATGGCCCGCCCCTCATGCGTGCAGCGGCAGCTCGACCGTGATCACGGTCGGGCCGCCCGCCGGGCTCGTGACCTCGAGGCGGCCGTCCACCGTGCGCACACGGTCGGCCAGGCCGCGCAGGCCGGTTCCGCCGCCGGGGTCGGCCCCGCCGGTCCCGTCGTCGGCCACCCGGAGCCTGAGTTTCCCGCCCGGCTCGGCGGCCTCGATCACCACCTGCCTGGCGGCGCTGTGCTTGATGGCGTTGGCGAGCAGCTCGGCCGCGCAGAAGTAGGCGATGGTCTCGATCGCGGGCGTGGGCCGGACAGGCAGGTCGACCGCGACCGCCACCGGGACCGCGCTCCGGGCCGTGAGTGTGGCCAGCGCGTCGGCCAGGCCGGCGTCCAGCGCGGGCGGGTGGATGCCGCGGGCCAGGTCGCGCAGTTCGGCCAGGGCCTCCTTGGCGCTGCGGTGCGCGGAGTCGACCAGCTCCCTGGCCCGGTCCACGTCCGCAGGCGGGCCGTCGTCGCCCAGCTTCTCCTTGGCCAGGCCCAGGCTCAGCGCGAGCGCCGCCAGCCGCGCCTGCGCGCCGTCGTGCAGGTCGCGCTCCACCCGGCGCAGGGTGGCCGCCGAGTCGTCGACCGCGTGCGCTCTGGCCTGCTCAAGGAACCTGACCCGCGCGCGCAGGCTGCCCGGCCCGAGCAGGCTCCGGATCAGTGAGCGGTCGGCGGTCACCACCGCCCGCACCCCCCACGGGGCCGCGAGCACCAGCGCCACCCCGATCGGGACGATCACGAAGGCCCCGGCCAGGGTCGCGACGTGCAGGCCGCCCCACGGCAGCGGGGCGGCGACGGGGTTCGGCCGCGTGACGCCGTGCACCCGGTACGGCAACCGGTGCAGGATGGCCCACCACACGGGATAGGTCAGCATGAACAGGCCGTAGATCCACAGGTACGCGGCCACCATGGCGCCGAGCACCGCCACCGGCAGCTTGAGCAGCAGATACGCCGCGGCCCGCCAGCCCGCGGCGTCGCGGAGCCTGGCCTCAAGCCGGCCCAGGAACCCGGTGCCGGGCCGGAACGCCGGCGGGGCGGCCACCTGCTCCCCGAGCAGCACCGCGGCCAGCCGCCGGTGCAGCGCGCCAACCGTACGGGCCAGCACGAGCGTGCCGTACAGCAGCAGCAGGCCGACGACCGTCCCGGCGACCGAGATGGTCAGCGCCGAGCCGGCCACGAGCAGGATCAGGACGACAGCGAACCCGGCGCAGGCCAGCGCCAGGCCCACCACGCAGTAGGCCAGCTCCCGCCAGGCCCGGGCGGTGACCGGGGCGCGCAGGATCGCGCCGGCCGGCCCTCCGGGCAGGCCGCGGCCCCTGACCCGCGCTGGCCGCGCCTGCGCTGCAACGCGCATGCCGTCATTCTCCATTACGCTCCGCCGCGCCGGACTGCCTGCGCGCCGCGGGCCAGGGCCGGTCCTGGGCGGACGCCCGGTACTCGGCACTGGCGTCGGTCAGCCGGAAGAACGCCTCCTCCAGCGACGGCGCCTGCGCGGTCAGCTCGGTCACCGTCGTCTGCGCGAGCAGCCGGCCGCCGCCGATCACCACCAGGTGCTCGGCGGTCACCGCCATCTCGCTGATCAGGTGGCTGGACAGCAGCACCGTCCGGCCCTCGGCCGCCAGCGACGTCAGCAGGTTCCTGATCCAGCGGATCCCCTCAGGGTCCAGCCCGTTGACCGGCTCGTCCAGGAGGAGGGTGGGGGGGTCGCCGAGCAGCGCGGCGGCCAGGCCCAGCCGCTGGGACATGCCCAGCGAGAACTTCCCGGCCCGCTTCCCCGCGACCGCGTCCAGACCGACCGCGCCCAGCACCTCGGCCACCCGGGGCCGGGGGATGTCGTTGCTGGCCGCCAGCGCGGCCAGGTGAGCGTGCGCGCTGCGGCCGGGGTGGAACGCCCGCGCCTCCAGCAGCGCGCCCACCTGGCGGAGCGGCCAGCGCAGGTCACGGTAGCGCTGGCCGCCGATCGTGGCGCGGCCCGCGTCTGGGGCGTCGAGCCCCATGATCAGCCGCATGGTCGTGGACTTGCCGGAGCCGTTGGGGCCGAGGAACCCCGTGACCCGGCCCGGCAGCACGTCGAAGCTCAGCTCGTTCACGGCCAGTGTCGGGCCGTACCTCTTGGTCAGGCCTTTGATCTCGATCACCGGAATCTCCGTCCCGCACGCGGCGCGTGCCCATGAAGATCACGCTAGGGAGGCGCGGCCACGGGCAGAATCCGGCTGCTGCCCGTCCTGGGCGGGGGTTATCCCCCGGGCTGTATCTTGTGGCCGCAACCACTGCCGCCCTCCCCCTCGCGCGGCTGGCCGAGCCAGGCCATGTGGCGCAACCACTGCCGCCCTCCCCCTCGCGCGGCAGGCCGAGCCAGGCCATGTGGCGCAACCACTGCCGCCCTCCCCCTCGCGCGGCAGGCCGACCCCAGGTCTTGTGCCCGGCCACATAGGGAATTAGCTTTATATCTATGTCTATTGCCGCAGACCTCTGGTCGGCTCCCGCGGGCGATGGCGCGAGCCCGCGCCGGTACGCGATCGCCGACGTGTTCACCACCACCCCGCTCGAAGGCAACCAGGTCGCAGTGTTCACCGACGGCCGGGACCTGCCCGCGGACCGGATGCAGCGCGCGGCCCGCGAGCTGAACCTGTCCGAGACCGTCTTCTTCCTCCCGCCGGAGCGCGGGGGCGACCTAAGGATCCGGATCTTCACGCCGTCCATCGAGCTCCCGTTCGCCGGGCACCCGGTGCTCGGCTCGGCCTGCCTGGCGGGCGAGATGCTCGGCACCGCGGCCGTGCGGCTGGAGACCGGGCCGGCCTGGTGCCGGTCGAGCTGAGCCGCGAGGGCGGGCGGATCGTGGCGGGCCGGATGGAGCAGCCGATCCCGGCCTGTGAGCCGTATGAGGACACGGAACGGCTGCTGGCGGCTCTGGACGTGGCGGGCTCGGACCTGCCCGTCGAGGCCTACAGGAACGGGCCCAGGCACGTGTACGTCGCGCTGGGCGACGAGGCCGCGGTGGCCGCGCTCCGCCCGGACCTCCGCGCGCTGGGCCGGCTGGGTGAGATCGGCGTGAGCTGCTTCGCGGGGCGCGGGCGGCGCTGGAAGACCCGGATGTTCGCGCCCGCCCTCGGCGTGCCCGAGGACCCGGCCACCGGGTCGGCCGCGGGCCCGCTCGCGATCCATCTGGCCCGGCACGGCCGGACCGGGTTCGGCGAGGAGATCGAGATACGGCAGGGCGCGGAGATCGGCCGGCCCTCGGTGCTGTACGCCCAGGCCGACGGGTCAGCCGAGCGGATCGACCGGGTGCTGGTCGGCGGGTCGGCTGTGGTGGTCGCGCGCGGCGAGTACCGGCTGGCCTGAGCCATGACCGACGCCGACCTGTTCGCGGCGCTGGCCAGCACGCGGCGGCTGCAGGTGCTCGAATGGCTAAAGGATCCCCGCTCGAATTTCCCGCCGCAGCGGGATGGTGACCTAGTCGACGACGGAGTGTGCGTGCTCTTTATCGCCGACAAGCTCGGGGTGACTCAGCCCACCGCCACCTCGCACCTGCAGCGGCTGGCCCGGGCCGGGCTGGTCACCTCCAGGCGGATCGGCCAGTGGACGTTCTACAAGCGCGATGAGGTGGCGATCACCGCGATGAAGCGGCGGATCGCCGCCGAGCTGTGAGCGGCCTGTCGCGAAGGTGACATTGTGGATAAGTGGCCCAATATGTGCGCGGCAACGCGCGGGAACAGGCAGTGAAGCAGCTTTGCTGCCGTGGTAATTAAGTCGCGCCGGGAACGCCACCAGCGGGAATGACGTACTAGAATCCGATTTGAAAATGATCATTGACCAGGTTCGCAGTAATTTCGAGGAGCCGAACAGTTTTGTCGGCCGCCAGCGCGAACTCGACGAGCTGCGCCGGTTCGTGCCCTCGATCCGTGCCCTGACGCTGTGCGGCTCAGGCGGCATCGGCAAGACGCGGCTGGCCCTGCGGGTGCTGGCCGGCCTGGCCGATGACTTCCCTGACGGGGTCTGGTTCATCGAGCTCGGCGATCTGCGCCAGCCTGACCTGGTCGCGTCCCGCGTGGCGGCCGTTATCGGCGTGGAAGAGGAGCCGGGCCGCCCGCTGCTGGAGACGCTGGCCGACGCGCTCAGGCCGCGCCGCCTGCTGCTGGCCCTGGATAACTGTGAGCACCTGATCGATTCCTGCGCCCGGCTGTGCCAGCGGCTGCTGGCCAGCTCGCAGGGCCTACGCGTGCTGGCCACCAGCCGTGAGCCGCTGCGGGTAGCGGCCGAGACGGTCTGGCAGGTGCCGCCGTTGTCGCTGCCAGGTCCTGACGGGGCCGAGGGACCGGATGAGCTGTGCCGGTACGAGGCGATTCGCCTGTTCTGTGACCGGGCCGAGGCGTCACATCCCGGCTTCGCGCTGGGGCCGGCCAACCTTCCGGCCATCGCCGCGCTGTGCCGGGCCCTGGACGGGGTCCCGCTGGCGATCGAGCTCGCGGCGGCGTGGGTCCGGGTGCTGACCGTCGAGCAGATCGTGGCCCGGCTCGACGACCGCTTCCGCTTGCTAACGAGCGGCGACCGTACCGCTCCGCCACGTCAGCGGACGCTCCGCGCGGCGATCGACTGGAGCTATGACCTGCTCGGCAGCCGGGAGCAGTTGCTGCTGCGCCGGCTGTCCGCATTCGCCGGCTGGTCTCTGGAGATGGCCGAGCAGCTCTGCTCAGGCGACGACCTGCCCGCCGATGACGTCCTCGACCTGCTGGCCACCCTGGCCGACAAGTCTCTGGTCGTGGTCGACGCCGAGGCCCGCGGCCAGGCCAGGTACCGGATGCTCGACACCATCAGGGAGTACGCGGCCTCCCGGCTGGCCGCGGCGGGCGAGACCGCGATGATGCAGCAGCGGCTGCGGGATTACTCGATCCGCGAGACCGAGCACCTCTCGCAGATGGGCATGGCCCTGATCGACGCTCCGTGGTCGGCGCGGGTGGAGGCGTTCCGCCGGTTTGACGCCGACGTCGCCAACCTGCGGCAGGTGCTCGGCCAGTGCCTGGCCGAGGGAGACGCGGAAAGCGGCCTGCGCATCTGCACGGCCATGCGGCCGGTCTGGATCGTGCGCGGCTCCTTTGCCGAGGGTGCCGAGTGGCTGGACGCCTTCCTCGCCCGGGGCGGGCCGGTGCGGGACGCGGTCCGGGGGCCGGCGCTGGTCGGGCGGGCCCAGCTGGCCCTGGCCAACGACCCGGTGGGCGCGCAGGCCCGCGCCCTGGAGGGGCTTGAGCTCTGCCGAGCCGCAGGCGAGGACTCCTGGACCGCGGCCGCCTTCAACCTGCTCACCGAGGCCGCGCTGCACGCCGGGAACACCGACGAGGCGGCGGCCCACGCCGACAGCGCGCTGGCGGTGGCCAGGCAGGCGGGCGACCGGTGGAACGAGGGCTACGCGCTGGGCACCAAGGCAGCGGTGGCCGCGCTGCGCGGGGACCTGCCGGAGGCCCAGCGGCTCGCGGAGTCCGCGCTCGAGATCATGCACGATATCGATCAGCAGTGGGGCGCGGCCCGGGCGCTGATGGGGCTGGCCGACCTGGCCCGGGTGCGCCGCGACCCGGGTGGCGCCGAGCTGCGCTACGAGCAGGCCCTGGTCACCCTGCGCCAGGTCAACGCCAGGCCGGAAATCGCCCGCTGCCTGGCCGGGCTCGGCCGGATCGCGATGGACCAGGGAGATGTCACGCTCGGCCGCCGTCATCTGACCGAGAGCATCACGGTGAGCCGCTCCATCGGCAGCCGCATCGGCGTGATCCGCGGGCTGGAGGCGTTTGCCACGCTCGCCATCCGCGAGCAGCGGCCGGACCGGGCGGTGCAGCTGGCCGCGGCCGCTGCGGCGCTGCGCGAGGAGGCGCGCCTGCCGTCGCTGTCCGGCGCGCGGACCGAGCGCTACCTCGCGGCCGCACGCGGCCTGGGGCAGGAGACCATCGCGCAGTTGTGGAAGCAGGGATCCGGCCTGGACGCGAGCGCCGCGGTCGACCTGGCCCTGAGCGTGCCCGACGATGCCGTGGCCGGCGCGGACTCCGGCCCGCGATCCCGGTCCGGCGCGAGGCCCCCGGCCCCCGGCGGGCTGACCCCGCGGGAGCTTGAGATCGTGGCGCTGATCGCCGAGGGCCACAGCAACAAGGGCATCGGCGAGCAGCTTGTCATCAGCCCCGCGACCGCCGCCCGGCACGTGGCCAACATCCTGCTGAAGCTGGGCTTCAGCTCGCGGGCCCAGGTCGCGGCGTGGGCGACGCGGGAGGCGGGCCGGAACGGCAGGCCGCAGGCCGGCCCCGGCAGGCCCCACTCCGGTTAGCCAGGGCCGCGCGCCGGGCGCCCGGGTGGGCCAGCGTCCGGTGGTGCTAGCCCGGCGTGCCGAACAGCGCGCTGACCGACTCGCCCTCGTGGATGCGGCGGATGGCCTCGGCCAGGGCCGGGGCCAGCGAGATCACGTGCAGCTTGGGGTCGCGCTCGGACCCGGAGATCGGCACGGTGTTGGTGCACACGACCTCGATCACCTCGGGCTGGGATGCGATCCGCTTCAGCGCGCCGTCCCGGAACAGCCCGTGCGTGCACGCGATACGCACCGAGCGGGCGCCGCGCTCCCGCAGCCGCGCGAGCAGTTCCAGGATCGTGGTGCCCCGGGCAATCTCGTCGTCCAGGATGATGACGTCCCGGCCGGCCACGTCGCCGATGATCGAGCTGATCGTGACGCTGGAGTCGCTGTGCCGCTCCTTGGCGCCTGCCGCGACCGGGAGGCCGAGCATCCGGGCTAGCACCGAGGCCGCCTTGGCGTTGCCCAGGTCCGGTGAGACCACGACCGCGTTGCCGATGTCCGTGCCCTCGAAGTGCCCGGCGATCTCGCGGAGCGCGTGCAGGTGGTCGACAGGGACCGAGAAGAACCCGTGGACCTGCGGTGCGTGCAGGGTCATCGTGAGCACCCGGCTCGCGCCGGCCGTGACCAGCAGATCGGCGACCAGGCGCCCGCCGATCGATACCCGCGGCATGGCCTTCTTGTCCGACCGGGCGTACGCGTAGTGCGGAATCACCGCCGTGACCCGCGCCGCCGAGGCCCCCCGGGCGGCGTCGAGCATGAGCAGCAGCTCGACCAGATGCTCCTGGACTGGCGCGCTCAGCGGCTGGATCAGGAACACGTCCCGTTCCCGGCAGTTGGACTGCAGCTGGACCTCGAGGCAGTCGTTGGCGAACCGGCGCAGCCGGACCGGGTGCAGCACCACGCCGAGCTGGTCGCATATCTCGGCCGCCAGGTCAGGATGGGCACCGCCGCTGAAGACCGCGATTTCCCGCACGGGCCCAGGTTAAAGCCTCAGGTCCCGGTCTGGTCGGCCGCCGCCAGGTCCGGGCCGCCGCCGAAGCCGGCCGCCAGTCTCCGGCCGGCCGCCCGCAGCCAGCGCTCCGGGCTGGCCATCGCCGCCGCGGTCCCGCCGGCCAGCTCCGCCAGCGCCACCGCGGTGATCCCGGGCGGCGGGGTGTCCGCGACCTGCCCGGCCACCACCGCCGCGGGCACTCCCGCCCGGCCCGCCGCGGCCAGGACGGTGCCGACGACCTTGCCGTCCCCGGACGTGGCGTCGTAGCGGCCTTCCCCGGTCAGCACCAGGTCGGTCCTGGCCAGCTCCCGGTCCAGGCCCACAATCCGGCCCACCTCCGCGGCTCCCGGCGTGATCTGGGCGCCCCACGCCGTGGCCAGGCCGTAACCGGTGCCGCCCGCGGCACCGCTGCCCGGTGCCCCGGGGTCGCCGCCGAGCACGGCCGCGAGGCGGCTGAGGCTGGTCTCAAGCAGGGCGATCTGTGCGGCGTCGGCGCCCTTCTGCGGGCCGAACACCGCGGCCGCGCCGCGCGGGCCGAGCAGCGGGGCCCGCACGTCGGTCAGGCAGGTGACGCCGCCGCGCGGTGGGGACCGCAGCCCGCTCAGCTCGGCCGAGGCCAGGCCGCCGAGCGCTCCGCCGCCCGGCGTGAGCTCCCGCCCGGCCGCGTCCAGGAACCGGGCGCCAAGCGCGGCCAGGGCGCCACTGCCCCCGTCGGTCGACGCCGACCCGCCCAAAGCGATCACGATCCGGCTGACGCCGGTGTCCAGCGCGGCGGCGATCAGCTCGCCGACTCCCGTGGTCTGCGCGCCGAGCGGGTCGGGCGCCGGCATCAGCGGCAGCCCGCTGGCCTGAGCGAGCTCGATGTACCCGGTCCCGCCGGGCAGCTCCAGCCAGCGGGCGGTCACCTGCGGCCCGGCCGGGCCGGTGACCGGCATCCGGTGCCAGCGGGCCGCGGGGCTGGCCGCGGCGAGCACCTCGAGCGTGCCCTCGCCGCCGTCGGCGAGCGGGACGCAGCACAGGTCGTCGCCGGGCCGTGCGCTGCGCCAGCCGGCGGCGATAGCTGCCGCGGCCTCGGCGGCACCGATGCTGCCCTTGAACGAATCGGGCGCGACCACGACCCGCATCGGCGTCAGCTGGCCTCCTGCTGGGCCGGGTGATAGGGGGGCAGGCCGAGGCGGGTCCTGATGACCTGCTGGATCTCCTCCTTGTCCGGCCGCGCGTCGACGGTGACCACGTACTCCTTGCGGCGGAAGATGTCGAGCACCGGGTTGGTCTTCTGGTGATAGTCGCGGAGCCGGACGGCGAGGGCCTCCTCGGTGTCGTCCTCCCTGGTCACCAGCTCACCGCCGCAGGCGTCGCACTTCCCTGCGACCTGAGGGCTGCTGGCCAGCAGGTTGTAGTCGAGGCCGCAGCCCGAGCACAGCCGCCGGGCCAGCACCCGGCGGCGGACCTCGCTGTCCGGGAGGTCGAGGTGGATGACCCCGTCGATGTCGTAGCTCTCCAGGAAGAACTCGGCCTGGCGCTCGTTGCGGGGGAACCCGTCGATGATGAACCCGTAGTTCCAGTCGTGCTCGGTCAGCCGGTCGCGGACGATGCCCTCGACCAGGTCATCGCCGACCAGCGCGCCCTGCGCCATGGTGCGCCTGACCTGAGCACCCAGCTTGGTGTGATGCTGCACGTTCCACCGGAAGATGTCCCCGACGCTGATGTGCACCAGGTCCAGGTCGGCGGCGAGCATCGCGCTCTGCGTGCCTTTGCCGCTCCCCTGCACGCCCATGATGACGTATTTCCGCATGACGCCACCCTGACATACGGCCGCGGCATCCGCAGCGGCCCCGGGCGGTGCCAGCTAGCTGAGCGTCTGGCTGACGTCACCCGTGCGCAGCGCGAACCGCCGCTCGCACCACCGCCGCAGCTTCGGATCCAGCGACACCCGGATCAGCGGCCAGTCCTCGATCAGCAGCCGCGCGTTGAGGAAACGCGCCACGTCGTTGCGCCGGCCCTGGGTCAGCACGATGCCGTACATGCTGCGCCGGATGCTGTCGTCGGACACGTCGAACTCTCGCATGCCCGGCCATGACAGGTGCCTGGGCAGCACGATGACTCCCTTGACCGGCCCGCGCAATTCCTCAAGCCGCTGGGGCAGACGCCCCGCGAGCCCGCGTCCGGAAAGCAGTTCCGCAAGAGACATGGCTCTGATTATCGCCGACCGGGCGCTCCGGTCTAGTAGTGACTCGCGGGGAGTGCCCGGTTACGTAGAGCATTCTGGTGTCCGCGGGCGGGGCCACCGGGGTGAATTTGTGTTGCCGTCGCCGCTGCGGCGCCAGGATGCTGGGATCATGAAACGCCCGTCCGAGGTCATCAGGCACGGTCCGGTGACCCTGCGGCGCTGGCGCGCGGCCGACACGGCGGTCGTCACCGAGCTGGTGCAGCGATCGCAGCCGCACCTGCAGCCGTGGCTGGTGTGGGCGCAGGACTACGGCCCGCAGGATGCCGCGGAGTTCACCGGGAGATGCGAGCAGGAGTGGAACTCCGGGGCCGCGTTCAGCTACGCCATCACATCCGGCGGGGACGTGGTGGGAGGCTGCGGCCTGATGGCCAGGATCGGGCCGGCAGGGCTCGAGATCGGGTACTGGGTGGATGCCGCGCACCTGCGCCGGGGGCTCGCCACCGCGGCCGCCGCGGCGCTCGTCGAGGCCGCGTTCACCATGCCCGGGATCGACCGCGTCGAGATCGTGCACGACGAGGCGAACGTCGCGAGCGGCGGGGTACCGCGCAAGCTCGGCTTTACCGAGGTCGAACGGCGGCGGAATCCCGACGGCCCGGTGAGCTCCGGCGAGTCAGGCATCGACGTGGTGTGGCGGATGACCCGGTAAGGAACGGCACGACCTGGTATCCATCGCACCGGTCCGCGGCGGCGCGGCGTTAGGCTCTGTTCATGTCCAGCGTTCCGGCGAGGCCGCGGTGGCACTTCCTGTTCACCCCGAAGTGGCTTGGCTGGCATCTGTTCACCGTCCTCGCCGTACTGGGCATGCTGTGGCTGGGTGACTGGCAGTTCCACCGGGCGGAGTCGGGCAACGCCCTGAGCTGGGCCTATACCTTTGAGTGGCCGGTCTTCGCGATATTCGGGCTGGTCTTCTGGGCGAAGACCATCCGTGACGAGTTCAAGCCGCCCCCCGACCCGGGCACGGTCGACGTCGAGCTTCCGTCGGCCGTCACCGCGTCCGCCGGGGACGGTGCCCGCATCCGTGGCCAGGCTGGCCGCGATGTGGACGAGGCCGACGACCCGGAGCTTGCGGCCTACAACGCCTACCTGGCCCGCCTGAACGAGCAGGTGAAGGGCCACGGCAGATGGCACGGCCTGCGTTAGCTGCGCAGGACGGGGCCGGGCGGCTCCCTGATCAGCTGAAGAAGTCGAGGAGGCAGGACGGTGCGTGCAGATTCGCTCGCCCGCGCGGTGCGCCGCTACCGGGTCATGGCCTACGTCACCGGCGTCGTGCTGATGATCTTGTGTTTCGTCGGGATCCCGCTGCAGGTGTTCGCGAACAACCTGGTCGTGGTGAACTACGTCGGCACCACGCACGGGATCCTGTACATCATCTACCTGGGCACCGCGTACTGGATGACCCGGCTGGTCGGGATGAAGCTGGCCAGCCCGCAGACGGTGCTGGTGCTGCTGGCCGGGACGATACCGGTGCTGACGTTCGTGGTGGAGCGCTGGGTGACCCGCCGGTACATCAACCCCGCGCTGGCCGCGGCGCGGGCCGGGACAGCGCCGCCCAACCGAGCGCAGAGCCCGGCGCCGCCGGTGCAGCAGCGGCCCAGCTAGCCCGGCCGGACCACGGGTGAGCCAGCAGTACTTCACCGAACAGCCGGCCGCCGGCCGGCGCCCGGGCTCCGTGCACATCGTGCTGCCGGACCTCCACTTGGAGCTGGAAACCGACGCCGGGGTGTTCTCACCGTCACGGCTGGATCCCGGCACCCGGCTGCTGCTGGAGACCGCACCGCCGCCGCCCGAGGGGGGCAGCCTGCTCGACCTCGGCTGCGGCTACGGCCCGCTGGCGCTGGTCCTGGCGGCCCGCTCTCCTGGCGCCCGGGTCTGGGCCGTCGACGTGAACCGCCGGGCCCTGGAGCTGTGCGCCAGGAACGCGGCCCGGGCGGGCCTGCCGAATGTCCGGTGCACCGGCCCCGATGACGCCGAACTGCCCGGAACCTTCCGGCTCATCTGGTCCAACCCGCCGATCAGGATCGGCAAGGCCGCCCTGCACGCGCTGCTCACGGCCTGGCTGGGCCGCCTCGAGCCGTCCGGGGCCGCCTACCTGGTCGTCCACCGTCACCTGGGTTCCGATTCGCTGCAGCGCTGGCTGGAGGAATCCGGGCGGCCGGCCGAGCGGGTCGCCGCAAGGGCCGGGTACCGCGTGCTGAGGGTCGCCGGGTGACCGCGCAGCCGAGGCCTAAGACGCCGGGCCCGAGGACGCTGGGGCCCACCGAGGTTAAGCGCCTGAACCGGTCCTGGCGCCAGCAGGCCCAGGCCACGGTCGGGCTGCTGCTCGACTCGGTCAGCCAGCCGTTCAACGTCGGCTCCATCGTCAGGACGGCCGCGGCGTTCGGGGTCGACCGGATCTGGCTGTGCGGCGACACCGCCCCGCCCGAGCATCCTCAGGCCCTCCGGACCGCCCTGGGCACCGGTCGCCTGGTCACGTTCGAGCGGGAGCCTGGCAGCGGCCAGGCCGTGGCCGCCGCGCGGGCCGCCGGGCTGCGGGTGATCGCGATTGAGCTGGCGCAGGACGCGGTGCCGCTGCACGAGGCGCCGCTCGGGGACGACGTCTGCCTGGCCCTGGGCCACGAGGACCGGGGCTGCTCCCCCGCGCTGCTCGCCGCGGCCGACGTGATCGCCTACATACCGCAGCTGGGCCGGGTGGGTTCGCTGAACGTCGCCGCCGCGGCCGCGATTGCCCTGGCTGAGACACGCCGGCGCGAGTGGCAGGGCGGCTGACCGGCCGGCCACGGAGAGTTATGCATACTGAGGGCTGTGCGTGACTTTCTCGACCTGCCGCGCCCGCTCGCCTTCGCGCACCGGGGCGGCGCCGCGCACTATCCGGAGAACTCCTGGCGCGCGTTTGAGCACGCCGTCGGCCTCGGCTACTCCTACCTGGAGACCGACCTGCAGGCGACCGCCGACGGGGTACTGGTGGCATTCCACGACCGCACCCTGGAGCGGGTCACCGACCGGACCGGCCGGATCGCCCAGCTGCCGCACCGCGAGGTCGCGGCCGCGCGCATCGGCGGAACCGACCCGATCCCGACGCTCGAGGACCTGCTCGGTGCGTGGCCCGAGGCGCGGTTCAACCTCGACGTGAAGGACGGCTCCGCGGTGCAGCCGCTGCCCGAGATGCTCCGGCGCACCGGCGCCTGGGACCGGGTCTGCGTCACCTCGTTCTCGGCGCGGCGGCTCGCGGCGGTGCGGCGGCTGCTGCCCAGGCCGGTCTGCATGGCCACTTCCCCGGTCGGCGTCGCGGCCGTGCGGCTGGGCGTGCCAGGCCGCGGGCTTGCGGCCCGGCTGCAGAAGCTGTCGGTGCGCTGCACCCAGGTCCCGATCAGCGTCGCGACCGAATCGTTCGTGCGCCGGGCGCACACGCTGGGCCTGCAGGTGCACGTGTGGACGATCAACGACCCCAGCACCATGGCTGGCCTGCTTGACCTCGGGGTGGACGGCATCATGACCGATGAGACGCAGACCCTGCGAGACGTGCTGGATACCCGCGGTCAGTGGCATCCCCGGGCCGCGCGATAGCCGATTTCTGCAATCGTCACTGCCTGCCGGGGTTGGAATCCCGGCCGGCCGGGAATCTTGTCCGGGAACTCACCGTTGTCTATGAGGACGGCTGAGCGCCTGGGAGGCAGCAAACCATGGCCGAACGCGCACTACGCGGCACCCGGCTCGGAGCCACGAGCTACGAGAACGACCGTAACACCGATCTGGCCCCGCGTCAGGAGGTGGCCTTCGACTGCCCGAAGGGCCACCGGTTCACCGTGCCGTTCGCTGCCGAGGCAGAGATCCCGGTCAACTGGGAGTGCCGGGTCTGCGGCGCGACCGCGGTGACAGCGGCCGGGGATCTGCCCGCGCCGAAGAAAGTAAAGCCGCCGCGCAGCCACTGGGACATGTTGATGGAACGGCGCAGCGTCGCCGACCTGGAAGAGGTTCTGGCTGAGCGCCTCGCCGTGATCAGGGGCCAGCGTGCGGACGGGCGCGAGCGGCCCAGCACGCATGCGTCACGCCAGCGCAAGAGCGCCTAGGGCCGTCCGGCAGCGACCGGCGGCCCGAGGCCGTGCGGCCGCACCGGGCTGGTAACTACTGGCCGGGCCCGGGCGCCCGCTGCCCGTCGGGCGGCCGCCGCCCGTGCAGGCGCTGCGCCACTCCCCACTGGGCCACCCGCCAGAACGCCTCGGCCATGACGGCCCGGCTCATCTTGCTCGCGCCCTTCATCCGGTCCACGAACGTGATCGGGACCTCGACCACGGTCAGGCCCGCGTTGACCGCCCGCAGGGTCAGGTCTATCTGGAAGCAGTAGCCCTGGGACCGCACGCTGTCCAGGCCGATCGCGCGCAGCGTCTGCGCCCGGTAGGCGCGGAAGCCCGCGGTGGTGTCGTGAACCGGGAGGCGGAGCATGATCCGGGCGTACGTGTTGGCCCCGCGGGAGAGGGCCTCCCTGGACTTTGGCCAGTTGCGCACGGTGCCGCCTGGTACCCAGCGCGAGCCGATGACCGCGTCCGCGTCCTGCAGGGCGGTGAGCAGCCGGGGCAGGTCCTGGGGCTGGTGGGAGCCGTCGGCGTCCATCTCGACCATCGCGTCGTAGCCGCGCTCCAGGGCCCACCCGAAACCCGCGATGTAGGCGGCACCGAGGCCCGCCTTCCCCGGCCGGTGCAGAACATGGATCTTCGGGTCGCCCGCCACGAGCTTGTCGGCAAGCTCACCGGTCCCGTCCGGGCTGTTGTCGTCCACGATCAGCAGGTCAGCCTCGGGAACCGAGCCGCGGACCCGGGATGTGATCGACTCCAGGTTCTCGCGCTCGTTGTAGGTCGGGATGATGACGGCAACCCGGCTTACCGGGCCCCGGGGTGGGTCGGTTTCGGTCATGTTCCTGCCTCGGCTGGGCTGCTGTCCGGGAAGCGGGGCGATGGGGATCCCGCCGGTCGAAAAGGATATTCGATCCCGCGACCCGGGCGACCGCCGCCATCGGCGCTGACCGCACCACCAGAGCTGTGACCCTCGCAGGGAATAGGGCCCGGGCATCCCTTCGGACCGGAGTTCGTCCCGTCGGCAACGGGCTCGCCCTCCGTTGTCTACTGGGTGCCCGGGCCCCTCCCCGGGTCCAACCCCCTGCCCAGCCGGGTTCCGAGGAGCAGCCCCCTTCCTTGCTGCGCCTGGCTCCAGAGGGGTGTATGAGCCCCCTCTACTGACACAACACGGTCGGGGCGGCTCACCGCCCCGGCCGGCTGGCCCGGTGCTGGACTGCGTAGCAACATACCGTTGATCGTCGTGATGTCAACCTGTCCCGGGCGGCTGCCCTCACAAGTGATCACCCTGGGGGCGGCCCTGTTCCCCCTTGTCCTGCAGGGATACGATTGAGCCCGTGTTTTGGGCGCGACGGCAGCCCCATCCGCTTTGCCGGATTGATCTTCCATCTGGAGGAAGAGAATGACAGAGGGTCCGGAGGTTCAGGTATCTGAGACGCAAATCGCGGTGCACTGGCGTGAGGAGGAATACATCGATCCTCCGCAGGATTTCATCGATCAGGCCAATGCCAACGATCCCGCCATTTACGACCGGTTCAGCGAGGATCATTTCCCGGATTGCTTCAAGGAGTACGCTGACCTGCTGAGCTGGGATGCGCCATGGCACACCACACTGGACACCAGCAACCCGCCGTTCTGGAAGTGGTTCGTCGGCGGGAAGCTGAATGCCTCCTATAACTGCGTGGACCGGCATGCCGCCGCCAATCCGGATAAGACCGCGATGGTTTTCGTGCCGGAGCTCGAAGAAGACGCCCACGTTCACATCAGCTATTCGGAGCTGCTCCGCCAGGTGAATGAGTTTGCTGCCGTGCTGCGGGACTCGCTCGGGCTGAGGGCCGGTGACCGGGTAACCCTGCACATGCCAATGGTTCCCGAGCTGCCGGTCACGATGCTGGCCTGCGCGCGGCTCGGGGTCATTCACTCGCAGGTGTTCGGCGGCTTCAGCGGGAATGCCTGCGGCACCCGCATCGCGGACTCCGGCAGCCGCGTGCTGATCACGATGGACGGCTACTACCGCAGCGGCAAGCTCATCGATCACAAGGTCAAGGCGGACGAGGCCGTCGCAGAGGCGGCCAAGCAGGGTCAGGACGTCGACAAGGTCCTGGTCTGGCGCCGTCATCCCGGTCAGTACGCGTCCGAGACGCCCATGGCCGAGGGCCGGGACGTGTTCGCGGACGACCTGCTCAGCGAGCACCAGGGAGCGACCGTCGCGCCGGTGTCCATGCCCGCCGAGGCGCCGCTGTTCCTGATGTACACCAGCGGCACCACCGGCCGGCCCAAGGGCTGCCAGCACAGCACCGGCGGCTACCTGTCCTATGTGGCCGGGACGTCCAAGTACTACCAGGACATCCACCCCGACGACGTGTACTGGTGCATGGCCGACATCGGCTGGATCACCGGCCACTCCTACATCGTCTACGGGCCGCTGGCCCTCGGCACCACCACGGTGATCTACGAGGGCGTGCCGAACTACCCGGACGCTGGCCGGCCCTGGCGGATCGCCGAGAAGCTCGGGGTGAACATCTTCCACACCTCCCCCACGGCCATCAGGCAGCTGCGCAAGATCGGTCCCGAGGAGCCGCAGAAGTACGACTACCGTTTCAAGCACATGACCACCGTCGGTGAGCCGATCGAGCCCGAGGTGTGGCGCTGGTACTACAACGAGGTGGGCAAGGGCCGGGCAGTCATCGTCGACACCTGGTGGCAGACCGAGACCGGCGGCTTCCTCGGCACCGGGCTGCCGGCCCTTAAGGCGATGAAGCCGGGCAGCTGCGGGCCCGCGGCGCTGGGGATCTTCCCGATCATCTACGACGAGGCCGGCGAGGAGGTCCCTGACGGCCGGGCCGGGAACATCTGCATCCGCAACCCGTGGCCGGGGATCTTCGAGACCATCTGGGGCCAGCCCGAGCGGTTCGTGGACACCTACTACCAGAAATACAACAAGGACCCGGACAGCAAGGACTGGCGCGACTGGCCGTACTTCGCTGGTGACGGCGCGGTGCGGGCCCCCGACGGCTACCTCAGGATTCTCGGACGCGTCGATGACGTCATCAACGTGGCCGGGCACCGGCTCGGCACCAAGGAGATCGAGTCGGCCGCGCTGACCGTCGACGAGGTCGCCGAGGCGGCTGCGGTACCGGTGATCGACGACATCCGCGGCCGGGCCGTGGAGGTGTACGTCTCGCTCAAGCCCGGCTACGAGCCGAGCAAGGAGATGGAGGGCAAGGTCACTGCCGCGATCGAGACCGAGATCGGCAAGATCGCCAGGCCGAAGAACGTGTGGATCGTGCCCGACATGCCGAAGACCCGGTCGGGCAAGATCATGCGCCGGGTCATCGCGTCGGTGTCCAACTTCGCGGACATCGGGGATGTCACCACCCTGGCCAACCCGGAGATCGTCGACGGCATCCGGCATCAGGTGCAGAGCGCGAAGGTGGCCAGGAACGACGTGCCCCGCGAGCTGACTGAGACCGAGCGTGAGGAGATCAAGCGGTTCGGCGAGACCTGACCGCAGCGCTGGAACCGCCCGTCCGGGTCTGGCTGAGCCGGGCACTGCCCGGCCAGCCGGCCGTGGGGCCACCCTGCCCGGCGGCGGTTACAGCACCACGAACGTCCTCATCACCACGGAGCGCGGCCGGTACGTGGTGCTAGCTCCCGCTGGCGCCGCTGCCGCTGGGCACGGACTCCGTCTCCTGCGCGGGCCCTGGTGTGTCCTTGCGGCGCTGCAGCAGGATGAACCAGGTGAGCCCGGCCAGCGTCCCGATGCTGGCGATGAAGAAGTTCAGCCGCAGCCCGAGGAAGTGCGCTGACGAGTCGATCCGCACCGATTCCTCGAAGATCCTGAATGCCGAGTACCCGGCCACATACAGCGCGAACAGCCCCCACGGGCGGATCCTGCGGTGGTGGCCAAGCCAGACCAGGGCGGCGGCCAGCGCCAGGTCGAAGATCAGCTCGTACAGGAACGTCGGCTGGAAGGTCGAGAACTGGGTGTACCCGGCCGGCCGGAACTGCGGGTCGATGTGCAGCGCCCACGGCAGGCTGGTCGGCTTGCCGAACAGCTCCTGGTTGAAGTAGTTCCCGATCCGCCCGGTCGCCTGGGCGACCAGCAGCGCAGGGGCCACCGCGTTGGCGAAGGCGCCGCAGTTGGCACCGGCCCGGCGTACCCGCCAGATGCCGGCGGCCGCGCCGCCCGCAATGCCGCCCCAGATGCCAAGACCGCCGGTCCACACCGCGAAGATGCCGTACCAGACATGCGGGATGTCGAACGGGGTGGTGATGTCGAAGTAGATCCGCCCGCCGATGATCCCGGCGGGCACCGCCCAGGTGGCCACGTCCGCCACCAGCGCCGGGTCGCCGCCTACCGCGCGCCACCGCCGCCGGGTGATGATGATCGCCAGCGTGATCCCCACCACGTACATCAGCCCGTAGAAATGAATGAACGCAGGGCCGATGTGGAAGCCGTTGATCGGCGGGCTCGGGATACTCAGGGCCATGGACCGAGGGTAACCCCCCACGCGCGTGCCCGCGGCCTCGCGGGGCGGTGGGCTTTCGCTCCGGGCCTACCGGTACAGGTCCGGCCTGCGGTCCGCGTGCACGTCGTTGCGCGGGCCGTTGGCCTTGCTGCGGGCCCGCCCCAGGTCACAGTCGGCCAGGAGCACCTCGGCCTGGTCCGCGCTGGCCGGCCCGGCCAGCGGGTACCCGTCCGGGCCGGCGATCAGGCTGCCGCCGACCCAGCCCACCCCGCGTTCCTCGCCACAGCGGCAGGCGGCGGCCACGAACATGCGGTTCGCGAACGCGGCAGCCTGGATGTTCACCACGACCATCGGACGCTCGCCGTCGGGCACCGGCTCTGACGGCCAGTTCGTGGGCACGGCCAGCAGTTCGGCCCCGGCCAGGGCCTGGCGCACCCACTCGGGAAACTCCGCGTCGTAGCAGATCATGACCCCGATCCGGCCGTACGCGGTGGCGACCACGGGCGGGTCGGTGTCGCCAGGGACGAAGCAGTCGGCCTCCGCGTCCCACAGGTGGGCCTTGCGGTACACGGCCCTGGCGCCGTCCGGGCCGACGAGCACGGCGCTGTTATACACCGCCCCGGACTCGCCGAGCTCGCAGAATCCGCCGATGATCACCAGGTCATAACGGGCGGCGAGCTCCGTCCACTCGCGGGCTGAGGGGCCGTCAGCGGGCTCGGCGAGGGACCGCGCCTCGTCAGCGTCGCGGAATACGTAGCCAGACCTGGTCAGCTCGGGCAGCACCACGATCTGGGCGCCGGATCCGGCCGCGCTCACGACGGCGTCTCGCGCCGCGGCGGCGTTCTGATCCGCCTCACCGACCGTGAGTTTGACCTGGCAGACCGCGATCCGCACAGAAAGGTTGCCGTCCCGTGATCGCACCAGGCCACCCTAGCTTGACCTTGTCGCTACGATGCCCGCTATGACCGCATTGTTCAGCCGGATCATCCCCATTCTATTCGTAAGCGATCTTGCGGCCGAACGTGACTTCTACATCCGGCTGGGCTTCCATGTGACCTACGAAGGCCCCGAGTACCCGGATTTCGCCTCGCTCGGTCACGGCTCGGTCGAATTCGGCATTGAACGCCGCGAAGGGTTTTACCGCGGCGGCCCCGATCAGGTGCTGACCTGGCAGTTTGGCGTCTCCGACATCGAACTGGCCCGCAAGCGCCTGGTCGAAGCGGGGATCCCGTTCCGGGAGGAACTGATGGCGCCGGCGGAGGACTGGAAGTACCGAGTGCTCCACGCCCGTACCCCGAACGGCTATCACCTGCTGCTTGAGGAGGGCAGCGGATAGTTTGCCGGCTATGCGGCGGCTTCCGGATGCGCGGCGCACTATTTGTTACTAAAGTGGCGAAAATTGTCGTAGTGCCTACTAATGGGCTAAGGAAGCCACTGCCCGAGTGCCTGCCGGCCCGGTCCGGCCCGGGAAAGGTGTGGTCACAAGATCTGACTTGGGCCACAGCTTGGAGCTCGCTTCCGTCACAATGGCGTCCTGTCCTCGGGTCCGCATGAGGAGTGCATGTCGTCCATGGGCGCCGTTACCGACCCGGTGTACCTCCGGGTGCTTGAGGATCTGCGCGAGCGGATCCGCGGCGGCATGCTCCCGCCCGGGGCCCGGGTTCCGTCCCGGAACGCGATCATCGCCAAGTACGGCGTCGGGGAGACGGCCGCCAAGCATGCCCTGCAGGTCCTGGCCACCGAGGGCCTGATCGAGGCTCGGGCCGGGTCCGGGTCCTACGTGCGGAAGGTGCCCGCCGCGTGCTACCTGGATCACGACCGGCTGCAGTTCCCCGGCTCGCCATTCGGCCTCGATGAGACGGCCCAGGACCCGGTGAGACCCGGCGCCCAGGACGGGGCGGCCGGCCCGCCGGTGCCGATTTCCGGGCCCGGCTCGGCGCGCCGCCTGTCCTGGGAGCATCAGACCGAGCGCGTGATACCGCCGCCGCAGATCGCGCGGCGGCTTGACCTGGAGCCGGGCGTTGACTGGGCCATGAGCACCAGGTACCTGCTCACCGCGGATTCCGAGCCGGTGCAACTGGCCACGAGCTACGAACCCGACCGGGTCACCGCGGGCACGCCGGTCGCGCTGCCGGAGCAGGGCCCGCTCGCCGGCCGGGGGGTGATCGAGCGGATGGGCTCGATCGGGATCCGCGTGGACCAGGTCGTCGAGGAACTCTCGGTCCGCCCGTCGCTGCGAGCCGAGGCCGTCGCGCTCGGCCTGCCGCCCGGCGCGCCCGCGCTCGTGATCGAGCGTGTGCACCTGGCCGCCGGCCAGGCGGTCGAGGCCGGGGAGATCGTCATCGCGGCGGACAGGTTCCGCCTCAGGTACCGGATCCCGGTGCCCGACGCTCAGCCCTGATCCGGCGCGGCCGCGGTGCCGTTCTGCTCGGGCCGGACGCTGCTGACGGCACCGCCGAGGTACAGCGCGCCGATCTCGGGGTGCTCCAGTACCTCCCGGCCGGTTCCGGCCAGGCGCACCCGCCCGTTCTCCAGGACCACGCCGTCGGTGGAGAGCTTCAGGCCCGCCCGGGCGTTCTGCTCCACGAGCAGGATCGCCTTGCCGCCGGCGTTCATCATCCGGACCGCGTCGAACACGGACCTGAGCACCTTCGGGGACAGGCCCATCGACGGCTCGTCCAGGATCACCAGGCCGGGGTCGAGCATCAGGCAGCGGGCGAACTCCACCAGCCGCTGCTCCCCGCCGGACAGGCTGCCCGCCTTCTTCCCGGCCCACGCCGCCACCTGAGGGAACATCTCCTCGATACCGGCCAGCCTCCGGGCCAGCACCGAGCGGCTCCTGATGACATAACCGCCGAGCTCGATGTTCTCCCTGACGGTCATGTCCCGGAACAGGCTGTGGTTCTGCGGCACATGCACCAGGCCAGCGTCCAGGATCTGGCGCGGGCTCTTGCCCACCAGCGGCTCGCCGCGGTACGTGATCGTGCCCTGCCTCGGCCGCAGCAGCCCGCTGATCGTCGAGAGCAGGGTGGACTTGCCGGCCCGTTCGGCCCCACCACGCAGGTGATCCCGCCCTCGGCCACGCTCAGGGACACGTCGTGCAGGATGTCCCCGCCACCGTAGCCGGACACCAGCCCCTCGATGACGAGGGCCGCGGCGCTACTCATCGCCCTCCTCCGTGGTCCCGAGGTAGGCGTCGAGCACCCGCGGGTCCTCCCTGATGATCTCCGGTGGGCCGGCGGCGACGACGGTGCCGTAGTCCAGGACGGCGATGTGGGCGCACAGGCTCATCACGAAGTCCATGTTGTGCTCCACGATGAGAAAGGTCGTCCCGGCCGCGTTGAGCTCCCTGATCCGCGCCGAGATGTGATTGATCAGCGACGGGTTGACCCCGCCGGCGGGCTCGTCAAGCAGCACCACCGCCGGCTCCGCCACCAGGACGTAGGCGAGCTCCAGCAGCTTGCGCTGCCCGTAGGACAGGGTCTCCGCCAGCGCGCCGGCGTGGTCGGCGATGCCGGTGAACTCGAGCAGCTCCAGGGCCCTCCGCCGGTCGGCGGACCCGCCGGCCCTGGCCAGCGGGTTGCGGACCCGGCGGTGCCCGGGCCCGGAGTGCTGGGCGGCGACCAGCATGTTCTCCATGACCGTGAGCCTGGGGAAGATCCGGGTCAGCTGGAAGGTCCGGCCGATGCCCTGGGCAAACACCCGCTGCGGCGGCTCATTGGTGATCTTCTTGCCGTCGACGTAGACGTTCCCGGCGTCCAGGCGCTCGTAGCCGGTGATCACGTTGAACAGGGTGGTCTTCCCCGAGCCGTTCGGGCCGATCAGCCCGGTGATGCTGCCCTGCTCCACCTCGACCGAGCAGTCGCCGAGCGCCTGCACCCCGCCGAAGGCCTTGGACACCTGCTCGACCCGCAGGATCGCGGTCACAGCTGGGTGTCCTTCCCGGCCGAGTCAGCGGTGGCCCGGCGGTCCAGGGCGCTGGGCGGCCCGGGGCCGGCCGCGGCCGCCGGAGCCGCGCCGGCCGATCGCCCGCGGCGCCGCGCCTGCCATTTGCCGATCCTCTCCCCGGCGGTGGGTATCACGCCCCGGGGCAGGAGCAGGATCACGGCCAGGAACAGCGCCCCGAGCAGGATCAGGCTGAGGTAGTCATTGGTGATCGTCGTGGTGAGGTACTGCTGGGCGGGCTCGATGACCAGGGCTCCGAGCACCGGGCCGGCCACGGTGCCGAGGCCGCCGAGGAACGCCATCAGCGCCACGGAGAGATCGAACAGCGGGTCGAAGGCGAACTGCGGGAGGGCCTCGCCCACGAAGTAGTACCAGAGCCCGCCGACCAGCGCGGTGATGAACGCGGAGATCACGAAGGCCGCGAGCTTCACCCGCATGGCCCGCACGCCCAGGCCGCGGGCCCGGTCCTCGTCGTCACGGATGGCCCGGAGCTGCAGGCCGAACCTCGACCCCCGGATCAGCCACGACAGCGCCGTGGTGGCTGCGGCGATGCCCAGCGCCAGGTAGTAGAAGGGGTTGTTGTAGGTAGCCGGGTCCCAGTTGAGGATCGGCGCGATGATCCCGGTGGACCCGGCGGTGAACGAGAAGTTGGCCGCCGCCAGCTGGAAGATGAAGAAGATCGCGATGGTGACCACGACGAACGTATGCCGCCGCACCCGCAGCGCGATCAGGCCCACCGGAACGGCTACCACCGCCCCTACCGCGGCGGCCAGCGGCAGCAGGGCGAACACCGCATCCCCGGACAGGTGCCAGTCCCTGGCCGCGATGGCCACCGTGTAGGCGCCGCAGCCGAAGAACACCGCATGCCCCAGCGAGATGTAGCCCGAGTAGCCGGAGAACATGTTCCAGGCCGCGGCCGCCGCTATGAAGATCACCGTGTCCACAGCGATCGTGGTGACCAGGCCGTTGGTGACGACCAGCGGGAAGACCGCGAACAGGGCCGCGATGACGAGCAGCCCCCCGGTGCGGGCCGTTCTCACTGGGCGCGCACCTCCTGGCGCCCGAACAGCCCGGCCGGCCGGAACGTGAGCACGAGCACGAGCGCCGCGTAGAACACGAGAATGGCCCAGTTCGGCGACCAGATATCGACCACGGACTCCAGCGTGATCATGAATACCGCTGCGACCAGCGCCCCGCCGATGCTGCCGAGCCCGCCCAGGACAATGATCGCGAGGAGCCGGGAGATCAGGTCGTAGCCGCTGTTGGGGTTGAAGCCCCCGCTGGTCGCGCCGTACATCATGCCGCCCACGGCGGTGACGGCGACGCCGATCCCGAAGGTCAGGGCGGCCACCCGGTTCACGTTGATCCCGATCAGCCGGGCCGCCGTCTGGTCTTGCATGGTGGCCCGGACGCTGCGGCCGAACTTGGTCCGGTACAGCAGCCAGTAGAGCACCAGTACCAGCGCGATGGCGAGCGCGAACCCGTACAGGTAGATATAGGGCAGGTAGAAGCCGAATACGCGCACGCTCGTATTGATGTACGAGGCCTGCAGGTTCACGTAGTTGGGCCCGAAGGCCCAGTACAGGACGCCCTCAGTGATGATCGCCACCGCGTAGCAGGCCAGCAGCGACATGGAGGTGCGCTCCCGCCCGCGGAGCGGCCGGATGAAGGCCCCGTGAATGATCAGGCCGATGGCGAACATCGCCGGCACGGTGATCAGCAGGCCGAGGAACAGGTCGATATGCAGGTGCACGGAGAGCACGTAGCTGAGGTAGGCGCCGACGATCACCAGGATGCCCTGGGCGATGTTGATGATGTCGAGGACACCAAAGATCAGCGTCAGCCCGACGGCCATCAGCGCGTAGACGCCGCCGACCAGTATCCCGTCGACGATCGCCTGGTAGATCTGGCGTGCCATATCCGCTCCGTGCTGCTCCGTGCACCTCCGGGCTCACCCAGCCCAGTTGGGCTTCGGGTAGATGATCTTGACCGATCCTTGCGCGCTGACCGGCAGCACCTGCACGAACTTGCCGTTCTGCCATTGGAACACGAAGGCGGTGGCGACCAGGTTCTGGCCCAGGGCGTTGAACCGGACCGGGCCCTGGACGCTCTGCAGCGTGACGCCGCTGTGCAGATAGCTGATCAGCTTGGCGTTGCTCACGCTCTTGTTGTGCGTGACCGCCTGGTCCACGACCTCGCCGACCGAGTAGGCCTCGGCCACGTCGGCGTTGATGTCCGACGGGCTGCCGCCGTACTTGGCCACGTAGGCCTTGACCATGGCCTGGCTCAGCGGGTTAGACGAGCCGGGGTACCAGGCGTTCGGCACCATGACCCCGTTCGCGTTGGCCACGCCCACCGCGCTGGTGAACGCCTGCCCCTGGTCGGGCCCGGCCGCCGCGATAAAGATCTTGGGGTTAAAGTGCTGCTGCTCGAACGCGGTCATGAACGCCGAGACGGTAGGCACGTCGGTGGACCCGAGCACCACCATCTGCGCGCCGCTGGCCGCCACGTCGTCCGCGGGCCCCTTGTACGCCGACTCCTCCTCCGGGAAGATCTTGGAGTAGACCGTCTTGACCCCGAGCGGCTGCATGATGGCCTGCGTGCGCTGGACCTGCGGGGTGGCGAACGGGTCGTTGGCCATGGGGTAGGCGCCGGATGCCGGCCGCTGGCTGGCGGGCAGCGACTTTATCCAGGCGGTGAACGGGTCGAGCTCGTTCGCGACCGGCAGGCTCACGTCAAAGACGTTGCTCAGCTTGGGCGCGAACACGATGGGTGCCCCGCCCGCGCCCTCCACGAACGCGTACCCGTACCGGTGCGCTGTGGCCGAGGCCGGCGCGGTCAGCAGCGAGGAGAACGGGCCAAAGGTCAGATCAACGTGGTTGACCGTGATCAGTTTCTGGTAGTTGGTGACGACCTGCGTGGGCGAGCTGTTGTCGTTGAGTATGACGAGCTTGACCGGGCGGCCGAGAATCCCGCCCTTGCTGTTGACCTCGCTCTGCCAGAGCTTGTAGCCCTTGTCGAAGGCCTCGCCGTCGGCGGAGAAGTCGCCGGTCAGCGACAGCGAGGCGCCAATGACGATCGGCGTCTTGCTGCTGCTGGAACTGCTGGAACCGCTGGAACTGCTGCAGCCGGCCGCCAGGGCCGTCATGACGACAGCCGTGGCGGCAAGAGACAGGAACCGGGTGCGGTAAGGACTCATTCTCACCCCGGTCCTCCTTCCAATTACATGTGAATTACCCGGTGAATGCCTGCGCCGGCGGCGCGCTGCGGGGACCCTGAATGGCATCCACCGGGACGGCAGGAACGGCCCGGCTTGGCCGGGCCGCAGGTGGTGACGCCAGGTGGCTCACCGTGTTGTCGCTTCCCCGGGACCGGTGCCCGGCTCGAGGCCATCAGTGACCTCCGCGTCCTCACTGACCAGGACGAGGCCGGCCGACTGCGCCTGCAGTTGCAGGAGCGCCGCGAAGTCCTGCTCCGCATAGCCGTGGCCGACCAGGCTCTGCACCAGCTGGTGCACGAGCGAGGCCACCGGCATCGGGACCTCGCGGTCCCGCGCGGCGGCCAGCCCGAGGTCGAAGTCCTTGCGCAGCAGTGTCGCGGTAAACGTGGGCGTGAAGTCGAGATTGACGTACGCGGGTGTCTTGTACCGCGTGAACAGCGATCCCATCACGCTGGCGTTGAGGCAGGCGAGAAACGCCTGCCTGCTGATTCCGCTCTTCTCCGCCAGGACAGCAACCTCAGCCATGGACTGGGCGACGATTCCGAGGAAGAGGTTATGGCAGATTTTCACAATTCGCGCGAGTTCGCCGTCACCGACGTACGTGCAGCCCGCGCCCAGCAGGTTCAGGTAGGGCTCGGCGGCGTCGAAGGCGTCACGCGGGCCCGAGACCGCCAGGGTCAGCCGGCCCGCGGCGGCCACCCGCGGGTTGCCCATGACCGGCGCGGCGAGCAGCGCTGTGCCCCGGGCGGCCAGCCGCTCGCGGACGTGCGCGGAGACCTCAGCTGAGACGGTGGAGCAATCCACGAGGGCCGAGGGCATCGCGGTCCCGGACATCAGCCCGCCGTGGCCGAGGACGGCGTCAGTCAGGTCCTGCGGGGTGCCGACGCAAGTGAAGACGATGTCGCAGCTGGCCAGGTCCGACGCTGAGTCAACGACCTTCGCCCCGAGGTCGGCGAGCGGCTGGGCCTTGGCCCGCGTCCGGTTAAAGACCGAGACGTCACAGCCGGCGGCCAGCAGGCGGCGGACAAGCTCCTGGCCCATGCGCCCGGTTCCCAGCCAGCCGAGCCGACGATCACTGAGCTGGTCTGCCATGTCGTCCACCGCCTGAACCTTGCACCTCACCCTGCACAATCGTTTGCAGGTAGAGCCTGGACCACGGCCAGCGGGGTTGTCAACGGCACTTGGGCAAGCTGTTACCTAATCGGATGTAGCAGGCGAGATCGGGCTCTGGGCTTCGTGCAATCGGATGCAAGACTGTTCGCATGGCAGACCGGCGCGTGGCGATGGCCGTTGACCACTGGGCCGCGCGATTCATCGCGAACGGCGTGGACCAGGCCGACTTCACGCGCGTGACGTCCGGGATCACCGGCTGGGACGGATGGTGCGCCGCGTGGTGCGCCGCCGGCGCCGAGCACGAGGACCTCGGGCGGCGTGCGCTCGCCGACGGCCGGGGCCTGTCCGGCGGCAGCCACCTGGCGCAGGCGTCGGTGTACTACCACTTCGCCAAGTTCCTGTTCGTCCAGGACCTCGCCCAGCTGCGCCAGGCGCACGCCGCGGCCGTGCGCTGCCTGAACGATGCCCTGCCGTATCTCAGCCCGCCGGGCGAGCGGGTCGAGATCCCCTTCGACGGCGCCGTGCTGGCCGGGATCCTGCGCCGTCCGGCCGGGGCCGGCCCGCATCCGGTGGTGGTGCTGATCCCCGGCCTGGACTCGGCCAAGGAGGAGTTCGGCCGCACCGAGCGGCTGTTCCTCGACCGCGGCCTGGCCACCTTCTCGGTCGACGGCCCCGGGCAGGGAGAGGCCGAGTACGACCTGCCGATCCGGCCGGACTGGGAGGTGCCCGGCGCGGCCATCCTGGACGCGGTGAGCGCGATGCCGGGCCTCGACCCGGGGCGGATCGGCGTGTGGGGGGTCAGCCTGGGCGGTTACTACGCGCCCCGGGTGACCAGCGGCGACCGCCGGGTGCGGGCCTGCATCGCGCTGTGCGGGCCGTTCAGCTTCGGCGCGACCTGGGACCAGCTGCCCGAGCTGACCCGCGAGGCGTTTCTGGTGCGCTCGAAGTCGGCCAGCGCGGCGCAGGCCAGGCTCCGCGCGGACGAGCTCACGATGGCGGGCCGGTGCGGCGCGCTGACCGCGCCGACGCTGATCGTGGCCGGGCAGCAGGACCGGATCATTCCGTGGCAGCAGGCGCGCCAGCTGGCCGAGGAGGCCGCCGGGCCCGCCGAGCTGCTGCTGCTCGAGCAGGGCAACCACGGCTGCGTCAACGTGCCCTACCGGCACCGCCCCTACAGCGCCGACTGGATGGCCCGCCAGCTCAGCCGGTGAGCCGGGCCAGCCGCGACGGCCAGCCGGAGGCTGGCCATGAAGGGGAAGGGGAGGTGGGTGGGGGCCCGCGGAGGTCTGGGGGTCGGCCCTCGGAGGCCAGCACGGCCGGTCAGCCCTGGTGCGGCGCCGTGGAGCCGCGGACGATCAGCTCGGGCGCGAGGTAGAGGATCTTCACCGGGCCGGCGTGCTCGGCGATCCGCTCCAGCAGCAGCTGGGCGGCCTCGGTGCCGACCTGGTAGTGCGGGAACCGGATGGTGGTCAGCGGCGGCCGGAGCCTGTCGATGAACGGCATGTCGTTGAAGCCGACCACCGACATGTCCTCCGGGCAGGTCAGCTCGGCCTCATCGAGCGCCGCGTAACAGCCCACGGCCAGCATGTCGTTGCCCGCGGCGATGGCCGTGCACCCGGAACCGCGGTCCAGCAGCAGCCGGGTGCACCGCAGCCCCTCCTCGACGGTGAACGCCTTGGCGAACACCACCAGATCGCTGTCGACCTGCAGGCCGCTGGACTCCATGGCGGTGACGAAACCCCGGTACCGGCTCAGCCCGGTGGACATCTCCTGCGGGCCCGCGATATGCGCGATGCGGCGGTGCCCCAGCGCGGCCAGGTGGCCGACGGCCATCCGCACGCCGCGCTCGTTGTCCACCGAGACGGAAGGGAAGCTGTAGTCCTGGGCCAGGCGGTTGATCAGCACCACGGGCAGCTCGGCCCGGGACGCCTCGGCCAGCAGCGGGTGGTGCAGCCGCGCCGTGGCCAGCACCAGGCCGTCCACGTGCCGGGCCCGCATCTGCTCGAAGACCATCTTCTCGCGCTGGTCATCGGAGTCGGTGTTGCCGATCAGCGCCACGTAGCCCGCGGCGGCCAGCCGGTCCTCAAGGCCGCGGACTATGGGCGGGAACAGGGGGTTGTTCAGGTCCGGGATCAGCACTCCGACGGTGTGCGAGCGCCGCGTCCGCAGGCTGCGGGCCACCGGGTTCGGGTGATAGCCAAGCGCCTCCGCGGCGTCGAGCACCCGCCGCGCGGTGTCCTCGCTGACCAGGATCCGGGTCTCCGGGTTCAGCGCCCGGGAGGCTGTCGCGGGATGCACGCCAGCGCTGACCGCTACATCCCGGAGGGTCACGGGAGGGTCAGGCATCGGCAGTCACGCTCCGCTCTGCGCGGGTTCGGTTCCTAGAATCTTCCCGCTGACTACCTCGGCATGCTATCCGCCGGTTGCGGCATGGCTGCGGCACAGGGGCCGGCCACCGGGTCACGCCCGGCGGCCAGGTACGCCGCGGAGACTGCGATCACTGCGGCCATGGCGAGCAGCAGGATGCGGTAATTCACCACCGCGATCAGCGCCGCACCCAGCGCGACCGAGGCCGCCTGGGGTACCACGATCGCGAAGCTGAGCGCCGCGTCGACCCGGCCGACCAGGTAGCCGGGGGTGCGGAGCTGGATCAGCGTGATGATACCGACGTTGATCCACACGATGCAGAGGCCAAGCGCCGCGCTCGCGACCATGATCAGCGGCAGCGAGGCCGTGATCAGCAGCAGCGCAGCACCCGCGCAGGCGGCCAGGCCGCCCACGACCAGGGTGCGCTCGCTGGTGCGCCGCATGACCGCGGTAGCCACGATTCCTCCGGCCAGCCCGCCCACACCCTGCAGGCTGGTCAGCACGCCCAGGAACTCCGGGGTCCGGTGCAGCCCTTGGGCCACGACCGCGAACGGCACGGTCTCGAAGAAGCCGAACGCGGTCACCGCGATCACGCCCGCGATCATGGGCCGCCGCAGCGCGGGGGTGCGCGCGATGTGCTCGATCCCGGCGCTGAACTGGGCCCGCCAGCTCACGGCCGGCCGCTCCGGGCGCGGCTCGCGCGTCCGCAGCGCCAGCACGGTCAGCGCGGCCACCACGAACGTGCCCGCGTCCAGCAGGATCACCGGCCGCGCTCCGGCCGCGGCCAGCAGGCCCGCGCCGAGCAGCGGGCTGATCACGTGCAGGCCCTGCTGGGCCATCTGCAGCACGGAGTTCGCGTCGCCGAGCAGGTCGGCGGGGACCAGCGCGGGCAGCAGCGCGGTCTGCGCGGACGTGATCAGGCTGCTCGACGCGCCGTAGCCGAGCATCACCAGGTAGATCAGCCAGACCTGGCCCCGGCCGTGCACCAGCAGCAGCGCGCACACCAGCGCCGCGGTGCCCAGGTTCGCGGCGATCAGCAACGGGCGGCGCTGGAACCTGTCGGCCACCGCCCCGGACACGGGCGCGGCAAAGTACCCGAGGATGAACGCCAGGAAGGTCAGCCCGGCCGCGCTGTTGCTGCCGGTCAGGATCTTGACCCAGATGCCCATGGCCAGCCAGAGGGCGCTGTCACCGATCATGGACAGGCTCTGGCCCGCAATGTAGATCCGGGCGTCGCGATGCTGCAGCAGCCGGTGCATGTCAGCCCCTTTCCGGGGTGGGATCGGCCGGCGGGGCGGCTGCGGGCGAGGGGGAACCGGCCGGATCGGGTCCGGCCGGGGCGGAAGGGTCTGCCGGAGCGGGAACGGCGGCCGGGGGGTCAGCCGGCCCAGGCGGATCGGTGAGCGGGTAGCCGAGGGTCAGCACCTCGTAGGGCAGGCTGCCGGCCGGCCGCTGCGCCGGCTCGTCCCATCGGGTCTTGAACGGCGTGATCAGGCGGTCGATGCCCTCGCCCAGCTCCGTGGCCTCCTGGGCGGTCAGGAACAGGCGGTACTCGGAGGCGATCGCCGCCGCCTGCCAGTCGGCCGGGTAACCGACGGTCCGCATCAGCCGGTTCCGCGCCCGGGTCAGCCACCGGTCGAACCAGATGCCCGCGGCGGCCTGGACCGCGAGCCGGGTCTCCTGGTCCTCCCAGGGCGGCAGGATCTCGAGGCCGCTGAAGCGCAGCCGCCAGGGCCGCTGCCGCCCGCGCCCGCCGCCCGCCTCTTCGACGAACCCGTACTTGGCCAGCGTGCGCAGGTGGAACGCGCAGTTGGCCGGCGACTCGCCGAGCAGCTCGCTGGCCTCGGTGGCGGTCAGTGTCCGGCTGTCGGCCTGCCCGATGGCCTCGATCAGCGCCACCCGCAGCGGGTGTGCTAGCGCTCGCATCATCTTCGGGTCGCTGACCTCGAGGTGCGGGCGCTCCGTCTCGGGTCCCGGCAGATCTTCAGAAGACATGTTTCGAAACACTACGCTCGAAACATGTCTTTCCGCAAGGGCTGGGCTCCGCGCGGACAGCGCGGGTTTACGGGGCGGGACGGCGCGGGTGACGCGAGACGGGCCCCGGCCGGGCCCCGGCCGGGCGCACCAGCCCGCCGTCGCTTGATCGATGTGAGTTTGCTGTAGTCAGGTGTGCAGCAAACTCACACCGATCAAGGTCGGAGTGGGACAGGCGGGGGCCGGGCGGGCGTGGGGTGCCCGCGGGGCGGGTGGGACGAGAGGCCGGGTGCGCAGGCGGGACGAGGGGCCGGGTGCGCGGAGGCGGGACGAGGGGCCGGGAGCGGGGGCGGGACGAGGGGTTCGGTGCCGGGACGGGCTCTCCTGCGGTGTGGCTGATCGTGGGCACAGCCCGGTGCCCGTACGACAACGCCGTGCGACGATGAAGCATGCGGATTACGGGCGTGACCTCGACGGAACTGTTCGGCGGCACGGCGGCCCGGCCGCTCCAGGTCATCCGGGTCAGCCTGGCCGGAGACGGCCCAGGACCGGCCGTCGGCACCCCGGTCACCGTGCGGGTCGAGGGCCCGGCGGTGACCACCCCGCAGCCCGCGGCGGCGGCCATCCCGGCCCCGGACGGTCAGGCCGACGTCGAGGTCGGCGTAGAGATCGCGGCCCCGCACGCGGCGGGCAGCCCGCTTCAGGTCACCGCGATCGCGGAGACCCCCGCCGGGTCCGGCCCGGACCGGGCGGAGCTGACGGCCACGATCACCGCCGCCGAGACCGGGTGGACGATGTGGATGGTCAGCCACTTCCACTACGACCCGGTGTGGTGGAGCACCCAGGGCCAGTTCACCCAGTCCCGGATCTTCCTGCCCGACGCCGACGGCCGCGTGCCGGATACCAGGACCGCGTTCGAGCTGGTCCGGCTGCACCTGGACGAGGCCAGGCGCGACCCGGACTACAAGTTCGTGCTCGCCGAGATCGACTACCTCAAGCCGCACTTCGACGCCCACCCCGAAGACCGGGCGGACCTGCTCGCGTTCATCAAGGCGGGCCGGATCGAGATCGTCGGCGGCAGTTACAACGAGCCGAACACGAACCTGACCTGCGCAGAGTCCACGATCCGCAACGCGGTCTACGGGCTGGCGTACCAGCGGGAGACGCTCGGCGCCGACCCCACCACCGCGTGGATGCTGGACGCATTCGGCTTCGACCCCGGCTACCCGGGCGTGATGGCCGCGGCCGGGCTGACCGAGTCGTCCTGGGCCAGGGGCCCGTTCCACCAGTGGGGCCCGCACCGCACCGTGGGCGACAACCGGCGGATGCAGTTCGCGTCCGAGTTCGAGTGGCTGTCGCCGGACGGCAACGGCCTGCTGACCAGCTACATGGCTAACCATTACGGCGCGGGCTGGGTGACTCAGGGCGCCGCGAGCCTCGATGCGGCGGAGCAGGCCGCGTACGAGCAGTTCCGCCAGCTCGCCCCCGTCGCGGCCACCCGCAACGTGATGCTGCCGGTCGGCGCGGACCACGTGATCCCGTCCCGCTGGGCTACCGGGATCCACCGGGACTGGAACGACCGCTACGTATGGCCCCGGTTCGTGACCGCGGTGCCGTCGGAGTTCTTCGCCGCGGTGCGCAAGGACGCGGCCGAGCGTGACGTCTGGATAACGCCGCAGACCAGGGACATGAACCCGCTGTACACCGGCAAGGACGTGTCCTATATCGACACCAAGCAGGCGCAGCGGGCCGCGGAGGCCGCGGTGCAGGACGCCGAGCGGCTGGCCACGCTGGCCTGGCTGGCCGGGGCGGCGTACCCCGCGGCCGAGCTGGACAAGGCCTGGCGCCAGCTGGTATTCGGCGCGCACCACGACGCGATCACCGGCACCGAGGGCGACCAGGTCTACCTCGACCTGCTGGCCGGGTGGCGGGAGGCACACGAGCGCGGCGACGTGGCCCGCCGCGCGGCGGCCGCCCACCTGGCCGGGCTGGCCGCCACCGCCGGCGCGGACCCCGATGCCGGGCCAGGCACGCGCGCCGTGGTGGTGTTCAACACGCTGTCGGTCCCCCGGTCCGGGCTGGCCCGGATCGCCCTCGGCTTCCCCGACCCGGGCACCCCGTGGGCCGTCCTGCGCGACGACACCGGCCAGACCGTGCCCAGCCTGGCCGAGGGCGTGGCCAGGCACGCCGACGGCACCCTGGCCAGCGTGACCCTGACGTTCCGCGCCCTGGACGTCCCGGGCCTCGGCTACCGCACCTACCTGGCCGGGCCGGCCCCGGCGGACGCCTCCCCCGGCGGCTGGGTCCCGGTGGACGGGACAGTCGTTGAGTCGGATGCGTTCAGGATCGAAGCCGACCCCGGCCGGGGCGGGACGCTCACCAGCGTGCTGGACAAGCGCTCAGGCACCGAACTGCTGGCCGGCCCGGGCAACGAGCTGGTGCTGCAGGAGGAGTACAGCCAGCACCCGCGCTGGAACGAGGGACCGTGGCTGCTGTGCCCGAAGGGCCCGGGCCGCGGCTCGGCGGCGCGGCCCGCCCGGGTCCGCGCCGAGCGCTGCCCGATCGGGACCCGGCTGGTCGCCGAGTTCACCGTGGACGACCTGCGGGTGACCCAGGAGACTCTTCTCTGGGACGGCGCTGCCCTGGTCGAGTTCCGCACCCACGTGGACGGCTCGATCGGGCAGGACCGGCTGTTGCGGGTGCGGTTCCCGGCCCGGGTGCCCGGCGGCCTGCCGGTGTACCAGACGGCCCTGAGCGTGATCGGGCGGCCGTTCGGCTCCGCGGACACCGACGTGGCCGAGCACGAGTTCACCCTGGACAACCCCGCGCACGAGTGGTTCGGCGTCGGCTCCACGGCGCGCGTGGCGCTGGCCGGCCCGGCCGGGCGCCGGGCGCTGCGGGCCGTCGGTGTGGCCGAGGTCATCCCGCCCAGCAGCCGTTACGCCTACCGCGATCCGACTCGCGACCTCATGACGGCACTCGCCCGCGCGGGGGTCACGGCGACCTGCTCCCGGGCGGACGGCCCGCGCTACGGCTCGATCGACGTGGACTCCAACCTCCCCGACGTGCGCATCGCGCTGGGCGGCCCGGACGAGAACCCGTTCACCGCCGAGGTGCTCGCCGCGGCCGGCCCCGCTGCCGCTGCGGCGCTCGACCGCCAGCTGCGCGCGGCCGGGACGGCGCGGGTCTGGGTTCCGGCCACCCAGACCGCCGCCGAGGCCTTCGCGCCCGGCGCCGACCTCCGCGGTGTGCGCGACCTGCCGGTGCTCATCGTGGCCGGTCACGATCTCCCGGCGGCGATCGCGGCGGTGAGCGCGGACCTGGCCGACGCCGAGATCGAGGTGGAGGAGGCCGTGGCCACCGGCACGGCACCCGTCGATCTGGCCGGGCACTCGGTCGCGCTGCTCAACCGGGGCACGCCGAGCAGCCTGGTCAGCCCGGACGGGACCCTGCACATCGCGCTGATGCGCTCGTGCAGCGCCTGGCCGTGCGGGGTGTGGATCGACGGCGACAAGCGCGCGACCCCGGACGGCAGCAGTTTCGCCTGGCAGCACTGGAGCCACACGTTCGAGTACGCGCTGGCCGCCGGCCCCGGTGACTGGCGCAGCGCCGGCTTCCCGCTGGCCGGGCAGGACTTCAACCACGACCTGCTGGCCTGCGAGACCACGCTGCACGACGGCCCGCTGCCCGCCTCGGCGAGCCTGGCCGCCGTCGAGCCGCACGCCGCCCTGGTGTCGGCGCTGAAGCCGCGCGGCAACCCGCTGTCCCCGGCTGCGGCCCAGCCCCGGCCCCGGGACGGGGTCGTCGTGCGGCTGCGCGACATGGCCGGGCAGGCGGCGCCGGCCAGCGCGTCGGTGACCCTGTTCACCGGCGTGGCCGCGGCCAGCCTCAGCGGCCCGGTCGAGGAGAACGGCGGCCCGCCGCTGCCGGTGCGCGACGGCGCCGCCGCGGCCGAGGTTCCGCCCGCGGGCACCGTGACCATGGTGCTCACGCCGGCCGCGCTCCGCGATGACCCGCTCCCCCGCGACCAGGCCGCGGCGGCCCCCGAGCCGGCCCAGCCGGTGTTCACCAGGTACTGGCTGCACGGCAAGGGCCCGGCCCCGGCCGGGAACCTGCCGGTGGCCGTGCACCTGTCCCCCGGCCGGATCGCGCTGGCCGGCCCGGACGGCGGCGACGCGGATGGCGGCGCGGCCGCCGAGCTGCGCCTCACCGTCGCCTGCGGCCCCGAGCCCGCGTCCGGGGCGGTGCGGCTCAGCGCCGGAAGCGCGCTCTCGCTGGAGCCATCCGGGCCGCTGCGCTACGACCTGCGGTCTCGCGGCTACGCGTGCTGGGACATCGCGGTCCGGGCCGTGCCGGGGACGCCCGGCGGGCGGCACTTCGTGACCGCGCAGATCACCGACGGCTCGGGCCAGCGGTTCGAAGACGCCACGCTGGTCACGATCGGCGAACCCGCCGCGCCCGCCCTGGACCTGCCGCTCGACGAGCTGCTCCCGCTCTACCTGGCCGATGAGGCGGCGACCGCCGCCGAGCTCGACCTGGCGCTGCTCACCCCGGAGCTGCGGCTGCGGCCCGGGGACAGCGGCCAGATCGCCGTCAGGCTCGGCAACGCCACGGCGTCGCAGATCCGCGGCGAGGCGCAGCTGGTCTCCCCGTTCGGCAGCTGGGCGGAGACGGAACCCTGGACCCGGGGCTTCTCCGCCGGGCCGGCCGAGAGCACGACGCTGGCGTTCGGCGTGACCGTGCCGGCCACCGCGCGGCCCGGGCAGCACTGGTGGGCGCTGGTCAAGGTCATGTACTTCGGGCGGGCCAGGTACAGCGAGCCCGCGGCGATCTCGGTGAGCGCCTGAACCCGGCGGCCAGGACCGTGACAAACGCTATGATTTCCGGCGATGGCCAGCGTGCCGGGTCGGCGCGGGCGGGGCCGCGTACCGGGAAAACCCGGGCTCGGGACCATGGCTCGGCGCGGGCGGCGCAGGGGTGACAAACTGGCGGGTGACGGCGACCATCACTGAAGGACCATGGCTACTGAGACCGTGCTTAGCGACGGAAACCTCCCGGCCGAGCCGAACAGCTTCATCGGCCGGGAGCGGGATCTGGCCGAGCTTGCCCGGCTGCTCAGCGATGTCCGCGTACTGACCCTGTGCGGGCCCGGCGGCATCGGCAAGACCAGGCTCGCGCTCCGGCTCGCCTGCGAGATAGTGACCGGCTTCCCGGACGGCGCCTGGCTGGTCGAGCTGGCCGATACCGAGGACCCGGCGCTGGTCACGCGGCGGGTCGCGGCCGCGCTCGGGATCAGGGAGGAACCCGACCGGCCGCTGGCCGAGACGCTGACCGAGACGCTCCGGCCGCGGCGGATGCTGCTGATACTCGATACCTGTGAGCACGTCGTGGACGCCAGCGCGGCGCTGGTCCAGCAGTTGCTCGGGGGCTGCCCGGAGCTGCGCGTGGTCACCACCAGCCGCGAGCCGCTGCGGGTGCGCGGCGAGACCGTGTGGCGGGTGCCGCCGCTCGCCCTCCCGTCCACGGTCGATGACCTCGACGCCGGGGACCTGGCCCAGCACGAGGCGATCCGGCTGTTCGCCGCCCGGGCCGCGGCCGTGCGCCCCGGGTTCACGCTCGGCGCCGCCAACACCGGCGCCGTGGCGCGGCTGTGCCGGACCCTGGATGGCATGCCGCTGGCCATCGAGCTGGCCGCGGCGAGAGTGGGTGCCCTGTCCGTGGAGCAGATCGCGGCCCGGCTCGGTGACCGGTTCCAGCTGCTGGCGTCCGGCGACCGCACGGCCCCGGCCCGGCAGCAGACGCTGCGGGCGGCCGTGGACTGGAGCTACGAGCTGCTGACCGAGCCCGAGCAGGCGCTGCTGCGCCGGCTCGCGGTGTTCTCCGGCTGGAACCTGGACATGGCCGAGCAGGTCTGCGCCGACGAGGCCATCCAGGCCAGCCAGGTGCTCGACCTGCTGGCCGCGCTGATCGACAAGTCGCTGGTCACGCTCGACGCAGAGGTCGACGGGTTCGCGCGCTACCGGCTGCTCGACACGATCAAGGAGTACGCAAGCGACCGGCTGCACGCCTCGGGCGAAGGGACCGCCATGCGGCTGCGGCACCGTGACTACATGCTGCGGCTGGCGGAGAGCATCGTGGCCCAGGCGTTCGTGCGCGGCGATCCGCCCTGGCCGGTGCGGGTCGCCCTGTACCAGCGGGTCGGGGTCGAGCGCCCGAACTGCCGGACCGCGCTGGCCGCCTGCCTGGAGTACGGCGAGCCCGGCGAGGGCCTGCGGCTCTGCTCGGCGCTGCGCAGCCCGTGGGTCACCTACGGCGACGTGACCGAGGGAGTCATCTGGTTCGACCGCTTCCTCGGGCTGCCCGGCGACGTGGAGCCCGCCCTCCGGGCCCGGTCCCTGATCCACCGGGCCGAGCTGGCCTTCGAGCAGCAGGACTACGCGGTAGCCGCCGAGAACGCCCAGGCCGGCCTGGACCTCTGCCGGTCCTCGGGCAGCACCGGTGCGGCCGGGGCGCTGCGCGTGCTCGCCGTGGTTAGCCTGCGGGCCGGCAAGCTCGACGAGGCCCTGGCCACGACCGACAGCGCGCTCGAGATCGCGCGCAAGGACCGGAACGACTGGGAGGAAGGGCTCGCGCTCGCGGTCAGGGCCACGATCATCGCCCGGCAGGGCAAGCTGCAGGAGGCTCAGCGGGCGTTCCAGGAGTCGCTCGATGTGCTCCAGGACAACAACGGCTGGGGGGTGGCCCAGACCCTGTACGGGTTCGGCAACCTGGCCCGGGTGCGCCGGGACCACTCGGCGGCGATCGGTCATTTCCGCAGCGCGCTGATCCTCTACCGGGAGATCGACGCCCGGCCCGAGATCGCCAGGTGCCTGGCCGGGATTGGCTGGGTCGCGTTGTCCCAGGGCGACCTGGAGCTGGCCTCCGCCAGCCTGACCGAGAGCCTGGAGCTCAGCCAGGCCACCGGGCAGCGGCTGGCCATGGCCCGCGGGCTGGAGGCGTTCGCGATGCTCGCGGTGGCCGGCGGCGACCCGGCCCGGGCGGCCAAGCTGGAAGGGGCCGCGCTCGCGCTGCGCGAGGCTATCGGCCATGTGCCCTCCTCGCTGGCCCGCTCCCGGCTCGCTGACCTGCTCGAGGCGGCGCGCCGCCAGCTGGGCCCGGCGGTGGCGGAGGTGCTGCTCGCCGAGGGCGCGGCGATGACCGCGCACGAAGCGGTCGGGTTCGCGACCGGCTCGGACGCGGGTGAGCCCATGGGCGGCGCCGTGCGGCCTGCCATCCCGCAGCAGCTGCCCGTGACGCTCAGCTCGGGCGCGGCGTCCACCCTGACCGCGCGGGAACGTGAGATCGCCGCCCTGATCGCCAGGGGCCTGTCGAACCGCGGCATCGCCGACGAGCTCGTGATCAGCCCGGCCACCGCCGCCCGGCATGTCGCGAACATCTTCACCAAGCTCGGATTCAGCTCCCGCGCCCAGGTCGCGGCGTGGGCAGCGCAACGGGAGTCAGACTCCCGGGGCCGTCAGGACTGACCGGCCAGGCCCCCGCGCGGGGGCTGGAGACGCCGGGGTGCCGCCCTGCACATCTGCACGGGCATCTACACATGCTGCGGTCGTCATACACACCGGAGCGCCCGGGAAGTGCACATCCGGATGGCCAATTCTGGGCATGTGCCGGGACCCTGCCGCGGCCTAGTTTCTTGACTAGAGCGCGGGAGGGTTCCGTCAAGGTGCTCCGGCCATCAGGAGGGGGGTGGCCGGCCGCCGACGGCCTCCCACATGCGGGCCCGGGTGTTGTGCCCGGGCCCGCCCGCTCCGCTGGCCTCTGGGGGGGCGACCCCCCAGACCCCCCGCGTGCCATCCGCTCCGGCCTGGCCGTCGCGGCTGGTACCGGCTCCGCCGGGCTGGCACGGGGATCTGCCCCATGGACCCCCGCGCCGCCGCCTGGCGGAACCCGGGCGCGGGGACACCTTCCCCGCGCCGCCGCCCGGCGGCCGCGGTATGCAGGAAGCCCTCCCCTGCGCCTCCGCCTGGCGGGCCCCGCGCGGGGGAAGCCCTCCCCCGCGCCTGCACTCGGTGGGGCCCCCGGCCCGCGGGAACCCTCCCCTGCGTGGCCCCGGGGGGCGACTACATATCTGACTACATAGTCCTGACGATGCGCGCGGCGGCGGCTGGTTCTAGCCTCAAGCACCGAGATGCCCAGTTCTGACCGGACAGGAGGTGGCCCAGCCCGATGGTGAGCCCCGAGTCACCGGCCGGCGATGTCACGGTTACGCAGCGGCTGCTCGCCGCTGCACCCGCCCGGGGTGAGCACCGGGCTCTGGTCGGCGGCCCCGCGGAGCCTGCATGCGGCTACGCAGACTTCGCCATCACCGTGCAGGCCGCCGCGGCGGGGCTGGCCTGGCGCGGGCTGCAGCCCAGGGACGCGGTGGGCGTCTACGTGCCCGACGCGGCCTGCTACGTTCTGGCGGCGCACGCGATACGGGCCGCGGGAGGCGTGCCCACGCCGGTGGCGGCCGGCCTCACCGTACCGGAGATCGCGGGCCAGCTCGCCGACTGCGGCGCACGGATGCTGCTGACTGCGCCACCCCTGGCCGCGGCCGCGCTCGCCGCCGCCGATCGCTCCTGGGTCCGGCAGGTCGTCTCGTTCGGCGAGGCGCCGGACGCGATCCAGTTCAGCGCGCTGCTCGGGATGGGAGCCCTGCCCCCCGCCCCGGCCCGGCCACACGACCTGGCGCTGCTGCCGTACGCGCGCCAGCCCGACGGGACGCTCGCCCCGGCCCCGGTTAGTCATCAGCACCTGGCTGACCAGCTCCGCAGGCTGGAGGGCGAAGCGGCGATCTGCGACAAGGACGTGGTGCTGGCCGCCCCGCCCGCGGGCGACGGCCGGTCCTACACCGCCCTGATCGATCACGCGCTGCTGCACGGCGCGACAGTGGTGGCGGCCAGTGCCGAGGAGCTCGCCACCGCCGACGACCTGCACCACGGCACCGCGATGATCGCCACGGGCAGCGTCGCGGTCGGTGCCCACGAGCGGCTGCGGGTATTCGCGGTCGCCTCGTAATGCCGGCCGCGACGGCCGATGATGGCCGCGACGGCCAGCCGGAGGCTGGCCCGAGCGGACAGCATGGCGGGGGGCTCCGGGGGGCCGCAGGCCCCCCGGGCTAACACAGCTCACACGTTCGGCGGCCGGTTCTCGTACGGGGTGCTCAGCACGATCGTGGTACGGGTGGACACGCTGGCTGCGGCGCGGATCTCCTGCAGCAGCTGTTCAAGCGCGGCCGGGGACGCCACCCGGATCTTGAGTATGTAGTTCTCGTCTCCCGCCACGCTGTGGCAGGCCTCGATCTCCGGCAGGTGGGCGAGCCGTTCTGGCGCGTCATCCGCGGCGGCCGGGTCGAACGGCTTGATCGACACGAAGGCGGCGAGCGGCAGCCCGGCATCGTCAGGATCGATCACGGCCACGTACCCCTTGATCACGCCGTTCCGCTCCAGGCGGCGTACCCGCTGCTGCGCAGCCGAGACGGACAGGCCGGTACGCTTGGCCAGCTCGGTGAAGCTCATCCTGCCGTCTCGGGCCAGCAGCGCGACGATGGTGCGGTTGGTCTCCTCCACCCCGATACGGTAGCCCGCCGGCCCGCCGCGCGCGCAGTCCGGCGGCAGCACACCCCGGCGAGACCTCGGCCACGGTTTGATAACAGCTTGGTAACGGCCTTTACGCTCGCGTAACGCAAACGCGCCCGATCTTAACGGGTACGAAACGAACCGATACGCTCCGGCCAGAGGCGGGCCACGCCCGCGACCCGCGGCCCAGCGCCGGAACACGGGACGGAGCAGCGGATGGCGCAGATCGTTCTGGACCAGGTGGACAAGGTTTACCCCGGCGGCGTGAGGGCCGTGGACGGGCTCAGCCTCGAGATCGCTGACGGCGAGTTCATGGTGCTCGTCGGGCCGTCCGGTTGCGGCAAGTCGACCGCTCTCCGGTCGATCGCCGGGCTGGACGAGATCACCTCCGGGACCATCTCCATCGGCGACCGGGTGGTGAACGACCTGCCGCCCAAGGAACGCGACATCGCGATGGTGTTCCAGAACTACGCCCTGTACCCGCACATGACCGTGGAGCAGAATCTCGCGTTCGGGCTGCAGCAGCGCAAGACGCCAAAGGACGTGATCAGGAAGCGGGTCACCGAGGTGGCCAAGATGCTCGGCCTCGAGGACTTCCTCAAGCGCAAGCCGGCCGCGCTGTCCGGCGGGCAGCGGCAGCGGGTGGCGATGGGGCGGGCCATCGTCCGCGAGCCGCAGGCGTTCCTCATGGACGAGCCGCTGTCCAACCTGGACGCCAAGCTCCGGGTCTCCATGCGCGCCTCCCTGTCCCAGCTGCACGAGCGGCTCGGCGTGACCACCGTGTACGTGACCCACGACCAGGTCGAGGCGATGACGCTCGGACAGCGGGTGTGCGTGCTGCGCGAGGGCAAGCTGCAGCAGGCGGACACACCGCAGGTGCTGTTCAACGCTCCGGTGAACCTGTTCGTGGCCGGCTTCATCGGGTCGCCGGCGATGAACTTCGTGACCGCCAAGCTGGTCCGTGACGACGGGCCTGCGGTCACCTTCGCCAACATCAGGCTGCCGGTGCCCGAGGCGCTGCTCGCCGCGCGCCCCGGCTTGGAGAGCTACTTCGGCCGCGAGCTGATCCTGGGCATCAGGCCGTCGGACTTCGAGGACGCCGCCCTGGCCGATCCCGGCTGGGCGCGCATGCCGGTGACCGCGGGCGTCACCGAGGATCTCGGCAGCGAGATCCACATCCTGTTCAGTATCGACGCCCCGCAGGTCCAGCACCACAGCATCACCCAGGCCGGGGCCGGGGATGACGACGACGCGGCCATCCCGCTGGCCGGTGGCAAGTCGCTGTGGACCGCCCGGGTCGCCGCGCGCAGCACGGTCCGCTCGGGTCAGCCTGTTGAGCTCGCCGTGGACACATCCCGGATGCAGTTCTTCGACCCCGAGAGCGGGCTGTCGATCGGCCGCGGCGCGGGAGCGGTCAGCTAGCCCGGGTCAGGGAGCGGCCGATCACCATCCGCTGCACCTGGTTGGTGCCCTCGACGATCTGCAGCGCCTTGGCCTCGCGCATCAGCCGCTCGGCCGGGAAGTCCTCGACGTACCCGTACCCGCCGAGCACCTGCACTGCGTCGGTGGTTACCCGCATCGCGGCATCGCTGGCGAACAGCTTGGCCATCGCCGCCTGCGCGCTGAACGGCAGGCCCGCGTCCTTGCGACGGGCCGCGGACAGGTACAGCGCCCGGGCGGCTTCCACCGCGGTGGCCATGTCCGCCAGCAGGAACGAGATGCCCTGGAAGTCCGCGATCGGCCGGCCGAACTGGCGCCGTTCCCGCGCCCAGCCGACCGCGGCGTCCAGCGCGGCTTGGGCCACACCGGTCGCGCAGGCGGCGATGCCGAGCCGCCCGGCGTCGAGCGCGGCCAGCGCGATGCCGAACCCCGCGCCTTCGGCACCGACCAGATGGCCGGCGGGCACCCGGGCGCCGTCGAAGATCATCTGTGCGGTGGTTGACGCGCGCATGCCCATCTTGTGCTCGGCCGGGGCGGCCGACACCCCAGGGGTCTGCGCCGGGACGTGCAGGCAGCTGATCCCGCGGGCTCGCTCCGGCCCCTCGTGGCTGCCGGACGTGCGCGCGAACAGCGAGTAGAAGTCGGCCTGGCCCGCGTGGGAGATCCACGCCTTGACGCCGTTGACGACGTAATCGGGACCGTCGGGCTCGGCCCGGGTCTGCAGCGCTGCCGCGTCGGAGCCGCTGGCGGGCTCGGACAGGCAGTAACCGCCGAGCTGCTCCCCGCCGAGCATGCCGGCCAGCCACCGCTCCTGTTGTTCTGGGGTGCCCACCGTGGCCAGGGGGAAGCAGCTGAGCGTGTGCACGCTCAGCCCCAGGCCGACCGTGAGCCACGCATTGGCCAGCTCCTCAACGACCTGGAGGTAGGTCCGGTAGGGCTGGCCGCCGCCGCCCAGCTCCTCCGGGTAGGGCAGCGCGAGCAGGCCGGACCGGCCCAGGATCCGGAACACCTCGCGCGGGAACCTGCCGTCACGTTCGGCCGCGTCGGCCTTGGGCCGCAGTTCCTTGTCGGCCAGCTCCCCGGTCAGCTCGAACAGGGCGCGGGTCTCCTCGTCCGGGCACTCACGCTCGATCATCGGTCGTCCACGCAGACCAGCTCGCGGGTCGCGTTGTTCAGCCGCTCGCACCCCTGCTCGGTGCAGACCACGATGTCCTCGATCCGGGCTCCATGCGGGCCCGGGTAAATGCCGGGCTCGATGGAGAACGCCATGCCCGGCTGCAGCGGCTCGGTGTTCCCTGACACGATGTACGGGTCCTCGTGGCACTCCAGGCCGATCCCGTGGCCGGTCCGGTGCACGAAGTACTCGCCGTACCCCGCCGCGGTGATGGGCTCCCGGGCGGCGGCGTCCACGGCCTCCGCGGTCACGCCGGGCCGCACCGCGGCGTACGCCGCCTGCTGCGCGCCCCGGAGCACCTCGTAGTACGCGGCGAACTCTGGCGGCGGCGTGCCGATCACGTAGGTCCTGGTGCTGTCGGAGCAGTATCCGCTGGGCATAGTTCCGCCGATGTCGACCACGACCGCGTCCCCGCGCTGCAGCACCCGGCCGGAGACGTCGTGGTGCGGGCTCGCCGCGTTCGGGCCGGAGGCGACGATTGTGAAGTCGACGCGGGCGTGGCCCTCCTCGAGGATCGCGTCGGCTATGTCGGCCGCGACCTGCCGTTCGGTCCGGCCGGCCCGCAGCCAGCCGGGCACCCGGGCATGCACCCGGTCGATGGCTTCGCCCGCCTCGCGCAGCGCGGCCACCTCGGCCGGGGTCTTGCGCATGCGCAGGGCGCGCAGGGCGGTACTGGCCAGGACCTGGTCCGCACCGGGCAGCGCATCGCGGATCCCGAGCACCATCAGCGCCCACATGCGGTCCGACAGCCCGACCCGGCCGGTGACCGGCCCGAGCCGCTTGGCTACCAGCGCATAGGGATCATCGGTCTCGTCCCAGGGGATCAGGTCCAGGCCCAGGTCGCCGGCGCCCGACGCCTGGGCGGCGGGCAGCTCGAGCCGCGGCACCACCAGGAACGGCCGTCCGCCATCCGGGCCGGCCGCTGGCACGGCCAGGCAGGTGAGCCGCTCGAGCTGATGTGCGTCGTAGCCGGTCAGATACCGCAGGTCAGGGCCGGGGGTGAGGAGCAGCGCCGCCAGGCCCGCCTCCGCCGTCGCGGCCGCCGCCAGCTCTAGCCGGTCCGCTGGGTACAGGCCAGAATCAGGCCGGTCGGATACCATCGTCTCTCCCGTGCTCATACTGCCCGCCCGTGCGCACCTTCCCTGGCATCATCTCACTTGTGAGACTTGGGCCCTTATCTAGACAGCGCGGGTCAGCATGCCTCACGCTAGGTGCACGCAATCTAACTAGATCCGGTCCGTGATGACTTCTGAGGCTATCGGGGTTCCGCACGGCCGCCCGAACAAGGGGGCAGTCTCGTCGCGCCCGGGGGCGGGTCCCGGCCGTGCTGTCCCCCCACCGCGCGGCGGCGAGGCCGGGCTCGCGGCCGAGGCCAGGCTGGCGGCTGAGCTCGCGGAGGAGCGCCGGGTTGCGCTGGAGTTGCAGCGTGCCATCCTGCCCCTGCACGACGAGGCGTTCGACCTGCCGGGACTGCGCACGATGGTGCGGTACCTCCCGGCGTCACGGGCGGGCCGGGTCGGGGGCGACTGGTACATCACCGCGGACATGCCGGGCGGTCACGTCCTGATCGCGCTCGGGGATGTGGCCGGGCACGGCCTGCCCGCCGCGGCGGGTATGGCCAGGCTCCGGGGGGCGCTCGCAGGCCTCGCGATCACCGGCTCGCCGCCGGAGCGGCTGGTCGGCTGGCTCAACGACCTGGTGCACCACGTCGGGCCTGAGCACACCGCGTCGGTCGTCGCCGGCTACTTCGATCCGCCCAGCCGCACCCTGACCTGGGCCCAGGCCGGCCACCCGCCACCGGTCCTGGTCCGCGGCTCCTGGGCCAGGACGCTGGACCCGCCCGAGGGGGTGCTGCTTGGCGCCGGGAACGACGAGTACGCGGCGGCGGTCCTGGCACTGGCCCCTGGTGACCTGCTGCTGCTCTACAGCGACGGGCTGATCGAGCGCAGGAACCGGTCCATGGAGGAAGGCCTGGCCACACTGTCGGCCGCGGTCCGGGGCATCAACGACCCGGAGCGGGCTATCGACGCCGCGGTCAGCGCTCTCGGGTCCGCGGACCCCGAGGACGACACCTGCCTGGTCGCCCTACGGGTGCTGTGACATTCGGGGGGACGACCCCCCCAGACCCCCCGCGTGCCATCCCCCGCCCACCTCCCCTTCCCTCTTCACGACCTCCGGCCGGCCGTCGCGGCTAGCCCCGGCTCCGCCGGGCTGACGCCGGGCAATGGCCCCACGGACCCTCCGCGATTCCGGGGAGTCAGTCCGGGCGGGCAGCTAGGGCCGCCGACATCCGGCCCAGGGAGGAGCCGAGGTCCCAGCGCTCGTCGAGTTCGGCCAGCCGCCGGGCGTCGGCCGGGCCGGTCGGCAGCTCCCCGCCGACCGCGGGCAGCGGCGCGTCGCTAGCCACGCGCACCACGGGCACCGCCGCCTCCAGGTAGCTGCGGGCCGCGGTGAGCTTGGCCCGGGTGCCCATGGGGAACCCGCCGTGGCCCTTGTCCAGCGCCTCGAGCATCGCATCGACGCTGCCGAACACCCGCACCAGCGCGGCGGCGGTCTTCTCCCCCACCCCCGGCACGCCGGGCAGGCCGTCGCTCGGGTCGCCGCGCAGGGTGGCGAACGCCGCGTAGTCCCGGCCGGGAATCTGGTACCGATTGGTCACGGCCGCCTCGTCCACGATCTCCAGCCTGGACATCCCCCGGGCGGTGTAGACCACCTGGACCGGGCGCGCGTCGTCGACCAGCTGGAACAGGTCCCGGTCCCCCGTCACCACGTCCACCGGGCCGTCCTCGCGGGCCGTGAGGGTGCCGATCACGTCGTCGGCCTCGTACCCGCGGGCGCCGGCCATGGCCACGCCAGCGGCATCGAGCACCTGTTTGATGAGGGGGATCTGGGCGGTCAGCGCGTCAGGGACCTGTTCGCTGCCGTCGGGGTTGGCCCGATGTGCCTTGTAGGACGGGATCGCGGCCACCCGGAACGCCGGCCGCCAGTCAGCGTCCATGCAGGCGATCAGCCGGCCCGGCTTCCGCAGCCGGACGAGCCGGGCGATCATGTCAAGCAGCCCGCGAACCGCGTTGACCGGCGAGCCGTCCGGCGCGGTCATGCTGTCGGCGGGAATGCCGTGAAAGGCGCGGAAGTACAGCGAGGCGGAATCAAGCAGCATCAGCGAACCCACCTGGCCATCCTGCCAGCACCGGCCCTCGGCCGCCTCGCCCCCCGTCCGGGGATCATGTCTGATCCCGGGCCGGTCAGGGCATATTCATACGGTTCCTCTATGGGTTCGTGACAGCTTTGGCATTGGATCACGGCGCTGCGTGATCCCTAGGCTGGGTAGGTCCGGTCCGCCGCCCGGAGGGAGGCACGAATGACAGAAGCGAGCGCTGTCCGCACCCGATGTCCGGCCGGCCTTGTGCAGGGGATACGAGAGGCCACGGCCCGGCATGCCGACTGGCAGCAGACGGCCGTGCTGGTGGCCGATGCGCTCCGGCGCCACCTGCCCGGCCCGGAGATCCTGACCTCCGAGGAGGCCGCGGGCAGCCCGGGCGGCTACGTCAGCCACACCCTGCACACCGAGCGAGACGGCTCGTTCTCGGTCTGCGCGCTGGTCTGGCGGCCCGGGCAGCAGACGCCGATCCATGACCATGTCACCTGGTGCGTCGTGGGCGTGCTGCAGGGGGCCGAGTACGAGGAGCTGTTCTCGCTGCGGGACGGCGACACGGCCCTCGCAGAGGTCGGTCGCAGCGTGAACGAGACCGGCGCGGTGGGCGGATTCGCCCCGCCCGGCGATATTCACCGGGTCAGGAACCACGGCGCGGACGTTGCGATCTCGCTGCACGTCTACGGCGCCGACATCGCCCGCCTGGGCAGCAGCGTGCGCCGCACCTACGACCTCCCCGTGGTCACGCTGGTGGGCTAGCGGGCGTCAGCCCACCGAGGAGTAGGCGACCACGCCGCGGCGCAGGGCGCCGATGGCGCCCCGTGCCGCCCCGGCCACCGGCGCCGTCCCGGCCACCGGCGCCGTCCCGGCCGCATCCGCGATCTGGTCCAGCAGGTCGATCAGCTGCTTGGTCGCCCGCACGAAGTCGCCCGGCGTCAGGTCGGACAGCACCTCCTCCAGCGGCTGGCCCTGAGCCCACGCGTGCGCGGCCCAGGCGAAGCCCGGATCGGGATCCCGCAGGAACGACAGCCGGTGCTCGTTCTCGATCTCGTCGAGTTCCGCGCCGATACGGCCCATGGCCGTGAGCACCTCGCGGACCCTCCCGCGCGGCAGCCGGGGCGGGCTCGCGTCGTCCGGCCGGCGTGACTCGAAGGTCAGCGCGGAGACGCACGCGGCCAGCTCGGCCGCGTTCAGCTCGTCCCAGAGCCCGCGGCGCAGGCACTCCGCGACCAGCAGATCGAGCTCGGTGTAGAGGCCCGCCAGCCGCCTGCCCTCCGCGGTCAGCGTGTCGCCTTCGAGGTAGGAGAGCTCATCGAGCACCGCGCACACCCGGTCGAACGTCCGCGCTATGACGTGCGTCCGGCCCGCCACCCGCCGTTCCAGGGCCTCGGCCTCCCGCTCCAGCCGGAGATAGCGCTCCGCGTTCCTGGCGTGCTCCTCGCGGTCCGCGCACCCGTGGCAGGGATGCTGGCGCAGCCGCCGTCGCAGCCGCTCGATCTCGCCGTCCTCGCCGCGGGGGGAGGCTTTGCCGGCCCGGTGCTGGTTGAGGTCATGGCCGGCGAGCTTGTTGCGCACGGTCGAGGCGAGATCGCGGCGGTGATTCGCGGACCTGGCGCTGAACCAGGCCGGGATCCGCACCCGGTCGATGGCCGTGACCGGTACCGGGAAATCGGCCAGCGACAGCCGCTTGACCTGGCGGTTCACGGTGAGAACGAGCGGCACGGGCGGGTCCGCCCCGGCCGGGCCCGGCTCCAGGACCAGCGCGATCCCGGCCCTCCGGCCGCCGGGCACCAGGATGATGTCACCGCGGCGCAGCTGCCGCAGCGAGGCAGCCGCCTCGGCCTGCCTGGCCACGGAGCGCTGCCGGGCCTGATCGCCCTCGCGCTGGGAGAGCTCCCGCCGGATGGACTGGTACTCGGCGAAGTCGCCATGGTCGCAGCTGACCTCGAGCTCCTCCATGGACTGCCTGATCCGCCGGGCCTGACGGGCCAGGCCGACCACCGCGCGGTCGGCCTGAAACTGGGCGAAGGACGACTCCAGCAGGGCCGCGGCCCTCTCCCGGCCCACCTGGCCGACCAGGTTGACCGCCATGTTGTAGGACGGCCGGAAGCTCGAGTTCAGCGGGTAGGTCCTGGTGCCGGCCAGGCCCGCGACGGCGGCCGGGTCCATCCCGGGCTGCCAGAGCACGACCGCGTGCCCCTCGACGTCGATGCCACGGCGGCCGGCCCGCCCGGTCAGCTGCGTGTACTCGCCGGGGGTCAGGTCCGCGTGGGTCTCGCCGTTCCACTTGTCCAGCCGCTCGATGACCACGGTCCTGGCCGGCATGTTGATGCCGAGCGCGAGGGTTTCTGTGGCGAACACGGCCCGGATCAGCCCGGCCGCGAACAGTTCCTCCACGACCTCCTTGAACGTCGGCAGCATTCCCGCGTGATGGGCGGCGAGGCCGCGCTGGAGGCCGGCCAGCCAGTCGCCGTAGCCGAGGACCGGCAGGTCCTCCGCGGGGATGTCCGCGGTACGCCGTCGCACCAGCTCGGTGATCTCGGCCGCCTCCTGCGGGGTGGTCAGCCGCAGGCCAGCGTCCAGGCACTGCCGCACGGCGGCGTCGCACCCGGCCCGGCTGAAGATGAACGTGATCGCCGGGAGCAGGCCCGCGGAGTCGAGCCGCTCGATCACGTCGGGGCGGCGGGCGCCGCGGAACCTGGGCGGCCGCCGCCCCGGCGGGTGAGCCCGGCTCCGCGCGGCCCGGGCCGGCGCCCTCCGGTCGGTGAAGTCCTCCCGCCGCGCGACCCGCAGCAGCTGCGGGTTGACCAGGGCCCGCCCGGCGTCGCGGGCCTGGGGTCCGCTCCCGCTGCTCTTTGCCTGACCACGGGGGTGGGCCGCGCCGCGGGCCGCGGTTTTCCTGCCGCCTCCGCCCCGGGTCCCGTCCCGGCCCGCCCGGCCGGGTTCGTCGCTGACCTCGGTGAACAGGTCGTAGAGCCGGGTCCCGACCATCATGTGCTGCCACAGCGGCACCGGGCGGACCTCATCGACGATCACCGTGGTGCCCCCGCGGACCTGGGACAGCCAGTCGCCGAACTCCTCCGCGTTACTGACGGTCGCGGACAGGGCCACCAGGCGCACCGCCTCGGGCAGGTGGATGATCACCTCTTCCCAGACCGCGCCACGGAACGCGTCGGCCAGGTAGTGCACCTCGTCGAGGACCACGTAGCCGAGCCCGGCCAGGGTCGGCGAGCCCGCGTACAGCATGTTCCGCAGCACCTCGGTGGTCATCACGACCACGGGGGCTTCGCCGTTGATGCTGTTATCGCCGGTTAGCAGGCCGACCTTGGCGGCCGAGTAACGGCGGACCAGGTCGGCGTACTTCTGGTTGGACAGCGCCTTGATCGGGGTGGTGTAGAAGCACTTCCGGCCCCCGGCCAGCGCCAGGTGCACGGCGAACTCCCCGACCACCGTCTTGCCAGAGCCGGTGGGCGCGGCGAGAAGCACCCCGTGGCCTGCGATCAGGGCCCGGCAGGCCTCAAGCTGGAAATCGTCGAAGCTGAAGTCATAGAGGGCCCGGAACGCCGTGAGTTCCGGCCCGTCTTCCGTCATGCGCCGCCGCGCCGCGGCATAGCGGTCGGCAGGGCTCGCCTGGGTGGCCACCTGATCCAGGGTAGGGGGCGCGGTCACCAGACCAGCCAGGCAACCAGCCGCAGCCGTCCGGGGCGAACCCTGGGTGGCTACGCGTCAGGCCCAGCCGACGGCCCGATGTCCACACCGTCCCTGGACGGGTCCTCGTAGTCGTCGAGCGGCGACACCTCGTCGTCGCGCAGCCCGCCGTACATCGACGGCCTGGCCGCCCGGCGCCGGTCGTTGGCCCAGATGATCAGCTCGGCCACCTCGATCAGCACCACGCAGGGCACGGCCAGCAGGAGCATGGTCACCGGGTCCGGGCTCGGCGACGCGATGCCGGCGAACACGAACACGAGGAAGATCATTATCCGGCGCCACTTCCGGATCCGCTCGTGCGTGAGGATGCCGACCATGTTGAGCATGACCAGGGCCAGCGGCAGCTCGAACGCCAGCCCGAAACCGAGGATCATGGCCTCGAAGTAGTTCAGGTAGTTGGCGATGGTCGGCAGGACGTCGACCCCGGCCGGGGCCAGCGCGAGCAGGTACTTCAGGCCTCGGCTCATCGCGAAGTACGCCATCGTGGCGCCGGCCAGGAACAGCGGCGCGGCGGTGAACACGAACACGTAGGTCCACCGCCTCTCCCGGCGGTAGAGGCCGGGGGCGATGAACGCCCAGATCTGGTAGAGCCAGAACGGGCAGGTGACGATCAGCGCGAAGAAGAACGCGATCTGCACCCGGAGCATGAACGGGTCGAGGACTCCGATGAGGATCAGCTGGGCGTGGCCCTTGTGCTCGGCCTGGAGGAACGGATGCTCCACGAACGCCCAGAGCCGGTTGTAGACCTGCGGGATGAACCCGATCGCCATGCCGAGGGCCAGCACAGCTATCGCCTTGAGCAGCCGGTTCCGGAGTTCCCGAATGTGATCCATGAGCGGCATCCGGCCGTCCGGATTCGGAGCCTGGTGCATCTGCAGGAAGCGCGTGCCGAGCACGCGCGCGCCCGTTACGGTGTCACCCAGCTTCGCCATGGTCTGCTACGCGAGCGAAGCGGGCTCAGCCCGGCTGCTGCGTCCGCTGTGTCTCCGTCAGCGGAGCACCGTTAGCTGCCGTCGCCCCGCCCGCGGACGGCTGCTGCTGCAGGTCGCGGATCTGCTGCTGCAGGTGCTCGATCTGCTGCTGGCTCTGGGGGGCGGATACTGCCTGGGGCGGCTGCGCCTTGTCAGGCTCCTCGTGATGCAGGTCCTGCACCTCGGTCTTGAGTATCCGCATCGACTTCCCGAGCGACCGGGCGGCGTCGGGCAGCTTCTTCGACCCGAACAGCACGATCAATACCACCGCGACGATGAGTATCTTCCACGGGCTGTCGAACAGGTCACCAATCATGTCTGTCCCCATTCAGCGGGAAGCGCGTTCCCGCGCCTAGGGTCTCTTGCACCCGAAAGTCTACACGTGACGCCCATGAAACCGAGCCTCCGTGCCAAGCGGACGGCGCCCGCCTGGCCTCTAGGCTAACCAGACATAGGGGCTCATGTCTCGGCTCCTGCCCAGCCGTTACGCAGCCGCTACAGGGCCGCTACCTGGCCGTCAGGCGCCCGGGGCGCGCTGCGAGGCGTGGGACGCATGAGGCTCAGGTGTACTGGGCCAGGGCGGCTGAGGCGTCCTCGCGCACCTGGGCGGCGAGGTCCGGCGGGGAGATCACCCGGCCGTCCTCGCCGAGCCGCAGGGCGAGCCGCCTGACCCAACGGGTGTCCGGGGTGCGCAGCCCGACCCGGAGCCTCCCGTCACCCAGATCTTCCACCCGCTCGCACGGGTAGTACTCGGCCACCCACCGGCCCGCGACCGACAGCTCGAGCTCCACCTCGGCGTCATCGGCCGACGGCCGGAACAGCCCTTGGTCCACATCCCTGAGCTCCGCCTGGGGCGGGACCGACGCGGCCTGGTCCAGCACGGTCAGGGCCAGCACCCGGTCCAGCCGGAACAGCCGCACCGCCTCGGCGCTCAGGCACCAGCCCTCCAGATAGGCCCGGCCCTCCACGACCAGCAGCCGCATCGGGTCCACATCGCGCTCGGTGGCCTCGTCGCGTCCTGGCACGTAATAAGACAGATGCAGGCGTCGGCCCCGGTTCAGGGCGTCCCGTATCTGCGCCAGCACGGTGCTGGCCCCACGGTCGTCGACCTGCACCGCCACCTGGGCGCTCACTGCGCCTGCCTCCCCCGCGGCCGCCTCGAGCTTGGCGATCGTCCGGTTCAGCGCCGAGCGGTCTTCCAGGTTCGGCACCTCGGCCAGCATCCGCAGCGCGACCAGCAGCGCGCTGGCCTCGTCCACGCCGAGCCGCAGCGGCCGGTCGATCGATTCGGCCTCGCTGACCACGATCTCGCCGCCCTCGTACGACAGGTCGATCGGGCAGTACGGGTCCGGCGAGCGGAGCTCCACGCACCACAGCATGTTGAGGTCGTCGACCAGTTCGCGCTCGGTGATGCCGAACGCGGCCGCGGTCTCGGCCAGGCCGACCACGTTCCGGCTCACCACGTAGGGCACCAGCGCGAGCAGCCGCTGCAGCCGGTCGGACGCGGGGGTCACCCGCGGCGGCGCCGGCTTCGCCGCTGATCCTGGCGCGGCGGCGGTGGTCATGCCATCGCTCCCTTCAGACGGGTGATGACAGCCTCCCGGAGGTCGGTGGGCTGAAGAGCGACGACGTCCGCGCCGAATGAGGCTAGATGCTCGCCGTACCAGCCCACATCCGAGAACGGCACCTCGACCAGATCCCATCCCGCGTGCTCCGGGTCGGGCCTGACGTCGCTGGCGCCGCGCCGGAGTCCGTAGCCCGCCCCGTGCCTGACCTGCAGCACGGCCGTGCGCAGCGGCTGCGGCGTGGTGTCCCACTCGCGCACAAGCTCCCTGACGTCAACCCCGTCCGGCACCGTGACCGAGCCCGCCCGCCCGAGGAAGCTCACCGGGCCGTCGATGCGGCTCAGCCGGAACACCCGGGTCTCACCCCGGTCGGTGTCCAGCCCGGCCACGTACCAGCGGCCGTGCCGGTTGACCACGCCCCAGGGCTCCAGGCTGCGCTGCTGGGACGTGCTGCGGCCGGCTCCCCGGTAGCCGAACGACACCGGCCGCCGGTCGCGCACCGCCTCCCACAGCGGCCCGAACGCGGCCTCACCCGTCTGCAGCCGCGGCTCGATGCCGGGCTGGGTGGTGTCCTCCGCGTCGATCCCTGCGGCTCGCAGCTTGAGTAGCGCGCCCGCGGCCGCGCCCGCCAGCTCGGCCCGCCGCCAGACCCGGGCGGCCAGGCCGAGCACCGCCGCCTCATCGGGCTCCAGCCTGATCTCGGGCAGCTCGTAGGCCTGGCGCGAGATCCGGTAGCCAGGCTCGTCGTCCGTGGCCGCGCTGATCCCGGTCTCCAGCGGGATCCCCAGCTCGCGCAGCTCGTCCTTGTCCCGCTCGAACATGCGCTTGAACGCGTCAAATGAGTCCGGGTAACCGGGCACCGCCTCACGGATCTGAGACGCGGTGAGATACCGGTTCGACGACAGCAGGCAGACGACGAGACTGAGCAGCCGCTCCGTCTTCCGCCGTGACATTCCTCTGCATTCCTTCCCGCCCGGCCCCCCGGCACCGACGCTACCTTGCCTGACGCCACGCTGCCTCGCCTGAGGCTACGCTGCCTGAGTGATCAGGTGGCGCAATGGCGTGGTTTCCGGAATGCGGCGGGAATGGACCGGCGCGGTCGAGATCGAGGTGACCGTGGAAGGCGCGCAGGTGCGCGCGCTCGCCTACCCGCGGCTGACCGGGCGGCCGCAGCTGGGCGACCGGGTGCTGCTCAACACCAGCGCGCTGGACCTCGGCCTGGGCACCGGCGGTTACGCGCTCGTGGTCGCGCTGCCGGACAGGCTGCCGCCCGACCCGGACGGCCCCGGCCACCTGATCAAGGCGCGGTACACACCGTTGCAGGCCTGCGTGCTCGGCGCGGATGAGCAGGGCTCGCCGCACCACGAGATCCTGCGCGACGCCGACGACCTGGACGGCCTGCCGGTCGTGGTGGCCGACCTGCACTCCGCCCTGCCCGCCGTGCTGGCCGGGTATTACGCCGAGCGCAAGCCGCCGGGAACTCCCGCCGGGCCGCCCGGCCGCCCGGGAGCGGGCGGTGTACGTGATGCTCGACGGCGGTGCCCTGCCCGCCTGGTTCTCCCGCACGATCGCCGCGCTGCGCGGGGCGGGCTGGCTGGCCGGGACTGTGACCGTCGGCCAGGCGTTCGGGGGCGACCTGGAGGCGGTCACGCTGCACAGCGGGCTGCTGGCCGCGCGGCACGTGCTCGGCGCGGACCTTGTGGTGGTGTCCCAGGGCCCGGGCAACCTGGGCACCGGGACCCGGTGGGGTTTCTCCGGGGTGGCCTCGGGCGAGGCGGTGAACGCGGTGGCGGTGCTGGGCGGCAGGCCGGTGGCGTCGCTGCGGATCAGCGAGGCCGACCCGCGGGAGCGGCATCGCGGCATCTCGCACCACAGCCTCACCTCCTACGGCCGAGTGGCCCTGAAACGTGCTGACGTCGTGCTGCCCGACCTGCCCGGCGATTTCGGCGCCCAGATCACGGCCGCGGCCGAGCCGCTGGCCGCCCGGCACAGCCTGGTCCGGGTGAGCGTGGCCGGGCTGCACGATGTCCTCCGGGCCTGCCCGGTCACGCTGTCCACCATGGGCCGCAGGCTGGACGAGGATCTGGCCTACTTCCTCGCGGCCGCGGCGGCCGGGCGGCACGCGGCCACCCTGGCCCGCCAGCCCGGAGGAGGCGCACGTGCCCGAGCTGCACTTTGACCTGGAACGGCACGCGGTCCGCGTGGTTCTGACCGACGAAGGCGGCCGGATCCTCCTCTTCCACGCCCTGACGCCGGACCAGATCCCGGACGGGTGGTGGGAACTGCCAGGCGGCGGCATCGACCCGGGCGAGACGTACCTGGAGGCCGCCGTGCGCGAGATCCGCGAGGAGACCGGGCTGATCCTCGATCCCGGTGCGGTGGGCCCGCCCGCGTGGCGGCGGGACACCACCTGGAAGTCGCGCGGCGTCCGGCGGCTGCAGCACGAGGTGGTCGTGCGAGCCCGGGTGGCCGGCCACCGCCCGGAGATCACTGACGGCGGGCAGACCCCGCAAGAGCTCGAGGACTACATCGACGTGCGATGGTGGGAGCTGAACGAGATCACGGGGAGCGAGCAGCGGTTCTACCCGGGCCGGCTGCCGGAACTTCTTCCGCCGTTCCTGGCCGGCGAGCAGATCGACGAGCCGTTCGAGCGGTGGAACTAGCCCGGCCTGGGACACCGCCGACGCGCTGCAACAGCCGAAGCGCAAGAATGGGAATGCCGTAGCAAAGCCGCGAACGGGGGCGAGGCCACGAGACGAGAGCTACGGGTCAAAGAGGAAAGGCAGGTTGATGGATTTCTCGGCTAAGGCCAGGCGGCTACCAGGACGGCTTGCGGCAGGAGCGTTCATTCTCAACGCCGGCCTGGGAAAATGGTCCGCCGATGAGGAAACAGCCACGCGGCTGCACGGTATGGCGGCCGGAACGTATCCGTTCCTGAACAGGATCAAGCCCAAGGATTTCGCGAAGCTGCTCTCGATCGGCGAGATCGCGCTTGGCTCGGCCCTGCTGCTGCCCGTCGTGCCCACGGCCGCGGCCGGGGTGGGCCTGACCGCGTTCTCGGCCAGCCTGCTCGGCTTGTACGCGCGCACTCCCGGCATGACCAAGCAGGACGGCATCCGGCCCAGCCAGCAGGGCACCGCGCTGGCCAAGGACGTCTGGATGCTCGGCATCGGCCTCGGGCTCACGCTGGACGCGCTCACCGATCGTTCCAGGCCGGGGACGGCGGCCTAGCAGCACCAGCCGGCAGGCGGGGACGTCTCTCGGCGCGTGCGGCGGCGAGGCGTCCCCGCGTCGGCGCGGGCCGGGATCCCGGAGACCGGGTCAGGCCGCCTTGTTGACCGCGTCCAGGACGTCGACCACGAACACGAGCGTGTCGGTGCCCTTGATGCCGGCCGACGACTGCCCGGCCGACCCGTAGCCGTCCTTGGGCGGGATCACCAGCATGACCCGGCTGCCGACCGGCACGCCGACCAGGCCGGTGTCCCAGCCGGGAATGATCTGAGCCGGCGTGGCGCCGATCTCGAAGCCGAACGGCGCGCCGCGGGACCAGGACGAGTCAAAGACCGTGCGAGTGCGCCAGTTGAGGCCCACGTACTGCGTGACGACCTCCTGGCCCTTGGCGACCGGCGGGCCCGATCCCTTGATCAGGGTCTTGACGACGAGCTTGCTCGGCGGCGCGCTGGTGGGAATCTTCACGCTCGGCGCGGTGCCCGTCTTGGCTGTGACCGTGGGCAGGATTCCGCCGCCGCTGGACACCTGCGCACCGGACGCCGACGCGGTTCCGGCGTATTCCTTGATCATGTCCACGACGAAGACAAGCGTGTCCGACCCGGTGATGCCCACTTGTGAGTTGCCGCTCGCGCCGTAGCCGTACTTCGGCGGCAGCACGGCGAGCACGCGGCTGCCCATCTTCTTGCCCTCGAGGGCCGTCGTCAGGCCGGGCAGCAGCTTCCCGGACAGAACCTGAGGCGTGGCTGTGTAGGTGCTGAGCGCCAGCTTATTGGTCTTGCCGCTCCAGATGTAGACCACGTAGTTGCCGAGGAAGGCGTCCTTGCTGCTGAGGGCCGCGCCGCTGCCTTTGACTTCGGTCTTGACGACGAGGTTGCCGCCCGCCTTCTTGGCCGGGATCTTGACGGTGGGCGCCTTGCCGAAGGTGCCGGTTGCCGTGACAGACGCATTGGGGCTGGTGGGAGGCGAGGACGAGGAGCCGCAGCCGGCCAGGGCCACGGCGGTGGCGATAAGGGGGATGAAGAGCGCAGCGGCAATGCGTCGCATGGGAATCCTCATTGTCGGGATCATGAGCGCAGCCAGCCTACCCGCCGCGGCTTAGCGGAAGCCGAATGCGACGGGACGTCACCGCGATGGAGCCCGCCTGCGGGAGCGGGGGGTCACGGGACGGATCGGGAGAGCTCGGTGAGCAGGTTGTCGTTCCAGACCATTACCGTATAGCCGTCGACATAATAGATTCTGGCCGGCTGGCCAAAAGCCGCGCGGACATCGGTAATCCACGGATAGGGGTCCGCCCCGGGCCGTGACGGGTACAGCACGATGAAGTTCGCGTCGTGCGCCGCCGGGTCGAACCAGGAGCTATCCGTCTCCCAGTTGAATGGCCTGATGCCGTCGCTGACGGCCCCCACTGGCCTGACCGCAACCCGGCCGCCGCTGGCCACGGTGGTGCTGCTGGCCTGCCAGTACCCGGCCAGGCCGTACTGCAGCCCGTGCGCGGACAGCCACGTGGCGAGCTGCTGGTTCTGCGCGGGGACCGGGGGCAGGCTCATGACGCGCCCCAGGCTCACCAGATACCCGGCCAGCAGCAGCGCCACGGCGGGCACCATGCGGGCCCGCTCGAGCCGCGGTCCCAGCACCCGGCCGGCCAGAGCGGCAGCGAACGGCAGCGCCGCGGCGACCTCCCGCGTGCTGTGCAGGTCCGCCACCTGGTGCGAGATCAGGTAGGCGCCCAGGCTGACCGTCACGCCGGCCGCGAGGATCTGCGTCACCAGGTCACGGCCGGCGACGAAGCGCCTGACCGCGGCCCAGGTGGCCGCCGCGGCCAGGACCAGGCCGACCAGGTGCAGCATCGCGAGCGCTGCCACCAGCCCGAGATTATGGCCGAAGAAGTCGGCCCCGAACAGCAGCAGCATGCCCTGTCCGGTCAGCAGCAGATGCTGCGGCATCGCCGCGTAGGCCGCGAGGCGGGTGTCCACCGGTGCGACCGTGAACCCGCCGTGGGCGGTGATCTGCGCCAGCACCGTCCTGGCGAGCTGGGCCGCGACCACCGCCGCCGTGATCAGGGCCAGCTCGAACCAGCTGGCCCACAGCGGGCGGCGGCCGACCACGGTCGCGCGGTAGACGCGGGTCGCGCACACCACGGCCAGCGGCAGCACGCCGGTGATCAGCACGATGTTGTCGGCTATCAGCGCCCAGGTCAGCAGTACCCCGGCCGCCGCCGGCACGTACCAGCGGCGCCGCGCCCGGTCCAGCAGCAGCCACACCAGCATCACGGGGACCGTCGAGCCCACGTGATCCGGGGCGAGCAGCAGCACGTAGACGCCGCTGCCCAGCTGCGGTGCCAGCATGATCCCGCCCGCGAGCGCCGCCTTGAACAGGCCCGGCCTGCCCGCCGACTGGCCCTTGGCCAGCAGCGCGGTCAGCAGCACGAGGAGGCTGTACGTGATGGCCCCCGCGATGTGCACCACGTCGGGGCTGATCCCCCGGACCAGCTCGACCAGCATGTACTGCGGCAGCTCGGTGGTGTAGAAGGACACGTCAGAGAGCCGCCAGCCACGCAGTATCGGGTTGCCGTGCAGCATGTCCCAGGCCTGGAGCACGTTGGACGCGCCGTCGGAGTCGACGCTGGCCGTGCGCGACACCCGCAGGTAGCACAGGAACAGGACCACGCCCACCGCCGACCACAGCAACACTGCGGCGACCCAGGTGGCGGCCCGCCAGCCGGTCTGCCCCGCGCTCGCCTGCCGGCGGCTGGCCTGGGAGTGCCCGGTCCGGACCCGCGTGGGTCCGGGCCGCGTGGTCTGGTCCTGGGACACGGCCGACAGCGGCTGGGTGGTCGGAGGTACGGCCGGCAGGGGCTGGGTGATCTCCGGCCAGGCCGACGGGGGCTGGGCGGACCCCGGCAGCGCCCGCAGCGGCTGAGTGGTCTCCGCCAGGGCGATCGGGGGCTGCGCGGCCTGATGCGGCATAGGCCGCCCTGTGTCGCGCGGCCTCGTGGCCCGCGCACTATGCGCGCGCAGATCAGCGCGGCGCATGTCGCTTGCCTGCGGTCCTGAGGTTGCTATCCGCCCGCCGGGTGATGGCCGGCTGGGCCGGGCTAGGTCACGCAGCCGCCGATCCCGTAACCACCAAGGGCTGGCGGGCGTCACCGTGACCAGCCGCGGTACCGCCTGGGCCGCCCTGGCCTCCGCCAGAGCCACCCACAGCAGCACGGCGATCCGCACCAGCGCCTTCCCCAGCAGCGCCGCGGCCCGCCGCAGGGTATGGCCCAGGACGGCCGCGGTCCACCACAGCGCCCTGGCCAGCAGCACCGCCCCGCGCGCCAGGGCGCGCCGCAGCATCGCCGCGAGCGGGGGCAGGAGCCGCCCCAGCGCTGGCGTGGCCCACCGCAGGAAGCGCCAGAGCCTGAGTGCGGTCCAGGCCAGCGCTTGGCCCAGGGCCACCGCGACCCGCACCAGCGCGATTTCCGCCAGTATCGCGGCCCGCACCAGCGCCGTGCCCAGCAGCGCGGCGGCCCGCCGCAGGACGGGCCGGAGGGCGGCTGCGATCCGTCGCAGCACCCTCCCCAGGATCGGCCGCCAGGGCCCGGCGTTCCGCAGGGCCGCCGGGACCTGCGACTCCACCTCCGGCGGGCCCAGCGCGGCCTCGCCGGACGACGGCGCCGCGCCCGGCTCGCTCTGACGGGGCCGCGGAATCCGGGGCCAGGGAATGCGCTGCCGCGTCCTAGCCATCGGCCCGCGGCCGTCGGCGGAGATCCGGAGCGATTTCATGATCCCGGACCGAAACCCACGCATATGACGGGTTTCGGTCCGGGATCATGAAACGCACCATTCGACTACCCCCGGCTGTCGGCGCTGGCGGGCGGCCATTCGCATGGAGCGGGTGGCGGTAGCCAGCCTCACGGATGCTAGCAACCGAACGAAGTTAAGTGCATACGTTCAGTAAGCATCTGAGCGGGCGGCAGCGCGGTCTGCGCAAATAGCGGCCGGGGTCGCGGACATCGCGGTGAGACGGCGGCCGCGCCGGGTGGCATGGAGGCGGGCATGGCTGCGGCGCGGGCCTGGGCGGGCAGGAGGGAACGCGCCGGCTACATGCCCGCGATCAGCTTCTCCACGCGCTCGTCGACCGAGCGGAACGGGTCCTTGCACAGCACGGTGCGCTGGGCCTGGTCGTTCAGCTTCAGGTGCACCCAGTCCACGGTGAAGTCCCGGCGCCGCTCCTGAGCCCGCCGGATGAACTCGCCGCGCAGCCGGGCCCGGGTCGTCTGCGGCGGCACCGATTTGGCCTGGAAGATGTCGAGGTCCCGGCAGGCGCGCTCCACCGCGCCGCGGCGCTGCAGCAGGTAATACAGGCCGCGGCCGCGGTGCACGTCGTGGTAGGCGAGGTCGAGCTGTGCCACCCGCGGCGACGACAGCGGCAGGTCGTACTTGGCCCGGTACCGCTCGATCAGCTGGAACTTGGTCACCCAGTCGATCTCCCGCGCCACCAGGCCAAGATCGCCGGTCTCCACCGCGCGCAGGCTCAGCTCCCACAGCCCGAGTACCCGCTCGGTGATCGGGTCCCGGCCCTTGCGGTCGGCGAAGTCCCTGGCCTTGGACAGGTACTCCATCTGGATGTCCAGGGCGCTCACCTCGCGCCCGTTGGCCAGCCGGACCTTGCGCCGCCCGGTCATGTCGTGGCTGACGTCCCTGATGGCCCGGATCGGGTTCTCCAGGGTGAGGTCGCGCATCACGGTGCCGGCCTCGACCATCCGCAGCACCAGGTCGGTCGCGCCGACCTTGAGCAGCATGGTGGTCTCGCTCATGTTCGAGTCGCCCACGATCACGTGCAGCCGCCGGAACCGCTCCGCGTCCGCGTGCGGCTCATCCCGGGTGTTGATGATCGGCCGGGATCTGGTGGTGGCGGACGAAACACCCTCCCAGATGTGCTCGGCCCGCTGGCTGACGCAGTAAACCGCGCCCCGCGGGGTCTGCAGCACCTTGCCCGCCCCGCAGATGATCTGCCGGGTGACCAGGAACGGGATCAGGATGTCGGCCAGCCTGCCGAACTCTCCGTGCCTGCCGACCAGGTAGTTCTCGTGGCAGCCGTAGGAGTTGCCCGCGGAGTCGGTGTTGTTCTTGAACAGGTAGATGTCCCCGGCGATGCCCTCTTCTCGCAGCCGCCGGTCGGCGTCCACGAGCAGGCCCTCCAGGATCCGCTCCCCCGCCTTGTCGTGCGTCACCAGGTCGATCAGGTTGTCGCACTCCGGGGTCGCGTACTCGGGGTGGCTGCCGACGTCCAGGTAGAGCCGGGCGCCGTTGCGCAGGAAGACATTGCTGCTACGCCCCCAGGACACCACCCGCCGGAACAGATACCTGGCCACCTCGTCCGGGGACAGCCGCCGCTGGCCACGGAACGTGCAGGTGACGCCGTACTCGTTCTCGAGCCCGAAGATCCGTCTGTCCATGGTCGGCCGGGTTACCAGTCCACCGCGATGTACTTGGTCTCGGTGAATTCCAGCAGCCCGTCATGAGCGCCCTCGCGGCCGATGCCGGACTGCTTCACCCCGCCGAACGGCGCGGCCGGGTCGGACACCACCCCGCGGTTGATGCCGACCATGCCCGCCTCCAGGGCCTCGGCGACCTGCAGCGCGCGGCGGAGGTCACGGGTGTAGAGGTAGGACACCAGGCCGTACTCCGTTCCGTTCGCCAGCGCTATCGCCTCGTCAGTGTCGGTGAACCGCACGATCGGCGCGACCGGGCCGAAGATCTCCTCATCGAGGATGCCCGCGTCGGCGGGGACGTCGTCGAGAACCGTCGGCTGGTAGAAGTACCCGCGCCGCTCGGGCACCTGCCCGCCGGTCACCACCCGCCCGCCGGTCTTGGTGGCGTCCTCCACCAGGCTGGCCACCTTGGACCGGGTGTCCTCGTTGACCAGCGGCCCAAGGTCGGTCCCGTCGGCCAGGCCCGGACCGACCTTGAGCCCGGCCAGCCGCTGGGCGAACCGGGTGCTGAACTCATCCGCGACAGCCTCGTGCACGTAGAACCGGTTGGCCGCGGTGCACGCCTCCCCGCCGTTACGCATTTTGGCCAGGAAGGCCCCGTCGAGCGCGGCGTCCATGTCCGCGTCCTCGAGGATCAGGAATGGCGCGTTGCCGCCGAGTTCCATGGAGCAGTTGGTGACGGTCTGCGCGGCCGTCTGCAGCAGCGCCCGGCCGACCTCGGTGGACCCGGTGAACGACAGCTTGCGGACCCGCGGGTCGGCCAGCATCGCCGATACCAGCGGGCCGGCCTTCTGCGTGGTAACCACGTTCACCACGCCGTCAGGGACGCCGGCCTCACGCAGGATCTCGGCCACGGCGAACGCCGACAGCGGCGTCTCCTTGGCCGGCTTCAGCACCACCGTGCAGCCCGCCGCGAGCGCTGGGCCGATCTTGCGGGTGGCCATCGCTGCCGGGAAATTCCACGGCGTGACCAGTACGCTGACCCCCACCGGCTGGTGTTGCACCATGATCCGGTTGGCCCCCGACGGCGCCGTGACCAGGTAGCCCTCGTTCCTGACCGCCTCTTCCGCGTACCACCGGAAGAACTCGGCCGCATAGGTGATCTCCGCCTGGGCGTCTCTGAGGGCCTTGCCGTTCTCCAGGACCATCAGCTTCGCGAGCGCCTCGGATCGCTGGATCATCAGCTCCCAGGCGCGGCGCAGGCACTCGCCGCGCTGCCGCGGCGGGGTCCTCGACCAGCCAGGCAGGGCGTCGGCGGCCGCGGCGACCGCGTCCAGGGCATCCTCGGTGGTCGCGTTCGCCACTTCGGCGATGGCGTCCTCGGTGGCCGGATCGACCACCGGCAGAACGCCGGCCCGGCCACCGGTCCACTCCCCGCCGATCAGCAGCGCCGTCGGCACATCGATGCCGGTGATGCTGGCCAGGTCAGCCGTCACGTTTCCTCCCAAATCGCAGGCCGCGGTTTCTGGCGGCCCCGCACGATTCGACACTACATCGGCGCCTGTGCCAGCCGCGACGGCCGGCCCGCCGGCTCGAGCGGCTGGCACACGGGGGGTCTGGGGCGCCGCCCTCCGGAGACCAGCACCGCCGCGAAGGCCAGGGATGCGGGCGAAGAACGCAGGTTCCAGGGAACTAGTCCCCCGGGTCGGCGGGGCCTAACCCGGGGTGCCGCCGGAACCCTCCGCCTTGCTGCCGGAACCGCCCGAGGCCTTGCCGCCCGAGCCCTTCGCGGCCTCCCCTGAGGCTGCGCCGGCGCTCTTGCCGCCGGCGTCCGGGCTCTCGGCCGGGCCGGATCCCTCGGCGATGGCCTCGGTCTTATTGGCGGGTATGGCCTCGGTCACCAGTGTCTCCAGCCGGGCGCCGGTCAGCCGGCGGAACGTCCGGTGCGACCGCGATCGGTCCAGCAGGGCCACCTCGAGCTGGGCACCGGTGATCTCGTTGCGGCCCCCACCCGCTTCCCCTTCCCCCTTCACCGGCCCCGCCAGGGCCTGGATGGCCGTGGTGAACGCCTGCGACAGCGTCATGCCGTCGGAGTATTTGTCCTTGAGCACCGCGGCGACCTGGTCGGCCTGGCCGCCCATGACCACGAAACCGTGCTCGTCGGCCACCGACCCGTCAAACGTGATCCGGTAGATCTGGTCGTCGTCCTCGGTCTTCCCCACCTCGGCGACGACGATCTCGACCTCGTACGGCTTGGGGCTCTCGGTGAAGATGGTGCCGAGCAGCTGGGCGTACCAGTTGGCCAGCCCGCGGGCGGTGACGTCCTGGCGGTCGTACTGGAATCCGGTCATGTCGGCGTACCTGACGCCGGCCTTGCGCAGGTTCTCGAACTCGTTGTACCGGCCGACCGCCGCGAACGCGATCCGGTCGTAGATCTCGCTGAACTTCCTCAGCGCGCGGGACGGGTTCGGCGCGACGAACAGGATCCCGGCGTCGCAGGTCATCACGACGCCACTGCGGATACGCGTGATGGCCTTGCGTGCGTAGTCCGCCTTGTCCTTCATCGCCTGCTCGGGCGAGACGTAGAACGGCATCGTCACCGCTGGGGTTCCCTTACTGTGCTCGTCGGAATGGGCTGGTCGGAATGGCGCCGGCCGGGCTGGCGACCGCGGCAGCGCGCCCGGCGATCCGCTGGGCAGGCTGAGCGGTGCGAGCGGGCCGTCGGGGGCCTCAAGACGGCCGTCGATCACGGCCCGCGCGTACTCCCCTGTGGCCTCGTCGGACAGCCGCTCGAACCCGTCGGCCGTGATCGTGGCGATCACCGGGTAGATGCGCCTGCTCACATCGGGCCCGCCGGTGGCGGAATCGTCGTCCGCGGCGTCGTAGAGCGCCTGCATGAGGGCCAGCGCGGTTTCCCCGGCCGGCATGTTGTCCCGGTAGAGCTTCTTCAGCGCGCCACGGGCGAACACCGAGCCAGACCCGATCGCGTGGAACCTGTGCTCCTCGTACCGGCCGCCGGCCACGTCGTAGCTGAAGATCCGGCCTGCTGCGGTGTCCTCGTCGTAGCCGGCGAACAGCGGCACAACCACCAGGCCCTGCATCGCACCGCCAATGTTGCCGCGGACCAGGGTGGCGAGCCGGTTGGCCTTGCCCTCCAGGGACAGCGCGTGGCCCTCAATCTTCTCGTAGTGCTCGAGCTCGACCTGGAACAGCCGGACCAGCTCGTAGCCGATGCCCGCGACCCCGGCGTAACCGATGGCGGAGAACTCGTCGCTGCGGAACACCTTGTCGACGTCGCGCTGCGCGATCATGTTGCCCATCGTGGCGCGGCGATCGCCGGCCATGACCACGCCGCCTTCGCAGGCCGCGGCGACGATCGTGGTCCCGTGCGGCAGGTCGGCGGCCAGCGAGCCAGCGGCCCCGCCCGATGGCATGACCCCCGTCGCCGCCTGGTGCACCCGCGGCAGCAGCTCGGGGGCCGCGGCGGTCAGGAAGTCGGTGAACGACGACGTTCCCGCGGCCAGGAAGGGTCCGGGAAGCTGCCGTCCGTAGGAATCAGGGCCCACGCGGATCCTTCCGTTAGTACGCGTCTGGTACGTCACTGACCCTACTGCCGTCGGCGAGCCCGCGAGACGGCGGGCGCTACCTCATTCGCCGCCCTTTTGCACGTAGGACCGGACGAACTCCTCGGCGTTCTCCTCGAGCACCTCGTCGATCTCGTCCAGGATCGCGTCGACGTCGTCGGTGAGCTTGTCCTGCCGCTCCTTGACGTCCTCGGTTCCCTGCGGCGCGGTGTCCTGCTCCTCCTCGCTGCGCCGGGGAGCCTGACGCTGGCCGCTGGTGTCCTTTGTCGCCATGCTGAACCTCCGTGATCCGCGGGATTCGCCCCGCAGCCTCAACGCTATCCTCGCCAGCGCGGGGCCCGCCCAATCCTGCAAACTGGCATCGGTACCGTTCTGGTACCTTCCGTCCGTGCTTGTCCGGGCGGGCCTGCGGCCCCCCGGAACCCCTCGCCGTGCTGTCCCCCGCCCGCCTCCCCAACCCCCTTCACGGCCTCCGGCTGGCCGTCGCGGCCATCGCCGGCCGTCGCGGCTGGCATCAGGCCTGGCCGGTGAGCGCCGCGACCAGTTCTGCGGCGGTCTCGCAGCGGTCCAGGAGCCCGCCGACGTGGGCCTTGGTGCCCCGCAGCGGCTCCAGAGTCGGCACCCGCTGGAGCGACTCCCGGCCCGGTATGTCGAAGATAACCGAGTCCCAGGAGGCGGCGGCCACAGCGTCCGGGTACTGGCGCAGGCAGCGGCCGCGGAAGTAGGCCCTGGTGTCCTCCGGCGGGTTGTCGATGGCCCGCACCACATCCTGCTCATCAACCAGCCGGTGTATCCGCCCGTTGGCGATGAGCCGGTTGTAGACGCCGCGTTCGGGCCTGATGTCGGAGTACTGCAGGTCAACGAGCTGCAGCCGGGGATGAGTCCAGGAGAGACCGTCCCGGGCCCGGTAGCCCTCGAGGACCTCAAGCTTGGCCACCCAGTCCAGCTCCCTCGAGGCCAGCATCGGGTCCTCGCCGAGCCTGGTCAGCACCGACTCCCAGCGGTCGAGCACGTCCCTGGTCATGTCGTCGACGTCCGCGCCGAACCGGTCCTCGGTGTATTTCCTGGCCAGGTCCAGGTACTCCAGCTGGAGCTGGACCGCGGTCATCCGCCTGCCGTCGCGCAGCGCCACCAGATGCCGGCAGCTCGGGTCGTGCGAGACCGCGCGCAGCTCGGCCACCGGGGAATCCACGGCGAGATCGGAGCCGAGGAACTTGTCCTCGATCATCGCCAGCACCAGCGAGGTCGTGCCGAGCTTGAGATAGCTGGAGATCTCGCTCATGTTGGCGTCGCCGATGATCACGTGCAGGCGGCGGTATTTTTCCGGATCGGCGTGCGGCTCGTCGCGGGTGTTGATGATTGGCCGCTTGAGCGTGGTCTCCAGGCCGACCTCGACCTCGAAGAAGTCGGCGCGCTGGCTGATCTGGAAGCCCTCGTCCCGGCCGTCGGCGCCACGGCCGACCCGGCCGGCCCCGCAGACCACCTGCCGGGACACGAAGAACGGGGTGAGATGCCGCACGATGTCGGCAAACGGCGTGGCCCGGCTCATCAGGTAGTTCTCGTGGCAGCCGTACGAGGCGCCCTTATTGTCGGTGTTGTTCTTGTATAGCTGGATAGCGGTGCCGCTGGGCATGGACCCGGCCCGGGAGGCCGCCTCGGCCATCACCCGTTCGCCCGCTTTGTCCCAGATCACGGCGTCCAGCGGGTTGGTGCATTCGGGCGCCGAGTACTCCGGGTGGGCGTGGTCCACATAGAGCCGGGCCCCGTTGGTGAGGATGACGTTGGCCAGGCCCAGGTCCTCGTCGGTGAGCTGCGCCGAGTCGGCCGCGTCGCGGGCCAGGTCGAATCCCCGGGCGTCCCGCAGCGGGTTCTCCTCCTCGAAGTCCCACCGGGCGCGCCGGGCCCGTGCCGACCTCGCGGCCTGATAGGCGTTGACGACCTGCGAGGAGGTCACCATCGCGTTCGCGCCCGGCTGGCCGGGCACGGCGATGCCGTACTCGGTCTCCGTGCCCATGACCCGACGCACGCTCATGCGTCTGAGCCTAGTGCCGACTGCACAGCGCAGGGGACGCCGCGCGGTACACGTCGGCGTACGCTTCGCACGCAGCAGCGGGCCGGCCCGGGGTGAGCCTGGGCCGGCCGCCGCGAGAACTCCGCCTTAAGGCGCATACCGCCATAGTGCCCAGGCCGGGGCCTGGCCGCACCTCCCGGCGGCACTCTGGCGCACTTTCCTCGCGCCTACAGGTACTGCCCGGTGTTGGCCACCGTGTCGATGGAGCGCCCGGCCTCGGTGCCGTGCTTGCCGGAAACCAGGGTCCTGATGTAGACGATCCGCTCGCCCTTCTTGCCGGAGATCCGGGCCCAGTCGTCGGGGTTGGTGGTGTTGGGCAGGTCCTCGTTCTCGCTGAACTCGTCGACGCACGCGGCCAGCAAGTGGGCGATGCGGATGCCCTTCTGCCTGGTCTCCAGGAACTCCTTGATGGCCATCTTCTTCGCGCGGGCCACGATGTTCTCGATCATCGCCCCGGAGTTGAAGTCCTTGAAGTACAGGACCTCCTTGTCCCCGTTCGCGTAGGTCACCTCGAGGAACCTGTTCTCCTCCGTCTCGCTGTACATGCGCTCGACCACGCGCTGGATCATCTCGTCCACCGTGGCCCCGGAGGAGCCGCCGTGCTCGGCCAGGTCGTCGGGGTGCAGCGGCAGGGCGTCCACCACGTACTTGGAGAAGATGTCCTTGGCTGCCTCGGCGTCCGGCCGCTCGATCTTGATCTTGACGTCCAGCCGGCCCGGCCGCAGGATCGCCGGGTCGATCATGTCCTCGCGGTTGGACGCGCCGATCACGATCACGTTCTCGAGGCCCTCGACGCCGTCGATCTCGCTCAGCAGCTGCGGCACGATCGTGTTCTCGACGTCGCTGGACACGCCGGACCCGCGGGTGCGGAAGATCGAGTCCATCTCGTCGAAGAACACGATGACCGGCATGCCCTCGCTGGCCTTCTCCCTGGCCCGCTGGAACACGAGCCGGATGTGGCGCTCGGTCTCGCCGACGTACTTGTTCAGCAGCTCGGGCCCCTTGATGTTCAGGAAGAAGCTCTTGCCCTCCTTGGCCGGAGCGGCCGTCTCGTCGCCCTGGCGGGCGGCCTCCGCCGTGCGCGCGGCCACCTGCTTGGCCAGCGAGTTCGCGACGGCCTTGGCGATGAGGGTCTTGCCGCAGCCGGGCGGGCCGTAGAGCAGCACACCCTTCGGCGGCTTGAGCTGGTGCTCGCGGAACAGGTCGGCGTGCAGGTACGGCAGTTCGATCGCGTCGCGGATCTGCTCGATCTGCGGCGCCAGGCCACCGATCTCGGAGTAGGTGATGTCTGGCACCTCCTCCAGGATCAGCTCCTCGACCTCCGCCTTGGGGATGCGCTCGTACACGTAGCCGGACCTCGGCTCGAGCAGGAGCGAGTCGCCTCCCCGCAGCGTGGAGTTGCGCAGCGGCTCGGCCAGTCGCGCGATGCGCTCCTCGTCGGCGTGCGAGATCACCAGCGCCCGGTCACCGTCGTCAAGGATCTCCTTGAGCATGACGACCTCGCCGATCGTCTCGTAGCCCTGGGCGATCACGACGTTGAGCGCCTCGTTGAGCACAACTTCCTGGCCCGGCTTGAGCTCGTCGAGCTCAATCCCCGGGCTGACGCTCACCCGCATCTTCCGGCCGCCGGTGAACACGTCGGCGCTGCCGTCCTCGGCCGCCTCCAGGAAAATCCCGAAGCCGGATGGCGGCTGAGCGAGCCGGTCCACCTCTTCCTTGAGCGCCACAATCTGGTCGCGTGCCTCGCGCAGCGTACCGGCCATCCTTTCGTTCTGACCGGTGACGCTGGCCAGATTCGTCTCGGCCTCGCGAAGCCGCTCCTCGAGCAGCCTGGTCTGCCTAGGCGAGTCCGCTAGCCTGCGGCGCAGAGCAGCGATCTCCTCCTCGAGGAAGGAGATCTGCGTGGTCAGGACCTTGACCTCGTCGTCATATCGCCCGGCGCGCGCGCTGTCGTCGCGAGAGGCCATGCCCCTCACCCCCTCCCGAGAGCCGATTTACCCTTGACCCTACCTATCCGGGAGGCTTCCGTAACCTACGGCCGGCACTGGCAAGGCTTTCTCCCGTTACGATCCAGGAACAGCCGGGGGGCGTTACTGCTTCCCGAAACGCTCGCCGGCGTGTCGCCCGGCCCGCTGTCCGGCATGATCAAGACCGGTCATTCTGCTGGTCATCGGCGTGTGCGCCCTTGGAAGGCCGTCTCCGGCGCGGCGGCGCGGTCACCCCGTCAGCCAGCCGGCGCGCGGTGACAAGGAATCCGGTGTGGCCGACCATTCGATGCTCGGGCCGGACGGCGAGTCCGTCGACATGCCAGCCGCGCAGCAGGGATTCCCACGCCGCGGGCTCATCGAAGCTCCCCTGCGCCCGCAGCGCCTCCACGGTGCGCGACAGCTGCGTGGTGGTCGCCACGTAGCAGCAGATGAGGCCGCCGGGGCGGAGCGTCTTCGCGGCCGCGTCCGCGTATTCCCACGGCGCCAGCATGTCCAGCACCACCCGGTCAAAGGCCTCCCCGTCATCAGCGGCAACGCCATTGTCCTGAGCATCCCCCGCATCGGTGCTAGTACCCCCGCGCAGGATTCCCACGGCACCGTCGGCCGGGAATTCGCCCGTCACGAGGCGCCAGGCCGAGTGCGGCCCGCCGAAGTAGCGCTCGACGTTGGCCCGTGCGATCTCGGCGAAGTCCGGCCTGCGCTCGTAGGAGACGAGCAGCCCGGCCTCGCCGACCGCCCGGAGCAGCCAGCAGGACAGCGCGCCCGAGCCGGCCCCGGCCTCGACCACCCGCGCCCCGGCGAAGATATCGGCCTGGGCCAGGATTTGCCCGGCGTCCTTGGGGTACACCACCGCGGCGCCACGCGTCATCGACAGGGTGTAGTCGGCCAGCAGCGGCCGCAGGACCACGTACGCGGTGCCGCCGGACGAGACCACCACGCTGCCCTCCGGCTTGCCGATGAGGTCATCGTGCGCGAGTGAGCCGCGGTGAGTGTGGTACGACCGCCCGGCCTCAAGGATCACGCGGTGGCGGCGTCCCTTGGGGTCGGTCAGCTGCACCTGATCGCCAGGGACGAGCGGGCCGCGAGGCTGCTTGATCACGTCCGCCAGGGTAGATCAGGCGCCGGCGAAGGCGTGGTCCAGGTCGCTGGTGGCGAGCACGCCGAAGACCTGGCCGGACGGCTCGACGAGCAGGTACTCGCTGGCCGGGGCGCGCTGCACGGCCTCGATGAGGTCCATGCCCGAGAGGTCGGCCGAGAGCACGATCCCCGGCTCCAGGGCCCGCGCCAGCGAGCCGACCTCGATCCAGGGCCTGCGCTGCGGCGGCGTGGCCATCACCGCGCCTTCGTTGACGATCGCGATTGGCGTCGACTCGTGGTCGACGACGACCAGCGCGCGGGCCTGCGCCTCGTCGGCGCGCCTGATCGCCTCGGCGAGCGGGACATTACCCGGGATCGGGATGGCCCGCCGTGCGAGCATCCTGGCCTGCAGGCTGGGCAGCCGGTCGCGTACCTTCGCGGCCCGGATCGCCTGCCCCGCGCTGATCCACATGAACACCGCGATCACGGCGAGCCAGAGACCATAAGAGCTGGTCAGGCTCAGCTTGGTGCCGATCAGGAACGGCGTGATCACCAGCAGCACCGCGAGCACCCGGCCCGCCCATGCGGCGACGATCGTCGACGTGCCCGGCCGCCCGGTGACCTTCCACACCCCCGCCCGCAGGATCCGGCCCCCGTCCAGCGGCAGGCCAGGCAGCAGGTTGAACACGCCCACCAGCAGGTTGGCCAGGATCAGCTGATCGATGAGCACGCGTGGGATGCCGCGCGGATGCAGCACGACATCCAGCGCGAACCCGCACCCGGCGAGCGCGAGCGAGGTCAGCGGCCCGACCACCGAGACGGCGAACTCCTTGGCCGGCGTGGGCGGCTCCTGCTCGATCTCCGAGAAGCCGCCGAGCGGGTACAGCAGGATGCGCCGCACCGTCAGCTTGAAGGCCCGCGCGACCACGCAGTGGCTGAGCTCGTGCACGAGCACCGAGGCGTACAGCAGAATGACGAACGCCGCGGCCACGACGTACCGCATCGCGGCTGGGTGAACCAGGCTCGGCAGGCTGTTGGCGTAGAACACCACGAACAGGCCGGCCACCAGGAACCAGTACGGCGAGATAAACACCGGCACGCCGAACGGCCGCGCGATGATAATGCCGTACCTGGCGTCGCGCTGCACGCCCTGCGGGGGCGTCTCGTCAGGCCGCTGCGCCTGCTGGCGGTCCTGCTCCGGGGTAATGCCTGCCACGTGCTCGATGCTACGTGCTGCGGAGCGCGAAGAAGGGTTGCCAGCACGCGGAATCGGGGCGCGCCGGCGAAAGCGCAAAGGCGTCCAATTGTCGGCACCGTCCCCTAGTCTCCGGAGAGTGGGCAACAAGACCAGCGCGCAACCCCCCGACACCGCGCCCGACGACGGCGGGCCCAGCGCTAGCGGCCCCGTGGTCAGTGACACGGTGGTCAGTGGCACGGTGGTCAGTGACACGGTGGTCAGCGGCACCGAAGCCGAGTCCGTTCGGCGGCCTTCGCTGTCACCGTCACGCGCCGGTGACTTCCTGACCTGCCCGCTGCTCTACCGGTTCCGCGTGATCGACCGGCTGCCCGAGCCTCCGAGCCCCGCGGCCGCTCGCGGGACGCTGGTGCACGCGGTCCTGGAGCGGCTGTTCGACGAACCCGCCGGGGGCAGGACGCCGCAGACGGCGCGGGACCTGCTCGAGCCGCAGTGGGAGCGGCTGCTCATCGACGAGCCGGAGATGGCCGGGCTGTTCAGCACCGACGAGCAGCGCAGCGCCTGGCTCGCCGAGGCCGGTGACATGCTGGACCGCTACTTCACTCTGGAGGACCCGACCCGGCTCGAGCCCCGGCACCGGGAGCTCGCCGTCGAGGCGGTGCTCGAGTCCGGCCTGGTGGTTCGCGGCTACGTCGACCGCCTCGACGTCGCGCCCGACGGCCAGATCCGGATCGTCGACTACAAGACCGGAACCGCGCCCAAGGAGGAGTTCGAGGCCAAGGCGCTGTTCCAGATGAAGTTCTACGCGGTCGTGCTGTGGCTGACCGAGCGGCGCATACCCAAACTGCTCCAGCTCATGTACCTCGGCAACGGAGAGATCGTGCGGTTCGCGCCGGACGAGTCGGACCTGCGCGCCACGGTGCGGAAGATCGAGGCGCTGTGGCAGGCCATCGAGCGGGCCCGGTCGACCGGCGATTGGCGGCCCCGGCCGAGCAGGCTCTGCGCCTGGTGCGCGCACCAGGCGATCTGCCCGGCCTTCGGCGGCACCCCCCCGCCGCTGCCCGAGACCCGCCCCGGCTCCGCGGCCGCGGAGCCGCCCCTCGCAGAGGTCCCGGCCCCACGCCCGCCCGAGGCACCCCCGCAGCTCGAGGAGCTTCCGGAACCGGCGACTGCGGCTCAGGGCGGGCAGCCGGGGCCTGAGATCCCGTCCCAGCCCGCGCCGACCGACGATACCGCCGCGCAGACGCCCTCCGCCTGAGCCCACCGGGCGCCCCGGCTCAGCGCAATCGCGGACTGGTGGTGCGGCGTCATCGAGTGGTTCCGGGTCACCCGGCCCTGGGCGGCCTAGCTGATGCCGCGGCGGCGCAGGATCTCGGCGACATCGGCGTCGAGGCCATCGTCGTCGGCCGCGCCGCCCTTGCCCCTGGGGACCTTGGCCGGCTTGGGTGCGGCCGCGGTCACCTCGGCGCCGCGATTGCCCCGTGCGGCCACCGCCGCTTGGCCGCCGGTCGTGGCAGCGGCCTGGGTCGCCTCGCCGCTTCTGCCCCGCTTCTTCCCCTTCCTGACCTTCGGCATCCCGCCTGAGGTCAGGAACAGCGCCACAGACAGGGCGAAGAGAGCCACCCCGGCCCAGGTCTTGGGGGAGAACACGAACGACCCGGCGAACTGAACGATCGCCGACCCGATCCGCCCGATCAGCAGGATCGCGCCGGTGAGGTAGGCGGCCAGCGGCAGCACCGACCACGCGGCGGCCCGGATACCGCGCCGGGCTCCCCGCCGCCGCCAGGCGAACCAGCTAAAGACCAGCCCCGCGGCCGTCACCCCGACGCAGAGCGGGAACCACGCGATGCTGTTCCAGGTGTTCATCGCCGCCTCCAATCGGGCCGCGCGCCTGCGATCTCCCCCGCGCGGCGCGGCCGGGCGTTTCCCTTTTCATCGTCGCACATGTCCCGACCACCCCGGACCAGGCCAGCGTGCGCGGCGCTAGCCCGAGGCGACGAGGCTGCGCAGCAGAGCGAGGTTGACCTGGCTGAGCGATCTGGCGACCAGCCTGCCGGGCCGCGCGCCGATCGGCACCAGGCTCGGCACGGCCACGGTCCGGCAGCCTGCGGCCTCCGCGGAGGCCACGCCGTTGGGTGAGTCCTCCAGCGCGACGCAGCAGCGCGGATCGGCCCCGAGCAGCGACGCCGCGCGCAGGTACGGCTCGGGATCGGGCTTGCCGCGGGTCACGTCGTCGGCGCACACGGTCGCGCTGAAGGAGATCTCGAGCTGCCGCAGGACGGCATCCATGATCGGGCGCTCCGAGGATGTGACCAGGGCGGCCGGGATACCCGCGGCGCGCACCTCAGCCAGCAGCTCCCTGGCGCCCGGCAGGACCCGCAGCTTCCGCGACATCAGCAGCGAGGTCATCCCGTCCACCAGCCAGCCGCCGACGTCCTCGGGGCTGGCGGGCCGCCCGGCCCGTTCCAGCAGATAGGAGACGGTGCGTGGCAGCGACCCGCCGATGAGTGCCTGCTGGTCGGCCTCGCTCCACCGGCCGTCCAGCCGTGCCATCACCGAGCATTCCACCTCGAACCAGAGCGGCTCGGAGTCGACCAGCAGCCCGTCCATGTCAAACAGGACGGCCTGCAGCTCCCGGTCGGCTGCGGTTGGCCCGTCCGGCTTTGCGGGCTCGGTCGGCTCCGTTGGCTGGCGCAGCATCAGGTGCTGAAGTAGCTGGCTTCGGGATGATGCACGATCAGCGCGTCGGTGGACTGCTCCGGCGCCAGCTGGAACTCCTCCGACAGCGTCACCCCGATACGCTCCGGCTTGAGCAGCCGCACGACCTTGGCCCGGTCCTCCAGGTCCGGGCAGGCGGGATACCCGAACGAGTAACGGCAGCCCCGGTACTTCACCCGCAGGATGCCGTCCAGGTCGGCCGGGTCATCGTCGCCAACGCCGAGCTCGTCCCGGATCCGGCTGTGCCAGTACTCGGCCAGGGCCTCAGCCAGCTGCACCGAGAGGCCATGCAGCTCGAGGTAGTCGCGGTAGGCGTTCTTCGCGAACAGCTCCGCGGTCGCTTCGCTGATCTTCGGCCCGACCGTGGCCAGCTGGAACGCGATCACATCGGTTTCACCTGACTCCCGGGAGCGGAAAAAGTCGGCCAGGCACAGGTGCCGGTCGCGCCGCTGCCGCGGGAATGTGATCCGCTCTCGCTCGCCGCCGCTGTCGTCCAGGATCACGAGGTCGTCACCTTCGCTGACGGCCGGGAAATAGCCGTAGACGACGCCGGCTTCGAGCAGGCCGTCGGTCTGGAGGCGTTCCAGCCACATCCGCAGCCGCGGCCGCCCCTCGGTCTCGACGAGCTCGTCGTAGGAGAGACCGCCCTCGCCCCGGGACGGCTTGAGACCCCACTGGCCCAGGAACGTCGCGCGTTCGTCGAGGAAGGCGGCGTAGTCGGCGAGCTGAATGCCCCGGACGGTCCGGTCGCCCAGGAACGGCACGGCGGGCACCGGGTTGTCCGTGGCCACGTCGGAGCGGGCCGGCATGGCCTCGGGCTCGGTGACCTGCAGCCGCGGCCCGGCCAGCACCCGCCGCTCCCGCAGCGCGGGCAGCCGCGCACCCTCCTCCCCGCGCTTGACCGCCATGAACGCGTCCATCAGCCGCAGGCCCTCGAACGCGTCGCGGGCATAGCGGACCTCGCCGTTGAACACACTGGCCAGATCCTGCTCCACGTAGGACCGGGTCAGGGCGGCACCGCCGAGGAGGACCGGCCACCGGGCGGCCAGGTGCCGCGAATTCAGCTCGGCCAGGTTGTCCCGCATGACGACGGTGGACTTCACCAGCAGGCCGGACATGCCGATCAGGTCGGCGCCGCTGGAGTCCGCGGCCTCGAGGATGGCCGATATCGGCTGCTTGATGCCGATGTTGACCACGTCGTAGCCGTTGTTCGACAGGATGATGTCGACCAGGTTCTTGCCGATGTCGTGCACATCGCCCTTGACCGTAGCCAGCACGATCCTGCCCTTGCCCGCCACGCCAGACCGTTCCATGTGCGGCTCGAGGTAGGCCACCGCCTGCTTCATCACCTCGGCCGACTGGAGCACGAACGGCAGCTGCATCTGGCCGGAGCCGAACAGGTCGCCGACGGTCTTCATCCCGTCCAGCAGCACGTCGTTGACGATCTCCAGGGCGGCCCTGCTGGCGAGCCCCTCGTCCAGGTCTGCCCCGAGGCCGACCTTCTCGCCGTCGATGATCCTGCGCTTCAGCCGCTCCCACAGCGGCAGCCCGGCCAGTTCGGCGGCCCGGCTGGCCTTGACCGCCGCGGCGTCGACGCCGTCGAACAGATCGAGCAGCCGGGCCAGCGGGTCGTATCCCTCCCGCCGCCGGTCGTAGACCAGGTCGAGAGCGGCCTGCAGCTGGTCCTCGGGTATCCGCGAGATCGGCATGATCCGCGACGCGTGCACGATCGCCGAATCCAGCCCGGCCGCCGTGCATTCCGCGAGGAACACCGAGTTGAGCACCGCCCGGGCCGCCGGGTTCAGGCCGAAGGAGACATTGGAGACGCCGAGGGTCGTCTGCAGCTCCGGGTAGCGGCGCTTCAGCTCGCGAATCGCCTCGATTGTCTCGATGCCGTCCCGCCTGGTCTCCTCCTGGCCGGTGGCGATCGGGAACGTCAGGCAGTCGACGATGATGTCGCACAGCCGCATGCCCCAGTTCCCGGTCAGGTCCGCGACCAGGCGGTCGGCCACGGCCAGCTTCCAGTCGGCGGTGCGGGCCTGGCCCTGCTCGTCGATGGTCAGCGCGATCACCGCGGCGCCGTGCTCGCGGATCAGCGGCATGACCCGCGCGATCCGCGAGTCCGGGCCGTCGCCGTCCTCGTAGTTGACCGAGTTCACCACCGCGCGGCCGCCGAGCAGCTCGAGGCCCGCCCTGATCACCTCGGGCTCGGTGGAATCCAGCACCAGCGGCAGGGTCGCGGCGGTGGCCAGCCGCCCGGCCACCTGCCGCATGTCGCTGGCGCCGTCCCGGCCGACGTAGTCCACGCAGACGTCGAGCAGGTGCGCGCCATCCCTGGTCTGGGCGCGGGCGATCTCAACGCAGTCGTCGTAGCGTTCGGCGATCATCGCCTCGCGGAACGCCTTGGAGCCGTTGGCGTTGGTTCGCTCGCCGATGGCCAGGAACGCGGTGTCCTGGCGGAACGGCACGTGCTGATAGAGCGATGCCACGCCGGGCTCCGGCTGCGGCAGCCTGGTGGTGAGCGGGCGGTCCCGCAGCCGCCGCGTCACCTCGGCCATGTGCTCGGGCGTGGTGCCGCAGCAGCCGCCCGCCAGGGCCAGGCCGAACTCGGCCGCGAACGCCTCGTGCGCCTCGGCCAGCTGACCGGGGGTCACCGGGTAGTAGGCGCCGTCAGAGGTCAGCTCGGGCAGGCCCGCGTTCGGCATGCAGGACAGCGGCAGCCGTGAGTGCGCGGCGAGGTAGCGCAGGTGCTCGCTCATCTCCCCCGGCCCGGTGGCGCAGTTCAGGCCGACCACGTCGATGCCCAGCGGCTCGAGCGCGGTGAGCGCGGCGCCGATCTCCGAGCCGAGCAGCATGGACCCCGTGGTCTCGATCGTCACCTGGGCGATCAGCATGATGTCGGCACCGGACTCGGCCGTGGCCGCCGCGATAGCCCTCCGGGCCCCGATGATCGCGGCCTTGGCCTGCAGCAGGTCCTGACAGGTCTCCACGATCAGCGCGTCGGCTCCGCCCCGCAGCAGGCCGGCGGCGTTGGTCTGGTAGGTGTCGCGAAGCTCGGCAAACGTGACATGGCCGAGCGTGGGCAGCTTGGTGCCCGGGCCCATGGAGCCGAGCACCCACCGGGTCCGCTCACCGGGCCACTCGTCGGCGGCCTCCCTGGCGATGCGTGCGCCGGCCTCCGCCAGCTCGGCGATCCGATCGGCGATTCCGTATTCACCCAGATTGCCGAGGTTGGCGCCGAATGTGTTGGTTGTGAGGCAGTCGACGCCGGCCTCGAGGTACCCGTCGTGAATCACCCTGACGATGTCCGGCCGGGTGATGTTCAGTATCTCGTTACAGCCCTCGTAGCCGGCGAAGTCGTCCAGGGTGGTCGGGCTGCCCTGCAGCATCGAGCCCATCGCGCCGTCCGCGATCAGCAGCCGCTCACCGATGGCCACCCGCAGAGAGGGCCTGGGACGGCCTGAAACGGCCTCCTGGACCCCGGGAGGCTGGTTGTCGAAGGTCATAGTGGGCCCAATTCTAAGTGCCGCCCCCCGCCGGCCTGGGCAGCAGCCGGATACCCGCCCGGCGCTACGCAACCTGCCGGCCACGCTGAGCGGCGATCATGGTCATGCACGTAACCTGGATCCAGGAGGAACGCGAGGAGGTGATCGGAGATCGAGCTCGACGGCGTTGGAAAGCTCAGCTCGCCCGCTGTCATCGCCGCTTTTGAGGGCTGGAACGACGCTGGTGAGGCGGCCAGTGGGGTCATCACTCACCTCGCCGGCGCCTGGGATTCCCGGCCGGTTGGCGCCATCGATCCCGAGGACTTCTACGACTTCCAGGTCACTCGCCCGGTGATGGAGGTCTCGGACGGGCGGACCGACCGGCTGGTCTGGCCGACCAGCCGGCTGACCGTGGCCCGGCCGGAAGGCGTGGACCGCGACCTGATCCTGCTGCACGGCATCGAGCCCAACATGCGCTGGCGGGCGTTCACCGATGAGCTTGTGGATGCGTTCACCGAGCTCGGGGCGGAGCTCGTGATCCTGCTCGGCGCTATGCTCGCCGACTCGCCGCACACCCGGCCGGTGCCGGTGAACGCCGCGGTCTCCGACGCCAAGCTGTCCACCCGGCTGCACGTGGATCCGGTCGACTACAAGGGACCCACCGGGATCGTGGGCGTGCTGCAGCACGCGTGCATCGCCGCCAAGGTCCCCTCGGTGTCCCTGTGGGCGGCCGTGCCCCACTATGTGGCCCAGCCGCCGAGCCCCAAGGCCACTCTCGCGCTGCTGCGCGGGGTGGAGGATGTCCTGGACCTGACCCTCCCGCTGGCTGATCTGCCGGACGACGCCAGGGCCTGGGAACGCGGGGTGGATGAGCTGGCGGACCAGGACACCGAGGTCGCTGAGTACGTGCGGACGCTCGAGGAGGCCAGGGACGCGACGGACCTGCCAGAGGCGAGCGGCGACGCGATCGCCCGCGAGTTCGAGCGTTACCTGCGGCGGCGCGGTGACCGCGGGGAGCACGGCGGCCGCTGATTTTCACCGGCCCGGCGGCGCGGAATTCTTTTGGAAAGCCGTGTGCAATCTGCAAAATGCAGCTTCTTCCTGACACGAGCCAGAAAGCTGGAATATCCCTCTCGCCGGATCGGCGTTTCTGGGACCGTTGTGTCGCGGTTGAGAGGAGATGCGGATGGCCGCGACCGTGATGTTTCTGCACGGCCCCTGGGTCACGAGCTCGTTCTGGGGGAAATTCAGGGAATTCTTCGAGGATCGTGGTGTCGCGACCATCGCGCCCGGGTGGCCGGGGAAGGGCCGGACCGTCGAGGAAATCCGGGCGGACCCTTCGCCGCTCGCGGGCCTCGGGGCCGGGCAGATCATCGAGCACTACGCCGCGGCGATGGCCGACCTCTCCGAGCCCCCCGCCCTGATCGGCCATTCGTTTGGCGGGCTGTTCGTCCAGATCCTGCTGGCCAGGGGATTAGGGTCGGCCGGGGTGGCCATCGGTTCTGTCCCGCCCAAGGGAATCCTGGCCTGGCCGCCCGCCGTGCTCAGATCGCTGGCCAGCGTGCTGGCGAATCCGGCCAACCGCGGGCGCGTGGTGCACTGCAACTATGACCGATTCCGGTACGCGTTCGCGCACACGCTGCCCGAAACCGAGGCGAAGGCCGCCTACCAGCGCTTTGTCACTCCGGAGACGGGGAGAATCTTCTTTCAGGGAGTTATGTCGTCCGTGGACCGCGCTAGCCCGTTTGCCATTGATTTTGACCAGGCTGAGCGGGCGCCGCTGCTGCTGATGGCCGGCGGAAAGGACCGCATCGTCCCCGCGTCGGTCAGCCGGGCCAACTATCGCCGCTATGCAATCTCACCCGGTGTCACCGATTTCCAGGAATTTCCAGGGCGCACTCACTGGATCATCGCCCAGGATGGCTGGGAAGAGGTCGCGGGCCACGCCTGCCGCTGGCTCACCCGGCAGGGAGCGATGTAGCCGCTGCCGGCCGCGACGGCCGGCTGGCCAGTCAGACGGGCGGCCAGGGAACAGCGGGCCAGTCCTCGGGCGGGAACGGGTGCACCTTGTGCTGGAGCAGCAGCTCGACCCGCTGCCGGGTGGCCTCTACCTCACCCGGGGCCAGCCACTTGTCCAGCTCGACGCGCAGGTCCCCGTCGGCCAGCTGCTGCTGCAGCGTGTGCAGCGCTTCGACCGCGGTCGCCGGAAGACGCCGGCCGCGCCACTGCCAGAGGACCGTGCGCAGCTTGTAGTCCTCGCCGAAGCAGACCCCGTGATCGCACCCGAACAGGCGGCCGTCAGGGTCGGGCAGCAAGTGGCCGATCTTGCGGTCGGCGTTGTTCACGACCGCGTCGAAGACGGCCATCTCCCGCAGGGCCTGGTTGTCGCGGCTGCGGGCGAGCGCAACGACGTCGACCGCCTCGTCGGTCTCGATCCACAGCTGGCACATGCCGGGCCCGAACGGCCCGTCGCGGTACACGGTGGGCGGAACCACGTTCCAGCCCGCCGCGGCGGACACGTGGTACGCGGCCACCTCCCGGCCGGCCAGGGTGCCGACAGGGAAGTCCCAGAGCGGGCGCTCGCCGGCCACCGGCTTGTAGACGCAGGCCGCCTGGGTGCCCGCATGCTGGATGGTGCAGTACAGCGTCGCGTTCGACGCGACGACCAGCCTGCCCTCCACCTCCAGCGCGCCGTGGCTCAGCAGATCAAGCGCCGCCGCGTCGCCGTCCTCGGCCTGGCCGGTGCTCCCCGCGTCATCGGCCGGGCGCCGCTCTCCCCGGCGCAGCGGCGGCTGCCGGCGGCTGCGCCGTGCTTGCTGCGCGCGGTCGCGCGGTGCCTGCTGCGCCCGGTCGCGCGGCGGCGGGTGGTCCCGGTCGCGCGGTGCCGGATGCTCCCGGTCCCGCGGTGCTTGCTGCGCGCGGTCGGGTGGGGGCGGTTCACGCATTGCTGACCCGGTGTCCGTTCTGCCGCGGGCAGATGTGCCCGGTCGCGTCGAGCGGCAGCCCGCACAGCGGGCAGGGTGGCCGCCCCTGGCTGACAATCTGAAGGGCCCGCTGGGAGAACGCCCGGGCCGCGGCGGCCGTGATGCGGACACGCAGCACGCCAGGGCCGTCCTCGGGCACGTCGTCGGCCAGGTACTCGACGGGGGTCTCCGATTCCTCCTGCGCCTCAATCACGACGCGCTCGCCATCAGCATCCCACGCCAGGGCGATGACGCCTACCCGGAAGTCCTCGAGCAGCGGCAGGTCGAGCGGGCCGTCGTCGGTCAGGCTCACGGGCGCCGCCGCAGGCACCGACGACTGTCCGCCGCTGTTGCGCAGCTCCTCGTCGAGCAGTTCGTCCAGGCGCTCGGCCAGCCGGGCTCACCTGCACCTTTTCCAGCGCCACGCTGGTGACCCTGCCCTGGCCGCTGGCCTGCAGGTAAAACGTCCGCTCCCCGGGCTGGCCCACCGTCCCGGCGACGAACCGCTCCGGGGGGTCGTAGGTATAGACCGCCATGAACCTATCCTCCCGCTCCGCCACCGACTGCTGCGTCGGCCTCGCGGTGTGCTGTGGCCCGTGACCGTCTCGGCTCAGGCTTCTTCAGGCTGGCAACTCCCCCGCCGGTGTCGTTCATCCGCAGCACGAACGGGCGCAGCGGCGTGTACCTGATCGCGGTGAGCGAGCACGGGTCGACCTGGATCCGCTGCAGCATGTCGATGTGCATGCCGAGGCTGTCGGCGATGACGGACTTGATCACGTCGCCGTGCGAGCAGATCATGTAGACCGCTTCTGCCCCGAGACGCTCGTTCCAGTCCATGATCGCAGTGACCGCGCGGTGCTGCATGTCCATGATCGACTCCCCGCCCTCGCCGGGGAACCGCGCCGCGCCCGGATGGGCCTGGACCACACGCCACAGCGGCTCCCGGGCCAGCCGCTTCAGCGGCCGGCCGGTCCAGTCCCCGTAGTGGCACTCGCCGACGCGCTCGTCCTGCAGCACGGCCTGGCCTTCGCCCACAGCGGCGACCGCCTCCGCGGTCTGCCTGCACCGGTCCAGCGGACTCGTGATGATCGCGTCAAGCGGCACCGAGGCGAGCCTCTCGGCCAGAGCCTCGGCCTGCGCCCGGCCGCGGTCGTCCAGCGGAATGCCGGGTGTCCAGCCGCTGAGAACCGTGCCGGTTGGCGCAGTCAGGCCGTGCCGCACCAGGAGGACCAAGGTCACTCCCCGACTCTACGGGGTAATGGCTACGCCGGGACGCTGGGCATGGTCGGTTACCACGAGGGTGATCGACCCGAATGTGACCTCGTCCCCGGCCCTGACCGGGACCGGCTCGGTGACCCGCCAGCCGTTCAGCCTGGTCCCGTTCGTGGAGCCCGCGTCGCAGAGCAGCCAACCCCCGGCCCGGCGGCGCAGGCCAGCGTGGCTGCGGGACACCGTCATGTCGGCCAGGACGAGGTCGCTGGCTGCGTCGCGGCCGATGGTGAAGCTCTCCTTGGTGCCGGCCGGCAGCACGAGCGTGGCCGGCGGCGGCGGCGGCAGGAATCCGGTCATGCGGCGGGCCGCCGCGTGACCGGCCTGCGTCACGTGGCCTATGACGGCCCGCACCAGGGGTGGCCTCGGCGGCGGCAGGTCGGTGAGGACCTCGGCGAGCTCACTGGCCCAGCGGGCGCGCAGCACGGCGTCGACCCGGAAGACGAAGCTTTCCTGCGCCAGCGACCCGTCGGCGAAACGGTCCCGCAGTTCGGCGATGACCTGCTCCCGGTCAGCGTCGCAGGCACGCACCGACGGCGAGGGGTGGTTCGGCCGGCCTCGGGAAGCCCGCATACCCAGCAGTATCGGGCCCGCCCCAGCCGGGCACAAGCCCGGTCAGATCGGGCCTCGGGAACGCTACGGAGCCGGGGCCTCGGTCGCGGTGGCGCTGTCCGCGGTCTGGACGGGCTGCAGCGGGAAGTGGCAGGCCGCCAGGTGCCCGGTACCGGGGAACGGCCGCAGTGGCGGCTCGACCTCGGCGCAGATCTCCTCGGCCAGCGGGCAGCGGGTGCGGAACCTGCAGCCCGACGGCGGATGGATTGCACTCGGCAGCTCACCGGTGATGCCCGCCTTGACCTTGGCCAGCTCAGTCTCGGGGTCGGCGACCGGAGCGGAGTCGAGCAGGCCCTTGGTGTAGGGGTGGGCCGGCCGCAGGTACACCTCGTCCGCGGGCCCGATCTCGACCAGCTTGCCCAGGTACATAACGCCGATCTGGCTGGACACGTAGCGCACCACGGCCAGGTCGTGGGAGATGAACAGGTAGGTGAGGCCGAGCTCGCGCTGCAGGTCGCTCATCATGTTCAGGACCTGGGCCTGGATCGACACGTCGAGCGCGGAGACCGGCTCATCGGCCACGATCAGCTTCGGGGACAGCATGAGCGCCCGGGCGAAGCCGAGCCGCTGGCGCTGGCCGCCGGAGAATTCGTGCGGGTACCGCTCGATCGCCGCGCGCGGCAGGCCGACCTGGTCCAGCATCTCGGCCACCCGCTGGCCGCGCTCGGTGCGCGAGCCGATGTGCTGCACGGCGAGCGGCTCCTGCAGGACCGCGCCCGCCCGCATGCGCGGGTCGAGCGAGGCGTAGGCGTCCTGGAACATCAGCTGGATGTCCTGGCGCTCCCGCCGGTACTCGCGGCCGGTGCTCTTGGCCAGGTCCCTGCCCTCGAAGTTGATCGCCCCGCTGGTCGGCTTCTCCAGGCCCACGACGAGCCTGCCGATCGTGGTCTTGCCGCACCCGGACTCGCCAACCAGGCCGAGGGTCTGGCCGCTGCGGATCGCGAAGGTCACGCCGGCGACGGCGCTGACCGAGCCGACCCGCCGCTGCAGGACGGCTCCCTTGGTCACCGGGAAGTCCTTGACCAGGTGCTCGACGCTGAGCAACGTCGAGCCTGCGGTGCCGTCGGGCGTGGCGAGGTCAGCCTGGCGCGGTCCCACGTGCTCAGCGCGCCGGACGCTGCGGCTGAACTCGGCCGCGCCGACCGGGAAGAAGCAGGCAAACTGGTGCGTGGCCACCTCGCCGCCCAGGGGCGGATCCTCCTGCCGGCATTTATCCGTCGCGTACCGGCAGCGCGGGGCAAACCGGCAGCCCTCGGGCGGGTGGACCAGGTCGGGCGGTATCCCGGGAATCGTGTACAGCCGCTCCTTGGTTTCCGCGGCCTTGTCCGGCAGGGCCTGGAATAGTGCCTCGGTGTAAGGGTGCCGCGGGTTGGCGAACAGCGTGGCGGTGTCCGTGGTCTCAGCGATCTTGCCCGCGTACATGACCGCGATCCGGTCGGCGCGGCCGGCGATCACCCCCAGGTCGTGGGTGACCAGGATGACCGACATGCGCAGCCGCAGCCGCAGGTCGTCGATCAGCTCCAGGATCTGCTTCTGGATCGTCACGTCCAGGGCGGTCGTCGGCTCGTCGGCGATGAGCAGCTTCGGCTCGCAGGCCAGCGCCATCGCGATCATCACGCGCTGGCGCATCCCGCCGGAGAACTGGTGCGGGTACTCCCCGATGCGCTCCTTGGACTGCGGCATCCCGACCAGGTCGAGCACTTCGGCGGCCCGGTCCATGGCCTGATCGCTGCTGACACCCCGGTGCAGCTTGACCGTCTCGGCGATCTGCTTGCCCACCGTCATCGTCGGGTTCAGCGAGGTCAGCGGATCCTGGAAGATCATGCCGATCTCGTTGCCGCGAATCTGCCGCATGTCGTCGTCCGGCAGGTTGCTGATCTCCTGGCCGTCGAGCTTGATGCTCCCGGCCACAACCGACCCGCCGGTGGGCAGCAGGTTCATGATCGACAGCGCGGTCATCGTCTTGCCGCACCCCGACTCCCCCACGATGCCGAGCGTCTCCCCCGATTCCACACGCAGCGACACACCGTCGACCGCGTGCACGACCGCCTGCTTCAGCCGGATCTCGGTCCGCAGGTCGTTGATCTCAAGTAGCGGCGCCACCAGGTCTCCTTCTCAACCCCACCCTTATCCCGACTTTACCGGCGCTGCAGCCGGGTCTCGAACGCGTCCCTGAGCGCGTCACCTATGAAGTTGAACGCGATACAGGTCAGGATGATCGCGATGCCTGGCGGGTAGATCAGCCACCAGTAGTTCGTGCCGGACTGCAGGTAGGTCAGCCCGCCGGACAGCATGTCCCCCCAGTCGGTCGCGGGCGGCTGGACGCCGAGCCCGAGGAAGCCGAGGCCGGCCAGGATAATGATCGAGTCCGCGATCGCGAACGTGGTCTGCACGATGATCGTGCCGATCGCGTTCGGCACGATGTGCCGCACCACCGCGCGGGAACTGCGACCGCCGATGACCTTGACCGCCTGCACGTACTCGCGGGTGCGCAGCGATAGCGTCTCGCCGCGCACCAGCCGGGCCACGCCCAGCCAGTAGAACACGGCGATGATGAAGATCATGATGATCGTGTCCGGGTGGAAGACCACCGACAGGATGACGATCACCATGATGTAGGGGATGGACAGCCCGGCGTCGACGATGCGCATGAGGAACGAGTCGACCGGGCCTCCGATGAACCCGGAGAAGGCCCCGTAGAGGGTGCCGATGATGACCGCCACGATCGCGGCAGCGAACCCGACCTCCAGGGACGTCTGGCCGCCGACCATCAGCCGGCCGAGCTGGTCGTAGCCGACGTTGTCGCAGCCGATCGGGTGCGCGCTGCTGGGCGGGCACAGGGTGTTCGTCAGGTTGGTGTGCACCTGGTCGGTGTGGTAGAGCAGCGGCCCGACGAAGCAGAACAGCACGATGAACACGATCATGCCGAGGCTGGCCAGTGCGAGCCGGTTCTCCGCGAACACCTCCCAGCCGCGGCGCAGCAGGCTGCGCGGCTTCGCGGCCGCGATCGTCCCTTCGCCGACCCCTTGCGGTTCTTCCGGTGCCAGCAGCGCGCTGTCCAGTTGGCTGGGATCCGCGCCTGGAATGATGGCCATCAGCTGTACCTCACCCTCGGGTCGAGGACCGCGTACCCCACGTCGGCCAGCAGGTTCCCCAGGATCGTCGCCAGCGTGGCGACGAGGGTGAACCCGAGCAGGACCTGATAGTCGACGTTCAGCGCGGCGTTGTAGAACGCCAGCCCCATGCCCGGGTAGTTGAACACCACCTCGATGAAGATCGCCCCGGCGACCAGCGTGGGCAGTGAGAGCCCGAGCAGGGTGATGATCGACATCAGCGAGTTCCGGAAGACGTGTCCCCACAGCACCCGCCGCTCGCTGGCTCCCTTGGCCCGCGCGGTGCGGACGTAGTCCTGCACCAGGTTGTCCATGACCGAGGAGCGCATGTACCGGCTCCACAGCGCATACAGCACAAAGGAGTACGCGAGCACCGGCAGCACCAGCGCCTTGGGCTGGGACAGGATCTGGCCCACCGTCGTGCCCTGCGGGGCGAACGGCGGGAACAGGTGAATGTCGATGGAGAACCACTCGACCAGGAGCAGGCCGACGAAGAACGTCGGCGTGGCGTAGCCGAGGAACGAGATCCCGGTCAGGACGTAGTCGCCGGTCGTGTAGCGCTTCACGGCCTGGTAGAGGCCGAGCGGGATGCCGAAGACCAGCGAGACCGCGGTGCCGAGAAAGACCAGCACGATCGTCTTCGGCAGATCCTGGGCGATCAGGCTGGTGACCGACTGGTTGAGCTTGGTCGAGAATCCGAGGTTGCCGTGCAGTATCTGCCCGACCCACTTGACGTACTGCACGTAAAACGGCTGGTCGAAACCGTACAGCCGGTTGTAGTAGGCGACCTGCGCCGTGGTCGCCCGCGGGCCGAGCAGCGACCGGATCGGCCCGCCAGGGAACAGGTGCACGAGGGCCAGCGTGAACACGGTCACCAGGAAGAGGACAAGGAGGGCCTGGAGGAGCCGGCGGATCAGGAACCCGGTCATCGGGTCACCACCCCGACTGCGGCCCGGTCACCACCTGTGCCACGCCATGGTGTCATGAGTCTCTCCCGTCCCGGCCGGCCTCACGCCGCCTGTCGCTCCGGCCGCGGCCGCCGCCTCGCCCGCAGGATGCGGACCAGGCGGCGGCCAAGGCCTCTTACTACTGCCTTACTACTTCCCTGCTACTTGGTGAAGTACCAGTACTCCGGAAGCAGGGTGTACAGCGCGTTGAAGGTGACGGCGTGCAGCTTGGTGTTGACCGCCTGGATGAAGTACGGGTTAGGCGCCCAGATAAACGGCAGCTGCTGCGCCCCATAGGTGGCGTAGTCGTGGAACGTGGTCAGGCTGCCGCTGGTGTGCGTGGCGGTGATCAGGTTGTCCATCTTCGGGTCGGAGTAGTTGCCCGAGTTGGACCCTGCGCCGGTCGCGAACAGCGGCTCACCGGTCGGCTCGAAGCCCGGGCCGTTAAAGGCCCAGCCACCGAAGGCGAACACCTGGACGTTGCACTTCGGGCCCATCGGCGAGCATGGCAGGCTCTCGCCGATGATCGTGTTGAACGTCTGCCCGACGATGTTGATGTCGATCCCGGCCTGGCTGGCGTCGGACTTGTAGGTCTGCCACGTCGCCGTGGTCGAGGCCACGCCGGTCGAGTAGACGTACGTGAACTTCGCCTGCTGGCCCTTCTTGATGCCAGTGCCGCACTTGGACGGGTCCTGGCAGGTCATCACGCCGCCCTGCATGGCCCAGCCGTGGCTGGTCAGCAGCGACTTCGCCTTGGCGATGTTGAACGGGTACGGGCCCTGGCTGTTGTTCTCTCTCTGGATCGCGGGCTGCCACTGGTTCCCCGGTGGCGTGTTCGGGGCCGGCCCCGAGTTCGGGACGGCGTACCCGCGGTAGATCGCCTTGTCGATGCCGGGCTGGTCGAAGACCATCTGCAGGGCCTGCCGCATGTAGAGCTGCCGGACCATGAAGCCCACCGACGGGTTGTTGAAGTTGGGCTGAGCGTAGTAGATGCCGAACGAGTAGAACGGCTGCAGGTTGTAGCCGCTGCCCAGCGGGTTGGTCGCCGGCAGGGCAGAGTCCGCCGGCTTCGGCGGCAGGTCCTGCGACGGGATGTTGCCGACGTCGACCTGACCGGTCTTCAGCGCGGTGTACTCGGTGGAGTCGGACGTGTACGGCAGGAACTTGATGGACGCCAGCCTCGGCTTGGGGCTGCCCGAGTAGTGCCTGTTCGGCACCATCGTGACGTTGCCGGTCGTGCTGAAGGCGGACAGCTTCCACGGCCCGTCAACCACCGACCACAGCGGGCTGCTCGCGTACGTCGCGGCCTGCTTGGACTGCGCGGTCAGGAACGCCCAGACCGCCTTGCACTTGGCCCAGTTGTCGGCGGCGGAGTCGGTGATGCAGCCGCCGCTGCCGGGCTTGGCGGTCAGGCTGGTGACGTCCCAGGACTCCGGCATCGGGGTGAGCTCGGCCAGCTGGTTGTAGGTGAACCAGAGGCTGGAGTAGGCCTTGTTGAGCTGGAACGTGACCTGGTTCGCCCCGGTGATCTTGTACGTGCTCACGTTGTCCGGCAGCAGGCCGGGCGTGGTGGCGTACCAGTTCGCCTTCTCGGCCTCGACCATGTTCATGTAGAAGACCAGGCTCTTGGCGTCAACGGGCTCGCCGTTGGACCACTTCCAGCCCTTCATGTTGACCGCGACCGTCTTGCCACCGTTGCTGTACGTCGGCGGGTTGGCCGGCGACAGCGGGTAGTTGATGGCCACGTTGCCGCCTGTGTTGTTGCCGAACATGTACAGCGGCCGGTACATGAGCCACTGGAACTGCTCAGAGTTGTAAACGCTGGCGTTGGTGATCGCGTAGAACGGGAAGATCCAGCTGTAGGTGACGCCCGCAGGAAGCGCGATCGTCGCGGTCCCGCCGGTGACCGGCGTCCCGCCCGAGCTGCTTGATGAGCTGCTGCTCCCGCCGCCGCTGGAACTGCAGCCTGCTGCAACCATCGCGATCGCGGCGACTGCGCCGACTGCCGCGAGACGCAGCTTACGTCTCCATAGATTCATGTTGCTCCTTCGTCGTGGTGCGCCTGCTCGCGCGTAATGCCGTACCGGTTCATGCCGAGGCGCCTCGATAGATCCGCACGCGCGTGTCGGCCCGCGCCAGCATGCCTCGCCCCGGCCCGCCGAGGCGGACGGGAACGGCGGAGAGACCACGGCGTCGGTTGCATCATTGATCGCCGCCTCTCCCCTCAGCGCCGCCAAAAGCCGCCCGCGACCCTGGCTGGCCGCCGCGCCTGCGACACCTTTGTCCTGGCTACGGTTCACGGAGAGCGTAGTTTCATCGTTGACACAGATTCCAGCAGTAAATGTCACAACTTCCTATCGATGTCACGCACAGTCGAAACTCGCTCGCGAATCATTACCCCGGGCCCGTGCCCGCTATCACCGGGTTGGTGCGGCTCGGGCGGCGGCCGGCCGGGGCGCCAGTTTGCCGTACCCGACCTGCGATCTCGTCCCCGCCGAGGAGCCCGTCCCCGGCTCCCGGCGCACACGTACGGCGTGCTGGCATATCGTCGCTCTACCGATCTTGGTGACGATTAAACATGATGCGTCTGCCAATGTGACGTGTCACACTTTGCCGCGCACGCGGGCAAGATCACCATAAGCCCGGACAGTGCCGGGCACCCGAATCGCCCCCGGGAGCTGACCGTCGGCCGCTGAGCCAGACCTGTCCGGTCAGGGGGGAATCGTCCCAGGTCAGGCGCCGATTGCGTGCACCCCGCCGTCCACGTGGACGATTTCGCCGGTAGTGGCGGGGAACCAGTCGGACAGCAGGGCCACGCAGCCGCGGGCCGGCGGCTCGGGGTCGGACAGGTTCCAGCCCAGCGGGGCCCGGTGGCCCCACACGGCCTCAAAGCCGGTGAAGCCGGGGATGCTCTTGGCGGCCATGGTCTTGACCGGGCCCGCCGCCACCAGGTTCACCCTGACCCCCCTGGGCCCGAGGTCACGGGCCAGGTAGCGGGCGCAGGACTCCAGGCCGGCCTTGGCCACGCCCATCCAGTCGTAGGCGGGCCAGGCCACGCTCGCGTCGAAGGTCATGCCAACGATCGCTCCGCCGGCGTTCATCAGCGGCAGGGCGGCCATGGCCAGGGCCTTCAGCGAGTACGCGGACACGTGCACGGCCGTGGCCACGTCCTCCCATGGCGTGTCAAGGAAGTTGCCGCCGAGGGCGGTCTGCGGCGCGAACGCTATCCCGTGCACTACCCCGTCCAGGCCGTCCACGTGCTCGGACACCCGCTCGGCCAGCGATGCCAGGTGGCCGGCGTCGGTGACGTCAAGCTCGAGCACGGGCGGCGGGTCGGGCAGCCGCTTGGCGATCCGCTGCACCAGGCTCAGCCGCCCGAAGCCGGTGAGCACCAGGGTGGCGCCCTCCTGCTGCGCGATCCGCGCCACGTGGAAGGCGATCGAGGCGTCGGTGAGCACGCCGGTCACGAGTATCCGCTTGCCGTCCAGGATTCCCATCGCGTCCCTTTCGCCGAGCCCGCTGGTTCAGTGACCCATGCCGAGGCCGCCGTCCACCGGGATCACGGCTCCGGTGATGTAGCCCGCATCTTCCGAGGCCAGGAACGCAACGGCCGCCGCTATCTCGTCCGCGGAGGCGATGCGGCGGAGCGGCACGGTGGCCAGTATCGCCGCCTTCCTGTCCTCGGGCAGGACCGCGGTCATGCCGGTGTCCACGAATCCGGGCGCGACCACATTGACCGTGATCGACCTGCTGCCCAGCTCGCGGGCCAGCGACCGGGCCAGGCCGACCAGGCCCGCCTTGGCCGCCGCGTAGTTGGCCTGGCCGCCCGAGCCGAGCAGCCCGACCACCGAGGAGATGAAGATGATCCGGCCCCGCCGCATCCGGATCATGCCGCGCACCGCGCGCTTGGCCACCCGGTAGGCACCGGTCAGGTTGGTGTCGATCACCGCGGCGAAGTCGTCCTCGCTCATCAGCGCGAGCAGCTGGTCGCGGGTGATCCCGGCGTTGGCCACCAGTACCTCGACCGGGCCGTGCGACGCCTCCACCTTCGTGAACGCCTCGTCTACGGCGGCCGCGTCGCGGACGTCACAGGGCACCACCGCCAGACCATCAACCGGCTCGCCGGAGCGGGAGGTGACGGTGACCGCGTCCCCGCCGGCCGCCAGGCGCTGCGCGATGGCCAGGCCGATGCCGCGGTTTCCGCCGGTCACCAGGGCAGATCGGCTCATCGGGCGTACCTCCGGCGGATCTGGTCGCAGACTCGATCCTGGCGAGCGTACCGGCTGGCTGGCTTCGGCCGCCGAGGACACCCCAGGATAGATTGGCCTGTCGTGACCTCGAGCGCCGACCGCAGAACCACGGGCCAGGCGGCTACGGGCCGGACCACCACGGGCCTGATTGACCCGGAGTTCACCGCCTACCCGCTGCGCGAGCTGGCCGCGGCCGCGCTGCAGCGGGCCGCGGAGCTGGGAGCGGAGCACGCGGACTTCCGCGCCGAGCGCATCAGGGGCCAGCGGATCGGCCTGTCGGACGGGAACCTGGAGACGCTCTGGGACGCGGACGACCTCGGCCTCGCGGTGCGGGTCGTGGTCGAGGGAACCTGGGGTTTCGCCTCAGCGATCGACCTGACGCCGGACTCGGCGGCCCGGGCCGCGGCGGAGGCGGTCGAGGTCGCCCGGGTGGCCGCCGCGATCAACACCGAGCGGATCGAGCTTGCTCCCGAGCCCGCGCACGGTGAGGTCAGCTGGGTCTCGGCCTATCAGGTAGACCCGCTGAGCGTCAGCGTCGCCGAGAAGGTCGGGCTGCTGGCGGACTGGAGCTCCGGGCTGCTGGCCCGCGACGGGATCGACCACGTCGACGCGTCGCTGCTCGCGGTCAAGGAGTGCACGTTCTACTCCGACGGCGCCACCACCGCCACCCAGCAGCGGGTGCGGTTGCATCCCAGCGTGACCGCGGTGGCGGTCGAGGCCAGCGGCAGATTCGAGACCATGCGCACGCTGGCCCCGCCGGCCGGCCGCGGCTACGAGTACCTGGCGGGCGGCCGGGCCGTGCCGGGCGAAGGTGAAGAGGCAGGTGGGAGCTGGGACTTCGCCGCCGAGCTGGCGGAGATGCCCGAGCTGCTGGCGGCCAAGCTGGCCGCGCCGTCGGTCGAACCCGGCCGCTACGACCTGGTCGTCGACCCGTCGAACCTGTGGCTGACGATCCACGAGTCGATCGGGCACGCGACCGAGCTGGACCGGGCGCTCGGGTACGAGGCGGCGTTCGCCGGCACCTCGTTCGCCACCCCGGACCAGCTGGGCCGCCTGCAGTACGGCTCACCGGTGATGCACGTCACCGGGGACCGGACCGTCGAGCACGGCCTGGCCACGATCGGCTACGACGACGAGGGCGTCGCCGCGCAGTCCTGGGACCTGATCTCCGGCGGCGTGCTGACCGGCTACCAGCTGGACCGGCGGATCGCCCGGATGCAGGGGCTCGGAAGGTCGAACGGCTGCGCGTTCGCCGACTCCCCCGGGCACATGCCGATCCAGCGGATGGCCAACGTCTCGCTGCGGCCCGCGGCCGGCGGCCCGTCCACCGCGGACCTGATCGCCGGCGTGGAGCACGGCATCTTTGTCGTCGGTGACAAGAGCTGGTCGATCGACATGCAGCGGTACAACTTCCAGTTCACCGCCCAGCGGTTCTTCCGTATCGAGCACGGCCGGCTGGCCGGGCAGCTCCGCGACGTCGCTTACCAGGCCACGACCACCGACTTCTGGAACTCGATGGAGGCCGTGGGCGGGCCGCAGACCTACGTGCTCGGCGGCGCGTTCAACTGCGGCAAGGGCCAGCCGAGCCAGGTGGCACCGGTCAGCCACGGCTGCCCGGCGGTGGTCATGCGGGGCATCAGGATCCTCAACACCGCGCAGGAGGCAGGCGAATGACCGTGATGTCGCCGCAGGAGGCTGTCGAGCGGGCCCTGGCCGCCGCGACCTGCGATGACTGCGTGGTGATCGCCGAGGAGACCTCGTCGGCCAACCTGCGCTGGGCGCGCAACTCGCTCACCACGAACGGCGTCTCCGCCTCGCGCAGGCTCACCGTGATCGCGGTCATCCGCGATGGCGCACAGGCCAGGGCGGGTGTCGTGGCCCGGGCCGGGGTCGGCCGGGAGCAGATCCCCGACCTCGTGGCCGAGGCCGAGAAGGCGGCCGGGGACGGCTCGCCCGCCGATGACGCGCAGCCCCTGGTCGGGCCGGCCGCCGTCCAGGCCGGTTTCTCCGGCCCGGCCTGGGACGACCCGCCGGGGCGCACCGAGATCGGCGTGCTGCGCGGTTTCGCCGGCGCACTCGGCGGCGCGTTCGACGTCGCCGCGGCGGGCGGCCGGGGGCTCTACGGGTTCGCCCAGCACTCGCTGACGTCGCTGTTCCTGGGCACCTCCAGCGGGCTGCGGCTGCGGCACGACCAGCCGTCGGGAAAGGTCGAGCTGAACGCGAAATCGGCGGACCTGACCCGCTCGGCCTGGGCCGGCGTCGCCACGCGTGACTTCGCCGACGTCGACGTGGCCGCGCTCGAGGCGGGCCTGGCCAGGCAGCTGGGCTGGGCGGCCCGCCGGGTTGAGCTGCCCGCCGGCCGGTACGAGACGCTGCTGCCGCCGACCGCCGTCGCGGACCTGTTCATCTACCTGTACTGGTCATCCGGGGCTAAGGACGCGGTCGACGGCCGGACGGTGTTCAGCAAGCCCGGCGGCGGGACCAGGGTCGGGGAACGGCTGGCCAGCCTGCCGGTGACGCTGCGCAGCGACCCGGGCGCGGCGGGCCTGGAGTGCCCGCCGTTCGTGATCGCGCACAGCTCCGGCCGCCAGGCGTCAGTGTTCGACAACGGCCTGCCGCTCGCGCCCACCGAGTGGATCAGCCGGGGCGAGCTCGCCGCGCTGACCCAGACCCGGCACTCGGCCGCGCTGTCCGGGCTGGCGGTGACGCCCGCGGTCGGCAACCTGATCCTGGAGGCGCCGGACGCCACCGCCTCGCTGGACGACATGATCTCCCGGACCCGCCGCGGGCTGCTGCTCACATCGCTGTGGTACATCCGGGAGGTGGACCCGCAGACCCTGCTGCTCACCGGCCTGACCAGAGACGGGGTCTACCTGGTGGAGGACGGCGAGATCGTGGGTGCGGTGAACAACTTCAGGTTCAACGAGAGCCCGGTGGCCATGCTGGGGCGCATCGCCGAGGCCGGCGCCACCGGGCCGGCCCTGGCCCGCGAGTGGAGCGAGTACTTCACCCGCTCCACCATGCCCCCCCTGCGCGTCGAAGCCTTCAACATGTCATCCGTCAGCCAAGCCAGTTAGTGGTGTTGGTGCTCGGGAATGATCGCCCGCCACCGCACGGCGAAGCCGTGTCAGCCGCGACGGCCGGCCGGAGGCTGGCCCGAGCGGCTGACATCGCAGGGGGGTCCGGGGGGGCTCCCCCGGATCAAATCAAGCGTCTTCCAGGCGGAACCCGACCTTGAGGCCGACCTGGTAGTGGGCGACCTCGCCGTCCACTATCTGGCCGCGGATCTGGGTCACCTCGAACCAGTCCAGGTGCCGCAGGGTCTGCCCGGCGCGGTGCAGCGCGCCATGGATCGCGGGCTCGATGCCATCCGGTGACGTGCCGACGATCTCGGTGACACGGTAGGTGCGGTCGCTCATGTCTGCCTCCGTTTGGCGATACTTGACTGTCGTGACGCCCGACACCGCAGAGCTGCAACGCCGTGCCAGGAAGCTGCTGCCTCCCAACGTCTACGACTACTACGCCGGAGGATCGGGACGCGAGCGGACTCTCCGCGCCAGCGAGAAAGCCTGGCGTCAGGTCTGGCTGGCCCCGCGGGTGCTGCGCGAAGTCTCGTCGGTGGACACTACCGCCCGCCTGCTCGGGAGCACGTTCGCCACCCCGCTGGGCGTCGCGCCCACCGGCTACCAGGGTCTGGCCTACCCGGATGGCGAGCTGGCCGCGGCCGCCGGCGCGGCGCGGGCGGGCGCCCTGTACGTGCTGTCCACCAGGAGCACCTGCCGGATCGAGGACGTCGGGGACGTGGTCGCGGCGGAGGGCGGCACCTGGTGGTTCCAGGTGTACCTGATGCGCGACCGGGACCTGACCGCCGGGCTGGTGCGGCGGGCCGCGGCCGCGGGCGCGGCCGCGCTGGTGCTGACCGCGGACACGCCGATCGTGGGCAGGAAACGCCGTGACTCCGCCGACGGCGTGGTCAGCGACGAGGCGTTCCTGGTTAACCTGGGACCGCTGGACGACCTCGACGCCGCGGCGCAGGCCGCCGATCTCAGCCTGGCCGACATCGGCTGGCTGCGGGACCTGGGCGGCGGCCTGCCGGTGGTGGTGAAGGGCGTGCTGCGCGGCGACGACGCCCGCGCCTGCCGGGCGCACGGCGCGGCCGCGGTGCTCGTGTCCAACCACGGCGGCCGCCAGCTTGACGGCGCGGTGCCCGCGGCTCTCGCGCTGCCCGACGTGACGGGCGCGCTGGCCGCCGGAGCAGGCGGCGCAGCCTGCGAGATCTATGCGGACGGCGGCATCCGCACCGGTGAGGACGCCCTGACCGCACTGGCCCTCGGGGCCTGGGCCGTGTTCCTGGGCCGCCCGGCCCTGTGGGCGCTCGCCTGCGGTGGCGCGGACGGGGTGCGGACCCTGCTCGAGGGTCTGACCGACGACCTGGCCCACGCCATGGCCCTGGCGGGTGCCACATCCGTGGCCGGCACCGCCGGCCTGGCCTGGCCCGGCCCGGCGGGCCGGCGCTGACCACGCGGGGGTGCGGTGGCGGCTGCCCCGGCTCAGGCATACCTTGGAGACGTGAGAGCAGCGCACCACCCGCGCCGGGAGCGGCCCCAGGTAGTTACCGAGGCACGGAAGCCCCTGTCGCAGGACATCGCCTACCGCGAGCGCCGGTACCTGATCATGATGGGCATCCGGCTGATCTGCTTCGTGGTCGCGGTGGTGCTGTTCGTGAACGGCGCGGGGTGGCTCACCGCCATCCCGGCCGTCGGGGCGATCGTGATCCCGTACTTCGCTGTCGTCTTCGCCAATGGCGGCCGCGAGCCGGCCGGCGGCCGGATGCGGACCTACCAGCCGAACCTGCCGCAGCGGTTCGTGCCGCCCGCGCACAACCAGCCCCCGGGCGAAACTGCCTATCCGGGCACTGTTGAACCCGGAACTGGCGAGCCTGGCGAGAGCGACATTCCGGGCACGAACGGCGCGCCTGGTCGCCGCAGTTGAACGTGTTACGAAAGGTCGCGGGAAAAACGGCGCATCACGAGTGATCGGCGCGTCTGGTTGCCGGAGATTCGCTTGTAGTCCGGTCTTGACGCACAAGGGGGGGGTTCGGTGTAACATGTTTGCCGGTGCTCTGGTCCCCCGCCGGGGCACCGATGCCGGCGTTCCGGGCCCCCGTCGGAGCGCCGATGAATGCGACGCCGGGTGGTTTGCCCCCGTAGCCACCCGGCGTCGCTCTCTCTTTTCTTCAGCTTGTTCTCAGCCTGGAAACAGGCTTACTCGGTCTTGCGGAACTCGGCGATCCCGATCGCCATCATGGTGAGTCCCATGACCGCCACGATCCCGAGCGACAGGACTATCGGAACCTCCCAGCCGGCCCAGGTCACGCCCGGCGACAGCCGCTCCTGGTAAGCCGCGGGCATGGTCAGGTAGCTGAACACCGCGTGCCGCATCGGGCCGACGATGTAGGTGAGCGGATCGATCCTGGTGAGGACGCTGAGCCAGGTCGGGAGCCCGGTCAGCGGGTACAGCGCGCCGGACAGGAAGAACAGCGGGAACACCAGCATCTGGGTCAGCGCCATGAACGCCTGGAACTGCTTGATCCTGGCCGCCATCATCACGCCGAACGCGGTCAGCGTGAACGAGAGCAGTATCAGTTCGCCGACGAGAGTGAGCAGCAGAATCGGGTTGTACGGCACGTCGGCGGCGCCCGCGAGGACCAGGAAGATAATGCCCTGGAAGGTCGCGATCGTCGCGCCGCCCAGGCACTTGCCGATCACGATCGACGCCCGGCTGACCGGCGCGACCAGGATCTCGCGCAGGAAGCCGAATTCTCTGTCCCACACTATGGAAGCGGCCGAAAAAATGGCGGTGAACAGTACCGACATGGCCAGCACACCGGGGTAGATGAAGGTCTTGAAGCTAATCCCCGGCGGCATGCTCCCGCCCGCAAGCGAGGACAGGCCGGTGCCAAGTATGAACAGGAACAGCAACGGCTGGATCAACGCGGTGATCGCGCGCAGCCGGTCAGTGCGGAACCTGATCAGTTCCCGCCGCCACACGATTCCGATTGCGCGCAGATCATGCCGCAGACCGCCCTCGGGAACCGCAACCCGGATCTCTTCGACAAGGACACCGGCCGCCGGAGTTTGCGTAACGCTACTGGTCTGTGTGGCCATCGTTCATCGCCTCCCCGCGCGGAATCGCTGGGCCATCTGGCGCATGGCATCGGTGCCCGATGCCTCGGCGTCACGGATGGTGGTCCCGGTATAGGACATGAACACATCGTCGAGCGAGGGCCGGGAAACGCTGACCGAGCGGATCGGCACCGAGAACTCGGCGAACAAACGCGGGACAAACTGTTCCCCGGACGCCACAGAAAACGTCACCGCTCCCTCGTGCATCGCCGCCTCGAGGCCGAACGTGCCGGCCAGCGCGGCGATGGCCGCGTCATCGTCGGCGGTCTGGATCTGCACCCGGTCCTCGCCGATGCTGGCCTTGAGTGCCTCGGGGGTGTCGATCGCCACGATCTGGCCGTGATCGATGATCCCGATCCGGTCGCAGTTCTCCGCCTCGTCCATGTAGTGCGTGGTGAGGAAGATCGTGATGTCCTCGCGCCGCTTGAGATCGTTGATGTAGGCCCAGATCGACGACCGGGTCTGCGGGTCCAGGCCGACCGTGGGCTCGTCGAGGAACAGCACATGCGGGGCGTGCAGCAGGCCGCGGGCGATTTCCAGCCGCCGCTGCATCCCGCCGGAAAACGTGCTGACCAGGCTGTCCTTGCGGTCCCAGAGCCCGACCATGTCCATGACCTGGCGCATCCGCGGCATCACCGCGGCCTTGGGCACGCCATACAGCTCGGCGTGGAAGCGCAGGTTCTGCTCCGCGGTCAGGTACGTGTCCAGCGTGGTGTCCTGGAACACCAGGCCGATGTTCCTGCGGACCGCGTCCCGCTCGCTGGCGGTGTCGTGACCGGCCACGGTCGCCGTGCCCGACGTGGCGTTCGCCAGCGTGCAGAGAATCTTGATCGTGGTGGTCTTGCCCGCGCCGTTCGGCCCGAGGAACCCGAAGGTCTCCCCCCTGGCTACATCGAAGTCGATGCCGCGGACGGCCTCGACCTCGCCGTACTTCTTGGTCAGGCCGGAGACGGAAATGACCGCCTCCGGCCTGCCGTTGCCATCCGGCGCAACGTCAGCCACCGCGCCGTCGGGTTCCGCGTTGGTGTGTGTCACCACCGCTGCCGCCTCCCCTCGCTTGCCGCGGTTCGAGCCTAGCTCTGGTCAGCGTCGCCAGGCTCGCTGGCGGCGTCGTCGCCGGCCTCGTCCTCGTCGTCGGCCGCGAGGATCCGGTACATGGCCTTGCGCGCGTCCGTGAGGATCTGCCGCGCCTGCCGTACCTGGGCGTCGGTGCCCGCGCTGAGCACCTGCTGGCCGGCCATGCCGACCTGCATCAGCAGCTTGCGCATCTGGATCGCGGAGTCGCCGAGCGAGTCGGCCACCGCGTCCCACGGGGCGCGGACCTCGTCCGGGTGCGCCTCGACGTAGCTGCGGCCCTCGTCGGTGAGCTGGTAGCTCCGGCGGCCGCCGTCATCGGTCTCGGCCCGGATCAGCCCCTCGTCCTCGAGCTGCTGCAGCGCCGGGTACACAGAACCCGGGCTGGGGCGCCACACGCCGTCGCTGCGCTCGCCGATCTCCTGGATGATCTGGTAGCCGTTCATCGGCTCCTGGGCCAGCAGTGCCAGCGCCGCGGCGCGGACGTCGCCGCGCTTGGCCCTGGGCCCGCGGCCCATCCTCGGCTCACCTGGCCACCAGCCGGGTCCGCCGCCCATCGGCCCGCCCGGGAACCCGGGCCCGCCCCGGAAGCCCCCGCGGACGTGGCCGCGTCGGCCGCCGCCCCGGCGGCGTCGTCCGAAGTCGTCGTCCCCGCCGTGGCTCCAGCCTTCGGCATCGCCGTGCCGGCGCCAGGGACCTTCGTCTCGTTCTGGTCGTTCTCGCATTGCTTTCTCCTATGGTCTTGGGTCCGGTCTTGAGTAGTCTCAGGCATGTCCTGGACTGTCACCGGACGCTCTAGATAGCTCAAAGATATATCTTTATATTCCTCATGGCAAGCCCGGGCTCAGCTCCGGGAAGCGAAATGATGCGTGTGGTGCAGATGTGGCAGATATGGAGCGGCCGCCGGGCCTGCGGGCCCATCGATGTGGATCTGCTGTAGCCAGGTGTGCAGCAAACTCACATCGACGGCCGTCAGACGCGCTGTGGCCAGCCCTCACCGAGCCGACGCCAAGGCCGGGTGGTACATGGGTGACTGGTGTGGCGGCGCCGTTCAGCCGCCGATGGCGGACATCGGCCGGGACGGCTGCAGGAAGCCCGGGTCGTTGATGCCGTGACCGGGCAGCTTGGACGCGACCGCACGGCGCCAGATCGCGGCGAGCTCCGCGTCATCCGCGCCGGACCGCATCGGGCCGCGCAGGTCGCTCTCGGTCCTGGCGAACAGGCAGTTGCGTACCTGACCGTCGGCGGTGAGCCTGACCCGGTCGCAGGAGCCGCAGAACGGCCTGGTCACCGACCCGATCACGCCGACCCGCGCGGGACCGCCGTTGACCGTGAACGCCTCGGCCGGCGCCGACCCGCGGGCCTCCGGGTCGTCGGGCATGAGCAGGAACTCCTCAGACAGCGCGGCCAGGATCTCGTCGGCGGTCACCATGTTCTCGCGGCGCCAGCCGTGCTGCGCGTCCAGCGGCATCTGCTCGATGAACCGCAGCTGGTACCCGTGGTCCAGGCAGAACCGGAGCAGGGGCACGGCCTCGTCGTCGTTGACCCCGCGCATGAGCACGGTGTTGACCTTGACCGGTGCGAGCCCGGTCCCGGCGGCCGTCGCCAGGCCGGCCAGCACGTCGTCCAGCCGGTCCCGCCGGGCCAGGGTCTGGAACCGGTCCGGCCGCAGTGTGTCCAGCGACACGTTGACCCGGTCCAGCCCGGCCTGGTGCAGCGGCTCGGCCAGGCGGCTGAGCCCGATCCCGTTCGTGGTCAGCGAGATCTCAGGGCGCGGCTGCAGCGCGGCCACGCGGGCCACGATGCCGGGCAGGCCCCGGCGTAGCAGCGGCTCACCACCGGTGAAGCGCACCTCGTCGACCCCGAGCAGCCGGACCGCGACCGCCACCAGCCGGACCACTTCGTCGTCGGTGAGCAGCGCGGGCTTCGGCAGCCAGTCCAGGCCCTCGGGCGGCATGCAGTAGCTGCAGCGCAGGTTGCAGCGGTCGGTGAGGGATACGCGGAGATCGGTCGCCACGCGTCCGTACGAGTCGGTCAGCACGGCGCCACCTCCTCTCCCATCAGGGCGTATCTGCTCATCGGCCGATAGGCCGCAATGATCCCCAGCCTAGCCGCAGGCTCAGCGGCCCAGCCCGACTCCCGCCCACTGCCCCCTTCTTCACAGGTCAACACACCCGGCGGGCTGCCCATTTCCCGCGGCGCGCCCGGCCGGCCAGGCTGACCGTCACCCGGCCGGGCCTGGAGGAAGACGTCCGTCCGCGACGAGCAACGCGTCGTCTTTTGCTTTTACGCTGCCCGCCGTGCCGCTCGTGCTGCTTGTGGCCCGGTCTTCCCGCCGTCCAGGGCCGTCGCGCGGGCGGGTCAGGCCACCCGCTCCGCCTCGGCCCGGCCCCGGACCGCGTGCACCCCGTAGTCGGGTTCCTGCCGCTGGTAGCGGTGCTTCATCAGCGGGGAGGAGATGAGGAAATCGGCGCTGGACCGGTTGCACGCGACCGGGATGTTCCACACCATCGCGATGCGCAGCAGCGCCTTGACGTCCGGGTCGTGCGGCTGGGGTTCCAGCGGGTCCCAGAAGAAGATCAGCAGGTCGATGTCGCCCTCGGCGATGCGGGCCCCGATCTGCTGATCGCCGCCGAGCGGGCCGCTCTGGAAGCAGGTGACCGGGAGGCCGAGCTCGTCACGAAGCAGCCGGCCCGTGGTTCCTGTGGCGCACAGGTGATGCGAGGCCAGCAGCGCGCGGTTAAATCTGGCCCACTCCCTCAGGTCCTCCTTCTTGTTGTCGTGCGCGATCAGGGCAATGCGGCCGCGGATCGGGTCGTGGCCGGTCGAGGACATCATGCTGCCGAGTCTGCCTGACGCGGGTGTGGTGCCAGTTACGCCGCCGTTACCGCGATGTGAAACGCGGGCCTGGCCTCGGGCGTTGCCGGTGACGGCGGTTGGCTGCACGCTCCGCGGCGGCCTCCGCTATAACATCGGCTGACCTGCCTTACCGCCGAGTTCCGCCGAGGGATAGAGCCATGACCGAGACCGGCGCCGTCTGGCGCGATCAGCTCACCGCGGCCGAGCGCGACGCGCTGGGCCGGGGGCACGCGTCCATTCCCGAGCCGCAGCCGGACATCCTGGTCGTCGGCGGCGGGATCATGGGTGTAGCCACCGCGGCCGCGTGCCACGAGGCCGGGCTCGGCTCGGTGCTGCTGATCGAGACCGGCCGCCTGGGCACCGGCGCCACCGGCGGGGCCACGGGCCTGCTGATCCCGGAGCCGCATCAGTGGAGTGACCCTGAGCCGCTCGTGGACCTGGAGCGGGCCAGCCTGGAGCGGTGGCGGGAGCTCGAGCAGCGAGTGCCGGGCGGGGTCGGGCTGGTCGAGATCGACTGGATCGGCCTGACGCCGCATCCGGGCGGGTTCGCGGCACACCAGCCGCCGGCGGTCGAGTGGCTGGCCCCCGGCCAGGTGGAGCAGCTCATCCCGGGCCTGGCCCGGTCCATGGAGGGCGCGCTGATCCGGCGCCAGGCCCGGATCAACCCGCTGCGCGCGGTGACCAGGCTGGCCGCCGGGCTGCCCGCGGTGGCCACCGGAGTGGCCGCCACCGGCGTCACCGTCCGCGGTGACCGCCTGGTGACCGTGGCCACGTCGGCCGGGGACATCCACCCCGGGATCGTGGTGTTCGCCACCGGTCAGCCGCCAGTGCTCGACGGCCTGCCGCTGAGCATCCCGTCCGACCGGGTCAAGGGGCACCTGCTGGTCACCGAGCCCACGCCGGTCCGGCTGCCGGGCATCGTCGCGCCGATCGCGACCCAGATCGAGGACGGGCGGCTGCTGGCCGGCGGGACCTTCGACATCGGGGACGAGGACCCCAAGGTCCAGCCCGATGTCATCGAGTCGATCATGGAGGGTCTCGTGGTCTCGATGCCGGTCCTGAAGGGGCTCGGCATCGCGTATCAGTGGTGCTGCTTCCGGCCCCGGCACCCGGACCGGCGCCCGGTCATCGACCAGGTCCCTGGGCTGGCCAACGCGTGGCTCACCTCGGGGCACTTCAGGACCGGCATACTCAACGCCCCGGCCACGGCGGCGGTGCTGGCGCGCTGGATCGCGGACGGCCAGCCGCCGGCCGAGCCGGGTACCTGGTCGGCGACGCGGTTCAGCCGGCCTGCTGGCTGACGGCGTCAGGCAGCGTGCGCCGGTCGTCGGGCAGCCGCTCGGTGACCCCCGCCCGGTCCAGGAACTCCAGCAGCGGTATGGCCACGCGGCGCGTGGTCTGCAGCGCCTGCCTGGCCTCGGCGGCCGTGAACGGCTGCGGCAGGCCCGCCAGGATGGCGCGGGCCTCTACGTCGGCGCCGGGCGCCAGCACGATCTGATCGCTGACCCGCAGCAGCAGCCCGGCGCGCTCGGCCGCTGAGATCGCTCGTAGGTCGAGGCCGAGCTGGCGGAGCCGGATCGCGTCGGGCGCGCCAAAGGGCGCGGTGGCCAGGTCGGCCAGGAGCACCTGCACCGCAGCGGCCACGCTGGCCGGCAGGCCGGCCGCGGCCGCCTCGCCGGACAGCCCGGTCAGCTGCACCAGGCCGTCACGGACCCGCAGCGGCGGCCGGACCAGCGCCTCCACCAGACGGACGTCGGGCACATTCAGGGCGCCCCGGGCGGCCTCGAGCGACAGGCCGGCCGCCAGGACGTCCCGGCCGGCCTGCGCGGCCACGGCCCCGCTCAGCCGGGACGACAGGTCCGCCCAGTGACCGGGATCCGCGAGCCATTCGCCGCACACGGGTTCCGGGTGGTCGCTGATGCCCATGGCCAGCAGGGTGCTGGCCCGCAGCAGGCCGTGTCGGCGCAGCACATCGGCGGCGCTCGGCAGCTCGGGCCAGTCGGCGAGTTCCTTGCCCGCGGACAGGCCGGCGCCGCGGCGGGTCAGCGACGGGGGGGTCAGGTCAAGCACGACGGCGCCCAGCACCGGCGGCCTGCCGCCCGGCCCCGGGCCCGGCATCCGGGCCGCCCGCGCCGAGCTGGCCGGCGCGCCCGCGGCACGCAGCAGGATCCGGTCGCCGACGTGCAGCGGAATCGGCTCGCGCAGCATGAGCCTGACGACCCGGCTAGTCAGCTGGCGGACCCGGGCGACGGTCCGCGCGGTCCCGATGTGCACGGACATGGCCCGCGGCAGGCGTGATGTGCTGCCCGCCCCCGCGGCCCGCCGCCCGGGCAGCAGGGTGGCGGGATTCGGGACGACGGGCATGGGCGCGACCGCGACCGGGGTGGCCGGCGCGGCGGCAACCGGTACCTGAGCGGCCGGCACCGCAGTGGCAGCCACGGGAGTGCCGACTACGGGAGCGCCGGCTACGGGAGTGCCGGGCACCGAATTGGCCGGTCCCGTGCGAGCCGGCCAGGAGAGCCTGACGTCGATCACGTCGGCCAGCACCCACCGGCCGGGTTGCACCATGGCCGAGCCGCGGCCCAGCTGCTCGGCGCTGGCGCCCTCCAGCTGGAACGTGGCCCGGGCCGGGCCGGTCAGCTCGGCCGTCGGCTCGCCCATGCTCCGGATGGCCCGTACCCGCACCGGCCGCATGGAGGGCGCGATCACGAGCTCGTCGCCCGTGCGGACGGTTCCGGACGCCAGCGTCCCGGTGATGGCCGCGGCCCCGCCCGCGGCGCTGAACGAGCGGTCCACCCAGACCCGGACCGGGGCGCACGGGTCCGGCACCGGGAGGCTCGCAGCCAGGCGGCCGAGCGCGCCGAGCAGTTCCGGCAGGCCCTGGCCGGTGACGGCACTCACCGCGAGGGCTTCCACGTCGCCCAGGCCGGACGCTGCGATATGCCCGCCGGCCTGGGACAGCGCCGGGCCGGGGTCGGCGAGATCGGCGCGGGTGACCACCAGCAGGCCACGGCGGATCCCGAGGGCATCCAGCATGGCGAGCTGCCGGGCCGACTGCGAGCTCCATCCGACGTCGGCGGCCACCGCGAACAGCACGGCGGCCGCGGCCCCGGCCCCGGCCAGCAGACTCGGGACGCTGCGCTCCTGCCCAGGCATCTCGACGAACATGAGCCGCTGCCCGGACGGGAGGGTAAGCCAGGCGAACCCGAGGTCGCCGGCCTGGCTGCGCCCGTGCTGCGCAGCTCCGTGCTCCTCGTCGCCGCGGTCGGGGTCCATCCCGGTGAGCGCGCGCAGCAGAGTGGACTTGCCGTGCTCCACGTGCCCGGCGGTCGCGATAACTGCCTGGTCGACCCTGTCCACGAGCGTGACCATACCTCCGGCCAGCGCTCATACGGCCTTCACTTAGCAGGCCGTATTCAGGCATTTACCAGCCCTTTGCATAATGGGCTCCACACCGGGGTCTCAACTTGTGCGAGTCTTAATCCTCCGGTTACGGAGGGAGTGAGCAGTATGGCTGGCGTAACCCGGATTCCGCGGAGTCGCGGTGGTGTGAGCGGGGTGCTGCTGATCCTGCTGGGCGCGTGGGGCGGCCTGGCCCCGTTCGTTGGCCCGTATTTCCACTTTGCCTACTCGCCGGATAAGGCCTGGGCGTATACGTCGGGCCGCCTGTATCTGTCGATCGTGCCTGGCGCGGCGGCGTTGCTGGGCGGGCTGATGGTGGTCAGTACCGGGCACAGGGCGGTCGGCGTCCTCGGGTCGCTGCTCGCCGCGCTGGGCGGGGTGTGGTTCATTGTCGGCGGCTCGGTCACCGTGCTGGTGGTGAAGACCGGCTTGATCCGCCCGGGTTTCCCTGTGGCCGGCCCGCTCGGCCCGCTGTCGTCCGCGACCCGGCAGTTCCTGGAGGGACTGGGCTTTTTCACCGGCGTGGGGGTGCTGATCCTGTTCTTCGCGGCGCTGGCCCTGGGCCGGTTCTCCGTGGTGGCGGTCAAGGACGCGGCGCTGGCTGAGAGCCTGGAGCCGTCCGTGGGCGAGCAGTTCCCGACCTCGGCCGGCCTGGTGGCCGGGGAGACGAGCTATCCCATCTCCACCGGCCAGTTCCCCGCGGCGAGCCAGTACCAGCCGACCGAGCAGTCGTCGGCCATGCAGGAGCAGCACACGACCACCCAGGAGCAGTACCCGACCACGACGAGCCCGTTCGACGTGTTCAACCGCCAGTCGACACCCCCGTCCGACCCCGGCTCGAGCTAGCCGTTGGGCCAGCGGTGACGGCCGGCCGGAGGCGCGAGCCGATGGCCCGCGCCGTCGCCGACGGGTCGCCGTCGCTCCGGCACCAGCCACACGCCGGGGGGGTCCGGGGGGGGTCGTCCCCCCGGGCTAGCAGAGCCTAACCCAGGTGCACGTAGTCGTAGTCGAACGGCTTGCCGTTGATCCCGTTGCGCGGCGGGGCGATCCAGGCCGCGATCTTGCCGCGTTCGAGCACCGGCTGCATCAGGGACCGGACGTGGGTCTTGTCGACGTCGGTCGGCAGCCACTCGCCCTTGCGCTGAGTCCACTCGTCGGCCGTGAGGAGCTGGCCGTCCGGCGTGGCCTCGATCCCGGCGAACGCGCCGACCTTGCGGTTGAAGGCTACGTGCGGCAGCTTCAGCCGCCTGCCAGGCCGGCGCTCTCGAGGATGCGGTTCCAGCGCTTGAGGCCGCTCTCGCAGTCGGAGATGTACTGCCGGCGCAGGTCGGTGTTCAGCCCGACGAGCGCGGCCACCTCGGTCTGGCCAATCTGGCCCTCATCGTCCATGACGTCCACCATGATCGACTCGCTGGCGAGCTTGTGGTCGTCCCGGCGGCGGTCCTCTGACCAGCGGCCCTTGAGCCCCGCGGTGTAGTAGTTCGCCACGTTCGTCGACGTCTCGCCACCGAACAGGTCGACCGACACCGAGTAGTGGAAGTTCAGGTACTTCTGGATCACATCGAGCGGGATGCCGCCGCGCGCGGCCACCTCGGCGGTGTCATGCTCGGTCATCAGCTGCGCCGTGCGCTCGACGACCCGGTCGATGCCGGTGGTGCCGACGAACATGTGGTGCGCCTCTTCCTTGAGCATGAACTCGCAGGTGCGCGACAGCGGGTCGAACCCGGACTCCTTGAGCGTGCCGAGCTGGTACTTGCCGTCGCGGTCGGTGAAGTAGGTGAACATGAAGAACGACAGCCAGTCCGGCGTCTCCTCGTTGAACGCGCCGAGGATGCGCGGGGCGTCCTCGCTGCCGGAGTTGCGGTGCAGCAGCTCCTCGGCCTCCTCGCGTCCCTCGCGGCCGAAGTGGGCGTGCAGCAGGTACACCATCGCCCACAGGTGCCTGCCCTCCTCGACGTTCACCTGGAACAGGTTGCGCAGGTCGTAGAGGCTGGGCGCGGTCGCGCCCAGGTTGCGCTGCTGCTCCACCGAGGCGGGCTCGGTGTCGCCCTGGATGACGATCAGCCGCTGCAGCTCGGCGCGGTACTCGCCCGGCACCTTCTGCCACGCTGGCTCACCCTTGTGCTGGCCGAAACCGATGCGCCGGTCCGGGTCGCGCTCGGCCAGGAAGATGCCCCAGCGGTAGTCGCGCATGGCCACGTGCCCGAAGTTCGCCCACCCCTCCCGGCCGACGTTGACCGCGGTCCGCAGGTAGACGTCCTGCGTGGGCAGGGCCGGGCCCATCGACTCCCACCAGGACAGGAAGTTGGGCTGCCACGACTCCAGGGCCCGCTGCAGCCGCCGGTCCTCGCGCAGGTCGACGTTGTTGGGGATCTTCTCGGTGTAGTCAGCAGTGGAAGTCACGGCTCAGACTCGCCTCCGGTCGAACTTGGCCCGCTGCCCGGTGCCGAACGTGCGCAGCGCGCCGTCCGGGCCCGACGCGTTGGGCCGGTTGAAGATCCAGTTCTGCCAGGCGGTCAGCCGGCCGAAGATCTTCGTCTCCATGGTCTCCGGGCCTGCGAAGCGGTAGTTGGCCTCGAGCCCGGTGAGCGCATCAGGGCTGAAGCTGGACCGTTCCTCCACCGCGATCCGGATCTCGTCGTCCCAGTCGATGTCGTCGGGCGCGAAGGTGACCAGGCCGAGCTGCTCGGCCGCCTCGGCCTCGAGCGGCTGCCCGGACGCCTTCCGCACCAGGTCCAGCGCGGCCTCATCGCCGGCGAACCTCGCCTGCAGCCGGGTCAGCCCGTTGCCCATCGGCAGCGGGCCCAGGTTCATCTCCCCCACGGTCACCGCGGCCGGGGCGGCATCGCCGTCGCCGCCGGTCGAAGATCCCGGACAGCATGTAGGAGCGGTCCGCGGCCAGGGCGACCTCGAGCAGCGACCCGGCGAAGCAGCTGCCCGGCTCGATCAGTGCGATCAGGCTGCGGCTGGTCACGTCCAGCCGCTTCAGCGTGCGCTTTCCGAACAGCAGGATCTCGTTGGCCAGCCAGTCATCGCGGTGATCAAGCAGCAGCTGGTCGTGGGCCAGAACCTGGCCGGCGTCGCCGGAGGTGCGCAGCAGCCACGTGCCGATCTCCAGCTCGTTCGTGCGCAGGTCGAGGATCAGGTCGTCGAGCGCGCGGGTCATGGCGAGCGTCCAGAACGACGCGCCGCGCTCACCCAGCGCGGCCAGGCCGGCGGGCGGGTCCTGGCCGGGCCGGCGATGGTGATCGTGGCCGTGCCCTCGGCCCGGTCAAGATCGGCGGTCACATAGGGGTAGGCGATGCGATCCTCGTCGCGCTGCTTGTCCAGCGGGGTCAGCGCGATCCCCGCGGCGCCGGCCGGGCGCGTCGAGCGGGCCGCGAGCCCGGCGGCGCGCTCGGCCACGGTCTCCGCCCACTTCGCCCGCGGCACGGCCTCGTCGATCAGGTTCCACGCCACGGCCTTATCGCCGCCCAGTCCCTCGGCCTTGGTGGAGAAGTAGTCGGCCCGGTCGCGGCGGACATGGCGCTTGTCGACCACGCGGGTGAGCCCGCCGGTGCCGGGCAGCACCCCGAGCAGGGGCAGTTCGGGCAGGGACACCGCCGACGACCTGTCGTCGATCAGCATGATGTGCTCGCAGGCCAGCGCCAGCTCGTACCCGCCGCCGGACGCGGTGCCGTTCAGCGCGGCCAGGTAGGTCTGCCCGGAGTTCGCCGACGCGTCCTCCATGCCGATCCGCGTCTCGTTGGTGAACTTGCAGAAGTTGACCTTCCACGGGTGCGGCGAGGAGGCCAGCATCCTGATGTTCGCGCCCGCGCAGAAGATCTTTTCCTTCATGCTGGTCAGCACCACGGTGCGCACCTCAGGGTGCTCGAACCGCAGCCGCTGCACCGCGTCGTACAGCTCGATGTCCACGCCGAGGTCGTACGAGTTCATCTTCAGCTCGTAGCCGTCGCGCAGGCCGCCGTCGGCGTCGACGTCCATGGACAGCGTCGCGACCGGCCCTTCGGTGCTGAGTAGCCAGTGCCGGTAGCGTTCCGGATCGGTCTGGAAGCTGATCCGGCCGGCGCTGGCCTCCGCCGCCGCGGGCAGGTCTCCCGCAGCCTCGGTTGACGTGTGTCCTGCCGCGGCTGCCGTCATGCCGAATCCTCCCGGGCCCAGCTTGCTTACTCTCATGTTCTACAGGAGAGAGCAATCTAGTCAAGTGTTTGTAGCATAATGCCTGTACCATAAGCGCCATGCCACCAGGCACCACGCCGCGGTCCCGCCCGCCGGCCTCCGGCGCGGCCCCGACGCTGTCGCGACGGCATGCGGCGGGTGCGCCCAGCGCGCGCGGGCTGCTGTTCACCCTGCTCGGCGAGTTCGTCCTGCCCGGCGGCGGCATCGCCTGGACGTCGGCGGTGATCGCCGCGTTCGCCCGCCTGGGCGTGGAGGAGAAGGCGACCAGGCAGGCGCTGATGCGCACCGCGGCCGCGGGCTGGCTCCGCGCCGAGAAGGCCGGCCGCCGCACCCGCTGGCACCTCACCGGCGCGGCCCGGCACCTGCTGACCGACGGCGCCGAGCGGATCTACTCCTTCACCGGGGCCGCCGAGAACTGGGACGGCCGCTGGCTGCTGGTGGCGGCGCGCATCCCCGACGGTGACCGCAGCGCCCGGCACGCCGCGCGCACCCGGCTGAGCTGGGCCGGCTTCGGCTCCCTCGGCCCCGGCCTCTGGATCAGCGCGCATCCGGAACGCGAAGCCGAGGCGGCCCAGGTGCTGCTCGAGGCCGGGATCGCCGACGCGGACCTGTTCGTGGCCACCCGCTCGGGCCTGGCCGCCACCCGCGACATGGTGAACACGGCCTGGGACCTCGCCGTGATCGAGCACGAGTACGAGCGGTTCATCGACGAGTTCGGCGCGGACCCGCCGGACGACGTGCTGGCCCGGCAGATCGAGCTGGTGCACGCCTGGCGCCGGTTCCCCTCGATCGACCCGGCGCTGCCGCGCGAGCTCCTGCCCGCCCGCTGGAGCGGCCTCACCGCGGCCCGGCTCTTCGCCGACCGGCACGAACGCTGGTCCGCCGAGGCCCAGGCCGAGTGGAAGCGGCTGAATCATGCTGGTTGATCATTAATCTGGAAAATATTTTCTAGATCTTTAACGCATTGCCTCCTCAGCCCGGCCGTTTTGTCGGTAGTGGTCGATACGGTGATAAAAGACCACAACGCAAGGATCTCTCCCGCCGAGGAGGTGAGCCGATGCTCGGCCAGCTGCCCGACCCCACCCCTGAAGGAGACGACGCCTGCGGCCGGCCGCGGTTCGTCTGGGCCGAGGGCAGCGCTGGTGCCGGTCCCGCGCCCGCCGATGCGCCGGGCGCCGTGGGCCCGGACGGCCTGGACTACGAGGCACTGCTGGAGGCGCTGGCGGTGTCGGGCCGGCTGGCGGATCCGGACGCTGATCAGGAGGCGGTGCTGGCCGATGAGCTGGCCGCGGCCGCCGACGGGCGGATGAGTGCGCCGGATCTGGCGTGGGCGGCGGCGGTTGCGGTGGAGCATATGGTTCCCGGGCCGGCGCAGGCTGGGTGGCTGGAGGTCGCGGTGGCGGCGGCGGGGCGGCTGGATGAGGACGGGCTGGCCGGGATCGCGATCGGCGCGCAGCAGGCCGCCTCCCGCGCGCACGCCGCGGGGCTGGCCGCTGCCGCGCAGATTTCGGCGCGGGCCGCTGCCGCTGACCCGAGGATTGGTGTGGAGGGTGATGGGCGGCCGGTGCGGGTGTGCCGTGACGCGCAGGGCCAGATCATGCTGGCGCTGATGCTGACCGGGTACAGCGCTGGGGCGTGGGCCGACCTGGGTGTCACGCTGGCCTGGCGGCTGCCCGCGACCGGCGCAGCGCTGGCCGCCGGGGTGATCGACCTGGACCGGGCCCAGGCGATCGCCGAGGCCACCAGTGTGCTGAGCGAGGGCACGGCGCGGGTGGTGGAGGCCCAGGTGCTGCCCGGTGCCGGGCGGCTGACCAAGCCTGACCTGAAGGACCGGCTGCGCCATCTGGTGATCACCGCCGATCCTGAGGGTGCGGAGCGGCGGCGTCAGGCCGCGGAGCGGCACGCGGACGTACGGCTGTACGGGGAGGTGGACCAGACCGCGACGATCGTGGCCGACAAGCAGCCGCAGATCGAGGCGGCGGCCGGGTTCGCGCGGCTGAACGCCCTGGCCCGGGCCCGTAAGGCCGCCGGGTGGGCGGGGCCGCTGGGCTGGCACCGGTCCCAGGTCCTGCTCGGCCTGCTCAACGGCACCCTGCCCCCCACCCCACCCCCCGACCAGCCCCCACCCGGCAACAGCCCCGGCGAGGGCGGCCCTGACGACCGCACCCCACCCAGCAACGGTCCTGGGCCCGGCGACACCGCGGCGACCCGCGCCGCGGCGGCCCCGGTGGTGACAGCGGCCCCGGTGGCGGCCCTGACCCCGCCGGCTGGGATGACTTGCCCGCACCCCGCGATGAGGACGCGCCCGACGACGACGGCCTGGACGAGGCCCTGGACCGCGCCGATGAGGACGGCCGGTGGGACCCGGACGAGGAGGATGACGACCTGGCTGGGACCGGTCCGGGGCCGGTGTGGCCGCAGCTGGGCGCGATGCCGCCTGCCCTTCGCCGCCCCAGCGCAGTGCTGGTTGATGGTCGGCCGGTGCCCGGGCTGCTGGATGTGACCCTGCCCTGGACCACCCTGACCGGCCAGACCAGCACACCGGGACTGCTCGGCCGCATCGGCCCCATCACCGCCACCCAGGCCCGCCACCTCGCGGCCGCCGCCGAAGCCGACCCGGCCGTGCCGTGGCGGGTCATCGTCACCAGCACCGCCGGGCAGGCCATCGCGGTCAGCCGCATCCGCCGCCGACGCGGCAGCCCGCCGACTGACCCGGCCGCCCGTGACGGCCGCTGCCGGGACGGGCCCTGCCGCGACGGGCCACCCGGAACAGGGCTGGTCGGCCGCATCACCCTGACCATCTCCCAAGACACGATCACCGCCGCCGCCCGGCTAGCCGCCGGCCCCGGACCACCCTCCGGGGCCGGCCCGGCCGGCCGGAACCCGGTCCCCTACCGGACTCGGCCCTCCGCCCACGAACCCGCCACCGGCCGGGATCACCGCAGCCGCGCTGCGGGCTGCCGCCGCGGCGCTCGACCGGGCACTGGCCCAAGCCCACGCCGATGAAGCCGCCGGAGGCTGCGCGCACACCGGCGAGTCGTCGGCCTACCGGCCGCCACCGAGACTGCGCGAGTTTGTCGTCGCCCGGGATGTCACCTGCCGCAATCCGGCCTGCCGGCAGCCCGCCTGGCGTGCCGACCTCGACCACACCCACCCCTACGACGACGACGGCCGGACCTGCGGCTGCAACCTCGGCGGCGCCTGCCGCAGCGACCACCAGCTCAAGCAGCACCCCCGCTGGAAACTCCAGCAGATCCAGCCCGGCACTTTCACCTGGACCACACCCGCCGGACGCACCTACACGGTTGGCCCGGACACGCACGCCGCCTGACCACGTTGACAACCACGCCCGCCGGCTGGACGTCTCATCATTCGGACTTTGTGTCACCTGACGGTGGGGGAACCAGACACGGGTTCGAACCCGAGCCTGAACCACGAGTGGGTCGAACTGCACAACAACACGTCCAAGGCGGTCAGCCTGGCTAACTGGACGCTGCAGGACAAGGCGGGTCACGTCTACATAGTGGGGGCCTTCACGCTGAAGGCCCACGCGTCCGTCAGGATCCACACCGGGCATGGGGCCAACACAGCAACGAACCTCTATTGGCGCCACTCCTGGTACATCTGGAACAACAACGGGGACACCGCGACGCTGAAGACCGCGGCCGGCGTGGCAGAGAGCCGGTGCGTGTACTCGGACCCGAGCGAAGCGCGTTCCTCCGTGCTGTGCTCGCAGAAAGCGATCGCTGGCTAGCTGATCCCTGCGCTGCTCAGGGCGCCGGCCGCTAGGCGATCATGCGGGCGCCGGGGCCGGGGACCGGGGTGACATCGCGGGCGGACGCGACCACGTGGCCCTCCGCACAGCGCAGTTCCTGGTGCACCGGCGCGCCGCAGTCCCTGTGGGTGAGTTCCACCACCGGGCCCGCCGGGCTGGCGGCGAACGCGTTGCCCCACTCCAGCAGCGCGACGATCAGCGGGAACAGGGTCAGGCCCTTGTCGGTCAGCCGGTACTCGGTGCGGGTGCGCTGGCCGGGCTCCCGGTAGGGCACCTTCCGCAGCAGGCCCTGCTCCACCAGGCGGCCCAGGCGGTCGCTGAGCACCTGGCGCGGCGCGCCGATCCGGCGGCGGATGTCATCGAAGCGGCGCACCCCGTTGAACGCCTCCCTGAGCACCAGGAACGTCCACTTCTCCCCCACGATCGCGAGGGCGGCCCCGATCGTGCAGTTGTCAGTGTCATAGTCAAGGACCCAGGCGTGGTTCATGGTCACATGCTAAATCTGTTTGACAGACTCAGCAACGGCGGAGCATGCTGAGTCTATGTCACGAACTCAGTTGGCGCCGGGCACGCGCAGTGGCGTGCGTATCCGTACCGCGGTCGCCGCGGACTGCGAGGCCATCGGCTCCTTCGTGACCGGGCTCTCGCTGCGCACCCGCTTCCTCAGGTTCTTCGCCCCGGTCTCGCCGCCGAGCGCGTCGCTGCTGCGCGGGCTGTGCGGGACGGCCGGCAGCGACGTGCTCCTCGCGACCGATGACGACGCGATCGTCGGGCACGCGATGGCGGTCGACAGCGTCGGCCCAGACGGCGGCCGGGTGGCGGATATCGGGCTGGTCGTGGCCGACTGCTGGCAGAACCGCGGTGTCGGCAGCGCGATGCTCCGGGGCCTGGCCGACCGGGCCGCGGGGCGCGGCGTCGGCACGCTCGTGATGGACGTGCTGCCGGAGAACCGGCGCATGCTCGACATGATCTCCCGCCACTGGGCGGGCGCGAGCTACGAGTTCCGGCCGGACGCGGTCAGCGTGCGGGTGCAGCTGCCGGGCGCGCCGAGCCGCGGAGTAGCCGCTTAAGAGCCCTCGTACAGCGCGTCGATGATGTCGGCGTACTTGGCGTGCACCACCCGGCGCTTGAGCTTCAGGGTCGGGGTCAGCTCCTCGCTTTCCGCGGTCCACTCCACCGGCAGCAGCCGCCACCTCTTGACCTGCTGAACCCGGGCTAGCCGCTCGTTCGCCGCGGCCACGGCCTCGGCCACGGCGGCCAGGACGGCCTGGTCCTCGGCCAGCTCGGCCAGGGACGCCGCCTCCATCCCGCGGGCCCGGGCCCAGGCCGGCGCCATGTCACCGTCCAGGGTCAGCAGCGCCACCACGTACGGCCGCCGGTCCCCATAGCTCAGCGCCTGGCCGACGAGCGGATGGGCGACCAGCAGGTTCTCGATCGCGGCCGGCGAGATGTTCTCGCCACCCGAGGTGATGATCAGCTCCTTCTTGCGGTCCACCACGGACAGGAAGCCGTCGGCGTCCAGTGACCCGATGTCGCCGGTGTGCAGCCACCCGTCGGCGTCGATCAGCTCGGCGGTGAGGTCGGGCAGGTTGAGGTACCCAGGGGTGTTCAGCGGCCCGCGGGTCAGGATCTCCCCGTCATCGGCGATCCTGACCTCCACCCCGGGCACGGCCCGGCCGACGGTGCCCAGCCGGAACGCGTCAGGGATGTTGGTGGTGAAGGCCCCGGTGGTCTCCGTCATCCCGTACACGTCGAGGATCATCAGGCCGAGCCCAGCGAAGAAGTCGCCCACATCGGGCGGCAGCGGCGCCGCCGCGCTGGCCACCATCGTGGCCTCACCGAGGCCGAGCAGGGACCGGATCGGGTGCAGCACGGCCTCGTCGGCCCGCCGGAACTCCTCGGCCAGGTCGTCCGGGGTGGTGTTGCCGAACTCGCGGCTCTGCACGTACTGGCGTCCGGTCGCCATCGCCGTCTCGACCGCGGCCCGCTTGGCCGGATCCTGCTCGGCAGCCAGCAGCGCCTGGATGCCGGCCTGGATCTTCTCCCAGACCCTGGGCACGCCGAAGAACGCGGTCGGCCGCACCGCGCCCAGGGTGGCCAGCAGCTCGGCCGCGGCGTTGTGGCAGAAGTGCACGTGCCAGCCAAAGTGGATGGGCAGGTAGATGGTGAACATCCGCTCGGCGATGTGAGCCAGCGGCAGGTACGACACCCAGCGGATGCGACCCGTCATGAAGCCCGTATAGCTGCCGGTGCCGACCTCATACAGCACACTGCGGTGGGTGATGATGACACCCTTCGGGTTGCCGGTGGTACCCGAGGTGTAGAGGATCGTGGCCGGGTCATCCGGGCTGATCGCCGCTACCCGGCCGGCTACCGCGTCCGGCGCGGCGGCCAGCCGCTCCCGGCCCAGCGCGGCGAAGTCCGCCCAGCTCAGGTACTGATCCCCGGCCGGGCACGCGGCCGCATCCCTGACGATGATCTTCTCCAGGCCGGGCAGCTGGGCCAGCACGGCCTGCCAGCGGGCCAGCTCGGGCCCGCCGTCGAGCACCGCGATCCTCGCGTCGCAGTCGCTGGCCACGAAGCGGATCTGGTCGGCGGCCAGCGTCGCGTAGAAGGTAACCGGCACTCCCCCGGCGTGCACCGCTCCGAGGTCGGCCAGCACGTGCTCGACCCGGTTCGGCATCATCAGCGCGACCCGCTCGCCCGGCTGCAGGCCGAGCTCGATGAAGCCGGCGGCCAGCTCGAGCGCCTGCTGCCGTGTCTGCTCCCAGGTGATGGTCTGCCAGGGCCCGCCGTCCTCCCGGTCCGAGTACGCGGGCTCGCTGGCCCCCTGTTCGGCGGTGGCGGCCAGCACGTCACAGATCGTGCGGCCGGTGTCACCCCAGGCCGCCTGCTCGATCTCCGCGCGCTGTTCCAGGATCTCCGTCATCTGCGGCCCACCCCTCGCTCAGCCGGGGCGTCAGCCCGGCCTCTTACTTGCCCGTAAGGCATGCCACCACGCCGTCGCCCGCGCCGCAAGAGCCCCGCGCGCAGTCCTGTTGTCCGGCTGCTGGCCAGCGGCCGGGCAGGCCTTTACCAACATCGTTAAGACCCTGACCAGACCCTGACTGGAGCTTGACCCACCTTCGGTCCCGCCGCGGGTAGGTTCACCCTCGATCAGGCGGCTGCGGTCTGCAGGCAGCTGCATCGTGCCCGGTGCGAAGACCCCGCGGGAGGGCTCACGGGCGGCAGGCACCGGGAGGGATGCCCGAATGGTATTGGCTGGTCCTGGCCCCACCCGGGTCAGACGCGCCACACCGGTCAGACACCCGCGCCGCTGGGCCTGGCCGGCCGCGGCCGCGGCCTTCGTGGTGGCACTCGCCGCCTATCTCGCCGACGCGGCCTGGCATTCGCGCTTCGGGATGCTCGACTGGTACGACCTGAACGTCTACAACCACGCGGGCCTGATCGCCCGGAGCCTGCCCCGCCAGCTCTACACCTGGCGGCTGCGTCCCGGGATCAAGTTCACCTACACGCCGTTCGCCGCGCTGGGGTTCGCGGCCGGCTCGCTGCTGCCCTGGGCCGTACTGCGCTGGCTCATGACCGTGGCCAGCCTGGCCGCGGTGACCGGCACGGTGTGGCTGACGCTGGGCGCGCTCGGCTGGAGCGGCAGGAACCGGGCGACCGCCACGGCCGCGCTGGCCGCGGTCGGGCTGTGGACCGACCCGGTCCAGCGTGCCCTGCACCTGGGCCAGATCGAGCCGCTGCTGATGCTCCTCATCGTCTGGGATTTCTGCCAGCCGGAGAGCAGGCCGTGGAAGGGTGCCGGGATCGGCCTGGCCGCGGGGATCAAGCTGGTGCCGCTGATCTTCATCCCGTACCTGGTGCTGGCCGGAAAGCTGCGGCAGGCGGCGGTGGCCGCGGCCACGTTCGCCGGCACGGCCCTGATCGGCTTCGTGTTCCTGCCGCACGCCTCCGCGAACTGGTGGCTGACCGGCTACTTCCTGCATGCCGACAACGTGGGGGACGTCGGGTCGCTGCTGAACCAGTCGCTGCTGGCCACGCTCACCCGCGCCGCGGGCAGCACCAAGGTCGCCACGCCGGCGTGGCTAGTCAGCGTGGCCCTGGTCGGGGCGGTCGGGCTGGCGGCTGCCGCTGCCTTGCACCGCCGTGACCGGCCGGTGGCCGGCTGGCTGACCTGCGCGCTGACCGGGGTGCTGGTCTCGCCGATCAGCTGGGATCACCACTGGGTATGGGTGGTGCCCGGGCTGGTGCTGCTCACCGACACGGCGCTGCGCGCTCGCGGCGCGGCCCGCCGGGCCTGGTGGGCGCTGGCCGGCGGGGTGGCGCTGGTATTCAGCGCCTGGCCGGAACACTGGACCGGGCCGCGCGCACTCGCCCCGCATGGCCTGCTCGGGTTCTTTGGCGGCCCGCACCCTGCGGACGAGAAATACCACCTGCACGGCCTGCAGTTCGTGGGCTGGAACCTGTTCGTGCTGGCCGGCCTCATGATGTTCGCGGTCGCGGTCACCGTGGCGCTGCACACCCGCCGGCAGCCAGCCCCGGCCCCGGCCCCGGCCGCGGTGAGCCGGCCGCCGAGAACTTTGACCAGAACCTAACCGGGGATTGACCTCTGGTTGCCGTACGCGTTGGTACGGTGACGTTCGGTAAGGCAGCGCGCCCGGCCGCAGCGCCGTGGCCCGGTGCCGTCACCCGTCCGGGGAGCCGCGGGTCGTTCAGGTCGGTCTTGGACCGCTGAATCCGCAAACCGCCAGCAACAGCCCCCCGCTGCGGGACATCCGTAAGCAGAACTGGTCGGCAGCCGCGCATCGTCCGGCGCGTCCCGGTCGTGGCACCCGGTCGCCGTGCAGGGGGAAGGGGAGGTGGGTGGTATGGCACAGGCAGGCTTGCGGCTGGCCAGTCCGGCGGGCACAGCGCAGCAGCCCCGCCGGCGGGGCGGGCGGGCGCTAACCGGAGCGGCCATCGCCTTCGCGCTCGCGCTCACCGCCTACGTGACGGACGTGGCCATGCACCCACTCCGCTTCACGTACCGCTTCTTCGACCTCTTCATTTACAATCACGCCGGCGAGCTCGTGCGGCACGCCCCGGCGACGCTGTACACCTGGCATTTCCTCGTCGACGTGCAGTACCTCTACACGCCGTTCGCCGCGCTCGGGTTCGCGGCCGGCTCGCTGCTGCCCTGGGCGGCGCTCACCTGGCTGATGGCCGCGGCCAGCTTCACCGCAGTGCTGCTGACCCTCTGGGTGACGTTCGGCCAGCTGGGCTGGGACCCGCTGCACCGCTGGGCCGGGGTGCTTGGGGTCGGCGCGGTGGGCATCTGGACCGTGCCGGTGCTGATATCGCTGCAGCAGGGCCAGATCGAGCTGGTGCTGATGGCGCTCATCGCCTGGGACCTCTGCCAGCCCGACCGGCGGCGCTGGAAGGGTGCGGGCGTGGGCGTGGCCGCGGGGATCAAGCTGGTCCCGATGATCTTCATCCTGTATCTGGTGCTGGCCGGGAAGCTGCGGCAGGCGGCGGTGGCCGCGGCGGCCCTGGCCGGCACGGTCCTCATTGGGTTCGCCGCGCTGCCGCAGGAGTCGGCGCGGTGGTGGCTGACCGGGTACTTCGTGCACTCCGGCAACTTCACCAGGCTCGAACTCGGCTCCCTGGTCAACCAGTCGCTGCTGGCCCTGGTCACCCGCACCCCTGCGGGCGCGACCGCGGCCACCCCGCTGTGGCTGGCCATCGCGGCCGCGGCCGGGTGCCTGGGCCTCGCCGCGGCCGCTGTGCTGCACCGGTCGGGGAGGCCGACCGCGGGGTGGGTGACCTGCGCGGTTACCGGGGTGCTGGTCTCGCCGATCAGCTGGGACGACCACTGGGTCTGGGTCGTCCCGCTGCTGGCGGTCCTGGTGGACACGGCCGTGCGCGCCCGGGGCGCGGCCCGGCTGGCCTGCTGGCTGCTGGCCGCGGCCCTGGCCGTGGTGTTCGTGGCCTGGCCGGTCCAGGTGACGGGACCGCGCGCGTTGCTGCCCTACGGACTGGTCGGGTTCGGCTCCGGCTCGCATTCGCTGACCGAGATCTTCCGCCTGCACGGCATCCAGCTGATCAGCTGGAACCTGTTCGTGCTGGCCGGCCTCGTGATGTTCGGGTTCCTGCTGGCCTGGGCCGCGCGGGCCTGGCGACGACGGGACGGCTACCTGATCCGCCTGCCCATCTCGTCGGCCCGGTAGCCGCCCAGCGCTTCCACCGACGCCCGGAACGTGTCCGACCGCAGCAGCGTCCACAGCGGGGCGAGCCTCGGGCTGTCCGCCTCCGGCGCGCTCACCACGAGGTCGTAGGGCTCCCGGGTGACCGGCACGAAGTCCAGGCCGAAGGCGCGCGCGGCGGCCATGATCCCCAGGCCCGCGTCGGCGCGCCCGGCGCCGACGGCCGCCGCCACCGCCAGGTGGGTGGGCTCCTCGCGCAGGTAGCCCTCGATCGCGTCGGGGGCGATGCCGCGCTGCCCGAGCTCGTGGTCCAGCAGTACCCGGGTCCCCGCTCCCCGCTGCCGGTTGACGTAACGCAAGCCCGGGCGGGTCAGGTCCTGGATGCCCTGCAGCCCGAGCGGGTTGCCCGCGGCCACGATCAGGCCCTGGTCGCGGTGCACCAGCCGGATGACCCTGACGTCCTGCCCGGCCAGGAGGCGGTCGACGTAGGGCAGCGTGTACTCGCCGGTGGCCGGGTCGAGCAGGTGTGATCCGGCCAGATGACACAGGCCGTCGCGCAGCGCCACCAGCCCGCCGAGCGAGCCGACGTTCGACGACGCCAGCGTGATCCGGGGGTCCTCGGCGCGCAGCGCGGACGCGGCCAGGTCGAGGACGAGGTCGTGCGAGCCGATCGCCACGATCGTGCCGGAGATCTCGTCCAGGCCGCGGAGCAACTCGACGTCGACCTCGTCACCGGGATGGTGGCCTTCCTGCCCGGCGGGCACGACCAGCAGCCCGTCGGCGCGGACCAGCGAGGTGAGCACGCCCGCGCCGCGGGGCAGCGGCGTGGCCACCATCGTGCCGCCCACCAGGCCGAGCCGCACCCGGACCCAGTCGTCCATGCCGAGCGGGGACGCGAGCTTGCGGGCCAGCCGGGCGCGGGTCCGCGGGCGGTGCCGCGGCGCGGCGCCCTGCAGCTCGGCCAGCAGCGGCTCGGCGAAGATGTCGAAGGTCAGCGCCGCGGAGACCGGGTAGCCGGGCGCCCCGAGCACGGGGGTTCCCTCGACCACGCCGAGCACCACCGGGTGGCCCGGCCGCACGGCCACGCCGTGCACGGCCAGCGTCCCGAGCTGGGCCACGATCCCGGCCGTGTAGTCGTCGCGGCCTGCGCTCGAGCCCGCCACGATGATCAGCAGGTCGCAGTCGGCCACGGCGGCGGTCACCGCCTTGGCCAGGCCCGCAGGGTCGTCGGGCTCGATCGGCAGGCAGTACGCCTCGCAGCCGGCCTCGCGCGCCTGGGCCGCCAGCATGAGCGAGTTGGTGTCGAGGATTTCCCCGGGGCCGGTCGGCTCGCCCACCGGCCGCACCTCATCGCCGGTGGGCAGCACCGCCACGACCGGGGCCCGGCGCACAAGCAGGTGCGTGGACCCCGCGGCCGCGGCCGCGGCCAGGTCCACGGCGCGCAGCCGGTGGCCCTCGGGCAGCAGCAGCTCGGCGGTGCTCACGTCCTCACCGATCGAGCGCACGTGCTGGTAGGGCGGCACGGCGGCGCGCAGCTCCGCGGCCTGGCCCGCGTAGTGCACGTGCTCGCGCATGACCACGGCGTCGCGCCCGTCCGGCATGGGGTCGCCGGTGTCGACGACGTCGTAGGCCCCGGGCTCCAGCAGGACCGGGGTGGTCTCGCTGGCGCCGAGGGTGTCGGCGGCCCGCACCGCGATCCCGTCCATGCCGGCCGCGTCAAACGGCGGGGAGGACCTTGTGGCCCACACCGGCTCGGCGGTGACCAGGTTCGCCGCGTCTTCCAGCCGGACCCGGACCGCGTCCACCCGGGCCGGGCAGCCCGCGGCCTCGCGGGCGGCGCGCCACGCGTCGAGGGCGCGGGAGGCCGGGACGTCGCGGATGAACGGGCTGCTTGCCATGGGTCTGGTCAACGGTACAGGGTGACATCCACCTGAGCCCCGGCGTCCAGCCCGGTGGCGTCCTCGGGCACGATGATGTACCCGTCGGCGGCGGTGAGCACGGACAGCAGCGCCGACAGGCCGAAGACCGGGGTGGCCACGCCGTCCCGCACCCGCACCTGAACCACATCCAGGCGGCCGCTGGCCGAGGCCACGTCCCGCTCTAGGCGGGCCCCCACCACCGGCTCGGCGGGCGGCTCGGCGCAGCCGCCGACGCGGCGCACGATGCCCATCCCGATCAGCCGGAACACCACCAGCGCGGACCGGGGGTTGCCGGGCAGCCCGATCACGGGCACCCCCCCGCAGTCGGCCAGCAGCGTCGGCTTGCCCGGCTTGATCGCGACGCCATGGCACCAGATGCCGGGCTCACCGAGACGGCTCACCGCGGTCGCGGTCTCGTCCCTGGCCCCGACCGACGAGCCGGCCGAGATCACGATCACATCGCTGCTGCCGAGCGCGGCCCGCAGCGCGTCTTCCAGCGCGTCGGGATCGTCGGGGACGATGCCGCCGGCCCGCGGCTCCCCGCCTGCCTCGGTGACCAGGGCGGCCAGCGCGATCGCGGTGCTGTCGCGCACTTGCCCGGCGAGCAGCTCCGCGGTGTCCGGGGGCACCACCTCGTCGCCGGTCGAGAAGATGGTCACCACCGGCCGGGCGTGGACGGCCACGCCCGTGACCCCCGCCGCGGCCAGCATGCCCAGGTCCTGGGCGCGCAGCGGGCGTCCCGCGGGCACCAGGTCCGTCCCGGGGCTGGCGTCCTCGTCGGCGCGCACCACGCCGTCCCCGGGGGCGACGGGCCTGGTCACCTCGATGGTGCCGGGCATTGCCTCCTGCGTGTACTCGACCATGACCACGGCGTCCGCGCCGGGCGGCAGCGCGCCGCCGGTCGGCATGGTCACCGCCGTCCCCGGGCTCACCGCGGTCTCGGGCACGGTGCCCATCCGCACCAGCCCGGCCACGTCGAGGTAGCCAGGCAGCGCATCGGAGACCCCGTAGGTGTCGGCCGCACGCACGGCGTAGCCGTCCACGGTGGAGCGGGCGAAACCGGGCAGCGCGTGCGGCGCGGTGACCGGCCAGGCCGGAACCCGATGCAGCGCGCTGGCCAGCGGGATTGTCTCCGCAGGCGTGCGCCGCCCGGGCCGGAACCCGGCGAGCACCTCGGCGACCGTCCGGGTCGTGAAGAACTCCCGGCCCCGGGAGCTTGGCGTTACAGGCTTCGTGGCGGTTCTCCTGGCAGCCGGAGCACGCTCATCACCGGACCCAGGGCCACCTGGCCGAGTCCGCAGATCGAGGTCCTGCGCATGGTCTCCTCGAGCTGGAGGATACGCCCGTCCACGTCACCCGGGCCGCCGCCGCCCGCCAGCAGGTCGCTGAGGATCTGGTGGGCCTTGGTGGAGCCGACCCGGCACGGGACACACTTGCCGCAGGACTCGTTGCGGAAGAAGCGCAGCACGTTCGTGGCCGCGGCGAGCAGGTCGGTGCCCTCGGCCATCACCACCAGCGCACCCGAGCCGAGCATCGAGCCGGCCCGGGCCAGGGCGTCGAAGTCCAGCGGGACGTCGAGCTGGTCGGGCCCGAGGAAGTTGGACGACGCGCCGCCGGGCTGGATCGCGCCGAGCGCCCGGCCGCCGGATACCCCGCCGGCCCGCTCCAGCAGGTCCCGGGCGGTGCTGCCCATTGGCACGCAGTACACGCCGGGGCGCTCCACGTGCCCGGAGACCGCGAAGAACTTCAGGCCGGCGCTGTCCCCGGCGCCCTGCTGCCGCCACCAGTTGGCCCCGCGCTGGACGATAACCGGCACGTGCGCGAGCGTCTCGACCGAGTTCATCAGCGTCGGCTGGCCCCACAGCCCGTAGACGCCGGGGAACGGCGGCTTGTTGCGCGGCTCGCCCCGGTGCCCCTCCATGCACTCGATCAGCGCCGACTCCTCGCCGAGGATGTAGCCGCCGGGCGAGGTGAACACCTCGACCGTCAGGCGCCGGCCGGGGCCCGCCCCGTTTTTTTGGGCCCTTACGCTCTCGCCGATCAGCCCGGCCGCGCGCAGCGACTCGATCTCCTGGCGGATCACCGCCTCCTCCGGCCCGTACTCGTGCCGGATGAAGACCCAGCCCTCCTCCGCGCCCACGGCCACCATGCCGAGCAGCAGCCCCTCCAGCACCAGATGGGGCTGCTCGGCGAGGATCTGCCGGTCCTTGAACGTGCCCGGCTCGGACTCGTCGGCGTTGCAGATCACGTACCTGGGCGTGGCCGCCTGCGCCGCGACCAGTTCCCACTTGCGGCCCGCGGGAAAGCCCGCGCCGCCCATCCCGCGCAGCCCCGAGTCCTTCAGCGCCGCGATGACCTGGCCGGGGTCCAGGTCGCCGGCCAGCAGCGCGCGCAGCGCCTGGTACCTCTCCTGGCCTGCCGCGTACGGGTCGTTGGGCCACGGCTGGCCACCGCTGTAGCCGCGGGGCGCAGGCTCGGGCAGGTCCCCGGACCTGGCCGCGCCGACCAACTGGTCGCTGTCCTCGGCCGGGGCGGGGCGTTCGTTCACCGCGACCGCGGGCGCCTGGTCGCACCGGCCGATGCAGGACACCTCGGTGAGCTCGACCTCGGTGTCCTGGCCGTAGCGCTCCCGCAGGGCCGCGATGCGCTGGTCCGCGCCCTGCAGCCAGCAGGACAGGTCGTGGCAGACGTGCAGCGCTACCCGCTTGGGCGGGTCGGTGCGGAAGTGCGGATAGAACGAAATCAGGCCCTCGATCTCGTACAGCGGGCGGCGGACGTCCCGGGCCAGGGCCTCGAGCTCCTCGCGCGGCAGCCAGCCGAGCCGCTCCTGGATCGCGTACAGCGCCGGGATCAGGCTGGGGCCGGGAAACTTGCCCGCCCTCGCCTCGACGCCTGGCACCCGCGCCTGGGCCTGCGCCATCAGCTGTCCCAGGTGGGAGGGGACGCTGCCGGGGAGGCGGCGGGCACTGCCTCGTTGGCTGGCTCGATCCGCACCGCGCAGAACTTGAACTCAGGGATCTTGCCGAACGGGTCGATCTCGTCGATCGTCAGCAGGTTCGCCGCGGCCTCGCGGAAGTGGAACGGGATGAAGCAGCTGCCGCGACTCTCCCGGTAGGAGTAGCGGGTGTCAAGCACGATCGTGCCGCGGCGCGAGGTCACCCGGGCCCTCTCGCCATCGGCCAGGCCGAACCGGGCGGCGTCCTCTGGGTGCAGGTAGACCTCGGGCCGGGGCGAGATCGTGTCCAGCGCGAACGACCGGCGGGTCATCGAGCCGGTGTGCCAGTGCTCGAGCAGCCGGCCGGTGGACAGGATGACCGGGTACTCGGCGCTCGGCAGTTCCTTGGCCGGCAGCCACTCGGCGGGCACCAGGTGAGCCAGCCCGTCATCGGTCTTGAACTGCTCGCCGAACATCACCACGGTGCCGTCGCTGTGCTCGGGGTCGGGGTTCGGGTAGAGCTTGCCGGTCGGCCCCAGGTTGTCGTAGGTCAGGTTGGCGTAGTTGGGCATCACCGCGACGATCTCCTCGAAGACCTCGCGCGGCGCGGCGTAGTTCCAGCCGAGCCCGATCCGGTTCGCGATGTCCTGCACGACTTCCCAGTCGACCCGGGCCTGGCCAGGCGGGTCGAGCACCTTCCGGCCGAGCTGCACCCGGCGGTCGGTGTTGGTATAGGTGCCCTCTTTCTCCAGGTACGACGTGGCCGGCAGGATGACGTCGGCGAACTCGGCGGTCTCGGTCAGGAAGATGTCCTGGACCACGAGGAACTCGAGCGCGGACAGCGCCTTGCGGACCTTGTTGATGTTGGGGTCGGAGAGGAACGGGTTCTCCCCCATCATGTACATGCCGCGCACGCCGCCCTTCAGCACCGAGCCGATGATCTCGGTCACGGTCAGGCCGCGGTTGGGGTCGAGGCCGGCGGTGTCCCAGATCCGCTCGAACCTGGCCCGGACCTCAGGGTCATCCGCCTTCTTGTAATCGGGGTAGAACATCGGGATCAGCCCCATGTCCGAGGCGCCCTGGACATTGTTCTGCCCGCGCAGCGGATGCAGCCCGCTGCCGGGTCGGCCGATGTTGCCGGTGATCGCGCACATCGCGATCAGGCAGCGGGCGTTGTCGGTGCCGGTGGTGTGCTGGGAGATTCCCATGCCCCAGAAGATCACGCCGGCCCCGGCCTCGCCCCAGGCCCGGGCCACCCGCCGGATCACGTCGGCGTCCACCCCGGTGATCTGGGCGGCCCGCTCCGGTGGGTAGTCCCGGACGGTCTCGGCCAGGGCCTCGTAGTTCGTGGTCCGGCGCGCGATGAACTCGTCGTCGGTCAGCCCGAGCCTGATCACCTCGTGCATGACGCCGTTGTAGAACGCGACGTCGGTACCTGGCTTGACCTGGCAGAAGATGTCCGAGTGGTCCGCCATCTTGTCGGCCCTGGGGTCGACGTAGATGATCGTGGTGCCGCGGCGGCGGGCCTGCTTGAAGAACGACGAGGCGACCGGGTGGTTGGCGGTCGGGTTGCTGCCGGTGACGATCGCTACGTCCGCGTTGATCACGTCGCCGTAGGTGGTGGACACCGCGCCCGAGCCGATGCCCTCGAACAGGGCGAACACGCTGGAGGCGTGGCACAGCCTGGTGCAGTGGTCGACGTTGTTGGTGTGGAAGCCGGTCCTGATCAGCTTCTGGAAAAGATAGGCCTCCTCGTTGGAGCACTTGGCCGACCCGAAGCCGGCGATCGCGCCCGGGCCGTTCGCGGTGTAGATCTCAGTGAGCCGCCGAGCCACCAGGTCCAGCGCCTCGTCCCAGGTGGCCTCGCGGAAATGCGGCAGCACCTGGTCGTAGTCGACCAGGCCGCCCGGCTTGCGCCCCTTGGGCTTGCGGCCCTCCCTGTTCTTTTCGCGCCGACCGCTGCGGCCGGAATTGACGTTATGGCCGCTGCTGAGCTGCCTGCGCTCGGCCCGCTCTTCCGTGTCCTCCTGGTACCCGCCGCGGCTCATCTCGCCGCGCACATCCGTGGACAGCGGCCCCTTGGGGTAGGCGTCGTCCCGGCGGATCAGCGGCGTGGTGAGCCGCTGCGGCGAGGCGGCGTAGTCCCAGCCGTAACGGCCCTTGACGCACAGCCGGCCCTGGGAGCCGGGCTGCGCCCGGCCCTCGGCGAACGCGATCGCCCCGCGCTCCCGGTCGACGTGGTAGGTGAGCGCGCAGCCGACGCCGCAGTAGGGGCAGACGCTGTCCACCGCATCAAGCTCGCTGCGCGGCCGGATCGGTATGCTCCGGATCGGCTTGTTGGTCAGGGCCCCGGTGGGGCAGGCCGAGACGCACTCCCCGCAGGTCACGCACGACGACGCGCCCATCGGGTCGTTCAGGTCGAACGCGATCCTGGTGGTGTAGCCCTTGCCGCTGCGGCCGATTACGTCGTTGCCCTGGATGTCGTCGCAGGCGCGGACGCAGCGGTCGCACAGGATGCACGCGTCGTGGTCCACCGCGATGACCGGGTTGGACAGGTCCGCCCCGCGGCCCGCGGCCGTGGGAATCTCTCCCGGCCCCGGGAGGCCAAAGCGCTCGGCCAGCGCGAGCAGCTCGTTGTCCGCGGTCGTGGTCTGCTTGGGGTCGCGCTCGCGGGCGGGCTGGTCGGCCAGCAGCAGCTCGGTGAGCGTGGCCCGGTTGCGCTCGACGTCCTCGGTGGCCGTCTTGACGGTCATGCCGTCTTCGCACGGCCGCACGCAGGCGGCGGCGTAGGCGCGCGCCCCGACGTCCACCACGCACATGCGGCAGACACCCACGGGGTCGTAGCGCTCGTCATGGCACAGCACGGGGATGTCGATTCCCGCGCCCTGGGCCGCGGTCCAGATGGTCGTGCCCTCCGGGACGGTGACCTCGGTCCCGTCGATGGTCAGGGTGACCGTACGGACCTTGGCGGGAGCATGAAGGACCATAACCGTCAGTATCCACCCGGTTCGTGGCTCGTGCACCGCCCAGCTCGCCGCGGCCGGGCCAGGCCCACCCCAGCCTGAGCCGGACATTGGCCGTCAGACCTGGCGAATCATTCAAAAAGATCTCATCAACCAATTTATGCCGCTGTACGGTACTAGCAGCTAAATTCATCCGGCATGAGGAGATCGTTATGTCGTTATCGTTAGGGCAGGCTGTGCTCAGCCTGCCGGCCTCCCCGTTCCCGCCGATCGCCCTGGGCTTCTTCGGCCTCGGCACCGGCTACATGATCTACGGCACGCAGGAGCTATTCGGCTACCCCCCACGCGACGAGCGGGTGGACTTCGCCATGGGCATGTGGGGCATCTGGATGCCCGGCTTCCTGCAGTTCCTCACCGGCATCATCCTGTTCACCGGGCTGACGCTGTTCGGTGTGTTCGTCAAGGCGCCGCCGCTGTACATGGCCGCGCTCGCGTTCACTGCTTACGGCGTGCACTGGTTCGCCATCGGGTGGAACCGGCTGCGGCAGGCCGATCCCCGGGCCCAGGTCGGCATGACCGTGGCCTTCACGCTCATCTCGGTGCTCGGGATCATCGTCTTCTTCAAGGCCGGCGACTATCAGGTCGGCGGGGTTTTCATCGGCCTGACCTGCGTTTACGTGACCGACTTCTTCGTCACTATCAAGTCAAGCCTGCCGGGCGGGCTGGGAAACCTGAGCGAGAGGGCGCTCGGCTTCTTCCACCTCGGCACCGGGCTGTGGCTGTTCTACCTCATGTTCGCGGTCGTGCTGGATTTCACGGTGAAGTGGACGCTGCAGTTCTGAGCCCGCGCTAAACCGACGCGGTTCAGCCGCTCAGCCGCAGGTCGGCGACGCTTTCCGAGTCCGGCCGGCCCTCGCCGTCCAGCCCGCGGGTGGCGTAATAGCCGTCGATCATGCCCCGCAGCCGTTGCGGCGTCAGCGTGGCGACCCGGCCGGACGCGACCCGGAGCGGCTCGGACAGCAACCGCTCTGGCAGCCAGTCATCCTCAGGGCGCCAGCCCTCACGGAGGTTGTATACGCGCTTGGCCAGCACGATCCGGCGCGCGGTCGCCCGCAGTTCGGCCCCGTCGACCGCCCAGCCGGTGACCGCGGACAGCAGCGCCGCCCACTCGCCGAACGGGTCGGTGAACACACCGCGCAGGAACTTGCACAAGATCAGGGAGTCCATGACCGCGGCCCGGTCCTCGGTCTCGATCGCCGCTGTGACGTGCGCCTCGCCGCCCGCGAGCCGGTCGTGCTGGCCGGACAGGTCGGCCTCGTAGGCGCCCGACCGGTTGTGGTCGGCTCCCCGGGAGTTCACCGCCAGTCCCAGGGCCATGGCCTGCATGGTGCGTGGCTCGTAGCCCGGCAGCTCCAGCCCCTTGACCTGCGGCGCGAAAGCTATCGACCCGCCCCCGACGTGCTCGGCCGCCCGCCGCGAGCCCTCGGCCAGCAGCTCGCCGAGCCCTTGCCGGGCACCGATCTCCTCCACGGCCCGCAGCAGCGCGCCGGAGTCGCCGAACCGCAGCCACGGCGCATCGATCAGGCCCCGCTCGGCGCACTCCATGGCCCAGGCGATGGTGCCGCCGGCCGAGATGGTGTCCAGCCCCAGCTCGTCACACCGGCTGCTGGCGGCGAGCACGGCATCGGGGTCGGACACCCCGCACATGGGCCCGAGCGCGAACACGTTCTCGTACTCCACCCGCATCTGCTTCCCGCCGCGGGCGGAGTAGATGTGCTCGCAGCCGATCGTGCACGAGGCACAGCTGTTGCGGGTCACGCTGCGCATCCGGGACAGGTCCTCGGCGGCGAGCTGCGGCGCCCCGGCGAACTCCGCGGCCTGGAAGTTGCGGGTCGGCAGCGTGCTGATGGCGTTGAAGGCGAGCAGGTTGGCCAGCGTGCCCAGCTCCCGGTACTTGGCCGTGGCCGGGCCGAACGAGCGGGCCCGCAGGTCGCGGGCGGCGGCCAGCACGGCCGCCGGGTCGGCCGGGGCGACCTTGGCCGCCGCGCGCACCGCCACGGCCTTGAGCCGCTTGGCGCCCATGACGGCGCCCAGCCCGCCGCGGCCAGCATGCCGCCCGTCGTGGGAGATCGTCGCGAACCGGACACCGCGCTCACCCGCGGGCCCGATCGCGGCCACCCGCCAGCCCCGGCCCAGTCGTTCCCGCAGCCGCCGCTCGGTCTCGGCCGCCGGCAGCCCGCACAGACCTGCGGCGTCGATAAGGCGCGTTCCATCGCCGTCGATGAGCAGCACGGACAGCTCCGCGCAGGCGCCGTGCACCACGATGGCGTCGTGGCCGGTGAGCTTGCCGGAGATCGCGAAGTGGCTCGACGACAGGGCGTCGTTCAGCAGGCCGGTCAGCGGGGACTTGGCCACCACGGCGAACTTGGCGCTGGTGGTCAGCGGCGTGCCCACCAGCGGGGAGAACACGAAGGCCAGCGGCGCCTCGGCGGCCAGCGGGTCCACGCCAGGCGGGCCGAGCTCGTGCATCAGCCAGGCGCCGAGCCCAGCGCCGCCGATGTAGGCCCGCAGCACGTCGTCGGGCAGCGGCAGCGTCCGGGCCGCCGCGTCCCCGGCGTCGACCACCAGCGCCCGCCCGAAGTACCCGCCCGCGGTCATCAGGGTCAGCCGCCCGCGTCCGCGGCGAGGAAGAACACGACGTCCCCGGTCACCAGCGGCGTCTGCCCGTCCCGGGTGATCTGATCCCCGTTCAGCGCGGCCACCACGTGCCCGTCGAGCGTTATCCCGGCCGCGGCCGCCGCGCCGGCCACGGTGGCCGCGCGGACCGGTTCAGGACCGCGGTGCCCGTCGGCCAGGGTGCCGAACCGCTGGATCGTCACCTCCGGCGCGGGGAGTGCCCGGGCCTCGGCGTAATCGCCGGGCTCGTTGACGTTGACCACCGAGTCGAGGTAGGGGTCCAGCGCGGCCAGGACCGGGTCCTCGCGGAGCGCGGCCTCGTCCAGCCGGGTGACCTGGCACAGCTCGAACAGGAACGCGGGGCGCAGCCGGTTCCCCGCCACCAGCCGGCCCGCGACCGGGGCCAGCGCGGTGCGGTAGGCAGCGGCCAGGGGCTGGGGGTAGCCGCGGGCGACCGGCAGGCCCACGTCCGCCCCCTCGCCGGCCGCGCGCAGGACCCGGCGCACGAACGCCGGGTGCAGGAACGGCATGTCGGTGGAGCAGACGAACGCGATCTCGGCCCGGCCTCCGGCCGCCGCCAGCCCGGCGGCCAGCCCCTGGACCGGGCCCAGGCCCTCACGCGGGTCGTCGATCACCTCGACCTCGGCCGGCAGCTCGGGCAGCTCCTGGCCGGGTGCCCGGACCACCATGACCGGGCCGTCGGTGGCCCGGAGCATGATCCCGGCCGTGCGGCGCAGCAGGGTCGAGCCGTGCCACTCGAGGGCCGCCTTGGGCGTGCCCATCCGCGACGACCGCCCGCCGGCCAGCACGATCCCAGCAGAACCCGGCATAGCTCCGATCCTAGGCGGTGGACTGGTCCGCGCTGGCCAGCCCGCCGTCCGCCCGGGCGGGCGGGCTGAGCGCCCACTGGTGCTGGTCCCCGGCGTGGATCGCGGCGTAGATGCGGTCGCGCAGGGCGTTGGCCTCGCCGCCGGTCAGGGTCCGCTCCAGGTGCCGGAGCACCACGCGCACCAGCAGGTTGCGCTGCCCGGGCCGGGCCCCGAGGCGGGCGGCCGCCGTGGCGGGCAGGTCCCCGGCGGGGGTGCTGGCCAGGATCGTCACGTCCTCGACGCTGTCCGCGTCGGCGCCCAGCGCGTCCCTGACCCGGCCCCCGAGCGTCTCGTCGTCGGCTCCCGGGTCGACGGTGACGGAAAGGTCCCGGCGGATCGCGGGCCTGGCCGAGACCGGCCGGTACAGGGCCAGATCGGCCATCTGGGTGGCGATCCGGAGGTCGGCCGACCGCAGCAGCCGGATGTCGGGGATGTCCTTGCGCAGCATCAGCAAGCGGTCCAGGCCCAGGCCGAGGGCCAGGCCGCTGCGGCCCGCCAGGCCGGCCCGGGCCAGCACGCCGGGGTGAGCCAGCCCGCACTCCCAGACCTCGACCCAGTCGCCACCCCGGTCCACGTCGACCTGGCGCCCTCCGGTCGTGTACGGGTGCTGCCGGGGTTCCTGGCGGCTCGGGCGGCCGGGCAGCAGCGTGCCGAGCAGGACGGTGATCATCTCGTCCAGGTCGGCGTCGCCCAGCGGCCTGCGGCTGATCCGCCACAGGTCGAGCTGGTGCGGGGTGCCGGAGTGCTGCCAGTCGATCGCGTCCCGCCGGTACACGATGCCGGGGCACACCAGGAGCACGTCGTCGGGCGGTGCGGCGGCGAGCCCGCGCAGCGCGGCCGGCACCAGCGCGCTGGAATGGCTGCGCAGCATCCGCAGGTCGTCGACGTAGCGGGTGTACCTGGCCTCGCGGGTTACGGCCGCGGCCTGGTAGCCGAGGTGGTCGTAGTTGTCGGCGACGGTCACGATCCTGGGCCCCCGGCACCAGCGGGCCTCGCAGCCCCAGGCGCCGGCCAGAGCGGCGACGGCGGCCCCGGCCAGGTGCTGAATGGCGTGCGGCCCGTCGGCCGGGTCGGTCAGGTCGGGAAGAGCAAGATCACGCGCGAGCTGCGCGGCGGTAAGACAGGCAGGCATCGGGACTCCTGATGGGTATCGGTGGCTGGTGGGGGAAAGACCTCCCGGCCCAGCCGCCGCAGGAGTTGGTCGCTAGCGCGCGCCAGCGCCTCCCGGCAGCCCCTGACGGGCCGGGAGGCGGGCAAATCGCCGCATGCGCACCGTAACCATGCGAAGCAGTCTACCGTGCGGCCCGCCCCTGCCGCCTGCGGAAAAACAGCCGGGAGCCGCTGTCAGCCCGCCCGGGGGCGCTGAGACAATGGCAGCTGGCACGGCAGACGGCACGGGAGCCAAGGCCACGGGGAGGATGCCGACCATGGGACACGCGGTGGTGCATTTCGAGATCGGCGGGTCTGACGTCGAGCCGCTGACCTCGTTCTACGGGCAGCTGTTCGGCTGGGGGCTGGAGTCGATCCCCGGCGGGGGGTACGTGCTGATCGACACCCGCGGCAGCGGCGGGATCAACGGGGGCATCGGGAAGAGCCAGACCGGCGAGCCCTGGTCCGCGTTTTACGTGGAAGCCGACGACCTGCAGGCGGTGCTCGACAAGGCGGAGTCACTGGGCGCCACCACGGCCATGCCGGTGACCGACTTCGGCGGCATGGTCACGATCGCGATGTTCAACGACCCGGACGGGCTGCTGGTCGGGCTCGTGAAGTCGGCCGGCGACCCGGCCGAGGGCGAGGCCTCCGCGCCGTCGCCGGGCGACGGCGCGCCGGTCGACTGGTTCGAGGTCCTGGGCGGCGACGCACAGCGCACCCAGACCTTCTACGCCGCGCTCTTCGGCTGGACGGTCAAGGAGGGGTTCGAGGGCTACCGGATGGTGGACACCGGTGAGGGCCGAGGGATCCAGGGCGGTCTCGGTTCCGGGCAGGCGCACTGGGCGACGATCTATGCCAGCGTGCCGGATGTGGAGGCCACGCTGGCCAAGGCCGAGGAACTCGGCGGCTCACGGGTCTACGGGCCGATGGCCGTGGACGACCACATGCAGACCGGTGCGCTCCGCGACCCGGCCGGGAACATCTTCGGCGTCTACCACCACGCCCCGCACTGACCGGGCCGCGCCGGTTACCCGGTCGAGCCCGCGTTCAGGAGCCCGCGGCGGCGCCGGATGAACGCGTCGGCCCGGGTGAACAGCACGTCCACCACGATCCCGATGACCAGGATCACAATCATGAGTGACGTGACGCCGGCGAAATCCTGCAGGTTCTGGTTGTTGTTGAGCAGCACGCCGAGCGACGGCTGGCCGAGGATCAGCACCAGCAGCTCGCCCGCCATCAGGCTGCGCCAGGCGAACGCCCAGCCCTGTTTCATCCCGGCCACATAGGCGGGCAGTGAGGCGGGCAGGATCAGGTACCGGTACAGCGCGAAGCCGCGCAGCCCCATGGTCTTGCCCGCCCGCAGCAGCAGCGGCGGCGTGTAGTCCACCCCGGTGATCAGGCCGTTGGCGATCGAGGGCGCGGCCCCGAGGACCATCACGAACAGGATCGTGGCCGTGGACAGGCCGAACAGCACGATCCCGAACGGGAACCACACGATCGACGGAAACGTCTGCAGCCCGGTGATGATCGAGCCCACCCCCGCGCGCAGCAGCGGGATCCTCGCCACCAGGATCCCGATGACCGTACCGATGACGAGGGCCAGCGCGTAGCCCATGACCGCGCGCCGCAGGGTGATCCCGATGGCCTGCCACAGCAGCGCGTGGTGCATCTGGCGCCACAGGTCGGGCAGTACCGTGCCTGGGCCCTTGATCACGTAGGACTTCCAGCCGGTGAGGTGCACGATCTGCCAGATGACCAGAATCAGCGCGATGGCCAGGAGCTTGGGCCACACCGCCGACCAGACGTTACGCAACCTCCGCCCAGAATCGTGCCCCACCGGGACCGAGCCGAGCTCAAGCCGGTCAAGCCCTTCGATCGCCGACGGCTGTGAAGCGCCGGGCTGCGGCGCGCCGGGCTGCGGGCGGGAGGGCTGGGTCTTAGCTGCCATGGCGGCTCATCTCCTCGCGCAGGCGGTCGGTGATCTGGCTGGCCAGCTCGGCCACTTCCACGGAGTCGATCCGGCGCGGCCCCCGCCGGGGGACCTGGTACTCCTCGATCACCCGGCCGGGGCGGCTGCTCAGCACGATCACGCGGTCGCCGAGGCGCACGGCCTCCCGCACGTTGTGGGTGACGAACAGCACGGTGAGCGTCCTGGCGCTGCAGATCCGCTCCAGCTCGTCGTGCAGCAGATCCCGGGTCATCGCGTCGAGCGCGCCGAACGGCTCGTCCATCAGCAGCACATCGGCGTCCTGGGCCAGGGCCCGGGCCAAGGCGACCCGCTGCCGCATGCCGCCGGACAGCTCGTGCGGCCGCTTGCCGCCGAAGCCGCCCAGGTGCACGGTCTCCAGCAGCTCCTCGGAGCGCTGCCGCAGCTGCGACCGGGGCACACCCCGGGCGCGCAGGGCCAGCTCCACGTTCCGCGACGCGGTCAGCCACGGGAACAGGGCGGGCTCCTGGAACATCAGGGTCACCCGCCCGCCCGGCGTGCTGATCGCGCCGGCGGTCGGCTCGTCCAGCCCGGCGACCAGTGAAAGCAGGGTGCTCTTACCGCAGCCGGAGGCGCCGATCAGGCACACGAACTCGCCCTGGTTCGCGGTCAGCGACACCTTGTCCAGCGCCAGCAGCGCCGAGTTCCCGCGGCCGTAGACCTTGGACACGTCGGTCAGGCTGACCGCGACATCCTCGGCCCGGCTCAGGCCCGGTCCGGACAGGGCTGACGCCCCCGGAGCAGGCTCCGGGGACGTCTTCTGCCTCTGCCAATGGGTCACACTCATGGGCTCACCTGCGGTTCTCCGGCCGCTGCCAGCAGCTTGTTCAGCGGACCGAGGTCGTAGAGGCCGTTGATGTTGTTGACCGGCTTGAGCAAACCGACCGCCACCGCGTGCTGCGCGTCGGTGGCCAGGGACGATGCGATCGGGTCGTCGGTGAACGTGATCTGCTGGAACGAGGCCGACAGGACGGCGGGCTTCAGGCCCTTGCCCAGCACCGAGGTCAGCTCGGCGTTGACGGCCGCCTCGGCTTCTGACTGGTGCTGGTGAATGAAGTTATTCGCCTCGATCTGGCCCTTGAGCAGCCCGTTGACGGCACTGGGATGCGCGGCGAGGAAGGCCTGCGTCACGACCAGGTTCGTGGTGACAAACTTGCCGCCCGGCCACAGGGTGGCCTCGTTGACCAGCTCGTGCCCGCCGGCCTGGACCATCTCCACGTCGTAGGGCGCGGGCTCCCAGCCCCCGGCGATCTGGCCGGACGTGTACTCGAGCACGGCAGCCGAGTTCGGCGACACCGGCTTGATCGAGACATCCCCGCCCCCGGTCTGGGTGGCGGTCAGGCTGTGCTGCTTCAGCCAGTAACGCAGCGCCACGTCCTGGGTGTTGCCCAGCGAGGGCGTGGCCAGCGACTGGCCCTTGAGCTGAGAGGCGCCGGTGATGCTCTTCTTCACCACCAGCGCGGCGCCCCCCGACGCCGCCCCCGAGATGATCTTGATCAGCTTGCCGTTCGACGTCTGCCAGGCCTTGATCGCCGGGTTAGGCCCGACGTAGGCCGCGTCGAGCTGGCCGGCCAGCAGCGCGGTGGACTCCTCCGTGCCGGTGCTGAACGGCGTCAGCTTCAGGGTCACCCCGTTCCCGAGGTTCTTGGTGAAGAAGCCCTTATTGATGCCGACCAGGGCGGGGGCGTGGGTGACGTTGGCCAGGAAGCCGAGCTTCAGGGTGACCGACCCGGAGCCTCCTGAAGAACCAGACGAGCTGGATGAGCCCGAGGAGCCGCACGCGGCCGCCAGGACCGTGATGGCAGCCACCCCCGCCGCGATCAGCACTCTTCTCATGGTTCGCCTGCTCTCAGAGTACATGTGTTCCCGATCTGTATTATAGGTTTAGTAGGTTATACCACAGCCGGCCCGGGGTATGCGCGCCGTGGGCGGGAAGATTGCGGCCATCCGCAGGCGGCTGGCCGTCGCTCACCGCTGCCCCGGCAACGCCGCGCCCAGGATCCAAGCCCGCCCTAAGCCCGCGCCCACCGCCGGTGCCAGGCCCGCCCTGAGCCCCGGCCCGCCCTGAGCCCCGGCCCGCCGCGGTGCCCGCCCCGCCCACCCCGCCGAGCCGCTCCGCATCGGTATCGCCGCAGGCCGAGGCCCTGCTGTGGGCATCACGCAGGACCGGGAACTGCCCGGCGGGCGGACGGGATCCAGGGGTCAGGCTCGGGTGCCGGGTTCATGGTCCATGTGAGTTTGGTGCACACCTGACTACGGCAAACTCACATGGATCATGGTTTGGGGCGACTGGATCATGATTGGGGGCCTGGTCGGTGGACCCTGTGGTCAGCCGGAGTCGCCGGAGTCCTGGAAAGTGATCCCCTGAACCGACCCGAACCGCTGCAGGCACTGCTGCAGCTGGGCCAGGTTGGCGTCGCTGGCGTGGTCGGTCCGGTACGTCAGGGAGTACATCATGGTTTCCGGGGTGCGCTTCTTCGGCAGGGCCTCCGCGCGCACGTTCGGGATGTGTGAGCAGGTCGTCCGGACCTTGAGCAGGGTCGGCACCGACGTGTCCGGCTTGAACGTCACCGTGGCCCACTGCTGGCCGAGCGCGGCGTCGAACTTCGCGCAGCCCGCTGCTCCCCCGGCCAGCGCCAGCGCGAGCGCACCCGCGGCCGCCGCTCGCAGCATACGGACAGGCTCTGGCACAACCGCCAGCCTAGTCCGGGCCCGCGGCCGTCAGGCCGTCGGCCGGCGCGCGGCGCGGCATAACCACGGCCCGGCGGGCGGCGCCGCGGCGGGCGTGCCAGGCTGGTCCCGGCAGGCGGCACTGTTGGGAGGGGACCATGGCGGCGCACATCGAGGACTACGCGCTCATCGGGGACATGCAATCGGCGGCCCTGGTCAGCCGGGACGGCTCGATCGACTGGCTGTGCGTGCCCCGGTTCGACTCGCCCGCCTGCCTGGCCGCCCTGCTGGGTGACGAGAGCAACGGCCAGTGGCGGATCAGCCCGACCGCGGCCGAGGGCCCGCCGTCCCGGCGCGGCCTGGTCACCCGGCGATACCAGGACTCCACGCTGATCCTTGAGACCGAGTGGCAGACGGTGGGCGGCACGGTACGGGTCATCGACTTCATGCCTCCGCGAGGTGACCAGCCGCCGGTTCTGGTCCGGATCGTGGAAGGCGTGTCCGGTGCGGTCCAGATGGAATGCGTGTGGCGGATGCGGTTCGGCTACGGCCACGTGCTGCCCTGGGTCCGCCGCATCGACCACGCCGTCGTGGCCGTCGCCGGGCCGGACTCGGTCTGGCTGCGCACCCCGGTCAAGCTGATCGGCCATGACATGGCTCACGAAGCGAGCTTCACCGTGCGGGCGGGCGAGCGCGTCCCGTTCGTGTTCTCCTGGACGCCGTCCCACCTCGACGCGCCGCCGCAGATCGATGCGGCCGAGGCGCTGGAGGAGACCAGGAAGTTCTGGGCCGGCTGGGTAGGCAGGTGCACCTACCAGGGCAAGTACCGCGATGCCGTGGTCAGGTCGCTGATCACACTGAAGGCGCTGACCTACGCCCCGACCGGCGGCATTGTCGCGGCCCCGACCACCTCATTGCCCGAGGACATCGGCGGGGTCAGGAACTGGGACTACCGGTACTGCTGGCTGCGCGACGCCACGATCACCCTGGAGGCGCTGCTGCGCACCGGCTACACCGAGGAGGCGTCGCAGTGGCGGGAATGGCTCGGCCGCGCCATCGCCGGGGACCCCGCCGACGTGCAGATCATGTACGGCGTGGCGGGTGAGCGCAGGCTCGAGGAATGGGAGGCGGACTGGCTGCCCGGGTACGAGCGCTCGGCCCCGGTGCGGATCGGCAACGCCGCGGTCAGCCAGCGCCAGCTCGACGTGTACGGCGAGGTGATCGACGCGATCTCGCTGGGCGCGCAGGCCGGCCTGCGGTTCGACGGCCACACCTGGAGCCTGGTCCGGGCACTGCTGCGGTTCCTGGAGCAGAACTGGGACCAGCCAGACGAGGGGATCTGGGAGGTGCGCGGCCCGCGGCGGCACTTCGTGCACTCGAAAGTGATGGCCTGGGTCGCCTTCGACCGGGCTGTCCACGTCGCCCAGCTCGGCCGGCCGGGCGCCGAGGAGCGGTGGCGCGCGGCGCGGGACAAGATTCACGCCGAGGTGTGCGAGAAGGGCTACGACGCCAAACGGGGCACGTTTACGCAGTACTACGGCAGCACCGAACTCGACGCGGCCGTACTGCTGATCCCGGAGGTCGGGTTCCTGCCCCCGGACGACCCGCGGGTGGTGTCCACGGTGGAGACCATCCAGCGGGAGCTGATGAGCGACGGCCTGGTGCTCAGGTACACCCAGCACCCGCCCGCCTCGCTGACCGGGCAGGCCGACGTCGACGGCCTGACCGGCGGCGAGGGAGCGTTCCTGGCGTGCAGCTTCTGGCTGGCGAACGCGCTGCAGCTGATCGGCCGGTACGACGACGCGGTCGCGCTGTTTGAGAAGCTGCTGGCGCTGCGCAACGACCTGGGGCTGCTGGCCGAGGAATACGACCCGCGCTACTCGCGCCAGGTGGGCAACTTCCCGCAGGCGTTCAGCCACATGCCGCTGATCCAGTCCGCGCTGAACCTCGAGGACCACGCCGGGCAGCACCGGCGGGGGGCGGCCCGCCCGGCGCCGCAGGCTCACTAAACTTCTCGGCCCGAGAGCAAGCGCCCGGCCGGCCTCCGGCCAGGTTCGGGGCGCCCCCGGCAAGATCGCCGGCAACGCCCCGGCCAGGCGCGGGAAATGCCACACTTGTGCTAGTCATGGCACCGCGCCCGCACATCCTGGTCGTCAACGGCCGAAAGGTCCGCCAGCCGGTCTTCGTCATCGGCGCACCGCACTCAGGAGCGGACCTGCTGGCGCGCGCCCTGAAGCGCTCGGACGGCTTTCACGTCACCATAGGACAGCGCAGCGTGGTCAGCGTGGTGTACGCGTTCGCGCGCAGCCCGTCGATCCAGCGCGGCCGCGGCGAGGCGGCGGCGACCGTGCTCCGCGACGCGTTCGCGCAAGCCTGGCAGGTCAACGCGCATGCCTGCCTGGCCTGCTCCCCCGTGTGCCGGGACGCGGGCGGCGTGAACGGGGCCGGTACCTGCATCGAGGAGCGCGATATTCGCCGGTACGGTGACGCCACCCCCGACCTGATGTATTGCGCCGAAGGGCTGGTGGACGCGTTTCCTGACGCCCGGCTCGTGCAGATCGTCCGCGACGGCCGGGACGTGGTCGCCGCCATGCTGGCCGACACCGACACGCTGGCCTGGTTCAAGCCCGGCGTGGTCAACGTGGAAAGCGAGTTTCCCAACCCGTTCTTCGGCATCGAGACAGAAACCGACCTGGCCGCGTGGCCGCGGCTGTCGCTGACCGGGAAGTGCGCGATGCGCTGGCGCGGCACGGTGCGGGCCATGGCCAGGCTGCGCACCAGCATGCCGGCCGAGGGGCTGACCACGCTGCGCTACGAGCAGATGATCCGGCAGCCCGCCGCGGCGGCCAGGGCCGTGTCCCGGTTCATCGACGCCGATCTGGCCCCGATCAACGTCAGGGACCGCGGGCGGACGGTGGTGGGCCCGCAGGCCATGCAGCCCGGCGCCTGGCGCCGTGCCCTGACCGCGCAGCAGCTCAAGGACATCGAGCAGGTGGCCGGCCTCGACCTGAACCGGATCGGCTACGGGTCCTGAGGGCCAGCCGCGACGGCCGGCCGAAGGCTGGCCATGAAGAGGGGGATCGGGGCCTGGGGGGCCGTTCCCCCGAGGCCAGCACTGCGGCAGGATAGCCGGATGGATCTCGGATTGCGTGATCGCGTCTACGTGATTACCGGCGGCAGCCGCGGCCTGGGCCTCGCCACCGCGCAGGCCCTGGTGGCCGACGGCGCCAGGGTGGTGGTCAGCGCCCGGAGCGAGGACGGGGTCGCCGCCGCGGCCGCCGGGCTCGGTGCGGCGAACGCGGTCGGCCTGGCGGTCGACAACAGCAGCCCGGACGCGCCGCAGCGGCTGATCGCGGCCGCGGCGGAAGCGTTCGGGCGCCTGGACGGCGTCCTGATCAGCGTGGGCGGCCCGCCGGGCGGCTCGGTCGCCGAGATCACCGACGAGCAGTGGCGCGCCTCGTTCGAGAGCGTGTTCCTGGGTGCGGTCCGGATGGCCGTGGCCTTCGGCGCCGCGCTGGGCGACGGCGGCGACGGCGGCTCGATCGTGTTCGTGCTGTCCACCTCGGTCCGGGCCCCGCTCCCCTCGCTGGCCATCTCCAACGGGCTCCGGCCCGGCCTGGCCGGGGTGGCCAAGTCGCTGGCCGACGACCTCGGGCCGCAGGGCATCCGGGTCAACGCGCTGATGCCAGGCCGGGTCGCGACCGGCCGGGTGATCGAGATAGACACCAGGATCGGCGACCCGGAGCAGGTCAGGGCCGAGCTGTCCCAGCGCATCCCGCTGCGCCGGTACGCCGAGCCCGATGAGTTCGGCAAGGTGGCCGCGTTCATGCTGTCCCCGGCGTCCGGCTACGTGAGCGGCGCGATGATCCCGGTCGACGGGGGTGCGTTGCGCGGGATCTGACCCCTGGGTTCTGGGCTGTCCGATTTGCGAACCAGCCCAGTTCCGGTCTGTCCGATTCGGGAGGAGCCGGCCGGCCGGCCGTAGGCTCGCCGCATGGCGGCCGAACCGCGCTCTGGTTTTCGCTGGCCCGCTACTTACCACGGGCCGTCACCACGGGCCCTTCCCGACCGGCTGCACAGGACCTGACCATGCATACCAAAGCCCTGAACGAGCACACCGCGACCCTGGCCGAGCACAGCAAATCCCTGGACGACCACACCAGTGCGCTGGCCGAGCACACCCGGATCCTGAACGACCAGACGCAGTCCCTGACCGAGCACGGGAAGATGCTGCGGGAGATCCTCGACCGGCTGCGCTGAATCAGGCCAGCGCCGCGGGCTCCTGGCGGGCGAACTGGGTGCGGTAGAGCTCGGCGTACAGGCCGCCCGCCGCGAGCAGTTCATCGTGCTTGCCGCGCTCGGTGATCCGGCCCTCGTCGATGACCAGGATCTGGTCCGCCTCCCGGATGGTGGACAGCCGGTGCGCGATGACCAGCGAGGTCCGGCCGGTCAGCGCGGCCTTCAGGGCGCGCTGGACCGCGGCCTCGGACTCGGAGTCCAGGTGCGCGGTGGCCTCGTCGAGGACCACGACCGCGGGTGCCTTCAGCAGCAGCCGGGCCAGGGCCACGCGCTGCTTCTCGCCGCCGGACAGCCGGTAGCCGCGGTCGCCGACGATGGTGTCCAGGCCGTCAGGGAGCACCGAGATCAGATCCCAGATCTGCGCCGCCCGGCACGCGTCGATCAGCTCCTGCTCGGTGGCCCCGGGCCTGGCGTAGGCCAGGTTGGCCCGGATCGTGTCGTGGAACAGGTGCGCGTCCTGGGTGACGACGCCGACCACGTCGTGCAGCGAGTCCTGGGTGACGTCCCTGAGGTCGAACCCGCCGATGCGCACGGCGCCCTCGTCCGGGTCATACAGCCGTGACACCAGGTGTGTGATGGTCGTCTTGCCCGCGCCGGACGGCCCGACCAGCGCGGTGAGCTGCCGGGCGGGGGCGGTGAAACTCACGTCGTGCAGCACGCCCAGGTTCGCGTCGGTGCGCTCGGCCACGGGCAGGGCGATGGACTCCAGCGACGCGAGCGAGACCTCGGAGGCCGCCGGGTAGTGGAACGACACGCGATCGAAGACGATGTCGGCGTCGGGCCCGGCGCCACCAGACCCGTCGCGCGGTGCGGTCGGCTGGGCGGTGGCGAGCGCGAGCGGCACCGCGTCCGGCCGGTCCTCGATCAGCGGCGTCAGGTCCAGGACCTCGAACACCCGGTCAAAGCTGACCAGCGCGGTCATCACGTTGATCTGGACGTTGGACAGCGCGGTGATCGGCCCGTACAGCCTGCCGAGCAGGCCGGCCAGGGCCACCAGCGCACCGATCTGGAAGGCGCCGTCGATGACCAGCTTCCCGCCGACACCGTAGACGACCGCGGTGGCCAGCGAGGCCAGCAGGCTCAGCGCGATGAACAGCGCGCTGCCGTACATGGCCTGCACCACCCCGATGTCCCTGACCCGGGCCGCCCGGCCGGCGAACACGTCGCTTTCCGCGTCCGGCTTGCCGAACAGCTTGACCAGCATCGCCCCGGCGACGTTGAAGCGCTCGGTCATCGTCGATCCCATGGCCGCGTCGAGCTGCATACCCTCGCGGGTCAGCCGCTGCAGCCTGCGCCCGACCAGGCGCGCGGGGATCAGGAACGCGGGAAGCAGCAGCAGCGCGATGACCGTGACCAGCCAGGAGTAATAGAACATCGCGGCCAGCACCAGGGCGAGCTGCAATGCGCTCGACACCACGGACGCGAGCGTCGAGGTCAGCGCCTGCTGGGCGCCGATCACGTCGCTGTTCAGCCGGCTGACCAGCGAGCCAGTCTGGGCCCGGGTGAAGAACGCGATCGGCTGCCGCTGCACATGACTGAACACCTCGGTGCGCAGGTCGTAGATCAGGCCTTCACCGACCCGCGCGGTGAAAAAGCGCTGCACGATGGTCAGGACCGAGTCGAACAGCGCCAGGCCGGCCACGACGGCCGCCAGCTCCAGCACGACGTCGGTGCGCTTGGGAATGATGCCCTTGTCGATGATCACGCCGAGCAGGATCGGATAGGACACCGTGACGACCGCGTCCAGCGCCGCCGCCAGCAGGAACACCGCAAGATCCCAGCGGTACGGGCGCGCATAGCCCGCGATCCGCCGGACGATGCCCGGCCGGAGCTGCTGCTTGGTCACCGACGAATCACGGGAGAACCCGCGCATCGCTTGCCACTGGCTCGCGTACATGAGGGCGGAACCTCCTGGCGGCGGCCGTTCTTCCCGCGTCAGCTCAGGGCGAACCTCCCGCGGGGGGACACCCCCCGCGACCCCCCCAGGTCAGAACCCTCCGCCGTCGGCCCGGGCCAGCCGCGCCCGCTGCAACGCCACCTGTTCCCGGCGTTCCGCCGCCGCCTGCTGCTCGAGCGTGTTAGCGGTGGCCTGGACCAGCAGCTGCTTGGTGGCCTTGGCCGCCTCGGCGTCGGTGGCCAGCAGCGCGGCCACCAGGTCAGCCACGGCCCCGTCCAGGTCTGCGGTGGGCACGACCAGCTCGGCGAGCCGCAGCTCGGCGGCTTCGGCGGCCGACACTGTGCGCGCGGTCAGGCACAGCTCGATCGCCCGCGGCAGCCCCACGATGTCGACCAGCGGCTTGGTGCCGGTCAGGTCGGGCACCAGCCCGAGGGCCGGCTCCTTGATGCACAGTTTCGCGTCGTCAGCGAGAATGCGCAGATCGCAGGCCAGGGCCAGCTGACAGCCGGCCCCGATCGCGTGTCCTTGCACGGCGGCGATCGACACAATGGCCGGATCGCGCAGCCAGAGAAAGCCTTCCTGGCACTCGGCTATCCATTGCTCAAAGCCGGGGTCAGCGGGACTGGGCAGCCGATCCTCGCCCGGCACCCCTTCCGCCGAGAACATGCGCAGGTCGATTCCGGCCGAGAACGATGGCCCGGAGCCCCGGATGACGACCACGCGGACCCGCGCAGGCAGACCAGCTCCGATCGCGGCCAGCCCCCGCCAGACCGCGGGGGTCATCGCGTTGCGACGCTCGGCCCGGCTGAGCGTAACGGTCGCGACCGCGTCGCTGATAGCCAAGGTCAGCCCGCTGGCCTCTAGCTCAGCGGGTGACAGCGGGGAGTCGTGCGTCAGCGCTTGCCCTTGCCGCGGGTGGCGCCACCCCGTCCGCGCAACGACACTCCGGTCTCGGTCAGGATGCGGTGGACGAAGCCATAGGACCTGCCGGTCGAGCCAGCCAGGGAGCGAATGCTCTCGCCGGCGTTATATCTCTTCTTTAGATCCGCCGCCAGCTTCGTGCGGTCGGCACCGGTTACCCGGGTGCCTTTCTTGAGAGTCTCGGTCACGCGTACCTCCCGGTGATCTGAAGTGATCGCTGCGTTACCGTCTCTCGCCATGATCACGCATGAAGTCGTGATCGGCTACCCACACGCCCGCAAAAGATCTCCTCTTTTTGGAGCGGTAACCCCGGCAACCGCAGAATGGCTGGCAGCGGCTTCGCGGCCGCTTCGCCTGCCCGTGCATCCGGCGGTTGCGTCCGCACAGTGCAGGCCCGGGCCGTCAGGCCAGCGCCACCAGGTCGGCCAGCTCGTCGCTCCAGGCGTCCTCTACGCCGTCGGGCAGCAGCACGACCCGCTCGGGGCCGAGGGCCTCGACCGCGCCCTCATCGTGCGTGACGAGAACGATCGCTCCGGCGAACCGGCGCAGCGCGGACAGGATTTCCGCCCGGCTGCCCGGGTCCAGGTTGTTGGTCGGCTCGTCGAGCAGCAGCACGTTAGCTCCGGACACGACCAGCAGGGCCAATGCGAGCCTGGTCTTTTCCCCGCCGGAAAGTACCCCCGCCGGCTTGGCCACGTCATCGCCCGAGAACAGGAATGATCCGAGGATTCCGCGCTGCTGAGCCTCGGCGAGGTCGGGCGCGGCCGAGCGCATGTTCTCCAGCACGGTCCGCTCGGTATCCAGGGTCTCGTGCTCCTGCGCGTAATAACCGAGCCGCAGGCCATGCCCGGGCACGACCTCGCCGGTGTCCGGCTGCTCCAGCCCGGCCAGCAGCCGCAGCAGCGTGGTCTTCCCCGCTCCGTTCAGGCCCAGGACCACCACCCGCGAGCCGCGGTCCACGGCCATGTCGACGTCGGCGAAGACCTCAACCGAGCCGTAGGTCTTGGTCAGGCCCTGCGCGGTGAGCGGGGTGCGGCCGCAGTGGGCGGGAACCGGGAACCTGATCTTGGCCACCCGCTCCTGGGCCCGGTCCGCACTGACGCCGGCCAGCAGCCGTTCGGCGCGCCGCTGCATGTTCTGGGCCGCCCTGGCCTTCGTGGCCTTGGCCCGCATCTTGTCGGCCTGTGACTGCAGTGCGGAGGCCTGCCGCTGGGCATTCACCCGCTCGCGGCGGCGGCGCCTGGCATCGGTCTCCCGCTGGTCCATGTACGCCTGCCAGCCCAGGTTGTAGACGTCGAGCACACAGCGGTCGGCGTCGAGGTAGAACACCTTGTTGACCACGGCCTCGAGCAGGGCCTGGTCGTGGCTGATCACCACCAGCCCGCCACGGAACGCGCGCAGGTGATCCCGAAGCCAGGACACCGAGTCGGCATCGAGGTGGTTGGTGGGCTCGTCGAGCAGCAGCGTCTGCGACCCGCCGAACAGGATCCGGGCCAGCTCGATGCGCCTGCGCTGGCCGCCGGACAGGGTCCGCAGCTGCTGCTTGAGCACGCGCGGCGGCAGGCCCAGGCTGGAGGCGAGCGATGCTGCCTCCGCCTCGGCGGCGTACCCGCCGAGCACCGTCAGCCGCTCCTCGAGATGGCCGTACCGGCGTACTGCGGCATCGCGGCGGTCCGGGTCGATGTCGGCCATCCCGAGCTCGGCCTCCCGCAGGCCGGCCAGGAGTTCATCCAGGCCGCGGGCGGACAGCACCCGGTCCAGGGCCAGGCCGCTGAGGTCGCCGACCATCGTGTCCTGCGGCAGGTAACCGACCGATCCACCGCGGCTGACCGCGCCCGCGGCCGGGCCGTACTCCCCGGCCAGCACCCGGGCCAGGGTGGTCTTGCCCGCGCCGTTCCGGCCGACCAGGCCGATCTTGTCCCCGTCCGCGACCTGGAACGAGGCCGCGTCCAGGAGCAGGCGCGCGCCCGCGCGCAGCTCAATATCCTTCGCGTTAATCATGGAAAACCGCTCCATCGGCATAATTGGTACAAAACGGGCATCGCGGCGCGCACGCCAACCCCGGAGCCGGGGCGGCCCGTCACGACAGGAGCGGTTGCATGGCTCCAGGCTACCCGAGCCACCACCGGCCTCCGCAAAGGCTTTTCGCCGCCAGCGCTGCGGCCTGCACGGGCGACTGCCCGCGTGGGCAGGGCAGGCTGGGTCAGGCCGCCAGGTCCGGTCAGCCAGCGGCCGGCTCGGTCAGCCTGATCCGGATCGCGCGGAACAGCTGCGGGGTACCGCGCAGCACAGCCAGGCGCGGGTCGGGCACAGAAAGGAACCGCGGCACGGCGAGGTCGAAGTACGGCCTCAGCCGCGGGTCGTCGCGCAGCGCCGCGATCGCCCGCCGGTCCCCGCCGAGCACCACGGCATCGAGCCTGGCCTTGAAGGGGGCGAACACCGCCGCTGCCGTGTCGGCTGCCGCGCTGAGCGCCTCGCGCGCCTGCTTCTCCCTGCGCCGAGCGAACCGGTGCTGGGAGGTTCCGCCCGCGGCGCTCCGGCCGTGCACCAGTCGCGAACCTACCTTGGACGCGGCCAACTGCGCGTCCGGCCCGGTGAACACCCCGGCCGCGTAACCTCCGAGCCGGACCAGAAGCACGCCGACCGTGCGTCCGGCCCGGGCGTGCGCGCACATTCGGTCCGCCTCGGCCGCGGTCCCCGGCGTGTTACCCGCGCCCCCGGCCAGTGGCGGAAACGGCACATGGCACTCGGCGGCCGCCCCGTCCGCGGCGCGGAAGGTCACGGTCTCCGGGCCGGGCACGATCGTCACGCCGCCATGGCGCGAGGAGAACGTATCGAGCCAGCCCACCAGGCGTTCCGGGGCCACCTCTACCCATCTCGCACCGTCAGCTGCGCCGTTTGGCACTACTCACCGCCCCGGAACCCCTACTCTCCGTGACATGACTTTCAGGCCGTGCCCGCGCCGCGGCGGCTACCGATGGATCCGCCTGCCGTGATCGCAGGCGGCCGTGACGCTAGGACACCCAGATGACGATTGTCACCGATAACACTGCCACCCCGGCGGGCGAGCGGGCCGAGGAAGCGGTGGAGCGCACGCTCGCCGTGGCGCTCAGGGACGGCAGCGGGCTCGGCGATCTCCTCGACGCGCTGGGCCGCAGCAGGCTCTGGCTTCCGCTGCCCGATGACGGGCGGCCAGTGACCGACGGCTCGGCTGTGGATCTGCCGACCGTCACTCATCAGGGCTGCCGGTTCGTGCCCGCGTTCACCTCGGCGGCGAGGCTGCGGGCCTCGGTGCCGAGGCCCAGGACGGCCGTGCCGGTGGTGCACGTGCCGCCTCCGGTCGCTCCGCACATCGTCGTTCCCACGGCCGCGCTCGCCGGGCGGCTGCCCGCCGGGGTGGGGATTGCGCTCAACCCCGGCATGGGCGAGAGCGTGCCGGTCTCCCCCGAGGGCGTCGCCTACCTGGCTGTCGCGCCCGAGGTGCGTGCGGCTCAGCGGATCGGCGTGGGGCCGCCCCCGGTGCCGCTGGACGGCCTGCTCGAGGCCATCCGGTCCGGGCTGCCGGGCGTGCCCGCGGCGAGCCAGGCCGCGGCCGCCTGGCTGTCGGTCCGGTTCGCCGGTGAGGGCCTCGTCATCTCCGTGACACTGGACGACCCGGCCGACGCCGCGGCCCGGGACGTGGTGATTCGCGTGCTGGAGCACGCGCTGGAGGCCTCCCCTCCGGATCCCGGCTTCCCTGTCGACGTCACGTTCCCGGGCGAGGGCGCGCCCGATCCGGTCGACGAATGGGTCTCAGCCCGCGCTGTCCCGTTCTACTGCCGCGGCTAACCGGCCGGTGCGCTACGCGTGGCGCCGGCCAGGCATGATCCCGCCGCCACGTTACATCTGCGCCTGAATCGCGAGCGCTGCGTCTGCCGCAGGCGCTCGTGATCACTTCGGGTATTCTTAACGGTCAGTTCAGCTTCATAGCTGAACAGTTAAGAGTCCTGGCGGGAGGCTGCTGTGACGCTGAATCAGCTCCGCACGTTCCTCGCCGTGGCCGAGGCCGGGTCGGTACGCGCGGCCGCCGAGGAGCTGGTGGTTACCCAGGCAGCGGTGTCCGCCTCGCTCGCGGCGATGCAGAAGTCGCTCGGGGTGCAGCTGCTCCGCCCGGATGGCCGGGGCCTGCGGCTGACCAGCGCGGGCGAGGAGTACGCGGCATACGTTCACCGCGTACTCGGCCTTCTGGACGAAGCGCGCCGCGCTGCCGTCGCCGCCACCGATCCCGATCGGGGCGAGCTTCGCGTCGCGGCGGTCACTACCGCGGCCGAGCAGATCGTTCCCGGGCTGCTGAGCGGCTTCCGGCGGCTCCATCCGCACACCGGCGTGGTGCTCGAGGCCGGTAACCGGGATCGGGTCCGCTCTCTCCTTGAGCATCATCAGGTCGACCTGGCGCTGGCCGGCCGGCCGGAGCCGGGATGGGATGTGCGGGTGCACGCTGTCCGCGCGCACGAGCTCGTGGTCGTGAGCTCGCCCGACCTTGCCGCTCAAGCCGAGACCGCCCAGTCCGCGCCCGCCCGGGCCGGGCCAGGTGAGTCCGGCCCGGGCGGCATGCTGCCGTGGCTATCCCGCCAGGCCTGGCTGCTGCGGGAACCCGGATCCGGTACCCGCCTGAGCACCGAGGCGCTGCTCGCCGACCTGGACCTCATGCCGCCGACGCTGACCGTCGGATCCAATGGCGCGATTCGCGAGTCAGCCGCCGTCGGGCTGGGCGTGACGCTGGTTTCCCGCGACGCCGTGGCGCAGGAGCTGGCCTCCGGCCGCCTAGCTGAGCTCCGGGTTCCTGGAACTCCGCTGCATCGCGACTGGTTCCTGATCGCAAATCCGGGGCGCCTGCCACTCCCTGCTGCCCGGCTGGTCAGTCACGTGCTCCGGGAGAGCGACTTTCATCCTCCGCGACCCGGATAATCCCGCACTATCAATGAATCACTTGAGGAAATATCGTTAATTCTCAATAGACGGCCAAAGGGTTAGCGGGTCATGCTGGCCAGGAGAAGGGGCAGCCGAGAGATACAGGAACGGGCGGGAGCGCAGCATGGCCGTGACGCAGGACCGGTGGAACGCGGGCGTCATCCCGTACGCGGATATGGGCTACTACGACTCGGACTACGTGCCAAAGGACACCGATCTCCTGGCGGCCTTCCGGATCGCGCCGCAGCCCGGTGTGCCGGCCGTCGAGGCAGGCGCCGCGGTGGCCGGGGAGTCTTCGACGGCGACGTGGACGGTGGTCTGGACTGATCGCCTCACTGCCCACGAGCACTATCAGGCGAAGTGCTACCGGGTGGATCCGGTGCCCGGCCGTGACGGCGAGTACATCGCCTACATCGCCTACGACATTGACCTGTTCGAGGAAGGCTCGATCCCGAACCTGACCTCCTCGATCATCGGCAACGTCTTCGGCTTCAAGGCGCTGCGCTCGCTCCGGCTCGAGGACATGCGGATCCCGCTGCACTACGTGAAGACGTTCCGGGGCCCGCCGCACGGCATCGTGATGGAGCGCGAGTACCTCAACAAGTACGGCAGGCCGCTGCTCGGGGCGACGACCAAGCCCAAGCTCGGCCTCTCGGCGCGGAATTACGGCCGGGTGGTGTACGAGGCGCTCAGTGGCGGCCTGGACTTCACCAAGGATGACGAGAACATCAACTCCCAGCCCTTCATGCGCTGGCGTGACCGCTTTCTGTTCGCGATGGACGGGGTCAACCGGGCCGCCCAGCGGACCGGTGAGATCAAGGGGCACTACCTCAACGTCACCGCCGCCTCCATGGAGGACATGTACGAGCGGGCGGAGTTCGCCAAGGAACTCGGCAGCATCGTCATCATGGCCGACCTGACCGTCGGCTACACCGCCCTGCACTCGATGTCCAACTGGGCCCGGGCCAACGGCGTCCTGCTGCACCTGCACCGGGCAGGGCACGGCACCTATACGCGGCAGAAGTCGCACGGCGTCAGCTTCCGGGTGATCGCGAAATGGTGCCGGCTGATCGGAGTCGATCACATCCATGCCGGGACGGTGGTTGGCAAGCTGGAGGGCGATCCGGCCATGGTGCGCGGCTACTATGACACGCTGCGCGCCTCGCAGGTACCGCAGGATCTGGGCCATGGCATCTACTTCGACCAGGACTGGGGATCCATGCCCGGCACCATGCCCGTGGCATCGGGCGGCATCCACGCCGGCCAGATGCACCAGCTGCTCGACTACCTGGGCGAGGACGTCATCCTGCAGTTCGGCGGCGGCACCATCGGCCATCCCATGGGCATCGCCGCCGGCGCCACGGCCAACCGGGTAGCCGCCGAGATGATGATCAAGGCCCGTAACGAGGGCCGCGACTACGTCCGGGAGGGCGAGGAGATTCTCGCCGAGGCCGCGAAGCACTGCCGCGAGCTGCAGGCCGCTATCGACACCTGGGGCGACATCACGTTCAACTACGAATCGACCGACACTCCAGACGCTATTCCCACGCCGACGGCCTGACGTCCCTAAGCCCGCCCTCGCCGACACCAGGAGCCTTCCATGCGGATAACCCAGGGGACGTTCTCTTATCTGCCTGATCTCACCCCCGAGGAGATCAGGGCACAGGTCCAGTACGCCATCGACCAAGGCTGGGCGGTAGCGATCGAGTTCACCGACGACCCGCACCCACGCAACATCTTGTGGGAGATGTGGGGCCTGCCCATGTTCGAGATTACCGACGCGTCGGCGGCCATGCACGAGGTGAACGCCTGTGTGCGGGCCTGGCCCGATCACTACATCCGGGTATCCGCCTATGACTCCACGCTCGGCAGGCAGACGACGGCGCTGAGCTTCATCATCAACCGCCCGGGTTATGAGCCCGGCTTCCGCCTGGACCGGCAGGAGGCCTCGGACCGGCAGATCAGGTACTCGCTGCATGCCTACGCCACAGACAAGCCAAGCGGCGAGCGGTATGCCAGCCCGAACGGCCAGCGCGGCGGCTCATGACCACGCCAGCCGGCGGGGCCGCGCGCGGATTCACGATGCCCCGCCCAGGCCGCGGTACCAGCGGCGTCGCGGCGGCCGGCAGCGGCGCGGATCGCGCGCAGGACGGCCATCCGGGGGCCGGGGCCGATCGAGAACCTGGCGTTGGCCCGGACCCCGTTGCCCGCGAGCAGCTTCCGGCAGATGCGGTCGTTGACCTGGACGAAGAAGGCAAGACGCTGCGGCTATCCGCGATCCTGGAGCAGCTCGACAGCGAGTTCGTCGGGCTGGCCCCGGTCAAGGACCGGGTGCGCGAGATCGCCGCGCTGCTGCTCATCGACCGGCTGCGGGGCCGGTACGCGCTGTCGTCGTCCCGGCCGAGCCTGCACATGTGCTTCACGGGCAGCCCGGGGACCGGCAAGACCACCATGGCGATGCACATGGGCGAGCTGCTGCGCGAGCTTGGCTATCTACGCACGGGCCAGCTCGTCACCGTGACCCGCGACGATCTCGTCGGGCAGTACGTCGGGCATACGGCACCCAAGACGAAGGAAGTGCTCAAGCGGGCGATGGGCGGGGTCCTGCTCATCGATGAGGCGTATTACCTCTACCGGCCGGATAATGAGCGCGATTACGGCCAGGAGGCCATAGAGATCCTGCTGCAGTTCATGGAGGCGCATCGCGATGACCTGGTGGTCATCCTGGCCGGGTACAAGGAGCGGATGGACGTGTTCTTCCGGTCCAACCCGGGCATGGCCTCCCGGATCGGGCACCATATCGACTTTCCCGACTTCAGCCTCTGTGACCTGATGCAGATCGCCGAGCGCATGATGGAGCGGGAGGAGTACCAGCTCTCGCCCGAGGCAGCCGTGGCCTTCCGCGAATACATTGGCCTGCGCATGCGGCAGCCGCGCTTCTCCAACGCGCGCAGCATGAGGAACGCCATCGACCGGCTCCGGCTGCGCCAGGCGGGCCGCCTGGTGGCGGCGGGTGGCCGGGTCAGCCGGACGCACCTGACCGTGATCACTGATGCCGATGTCCGGGGCAGCCGCGTCTTCAGTGACACGTCTGCCCGGCCGCCCGGCTCACCGGATCATGGAGCCTGACCGGCCGGGCTGAGCGGCAGCAGAAGCCGGACCGTGGTACCGCGGCCGGGTGAGCTGGAGAGCTGGAGCTTCCCGCCGAGCAGCTCCGCGCGCTCCCGCATGCCTGAGAGGCCGAAACCAGTGGGACCGGCGGATTCCCCGGCCTTCAGCTGCGCCGAGGCGGCCAGGCCCTGGCCGTCATCGCGCACCTCGAGTAGGACGCGATTGTCCTGCACGGACAGCAGCACCCGTACCGTCTTCGCTTGAGCATGCTTGACCACGTTGTGCAAGGCCTCCTGTGCCGTACGGTACACGGCGGTCTCCACGTGCTCGGCGATCCGGCAGTTGGCCGCGTCGACCTGAACGTCCAGTTGCGGGAAGGAGTGGCCCAGGCTCTCCAAGCTGGCGGCCAGCCCGAGGTCGTCGAGAACCGGCGGGCGCAGGCCCGCGATCGCCAAGCGGGTCTCCTCCAGCGCGGCGGCGGCGAGATCCTGGGCGCGGGCCACCTGCTCGGCCGCGACCTCCGGCTCCCCGGGGATCGCGTCCGCCGCCGCCGATAGGTGGAAGAACAGGCTCACGATGCGCTGGCTGATGCCATCGTGGATCTCGCCCGCCAGACGCCGGCTCTCGACTTCCTGCCATTCCACCATCTGCTCGGCGAACCGCTCGAGTGCTTCCTCCCGCTCGGCGAGCCGGCGGTGCAGCCGGGCGTTCTCGATGGCCCCGGCCACCAGGCCCGCCACCGACCGCAGCAGCTCCACATCCGCGGTAGTGAACTCACGGCGGAGCTTGGTGTGCACGTTCAGCACCCCCACCAGATGCCCGAGCGGGGTCACCACCGGCACCGAGACCATGGAGGTGAAATCCTCGCCGCGCAGCGCGGGAATATACCGGTATCGCGGGTCGTCTGCCTTGCCGTCGACCAGCACGGCAGGCTCGCCATGCAGGGCCACCCAGCCGGAGACTCCCTCGCCCAGCGCGAGCTCGATCTTGCCCACCAGATCGTCAAAGGGCGGTGTGGCGCCCCGCATCTGGAGCCGGGTTCCGTGCTCGTCGAGCAGGTGCACGAAGCACACGTCGGCGTCGGCCGTCTCGGTCACCAGGCGAGCGACCCCCTGCAGGATCCGGTCCAGGTCGAGCCCAGCCGAGATGGTGTCGATGACCCGGGTCAAGAGTTCCGCCTCGCGCTCGGGATCGGCTCCCGCGGACCTGGCCAGGTTCAATGAAAGACTCCCTCGCGCAACGCGGCGGCCACCGCGGCGGCCCGGTCCGAGACCCCAAGCTTGCGATAGACGCCGCGGGAGTGGGTCTTCACCGTCTCCTCGCTCACCACCAGCTTCGCCGCGATCGCGCGGTTGCTCAGCCCGGCCACCAGGAGCGAGAGCACCTCGCTTTCGCGCTGTGTCAGGCCGAGATGAGCCCCTGGCCAGAACTCCCCGCTGTGCAGCCGGGCCGCGGACAACGCCACCCGCCCGGCCAGCGCCGGGTCAATGAGAACCTCCCCCTCGCAGATGCGGCGCAGATGGTCGACGAGCTCGCCGCCGCGGATCCGCTTCAGCAGGAAGCCGGCGGCGCCGACGCGCAGGGCCTGATACAGGTACTGCTCGTCGTCATAGACCGTGAGGAAGACGACCTTGCAACCAGGTGCCCGGCCTAGGATTTCCGTACACAAGTCCAGGCCGCTGGCTCCCCGCAGCCGCACGTCCAGCAGCACCGCATCCGGCTCCAGGTCGGCGACCAGCTGGACCGCTTCCCTCGGGTCGCTTGACTCGCCAGCGATCTCCACTTGGTCACGGTACGGCCGGAGCATGGCCTGCAGGCCGTCCAGCACCATCTGGTGATCGTCGATGATCACCAGACTCAGCGGCCGGTCCGGCGGATTTTCCATGTCAGCACGGTACCCATCGCGGTCGCCGCGGTACCCATCGCGCGGCTGGCCCGACGCCGACGTGCCGATCACTCCAGCGCCTCAAGCAGATGCCAGACCAGGAGTAGCTGCGCTATCGCCAGCGCTTCGCTGCGTGTGCCGTCGGAGAAGCCCCCGAGGGAGTCGGGCATCGGCGCTGGGTGCTCTGTGGAGAGCTGCTCCCAGATAGCTTTCTCGACGATGCGGCTGTCCTCCCGCGGCGCGTAGCCGTGAATGTGCAGCGCGTCGACCGGACGGCCGCCGGCGTCCCTGATGAGCTTGAGATGGACGGTGCGCCGGTCGTCGTCGGTTAGCACATCGGTCAGGTCCGGATGCTGGATGGTCGGGCGCAGCAGGAGCTCCGCCGACAGCGGAGTGCCGGCCGCGACAGCCCGGCCCTCGATGGGCGCGAACCGCACGCAGATGTCAGCCCACTGCCGCTGCGGCCGGATAAACGCGGCCGACTCGGGCTCCCGCCGCTCCAGCTCCTTGAGCACCTGGTCCGGCGCGTAGCCGCGCTCCGCGCAGTCACGCCGCAGCTTCCACTCGCGCCTGATCTTCTCCGGGGGGTCGAGATAGACCGTGATGTCGAAGCATGCCCTGGTCAGCTTGGTGTGCAGCGGCAGCAACCCTTCGACGAGCACGAAATCGCGCGGCTCGACCAGGACCGGCCGGACCAGCTGGCCGGTTGAGTGATCGTAACTGGGCTTGAGTATCGGCCTGCCGAGCGCCAGCAGCTGCAGGTGCTGCTCCATGATGGCGACGAAGTTGCAGTCCGGGTTTAGCACGGTGAACGGGACCTCGCGGCGCTCGGCCCGGTCGTAGCGGTGATAGTCATCGACGCAGATGGCGGTGGCGCGGTCCGGGCCGAGGGCGGCGGCGATCCCGCGGGTGAGGGTGGTCTTGCCCGCGGCGCTGTCACCGGCGATGGCCAGCATGACCGGCCGCCGCGGCTGCCAGTCCGGGGCGCTGCGCTGTAGCCGGATCTGTTTGTCCGCCACTGCTGCCTCCACCCCCACGCCCGGCAGTTCCGGCGGCTCATCGGACCCGGCCATCTGGTTACTTATGCCGCGAATGAGTTGACCTTAGGCCGTCCGGGACGGACCGGCTTCCCCCCAGGCGGTGAGGCGGCGGGTGAAGAGTGCATCCCGGCTCGCCTCGCCCGCCCCCAGGGTCGCCTCCCACCCCGGGGTTCACCTGTGCGGGGGATGCTGCCGCGGACCCGGCTGACTTAGCGTCGGCCGCTATGGGACAAGGCCGATGAACGAGCTCGCCGCCACGGCGGACGCGATGGTCGCACCGGGCAAGGGGATACTCGCCGCGGACGAGAGCATCCCGACCATGTCGGCGCGCCTGGAGCGGGTCCGGGTTGCGGCGACCGAGGAGAACCGGCGCGCCTACCGGGAGATGCTGATCACCGCGCCCGGCCTCGGCTGCGGCATCAGCGGCGTGATCCTGTGCGACGAGACCTTCCGCCAGCGCGTGGCGGGCGGTCGGCCGTTCCCGGCGGCCCTGGCCGGGCTCGGCCTGATGGCCGGCATCAAGGTCGACGCGGGCACCCGGCCACTGGCGAGCGCTCCCGGTGAAGTGGTGACCGAGGGGCTGGACGGCCTGCCGCCCCGGTTGCGTGAGTACGCTGCGCGCGGCGCGAGGTTCGCGAAGTGGCGAGCGGTATTCAGGATTGGCGCCGGTACCCCGTCCGCGGTCGCGCTGCGGGCCAACGCCGTGTCGCTCGGCCGGTACGCCGCCGCCTGCCAGGAAGCCGAACTGGTTCCTATCGTGGAGCCCGAGGTCCTGATGGCCGGAACGCACTCGCTCGCCCAGTGCGAAACGGTGGCGTCGCTGGTACTGCTGCAGGTGGTCACCGCGCTGCAGGACTTCGGGGTCGAGTTCGAGGCCATCGTGCTCAAGCCGAGCATGGCGCTGCCCGGCCTCGACTGCGGGCAGGACGCCGCGCCCGGCGAGGTGGCCGAGGCCAGCCTGGCCAGCCTGGGCAGCATGCCGGCCGCCCTGGCCGGGGTGGCGTTCCTGTCCGGCGGCCAGCGGCCGGAGCAGGCGACAGAGAACCTGGCCGCGATGCAGCGGGCCCCGCACCTGTGGCCGCTGACGTTCTCCTTCGGCCGGGCCCTGGTCGACCCCGCGCTGGCCGCGTGGCGAGGTGACCCGGCCGAGGCCGGCGCGGGCCAGCGTGCCCTGCTGCGGCGCGTTGACATGAACGCCGCGGCGCTCGCAGGCAGGTACACGACCGAGCTCGAGCTGGAGCCGACCTGAGGACCGGAATGACCCGCGTCTCGGCGCGGCCGGCTCAGTCGGAGCTGGCCGACTGCCCCGGCACGGTCGACGGCAGACCGAGTTCCCGCGCCGCGCGGTTGAGCGCGCTGATCACGCCGCGCAGCGACGCGTCCACGATCGACTCGCTGATGGCGACGCCCCAGAGCACCCGGTCACCGACCTGGATCTCCAGGTAGGCGGCGGCCTCGGCGTCGCGGCCCGCGGTGAGGGCGTGCTCGGAGTAGTCGAGTACGCGCACGTTCAGGCCGCCGAGGCCCATGTCGGTGCCGGACAGGGCGGCACAGAACGCGGCGATCGGGCCGTTGCCCATGCCGACCAGGACATGCTCCTGCCCGAAGGCGCGCACGGTGGTGGAGATCCGCTCCACGCCGTCCTCGCTCACCGAGCCGAACTTGGCCAGCTCGAAAGCGCCGTCCTCCAGGTACTCCTGGGCGAAGATCTGCCACATCAGGGCCGCGTCCACCTCGCCGCCCTCGTCCTCGGTGTGCTGCTGGATGACGTGGCTGAACTCGATCTGCAGGCGGCGCGGCAGGTCCAGGTGGTGGTCCGCCTTCATGATGTAGGCGACGCCGCCCTTGCCGGACTGCGAGTTGACCCGGATCACCGCCTCGTACGACCGGCCGACGTCCTTGGGGTCAATGGGCAGGTAGGGCATGGCCCACGGCATCTCGCTGACCTGCTTGCCCTCCTCGGCCGCGCGCCGCGCGAGGTCGTCGAAGCCCTTCTTGATCGCGTCCTGATGCGAGCCGGAGAACGATGTGTAGACCAGGTCCCCGGCGTACGGGTGGCGCTCGTGCACGTCGATGCGGGTGCAGTACTCGGCCGTGCGCCGGATCTCGTCGATGTCGCTGAAGTCGATCATCGGGTCGATGCCCTGGCTGTACAGGTTCAGCCCCAGCGTTACCAGGTCGACGTTGCCGGAGCGCTCGCCGTTGCCGAACAGGCAGCCCTCGATGCGCTGCGCGCCCGCGAGCACGGCCAGTTCCGCGTCCGCGGTCGCGGTGCCCCGGTCGTTGTGGGTATGCACCGACAGCGCGATGTTCTCGCGCCGGGTCAGGTTCCGGCTCATCCACTCGATCTGGTCGGCGTAGACGTTCGGCGTGGACCGCTCGACCGTGCACGGCAGGTTGAGCACGATCTCGCGGCCGGCCTCGGGCTGCCAGACGTCCATCACCGCCTCGCAGATCTCCAGCGAGAAGTCGAGCTCGGTGTCCATGAAGATCTCGGGCGAGTACTCGTAACCGAAGTCGGTGCCCTGCAGGTAGGTCTCGGCGAATTTCATCACCGCGCGGGTGCCCTCGACCGCCACGGCCTTGCACTCCGCGCGCCCGCCGCCGCCCCAGCCGAACACGACGCGGCGGAAGATCGGCGCGGCGGCGTTGTACAGGTGCACCGTGGCCTGCCGCGTGCCGACCAGAGACTGCACGGTGCGCTCGATCAGCTCCTCGCGGGCCTGGGTCAGCACCGAGATGCGGACGTCGTCGGGGACCGACCCGCTCTCGATCAGGCTGCGGATGAACTCGAAGTCGGTCTGGCTCGCGGCCGGGAACCCGACCTCGATCTCCTTGTAGCCCATGCGGACCAGGAGCTCGAACATGAGCTGCTTCCGCGCGGCGTTCATCGGGTCGATCAGGGCCTGGTTGCCGTCGCGCAGGTCGGTCGACAGCCAGCGTGGCGCCGCGGTGATCGCACGTGTGGGCCACTGCCGGTCGGGCAGGTCGACGGGCGGGAACGGGCGGTAGCGGTGGCACGGCATGCCGGAAGGACGCTGGCTATCTGGATTGCTCATGGGGCTGCTGCTCCTGACGGGGGATGACCGGACGGGACTCGGTCGGCGCAGCACTACGGCCCGCGACGAGGGGCCGACCGGTTGACTACCGGGCCTCGCCGCGGCCGCGAAGGAGCAGCATGCCAGTCATGACATCAAAGCCTAGCCGGCGGGGGCCGTCCGCTGCGACTGAACCCCGATCACGCCGGGCGTCAGACGTTGAAGCCGAGCGCGCGCAGCTGCTCGCGGCCGTCCTCGGTGATCTTGTCGGGGCCCCACGGCGGGAGCCATACCCAGTTGATGCGGAAGTCGGAGACGAGACCGTCCAGCGCCGAGCGGGTCTGGTCTTCGATCACGTCGGTGAGCGGGCACGCGGCGCTGGTGAGGGTCATGTCGATGGTCGCGACCCGGTCCTCGGCCACCGTCACCCCGTAGACCAGGCCGAGGTCAACCACGTTCACCCCGAGTTCGGGGTCAACGACGTCGCGCAGTGCCTCCAGCAGGTCCTCGGTGTCGGGGCTGAGCTCAGCGCCCTTCGCGCCGATCTGGTCGGTCGCGCCGGCCGCGTTGTCGGTCGTCATGTCTGCTCCCTGCTACCTAGTCCGCGACGGCCGAGCCGTCATGCGTTGTACCTGACCCGTCCAGCGCCTGCGCTGTCGCGTCCTTCCAGGCCATCCAGCCGAGCAGAGCGCACTTGATCCGGGCCGGGTACTTGGACACACCTTCGAATGCCACAGCGTCGCCGAGCATGTCCTCGTCCGGCTCGGTCCGGCCCCGTGACTGCATCAGCTCGAGGAAGGCTCCGCTGATGTCCATGGCCTGGCGGACGGTCTTGCCGATGACCGCCTCGGTCATCATCGAGGCGCTGGCCTGGCTGATGGAGCAGCCGAGCGCGTCGTAGGACACGTCGGCCACGGCCGGCTCCCGCCCGCGTCCTTCAGCGTGACCCGGAGCGTGACCTCGTCACCGCACAGCGGGTTCACGTGATGCACCTGGGCGTCGTATGGCTCCCGCAGACCCTTGTTGTGCGGGTGGCGGTAGTGATCCAGGATCAGCTCCTGGTACATGGACTCGACTTCCATAACACCGCCTTCAACATGTCACCGGGGGCGGGGTGTTCCCCGTACCGGCTGCCGCGGGTCATGCTGCTGCGAAGAACTTCTGCGTCTGGCGGACGCCGTCGGCCAGTACCTCGACCTCGTCGTGGGTGTTGTAGACGTAGAACGTGGCCCGGGTGCTCGCCTGCACGCCGAGCGCGCGGTGCAGCGGCCAGGCGCAGTGATGATTGGCCCGGACCGCGATGCCCAGCTCGTCGAGCAGCTGGCCGACGTCATGGGGGTGTACCCCGTCCAGGGTGAACGACACCGCGCCGCCGCGGTCCTCGGTGCTCAGCGGGCCCAGGATGCGAACCCCCTCGATCGCTCCGAGCGCGTCGAGCGCGTGTGCGGTCAGGGCTTCCTCGTGCGCGGCCACGTTCGGCATGCCCAGCGCGTCGAGGTAGTCGCACGCCGCGGCCAGGCCGGCGGCCTGGGCGGCCGCGGGAACGCCGGCCTCGAACCGCTCGGGCGGCGGCAGGAAGGTCGAGCCCTCCATCCGGACCACCTCGATCATCGACCCGCCGGTGATGAACGGCGGCATGGCCTCGAGCAGCTCCCGCCTCCCCCACAGCACCCCGATGCCGGACGGGCCGAGCATCTTGTGCGCGGAGAAGGCCAGGAAGTCGGGGCCGAGCGTGGTCACATCGACCGGCCGGTGCGGCACCGACTGGGCGCCGTCGGCCACCACCAGCGCCCCTCTGGCGTGGGCCAGCGCGGCGATCTCGGTGACCGGCGGGACCGTGCCGGTGACGTTGGACTGGTGCGTGACCGCGACGATCTTGGTCCGGTCGCTGATCAGCTCGTCGGCGTGGCTGAGGTCCAGGCGGCCGTCGGGGGTGACGCCGAACCAGCGCAGCGTGGCCCCGGTGCGCTGGCACAGCTGCTGCCAGGGCACCAGGTTGGCGTGGTGCTCCATCTCGGTGACCAGCACCTCGTCCCCGGGACCGACCAGGAACCGCTCCGCCTCGGGCCCGGCGGTGGCCGCGTTGCTCATCGCGTAGCTCACCAGGTTCAGCGCCTCGGTCGCGCTCTTGGTGAACACGATCTCGCCCGGATCCGCGCCGATGAACGCCGCGACCCGCCTGCGGGCCGACTCGTAGGCGTCGGTGGCCTCCTCGCCGAGCAGGTGCGCTCCGCGGTGCGCCGCCGAGTTGTGGATGGTGTAGAAGTCGCGCTCGGCGTCGAGGACCCGCCGCGGCTTGTGCGACGTGGCCCCGGAGTCCAGGTAGACCAGCGGCCGCCCCCCGCGGACCGCCCGGCCGAGGATCGGGAAGTCGGCGCGGATGCGGGCCACGTCGAACGGGAGCGTGGCCGAGGAGGCAGCCGCCGCCTGCCCTGTGGTGGTCATGCCGGTGCGCCCGCCTTCACGAACTTCTCGTAGCCCTCGGACTCGAGGACCTCGGCCAGCTCGGCGCCGCCCTCCTCGACGATCCGGCCGCCGACGAACACGTGCACGAAGTCGGGCTGCACGTAACGCAGAATCCGGGTGTAGTGGGTGATCAGCAGCACGCCGTGCCCGGGCTGCTCGCGGAACGTGTTGATGCCCTCGGACACGACCTTCAGCGCGTCGATGTCCAGGCCTGAGTCGGTCTCGTCCAGGATCGCGATCTTCGGGTTGAGCAGCTGCATCTGCAGGATCTCGTGGCGCTTCTTCTCGCCGCCGGAGAAGCCCTCGTTCAGGTTCCGCTGGGCGAAGTCGGGATCGATGGACAGGGCGTCCATCGACGCGCGCAGTTCCTTGCTGAACGTGCGCAGCTTGGGTGCCTCGCCCCGGACCGCGGTGATGGCCGTGCGCAGGAAGTTGGACACCGAGACACCCGGGACCTCTACCGGGTACTGCATGGCGAGGAACAGGCCGGCGCGGGCGCGGGCATCGACGCTCATGGCCAGCACGTCTTCGCCGTCGAGGGTCACCGAACCGCGCGTGACTTTGTACTTGGGATGCCCGGCGATCGCGTAGGCCAGGGTGGACTTGCCTGAGCCGTTCGGGCCCATGATCGCGTGGGTCTCCCCGCCGGCGACGGTGAGGTTGACGCCGCGCAGGATCTCCCGGCCGGCGCCCGACGCCTCCTCCACGCTGACGTGCAGGTCCCGGATCTCGAGAGTGGAAGGCTGATCTGCCGTGGTGGGCATTATTTCTCCTGGTCGGGCAGTGACACGTAGACGTCACCGCCATCGGTATGCACTGGGTAGACGGGAACCGGCTTGGTGGCGGGCGGCCCGGTGGGCGCGCCGGTGCGCAGGTCGAAGCAGGACCCGTGCAGCCAGCACTCGACCGTGTGGTCGTAGATCTCGCCCTCGGACAGCGGCACCTCCTCGTGCGAGCACACGTCGTGCAGCGCGAAGATTTCCCCGCCGATCCTGATGATCGCAATCGGCGTGTCCTGCACCTCCACGCCGATCGCCCCGTCCTCGGGAACGTCGGCGAGGGCGCAGGCGCGCACGTAGGTGTCCGGGACGCTCACGCGGCATGCTCCAGCGAACGGGCCAGCTCGGCATCGATCGCACTGCTGACCCGGTCCCGCATCTCGGGTACCTCGATCTGGGCGATCAGCTGGCCGAAGAAACCAGTGATCACCAGGCGGCGGGCATCGGCGAACGGGATGCCGCGGGCCATCAGGTAGAACAGGTGCTCATCCTCGAGGCGCCCGCTCGCGCTGGCGTGGCCCGCGCCGACCACCTCGCCGGTGAGAATCTCCAGGTTCGGCACCGAGTCCACCCGGGTGCCGTCGCCCAGCACCAGGTTCCGGTTGTACTCGTACGTGTCGGTGCCGACCGCCTCCGGCCGGATGATCACATCCCCGATCCACACCGCGTGCGCGTCCTCGCCCTGCAGCGCGCCCTTGTAGCTGACCCGGCTCCGGCAGTTCCGCTCGGCATGGTCGACGAACAGCCGGTGCTCCAGGTGCTGCCCCGCATCGGCGAAGTACAGCCCCCGCAGCTCGGCATCGCCTCCGGGCCCGGCGTACCGGACCGACGGCGCCAGCCGCACCACGCTCCCGCCCAGCGTCACAGCGGTATGAGTGAGCCGCGCGTCCCGCCCCAGCCGCGCATGATGATGCGACAGATGCACCGTGTCATCCGCCCAGTCCTGCAGCGACACCACGGCGAGCGACGCACCGTCCCCCACCACAAGCTCCACATTGTCCGCGTACGTGGCACTCCCCTGGTGATCAAGCACCACGACAGCACGCGAATTCGGCTTGAGCTCCACCAGCGTGTGCCCAAACCCGACCCCGGCCGCGTCCTCTCCCCGAACCGACACCACCGTCGGCCTCGTGCTTTCCGTATCAGCCGGGACGCTTACGACGGTTGCTTCGTCGAACGAGGCGAACGCTCGAGCACTCACACGATCAGCAGGCACAAAGGCGGTGCCGAGCCGCGGATCGCCGTGTTGCGCCAGCTCAACGGCGATCTGTGGGTCAGCATCGACATCCACCTGTACCTTGCCAACCGCCAGCTCAGCGTCCTCATGCAGCCGCCGCAGCCGCCGCAGCGGAGTAAACCTCCACTCCTCCTCCCGCCCCGTAGGCACAGGAAAATCGGCCAGATCGAACGACTGCCGCTCGTGCAGCCTTGAGACGGGGGCGCCGGACTCGGCCGCCCCCTGAAGCACGGACATCAGCCGACCGCTCCTTCCATCTGCAGCTCGATCAGCCGGTTGAGCTCGAGCGCGTACTCCATCGGCAGCTCGCGCGCGATCGGCTCAACGAACCCGCGGACGATCGTGGCCATGGCCTCGTCCTCGGTCATGCCGCGGCTCATCAGGTAGAAGAGCTGGTCCTCGGAGATCTTCGACACGGTGGCCTCATGGCCCATTTCCACGTCGTCCTCGCGGACGTCCACGTAGGGGTAGGTGTCGGAGCGGCTGACCGTGTCCACGAGCAGCGCGTCGCACTTGACCGTGGACTTGGAGTGGGACGCGCCCTCCTGGACCTGGATCAGGCCGCGGTAGGAGGTCCGGCCGCCGGCCCTGGCCACCGACTTGGACACGATCTGCGAGGAGGTATTCGGCGCGCAGTGCACCATCTTGGCGCCTGCGTCCTGGTGCTGGCCGGTGCCGGCGAACGCCACCGACAGGGTCTCGCCCCTGGCGTGCTCGCCCATCAGGTAGACCGCCGGGTACTTCATCGTGACCTTGGAGCCGATGTTCCCGTCGATCCATTCCATGGTGGCGCCTTCGGCCGCCACGGCCCGCTTGGTGACCAGGTTGTACACGTTGGCCGACCAGTTCTGGATCGTGGTGTACCGGCAGCGGGCACCCTTCTTCACGATGATCTCCACGACCGCCGAGTGCAGCGAGTCGGAGGAGTAGATGGGCGCGGTGCAGCCCTCGACGTAGTGGACGGAGGCGTCCTCGTCGACGATGATCAGGGTCCGCTCGAACTGGCCCATGTTCTCGGTGTTGATCCGGAAGTAGGCCTGCAGCGGGATCTCCACGTGCACGCCCTTCGGCACGTAGATGAACGACCCCCCGCTCCAGACCGCGGTGTTCAGCGACGCAAACTTGTTGTCGCCGACCGGGATCACCGTGGCGAAGTACTCCTGGAAGAGCTCCGGGTGGTTCCTGAGCGCGGTGTCTGTGTCCTCGAAGATGACGCCCTTTTCCTCAAGGTCCTCGCGGATCTTGTGATAGACGACCTCCGACTCGTACTGGGCCGCGACGCCAGCGATCAGGCGCTGCTTCTCCGCCTCGGGGATGCCCAGCCTGTCGTACGTGTTCTTGATGTCGGCGGGCAGGTCATCCCAGCTCGCCGCCTGCTTCTCGGTGGACCGCACGAAGTACTTGATGTTCTCGAAGTCGATGCCGGACAGGTCAGAACCCCAGGTGGGCATCGGCTTGCGCCGGAACAGCTTCAGCCCCTTCAGCCGCAGTTCCAGCATCCACTCCGGCTCGTTCTTCTTGGCCGAAATGTCCCGGACGACCTCCTCGTTCAGGCCGCGGCGGGCGGACTCCCCCGCCACGTCCGAGTCGGCCCAGCCGAACTTGTAACGCTCCAGCCCCTCAAGCTCGGGGTGCGCGATAGTTGTCATGCGGAGATTCCTCCGGACTTTGTGGTTGGCGTACCGCTATGTGGTGTCGTGCTCTGTGGTGTCGTGCTGCCGGCTGTGGCGTTGCGGGTGTGCACAAGCGACGGCGCTGTGACGTGCGTGGTGCAGATCCCGTCGCCACGGGAGATCGTGGCGAGACGCTGCACCGGGGTACCCAGGAGACGGCCGAACGCCTCCGTCTCCGCCTCGCAAAGCTGCGGGAACTCGGCGGCCACGTGGGCCACCGGGCAGTGGTGCTGGCAAAGCTGCTCTCCCCCGTCAGCCGCCGGGGAAACACTCGCCGAGGCGGCGTAGCCGTCGGCCGACAGTGCCTCGGCCAGCGCCTGCACCCGCCGCGCGCCGGACGCGGCATCGACGACGGGACGGTACCTGCTCTCCAGGTCGGAGATCTTCCTGCGGGCGAACTCGGCCACCGCGCCGGGTCCCGCCGTCTCGGCCAGGAAGCGCAGCGCGCTGGTGGCCAGATCGTCGTACGCGTGCTCAAAGGCACTCCGCCCCGCGTCGGTGATCGCGAACAACCGGGCCGGGCGGCCGCGGCCCCTGCTCCCGTAGCAGCGGGCCTCCCTGGCCTCGATCATGCCCTCGGCCAGGAGGTTGTCCAGGTGCCTGCGGATCGCGGCCGGGGTCAGGCCGAGCCTGGCGCTCAGCCCGGCCGCGGTGATCGGCCCCTTCTCCAGGATCAGGCGCGCGATCCTGGCCCGGGTGCCCCGTTCGGTCCCCGAATGCCCCGTCGTAGGCTGGGGTGGCACGGGACTTACCGGCGCAGCAGTCACCCCGGCACCATCTGCGGTGCCAAGTGTCACGCCCTCCAGTCCCATGTTTTTCACAACATCATTGTGCCGTAATTACTTCCGCGCCTGCAACCGACCCGCCAAATGACCGGGATTTCCCAGGACACAGGCGGGACGGCCGCCTTGCCGGATTGCTTCCCGCAGTGATATGTCCTGATTCTGAGGTGACGGGTATGCGGGATGCGGCACGCGCGGCGCGGCGGATGTGGACGCTGTTTGAGCCGGTGCACGTGGTGACCTACTTTGCCGCCGAGGCCCGCTCGGCATTCCAGGACGCGGGCCTGCGGGGATTCTGGCGCGGCTACTTCGCCGGGCGCGCGGCGCCGCTGGGCTCGGTTGCGGCTGCGCCGGTGACGGCGTCGTTCTTCAACTTCGCTCCCCCGATGGTGGAGCGGGCCCTGCCCGGGGTATGGGAGCTCATCACCCCGCAGGATGCGCTCGCCGTGCGTTCGGCGGGAGCGGTGGCGGCCCTGCACCGCCTGCTCGGCGATGACACGCCTCGGCTGAGAGCCGCCGCCGACACGCTGCTGCGCGTGACCGACGGCCTCGACTGCGCAGGCCGGGTGCTGGCCGCGGCGAACGCGGCGCTGCCGGTGCAGGGGGAAGGGGAGCCAGCGGCCCGGCTCTGGCACGCGGCCACGCTGCTCCGGGAGCACCGCGGGGACGGGCATTTCGCTGCCCTGCTCGCCGCGGATATCGACGGCTGCGAGGCGGTGGTGCTGCGGACGGGCGCGGACCTGGCCCGCGAGCAGCTGCAGCCGGTGCGCGGCTGGACCGACGAAGACTGGGAGCAGGCCGAGGCCCGGCTGGCCAGCCGGGGCTGGCTGGCTGGCGACGGCAGGCTCACCCCGGACGGCGCGGCCGCCCGGCAGGCCGTGGAGGACGCCACCGACCGGGCGGCGGCCCGGCCCTGGGCGCGGCTGGGCGCGGACGCCATCGAGGAACTGGCGGGCTTGCTGGCCCCGATCGCCCAGGCTTGCGCGGCCGAGCTGCCCTACCCCAACCCGGTTGGCGTGCCCGCGCCGGCGGTGGGCGCGCAGCAGGACTGACGAATTCACCGGCGGGCGCCATGCGGACGGAGGCCCCGATGCCCAGGACGGAGCGGCCCGCCCTGGCCGAGCTCGCCGATCCGGCGGTGCTGCCGGATCCGTACCCGGTCCTGGCCGGGCTGCGCGAGGCGTCACCGTTTACCGAGGCCGGCGGGGCGCTGGTGGTCGTCGGCCGGCACGCGGACTGTTCCAGGATCCTGCGTGATCCGCGGGCCAGCAGCGAGCGGGGCCGGTCGCTGCTGTCGCCCCCCGACTCCCCGCGCGCCGCGTCGTTCCTGTCCCTCGACCCGCCCGACCACACCCGCCTCCGCCGGCTGGTGTCCAAGGCCTTCACGCCGCGGGTGATCGCCGGGCTCGCCCCCAGGGTCCGCGAGCTGGCCGACGGGCTGCTGACCGCGGCAGTGCCGGGGACACGGAAAGGAACAGTTAACCAGGAGGGGGGCGAGGGTCGCGGGACCATCGAGATCGTCAGCCAGCTCGCCTATCCGCTGCCGGTCCGGATCATCTCCGAGCTGCTGGGGGTCCCGGCCACCGATCACGCACGCTTCGCCGGCTGGTCGGCCCGGCTGGCTCACTCGCTGCAGCCGCAGTTCGGCCCGGCCGACCCCGGGCAGGCGGCTGCGGTGCAGCAGGCCAGGCTGGAGTTCGCCGATTACTTCCGGGAGCTGATCGCCGTCCGCCGGGCCCACCCGGCCGGTGATCTGCTCTCGCAGCTCATCCGCGCCGAGGACGACGGCCAGTACCTCAGCGAGCAGGAGCTGATTGCCACCTGCGTGCTGCTGCTCGTGGCGGGCCACGAGACTACGGTGGGCCTGATCTGCAACGCGATCCTGGCCCTGCTCCGGCACCCGGACCAGTTCGCCGCGCTGCGCGCCGACCCCGGGCTGGCCGCGGGCGCGGTCGAGGAGACGCTGCGCTACGACGCGCCGGTGCAGTTCACGGGGCGAGTGGCACGCGGCGGCATGCAGGTCGGAGACGTGAGCGCACCCGACGGCGCGGTGCTCATGCTGCTGCTCGCGGCGACGGGCCGTGACCCCGGGGTCTTCGCCGACCCGGACCGGTTCGACATCCGCCGCTCCGCCCCCGGCCACCTGGCATTCGCCGCCGGGCCGCACTTCTGCCTCGGCGCGCCGCTGGCCAGGCTCGAGGCCACGATCGCGCTGCAGGCGTTCGCGAACCGGATCGCCGAGCCCGTTCTGGACGAGGCCGGGCTCGGCTACAAGCCGAACCTCAACCTGCGCGGGCCGGAGCGGCTGATCGTCCGGTACACCGGGATCGGCTAGGGCACCGGGTCCGACGACACCGAATCGCCGCTACCTCCGCGGGCTAATCGGCGAGGTTCAGCGGGTGATGGCAGGCGGCCATGTGCCCGTCGGATCCGTAAGACACCAGCGGCGGCTCCTGCTCGCGGCAGATATCGCTGGCGTACCGGCAGCGCGGATGGAAGCGGCACCCCGGCGGCGGCGCCACGGGGCTGGGCACGTCGCCCTCCAGCACGATCTGCTTGCGCTGGGCCGAGAGGTCCGGATCGGGGACAGGGACCGCCGACAGCAGAGCTTCGGTGTAGGGGTGGACCGGCCGCCGGTACAGCTCCTCGGACGGTGAGATCTCGACGATCTTGCCCAGGTACATGACCGCGATCCGGTCCGAGATGTGCCGGACCACGCCCAGGTCGTGGGCGATGAACACGTACGTCAGCGCGAGCTCGTCCTGCAGGTCGTCCAGCAGGTTGATCACCTGCGCGCGGATCGAGACATCCAGGGCCGACACGGGCTCGTCGGCGATGACCAGCTTGGGGTGCAGCGCGAGCGCCCTGGCCACCCCGATGCGCTGCCGCTGCCCGCCGGAGAACTCATGCGGGTAGCGGTTGACGTGCTCCGGCGAGAGGCCGACCAGGTCCAGCAGTTCCCGCACCCGGGCCCTGATCTTCCCCCGGCTTCCGTAGCGGTGGATGCGCAGCGGGTCGGAGAGGATCGTGCCCACTCGCTTCCGGGGGTTCAGCGACGCATACGGGTCCTGGAATACCATCTGCAGCTCGCGCCGCACCGGCCGGAGCTGGCGCCGCTTCAGCCGCGAGATGTCGCGGCCCTCGAAAGTGACCGAGCCGGCCGTCAGCTCATACAGGCGGGCCAGGCAGCGGGCCAGCGTCGACTTGCCGCAGCCGGACTCGCCGACCAGCCCGAGCGTCTCCCCGGTGCGCACCTCGAGGCTGACGTCGTCCACGGCGTGCACCCGGGCCACCTCGCGCTGCAGAAGCCCCTTGCGGATCGGGAAGTACTTCTTCACGTGCTCGGCCCGGATGAGCACCTCGCCGTCCCAGGACGCACTCACTGCTCAGCCCCGCCCGTCCGGCCCTCGGTCAGGTTCGGCTGAGCCGCTGGCTCAGGCTCGCCGAGCAGCTCCGGGTGGATGGCGACCTCGCGCCGCTCTCGTTTCTGCTCAGGGTCGAGGTGGCAGGCATCCAGGTGGCCGTTACCGAGCCGGTCTTCGAGCAGCGGAACCTGCTGCTCGCACAGCTCGAACCGCTGCGGACAGCGGGGGCCGAACGCGCATCCCTCGGGCAGCCTGAGCAGCGACGGCGGCAGCCCCTTGATAGCCGTGAGCCGGGGCGGCCTGGGCCGGTCCAGGCGGGCGATGGATCCGAGCAGACCCCACGTGTACGGGTGCTGGGCATCGTAGAAGACACTGCGCAGGCTGCCCTGCTCGACCACCCGCCCGGCGTACATCACGGCCACTCGGTCCGCGATGTCGGCCACCACACCCATGTCGTGCGTGATAAGGATCACCGCCGTGCCGAAGTCGTCCCTGAGCTTCTTGATCAGCGTGAGGATCTGCGCCTGGATGGTCACGTCCAGCGCGGTCGTGGGCTCATCGGCGATCAGCAGGTCGGGGTTGCAGGAGACCGCCATCGCGATCATCACCCGCTGGCGCATGCCGCCGGAGAACTGGTGCGGGAAGTCGTTGATCCGCTCTCGGGCGTGCGGGATGCCGACCGCCGTGAGCAGCTCGACGGCGCGGCTGTGCGCGGCCTGCTTAGAGACGTGCTCATGGGCCCGGAGCTGCTCGATGATCTGCCATCCGACCCGGTAGACCGGGTTGAGCGAGGTCATGGGGTCCTGGAAGATCATCGCGATCCCGGAGCCGCGGATGTCGCGGATCTGGTCCTGGCTCAGCTTCATCAGGTCGCGGCCCTGGTAGATAACCTCACCCTCGAAGATCGCGTTCGGGTCGTTGATCAGGCGCATGACCGACATCATGGTGACGCTCTTGCCCGAGCCGGACTCGCCCACGATGCCGAGAGTCTCGCCCTCGGCGACCGCGAAGGAAACGCCGTCCACGGCCCGGACGAGCCCGTCCTCCGTCCGGAAGGACACCTTGAGGTCACGCACCTCCAGCAGCGACTCCGCCATCAGGTGGGCCGCACTCTCGGGTCGAGCCAGGCGTAGGCGACGTCGACCAGAGCGTTGGCCAGCACGATAAAGAACGCCCCGTACACGACCGTGGTCATGATCGTGGGCAGATCGAGGCTGATCAGGGCCTGGTAGGTGAGGAAACCGACGCCGTGGATGCCGAACACTATCTCGGTCAGCAGCGCCGAGCCGGCGACCAGGGCGCCGAAGTCGAGCCCGAACAGGCTCACGAACGTGATCATGGAGTTGCGCAGCGTGTGCCGGAGCAGGACGCGCCGCTCACGCAGCCCCTTGGCGCGGGCGGTGCGCACGTAGTCCTCGTTCTGGATCTCGAGCACACTGCCGCGGAGCACGCGGGCGTAGAAGCCGATGTACAGGATCGACAGCGTTATCCACGGGATGATCAGCCCCTTGAACCACAGCGACGGGCTCTGCAGGAACGGGGTGTACCCGAGCGGCGGCACCCAGCTGAACAGGAAGGTGCTATGCAGACCCCCCTGGGAGATCAGGTTGGCCACCTCACCCAGCCAGAAGACCGGCGTGGAAATGCCGACGAGCGCCACGATCATCAGCAGCGGGTCCCACACGGTGCCCCGGAGCAGCGCGGCCGCGACCCCGGTGACCATCGCCAGCACCACCCAGAGCACCGCGGCGCCGAACACCAGCGACAGGGTGGCCGGCGCCGCCGCCGCGACCTCGGGAACCACCAGCACGCCCTGGTTGGAGTAGGACACCAGGTCGCGGCTGATGAACAGCGACTTCATCATCAGGCCGTACTGGACCCAGAGCGGCCGGTTCAGCCCGAACTGGGCCCGGATCTCGGCCAGGACCTGCGGGCTGGGGTTCCGGCCGGCGATCGCGCGGGCCGGGTCGACACCCGGGGTCTTGAAGAAGATCAGGAAGACCAGCACCGTGATCACGAACATGACCACCGCGGCCCACAGCGACCGGCGGACGATAAACGTCAGCATGGGTGCCGTCCCCCGGCATAACTCGCCCGCACTACCCCTCCACCCGCAGCTTGGCGCGCGGATCGAGCGCATCCCTGACGCCGTCCCCCAGCACGTTCATCGCCAGCACGGTGAGGACGATCATGATCCCAGGCGCGAGCGAGACCCAGGGCCGGGTGTACAGCAAGGCCTGACCGTCATTGATGATCGTGCCCCAGCTGACGTTGGGTGGCTGCACGCCGATGGACAGGAACGACAGCGCCGACTCGGTCAGGATCGTGGTGGCGATCATCAGCGGCAGCAGCACGATCACCGTGGACACCACGTTCGGCAGGATCTCCGAGAAGATCAGCCGCAGGTTGCCCGCGCCCTCGGCGATCGCTGCCTCCACGAACTCCCTGTGCACGACCGAGAGCACCTGGCCGCGGATCGGCCGGTACACGTACGGCAGGTAGATGAACCCGATGATGGCCGTGGGCAGCCCGAGGCTGGACGCGCTGACGTGCACCGGCCCGAACTGGAACCCGCTGGAGTGGGTGAGCAGCTCGGTGGATATCGAGATCGCCAGCAGGTACACCGGGAAGGCCCAGATGATGTCCATGGCCCGGGAGAGCAGCGAGTCCGTGAGCCCGCCGAAGAACCCGGCGATGAGCGCGACGACGGTGGCGATCAGGCAGCAGAGCACCGCCGAGCCGATCCCGACCACCAGCGAGCTGCGCCCGCCGTACAGCAGCAATGCGGCCACGTCGCGGCCCAGGCCGTCCGCGCCGAGGAAGTAGTGATGCGGGTCCCACGTGGGGCCGATGGGGGTTTCACCCAGGTGCAGGGTGCCGCCGCCCTGCTGCATCACCGGCACGACCTTGCCGTCGACGACCGTGTGGCCGTTCAGGTTCGGCAGGAACGGGTTCACGTGCGCCACGTAGTGCGCATACAGCGGTGCGGCCAGGCAAGCCAGCACGATGAGCAGGAACAGCGCCAGCGCCGCCAGCGCGATGCGGTTGCGTCGCAACCGCCTGCCGGCCAAGGCCCACGGGTTGCGACCGGTGATTTCCGGCCGCAACTCCGCGGCAGCCTCGGTCTGCTCGACTACAGCAGCCATGAGCGTCCCTCTGCGGCGGGCACCCCTACTTCGACAGGTAGAGCTGGTCGATCAGGATGTACCACTGCGGGTTCCACTTGTACCCGTGGACGTTCGAAGACAGGAAGTCGATCTGCTTCGGGTTGTACATGTCGACCCAGGGCGCCTGCATGGTGTCCTCGTGATCGATCTGCGTCCACAGCGTGGCCGCCGCAGCCGGGTCGGTGGTCTCCAGCCCCTCGGCCTTGTTGATCTGCGCCTGGATGGACTTATCGCAGAACGCCGCGATGTTCGGGCTGGCGTCGCTGTTCGGGTGGATGCTGCCGCATCCAAGCAGCACGTTCAGGAAGTCCGACTGCGCCGGGTAGTCCTGGTACCAGGCCGACCAGCCCACGTTCCACTTCTTCGAGTTGGTCGAGTTCTGCACGAACGGGTACTGGATACCCGCCGCGAGCAGCTGGGCCGAGGCCTTGTACCCGATGGAGTTCAGGTCCGAGACCATCTGCTCCACCAGCGCCTTGCCGACTTGGTCGTTAGTTCCGTCAACGACCACCTTCATCCCGGACGTGCCCGACTGCTTGACCAGCTGCTTGGCCTTGGCGATGTCCGTCCCGGCCCACTTGGTGGTGCCTGATCCCGAGGTGTACGGGCAGTAGGCCGTGTAGGACGGGAAGTTAGGCGGCAGGATCTGGCACGTCGGCACCGCGAGCGACGGGCCACCCGCGATCTTGACGTACGCGGACCTGTCGGCCGCGTAGTTGATGGCCTGGCGAGCCTGCAGGTTGTTGAACGGCGGCTGCTTGGTGTTCAGCGCGAAGTACCAGTCGGCGGTGAGCGTGTTCACGTGCACCTGGCTGGCGAACTGCGGAGCGCTGAGCTGGCTGAGCTGGTCGGACGGGATCTGGTCACCGTCGAACACCTCGTTGGCCTGGCCGTTCTTCACCTCGGTCACCTCATCGGAGACCTGCAGGCCGTACTTCTCGACGATCTCGTTGGGGTAGCCCACCGGCTGGGCCTGGGCGTTCCACACCTTGAAGTACGGGTTGCGGACCAGCACCGCCTGGGTGTTGGGGTTGTATGACTTCCACATGTACGGCCCGGTGCCCGGCGGCACGTTGTTTCCGGTCAGCTTCGACGACGTGCTGGCCGGCACCGCATAGGCGAACGGCAAAGCCAGCTGGTCCATGAGCTCGGCGTCGGGCGCGGTCAGGTTGATGGTCAGCGTGTACGCGGAGTCATTGGCGACGACGCCGGTCTTGCTGAGGTCGCAGCCCTTGGTCGAGCACTTGTTCGCGCCGACGATGTCGGAGTAGAACGCCGTAGGCCCGGGCACGGTGAACTGGCGCTCGAAGGTCTTGACGAAGTCGCTGGGCTTGAGCACCTGGCCGTTGGAGAACTTGATCCCGCGACGGATGTGGAAGACGTAGGTCTTGCCGCCGTTGGTGGGCATCGGGATCGCGGTCGCCAGGTCAGGCACGATCTTGGTTCCGGCTACCCCGCCCACCTTCGCGAAGCTGGTCAGGCCGTCGTGGGTGTCGATCAGCAGCTGCCACTCTTGCAGGGTGTAGTTCTGCGCCGGGTCGGCCACCCCGAAGTTCGAGTTGGCCAGGATCGTGAAGGTCCCGCCAGCCTTCGCCGTGGTCGTTGAGCTGCTGCTACTGCTGCTGCCTCCGGACCCGGAGCTGCCGCCGCAGCCGGCGGCGACCAGCGCCAGGACGGCCACCGCCGCGATGCTGGCCCAGCGGAACCGATGCCGCGTCCCGCGGCCCGCCGCGTTGCGGGTAACTGAACGCAAACGCTTCATCTGACATCTCCTTGGGGGGTTCGGCTGAAGCCGCACGTTTCCCGGGGATCATATGCTCGGCGGGCATAGGGTTTGAGGAGCATATAGATAACGCTTTGGAATCAAAAAGTACCTGAGCTTGGATTATTTCGGGCCGGACCCCCGCCCAACGCTCTAAATTGCGGTCACCAGGGGTAACCAGGATCAGGCCAGGAAGCCCCGGAGCAGGGCTGCGGTGCCCTCCAGGTGCTCGGCCACCGCGATCCTGGCCCGGGCGGCGTCGCCGGCCAGGATCGCGGTCGCGATCGCCCCATGCTGGCGGGCGGTGTGGTCGATGTTGCGCTGCAGCACCGGGATCGCGTTCAGCAGGTCATTCAGGCGCATCCGGGCGTCCGCGCAGGCCGCGGTGAGCAGGCTGGACCCGGTGAGTTCCGCGATCGACAGGTGAAACATCGTGTCCAGGCGCCGGTAATCCTGCGGGCCGGCCCCGTTCACGTCGGCCAGCCTGCGCAGCAGGATCTTCCGCACGGCCAGCCGGTCGGCCCGGGCCCGCTCCGCTGAGCCCTCGCCGGGTGGGGCTGCCCTGGCCGGGACCTGGCCCATGAGCTGCGCGAGGGCCTCGACCGCGCCGGTCTCCAGCGCGAGCCGGAACGTGAGGGCATCGGCCAGCCTGTCCCCTTCCTCGCGGGCCAGGCGGCGCAGCTCGCTCCGGTCCGGAGCGGGCGGCGCGCCGGTCACGAACGTCCCGCCGGACCGGCCCCGGCGCGATTCCACGTAGCCCGCCTGCTGCAGCTCCCTGAGCGCCTCACGCAGGGTCAGCCGGCTGATGCCGAACTGGGCCGCGAGCTCGCGCTCGGCCGGGAAGCGCTCCCCCGGCCCGACCAGGCCGAGCTTGATCACGGTCAGCAGCCGCTCGACCGTCTCCTCGAACGCGTTGCCCTCGCGCACCGGCCGGAGCAGGCCGGTCAGGTCAAGATCGCTACTGGCCACGATCTCGCTCCGCGGTGCCGGGCACCCGGCGGATACGGGGCGGCGCTGGCGAATCTGGCCCCGGGGTCTTGAACATTCCCTGACGCACGTTCATCATTGGTTCGATATTGAACCATTAAGCTGCGGCCGGCCAGAGCTATCCCGGCAGCGATTCGAGCGTCCTGACCATAGGAGCACGCCGTGGCGATCAACGAGCAAGCGTCATCAGCCCCGCTCAGCAGCGACGAAGAGACCCTGCACCGTATGGGCTACGCCCAGGAACTGCGCAGGCGCATGTCCGGGTTCTCCAACTTCGCCGTGTCCTTCACGATCATCTCGATCCTGTCCGGCTGCCTCACCCTGTACGGCTACGGCATGAACACCGGCGGTCCCGCGGTAATCGTCTGGGGCTGGCCGTTCATCGGCATCATGGTCATCTTCGTGGGCCTGTCGATGGCCGAGGTCTGCTCCAGCTTCCCCACCGCGGGCGGCCTGTACTACTGGTCGGCCAAGCTGGCCAGGACGAACGGCCCGGCCTGGTCCTGGTTCACCGGCTGGTTCAACTTCCTCGGCCAGGTCGCCGTGACCGCGGGCATCGACTTCGGCGCGGCGCTGTTCACGACCGCGTTCCTCAACCTGCAGTGGGGGTTTACGGCCACGCCGGGGCACACCGTCCTGGTCTATGCCGCGATCCTGCTGCTGCACGGCATCCTGAACCAGTTCGGGGTCCGGCTGGTGGCGCTGCTGAATGACGTCAGCGTCTGGTGGCACCTCCTGGGCGTGCTGATCATCGTCATCGCGCTCTGGGTCGTCCCCTCGCATCACCAGTCGGCGGGCTTCGTGTTCACCCACATCGTCAACAACACCGGCTGGCACAGCACGTTCTACGTGATCCTGCTCGGCCTGCTGCTCGCGCAGTACACGTTCACCGGGTACGACGCGTCGGCGCACATGACCGAGGAGACGCACAACGCGGCGCGCAGCGGCCCGCGCGGCATCGTCATGTCGATCGTGGTCTCGCTGTTCGCAGGCTGGATCCTGCTGATCGGGGTCACGTTCGCGATCCAGCACTACGACGCCACCCTGGCCTCGCCCACCGGCGTGCCGCCGGCCCAGATCTTCATCGACTCGCTCGGGGCGACCGGCGGGAAGCTGCTGCTGCTGATCGTCATCGGTGCGCAGCTGTTCTGCGGGATGTCCTCGGTGACCGCGAACTCACGGATGATCTACGCGTTCTCCCGTGACGGCGCGCTGCCGGGCTCGGCGTTCTGGCACAAGGTGAACAAGCGCACCAGGACGCCGACCAACGCGATCTGGCTGGCCGCGGCCGGCGCGTTCATCCTCGGCCTGCCGTACCTGTGGAACCCGACCGCGTACGCCGCCGTGACCTCGATCGCCGTCATCGGCCTGTACATCGCCTACGTGATGCCGACGTTCCTGCGGCTGCGCCAGGGCGCGAGCTTCCAGCGCGGCCCCTGGCACCTGGGCCGGTGGAGCTACGTGGTCGGGTGGATCGCCGTCACCTGGGTCGCGATCATCACGATCCTGTTCATTCTGCCGACGGTGAGCCCGATCACCGCGACGAACTTCAACTACTCCATCGTCGCCGTGGCGGTCGTGGTGGGCTTCGCCGGCATCTACTGGCTGGTGTCCGCGCGCAACTGGTTCAAGGGCCCGCGGGTGCAGGGCACGCCAGAGGAACTGGCGGCGATCGAGCACGAGCTCTCGGCCTGACCGGCGTCCGCGGCCCGCGTGCCGCATACGGTGGACTGATCCAGAGCTGACGGGAGGCCGATGCCTAAGTACCGAGGTCACGGACCGTACAGCCAGCAGCGCGGAATGCTCACCCTGGAGCACCTTCGCGTCGATGTCGGCGAGGGCGAGATCGACACCGTCGTGCTCGCGTTCACCGATATGCAGGGCCGGCTGCAGGGCAAGCGGCTGGCCGCGGAGTTCTTCCTCGACGAGGTCGCCGAGCACTATTCCGAGGGTTGCAACTACCTTCTCGCGGTCGACGTGGAGATGAACACCGTGGACGGCTACGCGATGTCGTCCTGGGACCGCGGTTACGGCGACTTCGTGCTCGTGCCCGACATGGCCACGCTGCGCCGGGTGCCATGGCAGGACGGGACGGCGATGGTCATCGCCGACCTGACCTGGCTGGACGGCGCCCCGGTGGTGGCCTCGCCGCGGCAGATACTCAAGGCCCAGACGCAGCGGTTGGCCGAGCGCGGCTGGACCGCGATGGTGGGCACCGAGCTGGAGTTTGTCGTCTACACCGACACCTACGAGCAGGCGGCGGCCAAGGGATACCGCGACCTGGTCCCGGCCAACCAGTACAACGTGGACTACTCGATCCTGGGCACCTCCCGGGTCGAGCCGCTGCTGCGCCGGATCAGGAACGAGATGGCCGGTGCGGGCCTGTATGTCGAGTCGGCCAAGGGCGAGTGCAACCTGGGCCAGCACGAGATCGCGTTCCGCTACGCCGAGGCCGTGAGTACCTGCGACAACCACTCGATCTACAAGACCGGCGCCAAGGAGATCGCGGCCCAGGACGGCAACAGCATCACGTTCATGGCCAAGCCCAACACGCGCGAGGGCAACTCGTGCCACATCCACCTGTCACTCCGAGGCGCCGGCGGCACCCCGGTGCTGGCCGGTGACGGGGCGCACGGGCTCTCCGCGGCCGGTGAGCATTTCCTGGCCGGCCAGCTCGCGGCGCTGCGCGAGTTCACCCTCTGCTATGCCCCCAACATCAACTCCTACAAGCGCTACGTGCCGGGCAGCTTCGCGCCCACCTCGGTCCGCTGGGGCCCGGACAACCGGACCTGCGCGCTGCGCCTGGTGGGGCACGGCGCCTCGCTCCGGGGCGAGAACCGGGTCCCGGGCGGCGACGTGAACCCGTACCTGGCGGTCGCCGCGATGATCGCCGCCGGGCTGCACGGCATCGACAACGAACTGCCGCTTGAGGCCGCGGTGGAGGGCAACGCGTACCTCGATACCAGCGCAAAGGTGCCGCACACCCTGCGCGACGCGCTCGACCTGTGGCAGAAGAGCGACCTCGCCCGCGAGGCGTTCGGTGCCGAGGTGGTCGAGCACTACGCCAACTACGGCCGGGTCGAGCTTGAGGCCTACGACGCCGCCGTGACCGACTGGGAGCTGCAGCGCTGCTTCGAGCGCCTCTGAGCCACTGGGTCCGGAAACAACTGGGAGGCACGCCCCATCATGGCCGAGTTCACGGTGCTGAATCCCGCCACCGAGCAGCCCGTCACCACGGTGACGCAGGCCTCCGCCGAGGAGACCGACGCGGCCATCGGTCGGGCGGCCGCGGCCCAGGACAGCTGGCGCGCGGTGGCGCCCGGGGACCGGGGACGCCTGCTGCGCCAGTTCGCCGCCGCCGTGGACGCGCACGTCGACGAGCTGGCCAGCCTCGAGGTGGCGGGCTCCGGCCATCCCGTGGGGCAGGCCCGCTGGGAAGCCGGGCACGTCCGCGACGTCCTGCTCTACTACTCGGCGACCCCCGAGCGCCTGATCGGCAAGCAGATCCCGGTGCCCGGCGGGCTCAACGTCACCTTTCACGAGCCGGTCGGGGTGGTCGGCCTGATCGTGCCGTGGAACTTCCCCATGCCGATCTTCTCCTGGGGCATGGCACCCGCGCTGGCCTCGGGGAACACGGTGGTGGCCAAGCCCGCCGAGCTGACCCCGCTGACCGCGGTCAGGATCGGCGAGCTGGCCCTCGAGGCGGGCCTGCCCGAGGGGGTGCTCCAGGTGCTGCCCGGCAAGGGCAGCGTGGTCGGCCAGCGCCTGGTCGACCACCCGCTGGTCCGGAAGATCGTCTTCACCGGATCCACCGAGGTTGGCAGCCAGGTCATGGCCGGGTGCGCCCGGCACATCAAGCGGGTCACGCTGGAACTCGGCGGCAAGAGCGCCAACATCGTGTTCGCCGACGCCGACCTGGAGCGCGCCGCCGCGACCGCGCCGTACGCGGTGTTCGACAACGCCGGGCAGGACTGCTGCGCGCGGTCCCGGATCCTGGTGCAGCGCTCGGTCCTGGACCGGTTCATGGAGCTGCTCGAGCCAGCGGTCAAGGGCGTCGCGGTCGGCGACCCGGCCTCGGGCGGCACCGAGATGGGCCCGCTGATCTCGGCGGCGCACCGGCAGCACGTCGCCTCCTATGTGCCCGGCGACGCCCCGGTCGCGTTCCGCGGCAGCGCGCCGGACGGGCCAGGCTACTGGTTCCCGCCGACCGTGCTCGCCCCGGTCAGCGCCGACAACCCGGCCTACACCGAGGAGGTGTTCGGGCCGGTGGTCACCGTCACGCCGTTCGAGGACGAGGCCGACGCGGTCTCGATCGCCAACGACACGCCCTACGGCCTGGCCGGATCGATCTTCACCTCCGACGTCGGCCGGGCGATCCGGGTCGCACGGGCCGTGGAGACCGGGAACCTGTCGGTGAACTCGCATTCCTCGGTGCGCTACTGGACCCCGTTCGGCGGATTCAAGCAGTCCGGCCTGGGCCGCGAGCTCGGGCCCGACGCCGCGGACTCCTTCACCGAGGTCAAGAACGTCTTCATCGCCACCGAGTGACCATCACCGATGGGAACAGGCACCGAGTGACAAGCACCGAGGAGTGAGCCAGACCATGCAGCGCTTGCAGGATCGGGTGGCCGTCATCACCGGCGCGGGCAGCGGCATCGGCCTGGCCAGCGCGCGCAGGCTCGCCGCCGAGGGGGCCAAGGTCGTGGCGGTCGACATCGACGAGGCGGCCGGCAAGGCCGCCGCGGCCGAGACCGGCGGCATGTTCATCGCGGCCGACGTGTCCAGCGAGGACGACGTGCAGCGCATGTACGAGTCGGTGGTAGAGCGGCACGGGCGCGTGGACATCGCGTTCAACAACGCGGGCATATCCCCGCCGGAGGACGATTCCGTGCTGACCACCGGGCTCGACGCCTGGCGGCGGGTGCAGGAGGTCAACCTGACCTCGGTGTACCTGTGCTGCAAGCACGTGATCCCGTACATGCAGCGCCAGGGCAAGGGGTCGGTGATCAACACCGCGTCGTTCGTCGCTGTCCTGGGCGCGGCGACCTCGCAGATCTCCTACACCGCGTCCAAGGGCGGGGTGCTGGCCATGAGCCGCGAGCTCGGCGTGCAGTTCGCCCGGGAGGGCATCAGGGTCAACGCGCTGTGCCCGGGGCCGGTGAACACGCCTCTGCTGCGTGAGCTGTTCGCCAAGGATCCGGAGCGCGCGGCGCGGCGGCTGGTGCACATCCCCCTGGGCCGGTTCGCCGAGCCGGAGGAGATCGCCGCCGCCGTGGCCTTCCTGGCCAGCGACGACGCGTCGTTCATTACGGCCTCGCAGTTCCTGGTCGACGGCGGGATCGCCGGCGCGTATGTGACACCCTTGTAACGGTGTGTTCACGGCGGATACCCAGGAGTCGAGGGGAGGCCCCAGCCCGATGGCGGACAGCAACGACGCTCCGGTGATCGGCATCAGCGCCTACTGCGAGCAGGCCCGCTGGGGGGTGTGGGAGACGCAGGCCGTGGTGCTGCCCAGGCGCTACGTCGACCGCGTGGCCGCGGCCGGCGGGGTCCCGGTGCTGCTGCCGCCGATGCCGGACATCGCCGAGGCCGTCGGCCGGCTGGACGGGCTGATGCTGTCCGGGGGCGGGGACATCGACCCGGCCCGTTACGGCGCGGAGCCCGCGAGCGAGATCACCAACGTGCGCGAGGAGCGGGACACCGCCGAGTTCGCGCTGCTCGCCGCAGCCATGTCGCTGCAGCTTCCTGTGCTCGGCATCTGCCGCGGCATGCAGGTCATCAACGTGGCGCGGGGCGGCAGCCTGCACCAGCACCTGCCCGGTGTGGTCGGGCACGACGGGCATGCCCCGGTGCCGGGAGCCTTCGGCCAGCACGAGGTCCGGGTGCTGGCGGGCAGCCGGCTGAGCGAGGTCCTGGGCGGCGGCGACAACCTGACCATCACCGCGCCGACCCACCATCATCAGGCCGTCGACCGGCTGGGCAAGGGTCTGGTCGCGACCGCCTGGGCGGCGGACGGCACCGTCGAGGCCTTCGAGCCCGACTCCGGCGGCCCCTTCCTGCTGGCCGTGCAGTGGCATCCCGAGGCCGGGGACGACCCGAGCCTGTTCCGCGCCCTGATCGCCGCCGCCCGCGAGCACGCCGCCGCCCCCGCGTAGGGCAAAGCGGTTGCCATCACCCGGATCCGGCATACCCAACCGTCACGTTCGGCCGGCGGCACCCCCGTAGACTCGCGTGCGTGTCGTCCGCTCCGGCCGTCGAAATCGCCGGCCTGGTCAAGAGTTACGGGCGCACGGTCGCGGTGGCGGGCGTCTCGCTGCGGGCCGAGCGCTCGCAGGTGACCGCGATCCTGGGCCCGAACGGGGCGGGGAAGACCACCACAATCGAGATTTGCGAGGGCTACCGGCGGCCGGATCAGGGCACGGTCCGCGTGCTCGGCCTGGACCCGGTCAGAGACGCCAAGGCGCTGCGGCCGAAGGTCGGCGTGATGCTGCAGTCCGGCGGGGTCCCGACCTCGGCCCGGGCCGGCGAGTACCTGCGGGCGATGTCCCGCTTCCACGCCCGGCCGATCGACCCGGCCACGCTGCTGGACCGGCTGGGCCTGACCGGCTCCGCGCGCACCCCGTTCCGGCGGCTGTCCGGGGGGCAGCAGCAGCGGCTGTCGCTGGCCGCCGCGGTGATCGGCCGGCCGGAGCTGGTGTTCCTTGACGAGCCCACGGCCGGGCTTGACCCGCAGGCCAGGCACGCGACCTGGGAGCTGATCGCGGGCCTGCGGGCCGCGGGCGCGGGCGTGATCCTCACCACGCACAACATGGAAGAGGCCGAGCGGCTGGCGGACCGGGTGGTCGTGGTCGACCACGGCAGCCTGGTCGCGGGCGGCACGCCGGCCGAGCTCACCGGCACCGCGGGCCAGCTCCGGTTCCGCGCCGAGCCGGGGCTGGACACCGACAGCCTCCTGGCCGCGCTCCCCCAGGGCAGCGCGGCCAAGGAGTCCCCGGCTGGCTACTACGTGGTCGAGGTGCACGACCGGGTCGACCCGCGGCTGGTGGCCGCGGTCACCGCCTGGTGCGCCGAGCACGGTGTGCTGGCCCAGAGCCTGCAGATCGAGAGCCGGACCCTGGAGGATGTCTTCCTCGAGCTGACCGGGCGGGAGCTGCGCTCATGATCGAGACGACGCAGGACTGGCCGGCCCCGGCGCCCGGTGCGGCGCCGCTGCCGCGGATGGTCGCGGCGCAGGCCATCCTCGAGCTGCGGACGCTGCTGCGCAACGGCGAGCAGCTGCTGGTGATCCTGATCATCCCGGTGCTGCTGCTGGCCGCGTTCAGCCAGGAGGACCTGGTCAGCTACGGGCCAGGTGCGCGCATCGACTTCCTCGCGCCGGGCATCCTGGCCCTGGCCGTGATGTCCACGGCGTTCACCAGCCTGGCCATCGCCACCGGGTTCGAGCGCCGGTACGGGGTGCTGAAGCGGCTGGGCGCCACGCCGCTGTCGCGCTCGGGCCTGATCGGGGCCAAGACGCTCACCGTGCTGGCCGTGGAGCTGCTGCAGTCCGTCGTCATCGTGGGGACCGCGCTGGCCCTGGGCTGGCAGCCGCACGGCGGCGGCGCGGCGGTCGCGTGGGTGGTGCTGCTGATGATCGCCGGGACCGCGGCGTTCAGCGGGCTTGCGCTGCTGATGGCCGGTACGCTCCGGGCCGAGGCGACTCTGGCCGCCGCCAACCTGGTCTACCTGGTGATGCTGGGCATCGGCGGCGTGGTGTTCCCGCTGACCAAGTTCCCGGCCGCGGCGCAGCCGGTGCTGCGGCTGCTTCCGGCCGGTGCGCTGTCGGACGGCCTGCGGTCCGTACTGCAGCACGGCAGCACCCTGCCCGTGCGGGACCTGCTGGTCCTCGTCGTCTGGGCGGCCGCGGCCATCGCGCTCGCGGTGCGCACCTTCCGCTGGGAGTAGCCTCCTACGATGAAATCCGTGCCTGGCCACGTCGCCACCCGCAGCGATGCCGAGGCACCAGCGCGGCACGGCGCGGCGGGTCTTGCCCGGCGATGTGCGGACGTGGTGCTCGCGCCGTCCCCGGCCGCCATGCGCCGTCTCGCGGTGGCCGGCGTCCTGGCCGCCGCCGGGATCATCCTGACCGGCGCCGGGGTGCGGCTGAGCCAGTCCGGCCTCGGCTGCCCGGACTGGCCCCAGTGCACGGCTCACAGCATCGTCGCCAGCGGGGCCACCGGCGACTCGCTCATCCACCGCTGGGTCGAGTTCGGCAACCGGCTGGTGACCGTCGCGATCTTCGTGATCGCCATCGGTGTCTGGGTCGCGGCCTGGCGTTACCGGCCTGACGGCCAGGGCCGGCGCCGCGACCTGGTCTGGCTCGCCTCGGCGCAGCCCGTGGGGATCCTGGGGCAGGCCGCGCTGGGCGGGATCGTGGTGCTGACCGATCTAGACCCGGTCTGGGTCACCGTGCACTTCCTGTTCTCGATGGCCCTGGTGGCCGCCGCGGTGGCGCTGTACGCGCGATGCACCGAGGGCCGGGGCCCCACCCGGCTGCTGGTCGCGCGCGAGCTGCGGCTGTTCGCGTTCGGCGCGGTGGGCGTGCTGTGTCTCATGATCACGGCAGGCACGGTCGTCACCGGCACCGGGCCGCTGGCCGGCGCCAGGTCGGTGCCCCGCTTCCACCTGCCGCTCGGCGGCGTCACCCAATTGCACGCGGACATCGGCTGGCTGCTGGCCGGGCTGGTGATCGCGCTGGCGCTCGGGCTCCGGCTGCTCGGCGCCCCGCGCCGGGCGGTCCGGCTGGGCTGGGTGCTGCTCGCGCTGATCGGTGCCCAGGGCGTCATCGGCTACACCCAGTACTTCACCGGGCTGCCCGCGGGCCTGGTCTGGTTCCACGTGGCCGGCGCCACGGCCATCTGGGTCGTTGCTATCCGGCTGCTGTTCACGCTCCGCGACCGGGGCCGGGTGGATGCGGCCGGCCCGACCATCCCGGCTCCAGGCGAAGCACTTGACCAGGCGCTGTCCCCGGATGCCACCCGGCCGTAGCGATGCCGCGGCCCGCCGCGTGCTCCGGGCGGCCGCGAGGTGGCGGGCCGAGCCGTCTGGGCCGGCCGGAGTGCTCGTCATCGCCATCGACGGGCACGGCGGCTCAGGCAAGTCCACCATCGCCGGCGCGGTCGCCGAGGCGGCGGGAGCGGCGCTCGTCCACACCGACGATTTCTTCCAGCCGCTGTCCGTGCCGCCTGCCGGCGGGCCCGGCCAGCCGCCCGGCACCCTGCCGGGCCAGGCCCTTGAGCGGTATTACGACTGGCGCCGGCTCCGGGCGCAGGCACTCGAGCCGCTGCGGGCGCGGCACCGCGCGGCGTTCCGCCGCTTCGACTGGGACCGCGGCGCCGGGCTCAACGGCCTGGTCACGGTCGCACCCCGCGACCTGATCCTGGTCGAGGGCGTATTCTCCGCCGCACCCCAGCTGTCCGACCTGGTGACCCGGTCGGTCTTCGTCGACACGCCCGAACCTGAGCGGCTCCGGCGGCTGCGCCTCCGGGTGACCCCGGAGGAATGGGATACGGACTGGCTGATCGCCGAGCGAGCGTACTTTGACGTGACCCGCCCGCCCTCGTCCTTCGACCTCGCCGTATCCGGTGCGAGCAGGCCGGCCGGGGAAACCAGGGCCGCAGAGCGGTAGCATCAGGGCACAACAACACGGGAGCTCGGGCTGACCGGGCTGAGAGGGTGGCTGGCCACACGGCCCGCGCCACCGACCGTCTGAACCTGTCCGGGTAATGCCGGCGTAGGGAGGCAGGCGTGATGGCCACCAGGACCTCCGTTCGGGAACTGCTCACCGTGCTTGCCACGGGAGGGCGACCCCCCCAGACCCCCCCGCGTGCCCCCGCCCGCCTCCCCTGCCCCCTTCACGGCCGACCTCCGGCCGGCCGTCGCGGCCGGCCCCGCCGCGCCAGGTGGCTCGCGCTGGTCCTGGGGCTGGGCCTGGCCGCCTGCACCGGGTCCGGGTCCTCGGGCAGTGGGTCGAACAGCGGCACGCCGGTGCGGGGCGGCACCGCCTACTTCGCCGAGCAGCCGCTGTCGCCGCCGACCTACATCTTCCCGCTGGTGTCCGGCCAGTACTTCACCGTGGCGAACACCAACAACCTGCAGACCCTGCTCTACCAGCCGCTGTACTGGTATGGGGACCACGGGAACCCGGCCGTCAACTACCCGCTCTCGATCGGCAACCAGCCGGTGTACAGCGACGGCAACCGGGTCGTCACGATCACGCTCAAGCACTACGCCTGGTCCAACGGCGAGACCGTGACCGCCCGCGATGTCGGGTTCTGGATCAACCTGCTCAAGGCCAACAAGGCCGACTGGGCGTCCTACGTCCCCGGCGGGTTCCCCGACAACGTCGTGTCCTGGAAGGCGCTCAGCCCCAGCACCGTGCAGCTCCGCCTGAACGGCAGCTATAACCCGTTCTGGTTCACCTACAACGAGCTGTCCCAGATCACTCCGCTGCCCATGGCCTGGGACCGGACCTCGCTGAGCGCGCCCGCGCCGTCGCCCACCGCGGCTCACCTGCCCGACACCACCCAGGCCGGCGCCCGGGCGGTGTACGCGTTCCTGAACCACGAGGCCACCAAGGTCTCGAGCTACGCGTCCAGCCCGATCTGGTCGGTCGTGGACGGCCCGTGGAAGCTGACCAGCCTGACCAGCGACGGCACCGCCACGTTCGTGCCCAACCGGAGCTACTCCGGCCCGGGCCAGCCACACCTGGCCAAGTTCGTGGAGCTGCCGTTCACGTCGGCCACGGCCGAGTTCTCGGTACTGCGGGCCGGGCCGGCCACCGGCGGTCCCGGCCGCTCGGGCCAGCAGATCTCGGTTGGCTACGTGCCCAGCAACAACCTCCCGCAGCAGCCGGCCTTGCGGTCGCAGGGTTACCAGCTGGTTAAAGATTTCCCGTTCGGCTTCAACTACCTCGAGCCGAACTTCAACAACCCGCAGGTCGGGCCGATCCTCAGGCAGCTCTACTTCCGCCAGGCGTTCCAGCACCTCATCGACCAGACCGGGTGGATCCACGCTTACTACAACGGCCTCGGCCTGCCCACGTACAGCCCGGTGCCGGCCCGCCCGGCGAACCCGTACGCGAGCGCCAGCGCAGCGGTCGACCCGTACTCGTTCAGCGTGCCCGCCGCCCGGTCGCTGCTGGCCCGGCACGGCTGGAAGATCGTCCCCAACGGGCACAGCACCTGTACCCGCCCGGGCACCGCGGCGAGCGAGTGCGGGGCGGGCGTCAAGGCCGGCCAGCCGCTCGACTTCACGCTCATGTACCCGAGCGGACTGCCCTACGCCGACGGCTCCATGACCGACCTGCAGTCGGTGGCCAAGCAGGTCGGTATCGAGATCTCGCTGGACCAGGTGACCTCGGCCACCGTCGCCCAGACCATCGAGGCCTGCGCGCCGGCCTCGCCGGCCTGCAGCTGGCAGCTCGGCAACTACGGCACGGCCTGGGTCTTCGCCCCCGACCACTACCCGAGTGGCGAGGAGATCTTCCAGACCGGCGCCCTCGGCAACGTCAACAACTACTCCGATCCCGCCATCGACCGGCTGATCATCGCGACCACGAGGACCCCGGCGAGCGGGGCCCAGGCGGCGCTGGACGCGTACGCCAACCAGGTCCGGCTGCAGCTGCCGGACTTCTGGCAGCCGAGCCCAGGCACTCTGATCACCGTCCAGTCCAACCTGCGCGGCTTCGCGCCCAACGCCTACGGCTTCATCAACCCGGAGCAGTGGTACTTCACGAAGGACTCCGGATGACGTGATCGGCTACCTGGCCCGGCGGGCTCTCCAGGCCGGTGTCGTGGTGCTCGGGGTCACGGCGGTGACCTTCCTGCTCGAGCATCTCATCCCCGGCAGCCTGGCCCGGGCCATCCTCGGCCCCCGGGCCAGCCGGGCCGAGATCGCCGCCTTCAACCGGGCCAACGGCCTGGACCGTCCCCCGATCGAGCAGTACCTGGCCTTCCTCGGCCGCCTGGCCCGCGGCGACCTCGGCTACTCCTACCGGCTGAACCAGAGCGTCGACTCGCTCGTCCTGCACCAGATGCCGAACGACGTCGTGGTCGTGGGCAGCGCGCTGGCGCTGGCGCTCGCGATCGCCATCCCTCTGGGCATCGCCCAGGCCGTGCACCGCAACCGCGCCGTGGACCACGCCGCCACGGCCGCGGCGTTCGCGCTCTACTCGATGCCGTCGTACTGGCTGGCGATCCTGCTCATCGCGGGGCTGTCCATCGCCGTGCACGCCCTGCCCGCCGAAGCGCCCCAGGCGGCCACCGTCGGCGGCCTGCTCGCCGATCCCGCAGCCCTGATCCTGCCCGTGCTGACCCTCACCTTGGTCAACGTCGCCCTGTTTAGCCGCTACATGCGGTCGGCGGCCATCAGTACGCTCGCCGAGGACTACATCCGGGTGGCCAGGGCCAAGGGCATGCCGGCCCGGCGGGTACTGACCCGGCATGTGGTACGCAACTCCCTGATCTCGGTCACGACGCTCGTCGGCCTGTCGTTGCCGGCCATACTCACCAGCGGCCTGGTGGTCGAGTACGTGTTCAACGTCCCCGGGGTCGGGCTCACCTATTACACGGCCGCGGTGAACGCCGACTACCCGGTCGAGCTCGGCATCGCCGTGCTCGTCGGCCTGGTCACCGTGCTCGGCAACCTGCTCGCCGACGTCGCGTACGTGGTCCTCGACCCGAGGGTCCGCTATGGATGACCGCCTGCGGACGACCGACCGCCCGCCGGGCAGGCCGGAGACGACCGGCCCGCGCCCGGACGGCGGGGGCGCGGCGCCGGGCCGCGCCCGCGACTCGGCGCTCCGGGCCTTCGCGGGCCACCGCCTGGGCCTGCTGGGCGTGGGGCTGATCGCGGCCCTGGTGCTGTTCTGCTTTCTCGGGCCGCTGCTGTATCACACCGACCAGGTGCACGCGAACATCCGGCTCACGAACCTGCCGCCGGGCCCGGGCCGCCCGCTCGGCACGGACGCCAACGGCTACGACATCCTCGGCCGGCTGATGGTCGGCGGCCAGAGCACTCTCGAGATCGGCCTGGCGGTGGCCGTGGCGGCCACGGCCATCGGCGTGGTGTGGGGCGCGGTCTCCGGCTACGCCGGCGGCCTCGCCGACGCGATCATGATGCGGGTGGTGGACATCGCGCTGGCCATTCCCGCGATCTTCCTGCTCATCTACGTGTCGTCGGTGCTCAGGCCAACCGTCCTGCTGCTGATCACGGTGCTCTCGCTGCTGTCCTGGCTCGGGCCAGCCCGGCTGGTGCGCGGCGAGACGCTCACGCTGCGCACGCGCGAGTTCATCGAGGCCGTCCGGGCCATGGGCGGGCGCCGGCCCCGGGTGGTGCTGCGGCACCTGCTGCCGAATACGGCCGGCACGATCGCGGTCAGCGCGACGTTCCAGGTCGCCGACGCGATCATCCTGCTCGCGACGCTGAGCTTCCTCGGCTTCGGGCTGCCGCCGCCCGCCGTCACCTGGGGAAGCATGCTTTCCCAGGGCATCACGTACCTGCTCGATGGATACTGGTGGGAGATCTATCCCGCCGGTTTCGCCATCATGCTGACCGTGATCGCATTCAACCTGGTCGGCGATGCGCTCCGGGACTCGCTCGACTCCCGGCTGCGGCCGCGCTGAACCTGCACCACGGTGACATGAACTTCCGGTAACCATCACCTGTGTAAGAGCTGAGACTTCACTGGTGGTTAACGGACGGACAGGTTAGTACCGGCCAACCGAGGGATAGGGTCGAAGTCATACCGTGCCACTCGAAAAGGAGCCTGATGCCACGGTGAGCACCCTGGTAGATCAGCCGAATAACGAGCTTGAATGGTCGCCGGCCGACGCCCGCGCTGTCGACCTGATCCGGGTTCTGGCCATGGACGCCGTGCAGCAGGCCGGGTCGGGGCACCCCGGTACCGCGATGAGCCTGGCTCCCGCCGCCTACCTTTTGTTCCAGCGGGTGCTGCGGCACGACCCAGCGGACGCGGACTGGATCGGCCGGGACCGCTTCGTGCTGTCGGCCGGGCACTCCAGCCTGACCCTGTACATCCAGCTGTACCTGTCCGGTTACGGGCTGACCATGGAGGACCTGGAGCGGCTGCGCACCTGGGGCAGCCGGACGCCGGGGCATCCCGAACGGCACCATACGCCCGGCGTGGAGATCACCACCGGTCCGCTCGGCCAGGGGCTGGGCAACGCCGTCGGCATGGCGATGGCCGCGCGGCGGGTGCGCGGCCTCATGGACCCGGACGCGCCGGCCGGAACGAGCCCGTTCGACCACTTTGTCTACGTGATCGCCTCCGACGGTGACATGGAGGAGGGCATCACCCACGAGGCCTCCTCCCTCGCCGGTCACCAGGAGCTCGGCAACCTGATCGTGATCTACGACGACAACGACATCTCGATCGAGGACGACACCAACATCGCCAAGTCCGAGGATGTCTGCGCGCGGTACCTGGCCTACGGCTGGCACGTGCAGCACCTCACGTTCCGTCAGTCCGGCGGCTATCACGAGGACCCCCAGGCGCTCTACCGGGCCCTGCTGGAGGCCAGGGAGCACACTGAGGCGCCGTCGTTCATCGCGCTGAGCACGATCATCGCCTGGCCGGCGCCGCACAAGCAGAACACCGGCGCGGCGCACGGATCTGCGCTCGGTGCCGACGAGGTGGCCGCGACCAAGAAGATCCTGCACTTCGACCCGGCGGTGTCGTTCCCGGTCGAGGACGAGGCGCTGGCCCGAGCCCGGCAGGTCGCCGATCGCGGCAAGGAGTTGCACGCGCAGTGGAACGAGCGGTTCAGCGCCTGGGCGGCGGCTCACCCAGAGCGCAAGGGGCTGCTGGACCGGCTGGCCGCGCGCGGGCTGCCGGAGGGATGGACCTCAGCGCTGCCGGTCTTCAAGCCCGACGAGAAGGGCGTGGCCACGCGCAAGGCGTCGGGCGAGGTGCTGAGCGCGCTGGCCCCGGTGCTGCCCGAGTTGTGGGGGGGCTCCGCGGACCTCGCCGGGAGCAACGACACCACGATGAAGGGCGAGCCGTCGTTCATCCCGCCCGAGCACCAGACGAAGATGTTCCCCGGCAACCTCTACGGCCGCACCCTGCACTTCGGCATCCGCGAGCATGGGATGGGCGCCGTCATCAACGGGATCGCCGCGGACGGCCTGACCCGGCCCTACGGCGGGACGTTCCTGACCTTCAGCGACTACATGCGCGGCGCGGTCCGGCTGGCCGCCCTGTCCCGGCTGCCGTCCATCTTCATCTGGACGCACGACTCGATCGGCCTCGGCGAGGACGGTCCGACCCACCAGCCGGTCGAGCACCTGTGGGCGCTGCGGGCTATCCCCGGCCTGGACGTCGTCCGGCCCGCGGACGCCAACGAGACCACGGTGGCCTGGCGCACCATCCTCGAGCGCACGGACACGCCGGCGGGCCTGTGCCTGACCCGGCAGAACGTGCCGGTGTTCGACCGCTCCCCCGACGGACCGGAACACCTGGCCAGCGCGGATCTCGCCGCCCGCGGCGGATACGTGCTGGCGGAGGCGGCGGGCGGGGAGCCTGACGTCATTCTCATCGGGACCGGCAGCGAGGTGCAGATCGCGCTGGCGGCCAGAGAGATCCTGCAGGAGGAGGAGATCGCCACCAGGGTCGTTTCCATGCCGTGCGTGGAATGGTTTGCTGAACAAGAGGATTCCTACCGGCAGGAGGTGCTTCCGGCACACGTCCGCGCCAGGGTCAGCGTCGAGGCAGGCATCGCGCTCGGCTGGCGCATCTATGTCGGCGACACGGGCGAGTGCGTGAGCCTCGAACACTACGGGGAGTCTGCGGCCTACCAGACCCTGTACGAGGAGTTCGGGATAACAGCAGAGCGGGTGGCCGAGGCCGCCCGGACCAGCCTGGCCAGGCAGAACGCCCGCTCAGGCGACTAACGCAAGGAGCAGAGCAGTCATGAATTCGCGGCCTGACGACACACTGGCCCAGCTGACCGCCGCCGGCGTGGCGGTCTGGCTCGACGACATCAGCCGGGAGCGCCTGTCCACGGGCAACCTGGAGCAGCTGATGCGGGACTTCCACGTGCGCGGCGTGACATCCAACCCCACGATCTTCGCCAGCGCGATGTCCAAGGGCTCCGCCTACGACGAGCAGCTCGCTGACCTGGCCGTGCGTGGCGTCAGCGTCGAGGAGGCGTCGCGGGTGATCACCACCTATGACATCCGCTGGGCCTGCGACGTGCTCCGCCCCGTCTACGACGAGACCAACGGCCAGGACGGCCGCGTCTCCATCGAGGTCGACCCCCGGATCGCCAGGGACACGGCCAAGACCATCGCCGAGGCCCGGGCGCTCTGGTGGCTGGTGGACCGGCCCAACCTGTTCATCAAGATCCCGGCCACGGAAGCGGGGCTGGGAGCGATCACCCAGTGCCTGTCCGAGGGGATCAGCATCAACGTGACGCTGATCTTCTCGCTGCAGCGCTACGAAGAGGTCATCGACGCGTTCGTGGCCGGCCTGGAGGGCGCGGCCGGCCACGACGTGTCGACGATCGCGTCGGTCGCGTCGTTCTTCGTCAGCCGGGTGGACACCGAAGTGGACAACAGGCTGGACAAGCTCGGCACGCCCGACGCCGCGCAGTTGCGCGGCCAGGCCGCGATCGCCAACGCGCGCCTGGCCTACCAGCTCTTCGAGCAGAAGTTCGCCTCCCCCCGGTGGTCCGCGCTCAGCGCGCGCGGTGCCCATGTGCAGCGGCCGCTCTGGGCCTCGACCAGCACCAAGGACCCGGCCTTCCCCGACACCATGTACGTGGTGGACCTGGTCGCGCCGGACACGGTGAACACCATGCCGGAGCCGACGCTGCGCGCGGTCGCCGACCATGGCCAGCTGCGCGGCAACACGATCCAGGGCACATACGAGGAGTCGAAGCGGGTGTTCGAGCAGCTGGAGGCCCTGGGCATCGGCTACGACGACGTGGTGGAGGTGCTGGAGAACGAGGGCGTGCAGAAGTTTGAGGCCTCGTGGAACGAGCTGCTTGAGACGATCAAGAAGGAAATGAGCAAATCACAGGGCGCCCGGTGAGCAACCCAGCGCACCTAGCCAACCCCCCGACAAGCCAGCGCGGCGGAGAACCCGCATGACGACGAATCCCCTCCGCGATCCCCGGGACCGCCGGATCCCCCGGGTCGCCGGGCCCTGTGCCCTCGTGCTCTTCGGTGTGACCGGCGACCTGGCCACCAAGAAGCTGCTGCCCGCCATCTACGACCTGGCCAACCGCGGCCTGCTGCCGCCCGGCTTCTCGCTGGTCGGCTTCGGCCGGCGGGACTGGCAGGACGAGGACTTCGTCAGGGTGAGCCATGACGCGGTCAAGGCGCACGCCCGTACCCCGTTCCGGGACACGGTCTGGCAGCAGGTCAGCGAGGGCGTGCGGTTCGTGCGCGGCGAGTTCGCGGACGACGACGCGTTCGACCGGCTCGCCCAGACCCTCACCCGGCTCGATGTGGATCGCGGCACGGGCGGCAACTACGCCTTCTATCTGTCGGTTCCGCCCAAGGACTTCCCCCAGGTGGTGCGGCAGCTGAAGCGCTCCGGGCTGTCCGCGCCGTCGGGGCCGGGCCCCGGCGGTCACCCGCCCTGGCGCCGGGTGGTGATCGAGAAGCCGTTCGGACACAACCTGGCCAGCGCCCAGGAGCTGAACGCGGTACTGCACGCGGTGTTCCCCGAGCAATCGGTCTTCCGCATCGACCACTACCTGGGCAAGGAGACGGTCCAGAACATCCTGGCGCTGCGGTTCGCCAACACCCTGTTCGAGCCGATCTGGAACCGCGGCTACGTGGACCATGTCCAGATCACAATGGCGGAAGACGTCGGCATCGGCGGCCGGGCCGGGTACTACGACGGGATCGGCGCGGCCCGCGATGTGATCCAGAACCACCTGCTGCAGCTGCTGGCGCTCACGGCCATGGAAGAGCCGGTGTCCTTCGACGCGGACTCGCTGCGCGCGGAGAAGGAGAAGATCCTCTCCGCGATCAAGATCCCCGATGATCTCGCGGTCGATACCGCCAGGGGCCAGTACTCCACCGGCTGGCAGGGCGGCATCGAGGTGCCCGGCTACCTGGAGGAGGACGGCATCCCGCCGGACTCGAACACCGAGACCTACGCGGCACTGCGCTTGGAGGTCAACACCAGGCGCTGGGCCGGGGTGCCGTTCTACTTGCGCACGGGCAAGCGGCTGCCGACCCGGATGACGGAGATCGCGCTGATGTTCCAGCGCGCCCCGCACCTGCCGTTCGCGGCCACCGACACGGAGGAGCTCGGCCAGAATGCGCTGGTGTTCCGGGTGCAGCCGGATGAGGGCGTGACCGTCAGGTTCGGCTCCAAGGTGCCTGGCTCGGCCATGGAGGTCCGCGACGTGAACATGGACTTCGCCTACGGCGAGTCGTTCACCGAGGCCAGCCCGGAGGCGTACGAGCGGCTGCTGCTTGACGTGCTGATCGGCGACCCGCCGCTGTTCCCCCGTCAGGAGGAAGTGGAGCTGTCCTGGCGGATACTCGATCCGATCGAGGAATACTGGGCTGGCCACGCGAAGCCCGAGCAATATCCGGCCGGCACGCACGGCCCGGCTGGCGCGGACGCCCTGATCGCCCGCGACGGCCGCGCCTGGCGCCGGCTGTAGCCTGGCCGGGCCCCCGGCGCGGCGCGCGGGCCAGGCATTAGGCAGGCCAGGCTGATAGGGAGAGGCGCAATGATGATCGATCTGACGGACACCACCACCCGGGGGATCCTGGACGCGCTCACCATGGCCCGGGATCAGCTGGGCGGGCCGGCCACCGGCATGGTGCTCAACCTGATCATCATGACCGACGAGTCGGCCCAGTACGACGCGGTGCGGGCGGCGAGCCTGGCGGCCCGCGAGCATCCCTGCCGGGTGCTCGCGCTGATCGCCCGGGATCCCAATTCCGGGTCCCGGCTCGACGCCGAGATCAGGACCGGCGAGGGCGCCCCGGGCCAGACCGTGCTGCTGCGGCTTTACGGGCCGATGGGGCTGCACGCCGATTCCGTGGTCATGCCGCTGCTCGTGCCCGACACCCCGGTCGTCACCTGGTGGCCGCGCAACGGGCCCTCGGTGCCGTCCGCCGATCCGCTCGGGATGCTCGCCCAGCGCCGGGTGACCGATGCCGCGTCAGGGCCCGAGCCGGTCGAGGCCCTGACCGGCCTCGCCCGCGGCTACCGTCCCGGGGACACCGATCTGAGCTGGACCCGCGCTACCTCCTGGCGCTCGCTGCTGGCCGCCACCATGGACCAGCCGCACGGCCATATCACCGGCGGCTCGGTGAGCGCGGAGCCGAGGAACCCGACCGCGAACCTGATCGCGGCGTGGCTGACCGCCAGGCTGAGGGCCCCGTTCTCCCGGGACGAGTCCGGCGGGCCCGGCATCACCGAGGTGCGGTTCTCCGCCGCCGACGGCGACATCACGATCACCCGGCCGGACGGGCGGCTCGCCACGCTGAACCGGCCCGGGCAGCCGGAGCGCCGGGTTGCGCTGCACCGCAGGGATACGGCCGAACTGCTGGCCGAGGAACTGCGCAGGCTCAACCCGGATGAGATATACGGCGAGGCACTGGCCCGGTTCGCCGTTGGCGCGGGGAGGTAGCCCCATCGCCGCGCCTCAGGTCCTGATTCACCGGGACGCGGAGCTGCTCGCCAAGGCGGTGGCGGCCCGGCTGGTGACCAGGCTCGTGGACGCTTCCGCGGCCCGGGGGCACGCCTCGCTGGTGCTGACCGGGGGCGGCATCGGCACCCAGGTGCTCGTCGAACTCGCCGCCGCTCCGGCCAGGGACGCGGTGGACTGGCGGCACCTGGACATCTGGTGGGGTGACGACCGGTTCCTGCCGGCTGGGGATCCGGAGCGCAACGAGACCGGCGCCAGGGCCGCGCTGCTCGATCACGTGGACACCGGCCAGGACCGGGTCCACCCGATGCCACCGTCGGACGGGCCGGACGGGCCGGATCCGGAGGCAGCGGCAGCCCGGTACGCCGGGTGGCTGCTCGACGCCTCGCAGCCCGAGGACCACAGTCAGGTCCCGTCGTTCGATGTGCTGCTGCTCGGCATCGGGCCGGAGGCGCACGTTGCGTCGCTCTTCCCCGGTATGCCGGCCCTGTACGAGGAGCGGACGGTTGTGGCCGTGCATGGCGCGCCCAAGCCCCCGCCCACGCGCCTGACCATGACGCTCCCCGCGATCACGGCGGCCCGTGAGGTCTGGATCATCGCCTCAGGGGAGGACAAGGCCGGCGCGGTCCGGCTGGCGCTCTCCGGGGCCGGCCCGGTCCAGGTCCCGGCCGCGGGTGCCCGGGGCCGCCAGCAGACGCTGTTCCTGATCGATGCGGGCGCCGCCTCCCGCGTGCCGGCGCAGCTCGGCCGTCTCGCCTCGCCCTAGTGCTGTGTTAGCCCGGGGGGACGACCCCCCAGGACCCCCCCGGCGTGCCATCGGCTCGGGCCGACCTCCGGCCGGCCGTCGCCGCTGGCCCCGGCTCTGCCGGGCTGGCACGGGTTGCCGTCCCACGGACCCCACACCTCCGTCGCGGCTCGCACCCCTTTCGGGTGGGTTCGGCCCGGCCTGGCTAAGATCGCGCCGTGGCCACCGACCCTCCCGTGCGTGCCGGTCGCGATCATCTGGTGCTGTGCGGGGATGACGCGCTTACCTCGCGAATGGCCGAGGAGCTGACGCTCAGGTACGGCGAGCAGGTCACGGTCATCCTGCCGTCGGCCCGGCGAAGCCACGGACCGGAGATCGCCCGCCTGCCCGGGGTGCGGGTGATCGAGCGCGCCGACGTGGATCACGAGGCGTTCCTGGCCGCCGGCGTGCCGTCGGCCCGGGCCCTGGCCCTGCTGCGCCAGGACGATCTGGGCAACTTTCACGCGGCTCTGCGGGCCCAGGAGCTCAACCCCGATCTGCGCCTCGTGGTCGCCATCTTCAACACCAGCCTCGGTGACCGCATCCGCACTTTCTTCACCGACTGCGCGGTGCTGGCCGAGGCCTCGATGGCGGCGCCGTCGTTTGTCGCCGCCTCCCTGGGCGAGCCCACGCCCAGCCACGTCCGCCTGGCGGGACGCACGCTGTACGTGGCCAGGCGTGAGGACACCGACCCCAGGCACCTGATTTGCGGACTGGCCCCAGGTACAGGTGACGGGGGCAGTGCACAGGGAAGGGGGCATGGGGAGGCGGGCGGAGGGTTTGGCCACGCGGGGGCCGGGGGGTCGCCCCGCCTGGTGGCACCCGAGGACACCAGCGCCGATCTCGTGCTCGCGGTGGCCGATGGCTCGCCGCGCAACCCGCTGGCCAGGCCGCACCGCCATCCGGTGCGGGCCGCCGTCAGGCTGCTCCAGGCGCTGTTCTGGCACCGGATCGGCGCCGCGTTCGCCTGCCTGGCCGCGATCCTCGGCATCGGTTACGCGCTGCTCGCCACCGAGGTGCACTACTCCCCCGTGAACGCGCTCTACCTCACGTTCCTCGACTCGGCCGGTGCGGCGGTCAGCAACCCCGGGCTGAGCGGCCCGGAGAAGGTGGCCCAGTTCCTGCTCACGTTCGCCGGGCTGGCCTTTCTGCCCCTGGTCACGGCCGCCGTGGTGGGCGCCAGGCTCACGGGCTCGGTGCACCGCAGGGACCGGCCGCTCAGCGATCACGTGATCGTGGCCGGCCTGGGTAACGTCGGCACCCGGGTCGTCGGCCAGCTTCATGACCTCGGAGTCGACGTCGTGTGCGTGGACAAGGACCCAGGCGCCTCCGGGATGCCGCTGGCCCGTCGCCTGGGCCTGAGGATCGTGATCGGGGAGACCTACCGGGAGGAGACCCTGCTCGAGGCCGGCGTCGCCACCTGCCAGGCCCTGGTCTCGGTGACCGACAGCGACATCGTGAACCTGGAGACCGCGCTGCACGCGCGTTCCCTGGCCGAGGACCCGCGCATCGTGGTCCGGCTCTACGACGACGACCTCGCCGAGCGGGTGCAGAAGACCGTCGAGAACACGATCTCGCGGTCCGTGTCCTACCTCGCCGCGCCCGCGTTCGCCGCGGCCATGCTCGAGCACCAGGTGCTGCGCACGATCCCGGTGGGGCGGCACGTGCTGCTGATCGCCGACGTGGCCGTGGGCGCGGGCGCCGAGCTGGCGGGCCGGCGCGTCGACGACGTCCATGACGGCAGCGACGTCCGGCTGATTGCGCTGCGGCGCCGGGGCAATGCCGGGGTGGACTGGTCGCCCAGGCCCGATGACGAGCTGCACCCGCACGACCGGCTGGTCGTCCTGGCCACCAGGGGCGGGCTCAGCCGGGTGCTGGCGCGCAGCCAGCCGGTCAAATCGCCAGGATCACCGGAAACTGGGTCTCCCTAAAGCATTCTGTCAGAGTTACGCTCAGGACAGATCTTCCATCTGGTTCTGCTGAGCCATCTGTGAAGAGCAGGAAGGTCCGCATATGGCCGTAGTTTTATCTTTTGCCCCCCTGCGTGGCTACTGCTGCCCGGGTTCCCCGGCCCGGCAGCGAGGCTCGCGTAGTCGGCCGATTGGCTCCTTCCATCCATCCGAGCGCCTGCCCTGCCCCGCGGGCGATTCCCAATGGGGTACGGGCTGCGCAAGAGGTACAGGAGGAATCTCTTGAGCACAACCGATGATGCTCCCGCACCCGTCCTGCCGCCCACTGGAATCGCCGACCCCGCCCCGCTCGGGCTGGCCGCGTTCGCCCTGACCACGTTCCTGCTCTCGGCGGCGAACGCGGGCTGGATGGGCAGTGCCACCGGCAACGCCTGGCTCGGCTACGCGTTCGCCTACGGCGGTTTCTGCCAGCTGCTCGCGGGCATGTGGGAATTCCGCAATAGGAACGTGTTCGGGGCCACGGCGTTCGCCACCTACGGCGGCTTCTGGATCGGCCTCGGGATCTGGGTCCTCCTCGTCGCTGACGCGGGCCCGACGAGCGGCGTGGCGGCGCTGGCCTATGCCGCGAGGACCGGCAAGGACCTCGGCTGGATCCTGCTGGCCTTCGCGATCTTCAACACCTACATGCTGCTGTTCAGCACGCAGCTCAATGTGGCCGTATTCCTCGTGTTCCTGACCCTGGAAGCGACCGAGATCCTCCTCTTCATCGGGTTCTTCGCCAACAGCAGCGGCATACACAAGTTCGGCGGCTACATCGGCGTGGTGACTGCGCTGGTGGCCTGGTACACCTCGGCGGCCGGGGTGCTCAACGGGATGAAAGGCAGGCCCGTGGCGCCGGTCGGCGGGCCGCTCTTCAATCTCGGCGGCAGAGCGCTCTAGCTCTGACCACCCCAGCCCGATCCCGGGGACTCGGCCGAGTCCCCGGGATCGGGGCTTTTTCCCTCGGTAGCGTAGGCACGTGGATCTGCAGGAGAGGTATCAGCTCGACGCGGCCCACCTCCAGGCGGCCAAGGAAAAGGTCAGCGCGACGGCCAGGCCCTGGCGGTACATCTTTGCCCTCATCCTCGCGGTGATCGCGGCGGCCATATCCGTTCAGGCGCGCCACGTGGCCGCGGCCGAGGCGATCGCGGAACGCCGAGGTCAGGCACCACAGTCACCCGGGCTCCTGCAGTCACTCGGCCACACCGGCAACGTCCTCCTGTCCTACGGCGCGGCGATAGCCTTCTGCCTGCTCGCGAGCGCAGTCATCATCGCGGTCAGCAACAAGGCCAGGGGCGCCCTCCAAGAGTCGATCGGCTCCGCGCACGCGGCCGTGATCCGCTTCACGATTGTCCTGGTCGGCGGGCTTGCCACCATTGTGATCACGCTGCAGTTGCTCGATATCCCGATCACGCAGCTGATCGTCGGCGGGGCCCTGACCGGCGTGCTGGTCGGCATCGCTGCTCAGCAAAGCCTGTCCAATGTGTTCGCCGGCATTGTTTTGCTGATGGCCAGACCGTTCCGAGTTGGCGACCAGATCGGGATCAGGTCCGGGGCGCTGGGCGGCCTGATCGAGGGGTTCGTCACCGAAGTCAGCATCACCTACGTGATGCTCGACACCGGGAACGGCGCCGTCCATGTGCCGAATTCCCAGGTTCTCGCGGCCGCCGTCGGTCCCGCAGGCTCAGTATCCGCTCCACCGGGCGCAACCCTGTGGCCGGCACCCACCAGGGCCGGCGCCCAGCCGGCGCCGCCGGCCGCCGGGGAGGCTCCCCCGGCAGGCCAGGGGGTGCCGCCGGCCCCGGGGGGGCTCCCCCGGCAGGCCAGGCGGCGCCCCCCGCCGGACCAAGTGCGGCGCTGCCGCCCGGAGTTCCGGGCACGCCAACGGATCCTGCGGGGCCAACGGCACCCCAGGCTCCGGGTTCACGTGGTGCCGAGCGTGACACCGGCCGTTAAGCTCCGCGGCCGCTGAGGCCGCGATGGCTCAGCGGTGGCTCGCCTCGTACCTGGCGATGACCTGCGACGGGATCCGGCCGCGGTCGCTCACCGCGATGCCGCTGCGCTTCGCCCAGGCGCGCACGGCGGCGCTGTGCTGCCGGTGAGCAGCCGTTCTGCGCTTGGACCGCGTCACCTTGCCGGTGACCTTGCGCGCCTTCACGGCGAACCGCCTGAGCGCCTCATCGAACTTTTCGCTGTGCTTCTCGCATAGGTCGATCTCATAGTCCCGGCCGTCCAGGCTGAACGCCCTCGTCAGGTGCTCGCCTTCCGGGATCTCTTTTGAGTCGTAGTCGCACGCGAATGTGACTGAGACCTTCTGAGCCACTTGTACTCCCCCTTCCCCCCGAGGCGAATATATCCCCAGACACATGGCATCTGTAACGGCACCCTGGTCACAGTTTTCACGACAAGGCTTTGGATTGCCGGTCCTGAGGGGAAAGTCAGCGCCGCACCGGCCCGAAGGGCCATCCGGGCCGGTGGGCTGGGCTCACGCCCCGCGATTGCCTGGCGGCCGACTGTGGGAGGAGGATTCGCGGCGATGCTCCGGCTCGATGTCATCGGTAACCGCGCCGCCGTAATGCGTCTGGTAATCGGTATCACTTAGGCGCCGCGCTTCACGGGGAGCAGGCGCAGAAGTATCGAGCGGGTAATAGGCCGGTTGCGCAGCGTCCTGATAATCCGTCAGGCCCGGGCCGCCGGCGTAGGGATCGTCGGGATAGCGGTCGGGGCGAACGGCCCCCGGGTTAGCGGGCCCGTGGTTAGGGACACCGTGGTTAGGGACACCGTGGTTAGGGACACCGTGGTTAGCAACAGGTGGCGCATATTCTGCGGGCATGTCGGCCGGGTACCCGGCCCGGCGGTCAGGCGGCTCGGCCTGATAGCTGTCCGGCCCGGCCAGGAACGGCGCGGGCCCGGCAGGCTCCGGCGGCCGGGGCCTGGGCGGCACCGGCTGGTCCTGAGGGCGGCCTTCGTGGGCCGGGGCGGGCAGGTACGGGCCGGTGCGAGGTCGCCCTCCCTCGTGAGCCGGAGCGGGCAGGTACGGGCCGACGGGCCGCTCTGCCTCGTACTGCCTGGTCCCGGACATTTCTTCGTCGTACCGCCCGGGGCTCGATGGCTGCGCCTCGTACTGCCCGGTCCTGGACGGCTCCGCCTCGTACTGCCTAGTCCCGGATAGCTGCGCCTCGTACTGCCCGGTCCCGGATAGCTGCGCCTCGTACTGCCCGGTCCCCGGCAGGTACTCCGCTGGCCCACCGTGGCGGCCCGCTGGTGCGCTGTGCCGGCCCGCGCGGGCCGGGCCGGCGGGCCCGGCCTGGTCAGCCGGCGTGCGCGAAGTCGTAGTCCGGCAGACCCCCGCCGGGCAGCGGTCCCACGGCCGGAGCACCGGCGGTCGCGTCCGCCGGAACCTCACCGAGCCCCGGCCGGGCCGGGGTCGGGGGCCTGGCGCGCTGCCCGTCCGGGCCGCGCTGCAGCGTCTCGACCATTCTGGGCAGATCATCGATGGCCAGGCGGAACGTGCCGGTGCACATCCCGCCCTGCCAGATGCTCAGGACTGCCACTCCGGTGTCCGCGTACCAGCTGAGCCGCATGCTCCGAGAGCTGCCCCTGACGTCGAAGAAGACTTCGCCTAGCCGGGGCAGCGGGGCCGCATCCGATGCCGACATGGCCCCCATGGTTACCCCGAACCAACGTCTGTGTCCAGATAATGGCCACTTGAGTGGCACGCCATTGGCCTGGCGGGCGCCCGCCAGGCGCGTGCGGGCGCGGGAACGGCCGGGCCAGATTTCCTGATCTTCCCTGCACGGGCGCGGGCCGCGATGGCATGATGATGCGTCGGCCCGCCCCCGGAATGCCCGTGGTACGGGGAACACCGTACTCGCGGGAACACCGAGACGATGTAACGCGTTGCACCATGCGACGGGGCGAATGCCGCATCAACGAGATTTGTGCGTCCAGCGAGCCGAACGCTCCGCTAGGCGAGGAATTACACGGTGAGCTGTCGAGGAGAGTTATCCATGTCTGAGGTACGCCGTCAGGCCGTCCTGATGCCACGGCCGAACTGGGGGTGGCAAGATCAGGCTGCGTGCCGCGGTAACGACGTCGTGCTCTTCTTCGGTCCCGACGGTGAGCGGCAGCCAGAGCGCGATATCCGCGAGCGGAAGGCCAAGGCCGTGTGCGCGGCCTGCCCGGTCCGGGCCGAATGCCTCAGCTACGCCGTGGGCCGCCCGGAAAAGTACGGCACCTGGGGCGGGCTCAACGAGGACGAGCGGTCGGCTGAGCGGCGTCGCCGGATGCGCCGGGCGAACGCGGCCTGACCGGGCTGGGCCGCGAGAATTGGGGCTGCTGGCCCCGGCGGCCCGGTGAAACGGGACAATGGATGCATGATCTGCGTGTCCTGCCGCCAACATCACCACGAGGACTGCCCGGGCGGGACCTGGTGTGATTGCCAGCACCGGCCGCCGGATTCGGCGGCCGAGCCCAGAGTCGGCTGGATCCGGCAAGGCTGAGGCCTGCCGGACGGAATAGGCGTGCATCCGGCGCAGTTGGGACGTTACATGAGAGCCAGCGTCCCGTCCGCGGCGAGTGGGCGAGAGTCCGGTTCTACAGTGCTGCGCGCGGCCGACCCGTTGCTCGTCGCCCGCAGGCACGTCGATTTTCTTCGGATCCGGAGTGCGCTCTGTCTCCGGCGGCCGCTTGCCACAGCCCGTCATTCCTGACGGGCGCGTGCCGCGAGCCGCCTGGATCGGTCTGGCTGATCCGGAACTGATCCTGCCCGTCCAGGCTGCCGCCAAAGTGCTGGCACGCGCCCCTAGCCGAAGGGACGCCCCCCGATGCCGCCTCAGCTGGGCAGCACCACCATCAGCACAGAGCCAGTTACCGCAGGGCCGGGCACCACAGAGCCAATAGCCACAGGGCCAGAAACCACAGAACCCGTCACCACGGGGCCCGTCACCACGAGGAGCACGGGCCGGTCAGCCCAGCACGGGGGCCGCCAGGGCCGCGGCGACGGGCAGTGGGCACTGGGGTACCGCGAGCCGCTGAACAAGAACGAAGAGCTCAAGAAGAACGACGACGGCCTCAACGTCCGCAACCGGATCATCGACATCTACGCCAAGCTCGGGTTCGACTCGATCGACCCTGCCGACCTGCGCGGCCGGTTCCGCTGGTTCGGCCTGTACACCCAGCGCCGCCAGGGCATCGACGGAGGGAAGACCGCCACGCTGGAGCCCGAGGAGCTGGACGACAGGTACTTCATGCTGCGCGTCCGCATCGACGGCGGGCAGCTGAGCACCGAGCAGCTCACCGTCGTCGCCGACGTCTCGCGCCGGTACGCCCGGGGCACCGCCGACGTGACCGACCGGCAGAACATCCAGCTGCACTGGGTGCAGATCGAGGACGTCCCCGCGATCTGGGAGGCTCTCGAGTCGGTGGGGCTCTCCACCACCGAGGCGTGCGGCGACACGCCCCGGGTGATCCTGGGCTGCCCGCTGGCGGGTATCGACGCCGAGGAGATCATCGACGCGACCCCGGTGGTGCGCGAGACGGCCGCCCGCTTCGTCGGCGACCCGGCGTTCTCCAACCTGCCGCGCAAGTTTAAGTCCGCGATGAGCGGCTGCTCGGTGCAGTGCACCGTGCATGAGATCAACGACGTCGCGTTCGTGGGCGTGGCTGGGCAGGACGGCGAGCCGGGCTATGACCTGTGGGTGGGCGGTGGGCTGTCCACCAACCCGATGATCGGCAAGAGGCTGGGCGCGTTCGTCCGGCCGGACCAGGTGGCCGAGGTCTGGGCCGGGGTCACCTCGGTGTTCCGCGACTACGGCTACCGCAGGCTGCGGCACCGGGCCCGGCTGAAGTTCCTGATGGCCGACTGGGGGCCCGAGCGGTTCCGCGAGGTGCTGGAGCGTGACTACCTCGGCTATGCCCTGGCCGACGGGCCCGCGCCGCAGGCCCCGCCCAGCGGGCGGCGAGACCACGTCGGCGTGCACCGGCAGCGGGACGGGCGCTGCTACGTCGGCTTCGCCCCCCGGGTCGGGCGGATGTCCGCGGACTCGCTGGCGCTGGTCGCGCGCCTGGCCGCCGAATACGGCAGCGGCCGGGTCCGGACCACCACCGAGCAGAAGATGGTCATTCTCGACGTCCCTGAGGCCCGGACGGCCGAGCTGGCCGCCGAACTCGACCGCGCGGACCTGCCGGTGACCCCGAGCGCGTTCCGCCGGCACACCATGGCCTGCACCGGCATCGAGTTCTGCAAGCTGGCGATCGTGGAGACCAAGCAGCGGGCATCCGACCTGATCGGCGAGCTCGAGCGCCGGCTGCCCGGTTTCACGGAGCCGATCACGATCAACATCAACGGCTGCCCCAACTCGTGTGCCCGGATCCAGACCGCGGACATCGGGCTCAAGGGGACGCTGCTGACCCGGCCTGACGGCGAGCAGGTGGAAGGATTCCAGGTCCACCTGGGCGGGCGCCTGGACGGCGGGGACGGCGAAAGCTCGGGCTTCGGCCGGAAGGTCAGGGGCCTCAAGACCACGGCCGAGGGGCTGCCCGACTATGTCGAGCGCGTGCTGCGCCGCTTCGACGAGAGCCGGCTGCCTGGCGAGCGGTTCGCCACCTGGGCGGGCAGGGCGTCAGAGGAGGATCTAGCATGAGCATTCAGTCGTTTCCGGCAGAACGGGCGGTTCCGTTCTATTGCCCCTACTGCGGCGAGGAGGACCTTGAGCCCCAGGAAGCGGACGGTGGGTGGCGTTGTCGCAGTTGTGCCCGGTCATTCCGGCTACGCTTTGCGGGAACCGGAGCGATCCGGTGAGTCGTAACAAGACCAGATCGCCAGTCATGGGACGCTCAGATCCGGGAACGACAGCACCGGGGAGATCTGCTGACCCGGGACCAACCGACCTGACGACATCCGCGGGCCTGGAGGACGTCATCCGTATGGAGAGGCTGGCCGCTGAGGCGGCTGAGGCGCTGCAGGGGGCCCCAGCCGAGGATGTGATCCGGTGGGCGAGCGATACGTTCGGCGACCGGCTGTGCATCACGTCGTCGATGACCGACGCCGTGATCATCCACCTGACCTCCCAGATACGGCCCAACATCGACGTGGTCTTCCTGGACACCGGCTACCACTTCGCCGAGACCATCGGCACCCGGGACGCGGTGTCTGCGGTCTACCCGGTCAACGTGATCAACGTCACGCCCGCCCAGACGGTGGCGGAGCAGGATGAGCAGCTCGGGGCCAAGCTGTACAGCCGCAACCCGGATCTCTGCTGCTACCTGCGCAAGGTGGTGCCGCTGGAGCAGGCGCTCGAGCCTTACGGCGCGTGGATCACCGGGGTCCGCAAGGAGGAGACGGACGCCCGCAGCGACACCCGCGCGGTGATGTGGGATGCCCGGCGGGAGATGGCCAAGGTCAACCCGATCGTGGACTGGACCCAGGAGCAGGTGGACACCTACATCGCCGAGAACGGCGTGCTGGTCAACCCGCTGGTCTACGACGGCTACCCGTCGGTCGGCTGCGCGACCTGCACCGCCCGGGTGGAGGCCGGCGGGGACGCCCGCAGCGGCCGCTGGGCGGGCACCGGCAAGACCGAGTGCGGCATCCACCTGTGAGGCCCGTGCCGCGAACACCCGCGGCGCTGACCGCGGGACCGCCGCCGCTGGTCGCCGTCGCGCACGGGAGCCAGGACCCCAGGGCCGCGGCCGTCATTTCGGACCTGATGGCCCTGGTGCGGGCCCGTGCGGACCGCAGCGGACTGCCGGGCCTGCGGGTCCGGGCGGCCTTCCTGGGCCACGCCCTGCCCTCGGTTCCCGACGTGCTCGCGTCCCTGGCGGCCGGCGGCGACCGGGCCGCGGTGGTGCTGCCGCTGCTGCTGACCGACGCGTACCACAGCGATACCGACCTGCCCGCCGTGCTGCACGACGCCCACGGCAGGCTGCCCCGGCTGCAGGTCAGCTACGGCCGCCCGCTGGGACCGCACGCCGGATTGCTGCACGCCCTTGACCGCCGCCTCGCCGAAGCCGGGATGCCCGCGACGCCCGCGGACACCGCCGTCGTGCTGGCCGCGGCCGGGTCCAGCCGACCGGCCGCGAGCGCCGCCGTGGCCCGCGTGGCCGCGGCCTGGCAGTCGGCCCGCGGCTGGCGCGCCGTGGTGCCCGCGTACGCGTCGGCGGCCTCCCCCACGCCGGGAGAGGCGGTCGCCGGGCTGCGGCGGGCCGGCGCGCCCCGGGTGGCCGTCGCGACCTACCTGCTGGCACCAGGGTGGTTCGCTGATCAGGTCCGGCAGGCCTCGCTGGCCGCCGGGGCCGCGACCGTCTCGGCCGCGCTCGGCGCCGCCCCGGAGGTGGCTGACCTGGTCGTCGAGCGGTACCTGGAGGCCGCCAGCGCCGCCGAGCTCGTCCAGGCTTCATAGCCAAGGCGGGTTTTACCGCGCTATGTGCGGATAAATCTCCAGGATCATGACAGCTGAGCTCGCACGTTCGCGATCGCGCCCGAAGCCGATCAGAATGGCAACAGGCAAGGAGATTGCCGGGGGTGCGCGGGGGCGGAGCTCCCGCGGGTGGAGGTTCCCATGATCCGCGCGAAGCCGCATGCCACGCACGAGGTGCTCAACCAGGTCCCGCCCCTGATCCGCGACGTGGCCGACGATCCGGCGCTGCTCGAGGGGCTGCGCCGGGAGGTTCCGCCTGCCCTCGAGGGGGAGCCGGGCGCGCTCGGCGGGACAGCGGGCGGGGCGAACGCCGAGCGCGAGCTGCACGAGCTCGGCGTGCGCGCGGGTTCGCCGGAGACCCAGGAGCTCGCCCGGCTCGCGAACGAGCACTCCCCGGTGCTGCGCACCCATGACCGTTACGGCTACCGGATCGACGAGGTCGAGTTCCACCCCGCCTGGCACGAGTTGATGACCACCGCCGTGAGCCACGGGCTGCACGCGGCGCCCTGGCCGGACGGCACACCGGGTGCGCACGTGGCCCGCGCCGCCGGGTTCTACGTGTGGACGCAGGCCGAGGGCGGGCACGGCTGCCCGGTCTCGATGACCTACGCCGCGGTCCCGCCGCTGCGGCACGAGCCGGAGCTCGCGGCCAGGTTCGAGCGGCTGCTCGCCGCCCGGGCCTACGACCCCGGGCTGCGGGTGCCCGACAGCAAGGCGGGCCTGCTGGCCGGCATGGCCATGACCGAGAAACAGGGCGGCTCCGACGTACGGGCCAATACCACCCGCGCGGTCCCGGCCGGGGATGACGGCTACCTGCTCACCGGGCACAAGTGGTTCTGCTCCGCGCCCATGTGCGACCTGTTCCTGGTGCTGGCCCAGGCCCCGGAGGGCCTGACCTGCTTCCTGCTGCCCCGGGTGCTGCCCGACGGCTCCCGCAACGCCATGCGCATCCAGCGGCTCAAGGACAAGCTGGGCAACCGGTCCAACGCCTCGTCGGAGGTCGAGTACGACGGCGCGTTCGCCTGGCGGGTCGGCGAGCCAGGCCGCGGCGTGCGAACCATCATCGACATGGTCACCGCCACCAGGCTGGACTGCGTCATCGGGAGCGCGGCCGCGATGCGGCAGGGGTGCGTAACGGCACTGCATCACGCCCGCACGCGGCGCTCGTTCGGCCTCAGCCTGGTCTCCCAGCCGCTGATGGCCTCGGTCCTGGCCGATCTCGCGCTCGAGTCCGAGGCCGCCACCACGCTGGCGCTGCGGCTGGCCGGCGCGGCCGACCGCGCCTCTCGGGGCGATGCGGCCGAGGCCGCGTTCCTGCGGCTGGCCCTGCCCGCGGCCAAGTACTGGGTGTGCAAGCGGACGCCGATGCTGGTCGGCGAGGCACTGGAGTGCCTCGGCGGCAACGGCTACGTCGAGGACTCCGGCCTGCCGCGCCTGTACCGGGACGCGCCGCTGAACTCCATCTGGGAGGGCTCGGGCAACGTCACCGCCCTGGACGTGCTCCGCGCGCTGGCTCGCTCCCCCGGCTCGGCCGACGCGCTGCTGGCCGAGATCGACCTGGCCGCGGGCGGTGACCGGCGGCTCGACGCGGCCGCCGGTCAGCTCCGGCGGGAGCTCAAGGAGACAGTGAGGGGGGATGGGGAGGCCCAGTACCGGGCCCGGCGGCTGGCCGGGCTGATCGCCGTGACCCTCCAGGCCGCGCTGCTGGTCCGGCACGCACCCGCGGCCGTGGCCGACGCGTTCTGCGCCTCCCGGGCCGGCCCGGCCGGCCCGGGTCCCTGTGGTCCCTTCGGCACCCTGCCCGACGGGCTGGACCTGGGCCCGGTGCTCGACCGGGCCGGGGCCGGCATTCGCGGGTAGGGTCGGCGGATGCGCGTCTGGCCGGGAACCGCCTACCCGCTCGGTGCCACGTGGGACGGCTCAGGGACCAACTTCGCCCTGTTCTCTGAGGTGGCCGACCAGGTGGAGCTGTGCCTGTTCGACGACGGCAGCGGCACAGAGACGCGGGTGGGGCTCACCGAGGTGGACGGGTTCGTCTGGCACTGCTACCTGCCCAACGTGGGTCCGGGCCAGCGCTACGGGTACCGGGTGCACGGTCCCTACCGGCCCGACCGAGGCCACCGGTGCAACCCGGCCAAGCTGCTGCTCGACCCGTACGGGAAGGCGACCCGCGGCGACCTGCGCTGGCACCAGGCGCTGTTCTCCTACCAGCACGGCGACCCGGGCACGCTGAACAACGACGACAGCGCGCCGTTCATGCCGCGGAACGTGGTGATCAACCCTTATTTCGACTGGGGCGACGACCGGCCGCCGCGCACGCCGTATCACGAGACGCTGATCTACGAGGCGCACGTGCGGGGCCTGACCGTGCGGCATCCGGAGGTCCCGGCCGAGCAGCGCGGCAGCTACGCCGGGCTGGCCCATCCCGCGGTCCTCGAGCACCTGACCCGGCTGGGGGTGACCGCGGTCGAGCTGATGCCGGTGCACCAGTCGGTGCCCGAGCACGCGCTGGTCCGGCGCGGGCTGACCAACTACTGGGGCTACAACACGATCGCGTTCCTCGCGCCGGACAGCCGGTTCTCCTCATCCGCCGCGCCCGACGGCCAGGTCGCCGAGTTCAAGGCGATGGTCAAGGCCCTGCACGCGGCGGGCATCGAGGTGATTCTCGACGTGGTCTACAACCACACCGCCGAGTCCGGCGCGCTGGGCCCGACGCTGTCCTTCCGCGGCATCGACAACGCCGCTTACTACCAGCTCGCGCCCGACAACCCGCAGGTCTACCTGGACTACACCGGATGCGGCAACAGCCTCAACGTGCGGCACCCGCATGCGCTGCAGCTGATCATGGACTCGCTGCGCTACTGGATCCTGGACATGCATGTCGACGGGTTCCGGTTCGACCTCGCCTCGGCCCTGGCCCGGGAGCTGCACGACGTGAACCGGCTGGCCGCGTTCTTCGACCTGGTGCAGCAGGACCCGGTGGTGTCCCAGGTCAAGCTCATCGCCGAGCCGTGGGACGTGGGCCAGGGCGGCTACCAGGTCGGCAAGTTCCCGCCGCTGTGGACGGAGTGGAACGGCACGTACCGGGATACCGTCCGCGATCTCTGGCGGGGCAAGCCCGCGACGCTGCCCGAGTTCGCCTCCCGGCTGACCGGGTCGAGCGATCTGTATGAGACCAGTGGGCGGCGGCCGGTGGCGTCGGTGAACTTCGTCACCTGCCACGACGGGTTCACGCTCCGCGACCTGGTCAGCTACGACCGCAAGCACAACGAGGCGAACGGCGACTCCAACCGGGACGGCAGCGACGACAACCGGTCCTGGAACTGCGGGGCCGAGGGCCCGTCGGACGATCCCGCGGTCATCGAGCTGCGGGCCCGGCAGGTGCGCAACTTCCTGGTCACGCTGTTCTGCTCACAGGGCGTCCCGATGCTGCTGGCCGGCGATGAGATGGGCCGCAGCCAACGGGGCAACAACAACGCCTACTGCCAGGATAACGACATCTCCTGGGTGGACTGGGAGGCCGCGGGGAAGCAGCAGGACCTGATCGACTTCACCTGCGCCCTGTCCGAGCTGCGGCGGGCGCACCCCGTGTTCCGCCGCCGCCGGTTTTTCAGCGGGCAGGTCGCGCCGACCCGCGGCGGGCTCGCCGGGCTGCAGGACATCGTCTGGCTGACCCCGGCCGGACTGGAGATGACCGACGCGGACTGGCATACCGGCTACGCCAGGTCGCTCGGGGTGTTCCTGAACGGCGACGCGATCACCGAACCCGGGCCCTGGGGCGATGACGTGCGGGACCAGAGCTTCCTGCTGCTGTTCAACGCGAACCGGGAGCCGGTGACGTTCGCCCTGCCGGGCGGTCGGCTGGGGGTCGGCTGGGAGGTGCTGATCGACACCGTGACCGGCGGGACCGCGATCGGGACCCGGGCCGGGCGCAGCATCGAGCTGACCGGACGCTCGATCATGGTCCTGCGCGGCACCGGGGCCGGCCCGGGTGTGCGGCGGGCTAGCGGCCGGTCGCCTGCGTCGCGGCGATCAGCACCAGGGTGAACGTGGTCAGGCCGACCGTGCCGTGCACCGCGACCACCTTGGCCGGGAAGTGCTGTTCCGCTCCCCTGGCGTGCCTGGCCGCCCCGGCCGACGAGCCACCGGGTCAGCATCACGAATCCGAGCATGGCGGACGCGCTCAGCACGCCGAACCCGGACCAGGCGAATACCAGCCTGTGGGTCAGCAGGTAGGCAATCCATAACGAGAGGCCGGTGGTGGCCAGCACCGGGTGGGCGAATATCAGCGCGGCCGGGAAGACCGTGATCCGCGTCGCCTGCTGCCGCAGCCCGCCGTGGGACAGCCACACCCCCAGTAAATAAAGGCCAAAACATGCGGTACCGCACCAGACCACTAGCGCGACGATATTCATCGTGATCCTTCCGCGGCCCGCAAAACGAATTAACGCCTTGGCATATCCTGCACTATCTGGTTGTCAAAGGTGCCGTTACCTGATTTTCGCGATAGCGCCCCACATGAATATCTGCGCTACCGACTCGGACGCTACGCACCGCCTTATTCACCCGGCCCAGGAGTCACTTGCGCCGCGCCGCCCGCAGCCGCAGGCCGGCGGTCTGGTTGACTGCTGGCCGTGCGCCAGATCTTTCCCGTGACCGCAGCCCCGCCCGAGATCGGGCGGGGCGGCGAATCCGCGGTCGCCGCCCTGGCCGGGCTCTACGCCTACCCGTCAGGCCCGCGGCCCTGGCTGCGCGCGAACATGGTCGCCAGCGCGGACGGCGCGGGCTCGCTGGACGGCCTCACCAGGGGCCTGTCCGGCCCGGCTGACCGCCTGGTGTTCTCCGTGCTGCGCAGCCTCGCCGACGTGATCCTGGTCGGCTCGGGCACGGCCAGGGACGAGAAGTACCGCCCGGTCAAGGAGCGCGAGGTCTGGGCCGGGCTACGGGAAGGGCGGCCGGCCGTGCCGCCCATCGCCGTGGTCACCGGCGGGTCCGGCCTGGACCCGGACAGCCCGCTGCTCACCGCGCCCGCCGCGTCGCGCACGATCGTGCTGACCACCGCGGCCGCGCCGGCCGGCTGGCGGGCCGCCGTGGCCGCGCGGGCCGAGGTGATCGTGACCGGGCGGGACCTGATCACGCCCGCAGCTATGGTCAGCGCCCTGGCCGAGGGCGGCTACCTGCGCATTCTCACCGAGGGCGGCCCGATGCTGCTCAGCCAGATCTCCGCGGGCGGCCTGCTGGATGATCTTTGCCTGACCTACAGCCCGGTGCTGGAAGGCGGCCAGGCCGGGCGGATCCTCACCGCGGCCGGCGGCAGCTCCGGGCGCGCCGGCGGTGCGGGACTGCGCCTCGCGCACGTGCTCGAGGATGACGGGTACCTACTGTGCCGCTACCTGCTGGGGGACGGGTAGATGCCCTCGCCCGGCCCGCCTCCCCTGCCCCCTTCATGGGGGATGACGCCGCGGCAGAGTGTCGAGCAGGAGTGCGGCCGCCGCGGGACCGCCCAGGTGGTGGCGGGCTGCGTCGGCCTGCTTGCGGGCCGGGACGCCGACGCTGACCTGGTCTACGCGCTGGGCGGCCCGGCCGCAGAGTCGGTCCTCGGCCCGCACCCGCGCCGTGATCAGCGGTACTGGCTCAGGGTGTGGGCCGCGCGGGCGCTGCTGTACGCCTGGGACGACAGCGCGCAGAATGCGGTGCTCGCCGCCCTGGGGGACGAGTCGTGGCGGGTACGCGAGATGGCGGCCAAGGTGGTGGCCCGCCGTGAGCTCGGTGAGGCGGTGCGCGCCGTGGCCGACCTGCAGCACGACCCGGTGCCGAGGGTCCGGGCCGCCGCGGCGCGGGCGGTGGCCGTCCTGACCGCCGCCGGGGCGTAACGCGCGGCAAATATGACGGATAACAATCGCCGGCGGCCTGCGGGCGAAAGCCAGCCTGACTCCGAATCCCGATAACGAGCGAAATGGAGCGATTAATGCCGCTGCACAGCATGGTCGGTGACGACGCCAATTCGGCGGAAATCAATATCAACCCGATGTTCGCGCGGGAGGAGCGCGACGGTTCGGTGCCGCGGAACATGATCCCGCCGGACGGCATGCTGCCCGACACCGCGCTGCAGCTGGTCCGCGACGAGCTGATCCTGGACGGCAGCGCGCGGCTGAACCTGGCCACGTTCGTGACCACCTGGATGGAGCCGCAGGCCCGCCGGCTCATGGCCGAGTGCTTCGACAAGAACATGATCGACAAGGACGAGTACCCGCAGACCGCCGAGCTGGAACGGCGCTGCGTCAACATCCTGGCCAACCTCTGGCATGCGCCGTCGGGCCCGGGCACGTCGGCGACGGGCTGCTCGACATCGGGATCCAGCGAGGCGTGCATGCTCGGCGGCATGGCGCTGCTGTGGCGCTGGCGGGCGCGCAGGCCCGCGGCTCATCCCGGGGTGCCGAACCTGGTCATGGGGGCCAACGTGCAGGTCTGCTGGGAGAAGTTCTGCCGGTACTGGCAGGTCGAGCCGCGGCGGGTGCCGATGGTTCCGGGCCGGCTGCACCTGACCGGGCCCGAGGCGGCGGCCCGGTGCGACGAGAACACCATCGGCGTGGTCGCGGTGATGGGCTCCACCATGGACGGCAGCTACGAGCCGGTGCGGCAGATCAGCGACGAGCTGGACCGGCTCCAGGCCGGCCGCGGGCTCGACATCCCGATCCACGTCGACGCCGCCTCCGGCGGCTTCGTCGCCCCGTTCCTCCACCCGGACCTGGAGTGGGACTTCCGGGTGCCGCGGGTCGCCTCGATCAACGCCTCGGGGCACAAGTACGGCCTGGTGTACCCCGGGGTCGGCTGGGCGGTGTGGCGGGACTCCGGTGCGCTGCCCGACGACCTGGTGTTCCGGGTCAACTACCTCGGCGGGGACATGCCGACCTTCGCGCTGAACTTCTCCCGGCCGGGCGGGCAGGTCGCGGCCCAGTACTACAACTTCCTCAGGCTCGGCTTCGAGGGCTACCGGAGGGTGCAGCAGACCTGCCAGGACGTGGCCATGTACCTGGCCGGGCAGATCGCCGCAATGGGCCCGTTCGAGCTGCTCTCCGACGGCAGCGAACTGCCGGTGTTCGCGTTCCGGATGCGCGATCCCGGCGCCGCCGGCTACACGGTGTTCGACCTCTCGGAGCGGGTACGGGTGCGGGGCTGGCTCGTCCCCGCGTACACGTTCCCCGAGGACATGCAGGACACGGCGGTGCTGCGGATCGTGGTCAGGAACGGGTTCAGCATGGACCTGGCCGGGCTGCTGCTCGATGAGCTCCGCACGCAGGTGCAGGCGCTCGCCGCGAGCCCCTGCCCGCCGGTTCCGCTGGTTCCCGGGTCGGACCAGGCCCGCCAGAGCTTCGCGCACTGAACGAGCCCAGGAAGGGCACGCCGCACCGAGGCGGCCAGGCGGTGACGGAGCGGGGGGAAGGGACTCAGGCGCCCTTGCGGAGCCGGTCCAGGGCCTCGGCCAGGATGGCGGCGCCGTCGGTGTCGTTGCGGCGCTCCTTCACATAGGCGAGGTGCGTCTTGTACGGCTCGGCGTGCGGCGGTGCGGGCGGGTTGGCCTGGTCCTGGCCGGCCGGGTAGCCGCACCGCGGGCAGTCCCATGTCTCCGGGATCGCAGCATCGCACGCAAAACTGGGCACGGTCTCATGCTGGTTGCAGCACCAGAAGGAGATCCGTACCCGCGGCGCGGCTTCGCCGCGCTCGGCCTCGCCCATCGGACCCGCGCCGACCCGGCTGCCGCGGATCGCGTTGCCACTACTCACTGCTCACCCCTTGTTACCTCATGACCCGCTGAATTCTGGCGTGCTTAATCAGGTCTCCTGCTCGGTCGCCTCCACTGTCAGCGGTTCGTTAGCAGGCCGAGCACAACGATGCAGATGAACCACAGGATCCCAGTGAAAATCGTGATCCGGTCCAGGTTCCGTTCGACGACCGACGACGACCCGAGGCTCGACGAGACACCGCCGCCGAACAGGTCAGAAAGCCCGCCGCCTTTGCCCTTGTGCAGCAGCACAAGCAGGATCATCAGCATGCTCGTGATGATCAGGACGATAGAGATTGCGATGGTCACTGCTGCTTCGCGTCCCCTCCGGGCGGTTCCCGCTCAGCCGGCGCCGCCGAACTCACGATACCGGCAGATCCTGACGAACTCCGCGGCATCGAGGCTGGCCCCGCCGACTAGCCCGCCATCAATGTCCGGCTGCGCCATGATCGCAGCCATGTTGTCGGACTTCACTGACCCGCCATAAAGGATACGCGCACTAGCCGCTACCGCGTCGCCGTGAACGGCGGAAACGCGGCCCCGGATAGCGGCGCACACCTCCTGGGCGTGATCCGGCGTGGCCACCTCGCCGGTGCCGATGGCCCAGACCGGCTCATACGCCACCACCAGGCCTGCCACCGCCTCGCCAGGGACGCCTTCCAGGCCGCCGTCCAGCTGGGTCAGGCAGTGGTCGATCTGCCCGCCCTCCTGCCGGGTCTGCAGCGGCTCACCGATGCAGAGCACGGGCGTGATGGCCGACCGCAGCGCGGCCTTCAGCTTGGCGTTGACCAGCGCGTCGTCCTCGCCGTGGTACTGCCGCCGCTCGGAGTGCCCGGCGAGCACGTAGCCGCAGCCGAGCTTGGCCAGCATCCGCCCGGACACGTCGCCGGTGTAGGGGCCGTCGTTGTGCGGCGAGATGTCCTGGGCGCCGTAGCCGATGCGCAGCTTGTCGCCCTCGATCAGGGTCTGCACGCTGCGCAGCGCCGTGAACGGCGGCAGCACGGCCACTTCCGAGGCGTCGAAGTCCTTGTCGTGCAGCGCGAACGCCAGCCTCTGGACCAGCGCGATCGCCTCGAAGTTGTTGTTGTGCATCTTCCAGTTGCCGACGATCAGCGGCTTCCTGCCTTCGGGCCGGGTCATGCCGCTGGCCCCCCGACGTCCTCGAGCGCCACCAGCCCGGGCAGCCGCCTGCCCTCGAGGTACTCGAGGCTGGCCCCGCCGCCGGTGGATATGTGCGTGAACAGGTCCTCGGGAAAACCCAGGGCCCGGACGGCCGCCGCGGAGTCGCCGCCGCCCACCACGGTCAGCCCTGTCACGTGGCTGATCGCCTTGGCCACGGCCCGGGTGCCCGCGGAGAAGGCCGGGAACTCGAACACCCCGACCGGGCCGTTCCAGAACACGGTCTTCGCGTCGGCGAGCTTCTCCGCGAACAGGGCCCGGGTCGCCGGGCCCATGTCCAGGCTCTCGCGGTCCGCAGGGAACGCGCCGACCCGTGCGACCTCATGCTCGGCGTCGGGGGCGTAGCCGGTGGCGGCGACCAGGTCGACCGGGAGCACCACCTCCACCCCGCGCTTGGCCGCCTCCTCGAGCACCTCGGCCACGCGGGGGATCAGGTCGGGCTCGAGCAGCGACTGGCCGACCTCGTGACCCTGCGCCTTCAGGAACGTGTAGGACATGCCGCCGCCGATCAGCAGGCGGTCCGCGCTGTCCAGCAGGTTCGAGATTACGGCGAGCTTGTCGGACGGCTTCGCCCCGCCGAGGACCACCACGTAGGGCCGCTCCGGGTTCTCGGTGAGGCGGCGCAGCACCGCGACCTCGGCGAGCACCAGGTCACCCGCGGCGTGCGGCAGCAGTGCGGGCAGGTCGTACACGCTGGCGTGCTTGCGGTGCAGCGCACCGAACCCGTCCCCCACGTACCGCCCGCCGGGCCCGGCCAGCGCCGCGAGCCGCTGGGCCAGCCCGGACCGCTCGGCGTCGTCCTTGCTGGTCTCGGCGGGCTCGAAGCGGACGTTCTCGACCATGCCAAGACCGCCGTAGGCGAGGCCGGCCGCGACCTCGGCGGCGGACGGGCCCGCGACATCGGCGGCCAGCGGGACCTCGGCCCCCACCAGCTCGGACAGGCGCTCGGCGACCGGCCGCAGCGACGGGCCGCCCGCGGCGCGCTCGGCGTAGCCGGCCCCGGCCGGCCGGCCCAGGTGCGCGCAGACCAGGACCCTCGCGCCGCGGGAGGTCAGCTTGCCGATGGTCGGCAGGCTGGCCCGGATCCGGCCGTCGTCGGTGATCGTGGAGCCGTCCAGTGGCGTGTTCAGGTCCGCGCGCAGCAGCACCGTCCGGCCGTCGACGTCCAGCTCATCAATGCCCCGCATTAACGGCCTCAGGCCGTCAGGCCCGCGCCCACCAGCGCGGCCAGGTCAGCGAGCCGGTTGGAGTAGCCCCACTCGTTGTCGTACCAGCCGATGACCTTGACCTGGTCGCCCTTGGCCATGGTGAGCAGCGAGTCGAACGTGCACGACCACGGCGTGCCGACGATGTCAGAGGAGACGATCGGGTCGGCCGTGTAGTGCAGGTAACCCTTGAGCGGGCCGTCGGCCGCCGCCTGGTACGCCGCGTTGACCTCGTCGGCGGTGACCTCGCGCTCCAGTTGCACGACCAGGTCGGTGACGGAGCCGTCCACGACCGGCACCCGCATCGCGATCCCGTCCAGCTTGCCCTCGAGCGCGGGCAGGGCCAGGGAGGTGGCCTTGGCGGCACCGGTCGTGGTCGGGATGATGTTCTGGGCCGCGGCCCGCGCCCGGCGCAGGTCCTTGTGCGGGAAGTCCAGGATCACCTGGTCGTTGGTGTACGCGTGGATCGTGGTCATGAAGCCCCGGACGATGCCGAAGCTGTCCAGCAGCACCTTGGCCATGGGCGCGACACAGTTCGTCGTGCAGGACGCGTTGGAGATCACGTGATGGGCCGCGACGTCGTAGCGGTCGTCGTTGACCCCCATCACGATCGTGATGTCCTCGCCCTTGGCGGGTGCCGAAATGATCACCTTCTTGGCGCCGGCGCTGATGTGTGCGCGCGCGTCGTCGGCCTTGGTGAACCGGCCGGTGGACTCGACCACGACGTCCACGCCGAGGTCGGCCCAGGGCAGGGCCGAGGGGTCCCGTTCCGCCAGCACCCGGATCTCCTGGTCGCCGGCCCGGATCATGTCGCCGTCGAAGCTGACGTCCTCGCTCAGGGTGCCCAGCACGGTGTCGTATTTCAGCAGGTGCGCGAGGGTCGCGGCGTCGGTCAGGTCATTGGCGGCCACGATCTCGATCCCCCCGGCGGACGCCGCCCCGGCGTTCACCGCGCGCCAGAAGTTACGGCCGATCCGGCCAAACCCGTTGATCCCCACCCGGACAGTCACGGCAATGGTCTCCTCGTCATCTAGCTAGCCCGGCCGCGGCCGGGCCTTCTGCCCGGACCGACCTTACCGGAATCCCGGCCTGCTCCATCCCGGCCGGGCCCGTGCCGCGCACGCCGGATTCCGCATCCAGCGGGCCGCGTGTGTGCTTATGCTGCTCGGAGGCAACTGCCCGTTAGGACCGGACCTATGACCTTTTACGGTACTGCTTCCCCGGCGGCCGATTCGCGGCCGGCTCGGCGCGGCAGCATGGTCCTGGCCGTGCTAGCCGGCCTCGGGGCCGCTGTGGCGGGCGCCCTCGCCTGGGGCCTGGTGGCGTACCTGACCAAGCACCAGTTCTCGCTGGTGGCGGTCGTCATCGGCGTCGTCGTGGGTCACGCCGTGGGCAAGTTCCGGGCCGGCGACCCCGTCGCCGCGGCCGCCGGAGCGGTCCTGGCCCTGCTCGGCTGCGCGCTGGGGGCGTTCCTGGCCCTGGTCTTCACGACCCTGGGGGCCGGCATCGGGCTGGCCACGATCCTGGGCCACCTGAACGTGCTGCTGAGCGCCTATCCGCACACCGTGGGCATCCTGGGCGTCGTTTTCTGGCTGGTCGCGGCCTACCTCGGGTTCCGGACCGCGCTGGGCGGGGTGCGTGGCCCGCAGGCCCGCAGGTCCCGGGGCCGGCTTTCCGGCGACCCCGGCGGCCCAGGCCAGGCGCCGGACCAGCCCGCGTCCCCGCAGCCGTTCTTCGGCCCGCCCGCGGACTCCGGGCCTGGCCAGCCCCGGACGGCGGACGGCCCGGGGTTCGCCCTGCCGATGGACCACGGAGCCGGCCCGGGCGAGGACCGCTGAGTCAGGTCGCGAGCATGTCCGGGGTCAGGTGCGCCTCGGTGCCGGGAATCCCGAGCTCCATGGCCCGCCGGTCGGCGAGAGCCAGCAGCCTGCGGATCCGGCCGGCGATCGCGTCCTTGGTCAGCGCCGGCTCGGCCAGCTGGCCCAGTTCCTCGAGGCTCGCCTGGCGGTGCTTGATCCGCAGCTCTCCGGCGACGATCAGGTGCTCGGGAGCCGAGTCGCCCAGGATCTCCAGGGCGCGCTCGACCCGGGCGCCCGCGGCCACTGCGGCCCGGGCGCTGCGCCGCAGGTTGGCGTCGTCAAAGTTCGCGAGCCGGTTGGCGGTGGCCCGGACCTCGCGGCGCATCCGCCGCTCCTCCCAGGCGAGCACGCTGTCGTGGGCGCCGAGCCTGGTCAGCAGCGCGCTGATCGCGTCGCCGTCCCTGATGACCACCCGGTCCACGCCGCGGACCTCGCGCGCCTTGGCGTGAATCTTCAGCCGCCGCGCGGCCCCGACCATGGCCAGCGCGGCCTCCGGCCCGGGGCAGGTGACCTCGAGCGACATGGAGCGCCCGGGCTCGGTCAGGCTGCCGTGGGCCAGGAACGCGCCGCGCCAGGCGGATTCGCAGTCACAGGCGGTGCCGGACACCACCTGCCGGGGCAGCCCGCGCACCGGGCGCCCGTGGCCGTCCACCAGACCGGTCTGGCGGGCCAGGCTCTCGCCGTCCTTGGTCACCCGCACCACGTAGCGGTTGCCCTTGCGCAGGCCGCTGGGGGCCAGCACGATCAGCTCCGAGGAATGACCGAAGACCTCGGCCACGTCCTTGCGGAGCCTGCGCGCGGCCGCCCCGGTGTCGAGCTCGGCCTCCACCACGATCCGGCCCGCGGCCAGGTGCAGGCCGCCAGCGAACCGCAGCAGCGTTGATACCTCTGCCTTGCGGCAGCACGGCTTCAGCACGGTGACCCGGCTGAGCTCATCCTTGACCAGGCCGGTCATGGCCATGGACCTCACTCCCCCTCGAAAATCTGCGCGAATGCGCCCGCGAGCAGCCGCGGGTCGTGGCGTGGCGACCCGTCCCCCATGGCCAGGTCCGCCAGCACCAGCCTGCCACCGAGGAGGCCTGCCGCCTTCTCGAGCTCGGCGACGGTTCCGCTGACCGCACTGCGGTCCGCGAGCACCACGTCAACGGTCAGCTCCGGAGCATGGTCGGCCAGCACCTCCAGGTGTGCGTGCGGCGAGAACCCTTCGGTCTCGCCCGGCTGCGGCGCCAGGTTAAGCGCGACCAGCCTGCGCGCCCGGGTGGTGACCAGAGCCTCGGCGAGCCCGGGTACCAGCAGGTGCGGCAGCACGCTGGTGAACCAGGATCCCGGCCCGAGCACCACCCAGTCCGCCGCCCCGACTGCGGCCACGGCCTCGGGGCACGCGGGCGGGTCGGCGGGAACCAGTGACATCGACCGTACCCGGCCTGTCGTCGTCGCGCATGCGACCTGGCCCCGAACCGTGCTCATCTCATCCGGGTGAACAGGGTCTGCACCTTCCACTTCGGCCTCGAGATCGAGCGGCACCGAGGCCATCGGCAGCACCCGGCCGTGCGCCCCGAGCAGCCGCCCGACCCAGTCCAGCCCCTGCACGGTGTCCCCGAGCAGCTCCCAGAGCGCGACGATCAGGACATTGCCGACCGCGTGCCCGCCGAGCTCGGCCTCCCCGGTGAACCGGTGCTGCACCACGCGGCTCCAGGTGGTGCCCCAGGCGTCGTCCCCGCACAGCGCGGCCAGCGCCATCCGCAGGTCCCCGGGCGGCAGCACGCCGAAGTCCCGGCGCAGCCGCCCGCTGGAGCCGCCGTCGTCGGCCACCGTGACCACGGCGGTCAGGTGGCGGGTGACCCGGCGCAGCGCGGACAGCGAGGCGAACAGCCCGTGCCCGCCGCCGAGCGCCACCGCCTTGCGGCTCAGCGGCCGCCCGCCGGGGACGCTCGGCAGCATCTCCGGATGCTCCATCCCGGCCCTCACTCGCGCCCGAGGTCGCGGTGCGCCACCTGGACGCCCGGCCAGGACCCGGCCAGCCGGGCGGCGATCTGCTCGGCCATCACCACGCTGCGGTGCTTCCCGCCGGTGCAGCCCACCGCCAGCGTCACGAAGTGCTTGCCCTCGCGCTGGTAGCCGGCCAGGGTCAGGCGCACCGCCTCCACGTAGGCGTCCAGGAACTCGGCCGCGCCCGGCTGGCTGAGCACGTACTCCCTGACCCCTTGATCCTGGCCGGTCAGCGGGGCGAGATCGGCTACCCAGCGCGGGTTGGGCAGGAACCGGCAGTCCGCCACCAGGTCGGCATCGACCGGCAGCCCGTACTTGAACCCGAACGACACGACGTTCACGCGCAGCGCGGTGTCTCCCTCGCCGCCGAACGCGGCCCGCATCCTGGCCCGCAGCTCGTGCACGTTGAGCCGGGAGGTGTCCAGGACGAGGTCGGCCTCGCCGCGCACCCCGGCCAGCAGCTCACGCTCGGCGGCGATGCCGTCCACCACGCGGCCGCCCTCCTGCAGCGGATGCGGGCGGCGGACGCTCTCGAACCTGCGGACGAGGGTGTCGTCGCTCGCCTCGAGGAACACCACGCAGGGCCGGGTGCCCCGGGTATCAAGGTCGCCGACGACCGACTTCAGGTCCGTGGAGAACGCGCGGCTGCGCACGTCGACCACGGCCGCAAGCTTCGGCACCGCGCCATAGGCGCGCCGGGCCAGGTCCACCATGGTGGGGAGCAGGTCCGGTGGCAGGTTATCGGCCACGAACCAGTCCAGGTCCTCCAGGGACTTCGCCGCGGTGCTCCGGCCCGCCCCCGACATGCCGGTGATGATGACGATCTCGGGAACGGCAATCTCCGGCACCGCGCGCCCCGGAGCCCCGGGCTCCTGAGGCTCCGGGTCCCCGCTCTTCGGGTCGGCCGAGCTGTCCGGCCTCATCGTGTCGCTCCCCCCTCGGCCCCGCCTGGGCCCGTAGACCCCGGGCTCTCGGGCCCGGCGCTCCCGTTCTCCTGCCGCAAGGCGGCCACGACCGTCTCGGCCACGCGCGGCCCGATGCCGGGCAGCCCGGCTATCTCCGCCACGCTAGCCCGCGCGAGCTTGCGCACGGAGCCGAAATGGCGCAGCAGCGTGGCCCGGCGCGCCGGGCCGAGCCCGGGCACGTCGTCGAGCTCGCTGGTGGTGAGCGCCGCGGCCCGCTTCTTCCTGTGATACGTGATCGCGAACCGGTGCGCCTCGTCCCGCACCCGCTGCAGCAGGTACAGGCCCTCGCTCGTGCGCGGCATGATCACCGGGCTGTCCTCGCCGGGCAGCCAGACCTCCTCCAGCCGCTTGGCCAGCCCGCAGACCGAGACGTCGTCGATGCCGAGCTCGCCCAGCGCCCGCGCGGCCGCGGCCACCTGGGCCGGCCCGCCGTCGATGACCACGAGGTTGGGCGGGTAGGCGAACTTGCGCCGGCCGCCCACCTGGTCCGGCTCCCGGGCGGCGGGGTCGCCCAGCACGTCGAGCTCGCCGGTGGCCTCGCGTTCCTCCAGATAACGCCGGAACCTGCGGGATATCACCTCGTGGATAGACGCGACGTCGTCGGTGCCGTCCAGGCCGCGGATGCTGAACCTGCGGTACTCCGACTTGCGCGCGAGGCCGTCCTCAAAAACGATCATGGACGCCACGACGTGGGTGCCCTGCAGGTTCGACACGTCGTAGCACTCGATCCGCAGCGGCGCCTCGTCGAGCCCCAGCGCGTCCTGGATCTCGGACATCGCGCGGCTGCGGGTGGTCAGGTCGCTGGCGCGCCTGGTCTTGTGCAGCGCCAGCGACTCCGCCGCGTTCCGCGCCACGGTGTCGAGCAGCGCCTTCTTGTCCCCCCGCTGCGGGACCCGGAGGCTGACCCGGCCGCCGCGCCGGCCGGCCAGCCATTCCTCGATCGCCTCCGGGGCCGGGGGCAGCTCCGGCACCAGCACCTCGCGCGGTACCGGCGTATCGCGGCGGGGCGGGCCTCCCGCCCGGCGGCGCCGCCCGCCGCGCCTGGCGGTCCGGGCGGTGCCGTCCGCCGCCCGGCCGAAGTCCTCACCCTGGGCCTCCTGGGCGGCGTCGCCCGAGACCCCGGCGAGCAGCTCGCCCAGCACCGGGTCGTCGCCGTAGACCTGGCCGAGGAACTGCTCCACGAGTTCGCCTGGCGTGATGTCCTCCACCTTGTCCACGACCCAGCCGCGCTGGCCGCGCACCCGGCCGCCGCGGACGTAGAACACCTGGACCGCGGCTTCCAGCTGGTCCTCGGCCAGCGCGATCACATCGCAGTCGGTGCCGTCGCCGAGCACCACGGCCTGCTTCTCCAGCGCGCGGTGCAGGGCCTGGATGTCGTCCCGCAGCCGCGCGGCCCGCTCGTACTCCTCGGCGTCGGCGGCGCGGCGCATCTCCGCCTCGAGCCGGCGGGTGAACTTGGCCGTCTGCCCGGCCATGAAGTCGCAGAACTCCTCGGCCAGGTACCGGTGCTCGGCGGCGCTGACCCGGTCGACGCACGGCGCCGAGCACTTGTCGATGTAGCCGAGCAGGCAGGGCCGGCCGATCTGGCCCGCGCGCTTGAACACCCCGGCCGAGCAGGTCCGGACCGGGAACACCCGCAGCAGCGTGTCCACCGTGTCCCTGATCGCCCAGGCGTGCGAGTAGGGGCCGAAGTACCGCACCCCACGCCGCTTCGCGCCCCGCATCACCATGACCCGCGGGTACTCCTCGTTCATGGTGACCGCGAGGTAGGGGTAGCTCTTGTCGTCCCGGTACCTGACGTTGAACCGGGGGTCGAACTCCTTGATCCAGGAATACTCCAGCTGGAGCGCCTCGACCTCGGTCCTGACCACGGTCCAGTCCACCTTGGCTGCCGACCGCACCATGGTCTGGGTGCGCGGGTGCATCCCGGCGAAGTCGGCGAAGTACGAATTCAGCCGGGACCGCAGGTTCTTGGCCTTGCCGACGTAGATGACCCGGCCCCGCTCATCGCTGAACCTGTAGACCCCGGGCGACTCGGGAATCGAGCCCGGTGCCGGGCGGTAACTCGCCGGATCTGCCACGCAGTAACTCTATGCGCGGCAGCGCCGCCAGTTCGCGTATGCCAGGCTGTGCCGGTGCCCGTTGCCGCCGTCGCCTGCGTGATCGCGGTGCTCGCCTGGGCCTACCTGCTGGCCGGCCACGGCGGGTACTGGCGCGCCGGCCAGCGGCTTCCGCCCGCGGCCGGCGACCCGCCCGCCTGGCCAGACGTGGTGGCGGTGATCCCGGCCAGGAACGAGGCCGCGGTGCTGCCTGCCACGCTGCCCACGCTGCTCGCCCAGGACTACCCGGGCGCGCTCGGCGTGCTGCTCGTCGACGACCAGAGCTCGGACGGCACCGCCGAGGTAGCCGAGGTGCTAGCCCGCGAGACCACGGTCGGCCTGCACGTGGTCGCGGGCACCGGTCCGCCGGACGGGTGGGCGGGCAAGGTCTGGGCCATGGAACAGGGGCGCCGCGCCGCGGGCCGGCCCGCCTACCTGCTGTTCACCGACGCCGACATCGCCTACCGGCCGGGCACGGTCACGGCGCTGGTCCGCGCGGCCGAGGCCGACGACCGGGCCCTGGTCTCGCAGATGGCGCTGCTGCGCGCGGACACGTTCTGGGAACGCCTGCTGGTGCCCGCGTTCGTGTACTTCTTCGCTCAGCTCTACCCGTTCCGCCGGGTCAACCGCCCGGGCGGGCGCACGGCCGCGGCCGCCGGCGGGTGCATGCTCGTGCGGGGGGCGGTCCTGGAGGCCGCGGGCGGCTTCGTCCCCATCAGCGGCGCCCGGATCGACGACGTGGCCCTCGGCCGTCTGCTGAAGCGCCGCGGTGCCCGCTGCTGGCTCGGCCTCACCACCAGCGTCACCAGCCTCCGGCCCTACCCGGCTCTGGCCGGCCTCTGGGACATGATCTCCCGAAGCGCCTTTACGCAGCTTCGCTACTCACTCTCCCTGCTCGCCGGGACTGTCGCCGGGCTGCTCTGGCTCTACGCCCTGCCGCCCGCTGCCGCCCTGGCCGGGCTGGTCTGGCTCGCGGCTGGCGGGAGTGGCACTGCCGCCGCGGGCTGGCTGACCGCCGCCGGGCTGGCCGGCTGGGCGCTGATGACCGCCAGCTACGTGCCGATCCTGCGGCTGTACCGGCTCTCCCCGCTGAGGGCCGCTGGCCTGCCGCTGATCGCGCTCATGTACGCGGCGATGACCGTGGACTCGGCCCGGCGGTACTACGCGGGCCGCGGCGGCCACTGGAAGGGCCGCACGATCCCCGCGGTCCGCCCGCGCTGAGCCGGGCGGTGCGCTAGCCGGGCAGGCCCTGCCGGAGCGCGATGACCCGGCTGACCGCCGCCTGGAAGGCCGCGTGAGGCAGGGCGCCGTTGTTGTAGGCGGTTCGCATCCCGTCCATCGCGGTGATGCCCTGGCTGACGCTGCCTGACGCGCAGAGGATGAGGTCCATGCCCGCCCCGGCGGCCTGGGTCGCGCGGTTCTGGGTGGTGCCGTACGCGGCCAGCGCGCCGGCCTCCAGCGCGTCGGTGACGGTCACGCCCGTGAAGCCGAGCCTGGTCCGCAGCTCGCCGCCGACGACGTTGCTCGACAGCCCGGCCGGGCGCTTGGTGCCCAGCGCCGGGTAGACCGCCCACGACACCATGACCAGCTTGACGCCCGCGGCGATCGCCGCGCGGTAAGGGAATTCGTCGGTGGCGCGCAGCGTGCTCAGCGGCACGTTCAGCGTCACCGGCTCCGCGTCGGTGTTCTGGGACGCGGTGGCCGCGCCCAGGCCGGGGAAGTGCTTGGCGGTGGCGGCCACGCCCACCTTCTGCTGGGCGGTGATGAACGCGGCGCCCGCCGCGGAGACCACGGTCGGGTTCATGCTGTAGGAGCGCTGGAACTGGTCGTCGAAGTCGCCCGCCTGGCGGTACACGTCGAGCACCGGGGCCAGGTTGACGTTCATGCCCACGCCGAGCAGGTTGCTCCCGCCCCGCGTGCCCGCGGTGCTGGCCGCGGCGGCGGGGTTGGCCGACTCGCCGATCTGCTTCTCCGACAGAAACGGCGGGCCGGGCAGGCGGCGGACCTGCCCGCCCTCCTGGTCGGTCATCAGCAGCAGCGGTGCGTGCACCGGGTTGCTGGCGCTGGCGTCGGCCGCCTCCAGCGTCCTGATCACGCCGGCGATCTGCGCCTCGCTGGAGATGTTGTCGCCGAAGAAGATGACCCCGGCGGCCTCGCCGTGGCTGATCTGCGAGATCAGGCTGGCCGGGGGCGTGAGCCCGGTGTAGCTGTAGATCACCCGCTGGCCGGCCAGCTGCAGCGGGATCAGGCTCGGCAGCGCCGCGGCCGCGGACGCATCCGCCGCCCGCGCGCCGCGCGCGGTCGCTGCCGCGGTGGACACCGCCCGCCCGGCCACTGGCGCGGCGGACGCCGTCCCCGTGGCCAGGGTTACCGCGGTGCCTAATGCCGCCGAGGCGAGCAGGGCGAGGCGCAGCCGGGCAGGCACGTGCTTCATGAGCGCTCCCTCTCAGATGCCGCGTTCGTGACGCCCGCGCACACCCGCGCAAACCATCACCTAAGCGGTAGCATCGCGCCGGCCCGCCCGCTCCGCAAGTCGGCCGTGGCCGCATTCACAGGTACGCCATCACCAGGCGGCGATCAGCTGCCTGCCGGGCTCCGCGCGCCTTCCGCGGGCGCGAACAGCACGAACGCGGCCAGGTCCTCGGTGATGTCGGTGAACCTGTGCTCCTCGCCCGCGGCCACGTAGACGACCGACCCGGGGCCGACCTGGGCGCTGTTCCCGCCCGCCTGCAGCACGGCCCGCCCGGCCGTCACCACGTAGATCTCGTCCTCGGTGTGCGGCTCCTGGTCGTCGGTACCGCCGGCCGCGATCGAGTACGTGCCTGCGCTCAGATCGGCGACGCTCAGGTGCTCGACCCAGTGGGTCCCGCCCGGGCCGGCCTGCCGGGTGAACCGCCCGGCCCCGCTGATCACCTGCATGCCGGTCTCCTGGTCACTCGGCGAAAGCCTCGGGCGGCGGGCAGGCGCAGACCAGGTTCCTGTCGCCGTAGGCCTGGTCGATCCGGCGGACCGGCGGCCAGTACTTGGATCTCCGGTCACCCGGCACCGGGTACGCGGCCTGCTCCCGCTCGTAGGGGTGCGTCCAGTCCCTTGACAGCAGCATGCTGGCCGTGTGCGGCGCGTTCTTCAGCGGGTTGTCCTTGGCGTCCCACGCCCCGGACGCCACCTGGGCGATCTCCCGCCGGATCGCGATCATGGCGTCGCAGAACCGGTTGAGCTCGGCCAGGTCCTCGCTCTCGGTCGGCTCGACCATCAGCGTGCCGGCCACAGGGAACGACATCGTGGGCGCGTGCAGGCCGTAGTCGATCAGCCGCTTGGCCACGTCCTCGGCGGTGATCCCGGTCTGACTGGTCAGCGGGCGCAGGTCCAGGATGCACTCGTGCGCGACCAGCCCGTCGCGGCCGGTGTAGAGCACCTTGAAGTGCGGGTCGAGGCGCCGGGCCACGTAGTTGGCGGACAGGATCGCGACCTGGGTCGCGTGGCGCAGCCCCTCGGGCCCCATCATCCGGATGTAAGTCCAGGAGATAGGCAGGATCCCGGCCGACCCGAACGGCGCCGCGGCGATCTGGTACGCGCCGTCGGGTTGGCTGGCGCGGGCGGGTCGGGTGGCGCGGGCGGGCAAGAATTCAGCCAGGTGCGACCTGGCCGCGACGGGGCCGACCCCGGGGCCGCCGCCGCCGTGCGGGATGCAGAACGTCTTGTGCAGGTTCAGGTGCGATACGTCGGCGCCGAACTCACCCGGCCGGGCCAGCCCGACCAGCGCGTTCAGGTTGGCCCCGTCCACGTAGACCTGGCCGCCCGCCGCGTGCACCTGCGCGCACACCTCGGTCACGGTCTCCTCGAACACGCCGTTCGTGGACGGGTAGGTGAGCATGATCGCGGCGACGCTGTCCTGGTGCGCGTCCAGCTTGGCTCCCAGGTCCCCCAGGTCGATGGCGCCGTCGGAACCGCACTTGACCACTGCCACCCGCAGGCCGGCCAGGACCGCGCTGGCCGCGTTCGTCCCGTGCGCGGACTCCGGGATCAGGCACACGTCGCGGCCGGTCTCGCCGCGAGCGGCGTGGTAGCGCCGGATGGCCAGCAGCCCGGCCAGCTCGCCCTGGGAGCCGGCGTTGGGCTGCAGCGACACCGCGTCGTAGCCGGTAATTTCGGCCAGCGCCTGCTCCAGCCCGCTGATCAGCTCCTGGTAGCCCTGGGTCTGCTCGGCCGGGGCGAACGGGTGCAGCTGGGCGAACTCGGGCCAGCTGATCGGCTCCATCTCGGCGGCCGCGTTCAGCTTCATGGTGCACGAGCCGAGCGGGATCATCGACCGGTCGAGGGCGATGTCGAGGTCGGCCAGCCGGCGCAGGTACCGCAGCATCGCGGTCTCGCTCCGGTGGGTGTGGAAGACCGGGTGGGTGAGGAACTCGCTCTCGCGCAGCAGCCCGGCGGGCAGCGCGTCGGAGGACCCGGCGGCGAGCTCGACGTCGCGGCCGGCCAGCGCGCTGGCCACCTCCCGCAGCTGCGTCTCTGTGGTGGTCTCATCGCACGCGATCTGAACTGCGTCGGCCCCGTCCTGGTGCACGTTGTAGCCAGCGGCCCTGGCCCGCGCCGCGGCGTCGGCCGCCGCCCCGGGCATGAGGACCCGGACGGTGTCGAAGAACCCGGTCGTCTCCGTGCGGTACCCCTGGTCCTGCAGGGTCTGTGCGAGAGCAGCGGCCCGGCGGTGCACCCGCCGCGCGATCGCGGTCAGCCCGTCCGGGCCGTGGTAGGTCGCGTACATCACCGCGGTCACCGCGAGCAGCACCTGCGCGGTGCAGATATTGCTGGTCGCCTTCTCCCGGCGGATGTGCTGCTCGCGGGCCTGCAGCGCGAGCCGGTAGGCGGGATGGCCGTCGGCGTCGACCGAGACCCCCACCAGCCGGCCGGGCAGCTGGCGTTTGAGCGCCTCGCGGACGCAGATAAAGCCCGCGTGCGGCCCGCCGTAGCCCATCGGCACGCCGAACCGCTGCGTGGTGCCGACCGCGATGTCCGCGCCGAGCTCCCCCGGCGGCCGGAGCAGGGTCAGCGCGAGCAGGTCGGCGGCCACCGCGGCCAGCGCGCCCGCGGCCTGGGCCGCCTCGATCGCGGGGGCCGGGTCGCGGACCGCGCCGCTGGCGCCCGGGTACTGGAGCAGCACCCCGAACAGCTCGCCCTCGGGCTGCGCCGCGATCAGCTCGGGCGTGACCTCGGCGGTGACCAGCTCGATGCCCAGGGGCTCGGCCCGGGTGGCCAGCACCGCCAGGGTCTGCGGCAGGCAGTCGGCATCGGCCAGGAAGATCCGGCCCTTCCCGGCCGCCCGCCGGGCCAGGGTCATCGCTTCGGCGGCCGCGGTCGCCTCGTCCAGCATGGACGCGCCGGCCACCGGCAGCCCGGTCAGGTCCTCGACCATGGTCTGGAAGTTGAGCAGCGCCTCCAGCCGGCCCTGGGATATCTCCGGCTGGTAAGGCGTGTACGCCGTGTACCAGGCGGGGTTCTCCAGCAGGTTGCGCCGGATCACCGCGGGGGTCACGGTGCCGTAGTAGCCCAGGCCGATCATCGAGGTGAGCACCTGGTTGCGCCCGGCCAGGCGGCGAAGCTCGGCCTGGGCCTGCTCTTCTGTCAGCGGGCCGGGCAGGTTCAGCTGGCGGCCTGCGGCGAGGCCCGCCGGCAGTGCGGCCGAGGTCAGCTCGTCGAGTGAGCCGTGGCCGACGGTCTTGAGCATCTGCGCCTGATCGTCCTCGGACGGGCCGATATGGCGCTGCGCGAAGTTCATGGGAGCCTCCTGGGCCGACGCTGCTGCCGGAGTCCCCCTCTGTCGCCATGCCACGCTGCAGGTTTCAGAGCTGCTTGTCCCGCCCGGTCCTTTATGCCTGAGAGGTTCCGGGGATGTTGCCCCTTCGGCGCCCCGTGGCTGGCTGCACGGGGACTCTCCCGGGCGGTGTCATCAGCGACCTCAGCGTACCCGGTGATCAGATGTCATCCCAGCGGAACACCCGGATAGAGATCAGCGTCAGCACGACGGTGATGGCGAGCAGTATGCCGATCGCGGGCAGGGCCGCGACGGGACCCTCGCCCCGGGCCATGACGTTCTGCATCCCGGTCACCAGATAGCGCAGCGGCATCACGTAGGAGACGTCGCGGATCCAGGGCGGCGCGAAGTCCAGCGGGATGAACGCGCCGCCGAGGAACGCCATCGGCAGGATCACCAGGTTGGCGATCGCCGTGGCCGCCTGCTGCGTCTTCGCGATGGAGCCGGCCAGCAGGCCGATCGCCATGAACGCCAGCGTGCCGGCCACCACCACAGGGATCGCCATCCACCAGGACGCGGTGAGCTTCAGCCCGAAATACGGCGTGGTCGCGATGGCCAGGAACACGACGAGCTGGACCAGCGCGATGGCCACGCTCACCCCGATCCGTGCCGTGATCACCGAGCCGGTGCTCACGGGCGAGAGCCGGAGTCTGCGGAGCAGCTTGTCCTTCCGCCAGCTCACTAGCGTGATCGCCGCGCCGAACGTCGCGCCGGAGGCGATCGCCCAGCCGAGCAGGCCGGGCGCCAGGTACTGGATCGGCTTCAGCGAGGCGTCCTCGACCTGCCGGGCGGCCAGCTGGTAACTGGGCGGGCGCCCGGTCGCGGCCAGGTTGGCCTGCTGCACGATGGACGAGAACACGGCGTTCACGACGGCGGCCTTGGTCGCGTCGGCGATGGAGTAGCGCACGACCAGGCTGCTGCCCCGCTGCTGCACTGCGGCGTCGTCCGTGCCCTTGCGCACGTCCTCGAGGGCGGCGGCCAGGCTGGTGCCCCTGGTGATGGTCATGACCTTGGTCAGCTGCGGGCCGCGCGCGGCGTCAAGCAGGCTGACCCGGCCGATCTCGATGACCGACAGCCGCGGGGTGCTCGCGCTCTTATAGATCGAGCCGAGCAGCACCAGGAACAGCACCGGGATCAGGATCGAGAACACCAGCGCGGCCCGGTCCCTGACGAAGCCGCGGAACATGGCCCGGGACAGGCTGCGGAACGCTCCGGTACTCATGCGCGGTACTCCCGGCCGGTGAGGTGCAGGAACACGTCCTCGAGGGTCGCGCCCTGCACCCGCAGGCCGGTCAGCGCGCGGGCCTCGGCGAGCCCGGCCAGCACGGCGCCGGGATCGCGGGTGGCGATGGTGAGCGAGACACCGTCGTCGGTGACGGTGTCCGGCCCGGAGCCGGGCCCGGCCAGCGCCCGCGCGGCATCGGCCGGCACCAGGCCGGATTCCACGCTGATGCGCAGCGGCTGGTCCAGCCGCCGGACCAGCGCGGCCGGCGGCCCCTCCTCCAGGATCTGGCCGTGATCCATGATCGCCACCCGGTCGCAGAGGGTCTCCGCCTCGTCCATGTGGTGCGTGGTCAGCACCACGGTGCGGCCCTCGGCGCTGATCTGCCGGAGCAGGTCCCAGAGGTTCCGCCGGGCCTGCGGGTCGAGCGCCCCGGTCGGCTCGTCGAGGAACAGCAGTTCCGGGCCGTGCACCAGCGCGCAGGCGATCGACAGCCGCTGCGCCTGGCCGCCGGAGAGCTTCTCGGTGCGGATGCCCGCCTGCTCCTCGAGGCCGACGACGCCGAGCATCTCGTCCGCCCGGCTCGCGGGCACCCCGTACAGCGAGGCGAAGGTCTGCAGCTGCTCCCGGGCCGTGAGCCGCTCAAAGAACGACGAGGCCTGCAGCTGGACCCCGATCCGCGGCAGCAGCTTCTGGTTGCGCGGCCAGGCGGGCACACCGAGCACGGTCACCTCGCCGCTGTCGGGCTGCCGCAGGCCCTCGGCCATCTCGAGCGTGGTGGTCTTCCCGGCCCCGTTCGGCCCCAGGATGCCGTAAAACTCGCCCGGCTGTACCTCGAAGCTGACCCCGTCCACCGCCTTGACCTGGCCGTAGGACTTCCGCAGGGCCCGTGCGGAGATCGTCGCTGGCACGACGGCCACCATAACACGACATAACGCAAATGCGCGGGTACCCTACTGGCCCGCCCGCGCGGCCTCTGCGGGCGGGAACTCCCGTGAAGGTGTGCGGGGCCCGGCTCTCCTGGCGGTGTGCCGGGCAAGGCCCCGTCCTGCGGCGTGCCAGCTAGCCGGTCCGGCGGGCGCGGCGGCGGGCCAGGTCGTCGGCGGCAGCCGGACCCGGCTCGGTGTCGGCGCCGCCCTCGGCCCGCTCCCCCGGCAGGTCAGCGAGGGTGCCCTCGACCTCCTGCCAGACCCGGCCCAGCGCGATGCCGAATACGCCCTGGCCGGCCTGCAGCAGGTCGACCACCTCATCGGGGGACGTGCAGGCGTAGACCGACGCGCCGTCGCTCATCAGGGTGACCTGAGCCAGGTCACCCGCGCCGCGCTCGGTCAGGTAGGCCACGGCCACGCGGATCTGCTGCAGCGATATCCCGGTGTCGAGCAGCCGCTTAACGATCTTGAGAGCCAGGATGTCCCTGAAGCCGTAGAGCCGCTGCGACCCGGAGCCGCTGGCCGGGCGCACGCTCGGCTCGACCAGGCCGGTCCGCGCCCAGTAGTCCAGCTGGCGGTAGGTGATCCCGGCCGCGGTGCAGGCGGTCGGGCCGCGGTAGCCGACGTCCTCAGGACACGCCGTCAGCTCCTCGTCGAACAGCAGTCCCTGCTGGTCGGCCCGGGTGGCGGCGTGGCCGCGCATGCCCGGCGCCCGGCCTTCGCCCTTGCTTACTGCCACGCGCACCTCCGGCCCGGGACCGGGCGTCCCTGTGTACTCGTCTCGAACCGTAGGCCGGCGGTGGCGAGGTCGTCAACGATCTCCTGCGGCGCGTCGCGGTAACAGTAATGTGTCACGACAAACCATCATCCCCGCGCGCGGGGCCCGGCATGCCCGGCAGGCTCAGGTGGCCCGGCCGAAGTCCTCAGGGCTGATCGTGTCGAGGAACTCACGGAACTTCTCTACCTCGTCCTCCTGCTCATCGGGGATCGCGATGCCGGCCTCCTCGAGGATCTCGTCCGCCGCGAAGATCGTGGCGCCGGTCCTGAGGGCCAGGGCGATCGAGTCCGATGGTCTCGCGCTGACCTCCTTGCCGTTCGAGAAGATCAGATCCGCGAAGAACGTGCCGTTCCGCAGGGCGGTGATGTTCACCGTCCGCAGCTGAACATCGAACGATTCGAGGATGTCGCGCATCAGGTCATGGGTCAGCGGGCGCACCGGCACCAGGCCCTGCTGGGCATAGGCGATAGCCGTCGCCTCCATCGGGCCGATCCATATCGGCAAGTACCTCTCCCCCTGCATCTCTTTCAGCAGGACGATGGGCTGGTTCGTGGGCATCTCGACCCGGACGCCTACGACCTCCATCTGCCTCACGACAGCTCCGTCCTCACGTGCGCCTGACGCGCAGCCTCACTACTGGACCCTGCTTAAAGGCACTCCCTTTGTCAACGTACACCCGCTATCCGGGAGCGCCTGCCGGCGGCCCGATAGCAGCTACCCCGAGGATAAGCGCCCGGACTCGCGGCGGTGATGCCGGAGGCCGCTGGGAGCCTCACGCACCGGCTCCTCACGCACTGGCCCCTCACGCACTGGCCCCTCCGGCGGTGCCGCGCCGGGCGGCGGGCTCGGGCAGGCCGTCGCCGGCCAGCCCGGCCTCGGCCAGGGCCGCCTCGACGAACGAGCGGTGCAGCCGCAGCGTCAGGGCGGCTATCTCCCGTGCGGTCCGCCCCGCCTGCTCGCGGGCCTCCGGGTTCCGCTGCCGCAGCGTCGGCGTGACGACCTGCTCGATGAACGAGATCTCGCGCTCGGCGGCGGCCCGGACCGCGCGCAGGTGGCGGGCCTCGACCCCGTAGCGGCCGAGCGCCGCTGCCGCGCTGGCCACACCGAGCGCGTCCCGGCTGTAGCCCCGCCCGACGCGCCGCACCAGGCCGAACGACTCCAGCTCGGCCAGCTGCTTGTCGTCGATCCCGGTCGCGGCGAGCAGCTCGCGCCGGCCCAGGGTGCCCCGTCCAGGGGTGCTGGCGTCATGACCCAGGGCACCGGTTCCGCCGGCTCCGGGGTCACCGGACTGGCTGCCGGGCGGCGCGCCTGCGCCGGCGGGCAGCAGCCGTTCCTTGATCACCCGGAGCGGCAGGTACTGGTCCCGCTGCACGGTCAGGATGAAGCGCAGCCGCTCCACGTCGGCCTCGCCGAACCGGCGGTATCCGGACGGGGACCGCGCGGGCTCGATCAGGCCTTCCGACTCCAGGAACCGGATCTTTGACACGCTGACGTCAGGGAACTCGCCGCGGAGACGGGCCAGGACCTCGCCGATGCCGAGGTACGCGCGGGCTGGCTGTGCGCTCATCCCCCGACGTGGGCGCCCCCGCCGCCAAGGTCCGCCTGCGAGCGCGGACCGAGCAGGAATACCAGGCGGAACTTCCCTACCTGCACCTCGTCACCGCCGGTCAGGTCCATCTCCTCGATCCGCTCCCGGTTGACGTACGTGCCGTTCAGGCTGCCCACGTCGCGAACGGTGAAGCGGTTACCCGCGCGGTAGAACTCGGCGTGCCGCCGGGAGACCGTCACATCGTCGAGGAAGATGTCGCTGTCCGGATGACGGCCCACCAGGGTGAGGTCGCTGTCCAGGAGGAACCTGCTGCCCGCGTTCGGGCCGCGGCGGACGACCAGCAGCGCGGTCCCGGCGGGCAGGCTGTCCAGGGTCGCGGCATCGGCGACCGACTCGTCGCCGTAATCCGGCTCGCCGGTGTCGCCGCCACCGAGCGAGATGATCGATGTGGTGTCCGTCGTGCCTTCCCCCTGGCCGCGGCGAGCGAGCGGAGTGCCGCACTGCGAGCAGAAGCGCGCGCCCTCGGGGTTGTCCTGGCCGCATCTGATGCAGTACACGCTGGCCATGCTCCTGCCTAGCCTCCCCTCCGCCGGCCACTCGGCCTGGGCGGGAACCATGTCAGCCCATTGATCCTGGGTGGTTCGCCGCGAGAACTCCGCTGCTGGAGTCAACGCTACCTGCGGTTCGGCGCGCCGGTCCACGCGCCACGCTCGGCGCTTGCGCCCCGCCCGCCCGCGGGGGAACCGGCTGGGTCCGTGGTCGTCCCCCAGGTTGGAGCTGCCCGGCACGGCGTCCGTCCGCACGGCTCCGGTACGCGCCTTCTCGCGACGCCTCCGCCACATCTCGCCGCACCTCCGCGCGCACCCGCCCCGCTGCAATGTCCGCGATTCTCTCACGCCCGGCGGCCTTCGCGCCGGCTCTCTGGCAGGTCAGAAGGCACCAGGCTGGTCAAGAATGGTCCGAAACCCCCGATAAGGACCGGCGGAGCCGGGCCCCCGCGGGCCTTGGATCGGTATGTCCGCGGATTATCCGCCTGCACGGGCAACCACAGCTGCCCATTCATCCAATAGAGCCTGCGCCGTATCCCCGTCCGGCCCTTCGGCCCACAGCTGGGTGACGGCGTCCGACGGGTCGGGCAGGACCAGGATCCAGCCCCCGCCGGGCTCGACCACCCGGACCCCGTCGGTGGTGTCGATGGTGCGGTCTCCGGCCGCCTCGACCACGGTCCGCATCACGCTCCCCTTCGCGGCCCAGGGCGTGGGCATCGAGCGTTTCAGCAGGTGCGCCACGGGGATCCGGGCGTCGATCTGGCTGAGCGTCAGCCGGGTCCTGGCCACCAGGCCGAGCAGGCGGGCGAACGCCGCGATCCCGTCGATGGATCGCGAGAACTCGGGCACCACGAACCCGCCCCGGCCGTCAGCGGCGAAGATGACGTCCTCGGCGGCGGTGGCCTCGTAGAGGCCGGGCAGGGAGGTCGGCGTCCAGTCCACCTCGACGGTGTGGAACCGGCCCACCTTCTCGGCCACCCGGGTGGTGGTCACCGGCAGCGCCACCCGCCCGGCCCGCCGCTCGGCGGCGATCAGGTCCAGCACCACCAGCAGCGCCCGTTCGTCGCTGACCAGCGAGCCGTTGTTGTCCACGAGCGTGATCCGCTCCCCCACCGGATCGAACCTGACGCCAAACGCGGCCCGCGACGACGAGACCAGCTCGGCCAGCCGGTGCATCCCGGCCCGGATCTGGGCCAGCGACTGCGTGGGCGACGCCTCGTCCAGCCGGTTGTTCACGGTCAGGACGTCCACGCCGAGCCGGCCGAGCAGCCCGGGCAGCACCAGCGACGCGGTGCCGCCCGCGCAGTCGGCGACCACCTTGAGGCCGGCTCCCCGCACACCCTCCATGTCGATGGACCGGAGCAGGCCGTGGGTGTAGGCCTCGACCACGCGCGGCGGGTAGGTCAGCTCCGCGATCTCGCCGGGGAACGCGCGCCGGTACTCCTGCCGCGAGAACACGCGCTCCAGCTTGCGCTGCGCGGTCGCCGACATGTCGGCGCCGTCCTCGTCCAGGAAGATGATGTCGATGGACTGCGGGTCGCCCGGCGTGGTGCGCAGTGCGATCCCGCCGCTGTACTCGCTGCGCGCGGTCTCGAACCTGGCCACCGGCAGCGGCTGGGCCTCCAGGTCCACCACGTTGATCGCGCTCGCGTTGAGCGCGCCGTGCACCGCGCGCTTCAGCGCCCGGGCGGCCCGGGACACGTCACGCGAGGTCGTGACCGTAGTGCCCTTGGTCAGCGTGGTCGCATAGGCGCTCGCGAGCCGGACGCACAGCTCGGGCGTTATCTCGACATTGACCAGGCCGGACACCCCGCGCGGGCCGAACAGGGTCCGCTGCCCGCGTGATTCCCAGATCACGCTGGCGTTCACCACCGCGCCGGCCTCGATGGTCTTGAACGGGTACACCTTGACGCCGGCGGACAGGTAGGCCTCGGGCTCGATCACGCACTCGTCCCCGACCACCGCGGACTCCTCGATCCGGGCCGCGCGCATGACGTCGGTGTTCCTCCCGATCACGCAGCCGCGCAGGGTGGTGCCGATGCCCACGTAGACGTTGTTGTGCACGACCGCGCGGTGCAGGAACGCGCCTTCCTTGACCACGACGTTGCTGCCGACCACCGTGAACTCGCGCAGCTGTGCGCCGGCCTCGATCTTGGCGTAGTCGCCGATGGCGAGCGGCCCGGTGAGCACCGCGTCCGGGTCGACCTCGGCGCCCTCGGCCACCCACACCCCCGGCGACATTTCGAACCCGTCGATCTCGGCGCTCACCCGGCCGGTCAGGACGTCGGCCTGGGCCTTCAGGTAGCTCTCGTGCGTGCCGACGTCCTCCCAGTAGCCGTCGGCGATCCAGCCGTACAGCGGCGCGCCGCGCTCGAGGAGCCGCGGGAACACGTCGTGCGACCAGTCCACGACCTCGCCCGCCGGGACCTCGGCGAGCACCTCGGGCTCCATCACGTAGATGCCGGTGTTGACGGTGTCAGAAAACACCTGTCCCCAGGTCGGCTTCTCCAGGAAGCGCTGGATCCGGCCGTCGTCGTCGACGATGATGATCCCGAACTCCAGCGGGTCGGGCACTCGGGTCAGGCCGACCGTGACCAGCGCGCCGTTGTCCTTGTGGAACCTGACCAGCTCGGACAGGTCGATGTCGGTCAGCGCGTCGCCCGAGATGACCAGGATCGGCTCGTCGCGCAGTGCGTCCTCCGCGTTCTTCACACTGCCCGCGGTGCCCAGCGGCGTTTCCTCGGTGGCGTACTGCAGGGTCATGCCGAAGTCCTCGCCGTCGCCGAAGTAGTTCCGCACCATCGAGGCGAGGAACTGCACGGTGACCACGGTCTCGTCGAAACCGTGCTTGCGCAGCAGCCCCAGCACGTGCTCCATGATCGGCTTGTTGACCACCGGCAGCATCGGCTTGGGCTGGCTAGCGGTCATCGGCCGCAGCCGGGTGCCCTCTCCGCCCGCCATCACGACGGCCTTCACCGCCCACCTTCCCTATCTGTGTTGCCCGGGGGGGACGACCCCCCAGGACCCCCCCGCGTGCCAGCCGCTCGGGCCGACCTCCGGCCGGCCGTCGCGGCCGGCCCCTCGGGGGCGGACCCCCCAGACCCCCCCGCAGCCGTCGGCTCGGGAGGAACTCTGGCCGAATCTGCGCGGAGGAGGCGGCGGGCTTGCTCGATGTAGAGGACGGCCGCGCTCCAGTACAGGGCCGTCCCCCAGATGGCGAAGGCCCAGCCCGCGACCCTGGCCGCCTCGGCGTAGCTGGCCGGGTGCGCGCCCAGGAACAGCAGCGGGAACGCGTAGAACAGGGCCAGCGTCGCGGCCTTGCCCACGAAGCTGACTTGCAGCGGCTCGTAGCCATGGCGGCGCAGTACCAGCAGCACCACGCCGAGCAGCAGCTCCCGGGCCGCGAGCAGCCCCACCAGCCACCACGGGATGATCGAGCGGATGGCGAGCGCGGCGAGCGTGGCCACGATGTAGAGCCGGTCGGCGGCCGGGTCGAGCATCTGGCCCAGCCGGCTCTGCTGGTTGAGCGCCCGGGCGATCTTCCCGTCCAGCCAGTCGGACATCCCGGCCGCGATCAGCAGCCCTACCGCCCACCAGTCCCCCGCCTGGCTCTGGAGCCCTAGGACCAGCCACAGGAACACCGGCACCCCGGCCAGGCGGGCCACGCTGATGGCGTTCGGGATCGTCACGACCCGCGCGTCCGGGTCGGCCGTCGCCACCTCGCCCGCCGCCTTCGCCATCCTGTCTCCCCGCACGCTCCCGGCCCCCTTAGTCACGGCGGTGCGCCCAGGATACGGTGGCGCCTACGCCGCCTCCCACAGCGTGGCAATCCCCTGCCCCACGCCGATGCACATCGTCGCCGCGGCCCGGGCGGTGCCGCGCCGCCGGAGCTCGTGCAGCAGCGTGGTGGTGATCCGGGCCCCGGAGCAGCCGAGCGGGTGCCCGATGGCGATCGCGCCGCCGTTCACGTTGACGATCTCCGGGTCGAGCTTGAGCTCGTCGATGACCGCGACGGCCTGGGCGGCGAACGCCTCGTTGACCTCGACCAGCCCGAGGTCGCCGGCCTGCCATCCGGCCCGGGCCAGCACCTTGGCCATCGCGGGTACCGGGCCGATGCCCATAAAGTCCGGATGCACCCCGGCCGCGCCCGCGCCCGCGTACCTGGCGATCGGCTGGACCCCGGCGGCGGCCGCGGCCCGCTCGGACAGCAGCAGCAGGCCGGCCGCGCCGTCGTTCAGCGGTGAGGAGTTGCCCCCGGTCACCGTGCCGTTCTTGCGGAACGCGGGCTTCCGCGCCGCCAGCTCGTCCAGGGTCAGGTTGGGCTTGATCCCCTCGTCAGCGGTCACCTTGCCGGCGGGCCCGTCCGGGCCGGCCACCGTCACCGGGATGATCTCGCCGGCCAGCCGCCCGGCCGCGGCGGCCCGGCCCGCGCGCTGGTGGCTGGTCAGCGCGAACCGGTCCTGCCGGTCCCGGTCCACGCCGTAGCGCTCGGCCACGTTCTCCGCGGTCTCCCCCAGCGTGACCGGCGGGTAGAGCTCCTGCATCAGCGGGCTCACCAGCCGCCAGCCGAGCCGGGTGTCGGCCAGGCCGGCCTCGCGGGCGAACGGCTCGGCGGCCCGCGGCAGCACGAACGGCGCGCGGGTCATCGACTCGGTGCCGCCGGCCAGGCAGATGTCGGCGTCGCCCGCGGCGATGGCCCGCGCGGCGCCGGAGATCGCCTCCATGCCCGAGCCGCAGAGCCGGTTGACCGTGGCCCCGGGGATCTCCACCGGCAGCCCGGCCAGCAGCACGCCCATCCGAGCGACGTTCCTGTTGTCCTCGCCGGCCTGGTTGGCCGCGCCCCAGTACACGTCGTCGATCAGCGCCGGGTCCAGCCAGGGGTTTCGCACCAGCAGCGCTCTGATCACGTCGGCCGTCAGGTGGTCGGGGCGCACGCCCGCCAGCGCGCCCTTGATCTTCCCTACCGGCGTCCTGCACGCGTCAACCGCGAAGACCGCGCTCACCCGGAACCGAGCCTCATGGATGCACCTCTGGTCGCGCTATTGCCCGTTTACTTCTGCGTCCATTGTCCCTCAGCCCCCGGGGACAGGACCGGCGGGCGCGTGCTCCGTGATGAATGCGGCCAGCGTGCCCAGCGTGGCCAGGGCGTCGAGGTTGAGGTCCTCGGCGGCGACGTCCACACCGAACCGGCGGTGCACCTCGCGCAGCAGCAGCGTGCCGGTCAGCGAGTCGAGGCCCACGCCGTCGCCGAACAGCGGCGTCTGGTCGCCTAGGCCGAGGAGCTCCTCGTGCCCCGTCACCCGGGCCAGAATCTCCCGCAGCCCGGCGACGACATCAGGCGGCGGCCGGCCGGTCACGGGGCTGCCGCTCCGGGCGCGGTCACCCAGCTGGGCACCTCGGGCAGTGGCCCGGACAGCGGCCGGGAGAACACGGCGTCGCGCTGGCCGGGAGGCCCGCCGGGATCGGCCCGGAAGCCGGCCGAGGTGAGCGCCAGCCGCAGCGGCACGTTCCTGGGGCTGACCACGCACGGCACGGCCAGCGCCGACGCCCCGCCGCGGGCGGCCGACCGGGCGAGCCAGGCCAGCAGCGCCTCGATCACGCCCCGGCCCATGGCCCGGCAGGACATCATCAGCAGGGTCACGGTCCGGGTGCCGTCCGGGCCGGCCTGGGTCACGCAGCCGCCGACCAGGCCGTCGTCACCGAACCTGTCGGCCAGGCGCACGGTCGTGACCTGGTGCTCCGCCGATCCAACCAGCCGGCGCAGTTCCGGTTCGGCCACGCGCTCACCGCGGGTGTTGAACTGGTGCGTGCGCACCGAGAGCTCATGCAGCCGGGGCACGTCGGCGTCGGCCGCCCGGGCGATCGTCACCCGGGTGCCGCAGTAGCGCAGGAACTCGTCCCTGGACCCCGCGAACGCCCTGGCCTCCTGCTCCCGGCGCCTGCGCTCGGCGTACATCTCGTTGCGGCGCCTGGCCTCCGCGGTGACCGCGGGCGGGCTGAACTCGGGCCAGCCGACGGCGTCGGCCATGTCCTCCGGGGACAGCACCAGCACCTGCGGCTCCGCGAACGAGACCTCCGCCCGCTCGTAGGGATCGTCATCCACGAACGCGATCGCGTCCGGCCCCAGGTTCAGGTCCGCGATGATCCGCCGCACCGCGTCCGACTTGCGGCCCCAGCCGCATTCGGCGGCGGCGAACTCCAGGCCGGTGACCCGCGCCGCGTACTCGGCCGCCTCCGGCGGGTTGCGGCTGGCGACCGCGTGGATGATGCCCCGGTCGCGCAGCGTGGCCGCGGCCCCGGACATGGCCGGGTCAGACGGGGGCGGCTGCGATCCGGATTCCAGGTACACCCCGGCCAGCAGGGTGTTGTCGAGGTCCCAGATCACGCACTTCACCGTCATCGCGGGCGGTGCTTCCTGCTGCCCCCGCCCGCCGGCCCCGTTCCCTGCGCCTGGCCCGCGCCGTCGTCGGGCGGCGCCGCCCGTTCCATGGTGATATGCGCGGCCTCGAAGCCGAACTTCCTGTAAAGCGCCCGCATGCCGAGGTTCCTGGCGTGCACCTTGCCGGTGAGCTGGCCCATCCCGGCCTCGTCGGCGGCCAGGAGGACCGCGGCCAGCAGCAGCTCACCGACACCGCTGCGGTCCGGTATCGCGGCCACCGCCAGCGACCTGAAGTTCCCGTACCTGGCCCCGGTCAGGGAGTTGGTCCTGGCGGACAGCCAGGCCCAGCCCACCGGCCGCCCCGGCGCGTCCTCCGCCACCGCGACCAGCGTGATCTCCCCCTGCTTCCCCAGCGCGCCAGCGACCCGCCTGCGGTGCAGCCCGGGGTCGGTGATGGCCTCGTCGCCGAACGATACCTTCGCGATCTCGACCTCGAACCCGGCGATCGCATCAAGATCGTCTTCCCGGGCCGGGCGGATCAGGTAGCCGGCCAGGCCGGCAGGCGGCGCGGTCATCGGGGCTGCAGCGGCATCGGGCGGAAGACCGTGCCTCCGCACTGCGGGCACCCGGCCGCCTGCAGGGCGGCGATCCGGGGCCACCGGCCGCCCGGGCCGACCTCGTGGACCGCCCGGCAGCCGGCGCACCGGTACGGCCTGGTGGCCGCGGCACGGGCCTCGGCCGTGTACAGCGGGCCCAGGAAGTCGCCGTCGACCAGCGGCTTCGCCGCCGCGGTGGTGCGCAGGTGGTAAAGGTGGCTGGTGCCGGCCAGGACGCCGGCGCCCAGGTACTCGTTGAACGAGGGCCACAGGCCGCGCACGGTCAGACCCAGGGCGGCGATCAGCTCCTGGGTGCGCAGGGTCTCCTCCGGCCTGCGCGCACCGAACGAGAAGAACACGTGCCCGCCCGGCTCGGGCGCGAGCCCGGCCACCGCGCGGGACAGGAACAGCTCCGCCCCGGCCACGGTGTAGGGCGGGTCGGTGCAGGCCACGTCGAACCCGGACGCCAGGCCGGCGGGCAGCGGGCGGCGCAGGTCGTGCTCGATCAGCTCCGCCTCCACCCCCGTGCCGGCGATCTGCGCCCCGGCCCAGGCCAGCACCTCGGGGTCGGAGTCGATCACGGCCAGCCGGCCGACGCTCGCCCCGAGCACGGCTGCGCTGGCCGCGATCGCCACCGAGACCAGATCGTCGTCGCCGAGGATCAGGATCCGCCGCCCGGCCAGCGCTCCCGCCTCGTGCATCCGCAGCACCCGGCGGATCTTCGTGTCCACCGTGCAGTGCGTCTGGTCCAGCTCCGGCTTGGCCTCGGGCGCCCCGGACGCGGCCTGGCCGAGCCGGCTGGCCAGGCTGGCCAGCGCGTCGGGGACCGCGAGCCCGCTCCCGCCGCAGCGCGGGCACGCCACGTCCAGGTCCGCGTGCTGGGGGGCGAGCAGCTCCCGGCCGGCCTGGGTCAGCCGCACCGGCCGGGTCCGGTCCACCACACCGCGCTTGCGCAGCTCGTTGCAGACCGCGGCGACGATCGGCACCGGCAGCTCGGCCATGCGGCTCACCTCGCGCACGGCGACCGGCTCGGCCCTGGCGATGGCGCGCAGCACATCGCCGACGCCGGACCGCCCTTCGGCCAGCCCCACGGCGGCCGCGACGTCGGTGATGACAGAGTCCATGTTCATGGTGCGTAATGCCCCTGGATTTGCTCCGAATGGCGCCGGACCGGGCTAATCCAGCTGATCACCAGGCCGTACGGTATCCTCGCACACCATGCCTGGCATGGATGCGGCGAGCAGGTACGCCCAGCTGCGCCGGCAGGAAGCGGGCATGCCGAAACTCCTCTACGCCATCGACGCGCGGCTCACGCCGTCCTCGCCGGTGGGCGGCGTCGCGCAGCTGACCGAGCTCACGGTCGCGGCGGTCACGGCCGGCCGCGGGCACGTGCTGGACACAAGCCACGTGAGCTTCCCCAACGGCGCGGTCACGCTGGTGCTCATCCTGGCCGAGTCGCACCTGAGCATTCACACCTGGCCGGAGGAGAATCTCATCGCGATCGACCTGTTCAGCTGCGGCGCGATCGACGGCGAGGCCGTGATCGACGAGCTGGTCCGCTCGCTCCGCCTGGAGGCGGTCTCGGTGCGGCAGCTGACCCGGGGCCTGGGCCAGGACAGTGCCGCGGATCGCGGCGAGCCGCCGGCGTAACCTGCTCGCTCCCGGCAGTTAATCGAGTGTTAACTAATCGTGCGCCAGTTGGCCTTCGCTACGTTATGTAGTTAATAAGTCACTCAGGGTAAGACAGGGCCATGAGCGCCACGACCGGATCCGAGCCTGCGCCGGGCAACTTCGACGCCCTGGACGACGCCAAGATCAACCGGTTCCAGCTGAAGATCATGTTCGTCTCGGGCATGGGCTTCTTCACCGACGCCTACGACCTGTTCGTGATCGGCATCGTGGTCGCGCTGCTGAAGACCGAGTGGAGCCTGTCCACGAGCCAGGTCTCCTGGATCAACTCCGCCACCCTGCTCGCCTCGGGCCTGTCCGACGACGCCACGTGGCGGATCCTGCTGGCGCTGGGCGCGATCCCGGGCCTGGCCGTGTTCTACCTGCGCCGGCAGATCCACGAGACCCCGCGGTTCGCGCTGGCGGGCGGTGCGGCCGAGGAGGCCGAGGCCGCGATCGCCCACGCCACCGGCGGCTCGGCCGGGCCGAAGGCGGCCGAGGAGTCCACGGCGCGGCACACCCAGGGCGCGCTGGACGGCTTCAGGATCCTGGCCCGCCACCGGCGGATGCTGCTGTGGCTGATCGGCACCGCGGGGCCTGGCTGCTGCTGGACTTCTGCTACTACGGCAACACGATCTCCACGCCCGAGATCCTGAAGCTGCTGAACCCGCACGCCTCCTTGCTGTACAACGTGCTGGTCCAGCTGGCGATCTTCGCGGCGTTCGCGGTGCCCGGCTACATCGTGGCGATCCTGCTGCTGGACAAGACCGGCCGGAAGAGCATCCAGGTGCTCGGGTTCGGGATGATGGCGCTCTGCTTCCTGCTCATCGGCCTGGTCCCGGGCGCCACGACCACCGCGATCACGTTCATCCTGCTGTACGGGGTGAGCTACTTCTTCACCCAGTTCGGCCCGAACACCACCACGTTCATCTACCCGGCCGAGCTGTTCCCGGTCGAGGTCAGGACCACCGGCCACGGGATCTCGGCCGGGGCGGGCAAGCTGGGCGCGTTCCTCGGCGCGTTCCTGTTCCCGGTGATGCTCGCCTCGTCGATGGGCATCCAGGGCGCCGAGATCGTGGCCGGCGTGGTCGCGGTGGCGGGCCTGCTGCTCACCGTGGCGCTGCTGCCCGAGCCGAACGGCAAGAGCCTGGAAGAACTGTCCGAGGCCGCCTACGCCGGCCCGGAACTCACGCTGGAGGCCGCATCATGACGTACCGCATCGTGGTTGGCGTCGACGGCTCGGCGCACAGCACCGCGGCGCTGCGCTGGGCTCTGGACGAGGCGCAGGCCCGCGCGGGCGAGGTCACCGCGCTGTTCAGCTGGCAGATGCCGTTCCTGTCGTTCCCTGGCGCGTTCGACCGGGACGAGCTGGACAAGCTGTCCCAGGACTTCCTGATCGAGACCGTCAGCAAGATCGTGCCCACCCCGGCGGTGCCGCTGCGGACCGTGGTGGCCGAGGGGGATCCGACCGAGGCGCTGGTCACCGCCTCGAACGAGGCCAGCCTGCTGGTGCTCGGCATCCGGGGCCGGTCACCGTTCGCCGCCTGCTGCTCGGGTCAGTGAGCCAGGGCGCCGCGGCCACCGCCGCCTGCCCCGTGGTCCTGGTCAAGGCGTCTGACGAAAAGGTGGCCGGCGAGGAGTGACCGGCTGACGGGGCGGTTACGCCACGCCGGGCGGGGTAGATTCGCCGCCCGGCGAATGGGCGCTGCCCCGCGCGTCTGCGGGGGCGGGCGCCGGGTATTCACGCTTGGATACCCCTGAGCACGCGCCGCGCCTGGGGAGGTCACGAGTGAGCGAGCACGAGGTGGATGTCGTCGTCATCGGCCTGGGCCCGGGCGGCGAGCACACCGCTGGGCGGCTCGCCGAGGCGGGCCTGCGGGTGGCCGGGGTTGAGGCGAGGCTCGTCGGCGGTGAGTGCCCGTACTGGGGCTGCGTGCCGTCGAAAATGATGATCCGGGCTGCGGACCTGCTGGCCGAGGGACACAGGATTCCCGGGATGGCCGGCGCGTCGTCAGTGCGGGCCGACTGGGCGCCGGTCGCGAAGCGGATCAGGGCCGAGGCCACCGACAGCTGGGACGACACGGTGGCGGCCGACCGGTTCACCGGCCTGGGCGGCGAGCTGTTCCGCGGGCACGGCACGATCACGGCGCCGGGCCGGGTGGCGGTGGGGGACGACGTGCTGCACGCCGAGCGCGGGATCGTGATCGCCACCGGCACCACGCCCGCGGTACCGCCGGTTCCCGGCCTGGCCAGCACCCCGTACTGGACCAACCACGAGATCATCGAGGCCGAGCAGGTGCCGGAGTCGCTGATCGTGCTCGGCGGCGGCGCGATCGGGTCCGAGCTGGCCCTGGTCTTCTCCCGCTTCGGCGCGCGGGTGACGGTGGTCGAGGCCCTGGACCGGCTGCTGCCGCCCGAGGAGCCGGAGGCCGGGGAGCTGCTGGCCAGAGTGTTCGGCCGGGAGGGCATCGTCGTGCGGACCGGCGTGGCCGCCTCGCGCGTGGCCCACGACGGTGACAGCTTCACGGTCACCCTGGCCGACGGGGAGGAGCTGAGCGCGGCCGAGCTGCTCGTGTGCACGGGCCGGCGGACCGACCTGGCCGGCGTCGGCACCGCCGCCGTGGGCATCGACGAAGCGCAGCGCTCGGTGCCGGTCGACGAGCACATGCGCGCCGGGCCGGAGGTCTGGGCCCTGGGCGACGTGACCGGCAAGGGCGCCTTCACGCACATGTCCATGTACCAGGCGGGCATCGTGGTGGCGGACATCCTGGGCCAGGAGCACCACCCGGCCGAGTACACCGCGGTGCCGCGGGTCACGTTCACCGACCCGGAGATCGGTTCGGTCGGGCTGACCGAGACCCAGGCCAGGGAGCGGGGCCTGGCGGTCAGGACCGGGATCACACAGGTCCCTGAGTCTCCCCGCGGCTGGATTCACAAGGCGGGCAACGACGGCTTCATCAAGCTGGTCGAGGACGCCGGGCGCGGGGTCCTGGTGGGGGCCACGTCGGCCGGGCCGTGGGGCGGCGAGGTGCTCAGCATGCTGGTGCTGGCCGTGCACGCGGCCGTGCCGACACAGCGCCTGCGGGAGATGATCTACGCGTACCCGACCTTCCACCGCGCGGTCGAGGACGCTCTGGCCGCTCTCACCTGACGTCGGCGGCGGGTGATCCCTGGGCGTCCTGACCCGGCCGTGAGGCCGTGTAGGCGATGAAGCCGGGCAGCGCCACGCAGATCACGGCCACCGCGCCGAGGCACAGCAGCCCGCCCGACCAGAGCGAGAACCGTGGCGTGGTGACGGTCGCCACGCCGCCGGCCCTGAGCTGGCCCGCCGACGGCCCGATGCCGTAGCTGAGCAGCTCCACGCCGGCCAGGCGGCCCCGCAGCGCGTCCGGGATGGTCTGGTTCCAGAGCGTCTCCCTGAAGATGCCGCTCAGCATGTCGGCCCCGCCCGCCAGGACCAGGCACGCCAGCGCCACGCCGATGTCCGGAGCCAGGCCGAAGCCGGTGATGGCCAGCCCCCATCCGCCCGCGGCCAGGGCGATCGCGCGGCCGTGCCGGCGGACCCGGCCGGTCCAGCCGCTCACCGCCGACGCTGCGAGTGCGCCGGCCGACGGGGCCGCGTACAGCAGGCCCACCGCCCACGGCGCGTGCAGCTCGGACGCCATGAACGGGAACAGCGCGTTCGGGAACGCCAGCGTCATCGCCGCGATGTCCACCAGGTACGAGCCGACGAGCTCGGGGCGCCCGCGTGCGTACCTCAGCCCGTCCGCCACGCTGCGCAGGCCGCGGACGCTCGCCGACCCGGCCGCGGCCGCGGGCGCGGGCAGCCGTCCGAGCCCGCGCAGCAGCACGAGCGAGACCGCGAAGCTGACCACGTCCAGGATGAACACCGTCCGCGGGCCGGCCAGCGCGGCGAGCGCCCCGCCGAGAGCGGAGCCCGCGATGACGCTGGCGTTCGAGGACAGGGACAGCAGGGCCGACGCCGCGGTCAGCTGGTCACGGGCCACGACCCGGGGCACCGACGCGTCCAGCGAGGGCCGCTGCAGCGCGACCAGCGCCATCATGACCGCGGCGATGACATAGAGCGGCCAGACGGCCGGGTGCGGCAGCGACGCGTTGACGACCAGGAGCGCGGCGCAGCCGCCCAGGCCTGCCTCGCAGAGCCGGATCAGCCGCCTGCGGTCCAGCCGGTCGGCCAGCACGCCGCCGTAGAGGCCGAACACCACCAGAGGCACCAGCTCGGCCGCGCCCAGCAGGCCGACGGCGATGGCCGACCCGGTGAGCTGCTTGGCCTGCACGAGCAGCGCGACCTCGCCCGCCTGGCTGCCGAAGAACGTGACCGTGCGGCTGGTGAACAGGACCCGGAAGTCACGTGATGTCCGCAGCGGCGCCATGTCAGCCGCCAGGCGGCGCAGGCGCCGCGCTGCCCCGGAGGTCAGCCCCAGACCTCCGCGGCGGTCTCCACGACGAGGCGGAGCTTGGCCGCCTGCTCGTCGCGGGTCAGCACGTTGCCCTCGACCGTTGAGGAGAAGCCGCACTGCGGGGACAGGCACAGCTGGTCCAGGGGCACGTACCTGGCCGCCTCGTCAATCCGCCGCTTGAGCGTGTCCTTGTCCTCCAGCTCGCCGCGTTTGGTGGTCACCAGCCCGAGCACGACCATCTTGCCCTCGGGAACGAAACGGAGCGGCGCAAAGGTGCCGGAGCGCTCGTCGTCGTATTCGAGGAAGAAACCGTCCACCGCCAGCTCGCTGAACAGGGCCTCGGCGACGAAGTCGTAGCCGCCCTCGGCGGCCCAGGACGACCGGAAGTTGCCCCGGCACATGTGCGTGGTCACGGCCATGCCCTCGGGGCGGCCCGCGATCGCGTCGTTGACCTGGCGGATGTAGCGCAGGTGCATGTGCTCGGCGTCCTCGCCCCGGCCCGCGATCTCGGCGCGCTGCGCGGGGTCATTCAGGTACGCCAGGCTGGTGTCGTCGAGCTGCAGGTAGGTGCAGCCGAGCCCGGCCAGCCTGCGCACCTGCTCGGCGTAGGCCGCGGACAGGTCACTCCAGAACTCTGCCATGTCCGGGTAGACCGACTGATCGATCATGGCCGGGCCGCCGCGGTAGTGGACCATGTTCGGCGACGGGATCGTGAGCTTGGGCGTGGCCGACGTGACGACGGACCTGAGGTAGCCGAAGTCCGGCTCGAAGATCGTGCGCTCCAGCCTGATCCTGCTGCCCACGTGCAGCGCCGCGGGCGTGAACTCGATGTTGCCGGTCGCGTTGCGGAACCTGACGGCCATGTTGCCCGGCGCCTTGCTGATGCCGCCGAGCTGGTAGATAAAGTCCATGTGCCAGGACGCGCGCCGGAACTCACCGTCGGTGGCGGACTGCAGGCCGGCCTCGCCCTGCATGGCCACCGCCTCGGTGATCGCCTCGTCTTCTGCGGCCTTCAGCCGGGCCGCGTCGATGCGGCCGGCCGCGTAGTCATCCCGGGCGGCGAGCAGCTGCGGAGGGCGGAGCAGGCTGCCGACGTGGTCGGCGCGGAAGGGCGGCGTGCTGCGCATAACGGTCATCGTGGTGGGGCCCGGCCGCGCGCGTCAATGTCGTTTCGTTCCTGCCTGGCCGCCATGGCCGGCGGCCCACACGGTATTTTGGGCCGCATCGGGAACCCCATGGGAGGACAGTGAGCGTCTTCAGCTTGGTGAGCTCCGGGCCGCTCATACTGGCCGTTCCGATCGCGGCAGCGGCGGGCGCGGTCACATTCCTGTCTCCCTGCTGCCTCCCTCTGGTGCCCGGCTACCTCTCCTACGTGACCGGTATGGCCGGCGTGGGCACGCAGCCGGCCGGCTCCGCGCCGGTCAGCCCCCAGCCCGCCAGCGCCCAGCCGGTCGGTGCCCGGCTGTCACCGGACGGGCCCGCGGCTGCGCCGCCGGATGTGCCGGCGGCCCCGGAGGTGGCAGCGGCGCCGGCCCGGAGCCGGGTGGTCGCGGGCACGGCGCTGTTCGTGCTCGGCTTCTCGGCCCTGTTCACTACCTACGGCGTGGCGTTCGGCAGCCTGGGCACGGTGCTGAAGCTGCACCAGCAGGGCCTGACGCAGGTGCTGGGCGTGGTGACGATCCTGCTCGGGCTGCTGTTCGCCGGCGCCCTGGACCGGTTCGCGTTCGCGGGCCGGATGGTGCGGCCGTCGCTGCGCCCGCGCGCCGGGCTGGCCGGGGCCCCGCTGCTCGGGCTGATGTTCGGCCTGGGCTGGACTCCCTGCATCGGGCCGACGCTGACCGCCGTGCTCACCCTGGGGCTCACGTCGGGCACCGCGGCCCGTGGCGCGTTCCTCGCCTTCGTCTATGGCCTGGGCCTCGGCATCCCGTTCCTGATCGTGGCCCTGGCCTTTCAGCGCGGCATGAGCATGTTCGGGTTCGCCCGGCGCCACGCGCGGCTAATCATGGGCATCGGCGGGGGGATGCTGGTCGCGGTCGGGGTGCTCGAGGTGACCGGAGTCTGGACGGCGGCGATCACCTGGGTGCAGATCCACTGGATCGTGGGCTACAGCTCGCCCATCTAGCCGCGGGTCCGCCCGGCCGCTCGCCCGGCGCTGGGCTATCCGGTGGATACCATGCCAGTCTGTCCTTAGGACCGACCGGGCGCGGCCTGGGCGAATAGGCCCGCGGCCGAGGCAACCTGGGTCAAGGAGGACCTCATGCGGTTCGGCATCTTCTACGAGCATCAGCTGCCCCGGCCCTGGGGGCCGGAGTCGGAGCACAAGCTGCTCTCGGACGCGCTGGAGCAGATCGAGCTCGCCGACCGGTCCGGCATCGACTACGCCTGGGAGGTGGAGCACCACTTCCTCGAGGAGTACGCGCATTCCTCGGCGCCCGAGGTCTTCCTGGCCGCGGCGAGCCAGCGCACCAAGCGGATCCGGCTGGGCCACGGCATCGTCCAGGCCCCGTCCGCGGTCAACCACCCGGCCCGGATCGCCGAGCGGGTCGCCACTCTGGATCTGGTCTCGGACGGGCGGGTCGACTTCGGCACCGGAGAAGCGAGCTCCGCGGCCGAGCTCGGCGGCTTCGGCGTGGCCCGCACGGCCAAGCGGGCGATGTGGGAGGAGACCCTCGACGCCGTTACGCGGATGTTCGCGGAGCAGCCGTTCGCCGGCTACGACGGGGACTTCTTCACGATGCCGCCGCGCTACGTGCTGCCCAGGCCACTGCAGAAGCCCCACCCGCCGCTCTGGGTGGCCTGCAGCCGCCGGGAGACCATCCACCTCGCCGCGCGCAGCGGCATCGGCGCGCTGTCGTTCTCGTTCGTCGAGCCGGAGGACGCCGCGCACTGGGTGACCGAGTACTACGACCTGATCGCCTCGGAGGAGTGCGTGCCGCGGGGCTTCGCGGTCAACCCGAACGTGGCCGTGGTGCTGCCGATGATGCTGCACCCCGATGAGGCGACCGCGATCGACCGCGGCATCGACGGCGCGCACTTCTTCGGCTACTCACTCAGCCATTACTACGGCGGCGGCACGCACACCGTGGGCGACAGCGACCTGTGGCGGAGCTTCGGCCAGGACCGGGCCGAGCACGGCTTCGCGCGGGACATCGTCTACGCGAGCGCCCAGCCCCTAGCCGTGCGGCTGCTGCAGGCCGGGGTGGGCTCGTTGCGGGGGGCGATCGGCACCCCAGCCCAGGTCACCGACCTGATCGCCCGCTACGAGGCGGCCGGGGTGGACCAGGTGATATTCGTCCTGCAGGCCGGGAACAACCGGCACGAGCACATCTGCGAGAGCATCGAGCTGTTCGCCCGCGAGGTCCTGCCCCGCTTCACCGACGGCCGGGAGCAGCGGGAGCTGGCCAAGGCCGACCGGCTGGCGGCCGCGGTGGACAAGGCGCTGGCCCGGCGGGAAGGCCCGCGGGCGCTGCCCGCCCCGTACCAAATCGACGAGGACGCGGAGACCGCCGCGGCCCGGCGGAGCGCGCCGGCGCCGCGGGGCGACCATCAGGGCCGGCTGGCCAGCAAGGTTCGCCACTCGGCGCGGGATTCCCTGCGCGGGCGCGGCCAGGCGGGCCTGAGCCGGGTCATCGGGCACACCTCCGACGCTCGGCTGGAGCAGATCTTCGCGAGCAGCCAGGCCCAGCGCGCGGTGTTCGGGATGATGACCCGCCAGTTCGACCCGGCCAGGGCCGAGGGCTTTGACGGGGCGATCGTCTACGACCTCGGCCTGTCCGACGGGACCCGGCGGCCCTGGGCCATCGAGATTCACGACGGGCGGGCCCGGGCGCATCAGTACGCCGCCGCGGACGCGGCGCTCACGATCAGGATCCCGCTGGTGGAGTTCATCCGGGTGCTGACCACGGCGGAAAGCTTCTACCCGCTGATCGTCGATGGCCGGATGACCATGGAGGGCGACCTCGCGCTGGCGAACCGGATGCCGGAGATGTTCGGCGCCCCCTCGACCTTCTGACACCCGCTCGGCGTCTGCCGCCCGGCCGGGTCCTCTCGCGCCGCCGCACTGAAAATGCATGTTGCGCACGGCAGGTTGCTGCCCGCCCCGTACGGCCTGCGCCAGAGCCAGGAAGTTGCGGGCGGCCGGCGCCGCTACGTCGTCGTGGTGCCGGCTTTGGCCTTCCGCGCCCGCTTGCCCTGGCGCGTGTCTTCCGTCTCGCCTGCGCCCTCGGCGGTTTCCGCGCTGCCGGCAGCTTCCGCGCTGCCGGCGGCTTGAGTGGATACGGCGGTCTCCGTGCTCGCGGTCGCACCCGGGCGCTCGGCGGTGCCCGCGTTACCGGGGTGGCCAGGACCGCCGGGGGCGCTCCGGCCGGCCGCGCGCACGGTGGCGGCGGCGCCGAACTCCTCGAAGAGCCGGGTGCCGTCGCCCTCCCCGGGAAGCCACGCCAGCCCGATCGTGAACGGGTGCCCGGATAGCTCCACCGCCTCGATGGCCTCATCGCCGGCCCAGGCGACCGCGGTCAGGCCGTGGCCCAGCCGGCCCAGGGCCTGGCCGCCGCCGTCCGCGCCCGCCGCGGGTACGGTCAGGCCCGGGCCGAGCAGTCGGCCGAGCGTGCTGTCCGGGCTGAGCCGCAGCCCGCGTGCGGACGGCACCGGGGCGCATCCGCTCTGGTCAGACGGCAGTTCACGGACGGACCCGCCGCGGGCCAGGTTGAGGACCTGCAGGCCGCGGCCGATGGCGAGCACGGGCAGCCCGGCCTCGATCGCCGCGCGCATCAGCGCCTGTTCGGCAGACTCCCTGGCCCGGGCCGCCTGGCCTGCCGGACCGGGCGGCGTCATGCCGTCACGCCGTCCGCCGTCCGGGCCACCGCCGGCGAACAGCAGCCCGTCCAGCCGACCCACGAGCCTGTCGGAGTGCCACGGCCGCGGGGCCAGCACCACAGGAAGGCACCCGGCCCGCCGCACGGCCTGGGTGTAGCTGGCCGGCAGCAGCGCCGCCTCGCGCACGCGGTCCCCCCAGCCCACGGCCGTCATCTCGCTGGTGATGCCGATCATAGGGGGCGTCATGAGCCAATGATGGTATACGCATAGGTGCCGGCGGGGGCAAACGAGCGTGACGGCCGAACACAGTCGGTAACGCCTATGGATTATTCACTGATGGTTCAGTCGCCGGCCGTTATAGGCAGAGTGGCGTTCCTGCCGATAACACAGCACGTTCTACTGGCAAAGATCGCGGCCGTCGCCGAACGGCATTCCACTACTCTGCGTACTCCTCGTACGAGCCTAGCCGAAAAGGGTTGTATGCATCATGTCTGGATGCAAGACTCAGCACATGGCGATCGCGCTCGACGGCGGATACCCAGACGACCGGCCTCTGGGTCGCTTCGCAGGTCAGCCACGCTTTGCGGCCTTCGGACGGCGCCGCGAAACGCTACCAGAAAGGCTTTTCTCCTTAAGCGACCAATACACGCATGTGCCCGTGGCCCTGGTGCCGGATATTACGCGCGAGCCGGAGTATCCGGATACGGCTGAAGAAGAGCTCGGAACGGGCACACCGGGTGATATCAGCGAAGCCGACGCCCGGCTAATAAAGGACTCTTTCTCTCACGTTGCGGCGGACCCAGATGCCGCAATGGAACACTTTTATGCCCGTCTCTTCGTGCATAACCCGGAAATCCGGTCGTTGTTTCCGCACGCGATGCGTGACCATATGGGGCGGGTATTCGGGGCTCTTACCCATATGGTGGAAAACGTCGGCAGCCCGGAGGTCCTGACTAGTTATCTGGAGCAGCTGGGGCGCAATCATCGTAAGTTCGGGGTAAAGGGTCGGCATTACGAGCCATTCCTCGCCGAACTGGCCGAGACGGTCAGGCATTTCAGCGGGCATTACTGGACCGACGAGACCGAGGCCGCCTGGGAGGCGGCGCTCGCCCGGGTATCGGCCATCATGACGGCCGCCGCCGATGGCGACGCCGCCCGCCAGCCCTGCTGGTGGACCGGCGAGGTCATGGAGCACGACCGGCGCGGCCCGAACCTGGCCGTGCTGACTATCCGGCCCGACCAGCCGCTGCCCTACCGGCCCGGCCAGTACCTGGCCGTGCAGGTGCCCCGGTGGCCGCGGGTATGGCGCAACTTCTCCATCGCCAACGCCCCGCGCGAGAACGGCCTGATAGACCTGCATGTTCGCGCTGTGCCCGGCGGGATGGTGAGCGGCTCGCTGGTGCACAACGTGGAGCCAGGCGACACCCTGCTGCTCGGTCAGGCGCAGGGCCAGCTGGCCGCAGGGGCCGACCCGGCACGGGACCTGGTATGCATCGCCGGCGGCACCGGCCTCGCCTCCATCAAGGCGATCATCGAGGGCGTCATCGGCCGGGGCGGCCAGCGGAGGAAGATCGGCCTGTTCCTCGGGGCGCGCACCGAGTACGACCTGTACGACCTCAGGGATCTGCAGGCGCTTGAATCGGCCTACCCGGCGCTCACGGTGATTCCTGTGGTGTCAGATCAGCCGAATTTCGGCGGTATTAAGGGAATGGTTCCTGATGTTGCGGCGCTGCACGCGAACTGCGAAGGCAGAGACGTCTTTATAAGCGGGCCTGACGGGATGGTGCGGGAGACGGTCCGGCTTCTGGAAAGCCGCGTCAGCGCCGACCGGATCCACTACGATCCGCCCGACGCCGCCAGGTAACCGGGCGAAAGGCCGCATGCAATCCCACGTCCGGACGAGGACACGTTCTGCACTCAATCCCAGATGCAATCCCACGCAGACGTGGGGATGATCCGGGTAATTTCCTCGCGTGCAATTTCATGGGCACTACCGGGCGTGCAATTGCATCTCATGCAATCCCGTCCGGGGCCTGTGTCTCGCTCCCGCGGTCGCCGCCGAGGTGCTCGCCGAAGAATGCGTAGATGCGCCGCCACGCGTCCGCCGCGTCGGCCTCCTGGTAGCTCATCCGGGCGAACCTGGCCAGGACCGCCGCCGCGCCCGACGACTCGCTCATGAACCGGTGGCCCGAGCCCGCGTACACCTGCACGTCGTGCGGGACCTCCAGCACGGTGAGCGCGCGCTCCAGCCGTTCCGAGGGCTTGGTGCCGCCCACGTCCCTCGCGCCGAAGCTGCCGACGACCGGGCAGGCCCCCCGCAGGGCGCCCTCGGCGTCCGCCGGCACCTCGCCGTAGTTCACCGACGCCACCGAGAATCCGCCCCCGGGAGCGCAGAGCAGCGCGAACCCGCCGCCCAGGCAGAACCCGATGACGCCGGTCCGCCCGGAGCAGTCGTCCCGGGCGGCCAGGTAGCTCCGCGCCGCCTCCAGGAGCGTGAACGCGGGCCCGGACCCGGCCCGGACCTGGCGGATGGCCCCGGCGATGCAGCGGATCCATGCCTTGCCGTCGAAGAGATCGGGAGCCAGGGCCAGGTACCCGTGCTCGGCGAACTGGTCAGCCTTGTGCCTGATGTCGGCGTTCAGCCCGAACGCCTCGTGAATCACCACCACGCCTGGCCAGGGTCCCGCCCCGGCGGGCACGGCCAGGTAACCCAGGGCGCCCCGGCCGCCTACCTGGTAAGAGATGTCTGGCATGCGCCAAACACTGTCACACCTTGCGCCACTGCGGAATCCACGCCCCGTCGGAGATCGTGTAGTCGCCGAACAGGGCCGGGGCCTCGGCCAGCACCAGCTCGCCGATCTTGCCGAACACCAGCCGGATCTCCTCCTCGGCCCCCGGGTCGGTGCGGGCCTCGATGGTGTGCCGCAGGGTCCTGATGTTGGCCGTCCACAGCAGCCCGGTCGCCACCCCGTCCGGCGCGAACCGGCGCATGAACGAGGTCTTGTGCTTCTTCTCGTGGAACGCGACGCCCTCCTCGTCCAGCCCGAAGTGCCCGGCCATCCAGCGCTGGAACTCCTCCATCTGCTCCAGCAGCGCGGTGGACCGCTTCATCAGCTCGGCATCGGCCAGCGCCCACTCCGGGAACCAGAACGGGATGTCGGCGAGCCGCACGAACCGCAGCGACTCCTGCGAGATCGCGACCCCCGGCCTGTGCCGCACAAGCTCGTGGGTCGCCACCCTGGATATGTTGTGCAGCACGAAGCTGAAGCTGACGTGCTCGAGCACCGAGCCGTGCGCGCTGGCCAGGATGTTCTGCAGGTACTTGTCCTGGTCGGTCCTGACCCGCGTGACGTTGGGGTTGAGCCCCGGCTCCCATGATCTGTAGCACAAACGCCCGGCGAACTCGGCCAGGTTCAGCGCGTCGTTGTCCAGGTCGCCCCGGTCCAGCTTCTCCAGCCACCTGTCGCCGCCGACCTCGCTCAGGTACGCGGCCAGCTGCTCGTAGTCGAGCTCCGGCCGCGCGACCAGGAACACCTCAGGCTGCACGCTCTTCATGGCATCGCACAGTATCGCGACGCTCCGACAAGAGCACGCCGCCTCCCGGCCGGGCCGGACAGGCCGCGAACGCTCCGCGAACGCTGGGGATCCTACCTTTGTGCCATTACGCACACCGAGCGGCGGATCAAGGCTGCGATCCGCGGGGGGTAGCAGATGTCACAGCCCGTCCTGTTCGTACTCGACGACGACACCGGGGTCGTGCGGGCCCTGAGGGACGATCTCAGCCGGCGGTTCGGCGAAGACTTCCGCGTCATCGGTGAGTCGTCGGCCGCCGCCGGCCTGGCGGCGCTGCGCGACATCGCCGGCATCGGCGAGCCCGTGGCGCTGCTCATCGTCGATCATGACATGAGCGAGATGCCGGGGGTCGAGTTCCTCGCGCGCGCCCATGAGCTGCACCCCCTGGCCAAGCGGGTGCTCCTGGTGGAGCGCGATTACTCGGCGCGCAGCCCGGTCGTCGAGGCCATGACCCTGGGCCAGGCGGACTACCACCTCACCAAGCCGTGGATGCTCGAGCAGGATCTCTACCGCGTCATCAGCGAGTTCCTGGCCGACTGGGCCCAGGATCAGGAGGCGGGCTTCGACCTGTTCTACGTCATCGGGGACCTCCAGCACCCCGCCACCAACGAGCTGCGGCAGCTGCTGGCCCGGTTCAACGTCCCGTTCCGCTTCCATGCCGCCGGCAGCCAGCAGGGCCGCGCCATGCTCGCGGACCATGGCCTGGGCGCCGCGCGCCTGCCCGTCATGATCCGCCACGATGGTTACACGATGGTGGAGCCGGCCACGCCTGAGATCATCGCCGCCGTCGGCGGGAGCGTCACCAGCGATCTCGCCGTCTGCGATGTCGTCGTGGTCGGGGCGGGGCCGGCCGGCCTCACTGCCGCCGTCTATGCCGCGTCCGAGGGCCTGCAGACGGTCGTGCTGGAGGAGACGGTCTCCGGCGGCCAGGCCGGAAACAGCCCGATGATCCGGAACTACCCGGGCTTCCCCTACGGCGTCAGCGGGCATGAGCTCACCCGCCGGGCCTGCGAGCAGGCCTGGATGTTCGGCGCGCACATGGTGTTCTCCCAGGCCGCCGTCGGCCTGGACGGCGGCCCCGGCCGCCGCGTCGTGCATCTCGCCGACGGCCATCAGGTCACGGCCGCCGCGGTCATCCTCGCGCCGGGCATCGCCTGGCGCCGTCTGGGCGTACCGCGCGTGGAAGCGCTGGTCGGCTCCGGCGTCTTCTACGGCGCGGCCGGCAGCGAGACCAAGGCCATGGAGGGCCGGGACGTCTTTGTGGTGGGGGCAGGGAACTCGGCCGGGCAGACCACGCTGCACCTCGCGCGCTATGCCCGGCGGGTGACGATGCTGGTCCGCGGGGACAGCCTGGCCCGCTCGATGTCGGAGTACCTGATCAGGGAGATCGAGGTCACCGCCAACATCTCGGTGCGCCTGCGCACCGAGATCACCGACGGCCACGGGGAGCATCAGCTCGAGGCCCTCACGCTGTGCGACACCCGGCGCGGCCAGAGCGAGCGGGTCCCGGCGGCCGCGCTGTTCGTGCTGATCGGCGGTGAGCCGCGCACGCAGTGGCTGCCCGAGGCGGTTCAGCGCGAGTGGGGCTTCATCAGGACGGGTCGCGACGTGACGCGGGAAGGGTGGCCGCTCGACCGCGCACCGCTGCCGCTCGAGACATCGGTTCCCGGCGTGTTCGCGGCCGGGGACGCCCGCTACCGCTCGATCAAGCGGGTGGCTTCCGCCGTCGGCGACGGCGCGACGGTGGTGCGCCTCGCGCACGAGTACATCACGGCCGGCTCCGCGGACGAGCCCTCCCTGGCCGTCCAGCCCTGACCGGAACCGCGCTCCGCAATACAGTCTCCCATCATAAGGTGCAGCTACACTGCATCTTATGACCAGCGACGTCACCCCGGCCGGCCGCAAACGGCCCCTGCGCGTCGCCCAGACCGCGCTGACCGAGCAGCGGATCCTGGCTGCCGCCACCGAGCTCTTCCTCGCCGACGGCTACCTGGCCACCACGCTGGAGGACGTGGCCTCCCGGGCCCAGGTCGGCGCGCGCACCGTGTACGTCAGGTTCGGCACCAAGGCCGCGCTGTTCAAGCGCGTCGTCGACGTCGCCATCGTCGGCGACACCGAGCCAGTCGATGTCCTGGGCCGGGACTGGCTGCAGCTCGCGCTGACCGCGCCCACCGCGGCCGAGCGCATCGCGGCCGCCGCCGCGGCCGGACGCCAGATCATGGAGCGCACCGGCGCGCTGTTCGCCGTGGCCCAGCAGGCGGCGGCGGTCGAGCCGCTGATCGCGGGGTTCTGGCAGCAGGGCCGTGAGCAGTCCCGCCACACCCATCGGGTGATCTGGACCCGGATGGCGCAGGACGGCCTGCTGGACCCGGCCACGGACCTGACCTGGCTGATCGACACCACCAGCATCCTCGGCGCCGCCGAAACCTACCTGCTCATCACCCGGATGACCGGCTGGGACGCCGGCGCCTACGAGGACTGGCTCGCCACCACCTTCTCCCGCCTGGCCGCCACACCCGGCCGCGAGGTTCCGCCGCCGGCCGGGTGAAGCCCACGCCCGGCCGCGGGTCAGCCGGGGAGCTTGTACTGGCGGCGCAGCACGGCGTCGTAGGCGCGGCCGGGCAGCAGCCGGTTCAGCGCGACCATGCTCTTGGCCACCGGGTTGATCAGGTACCGGGTGCGCGGCCGCCGGGCGCTCACCGCCTGGGTGATGACCGCGGCGACATCATCGGCGGTGGAGCCCAGCCGCCCCACGAGGCCGGTCTGGGCGGTGACGAACGAGCGCCCGACCGCGGCCTTATACCGCGCGTACGGGTCGTCACCCTGGCCCGTCTCACCCGGGCCTGAGCCGGCCGCCTCCGGGCCGTCGCCGCCGCCCTCGGGCACGGCGGTGGCCATCGACGCCACCGCTACGTCGTTCCAGGGGGTCCGCACCGGGCCTGGCTCGATCAGCACGACGTCGATGCCGAACTGCGCCACCTCCATCCGCAGCGCGTCGCTGAGCGCCTCGACCGCGTATTTGGAGGCGTGGTAGAACGCCCCGCCCGGCAGCGTGGCCCGCCCGCCCATCGAGGACACGTTGAGTATGCGGCCGGTGCGGCGGCGGCGCATGCCGGGCAGCACCAGCTGGGTGAGCCGGATCAGGCCGAACACGTTGGTTTCGAACTGGCGGCGGATCTCCGCCATGGGCTGCTGTTCCACCGGCCCGTACAGCCCGTATCCGGCGTTGTTGATCAGCACGCCGACCGTGCCCGCGTCGGCCTCGACCGCGGCGACCGCCTGGGTCATGGAGGCCTCGTCGGTCACGTCCAGGGCCATGGTGCGCAGGCCACGGTCGGCGAGATCGCCGAGCGCGGCCGCGTTCCTCGCGGTCGCGTACACCAGGAACCCGGCCTTGTGCAGGCTGAAGGCCGCCGCCCGGCCGATCCCTGAGGAGCATCCGGTGATGAGCACCGGCTGCGTACGTGTCGTGCTGGCCATGGCGGGTCCCCTTCCGCGTGTCCCTCTCAGGGAGAAGGTAGCCGCCCGGCCCCGGGCCGCCCGCATCAGGGAACGGGAGCGCCCGCCCCTCCCCGCGACCTGGCCTGGCACAGCCGCAGCACGTTGGCGATGACCTGGTGCCCCGCACCGCCGCCCGCCGTCATGATCGACTCCGGGTGGAACTGCACCCCCCACCGGCCGGCCGCGTCGTCCTCGATCGCCATCACCACGCCGTCCGGGGTCACCGCGGTCACCGCGAACCCGCCGCTGACCCCGTCCTTGGTCGCGTGCAGCGAGTGATACCGCCCGGCGGTGAACTCCGCGGGCAGCCCGGCCAGCAGCCCCGACCGGGCCGCGCCGCCCAGGACCTGGACCGAGCCCGGCTTGCCGTGCGCGGGCGAGGCCAGGACACCCAGCTGACCGCCGGCGTGCTCGACCATCGCCTGCATGCCCAGGCACACGCCGAACGCGGCCGTCCCCCGCTCATCCAGCACCTTCAGCAGCCCGTCGCAGCCGAAGTCGGCCGGCCGCCCCGGGCCCGGTGACAGCACCACCAGGTCGGGCGCATACGAGTCGAGCAGCCCGGTGTCGAAACCGGCCCGCAGCGTGGTGACCTCCGCGCCCGCCTCCCGGAAGTAGCCGGCCAGCGTGTGCACGAACGAGTCCTGGTGATCCACCAGGAGCACGCGCATCCCCGCCCCGGGCGGCGCCGTCCGGATGCCGCCGGACGCCGCGGGAGCCTCCGGCCGGCCCGGCCCGGAGTCCCCGGCCTCGCCCAGGGTCTCCAGCAGGGCGCGGGCCTTCAGCTGGGTCTCGCGCTCCTCCGCGGCCGGGTCGGACTCGAACAGCAGCGTCGCGCCCGCCCGGACGGCGGCGATGCCGCGCCGGATGTGCGCGGTCCGCAGGGTGAGCCCGGTGTTCATCCCGCCGTCGAAGCCGATCATCCCGACGGCCCCGCCGTACCAGCGCCGCGGGCCGGCCTCGTGGTCCTCGATGAACTGCATGGCCCAGGCCTTGGGCGCGCCGGTCACGGTCACCGCCCACATGTGGGTGAGGAACGCGTCCAGCGCGTCGAAGCCGTCCCGCAGCCGCCCCTCGACGTGGTCCACGGTGTGGATCAGCCGGCTGTAGATCTCGATCTGGCGGCGGCCGATCACCTGCACGCTGCCCGGCTCGCAGACCCGGGACTTGTCGTTGCGGTCGACGTCGGTGCACATGGTCAGCTCGGACTCCTCCTTGGCCGAGCTGAGCAGGGCGCGGATGTTCTCGGCGTCCCCGAGGGGGTCCGTGCCCCGGGCGATCGTCCCGGAGATCGGGCACGTCTCCACCCGGCGGCCCGTCACCCGGACGTACATCTCCGGTGACGCCCCGACCAGGTACTCGCCCTCCCCGAGGTTGAGGAAGAATTCGTACGGCGCCGGGTTGCGCTGCCGCAGCCGCTCGTAGAACGCGGCCGGCGAGCGGCACACGCCGTGGAAGACGTGGCTCGGCACCACCTCGAACAGATCGCCGCGGGCAAAACGCTCCCTGGCCTGCTCGACCACGCGGGCAAAGGAGCCTGGCTCCGGATCGGCCGGAAGATCACCATCCGGAACGCTCCGCCGCTCCCCCGGGCCGTCACCGGCGGCCCGGTCCAGGCCCGCGGTCGAGACGCCGCCGACCTCGAACTCGTAGCTGAAGCACTGCGCGGTCTCCCGCTTGCGGTCCAGGACGTACAGCCGGTCGGGCAGGTGCAGCACCAGGTCGCGCTGGTCCGCGGGCCGGTCATGGCGCTGCTGCACCGGCTCGAACTGGAACGCCAGGTCGTAGCCGAACGCCCCGTACAGGCCGAGGTGCGGGTCCGGGCCTGAGAACGCCGCGATGATCTCGCGCAGCGCGGAGAACACGGTGGGCCGCCGGCTGCGTTCCTCCTCGGTGAACGCGCCGCTGCCCTCCGGGACATGGACCTCAACCTGGCCTGCGTCGTCGCCAGACCCCGTAACCGGCTCGCCCGCCCGGCGCATGGCGTCGGCGATGACAGGCAGCAGAACGGCACCCCGGTCGTTCAGGGCCGTGGCGGTGAGCCGGCGGCCGCGGGCGACCAGCTCGACGCACGGGTCGACGTAGGCCATGTGCCAGCGGCTGTACCGGCCCGGGTACTCCATGCCCGAGCTGAGCACCCCGCCCCGGCGGGCCTCGACCTGCTGGGTGAGATCCGCCAGCACGGCCGGGTCGAACGGGGTCGCGGTGCGGGTGACCCGGACGCCACCGCCGGTCTCGAACTGTGTCGGGTCCATGTGGCCCCTTGCCTGGTCAGGCCCGGCGCCGGGCGGTGGGAACGAGAAAGGCGACCGCCGGGCTGCCGGGCGGTCGCCTTCAGGATCTGCTGCGTGCGCGAACCAGGAACCGCCTCAGGGGCGGCGCCACCAGCCTTCGCTGCGGTTCGCGGGCATGGGCAGAGCCTACCGGAGCGCCCGGCGCGGCGTCAGCCCAGCCCGTAGACCACCGTTACCGAGACGCTGAGCTGCTGGGATCCCGGGGAGATCGGCACGGCGGCCTTGGCCGCCGAGCCGCTGGCGAACATCGGGACCGGCGACGATGCGGAGCTCTGGTCGGTCACGCTGATCACCGGGCCCAGCGGCCGGCCCAGCGCGTGCGCGTACTGGCTCGCCTTGACCCTGGCGTCGGCCACGGCGCGGTCCCGCGCGGTGGCCAGCAGCCCGCTGTCGTCGGTCAGGTTCAGCGCGACACCGTCGACCGTGGTGGCGTTGCCGCCCGCGTGCACCGCGGCCGTGATCTGGCCGCCGGCCGCGGCGATCCGGGTCAGCGTCGTGGTCAGCGACTCGCTGACCCCGTAGCCCGACGGCGTCTGCGACCCCGACTCGTAGTTGGGCTGGATGAACAGGCCGGAGGTCTGGATGTCGGCGGCCGCGACGCCGCGGGCCCGCAGCGCGGCCGTGACCCGGCGGACGGCCTGGTTGGTCTGCTGCAGCGCCGACGCCACCGAGGCCCCGTTGACCTGGACGCCCACCGAGAGGCTCAGCTGGTTCGGGGTGCCGGTGACCGTCCCGTTTCCTGTGACCGTGATCCGGCCCGACTGGACGGCCGAGACCAGCCTCGCGCGGGTCGGCGGCGGCGAGCCGCCCCGGCTGGTGCCGAGGGCATAAGCCCCGATCAAGAGTCCGGCGGCAGCCGCGCCTGCGGCAGCCGCCCGGGCGGCAGGCGTAATGGTAATTGTCACGGCAAAACTCCGTTCGAGGGAATCCTGCCGCTTCGACGCATCTCCCACCTCCCCCGGTTCCACCACAGGCAACTCCGGCTTCTCGCCCAGGAAACTTGGTCACCTGGCGTCGTGATAGCGACGCGCCGCGACCAAGTTTCGGGCGGGGTTACCCGCGGGGCGGAAGCGGGGGGCGGCGGCGAGACGGGCGGGTGGCGCTGTCCGGGGGCGCGGCCGGCGGGCGCGACTCGAGGGCCTCGAGTGCCATCCGGACCGCGGTCTCCAGCTGCGGATCCGCGCCGGCCGCGAAGTCCTCGGGCGGGATCACCACCTCGACGTCCGGGTCGACGCCCCGGTTCTCCACCCCCCAGCCGAAGCTGTCGAACCACGTGGAGTAGCGCGGCACGCTCATCGCGGTGCCCTCGACGAGCTCGTGCAGCGGCACGTCGATGCCGATCACGCCACCCCAGGTGCGCGTGCCGACCACCGGGCCGAGGCCGAGAACCTTGATGGCCGCGGTGACGATGTCGCCGTCCGAGCCCGCGTGCTCGTCGGTCAGCGCGACCACGGGCCCGCGCGGGGCGTCGTCCGGGTAGGTGGTGGGCTGCAGGCCGCGCGGGATGTCCCACCCGATCACCCGGCGGGCGAGCTTCTCCACCACCAGCTGGGACGTGTGCCCGCCCCGGTTGCCGCGGACGTCCACGATCAGCGCGTCGCGGATTATCTCCGCGTGCAGGTCTCGGTGGAAGTCCGCCCACCCCTCGCTGACCATGTCGGGAACGTGCAGATAACCGATCCGGCCGTGGCTGAGCTCGCGGACCCGCTCCCGGCGCCCGGCGACCCAGTCCTGGTAGCGCAGCCGGCGGTCATCCTTGAGCGTGACCACCACCGCGCTGCGCGGCTCGCCACCCGCGGCCGGGGCGATGGTCAGCTCGACCGCCTTGCCGGCCGCGCCCACCAGCAGCGGGCCGGGACCGGCCCCGTCCACCAGTTGCCCGTCCACCGCGAGCAGCACGTCACCGGGCCCGACCTGCGCGCCCGGCGTGGCCAGCGGCGAGCGTGCCCGCGGGTCGGAGGACTCCGCCGGCAGCACCCTGGTCACGGTCCAGCGCCCGTCCGCGCCGCGCTCCAGGTCCGCTCCGAGCAGGCCGGCCGCGGCCTCGCGGGACGTGCCGTCGTGATCCCTGGCCGGCATGACGTAGGCGTGCGAGGTGCCGAGCTCCCCGAAGATCTCCCAGACCACGTCGGCGAAGTCGGCCGGGCCCGCGATCCGGTCCAGCAGCGGCCGGTAGGAATCCAGCACCGCGTCCCAGTCGATGCCGGCCATGTCGGCCACCCAGAAGTCGTGCCGCATGAACCGGCCGGCCTCGGTGTAGGCGTTCTGCCACAGCGCCGCCGGGTCGGCCAGGAACCTGGCCCGGGACCTGTCGATGGTCACCCGGTCGGCCGGGCTGTCCGAGTCGCCGTCCGAGTCCAGGTCCGGCTTGCGGTCCGCGGGCACCGCGCAGAGCTTCCCGCGGTCGCAGATGACCAGCACGCTGCCGTCGCCGCTGACCTCGAACCAGTCCAGCTCGCCGGCCAGCTCGGTGCGCCGCTGCTGCCCCAGGTCGAAGTGCTCGAGGCTCGGCCGGGGCGCGTCATCGTCCAGGGTGGCGCCGCCCTCGCCCAGGTTCCCTGTCACCGGCTCCCTGAGCCAGACCAGCCCGCCCTTGACCGCGCGCAGCGAGGAGTAGCGCGACTCGGCCACCGGGATCTGCACGATCCGGCCGGCCAGGCCCGCGGGGTCGACGGTCACCGGCCGGGGTGCGTGTGTACCGTCCGCCGGCCGGGTGCTGGCCGGCCCGTCGCCCTGGCCGGAGTCGTCGCCGGAATCCCCGTCGTCCTTGGCCCGGCTGCCGACCGGGCGCCCGCCGGGCAGCGGGCCGAACGGCGACGGCGTCGCCGCGGCCAGGGGCACCAGGTAGGGACGGGACCCGAACGGGAACGACAGGTCGAACACGTGCGCGTCGTACACCGGGTCAAAGCTCCGCCGGGACAGGAACGCCAGGTACCGGCCGTCGGCCGTGAACACCGGCTCGGTGTCGGTGAAGCGGCCGTCGGTGACCTCCACCACGGTCCCCGGGTCGGCGGCCCGGATCAGGCGCAGCCGCCGCAGCGGCTGGGGCCCCGGGTGTGACCACGCCAGCCAGGCCGAGTCCGGTGACCAGGCCAGCCCGGTGACCTCGCCGTCGGTAGAGGCCGCCACCTCGGTGACCGCGCCTGAGGTGGCGTCGACCAGGCAGAGCCGCCCGTCGCGGGTGGCGACGGCCAGGGTGCGGCCGTCGGGCGCCGCGGTCAGGCCGGAGACCAGGCCGATCTCGCCCGTGGCGAGCCGCCGCGGCGGGGTCCCGTCCGCAGGCCCGTGGGCCGGCGCTATCTCCAGCGCGTCGGCGCCCTCGGCGTCGGTCACCCAGGCGACCTGGCCGGTGTCGCCGAGCACCCGGGGCAGCCGGGCCCTGACGCCAGGGACGACCGACAGCGCCCGGGCCGGCCCGTCCCTGTGGGTCAGCCAGTGCACGGTCCCGCGGACCTCGATCGCGCTCGCCTGGCCGGAGTGGTCGCAGGACAGGGCGCCGAGGTGGTCCTCCGCGGAGATCAGCCGCGGCGACCGGGCGGACGGCGAGCCCAGGCTGATGTCAAGCCGCCGGGGTTCGGCGGCGTCCAGCCCGTCCAGCAGCCAGATGTCGCCCGCGCAGTGGTAGACGATGCGGTGGCCGTCGGTGCTGGCGTTGCGGGCGTAGAAGCCGTCGTGATCAGTGTGCCGCCGCAGGTCGGTGCCGTCCAGGGCGCAGGAGTACACGTTGCCCGTGCCCTCGTGGTCGGACAGGAACGCCATCCTGCCGCCGGCCAGCATGGGGCAGGCGAACTGGCTGTCCAGGCCGGCCAGGACCCGGGTGAACCGGCCCGCGGCCGATGGGCCGCCGGCCCCGGGCGGGCCCACCCACAGCCGCCCCGAGGTCCCGCCCCGGTACCGCTTCCAGAACGCGAGCTCACGGAAGCCGCCGTTCAGCAGCGCGATGCCGCCTTCCGCCACGGCCAGGTCCGTCACCGGGCCGAACGCCAGCGGCGCGGGCGCGGCGGCGCCGGGCTCTGTGGCCAGCGGGTAAGCCAGGGTGAAGTGATCGAACGGCTGGCCCGAGGCGGTGATCACGAGCACGTCATCGTCCGGTGTCCAGCCGCAGACCCGGGTTCGCTGGTCCCCCCAGTAGCTGAGCCTGCGGCCGTTGCCTCCGTCGATGCCGGCCAGGTACACCTCGGGCGGGCCGTCGCGGTGGCTGGTCCAGGCGATCAGCGAACCGTCCCGGGAGATCCGGGGATGGCTCGCCGCCGCGTGGTCGGCCGAGACCCGCCAGGCCCGCCCGCCATCGGCGGGGGCGAGCCAGACGTCGTCGTCGGCGATGAAGGTGACGAGGTCACCGTGGACATGCGGGAAACGGAGATATCCGGCTGCGGCCACCAGATCATCCTAGGACCGCAGCCCGATCCGCCGTGGACCGCGGCCGGCGCATCACGGGGCGCCGCCGGGGTGTCCCGCCTCCCGCTGGTCAGTGCCGGTCTGTGGGTGCCGCGGCAGCAGCCGGGCTGTCCTGCGCCGCCGCGGCGTGCGGGGCAATCGCCATCTCCGTGGGCGTGTGTTCGGGTACCGGCATGCCGACGATGCGGTACACCGCCGAGCCGTCCACCGTCTCCTTCTCCAGCAGCAGGTCGACGAGCTGCTCGAGCTCGGGCCGGTGCGACCGGATCAGCTCGACCGCCCGCTGCTCAGCCTCCCGCACCAGCCGCGCGACCTCCCGGTCGATGATGGCCTGGGTCGCCTCGGCGAACGGCCGGCTGGACAGGCCCTGCCCGCCTCCGCCGAGGAACACCGAACCGCCCTCGGGGTAGCCGACCGGGCCGAGCGCCGGCGACAGCCCGAACTCGCGGACCATCTTGGTGGCCAGGTCCGTGGCGCTGGCCAGGTCGTTGGCGGCCCCGGTCGAGCCCTGGCCGTACTCGACAAGCTCAGCCGCCCGGCCGCCCAGCCGCACCGCCAGGGAGTCGTTGAGATAGTCCTCGCGGTACAGGTGCCGCTCGTCCAGCGGCAGCTGCTCGGTGACGCCCAGCGTCTGCCCGGCGGGCAGAATCGTGACCTTCGCCACCGGGTCGGTGTACTCGGAGAGCGCGGCGACCAGCGCGTGGCCGGACTCGTGAATCGCTACCGAGTGCTTTTCCTCGGGCAGCAGCACGTTGGAGCCCTCGCGCCGGCCGAGCAGGATCCGGTCGCGGGCCGTGTCGAAGTCGGCCGCGGACAGCACCTCGCGGTTGTCGCGGACGGCGTTGATCGCCGCCTCGTTGGTCAGGTTGGCCAGGTCCGCGCCGGAGAAGCCCGGCGTCCCCCGGGCCACGACGTTCAGGTCCACGTCGGGGCCGAGCTTCTTGCCCCGGCAGTGCACGGCCAGGATCGCGGCCCGCTCCGACAGCGTGGGCAGCGGGATCGTGACCTGCCGGTCGAACCGGCCCGGGCGGAGCAGGGCCGGGTCCAGGACCTCGGGCCGGTTGGTCGCACCCAGCACCACAATCCCCTGGGACACGTCGAACCCGTCCATCTCCGCCAGCAGCTGGTTCAGGGTCTGCTCGCGCTCGTCGTTGGAGACCGCGGCGCCCGAGCCGGAACGGCGCTGGCCGATGGCGTCGATCTCGTCGATGAAGATGATCGCCGGGGCCCGCTTGCGTGCCTCGCTGAACAGGTCACGGACCCGGGCCGCGCCGACGCCGACGAACAGCTCGACGAAGCTGGAGCCGGTGACCGAGAAGAACGGCACCGAGGCCTCGCCCGCCACGGCCCGGGCCAGCAGCGTCTTGCCGGTGCCCGGCGGGCCGATCATCAGCAGGCCGCGCGGGGCCATGGCGCCGGCCCGCTGGTAGCGCTCGGGCTTGCGCAGGAAGTCGACCACCTCGCCGATCTCGGCCTTGACCCCCTCGTAGCCGGCCACGTCACTGAACTTGGTCTCCGGCCGCTCGGCGTCGAACACCTTGGCCCGGCTCCGGCCCACGCCGAGCACGCCCTGCAGGCCGCCGGCCGCTCCCCCTCCGGCCCGGGCCATCCGCCGGAACAGGAAGAACACGATGATGAACGGCGCCAGCAGGATCAGCCAGTACAGCAGCTCGGTGCCCAGGCCCGAACTCGGCGGCTGCGCGGTCACCGACTTCACGCCGTCCGAGCTGAGCTGCTCGCTGAGCTGGGCCGTGGCCTGGCCGGGGATGACGGTCGTGTACGACTTCCCGCTGGTCAGATCGCCGAAGGCGGGCGTGTTCGAGCCGCTGGAACCGTTCTCGAACGTGACCGTCTTGATCTTGTGTGCGCCGGCGTCCCCGATGAACTGGGAGTAGCTCAGGCTGACCGGGGTCTTGACGTGGATCCCGGGCAGGAAAAGGTAGAGCCCGAAGAACGCGAGAAGCGCGATCGGCCACAGCCAGTGCCGCCACTTCGGCGGTGGCGGCGGAGCCGTACGGACGGGCTTGTCGCCCGGTGGCGGCGGATTTGGCTGCTTGCTCATGAGTCATTGTTACGCATCAGGCCCGGTGGGCGGCAATTAGTCCGCGCCCAGCGCAATCGCGGCCCTGCGGCACACCCGCCCGCCCGGCATGTCCGTATTCGCGAATGTCTGGCCGGACTCTACGATGTTCCCTGGGGGAACACGACGCCGGTCGTGATGCCGATGAACACGCGGCCGAGGAACGAGCCTCGATGGCAGTAACGATCATTGTCAACGGCGCCGAGCGGACGGTGACGGCGGACGACGGCCGGAGCCTGCTCGAGGTGCTCCGGGATGACCTGGGCGTCACCGGCCCGAAGTTCGGCTGCGGCGAGGGCGCCTGCGGCGCCTGCACGGTGCTGATCGGCCGCCGCGCGGTGACCTCGTGCATCACGCCCGTGGCCGAGGCGGCCGGCCAGCGGATCACGACGGTCGAGGGCCTGGCCGAGGACGGCGTGCTGCACCCGGTGCAGCAGGCCTGGCTGGAGCAGGGCGCGATGCAGTGCGGGTACTGCACCCCGGGCTGGCTCACCGCCACCGCCGCCCTGCTGAACCGGGTGACCAGGCCGGACGACGCCAGGATCGCGGCGGAGCTGGCCGGGAACATCTGCCGGTGCTGCACGTATCCGCGGATCATGCGCGCGGTCCGGCGTGCGGCCGAGCTCATGGAGGAGCCCGAGCTGCTTCAGCCGGTGCCGCCCGGTGCCGACCCGGCCGCGGGCCAGCCCCTCGACCGTCGTGATCCGCCAGCCGCCCCGGCCCTGCCCTGGGACCAGGCGGCCAAGGATGAGGCCTCGTTCTTCGAGGTGCTCGACGACGGCCTGGTCACGGTCGTCGCCGACGAGGATCCCGCGGCCGGTCCCACCCGTGGCTCGGAGCAGAGTGCCTGGGTCCATGTGGGGGCCGACGGCTCGGTGACGGCGTTCACCGGCAAGGTCGAGGCGGGCCAGGGCACGCGCACCGCGCTCGGGCTTCTGGTCGCCGAGGAGCTCGCGGTGCCGCCGGGATCGGTGCGGGTGGTCATGGGCAGCACCGATGTCTCGCCCTTTGACCTGGGTACCTTCGGCAGCCGCTCGATGCCGTACGCGGCGCCCCCGCTCCGCTCGGCCGCGGCAGCCGCCCGCGAGCTGCTCCGCGAGGCGGCCGCGGAAAGGTTCGGCCTGCCGGCCGGTGACCTGACCGTCGGCGCCGGCATGGTGGCCGGGCCCGACGGCGCGCCGAGCATCGGCTTCTCCGACCTGCTGACCGGGGTGCGCCGGGTGGAGCGGGTACCCGCCGACGGGCCGGTGACCCCGCGGTCCGCGTGGCGCTCGGCCGGCCGCCCGGTGCCCGCCGCCCGGGGCGCGGAGGTGGTCACCGGCGTCAAGCACTTCCCTTCGGATCTCCATTTCGACGGCATGCGGCACGGATGCGTGCTGCGGGCGCCCGCGTTCGGTGCCACCCTGCGCAGCGCCGATACGGCCCGGGCCGAGGCGCTCCCGGGGGTGAGTGTGGTCAGGGACGGCGAGTTCATCGGGGTGACGGCCGGCAGCCGGGACGCGGCGCGCCGGGCCATCGGGGCCATCGACGCGTCCTGGGACCGCACGCCCCAGCCCGGCCAGGATGAGCTGGCCGGCTACCTGCGCTCGCACCCAATCGACGGCGAAGGGTTCAGCGCCACGTTCCGGCACGAGCAGGGTGACGTGGACGCCGCGCTCGCGGCCGGGCCGGGCCGGTGGACGGCGCACTACTCGGCCGCCTTTATCGCCCACGTCCCGCTCGAGCCCCGCTCGGCCGTGGCTGCCTGGCGGGACGGTCACCTCCTGGTCTGGACCGGCACCTCGACGCCGTTCCGGGCCCGGCGCGAGCTGGCTGAGGCGCTTGACCTGCCGGAGGACCGGGTCCACGTCACGGTCCCCGACTACGGGGGCGGCTTCGGCGGCAAGCACGGCAGCTCCGTCGCGGTGGAGGCGGCCCGGCTGGCGCGGGCGGCGGGCGGCCCGGTCAAGGTCCAGTGGAGCCGCCACGAGGAGTTCCACTGGGGCTACCTGCGGCCCGCGGCGCTGATCGACGTGTCGGCCAGCGCGGACGCGTCCGGCCGGCTCACCGGCTGGACGCACCTGAACGTCAACTCGGGGGCGGTCGGGATCATGACCCCCTACCGGGTGCCGCACCAGCGGATCGTGTTCCAGCCCGCGGACTCCCCGCTGCCGCAGGGCTCGTACCGCGCGCTGGCCGCCACCGCCAACAACTTCGCGCGGGAGTCGCACCTGGACGAGGTGGCGTTCGGGCTCGGGCTCGACCCGGTCGAGTTCCGGCTCGCCCACCTCGACGACGGCCGGCTCGCCGACGTGATCAGCGCGGCCGCAGGCCGGCTGCAGCCGGCGGCCGCGGCCTGGCCCGGACCCGCGGCATGACGGGACCGGCGTCGGCATCGCGGGCGGCATGGAGAAGGGGGGCAGGGTCGCCACCGCGGCCGAGGTCCGGGTCGACGACGACGGCACCCTGCACGTGGACCGGCTGGTCACCGCGTTCGACTGCGGGGCCGTGGTCAACCCGGACAGCCTGCGGAACCAGATCGAGGGCGCGGTGATGATGGGCCTGGGCGGCGCGCTGTTCGAGGCGATCGAGTTCGCCGACGGGCAGATCCTCAACGCCTCGCTGGCCGAGTACCGGGTGCCGCGCCTGCCTGACCTGCCCGAGATCGACGTGGTGCTGGTCGACCGCCCGGACGAGCCATCGGCAGGCGGCGGTGAGACCCCGATCATCGCGGTGGCGCCGGCGATCGCCAACGCGATCTTCGACGCGAGCGGCACGCGGCTGCGCGCCATGCCGCTGGCCCCGCGCGGCGTGGTCGGGCCCGCGCGCGCCTGAGCTTCTTCGGGCGGTTAGCGTCTGATGGGACGAGTTCGACACAGAGGGAGGTGGCCATGGACCTGGGACTGGCCGGGCAGACCGCGGTGGTGACCGGCGGGAGCAAGGGCATCGGGCTGGCGGTCGTGCGCGCCCTGGCCGGCAGCGGCGTCACGGTGTTCGCTGGCGCCAGGAAGTCCTCCACGGGTCTCGACGAGCTGGCCAGAACCGGGCACGTGCACCCCATCGAGGCCGACCTGGCCGCCGCCGACGGCCCGGCCACGCTCGTCACTGCGGCGGGCGGCCGTGTGGACATCCTGGTGAACAACGTCGGCGGCGCCCCGGCCCGGCCCGGCGGGTTCCTGAGCATCACCGACGAGGACTGGCTCGCCACCATCAACCTCGACCTGATGGCCGCCGTCAGGGCCTGCCGGGCCGTGCTGCCCGCCATGCTCGAGGCAGGATCGGGAGCGATCGTCACGGTCTGCTCGGTCAACGCGCGCCTGCCCGACCCGGCGGTGCTGGACTACAGCACCGCCAAGGCCGGGCTGGCCGGCTTCTGCAAGGCACTGTCTAAGGAGGTCGGGCCGAACGGGATCCGCGTCAACACCGTCAGCCCCGGCCCCGTCGCCACCGACCTGTGGCTGGGGGCAGACGGGGTCGCGCAGACGGTCAGCGCCGCCACCGGCGCCAACCCCGAGGACGTGGCCAAGCAGGCCGCCGGCCAGATGGTGACCGGCCGGTTCACTCAGCCCGCCGAGGTCGCCGACCTGGTGCTGTTCCTCACCAGCAGCCGGGCGGCCAACATCACCGGCGCCGACTTCACCATCGACGGCGGCCTGATCCCGACCTGGTAACCGGGTCGACGTCGGGGCGCTTGATCTGGTCCGCTCCGGGGTGGCAGCCTGGGCGGGTCGGCGATACACGTTGTCACGATTGCCGTACTCCTTTTCACGATCATTGCCTGGCTCATCGGACATTCGATCCGGCAGGCGCAGGCCCGGGCCGAGCTGGTGCGGGCCCAGGCGGCCGTCCAGGCCACGATGGCGGAGCGGCTGCGGATCGCCCGCGAACTGCACGACTTGGTGGCGCACAGCACCGGCATCATCGCGATCCAGGCGGGCTCGGGCCGCAGGGTCTTCGACGCCCGTCCCGACGAGGCGCGCGACGCCCTGGCCGCCATCGAGGCCATCAGCCGGGAGACGCTGTCCGGGCTGCGGCGGATGGTGACCGGACTGCGGCGTGCCGACCAGGAGCCCGGGGCTGGGCAGGAATCGCTAGGCGCGGCGCCCGGCCTGGCCGACATCGACCGGCTGGCGGCCACGGCCCGGGACGCGGGCGTGCGGGTCGAGGTTGAGTGGCGCGGCAGCCGGGAGCCGCTCCCGGCTGACATCGACCTGTCGGCGTTCCGCATCATCCAGGAGGCGGTCACCAACGTGGTCCGCCACGCCGGCACCAGCCAGTGCCATGTGTCGATCGGACAGGAGGATGGGCGGCTGTCGATCGGGGTCACCGACGGCGGGCGCGGCGGCACCACGGCCGGGACCGGCTACGGGATCACCGGCATGCGCGAGCGCGCCGCACTGCTCGGGGGCGACTTCTCGGCCGGCCCGCGCCCCGGCGGCGGCTTCCGCGTCGCCGCCGGGCTGCCCGTCCCCGCGCCGGCGCCGGCTCGGTGACCATCCGGGTCATCCTGGCCGACGACCAGCCGCTGGTCCGTGCGGGCCTGCGCATGCTGATCGAGCAGACACCCGGCATCGACGTGGCCGGCGAAGCCGGAACCGGAGCCGATGCGGTCCAGCTGGTCAGGGACGCCGACCCCGATGTGGTGGTGATGGACATCCGCATGCCGGGCATGGACGGCATCGAGGCAACCCAGCTGATCACCGCCGACGATGCGCGCTCTCGCGTGCTCGTGCTCACCACGTTCGACCACGATGACTACGTTTACGGCGCGCTGCGCGCCGGGGCCAGCGGCTTCCTGGTCAAGGACATGGCTCTGGAGGACATCCTGACCGCGATCCGCGTGGTCGCGGGCGGCGACGCCATCATCGCGCCGGGCGTCACCCGCCGCCTGATCGCGCAGTTCGCCAGCCAGCCCCGATCCGGCGGCGGGCCCAGCGAGCTCATCGGGATCACCGACCGCGAACGCGAGGTGCTCAAGCTGGTGGGCCTCGGCATGTCCAACGCCGAGATCGCCGCCGCCCTCTACATCAGCGCAGGCACCGCCAAGACCCATGTGGCCCGGCTGCTGACCAAGCTGGGCGCCAGAGACCGGGTACAACTCGTCATCACCGCCTACCAGACTGGCTTGGTGCAGGCCCATGACGCAACGGTCTCCCGGCCACGGCTGTTACCGCACGTCAAGCCCGGTGACGGTGCGGCCGATGATCAGCCGCTGGATCTCCGAGGTGCCCTCGAAGATGGTGAAGATCTTGGCGTCGCGGTGCCAGCGCTCCACCGGGTGGTCACGGGTGTAGCCGTAGCCGCCGAGGATCTGGATCGCCTGCTCGGTGACCCGGACCGCGGTCTCGCCCGCGACCAGCTTGGACATCGACCCCTCCGCCTGGGTAAACGGCTTGCGCTGCCGGGCCATCCAGGCGGCGCGCCAGGTCAGCAGCCGGGCCGCGTCCACGGCGGTGCCCATGTCGGCGAGCATGAACGCGATCGCCTCGGTCTGCCCGATCGGGCGGCCGAACTGAACCCGGGTGAGCGCGTAGTCCCTGGCGTACTCGTAGGCGGCACGGGCCACCCCCACCGCCATCGACGCGACGCTCGGGCGGGTGGCCTCGAACGTCCTCATGGCCTCCTGCCCGCGCCGGGGCTTGTCGGCGGCCCGGGCCAGCCGCTCGTCCAGCCGGTCCTTGCCGCCCACCAGGCAGCGGCCTGGCACGCGCACGTCGTCCAGGACGACCTCGGCCGTGTGCGAGGCCCGGACCCCGTGCTTGCGCAACTTCTGGCCCTGCGCGAGACCGGGTGTCCCGGGCGGGATCACGAACGTGGCCTGGCCGCGGGCGCCCAGCGCGGGATCGACCGAGGCCACCACCACATGCACGTTCGCGATGCCGCCGTTGGTGACCCAGGACTTGGTTCCGTTCAGCACCCACTCGCCGGAGGCCTCGCGGTAGACGGCCCGGGTCCGGATCGCCGCGACGTCGCTGCCCGCGTCCGCCTCGGACGCGCAGAACGCGCCCAGCTTGATGTCGCCTGGGTCACCGAACATCGGCGGCAGCCACTCGGCCATCTGCTCGTGCGTGCCGTTGCTGCTGAGCGCCACCGCCGCCAGGCCGGTGCCGACCAGCGACAGCGCGATCCCCGCGTCGCCCCAGAACAGCTCCTCGAACGCGACAGGAATGCCCAGGCCGCTGGGCTCAAGCCACTGCTCGGCGAAGAAGTCCAGTGAGTACAGGCCGATCTTCGACGCCTGCTCCAGGATCGGCCACGGCGTCTCCTCCCGCTCGTCCCACTCCGAGGCGGCCGGCCTGATCACATCCTCGGCGAACCCGTGCACCCAGTCGCGCATGTCGCTCACGCCGCCAGGCAGGTCGAGGGAGAAGCTACCCGCCCCAGGGCTGTCAGCGCTCATGCGCATATGTTACTACGGAGTAACTCGGACGGCCATCGCGTCCCCCTTGATCTTGATATGCAGCCGGTATAATTGGTCGCGTTCCCCTTCTGACCAGGTGATACATGCCGCACACGGCGGACGAGAAGAACAGCACGAGCGGCGCCGCTAAAGGCCGCGACCGCGTCCGGCGCGCGGCCTACGAACTGTTCAGCCGCGAGGGGGCCAGGGCGGTCGGTGTCGACACGGTCATCGCCCGGGCCGGCGTCGCGAAGATGACGCTGTACCGGAACTTCGGGTCCAAGGACGAGCTGATCCTCGACTTCCTGCGCCGCCGCGAGGAGCTGTGGACCAGGCAGTGGCTGATCGCGGAGGTCATCGCGCGCGCCGAGGACCCGGGCCCGCGGCTGCTCGCGATCTTCGATGTGTTCTCAGAATGGTTTGCCCGGCCCGACTTCGAAGGCTGCGCGTTCCTGACCACGATGATCGAGTTCACCGACCGCGATCATCCGGTCTACCGCGCGAGCGTGGCGCACCTGGCCAACATCCGTGAGTTCATCCGGGCCCTGGCCGCGGAAGCCGGGATCGAGGACACCGACGCCTTCGCCCGGCAGTGGCACATCCTGATGAAGGGGTCGATCATGGCCGCGCACGAGGGCGACACCGGAGCGGGCCGGCGCGCCCGCGAGCTGGGTGATCTGCTGCTGCGCAAGCACGGGATCACCAGCAGGTAAGCGCGCCCGGCCCTCGTCCGGTCAGCCGACGCCGAGAGTCTCCGCGGCCCGCCGTGTTCCCTCGACCCTGTTCTTGATCTTCTGGAACGCGACGTCCCTGGCGTAGTCCGGCGAGCCGTGGCTCGGCTTCTCGTCGATGCTGAACGGCGAGAAGCCGCAGTCGTCGGTCGCGGCCAGCCGCTCCTTCGGGATGAAGCTGGCCGCGCGGACCAGCGCGTCGTGCACCTCCTCGGGGCTCTCCACCCGCGGGTTGAGCGGGTTGATCACGCCGATGTAGCACATCTGCGGCACGCCGTCCGCGTCGTCGCGGCTGTGCTCGCCGACGATCTGGTAGATCCGGTCCCGGTCCCGCTCGCTGGCCATCTGCATCAGGAAGTAGCCCGCGTTCAGGCCGAACATGCTGGGCAGCAGGTCGTTGTAGTCCACGTCGGCGCTGTGTACTGAGTCACGGTCGCCGCCCGGGCAGGTGTGCACCCCGATGCTGGCCCGCTCGGCCGGGCTGAACCGGGCCAGCACCCGGTTGTTCAGCTCGATGAAGTGGGGCAGCAGGCCGCGGCCGGTCCACGGGTTGCGCGGGTCGTTCCTGGTGGCGAGCCGCCCCTCGGTGAAGTCGATGGAGACGTGGGCCGCCCCGGCCGCGAACGCCTGCCTGATGTCCTTCTCGCACTCGTCCACCAGGTCGGCTTCGAACTGCTCCCTCGGGTAGCCGGGCAGCTCCTCGTCCAGTGGGTACAGCAGGGCCAGCATCGACGGCGCGATGACGGCCTGCTTCATCGGCTTGCTGGCGATCGCCATGGACTTGCGCAGCGAGTCCGCCGCGTAGGCCTGGTAGCGGAACGGGCCGCCGGTCAGCCGGGGCAGCTGCCTCGTGTGCCCGTCGGAGAAGATGGCGAAGTACTGGCCGCCGGCGCTGGCCAGATGGTCGGCGAGCCCGGTCCCGGCCAGGGTGTCGGCGACCGCGTAGGTGGCAAAGCTGGACCAGCGCTGCTCGCCGTCGGAGATGATCGGCGCCCCGGTCTGCTCGTTGCGCTCGATCGAGTCGCGGATCGCCGCTTCCTGCTCGGTCTCCAGGTCCTCGCGGGAGACCTTCCCCTCGTCGTACCCGGCGTAGGCCTCCTGCAGCCGGGCCGGGCGCGGCAGTGAGCCCACCGGCTCGGTCGGGATTCCGGTGCTCGTTCTCGGGTCGTAGTCACTCATGGGCCCTGCCCTTCCGGTACCGGTCACTGATGAGGAGACTTGTCTGTCTCGGACCGGTTCCGCCGGGAACGATAGACCCGGCCGGAAAGGGGGTCAAGGGCCGGTCTGGCCGGATCCCGCAGCCCAAGGTCCGCTGCCGCGGCCGGGCCGGCCGGCATGCCATGCTGAGGCTCATCCGAAGCCGCCGCCCGGCGGCGGCGGCGCGCCCAGCCGGAGGGGACATGGACTTCAGCGCGTATGAGCACCTTCTGTTCGAGCGGCGCGACCACGGCGTGCTCCTGATCACGATGAACCGGCCCGAGGTGTACAACGCCGCCCACGAGGCCATGCACGGCGAGCTGGCCCGGGTCTGGGCGGACGTCTCGCGCGATGACGAGACCCGCGTCGCGGTAGTGACCGGGGCGGGCCGGGCGTTCTCCGCGGGCGGCGACCTCGCGATGGTGCAGCGCCAGATCGGCGACTACGCGCGGGTGACCAGCATGCTCGCCGAGATGAGCGATCTGGTCTACAACATGATCAACTGCGAGAAGCCGATCGTGTCGGCGATCAACGGGGTGGCCGTCGGGGCCGGCGTGGTCGTGGCGCTGCTCGCCGACATCAGCATCTGCGCGGAGGACGCCCGGCTGGGTGACGGGCACGTCCGGCTCGGTGTCGCGGCAGGTGACCACGCGGCGATCATCTGGCCGCTGCTGTGCGGGATGGCCAAGGCCCGGTACTACCTGCTCACCGGCGAGATGGTCACCGGCGCCGAGGCGGAGCGCATCGGCCTGGTCAGCAAGGCGCTGCCCCGGGAGGAGGTGCTGGACGAGTCGCTGCGCGTCGCCGGCGTCCTGGCCACAGGTTCCCAGCTCGCCGTGCGGCTGACCAAGCGGGCACTGAACGGCTGGCTCAGGTCCGCGGGGCCGATCTTCGACCAGTCCGCAGCCTACGAGATGCTCACGTTCATGGGCGAGGACGTCAAGGAGGGCGCGGCGGCCCTGATCGGCAAGCGCCCGCCGGACTTCCCCTCGGCCCGGTGAGCCGTCACCCGCTGGAGTGCCGGTCCAGGAACGCGAACACGTCGGCCTCATCGACGCCGGGGAAGCTGCCCGAGGGCAGCGCGGACAGGATGTGCGAATGCGCCCGCGCCGACGGCCACGCCTGACCCTCCCAGCGCGCCGCGAGTCGGGCGGGCGGGCGCTGGCAGCAGTCGGAGTCCGGGCAGGCTGAGGTGCGGCGCGTCACCGTCTCCCGGCCGCGGAACCAGCGGGAGTGCTCGAACGGCACGCCAAGCGTGATCGCGGAGCCGCGCTCGCTGCTCTGGTCCACGAAGGCCGTGCACCAGTAGGTCCCCGACGGTGTGTCCGAGTACTGGTAGTACGGGCTGAACCGGTCGTCGGCCGTGAACACCTGCCGGCCCGCCCACTGGCGGCACATCCGCTGGCCCTCGATCGCGCCGGTGGCATCGGCCGGGAAGATCACCCCGTCGTTCTCGTAGGCCTTGTAGATGATGCCGTCCTCGTCGTTCTTGACAAAGTGGCACGGCAGGCCGAGGTGATGGGTGGCCAGGTTGGTGAACCGGTGTGCCGCCATCTCGTAGGACACAGCGAACACATCCCGCAGGTCCTCCACGGACAGGGTCCTGGCGTCGGCCGCCTCGCGCAGGAACGCGGTGGCCTGCTGCTCAGGAACCAGCACCGCGGCGGCGAAGTAGTTGGCCTCCACCCGCTGCCGCAGGAAGTCGGCGAAGTCCTGCGGTGCGCTGTGCCCGAGCATGAAGTGCCCGAGCGTCTGCAGCAGGATCGTCCGCGGCGTGTGCATGCCCATGGATTCCTGCTTCAGGTAGATCCTCCGGTTGCGCAGGTCAGTAACGGACCGGACGGAACGGGGCAGGTCCCTGGCATACCGAACGCTAAATCCGCTCCGGCTCACCACCGACAGCAGCATGCCCTGGGAGAGGGCTCCCCCGGCGTAGCCGACCCGGGCCAGTGCCGCGGCAGCCTCCTCCTCGATCGGTGCGAAGTAGTTGCCACGCTCGCGCATCATCGCCCGCAGGTCCGCGTTGGCCGCGCGGGCCTCCTCGGGCGTGGCGGTCGGCTTGGCCCGCTGCCTGCGGAGCTCGGTGTGCAGTGTGACCAGGTGCTCGATCACGTCGTTCGGCACCCGCGCGCCGACCCGCAGGTGCGGCAGGCCGAGCTCGCGAAAGACCGGGTCACGCTGGGCCTCCTCCAGGGCGATCTCGAGCTGGGCCCGCCGGTTGGGCGGCTGACGCCGCAGCAGGTCATCGGCTGGCACCGACAGCGCGGCGGCCAGCGCTTCGATCAGGGACAGCTTGGGCTCGCGGCGGCCGTTCTCGATCAGCGACAGCACCGAGGGAGCGCGGCCCACACGCGCGCCAAGCTCGGCCAGGGTCAGCCCCTTGGCGCGCCGGGCGTGCCGCAGCCGTTGCCCGAACACACCGAGATCCAGGCCGCCTTCGGTGAAGGAACGAGAATCTTTCTCTGTGAAGACTGACACATCTTCACTTTAGACGAATTCTGTTCAATGTTCACGGGCTCGGGGTCTAGGCTGCGGCGCTGGTCTGCCGCAGGCTCGGAGATATCGACCCGGGATGCAGGTATCGCCCGGGGCGGACATTGGAGGTCTGAAGTGAGCGATCGTCCCATTAACGGCACGCAGAACGGCACATCGTCCGGGCACGGCCAGCGCTTCGCCTCCATCGACGAGCAGACGGCAGCGCTGCAGCAGCAGTGGGATGCCGATCCTCGCTGGGCCAATGTCGAGCGCACCTACTCTGCGGCCGACGTGGTGCGGCTGCGCGGCTCGGTGCAGGAACAGCACACCCTGGCCCGGCTGGGCGCGGAGCGGCTGTGGGCCATGCTGGGCGAGGAGGGCTACATCAACACCCTCGGCGCGCTGACCGGCAACCAGGCGGTGCAGCAGGTCAAGGCCGGCCTGCGGGCCATCTACCTGTCCGGCTGGCAGGTGGCGGCCGACGCCAACCTGGCCGGCCAGACCTACCCGGACCAGAGCCTGTACCCAGTGAACTCGGTGCCGCAGGTGGTCCGCCGCATCAACAACGCACTGCTGCGCGCCGACCAGATCGCCTGGGCCGAGGCCGCGGACTCCGGAACCGGGGCCGACGGCACGCGCTGGCTGGCGCCCATCGTGGCCGACGCCGAGGCCGGGTTCGGCGGCGTGCTGAACGCCTTCGAGCTGATGAAGGCCATGATCGCCGCGGGCGCCTCCGGGGTGCACTGGGAAGACCAGCTGGCCTCGGAGAAAAAGTGCGGCCACCTCGGCGGCAAGGTCCTGATCCCGACCGGCCAGCACATCAGGACGCTGAACGCGGCCCGGCTCGCCGCCGACGTCTGCGGGGTCGGCACGCTGATCGTGGCCCGCACCGACGCCCAGTCCGCGAAGCTGATCACCAGCGACATCGACGAACGGGACCAGCGCTTCGTCACCGGCGAGCGCACCGCGGAGGGCTTCTACAAGGTCCGCGGCGGCATCGAGTCCTGCATCGCGCGCGGCCTGGCCTACGCGCCCTACTCCGACCTGCTCTGGATGGAGACCTCCACCCCAGACCTCGAGGTGGCCAGGCAGTTCGCCGAGGGGATCAGGGCCGTCTACCCGGACCAGCTCCTCGCCTTTAACTGCTCGCCGTCCTTCAACTGGCGCGCCCATCTGGACGAGGGCACGATCGACAAGTTCCAGCGCGAGCTGGGCGAGATGGGCTACAAGTTCCAGTTCATCACGCTGGCCGGCTTCCACGCGCTGAACCACTCGATGTTCACGCTGGCCCGCGGCTACGCCGACGAGGGCATGCCGGCCTACGTCCGGCTGCAGGACGCCGAGTTCGCGGCCGAGGCCGCCGGCTACACCGCGACCCGGCACCAGCGCGAGGTGGGCACCGGCTACTTCGACCTGGTGACCTCGGCCATCACCCCGGACTCCGCGACGACGGCGCTGGCCGGCTCCACCGAGCACGAGCAGTTCGCCGGGGCCCACTAGCTAGCCCGGGGGGCCTGCGGCCCGCCGAGCCCCCCGCCATGCTGTCCGCTCGGGCCGACCTCCGGCCGGCCGTCGCGTCCATCATCGGCCGTCGCGGCTGGCACTAGGTCAGGCTGGTCTTAGGTCAGGCCTAGCACGAGCAGCCCGGTGGCGATGCAGCCCACCCCGACAAGCTGCTGGCCGCTGAGCCGCTCGCGGAACAGCACGATGCCCGCGCCCAGGGCCAGGGCCGGGTACAGGCTGGACACCGCCGCGGTGATCGCCACCTGGCCAACCTGGCCGCCGCGGGAGAACGCGAGCAGCGCCACGGTCTCGGTCAGGCCGGCGGCCATGGCCCACAGCAGCCCGGCCGGGCCACCGCCGGCCTTGATCGGCGGCCGGACGAACGGCAGCACCAGCACCAGCGAGAAGACCGACGCGGCGTAGGCCACCAGCGTGGACGGCAGCCAGCCCGCCCGGCCCGAGTACCGGCCGAGCAGGAACGCGCCGACCCCGTAGGTCAGCGCCGAGGCCAGCGCGAGCGTAGTGCCCTGGCGCAGCACCCCGGCCCGGGGCGTTTCGGCCAGGGCCACGGAATGCCGCGGGCCGCGGTCCGGTCCGGCCGCCTCGATCTCGGCCGGCACGCCGCCGGATGCGGGCGTGCGCGCCACGGCCAGCGCCACCCCGCCCACCGCGAGCATGACGCCCGCGCCGCCGAAGCCGCCGATGTGCTCGCCGAGCAAGGTCACGGCGAGCAGCGCGGTGACCCCGCCGTAGCTGGCGCCGATCGCGCTGACCAGGCCCACGGGACCGCTTTCCAGCGCCCGGTAATAGAAGAGCCAGCCGACCAGGCCGAGCACGCCCGCGGCGGCCAGGCCCGCGAGCGTGCGGCCGGCCGCCGCCAGCGATGGGTGCAGCAGGGCGGTGAGCAGCCCCAGCGTGGCCAGGCCGAGAACCTGGCTGATGAGAACGGCGTAGTAGGTGCCCAGCCGCCTGGCCGCGTTCGCGGCCGCAACCGTCGATGCCGCCCAGGCCGTGGCGGCTATCAGTCCGTAGGTCACCCGGAGAACCTTCCCGCGATCAGCAACATGCATCACGCAAGGTGATCCTACGATTACGACGTGTGAGATGCCCGCGAGGATGACGTATCCGACTGAACGGGTCTGGCTGATATCGGGCGTAAGAGCGGATAAGTCCGGCGCCGGGTCAGCCGATCAGGTCAAGGATGTCAGGACTGCCGAGTCCGGTCCTCGGGCTCGGTGGCCCGGGTCAGCCGCACCCGCAGTTCGTTGACCGGCTCGAGGACCGTGTACGTCCAGTACGCGTTCCGCTCCACCAGGCGGAATTTAATCCCCCGGGCCCCGGCCGGATGCTGGTAGCCAGCCGGCCGGTACCTGATGAAATCGGCGTGCATGCGCGCGAAGAACTCCCGGCGCGCCGGGCGCGGCACCAGCCCGCCGCGGCCGAGGCGCGTGGCCTGCAGCACGGTCGTGTAGTGCCAGATCGCGCGCTCGAACATCGCCACCCGGACCCGGGGCGGCGGCTCGGCGTCGTCGAGCAGGCCGAACACCTTTTCATAGGAGGCAAAGATGCTCAGCTGCCCGCTGCTCGGCGTGGCCATGAACGACCCTGGCCGGTCCCGCCGGTACCGGTAGCACACCCGCGGCAGCGCACTGATCCGCTCCGCACCGAGCAGGATCGCGCAGGTGAGGGTCACGTCCTCGTGAATCCCGGCGGGGAAAGGCAGCTTCAGCCCGGCCAGGAAGTCATGACGGATCACCTTGCTCCAGGACGTCATCGTGAGGTGGATCACCTGCGGCTGCCCGGCCAGGGTGAATGTGCCCCCGGGCGCGTCGCGGAGCAGGGCCAGGCCGGGGCTGGGTGCCGTCCGGCCGCCGGGGAACAGGTCCTCGTAGTCGATCAGCAGCACGTCGGGGCGGTCCTGCTCGAGCCGGGGCCCGATCGCGGCTAACGCGCCGTCGGCCACGATGTCATCGGCGTCGATGAACCACACATACTCCCCCGCCGCCACCTCCAGGCCCGCGTTGCGGGCGGGCCCGGGGCCGGCATTCTCGGCGAGGTGCACCACCCGCAGCCTCGGGTCCCTGGCGGCCCGGTCATCCAGGATCCCGGCGCAGCCGTCCGGGGAGGCATCGTCGACCGCGATGACCTCGACGCCGGGCGGCGCCTGGCCCAGGATCGAGTCCAGGCAGTCGGCCAGGTAATCCTCGACCGCGTAGACCGGCAAGATGACGCTGATAATCGGCGACCCGGCCCCGCCGCCCCCACCCGGCGTCGGCCGGCGGCTCACCGCTGGCGGTCTGGCTGTCTGGGGCCCGCCGCACCATCGGTCCCGGCGGGGCCGCCGGACGAGCCCGCGGCCTGAGCCGGCACGGCCGCCGCGGGCCGGCTCGCGTCGGCGCGGCTCATCTTCGATGGCCACCAGTTCCACCGGCCGAGCAGGACCACAGTGGAAGGCACAAGCAGCGTTCTGACCAGGAATGTGTCCATCAGAATGCCCAGCGCCAGGCCCAGGCCGATGTCGCGGATCTGGCTGCCGCCCGACCCGCTGCCGGCCGCGAAGGTCAGCACAATGAACGTGCCGGCCAGCACGAGCCCGGCCGAGGTGATGGTGGTTCCGGTCACGCTCAGAGCACGGACGACTGCATCACGTAGCGGGAGCTTGCGTGCCTCCTCCCGGATCCTCGTCATCATCAGGATGTTGTAGTCCTCGCCCAGGGCGAGCAGGAAGATGAACATCAGGAACGGCATGAAGAACACCAGGCCGCCGCTGTTGCCGAGCTTGATGAACAGCAGCACCGAGAGGCCGAGCGCCGCGAGGTAGGAGATCGCGACCGAGGCGATCAGGTAGAGCGGGGCGATCAGGCTGCGCAGCACCAGCGCCAGGAGCAGGCCGATCACCAGGATCGCGATCGGGATCACCCGCTTCAGGTCGCTGTTGGAGATGCTGCTGATGTCGTACAGCGCCGGTGCTTCGCCGCCGACCGCGGAGTCGGCCGCGCCGATCGACTTCCCGACCGCCGTGGTCTCGGCCCGGATAGCGGGCACGGCGTTCATCGCGGGCGTGCCGCCTGGATCGCCGGCCTTCAGGCCGGTGGCGTACTGCACGGTGTGGCCATCGGCGCTGACGTAGTTCGAGGTAGCCCGGTAGGCCTGGTAGACGGCGGCCGGCACCTTGGTGCCGGGCGGGGGCACCGGGGGCAGCGCCTTGGCCGGGCCGAGTTCCGCGTGCAGCGCGGTGTACTGCGCCGGGGTGAAGGGCGCGCCCACCGGGTTCAGCGGGCCGGTGACTTGCGTGAACAGGTCACTCGCCTGCAGCTTGGCGGTCGCGGCGGCCAGCGGCTGCGGGTCCTGCCAGACCGGGGTGTTGAACTTGAAGATCAGGCTGGTCGGGTTGGCCGACGCCTGCGGGAAGTACTTGGTCAGCAGCGCCTGGCCCGCGGCCGAGTCGCTGCCCGCGGGCGGGCTGGTGTTGCCGCCGAACCCGGCGGCCGTGTAGCCGGTCACCGCGACCGCGAGCGCGCCGAACAGCACGACACCGGTGATGAGCGTCGGCGCCGGGTGCTGCACGATGCGGCCGGCCACCCGGCCCCAGACGCCCGGCTTGCCGCTGCCCTGGATATTCCACGGCAGCAGCTTCGGCTTGCCGAAGACGCGCTTGAACAGCGTGCGCTTGACCGCGAGCAGCGACAGCCGGATGGAGAGCAGAGCGGGCAGCAGGGTCAGCCCGGCGATCAGGATGACGGCGACGGCGATCGCGAACGGGATGCCGAGGTTGGAGTAGAACGGGAACGTCGCGAGCAGCAGCGTGAGCACCGCCGCGATCACCGTGGCCGCGGAGAACGTGATCGACTCGCCGACCCTGGTGACCGACCTGACGATCGCGTTCCTGGCCGGCTGCCTCGGGTGGATCACGTCGCGCAGCATGCTGCCGACCGTGCCGCGGGATCCCGGATAGCGGTCTCCCGCTTCGCCGTGGTGCTCGGCCCGAAGTTCCTCCCGGACCCGGAACACCAGGAACAGCCCGTAGTCGGTGCCGGCGCCGAGCACCAGGACGATCAGCAGCAGCTGGGCCAGCGGGGACACCTGCAGCCCGTGGTGCGACGCCTCGGCGACCAGCGGCCCGGCGATGAGCACGGAGATGAAGGCGGGTGCGAGCGTGGTGAGCGCGAGCGTGAACGAACGGAAGATCAGCACCAGCAGCACGATGATGAACAGCGCGGAGAATTCCTCCACCTGGTTGCCGGTGTTGCCGGACGCCTTCTGCTGGTCGACCTGGACGGCGATGCTGCCGGCCAGGTGCGCCTGCAGCCCGGCGGGCAGCCCGGCGCTGACGATCTTCGCGCGCATCCCGTCGACCAGGTCGGTCTGCTGGTTCTGGTTGCCGCCGCCGTTCGCCTCCACCAGCGCGAGCAGCTGCTCGGCGTGCCCGTCGGGCGACTGGCCGAGGTCCTGCACCCGGACGACGCCAGGGACCTTGGTCAGCTGGCCGGACAGCGCGGTCAGCGCGGACGTATCGGCCTGCGTCAGCGGGGCACCGGACCGCGCGGCCACCACCGGGATCCCGAACAGGTTATTGGTGCCGAACGGGGCGGCAAGGGCCGCGGCGTGCTCGCTCGGCGCGCTGGCCGGCAGGAATTTGGTGTTGTTGTTCTGGGTGACACTCGCCAGCGACGGCAGCTGTGTCGCTGCCGCGATCGCCGCGACTATCCAGGCCAGGAGAACCAGCCACCGGAACCGAACCGCGAACCGCCCGATCCCCCCGAAGATCGCGTCGATATGCATAGTGAGAGAGCCTACGTGAGCGATGTGAATGGAAGACGACGCTTACCGTCGACTGGGCGCGCCATTTTGGCCGGATCCAGACTGTGGCGCGTCGGCGAGCGCGTCGACCGCGCCGGTCAGCTCGCGGAGCCCGGGCACTGCGGCGCCGAGCGCATCCCGGCTGGCGGGGACCAACCCGGTGATCGCGGACTGCAGAATGCGCTCGTTGATCTCGCGCCAGCGGACGACAGCGGCCGTCCCGTCCGGCGTGAGCAGGAGCGATGCGGTGCGGCGGTCCAGCTGACCGCCGGTCCGGCTGACCAGCCCGGCCCGGCTCAGGCCGTTCACGAGCGTGGCGACCGAGCTCGGCGCCAGCCGGAGCAGGCGGGCCAGCTGACCGGGCCGGGCGCCCGGGTGGTCGGCAAGGCAGGACAGCAGCTCAAGCTGGGCCACCGACAGCCCCCCAGGCAGCGACCCTTCGCGCCCGGCGGCTCGCGCGGCACGCCGCATGGCGCGGCGCAGCCGCGACACCACGTCGGCGATTTCCAGCCCGAGCGGATCGGGGTCGGCGGTGGCTGGCCGGGCCGCGACCGGGTCAGCCGAAGGCACCGGACGGGCCCGTCTCGGGCGGCCGGAGCCCGGCGCCGGCCAGCGGCCGGATGGCCGCGGCGATCAGCGCCGCGGCCGCGGCGGCGGCCGCGAGCACCGCGAGGGCCAGCGTCGCGCTTGGGCGGCCGGCCGGCCCAGGCCCCGCCAGGTGCAGGGCCAGCGTGACCAGCGCGATCCCGAACGTGGTGCCGATTCCACGCGCCATATTGACCAGGCCGCCGAGCACCGACGCGGAGCCGGGCGGCGCGGTACGCATGATCACGGCGTTGTTGGCGGGAACGAAGACGCCGAGCCCGAACCCGGCCAGCGCCAGCAGCGGGCCGATCCAGGCTGGTGACAACGGCATGAATATGAGCATAACAAGCGCGAATGAAGAGATTAGGGCCCCGGCGCTGCCCCGGGCCCGGTTCGTCATCGCGGCGGGCAGCAGGGCCTCCCCGCCGAGCGCGGCGGCTCCGAACCCCGCGGGAAGCGCGGACAGGACCAGGCCGGCCCGGAGCTCACCGGACCCGGCGGCCAGCACCTGCGGGATGAGCACGAGCGGCCCGAACAGGGCGAGATACCCGAAGAGCGCACCGCCGAGGGCCAGGGTCAGCCGGCCGGACCGCAGCAGCGCACGCGGGATCAGCGGGAAACGGGTACGCATCTCGTGCCCGGCAAAGGCCACCGCCGCGGCGGCCGCGCCCAGGCCGCAGCCGGCCGCGGCCCAGCCGGGCAGCGGCAGGCCGCCGACGGCCGACAGCACGAGCAGCAGCCCGCTCGTCGCCCCCGCCAGCAGCACGGCTCCGGGCCAGTCAAACGAACCGCCCCGGCTCAGCTGCCTGGTCCTAGGCAGCAGGTAGCGGCTCGCGATCACCGCGACGCAGCCGACGGGGACGTTGATCCAGTAGACCGCGCGCCAGCCGGCCGTCTCGGCCAGCAGCCCCCCGAGCGTGGGGCCGAGCCCGAGCCCCATTGCTTGCGCCGCCGCCTGCACGCTGAGCGCCAGGCGCATCCGGGCCAGGGGAACGCTCGTGGTCACCAGCGCGACGCTGTTCGCCTGCAGCATCGCGGCGCCTGCCGCCTGCACCAGCCGGAACACCACCAGCAGGCCCAGGGACGGCGCCAGCCCGCAGGCTGCGGACGCGGCGGCAAACAGGATGAAGCCGTAGCCATAGACCAGTTTGCGGCCGATCGCGTCGGCGATCCGGCCGGCGGGGGCCAGCAGGGCCACGAGGGCGAGCAGGTACGCCAGCGATACCCACTGCACCGCCGCCAGCGGGGCGCCGAAGTCATGCTGCATCGGGCGGAAGGTCAGTGTGACGATGCTCGCGTCGAGCTGGCCCATGAACGCGCCGAAGCAGACCACGCTCACCGCCAGCCAGGGCGCACGCGGGCTGCGCCTGATCAGCTCGGGCCGGGGAGCCTCGATCAAAATACTTCTGTTACCGAACATTCTCGGTTCAAAGGCTACGTCATCGACCGGACCGCGGACCCGGGGAGCAGCCCGTGATAATCCGTATTCCGGCCGCCGCGGCCGCCCGGCCTCAATACGCTGCGGACGAGCGCCGATCTCGCTCACCCCGGAAAACACATGCTCATGCGGGACATGCCGGGCGAGGTGCTGGCCAGGACGGGGCCATAACCGTCAGACTCGTGGCGGGGGAAGACCGAGCTACGCCCCCGCGCGGCCGCGGCAGCGCCGAAGGGACGCCGATGCACCAGTTGCGCCTCGTCGCAGTGAGCGAGGACGGCAGTTACGCCATCCTCGCTGTGCCGGGACGGGGCGGGCGTTTCCAGTTGCCGATCGACGACCGCCTGAGGGCCGTGGCTCGCGGCCAGTTCTCCCGGCTCGCGCAGTACGAGATCGAAGTGGAGAATCCCTTGCGACCCAAGGAGATCCAGGACCGGATCCGCGCCGGAGAGACCGCAGAAGAAGTCGCCGACGCGGCAGGTGTCCCGATCGACCGGGTGCGCCGCTTCGAAGGGCCGGTCCTCGCCGAGCGCGAGTACCGGGCTCAGGAAGCACAGCGGGCCACGGTCCGCAGCCCCGGCGACCAGGGACCAGGGCCCAGGCTCGGTGAGGTGGTCGCCGAGCGGCTCAGCGAGCTTGGCGTGGTTCCTGACGATGCCTTGTGGGACTCCAGGAAACGGGCCGACGGCAACTGGCAGGTGCAGCTCGCGTTCACCATGGGCGGCAGACCTCAGGTGGCGGAGTGGATCTTCGATCCGCGGCGCAGGCACGTCAGCCCCGACGATGACGACGCCGCCCGGCTCTGCCTGCCGGAGGAGGATCTGCCCGCGATCCGGTTCGCCGGCCGCAGGTCGGCGACGGCGACCGTCACGCCCATCGCCTCGCGGCTGGCGGGGCCCGTGGCGCCGGTCCTTCACCCGTCCGAGCAGCGGCCGTCCGGTCACGCCGAGCGTCGCCAGCCGGCCCCCGCCCCGCCCCGCTCGCCCGCTGCCGCGCATGCCGCGCCCTCTCACCCGGCCGTGCAGGCCGGCCCGCCGGCCGTTCCCCCGGCCAGGGAGCCTGACGACGAGCGCCGCCCCGAGCTCGAGACCGCGGCGCCCGAGCCGAAGCCGGTCCCGCCCCCCGAGCGCCCGGCCCGCAAGGCGGCCAGCGGCCGATCCCGGCGCGCGTCGGTGCCGTCCTGGGACGAGATCATGTTCGGAAACTCGCGCCAGCCCGACTGACCGGGCTGGCGGGTGTACCGCCGTGAGGGAAGATACTGGGGACTTCCCTAGTGCCTCGCGCGGCGGCTGACCCGACACTGGCCGCATGTCAGCTATCAACCGCGCGCCCCGCGCCGTCCACGGGTGCCGCACCGGTCTGTACCACGCGGGCGGCTGGGTCACAGCCGCGGCGGCCTCGGCCGTGCTGCTGGCCGGGTGCGGCGGGTCTACTACCTCCACCGCCGGGAGCACCTCTTCGGGCGGCTCGTCGGCGGCGACCTCGGCCTCGCCGGCCGCGTCGGCGGCCCCGGCCGCCGACGGTTCCATAGGATGCCTGACCGGCACCTGGCGGAGCAACAACATCAGCGACCCGCAGCTGGGCCTGTCCGGCGGAGCCGGAGGCACGCTGACGGTCAGCAGCGGCGGGGCCTTCGCGATCAACTACGACGGCGTCCAGCCCATGAAGTTCCATTACCACGGCGTGAAGGGGTCCATGCAGTACAGCGGGCAGGCCACCGGGCAGCTCCGGGTCAGCGGCGACAAGCTGAGCGGCGTCACCCGGTCGAGCACGTTCGCGATCAAATCGATGATCAACGGCGTCAGCTTCAGCCTGCCGCTGCCCAAGGTCAGCCCGGGCGCCTCGGTGCCGTGGCAGACCTTCAGCTGCGCGGGTAACACGCTGACGCTGATCAACAAGGCGCCCGCCGCCAGCTGGACCATGTCCAGGACCGGCTAGCACGACGAATTCTCCCCATTCCGGTCGTGGAATGACGACCGGCGGCTCCTGTCCTTCCGCTCATTCTCTCTCGGGTTCGGCCGGACCCGTTCCGGCAGCGTAGGATCGCGCACCGAAGCAGAGTGGTGCCACGGGGGGTCAGGAGGACTGTTTGAGCCGGTGTGATCGTGCCCTCGCACGGGCTTGCTGGCGGGCCGCGGCCGCGGCCGCAGCGGCATTGGCGCTCGGTGGCTGCGGCCTGCTCGGCGGGCCCGCCGGGCTGAAGCAGGACGACCCGCAGGTGATGACGGTGACCAGCCCGGCGTTCGGCCAGGAACCTCTACCGGCCCAGTACACCTGTCACGGCAAGGGCGAGAACCCGCCGGTCTACTGGTCCGGGGCACCGCAGGGCACGAAGGCGCTGGCCCTGGTGGTGGACGACGCCGACGCGCCCATCACCCCGTACGTCTACTGGATTGTGTACAACATCAGCCCGGACAGCCCCGACATCCAGGCGGGCCGGCTTCCGCCCGGTGCGCTGCAGGCCCAGAACAGCAAGGGCACCGCGGGATACGCCCCACCTTGCCCGAATGGGCGGCATCAGTACCGGTTTACCATCTATGCTCTGAACGCACCGTTGCGGCTACCGAAACGACCCAGTCTCACCGAGGCCTGGACCGCCATCGCCAGGAATGCCACCGCCCGGGGGCGGCTGAACGCAGTTGTCATGCCGTAACGGTCTGACCGCAATGTGTTGATACATCTGGGTAAACTTCTCGAAACGCATGACACGGGCCATAGGGGTCCGACAGAATCACAGCTCAAGCGATAAGTCACTTAATGGATCCAGGGTGCTTGCGCAAACGGGAAAGGCCCGCGTCGATGGCCGCGTGTGCCTCGCCTGCACCAGACCATGAGGCCATGCCGCGTTGGATGGTGTGATGACTAAGCTCGTGGTCGTCCTTGCAGTTGTTGTCGTGGTTATCCTCGTCGTCGTTATTGTTGCGGCGCGGAACATGAGAGCAGAGGACCCTGACGAGTTTGACCAGCCGGCCACCAAGGCCAGGAACCGTGGTGGCCAGGGTGGGCGTGACCAGCGCGATGACCGTCCTGAGCGCCGTCCAGGCGGCCGTCCCAATAACGGCGGGCGCCCCGTCCGGCCCGCGGGCCGCGGCCCCGATCAGCGAATTCAGAATGGGCGCAGAACTGGCGCAGAACGCGATTTCGGCCAGCGCCCGGCACGGGACTTCGAGGACAACGGCATGCCCGTCATGGCCGCAGGTCCCGGCGATCGCCGCCGCGGTGACAATGCAATGCCAGCCGGCCCAGGTCAGCGCCGTGGCGGTGACAACGGCAGATCCCCAGTGATGCCAAGCGCGCCAGGCCAGCGCCGTGGCGACAATGGAATGGCACAGGTGCCGGGCGGACAGCGTCGGGCCAGCGATAACGGTATGCCGGTCATGCCCTCGGCCGCGGGCGGCGACCGCCGCGGCCCCGATGGCCGCGGCGACAACGGTCGGCGGCCGTCGACCGGCCCTAATCAGCGCCGCGGCAGTAACGGCAGGCCGCAGCGGCCGGATCAGGGCAACCCGCCCGCCCGGCCGCGCCCGGCTCGCGGCAGGCGCTCCGAGGACACCTCGGAGTGGGACAGCAGCGAGTGGGACAAGCTCTCCGACGTGGACTACTGGGCGACGCTGGCCTCAGAGAAACCGCTGTCGACGGCGAAGCCCGCGCCCGAGCGGAGGACTGACCGGCCGGACAGGAGTGAACCGCCGCCGGCCGGCGCCCGGCCCGGGCCGGGGCTCCGCGCCGGGACCCCGCCACCGGCCTTCCCGTGCGCAGCCGTCCGCAGGACCCCGACACCGAACTGGCCCCCGCGGCCGCCGGCGATTTCGCGGCGGCACCCGTCCCGGTCAGCGGAGCCCGCGCGGTCAAGGGCCTGCTTGAGCTCAGTGATCCCGGCGGCCCGCATACCGGCCCCTCCGACCTTCCGGACCTCAGTCACGGCATGCCGCAGGCCGCGGCTCCCCCGCCGCCCGCTGTGCTCGACGACGACCCGCTGACGAGCCCGTCCTTCCCGAAGGTCCCGGCCTCGGACAGCCGGTCGTACCGCAACTCCAGGCACGCCATGCTCCCCGGCGGTTCCCCCGCGCCGGACCAGCCCTACTCCGCGCCGACGCAGCAACTCCCGGGCTACGGTCCGTCCCCGGCCCAGTTCCCCGCCCAGGGCGGGGACGCCCAGCTGACGAATCCGTACGCCTACCCGTCCGGGCCGGTGCTCCAGGACCCGTACGCCCCGGTGGGCGGCAACGGCTCCAACGGTCAGCCCGCCGTGACGGGAAACCCCTACGGCAGCTATGTGACGCCCGACAGCCAGACCGTCGCCTCTAGCTACGGCGGATACGCCATGCCGGATTACTCCGCTGCTGAGTACCAGGCCCCGGAGTACCCGGCTACCGCGGGCAACGGTGCCGCATCGGACGGGCAGACCGCCTCCGGCTACGGCGACTACGCGGGCGCGGCCAGCAACGGCCATGGGCCCTACGCGCCGCCCGCCGGGAACGGCGCAGCCGACTACTGGACTCAGCAGGCCACCGTGCCCGGGGTTCCCGGCCAGGACACCCCCGGCTACCCGGACAACTCCGGCCAGGATTACGGGAACGGCTACGGGGAGCATGCGGCCTACTCGCCCGAGGCCTATCCGGCCGATTCACAGGAGCAGGCCGGATACGCCCCCCTAGACCCCTACGGGCCGGATGTATACGGTAGCTATCCGGGGTACGGAACCCCCGGACGTTGACGGCCCGCCCGGGCCGGGCCGGCTTGACAAGGTAGGGCGGCCCGCGCCGACAATGTGCCGACCCCGCAAGGCAGGTGAGATGCAGGACGGCACGCATGACCACGTACGTAGTTACCACTTGCACCGGCTCGCGACGGCGCTGGACACCGAGGGCTTCCACGCCACGGTGAAGACGTCGTACCCGGCGGCCCTGCACGTGTTCATCCCTGGCGCGTCGATGCTGGCGGAATGCATCGACTGCACGCCCGGTACTGACGACCACGGCCGCCTGTGCTGGTTTTACAGGTGGTCATGGGGCGAGGTGCTGCACGCCGCCGAGGACCCTCCGGGCGCGGCCGCGAAAATCGCCGAGGTACTGGCCTCACGCTGACGCACAAGGAAATGCCCCGGGGTTGGTCCCCCGGGGCATATCCGTCGTGCGCGCTAGCGAATGAGGCCAGCCAGCAGACCGCCGTACTGATCCTCGCCAGGGTTCCGCGGCGCAGAAGCAACGCTCAGCGCCGGCCGGGAATGCCTGGACGTCGACCGGACCGACCTCACCTTGGGCTGCCCAGCCTTGGGCTTGGTGCTCGCCTTGGGCTTGCTGGCCTTGGGCTTGGTGCTGGTCCTGGTCTTGGGCTTCGCGGTGCCGTGCGGCTTGACCGCCGACAGGCGGGGCCGGGCGGACTTGGCCGCGGTGGCCTTCGGACGCTTGGCCGACCGGGTCGCAGTGGTGCCGGTCGCCGCCGCCTTGACGGTACGCGGCTTGGCTGCAGTCCGCGGCTTGGCTGCGGTCCGGGACTTGGCCCTGCTCTTCGGCTTGGCCGCGGTCTTGGACTTCAGGGCCGTGGTCTTCGCCTTGGCCGTGGTCTTCGCCTTGGCCGTGGTCCTCGGCTTGACCGTGGTCCTGGACTTCAGGGCCGTGGTCTTCGCCTTGGCTGCGGTCCGGGACCTGGCCCCGGCCGGCTTGGCCGTCCGGGACTTGGCCGCGCTCTTCGGCTTGGCCGTCGTCCTGGGCTTGGCCGTGCCCGCCACTGCCATCGGCTTGGCCGACGACATCGTCTTGGCGGCAGTGGTCAGCGACTTGGCCGCGGTGGTCATGGCCTTGGTGGCGGTGTTCATCGCCTGCATGGCGGTGGACATCGTCTTGGCCGAGGACGTGGCCTTTGTGGCCGCAGCCGTCATCCTGGTGGCTGCGGAGGTCACCTTGGTCGCCGCGGACGAGACGGTCCGAGCAGCGGTGGCGGGCGATGGCGCAGTCTTGGATGCCTTGCGCGTCGTCTTGACCGCGGTCGCCCTCGTGCTGCCCATAGTCTTCGGGCGGCTAGCAGCGCGCCTAGACGCGCTGCGGCTTGTCGACCGGGTACGGGTGGCACTCGCCGGAGTCCGGCGAGCGGCCGTACGGGTCGTAGTTCGTGCAGGCACTGATCTCCCCCCGTGTTGATCAATTACGGAAGTTCCTATTCCACCTGCGACAGAGATTTACACACCCGATGGCCGTTGTTTCTGGAGAAAAATGGCCCCAAGCAGATAGAAATTAGCCGCTAATTCCTCGGCACCTTGTGGCGCGGAGCAGCAGGTCAGGGGCTGGTTCGCCCGGGCACGAGTGGCCTCGGAGTAAACAACGGCGGAGTAAGTGGCCGGGGTAAGACGGACTGCTCGAGACCCAGAGGCCCCCCCATGATTCCCGCGCTCGGGGAAATTGATCCCGTCGTGCGGGCTCCTTGGTCGGCTGTCTGGCGGGACAACCGTCCCCCCGGAGCGAGAGCGATCTCACCCCGGCCACGCCCAGCCAACCGCGCCCCGGCCCGCCTGGCCATCCCCGAACTCAGGGATGCGGACGCTGCTGCGGCGGCCCTAGAATGCGCGCTACCGCGCGCACATGCCCCGCAGCCGGGCACGTGCCTGTCTGGAAGGCACGAGCAGGACTGGCGATGGCGCTCGATCCGACTCCTCCGATGGCACACGTCAGCGCCCCATCTGGGCGAGTCGTGGGCATTCCCGAGGGCTCCAGGCTCGTGTTCGGCCGCGGCCCCGAGGCGGATCTGGTCATCCCGGCCGGGCGGGGCCTGTCCCGGCGGGCTGGCGTCATCACTGCGGTGCCCGGCGGAGCGTGGGTGGCCAACATCAGCTACACCCATGCGCTCTACGCCGAGGGCGACGGGTACCGGATCAGGCTGCCGCGCCTGGACGGGCCGGGCGAGCCGTCGGGCGGGTGGTTCATCCAGCAGGGCACCGTCCTGATTGGCTCCCGCGCGATGCTGGACGAGGGCCAGCCGCTGCGGCTGGTCGTCGTGTCCAGGACGGCCGCGCTGAGCGAGGAAGGGACAGACCTGCACGGGGACCCGACTCTGCTGCCGCTCTACCTGGATCCGAACACCAAGCTCTTCCTCGTGGCCCTGATGTGGTGCCGGCCCTGGCTGATCGATCCGGCCCGTGGCACACCGCTGCCCAGAACTCCGGAGATCGCCCGGGCCGCGCTCGAGGTCACCGACGCCCATCACGAGCTTGAGTGTTTTGACAGCGACCCGGCCTTCCGTGACCGGCTCTCGGCGCGGGTCGGTGAGCACCTCAAGGTACTGCGGCGCAAGATCGGTGAGCGGGGTCTGGTCCGTCCCGGCGTCCGGCTGTCCGACGAGGTCGCGGTGGGCGTGCTGATCGACAACGGCATCGTCGCCGTCAGCGACCTGGCCCGCCTGAACGACCCGGCGTGGTGTTCCCGGCAGGAGGACCTGTGGTGGACACAGGCGATCTGACTAGCGGCGGGAAACGTCGAACCTGACCACCGCCCGGGCCCCGCCCGGCCCGGTGACCACTACCTCGTAGGTCCCGAGAGGCAGCCCGCCGGCAAAGAATTCGTGGTCCTGGTTGATCGCGTAGCTGAAGCTGCCCACGTCATCGGGGACCGGATGCTCGGGCGAGGCGTGAACCCCGGCCAGGGCCACGGTCACCGGCCGGCCCGGAGGCCATCCCTGCCCGTGCACCACAAACACCGTGTGGCTGTCGCCCTGGATCTGGCTGACGCCGACCTCCGGCGTTCCCGATGGCGCCGACAGCGCCGAGGCCTGCGGCGGCGGGGGCAGCAGCGGCCCCAGCGGCGGTGGCCTGTGACTGCCCGCGATCGCGGCGCCGAGGCCGGCGCCCGCGGCGATCAGGAGGATCGCCGCGGCGGCCGAGGCCAGGGTCAGGAGCACGCGGCGCCGACGGGATTGGCCGGCCCAGCCGTGCGGCCCGGCCGCGCGTTCGGGGCCGGGCCGGCCCAGCGGGCGCCGGGGCCGCTCAGCGCCGGCTGGGAGCCGAACGTGGCCTCGTCGGCGGGCTCCGCGCCATCCGGAGCGGACGGCTTGGGGTCCTGGCGGTACTCGGCGATCAGGGCCAGTGCGGACCCAGGCAGCGACGCGGAGCCTGGCTCCGAGCCGTCATGCCTGATGGCCGGGGCCAGGCGGGCCAGGACCAGCGCCGAGCTCGGCCGCCGACGTGGATCCCGGTCCAGGCAGGCCTGGACGATGTCGGCCAGGTCCGCGGGCAGCCCGGTCAGGTCCGGGGGCTCGGTCGCGAGCCGCACCAGCACGTCCATGACGGTGTCACCCTGATACGGGGCGTGCCCGGTCGCGCCGAACAGCGCCGTCGCGCCCAGCGAGAACACGTCGCTCGCGGTGGTCGCGTTCCTGGTGTCCCTGGCCTGCTCGGGCGCCATGTAGGCCGGGGTGCCCACGGCGCCCCGGGTGACCGTCAGCTGAATCCGCTCGGCGGCCCGGGCGACCCCAAAGTCGATGACCCGTGGCCCGTCCGGCGAGACCAGTACGTTCGATGGTTTCAGGTCCCGGTGCACGAGCCCCGCGCTGTGGATCGACTCCAGCGCCTCGGCGCAGCCGGCCGCGAGCCACCGGACCGCGGCCACGGGCAGCGGACCGCAGGTCCGCACCAGCCGGCTCAGCGACGGCGCGGGCACGTACGCGGTGGCCAGCCACGGCACGTCGGCCTCGGGATCGGCCGCGACCACCGCGGCGGTGAAGGCCCCGCTGACCCGCCGTGCGGCGGCCACCTCCTGGGCGAACCGGGTACGGAAGTCGGGTTCGTCAGCGAGCTCGACCTTGATCGTCTTGACCGCGACCAGGCGTCCCGCCGCCGACCGCCCGAGGTAAACCCGTCCCATGGCCCCGGCACCCAGCCGGCCGATCAGGACATAGCCGCCGATCTGCTCCGGATCCCACCGGCGCAGCGGTGTCACTAACTCTGGGCGCGCCACAGTACGCTCTCCTCCCGCTACGCGCAGGTTAGACCCTATGATGCCGACTGCAGAGGCCCAGGAATCCTGCTTCGCCACACTCGGATGCCTTAGCCTGATTGGCGGCCCCGGACCAAGCACGCCATCTGAGGGATGCCCGCCCATGCCCATAGCCGAGATCACCCGTGCCGAGACCGGCGAGCGCGCCCGGCTGGTGCACGTGGAGTCCTATGATGTCGGGCTCGACCTGACCAGGGGCAGCGAGGTCTTCGGCTCCACCTGCGTGATCCGCTTCGGCTGCGATCAGCCCGGCACCTCCACCTACGTCGAATTGATCGCCGACCGGGTGCATGCGATCACCCTGAACGGCACGCAGATCGACCCGCGAGCGGCCGTCGCGGACGGCCGGGTCACGCTGCCGGGCCTCGCCCGCCGCAACGAGCTGACGGTGGTCGCCGACTGCCGGTACTCGAGCGACGGCACCGGCCTGCACCGGGCGGTCGATTCCGCGGACGGCAAGATTTACACGTACACGAAGTTCGAGCCCGCCTACGCCCGCCGGGTCTACGCCAACTTCGAGCAGCCGGACCTGAAGGCCGAGTTCACGTTCCACGTGACGGTGCCAGGAACCTGGGCGGTGCTGTCGAACCAGCCCGCGCTCGGCTCGCAGCCCTCGGTTGACGGCGGCAGCGCCGTATGGCACTTCCCGCCCACACCGCGGATCTCGACGTACCTGACCGCCGTGGCCGCTGGCGAATACCACGTCGTGCGGACCTCGCACACGACCGCGCGCGGCCAGGTGGTCCCGCTCGGCCTGGCCTGCCGCTCGTCACTGGCCAGGCACCTCGATGCCGAGGACGTCATCCTGATCACCCGCCAGGGCCTCGACTTCTTTACCAGCCTGTTCCAGGGCGACTACCCGTTCGCCAAGTATGACCAGGTGTTCGTGCCCGATTACAGCGTGGGCGCCACAGAGAACGTCGGCTGCGTGGTCGTCTCGGACGAGCTGCTGTTCCGCTCCCGGGTCACCGACGCGCTCCACGAGCTGCGGGCCATGGTGATCCTGCACGAGATGGCGCACATGTGGTTCGGCGACCTGGTCACGATGAAATGGTGGGACGACCTGTGGCTGAACGAGTCGTTCGCGGAGTTCTGCGGCACCCTGGCCAGCGCTGAGGCCACGCGGTTCACCGACGCCTGGACCACCTTCTCCAGCGGCCGCAAGACCTGGGGCTACCTGCAGGACCAGCTGCCTTCCACGCACCCGGTCGCCGCGGACGTGCCCACGCTGAGCCAGGCCGTGGCGAACTTCGACGGGATCAGCTACGCCAAGGGCGCCTCGGTGCTCCGGCAGCTGGTGGCGTACCTGGGACGCCCGGCGTTCATGGCCGGCATCCGCGCCTACCTCGGCGAGCACGCCTGGGGCAACGCCACGCTCACGGACCTGCTGGCCGCGCTCGAGGCGAGCTCTCAGGTGAGCCTGGCGGACTGGTCGCGGGCCTGGCTGGAGACGGCCGGCCCCAACACGCTGCGGAGCGACTTCCAGACCGGTGACGACGGCGCGTTCACCTCGTTCTCGGTCCTGCAGCAGGCCCCCGAGCGGTACCCCACGCTCCGGCCACATCACCTCGCCGTGGGCCTGTACGACCGCGTCGACGGCGCGCTCACCCGGGTCCACCGGCAGGAGATTGAGATCGCGGGCCCGCGCACCGAGGTGCCGGAGCTGGCCGGGCTCAGGCAGCCCGACCTGATCCTGCTCAACGACGGCGACCTGGACTATGCGCTCATCCGCTTCGACACCCGGTCCATCACGACCCTGACCGAGGCGATCGGCGACCTTACCGACTCGCTCGCCCGCGCGGTGTGCTGGAACGCCGCCATCGACATGCTGCGCGAGGCCGAGCTGCCATTCCCCGTGTTCGTGCGCATGCTGGCGAGGGGCATGGGCCGGGAACCCTCGATCTCGATGCTGCAGATCCTGCACTCGGTCACCGGGCAGCTGCTGACGCTGGCCGGCGACCCGGCGTGGGTGCCGGACGGCAGGGCCGAGCTGGCGGAGGCCGGAACCCGCCTGCTGCACGCCGCCCAGCCGGGCAGTGATCACCAGCTCGCGTGGGCGCAGCTGCTCAGCTGGACGGCCGCCACCCCGCCGCAGCTCGACCTGATCACCGGGCTGCTCGACGGCAGCGGCGAGGTACCGGGCCTGACCGTGGACGCGGAGCTGCGCTGGGCCATCCTGCGCCGGCTCGCCACCGTGGGGCGGGCCGGCGACACCGAGATCGACGCCGAGCTGGCGGGCGACGCCACCGACGCCGGGAAGCGGCACGCCACCGCCTGCCGCGCCGCGATAGCGGACGCCGGGCACAAGGCCGCCGCCTGGCACCTGCTGGCCGAGACCGAGGAGCTCGGCGCCCTCGGGGTCGCCGAGGCCGCCCGCGGTTTCAACCAGCCCGAGCACGCCGCGCTGCTCGCCCCGTACGTGGACAGGTACTTCGAGGTCCTGCCGGCGATCTGGTCGTCGCGCGGTGAGCACCTGCGGGTCACGATGGGGCAGGTGCTCTTCCCGCACACCGCGGCATCACCGGAGCTGCTGCGCCGGGTCGACGACTTCCTGGCCGCCGCGCCGCGTGATCCCGGCCTGGCCCGCGTTCTCACCGAGCAGCGCGACCTCGTGCAGCGGGCGCTGCGGTCCCGGGCCCTGTCCGCAGGCTGAGCCTCAGCCGTCGAGGAGCGTCACGTCGAGGTCGCGGAGCCGCTCGGGGTCGGCGATGACCTCGATTTCGGTGATGTTGCCGCGCCCGAACACGAAGCCGAGCGCGATCACCGGCCGCCCGTGCGGAGCCACCACGATCCCCACGGACCCGTTGATCAGCGCCGGCTGTGCTTGCCGGGAGCGCGGGGAGGCGCCGAGCGCACCCCGGACCACGTTCTGCGCGCCACGGATCAGCGTTGGCCGCCCGGCGGGCACGGCCTCGCGGTCGGCCCGGAGCACGACGTCCGGGTCGAGCACCGCGAGCAGCGCGTCGAAGTTCCCGCCCCGCGACGCGGCCAGGAACGCGTCGACAAGCTCCCGCTGGCGCCCGAGGTCGGCGGCGGGCACGGTCGACGTGCCCTGCACACGCCGGCGTGCCCGGCTGGCGAGCTGCCGGGCCGCGGCGGGCGAGCGCCCCACGATCGGGGCGATCTCGTCGAAGGGCACGGCGAACATGTCGTGCAGCACGAACGCGAGCCGCTCGGCCGGGGCCAGTTCCTCCAGCACCACCAGCAGTGCGGGACCGACCGAGTCGGCCAGCAGCGCCTCCTGCTCCGGATTCACCCCGGCCGCGCCGTTCGCCGCTGGCTCGGCCGGCTGCGCGTCCAGCGGCTCCTCGCGCCGTGACCGGCGCGAGCGCAGCATGTCGAGGCAGACCCGCGCGACGACGGTGGTCAGCCAGCCGCCGAGGTTCTTGACCCCGGCCGTGCCGGACCGGCTGACATGCAGCCAGGACTCCTGGACGGCGTCATCCGCTTCGCTGAGTGACCCCAGCATGCGGTACGCCACCGCCCGCAGGTGAGCCCGGTTTTGCTCGAACTCGGTGGCGAGCATATTGCGTTCAGGCATCTGATCACATTCTTCCGTGCGCGGCCGTCACTGCTGTTGACGGACGCCAGCCGGCGGATGTGACAAGCGGGTTCAGGCCGCGCGGCAGCGGGCCAGCAGCGGCAGGTGATCGGAACCGGCCGCGGTCAGGATGCTGGCCGCCACGGACACGCCGGGCGAGGCCACGCAGTAGTCGATCGGTGCGGCCGGGTCGCTGGCCGGGAAGCTGGATTGCGGCGGATCCGGCCAGGCGCCGGCAGCCCAGGTGGCGGGCGGGGTGTTGAAGTCCCCGCAGATCACCCACCAGCGGCCCAGGCCCGCGGTCAGCTCCGTCAGGCGGTCCAGCGCGCAGGCCCGGGCCGCCGGGTCGGTGGCGGGCAGGTGGGTGCTGCCGATCCAGGCCGTTCCGGTCCCGAACGGCACCTCGGCCAGGGTCACAGAACGCGGCTCCGACGGCTCGCTGCCGTCGTACAGCCGGGGCGGCCAGGTCAGCCGCCACTGCTGCACCGCGCGCACCGGGACCCGGGCCAGCAGCGCGTTGCCGTAGCCGCGGTCCGGTGCGTCGCGGCCGAACTCCACGACCGGGGAGAAGATCCAGGTGTACCCGCCCAGCCCGGCCAGGTCCCTGACCCAGGCCGGCCTCCCCCACGCCTCGCTGACCTCGACCAGCGAGACCACGTCCGGGCTGTGCTGGCGAATCAGGCGGCCCACGGCCTCGTGGTTCGGCTGCCCGGATTCATCCCGCCACGAGTGGATGTTCCAGTGCAGGATGCTCAGCTCGGCCTGGCTGGCCTGATCGGGGCGGTGACCGGGCACGCGTCGGCTCCTTCTGGGGTCGGCTGCGGCCCGGACTGCTCGGTCAGCGGGCGGGTTAGGCCGTGGCCGGGTCCAGGCCAGCCAGGGCCGACTCCCCGACCGAGGGTGACAGGCCTGCCAGCAGGCTAGCGGCGGCCGCCTGGAACCTGGCCACGTCCCCGTAGGGCCGGGCCACGAGCATGGCCCCTTCCAGCCCGCCCACGATCATGCGGGCGGTGTCCCTGGCCGAGCCGGCGAACGTCAGGCTGCCCTCGTCCCTGCCCTGCTCCAGCACGCCCGCGAGCCACGCCTCGTTGTAGTCGAAGAAGCTGATCACCGCGTCACGCATGGGCTGCGGCAGGGTCTGGTACTCGGCGGCGAGCATGCCGCACAGGCACATCTTCCTGTCGGTCAGCACCCGCTGGTACAGCCGCGCGTAGGCGGCGAGCTTGGCCCCGGCCCCGGTGCCGTCGTTGTCCACCGCGTCGAGGGCGGCGGAGAAGCGCTCGGCGTAGCGGGTGATCAGCGCCTCGCCGAGATCGGCCTTGCTGGCGAAGTGGTAATGCAGCGCAGCCTTGGTGATATGCAGCTCGGCCGCGATGTCGGCGTAGCTGAACCCGTTGAACCCGCGGACCTGGACCAGCCGCTCGGCCACATCCAGGATCCGGGCCGACGTGCCCTCGTCGCCGTGCCCGCCTCTCGCCACCATCGGCCCTCCGGAAACCCTTGACGACTGACCTATCAGTAAGTCAGTATCTGACCTATCGATAAGTAAGTGTACGCGATCCGCCGCACACGGTAGGGGGACCCATGGACAAGACCGAGCACAAGAGCTTCGCGGCGCCCGACGAGACCCGCGAATTCCCGCATGGCCACGCCGAGATCCTCAGTGTCGGCGGAGGGCAGGTGGGGCGGCTGATCTTCGAGCCGGGCTGGCGCTGGTCGGCTGATGTGCAGCCGATCGCCGGCACGCCCAGCTGCGAGGCGCCGCACTTCCAGTACCACGTCAGCGGGCGGCTGGCCATCCGGATGGACGACGGCAGCGAGTTCACCGCCGGACCAGGGGATGTAACGGCGCTGCCGAGCGGCCACGACGCGTGGGTCGTCGGCGACGAGCCCGTGGTGACCATCGACTGGTTCGGCGCTGGTAACTACGCCAGTGGTCAGGGGTGAACATGACCAGCCAGCTCAATACCGAACCGGTGACCGCGGTCGTTGACCGCTTCAACGCGGCCTGGAACGACCACGACCTGGACGCCGCTCTGGCGCTGAGCAGCGAGGACTGCGTGTTCGAGTCCACCTCGCCCGCGCCCGACGGTGAGCGTCACGTCGGCCAGGCGGCACTCCGTGCCGCCTGGAAGCCGATCTTCGATGACCGCGGCAGCCACTTCACGGTCGAGGAGTCGGTCAGCACCGGTGACCACGTGGTGCAGCGCTGGCGCTACGACTGGGACGGCGGTCACGTCCGCGGCGTTGACGTCATCGCCGTCAAAGACGGCAAGGTGACCGAGAAGCTGGCCTACGTCAAAGGCTGACCGCCCGGGGCGGCGGTCTCCCCCGCCGCCCCGGCTGGGCTAGGCCCCGAACGTGAAGCGCGATGCGGCCGGGGTGAGCACCACCGGTGCCGGCGCGGCCGACCAGACGGCGTCAAGCTCCTCGGCGAGCGCGGCGGTCAGCGCAGGCACGTCGGACGACGCCGAGTCGTGCATGGCCTCGGCCACGATCAGCGCGGCGGCCGTCGAGTCCCGGACCGCGGACTTGCCGCTCTGCCGGTTCGACCAGCGACGGGCGTGCGCCTGACCCGCCCGGTCCGCGAAGATGACCTCGTGGACGCCCGGGTGCTCCACCTCGCCGGAAAACGTCAGGTAGTCCTCGTCGCCGGCCGCGTACCGCACCTCGAGAAAGCCGTCGACCCCGGATACGTCGAACACGGCCACCGGGATCGCGAAGGCCAGCGACACCGCGTTGCACAGGTCGACCAGCGGATGCAGCGCCGGGAGCGCGCCCTCCTTGCGGAACCGCCGCAGCAGCGACTCGGCGGCGCAGCGGTACTGGGTCGGCTTGAGCCCCATCCGGGAGAACGCCCGCCGCCAGGCCTGGATCTCCGGCAGCTCGCCCTCGGCCGACTCCGCCAGCCGCGACTCCGCGATCGCGGTGAACCTGTCGGCCCGGTGGGCCACCGGCGCGTCCGCGGTGATGCCCGCGGCGAACATGACCCCCGGCACCAGCTCAGGGAAGTCGCCCCAGATATCAGCGGCGTGCTCGAAATGCATGACTCACCCCGTCCCGAGAATCTCCGGATCCACGCAAAGCTACCGGTCCTGTCTGGGACGGTTAGGTCGTGGGTGCAATGACGGCGTTTCGCCAGGCCCGGCTGGAGCGGCTGGCCGGGTTCCTCGATCGCTTTCTGCTGCCCCTGGTGCTGGTCTTCGCCGCGGCGGGCGTGGCCTTCCCCGCTCCCGGCCGGTACCTGGATGCGCACGGAACGATCTTGATTACCCTGGCCGTGCTGGTGTTCTGCACCGGGTCGTCGGTCACCTTCGCCGAGATCACCGGCATGCGCGTGGCGTCACGGCGGATCGCGCTCGTACTGGCCGCCACGACCGTCATCCTGCCGGTGCTGGCCTGGCTGGCCAGCCGCATCGTGACCGGCGCGGCCTTGCGCGGCGGGGTGCTCGCCGCGGGCGTGGCCCCGGCGGAAGTCGCGTCGGTGGCCCTCACCGGCCTGGCCGGCGGCGAGGTGGTGGTCGCGGCGGGCCTGCTCGTCGCCTCCACGCTGCTGACCGTCGTGCTGGCCGGGCCGATCCTGAGCCTGCTCGGCGCCCACTCGTCGGTGTCGGCGCTCAGCCTGCTCGTCACGCTCGCCCTGGTCGTGGCCCTGCCGCTGGCCGTGGGCTGTGCGGTGCGCACGGCCGACCCGTTCGGCGGGCGTGAACGGTCGCTGATCTCGGTCATCGGCGTCCTCAGCCTGCTGATCCTGCTCTGGCTGGTAGCCAGCCAGCTGCGGCTGCACGCGAGCGACGGCCTGGTCGCCGTGGCCCTGGTCGTCTTCCTCGCGGGCTCGAGCGTGCTGGGCTGGCTGCTGTCGCTCGGCGCGCCCGCCACCCGGCGCACCGCCCTCCTGCTGCCGACCGCGATGCGCGACTTCGCGGTGGCGGCGGGCATTGCCGCCAGCGCCTTCGGCGCGGCCGCCGCCGCCCCGCTGGGGATCTACGGGGTTCTGGTGCTGGTCTTCGGCGCCGTCACCGTCTACCTGTCCCGGCGCGGCCGGACCGCGTCATAGGCTCCCGCGCCAGCGCGCGACATAGCGGCGCTGCCCGGGCGTCTCCACCGCGCGCCGGTGGTAGTGCTCGCGCACGTACGCGACGGCCCCGGACTTCGGCACGCCGTCGAGGATGGCCAGGCAGGCCAGGACGGTTCCGGTCCGTCCCCGGCCCCCTTTGCAGGCGACTTCGACCCGCTCGCCGGCGGCGCGCTGCCAGGCCTCGGTCAGCGCGGGCAGCACGTCGGCCTCATCGGCGGGCAGCCCGAAGTCCGGCCACCGGAGCCAGCGGGACTCCCAGGGCATTGCGGGCGGCTGCCGCCGCAGCAGATAGACGCCGAACGTGGGCTGGGCGCCGCCCGGCTGCGGGTACCAGAGGCCGCGGCCCCGCACCAGCCGTCCCGAGGGCAGCCGCAGTACGCCCGGCGCCGAGGGGTCCCAGAGCTCACCCACACCCGGATCGTACGCATCCGGCCGGTGGCTCCCGCCCGCCGGTGGCTGGCTCAGGGATCAGCCCAGCCGTCTCCAGTAGTCGCACGGATGACGGCCCGGCCGGAAGCCGATGGCTTCCGCCATGGCCGCGGCCTCGGGGAAGCGGTGCGCGATCCCGGCCGGCTCGTGTGCGTCGCTCCCGAAGGTGACCGCCGGACCGCCCTCCTCGTGCCACCACCGAGTGATCTCCGGATAGAGCGGCCCGCTGGTGTTGATCTCCAGTGCCCGGCCGCTCCTGGCGAGCGCGCGCAGGGCGTGACGGAACTCCTGCTGGAACGCCTTGGGATCGAAGGGCCCCGTCTGCGCCGGCCAGTAGCGGATCGGGTAGTCGAGGTGAGCGAGCACAGCGAAGACATCGCAGCGTTCGATGAGGCGGGGTATCTCAGCGAGGTACGCACGGACGACATCCGCCGCTGGCCACCGCCGGTAGAGGGCCGGGATCTCAGCAAACTGCCGGCCCAGCGGCAGGGAATGCAGCGAGCCGAGCACCCGGTCGAACTGCCCGGCCCCGAGCAGGGTCGCGACCGCGCCGGGATGCCAGTGCGGCTCGCCCAGCTCAACCCCGCTGAGGATGCGCAGACCCGGGAACCGGTCGCGGCATCGCCGGATGCACTCCAGGTACCCGACGGGATCCAGTTGCGGCGGGGTCAGCGTTCCGTCCGGTGCGGCCAGCTCCGTCGGATACTCATCAGCGTCGGGGCCGCCGTCCAGGACCGCCCAGGTCGTGTAGTCGGCGTGGTCAGTGAACGCGACGGCAGGAACCCCCAGCGCGACCGCACGCGCGCAGGTCTGCTCCATGGAGCCGTCGTCCGCGTCCCAGGACCATTCGCTGTGAACATGCCCATCCGCAGGCAGCCCCGCGACTGGATCCTTCCCGAGCATGGCCATGCCCTCCCTCGGGCAGGAATCCTGTCATCCTGGCAGAGCCAGCCACTCCGGTGCTGAGCCGCTGATCTCTGGCTGCGAGGATCGTCGGGTGGTACCCGAGAGCATCCGTGACTTCTTCGTGGCGAGCGGCAGCGTGGCTGGCGCGCTGATCGGACTGCTGTTCGTAGCCATCTCGGTGGCGGCTGAGCGGCTCGCCCGGCCCGAGGCAGGAGCGCAGGTCCATCGCATACGCGCGGCAGCGGCGCTCACGGCGTTTAGCAACGCGCTGGTGGTGTCACTGTTCGCACTGATCCCCGGGCACAAGATCGGGCCGGCCTCTCTGGCGGTGGCGGCCGGCGGGCTCGTGTTCGTCCTGGCCGCGCTGCTGTCGCTGATCCGCATGCGCCAGGTCCGCTGGGGCACCGTGCGTGACGCGGTGTTCCTGGTTGGGCTGGTCGTCTTGTTCGTGGTCCAGCTCATGCAGGGAGTCGACTTGATCGGCCAGCCCGACAATCCGGGCGCGGTGAACACCATCGCGGTCCTGGTAGTCGTCTGCTTCCTGATCGGGATCGCCCGCTCATGGGAACTGATCGGCGGGCCTTCGATCGGTTTCTCCCAGGAGCTCACCGCACTCTTCCGGAGCCGCCATCCCAGCGCCGGCAACCCAGCAGACGAAGAGTCGCCCTAGCGCGGGCTGGCGACTACGCCGTACCCCGTTCGGGTTCACGATCGGCCCAGTAGCGCATCGGAGCGCCCTTCCAGTGATCGGCTTCCCGGCGACCATAGTCCTTCAGGCCCAGGCCCAGGCGCCGTGCCACCGCCTGCGAGGCGATGTTGTCCTCATGAATCCAGGCGGCCAACGGCAGATCAGGATCGAGAGTGGTGGCCGCGCGCTGGGCGGCGCGGGCGAGCTCGGTGGCATAGCCGCATCCCCAGTGATCCCGGTCAAGCAGGTAGAACAGGTTCCAGAACCCCGGACGACGCCTGACGCCTCCGACCCCGATCACTGCTCCGGTCACCCGCAACCGGACCGTCCAGTAGTCAAGGCCGCTCGCACTCCAGCCGGCGCTGAAACGCTCGATCCACGCACGGGTGACCTCGGGACTTTCCTGCACGCCACCCGGGACATAGACCGAGTTCCGCGGATCCGCGGTAATGCGGTGAAGGGCGTCCAGGTCGCTCATGTCGACAGCGCGAATGTCGAGCCGATCGGTCAGGAGGCGACGGTACCCTTCGGCGTCTTTCATCTCCTTGATTGTCGCGCCAGCCGGCCCTGCGGTTAGCCCGTGGGAGCGGAGGCAAAGGCGGCCCGGGGGGCTGCCTTTGGCGGAACCGGGCTACTGTGCACCTCATGAACAATCCGCCCGGGCCGCCCGCGGCGGCCGGGACCGAGTTCGACCTGCTGGGTGCACTGTTCTCCCCGGCCGGGCGCGCTGACCCGCAGGTGATCCTGCGCGGCTCGCCGCTGCCCGGCTGCCAGTACCCGTTCGTGCGCGACGTGCTGCGCGACCCACGGTTTGGTGCGACGACCATCCCGCCCTCCGAAGACCTGGCCTTCCAGCTGCTCAGGAGGTGGATGATCCGGCTGGACGGCGAGCGGCACCGCCGCGTCCGGGACGCGTTCGGCGGCCTGTTCACCGCCCGCCGGGTCGAGCGTTACCGGGGCATCATCGCCGGGCGGGCCGCCGCGCTGATCGACCAGGTGGCTCCCGCAGGGAGCATGGACCTGGTGACCGACTTCGCCCGGCCGCTACCGTTCACCGTGATCAACGATGTGGTTGGGGTCCCGCCCGAGGACCGGGACTGGCTCGGTGCGGCGCTGGGCACCCTCACGCTTGGCTTCGCCCGCCAGCGTGACAGCGACCGCACCCCGGTCCATGCCGCCAACGACGCGGCTGAGCAGATGCTCACTTACTTCGCCGGGCTGCTCGACCAGCGCGCGGCAGCACCGGCCGATGACCTGATGACCGCCCTGGCCGCTCTGGACGCAGACGGGGAGGACCGCCAGGACCTGCTTGCGAACTGCATTTTCTTCGTGACCGCCGGGCACCAGACCACCACTACCCTGCTCACCCTGGGCACCCACCTGCTCTGCACGCACCCCAGCGCCATGGCCGCGCTGCAGGAAGACCCCGGGCGCTGGCCCGCGGCCGTGGAGGAAATGCTGCGGCTGATCACCCCGACGACCTTCACTGGAGCAACACCCAGGACCGACGCCGACATCCACGGCGTCACCTGCCCGGCCGGGCAGCCGCGGCTGCTGTTCCTGGCCGCCGCCAACCGCGACCCCGCCACCTTCCCCGACCCCGACCGATTCGACATCAGCCGCGAACCCAATCCTCACCTCAGCTTCGCCGCCGGAGCCCACTTCTGCCTCGGTGCCCCGCTCGCCAGACTCCACGGCGAAGTCGCGCTGAGCAGCCTGTTCACCCGCCTGCCCGGCCTGGCCGCCCTCACCCCGCCCGACATCACCGCCAGCGTCCCCCTCCGCCAGATCGACCACTTCACCGTCACCTGGCCACAAGGCTGACCAACCTCAGCGACGGACGCGGTAACGGATGTGTGTGGCCTTCGGTGTATCGACTACCCGGACGATCTCAAGCTCGCTTCGCGACGGCAACACCTCGAACAGCCGACGGCCATCGCCGAACAGCACCGGGATCTGGTGGATCTGCAACTCGTCCAGCACCCCGGCCTCGAGCGCCCGCTGCGCCGTGTACGCGCCGTGCACCAGCACGTCGCGATCCCCTGCGGCGGCCTTCGCCTGTGCCATCGCGCTTTCGATCCCATCGGACACGTACGTCACCAACGGATAGTTGGCCACCGAGGGCCCGGGCGGCCGGTGACTTGGCACAAAGATCGGGACACCATGATGATCGCCGCCCCAGTGATCGACCTGCTCCACGGTGCGCCGCCCCGCCAGCACCGCGCCAGTCGCGTTGATTTCGTCCATGAACTGTCCGGCCTCCCCGGGCGGCCGGAAGAACTCCCCGCCCGGAGTGACGAACCACTCGTGCAGCCGGCCGAAGTCGTCGCCGCCAGGGTTGCCCGGTTCGTCGTTCGGACCCGCGATAAACCCGTCGAGTGACATCGACATGTACAGAACTGATGCAGACACTTCGCCCTCCTGTGGTCTCGATCCAGACTGGTTTCGCTGTGCTTCGGACCTCGGCCTGGTGGCACTGCTGTCGGCCAGCCGGGCCCAAGCCGCGCACTCCCTCGCTCACTCTCTATACGAACCTGGCCCCGCCAGATCGACAGGCTGACCCTCGGCGGCGATGAGTTCGGACCGGAAGTCCGGCCAGGTTATGGCCGCTCCACGCCTCAAGCTGGGCGCACTGTCGCTGATGCGGCTGGCGGTACCGCGGCGATTCTTGACGCATTGGGGGCTGACATGTTCTTCAATCTGGGCTGGTCAGGGGGTGGCCCCTACGCTCTCGCCTGCGATGCTGTGCTGGCCGATCGCTGCCTGGCGACCGCCGTTATCGCCGGGACGGCGGCTTACACCGAGGCTGAAGTCTCAAGCCCGGTGCGGGCGTGGTACGAGGCCGATGAGGACAGCCAACTCGCACTCGCAGGCGACATCGAGGGGTTCCGGCAGGCGGTCGATGCCTTTGTCACCCAGATCGCAAACGCCAAGGCCGAGGACATCGCCGCAGAAACGACCAGCGATGCGGACCGTCAGTTCTTCTCCCAGGGATACGCGGAGTGGGTCGCCTCGTTCGTCAGAGCAGCCGGCGTTTCCGGGAGTTGCGGAGCAGCTGACGATTACCTGGCCACCTTTCGCGACTGGGGTTTCCCTTTGGCCAACATCCGCCAGGTCATCATCTGGCAGGGCACAGAAGACCAGTTCGTACCCCCGTTTCACGCTGAGTGGCTCAGAGAGCACCTCCCCCAAGCCGAGCTGCGAACCCTCGATGGCGAGAGTCACAACTCCATCGTCCGCCATCTGCCCGAGATCATCAGCACCCTGATCGCCTCTAAGCAGCCGGGCCGCGGCTAATCTCGGGGTCGTGCAGTTCGAAGCAACGCGGCGTGCACAGGAGGCGCGGTCATGAGCGAGATGACGCAGGAGGAAGCGCTGCGCGAGGCGGATGCGCTGGTGGGCCAAGCGCTGAGAGAGACCGAAGCTCGCTGCGGGGTGCTGGGGCAGTACATCAACGACTGCGACAACACGGGTTCACACACCGCAGGCTGGAGCGAGGCACTCCAGGAACTTCACGCGCAGCACGGCTACCGCAGCGGGCTCATGCGCAGGCGCAGCCTGATTCAGCAAGCCCTCGATTGCCCCGTGGGCGAGAGCCCAACGAAGGTGCCGCTGACATCGGCGCCGAACCCGACTGTACGTCGGACTCAGCAACAGGTTCAGATTCAGGCACGGCGGCGGCGGCCATGACGCCCGGTAAGCCTGCAGCATAGGCAGACGTCACAGTGCCTGGTATTCGTCGAGGACTGCGTCGATTACCGCGAGGCTGCGGTGCCGTTCCTGCGGCCGTGTAGTTCGTTCTGCGGCGGTGATCAGCGCTTTCCACAGCGCCCATCCGCGACCCCTGGCCCAGGTTGCGTCGTCGGCGGGAAGCAGCGCCTGATAGACCTCGCGGTTGCGTCCGGAAAAGAATGTCCAGGCGATCGCCGTGTCACAGGCAGGGTCGCCGACGCCTGCGATACCGAAGTCGATGATCGCGCTCAGATGGCCGTCTGCGACCAGCAGATTCCCTGGGCTGACGTCTCCGTGGAACCACGAATCCGGGCCCTCCGGGGCACTGTCAAGCGCTGTCTGCCATATCCGGGCGGCCAGGCGGCCGTTGATAGTGCTGCCGAGGTCCCTGATTGCCGCGCGGGTCTGGGCGTCCCAGTGTTCTAGCGGCACTCCGAAGTAGCACGTGCCGTAGCCCGCCGGAGGGCCGCCACCAGGGTCGATTCGGTAAAGGGCCGCCAGGACCCCGGCCAGATCCGCGGCAAACTTCTCCAGATCCGCAACGGTGGCCGTCTCGGCCGGCTCGCCGTCCAGCCACCGGTACACCGACCAGGGCCATGGATAACCCCCTCCTGGGATACCCTGCGCCACAGGCTCTGGTATCGGCAGCGGCAGATGTGGTGCCAGCAGCGGCAGCCAGTGATTCTCCTTGCTGACCTGCGGCACATATCCCGGACCGGACGGCAACCGTACGGACATGGTGTCGCCAAGACGGAACGTGACGTTGTCCCATCCGCTGAGGCTGACCGGCCGCACCGGTAGCTCAGCCCACTGCGGAAACTGATCCGCAACCAGCCCGGCCACCAGATCCGGAGTGATCTCCCTGCGCTCCACGGCCGCCATAGTTGCAACCAGTAAAGACGCGTCGCAACGGAATATCACTGAGCGTGCTGGCGGCCAGCATCCCGCAGCATGACTCACATTCAGCAAGTCAGGTCGCTGTCGAGCCCGGCATCACCGTCGCCGCGGCCCGGACCACTAGCCGCGACATCAGACGGCACAAGGCATCGAGCTACGGCTGACGACCGACGTCCGGCAGAGCCAGGCATTGGGAGGTGAGCTGCGCTGTCTCATCCTGCCGCTAAATTAGTTGATTGCGAGAGTAGACAGAGTTACGCTGATTACTCGTGAAATCAAGGAGCTGATCGTGGAGCAGGAAGAGAAGGAACGCCTCGAGCGCGGGGCCGAAGCAGAGCTGAACAGGCGGTGCGGCGACGGGACAGTGCAGAAGGTCGAGGTGCTGCAGTACGGCGACGATCCCGTGATCGAGCCTGGCCAGGCGATGGTCCGGGTGATCCTCACCCCTGCAGGCGAAGATCCGGATACGACGCTTCACGAGTTCGAGAAGGCACACAGCGAGGCTATCGAGAAGCTGCGTAAGACGATCGCCCGGACGATGCCCTTCGTCGGGCGCGTGCAGCTCACGCTGCCCGCGCAGCCCGGGGAGCGCAAGCATCCCGTCATCTCGATGTCTGTCGGCCCGCCAGATCGCACGGCCCCGGGCCGCAACCTCACCCCGGTGATGGCACGACTCGACCCCAGCGACGTTGAGGTCCTCGACGCCCTGATCACCGCCGGGATCGTCTCCAACCGCGCCGACGGCGTCCGCTGGGCGCTGACCCGCATCCGCGAGCGCCCCGCCTACACCCAGCTCCGCGAGCACATCGGCAAGATCGACGAGCTGAAGGCCCAACTCTGAGAGAATTTCATCCCGGTGTGGATCAGTTCGATCGAGTCGAGCCCGTGCTCATGGTGCGAGACGTGAGCCGACCACTGGCCTTCTACGCCCAACTCGGGTTCGAGGAGGTCTTTCGCGACGACGACCATGGACCGAAGTTTGCGATGGTGGCGCGCGATGCGGCGTGCCTTGCGATGCAGTGGCACGACTACGAAGGCGTTGCCGGCGATCGACCCGTCCTGCGGTTTCCGACGCAAGACGTTGACGCCCTATCGGAGGAGTTCGCGCGGGTTGTCGATCGCACCGAGGTCACCGACACCAGCTGGGGGCACACGTGAGTTCCACGTGCGCGATCCGGACGGCAACGGCCTGCAGTTCTACGCCGATCTGTAGCTCCACGTTGACATCGATGCGCTTCCCGCAGGATGCCGGCTGCCGACGTTCACGCTGCAGCAACGGCGTGAGATCAAGAACATCTCGTTGTACCGACCGCAGGATCACGATTTGCCGTTCTCGACGTGGAGCCTGTCGAAGTTGGCGGAGTTCCTCGTCGCTGAGGGGTGGTCGAGGACATCAGCCATGAGGGCCTCCGGGTCCTGCTCCCAGAAGCTAAGAATGTTGACTTGCCGCGCATGCCTTCCTGATCATTTGCCCTTAGCTTCGTTGCTTCTTGGGCGGAAACATTGAGCCTTTTTCATCCTGATCTTGGAGTGGCCCGGCGAATCGGCTGATCACGGGCGGCGTGTCGGCTTGGGACACAGCGACGCCCCTGGTAGATGAAGCGATCGACCAAGATCCGCATCCGCCACCAAGGGGCTTCCATGCTTTTCTACCCTGCCGCGCTGCCGTTGTCGTCCCGGACCCTCACCTACCCCGACTTTTATCAGCGTCACCGAGTTTCGCGGGCCGTAGCTTCCTGACCTGCGGACTTGTTCTGGCGGGCCGCGGATCTGCGCACTAGCTGTCCGCTGCCACCGAATCCGGGCTATGGCCGGTGTGTCTGGGCTATCTGCGGGTGTCTGCCCTCTGAGTTGAGCCATTGAGTGCAGCCACGTGGCTGCGCTGGCTCGCCGGGTGCCCTGCGTGAGGTCGCGGTCCAGAGGGGACGGCAGCCACGCCGGAGCGTGCGATGCCACCGGGTCGTGCTGCCGCCAGCCTCGCCCAAGCGCCGGTCAGCTGGCTGCCCGGGCCACCGCGCTGACGTCGACGACCGCCGGGACATCGGTCCGGGCGCGGCTGTAGCTGGTCACGGTGTCCGGTACCACGAACTCCGGGCGACGGTAGGCCGACCGGAGGTCGGCCAGCGGCGGGCTGGGCTGCCCGGTGAGGGTGGCCAGCTCATCCAGGACCGGCAGCTCGCCGGGCCCTGGTGGCGTGCGCAAGTCCACGCCCCACACCTCGTGGAGCAGCATCTCGGTCTTGTTCAGGGCGGCGAGGTCGTGGACCAGGTTGTGCCGGAGCCATGACCAGATCCCCAGGCCAGGGCCGTCAATGAACCGTTCCGGGTCGATCGCGCCAGAGCGGGCTGCCTGCCAGGCTCGCGGGGCGGTCAGGAAGCGGTCGGGGGGGACGTCAAGAGCGTCGAAGCTGGCCCCGTCGGCCGGGTCGGTGTGGTCGTCGTCGATCTCTGGCTCGACCAGCCGCCAGCGCTCGGCCGGTCCGTCCCAGACCTCGGCGATCTCGTGGTCGATCAGCCTGCCGTCAATGAGGTACCCGGCGAAGCCGACCCGGGCCCGGGATGGGATCCCCTTGTGCCGGGCCATGGCGACGAATAGCACGGTGAAATCCCGGCAGCAGCCGACCAGCCGCTGCCTGGGCTGGCGGGCAGCGGACAGCGGCAGGTCCGCGAGTTCACCAAGCCGGGCGAACATCGCTGCCGCATAGCGGGTGTCGATCTCGCTGATCCGCTCCGGCCCGATGCCGTTCTCCGCCCAATCGCCATCGGCCCAGAAGTGGAACACCAGCTGCTGGCTCGCCGCGCGGAGCGCGCCGAGGTCGGACGGCAGCCGGTCGATCGCGGCCGCAGCGGGCCCCGGGTCTGTGACCAGGCTCTGCACCGCCCAGAATCCGTGGTCGCTCACCCTGGCAGGATACCGGCCGGGCATATGACGGTCTCCGCCGCCGACGACCACGTCATCACCGCCGCCGACCCCCTCCCCGACAACCTCCACGCAGCCCCTAAACAAGATCAACAGCGCCCGGCTAGGTGCGCACTAGCCTGATAAAAGTCGGGTGGCCCGGCGAATCGGCTGATCACGGGCGGCGTGTCGGCTGGGGAACATAGCGAAGCCCCTGGTAGATGAAGCGATCGACCAAGATCCGCATCCGCCACCAAGGGGCTTCCATGCTTTTCTGCCCTGCCGCGCTGCCGTTGTCGTCCCGGACCCTCACCTACGTCACCGGCGTCATCCGCCGTCACCGCAGGAAGATCGGCTCGACCTGGCGCAAGCTCAAGCCCGGCCGGCAGGCTCTGCTCGTGCTGGCCTACCTGCGCAAAGGCGAGACCTTCGCCGGCCTGGCCGCCGGGTTCGGCATCGGCACCGCCACCGCCTGGCGGTACGTCACCGAGACCGTGGCCCTGCTGGCCGCCCGCTCGCCGAAGCTGTGCCGCGCGCTGACGCAGGCCAGGGACGCCGGACACGCCTACCTCGTCATCGACGGCACCTTAATCCCCATCGACCGCGTCGCCGCCGACCGGCCGTTCTATTCCGGCAAGCACCGCCGCCACGGGATGAACCTGCAGGTCATCTCCGCGTCCGACGGCGAGATCGTGTGGGTCTCCGGCCCGCTGCCCGGCGTCGTGCACGACCTGACCGCCGCCCGGATCTGGGGCATCCTCCGTCACCTCGCCGCCGCCGGGCTGGTCACGCTCGCCGACAAGGGATACCACGGCGCCGGTGACGCCGTCCTTACCCCGTACCGGGGACGGAACAAGCCCGCCTCGCAGAAAGCCGCCAACCGCGCCCACGCGCAGCTACGATCCCCCGGCGAGCGCGCAAACGCCCAGCTCAAGACCTGGCACATCCTGCGCAAGCTCCGCTGCTGCCCCTGGCGGCCGGGCAGCTGGCCAAGGCCATCCACGTCCTTCAAGCCCGCTAGATCGCAGGATGAAAAAGGCTCATTGTGTCTCTATAGAATTCAAGCAGGTTTTCGAGATTATTGTGTCTCGAATCTACCTCTCCGCCGTTTCTTATGCCATCTATTCGCCGCTATTTGTTGCTTGTCAACTCTGATCGCATGAGATCCGTGAGATAATAAAGCGTGTGGCGGATATTGCCGCAGGCATCTGAAGCTTTTCCACTCGCGCCTGTCTGCGCATGAGCTACTACGGTGGATGCCTCGACTGTGAGCCTCTGCGTAACCTCTGTCACTTCTTCGGATCCTACAAGCTGCGTTTTCATGTTCGCGCTACCAAGCTCAGTTGACGTGTTGGTCAAGTCATCAGCGAGAACTTCGCTTTGTTCCCGACACGTGGAGGGCAGATGCTGCCATGAGGGGTGCGTTTGTAACGCGCTGAGCCGCCGATCTGGCTCCGGTTCAAGTTTCCGGGCGTGCCCGCCTGATCGGTTATTTCTTCGTCGCTATGACGAGTTCAGTGTCACCTGGCCAGTCCCAGAAGAGACCGTCTGGCGAATACTCGCGCAGCAGGTGACGTAGATCGGACTCGAAACCGGCTCGGCGGTTTCCGAACCATCGGGGTGCGGCGTACGACAGCGAGAAGTAGTTAGCCACAACGGTGTCGATGTCTCTGATCAGGTCGGGGCGCCCAGGCGCGTAGATGGTGCGCGAGTCGCCAAACCGGGTCTGCGCCAGGGTGTCCTCAAAGCGTGCCGGCTGGCCCTCGTTCCAGGTTGCGAGGTAATGGCGCGTGCCGTCACCGAGGTAGTCGAGGATGAGCTTCCGCACCGCGGCGTGGGGAACCTCAGGGTAGCCCGGATCGGCAGGCCGGGGGCGGCCGTCATCGACGTGGTGCGAGATCAGGACCAGCGAGCCGCCCGGTACGAGCTGGTCATAGACGGCCTCGGCGACCTCCAGCTGTCGGACCCGGTGAAACGACTGTCCGAAGGTGACCGCTCGCCACGAGCCGAGCTTCAGCGCTGCGATGTCCTCCGCGACGCCTTGCACCCAGCGCACGTTGGCCACTCCCGCCTGGTGGCAACGCCGTTGGCCCGCCTGCAACATGCCGGGCTCGGGATCAAGCGCCGTCACCTGGTCGAACAACCGGGCCAGGGGCAGCTCCAGGACGCCAGGTCCGCAGCCCACATCGAGCAGCTGGCCGGTGCCGTCAAGCGACAGCTCCCGGGCCATCGTGCCCGCCAGCTGCGCAGAATACGGAGGACGCCCGACCGCGTAGTACTCGGCCGCCCCCTCAAACGCCTGGGGATCGAAAGCCGATGGTGTAGGTGTCGTCATGCGCACCATCCTGAACCACACCTAGGGTCCGTGGGATCGCAGCGCACATCAGTTGGCGGACATGCGTCGCAGATCTGTTGTCGGATCACAGCCCGGTTCGTGCCGCATCTGGCACTCAACCCGCATCCTCCGGGATCGAATCTTGAGTTAGCGGCCCGGCGTCGCTTCCGGCTCTAGTGCGGACGGTGCCGGACCGCCGTCGACCAGGCCCTCGCGCCCGCGCTGGCGGAACAGAACCGGAACCGGAGCGCGTCATGACCGCGCTTCCGCAGGTCAGAGCTGAGGCGGTGGGCGAGCGGGCCTGTAGGCCGGGTTCTGTGCACCCGCTCGCGCGGGCCGACGGCCATCTATCTGGGACTGCCGTTACCGACAGCCTCGTGCGGTCTACCCGCGAGCATCGGACGGGCCGCCCTCAAGCGCTCGCGCAGGAGACGCGTAAACGAGTCTCCCTCTTGACCTTGCTCCGGGTGGGGTTTACCTAGCCGTCGCAGTCACCTGCGGCGCTGGTGGTCTCTTACACCACCGTTTCACCCTTACCCCCGGACGAGTCCGGAGGCGGTCTTTTTTCTGTGGCACTATCCCGCGGGTCGCCCCGGGTCGGCGTTACCGACCACCCTGCCCTGCGGAGCCCGGACCTTCCTCGACGTTGCCTGGAGACCAGGCGGACGCCGCGGCCGCCCGGCCTGCTCGCCCACCGCTGCGTCAAGGATAGGCGCTAGCGAAGATGCCCCGTGTCGTTCAGGGAACGGACCACGGCCGGGCCGTCGGAGAACCAGTCGATCTCGCACAGCGACGCCACGTCCAGGTGGATCCGGTACATGGCCGCGGGTGGCGCGAGCATGGCCCGGCAGGCCAGTGTCTTGATCGGCGTAACGTGACTGACCAGCACCAGCGTCTTGTTCTCGTGCGCGGCCAGCAGCCGGTTCAGCGCGGCTATTACCCGCCGGCTCACGGCCGCGAAGCTCTCGCCGCCCGGCGGGGCCACGTCCGTGCTGGCCAGCCACGCTGACAGCTCGTCCGGCCACCGGGCCTGAACCTCGGCGAACGTCATGCCTTCCCACTTGCCGAAGTCGGTCTCGGCCAGGCCATCCTCGACCTCGAGCGGCGCGCCGGTGGCCCTGGCCACGGCCTCCGCCGTCTGCCGGGCCCGCTGCAGCGGCGAGGTCACGATCACGTCGATGCCGCCGCGCGCCGCCAGCCACCGGGCCGCCGCACCCGCCTGGGCCAGCCCGGCCTCGGTCAGCGGTATGTCGCCGCGCCCGGCGAACCGCCGCTCCACGGACAACGCGGTCTCGCCGTGCCGCAGCAGCACGGTGGACGTGGGCTGCCCCCGGCCGACCGACCAGCCGGTGGCCGGGGCGGGCTCGGCGGCGTCGCCACCGTTCTCTCCCTTAGTGCCGTTACGCTTCCGTCCCCCCGGCTCTCCCCCGCCCGCTTGGTCATCCTTGGCCGAGTCCATGGCCTGGTTCGCGAGCCGGTCGGCGTCCGCGTTGCGGGCTCGCGGCACCCAGGTATAGGTCACCCGGCCGAGCCGCCGCGCTATGTCCTGGGCCGAGCGGGCCAGCGTGCGGAGGTTCGGGTCCTTGATCTGCCAGCGGCCCGACATCTGCTCGACGACCAGCTTGGAGTCCATCCGGACCTCGACGTCGGCGCCCGGGGCAAGTTCCGCGGCGGCGCGGAGCCCGGCTACCAGGCCCGAGTACTCGGCCACGTTGTTCGTCGCCGTGCCCAGGCTCTCCCAGGCTTCGGCCAGCACCTGGCCGGTCGCCGGGTCGCGGACCAGCGCGCCGTACCCCGCAGGGCCCGGGTTGCCGCGGGAGCCGCCGTCGGCCTCGACGACGAGCCTGCTGCTCACTGTGTTGTCCTCGGGGGGCGACCCCCCAGACCCCCCGCGTGCCATCTCCCGCCCGCCTCCCCATCCCACTTCATGGCCTCCGGCCGGCCCTCGCGGCTGTCACCCCTCATAGCCCGGACTCGGGGGTGCGGACCAGGATCCTGCGGCACTCCTCGCAGCGCAGCACCTCGTCCGGGTCGGCGGCCCTGATGCTGTTCAGATCCACGGTGTTCAGGGACAGGTGGCAGCCCTCGCACCGCCCACCGCGCAGGGCCGCGGCCCCGACTCCGCCGTGCTGGACCCGCATCCGCTCGTACAGGTCGAGCAGGTCCTGGGGCTCCTCACTGGCCACGGCCGCGCGCCGGTCCCCGGCCTTGCCCGCCTGCTCCCCGATCTCGCCCAGCGCGGCGTCCCGGCGGGCGGTGACAACCTCGCGGTTGGCGGCGATCTCCCCGCGCTCGGTCAGCGCCGCCTCCCGGCGTTCCTGCACGCCCTCCCGGCGCTCCATCACGTCCAGCACGATCTCCTCGAGATCAGACTGCCGGCGGATCAGGGACTGGATCTCCGACTGCAGGTTCTCCAGCTCTCGAGGGGACGAGACCTGGCCGGCCTCCAGCCGCTGGCGGTCCCGGTCGATGCGGGTCCGCACCTGCTCGACATCTGCCTCGGCCTTGACCTGACCGCGCCTGAGATCGCCCTGCTCGGCCTCGAGAGAGGCCACGGCGTCGCGCAGCTCATTGTCCCGCTGCTCCAGCTGGTCCAGCTCGGCGTGTTCCGGAAGCCCACGGCGGCGGTGCTCCAGCCGGGCAAGCTCGGCGTCCAGGTCGGCCAGTTCAAGCAGCCGCAGCTGCGCCTCGGGAGATGCTTTCACGGAGACCCACGTTAGTGCACCCTGGCGTTAGCTCCGACCGGGTCTGTGCCTTGAATCACCGGGTCTTGAGCCGCCGGCGGCTCAGCCCAGGTTGATCATCAGGACCGGCGGCGTGGTCGGCTGCGCCGACCCTGCGGCCGGCTCGACCGTGACGCCCACGCTGTCACCGGCCAAAAGCCCCGATATAACCATGGGGCCGGCCATACCGCCCCGGGCCGACGCGGTCATCATCCCGGCCGGCCGGTCGCCCGCCGGGCCCATGAGCCACACCTCGTACCGCTTGGCCGAGGGCAGCCCGCGGAGGTGGGCCGCGGTGAACACCAGGGCCCGCTCCCGGTGCGACATGACCACGGTGGCCGTGCCCCCGGTGCTCACCGGCCCGGTCAGCATCGTGGCGTCCGGAGCACTCAGCACTGCGGCCACCGCGTGATCATGTTGCTGGGCCTGGTCCAGCCGGTGCTCCATCCCGGACGTGTTGAACCCCACCACCACGGCGATGGCGACCACCACGGCGGCCACCCCGGCCGCCAGGGCGATCACCCGCCGGGGCTTGCGGGTCCCGGTCCACGGCGCCTGGGCCTGGATTACCGGGGGCGGCAGCTGCCGGGTCTGCCGGGCGGCGCGCAGCGTCGCGTCCCTGAGGGCCTCCGTGGGCTGTACCGCGGTCGCGGCGGCGAGCGCGGCCGTCGCCTCCCGCAACCCTCTTACCTCCTGGCGGCACGATTCGCAGCCGGCCAGGTGCCGCTCGAACCTGACCCGCTCGGGCTCGGCCAGCGCATCCATCGCGTACGCGCCGGCCAGGGTGTGCGGGTCGCTGCCCCGGAGCCTCATGAATCCACCCCCAGGCAATCGCGCAGCCTGATCAGTCCGTCGCGCATGCGCGTCTTGACCGTGCCGACGGCGACGCCGAGCAGCCCGGCCACCTCGCGATAGGTGTATCCCCCGTAATACGCGAGTGTTACCGATTCGTGCTGCAGCTCGGTCAGGGACCCAAGGCAGCGCCGCACCCGCTCCCGGTCGAGGCGTGCCTCGACTGCCTCTGTGACCTCGTCGTAGGGGACGGTTGACTTGGCCACGCGCAGTTCGCGTTCTGCCGCTTTCTGCTCTGACCTCACCCGGTCGACCGCCCGCCGGTGGGCCAGGGTCGCCACCCAGGCGGCGGCGCTGCCGAGATCCGCGTCGAACCGTGCGGCGGAACGCCAGATGTCGAGCAGGACCTCCTGCGCGACCTCCTCGGACTGGGCGGGGTCGCGGACCACGGCGAGGGCGATGCCGAGGATCTGGCCCGCGGTGCGCTCATAGACGGCCTCGTAGGCCGCCAGGTCGCCGCGGGCCGTCCGGGTCAGCAAGACGCCGAGGTCGGCAGCATCAGCGTCCCGGCCCCGGGCTGGGCCTTGCTGACTGTCGCTCATCCCCACCACGTCCTAAATTCGTTGCCGAACCGCCGCCGGCTTGGGTCGCGCACCGGCCTCTGCATGGTCAAGTTCCTGCATAGCTTGTACATGTGAGCGACCAGGACCCAAACCAACCGGTGCTCGGCGCCGAATGATTAGTGTGACTCCTGACTCCGATCGCGCGCGAGCCGCCCGGGGGCTGGTCGCCGGGCTGCTCGCCGCCGCCGTGGCGATCGGCGTCGGCCAGCTCATCGCCGGGATCGTGGCCCCGGACGGCTCGCCGGTCGTGGCCGTGGGCGAGGCATCGATCGACCGCACCCCGCCCCCGGTGAAAAACTTCGCGATCTCCGCTTTCGGCTCGAACGACAAGCTGGTTCTGGTCACCGGCATTCTCGCGGTGCTGGCCGTGTTCGCGGCGATCGTCGGCCTGCTGGCCATGCGCAAGATCTGGTACGGGATGGCGGGCCTGGCCGTGTTCACCGCGATCGGGGCGACCGCCGCGCTGTCCCGCCCGACGGCCTCGGCCAGCTTCGTGCTGCCGTCGCTGGTGGGCGGCGCCGCGGCGGCCGTCGCGCTGGTGCTGCTCGTCCGCGCCGCCCCGCCCGCGGCCGAGCCGATCAGCCCCCGGACCGGGACCGCCCGGTCCGGACTGGATGGCCCGCATGACCTGAGCCCGGAGAGCCTGCCCCCATCGTCGCCAGGTCCGCGAGCACCCGCCACGCCATCCGGTTCGTCCACCTGGGTGGACCGCTGGCGCCCGCCGGCCGGCCCGGAGCGCCGCAGCTTCCTGAAGACCGGGGTCGTCGTGGCCGGCACCGCGACCGTGGCCGGTCTCGGCGGCCGCCTGCTGGCCGAGCACTCCAGCGTCTCCCGGGCCCAGGCCTCGCTGCGGATTCCCGTCCCGGCCCATCCCGCTCCCCCGCTGCCGGCCGGCAGCGACCTGAAGATCCCCGGGCTCAGCTCGTTCATCACGCCCAACGGGGCCTTCTACCGGGTCGACACGGCCATCGTGCTGCCTGAGGTCGCACCCGAGAGCTGGCAGCTGCGGATCCACGGGATGGTGGCCCGCGAGATCACGCTCAGCTTCGCCGAGCTGATCCGGCGCCCGCTCACGGCCGACTACATCACCCTGACCTGCGTGTCTAATCCCGTGGCCGGCCCGTACGTGGGCAACGCCCAGTGGATCGGGGCAAGCGTGGCCAGCCTGCTGCGCCAGGCCGGGGTGCGAGCCGGCGCGGACCAGCTGTTCTGCACCTCGGTCGACGGCTTCACGTCCGGCACCCCGCTGCAGACCGTGATGGACGGCCGGGACGCGATGCTCGCGGTGGCGATGAACGGCACGGCCCTGCCGGTCGCGCACGGGTTCCCGGTCCGGATGGTGGTTCCCGGCCTGTACGGCTACGTGTCGGCGTGCAAATGGATCACCGACATCGAGGTGACGACGTACCGGTCGAACGTGTCGTACTGGGCCCAGCGTGGCTGGGACGCGCAGGCGCCGATCAAGACCGAGTCACGGATCGACGTGCCGAGCGGCAACAACACCATCAAGCCGGGGCCCACCTCCGTGGCGGGGGTGGCGTGGGCGCAGCACAAGGGCATCGACGCGGTCGAGGTCCGGGTGGACAAGGGCCCCTGGCACCAGGCCCGGCTGGCGGCGGTGCCGGACATCGACACCTGGCGACAGTGGGTCTGGGAATGGGACGCGGAACCGGGCACGCACGTGATCGAGGCCCGGGCCACGGACGCCACCGGCTACACCCAGACCTCGCTGCAGGAGCCGCCCGAGCCGAACGGGGCGTCGGGTTACCCGGCCGTCTCCATCCTCGTCGGCCAGGGGTAAAGCACCGGTGGCCCGCGGGCGCGGATCAGAGAAGCTGGTCCCGGACCTTCCCGTACATGTAGGCGCCGAGCCAGCGGCCCATCTCGTCGAAGAAGTTCCGCCGGTCCTCGCCTGCGTCGTCCCTGGCCCCGTCCAGCCCCTCCTCGAGCCGGAGCCAGGTCACGTGCGGGCCGAGCCGGATCGCGGCCCCGTTCCGGCGGCGCCGCAGCCGGGGGCCGCGCCGGAACTTGTCCTTCTCGACCGGGCTCATCACCAGCACCGGGCAGGCGATGTTGAGGCCCCGCCGCAACTCCCGCCCGAACACCGGCTTGGCCAGGATCAGCGCCTCGGCCAGGCGGTCGTCGCGCCGGGCATCACACCACTGGGCGGCCGTGAGCCCGCCGGCCGAGTGCGCGCTCATCAGGATCATCTCGATGCCCTCGGCCTCCCGCAGGTGGCGGCAGGCCGAATCCAGCCCGGCGAAGCGTTCGCTCTGCTTCGGCCTCTTGCGTCTGCGCCTGCGCGCGGGCCGGTCCAGTCCTTCCTCCGGCCTCAGGTCGGCAACGTAGAAATGGAACCCGCGCTCGGTGTACCAGGTGACCAGGTCCTCCGGTACGAAGCTGTCCTGCTCGCAATGCAGGTAGAGCACGGCCCGCCGGGTGGGCAGGGCCGACCGCCGCCGGAGCACGGCCGGACCGTTCTCGTCCGTCGCGTCCGGCGTGGGACAGACAGGGACCGCCTCGTAACTGCCGGCGGTACCGTCGCGCTCCGTGATGAGACCCATCAATACCCATCCCCCGTAACCCTCGACCGCTCGCCGCCACCGCGGCACCACCGCTCGCCCGCGCGCCCTGGCGACTCAGCCCCCGCGACCGTCGCTCTGCACACGAAACGTAGCCGCAAGTGTCGCACTGTGATCGGCTCCGGCGCGCGGGAACACGCGGGCTGGCCAGCCCGTGCCGTAGCCTTCGCAGCATGGACAGGCCGACCGAACACGTCGAGACCGAGCGGAAGTATGAAGTCGGCCTCGGCTTTGTTATGCCCGACCTCAACGGCATAGCCGACGGCGTGACCGTGACCGCGCCGGAGGTCGAGCTCCTGGCCGCCAACTACTACGACACCGCCAGCCTTCGCCTGGCCAGGGCCAAGATCACACTCAGGCGCCGCACCGGCGGCCACGACGCCGGCTGGCATCTGAAACTCCCCGTCTCCGCAGGCACCCGACGCGAGCTGCAGGTTCCGCTGGGAGACGGGGACACGGCCGTCCCGGCCCAGCTCACCTCGCTGGTCTCGGAGTGGATCCGCGGCGAGCCGCTGGAGGTCGTCGCTGTGCTGGAGACCCATCGCACGGTCCGGCGGCTCATCGGCGCCGACGGCGAGGACCTAGCCGAGGTGGCCGACGACGAGGTGACCGGCCGGGTCCCGGGCCGGAAGGAGCCCGCCGCCTGGCGTGAGCTCGAAGTCGAGCTGGTCACCGGAGGGCCAGAGATCCTGCACGCGGCGGGATCGCGACTGACGGCGGCGGGTGCCTGGCCGTCCAGTTCCGCCTCCAAGCTCAGCCGGCTCCTGGGCACCGACGGATCCGACGTCCGCCGCGCCTGACGCGCGCGCAACGTCAGCCGCTCGTCAGAACACAGCCGTCCATCGGTGACCTGCCCACCCGGGCAGCAACATGATCAGGAACAATTTTTCCGGACACGCGATGATAAGCGTGGTTTTGTCGGACCCTCCCATTACTATCGAACTAGCAATCGAACATGTGCCGTGAGGAGGCCCTCAAGAGCATGTGCTTACCTGGCCAGATCCCTGAGCCCGCCACCGTGGCCGACGCGACCGCCATGGCCCGGGCCGGGCTGGCCTTCCTCGCGTCGGCCGATACCGCGTCTCTGACGACCGTTGAGCAGGCTGACTGCCTGCGGGCCCTGGCGCAGACCGAGTCGATCCACACCGCGGCGCGGTCGCGGGTGCTGTACGCATTCACCGCACAGGCCGGGTACGAGGATGACGGTCACCGCAGCCCGCGGACGTGGCTGAGGTGGCAGACCCGGGTGGGTGGTGGTGCGGCGTTCGCGGCGGTCAAGTGGATGCAGCGGCTGGCCGCCCACCCCGCCATAGCCGACGCGCTGGCCGCCGGGGAGATCTCGGAGTCCTGGGCACGGCAGATTTGTGAGTGGACCGATCTGCTGCCCGAGGCCACCCGCGCGGACGCGGATGCAATTCTGCTGGGCGCCGCGAACGGTGGAGCGACCCTGCGGGACCTGGGCGGCCTGGCGGAAGAGTTGCATAAGCGCACTGCCCGGCCCGATCGTGATGGTGGCGATGACGGGTTCCGTGACCGGAGCCTGAGCCTGGGCGTGACCATGGGCGGTGTCGGGAAGCTGCGGGCGGACCTGACTCCCGAGTGCACGGCCGCGTTGCAGGCGGTCTTGGAGGCGCTAGGTAAGCCCGTGGGGCCGGAGGACTTGCGGAGCAAGTGGCAGCGGCATCATGACGCGCTGGAGGAGGGATTGCGGCGGCTGATCGGTTCCGGGTGCCTGCCTCAGCGCGCCGGCCAGGCCACCCAGATCCAGCTGCACATGACGTTGGACCAGCTGCTCAGCCTGCCCGGCGCCACCAGCCTGGCCTCATCCTGGCCCGGTGCCCCTGCCGGGCCCGGGTATGACTGCGACGCGTCTATCGTCCCGGTCGTGACCGGCACCGTCGACCCCGCTGTCGCCAACCGGCTCGCTGCCGCGCTGCTGCGTGACCTGCCCGGGGGGACCGCGGGAGTCACCGGGCACAGCGACCTGACCCGGCCCAGCGACCTGGCCGGGCTCGGCCGGGCCCCGGGCTGGCGGGCGCCGGGCGAAGACAGCGACGCGGCGGCGGCCCGGCGTGGGCTGGCCGAGCGGGCGGCGCGGCAGCTGATCATCGCCCGTGCGGCCGAGGTGCTGTCCGGGCCGGCTGGGCTGGCCGCCTACCTGCGGACCGGGCTGCTCGACGGACCGGCCGGCGCCAGGAGCCTGCCCCTGGACATCGGCTACGCCACCGACACCATCCCCGCCCACCTGCGGCGGCTGGTCATCGCCCGGGACCGGCACTGCCAGTTCCCCGGCGGCTGCGACCAGCCCGCGGCTGCCTGCCAGCCGCACCACATCGTCCCGCGGTCCAAGGGCGGGAAGACCTGCCTGGTCAACCTGCTGCTGCTGTGCACCTTCCACCACCTGATCGCGGTGCACCGGTGGGGGTGGCAGATCGTGCTGAACCCCGACGGAACGGTGATGGCGACCAGCCCTGACCGGACCAGGGTGCTGCACAGCCACAGCCCACCAGCCCAGGCGGCCTGACCGGCCGCTCATGCCGTTAGCTCCGGCCGGTTCTGCCTAAGGTTGCCTGGTATGCCGAAAAGGCATCATTAGTGGCACAGGCAACTTATGTAGGCCATGCCTGTCGTTCCAGTAAGCGCGAAAATCCGGCCGTTTAATTTGCTATATAGTCCCGGACATGCGTTCTGCCGCTCCGTCGTCTGGCGACCATCTGGATTCCGCCGATTCTGCAGGCCAGGGAGATCAGACTGCCTGGACCGGCCGACCGCGAGAGCACCCGGCTTGGGTCCGGAAGGTGGCCGCCTGGCTCAACACTGGCCCGGCGACGGTCAAATTCGCGAAGGCCCTAGTGAGTTTGCTGGCGCTCCTTAGCCTGGCCACTCTCGGCGGTGTGACTATCGCAGTCATGAATTAATCACCGCTTGGGGCGACCGTCAGTTGATGTCGAACTCGTTGCCCTCGGGGTCCTTCAGCGCGACCGCGTAGTGGTCCACGCCCTCCTCGAGTTCCTCGCTCAGGTCGCTGAGCAGCGTGGCGCCGAGATCACATAGCCGCAGGGCCTCGGCGTCCACGCGCTTCTTGCGGGTCTCGATCGGGAGGTCTCGTCCGCCGCTGGCGTGGATGTCGATGTGGAGCCGATTGCTAGTGGTCTTGCGGTCGGGCACGACCTGGATCCAGATGCGGGGGCCGGCGCCATCCGGATCGATGATGCAGTCCGTCCCCCGGCCGAGCCAGGACTCGGGCAGTCCCATGTCGCGCCGCCAGTCGTCCCAGGTGGCGAAGCCGGCCGGCGGTGGCTCCAGCACGTAGCCCAGGGCCTCGGCCCAGAAGCGGGCCAGCGGCTCCGGGTGGCCGACGCAATTGATGACGAGCTGGTATCGGACAGCCATGGGTCTCCTCAAGTCAGGCCGCGGCGTCGCCGGACGGCCCGGCAAGTATGCCGAGACCCTACGACAGTCTGGCGCGGACAGGTCGTGACCCAGCCCGCGACTCGCCGCCTGGCTTTGCGCCGTAAAGTTCCTGAGCCGGAACCCTTGACTTTGCGCCACAAAGCAGCGTCTACTTTATGACATAGAGTTCGCTGGAGGGAGACGCCATGAACCACACACCCGACACCGCCGCCGGCCACGACCCCGGCTTCGATCCCCGGCAGGCCGCCGCGCTGCTGGACCAGACCACCACGGCCGCCCGCCGCCAGTTCCAGCCCTCCCCGCCGTGGCTGCTGGCCACCCGCGCGGTCGCGGTCCTGGCCGCCCTCGGCGCGGTCTGGCTCAACGTCCGCACCCAGCACCCCTACACCGGCCCCACCGCAACGGTCATCCCCGTCCTGATCGCGTTCATTGTCCTGAACTTCGCCGCGACGGTTAGTGTGCGCAGGCGAGCGACCACGGGGATAGCTGGCCGGTCCCGGTTTACCCCGGTCGAGATCACCGTGCTGGTGGCGGCCTTCGCCGCCGCGGTCATCGCCATGACCGCGCTGGGGGCCGCCGGGGTGGCCTTCGCCTGGTACCCGACCTCGGTGCTGGTCATCCCCGCCCTGGCCTGGACCGCCCTCATGGCCACCCGCGGCGACTGGCGCCGCCTCGCGATCGGCCCCGCGCTCGTGCTCATCGGCATCGCCGGCGCCGCCGCCGGGCCCGCCGGGTCCTGGGCCGTCGCCGCCGTCGGCCTGTGCGCCCTGCTGGCGGGCATGGCCGCCGCCACCGCCTGGTCCCGGCACGCGTGACGGCCCGGCCATGACTGACGACACGCTGGACCCGCTGATCCACGTCCCCACCCGGCTGAAGATCGTCGCCACCCTGGCCGCCCTGCCCCACGGCGACACGCTGTCCTTCACCCGGCTCCAGGACATGATCGGCCTGACCCCCGGCAATCTCATCATCCACCTGCGCAAACTCGAAGACGCCGACTACATCACCAGCGAGAAAAACAGAAACGGGACCGTGTCCATCACCACCGTCGCCCTCACCAGCCACGGCCGCACCGCCCTCGGCACCTACACCCAGGCCCTCCGCGACCTGCTCGGCGACCTATAGGGCACGGCGTGAGCACCGGCGCACTTGACCCGCTGATCCACGACCCGGAGCGGTTGTGCATCGTCGCGACCCTGGCGGCACTGCCCGACGGCGACGCGCTGTCCGTCACCCGGCTGCAGGCCATGATCGGGCTGCCCCCCGGCGGCCCGATCATCCGCCTGCGCGAGCTGGGCCACGCCGGATACGTGCGGACGACCGGCGGCGATAAAGCGCAGACCACAGTCGCCCTCACCCGCCAGGGCCGGGCCGCCCTGGACCGCTACGCCGCCGTGCTGCGGCAGCTGCCCCAGGTAGCCGCGCAGGATCATCAGGCACCAGCACCGGGCATGCGCGCTGGCGATGCTGACCGGGACGCGGCTGCCGCGGCCCTGAGTGAGCACTTCGCGCAAGGCAGACTGACCCTCGATGAACTGAGCGCGCGACTTGATGCCACGTTGGCCGCTACCACGCACGGCGAGCTATCCCAGGCTGCCCGGGATCTGCCGGACCTGACGGTGTTCTCGGCCCGGGTCAGCTTTCCCCGAGGGAAGCGGGCCAGACCAGGGCACAAGCCCAGCCGGGCTCCAGGCCGAGGACCACGGCAGCACAATCGCGGCTGGACCCGAGACAGGTCGTCATGAGCCAAGAAACTCGCTTGCGTCCGCGGCTGCTGATCCGTAGCTTCCGTGCTTGTTTCCGGCGATGGGCGGGGTGACATGGGCGATCTTCGCGCACTGTCGTGGCGGCTGCTGGACGAGCCCGATCTCCCGGCTGTGACCGAGCTGGCCAGCGAGTGCCTGGCTGTTGACGGCGGGCAGCCCTTTGCGGCGAGTTCCGTGTTCCTCGGCCGGTGTTACCTCTCCGGGGCCGAGACCCACGCCGGTTTCAGCGACACCCGGCTTGTTTGCGTCTCGTCGCTGCGCCGGCCTGATGGCGCCGCGGTGACGACCGGGCTGGTTCATCCGGCGTGGCGGCGCCGCGGCATCGGCGGCTACGCCTTCGACTGGGCCGCTAACGCGGCCGGCCCGGCCGCAATGCTCGCGGAAACCGAGGCACTCGGCGACGGAGCCCACGCGCTATACCTGAGCAGAGGGCTGGTCCAGGTGCTCGCTGAAGACGTGATGCAACTCGCCGCCCAGGCGCCGGTGCCGCCTGCGCACTCGCCCCCCGGCCTGACGCTCTTGGCGTGGGGCCAGGCCGATCCGGCCCGGTTCTTCGCGGTCTACGACGCGGCCTTCCGCGAGCGTCCGGGGTTCCCCAACTGGCCACAAGACCGCTGGGTCGAGTGGGTCAGCGACGACGAGGACTTCCGTGCCGAGTGGACCCTGCTCGCCACCCTGGGCGACGCCGATGTCGGGTTCATCACCGCGGACGCGTCGGGCTGGATTGCGCAGATGGGCGTGCTGCCGTCGGCCAGGGGGCGCGACATCGGCGCCCGGCTGATCGGCGAGGCGGTCCGGCGCATGCGGTCAGCGGGCGAAACGAGCATCACCCTCAACGTCAACACCAACAATCCGTCCGCGATAGCGCTGTACCGCAGGCTGGGATTCACCCGCATCGGCCGCCGGGCCAAGTACGCGGCCGGGTAGCTGCAAGCCCTGCTCTAGCCGATAAGCGCCTGCGTGCCGAGGACAACGGCGAGCGCGAGCCGTTCGGCGTCGTCGGTGCCGGGTTCGGCGGTGTAGACCATGATCCGCAGGTCGTCGCCGGCGACGACAAGGGTGTCGCAGTCGAGTGCGATGAGCCCGACGTCGGGGTGGTCAATGATCTTGTGCCGGGACTGATCTTGATGCGAGCCGACCTCGGCCGACTCCCACAGCGCGACGAAGCGCGGGCTGTGCGAGGTCAGCTCGGCGATCAGCCGCTTGAGCTCGCGGTCGGCGGGATAGCGGGCTGCGGTCAGGCGCAGGTCGGCCACGAGGAGGGACTCGAAGCGGGCGTGTTCCTCGGCCGTGGTGACGGTGCGGTTGCCGGGGCCGACGAGGTTGCGCCAGACCCCGTTGCGCTCGATCCCGCGCCACGACCCCGTCTTGCCCATCAGCGCGTCATAGGGCTGGTTGGCCACGATCAGGTTCCACGCGGCGTCGTATACGGCCACCGGGGTGTGGGTCAGCCGGTCGAGCAGGCGCTGCACGCTCGGCGTGATGCGGGTTGAGACGACATCGCGCCCCGGCGCGGCCAGGCCAGCGAGCCGGAAGAACAGTTCCCGCTCGGCATCGGACAGCCGCAGCGCCCGGGCCAGGGCCTCCACGACCTGCGACGACGGTGAGGTTGCGCGACCCTGCTCCAGCCGGGTCAGGTAGTCCACCGAGATGCCGGCCAGCCCCGCGAGCTCTTCGCGGCGCAGCCCGGCAGCGCGCCGCCGGCCGCTGGCCGGCACGCCCACCGTCCCGGGGGCGAGGCGGTCGCGCCAGCGGCGTATGGCCTGGCCAAACTCCCACGACTCCACCTGCCCAGTCTGCGCGACTCGGCGCGGGTTGTGGTGGCCCTGGCAGTCCTACGACAACGGGACCACTTCCTGCGGGTGGGCGTACGGCGCATCGTGGGAGCATGACCACGACACTCATCACCGGGGCGAACAAGGGCCTCGGCCAGGAAACGGCCCGCCAGCTCGTGGCCGCCGGGCACACCGTGTACGTCGGGGCGCGCGACGAAGCCCGCGGCCGTGCGGCAGCCGAGGAGCTCGGTGCCCGCTTCGTGCAGCTGGACGTGACCGACGACGCCTCCGTCGCGGCCGCGTGCACGCAGATCGAGGCCGACGGCGGGCTCGACGTACTCGTCAACAACGCCGGCATCGAGCCGCGCCTGGCGGGCAACGCGATCCCAGCGGCCGCGGACGAGACGGCCGACTCGATACGGGCGACCTTCGAGACCAACGTCTTCGGCCTGGTCCGCGTGACCCACGCCTTCCTGCCGCTGCTGCAGAAGTCGGCCGCGCCGGTCATCGTCAACCTCTCCAGCGGGCTCGCGTCGCTGACGGGCCTGAGCAATCCCGAGAGCTACACGCACTTCTACACCGGCCTCAGCTACCCGGCGTCCAAGACGACGATCAACGCGATCACGATCCAGTACGCCAAGGCGTTCCCCGGCATCCGGATCAACGCCGTCGATCCGGGCTACACCAACACCGACCTCAACGGCCGCACGGGAACCCAGAGCGTGGAGGAGGGTGCCGCCATCATCGTCCAAATGGCGCAGGTCGGGCCCCATGGCCCGACCGGCACGTTCGTGTCCACCCACGGCCCGGTCGCGTGGTGAGCTTCGGTGAGTGAGAGCGGAACGGTCCTGATCACCGGACCCACCGGCGGCCTCGGGCGCTCAGCGACCATGGCCATGGCCCGTCGGCGAGAGCGGCCCGACTTGCTGCTCGTCGGCCGACGCGGAAGCGCGCTCGCGGAGGTGGCGGCCGAAGCCGGGGCGGCCGGCGCCACCGTCCGCGAGATCGGCTGCGACCTGGCCAGCCTGGCCGACGTACACGCCGCCGCCGAGACAGTGAAGGAGCTTCTCAAGAGCGGCGTGGTACGTCCCCTGCGCGGACTGATTGCCAACGCCGGGCTCTCCGTGGTCGACACCCGCAGCGCCTCAGCCGACGGCTACGAGCTCACCTTCGCGGTCAACTACCTCGCGTACGCGCAGCTCATCGGTGACCTGCTGGACTCGTTCGCGACGCCCGCGCGGATCGTGCTGATCGGGTCCAACACCTACTACGCTAACTGGGTGCGCCGCCTGATGACCGTCCCGGCGGCGGAGTGGAGGGATCCGCTCGAGCTCGCCAAGCCAGCCGGACCCGATGTCCCGCCGACCCTGAAGGCCGCAGGTATCGCCTACTCGAACTCCAAGCTTGCGATCCTCTACTACGCCCACGAACTGCAGCGGCGCGTGCCCGAGGGAATCAACGTGGCGGTGTTCGAGCCCGGGTTCATGCCCGGCACGGGCCTCTCGCGGCAGCACAGTCCTGGGGTTCAGCGGATCGGGCGAGGGTTGCAGCGACTACCTGGCATTTCCTCGCCGGTGAAGTCCGGGCCCGCGCTGGCGTCGGTGGCTCTCGACGAACGCTGGGCGCACCTGCGAGATGGCGACTTCGTGGTCGTCGACGCGGAACGCGAGGTCAGGCCCATCGCAAACGATCCCGGCCGGGAGCGCCGGCTGTGGGAGGCCACAGCCGATCTTCTGCAGTCAGCCAGCTAGGCGCCGCCCGGGATGATCAGGGCCCGCGGTGTGGCACACTCGCGTTCGTGCGCCGTTTCAGCCAGGTTGATGTCTTCACCACCACGCCGTACCTGGGCAACCCGGTGGCCGTGGTGGTCGATGGGGACGGTCTCACCGACGAGGCCATGCAGCAGTTCGCGAACTGGACGAACCTGTCCGAGACCACGTTCGTCCTGCCGCCGACGGCGGACGGCGCGGATTACCGGGTCCGTATCTTCACCACCGGCCGTGAGCTGCCGTTCGCCGGGCACCCCACGCTGGGCACGTGCCACGCCTGGCTCGCCGCGGGCGGCACGGGCCGCGACGTGATCACCCAGGAGTGCGCGGCAGGCCTGATCCCGGTGCGCCGGACCCCCGACGGGCTCGCGTTCGCCGCTCCCCCGCTGATCAGGTCCGGGCCGGCGGACGAGGCGCTGGTGGAACACATCGCTGCCGTGCTCGGCATCGACCGGGCCGGCATCGTGGACGCCGAGTGGGCCGACAACGGCCCGGGCTGGGTGGCCGTGCTGCTCGACAGCGCCGAGGCGGTGCTGGCGCTGCGGCCCGGGCTCACCGACCTGGACCTGGGCGTGGCCGGCCTGTACCCGGACGGCTCGCCGCAGGCCATCGAGGTGCGGGCGTTCGGGCCCGGCGACACCGGCACGGTCGAGGACCCGGTCACCGGGAGCCTGAACGCCTCCGTCGCCCAGTGGCTGATCCGGACCGGCCGGGTCAGTGCCCCGTATGTGGCCAGCCAGGGCACGGCGCTCGGCCGCCGGGGGCGGGTGCACATTACGGCCGACGGCGACGGCACGGTCTGGGTCGGCGGCGGCACGGTCACCTGCGTGGCCGGCGAGGTCGACCTCTAGCAGCAGAAAAACCGCTGGCCACGTGCGGCCGGGGCTGGAACCATACTGACGGCATGGAGCGGTTCCTCAGCAGTGACGAGATTCGCGAGATCTTCCTGCGGTTCTTCACCGAGCGTCAGCACACGCGAATCGCTTCCGCCTCGATCATCCCGGCGAACGACCCCACGCTGCTGTTCATCAACGCGGGCATGGCCCCGATCAAGCCGTACTTCCTGGGCGAGGCGCTGCCCCCGGCCCCGGACCTGTGCAACATCCAGCCCTGCGTGCGCACCATCGACATCTCCGATGTGGGCGACCGGCACCATCTCACGTTCTTCGAGATGATGGGCAGCTGGTCGATCGGCAACTACTTCAAGGACCGGGCCGTCGAGCTCGCGTTTGAGCTGCTCACGGACGGGTTCGGGTTCAGCGTCGACAGGCTCTACGTGACGGTGTTCGAAGGCGATGAGGAGCTCGGTATCGCCCCGGACGACATCTCCGCCGCGGCCTGGGAGCGGGCCGGGGTGCCACGGGACCACGTCGTATACCTGGGCGCGGAGGACAACTTCTGGTCGGCGGGTGACACCGGGCCGTGCGGGCCGTGCACCGAGGTGTTCTACGACACCGGAGCGGAACACGGTCCCGGGTACCGGCCAGGCGGGGAGTTCGACTCCGCGGGCCGGTACATCGAGATCTGGAACGCGGGCGTGTTCATGGAGTACAACCGGCTGCCCGGAGGTGCGCTGGAGCCGCTCCGGTTCACCAGCGTGGACACCGGCTCCGGCCTGGAGCGCATGTCCCTGGTCCTGCAGGGCTGCGAGTCGGCGTACGAAACCGACCTCTTCGCGCCGGTCGTCGCGGCCGTGACGTCGGCTGTGCCCGGCGCGGGCGAGCGGGACATCCGCATCATCACCGATCACGTTCGCGCGTCGACGTTCATCGTGAGCGAGGGCGTCGCCCCGTCGAACGAGGGCCGCGGCTACATCCCGCGGCGGCTGCTGCGCAAGGCGATCGCCACCGCGACCCAGGCGGGCGCGGCCGACCTCGACCTGCGCGACGTGGCAGACGTCGTCATCACCCGCATGCGGGACCACTACCCCCAGCTCGCGCAGACCCGCGACCGCACGCTGGACCTGCTGGCCCGCGAGCAGCGCGACTTCGGCCGCGTGGTGCGCCGCGGCCTGGACCGGCTCGCCGCGCTGGACACAGGACCCGGCTTCGAGATCACCGGCGAGGACGCGTTCACGCTGTTCACCACCCACGGCATGCCGGCCGACCTGATCCGGGACTTCGCCGCGGACCGCGGCGGCACCGTGGACGAGCGGCGGTTCGGTGAGCTGTTCGCCGAGCACCGCGAGCTCTCCCGCGGCACCACCGCCGATACCGGCCATTACGCCAGATCCGCCCCCGACCCGGACCTCATCGGGTCGATCAGCGCGACGCCGACTCTCTTCCTGGGCCACCGCGAGTTGACCTCCGCCGCCCGGGTCATCGCCCTGCTCGGCCCGCACGGCCTGGCCGACACGCTCAGCGGCAGCGGCCTCGCGGTCTTCGACCAGACGCCGTTCTACGCCGAAGGCGGCGGCCAGGTCGGCGACACCGGCCTGATCACCGGGGCCGGCCTGTCGGCCCGGGTCACCGACACCCAGAACGCCGACGGCTACTACCTGCACGCGGTCGAGGTCACCGACGGCGCGCTGCGCGTGAGTGAGACCGTTGAGCTGGCGGTCGACGGGGAGCGGCGCCGGGCGGTCATGCGGAACCATTCGGCCACGCATCTGCTGCACGCGGCGTTGCGCCAGGTCCTGGGCGAACACGTGCGCCAGGCCGGGTCCCTGGTCGCGCCGGACCGGCTGCGCTTCGACTTCCTGCACCCGCAGGCGCTGTCGGACGTGGAGATCGAGCAGGTCGAGCGGCTGGTGAACACCGAGGTGCTAGCCAACCTGGAACGCACCACAGAGGTCCGGCCGTACCAGGACGCGATCAGGGATGGCGCGATCGCGTTCTTCGGCGACAAGTACGGCGACGACGTCCGGGTGGTGTCGTTCGACGGCTTCTCCACCGAGCTGTGCGGCGGGACCCACGTGCACGGCACGGCCGAGGTGGGCCTGTTCCTGATCACCAGCGAGAGCAGCATCGGCTCGGGTGTCCGCCGGATCGAGGCGATCACCGGCGACGCCGCGGTGCAGCGCACGCTGGACCACGACCGGCTCCTCCGCGGGCTCGCGTCCCGCCTGCGGGTTCCCGTGGACCAGCTTCCTGAGCGGGTCGAGGCGCTCGCGTCCCGCGGACGCAAGCCCACGGCGCCCCGGCTGACGGCCGAGGCCGACCTGGTGCGCACCGACCCGTCAGGCCAGCGCTACTTCCTGGCCGAGGAACCGGGCCTCGACGTGTCCGACCTGCCCCGGGAGGCGCGGCGGCTCGCGGGTGAGCTCTCGGCCGTGGCCGTGCTCCTGCTCCCCGGCCCCGGCTCGCTGCGCGTCGGCGTGGCCGTGCCTGCCGCGGTCACCGCGCTCACCGCCACCGAGGTGCTGGACCGCGTGCTGGCCGTGACCGGGGGGCACGGCGGCGGCAGCGCGGCCTTCGCCCAGGGCGGCGGCGCCGAGCCCGGCGACCTTCCCGATGTCATCTCCCGGATCGGGACGGCCCTCGGGCTGTCCGATCCGAAACCAAAGACTGCATAGCCTCCAGCTCCGGTGTTCTCACTCCCGGCGAGCACCTAGCCTGAGGAACGGGGGTTCGGGAGGCGGCATGGACCGGGCTGAGCTTGACCGTATTGAGCGCATGATCGACCGTGAGGTGAAGGCGCGCTTCCTGCCAGGAACGGTGCAGCGGGCCACGCTGCAGCAGGGCGACGGTGATGATGAGCTGCTGGTACGGGTCTTCGTCACCGGTGAGGCCGCGGACGCCCATCAGGCCCTGGACGAGTGGGCGCGGGCCCACCGGGTGGGGATGAGGCGGCTGCGGCGCGAGCTCTCCCTGCGGCTGCCCGAGGCCAGGCTGCTGGAGTTCACCGTCGACGGGGACAGCCGCATTTCCCTGCCCGATGATCCCGAGCTCACCCACGCACCGCTGCCGCCGCGTGAGGCCGTGGCGATCGCGCTCTCGCAGCTGCGGGCCAGCTACGTGTTCCCCGACCGCGCCGAGCAGGCCGCCACGGCGATCGAGGCCAGGCTGGCCGCGGGCGAGTACGACGACCTCGACGAGGACACGCTGGCCGACCGGCTCACCGGTCAGCTGCACGAGATCTGCGCGGACAAGCACCTGCGGGTCAGGTCGATGCCCCCGCATGCCCGGCGCGAGCCGCCCGGCCCGCCCGAGCAGGACCGGCCCGCCTGGCAGGAGCGGATCCGGCCGGGCAACTTTGGCATCCACCGCGTCGAACGTCTCGACGGCAACGTCGGCTACCTCGACCTGCGCGCGGTCGCTCCGCCGGAGATGGCGGGCCCGGCCATCGCCGCGGTCATGGAGCTGGTCTCCGGCACCTACGCGCTGATCATCGATCTGCGGCGCAACCACGGCGGGTCCCCGCACGGGGTGGTGTTCTGGTGCAGTTACCTGTTCGACGGGCCCGACACCCACCTCAGCGACATCTTCGACGCCGTCACGGGCGAGACCAGGCAGTTCTGGACCCTGGCCCACGTGCCCGGGCATCGCTACCTGGGCCGCCCGGTGTACGTGCTGACCAGCAGCGAGACGTTCTCCGGCGGTGAGGATCTCGGCTACACCCTGCAGGCCCAGGGCCGCGCGGAGCTCATCGGCGAGACCACGGGGGGCGGCGCCCATCCGACCCGGACCATGCCGATCTCGGCGACGCTGGCCATCTCGGTGCCGCACGCGCGGTCGGTCAACCCGGTCACCGGCACGAACTGGCAGGGCACCGGTGTGGTGCCGGACGTCGCGGTGCCTGCCGCCGAGGCCCGCGACGTGGCCTACACCAGGGCGCTGCGGCACGTGCTCACGCTCACCGTGCCCCCACCGATCGCGGACGAGGCCCGCGCCGCGCTGGCCGGGCTCCCGGACTAGCCTGGCAAAATGGAGCATCTCAGCCTCGCGGAACTGGAAGCCGGCCTCGATCACGTCCGGGAGGCGCCCGCGGACAGCGGCACGCTCGAGCTGATCGTGCGGCGGCCGGGCGAGGACGAACGCGAGGTGCTCGCAGAGGGCACGCTCGACGGGGACACCGGGCCGATCGGCGACAACTGGAAGGCGCGGGGCAGTACCAGCACCCCGGACGGCTCCGCGCACCCGGACGCGCAGATCACGATGATGAACGCCCGCGCCGCCCTGCTCGTGGCCCGCGAACCGGGTCGGCGGCCGCTGGCGGGTGACCAGCTCTACGCCGACCTGGACATCAGCGTGGCCAACCTGCCGCCGGGCACCCGGCTCGCTCTGGGGTCGGCGGTCATCGAGGTGACCGGTAAGCCGCACCTCGGCTGCGCCAAGTTCCTGGCCAGGTTCGGCCGGGACGCGCTGAAGTTCGTCAACTCCCGGACCGGCCGCGAGCTGCGGCTGCGCGGCCTGAACGCCCGGATTGTGGTGCCCGGCACCATCCGGGCCGGCGACGTGATCCGCAAGCTGCCCGCGGCGGTGCCGGACATCCGGGCTGACCTCGTCCGCGCCTAGCGCGGCTCGGGCCGGTCCACGTTGAAGTGCCTGACCACCTCGGCCAGCCAGCTATCTCCGGCCCCGCGGATGTTGAACTGGCTGATCACCCGCTGCCCGCCCTCGAAGTCGCCATAGAGCAGGAAGAGCGTGATCGGGTCGCCGGCCCGATCGCGGCCGACGCGAGCCGGAACGACTCGGCCGCGGGATCACGGAACGCCGCCTGCCAGAAGCTGACGTCGCCCGGCGCCACGAAGATGTCCCTGGTCTGGCTCGTGAAGTCCTCCAGCGGCGGGTGGGCCCGGTCGCGCTGCACCGCCGGACATACGTACCACCCGTGCAGCACGGCGAGGCCGGAGCCCACGTTGCGGATCGAGGCCGACATGTACACGACGTCGTCGGCGAGCTCGAACACCGCGCGGCCCCCAGGGACCGCCATTATCTTGCCCTCCTGGAACGTGACCTTCTGCTGCGGGTCCTGCAGCCGTGAGTTCACGAGCAGCGGGCGCAGCCCGACCAGCAGCGACTCCTCGGCGACGCGGGCCGCCCGGTCGGCGGAGCGGGCCGAGCGGTTGGCCGAGCGCACGGACGCGAACGTCGCAATGGCCAGCACGAGCGTGCCGCCGGCGGTGGCCAGGTCGGCGATCGTCGTCCAGTCGGTCACCCGCCGCAGCTTAGCCCGCGGGCGGCTCACCGTGACCGGGGCTGGGCGGGACGTCGAGCGCGGGGTTGCGGTCGAAGAACCCGAACGGCTTGAGCCAGAACGACACCGTGTCCACGGGCATCACCGGCCAGTCCTCGGGCCGGGTGATGTGATGAATGCCGAACACGTACCAGAGCACCACGTCGGTGTCCTCGATCGACCGGTTCTGCGCGGTCCACCGGGGCAGCCCGGAGTCATGTTCGCTCTGCACCGGGAAGTCGCCGCACGGCCAGCGCTCGTCGTCGCGCTGCGGGGTGACCCACAGGGTGTGCCCGATCACCTCGGCCCGCAGGAACGCGGGCGACGCCCGGTCGATCAGCGGCGGGAACGCGCCGGACGGGACCAGCTTGTAGGCCACCGGCGTGCCCAGGCCGTTCCGCACGCTGGTGTTGACGACCTTCCAGGTTCGCTGCACGCTCCAGTCGTAGTCCTGCTGCCCATCGGCCTCGGTGCGCAGCGGGGTCTCGCGCAGCACCAGGCCGAGGCCGTAAGGGTCGTCCCCGCCTACCGCGGCCGGCTCGGACTGCGACGCGTACACGGTGTTGTCCGGGCCGTCCACGTCCAGGTCGAGACGGGCCACGATGAAGTGCTGGTGGAACGGCGCGTAGGTGCGCTGGTCGACCAGCGTCCCGTACGGGGGCTTGCGCCCGTCAGGGAAGTACGAGGTGACCATGATCCCGGTGGCCCGCACCTCGCACTCGATGTTGCCGTCCTGGTAGAAGCGCCAGTAGACCAGGTACTCGTAGTTCGCGACCGTGACGTGGAACGACAGCACGAGCCGCCGGGCCCGCCGTACCTCGGGGCCGGTCCGCTCGTCCACGTGCTTCCAACCGATGCCGTGGTCCTCCTCGTGGATGCAGATCGCGTTGGTGATCGTCCGCGGCTCGCCGCGCGAGTCGTGCACGACCGCGTCCAGGTAGGTGATCTCACCCAGGCAGTCGCAGCCGAGCTCGAGCGAGGTGGTCATGAAGCCCAGGCCCCACTCGCCGATGTCGAACGCCGTGCGCCGGTAGTGATCGGGAGTGGCGTCCCGGTACGGCACCACCATCTCGGCGAACGAGAGCCGGTGCGCGACCGGCCGCAGCCGCCCCGCGTCGCGGAACCCCACGGTGTGCAGGACCAGGCCCTCGCGGTGGTTGAAGCCCAGGCGCAGCTCCCAGTTCTGCCAGCGCAGCAGCCGGCCGTCCAGCGTGAACGAGACCCCGTCCGGCTGGCTGACCTCCAGCGGCTTCACCTCGCGCAGCGGCGTGCCGATCAGCTTCGGCAGGTACTCCCCCATGACCTCCGGCGGGTCAGTGTCCAGGCTGTCCTCGAGTTCGAGCAGCTCCATCCGGTTCATGTCGATCACGGGATGCAGGCCGGTCACGTGGTGCGCGTACGGGCTGCCGTCCTCGCTGCCGCGGTGCCACACATCGGCCCAGCCGAGCCGCAGCCCCCGGTAGCGCTCGGGAACCAGCGCCGCGCCGTAGGCCCAGGCGTCGGTGAGCACCCGCGACATGTCGGTGATGCCGCGCCGGGCCAGCGCCGCGATCAGCGTGGGGTGCGCGCGGAGCATCTCGTCGCACTCGTGCCACTCGTCCACGGTCATGTTGGGCTGCTGGCCGGGCAGGTGCTCCCAGCCGGTCACCGCCCCGTCGTCCAGCGAGATTGCCGCGCGGTAGGCCTGGCCGTCCCCGGTGTTCCAGCACACGGCCAGCGCCGCACGGAGCGCGCCGGCCAGCGCGGCCTTAGGCGGCTCCTTCAGCTCGATCGAGGCGAACCGCCACAACGGCGGCGTGACGTCCCGGTCGCGCCCCAGGATGGCCGCGACCGCGCGTACCTCGTCGGCGGTCAGCGGGTCGAGCGGATGCGGGCCTGACTGATTCCCCATGCGCCTCCGTCCTGCGGGCCAGTCCGGCCCATTGTGCTCGGCATGCGCCGGTGGAGTTAGCGTTCAGGCCATCTTGAAGGATTGCGGTGTGACGGCGGGCTGCTGCGGGGCCACTGGTGCGCCGGCGAACTGAGCCCGGATGCCGGTGATCCACTGCTTGCACCGGTCCTCGAGTTGGTTGTCGTCGGTCTGCAGGCGCCCGCGGGTCACCAGGGCGCCCAGGTCCGCCCCCTGGTAGCGGTAGTCGCCCGGGCCCTGGATGCGCAGGTAGAACGCCTCGGCCTGGCTGTGGATCCCGTGCCAGTCGTGTCCCCAGCGCCGGAACGCGGCCGTGCCGTCCTCCCGGAGCTCGTAGATGCCGGTCCGCGGGGCGTGGGTGAGCAGCTCGACCTGGTCGCCGGTCTCCTTGATGATGATCTGGCTCCACACGTCGACGCTGGCCTCGCGGGACCAGCGCTCGTTGATCTCGTCGATGTCGACCTCGTAGTCGACGTCGAGGTATTCGAGCAGGTGGAAAAGGAACAGCGGCATGTCCGCGTAAGCCCCGGCCGTTACGTTGGTCATCGAGCTGATGCCGCTGATCCGCGGATTGAGTTCGCCCAGGTAGAGGTCGCCGGTGCCGGTGTCGACCAGGAAGTCCACCTCGAAGAACCCCTTGTACCCCTCCTGTGCCAGCCGGTCGCCGAGCCGGCAGGTGAGGTCCCGGGCCCGGGCCTTCTGGGCGCTGGTCAGCGTGGCCGGGTAGTCGTTGCCGGCCCAGCCGCCGCGGTACGGGGTCAGCTCGGGGTGACCGGTGATGTCGTTCATCAGCGGCCCGACCAGCGTGCCGTACCGGGTGCGGACCGCCTCGACCGCGATCGCGCGGTGGTCGATCCGGCGCATGACCTTGAGCTCGTGGTCGGCCAGCGGCTCCTTGGCCGCGCTTTTGTCCCAGTCGGCCTCGCTCTTGATGAAGAACGTGGTCTTGCCCGAGTCGCCGTACGGCGTCTGCACCACCAGGTCCCCGCCCAGACCGTGCCGGCTGGCCAGCTCGGTCAGCTCCTGGTAGCTGGCCGCGCGGCCGAGCACGTTCGGCACGCTGGGCACGCCCGCGTCATTGCCGAGCTCGGTGGTGACGATCTTGGAGTCCAGGCGGTGCCTGAGGCCGGCCGGGGGGTGGGCGACCCGAAGTCCGGCGCGTTCCGCTAGTTCCTCGGTCTGCTCGTCGAACATGACGAACACCGCCCGGCCGTCTGGGTCGTTCGACCGCACGAAGCTGGTGACCTCGGGACTGGCCAGCAGGAAGTTGCAGATGTCCTCGATCGACTCGAACTCGGGCGCCTCCCGGTCCTGCGGCACGAACACGCTGGGGTGGCTGCCCTCGAACGAGTCGTAGTACGTCACATAGTGGAAGTTGCGGACCCAGCGGTCGATGCCCAGCAGGTTGAAGGCCGTGGGCGAGATGAAGTAGATGGGGGTCTCGTTGGTGCGGAAGAACTCCCGGAGGTCGGAGACGCCGCGGAGCTTGCCTGTCATCCTGGCCTCCTCGTCGGCCGCACCCGGGTGCTTTTCGCCCGTCTAGATCACCATTACCCTCCATATCGCCACGCCACGCGCGCCGGCCCTTGCGGCCCCGCCCGTTCGCGATCTACGTTTTCGCCCATGCACAGCGTGGACGCCACCACCGAGCAGATGATCAGGTCGGTACTCGCGTACGCGGAGAACCGGCTGCGGCTCGACCCGGTTCCGCTGGACGAGGGCGACCGCGATCCTGCGGCGCTCGAGGCCGCGGTGGCGGGCCTGCTCGGCGACCAGCCGCACAACCCGGACCAGGTGCTCGGTGTGTACACGTCGTGCCTGGCTCCCGCGGTGATCTCCGCGGACAGCCCGCGCTTCCTCGGCTTCATCCCCGCCGCGCCGACCAAGGCGTCGCTGCTGTTCGACATGCTGATCTCCTGCGCCTCGATCCAGGGCATCTCCTGGCTGGAGGCCGCGGGCGCGATCCACGCGGAGAACCAGGTGCTGCGCCTGATCGCGGACCGGGCCGGGCTGCCGCCGTCGGCGGGCGGGTGCTTCGTGTCCGGCGGCTCGGCCGGGAACCTGTCGGCGCTGGTCGTCGCCCGTGAGGTGGCCAAGCGCCGAGCCGCCGACGCGGGCCAGCCGGGCCAGCGGTGGCGGGTGGCGGTCGGCGCGGACGCACACTCCTCGATCATCAACACGCTGCGGATCCTGGAGATGGACCCGCTGACCGTGCCCACCGATGACCACCGGCTGACCGGCGGCGCGCTGCGGGCGGCCATCGAGGCCGACGGCGACCCGGGGTCGATCGCGGCGGTGGTGGCCACCTCGGGGACCACGAACGCGGGCATCATCGACGACCTGGCCGGGGCCGGCTTCGTCGCCCGCGACCTGGGCGCGTGGTTCCACGTGGACGGGGCCTACGGCGGCGCCGGGCTGTTCGCGCCGAGCGTCCGGGGCCGCTACGACGGCATCGAGCACGCCGACTCGTTCATCGTCGACCCGCATAAATGGCTGTTCGCGCCGTTTGACTGCGCCGCGCTGATCTACCGCGACCCCCAGCTGGCCCGGTCCGTGCACAAGCAGGACGCCTCGTACCTCGACGTCATCCACGGCGACCCCGCGGAGTGGAACCCGACCGACTACGCCTACCACCTGACCCGGCGGGCCCGTGGGCTGCCGCTGTGGTTCTCGCTGGCCGTGTACGGCGTCAAGGCCTACACCGAGGCCATCGAGGGCGCGATCGCCCTGGCCCGGATGGCCGCGGACGAGATCAGGGCCCGCGACTACCTGGAGCTGATCCGCGAGCCCGAACTCGGCGTGGTGCTGTTCCGGCGCCACGGCTGGAGTTCCGCGCGGTACACGGAGTGGGCCGACCGGCTGCTGCACGACCAGGTCGCGTTCATCCCGCCGACGGCGTGGGAGGGCGAGACCGTGGCCAGGTTCGCGTTCCTGCACCCGCACACGTCCATGGGCCTGGTCCGGGAGATCATCGACCGGATGCGGTGACGCGGGATTGGCCGCAATGGATGTTCATAGGGTGATGAGAGCTTTCCCATAGCGCCGACCGAGAGCTATTGGTAAGACTCACTTCCATGAGCCACCGCAAGCAGAAGACTTCGTCGCCTGATTCCAGGAACCGAGGGAAATCGCGGCTGCGCGCGGTCGCCGTCTCAGCCACCGCGGCCAGCCTGATCGCCGCCGGCGGGATCGCGCTCGAACTGCCCGGCGCCCACGCGGCGAGCCATGCCAGCACCAGCACATCGGGGAGCTCGGCCACATCAGGCAGCTCGGCTACATCAGGCAGCTCGGGTAGTTCCAGCACCTCCAGCGGCTCGTCCGGGAGCAGCTCGCAGAGCTCCTCGTCCAGCGGGCTGCAGTCGCCGGGTTCCGCCCCGGCGTCGAGCTCGGGGGCCGGTCAGGTCACCACCGGGGGCTCATGATGAACATCTTCAGCACGAACGACCTCCATTCGACGCTCGCGCTCTGGTACACCAGCCGCGCGACCGGTGTGGTGAGCCTGGTGCTGATGTCCCTGGTCATGATCATCGGCCTGCTGGTGAACCGGCAGGGGCGGCTGCCCGGCCTGCCCGCGTTCGCGGTCCTCGGGCTGCACCGCTACCTGTCCCTGCTCTCGATCACGTTCATCGGGGTGCACATCGCCACGGCGGTGCTCGACTCGTTCGTCAACATCAGCGCGGCCGCGGCGGTGATCCCGTTCGTATCGGCCTACGAGCCGCTGTGGCTGGGCCTCGGCGCGGTGGCCGCCGACCTGATGGTCGCCATCATCGTGACCAGCCTGCTGCGCGCCCACATCGGCCGCAGGACCTGGCGGGCCGTGCACTGGCTGGCCTACGGCTCGTGGCCGGTCGCGGTCGTGCACAGCGTCTACTCGAGCAAGGACATGCAGCACGGCCCGCTCCTCGGCGTGGCCCTGGCCTGCATCCTCGCGGTCCTGATCGCCCTGGTCTGGCGGATCGCGCGGGCCCTGGCCCAGACCCCACGCGCCCGCCGGGTGCCGGAGCTGATGGCCGACCCTGACCTGCTGACGCGGGCGGGCCGATGAGCCAGGCCACCGCCAGCCCCGTGGCCGAATCCGGGCCGCAGCGCAAGGTCACGCTGCCCCGGCTGCTGCCGCCGCCGAATGCTGGGCGCCATGACCTGGATACCCACCTGGGGCTGCACGGGCCCGTGCCCTACCGGGGCCGGGAGCGCGTGCTGGCCGGGGAGATCAAGGCGGCCGGGCTGACCGGCCGCGGCGGGGCGAGCTTCCCGACCTACCGCAAGCTGGAGGCCGTGGCCGCGGCCGGCTCCGGGCAGGCGGTCGTCGTCGGCAACGCCGCGGAGAGCGAGCCCGCCAGCCACAAGGACGAGGCGCTGCTCGGGCTGGCGCCGCACCTGCCGCTGGACGGGCTGCAGCTGGCCGCGGAGGCGGTGGGCGCCCGGCGGGTGGTGCTGTACATCCGCCGCGACCTGATGCAGCGCACCCGGATCGAGGCCGAGGTGGCCGAGCGCAGCGCGCGCCGGCTGGACCGCGTCCCTGTCGAGGTCATGCCGGCTCCGGCCCGTTTCATCGCGGGGCAGGAAACGGCCCTGGCCAGCCGGGTCAGCGGCGGGCTGGCGCTGCCGACGTTCTCCCCGCCGCGGGTCTTCGAGAGCGGCGTGGACGGGCGCCCGACCCTGGTGCAGAACGTGGAGACGCTGGCCCACATGGCCCTGATCGCCCGGTACGGCCCGGACTGGTTCCGCAGCGCGGGCACACGCGACGAGCCGGGCACGATGCTGTGCACGCTGCGCCAGGCCGACGGCTCCGCGAGCGTGGCCGAGGTGCCCCTGGGCACCCCCATCTCCCACCTGCTCAGCCTCGGGAAGGCCAGGCCGGGCCCGCTGGCCATCTTGGCCGGCGGGTACCACGGGGCCTGGCTGCCGGTCGCGTACGTCTCCCGGCTGCTGCTGCTGAACTCCGACCTGCGGCGCCTCGGGGCGTTCACCGGGGCCGGGATCTTCGCCGCGCTGCCCGCGGACCGCTGCGGCCTGATCGAGACCGCGCGGGTGGCCAGGTACCTCGCGCTGGAGTCCGCCGGGCAGTGCGGTCCGTGCCTGAACGGCCTGCCCCGGATCGCGAACGCGCTGGCCGAGCTGGCGGGCGCGACAGGGAAGAGCCCGCGGCCCGGGATCGTGGACGACCTGAGTCGCTGGGCTGGCCTGGTGGACGGCCGCGGTGCCTGCCATCACCCCGACGGCACGACCCGGTTCGTGCGCAGCGCGCTGCGGATGTTCGCCCCGGAGATCGGCGAGCACGCGCGGGGTGAATGCAGTGCCGCCAGCCAGGCACCGTTCCTGCCGATCCCGGCCGGGCCCTCGAGCAACGCGGACTGGAGCTGACCGATGACGGCGAAGCTGCGGGTGAACCCGATCGCCTGCTCCGGGCACGGCCTCTGTGCCGAGCTGCTGCCCGAGCTGGTCACGCTCGACGAGTGGGGCTTCCCTATCGTCGCCGACCAGCCGGTGCCCGCCGGCCTGGCCAGGAAGGCCAGGCGCGCGGTGACCGACTGCCCGGCGCTCGCGTTGAAGCTTTTCAACGCGTCTTGAGCGCTACCGCAGAATAAGCAGAGGAAACTCAGAGGAAATGCATACGGGCGGCCGAGGGCAGCGGATCATCCTGGAGTCATGATGAGCGCGACACAGAACCCACCCGCCGACTCTGCCGACGGCAAGGTCGACACCCGCCCGGACGGCACGCCCATCCGGGTCATGGTCGTGGACGACGAGCCCAGCCTGGCCGAGCTGCTGGCCAGCGTGCTGCGGTACGAGGGCTGGGACATCCGGACCGCGGCCGACGGCGCCGGCGCGGTGCGGACCGCCCGCGAGTTCCAGCCGGACGCCGTCGTGCTGGACGTGATGCTTCCGGACTTCAGCGGGCTGGAGGTGCTCAGGCGGATGCGCGCCGAGCTGCCGCACGTCTGCGTGCTGTTCCTGACCGCGCGCGATGCGGTCGAGGACCGGATCGCGGGCATCACGGCCGGCGGCGACGACTACGTGACCAAGCCGTTCAGCCTGGAGGAGGTGCTGGCCAGGCTGCGCGGCCTGCTGCGCCGCGCCGGCGTGGCCAGGGCCCGGGCCGGGACCGAGCTGGCCGTGGCCGATCTGACCATGGACGAAGACGCCCGGGAGGTGCGCAGGGACGGCGACCTGATCGAGCTGACCGTCACCGAGTTCGAGCTGCTGCGGTTCCTGATGCGCAACCCGCGGCGGGTGCTGTCCAAGGCGCAGATCCTGGACCGGGTCTGGAATTACGACTTCGGCGGCCAGGCGCACGTGGTCGAGCTCTACATCAGCTATCTGCGCAAGAAGATCGACGCGGGACGCGATCCGCTCATCCACACCGTCCGCGGCGTCGGCTACGTACTGAAACCGGCCAGCTGACGCCGGCCGATAGGGGACCTCGGGCAGATGAGTCACGCGGCCTCAGGACTGGGACCGCCCGCAGCGGGCGGGACCCGGTCCGCCCCTGCCCGCGGCCCCCGCCGCTGGCTCGCGGGCCGGACCCTGCGGGCCCGCCTCATCGCCGGGCTGGTCGCGCTGCTGTTCGCGGCCTGTGCCACGGTCGGCATCGTCACCTATGTGGCGCTGCACAACGCGCTGCTGAACCAGCTCGATGACCAGCTGCGGGCGGCCAGCAGCCGGTACGTCAACTGCGTGAACCCGCCACCGCGCCCCGATGACAACGACGGCGACCAGCCTCCGCCGTCCGGGCCGCTGAACTGCGCACACGCGCCGGGTACGGCAGAGTACACGCTCAGTGTGGCCATGAACAAGGGCATGGTGCTGACCGCGGCGACCCCGTCCGGCCGCTGTGACATGACGCGCACGGAAACGGCGGCGCTGGTCACGCTGCCGGCCAACGGCAAGCCGTACACCCGAAGCCTCCCGTCCCTCGGCACCTACCGCCTGCTCGCCGTGTCCGGCCAGGGCGGCACGGTCTACGTCAGCGGCCTGCCGCTCGCCGCGGTCAGCAGCACCATGCGGCAGGTGGAGCTGACCGAGATAGCGGTGTTCTCGGCCGCGCTGGTGCTGACCGGGCTGATCGGCACCGGATGGGTGCGGCTGTCGCTGCGCCCGCTGCGGCGGGTCACCGCTACCGCGGCCGAGGTGACCGAGCTTCCGCTGGCCAGCGGCCGGGTCGACCTGCCGCACCGGGTTCCCGACGCCGACCCGCGCACCGAGGTCGGCCAGCTCGGGACCGCGTTCAACCGGATGCTCGGCCACGTCGAGTCCGCGCTGGCGCGGCGGCACGCCAGCGAGGCCAGGTTGCGCAGCTTCGCCGCTGACGCGAGCCACGAGCTGCGCACGCCGCTGGCCGCGATCCGCGGCTACGCCGAGCTGGCTCAGCGGTACCGGGGCACGCTCCCGCCCGAGGTGGAGCACGCGCTCAGCCGGGTGGAATCGGAGTCGGCCCGGATGAGCGAGCTGGTCGAGGACCTGCTGCTGCTGGCCAGGCTGGACGCGGGCCGGCCGCTGGAGTCCTGGCCGGTGGACCTGAGCCGGCTGGCCATCGACGCCACCAGCGACGCGCGGGCGGCCGGTCCCGGTCACCGGTGGCAGCTTGAGCTGCCCGACGGCCCGGTCCAGGTGCGCGGCGACGAGCAGCGGCTGCACCAGGTGCTGGCCAACCTGCTCAGCAACGCCAGGACGCACACGCCGGCGGGGACGACCGTCACGGTCGCGGTGCGCCCCGCCGCCGACGGCACCGCCGAGCTGAGCGTGACCGACGACGGTCCCGGCATACCGCCGGAGCTGCAGCCCGACATCTTCGAGCGGTTCGTCAGGGGCGACAGCTCCAGGTCCCGCGCGGTGGGGAGCACCGGCCTTGGCCTCTCGATCGTGGCGGCGGTCATCGCCGCCCACCACGGGACCGTGACCGTGAGCAGCCAGCCAGGGCATACCCGGTTCACGATCACGCTGCCGCCGCTGGAGAACAGCCGACCGCGATAGCGGCGCCGCGGCTCTCACAGCCAACGTAGAGTCCGGCTGCAGTCCGCGCGAAGTGTGGTCACGCATCGTGGTGGCCATGAGATCGCCAGATGGACTTCGCGAGCCTGGGACCGAGGCACCTCCGGCCAGCGCCGTGGCGCCGGAGGTCGAGATCGTCGTCCCGGTCCGCAACGAGGAACAGGATCTCGCGCCGAGCATCCGGCGGCTGCACGCCTACCTGAACGACCGCTTCCCGTTCACCGCGCGGATCACGATCGCGGACAACGGGAGCACCGACGGCACCTGGGTCGAAGCGCTCACCCTGGAGAGTGAGCTCAGCCTGGTCCGCGCCGTCCACCTGGACCAGCCGGGGCGGGGGCGGGCGCTGCGCGCGATCTGGGCGGCGAGCGACGCCGATGTGCTCGCCTACATGGACGTGGACCTGTCCACCGACCTGAACGCCCTGCTCCCGCTCGTGGCCCCGCTCCTTTCCGGCCACAGCGATGTGGCCATCGGCACCCGGCTCGCGCCGGGCGCGCGGGTGATCCGGGGACCGCGCCGCGAGATCATCTCCCGCTGCTACAACCTGCTGCTGCAGGCCACCCTGCAGGTTGGCTTCTCCGACGCGCAGTGCGGGTTCAAGGCGATCCGGGCCGACAAGGCGCGGGTGCTGCTGCCCCTGACCCAGGACAACGCGTGGTTCTTCGACACCGAGCTGCTCGTGCTGGCCGAGCGCGCCGGGCTGCGCATCCACGAGATACCGGTCGACTGGATCGATGACACCGACTCCCGGGTGGACGTGATCGCCACCGCGCTCGCCGACCTCCGCGGCATCGTCCGCCTGGACTACGGCCTGCTGCGGGGCAGCCTCACGGTGCCGCTGCTCGGTGACGCGGGCGGCCCGCCGCCTGGCGAGAGCGGCCCGCACCGGCTGCAGGCCGGCCTGCGGCCGCAGCTGCTCAGGTTCGTCGGCGTCGGGGTGGTCAGCACGATCGCCTACATCCTGATCTATCTGGCCCTGCGCGGTGCCATGGGTGCGCTGGAGGCGAACGCGCTGAGCCTGCTCGCCACCGCGGTGGCCAACACCGCCCTGAACCGGCGCTTCACGTTCGGGGTCCGCGGGCGCCAGCACGCCGCGCGCCATCAGGCCAGGGGGCTGCTCGCGTTCGCCGCGGCGCTGCTCCTCACCTCGGCCGCGCTGCTCGTGCTGACCGCGATGTCGCCCAGCCCCGGGGCAGGCGCCGAGGTGACCGTGCTCGTGATCGCCAACCTGCTGGCCACGGGGTTCCGGTTCGCGCTCTACCGGCGCTGGGTGTTCCCGGCTCCGCCTGGCCCGGGGAGCGCCGCCCCGCCGCCTCAGACCGCGGCACCTATGGTCGGGACGGTGCTCCCCCGGTCAGGTGGGGCCGGTCACGTCGGCGGGGCCGGCCGGTGACCGCGGTCTCCACCCGCGCGGCGCAGGCCGGAGACGGGGAAGGGCCGGCCGGCCGGGCCTGGGTCGCCCGGCTGCTCCGCGGCCGTGAGCGCGACCCCCGGTGGGCCCGGCCGGCCCTCCTGGCGGTCCTCGCGGCGACCGCGCTGCTCTACCTGGTCGGACTCAGCCAGAGCGGCTGGGCCAATGACTTCTACGCCGCCGCGGTCCAGGCCAGCACCAAGAGCTGGACGGCGTTCTTCTTCGGCTCGTCCGATTCGTCGAACTTCATCACGGTGGACAAGACGCCCGCGTTCCTGTGGGTCATGGACATCTCCGCGCGGATCTTCGGTGTGAACTACTGGAGCGTGCTGGTGCCGCAGGCGCTCGAGGGTGTGGCCACGGTCGGGGTGCTGTACGCCACGGTGCGCCGCTGGTTTGGCCCGGCGGCTGGCCTCCTGGCCGGCGTGGCTATGGCGCTCACGCCGGTGGCCACGCTCATGTTCAGGTACAACAACCCGGACGCGCTGCTGACCCTGCTGCTGACCGTGGCGGCCTACGCGGTGACCCGTGCGATCGAAGCGGGGAAGACGCGCTGGCTCGTGCTGGCCGGCGCCGCGCTGGGCTTCGGGTTCCTGTCCAAGATGCTGCAGGCGTTCCTGGTCCTGCCCGGGTTCAGCCTGGCCTACCTGGTGGCCGGGCCGCGTGGACTGGGCCGCCGGCTGGGCCAGCTGCTGGCCGGCGGCGCGGCGCTGCTGCTGGCCGCTGGCTGGTGGGTGGCGGCCGTGCTGCTCATCCCGGCCGCTGACCGGCCCTACGTCGGCGGGTCCACGAACAACAACATTCTGCAGCTGACCTTTGGCTACAACGGGTTCGGCCGCCTGGACGGCAGCGAGACCGGCTCGGTCGGCGGCCCGGGCGGCCACGGCGTCGCCGCGACCGGCGGCACGGCGGGGCTGACCAGGCTCTTCGCCGCCGACATGGGCAGCCAGGTCAGCTGGCTGCTGCCGGCCGCGCTGATCGCCCTTGCCGCGCTGCTGTGGGGCACCATGCGCGCGCCCAGGACCGACAGGAACCGGGCCGCGGCCCTGGTGTGGGGCGGCTGGCTGCTGGTGACCGCTGCGGTATTCAGCCTGATGGCCGGCATCATCCACTCCTACTACACGGTCGCACTGGCCCCGGCGATTGGTGCCCTGGTGGGCATCGGCGCGGTCCAGCTGTGGAAGGTGCGCGACGGCTGGCCCGGGCACGAGGGCAGCTGGTTCGGCCGCGGCACGCTGGCGGCCGGCGTGATCGTCACCGCGCTGTGGTCCTACGTGCTGCTGGACCGCACGCCGGGCTGGTATCCGTGGCTGCGCGTGCTCATCCTGCTCACCGGGTTCGCCGGGGCCGCCGCCCTGATCGCCGGGCGGTGGCGGCCGGTGCGCGCGGCCTCCTCGGCCGCGCAGACCGGGACCGGGGCGGCGGGGAGCAGATTCCTGTTCGCCGTTGTGCCCTGCTCGCTGGCGCTGGCCGCCGCGCTGGCCGGGCCGGCCGCGTACAGCCTGAACGCAGCCGCCACGCCGCACACCGGAGCGCTGCCGACCGCCGGCCCGGCCGTGACCGCGTTCGGCCCCGGCGGCCGGGCCGGCGGGCCGTTCGGGCGTGGAGGCTTCGGCCGGGGCGGCGGGGGTGGCGGCGCATTCGGCCAGGGTGGCGGAGGTGGCGGCGGATTTGGCCGGGGTGGGGGCGGGTTCGGGGGCGGTCAGGGCTCAGCCGGCGGGCCCGCCGCGGGCGCGCGGCCGGGCGGCGGGTTCCGCGGCGGCTCCCCGGGCGGGGCCCGTGGCGGGTTCGGTGGCGGTCTGGGCGGCAGCACGCAGGTCAGCAGCGCCCTCACCCAGCTGCTCGCACGCGGTGCGGCCGGCTACCGGTGGGCCGCCGCCACGGTGAGCTCCGACGGTGCCGCGCCGCTGCAGCTGGCCAGCGGTGCGCCGGTGATGGCGATCGGCGGGTTCAACGGCACCGACCCGGCACCGACGCTGGCTCAGTTCGAGCGGTACGTCGCCGATCACGAGATCCACTACTTCATCGGTGACAACCGGGACAGCTTCGGCGGCGGCTCCGGCGACGCTGCGAAGATCACCGCGTGGGTGCAGCAGCACTTCACCGCGCGGACCGTGGGCGGCGAGACCGTCTACGACCTGAGCGGCCACGCCGGCTAGCGCGTGGCGCTCGGCCCCGGCATGCGAGGCTGGCAGACTGTCGTACGCGCAACCGCCCAGGGGCTGAGATCGGAGCGAATGGTGAAAGCGGCCCGCTTTAGCCAGTTCGGGGGGCCGGAGGTCCTCGAGATCGTGGATCTCCCCGATCCGCATCCGGGTCCCGGGCAGGTCCGGATTGCGGTGCGCGCGGCCGGCGTCAACCCGAGCGACTGGACGAAGCGCAAGGGCCTGATGGACGGAGAGCTCCCCCAGACCATGGGCTACGAGGCGGCGGGCGTTGTCGATGAGCTCGGCGAGGGCGTTGCGGACGTGGCCGTCGGCGATCGCGTGTTCGGCTTCTCCGCCGGGGGGGCGGCCCAGGCCGAGCTGGCGGTGCTGTCCTACTATGCGCCGATCCCGCCGTCGCTTGACTTCACCGGCGCTGCCGCGCTGCCGGCCGCCATCGAGACAGCCACGCGCGCGCTCGGCGAGCTCGGCGTCGGGAGCGGCAGCACGCTGCTCATCAACGGCGCCTCAGGAAGCGTCGGCAGCGCCGCGGTTCAGCTCGCCGTGGTGCGCGGTGCGCGGGTGATCGGCACCGCCAGTCCGGCCAACCACGAGTACCTTCGCTCGCTGGGAGCCGAACCCGTCGCCTACGGCGAGGGCGTCGTCGGACGGGTTCGCGCGCTCGCGCCTGACGGCGTCGGCGCCGCGCTCGACGTCGCCGGGAGCGGCGTCCTGCCCGAGCTCATCGAGCTCGCGGGCGGCCCGGAGCACGTCGTGACGATCGCCGACTTCGGTGGCGCGCGGGAGCACGGGGTGAGGTTCAGCAGCGGGGACGCGGGGCGCGCGGTCCACGCGCTGGCCGAGATCGGCGAGTTGATCGAGTCCGGGCGCTTCTCGCTCCCGGTCGCGCAGACCTTCCCGCTCGCCGAGATCGCGGAGGCGCACCGCGTCGGCGAGGACGGTCACGTGCGCGGGAAACTCGTGCTGGTGACCGGCTCGCCCTAGCCCCGCGACGCGGCTACTCCGCCCTGAGCAGCTCGCCCGGGCTTGAGCGTGCGGCCAGCAACGCGGGTACCACGGCGAGCACGTTCGCCGCGGCCAGCACCGCGAGGGTGAGCACGGCTAGCTGCCACGGCTGGACCACAGCAACCGGGACCACGCCGAAGGTCGTGGCGAACACTCGCCAGACCAGCAGGCCGGCCACGACGCCCAGCGGCACACCGATCACGAGCCCGACCACCGCCACGGTGGTCGCCTGCCAGCAGACCGCCGCCGCGATCTGGCTCCGCACGAACCCGATCACCTTCAGCAGCCCGGTCTCTCTGCGCCGGCGGGTCACGGTGACCAGCAGCAGGTGCACCAGCGTCGCGGCGCCGAACAGCGATAGCATCGCGCCGAACAGCAGTGGGAAGTTGACCGACTCGCCGAAGTTGACCAGCTCGGTGGGCTTGACCGGCAGAGCCACGTCGCTGCGGTACTGGCGGATGTGCCGGTCCACCGCCGCATGACCCGCGGGCCCGGCGACGGAGCGGGTCAGTACGGCGTAAACGATGCCCCGCCGGGCTCCCCGCTCGCAGGCGGGTCGGCCCGGGCCGGCCGGGCACTGCGCGTCGATCAGCGCGCCGACGGTCATCACCGCCCCGGTCCCGATGCCGCCGGTGCCGAAGCTGGGCGAAAAGGCCGCGCGCCCGATCACCCGGAACCGCTCCTGCCGCCGGGTCCCGCCCGGTCCAGTGACCATGACCTCGACCAGGCCGCCGGTCTTGGCGCCGGTGGCGCGCATGGTGGCCGCGCCCAGCATGATCTCCCGGTTTCGCCGCGGCACTCTCCCGTCCACGGTCGAGACCAGCGGCCGGCCGCGAACCGGGGTGATAGCGAGGACCCGGACGTGCCGGCCGTTGACGGTGATCTCCTCGACGGTGGCCAGCGTTATCTGCCCGATCTTGGGGTCCCGCCGCAGTCCGGTGAGCACCGCCCCGGTGATCTCGGACCCGGAGCCGCTCCCCTGGTTGGTGAAATACACCTGGTACGGCTCGCCGTAGAGCGCCGGGGACGAGATCAGGTGAGTCAGGCTGGCGCCGAACACGGCGGTCGCACTCAGCGCGGCCACCGCCATCACGGTGCCAAGCAGCGCCGTGGCCGCGGGGACGGGCTGGCCGCCGGGCCTGCGCTCCAGCGCGCTGCGGATCCCGATCAGGGCGCTGGGCGGTGCGCCGGCGGTGGCGGCCGCCCGGACCAGCCTGACCGGGGCCGGCCGCGGCGGCGGCGCACTGGTCAGCAGCCGGGCCTGGCGGACCACGGGCGGAACCGCCAGTGCGATCACGGCCACCACGGTGACCAGTGCGCCCAGCGGCAGGATGACCGGGTCGAAGGCCACGGATCCCGCGGTCACGTCGGCGAGCCGCGCCTCCCCCGCTGGGGCCAGCGGGGACAGAAGCGTGGCCAGCGCGATGGCCCCGGCGGCCCCGGCCACGCCGACGGCGAGCGCGCCAGCCAGGCCCACCACCACGAAGTCTCTGGGCCGCACCCCCACCGCGGACAAGGAGCTGTGGTCGGCCCGCTCGCTGGCCGCCTGCCTGGCCACGGCCTGGCCCAGGACGGCCAGCCCGGCCAGCGCGGCCAGGACGGCCAGCACCCACCAGCCGACGGCCTGCGGCCTGATCGAGCCCTGCACGGCGGCCGCGTCGCTATCCAGCCCGTCGGTGCCGAGCACCTGCAGCGAGCGCGCCTCGGCGTCGAAGGCGGTCAGGTCGGCCGCCCCGTGCCTGAGCCGTACGAAGTAGGCGGGCAGCACCGGCACCCGTGGGTTCACGGTCCTGGCGAACGCCGCCGTCGGGAACAGGTCGTAGCGCACCCCGTTCCCGGCCGGGAACTCGTCCTCGGTCACGACGAAGCCAACCACCCGCAGGCTCAGCAGCGGTCCGGCCGGCCGCGCGCCCGGCGTCGGGTTGGTCGTCAGCGGAAGCTGGGCCTTGGAGAGCGACGATGCCTTGATCACCGAGCCGAGCCGCACGCCGGTGTCCCTGGCCAGCGTGTAGGAGGCCAGCACCTCGTGCGGGTCGGACTGGTCGGGCATCCGGCCGGAGATCAGACTTACCATCCTGGGCAGCTCGCGCGGCGTCACCTCGAAGATCGAGAACGAGCCGGAGTCGATCTTCTTGCGGCAGGACGCACAGGTGGGCTGGACCACGAACGGCAGCAAGGCCTGGGTCAGATGCGCGACCTGAGGGATCCTGGCCATTTCCGGGTGCGGGCGCGCACTGTAGACGACGGCGTCGTACCCATGGCTGGCCACGAAGGCGGGGAAGGCCGCGGCGGTCCGCCGCCCGGCGGCCGCCGCCGCGATAACCAGACCGCCTACCAGCGCGACCAGCGCGCTCAGCGCGAGCCAGGACCTCCAGTGCTGCCGGAGCCGGGCGCGGAGCACCATGGACACAGCACCCATGGCGGCCTCCCCCCGGTTTTGCTTCTGCGTGCAGTCTCGTACACCGGCCAGAACCGGCCAAGGTGGTCAGCCACCAGCGGGAACTGGTGTTAGTACTACCGCGGCCTGGTCATTCCGGCCATCTCAAGCAGGTCGTCGAGTATTTCCCCGAACCTCTCCGCGACCAGCGTGAGATGACCGTCACCGGGCAGCAGCCTGGCGCGGGCCATGGAGATGTTCGCGGCCAGCCAGTCGCCGTGCGTGCGCGGCACCATGCGGTCCTCGTCGCCCTGCCAGATCGCGATCGCCGCGCCGCCGAGTGCGGCCACGCCGAACCCCCAGCCCCGGGTGAAGGCCAGGTCATCGTCCCGCCAGCCGTCGATGCCGGTGCGCAGCGCGGCCCGTGTCGACGCGGCCAGGTACTCGGCGAAGTCGCCGGAGAGCACCCCCTTGTCGGTGTCGCACACCAGCCCGCCCATGCTCGCGGCCACGTCGGGGGCGCTCAGGTCGCGCAGCGGCCCGGCCTCCTCCTCCAGGAACCTGGTCAGCTCGTCCTCCCCCGCGGCGGCGGCGCTGAACTCATCCACGTTCTCCTTGGCCATGCCGTCCAGCCAGTCCAGCGACTTGGTGTCATAGGGCGCGACCCCCGCGATCGACGCGGCCGCCAGGCAGCGGCCGGGCAGCAGCGCGGCACAAGCCAGCGCGTGCGGGCCGCCACCGGACCAGCCAGCGGTGATGAACTGGTCCCCGCCGACCTGGTCCAGGATCGCCGCCACGTCCGCCGCGGCGTCAGCGACCAGCCTGCCCGGTTTCGGTGTCGAGCCCCCGTAGCCGGGCCGCGAGTACAGCACCGTGCGCAGGCCGCGGACGGCGGCCGCCTCGACCATGGGCCCGTAGCCGACCAGCCCGCCCGGTGTGCCAGTGTGAAACACCAGGGGGAGCCCGTTGCCCGGGCCGGAGACCAGCACGTCGAGCATCCGGCCGCCGGTTGCGTGCACCGTGACCAGCCGGTCGTAGCTGTCGCGCATCATTACGAGAGCCTAACCGTTTCGGGCCCTGCTGATCGCCCTGGTTTCGTCGCTATTGCGGCCAGCGGGCCAGCCGCAACTCCCGCCGTGTCGCACCGTACAGCACGCTGAGCGCCAGCAGCCCGGCCATGACCAGCATGGCGGCCCGGGCGGGCAGGGATTGCAGCAGGAATCCCGCTGCCGCGTAGCCCGCCGGTACCCCGGCGCCCATCAGCGTCATCACGGCGGCCACCGTCCGGCCCCGCTCCCCCTCCGGGGCCTGCCGGAGGATCAGGACGTCGAGCAGGACCCGGATCGCGGGCACCCCGAGCATGGAGGCGAACAGCAGGCCCGCCGTCCACCAGGGCCCGGGGGCGACGGCCATCAGCATGAACACGGGCACCTGCATCAGGCACACGGCCAGCAGCAGGACGCCGGGCCGGATCCGGTGCAGGGGGCGGACCAGCGGGGCGCCAGCCAGCCCGCCCACGGCCCCGGCGGCCAGCGCGGCGCCGATCGCCGGCGCCGACACCGCCTGGTCCCTCAGGATGACGACCGCGATCAGCTCGAGACCCACGCCCGCGGTGTTGACCATCATGATGAGGACCATCACAGCGCGAAGCACCGGGTCGCCGAGCAGGAACCTGACGCCGGCGAGCATGCCCGCCCGGGCGCGGGCGGGCCGGTCCGCGGACGGCCGTGGCCCGACCCTGATCAGCAGGACGGATACCACGGACATGGCGAACAGCCCGGACGTGAACAGGAACGGTGCCGCGTGCCCGAGAGCCCGCACCGCAAAGAGCGCCCCGGCGATCAGCGGGCCGAGCAGGGCGGCGCCGTTGACCCGCACCTCGTCCTGCGTCAGCGCGCGGGTCAGCTGCTCCGCCGGCACCACGGCGCGGACCAGCAGCAGGCGCGCGGCGCCGGTCACCGGCTGCGCTAGGCCGAGCAGCGCCGCGCACACGAGCAGCAGCGGAAGCGAGAGCCAGCTCATGGCCACGGCCGTGGCCACCGCGGCCATGACCAGAGCCCGGGAGGCCTCGGAGAGGGCCACGATCCTGCGCTGGCCCAGGCGGTCGGCCAGCTGGCCGGCGGGCAGGGCCCCGGCCAGCAGCCCGGCCGCCTGAACCGCGGCGAACAGGCCGGCCCGGGCCGGTGACCCCGTCACCGCGAGGATCAACAGCGGATACGCGACATCAGCCACCGCCACGGCCAGCCCCGAGGCCGCTGACCCGGCCCAGAGGGCCTGGAACGGCAGGTTGCGGTGCAGCGGCCGAGGCCCCGCCACCGCCGGGAAGGCTGCCTCACTCACGGCCGCGTCACTCATGCCAACCTCACCCTCTGCTCATGACTATCCATTTACGGCAGTCGCATCATTCATGTATACGTGAATGTTGGCACAGACATGAAACATGAGGCAAGATGGCGGGGTGAGCGAAGTCAGCGGGTCCGCGGACCCGGGCACGGTACGGGCCGTCACGGATGTCGCGACGCTCAAGGCGCTCGCCGACCCGCTCCGGCTGGCCATCCTGACCGCCCTGATGGGTGCCGGCCCGCGGATCATGTCGGTGAAGGAGCTGGCCGCCGAGCTCGGTGAACCGCAGACCAAGCTCTACCGCCACGTCAAGCAGCTGGAATCGGCGGGGCTGATCCGCGTGGCGGCCAGCCGCCTGGTGTCCGGGATCCTCGAGCAGAGGTACCAGGCCTGCCAGACCGACCTCAGGCTGGGCCCGGGGTTGATGCGCGATGAGGCCGCGGCGGACGACAGCGCGGCGCTGGTGACCGTTCTGCTCGATCAGTACCGCGAACGGTTCTTTGCCGCCCGCGCCGCAGCGCCAGGCGAGGATCAGCCCGGGCCGTCATTTCGCAGGCCGGTTATGACCCTGGCGACCGCCCGCGTCAGCCAGGCCAAGGCCGCCGCGATCCGCGACCGGCTGCAGGAGATCATCGACGAGCTTGATCAGCCCGACGACGACGCCGAGGACAGCGTGCCGGTCGACGTGCTGGTCGCGTTCTTCAGCCCGCCCGGGCCCGCTTAGCCGCGGTCAGCTGCTCCGCAGCCAGGTGTCGTGGAACGCGCCGGCCCGGCCGAGCGCGCTTGAGGCGTCTTTGCGGCGGCCCTTGCGGTCGGCCATGATGATCTTGACGGGGGAATGCCTGCGCAGCGAGGTCCCGTTCGCCCGGGCGGCGGTGAACCGCACCGTGCCGAAATCGGCCAGCGGCACCACGCCGTTCTGCGAGGACGGCGCCTCGGTGATCACTTCGGCCGACGACCGGTCCAGGCCCGCACGCCTGGCGGTGATGGTGTGCTGCCAGCCCCGCGTCCTGTCCTTGAGCACCAGCGTGTAGGTCCTGGTCCCGCTGAACGTCACCGAGGCGCTCAGCCTGTCACCCGGCCTGACCTTGGTGCGGAACCTGACCGGCAGGGCCGGGTACATCTCGTACCAGCCGTAGTAGCGGGCGGCCCGGCCGTGGCAGTCAGCATCGGTCCCGGTCTGCTCGACAGAAGGGCTGCTGTAGCCGTCCAGCCCGACCCAGAAGGACGCGTACCGGACGGACCCGGCCGGCCCGCAGCGAGCGGTGGGCTCGGTCCAGGTGGCCGAGACGCGGCGGAACGCGCCTGGCCGGCCGACCGCCGCATAGCCGGACCAGTTGTTGCTGACGGTGCGCCGGGACCGGCGGTCACCGTCCGGCACGGCGAGCACGGCAGGCCGCATCGGGGTTCCCGGGCGGACCGGGTGAGCCGCGCCCGCGCCGCGCGCTGATAACGCGGACGCGGGAGCGACCACGAGCATCGGCCCGGTCAGCGCGGCGAGGATCATGACAGGCAGGCACCACCGGCGGGCCATCGCGCTCCTTACGGTCGTCGGCGCAGGGCCGTATCGGGAGGCAGGGAGCCAGTATTAGATCACATGACCGGGTGGCCCAGGTCCCGATTGCGCACACGGCACTGCCCCGGCGCCGGAGCGACCGGGGCAGTGCGTGGGCTCGCCGGAACGGCAGCTAGGAGCTAGGTGCTCCTGAGCCAGGTGTTGCTGAACGCTCCGGCACTGCTGATCGCGCTGGTGGAGTCCTCGGCGTTGCCGCCGCTGTCCACCATGACGATCTCGGTCGGGCTGTGGCTGGCCAGCGAGGTGCCGTTCGCGGTGGCACCGGTGTAGCCGACCGTGCCGAAGTCGGCGAGCGGCAGCACGCCGGTCTCCGACGACGGGGCCTCGGTGATCACTTCGGCCGACGACCGGTCCAGGCCGGCCTCGTTCTTGGTGATGGTCTGGGTCCAGCCCCGGGTGGTGTCCTTGAGCACCAGGGTGTAGGTCTCGCTGCCGCTGAACGTCACCGACGCGCTGATGTGGTCACCGGCCCGGACGGTGTTGCTGAAGTACACCGGGGCGGCGGGGTACATCTCGTACCAGCCGTAGTAGTCCGGCGTGGTGCCGACGCAGTCGGAGTCCGTTCCTGTCTGCTCCACTGAGCCGCTGCTGTAGCCGTCCAGCCCGACCCAGAACGCCGCGTACTGGTCGGTGCGCCTGCGGTTGGACGAGCAGGATGCCGTGGGCTCGGTCCAGCTCGACGACACGCTGGTGAAGGCGCCGTTCGCGCCCGTGGCCGCGTAGCCGGACCAGTTCGTGCTCTGGACCTCGGCGTTCGAGACGCCGGGCCGGGCGCGCTGCCCGGCCGCGGGTCTGACCATGCGGCCGCCCGGGACGAACCCTTGCGCGGCAGCGGGATGGGACAGCGCGGGATGCGTGGCGCGGGGTGCCGCCGAGGCACCGGCTGCCGCCAGCCATGTTCCGATGACCAGGGCCATCGTGGTGAGGGGAATGCACCAGCGACGTACCATGCGGGCTCCTTCGACCTGCGTATGGAGGCATGACGCGACATACCGGCAAACCGTCATGTAGCCGACATTTCGCCATACCTGGAGGGCGTCGGAAGGAACGTACATTGGCCGAGAGTAATGGTTAAACCATTGCACGGTAAAGACTTGGCATGTAAGTAATGGCCCGCTGCCTGACTGAAACCGAGAACTTTACAGCTAGGCCGTGGCCGTTTCGAAAATTGCCACTGACCAGCAACGAGAACTTAATCTGCCATTCAGGATTTGGGCCAGCTGGTACGAGACAACCATTATGCCAGCCGGCCGGCGGCGAATTCACATCTGCCATTGCCGTGACCAGAACCCCTGGCGCCACAGCTACCTGTTAGGTCCCTGCGGCCCCCGTTCCACCACGCGGATTGCCCCGGGCCAGGCGCCCGCCGGACCGGCTCGCGCCCGATCGGCCGCAAAACCATAGCAATCTTGGCTTGCGCAATAGCGGCAGCAGGGGCGTACGGTGAAATTCCGCGAGCCCCGAGGAGACGCCGTGCCGCTTCCCGCCGCCGTGGAGCGCAATCGCTTCGCGCAGCAGTTGTTCGCCCCGCTCCCGGTGCGGTATGACCGGCTGGCTGAGGTCCTCTCGTTCGGCCAGAACGGCCGCTGGCGGCGGGCCATGGTCGACCACATTGTCCCGTCCGCCGGTCAGGTGGTGCTCGATGTCGCGTCGGGGACGGCCGGGGTCGCGCTCCAGCTCGCGGACCGGACCCGGGCCCGGGTGGTCGGCGTGGACCTGACCGAGCAGATGCTGCGGCAGGGCCAGCACAACGTGGCCGCGGCGGGCGGAAGCGACCGGATCCGGCTGGTGGCGGGCCGGGCCGAGCAGCTGCCGTTCCCTGACGCGGCCTTTGACGCCCTGACCTTTACCTACCTGCTCAGGTACGTGGTCGATCCGCAGGCCACGCTGCGTGAGCTCGCGCGGGTGGTCAAGCCGGGCGGGCGGGTGGCGAGCCTGGAGTTCCTGGTCCCGCCCTCGCGTTTCTGGCGGGCCTGGTGGTGGCTGTATACCCGGCTGGTGCTGCCCGCCGGGGGCCTTCTCACCGGCGGCCGGGAGTGGTTCGAGGTCGGCCGCTTCCTGGGCCCGAACATCTCCGGGCATTACCGCCGCTACCCAGTGTCCTGGACCGTAGGCGCCTGGCAGGAGGCGGGTTTCGTGGACGTCGGCGTGCGGGTGATGAGCCTGGGCGGGGGGCTCGTGATGTGGGGAACGCGCGCAGGTGGCTGACGGGCTCGCCGCCAGGCATCAGGACGGGCCCGGGCCGGGGCACAGGCCTGCGTACTACGCCGCGAACCCGGGCGGATGGCGGGACTGGTGGACGCTGCTGCATCCCCCGTACACGGCCTGGCACCTCTCGTATGTGGTCATCGGCGCGGCCCTGGCCCCGCAAGTCACCCTGGAACCACTGCTGGCCACGCTGATCGCCTTCTTCCTCGCGGTGGGCCTGTCCGCGCATGCGCTCGACGAGCTGAACGGCCGTCCGCTGCAGACCCGCATCTCCGCACCGGTCCTGATCGCGGTCACGATCGTCGGCCTTGGGGGGGCGGTGGCGCTGGGGGTCGTGGGGGTGGCCCGGGTGGGCTGGGCCCTGGTGCCGTTCATGATCGTGGGCCCGATCCTGGTCCTGGCCTACAACGCTGAACTGTTCGGCGGGATCATTCACACCGACCTTGGCTTCGCGGCCGCGTGGGGCGCGTTCCCGGTGCTGACCGCCTACACGGCGCAGACCGGGCGCGTGGCGCCGGCCGCGATCCTGGCCGCGGTAGCCGCGCTGGCCATGTCCGCGGCGCAGCGCAGGCTCAGCACGCCGGCCAGGACGCTGCGGCGCCGGTCGGTGTCGGTGCAGGGCAGCGTCACCCTGGCCGACGGCCAGGTGACCGCCGTCGACCGGCAGATGATGCTGGCCCCCCTGGAAGGAGCCCTGCGCGCCATGTCCTGGGGCCTGGTCCTGCTAGCCACCTCACTAGCCGTAGCCCGCCTCGTCTGACCCGCCACCGCGCGATTCCGCCGCGCCAGAAGCCCGTGAAGGAGGCAGGGGAGGTGGGCCCGGGCGGCTGGCGCGCGGGGGGGTCCTGGGGGGTCGCCCCCCCCCCCGGAATGTCACAGCGCGTCGTGGCGCTGCAGGTAGTTCAGGGCGGCCCAGCCGATCGGTACAGGAAGCCAGAACGTGATGGCGCGGAACAGCAGCACCGAGCTGATGGCCGTGGCCCCGGACAGCCCCGCGGCCGTGAGGCCCGCGGACAGGGCCGCCTCGACCGCGCCAAGCCCGCCGGGCGTGGGCACGGCCGAGCCGATGGCGCTGCCGGTCAGGTAGACCACGGCGATGCTGATGATCGGGAGCGAGCCGCCCAGCGCACGGACGGATAGATCCAGGCACCCGATGTAGGCGGCGGTCACCAGCAGCGCCCCGCCGATGCCCTCGGCCAGCTTGGCCGGCCGCTGGGCGATGTCGAGCAGCCGCGGGATCACCTGGCCGAGCGTGGGCGCTAGCCGGGACAGCAGCAGCCTGCGCCAGGGGGGCACGGCGAGAACGATCAGTATCACGCTGACCAGAATGGCGACCCCGATGTAGGCCCAGTCCGGCGGGCGCAGCGAGGTGTCGGTCATCGTGCGGGTGAGCGCGGCGAAGACCAGCAGCAGCAGCACGTGCAGCGCGAACGCGATGACCTGCGACACACCCACACTCGCCACCGAGTCGGCGGGTGACACCTTGGACTTGCGCAGGTAACGGATGTTGAGCGCGACGCCGCCGACGGCGGCGGGCGTGACCAGGGTGACGAACGACGCGGCGATCTGGGCCAGGAACGTGCGGACCAGGCTGAGCCGCTCCAGCACGAACCCGGACAGCGACCAGGCGGCCCCCACGTAGGTCAGCACGGACAGGCCGAGCGCGCCCACGGTCCAGAGCCAGTTGGCGTGCCGGAACAGGTCGCTGAAGCTGGTCTTGGTGAGCTCGCCGGCCAGGATGTAGGCCGCGAAGACGCTGGCGACCAGCGTGAGCAGGGTGCGCAGCCGGATGCGTTCCAGCTGGACCGGGGAGGCTTCGCGGCCCGGCGACGCCATGGCCAGCAGTCCCCTGCGGAGCGCGGGCAGCACGTCCTTGTGGCGCCGCAGGGCCGTCCTGGTCGACCGGTAGAGCACGACGGGCTGGAGCAGCGTCGCGACGGCCGCCAGGTCGGCGGCGCTCACCTTCTCGCGGGCGCTGCGGGCGGCCCGGTCCGGCCCGACCAGGAGCGCCAGCTCGGCTAGCAGCTGGGCCAGGTCCAGGCGCAGCTGGATGTCGCTCGCGGCGACGTCGCCGTTGCCCGGCTCGAGCAGCATGACGCTGCCGAGGCCGGGTGGCAGTCCGCCGCCGCGGCTCGGGCCCGGAGTGGCCGGGGGGGCGTGACCGTCGCTGTGATCGCCGGGGTGCCCGTCGCGACCGGGACGGGCGGGATCGCCGGAGCTGACCAGCAGGATGCGGTCGGCGGTGAGCGCACGGTGGGTCACCCGCCGGCTGTGCAGCCGGAGCACGGTGTCCCAGACGCACGCGAGCTGCGCGTCGGTCGGCACCTCACCCAGCTCGGCCAGGGTCGTCCCGCCGTGGCTCTCGTTGGCCAGCACGGCGGCCTCGGGACCGACCCTGATCAGAGCGCGCAGCCTCGGGGTAGGCACGCCCGCGTCCTCCGCCGCGTAGGTCAGCAGGGCCCGCCGCTCCATCGCCCGCTCGACGGTGAGCGGCGCGCTGCGCGAGACCTGGGTCCGCAGCCGCAGCCGGCGGTACAGCCGGTAGAACACGTCGGCGGCCTGCTGATCACGGTCGAACACGGTGACATCAAGGCGGCCGCCGCCCCGCAGGGTCGCGGCGTACCTGCGCGTTTCCGCGCTGGGGTCCCAGATCCGGCGCATGCCCACGACCGGCTCCCCCACGGCGCCGAGCGCCTCGGCGATCTCCGTGGCGGACGGGCGCTCGGACACCGAGCCGACCGCGTAGCGCAGCCCGGCTCCGCACGCGAGCCCCAGCAGCAGGGTGATCAGCAGCGAGAAAACGGTGGTCTGCGCGTCCGCGAGACTGGCTACCGCGTAGAACCCGATGGCCAGCCAGAACACGCTCCGCCACCGGGGCCGGCCGGACAGGCCGATGACGGTGACGTAGGCGGCGAGGCCGGACAGGTACCCGTCGAGCGGCGGCATGTGCTTGTCCGCGGCCGGGGTGAGCACGTCGTGCATGCCCGCGGCGGCCGGGAGCTTCAGCACGTAGTTGGCGGCCACCACCACGCCGACGGTGATGCCCCCGGCCAGCACCGCCTCGGCCAGCCGCCGCGGCTGCCGGCGGACCAGCAGCCGGACCGCGAGGGCGGCGGGCAGCAGGAGCAGGACCGCGTGAGCGGTGAAACCGAGGGCCGAGAGCAGCACCTGAGGCAGGCGCCTGCTGGCCAGCACGATGTCGTACTCGGCCCCGCCCGCGGTGGCCCGGGCCAGCAGGCCGAGCCCGGCCAGCAGGACGATCTCGATGAGGGCGATGACGCAGCGCAGCAGGTCGGCCGGGATGCGGATCCGCGATTCCAGGTGATCTTCGACGTGGATCGCTGCCGGGCTGGCCGGCTCAGGGGCCGGGCCCACTCGCGGGCCCTTCTGCGGCAGCGTCACCGTACGATCGTTTCACCTGGCCGCTTGCCCGCACAGGGGCGCCCGGCCCGCTCGGCAGTCCCGCGGCGCAATTGGCCTGGCGCGCCGCAAGCCCGCGACGGGCTCCGGCCCGCGGCTTACCCCCCTTAGAGCCAGGAATACCCAGTACGCCACGTTCGCTACCGTACGGGCCGCACGTCCCGACATCTCAGCCGGGGCCGGTCACAGGGACCCCGCTCAGGGGTAACCCCGCACCCCCGCGGTCCGCGCCCGGTCGCCGCTGATGAGCTGCTGGTAGAGCGCGGCGGTGTCGGGATGGGGCTCGCCGTCGGCGGCGATGTCCGCCATCGTGTCCAGGCACCGGCTCCACGCCTCGCGGACCCCGGCGAGATTCCCGGCCGCGTGCTCGGCGCGCATCAGCGCTCGCCAGAGCTGCTCGGCGGCGCCGTCGCCGGCCAGCCCGGTCCTGGCCGCGCGGGCCGAGGCGGACGGGTCACCGGCCGCGAGCTCAAGCTCGGCCAGGAGCTCGGCCGTATCGACGATCTGAGCGCGCACGGTCTCGGTGAAGGCCAGGTCCAGCCACCAGTGGTAGCAGCCGGTGAACGGCTTGCCGCGGATCAGCGCCAGCGCGTCCCGCAGGCAGCCGCGGTCACGGATGTGCAGGCCCTGTTCGCTCAGCTCCTCGAAGTCGGACCAGTCCAGCCTCGCGTCCGGGTGCAGCGCGTACTGGCCGGCCCCGAGATGCTCGATCCACTCCCGGTCCCCGGCGGCCCGGCCCAGCTGCCTGCGGGTGCGCACGATCAGCTGGCGCAGCGAGTCGCTCGGCTTCGGATGGTCGGGATCCGGGCCGAGCAGGTAGCACAGCTGGGCGTTGGACAGGCCCTCCGGCCCGTTCAGGGCCAGGGCCAGGACCAGCTGGCTCTGCGCGGGCTGCAGCGCGGCCGGGGCACCGTTGATCGTGAACGCCCCCATGACCCCGATCCTCAGAATAGGCGCGGCCGGGCCGGGATCCTCTGGCCCCTCATGGCCGGCGGGCTCTGGGGCCTCCTGGTCGTCGCGGCCGAGCAGCTCAGGGGCGGCCTCCTGCAGGCCGGCCAGTTCCGGCTCTGCGCCGCCAGGCATGTCGTCCGGCTCAGGCGGCGGCTCCTCCAGGCCGGCCAGGGCGGGAGCGGGCGGCCACGACCAGCGGCCGTAGGGCGGCTCGTCGGCCGGCACGTCCTGCAGGTCCGCCGCGGTGGCGAACAGGCTGGCCAGGGCTTCGTAGTCGGCCTGGGCCAGCGGCTGCGGCGTCACGTCAAGGCGCAGCGGGGAGAGATACCCGACGATCCCGCCGGGACGGGCAGGATCGTCGGCCAGCCGGAAGCTCGACGGCGCGGGGTGGCCGTTCGGTATGGCCGTACCCCCGGCCACCAGCGCCGCGAGCCCGCCGGGCTCGCTCGCCAGGTCGAGCAGCATCGCCATCTGACCGATGCTCGGGGCGGTGCGGCTGACCAGCAGGGTCAGCGCCCAGTCCTCGTCGCCGGGCTCGGCCAGCCGCCGGCGGCGGACGTCGGCGCGTTCCGCGTCGCCGAGCCTGCGCCGCAGCGCCACGGCCCGGGTGGCCAGCAGGTCCAGGGCCTCACCCAGGCCGGCGCAGAAGGTGGCCCGCCCGTCCACGGCCTCGAGCTCGGGGAACCCGGCCAGGATCAGGTCGTACCAGCCGGCCAGCTGGCTGGTGGTCAGTTCGATCGCCGCCGTGGCCAGCACCCGCTCGGCCAGGTCGGGCGGGCCGTCCACGGTCGTCACCCGAAGCTGCTCCAGGTCGATCAGCAGGTACCCGCCGTCCGCGGCCAGGCCCGCGGTCAGCAGCCCGGGCAGCAGATCCCCGGTCTCGGCGAGCTCGAACGGCGGTGGCGGCACGAACCGTGGCAGCTCCATCCGCCAGGCCATGCCCTGCCGTCCGCCGGGCACGGCGAACGGGGGCGGGGGCGGCCCGCCGGCCGGGCTGTCGAGCAGAAGCTCCAGGCCCGACCGGTGCACCCGGACCGCGGTGATGTCCGGGATCGGCTGGCCCGCGGCCACCAGGCTGGAGCCGAGCTCGCTGAGGACGGACCGCAGCGCCGTCACCGGCTGTCGCCGCGCCGCAGCGAGCAGGTACGCCGGATGGGCACCGGGTTCGTCCGCTGTACCGGGCCCGTCGTATTCCGGGTCCGGGTACCACGGCGCCTCGGGGCCCGCGTAGAAGGGCGGTTCCCCACCGTCGTACGGCGGTCCGGCGTCCGCCAGCAGCTCCGGGTCGAACTCCCCCGCGGCCCGCAGGTGCTGCTCGGCCATGATCACCGGCGCGCTGGCCGGCACCGGGATGCGCCTGGCCTGACCGGCGGGTCTGCCGCTGGCGGCGGCGCATCCGGGCCAGGGCCACGGTCACCCCGCCCACCAGTACACCGGTGCCGAACACGATGCCGGGCGGGATCTCGGCCTCCGCCGCCGGGTGGCTGGCCGTGGCCGGGCTGGCCGCCGAGGGCGGTGCGCCCGAAGGCGCCGGCGCGGACGGCTGCCCGGCGGACGGCGGCTGGCCTGCCTGCGCGGGAACGGATGGCTGGCCGGCGGCCGGGTGCGTGGCCCTTCCTGCCCCCGCGGCGGTACCCTGCGCGCCCGGGTGCGGGCTGCTATAGGCCGGATCGGCGGAGGCGTGGCCGCTGTGCGCCGACGTGTCGGCCGGGGTGGCCGGCGCGGCCTGCGACGGCGCCGCGGTGGAGCTGGCCGGCAGCTGCAGCACCCAGCCCGTCCAGATCACCGACGGATCGGTGAACACCTGGCCGCCGCCCATGTGGTGGCCGAGGTTGAGCTTGAGGATCTCGCGGAAGCGATCCCCGTCGCCGAGGTAGCGCTGAGCGATCGTCCAGAGGCAATCGCCCCGCTGGACGGTCACCATCTGGTAGGAGCCCATGCTCATCACCTGCGCGGCTGGCGGGCTGGCGGACCGAGAACCGGGTGTGGCCGCCACGGCCGGGTAACTGGCCGCCAGGTCGGCGGGCGCGCGAGGATGCACCACCGTGACGGCCGAGGCGGGCGGCGTGCTCGCCAGCGCGACGGCGGGCTGGCTGCTGAAGGCCAGGGCGGCCAGCGTGACCAGCCAGCCGGCCGCGTTCTGCAGGCCGCCGAGCCGCAGCCGCGGCGCGCGGCGCCCGCGCAGCGCGGCCTGGGCCTCGATGGCGGCCGCCACGGTGAACGCGGCCCACGCCAGCCAGCTGAGGTCGCGGACGGCACCGAGGAACACGGACCCGTTGTCCCGGTGCAGCAGCAGTGCGGTGACATGGTGCCAGGACGGGATGTGGCCGGGCAGCGGATTGCCGCCCAGCCGGTACAGTGCCACAGGCAGCCCGGCCACCAGGGCGATCAGCGTGATCAGCGCGGCGCTGCCCCGCAGCGCGCGGCGCATGCCCCTCATGCCTGTGGCCCGGTCACGCCGGTGACCAGCGATGCGGTCGCCGAGGCGGTGGAGCTCATCGAGTCAATACCGATGATCGACAGCACCCGGGTCGGCCCGGTTACGGTGACCGTCACCTGGATCGACCGGGTCCCCACCGGCAGCGCGCTGCCGTGATAGCCGGCGTGGGCGAGGTACGTCCGCGCCGCGGCCAGGGCTTGGGCCTGATCCACGGTGAACGCCCCGCTGGAGTACGCGTTCGCCTGGTTCACCATGCCAGCTCCGGCCCTGGCCGCCTCCTGCGCGATGGCCGCGGCGTTCTCCGCCTGGTTCAGCTTGGCACCGCCGTCGATCACTATCCCGGCCAGCGCCAGCAGCGCCACGAACATGACGGCCAGCATCAGGGTGAGCGAACCCTCGTCCTGGCGTGAGCCCGGTAACCTCATCCTCTGCTCCTTGCCCGGCTCCTCTGGCTTCTGAGCCTGGACCTGAGGTGTGACAGTCACTGTGACATCACCGCTCCCGGAACGGGTCGAGCGGCGACGTGAACGTCGCCGTGAGGGTCCTGCTGCCCGGCAGGCCCGGGACCAGCAGGTCGGACAGGGAGACCGTGCAGGTGACCGTGGCGCTCACGGTCGCGGGCTGGCCGACGGGGATCCCGAACCCGGCCGTGTCCACGGTGACCACCGGGCGGCAGTCCAGGCCGTCCTGGCCGAGCGCGGTCATGGCGCTGGACAGCGCGGCGGTCTGGGCCGCGCCCGGGGTCAGCGAGATCGACGCCTGCCGGGCGGCGTCGCGGGCGGCCGCGGCCACCGAACCCTGGGCGATCGAGGTCCGCCCGGCGGCGACCACGAACGCGAGCAGCAGGAACACCACGGGCGCGAGGATGACCAGTTCCAGCGGGGCGTTGCCCTCGTCACCCGGCCTGCGGGCCGGCCCGGTCCTCCGTTGTCCTGGCATGGTCAGGGCCCGGTGGGTGCGGTGAACTTCTCGGTGGGCGCCTGCACCACCTGGCTGACGTGGATGGCCAGGCCGGGCACGAACGTGGGCACGTGACCGGTGACCCTGATCTGGACCGTGGTGGGCGTGCTGCCGTTGCTGGTCACCGACGGGCCGACCAGGTAGCCGGAGGCGGAGGTGCGGGCGAACGCCAGAGCAGCCTGGGCCCCGGCGCCCGCGGAGGCACCGGGCACCCGCGCGGCGTCGGCTCCCTGCCGGGCCGCGGCCAGGGCCGCCTCCCGGGCCAGGTACCACAGAGCACCCTGGACGATCACCATGACGGCCAGCATGAACACCGGGACGATGATCAGATAGCTGAGGATCAGTGCCCCGGCGTCGCGGTGGCCGCGTCCGCGCCTCATCGCTCAGGGAAGCGAGTGTGCGTAGGCCACGACCTTGCTCTTGAAGATGGCGGCGGTCGCCCCGGCCGCGGCGACCAGGATCGCGGCGATCACCAGCCACTCCAGCGTCAGCGCGCCCGATTCGGGATGCCCGTCGAGCGCCGCGCGGGCGCGACAACGGGCGAGGTCCAGCAGGTATCTGACGGCCATCCACATCGGGTCCATCAGGCACCTCCCTTCCTTTCTGGCCGGGGCCCTATCCGGGCCCGAACGTGCGGTAGACGATAGGGAAGATCAGCAGCAGCAGGAACCCGGCGCCGAGCAGGGCGATCGGGACGACCATGGTGGTGCTGCGCGAGCCGGCCTTGGCCCGGTCGTTGGCCAGGGCCTGGGCCCGCATCGAGGCGGCGCGCGCGGTGAGGGTTTCCAGGATCTTGGCTCCCTCGTGGCCCGCCACTTCGGCGATGTCGGCCACGTCGGCGAGCTCGCTGATCCCGGTCTCGCGGGCCAGCCGGGCCAGGGCGGTCCACGGCGCGGCACCGGACCGGCGGGCCGCCGTGAGCGCCCCGGAGATGCGCTGGAACGCCCAGCCGTCGCCGATCTCGGCGGCCGCCTCCAGCGCCTCGGTGGGTCCCGCGCCCGCGCCTCGCTCCAGGGCGACAAGGTCGAGGTAGCTGGTCAGGGCGTGCCGGAAGTCGGTCCGCCGCTCGGCGGCGTTGACGCGGGTGACCAGGTCGGGGGCGAAGAACAGCGCGGCCCCGAAGGCGAGCGATGCGAGCACGGAGAAGGTCAAGGGCAGGTTCGTGCCGGCCAGCATGGCCAGGCCGGCCAGCAGCGCAGGGAAGACCAGCCCGAGCAGGCCGCAAGCGACCTTGCTGGCGATCCAGCTCTCCCGGTCCTTCCCGAGCAGGGCCAGGTCGGCGGCGGGCACGGGCAGCCATGGCACCTCCGCGGCGATGCGCCGCGCCAGCCGCCCGGCCCGCGGCGCCCGGGGCGCGGGCGAGGCCGCCCAGTCCTGGGCGGCACCCGGTTCCAGCCGCGCCAGGGCCGCGTCCAGCTTGGTGGGCGCCGGCATGATCTCACGCACGGCCACGAAGATGCCGAGGCCGCAGAGCACCCCGGCGGCGAGAGCCCAGAGGTTCACCGCCGGCCCCCGTCCCCGGTCGCGACCAGGCTGCCCGCGAGCGGCCGCTCCCCGTCGTCCGGGCTCAGGAACCGCCCGGGAGCGGGCATCGAGCCGAGCCGGTACAGCCAGGCCAGCCCGGCCGCGTACAGCCCGGTGACGATGGCCAGCACGACTTCCCCGGCCACGGTGCCGTAGGGGCTCGAATAGGCCCGGTTGAGCACGGCGAAGGCCGTGAACCCGCCGATGAACACCGCGATCCACCGCAGCGTGGTGCGGTGCTGTGCGCGCTCCGCCTCGATCTCGCGCCGGGCGGCCACATCCCTGGCGATCATCACGGCGAGGGCGTTGAGCACGTCGCGCACGGCCCCGCCGCGGCGGCCGGTCGCGATGATCAGCGCGGCCGCGATCCTGTCACCCGCCGGGTCGTCGATGTCGGCGGCGAACGCGCGCAGCGCAGGCTCGGTGCCGGTCCGCGCGGTCAGCCGGGCGGCCAGCGCCGTCACCGGTTCCTTGATGGCGGCGGGTGCCGTGCGCGCGCTGGCCTCGAGCGCCTCCTCCAGGCCGCGGCTGGCGGTGAGCATGTCCCCGAGCCGCCTGGTCCACTGCTCGAGCCCCTCAAGTCGCGCGGTCCGCTGCCGCTGGCCCGCCGTGCTGAGCACGCGGGGCAGGAAGATGACCGCCAGCGCCGCCGCCAGGCCCGCGACCGGCCACCGGGTGATGGCCAGCACCAGCAGGCAGGCGGCTACGGCCAGCAGCGTCCGGCGGCCCAGCGGGGATGGCGAGGCCAGCCGCCGCCGGGACGGCGGGGCTCCGGGCGGCCGCACCCGGCCGATGAGCTCACGGATCAGCAGCACGAGGCCGACGGCGATGGCCGCGCCCGCGAGGGCCGCCAGCAGCGTCATCTGCGCCACCCCCCGCTCTGGGCCGCCATGGCCCGCTGCCGGTCCAGCAGCGCCGGGTCGAAGCCCGCGGCCACGAGCCTGCCGAGCATCGGCGGCGACGGCGTGTGCGCCGTGATCGCCCGCCCGCCGGGTCCCTCGGGCAGGAACAGCCGGTTGACGGCCGGGCGCTCGGTGTCGCCCGGCGGCATGACCTCGAGGACCTCCGATACGTACCGGACCGTCCGCTTCCCGTCATGGCGCTTGCGCACGTGCACGATCAGGTCGATGGCCATCCCGACCAGGATGTGGATGGCCCGCTCGGCCAGGGTCAGGCCGCCGCGCAGGCCGAGGATCAGGATCCGGTCGAACGCCTCCCCCGGCGAGTTCGCATGCAGGGTGCACATCGAGCCCTCCTGGCCCGAGTTCATCGCCTCCAGCATCGGCATGATCTCGCTGCGCCGGACCTCGCCGACCAGGATGCGCTGCGGGTTGTGCCGCAGCGCGTGGGCGATCAGGTCATGCAGCGAGATGCCGCCCGCGCCTTCGGAGTTCGGCTCCCGTGCCTCGAATGCGATCACGTCGGGGTGCTGCGGGGTTCCGTGCAGGAACAGTTCGTACTCCGATTCCAGGGTGGCCACCCGCTCGCCCGGCGGGATCTCCGCGGCAAGACCCCGCAGCAGCGTGGTCTTGCCCGCGTTCACGCCGCCGGTCACGATGATGTTGCACCGGCTCTTCACGGCCGCGGCAAGGAAGCTGGCCAGCGTCACGTCCACGGTGCCGAGCTGCACCAGCCGGGCCATGGTGACGTCGAGCTGCCCGTGCCGGCGCAGCGATATGCACGGCCTCGGGGTCACCGACATGGTGGCGGTGAGCCGGGCGCCGCCCGCGAGCGCCACGCTGACCAGCGGCGAGGCCGCGGAGAAGTCCCGCGCGGTCTGGCCGCCGCGGGCCGCCCAGTTGCGGATCATCGCGATCAGCGCGTCATCGCTGGCCGCCACCGGTGGCCCGATGACCCGCTCGCCGGTGGCGTAGGTGACCCACACCTGGTCGCAGCCGTTGACGTCGACGTTCTCGACCTGCGGGTCGCGCAGGTATCCCGCGAGCGGGCCGAGTCCGTAGCGCTGGTCGTACACGGCCTGGGCCAGGGCGTCCCTGTCGGCGGCGGTCGGGACCGGGGCGCCGGTCCTGACCTGCCGCTCGGCCCAGGCCCGGACCGCGTCGCCGATCAGCGGCAGCGCCTCGTCCTGGCTGGCGCCGTCGTGCAGCCGGTCGGCGACCGCGGCGAGGATCTCGGCCACGCCGCGGCGCAGCCTGGCGTCCCCGAGCCCGGCGGGCGGACGCGGGGGCCCGCCCGGCGGACGAGGTGGATGGGACCTCGGGGCGGCCAGGTGGGGCGGGAGGGCGGTGGCCGAGACCGGCGCGGGCTGGAGGGGCGGGGGCTGGGCGGGCGTGGGCGGCCAGGGTGGGTCTGTCATAGGCTCGCGTTCGCCTCTCGCGCCGCCGGGCCGCGCCGGGGCGGTGACCCGGGCCAGCCTGCACTCGCCTCCCGAAGCGCGCGGCCGGCCGGCCCCGCGGCGCGGATCAGCGGCCTGGACGCCAGGCCGCGGCGGCTGCCGGTGCCGTCCGCCAGCACGGCCGCGGCCTTGGCGTCAAACGGCAGCGTCGCCACGACCGGGACCCCCAGGGCCTTGGCGACCTCCCGCGCCGAGTGCGTGCCCTCGCCCACCAGGACCAGGCCGACGCGGCGGACGTCGCCGAGCACGTCGGCCAGTAGCTCGACCCGGGCCCTGGCCTTGCTGACCTGCCGCAGCGTGGGCCGCAGCACCAGCGCCACCAGGCGCGCGGCGGTCAGCACCGGCTCCGGGCCGCCCCTGGCGTCGAGGCGCCCGCAGTCCGCGATGACATCCGCGGGCTGGGCCGCGAGCGTGGCGGCGAGCACCGGCCAGGCCGGCGCGAGCGCGGTGCCCTGGCGCGGGTCGGACATCCCGGCCAGCAGCAGCCGCCCCCGCTCGTCGTCCAGCTCAATCAGCTGCGGCCACAGCGCAGCGGCGGCGGCGTCCGGGCTCTGCCCGGACTCCATGGCCAGCGCGAGCAGCCCGTTCCTGGCGGGCAGGTGCCCGGCGAACAGCCCGGCCAGGATGTCACCGCCGCTCGGGTCGCATTCGGCCACGATCACCTGCCCGGGCCAGCCGAGCGACAGCGTCAGCGCCGTTGTGGTCACGCCCGGCGACCCCCCGGGCGAGACCAGGGCATACAGGCTCACGGTGCGGTCCGGTGGGTGATGACCAGGGCGATCTGGCCGGTCGCCGCCTGGGCCGCCACGGACGGCCCGTCGCTGGCCGCGACCAGCAGGTCCACCACGTCAAACCCGTCCTGGTCGGCCACGGTGTCCACGGCCTCGACCACCCCGGGAACCGGCTGGCTGAGCACCGGCGCGGCCGCAGACCCGTTGCTCCCGCCCGTGGCCGGGGTCGCCACCGCGAGCACCTGGTCCCCTGGCACCAGGCCGCTGGCGGGCAGGGCCGACGGCTTGACCGCCACAGGGACCAGCTCCTGGCCGGGACCTGGGGCCAGCTTGCTGGTCAGCTCGGAGGGGGCGAGCAGCGTCCCCGGCCGCAGCGACGTGGCGGCCACCAGACCGACCACCTGGGACAGCTGGCGGGCGGGGATGACGTGCACCCCCTGCGCGCCCGCGACGGTGGTGGTGCCGACGTCCTTCGCGGTGATCACCGACCCGGCGGGTACCGGCACGGTCACCATCAGCACAGGAACCTGATGGTCGGCCCGGTGGTAGAGAGCGGCGCTGGCCAGGATCCCGGCGCCGACGAGCGCCGCGGCCAGCGCGATCATGGCCGGCCTGCGGCGCCGCGGCAGCCCGCGCAGGTGGCCGGGCGCCTGCGCGGCCGGGCCGTTCCTGACGGGCTCGGGCTCCGGGTGGAAGACCGTCCCGAAGTCCAGGCCGGGCTCGCTGCCGCTCATTTACTGGTCACCAGGGCCTCCCCGGCTGCGACGGGCAATGACATCGGTGTGCTGACCGGCCTGCCGGTGGCCACCACGCCGCCGGCTCCGCCCGAGCCGACCCAGGAGACGTTCCAGTAGACGATGACCGATGCCGCGTACATGTTGTTCGGCTGGCCGGCCGACGGCTGGGTGTAGGTGAACGAGCAGGCGGTGTGCTGAGCGCTCAGCGGCAGCGACGGCTGGTACGCGGTGCCCGGGCCCGCGCAGGTGATCCCGGACATGCCGCCGCCGGGCACGAAGGCGATCTTCACCGGCGTGGCGGTCGCCCTGGCCCAGACCGGGCCCGCGGTGACGGTCTTGCTGACCGGGCCCCATTCTGCGGCGGGTATCCAGAACCACTCCGGCAGGCCCACCAGGCCGTCCTTGCCCCGCGGCGGGGCGGTGGCCGGCTCCAGCGTGGGGATGATCAGCTCACCGATCGCGATCTGCGCCAGTTGCTGCGGGGTCACGGCGGGCGCGCCGGTCGCGTTGTTGACCAGGGTTACCCCGCCGAACCGCTGGGTGCCAGGGCAGGTGATCGTTTCCCAGGTGTGCCCCTTGGGGGCCGGCCACTGCAGGCCGAGGAACGCCGCCTGCGTTTGCGATACCGGGATCAGCGTGCACGCGGACTTCCCCCCGCCGCCGCCGCCGGTACCCGGGCTGCCCGGGCTGCTCGTGGTGTTCGTGCACACCCATTGCCAGCCGCCGTTGACCGGCTGGAAGCTGCAGCCCCCGCTGACCGGGGCCTGAGCGACCGCCGTCGCGGCGGACGCGGTCGGCCCGGTGAGCACGACCGTGAGCAGCACGGTCGTGAGCAGCACCGTCGTGAGCAGCACGGGCGTGAGCAGCACGGGCGCGGCCAGCGAGCCACGGGCGACACGGGCTAAGGAACGCATGGGATCACCACCGGAACCTGGTTGCTGACCAGCCACCTGCCGTGCGAGCGCACCAGGGTGCTGATCATGTTGACGCGGGAATCGCCGAGGCTGCCGATCACCTGGCCGGTACTGGCGTCCTGCAGCCCGGCGTGGCTGAAGTCCGCGCAGTCGTGCACGGCAGCATGGCTGCCGGCGATCTGGACACTCTGGATGTGCGGTACCGGGCTGCCGTACTGGACCTCACCCCGGGCCCAGTCGGTCTCGAACCCGCTGACCAGTGACGGGATGCCGTCAGAGGGCACATACCTGGCCAGGATCACCCGCGCCTGTGGCGCACTGCGGGTATCCAGGGCCTGGCCGAGCGCCTGCCAGTACCCCGTGTAGGCGGCGACGACCTGCTGGCGGGGGGTGAGCGGGGCCTGGCTCGCCGCCGCGGGCGGGGCATCCTGCTGCGCGGCGGCCTTGTGCGGCAGGGTGACGGCCTGCTGGCCGCCGCAGCCTGCGACGGCAGATGCTAAGCCCACCGTGGCGCCAATCACCCAGGCGGCGGGCCGGGCGCACCGGTTCGCCACTCGCCGGGGCAGGGCGGACGCGCGGTGTGACCGAGGACTCGCGGCAACGAGCAAGGACATGAGCCGGATAGCTCCCACTGTCTCTATTGTTCGCCTCTGGCCGCCCGTGACAGCATTACGCACATCGGCCAGCCGCACAAGCCGTTCAGGCCTGAAAATGCCGGATCATCCGATTTTTCGAACAACACCGCTCGGCTGGAGGGATACGGTGGCGCTGTCGCTGAGCCTGGCCTGCTCGGAATGCGACCGGACCCAGGGCCTGCGGGACGGGTCGGTGCCCGTGGAAGGGGCCAGCCTGACCTGCATCGCCCTGCCGGTCGAAGAGATCTTCCACCGCATGATCCGGCACGCCGAGTTCGACGCGGCCGAACTGTCGCTGTCGAGCTATGTGCTGAGCCTGGACCGGGGCGCGCCGTTCGTGGCCGTGCCCGCCTTTCCCTCGCGGATGTTCCGGCACAGCGGCATCTACGTCAACGCCGGCAGCGGGATACGGGAGCCTGCGGACCTGGCTGGCCGGACGGTCGGCCTAGCCGAGTACCAGCTGACGGCCAACGTCTGGATCCGCGGCATCCTGCAGGAGCACTACGGCGTCCCTGTGGCGTCGGTGGCCTACCGCACCGGAGGGCTGCATGCCCCCGGGCGCACAGAGAAACTGCCGCTGTCGCTGCCTGACGACATCAGGATCGAGCCCATCGGGCCCGGGCAGACGCTGGCTGAGATGCTCGTGGCGGGCGAGATCGACGGCCTATACACGCCGCGGACGCCGGCGCTGTTCGCCCAGGGCAGGCCGGAGGTGCGGCGCCTGTTCCCTGACTTCGCCGGGGAGGAGGAGCGGTACTACGCCGAGACCGGGATCTTCCCGATCATGCACACCGTGGTCCTGCGGCGCGCGCTGTACCGGCAGCACCCGTGGCTCGCCCGGGCGCTCTTCAAGGCGTTCGAGGCCGCCAGGCGCCAGACCCTGGACGGCATCGACGAGACCGCCACCCTCAGGTACATGCTCCCGTGGCTGCACGCGGAGGCGGCCAGGACCCGCAGGGTACTCGGCGCGGACTACTGGCCCTATGGCGTGGCCAGGAACCAGGCCGTGCTTGAGACCTTCCTGCGCTACTCGGCCGAGCAGGGGCTGGCCCGCGGCGGGCTGGGCCCGGCCGATCTGTTCGCCCCTGAGACGCTCGGCGAGTTCGTGATCTGAGATCGGCCCTGGCCGTCTCGGGTGCGCCGGGACTATGCGTAAAGGCACAGAACGGCCTAGCATGCGGACGTGTCCATGGTGTTCGGGGTGGCCAAGCGGCTGCTGGTCGGAAGGCCAGTGCAGAGCGACCGGCTGGGCCACACACTGCTGCCCAAGCGAATCGCGCTGCCGGTGTTCGCCAGCGACGCGCTCTCCTCCGTGGCCTACGCCACCGAGGAAATCCTGCTCGTGCTGTCCCTCGGCGGGATCGCCTTCTTCTCCTACACGCCGTGGATCGCGCTGGCCGTCGGCGTGCTGATGCTGGTCGTGGTGGCCTCCTACCGGCAGAACGTGCATGCGTACCCGTCCGGCGGCGGCGACTACGAGGTGGCCAGCACCAACCTCGGGCAGCCGGTCGGCCTGGTGGTGGCCAGCGCGCTGATGGTCGACTACACGCTGACCGTGGCGGTGTCGGTGTCGGCCGGCGTGGCGAACCTGGCCTCCGCGTTCCCTGCGCTTGACTCCCGCGTCACGATCGTCGCGGTGGTGGTCGTGGCGACGATCGCGCTGATCAACCTGCGCGGGGTGCGGGAATCGGGCACGGCGTTCGCGATCCCGACCTACTGCTTCATCGGCGCGGTGACCCTGCTCATCGCCTGGGGCCTCACCCGGCTGGGCCTCGGTCATCACCTGCGGGCCGAGAGCGCCTCGTACCACATCGAGCAGACCCGCCAGTACAGCGGCTTCCTGCTGCTGTTCCTGCTGCTGCGCGCGTTCTCCTCGGGGTGCACGGCGCTGACCGGCGTGGAGGCGATCAGCAACGGGGTGCCCGCGTTCCGCAAGCCGAAGAGCAAGAACGCCGCGACCACGCTGGCCCTGCTGGGCGCGATCGCGGTGTCCATGTTCGCCGGGGTCACGGTGCTGGCCCTGGTCAGCCACGTGCACATCTGCCAGACCGCGGCCGACTGCGGCCTGCCCGCGAGCGCCGCGCAGAAGACCGTGATCGCCCAGGTCGGGCTCGCGGTCTTCGGCAGCGGCTCGCCGCTGTTCTACTTCCTGCAGCTGGTGACCGCGCTGATCCTGGTTCTCGCGGCCAACACCGCGTTCAACGGGTTCCCTGTGCTGGCCTCGATCCTGGCCAGGGACGGGTTCATGCCCCGTCAGCTGCGCAGCCGAGGCGACCGCCTGGCCTACAGCAACGGGATCCTGCTGCTGTCCGGGTTCGCGATCCTGCTGATCGTGGTGTTCCAGGCGTCGCCCACCCGGCTGATCCAGCTCTACATCATCGGCGTATTCGTCTCGTTCGTGTGCAGCCAGACCGGGATGATCCGGCACTGGAACCGGCTGCTGAAGACGACCACCGACCGGGCCACGCGGCTGCACATGTACCGGTCCAGGATCATCAACACGATCGGCGCCTGCTTCACCGGGGTGGTGCTGGTCATCGTGCTGGTGAGCAAGTTCGCCAGCGGGGCGTGGATCGTCGTGGTCGCGATGCCGGTGATCTGGCTCACGATGAGGGGCATCCACCGGCACTACGAGAACGTCGCGCTCGAGCTGGTTCCGCCCGCCGACATCGCGGTCACGCTGCCCTCCAGCAACCGGGCCATCGTCCTGGTCTCCAAGCTGCACCTGCCCACGCTGCGCGCGCTCGCCTACGCCCGGGCCACCCGGCCGAGCAAGATCGAGGCGATCATCGTGAACGTGGACGAGGCCGAGACCGCGCGGCTGAAAGAGGAGTGGGACCGCGCCGACATCCCGGTGCCGCTGACCGTGGTGGCCTCCCCGTACCGCGAGATCACCCGGCCGGTGGTGCAGTACGTGAAGCAGCTGCGCCGGGAGAGTCCGCGCGACATCGTGACCGTGTTCATCCCGGAGTACGTGCTCGGCCACTGGTGGGAGCAGGTGCTGCACAACCAGTCGGCGCTGCGGCTCAAGGCCCGGCTGCTGCAGCAGCGCGGCGTGGTCGTGGCTAGCGTGCCCTACCAGCTCAAGTCGGCGACCAAGGCCCAGGCCTCGGCCGCCATGCCGGGGAAGGGCGGGCTGCCGCCGCTGCGGCGGCTCACCGCGGGCCGCGACGAGCTGCATGCCGAGGAACTCCAGGCCGAGATCGAGCAGACGGCCGCCCAGCCGATCATCGACTGCGGCGACCGCGAGGTGGTCGACGTGACCGGTGTCCTGCGCAGCGTGACGCTGCGGCCGCGGGGTCCCAGCCTGACCATGGAAGCCGACCTGTGGGACGGGACGGGGAACATCACCCTGGTCTGGCTGGGCCGCAGGGACATCCCGGGCGTCAAGCCCGGGCGCCGTATGGTGGTCCGCGGCCGGGTGGCCCGGATCAAGGGCGAGCGCACGATCTACAACCCGATCTACGAGCTGCAGCCGATGTCGGGCGAGGCCGGCGTGGAGGCGCCCAGCGGGGACGGCTCGGGGTCCGGCGGCGCGAGCAGCAATGGGGCCCGCTGACCAGGGGGCCAGCTGGCCACGGGCTAACTGATCACGGACGGAACCGGTACCCCATGCCCGGCTCGGTCAGCAGGTGGCGCGGCCGCGACGGGTCGGGTTCCAGCTTCCGGCGCAGGTTGGCGACGTACACGCGCAGGTAGTTGCCCTCGGTCTGGTACTCCGGGCCCCACACCTCCTGCAGCAGCTGGCGCTGGGTCACCAGCCGGTCGCGGCTGCGCACCAGGACCTCGAGTAGCTGCCACTCGGTGGGGGTGAGCCGGACGTCGGCCCCGTCCCTGGTCACCCGCTTGTCCGCGAGGTCCACGGTGAAGTCGTCGGTGACGACCACGGGCTCGTCCGGGGCTGGGGACGCCCGGCGCACCGCGGCGCGGAGCCGGGCCAGCAGCTCGTCCATGCCGAACGGCTTGGTCACGTAGTCGTCGGCGCCCGCGTCGAGCGCCGCCACCTTCTGGTTCTCCTGGCCCCAGGCGGACAGCACGATGATGGGCGTGGACGTCCAGCCGCGGACGCCCTTGATCACTTCGGTCCCGTCCATGTCCGGCAGGCCGAGGTCGAGGATCAGCACGTCGGGCCGCTCCCTGGCCATCGCGGCCAGGCCTGACGTGCCGTCCGCGGCGGTGCTCACGTCGTACTGGCGCGCGGTCAGGTTGATCCGCAATGCCCGCAGGATCGGTGCTTCGTCGTCGATGACCAGGACCCGGGTCACGGATCGGCTGCCACGACTGCCCCGGCGACGCGGTAGGCGGTCGGCAGCGTCACCCTGATGGTGAGCCCGCCGCCGGGCGTATCCACCGCGGCGACCGTGCCGCCCATGGTGTCCAGGAACCCCTTGACCACGGCCAGGCCCAGGCCAACCCCGGTCCCGGTGCTGCGGGCCTGCAGCCGCTCGAACGGCTCGAACATGCGCGCCTTGAACTCGTCCGGCACTCCGGGACCGTGATCGATGATCTCCAGGAGCACGGTGTCGTCAGCCTGGCTCGCCTGCATGGCCGGAGGACGGCCGCGCGGTGAGTAGTCCAGCGCGTTGGCGAACAGGTTGGCCAGCACCCGCTCGAGCAGGCCAGGATCGGTCCGGACCAGCGGCAGCCGGTCCGGCACGCAGAGCTGGACGGTGCCACCCGCGTCCAGCCCGCGCAGCGCGACGGGCGCCACCTCGTCGATCGCGGTGGGGCGCAGGAACGGCTGCAGCCCGCCGGTGGACAGGCGGCTCATGTCCAATAGGTTGCCGATCAGCGCGTCGAGCCGGTCGGCGCCCTGCTCGATCGTGGCCAGCAGGGCGGCCTCGTCGGCCGGCGTCCACTGCACGTCGGTCTGGCGCAGGGTGCTGACGCTTGCCTTGATCGACGCCAGGGGGGTGCGCAGGTCATGGCTGACGGCGCGGAGCAGCGCGGTCCGCATCCGGTTGCCCTCGGCCAGCGCCTCGGCCTGGGCGGCCTGGGTCCGCAGCCGTTCCCGGTCCAGCGCGGCGGCGGCCTGCGCGGCGAAACCATCCAGCAGCCGGGCTGTGACCTGCCGGGACTGCGCGCTGATGACGAGGACCAGGCCGGGCCGGGCTTCGACCCGGACCGGGACGGCGTCGGCCGGGGCGGTGCCGCTCACGGCCACCCGGAACCATTGCGTGCCGACCCGCTCGACCAGCTCGGCCCGGCCGCCGCGGGTGCCGGTGAGGTGGTCGAGGACGGCGGTCGGGGTGTCGGCGCCGCCGAGCACGGTCTGAGCCAGGGCCAGCAGCTCGGCGGCCTCCTCGGAGCTGCGGGCGGCCTGGAGCGCCCGGTGCGCGGCCAGATGGACGACGCTGCTCACCGTCACGGCCACGGTCACGAACAGCAGCAGCGCCAGCAGGTTCTGCGGATCCTCGATCGTGAACGTGTGCACGGGCCGGGTGAAGTACCAGTTCAGCAGCAGACTGGAGGTGACGGCCCCGAGCACCGCGGGCCAGAACCCGCCCACCACCGCGACCCCGACCACGGCCACCAGGTAGATCAGGAGGTCGTCGGCCAGGCTCAGATGGCTCTGCCCAGCGACCAGGGCGATGGTCAGCAGCGGCAGTCCGGCGACGAGGATGACGCCGGCCAGCAGTAGCCTGCGCGAGCCGATGCCGCCGAACAGCCCGGACAGGCCAAAGCCCAGCCGCCTGCGCAGCGCGGGAAGGGAAGGGACGCGCCGCGCGGCGGCCGGCACGGGCTGCGGAGCAAGCGCCGCAGGCTCATGCTGGTCGCCGGACGGGACAGGCAGGCTGGGGTTCTCCGGCCGCGGGCCGGGCACGGCAGGCTCCGGCTGACCGCCATCAGCGTCCCGCTGCAGGTCAGCGGGGATGGCGGCCGGGCTGGCCGGTGGCCAGCGCTCCTCGGGAACGTCCACAATCCATAGTGTGAACCTTGAAACGATCCGGCGCACCATGACGCCCGCTCCGGCGCCGGCCAGGGCGCAGGCGAACATCGTGATCGCGGCCCGGCCGGCCAGGGCGCCGGTCATGTGCAGCTGGGCGTAGGGGGCCTGGGAGAAGCCCACTACGGTGAGCCAGCCGATCGCGCCGAGCAGCGGGGCAACCGCGGGTTCGGCCACGGCCGACCCGGCCGCGACGATGACCCCGGCGATGACCAGGATCCAGAGCGGGCCCACGCTGCCGCCGGTGCCCGCCGCCACCGCGCCGAGCGTGAGCAGCGCGGCGAAGCCGGCCGGCAGCGCCAGCGGCGCCGCCAGGCCACGTGGTCTAGGGGCGGGCCGCTCGGGGGGTTGCGGCCCGCCCTCCCCGGCAGCACGCTGGCCGGAGGTCTTGCGTCTGGATACGGTAGTCATCTCATGACCAGTTCACCGCCGTTCTGGCCGGTTTCTGCTGATCTTGACGGGATCTTAACGCCGTGACCTCGGGTCTTAACGGATCCCTAGCAGCCAGCCGCCGCTGCGCTAGGCCTGGTCGAGGTCCGGTTCTGCGCTCTTCTCGAAGCGGCTGACCACGACCAGGCCGCCGATGAAGACCGCGACCATGCCCAGGAGCAGGGCAAGCTGGGTGGTCCCGATCGCGATCTGGCCGCTCAGCACAAAAAGGATCTTCCGGATCACGGCCACGAGCCCGATGATGATGAACGGCTGGGCCACGAGCCGGTGCGAGTGCAGTGAGAGCACCACCGTGTGCACGACCTCGACCAGGATCAGCACCAGCAGGACCTCGTCGAGCAGGAGCGTGACCGCTGTCGACACGGACTTCATGGACGTGGACTCCGTCAGCGTGCGCGCAAATTCCATTATGCCCGATACGAGCAGGATCCCGGCCAGGATGATCAGCACGATGCCCACGGCCACGGTGATCATGTCCTGGGCGTGCTCGAGCAGCCAGATCGACCTGTTGACACCGGCCATCCCGCCGTGGCGGGCCGAGGTTCCGGTCCGGCCGGAGCTCAAGGAGGTCGTGCCTCGTCCGTCACCTGCTGCGGCCATAGGCATCAGTTACCCAGTCAGCCGCACGAGGACACCGTGCCTTAAGTTGCCGCGGTTCATGACCTGCGCCTGCCGCCTGCGTCAGCGTTCCGGGGTCTCGGGCACGGTGCAGATCGCGCCGCGGTCCGCGCCGGACACCAGGGCCGCGTACTTGGCCAGCGCCCCCTCGCGGTAGTGCGGCGCGGGCCGCTGCCAGGCCGCCCGGCGGCGCTCCAGCAAGGCCCCGTCGACCAGCAGCTCGAGCCGTCGTCCCGGCACGTCCAGCATGATCCGGTCGCCGTCGGCGACCAGGCCGATCGGCCCGCCCTCGTAGGCCTCGGGCGCGATGTGCGCCACGCAGGCGCCGAACGTGGCTCCGGAGAACCGCCCGTCGGTCAGCAGCAGGACATCGCGGCCGAGGCCGGCGCCCTTGATGGCCGCGGTGACCGCGAGCATCTCGCGCATGCCGGGGCCGCCCTTGGGGCCCTCGTTCCTGATCACCAGCACGTCGCCCTTGCTGACGCCACCCGAGGTGACCGCCGTGAAGCAATCCTCCTCGCGCTCGAAGACCCGGGCGGGCCCCTCGAACCTGAGCGTCTCGATGCCCGGGATCTTCACCACGGCGCCGTTCGGGGCGAGCGTGCCGCGCAGCACCGCCAGGCCGCCCTCGGGGCTGATCGGGTCCTTGACCGGGTGCACGATCTCGCCGTCCGGGTCGAGCGCGTCGGCCACGTTCTCCGCCAGCGTCCGCCCGTTCACCGCCACCGCGTCGCCGTCGATGAGGCCGGCCGACAGCAGTTCGCGCAGCACCACAGGGAGCCCGCCGACCCGGTCGAGTTCGCTCATCACGTACCGGCCTGCCGGGCGCATGGACGCGATGACCGGGGTCCGCCTGCTGATCGCGTCGAAGTCCTCCAGGGTGAGCTCGACGTGCGCCTCGGCCGCGATGGCCAGCAGGTGCAGAACGGCGTTGGTCGAGCCCGCCGTGGCCATCACGACCGCCGCCGCGTTCAGGAACGCGGGCCGGGTCATGATCTGCCGCGGGGTCAGCCCGGCGGCGAGGGCCTGGACCGCGGCCGCGCCGGAGCGGCGGGCGAGGTCGGTGCGCTCGGCGGACACGGCGGGCGCGCTGGCCGACGCCGGGAGGGCCATGCCCAGGGTCTCGGCGCAGGCGGCCATGGTGTTGGCGGTGTACATGCCCGCGCACGACCCGGCGCCGGGGCAGGCGGCACGTTCGACCGCGAGCGCGTCAGCGTCGGACATCTCCCCCGCGGCCTGGGCGCCGACGGCCTCGAACACGTCCTGGATGGTGATCGCCTTCCCGTGGGCCCAGCCGGGCAGGATCGCGCCGCCGTACAGGAACACCGCGGGGACGTCCAGCCGACCGCAGGCCATCAGCATGCCGGGCAGGGACTTGTCGCAGCCGGCGATCGTGACCAGCGCGTCGAACCGCTCGGCGTTTACCATCAGCTCGACAGAGTCGGCGATGATTTCCCTGCTGACCAGCGAGGACTTCATGCCCTCCGTGCCCATCGAGATACCGTCGGACACCGCGATCGTGCCGAACTCCAGCGGCACCGCGCCGGCCTGCCTGACGCCCTCCTTGGCCGCGGTGGCCAGCCCGTTCAGGTGGACGTTGCAGGGGGTGACCTCGTTCCAGGACGAGGCCACCGCCACCTGCGGGCGCTCGAGGTCATCCTCGCTGAGCCCGACCGCGCGGAGCATGGCGCGGGCCGCGGCGCGGGACGGGCCGGTGGTGAGCGGGCCGGAACGCGGCCGGGGCAGCTGGGTGGTCATACGTTCTCCGCAATCGTCTCGAGATGAAGAGGGATGTCCTGGGAGGCGTCAATGGAGGGGGCAGGGGAGGTGGGCGGGACTTCCGCGCCCGCACGCAGCAGGCCGAAGGCGACCCCGTCGGTCAGAGCTTCCCACGAGGCGGTGACGATGTCGTCGGAAACGCCGACCGTGGTCCACTCCCCCGCGCCGTCGGCCGAGGTGACCATGACCCGGGTGACCGCGCTGGTCGCCGCCCGGCCGTCCAGGATGCGCACCTTGTAGTCGACCAGGTGAATGCCGGAGAGCGCGGGGTAGAAGCTGCTCAGCGCGCGCCGCAGCGCCTGGTCCAGCGCGTGCACCGGGCCCACGCCCTCGCCGACCGCCACGACCCGCTCGCCGCCAAGCCGGAGCCGGACGATGGCCTCGCTGCGGTCCTCGGCCGATGAGCGCTCGATGACGACCCGGTAGCTGTCCAGCGTGAACCACTCGGGCAGCGCCCCGACGGTCTTGCGCACCAGCAGCTCGAACGAGGCATCGGCTGCCTCGTACGCGTACCCGCGGTACTCGGCCGCCTTGACCTGGTCCAGCACCTCGGTGGCGAGGTCAGGCGACATGTCCAGGCCGAGCTCGGCCGCCTTGGCCAGCACGTTGCTGCGCCCGGCCAGCTCGCTGACCAGGATCCGCTGCTGGTTGCCGACCGCCTCGGGGTCGATGTGCGCGTACGCGTCCGGCCGCCGGGCGATCGCCGAGGCGTGCAGGCCCGCCTTGGTCGCGAACGCCGACGAGCCGACGTAGGGCTGGCGGGAGGCCAGCGGCAGGTTCGCGTAGTCGGCGATGGCCCGGGCGGTGGCGGCCAGCTCGGCCAGGCGGCCGGGCGGCAGCAGCTCGTGGCCCCGCTTCAGCTCCAGGCCCGCGATGACCGCGAACAGGTCGGCGTTGCCGCACCGCTCGCCGTAGCCGTTGGCCGCGCCCTGCACGTGCAGAGCGCCGCCGGACACGGCCACCACCGAGTTGGCCACCGCGCAGGCCGCGTCGTTATGGAAGTGCACGCCGACCCGGGCCCGCGCCCGGCGGGTGACCTCGTCCACCACGAGGGCGGCGTCGTCGGGCAGCGTGCCGCCGTTGGTGTCGCACAGCACCACGGTGTCCGCGCCCGCGTCCATGGCGGCGTCGAGGACCGCCAGCGCGTAGCCGCGGTCGGCGCGGTGGCCGTCGAAGAAGTGCTCGGCGTCGAACACCACCCGGCGTCCCTCGGCCGCCATGTAGGCCACCGAGTCGGCCACCATGGCCAGGTTCTCCTCCCGGGTCGTGCGCAGCGCCTCGTCGACGTGCAGGGTCCAGGCCTTGCCGACCAGGGTCACGATCGGCGTGTTCGCGGCCAGCAGCGCGGCCAGGTTCGCGTCGTCGTCGACCCCGCGGCGGGGCAGCCGGGTGGCGCCGAACGCCGCCAGCTGGGCGTGCTTCAGGTCCAGCTCCCCGACCCGGGCGAAGAACTCGGCGTCCTTGGGATTGGACCCCGGCCAGCCGCCCTCCACCACGTCGACGCCGAGACCGTCGAGCGCGGCCGCCACCCGCAGCTTGTCCGCCACGGTGAGGTCGAGCCCGACCTGCTGCGAGCCGTCACGCAGGGTGGTGTCGTAGATCTCTACCTTGGCTTCGGTCATCGGACCGTCGCCCCCGTGGTGGAAGGCGCAGGGGCGGAAGACGCAGCGCTGAGCGCGGCCTCCAGCGCGTCGTCCCACTCCGCCGTGGTGGCCGGGGCGCCGGCACCGAGCACCGCGGAAACCGCGGCGTCGAGGTCGGCGGCGCCCCCGGGCTCACCCAGGTGGTCGAGCATCAGCGCGGCGGACAGCACGGCGCCGGCCGGGTTGGCCCGCCCGGTGCCCGCGATGTCCGGCGCCGACCCGTGCACGGGCTCGAACACCGACGGGCCGGTGCGGTCCGGGTTGAGGTTCCCGCTCGGCGCGACGCCGAGGCCGCCGGTCAGCGCGGCCCCCAGGTCGCTGAGGATGTCGCCGAACAGGTTGTCGGTGACGATCACGTCGAACCGGCCCGGGTCGTCGACCAGGTACAGGCAGGCGGCGTCGACGTGGGCGTAATCCAGGGCGACGCCGGCCTCGGCGGCGACCTCGGTGGCGGTGCGCCGCCACAGGTCGCCCGCGTGCATCAGCACGTTGGTCTTGTGCACCAGCGTGAGCTTGCCGCGCCGGCGTGTGGCCAGCTCGGCCGCGTACCGCACGCAGCGCTGCACCCCGACCCTGGTGTTCAGGGATTCCTCGGTGGCGGTCTCGAACGCTGTGCCGCGGTGCACAGTCCCCCCGGCGCCTGCGTAAAGGCCCTCGGTGTTCTCGCGCACGATCACGAAATCGAGGTCACCAGGCGCCAACCGGGTGACGGCGCCGGCCACGCCCGGGCGCAGCCGCGAAGGGCGCAGGTTCACGTAGAGGTCGAGTTCGGCCCGCAGCCGCAGCAGCAGCCCGCGCTCGAGCACGCCCGGCGGCACGTCGGGGCTGCCCACCGCGCCGAGCAGGATCGCGTCGGTCTTGCGCAGCTCCTCAAGTACCGCCTCGGGCAGCACCTCGCCGGTGGTCAGGAAGTGCTGCGCGCCGAGCGGGTACGTGCGCCACTCGACCACGAAGCCGTGCCGGAGGGCCACGGCGTCGACGCAGTCCCTGGCGACCGCGGTGACCTCGGGCCCGACTCCGTCGCCGGGCAGGTGCGCGACCGTGTACGCGCGGGCCCCGCCGGAGCCGCCGAGGGCAGGCTCCGCGGGGGCGGGTACGTTGCCTGGCGTCGTCATGCGCCCTCCCCGGTGGCGTCGTCCCTGTCGGTGGGCGCGTCCAGCCAGCTCATCATGCGCCGCAGCGGGCGGCCGACCTGCTCGATCTGGCTGTCGGCGGCGGCCGCGCGCAGCCGCTCGAAGTTGGGGCGGCCCGCGTCGTCCTCGGCGATCCACTCCCGCGCGAACTCGCCGGACCGGATGTCGGCCAGGAGCTTGGCCATGGCCTGGCGGGTCGGCTCGCTGATCACCTTGGGGCCGCGGGTGAGGTCGCCGTACTCGGCGGTGTCGCTGACCGAGTACCGCATCCACTTCATGCCGCCCTCGTACATCAGGTCGACGATCAGCTTCAGCTCGTGCATGCACTCGAAGTACGCGACCTCGGGCTGGTAGCCGGCCGACACCAGGGTCTCGAACCCGGCGTTGACCAGGGCGGTGACTCCGCCGCAGAGCACGGCCTGCTCACCGAACAGGTCGCTCTCCGTCTCCTCCTGGAACGTGGTGACCAGCGCCCCCGCCTTGGTGCCTCCGATCGCGCAGGCGTAGGAGCGGGCCAGGTCCCAGGCCTTGCCGGTCGCGTCCTGCGCCACCGCTACGAGCACCGGGGTGCCCTGGCCGGCCTCGAACTGGCGCCGCACCAGGTGCCCGGGGGCCTTGGGCGCGACCATCGCGACGTCGACCTCGGGCGGCGGGGTGACGTAGCCGAAGTGGATGTTGAAGCCGTGCGCGAAGAACAGCGCGTCGCCGGGCCGCAGGTTGGGCGCGATCGCCTCGGCGTAGAGCCGGCGCTGCCCGGTGTCCGGCGTGAGCACCATGATCACGTCCGCCCAGGCGCAGGCGTCGGCGGGCGTGGTGACCGCCAGGCCCTCCGCCTCGGCGCGCGGCCGGGACTTCGAGCCCTCAGGGAGGCCCACGCGGACCTCGCAGCCCGAGTCGCGCAGGCTCAGTGCGTGCGCGTGCCCCTGGGAGCCGTAGCCGAGGACCGCGACCTTGCGGCCCTGGATGAGCCCGAGGTCCGCGTCGGTGTCGTAGAAGACAGTGGCCATGGAACGTGCGTCCTTTCGTGTTAGCCCGCGGCGAGGAGCCGGGGCGGTCAGGTCGGTCAGACGGCCTCGGCGGCCGGCGCTGCGTCGGCCGGATCCGGGGTCACGAACAGGCCCCGGTCGGCAATGGTCCTGCTGCCGCGCGACATCGCGATCCGGCCGGTGCGCACGAGCTCGCAGGTCCCGTAGCGCTCCAGGTTCGCCAGCAGCGAGTCCAGCTTGCCCGGGCTGCTCGTGGCCTCGAGGATGATCGTCGCCGGGCTCATGTCCACGACCTTCGCGTGGAACACGCCGGCCACCTCGAGCAGTTCGCCACGCAGCGCCGGGTCGATGCGGACCTTGATCAGCACGAGCTCGCGCTCCACCGCGGCGCCTTCGTGCAGCTCGACGACCTTCAGCACGCGGACCAGCTTGTCCAGCTGCGAGATCACCTGCTCGATGGGCGTTTCTGCGCCGTCGACCACGATCGTCATCCGGCTCACCCGCTCGTCCTCGGTCGTGCCCACGGCCAGGGAGGAGATGTTGAACGCCCGCCGCGAGAACATGCCGGCGACATGGGCCAGCACCCCGGGCTTGTTCTCCACCAGGACCGACAGGGTGTGGGTGCTCATCTCGCCAGAACCTCTCTGTTCTTGCTCGGCAGGCTTCCTGACCGCAGCTCGCGGCGCGTGGCCTCGCGCTGCTCCTCCGCGCTGAACTCGGGGCCGAGCGTGATCTCGTCGTTGGGCAGGCCCGCGGGCACCATGGGGAAGACGCCCTCGCGGTCGTGCACCCGGAAGTCCACCACGGTCGGCACGTCGGACGTGGCCAGCGCCTTGTCGAGCACCGCGTCGACGTCGTCGGCGCGCTCGCAGCGCAGGCCCAGGCAGCCGTAGGCCTCGGCCAGCTTCACGTAGTCGGGGATGGCCGTGCCCAGCTCAACCTCGGAGTACCGCTCCTCGTAGAACAGCTCCTGCCACTGCCGCACCATGCCCAGGAACCCGTTGTTGAAGATCAGCACCTTGATCGGCAGGTGCTCGATCGCGCACGTGGCCAGCTCCTGGGCGGTCATCTGGAAGCAGCCGTCGCCGTCGATCGCGACCACGAGCTCGCCGGGCCTGCCCACCTGGGCGCCCATGGCGGCGGGCACCGCGAAGCCCATGGTGCCGAGGCCGCCGGAGTTGATCCAGCTGCGCGGCTTGGCGAACGAGAAGTGCTGGGCCGCGTGCATCTGGTGCTGCCCGACGCCGGCCACCACGACCGCGTCCCCGCCGGTGAGCGCGGACAGCCGCTCCACCACGTGCTGCGGCTTCAGCGGGCCGTCGGACTCCTGGGTGTAGCGCAGCGGGAACCGCCGCTTCCAGTCGTCGGTGGCCGCGAGCCAGGCGCTGGTGTCCGGCGGGCCGTCCGCGGCGATCGCGGCGGACAGGCTCTCGCCCAGAGCGGCCAGCGTAGCCCTGACGTCGCCGACGATCGCCACGTCGGGGATCCGGTTCTTGCCGATCTCGGCCGGGTCGATGTCGGCGTGCACCACCTTGGCGTGCGGCGCGAAGTCGGCCAGCCGGCCGGTCACCCGGTCGTCGAACCGGGCCCCGAGCGCGACCACCAGGTCGGCCTCCTGCAGCGCGGAGACCGCGGTGTAACAGCCGTGCATGCCCGGCATGCCGAGCGCCAGCGGGTGGGTGTCGGGGAAGGCGCCCCGCGCCATCAGCGTGGTGGTGACCGGCGCTCGCGCCATCTCCGCCACCGCGAGCAGCTCGGCGTGGGCGTCGGCCTTGATCACGCCGCCGCCGACGTAGAGCACCGGGCGCCGGGAGCGCCGCAGCAGCGCGGCCGCCTCGCGCACCTGGGCCAGATCCGGGTCGGCCGGCACCCGGTAGCCGGGCAGGGCCAGCGGTGGCGGCCACTCCCCCCACATCATCGGCGCCTGCAGGATGTCCTTGGGGATGTCGACCAGCACCGGGCCGGGCCGCCCGGTCGAGGCGATGTGGAAGGCCTCGGCGATCGCCGCCGGGATCCGCTCCGCGTCGGTGACGAGCTCGTTGTGCTTGGTGATCGGCAGGGTGATCCCGGTGATGTCCGCTTCCTGGAACGCGTCGGTGCCGATCAGCGCGCTGGGGACCTGGCCGGTGATGGCCACGATCGGCACCGAGTCCATGTACGCGTCGGCCAGCGCGGTAACCAGGTTGGTCGCGCCGGGGCCGCTGGTGGCGATGCACACACCGGTCCGCCCGGTGGCCCAGGCATACCCTTCGGCGGCGTGGCCCGCGCCCTGCTCGTGGCGCACCAGTACGTGCCGGAGCGAGGACGACCGGATCGGGTCGTAGGCCGGCAGTATCGCTCCGCCGGGAAGTCCGAAGACAACGTCGACGCCCTGCTGCTCGAGGCTGCGCACGAGTGCCTGGGCTCCCGTGAGTTGCACTGGGATGCTCCTTCGATTCGGGGTTGTAGTTCCAACAAAAAACCTCCCTGCCGATCCGGCATAGGAGGTGAGCGCGAGCCCTGCGTGCGGGCTCGCGCTACGTGATAAGGAGTACCAGGAATTGATCAGGGCGCATTACTGCTCTCTCCGTCCGGCAGTCATGGTGCTTAGCGCAATACTATAGGGCCCCGGTCCGGGGCGGCGTCATTCGGGTGAACTCAGTGTTACCTTCTGACACCCCCCGTCCCCTTGGCCCGCTTAACCGGCCAGGCTGGGCAGCCACGCCGGGCGGCGCGCCTCGAACGCGGAGATCGCGTCCTCATGCCGCAGCGTGAGCGCGATGTCATCCAGCCCCTCCAGCAGCCGCCACTGCGCGTCATCGTCGAGCTCGAACGGCTCCAGCAGGCCAGCGGACGGGATGGCCACCGTGCGGGCCGCGACGTCCACCACGACCTCCGCGTCCGGGTCGGCCGCGAGGGCGGCGAACAGCCGCGCCACCGCCTCCTCGCTGGAGATGGCCGGGACCAGCCCGGCGGCGACGGAGTTGTTGCGGAAGATGTCGCCGAAGCTCGGCGCCACCACCGTCTGGAACCCGAAGTCCTGCAGCGCCCACACCGCGTGCTCTCGCGAGGAGCCGCAGCCGAAGTTGGACCCGGCCACGAGTACCTGGGCGCCGGCCGCGCCCGGCCGGTTCAGCACGAAATCCGGGTCCTCGCGCCAGGCCTCGAACAGGCCGGGGCCGAACCCGGTGCGCTCGACTCGCTTGAGCCACGACGCCGGGATGATCTGGTCGGTGTCGACGTCGCGCCGGTCAAGTGCGACCGCACGGCTGGCGATGCGCTGTACCCCTGGCATTACAGATCTCCTGGGAGCGTGAAGTGTCCGGCGACGGCGGTTGCCGCCGCCACGGCGGGTGACACCAGGTGAGTGCGCCCGCCGGGGCCCTGGCGCCCCTCGAAGTTGCGGTTGCTGGTTGACGCCGAGCGCTCGCCGGGGGCCAGGATGTCCCCGTTCATGCCCAGGCACATCGAGCAGCCGGCCGAGCGCCACTCGAAGCCCGCGTCGGTGAAGTACCTGTCCAGGCCCTCCGCCTCGGCCTCGGCCTTGACCCGGGCGGAGCCGGGAACGACCAGCGCCCGGACGCCGGGCCTGACCTTGCGGCCGCGGACCACATCGGCGGCCGCGCGCAGGTCCTCGAGGCGGCCGTTGGTGCACGAGCCGATGAACACCGCGTCCACGGTGATGTCGCGGATCGCCGTGCCCGGGGTGAGGTCCATGTAGGTCAGCGCGCGCTCGGCCGCCTGCCGCAGCGCGGGGGTGCTCAGCGAGGCGGGGTCAGGCACGGCGTCGTCGATCGTGACCGACTGGGCCGGGTTCGTGCCCCAGGTGACCGCGGGCCGCAGGGCCGAGGCGTCGACGTGGATCTCGCGGTCGAACTCGGCGCCCTCGTCCGTGACCAGGCGGTGCCAGTCGTCCAGCGCCTGCTCCCAGAGCCTGCCCTTGGGGCTGTGCTGGCGGCCCTCCAGCCAGGCGAAGGTGGTGTCGTCGGGCGCGATCATCCCGGCCCGGGCCCCGCCCTCGATGGACATGTTGCAGACCGTCATCCGGCCCTGCATCGACAGCGCCCGCACGGCCGCGCCGCGGTACTCGATCACCGAGCCGACGCCGCCGCCGGTGCCCAGGGCCCGGATGATGCCGAGCACGAGGTCCTTCGCGGTGAGCTCAGGGCCCAGCTCGCCGTCCACGGTGACGGCCATGGCCGCGGGCTTGCCCTGCCGCAGCGTCTGCGTGGCCAGCACGTGCTCGACCTCGCTGGTGCCGATGCCGAAGGCCAGTGCGCCGAACGCGCCGTGGGTGGAGGTGTGGCTGTCGCCGCAGACGACCGTCATGCCCGGCTGAGTCAGGCCCAGCTGCGGCCCGATGACGTGCACGATGCCCTGGTCGATGCTGCCGAGGGCGTGCAGCGTGACGCCGTGCTCGGCACAGTTCCGGCGCAGCCGCGCGATCTGCTCCGCGGCCAGCGGGTCGGCGATCGGCTTGTCCAGGCCGATGGTGGGCACGTCGTGGTCCATGGTGGCCAGCGTCAGGTCAGGCCGGCGGACCTTCCGGCCGGCCAGCTCGATGCCCTCGAACGCCTGCGGCGAGGTGACCTCGTGGATCAGGTGCAGGTCGATGTAGAGCAGCGACGGCTCGCCCGGCGGGCTGGCCACGAGATGGCGGTCCCAGATCTTGTCGAAGAGGCGTCCGGTCACTGGCTTCCTCTGCTCACTCGCCCTGGTTGCTGGATCTGTCTCAAATAATGAGATAGTCTGTTCAGACTATGGACACTCTAGGTCAGGCCGGCCCGGGCCGCAACCGGATCAGCGGGGTGGGTGTGCTGGACCGGTCCATGGCCCTGCTCGAGCTGCTCAGCGACGGACCGCGGTCACTGCGGTCACTGGCCGAGGCCAGCGGGCTGCCGCGGCCGACGGCCCATCGGCTGCTGGTCGCGCTCGAGTCGCACGGCCTGGTCGGGCGGGACGGGAACGGCGCGTTCCGGCTCGGGTCGCGGCTCACCGAGCTCGCTCTGCGGGCCGGGCCCGGGGTGGACCTCGGCACGCGGGCCGCACCCGTGCTCGACCGGCTGCATGAGCAGACCGGCGAGAGCGTGCAGCTGTACCTGCGCTCCGGCGACCGGCGGCTGTGCGTTGCCGCCCGGGACGCGGGCGCCGGGCTGCGCGACAGCGTGCCGGTCGGGGCGGTGCTGCCGCTCGACGCCGGCTCCGGGGGGAAGATCCTGCTGGCCTGGTCGCCCGATGCCGACCGCTTCCCCGCGGTGCCCGCGGCCGAGCTGGCCGCGGTGCGGCGGCGGGGCTGGGCGTCGAGCATCGCCGAGCGCGAGCCCGGCGTGGCCAGCGTCAGCGCCCCGGTGCTGCGGGACGGCGCGCTGCTCGGCGCCTTGTGTGTCTCAGGCCCGGCCAGCAGGCTCGGCAGTTCCCCCGGCCGCCGTTTTGCGCCGCCGGTCACCGCCGCCGCGCAGGAGCTGGCGGCACTGGCCCCCGCCGGAAGCGTTCCGGCTGGGTAATGATCCACGCGCCCGCCCGTCAGTCGGACGCCGGGCCCGCATCGCCGCCGTTGTCGCGGCGGTCCAGGGCGACCTGGACCGCGTGCAGCGCCCGCTGGGCGTCATCGGCGCTGTCGGCGGGCTGGCTCGAGGGGTAGGAATCGGACACTGCTCTCTCCTGACTCACAGCATGAGGTTTGCTTGTCAGGCAGCCCAGTAAGGGCGCGGCCGTTGCCGGGGCAGACTCACGTCACGGGACCCGGGCCGGGTCACGATCCTGAGGTCGGGTGGCGGGGGGGACCAGCAAACGGCTCGCGGCCAGCACCTCATCCCGTAGCGGGTTGCTGGCCTGCCTATGATCAGGTCCCGCTACGGCTGCTAAGGATGAGTACGCAGCGCCGCATGTCGGAACTCATCGTAGCGGACATCGTCAGTGCGTGTCGCACACCCCTGCCGCCGTGTCCCGTCCGCGCGGCCCGGTGCGACAGTCGGCGCAGCGCGGTGGCTACGGTCGGCTCATGCGCGGAATCAGGGCGGTGCTGCTGGATATCGACGGCGTGCTCACCGTGTCCTGGCGGCCGCTGCCCGGCGCGGTCGAGGCCGTGACCTGGTTGCGCGAGGCCGGCTTCGCGGTGGCTCTGGTCACGAACACCACCTCGCAGACGCGCGCCTGGATGGCGTCGACGCTCTCGGCGGCCGGGTTCGGCGTCGGTGCCGGCGATATCTTCACCGCCCCGGCCGTCACCGCGGCGTACCTGGCCCGGCACTGTCCTGGCGCGCGATGTGCGCTGCTGAACAGCGGGGACATCGCCGAGGACCTGGCCGGGGTGACGATCGTCAGCGGCGATGGCGTCGCGCCCGATGTCGTGATCCTGGGCGGCGCGGGCCCGGAGTTCAGCTACGCGGCGCTGAACCGGGTCTTCGGCTACCTGCTGGACGGGGCCCGCCTGGTGGCCATGGGTCGCAACCTCTACTGGCGCACCGAGTCCGGGCTCCAGCTGGACGCCGGGTCGTTCCTGACCGGCCTGGAGCAGGCGGCCGGCGTGACGGCTGAGGTGACCGGCAAGCCCGCGGCCGCGTTCTTCACCACCGCGGTGGAAGCGCTGGGCGCCACGCCGGCCGAGACCGTGATGGTCGGCGACGACATCGAGGCGGACGTGCTCGCGGCGCAGCGGCACGGGATCACCGGCGTGCTGGTCAGGACCGGCAAATACCGGCCGGATGCCCTGGAGAACGCGTCCGCGGCCCCGGACCACGTGATCGGTTCCGTCGCCGACCTGCCCGGCCTGCTCGAGCCGTCGTCCTGACTGGCGTGAACGCTGAAGGTTTCCTGCACGTAATAGCGGTGAAAGGCAGCGCGGCGATCGGGGTGAGGGCGGTGAGCGACCCGGAGGTTCCCAGGCCGGGAGACCAGGATGACGACGCGGATGGCATCTGGGCCAGTGCCGAGCGGCTAATGGCATCTGAGCAACGGCTGACCAGCCGCTTCGGCAGCGACCCGGAACGCCGCCGCTACACGGAGGATGGGCTGACCATCCGGCCCGACGAGGTGATCGGCCGCATCCTCGACTCGGACCGGATGGGTTCCGGCCAGTCGCCGTACCCGGATCCCGAGCCGGAGGACGCCGTCGCGGCCCTCGAGCTCATCGACCTGGCCGGGTACCGGCTGGAGCGCCTGGAAGCCGCGCTCATCAGCCTGGCCCTGCGCAAGGGCGTAGCGTGGCCGCAGATCGCGGACAGCCTGGGCCTGCCCGTCGAGGTGGCCCGGCGCCGGTACCAGCAGCTCACCGGCCTCGTGGACCCCGGGGAGCGTGACTAGGGGCAGCACGGCGCCTGCCTGCTCGCGGCCACCGACCGCTGCGCGGCTTAGTCCTTGCGCAGCGAGATCTCGTCCGACTCGGCGATGGTGCCGGCCTCGACGGCCTTCAGCCCCTCGGTGAGCCGCTCGCGGGCCTGCCGCAGCAGCTTGAGCGAGTTGGTCGCGTGGCTGTCCCCGTCCGGGTGCTGCAGATCGGCCCCGTGCTCCTCTACGAGATGCGCCTGCAGGGCCGCGCCGACCTCGTCGGCCGCTTTCAGCGACTGGTAAATGGCCTGCTCCTGAGCGGTGTTGTCAACCATACGGTCCAGTATTCCGCGCGGTCAGCCCCGGCGCCGGGCCAATAGGAACCTCTTAGCGCCATTCTGGCTATCTGGCTGGTCTCGCTGGTCAAGCACGTCGAACCCGGCCGGCAGCAGGCTGGCCAGGCTCGCCCGGGCCCAGGCACCATTCGGTGCACAGACCGGGGCGGACGCGGCGGGCGGCGGCGGTGAACGCCTGCCAGCCGAGCGCGCCGCCGGCCGTCACCGCGCGCGCGGCGGTGCCGAACACGGCCCGGTCCCAGTAGCCGGTGCACAGCACGAGCGCGTAACCGCGCGGGTCGGGCGGCCAGGTCAGCAGGTCGGCCTGCACCAGGGTGATCTGGCTGCCGAGCCCGCGGCGGGCGGCTTCCGCGGCCAGCAGGCCCAGCGCCACCTCGGAGACATCCACCGCGGTCACGAGCCGCCCGGCCGCGGCGGCCAGCAGCGCGCTGCCCGACGCCCCGCAGGCGAGGTCCGCGACCGGCCCGTCCGGCAGCGGCAGGGACAGCGCCCGCGTCGCGAGCGGATGGGGGTCGAAGGACGCCGCATGACCCTCGTACCTGGCGTTCCACCGCAGCCGGTCCGGGTGCCCGGCCAGCTCAGGGGACAGGTCCTGGCTGTCGCGCTCGCTAGTCATCCCGGACGATGATGCCCATGGTCTCGGCGAGCACGGGGGCCAGGTAGACAAGCTGGCCGGTGCTGACGATGGCCCCGCTCAGCGAGTTCCTGTCGATAGTGAGGCCGAGCTCGGCATCGCGCAGATCGGTCTCGTCGAGGCTCGTGCGGGTGAGATCGGCCCGGACCAGCCGCGAGCCGCCGAACGCCGACCGGGTCAGCGTCGCGCCCGCGAAGTCCACGTCGCGCAGGTCGCAGTCGTCGAATCGCACCTCCGTGAGCTCAGCGCCGCGGAAGTTGACCGAGTCGAGCTTGCAGCCCCGGAACGTGACCCGGCGCAGCTCGGCCCCGAACATCTCCACGCCCGCGGCCGCGCTCCGGTCGAACGTCACGTCGGTCCAGTGCGTCTCGGCCAGGCTGGTCGAGACCAGGCGCACCTCCCGCAGGAACACGTCGCTGAACCTGGCCCGCTGCAGCCGTCCGCCCTGGAAGGTCACGCCGGTGAGGGCGCACTCGATGAAGCGGCTGCTCGCCGCCTGCGGCTCGTCGAGGCTGAGCCGGTCGAAATGGACGCCGTCGTAGCTCCCGGACCCGGACAGCCCGCCGCGGTGCGGCTCGAGCGCGCCGGAAAACGGAAGATCGGCGAGAACATGCCAGTCCATGGGCCGGGTGCTCCTTCACGCTGCTCCGGCCCGGGCGCTGCGAATCCCGGAGCGGAGCCTGCTGGGGGTGTCCGGGCGTGCCCTTTGCCCCGATCGGCGTAGACTCCCGGCCGTGCGATCTTATCGTGACCTGTGGTTCTGGCTCGGCGGGCTGTTCCTCACGCTGTTCGCGTTCTTCACCGCTGTGGCCATTGCGTATTTTGCGAAGGAAGCAAATTACTCGCTCTTCGGCAACGGGTGGATGCTGGGCGCGCTGCTCACGTTCCTGGCCGCGTTCGGCTGCTTCTTCGGAGCCATTAAGGCCTGGCCCTTCCCGCCGGGGGCCAAGCCCGCGTTCCCCAGCGTCGAGGTCGAGATAATCGGCGCCGGGTCCATCGACACCCAGCGCGAGGCCGGCTCCGGCCTGCCCGTCCCCGCGCACCTGCAGACGTTCAGCTGCCGCTTCGCCAACACAGGCACCCAGGGCACCGCGAGCCTGACCGTGCTGCTGTACGTCAAGCTGATCCCGGGCTCCTGGGGGCGCGTGGGCGAGGCCGTCTGCCCGCCGCCGGACTGGACGCTGACGCCGTCCCTGAGCCTTACCCCGGTCACCATGCCCTTCGAGCTCGCGCCGGGCAGCGCCATGGAGGGGCACCTCGTCTACGAGATTCCCAGCTATTACCTGGACAAGATCGCCGAGCCGCTCAGCGGGCGTCTTGAGCTCTGGGACCATGTCACCGAGAAGCGGATGAGCCTGCCCGCCGAGGTAGGCAGCCACGACAAGTCCAGGATGGTGCCGTCCTCGGGCAGCGCCGAGGTCCTCGGCCCGGAATATGAGAACTACGCCGATCAGCCCGGTGACGCGGCGCGCGCGCCCGGTGAGCTCTAGCCGGGCTCCCGGCCTCTGGGGTCGCGTCAGCCGCCGATCATGCGCCGCGCGACACTTGGTACGGCGGCAACCGGGAACCCATGGAGGCCAGCGTGACCGCGACCGACCTCGACATGCTGTCCGTGAACACGATCCGCGGCCTGAGCATGGACGCGGTGCAGCAGGCCAACTCCGGCCATCCCGGCACGCCCATAGGCATCGCGCCCGTCGCGTACACCCTGTGGCAGCGTTTCCTCCGGTTTGACCCGTCCGACCCGATCTGGCCGAACCGGGACCGGTTCGTGCTGTCCGAGGGCCACGCGTCGGCGCTGCTCTGGTCGCTGCTGTACCTGACCGGCGTGCGCGCCGTGGAGCCGGACTACGAGATCCTCGGCTCTCCCGCGGTCACCATGGACGACCTGAAGACGTTCCGGCAGCTCGGCTCGCACTGCCCGGGCCATCCCGAGTACCGGCTCACCAGCGGCGTCGAGGCGACCACCGGCCCGCTCGGCCAGGGCGTCGCGAATTCGGTCGGCATGGCGATCGCCGGCCAGTGGCTCGCCGCCCGCTACAACACGGGCGATTACACCTTGTTCGACTTCAACGTGTACGCCCTGGCCGGCGACGGCTGCATGATGGAGGGCATCTCGTCGGAGGCCGCGTCGCTGGCCGGGCACCTGCAGCTGTCCAACCTGTGCTGGATCTACGACTCGAACCGGGTGACGATTGAGGGCCACACCGACGTCGCGTTCACCGAGGACGTCGCCGCCCGCTTCATGGGCTACGGCTGGAACGTGACCACCGTCGCCGACGTAAACGATATGGAGCAGGTCGCCCGGGGCCTGCACTCGTTCCTGGCCGAGCATGAACGCCCCACGCTGATGCTGGTGCACAGCCACATCGGCTACGGCTCCCCGGTCGAGGACTCGCCGAAGGCGCACGGTGAGCCCCTGGGCGTGGACGCGGTCAAGGCCACCAAGCGCGTCCTGGGCCTGCCCGCGGACGCCGACTTCTACGTCCCTGACGGCGTCCGCGAGCACTTCGCGGCCGGCATCGGCCAGCGCGGCCTGGACGCCCGCACGGCGTGGGAGGCCACGTTCAGCGCCTACCGCGGCGCCTACCCGGAGCTGGCGGACGAGATCGAGCGCATGCAGCACAGGACGCTGCCGGACGGCTGGGAGTCCGCGCTGGCCGCGTTCCCGCCCGACCCGAAGGGCCTCGCCACCCGGGACTCCTCCGCGCAGGTGCTGAACGCCGTGGCCAGGCAGGTGCCGTGGCTGCTCGGCGGGTCGGCGGACCTCACCCCGTCCACCAAGACGCACCTGGCGTTCGACGGCGCCGGCGACTTCCAGCCCGATGACCGCTCGGGCCGCAACCTGCACTTCGGCATCCGGGAGCACGCGTCGGCCGCGATCTGCAACGGGCTGGCCCTGACCAAGCTCCGTCCGTACTGGTCCACGTTCCTGACCTTCTCCGACTACGCGCGCGGCGCGATACGGCTGTCCGCGCTGATGGAGATCCCGGTCCTGCACATCTTCACCCACGACTCCATCGGGGTGGGCGAGGATGGGCCCACGCACCAGCCGGTCGAGCAGCTTGCCTCGCTGCGGGCCATGCCCGGCCTGCTGGTCTTCCGGCCCGCCGACGCGAACGAGGTGGTGGAGACGTGGCGCGCCGTGACCGCGCTCCGGCGCGAGCCCGCCGCGCTGGTGCTCACCCGCCAGGCCCTGCCGACCCTGGACCGCTCGGGCCTTGCCCCGGCGTCGGGTGTGGCTCAGGGCGGCTACATCCTGGCCGAGGCCAGCGGCGGGCAGCCCGATGCGATCCTGATCGCCACCGGCTCCGAGGTGCACCTGGCCCTCGAGGCCCGCGACGAGCTCGAGGCGGACGGCATCCGCACGCGCGTGGTCAGCCTGCCCTGCTGGGAGCTGTTCGACCGGCAGCCGCAGGAGTACCGCGACCACGTCCTGCCCCGCGCGGTGAAGGCCCGCATCGCCATCGAGGAGGCCTCGACGCTCGGCTGGGACCGGTACGTGGGCGACGGCGGCGCGGTCGTCGGCATGCATACGTTCGGCGCGTCAGCGCCGCTGAAGCAGCTGCTCACGAGGTTCGGGTTCACGCCCGAGCAGGTGACCCAGACCGCGCGCGAGCGCGTGGCCGCCGCCCGGGACGAACCGGCTGCATAACCGGATCCGACAACCCACCTGGAGGACAGGCCGATGCCAACCGTTCCGCTCCGCCAGCGCCCGGCCTGGAAGGCCCTCGAGCAGCATCACGCGGAGATCGCCGGGCGCCACCTGCGCGAGCTGTTCGACGCGGACCCGCGGCGCGGCGAGCGGCTGACCGCCGAGGCGGCCGGCCTGTACCTGGACTACTCGAAGAACCGGGTCACCGACGAGACCATCCGGCTGCTGATCCGGCTGGCCGAGGAGTCCGGCCTGGAGGAGCGCCGGGCCGCGATGTTCCGCGGCGACCGGATCAACGTGTCGGAGAACCGGCCGGTGCTGCACGTGGCGCTGCGGATGCCCAAGGACAGCACCCTGGTCGTGGACGGCGTCGACGTGGTCGCCCAGGTGCACGAGGTCCTGGACCGGATGTCGGCCTTCGCGGAGAAGGTGCGCTCCGGTGACTGGAAAGGATTTACGGGCGCTGCGATTAGGAACGTGGTCAATGTCGGCATCGGAGGATCCGATCTCGGGCCCGTGATGGCGTACGAGGCGTTGCGCTACTACTCCCGGCGCGACATGACGTTCCGGTTCGTGTCCAACGTGGACTCCACCGACTTCGTCGAGGCCACCCGCGACCTGGCCGCCGAGGAGACGCTGTTCATCATCTCGTCCAAGACGTTCGGCACCCTGGAGACCCTGACCAACGCCCACTCGGCCCGCGACTGGGTGGTCAGCGAGCTCGGCAGCGAGGACGCGATCGCCAAGCACTTCGTCGCGGTCTCCACGAACGCCGAGCGGGTCTCGGAGTTCGGCATCGACACCGCGAACATGTTCGGGTTCTGGGACTGGGTCGGCGGCAGGTACTCCATGGACTCGGCCATCGGGCTGTCGACCATGGTCGCGATCGGGCCGGAGCGCTTCGCCGAGCTGCTGGCCGGGTTCCACGAGATGGACGAGCACTTCCGCACCGCTCCCCTGGCCCGCAGCCTGCCCGCGCTGATGGGCCTGCTCGCCGTGTGGTACGGCGACTTCTTCGGCGCCCAGACCTCCGGCGTGATGCCGTACGAGCAGTACCTGAAGCGGTTCCCCGCCTATCTGCAGCAGCTCACGATGGAGTCGAACGGCAAGCACGTGACGATCGAGGGCACCGAGGTCGACTACGACACCGGCGCGGTGTACTGGGGCGAGCCGGGCACCAACGGGCAGCACAGCTTCTACCAGCTCATTCACCAGGGCACCAAGCTGATCCCAGTGGACCTGATCGGCTTCGGGAAGACCCTCAACCCGCTGCGCGACCACCATGACATCCTGTCGTCCAACGTGTTCGCGCAGGCCCAGGCGCTGGCGTTCGGCAAGACCGAGGAGGAGGTCCTCGCCGAGGGCACCTCGCCCGAGGTGGCGCCGCACCGGGTGATGCCGGGCAACCGCCCCACCAACGTGCTGCTGGCCGAGATCCTGACCCCGCGGCTGCTGGGCGTACTCGTGGCGCTCTACGAGCACAGCGTGTTCACCCAGGGCACGATCTGGGGCATCGACTCCTTCGACCAGTGGGGCGTCGAGCTGGGCAAGGTGCTCGCGGTCCAGATCATCCCCGAGCTCACCAGCGCCGCCGAGCCCGAGCTCGGCCACGACTCGTCCACCAACGCGCTGATCCGGAAGTACCGCCGTCTCAAGGGCTAGGTGCCCGCCCTTGTCACCGGCGGCCTCGGGCCGCGGGCTGCGGCCACGTCCGGTCTGGGGCCATTCCGGGTACGATCATGAGGTATGGCACCCACCCGGCTGACCTGGAATGTTAATGGGGCGGCCGTGGCGGCGGACGGCGGATTCCAGGCCCTGCTGGAGAGCGGGACGTTCGCCGTGACCGCGGAGGTCGGGCCGCCCCGCGGTGCGGAGACCGGGTCCATCCAGCGCAAGGTAGCGCTGCTGCGGGACCGGGTGGCGGCGGTCAACGTCACCGACAACGCCGGAGCCCACGCGCGGCTGTCCAGCCTGGCCGGGAGCCTGGCCGCAGCCGCCGCCGGGGTAGAGCCGATCATGCAGCTCACCTGCCGGGACCGGAACCGGATCGCGCTTCAGTCCGAGTTGCTGGCCGCCTCGGCCCTGGGCATCCGCAACGTGCTGGTCATGACCGGCGACCACCCGCGGGTCGGCGATCACCCGGAGGCCGCGGCCGTCTTCGACCTGGACAGCGTGCAGCTGCTGAAGGCGGCGCGGACCATGCGCGACGATGGGCGGCTGCTGTCGGGGCGGCCGCTGAAGCCGCCGCCGTCGCTCTTCCTCGGCGCGGCCGAGAACCCGCCCGCCCGGCCCGGGGACCACCCGGTAGGCCGGCTGCCCGCGAAGGTCGCGGCCGGTGCGCAGTTCGTGCAGACGCAGTTTGTCTTCGACGTGCCCGCGTTCGCGCACTGGATGTCCCGCGTGTGCGACCTGGGCCTGCACCAGCGATGTCACATCCTGGCCGGGGTGGGGCCGATCCTGTCGCTGGCCGCACTCAGCCACCTGGAGCGTGATCTGCCCGGGGTGCAGGTCCCCGACGCGGTGGCCCGCCGGCTGCGCGGCGTCCCGGCGGACCGGATCGTCGAGGAGGGCGCCGCGCTCTGCGCCGAGACCGTCACCGAGCTGCGGCAGGTGCCGGGCGTGGCCGGCGTGCACCTCATGGCGCCCGGTCACGAGAGCCGCATCCCCGCGATTCTGGACCAGGCGGGCCTGCCCCCCCAGGCGGCTCCTGCCGCCCCCGGAGCCGACCGTGCGCATTGACATACGCCCGGTCAGCAGGCTCCGCGGCCGTGATCCGCTCGACCTCGCGGGCACGCTTGGGCCGGTGATCGAGGCGCTGCGCGGCAGCACCGTGGATCTGGCCCGGGTCAGCGTCGTGTGCGACTGGGTGCAGTACCGGGAGAACTTCCGCGAGGTCGCCGACTGCCGGCCGGTGCTCGCCCAGCCGCGGCCCGCGGGGCCGGACACCGGCGGCGATCAAGCCGAACCGCCCGCGGGCACAACCGCCCTGGAGATCGCCGTGGACCTGCGCCGCTGCGGGGACGCCGATCTGGCCGCGGTGATCGCCGGCCTGCTGCAGGAGCAGGCGAGCCCCGAGGTTTCCCGCCGGGTTCCGCTCGAGGCATGGGCCCCGGCCCGGCAGAGCTGCATCTGGCGGTTCAACGCGCTGTACTGGCAGGCTCTCGCGCACTGGGAGCAGGCGACCGGGCGCGAGTACGAGCAGGCGCTGCCCGGCGGCCAGAGCGACGCCCGCAACGCCGCCGCGGCCAGGGACCTGATACTCGAGCTGTTCAAGGTCTGGGACGACCTCGACGCGCGGGGTGCGCTCCCCGGCGAGCTGTACGTGGTGGAGCTTGGCGTCGGGAACGGCAGCCAGGCGAGGACGTGGCTGGATGAGTTCGAGGCCCTGTCCACGGCGCACAGCCGGGACTATTACCGCCGCCTGCACTACCTGATGAGCGACTACTCCCCGCATGTGCTCGGCCGCGCCAGAAAGGCCGTGGCGCATCACGGCGATCACGTCAGTTCGCTCGTGGTCGAGGCTACGCACCCGTCGGTCAGCCTGGGCTTCCTGCAGGGCAAGGCGTTCCTGGTCTACCTCTCTAACGTCTACGACACCCTGCCCGGCGACGAAATCGCTCGCATCGGTGGCCGCCCTTACCTGGTCGAGGTCCGCGCCTACCTGCCCGGTTCCTGCGCCCGCCGGATCGCGCGCTCGTTCTCGGCGTCCGGGGCACGCCTGCCCGATCTGGTCGGCAAGCTGCTGCGGCTCGGCCCCGAGCTGCTCTGCGAGGCGTTCCCGCAGCACTTCGGCGCCCTGGACCAGGCCGTGGCGTTCTGGCGCGAGGTGTGGACGGCGCTGCGGCTGCAGGAGCGGTATGTGCCTCTGGAAGGGCTCGATGACTACCAGCTCACCCCGAACCTGACCGGGGAGCAGCTGAGCTCGCAGCTCGAAGCCGACGGAGACATCCGGATGCACGTGAACAACGGCGCGCTGTCCAGCTTCGCCGAGACACTGCCGCTGCTGCATCCGTTCGGGCGGCTGCAGTGCCACGACCTGTTCCTGAGCGAGGTCGGTGAGTACCGGACCGGCTTCTACGGCCCCGGCAAGTACGACGGCTCGGTCGTGAACTGGGTCAACGGCCCGCTGCTGCGCCACGTTGGCGGCCGGGCCGGCTTCGACGTCGCGATCGCGCCGTTCGCGCAGCGGCCCTCGGCCAACGTCAAGACGCTGACTGCGCAGGTGCGCGAGTGAGCATAGTGCTGGGCCTGAGAACCGGGCCGGCATGACCGCCCGCCCTGGCCTGCTCGCGGACGGTCGACTGCTCCCGACCACGGTGATCGGCTCCTACTCGGTGCCGGAGTGGCTCGGCCGGCTGAAGAACGACGTTTACCAGCGCCGGATCAGCCGGCGCTACCTGGACGAGATCCACGAGATGGCCATCAAGGCGGCCGTGGTCGACCAGGAGCGGGCGGGCCTGGACGTCGTCTCCGACGGCGAGCTGCGCCGCGACAACGACGTTGACTACCTGCTGGCCCGGATCCCCGGGGTCGAGATACCGCAGCAGGCCAAGGCCGACTACTTCGACTACTACGATGCGGTCCTCCGCCGCCCTCTGCGGCGCGGGGACGGCGAGAATCTGGGCCTCGCCGACGACTTCCGGTTCGTGCGGGACCAGACGGACCTGCCGGTGAAGGTGTCCCTCACCGGCCCGTTCTCCCTGGCCCGCCGGATCCGCAACGAGGCCTACCCCGACCACGCCGACCTGGTCAGGGAGCTCGCCCGGATCCTGGCCGCCGAGGCCGGGGAGCTGGCCCAGGCCGGCGCGACCATGTTGCAGATCGATGAGCCGTTCCTGGCCGGCTACCCCGAGGACGTCGCGCTGGCGATCGAGGCGGTCAACATCGTGACCGCGGGCGCGGCCGTGAGCTGGTCCCTGCATGTCTGCTACGGCAACAGGTACGCCCGCCCGCTGTGGGAGGGGCACTACGACTTCCTGTTCCCGGCGGTCAAGCAGACCGGCGTGGATGTGCTCGCGCTGGAGTTCGCCCGGACCGGCGACTCCGACCTGGTGCTGCTCGAGCAGCACCGCTGGGACCGCGGCCTGGGACTGGGCGTGATCGACGTCAAGACCCAGCGCGTGGAGACCCCGGAGCAGGTTGCGGCGCGGATCCGGCGGGCGCTGCGGGTCGTGCCGCCAGACCGGCTGGTGATCAACCCCGACTGCGGGCTGCGGCATCTGCCGCCCGAGGTGTCCAGGGCCAAGCTCGCGGCGATGGCCAGCGGCGCGGCTCAGGTCCGGGCCGAGCTCGGCGCGGCCGCGGTCAGCTGAGCGGGTAGTCCCGGGTGGCCGCGTAGGCGGCGAAGAAGTCCAGCGAGCCCGGGTTGGCCATCGCGTTGCGGTTGGCGGCCTGCTCCGCCGGCACGCCGAGCAGGATCTTGCGCACCGGCACCTCCATCTTCTTGCCGGTGAGGGTGACCGGGATGTCAGGCACCTGGACGATCCGGTCAGGAACGTGCCGCGGGGTGTACTCGGCGCGTAGCCGGCCGCTGATCTCCTGCTCAAGCCCGGCGTCCAGGATCATGCCGTCGGCCAGCCGGACGAACAGCGGCATGAAGAACCCGCCGCCGGGCAGGTCGAGGTTGACGACCAGTGCGTCCTCGACTCCCTCGACCGACGCAAGCACGGCGTAGACCTCCGCGGTGCCGATCCGGACGCCGTGCCGGTTCAGCGTGGCATCCGACCGGCCGAGCACGAAGCAGCCGCCACGCTCGTTGATCCGGAAGAAATCGCCCTGCCGCCAGATCCCGGGGAAGTCGGCGAAGTAGGCCTCGCGGTAGCGCGCGTCCCCGGCGTCGCCCCACAGCCGGACCGGCATCGACGGCATCGGCTCGGTGATCACCATCTCCCCGACCTCGCCGACCACGCTCTCGCCACGCGCATTCAGCGCCTGCACGGCCACGCCGAGGTGCGGGGCCTGGATCTCGCCCGCGTAGACCGGCAGCGTCGGCACGCCGCCCACAAAGCCCGTGCACACGTCGGTCCCGCCGCTGCCGGTGGCCACCCATACGTCCCGCTTGACATTGTCGTAGAACCACGCGGTGCAGTCCGCGGACACCGGCGAGCCGGCCGGCATGATCGCGCGCAGCGACGGCAGGCTGAAGGCGTCCGCGGGCACTACCCCGGCCCTGGACATCAGGTTCACGAAGGCCGGGCTGGCACCGAAGAAGGTCACATCGCAGTCCTGGGCCACCCGCCACAGCGCGTCCGGCCCGGGGTACGCCGGGCTGCCGTCGTACAGCACCGGGCGCACGCCCAGCAGCAGCGAGCTGACCAGGAAGTTCCACATCATCCAGCCGGTGGTGGTGAAGAAGAACATCCGGTCGCCCGGCCGCAGGTCCATGTGCAGGTGCTGCAGCTTCATCTGCTCCAGCAGGATCCCGCCGTGGCTGTGCACGATCGCCTTGGGCAGCCCGGTGGTTCCTGAGGAGAACAGGACCCACAGCGGGTGGCCGAACGGGACCTGCTCGACCGCGTACTCGGCGGCGCCGACCCCGGGGTGGTCGAGCAGCTCGTCCCAGGCCCGCGCGCCGTCCACTCCGCCAGCCTGGCCAGGCCGCGGCACGCTGACGACCAGCGGCGGCCCGGGCAGCCCGGCGATGATCTGGCGCAGCTCGCCGCGGCGGCCGAACTCCTGGCCGCCGTAGCAGTAGCCGCCGGAGCAGAACAGAACCTTCGGCTCCAGCTGCCGGAACCGGTCCAGCGCCCCCCGCCAGCCGTAGTCGGGCGAGCAGCTGGTCCAGACCGCGCCGATGCTGACGGTGGCCAGCATCGCGATGACCGCCTGCGGGATGTTCGGCAAGTAGGCCGCCACCCGGTCCCCCGGCCGCACGCCCAGGTCCCGCAGCCGGGTGCCAAGGATCCGCACAGAGCCGCCCAGCTCGGCCCAGTCCATGGCGGCGGGCGGCGCGGACTCGCTGGCGTACAGCAGGGCGGGCTCGCCGGGCCGCTCGCGGCGCAGCACGTGGTGCGCGTAGTTCAGCCGGGCGCCGGGAAACCAGTCGGCGCCGGGCATGCCCCGGTGGCCGAGGACCCGGTCCGGCGGGACCGGGGCCTCGATCTCGCAGTAGTCCCAGATCGCCTGCCAGAACCCGTCGAGGTCCGCCACGGACCAGCGCCACAGCTCGGCGTAGCCGTCGAAGCGCAGGCCGCGTTCGGCGGCCAGCCAGGCGCAGAACGCGGTCAGGTTGGCCTGCGCCACCCGCTCCGGGCTGGGCGTCCAGAGCAGGTCGCCCTCGCGCACCGGTCCCGTCATCGCAGCCCGAGCAGGCGCGCGGCGTTCTCCTTGAGGATCTTCGGGCGCACCTCGGGCTTGATCGGGAGCGCGTCGAAGTCGGCCAGCCAGCGGTCCGGGGTCAGCAGCGGGTAGTCCGAGCCGAACAGCACCTTGTCCTGCAGCAGGGTGTTCGCGTACTGGACCAGCTGCGGCGGGAAGTACTTCGGCGACCAGCCGGACAGGTCGATGTGAACCAGCGGCTTGTGGGTGGCCACGGCGAGTGCCTCGTCCTGCCAGGGGAACGAGGGGTGGGCCAGCACGATGGTCAGGCCGGGGAAGTCCGCGGCGACGTCGTCGAGGTACAGCGGGCTCGAGTACTTGAGCCTGATACCCCCGCCGCCGGGCGTGCCCGCGCCGATCCCGGTCTGCCCGGTGTGGAACACCGCCGGCAGGCCCATCTCCTCGATGGCCGCGTACAGCGGGTAGACCGCCCGGTCGTTGGGGTAGAACGCCTGGACGCTGGGGTGGAACTTGAAGCCGCGCACCCCGAAGTCGGCCACCAGCCGCCTGGCCTGCCTGACGCCGGCCTGGCCCTTGGCCGGGTCGATGCTCGCGAACGCGATCATGACATCGGGGTTGTCGGCGGCGGCCCTGGCCACCTCCTCGTTGGGCACGCCCGGCACGCCCATGTGGGCCTCGGCGTCGACCGAGAACACCACGCAGGCCATGCGGCGCTCGCGGTAGTAGGCGGCGATCTCGGGCAGGGTGGGCGGGCGGCCCTGGGCCTTGAAGTAGGCCCGGGAGGCCGCCTCCAGCTCGGCGTTCAGCGACCCCTGCCCGGTCTCGGAGATCTCGGCGTGCGTGTGCACATCGATCGCGGCGAGATCGTCGACGTTCACCGCGGCAGCGACTCCTCCAGCGCCCGCGCCACCAGCACCCGGGCCAGGTGCTCACGGTAGGCGGGCCGGGCGTTGATGTCGCCGGGCGCGCTCGTGCCCTCGGCCGCGTGGGCCGCCGCCTCCCTGATCCCGGCGCCCGCGGCCAGGGCCTGCTCGACGGCGCCGGCCCGGACAGGTGTCTGCCCCATGTTGACCAGGGCCACGTTCCCGCCCTGGGCCGCGACGCCGACGATGGCCCAGTCGATGGCGCGCTTGGTGAACTTCTGGAACGACCACCCGGGCGCCTGCGGCTTGGGGATGCGGATCTCGGTCAGCAGCTCACCGGGCTCCAGCGCCGATTCGAACAGTCCCAGAAAGAACTCCCCTGCGCCTATCTCGCGGCTTCCTGACGGCCCGCGGGCGACCAGGGTCGCGTCCAGGGCCAGCACCACCGCGGGCAGGTCGGCGGCGGGGTCGGCGTGGACCAGGGAACCGCCGATCGTGCCGCAGTGGCGGACCTGAGGATCACCGACGTGACCGGCGGCCTCGGCCAGCAGCGGCAGCTCACGGGCGAGCAGGCCGGACCCGGCCAGGTCCCCGTAGCTGGTCAGCGCGCCGACCGCGACGTGGCCGTTCTCCTCGCGGACGTAGCTGAGCTCGCGGAGCCTGCCGATGTCGATCAGGACCTCGGGCACGGCCAGGCGCAGCTTCATCAGCGGCAGCAGCGAGTGCCCGCCCGCCAGGAACTTGGCCTCATCGCCGTCCTGGGCCGCCAGCTCCAGGGCCTCATCCAGGGACCAGGCCCGCTTGTAGGTGAACGGTGCGGGGATCACGCGGGCCGCCTCTCGTCCGCCGTGCTGGCGGCCAGCACGGCCCTGACAATGTTGTGGTACCCGGTGCACCGGCACAGGTTGCCCTCCAGCGCCAGCCTGACGTCGTCCTCGGTAGGCGAGGGGTTCTCCTTCAGCAGCGACACGGTCGCCATGACCATCCCCGGGGTGCAGAACCCGCACTGCAGCCCGTGCTCCTCGTGAAACGCGCGCTGCACGGGGTGCATCTCGTCCGGGCCGGGCGCCAGGCCTTCGACCGTGACCACCTCACGGCCGTCCGCCTGGGCGGCGAGCACAGTGCACGATTTCACCGACCGGCCGTCGAGCAGGACCGTGCAGGCGCCACAGGAGCTCGTGTCGCAGCCGACGTTGGTCGCGGTGAGGCCGAGCACGTCCCGCAGGAAATGCACCAGCAGAGTGCGATCCTCGACGTCGGCCGTGGCCTGGTTTCCGTTGACGGTGATGGTGACCTTCACCGGGCCTCCCCGCTCTCATCTCCGCTTGCCTGGCTGATCGCGGTCCAGACCCGCTCCGGCGTGGTCGGCATCTCGATATGCCGGACGCCGAGGTGGCTGACCGCGTCGATGACCGCGTTCTGGGTGGCCGGGGTGGCGCCGATCGTGCCGGCCTCGCCGATCCCCTTGACCCCGAGCGGGTTCACGTCCGTCGGGGTCTCGCTGTCGAGGAGCTCGAAGCTGGGCAGCTCCGCGGCCGTGATCGCGGCGTAGTCCGCCAGCGTGGCGGTGATGGGGTTTCCGTCGGTGTCGTACAGCACCTCTTCGAGCAGGGCCTGTGCGACCCCCTGGGCGATGCCGCCGTGCCGCTGTCCCTCGGCCAGCACCGGGCTGATCACGATCCCGGCGTCGTCCGCGGTCACGTGCCGGATCAGCCGGGCCTTGCCGGTCTCGGTGTCAACCTCGGCCACGGCGAGGTGGGTGCCGAACGGGAAGGTCGGCGCTCCCCCGATGTACTGCACGAACGCCATCAGGCCGTCCGCCCCGGCGTGCGTGGCCACCTCGGCCCAGCTGCGGCCCGAGCCCGGGTCCCCGCGGACCTGCCAGGTCCCGTGCTCGGTGTCCAGCTCCAGGTCGGCCTCGGCGGCCTCGAGCATGTCCGCCGCCACCCGCCGGGCCTGCTCCTTGACGTCCTGCGCGGCCTTGTGCACGGCCATGCCGCCGAGCTGCAGCGACCGCGACGCGTAGGTCCCGACCCCCTCGGGGATGAGGTCGGTGTCGCCGTGGATGACCGTGACCTTCGCCATCTCGATCCCGAGCTCGGCCTCGACCAGCATGGCCCAGGCCGTGTGGTGACCCTGGCCGTGCGCGGAACTGCCGGTGTACACGGTGGCCGTGCCGTCGCCGTGCACCATCAGCCGGGAGGTCTCCCCGCCCGCCGCGTCCGCGGCGGTGATCTCGACATAGCTGGCCAGCCCCAGGCCGAGCTGCACCACGTCGCCCCGCTCCCGGCGCCGGGCCTGCTCGGCCCGCAGCTCGGCGTAGCCGGCCGCGGCCAGGACCTTGTCCAGCGCGGTGATGTAGTCGCCGGAGTCGTAGGTCGCCCCGGTTGGCGTGGTGTAAGGGAACTTGTCCGGCGCGATCAGGTTCTTGCGGCGTACCTCGGCCGGGTCCAGGCCGATCTCGGCCGCGAACAGGTCGACGGCCCGCTCGATCGCGGCCGTCGCCTCCGGCCGGCCCGCCCCGCGGTACGCGGAGATCGGCGTGGTGTTGGTCACCACCACCCGGGACGCGGTCTGCACCTGCGGGATGTCGTAGGGCCCCGCCGCCATCAGCTTGGTGAGGAACGGCAGGAACCCGCTCATCCGGGGGTAGGCACCCGTGTCCTGCACGACGTCGAGCCGGTAGGCGAGGATGCACCCGTCGCGCGTACCGCCTATCGTGATCGTCTGCTCCTGGGCCCGGCCGTGCGTCATCGCGACCAGGTTCTCGCTGCGGGTCTCGGTCCAGCGGACCGCCCGCCCGATCTTCCTGGCCGCCCAGGCGACCGCGATCGCGTCCCTGTCGATACCCACCTTGGCCCCGAACCCGCCGCCCACGTCGGGGGTGATCACGCGGATGGAGCCCGGGTCCAGGCCCAGCGCGCCCGCCAGGATGAAGCGGGAGATCTGCGCGTTCTGCGTGCTCACCCAGTAGGTGAGCTTGCCGTCCGTCCAGCGGGCCGCGGCGGCGCGCCCCTCCAACGGCACCGGGGCCAGCCGCTGGTTCACGATGGTCTGCGTGACCACCGCGTCGCAGCCGTCGAAGACGGAGTCATCGGTGGCCTCACCAGAGGTCACCGGCACGTTCGAGCCCGCCTCGGCGAACAGCAGCGTCTCGGTCTCCAGCGCGGAGCCGATGCCCACCACCGCGGGCAGCGGCTCGTAGTCCACGCTGACCAGCTCGGCCGCGTCCTCACCCTGGTAGCTGCCGTTGGTGATGACGATCGCCACCGGCTCGCCGACGAACCGCACCCGGTCGGCGGCCAGCAGCGGCTCGGACCACACACCGCCGAGCGGCATGGGCGCGCCCTCGCTGACCTCGGCACCCTCTTCCGGCGGCGGCGGGGGCGTCAGGTCGTCCATGTCCTGGACGGTCAGCACGGCCACCACCCCCGGCGCCTCGCGCGCCGCGGTGACGTCAATGCCCTTGATCAGCGCGTGCGCGACGGGGCTGCGCACGAACGTGATCCGCGCCGCGTCCGCGAGCTCCGGCACGCGCAGGTCGTCGACATAGCTTCCGCCTGCCGTCAGCAGCCGCGGGTCCTCGGTCCGGATCACCCGGGTGCCCAGGATGCTCATATGGCTTCCCTGCCTTCCAGCGCCCGACCTGGTTGATCACCGGGCCGGGCGCGCCGCCTCTCGACCGAAGTATCCGTGTTCGCGCTGCCAGGTAGTCTGCCAGACGCGCCGCACAGGCCAGCCGGACCTCACACCGTGACGAGCAGGATGCCAACGGCGGCCAGGGCCAGCCCCGCCCGCTGGGCCCACCGCAGCCGCTCCCCGAGCACGACGCGTGCGAGCAGGACCGTCACGCCGGGGTACAGCGAGGTCAGCACTACGGCCAGGCCAAACAGGCCGGCCCGGGTAGCGGCCACATAGCAGAGGCTCCCGGCCGCATCGAGGACGCCCGCAACGGCCGCCGCCAGGACGGGCCTGCTGCCCGCGGCCCGTATGACGGGTCCCGGCCGCACCAGGGCCAGCGCGACCAGCGCGACCATCAGTTCCGCGGCCCGCGCCGCGGCCGTAGGCCAGAACGTGCCGGTCTCGCCGCCGTCGCGCATGAGCAGGAAGAACAGTCCGAACGAGATCCCCGACACGATGCCGTATCCGATGGCGCGGACCGGGATCCCGCGGGCCCGGCCGGGTGCCGCGGGGGCACTGCCGCCAGAGCTGGACGCCACGATCGCCACCAGGCACAGCGCGGCGCCCGCATAGACGAAACCGGTGGGCCGCTCGCCCCCGGCCAGCGCCACCCCCACCGGCAGGACCGTGGAGACCAGGCCGGACACCGGAGCGACCACGCTCATCGGCCCGGTCGCCAGGCCGATGTAGAAGACGATCAGGCCAGCCCCGCCGATCGCGCCCGCGGCCAGGCCCCAGGCCAGCCCCGCTGGCTGAGGAAGGTCGCCCGACGCCAGGGCGGCGAGGAGCAGGACACCCAGCCCGGCCGTGGCCGACAGGGTGATCACGGAGAGCACATGGGCACGCTTGGTCGCGGCGCCGCCCAGGAAGTCGGCGCTGCCGTACAGCACCAGGGCGGCCAGCGCCAAGACCACAACCATCGGATTGCCTCCATCGTCAGGGGCCCGTCGGGCCCACGGGCCACCTCGCGGCTCCGGCCCGCATGAGTCATCAGTTCGTGACTGCTTAAATGATTTTACTAGTCATGGATGAGACCGATCAACCTATTTATGCGGTCACGAAGCTGCGCCCTAGCGGCGCGATGGGGAGGGACTCGGGCACCAGCCACAGCGGTGGGCCGGCCGGGCGCATGCCGTCCGGGGTTGCGTGACGCCGAGGTTAGGCGAGGGTGCCGGCTCCGGGCTGGACGACGCTCACGGTCAGGATCTGCACCGGCTTAGAACACGTCGGGGACGTGTAAGTGAGGCTGGCCGGCGTGGTCTGGTCCGGCGGGTAGACCACCAGCCGATGGGCGGTGACTTTGCCGCACTTGGCCGGGGGGACGTGGCCCGCGTCCACGATCCGCAGCTGCGCGTGCGCGACCGCCCCCGGCGCGAGCATGACCACCTCGGTCGGGGCGACCGGGCCCCGCCCGGCTGCGGCGCCGATCCGGCCCCCGCTGCCCGGCGTCCCGAACGACACGCCCGGGTAGCCAGTAAGCGTGCAGGTGACGTCGGAGATGTTGGTGAAGTCGATGAGCTGGTAGATGCTCCCCGCGGTCCCCTGGCTGATGCCCGCCTTGACCCCGAGGTTCCTGGTCGGGCACGGAGCCGGCCTGGGCAGCGCCGCCGGGGACGGAGGCGCGACCGGGCTGCCCGCCGCGACGCTCGCCGCTGCCGCGGGCGTGGCCGTGACCGTGACGGCCTTGGCGGGCGCCGCCGTGGGGCTGGCCGCGCCGCCACCGCACGCCGTGAGCACGACCGCGGTGCAGGCCAGGGCCGTTCCGGCCATCACCCGCCAGGCCATGCGCCGTGCTGAGGTCATCGTTCCCTTCGCGCCGGGCGCCTGCAAGAGGCTGGGTCAGGCGCCCGAATTAGGACGCGTACTCGGCATGAACGGTTGGCATCGGCAAACGGCGGGTGATGTCACAGCTACCTGTATTGCGCGCAGCATCGCCCGGATCAATGCCTGAGCTGGCCTGATCGCCGCCCGGTTGCCGCGTCTGACCCGGGGGAAAGTCGCGCGCCCTCGCCGCAGCAGATCGGCGTGCTCGTTGCGTGTAAGGAGCGGAACCCCAACGGTGGAGGTGTGATGACCTTCGAGGAATTCGCGGCCGATCGGCTGCCGGGCCTGCTGCGGTTCGCCGCGGTCCTGACCGGCGACCGCGCCCTGGCCGAGGATCTGGCCCAGGAGGTGCTGATCCGGGCACATTCCAGGTGGCGCAGGATCGGGTGCCTGGACCGGCCGGAGTACTACGTCCGCAAGATGATCCTCAATGAGTTCCTGAACTGGCGCCGCCGGGAGTGGCGGCTGATTCCCTCGGGAGCCGCTTCGGACGTGGACCATCGCAGTGCTCCCGATCACGCCCTCGGCTACGCCGAGCGTGACGCTCTTGTCGCCCAGCTCGGCAAGCTGCCCGCCCGGCAGCGCGCCGTGCTCGCGCTCCGCTACTACGAAGGGCTTCGCGACATCGAGATCGCGGACCTGATCGGCTGCAAGCCGGGAACGGTCCGCGGCTATGCGGCCAGGGCGCTCGCCACGCTGCGCGTGGAGATGGACGTTCGGCCCGGTCAGGCACCTGCATTCATCGAGGAGAAAATCTGATGCCTACTGAAGACGACCTGCGGGTCGCGTTCCGCGACCTGGAGCGGTTCACGCCGAACGCCGATGACGTCCTCCGCGCGGTCTACGACCACCCGCGCCGGCCGGAGCGCTCGCTGCGACTGCGGCGCGTGCCGCGGCGGCATGCCCTGCGCGCAGGCCTGGCCCTGGGCGCAGCCGGGGCGCTAGCCGCGGCCGCGGTGATCGCGGCCGTGGCCCACGGGCCTGCCACCAGGGCCACGCCGATCGCCGCGTCCGCGCTGCGAATCCGCCTGCTCGCGGCCATCGACACGGCCAGCGGCGACATCCTGTATACGCGGAGCCCGGGCGGGCCGCTGGGCGGGGGCCAGTACCCGGCGTTTCCCCGGCCGGGCCAGGAGGTCCATGTCCGGGTCGGCCCGGACGTCGGCTCGGACGGGAAGGTCTACAAAGATGGCGAGTACTCCTTCAAGATGCCCTCCGCGGCCGCTCTGCACGACTACATCAACAGCTACACCGCCAACCTGGACCAGGGCGGGCTGCGGCTGTCCGGGACGCTGCTGGTGGTCAATCACTTCAGGCACGTCTGGGGGGTATGGCACGGGCAGTTCGTGCTCGGGTTCAACCTCGACGCGGCCGGCATCCGCGCCGAGATCGCCAATGGCCAGTTCACGGTCGTCGGGCGGACGGAGCTGCACGGGCAGCAGGCCATCGAGCTGAAGATCAGCGTGCCGCCCGGCAACGAGGCCCCGCCGCACACGACAGCGGCGCGGCTGTGGGTGAACGCCGCGACCTACCTGCCGATGCGGGAGCACGACCTCATGTCCAATGGACGGCAGAGCGTCACGGATTACGTCTTCCTCCCGCCCACGCCGGAGAATCTGGCGAAGCTGCGCCCGGTGATCCCGGCGGGCTACACCCAGGTCAGCGGCAACTCGGCGGACCTATTCGGCCAGAAGCCGACGACCTGCGGCGCAGCGTGCCCCCCGAGGAATTAGCCCGGCCGCGACAGTCAAGCGCACGGTGGCCGGATCGCTCAGGCGGCCCGGTCACCGGGCGCGGGCCTGCCTACCTGAGGAACAGTGCTATCGCGATGTACTGGCAGGTCGCGCCGGCGCAGACAAACGCGTGAAAGACCTCGTGGTAGCCGAACACCGACGGCACCGGGTCGGGCCAGCGGCGGTGATAGGACAGCGCTCCTGTTGTGTAGAGCAGGCCGCCCGCGAGCATCAGGGCTCCTGGCGCGGCGCCGGCGCGGATCCATACCCAGGGCAGGGCCAGCCCGGCCATCCAGCCCAGGCCCAGCAACATGGCGCCGACCAGGCGCTCGGGTCCGGCCATCTTCACCATGCGGATACCGCCCGCGGCCAGCGTGAGCGACCACAGCACGATCAGGCAGGCCAGCCCCAGCGCGCCGTGCATGGCCAGCAGGAAGGCGGGGGTGGCCGAACCCGCGATCAGGAAGAGGATCATCGCGTGATCCAGGCGCTGCAGCCGCTGGCGCCAGGCCTCGCTCCAGTTGCCCCGGTGATAAAGCGCGCTGGCCCCGAACAGCGCGCTCACGCTGACCGCGTAGACGGCCATGGCCACGGTCTGCGTGAGTCCGTGGGCCTGGGTCACCAGCAGGGTGCCGAGCACCAGCGACGCCTCGAACCAGAGCAGATGCAGCCAGCCGCGCAGCAGCGGCTTGGTGTAGTAGACCCCTCGTCTCGCGTCGAACTGGGCACCCGCGGGCAGGCCTGACGCTGCTGGCGTGGAATCCACTGCCGCCACGTCGGACCTCCGCTCGGGCCGGGGGCTCGGCGACCGGGGCACGTCACCGAGGTTCCCCTCAGTGTGGCGGCCAGCGGCGAGATTACAAGCGGAATCTGGGTGAAAAGTAGCTCCCTGACCTGCTATGACAGGTCACAGAAGCAGCGCCTGAGGCCAATTAGGACCCAGGCTGCGGAAAATCGCTGGCGCTGGCCGCTTTGATCACTCATAGTGACCGATGTGCTGACCAAGGCGACGTTCCGGCTCGGGGGACGTGACGCGGCGCTGACCGCGGCCGCCGTGACCCAGCGGCTCGGCCTCCAGCCCAGCCAGGCCTTTGAAGCCGGAACGTCGGCGCGCAGCTCCCCGCACACCCGCGACTACTCCCTGTGGCTGCTCAGCTCCAGTCGGCAGATCGAGCGCGACGTCGACCTGAGCGCGCAGCTAGGCCGCCTGCTGGCCGTGCTTGAGCCCGTGAGCACGCCGTTGTGGGAGCTGGTCGGCGCCGGCTACGAGGCGAACTGGTACTGCTGGGTGGCCTCGGACGCCACCGAGCACGCCGTGGAACTCGACCGGACGGTTCTGCGGCGCCTGCTGGCGCTGCCCGGTGACCTCTGGCTCGACGTGTGCGGCGACGAGCCTGACGCCTGAGGCCTGGCTCAGGGACCGGTCAGCCGATCGGCGGGACCACGGCCTCGATGAGGTGCGGGCCAGGTTCCGCGAGCGCCCGCCGGAACTGGGCCGCGAACTCCCCGGCCGTCCGGGCCCGGGTGGCCGGGACGCCCATGCCCGTGGCCAGAGCCACGAAATCGAGCTCGGGCCGGGACAGCCGGAGCAGGTCCCTGGCCGCGGTACCGGTGGTGTGCGCTCCGACCCGCTCTAGCTCCATGCCGAGGATCGCGTACGAGCTGTTGTTGAAGATGACCGTGGTCACGTCCAGGCCCTCCCGGGCCTGGGTCCACAGGGCGGAGATCGTGTACATGGCGCTGCCATCCGCCTCGAGGGCGATCACGCTCCGGTCCGGGCAGGCGAAGGCGGCCCCGGTGGCCACCGGCAGCCCCTGGCCGATCGAGCCGCCCGTCAGCGTGAGCCAGTCGTGCGGCGGCGCGGCCGCGGTGGCCCCGGGCAGCCACAGCCCGGAGGTGTTGGCCTCGTCGGACACGATCGCGCCCTCGGGCAGCAGCGCGCCGACCACCGCGGCCACGCTCTCCCCGGTGAGGTCGCCGCCGGGCAGCACGGGGCGGGCCGGCTCGGGCCGCAGCGGCTTGGTGTCCGGGGCGACCACGTCGGCCAGAGCCTCCAGCGCCCCGCCCGCGTCGTCGGCGTCGGCGGCCAGCGTCTCGACCTGACAGCCTCCCGGCACCAGGGAGCTGGGCTGGCCGGGGTAGGCGAAGAAAGAGACCGGGGACCGGGCGCCGGCCAGGATCAGGTGGCGGGTGCCGGCGAGCGCGGCCACCGCGAACTCGGCCAGGTAGGCCAGCCGGTCGACCGCGGGGATGCCCGCGCCGCGCTCGATCCGGGCGGGAAACGTCTCACCCAGCAATCGGGCGCCGGTGGCCTGGGCGATCCGGCTGGCCGCGACCAGGCCCGGCCGGCGCATGGCCGCCCCGCCGAGCAGGATCACGCACGGTTCTCCGCTGCGCAGCGCGGCCGCGGCGGACCCGATCACGTCCCCGGGCACGGGCGTCGGCTCGCGCACCGTGAGCGCGGGCGCGGGCGCGCCGCCCTCGGACCAGGACACGTCCGCGGGCAGGATGAGGGTCGCGATCCCGCCGGGCGGTGCTATCGCCGCCGCCACCGCCTCGGCGGCGTCCGCAGCCACGTCGGCGCTGCGGGCCGAGCGGCGCGTCCAGACGGACATCCAGCCGGCCAGGGCGTCGATGTCCGATTCCAGCGGCGCGTCAAACCGCTTGTGGTACGTGGCGTGATCCCCCACCACAGCGAGCAGCGGCGTGCGGGCCCGCCGCGCGTTGTGCAGGTTGGCCAGCCCGTTGGCCAGGCCCGGCCCCAGGTGCAGCAGCGCCGCGGCGGGCCGCCCGGTCATCCGCCCGTAGCCGTCGGCCGCGCCGGTGGCCACGCCCTCGAACAGGCAGAGCACCCCGCGCATCTCCGGCACCGCGTCCAGCGCGGCCACGAAGTGCATCTCGGAGGTCCCCGGATTGCTGAAGCAGACATCAACGCCGGAGCCGGTCAGCGTGCGGATCAGGGCCTGGGCTCCGTTCACGTATCCTCCCCATCGAAAACGACCCCCGGGTTCAGGATGCCCTTCGGGTCGAAGGCCCGCTTCACCCGCCGCATCAGGTCCACGGCCACGGGGTCGGCCAGTTCCAGGAAGTAGCTCTTCTTCGCCGTGCCGATGCCGTGCTCCCCGCTGACCGCCCCGCCCCGGGACACGGCCGCCGCGAAAATCTCCCGCAGCAGGGCTGAGCGGGCCGCCGGATCCGGCTCGAACACCGCGAGGTGCACGTTGCCGTCGCCGGCGTGGCCGCAGCCCGCCACCAGCCCCCCGCCCCGGCCCGCGATCTCGGTCACCGCGGCCAGGAAGGAGGCCATGGCCGCGCGGGGCACGACCGCGTCCACGATGTCGTCGGCACCCGCGCTCCTGGCGGCCCAGAACGCCTTCTCCCGCGCCTCGATCAGGCGCCGCGCGGCGGGTGCAGGCAGCACATAGACGTCGGCCGCGCCCAGGTCGGCCAGCTGTTCCGCCAGCGCCTCCACGTCGGCGCCGAGACGCTCCTCGCTGCGTTCCTCGACCATCACCACCAGGTAAGCCAGCGCGCTCTCGCGGACGGCCACGGGCACGCCGAGATCGAGCTGCTGGCTCTCGGTGATCACGGCCATCGTGAGCATGTCGAGGTACTCGAGGATCAGCGGCCCGATGCCGCTGGCCACGATCCGCGGTACCGCGGCCGTCACCTGCTCCAGCGAGGCGAACGGCGCCAGCACGGTGGCCTGGTACGGAAGCCGCGGGTAGAGCCGGACGGTGGCCTCGGTGACCAGCGCCAGTGTTCCCTCCGAGCCGGTGATGAGCTGGGTGAGGTCGTATCCCGCGCTGGTCTTGACGTTTTTCCCGCCTGTGCGCAGCACCTCGCCGGAAGCCAGCACCGCCTCGAGACCCAGCACGTGCTGACGGGTCACGCCGTACTTCACCGCGCGCATCCCGCCCGCGTTGGTGGCGATCGTCCCGCCCAGGCTGGCGCTCATCTCACCGGGGTACACGGGGTAGAACAGGCCCTGGCCGGCCGCGGCGTCGTCGAGCTGGGCCAGGGTCACGCCCGGCTGCACGACCGCGGCGTTGTTCGCGTCGTCGATCTCCAGCACCTGGTTCATCCGCTCGAACGACACCACCAGGCCACCGCGGCGCGGCACCGCGGCGCCGGCCAGTCCGGTGCCCGAGCCGCGCGCGGTCACCGGCAGCCCGTGCTCCCCGGCCACCCGCAGCACGGCGGCGACCTCGGCGGTGCTGCCCGGCCTGGCCACGAACCCCGGCGCCCCGGGCGCGAGGCCCAGGGTCTCGTCGTGCCCGTAGTCGGCCAGGCCGGACCCGGCCGCCAGCACCTGGCTATCGCCCACGGCCCCGGCGAGCAGGGCCCGCATATCCGGCATCACTTGCTGGGCTCCGGGGTCTGGCACGAGGCCTTCGGGTTCACGCCGAAGTAGTTGAGCGGGCCCGCGATGATCGTCAGCGCGATCGTGGCGCCCTGGCTGCAGCCCTTGACCTTCCCGGTGTAGTCGTGGCGCTGAGCCCCGGCGATGGCGCCGATGGCCAGCCAGGCGATCAGCAGCGCTGTCCCGATCCGCATCGCTACCTCCGAACGTCTCGTGTGCTCAGCCTGGCTAGATCATCCACCGGATACCTAGCGGAACATAGGCCATTACGCATCGGCCGCGAGCACTCTTGACCGCCGGGCCCCGGCGAGTCCCGGCAGGCATGCTCGATCGGCTGCTGCCGATCTGCCAGGCTGGGCCGCAATGTCCACGGATTACGGCGCCGACAACCGCCACGACGACGACCTGCCCAGCGTCGACCGCCTGCTCGCCCTGTCCGATGGCGTGGTGGCGATCGCGCTGACCCTGCTCGTGCTGCAGCTGGCGGTGCCGATCATCCGCGATGCGGACTCACCCTCTAGCCTGGCCGCCGCGCTCGGCGGCCGCGGCGACCGGCTGACCAGCTACGCGATCTCGTTCTACGTCATCGCCCAGTTCTGGCTGCTGCATCACAAGGTGTACCGCCGCATCGTCGGCCAGCGGGAGGGCCTGGCCTGGTGGAACTTCGCGTTCCTGTTCACGATCACGGTCATGCCGTTCACCAGCGACCTGCTGGGCGAGTACTCGGAGAACCCGCTCGCGGTCGTCATCTTCGCCGGCAACCTGCTGCTGGCTACCCTGGCCACGCAGGCCACGGCCATCTACGCCAAGCGCGCCGGCCTGCTGGCCCCCGCCCCGGCCTACGGTCCGCAGTCCGAACGGGCTGGTCGGCTCCGCGCGCTCGGGACCATCCTGGTCGTCCTGGTGTCCATCGGCCTGGCCTGGGTGAACACCGACCTGGCCAAGTACAGCTGGCTGCTGATGGCGCTCGTGCCGGCCGTGGTGGAACGGCTGGTCAAACCCCCGCCTGGCTCGGCGGAGAGCGGGCAGCCCGCTCCGGCGTAGGCTCGGTGGGGAGGAGGCCGCGATGGAGTTCGAGCACGTCCTGGTCGAGCGGTCGGGCGATTTCGCCACCGTCACCATGAACCGGCCGCAGCGGCGCAACGCCCTGTCGCTGGCGCACATGCAGGAGCTGATCGCCGCGTTCGGGGAACTCGGGGACAGTGACACCCTGGGCATCGTCCTGGCCGGCGCGGGCCCGGTGTTCAGCTCCGGGCACGACTTCGCCGACGTGGTCGAGGCTGACCTGCCCGCGGTGCGCTCCCTGCTGCGGACCTGCACGGAGCTGATGACGCTCATCCAGCAGGTGCCCCAGCCGGTGGTGGCGCGGGTGCACGGCCTGGCCACCGCCGCGGGCTGCCAGCTGGTCGCGTCCGCCGATCTGGCCGTGGCCAGCGAGAACGCCGGCTTTGCCGCGCCCGGAGGCAAGGGCGGCTGGTTCTGCCACACCCCGATGGTGGCGATCGCGCGCAACGTCGGCAGGAAGCGGGCCGCGGAGATGGCGCTCTCGGGCGACGTCATCGACGCCCGCACCGCGCTCGACTGGGGCCTGGTGAACCGGGTGGTGCCGGCCGGGCAGCTCGACTCGGCCACCGCCGACCTGCTGGAGCGGGTCACGCTCGGGTCCGCGGTGAGCAAGGGCATCGGGAAGCAGGCCCTGTACGCGCAGCTGGACCTGGATCAGCCGAAGGCCTACGACTACGCGGTCGAGGTGATGGCCGCGACCAGCCAGCTGCCGGACGCACGCGAGCAGATGCACGCGTTCCTGGAGAAGCGCAAGCCGCAGTGGCGCCGCGGCCAGGCCTGAAGCCGGCTACGCGCCGCCCAGCCCGGCCGTCAGGACGACCACCCGCCCAGCTCGACCCTGAGTGCGAGCAGCCGGCGGAGTTCGTCGCATGTCGCATTCAAATGGCGGCCGACGACCTTGGCAATGGCATCCGTATCCCGGTCGGCCAGCGCGGCGGCCATTTCCTGATGATCGCGGATTGATGCGGCCCGGAACTCCGGATCAGCATTCACGGCGAAGCGCACATAGGGTTCCGACTGCAGCCGGAGATTCCGGATCAGGCTGGTCAGCTTGGCGCGGCCGCTGATGCGGAAGATGCTCAAGTGAAAAGCCTCATGCACCTCGAACCACTCCCGCGAGTCATTCGCGGCCTGCAGCCGCCCGAGATTGTCCCTGACCGCCAGGATGTCGTCGTCGGTCGCGGCCGCGGTCGCGAACGCTGCCGCCTGTTTCTCCAGGACGAGCCGGATCTCATAGACCTCGATGAGGTCGGCCAGGGAAGGCTGGAAGACGTAGACCTGGCGCCCCCTCTTCACCAGGAGACCCTCGCCGACCAGCCGCCCGATGGACTCGCGCACCGGGGTGCGGCTCATGCCGAGCCGCGCGGCCCATTCCTCTTCGAGAACGGGCGCGCCGCCGGAAATCTCGCCGGAAATGATCGCGGCCCGAAGGCCCGCGGTTGCTTTGATCAGTGACGCGCCACGCCGTTCCTGGCGTTGCTCCTGCTCAGTCACGGCGCCATTTTACGCATGAGGGCCCAGATTGGCCCGGACCGCCAGTAGTCGCCCCTCGCATAGTCCCGGCAAAATGGATCACCGCGCCAGGCCGGCGACCGGTCTCCCGGCAGGCGTCCCGCCTGCGTTCTGCCCGGGCATCACTGGCTCCTGGCCGGGGGCGTCACCAGGCTGCTGGCCTGGGGTTCCCGGGCCGGCCGCGTGGCCGGGCCGGCCATCGGAGGCCGTACCAGCGCGGATCTACACATAGTCTCCACAGCCTCTCCAGGCTGCCTTCACGCCGGATTGTTCGACTTCATGCGTGGTGCCGAGGTCGCGGGAGGCCTCGGGGGGCCGGCCGGCGTCGGGGGGCACGGTCGGCCCCGGCGCGCCAGCCGCTGACGACGTTCCTCCCCCTGCTGGGCAGCAGGAGCCGGGCGGGCGACTGCAGCCCGATAGCGTCAGCGGCTGTATGCACCCCGCGGCGGGCTTGCCGCAGCTCGCCGCGGGGTGCCCCTTAGCCAGACGGAGCCAGCATGAAACTCCGTTAGCGTCCGAGGCCTCCCGTTATTCGGTGCGCAGGCTGGCCGCGGGCCGGACCCGGGCCGCAGTCCGGCCCGGGACGGCGGCGATGAGCACGGCCAGCAGCAGCGCCACCGCGGCCTCGGCCACCACAGCCACAGCCGGCACGTCCGCGCCGGGGGCGACTCCTAGCGACCCGGCGAACAGCGCCCAGGACCAGCGGCCGGCCACGATGCCCAGCGGTATCCCCACGATGAGGGCGGCCGAGGTCAGCGCCGTCGCCTGCCATGACACCACGCGCAGCAGCTGCGCCTTCCGCATGCCAACGATCTTGAGGATGGCCAGGTCCCTTCGCCGCCGCCGCACGCCCGTGACCAGCACATGGGCCAGCGCGGCCACGCCGAGCAGGACCAGCATGGCGCCGAGGATGAGCGGCGTGTCGCGGATCCCGGCGTAGCCCTGGATGTCAGCCGGCCGCTGGTCATCCGCCACCGAGCAGGACCCGGGTGGGCACCCCTTGGCGGTCACCGTGGAGATCAGCCGGGTCGCGGCAGCGCCGGCGCTGATGCCCGGACGGTACCGGAGGAGCACGAAGTTAAAGCAGGTGGCCGTGCAGCCCGTCTGCGGGAACGGGGTGGACAGCAGCGACGGCGCCACCAGTGCGCCGTTGCCCAGATCGGTGCCGGTGAAGGAGCCTCGCCGGCCCAACTCGGCGAAGACCGCTTCGCCCACGATGCGCATCGGACGCACCGTGCGGCTCACCACTCCGAATGCGTTGGCTGTGACCCGGACCGTCTGGCCTATTCGCAGGTGCAGCGACCGGAGGGTCCGGGCGCCGAGGACGATCTGGCCCGGGCCATCGGGCGGGTGGCCGGCCAGCAGGGTGAGATAGCCCTGTCCCTGTGCCGGGGTCAAGCCGATCGCGGACACCGTCTGGCCTTTGACGGTGACCTCCCCGTAGTCGCCGTCCGCGTAGCCGGTCACGCCGGGCTGCGCGGAAACGAGCCTGGCCAGCAGCGATTTCGGCGCTGCCCCGAACGCCAGGTCGAGTTCGGTGTTCCAGTTCTGCCCGTACCGGTGCGGCACGTCTACCAGGCGGATGAGGCTGCTGCCGAACACGCCAGCCGCGGTCACGGCCACAACCGCCACGGTGATCGCGGCCAGGGCGCTGCGTACCGGCACTGCGGTGCGCCCGTGACCGGGCTCGAAGGCCATCCGCACTCCGATCGCGCCGGGCACGGAGCCCGCCCGCCCGAGCGCCATGCCCAGCCGGGAAGGCCGAGGCCGGGCCGCAGGCTCGGCCGGACCGGGAGCCAGGCGGCTGACCGTGCTCCAGGCCACCGGCGCGACCACCGCGATGGGTACCAGCACGACGATGGCCAGGCCAGCGACCAGGCTGGCCAGGTTGATGTCGATCCCCGGAGCCGGCTCGGCGAGCCGGGCCGGGCCGATCGGCATGAGCGGAGACACGGCAATGGCGATGGCCGCGGCCAGGACACCTCCGGCGGCGCTCACCGCGGCCGCCCGTGCCAGCGATACGGCGACCAGCCGCCCGCGGGTCATGCCCAGCGCCCGGAGAGCACCGAACCACGCCGAGTCCAGCACGAGCTGACGGCTGAGCAACTGGCCGATGATCGCGAGCGCGATCACGCCGGCCAGCGCGGCGAACAGCGCGAGCGCGACGGCGTCGGGACGGATCGCTCGCTCCGTCGCCGCTACCTGATCGGCGTTGGAGATGGTGAAGATGTGGCCGCTGGTGGAGCGATAGCGCCCCGCCAGGGCACTGGCGGCGCGCAGGAACACCTCCGTGCTGGCGCCCGGCCGGAGCCGGACGAACGCCTCGTCCCCGGAGTTGGGCACGCGCCGCGCCGTGGCGGTGCGCAGGAAGGCCGGGCTCAGCAGGGCCCACGGGTTCTCGCCGGCCACGGCGGGCGCGATCTGGCTGCTGGAGACGGCGATGGCCGATACCCGGAAGGTCACAGGGAAGGCGCGGCGAAGATCCGGATTGCCATGGCTGTCGTACGGGACGCCGAACAGGCGCACGGTGCTGCCAGGCCGCGCATGCATCTGATCCGCTAGCTTCTGGTTGATCACGATGGCCCGCGGATCTGCTGGATCAAGGGGGTGACCGGCGAGGATCTTGACCCGGTCGACGCTGACGCCCATCCGGCCGTCTGGGCTGGCGAAGACCTGCATCTGGGCCGCTGGCACGTAACCCCCGCGGATCCGGATCGTCATGTCCAGCAGTTCCCCCGTGGACAAGGCCGCGACCTGCGGCAGGCCACCGAGAGCGTGGTAGTACCCTCCCAATCCGGATCCCTCCGGGGCGACCTGGAGATCGCTCGCGTGGCTCCAGGTCAGCAGTCGGGGATAGGCGGTCTCGGTCCGCCGCGCGCCCGCGGCCGCGGCCAGCACCACCCCGCCCATCACGCCGAGCAGCAGCGCCAGGGCCAGCCAGGCGCGCCAGGTCTGCCGGAACCCAGCGCGCATGGTCAGCACAATCGATCCCACGGCGACGATTCAGCCATTTCCGCGCAACCAGGTCAATGGTGGGAGCCACCCCGGCGGCCCGGGTGCTGCCTGCCCGCGGCCGGCTGGCTACCCGGCCGGCCGCGGTCAGGGCGCGGGCGGCCCGGCTTCGCCCGTCGCCGGCTCCGGGGCGCCCACCAGGAACGTGCGCATGATCATGGCCAGGGTGAGGTAGTAGCCGGCGAGCGTGGCGAGCTCGACAAGACCGGCGCGGCCCAGGGCCTGCTCGGCGGCGCGGTAGAGGTCGTCGGGGATGCCGCCGCCGGCCAGCAGCGCGCTGGTCACCCGCAGCACGGCCTGCTCGGCCGGATCGGCCAGGCCGGGGTCCTGCCGGTCGCGCAGGGCGGCGCACTCGGCGGCGGTCAGGCCAGCCTGCCAGGCCGAGCCGCTCGTGGGCGTACAGCTCGTACGCCGAGCCGCTGTGCGCGGCCACCGCCAGGATGGCGATCTCGCGGGCCCGCGGGGTCAGGCCGGACCCGAACCGTACCGCCGTGCCCAGGGCGAGCAGCGGGGCGCCCGTCCCCGGGGCGAACAGCATCGCGTTGAACGGCCCCTCCAGCTCGCCGCCCGCGCCGGTGAGCGGGACCGGCCCGCGGCTCCTCGGCCCGGACACCAGCTCGTCATACAGGCGGCGCTGGGTCTCGTCCAGCTCGGCGCGGCGCAGCCGGGGAAGCCGCTCGGCCATTCAGGTACCCGGCGGGGTGGGGAAGCCGCCGACGGCGTTCTCGTAGGCCCGCGCCACGCGCAGGCACGTGGCGTCCTCGAGCTGGCGGCCGACGATCATCAGGCCGACCGGTAGCCCGTCGGACAGGCCGGCCGGCACCGACGTGGCCGGGTGCCCGCTGACGTCGAAGGGCGCGGTGTTGGCGATCATCTCCAGGGAGCGCGCCAGCTTCTCCGCCCGGTCGGCGTCGGGCGCCGGGATCGTCGAGGCCACGATCGGCAGCGTCGGCATGACCAGGACGTCGGCGTCGGCCAGGGCCGCGTCGTAGGCGGCGGTCAGCTCCAGGGCCAGGTTCCTGGCCATCGCGTAGTGCCGGCCATCGCCGCGGTCGATGGCGTACCGCCCGCACAGCACGGTCAGCTTCAGCGACTCGGACATCTCGGCGGCCCGCTCCCGGCGGCCCTGGGCGTAGTGCGCGATGAGCTCGGGGTCATACAGGCCGGGCACGTTCATCCCGTACGCGTTGCCGTCGATCATCTGGGCGGTGGCGCCGTCGGTGGCGATGACGCTCCAGACGTGCAGGCCGTCGCGGTGCCAGGGCAGGCTGATCTCGGTGACGTCCGCCCCGGCCGACCGCAGCGTGGCGATCGCGGCCCGGACGCATCCGTCGACACCCGGCTGCGACAGACCCGGGATGCCGAACCCCTCCTGGACGACGGCGATCCTGAGCCCGGCGACGCCGCCGTCGAGGCCGGCCAGGTAGTCCGTGGCCGGGATCTCCGTCCGCTGCCGCGGGTCGAGGCCATCCCGCCCGGCCAGCACGCCGAGCAGCAGCGCGGCGTCCCGGACGGTGCGGGTGATCGGGCCCAGGTGGTCGATGGTGTTCTCGATGGGGAACGCCCCGGTGTAGGGCACCAGGCCGTGGGTCGGCTTGTGCCCGACCGTGCCGCAGAACGCGCTGGGGATACGGACCGAGCCGCCCTGGTCGCCGCCGAGGGCCAGGTCGGCCACGCCGGCGGCGACCAGGGCGGCGCTGCCGCTTGACGACCCGCCCGCCGACTTCGTCCGGTTCCAGGGGTTGCGGACCGGGCCGGTCTTCGACGTGTGACTGCCGCCGGAGAAGCACAGGTCCTCACAGACCGCCTTGCCGGTGATCGTCGCCCCCGCGCCGAGCACGCGGGTGACGACCGTGGCGTCCCGGAGCGGGACGTAGCCCTCGACGGTCGCCGACCCGTTCATCATCGGCAGCCCGGCCACCGCGATGTTGTCCTTGATCGCAACGCGGCGCCCGGCCAGCGGGCCGTCGTCGGCGCCCTTGATCTCGGCGGTGACGTACCAGGCGCCCAGCTCGTTGCCGGCGTCGTCCGGCCACTGGTAAGGCCGGTCCGGCGCCTCGGGCCGGTGCGCCTGGTACATCTGCTCGACCGCGTCGTAGGACGCGAGGGCCCCGGTGATGATGACCCGGAACTCCTCCACGTCCTGCGCGCTCAGGCGGAACCGGTACCGCTCCGCGATCGCAGCCAGATCGTCGTTGGACGGGGGCGTGACGGCCATGGTGATCTCCCAGCGGTGCGAGAACCTGACCTGTGGCAGCGTAGCCCGGATGCCACGTAACGGATCAAGAGGTAGCGGGCGGAATGTTCTGATTAATCCGGAAGAAATTATCCGGGTCGTAGGCGGCCTTGATCCGGGTGAGCCGGTCGTAGTTGGGCCCGTAGGAGGCCCGGACCCGGTCGGTCCCCTCGTCCATCATGAAGTTCACGTACGCTCCCCCGGCCGAGGTGGGATGCAGCGCCTCCCAGTAGCGCACCGCCCAGTCCTTGAGCTTGGCCGCGCCGGCGGGGTCAGGGTCGACGCCCACGATGACCCCGGCCCAGCCGGCGTCCCGGTAGGCGAACGCGGTGTCCTGGGCGCCGGTCCGGTGCACGGCCCCGTCGATGGGGTACATGTGCATCGTCGAGAACGGGGTGGGCAGCGTCTCGCCGAATTCCCTGTGCACGTCGATGGCCTGGTCCGAGATCTCGCGGAAGAAGTCGGCGCGCCAGTACCACTGCAACCCGGGCGGGTAGAGGGCGTCGAACATGCCCTGCAGGACCGGGTAGGGCATCGGCTGGATCCCGTCCATGATCGGTGAGCCGAACGCACGGACCGGCGCGAGGGCCTCGTCGGCACGCTCGGGCGGCCCGGTGTAGCACCAGATGATCCCGCAAGCCTTGCGCAGCCAGAGATGCTCGGGGAAGGGCGGCGCGGGCGGGACCGTCAGCAGCGCGAACCAGCCGTTGAGCTCTTCGGGCAGGCTGGGCAGCAGCTCGCGGTACCAGCGCAGCACCTCGGCGGTGTCGGCCAGGTCATAGAAGACGGGCCCGGCGACGACGGTGCTGACATCGTGGCACCGGAACTTGAACGACGTCACCGCGCCGAAGTTGCCGCCGCCGCCGCGCAGCGCCCAGAACAGGTCCGGGTGCTCGTCCTCGCTGGCGGTGACGAACGAGCCGTCGGCCAGGACCACGTCGGCGGCCAGCAGGTTGTCGACGGTGAGCCCGTAGCGCCGGGCCAGGTAGCCGATCCCGCCGCCGAGGGTGAGCCCGCCGACACCCGTGGTGGCCAGGATCCCGGACGGGGTGGCCAGGCCGAATGCGCCAGTCGCGTGATCGACGTCACCCCAGACGCAGCCGCCGTCGGCGCGCACGGTCTTCGCCGCCGGGTCCACGGTGATTCCGCGCATCGCCGACAGGTCGATCACGAGCGCGTCGTCCCACACGCCCAGGCCACCCGCGTTGTGACCGCCGCCGCGCACGGTGACAGTCAGCCCCCGTTCGCGGGCGTACCGGACGGCGGTCATGACGTCGGCTACGTCGGAGCAGCGGGCGATCGCGGCCGGACGGCGGTCGATCATCGCGTTGTAGACCGCGCGTGACGAGTCATAGCCATCGTCGCCGGGCTGGATCACCGGCCCCCGCATCGCGGTCTTGAGCTCGTCGTAGAGAGTTGGCTGTGCTGTCGTGGTCATGCTCACTCCCGAGGCTGGGCCGGCCGGCTAGTCGGGCCGGCATTTCTCAGGACGGTAGGGGGCCAGCCGTTCGTCGAGCGTTCGCGCTTCGTTCCGGATCCGTGCTATCGCTGGGCGAGATCATCGGTGGCGCGGCGGAGCAGCGCTACCGCCCCCTGCTCCTGGGCCAGCTCGGCCGCGCGGCGCAGCAGCCGCTCCCTCGCGGGCCCGCGGGAGCGCCGGGCGTCCAGCCGGTATAGCTCGGGCAGCCACCAGCGGTCATCGTGCACGGCGGCGGCGGCGCGGGCCGATTCCAGCACCGCGCCCGCGGCGTCAGGCTGGCCGGCCGAGATCAGGGTCTCGGCCAGCAGGGACAGATAGTACGGATGGCGCGCCATCGACCCCTGGTCCCTGAGCCGGGCCAGGCCCCGGCGGATCTGGTCGGCGCCGGCCTGGCCGCCCCGGCTCCAGCCGGCCAGGATCAGGCCCCAGTTGTCGTAGTAGGCGAATTCGTAGCGGGCGCAGATCTCGGTGACCCGGCTGGCAAACTCCTCGGTCTGCGCCACGTCGCCGCGCAGCTGGTGGGTGATCGCCGCGTAGGCCAGAGCCACGGCCAGGCTGTACGGATGGTCAAGCTCCTCGGCGTGCGCGATGGCCCAGTCGCACCAGCGCAAGGCCTCCTCGTCCTGCCCCACCAGCCAGTGCGTATGCGCGGACCAGGCCCGCGCGTGGACGTCGAGGCGGGTGCCGACCAGGCCGGGAACCGCGTCGTGGCAGAGCTCGTGGGCGAGGCCGAAATGGTGCAGCCCTTCGCTGTGCCGGGCCAGGCTGGAGGCCGACCCGGCCACCGCGAAGTGCGCTTGCCAGGCGATATCGGGATGCCGGCCGCTCAGTTCCAGGCCGCGCTTGGCGATCTCGTAGGACTCCGCGATGTGGCCCTGGACGAACCTGACGCCGAACTCACCCACCAGGCTGAGCAGCTGGGTCCGCGTGTCGCCCAGCCGTTCAGCCAGGTCGCGGGCACGCTCGAGGACGTCTTGCAGCTCGGGCGAGGCGTAGCCGTACCGGGCATTGAGCGGTGCGGCCATCGCGTTACGGATGTTCAGCTCGGTGACGTCGCGGTCGCGCCCGGCCGGCGTTTCCTGCAGCAGCTTGGCTGCGCGCCGGTAGTGGCGGATGGCCTTCTGGTTGGCGAAGACTCCGGCCGCGACCTGTGCGGCGCGCTCGTGATGCTGCACCGCGCGGCCGGGGCGTCCGGCCCGCTCGTACTGGTCGGCCAGGACCGCGGCCACGGTGTCGAGATCGTCGGCGTAGACCAGTTCGAGGGCCTGGGCCACGCGGCGGTGCAGCACGGGGCGCCGGGGCGGGCTTATCCCGCCGTACGCGGTATCGCGCAGCAGGTCGTGGAAGAAGTCGTAGCTGGCCGCCGAGTGCTCGCGGATGATCCGCCGGCGCCACAGCTCGTCCACCGCGCCGACCACGACGTCGGGGTCGAGGTCGCTGGCCTCGGTGAGCAGTTCCACGGTGAAGTCGCGCCCGATGACCGCGGCCAGCTCCGCGACCTCGCGCGCGGGCGGTGCCGCCTGGCCGATCCGGTCGGCGAGCACCGCGCGGGCCTGGGGCCCGGGATCCACCGTCCGGTCGAGGTGATCCAGGACGTTCGCCCGCATCGATTCGATGACGAACAGCGGATAGCCACCGGTCGCGGCGTACAGCCACTCGGCCTCTGGCTGGCCCAGCGCGGTCCCGGCCACCTCGGCGGCCAGCTCCGCGGACCGCTCGGCATCCAGCGGGCTGAGCGTCACGTCGACGACCTGGCCCGCCGAGCGGAGCACCCGCAGCATCTCCGAGAGCTCGGCGTTGCGCTCGGCCTCTTCCAGCCGGGTCGACGCCACGACCAGCAGCGGGTGGTCCCGGCCGAGGTGCAGCAGCAGCTGCAGCCAGGCCAGCGTGTCCTCGTCGCACCACTGCAGGTCGTCGAGCACCAGCAGCGCCGGGCGCCCGGTCGACAGCACAGCCCGGGCCAGGCCCTCGAAGAACCTGTGCCGCTGCCAGGAGTCGTCCATCGGCCGCGGCGGGGCCAGCGGGCCGGCGTCCGGGGGCGGGACGAGACGGTCCACCTCACGGGCCCAGACCTGGTCAAGCCGACCGCGGGCCGAGCGCAGGGCCGGGCTGCGCAGCCACTCCGACACCGGGGCCAGGGCCAGCCGGCCCCGGGCCGCGAAGCAGCGGGCCCGCATGATGTCGCCGCCGGCCCGCGCCGTGGCCGAGCACAGCTCGTCCAGCAGCCTGGTCTTCCCGATGCCGGCCTCGCCCGCGACCACGGCGAAACCGGCCTGCCCGGCGAGCGCCTCCTGCCAGCGCTGCTGCAGCACGGCGAGCTCGGCCTCGCGGCCGACCAGCCGGACCGGGCGGACGGGTGCCACCGGGCTGACCGCGGGCACCGGGATCGCCGACGCGGCCGGCCCCGGCGACCGAACGGCGATGAGGCGCTCGTACTCCGCTGTGGTCGCCTGGTCCGGCGCGACGCCCAGCTCGCGCTCCAGCACCGACACGCACCGGTGGTAGGTCTGCAGCGCGGCCGCGCGGTCCCCGGACAGCGCCTGGACCTGAAGCAGGGTGCGGTACCCGACCTCTTCCAGCGGCTCAAGCTCAATCCTCCGCCGGGCCCGCTCGTTGGCCTGCCCGAACAGGCCGGCGTCCCGCTCCAGCGCGATCAGCTGGTCAAGCAGGGTCAGGCAGCTGCGGTGCAGCCGGTCCCGCTCGGGCATGACCCAGTCGTCGTACACGGCCGGCATCAGCTCGCCCCGGTACAGGCGCACCGCCTCGGCCGCGGCCCGGCGGAACCCGGAGCCATCCCCGGCCGCCTGCGCCTTGGCCGCGGCGTCGGACGCGGCCTCAAACGCCGCTACGTCCAGCTGGCAATCCGGGCCGAGCCGCCACAGCAGGGTCCCGCCTTCGGCCGTCAGCCAGCGATCCACGTGCGGGAACCCCGCCCGCAGCGCGTGCAGCTCGCGGCGCAGGTTGGTCCGGGCCTGGGCGTCGGTGGAGTCGGGCCAGAACTGGGCCGCAATGTGCTCGCGGCGCTGCGGCGCGCCGGCGTGCACGAGCATGAAGCCGATCAGGGCCATCGGCCTCGGCGCGCTCAGGGCCACCACGACGGATCCGTCCATGGCCACGCGCTGCTCGCCAAGCAGCGAGATCTCGAGCATGACGTGCCCCCCTGGTCGGGCCCGTCCGGCGATGCGACTACTGCCTGGGCCAACCATCCCAATCCGGGCAGGCCCCAGCGGCAAGACCTGCCGCTGGGCACACTTTACCGTTCCCTGACTTCAGGCGGCCCAGTCCGGGATCGGCGATGGTTCAGCCCGGCGCGCCGCAGGACCGCGTGCCGCGGGCGGTTCGTGATCAGCACCTCGACCCGCGGGTCGGTCACGAACCGGTCGATAAGCTCGTCCGCGTCTACCGTCCAGACCATCGCAGGGACTCCGTTTCGCGCGCACGCCCCGAGCACCCCGATCCGGGCCAGGCTGACGTTGATGGCCGCCATGTCGGCGCCGCAGGCCCGAAGGCGCCCCAGCGGGAACAGCTCGCCGCGGCGGACCTCCGCCCACCGGCGGCGCGGGATCGGCTCCAGGTCGCGCCCGAGGGACAGGGCCGTCCTGACCGCGGGGAAGGCCTGCTTGATGCGGCGGACCGAGACGTCCTCCAGGGTGGTGGCGACGAAGTTGCCCGCGCCGAAGGCCGCCAGCGCCGCCGAGATCACCCGCTCCTCGTAGCCGGTCTCCTTCAGGTCGATGTGCCCGGCGACCCGGCCGGCCAGCAGGTCCATGACCTCCTCGGCCCTAGGCACGGCGTAGCCGGCCCGGTCACTGAGCTCCCGGTACTCCAGGCCGGCCAGCGGCCGGCCGCCCGGCCCGGCGGCGTCGTGATAGACGACCAGGACATCGTCGGCGGTCTTGCGGACGTCGAACTCGGCGAACTCGGCGCCGCTGGAAAGCGCGTCCCTGTAGGCCTCGTAGGTTTGCGGTGTGGCGCGTTCCGAGCCGCCCTTGTGGGCGGAGATCTGGGCCACGTCGGCCGCGTGCCCGGGGCCGTGGTCAGCTCTCGGAGCGGATGTCGGTGTCGTCGTCCTCCACGACGTGGACCGCTGCCTCCTCGGCGGACGCGGCGCCGCCGTCGATGCCGACGTCGTGCGCGACCAGGTCGGCCTCGGAGTCCGCGTGGGCGCCCTCGTCGTCGGCCACCAGCCGGCCCGACCGCGGGTCGGGCCCGTCGTCGAGCAGCAGCCCGTCGATGTCCTCATCCGCGGCATCGGGGTCCCCGGCGATGGACCCGAGCTGCTCGTCGTCCTCCGCTCCGTCGTCGGCGGCGTAGACGTCAGGCTCCTCCTCGGCGAGCAGCTGGTCGAGCGACTCGCCTTCTTCTTCCTCCTCGGCCGTGGTGCCGTACCTGATGCCGGCCGACCAGCGCTCCGGCGGGGCGACGCCCCGGTCGAGCGGATCGTCGCCCGGCTTTCCTTCGAGCGTGTCGTAGGCGTCCTTAACCTCGTAGTCCTCTAGGTCAGCCGACTCGTGCCGGGTCTCGTCGGGCATGTCGCGGCTCCTCCCGGTCGATCATGTTTGCTCGCGTGGGGGATACGCTCCCCCGGGCTCCGTGCCTACCCTTAGCTTGGCCTACGGCAGGCACCGCTCGCGCCAGCGGGTCGGGGCAGGCTTGAACTGTTAGGTTCACGATCATGGGGTAGCCCACTGAAATGACCGGCAAATCCGCGCCCGCGCCCTCGGGGCCTCCCGGCACTGAGCGGCCGCGGCGCTACCTCCCCAGGCTGCGCTACGAGCTGGTCGGCTGCGCGCTGCACGGGCACGAGTTGCTCGGCACCGACGCGGCCTCGCTCCGCCGGGAGGACGGCATCTTCGCCCGCGACGCGGACGGGCTGCGCTGGTACCGGTGCCTGCGCTGCGATTCGTGGCTCGCGCTGCCCCGGCCCGAGCGGCCGGCCGAGCAGTTCCCTCCGCGGCGCCAGGACGTGGCCGTGCCACTGCGCGGCCGCCCGCTGCGGGACCGCTACGTGCTGCGGCTGATCGCGCTGGACCGGGTCATCCACTTCCTGGTCCTGTCCGGCCTGGCCGCGGCCGTGATCCTGTTCGCTAACCACAAGGCCACGTTGAACGACGACTTCACCCGGATCCTCAAGGACCTGCAGGGCGGCCTCGGCGGGCCGGTCAACAACAGCAACCACGGTATCGTGCACGACCTGCAGCGGCTGTTCGCGGTCAGCACCACCAACCTGTACCTGATCGGCGCCGCGGCCGCGGCGTACGCGGCGCTGGAGGGCACCGAGGCGGTCGGGCTGTGGCTGGGGCGCCGCTGGGCGGAGTATCTGACGTTCATCGCCACGGTCGTCTTTGTGCCCTATGAGGTGTGGGAGCTGACCAAGAGCATCTCCTGGCTGAAGATCCTCACGCTGGTCATCAACCTGGCGATCGTGATCTACCTTCTGGTGGCGAAGAGGCTGTTCGGCCTGCGGGGCGGCGGTCGGGCCGAGCGGGCCGAGCGAGAGCGCGATATCGGCTGGCCCGCGATCGAGCGAGCCACCCCCGCCTTTGCCGGGGACGCGGCCACGATGGCGCAGCGTCCAGCGGCATCCCCGGACTAGAGCGTCCCGGCTGGCCGCTACCTCCGGGCGCGCGACCGCGCCTCTACCAGCGCGCCATGCAGCCCGCGGCCAGCCAGCCGGTGACGGGGCTACGGTCCGATCTCAGGCGCGCCGCGAATCCTGTGCTGGCTGGCCGGGGGCCGGACGGTCAGTCCCCGGGCGGGTTACTGTCCCTGATTCCCTGAGTCATCCTTCCCGCCCTGGTCCTGCTGATCTCCGCCCTGCGGCTGGATGCCGAGCTTGTCCTCGGCCGCCCGCTCACCCTTCTGCACCTGCTCCGGATGCTCCTTCGCGTACTTCTCGGCGTCGTCCTTCAGCTCATCGAAGTCGGGCATGATCGCCTCCGTCCGCTTCTCGGCGCTGCCCAGAACCGGGCAGCCGCCTTGGTGGGCCTACCGGGTACCCCGTCGCAAGGGCCTAACACCTCCGGCGGCGGATAAAACAGACGACCGGCTCCGATCCGGCCGATGCCGGGCCAGGGTACGGGCGGCGGCCGGGCAAGATGGACCCATGAAAGGCGACCCCCGGAAGACCGCACTGGACCTGATCGAGTTCCTGGACGCCTCACCCTCGCCCTACCACGCGGCCGCCGAAGCCCTGCGCCGGCTGACCGCGGCGGGCTTTGCCGAGGCTCAGCCGGACGGGGAGTGGCCGTCCGGCGAGGGACGCCACGTGATCATGGACGGCGGGTCGCTGTTCGCGTGGGTGGTGCCCGCGGGATCAGCGCCGCACGCGCCGTTCCGCCTGCTCGGGTCGCACACCGACAGCCCGGCGCTGAAGGTCAAGCCGCGCCCGGACACCGGCCGGGCCGGCCTGCGCCAGCTGGGGGTCGAGATCTACGGCGGCGCGCTGGTCAACTCCTGGCTCGACCGCGACCTTGGCCTGGCCGGCCGCGTGGTGGTGCGCACCCCGGACGGCCCGCAGACCCGGCTGATCCGGGTGCACCGGCCGGTGCTGCGGGTGCCGCAGCTCGCAATCCACCTCGACGCCGGCATCAGGTCCGACGGCCTCAGGCTCGACCCGCAGCAGCACCTGGTACCCGTCTGGTCGGTTGGCCCGCCGGAGACCGGAGCGTTCAGGAAATTTCTCTCCACGGAGCTGGGCGTGGCACCGGCCGACGTGCTCAGCCACGATGTGGTGACCTACGATCTGGCCGGCGCCGCGCTGACCGGCGTCAGCGAGGAGTTCGTCAGCTCGGGCCGGCTTGACGACCTGGAGTGCGCGCACGCGGGCGTGACCGCGCTGGCCGCGGTGGCGGATCAGCCGGCCCCGCAGCACATCAGCGCGCTGGTCCTGTTCGACAACGAGGAGATCGGCAGCGAGTCGGCGACCGGCGCGAAGGGCGCGTGGCTGGGCCGTCAGCTCGAGCGCTCGGTGCTGGCCCGGGGCGGCACCCGCGACGACTTCCTGCGCGCGGCCGCGGGCTCGGTGCATGTCTCCGCGGACATGACCCACGCCACGCACCCCAACTACCCGGACCGGCACGAGCCCGAGCACCACATCGAGTTCGGCGGCGGCCCGGTGGTGAAGGTGAGCGCCAACGTGTCGTACGCCACGGACGCGCACACCCACGCGGCGTTCCTGCTGGCCGCCGAGCAGGCCGGCGTGCCGGTGCAGTACTTCGTCAACCGGAGCGGCGTGCGCAGCGGGTCGACGATCGGCCCGATCGTGGCCGCGGGCCTGGCCATGCCCACCGTGGACGTCGGCCTCCCGGCGCTGGCCATGCACTCCGCGCGTGAGCTCGGCGGCGCGGCCGACTCCGCGATGATGGTCGCGGCCCTCCGGGCCTTCCTGGCCCCGGCTTAGCCGCCGGTCAGGCGCGGTACGGAGCCGAGGGCAGCGTGAACTTCAGCGGCTGGGAGCCGAGCACGGTGAACCCCGACACCTCGTGCGAGTACGGCTCGCCGTAGGCGGCCGTGCCCAGCTTGGTCCCGATCGGGGCGGTGAGCGGCACCGGGGTGCCCTTCGGCCCGCTGATCGTGACCGTGTTGCCCTGCACCCAGGCGGTGATCTTGCCCGTCTTCACCGCGTCGGCCCAGAGCTGCTGGTTGCGCATGACTTCCCCGAGCTTGAGCGTCGGGTCATTCACGATCGGGGCGCTGGCGTTGAATACCGCGCGGTAGGCGGCGAGCACGCCGTCCATCACCGGGTAGCCCAGCCGGTCCGCGGTCAGGTTCGACTGGTGCATGAAGAACGGCCGTGGGTCGTTGTTCAGCAGCGCGCTGTACACGATCTGGACCTGGCCAGGCACGATGACCGACAGCCACCCGCTCGCCGGGAGCGGCTTGCGGCACATGGTGGTCTTGCTGCCCTCGCACAGCCCGCTGCCGCCGTCGGCCTTGGAGTCGTTGTACCAGTTGAACTCGTTGACCTCGTTGGCCACGGTGTCGACGTCGTACCCCACGTCGATCGGGTGCCGGGGTATGCCGAGCGCCGGCCCGACCCGGCGCATGACCGGCTCGCGCGAGGCGTCCATGACGATCCACTTGATGTGGTCGTCGGCCATCCCCTGGAGCATGTTGGGGTTGTCCACCGGCTGCTGCGGCAGGAGCAGCAGGCCCGAATACTCCCCGCTGGCCAGCAGCCCGGGCTGGGCGGGGATCCCTTCCTTCTTGGCCCACTCGAAGTTCTTGTGGATCTGGCTGTAGACCAGGCTGACGTTCGCGGCCCACTGGATCTGCCCGTTTGACCGCACGCACTGCCACGGGACTACCTTGAAGTTCTGCGTGCAGCCGAAGTACGCGTGCGTCCAGGTGTGGTTGACCCAGTAGAATTCCTTGGCCACCGGCCGGGTGGCCACCAGCAGCGAGTCGACGCCCTTGACCGCGAACCGCTGCGAGGCTCCCCCGTTGTACAGGAACTCGATCCTGAAGTGGTGCTGCTTCTCCCACTGCACGGCGTAGGTGACGTCATCCGGCTTCATCCGGATCGTCGCGGTGCCCGGGGTGCCCTTGGGGCAGGTGGTGGCCCCGGGGGTGCAGTGGCCGATCGTGCTCCACTGGGCGTCGCCGAGGAACATGTCGTCGTAGGCGATGTCGAGATAGTTGCGCCACTGGCCGACGTTCACGCCGTTGGTGAGCCAGTCGACGATGCCGTGGGCCAGGTAGTGGAACTGGGCTTGGCCGTAGGCGTACCCGAAGCCGACCCCCAGTTCCTGGCGCCCCTCGTGGTCGTACTGCCAGACCAGCGCGCCGCTGCCCGAATGCGGGATCGACATCGTGACCAGCGGTGTGGCGCCGCCGCCCGGCGTGGGGTTGGCCAGGTAGCCGAACGGGGCGATGCCGGCCGCTCCCCCGCTGAACGGGAACCCGTTCTTGAGATAACCGAACCCGGCGCTGACCCCGGCCTTGGTCACGCTCCCTGTGCCACTGAGCGGTCCGCTGTAGGCCGGCGGCGAGCTCATGCCCAGGTTGGCCATGGGCGGGGAGTAGGCGTCCACCTGGCGCACCCCGAACCTGCGCTCATACCAGGCCAGCGCGGTCCGCTCACGCCCGGAGAGACCGGAGAAGGTGGTGCCAGGCAGCACGATCCCGTCGAAGTTGCCGCCCAGCGTGCCGTTCGGGAGCGTGCGGGCCAGGAACCCCCGGGTAATGATCTGCCGCCCGGACTGGCGGAGATCGACGACCGTACTCGGCAGGCCCTCGACGGTCAGTTGCTGGCTGACGGCCTCGACCGCCGAAGTGGCGTCGGTCACAACGAGCACGTTGAGGTTCACGCCGCCGTGCGCGGCGACGTGCGGCGCCGTCGTGGACGGGGCGGGCGGCGCGGTTATCTTCACCGTCGGAGGCCCCCCCTGATTGGCCGAGGCGTTGGAGCAGGCCGCGGCCACCATGGCCACGGCGGTGAGGGCGGCCGCTAGCAGGACGGCCGCAGACCGCGGCCTCCTTGAATTCCCCACGATGACTCCCGCTTATTTACGCCCGTAGCGCTTGTGCGCCCGTTGAGTCCCCACCCGGCGGCCAAGCGGAGGATGGCCAGCCCTGTCGGCATTCCTATCATATTGCAAAAAGTAATCAATTGATCATCATTCAGTAACCGCAGGCATCCCCGGCCGGGCGGGCTAGAGACCGCCTCTGACGAGGATGGGCGACATCCGCGCCGAGAGCAAACCGCCCGCTGGGCCAGCATTCGGGAGCAGTTCAGGCAAGGCTCAGGAACGACTCAGGAAGGTAGCCGGCGGCCTTATCGCCGCGTCCGCCTGGCCCGGCCCACGGCCGCGGGCCGGCTAGGCAAGAATGCTAGTTGACCGCTGTGCGAGAAGCGCCCACTGTCCGCTTTACGACCGTAGAACGGAGCTCTGTGCCAGCCACGCAACCACGGCCCGTCCTGTATGTCGTCGCCTGCGGCGCCCGGCCCGCCGATCAGCTGCCAGACTTCGTGACCTTCGCCCAGGAACAGGGCTGGGACGTGTGCGTGGTCGCGACCCCGGACGGCCTGAGGTTCCTGGACGCCGCCCGGCTGGAGGGCCTGACCGGTCATCCGGTGCGGAGCGAGTACAAGGACCCCGATGAGCCGGACGTCCTGCCGCCCGCGGACGCCATGGTGGTCGCGCCGGCCACCTTCAACACCATCAACAAGTGGGCCCAGGGGATCAGCGACACGCTGGCCCTCGGGCTGCTCAGCGAGGCGGTCGGCCTGGGGCTGCCGCTGGCCGCCGCGCCCTGGACGAATGCGCCGCTGGCCGCCCACCCGGTGTTCCAGCGCAGCATCACGGTTCTGGCTGAGTGGGGGGTGCGCGTCGTGATCGACCTCGCCCAGTGGCCGCCGGCCACCGAGGGGCCGGCGGCGTTCCCGTGGGCGGAACTGCAGGCCGCACTGGCCGAGCTGCGCCTGCTGGCCGCAGAGCGCTAGCGCCGCGGCGCCCCGAGCGCGGTCCTGAGCTGGCTCGCCGAGGGGGCGCCGTCGGCTTGGCCCGCGCTGTCGCGGTACAGGCGGCAGGACAGGCTGGCCGGGAAGCCGGGTTCGGCGAACGGGTCGACGCCATCGACCAGGATCGTGGGCGACCCGCGCATCCCGCTGCGGGCCGCCTCCTCCTCGGTCGCGATCACCCGGCGGCTGACCGTCACCTCGGGACGCTCGGCGAGCAGCGGCGCGAGCCGCTCCTCCAGCCGTGCCACGTGCGGGCAGCCTGGCACCGAGAGCACGGTCACGTGCACCTGAACCTCCTCCGGGTCTGCCCTACGCGCCCGCCCGTCATGAAAGGCCACTGGCTCACAGTACTCCCGCCTGCGCATCCAGACCAGCGTGGCCCAGCCCCAGATGGGCGGCAGGTAGGACGTGAACAGGCGCTGGATGAACACCGCCGCGGTGGCGTCGGCCTCCGAGACGCCGGCGGCGGTCAGGCCGAGGATCAGGCCCGCCTCCACGACCCCCATGCCGCCCGGCGACGGTGAGGCCCCCCCGATGACCGCGGCCAGCGTGATGACCACGAGCAGGGTGGGCAGCCGCAGATGGTCGTCGAACGCGCGCAGCGACACCGAGAGGGCCAGGGCCACGACCAGCTCCTGCGCGAACGAGCCGCCCAGCAGCAGGACCAGCTTGCCCGGGGAGCTGGCGATGCCCTTGAGGTTGCCCCAGATGTCGCGCACGCCTCGGGCGCACCTTTTCGGCCGCCAGCCCGCGGAGCCTGGGCACGGCCAGTGCCGCGCCCGACCACCAGGGCCACCGCCACGACCGCGGCCAGGATGATCCACACCAGCTTCGAGTCCCCGCCGGACTGGGGGGTGGCCTCGAGGTCGAGTGACCCCCAGGCGAACGGCAGCGACACGAGAAACAGCACGGCGGTGGCGATCCAGCTCGAGGTGGCCATGATGGCCCCCGAGCTCAGCGCCAGCGACGAGTCGTAGCCCTGCTGCTGGAAGAACCGCACCCGGGTGGCGAAGACCGCCGCGGTGCCGCCGGCCAGGGCGCTGAACGCAGTTGGCCACCTCGACCGCCACCACCCGCCCGAACGGGAGCACCCCGGCCACGCTGCCGATGCCTTCCACAGCGGACGCGACAAAGGCCAGCTGGGCCAGCACGAACGCCGCGATGATCCAGAGCCAGCTGGCCCCGATCACGGTGTCGAAGGACTCGGAGACGTCGATGAGCACGCCGATCAGCGCCCAGCCGCCGATCAGCGTGCCCGCCGACCATGATCAACGTCGGCCAGCTCACCCGGCGGGGCTCGGCCAGCTTGGGCACCTCGATCGACGCGGCCTCGGGCGGCGCGCTGGCGGACCTCCTCGCAGCAGCCCGCGCCTGCCGCGCAGGGCGCGGCTGAGCGCCGGGTCGAGCCCGGCCCGGCGCAGGTGCTGCAGGGCGGCACCCAGCACCACCGGGTCCAGGTTCCGCGCCGCCGCGGCGGCGGCCCGCTCCGCGCCCGCCGTCACCGCCACGGCCGCGATGGCACCGGCCAGGTCGCGATCGAGCTGATCGGGATCAGGCGTTCGACGTGCCGTTACGCAAATCCGCCACGGTCGCGGCCTGCGCGACCGGGTCGATCAGCAACGCGTCGCCGCTGACGGCGCCGTGCCCGATTCGCGCCCCCCGCAGGCTCAGGAGCTGCCGGCAGAGATCGTCCAGGGCGGCGTCGCTGATCTCGGTGGCCGTCGGCGTCGGCCAGCGGCGTGCCCGCAGGCAGGCGGTACACGAGCAGCGCGTCCCTGGCCGGGCCGGCCGTGCCCGCCTCGACGATCTCCGGCACGGACACGCCTGCCCGGCCGGCCCGCAGGGTGAGATAGGCCTCGTGCTCGACCTGCTGCAGCCGGGTGATCGTGAGGCTCGGCCCGGAGTCCCGGTAGAACAGGAACCGGCCCAGCTTGGTCAGCAGCCTGGCGTCGGCCGCGTCCCGGCCGTAGACCGCGATCGTGATGCACGGCCCGGGCCGAGCCGGCCACCAGCATCTCGGTGGCCTCGGTACTTGGCCACCCCCCAGACCTGGCGGGCCAGCGGGCGCACGCCGCTCGCCCGGATGCCGAGCTCGCTCGAGCAGCAGCCGCACGTCCTCGGCCGACGGCAGCCCGAGCGGCGAGCCGAAGACAAGCCGGGCCACCGCCGTCGCTCCCCAGCCGATGGCCAGGCTGCCGAGCACGTTGACCGGCAGCCCGTGACCCCCGACCGCCGAGGCCAGCGCCGTCAGGCCGATGAAGACCTCGATGAGACGCTGCAGGCCCCGCGCCAGGTACGGCAGCGTGGCGGTGGCGACCGCCATGGCCAGGGCGATCTGGATGACGGGGAACCTCACGTAGTAGCCGCTGGATCACGATTCCGGCGGGCCTCCCGCCGCGGCCGCCGAGCACCAGGATCAGGATCCCGCTCACCGCCAGCCGTGACAGCGGCGCTCACCGCGATGTCGCGCGCGATCACCCAGCGACGCGCGATCAGGGCCAGGGCCACCAGCACGATCGTCACGCCGAACGCGCCGGCGTCGTAGACCACCGTCACCAGCCAGGAGACACTGCGCGGCGGCGGGTGGATGACGCCGGCGATGGCCCGGTCGATGCGCGAGTCGTAGCGGATGATGAGTACGCAGGCGGCCAGGGCGAGGACGGCGCCGGCCAGGCGCAGCCCGTCGGTCCCGCGCCTGCGCCGCTGGCCGTCGCCGGCCGGGGCGAAGATGACCGAGCGCCAGCCGCGCCGCACGGAGGTGCGGGGCGGAGAGCCGGTGCTCCCGGCGAGTTCCTCGGCGCGCGACCGGCTCTTCAACGATCCCCCCACCGAAGGACACAAGACCTGCTGGACCCAGCCTGTCACGCCAGCGCGTCAGCTCACCAGTGCGCCGAACCTCTGCCGGACCGTGGCCGCGGTCTCGTCGGCCGGAGCGTCCCACACCTCCTGGCTGAAGATCTCGACCTCCGCGTAGCCGCCGTAGCCCGCGGCCAGCACCTGATCAGTGATCTGCCGCAGGTCAATCAGCCCGTCGCCGATATGGCCCCGGCCGAGCAGCGCGTCGGCGGGCAGCGGCTGGATCCAGTCGGCCAGCTGGAAGCCCGCGATCCGGCCCCGGGCGCGGGCGATCTCCGCGGCCAGCTGGGCGTCCCACCACACGTGGTAGGTGTCCACGATGACGCCGACGGCCCCCGCCGGGAACTGCAGCGCCAGGTCCAGCGCGTCGCCGAGCCTGGACACCACGCACCGGTCCGCGCAGAACATCGGGTGCAGCGCCTCGACGCCGAGCCTGACCCCCATCCGCTCGGCAACAGGGACCAGCTCGGCCATCGCGTCGGCCACCATCCGGCGGGCCAGCCCTACGTCGCGGCTGCCCGGCACGAGGCCGCCGCACACCAGGACCAGCACGTCCGCGCCGAGCTCGGCCGCCTCGGCCACCGCCGCCTGGTTGTCGGCCAGCGCGGCCGCCCGGGCCTGCGGATCGGCGTGCGTGAAGAACCCGCCCCGGCACAGGCTGGACACATGCAGACCGGCGGCGCGGACGGCGGCGGCCGCCTCGGCCAGGCCCAGCTCGGCCACCCGGTCCCGCCACAGGCCGATCGCGGGGATCTCGTGCCGCACGCACAGCTCCGCCGCCTGGCCCAGGGTCAGGTGCTTCACCGTGGCCTGGTTGAGCGAGAGCCCTCGCGGCGCGGTCACCGGCGCACCGAAGCGGCCAGATACCCGGTCATCCGGGCCACGGCCAGCCCGGGGTCAAGCAGCGCGCCCGCGCGGGCCGCGAGCTCGAACACGGCGGTGAGGTGCTCGGGCGTGCGCTGCTCCTGCAGGCGGTCCAGCATCGCGAAGTGCGGCTGCAGGCCGTTGAGCCAGGCCAGGAACGCCACACCGACCTTGTAGTGGAAGGTGGGCGGTTCGAAGATCTTCCGGCTCAGGACCACGGTGGGGCCGATGGCCGCGTCGTAGCCGGCCAGGTCCCCGGCGTCCAGGGCGTGCAGGGCCGCGGCCGCCGGGGCGGTCACCGCCGCGAACGCGCCCAGCAGCGCGTCGCTGTGTCCCGCCACTTGGCCGGCCCCTGCGCCGCCCAGAGGGGTGTGCTGGCCGGCCGCGCCGCCATCCCCCGCTCCCCCGCGCGCGTCGCCGCGGATCAGGTCGCCGTAGTGGAAGTCGTCGCCGGTGTAGAGCCGCACGCCGGGCGCCAGCCGCCGCCGCAGCGCGATCTCCTGCCCGGCGTCCAGGACCGACAGCTTGATCCCGCCGACCTTCCCGCCGGAGCGCTCGGCCAGCTCGACGACGAGGTCCGCGGCGCCCTCGAACCTGGCGCTGCCCCAGTAGCCGGCCAGCGCCGGGTCGAACGCGGCCCCCAGCCAGTGCAGGATCACCGGCCGGTCGGCCTGCCGCAGCAGGTGCAGGTACACATCCAGGTAGTCCTGGCCGGACCGGGCGGCCGCGGCCAGGGCCCGGCTGGCCATCAGGATCACGCCGGCGCCCGCCGACTGCACCGCCTCCAGCTGCTGTTCGTAGGCGGCGATGATCTCCCGCAGCTCGTGCGGGCCCGGCGGCAGCTGGTCGGTGCCGGCCCCGGCGGCGATCACGGCGCCGCGCCCGGCCGCGCGGTCGGCCGACCGGGCGATCAGCTCCTGCGCCTGCGCCCAGGACAGCCCCATGCCGCGCTGGGCGGTGTCCATGGCCTCGGCGACCCCGAATCCGTAGTCCCACAGGAAGTCCCTGAAGCCCAGGGTGGACTCCCAGTCGACCTCGCCGCCGGGCCCCGCGGCCACGTGCGCGGCCGCGTACACGCTCCGGGACACCGGCGGCGGGTAGCCGCGGGCCCAGCCCGGCTCGGTGATCAGCAGCGGCTCCGTGCGGCCGGGCAGCCAGATCTCGGTAGTCATTGGCTCGCCGCCGGCACGACACTCACTGGCTCGCCTCCGGCCAGACGCTCACGTCTCAGACCGCCAGCGGCGGGACGTCGACCCGGCGCGCCTCGGCCGATGACTGCAGGGCCAGCCCGGCCAGCTGCACCCCCTTGGCGCCCTCGGCGAGATCCCACGGGACCGGCCTGCCCTCGGCGGCGGCCCGCAGGAACTGCTCCCACTGCACCTTGAACCCGTTGTCGAAGACGGTGTTGTCCGGGACGTCGGTCCACTGCGCCAGGTAGTCGACCGGGTCGGGGAGGTCCGGGTTCCACACCGCCATCGGGGTGGACACCCGGTGCTGCACCGCGCAGTGGCGCAGCCCGGCGACCGCGCTCCCGCTGGTCCCGTCCACGTGCAGCTCGACGAGCTCACGCCGGTTCACCCGGACGGCCCAGGAGGAGTTCACCGACGCCAGCACGCCGTCCTCGAGTTCCAGCACCGCGTACACCGCGTCGGCGGCGGTGACGTCGTAGGGCGCCCCAGACTCGTCCCACCGCCGCGGCAGGTGCGTGGCCTGCCGGGCGTACACCGCCGTGACAGGGCCGAACAGATCCTCGAGCAGGTACTGCCAGTGCGGGAACATGTCCAGCACGATGCCGCCGCCGTCGGCGAGGCGGTAGTTCCAGGACGGCCGCTGGGCCGGGAGCCCGTCGCCATCGAACACCCAGTAGCCGAACTCCAGCCGCACGGCCAGGACCCGGCCGAAGAAGCCCTCCCGGACCAGCCGCCGCAGCTTGATCACGCCGGGCAGGAACAGCTTGTCCTGGACGACGCCGTTGGTGACGCCCGCCTCGCGCGCCGCCCGGGCCAGCCGCAGGGCGCCGTCCAGCGAGCCGGCCACCGGCTTCTCGGTGTACACATGCTTCCCGGCCGCGATGGCCTGGGCCAGGCTCGGCTCGCGTGCGCTGGTGACCTGGGCGTCGAAGTACACCGCGACCTCGGGATCGGACAGCACCTCATCGAGGCGGGTCGACCAGCGCTGCAGGCCGTGACGCTCGGCGATCTCGCGCAGCCGCTCCTCGTTGCGCCCGACCAGGATCGGCTCGGGAACGACGGCCGAGCCGTCGGCGAGCCGCACCCCGCCCTGCTCGCGGATGCTCAGCAGGGACCTGACCAGATGCTGCCGGTAGCCCATCCGCCCGGTGACGCCGTTCAGGGCAACGTGCAGAACCTTGCGTGCCATCGCCCACCTTTCCCGCTCCGCGCCATTGCTCACCGTCAACTGGGCGCGCAGCCTGCGCGCCCAATTTGGGAAAGCACTTTCCCAGATTAGGCTGGGCTGAAAAGCTAGGTCAACCGCTGATCCTGGCCACCTAGGCCACCAGCGCTCCCCCAGCCCGGTGATGAGAGGGGCCGTGTCGGACACCAGACCCGCCGCCAGCGTCGTGCGCGACGGCCGGCCGCGCTCCCGGGTGACCCTGCAGGACGTCGCCGACCGCGCGGGCGTGTCGATCACCACGGCGTCACGGGTGGTGAACGACGGGTCACGCCGGGTTGGCGCGCATCTGGCGCAGCAGGTGCACCAGGCCGTCGCCGACCTCGGCTACTCCGCGAACCTGCAGGCCAGAGCCGTCGCCACCGGGCGCAGCAGCATGGTCGGCGTCGTGGTGCATGACATCGCCGACCCGTATTTCTCCTCGATCGCGGCCGGCCTGATCGACGTGGCCGACTCGAGCCAGCTGCTGGTCTGCCTGTCCAGCACGCCGGCCGACGAGAACGCCGAGCGGGAGTACGTGTCCATGATGCGCGCGCAGCGGGCCCGCGCGGTCATCCTGATCGGCAGCCGGACCGACGACGACGCGGCGCGCGGCGCGCTGAGCGAGGAGATCGCCGCGTTCGGGCGTCAGGGCGGCCGGACGGTCTGCGTCGGCCAGCCCCTTCTCGGCGTGGACACGATCATGCCGGAGAACGCCGCGGGCGCGGACGCCCTGGCCCGCGCGCTGGCCGCGCTCGGCCATCGCCGGTTCGCCGTGCTCGCCGGGCCGCGCGGGCTGCTGACCGTGCAGGAGCGGATCGACGGCTTCCGCGCCGGGCTCGCGGCCTGGTCCGTCGGCCTGGACCCGGCAAGCGTCGTGCACGGGGCGTTCACCAGGGACGGCGGCTACGAGGCGATGAGCTCGATCCTCGCGGCCGGCGGCCCGCTGCCGGACTGCGTGTTCGCGGTCAACGACGTGATGGCGGTCGGCGCGCTCGCGCGGCTGCGCGCGGCCGGGGTCGCGGTGCCCGCCGACATCGCGGTGGCCGGCTTCGACGACATCCTCACCCTCCGCGACATCACCCCGCCGCTGACCACCGTCCGGCTGCCGCTCAAGCGGATGGGCGAGATGGCCGCGAGCCTGGTGCTCACCGACGGCGACCCGGACCGGCCGCGCGTGGTGCCGGTACCGGGCGAGGTGATCATGCGGGACAGCACGGTCCCGCACCCGCCGCGCGGCTGACTCCGCTCTCCCCTTGCGCGGCCCTTGCGCCTTCGGGTAGGTTCGCGCAGAATTGGAAAGCGCTTGCCAAGGTGCGCGCCAGATAAGCGGCAGCCAGATGCGGAGAGTGCCGTGACAGTTGTCCAGCAGGCCTGGCAGGATGCGGTCTTCGTCGCCGGGGACTTCCGCAGGCCGGAGAGCGGCGGAACGCTGGGCGTCCGGGACAAGGCCTCCGGCGCCGTGTTCGCGACCGTCGGCCTGGCCGGCCAGGCGGACGTGGACGGCGCGGTCGCCGCGGCGAAAGCGGCCCAGCCGGCCTGGAGCGAAGCGGCCTACACCGAGCGCGCCGCCCTGCTCCGCGCCGTCGCCGCCGAGCTCGGCAACCGGGCCGGCTCCTTCCGCGAGCTGATCATGCGGGAGACCGGATGCATCGCCGACAAGGCCGACTACGAGATCGGCGCCGCTGCCAGCGAGCTGACCGAGGCCGCCGGCCTGGCCTCCCGCGCCACCGGGGAGGTGCTGCCGTCCGGGCACGCGGGGCGGTTCTCGCTGTCCGAGCGGATCCCGGTCGGCCTGGTGGGCGCGATCACCCCGTGGAACTTCCCGCTGGTGCTGGGCATGCGGGTGATCGCGCCAGCGATCGCGCTCGGCAACGCCGTGCTGCTCAAGCCGTCCCCGGAGACGCCGGTCAGCGGCGGGCTGGCGATCGCCGAGCTGTTCGCGGCGGCCGGGGCGCCGCCGGGCCTCTTCCAGGTCCTGCCGGGCGACGTCGAAGTCGGCCAGCGGCTGGTCACCCACCCCGACGTCGCCATGATCCACTTCACCGGGTCCACCACGGTCGGGCGGCAGATCGCGCAGGCCGCCGGCGGCCTGCTGAAGAAGGTCTCGCTGGAGCTGGGCGGCAACAACGCGCTGATCGTGCTGGACGACGCCGACCTGGACCAGGCGACGATGATCGGCGCCTGGTCGAGCTTCCACTACCAGGGCCAGACCTGCATCACCGCCGGGCGGCACATCGTGCACGCCAGCCTGGCCGACAGCTACATCAGCGGGCTGGCGGCGCGCGCGGACGCGATCACCCTAGGCAACACGGTGGAGCAGCAGGTCGGCCTCGGCCCGATGATCAACTCCAGGCAGCTCGCGCGGGCCACGGCGATGCTGGACGAGGCGGTGGCCGATGGGGCGCGGATCGTCGCGGGCGGGAGCTCCGACGGGCCCTACTTCCGGCCGACGGTCGTCGCCGGCGTCAGCCGCGCGTCCCGGCTGTGGAACGAGGAGATCTTCGCGCCGATCGCTCCGGTCCTGGCCGTCCAGGACGACGAGGAGGCGATCGCCGTGGCCAATGACACCGGATACGGGCTGGTGAACTCGGTGCTCACCGGGGATTCCGCCCGCGGCGTCCGGGTGGCCCGCAGGCTGCGGGCCGGCATGGTGCACGTCAACGACGCCACCCCGCAGGACGAGGCGCTGGCCCCGTTCGGCGGGATCGGCCAGTCCGGCCTGGGCGGCCGCTCCGGCGGCGACGCCAACATCGAGGAGTTCACCGAGCGGCGGTGGCTGACGGTCACCAGCGAACCTGTCCACTATCCGTACTAACAACCCACTAACAACCAGGCGCGACGCCTTCCCCTGCGGGGCGCAGCGCCAGACCATTAAGGCAGCGCCGCCAGACAGGCGGCCGCACTATGGAGGGAACATGAGCGACGCGGCATCCGTTCCGTTCTCCGAAACCAAGGCGCCGGAATCCGCGGACCGGCTGCACCGAGGTGCGCTCGGCCTGCTGGACATCTCCGCCTCGACGATGGCGAACATCGGCCCGGCCTACAGCTTCTACTTCGGCTTCGCGGGGATCGTGATCGCGGCCGGCCTCGCCTCGCCGCTGGTCATCGTCGCCGCCATCGTGGCCATCGCCCTGCTCGGCAACACGCTGGCGCAGTTCTCCCGGGCGCAGCCGTCGACCGGCGGCTTCATCACGTTCATCGGCAAGACCTTCGGCGGCACCACCGCGGTGACCACCGCGCTGGTGGTCGGGGCCGGCTACATCATCGCGATCTCGTCGGTGCTGGTCATCTCCGGCGGGTTCCTGTCGATCATGATCGCGTATTACACGGGCACGACCATCCCGTGGGTCATCTTCTCCGCCATCTTCACCGCCGGCGCGATGGTGATGATGTTCCGCGGCGTGGCCGTGTCGACCAGGCTGGCCGGCTTCTTCTTCGCCTTCGAGCTGCTGGTGCTGCTGGTCGTGTCCATCGCCGTGCTGATCAAGAACGGCGGCCACCTCAGCTCCGTGCCGTTCCAGCCCAGCCACCTCACCAACCACTTCAGCGGCCTGGCCCTCGCCTTCCCGCTGGGCGTCTACCTGTTCATCGGCTGGGAGAACTCGGCGGCGCTGGCCGAGGAGACCAACAACCCGCGGCGCAACGTGCCCCGGGCCGTGTTCCTGTCGGTCGCCCTCATGGCCTTCACGTACCTGCTGCTGTCCTACGCCACGGTCACCGGCTTCCACTACAACGCCGCGGCGCTCACGGCCCCCCTTATCCCGTTCATCAGCCTCGCCCACGGCGTCGCGACCTGGCTGACTTTCATCGCGTACCTGGCCGGGCTGACCTCCACCCTGGGCGTGCTCATCGCCGCGGTGAACTCCCAGTGCCGGCTGATCTTCAACGCCGGGCGCGAAGGCCTGCTGCCGGCCTGGATCGGCCGGGTCCACCCGGTCCGCCGCACGCCGGTCAACGCCATCATCACCTTCGTCGCCCTCGCCGGGGCCCTCACCCTGGGCTGGGCGATCGGCCACTGGATCGGCGGGAGCAGCGGCAGCCTGGACGCGCTGACCTTCTTCTTCGAGTCCAGCACGATGGGCACGATCCTGATCCTGTTCGTGTACTTCACGTCCAACGTGGCCCTGCCGTTCTACTACCGCAAGTACCGGCCGGCCGAGTTCAGCATCATCAAGCACATCGTGCTGCCGTTCCTCGGCATGGTCGCGATCGCCGTTCCCATCTACTACCTGTTCAAGCCGCCGCAACCCCAGCCGTACAGCTGGTTCCCGTGGGTCGCCGTCGGCCTCATCGTGCTGTTCATCCTCTACTCGGTCTGGCTGGTCAGGCGCGACCCCGGCCTGGGCGACCGGGTCGGCTCGATCGTCGCCGACGAGTAGGCTCGCGACCGGAACGGCCCGTTATGGACTCTCTTGGGGGTTTGGCATGACCGACACCGCGCTCAGCCGGGCCGAGGCGCCCGGGGCGGCCCCGGCGCATCCGCTCGACCCGGCCACGGGGGCCGAGTACCTGGCCGGGCGGGAGATCCTGGCCGCCGCGGGCCTGCTCGGCGACACGGTCAGGTTCGCCTACTACGGGCTGGAGGAGCCGCCCAAGGACGAGGTGCTGGCGGGGCCGCCGGACGGGCGGCCACGGCGGCTGCGGGCGTTCCTCATCGACGTGGCGACCGGCGCGTCGGCGGACGTGGTCGTGTCCCTGGACGAGAACCGGGTGGTCTCGCACCGGGTCCTCGACCCGCCGTCCGACGGCCAGGTGCCGATCATCAGCGAGGACTTCGCCGTGGTCGAGGAGGTTGTCCGTGCCGACCCGGGCTGGCGGGCGGCGATGGCCAGGCGCGGCCTGACCGACGTCACCAAGATCCGGGCCTGCCCGCAGACCGCGGGGAAGTTCGACGAGGGCGACGACGAGCGGCGCCGGTTCGTCCGGGTGCTGGCGTTCCGGCAGCAGCGGGAACACGACTACGTGTGGGCGCACCCGGTGGACGGCATCACTGCGTACGTCGACCTCATCGAGCGCAAAGTGTTCAAGATCATCGACGAGTTCGAGCGGCCGGTTCCTGACGAGTCCGGCGACTACGACGACCCCGCCGTGCGCGGGCCGCTGCGCGAGGGCCTGCGGCCGATCGAGATCACCCAGCCGGAGGGGCCGAGCTTCACCCTGGACGGCCACCTGCTGCGCTGGCAGGGCTGGTCGCTGCGGGTGGGCTTCGACGCGCGGGAGGGGCTGACCCTGCACCAGATCAGCCTGGACGATGACGGCGAGACCCGGCCGCTCGTCTACCGGGCGTCCATCCCCGAACTGGTCGTCCCGTACGGCGACCCGCGGTTCCGGTACTGGCAGACGTACTTCGACTGCGGCGAGTTCCTGCTCGGGAAGTGGACGAACTCGCTGGAGCGCGGCTGCGACTGCCTGGGCGAGATCGCCTACCTGGACGCCACCGTCGCCGATGACTTCGGCGCGCCGCGGGTGATCCGCAACGCGGTCTGCATCCACGAGGAGGACTTCGGCATCCTCTGGAAGCACACCGACATCTTCAACGGCTCGGCCCAGACCCGGCGCCAGCGGCGCCTGGTCGTCTCGTCCTGGGCCACGGTCGGCAACTACGACTACGGCTTCTACTGGTACTTCTACCTGGACGGCACGATCGAGCACGAGGTCAAGATGACCGGCGCGCTGTTCACCGCCGCCTACCCGGGCGGTGACCATCCGCACTCGACCGAGGTCGCGCCGGGGCTCGGCGGGCCCGTGCACCAGCACCTGTTCAGCGCGCGGCTGGACATGACCGTGGACGGCCTGGCCAACGCGGTCGAAGAGGTGGACGTGTCCGGGATGCCGATCGGTCCGGATAACCCGTACGGCAACGGCATCGCCAAGACCGTGACCCGGCTGCGCAGCGAGACTCAGGCGGCCCGCCGGGGCGACGCTACGCGGGCCCGAACCTGGCGGGTGGTCAGCACCGAGCGGGTCAACCGGTACGGCCGGCCGACGGCCTACACGCTGTACCCGGACTCGGCGCCGGTGCTGCTGGCCGATCCTTCGTCGTCCGTGCACGCGCGGGCCAGCTTCGCCGCCAACCACCTGTGGGTGACCCGGTACGACCCGGCGCAGCGGTACCCGGCGGGCGACTTCGTCAACCAGAACCCGGGCGGCGCTGGCCTGCCGGCGTTCATCGCGGGCGACCGCGACATCGACGGCGCGGACATTGTGGTGTGGCACACGTTCGGGCCCACCCACTTCCCGCGCCCTGAGGACTGGCCGGTGATGCCGGTGGCCCGGTGCGGGTTCACGCTGAAGCCGACCGGCTTCTTCGACCGGAACCCCGCGCTCGGCGTGCCACCGCCGCCTGGGCACTGCGCCTAGCCGCGGACCAGTCGGCCCGGTCCCGGTCAACGTCGGCGGCGCCGCTCGCGCATGTGCTCACCCGCGATGGATGCTCCCGCTATCACCCGCCGCGGGTGGGGCGCGGGAGAGCTCCGGCTTGATGGGGTAGGCGGATGCGACGTGCTACTGCTGAGCGGCTCATCCTGGCTGCGGTCCTGATCATTCTCGGCTGCCTGGCCGCAGGGTGCAGCAGCGCGACCAAGAGTGCGATCTCCAGCCTGCCCAGCAAGGCCGCCAGCGCCCTGCCGAGCCGGCCCCCGGCCAGTCCCACGGCCCCCGCCGAGCCCACCACGGAGGCCCCCACCACGGAGCCCCCGACGCCTGAGCCGACCACGGAGCCCGCCACCACATCGGCCCCGGCCGCCCAGCCGACCAGTAGCGCCGCCCCGACCAGCTCGAGCAGCAACCTGGTCTGGCTGTGGGTCGCGCTCGGCGCGCTGGTGCTGATCGGCGCGATCATCTGGATCGCGCGCTCCTCGGGCCGCCGCAAGGCGGCGCAGGCAGGCTGGCGGTCACAAGTCGTCGACGCGTACGCGAAGGGCTCGGCCCTCTATGACGCGATGAGCGTGGCCGAGGCCACGGGCGGCCGGCACGCGGCGGACGCCGGCCCCAGGCTGGCCGACATCCAGCGCCGGGCGGATGACCTCGCCCAGACGCTGTACGGGCTGCGCGAGACGGCCCCGGACGAGGACGCCAGGATCAGGGTGGCCGACACGATCGCGGCGCTGCAGGCGGTCCGCTCGGCAATGGAGGCCGAACATCGTCCCGGGGGCGCGGGGGCCCAGCACGCCGAGGCGGTAAGGGCCCGCCTGTCGTTCTTCGAGGCGTCGATCCGGGCGCTGCGCGGCGCTGGCGAGCGGATGCCCTAGCCAGACGATGGTCAGCGGTCGCTGGTGCTCCTTGCCAGAACGGAAGCCACAAGACCATGCTGGTCAGGTGGCTGATGATCTACGGGGAGACGGGACGCAGGCGCCGGCTGGCCGGGTCCGGCCCGAGGTGCTCATCGAGACCAAGCTGCACCCGCCGGCCGCGCGCAAGGAGTGGGTGGAGCGGCGGGAGCTCATCGGGCACCTGAACGGCACCGCGGCCAAGCTGGTCCTCGTCGACGCGCCGGCTGGCTTCGGCAAGACCACCCTGGTGGCGCAGTGGCTGGCGGCCGGCGCCAGGCCGTACGCCTGGGTCTCGCTCGACCCGGGCGACGACGACCCCGGCCGGCTGTGGTGGCATATCGCCTGTGCGCTGCAGCGGGCCTGCCCGGAGTTCGGCAGCGAGACGATCCTGCGGGCGCTCCGGGTCCAGTCCCCGGACTTCGACGACGACGTTCTCCCGCTGGTGGCGGGCGAGCTGGCCGGGCTCCCTGGGCCGGTGGCCGTCGTGCTCGACGACTACCACTTCATCACCGATCGCGGCTGCCACGACCAGGTCATGTTCCTGGCTGCCCACCTCCCGCCCGGGACTCAGCTCGTACTCCTCACCCGGGCCCAGCCCCCGTGGCCGCTGGCCCGGATGCGGGCGGTCGGCGAGCTGGCCGAGATCCGGGCGCGCGAACTGCGCTTCACGCCGCCGGAGGCCACCGCGCTCGTGCACGCGGTCGCCGCGGTCGACCTCAGCCAGCCCGACGTGGCGGATCTGATCGACCGGACAGAAGGATGGCCGGCCGGAGTTTACCTAGCCGCGCTGTCGCTGCGCGGTCATCCGTCCCCGGCCGCGTTCGTGCACGAGTTCACCGGCGACAACCGTTTCGTCGTGGATTTCCTCGCTCACGACGTGCTCAGCCAGCAGCCCGCCGACGTCCAGCAGTTCCTGGCCCGGACCTCCGTGCTGCCGCGGTTCTGCGCGCCGCTCTGTGACGCCGTGACCGGCTCGGCCGACTCCGCCGGGATCCTTGACCGGCTGGAGCGGGAGAACCTGTTCGTCGTGGCGCTGGACGAGGACCGGCGGTGGTTCCGCTACCACCATCTCTTTGGCCAGGTGCTGCGCAGCGAGCTGGCCAGGACCGAGCCCGGTCTCGTGGCCGCCCTGCACGAGCGGGCCAGCGCCTGGCACCGGCGGTACGGGTCTGCGGACGAGGCCATCGGCCACGCCCTGGCCGCCGGCGACGTCACCGGCGCCATCGGCCTGATCGCGCGGCATTGGTACGGCTACGTCGACTCCGGCCGGATGGCGACCGTGCGCGGATGGCTGCGCGCGCTGGGCGACGACAAGATCGCGGCCAGCCCGCTGGCGGCGCACTGCGCGGCGTGGACCGCGGCGCTGGCCGGCGACCAAGCGTCCGTGCGGAGCTGGCTGCCGGTCGTGGAGGCGGCCGCGGAAGACGGGCCGCTGCCGGACGGCATGCGATCCATGCAGTCCTCGGCCGCGCTGCTGACGGCGACGTTCGGGTTCGACGGCATCGGCGCGATGCGCGCGGCAGGCGCGGCCGCGGTCAGGCTGGAGACCGACCCGATGTCGCCGTGGTACGCGCTGGCTCGGACTTCGTTCGGGGTCGCGCTCTACTACAGCGGCGAGTACGAGCTGGCGGCCGCGGAGCTGGAGCAAGCCCAGCTGAGCCATGCGGCGATCGCGCTGGTGCGCATGCTGGCCTTCTCCGTCCTCGCCTGGCTCGCGGTGGACATGGGCCGGCTGGACCAGGCCGAGATCTTCGCGCGCAGCGCCCGCGACATCGTGGCCGACCCCGAGATCGGTCTCGGCGGCGCGCCGCAGAGCACCCTGGCTTACACCGCCGTGGCCGCGGTCCACGTCGGGAACAGGCGGCTCGAGGAAGCCCGCGAGGTGTTCGAGCAGGTGCTGCGGTCGCGCCGGAGATGGGTGGGCATCAGCATCTGGCCCACGGTCGAGGTCCTGCTCAGGTTCGCGCCGGTCCTGGCCGAGCTGGGCGAGCACACCGAGGCCACGGCCCTGCTGAACGAGGCCAGGCAGCTGCTGAGCTCACTGCCGGACGGCGCCGGCGCTCAGCTGGCCCGCCTGGACCGGCTGGAGCGGCGGCTGGCGGCGCTGTCGCCGGCGACAGCGCTGGACGAGCCGCTGACCCACCGGGAGCGGGACGTGCTCCGGCTGCTCCGCGGCCCGATGTCGCTGCGCGAGATCGGCCAGGAGCTGTACCTCTCCCAGAACACGATCAAGACGCACGCCCGGGCGATCTACAGGAAGCTCGGCGTCTCCGACCGGCAGACCGCGGTGCTCAAGGCCCGCGACCTCGGGTTCATGTAGCCGCGGGCGCGCGAATCCCGCCGGCGGCGGCCCGCTCAGCCGTACCGGCTCAGCTCGTGGAAGAAGCCGTCGATGACCTGCAGCCCGCCCGACCTGGCGACCTCGTCGTAGACGTACTTGCCGACCGCGAGATCGAGCACGCCCAGGCCGAACGGCGAGAACACCACCGGCCGGCCCGCTGGCACCGTCACCCGCCCGGCCATCACGTCGTCCAGCGTGCCGTCCAGGAAGTCCCGGCGGCCGGTGAGCTGCTCGGCCAGGTGCGGTGAGGTGTCTGCCTTCAGGCAGTGGTCGATGTCGTCGACGAAGTTGGCCGAGGCGAGCAGGATCTCCGGCGCGAGGTCACGCAGGGACACGTGCAGCACCAGCGGGTTGTGCCCGAACCAGGCCAGGTCGGTGACGTGTGGCTGGCCGGCCACGGTGGCGAAGACCACCAGGTCGCTGGCCCGGATCAGCTGCTCGGCGCCGTCGTGCACGGCGATCCGGCTGCCGGTGCCCGCCTGCTCCAGATAGCCGCGAAGCCGGCCGCATGGCCGGCGGACAGGTCGTGCACGCCGATCTCGTCGAACGACCAGCCGGTGCCGGCCAGGAACGCGTGGATAAAGCGGGCGATCAGGCCGGCCCCGAAGAACCCAACCCGGGCCGGGCGCGCCCGGCCGCGGCTGAGCCAGTCCGCGGCCAGGGCGGCCGACGCGGCGGTCCGGGTGGCGCTGATGATCGAGCTCTCCAGGCAGGCGAACGGGTAGCCGGTGTCGTGATCGTTGAGGATCAGCACGGCCGAGGCCCGCGGGAAGGCCGGCCGCCACGTTGCCGGGGAAGCTGGAGATCCACTTGAGGCCGTCCACCCGGACCTGGCCGCCGACCGAGGCCGGCAGCGCGATGATCCGGGACGACGGGCGGTCGGGGAACCGCAGGAAGTAGGACGGCGGGTTCACCGACTCGCCGGCGCCGTGCAGCCGGTAGGTGGCCTCGACCAGCTCCACGATCTGCTTCTCCCGGCCCTGCAGCGCGCCGTGGACCTGAGCACCAGGGATCACCGCGAACGGCGGCACCGTGACCGGCCCGGCGGGGGTTCCCGCGGCGGGCTCTGTGGCGGACATCAGGCACTCACCCCGGCGGTCGGCGCGCAGTCGGCCAGGCGCACCGCGTCGGCCATGGCCACCAGCACCTCGCGCGGCCCCTGGTAGGGCTCCCGGCTGTGGGCCGTGCGCACGTTGTCTACCAGCATCAGGTCACCGGCCTGCCACGGCTCACGGACGGTGTGCTCCTCGTAGACCTCATTGAGCAGCTGCACGACGTCCTCGCCGACCGGGTCGCCGTGGCCGAACCGGGTGTTGAACGGCAGCCCGTCCTCGCCGTAGATGTCCACCAGGTACTCGCGCACCTCGGGGTCGATGGTCCGCTCGTTGAGGAAGGCGATCTGGTTGAACCAGCAGCGCTCGCCGGTGACCGGGTGCCGCACCACCGCGCTGCGGCGCTGCCAGGTACGCAGCCCGCCGTCGGGCTGCCACTCGAACTCGATCCCGTTGGCGCGGCAGTATCCTTCGACCGCGCCGCGGTCGCCGGTGCCGAACGCGTCCTCCACGGACGCCCCGATGTCGTCATTGAAGTTGCGGGTCAGCAGCCAGCCCTCCCGCTCAAACCGCGCGGCCAGGCCGGCGGGCAGCGCGGCGAGCACGGCCGCCGCGTCGGCCACCGCGGTGGCCCCGCCGCTGGCGGGCGCGGTGAGGCACGCGAACAGCATCAGGCCAGGGAACTCCAGCGCGTAGCTCAGCTCATGATGCATGCACATCGGCTGGTTCGGCGGCCACTTCGACGACGAGTACACGCCGTCGGAGTAGATCTGCCGGGCCGCGAACGCCTCCCTCTCGGTCATCAGGCCGCCGGCCAGCCCGCGGAACAACGCGCCGGTCTCGGCCGCGTCGCGCAGGCCGAGGCCGCGGACCAGGACGGAGCCGTGCTCGGTGACGGCGGCGCGCAGCGCGTCCCGGTGCGCGGCAGCCCAGGCGGGCGCGCCGCCGGCGGCGTCGGCCCGCAGCACAGGGAGCTGGCCAGGTCGCAGGCTCACATCGAGCAGTGACGAGGAGGATGAGACTGACATCACGGGTATCCCTTCTAGTGGCATTACGCAATCGCCGCCTGGCCGGTGCCGCGCAGCACGGCCTGGGCCGCGTCGGCCGGGCGGGTACGCAGGAAGTAATGACCGCCGCCGGCGAGCTCGAGCAGGTCGACGCGCGCCGCCAGCCGCTCCCAGCCGCGGAAGGCATGAACGGCCCCCGCGGTGAACGGGTCGTCGGCGGCCACGACGACGGTGACCGGCGCGGACAGCCGCGCCGCAGGCGGGGTCTCCAGGGCGTCGGCCAGGTAACGGTGCGCGGACACGCAGTCGTGCCGGTAGGCGGCGCCGACATGCTCGGCATCCCGAGCGCCAAGAGCCCGTGCGTCCGGAGCCCGTGCGTCCAATGACAGCCCGACTAGGTCGCCGAGCTCGGTGTAGCCGCCGCCGGCGGCCAGCCCGGCGGCGATCTCCGCGTTGCTCCGGCCGGCCAGCCCGGCGACCGCGGCGCGCCGGCCGGCGGCCTGCCCGGGCAGCTGCGCGGCCAGGAACACCCGCGGCACGTCCACCCCGCGTTGCTCCAGCTTCCTGGCCGTCTCCAGCGCGAACGCGGTGCCTGACGAGTGACCCCAGAGCAGCACCCGGGTCAGGCCCCGGAGGGTGATCTCGGCGGTGACCTGGTCGGTGACCTGGTCCAGCGGCGCGAACGGCTCGGTCCCGGCGGCCAGGTCGTGACCGGGCAGCTCGACGGCGTAGACGGCCAGGCCGCTGCCGCGCAGCGCGCTGGCCAGCGACTGGAAGTTCACCGCGTTGCCGCCGGCGTAGGGGAAGCACACCAGGGCCCCGGCCGGTGTCCCCCCGTGGCCAAGGACACCGGGCTCGGCCAGCATCTGCAGCAGCCCGTCGCGCCGCTCGGCCTTCCCGTCGATCAGCGCGGCCAGGTCGGCGAGAACCGGGTGCCGGGTCAGGTCCTTCAGCGACACGGCCCGGTCCAGGGCGATCGCCAGCTTGACCGCCGACAGCGATGTCCCGCCGAGGTCGAAGAAGTGATCCCGCCGCCCGACCTGGTCCTCAGGCACCCCGAGCACCGTGGCCCAGGCAGCGGCGACCCGCCGCTCGGCTGGCGTAAGGGGCACGTGTTCTGTGGTGGGGGCGACGGCGAGCTCTCCGGCGAGCGCGGTCAGCGCCTTCTTGTCGATCTTGCTGTTCGCGGTCAGCGGCAGGAGCTCCCGCCAGTGGAAAGCCACCGGGACCATGTACGAGGGCAGCGACGCGCCGAGCCGGTCCCGCAGGACGCCGGCGTCGACCGGCTGCGGGCCGGAGTAGAACGCGATCAAGTGCCTGCTCTGATCGGCCCGCTCGGCCACCACCACCGCGCCGTCGCGGACCCCGTCGATCCGCAGCAGGGTGTTCTCGATCTCGCCGATCTCGATCCGGAAGCCGCTGATCTTGACCTGGGAATCCCGGCGGCCGAAGTACTCGAGCTTGCCGTCGGGCCGCCAGCGGCCGTAGTCCCCGGCCTGGTAGAGGCGCTGGCCCGGGCGGTGCGGGTCCGGCATGAAGGCCAGCCGGGTGCGCTCGGGGTCGTTGATGTAGCCGCGGCCGACGCAGACCCCAGAGAACACGATCGCGCCGGGGGCGCCGAGCGGCACCGGGGCCAGGTTCTCGTCGACGACGTAGACGTGGACGTTGCTGACGGGCGGGCCGAGCGGGACCCGGTCGCCGTCCGGTGCCCGGTCCATCACCTCGTGGTTGGTGTCGTCCGAGGTTTCGGTCAGCCCGTACGCGTTGACCAGCTTGATCCCGGGCTGGCTGGCGAACCAGCGCTGGGTGAGCTCCTTCTTCAGCGCCTCGCCGGTGACTGACACGAACCGCAGGTCCGGCAGCTCGCGCGGGTGCTGCTCCAGGTAGGTCAGCACCACCTCAAGGTACGACGGCACGACCTGCAGGACGTTGACCCGGCCGCCGGTGATCGTGTCCACGAACCGCTCGGCGTCCAGGATCACCTCCTGCTCGACCAGCAGGGTCCGCCCGCCGGCCAGCATCGCGGACACGAGCTGCCACAGCGAGATGTCGAAGCACTGCGGCGCGGTCTGGGCCACCACCTGACCCGCGCCGATCTCCAGGTCGCCGACCTTGGCGTAGAGGTGGTTGAGCAGGCCCGCATGCTCGCACATCGCGCCCTTGGGCTCGCCGGTGGAGCCCGACGTGAAGTAGATGTAGGCGAGCTGGTCCGCCGTGACGGGGAGGCCGAGATCACCATCGGCGTGGTCCTCACCCCAGGCGGCGTCGATGAAGACCTTCTGGACACCGGACTGCGAGCCGAGGGCCTGGTCGAGGGTGTCGGTGCTGCCGGACTCGGTCAGCACCAGGCGGCACTGCGCCCGCCGCAGCGTGGCCGCGATGCGGCCGGCCGGGAAATGCGGCTCGACCGGGAGGTAGACGCCGCCGGCCTTGAAGACCGCGATGACGGCGGCCATCCAGTCCAGGTTGCGCTCGGTCACCACCGCGACGGCCTGCTCGCGGCGCAGCCCGCGCGCCAGCAGGGCACGCCCCAGCCGGTTGGCCCGGGCGTTGAGCTCGGCGTAGGTCCACTGCTGGCCGCCGCGCTCAGCCGCGACGGCATCTGGGTGCACCGCCACCTGCTGCTCGAACAGCTCGTGGAACCGGCGGTCCGGCAGGTCCCGGCGCGGGCCGGCGAGCCCGTCGATCTGGAAACGGAGCTCATCGGCGGAGAGCAGGCTCTGCCGCCCGTGCTCGGCGTCCGGATCGGCCGCGATCAGCGTGAGCGCGGCGAGGTGGTAGCCGGCGATCCTGGCCGCGGAGTCCGCGTCAAGCACGTCGGTCCGGTACCGCAGCCGCAGCATGAGGCGGCCGCCGTGCGGCAAGATCCCCACCCAGGCCGCGATGCCGTCGCCGAGCTCGCCAGGGCCGCCGCCGCCGTCGTCGCCGGTGGGTTCGAAGACGGTCTCGAACGAGGGCTCGGTGAGGCCGAGCTCGCGCCTGAGATCACCGACCGGGAAATCCTGGTGCGCCAGCAGCTGCGACTCGGCCCGGTGGATCCGCCCCAGCAATTCCCGCCACGAGCCGGGCCCGGCGGTCAGCCGGGCGGGCAGCGGCGGGCGGCCCGGGCCGGTGACATAGCCGATCGCGACCTCACAGTCGCCCGACAGCGCGGCGAGCACCTTGGCGTGCGCGGTCAGCAGCACCGACCGGAACGGCACCCCGAGCTCCTGCGCCAGGCGGTACAGCGCCGCCACGAGCTCGCCGGGGATCGTCGCCTCATGCTCGCCGAGGCCGGGCGCCGGGTCGAGGGTCCACCGCGAGATGGAGGTGTACCCGCAGGCCAGGAGCACACCGCGCCAGAATTCCCGGCTGGTCTCCCCCGTGCTCGTCTCCGCTGGGGTCGCTAGGTCACGCAGGCTGATCGTTGTCATGTCACATCTCCCTGGCGGGGTTTCCCCCCCACCGCGCATGCGGCGGGATTTCCTCGCCTTTCATGAGAAAGGAGTCGGGGGCGAGCACCGAGCCGTCGCCCATCGTCACGCCGTAATGGACCATCGCGCCGACCCCGAGGGCGCAGCTGGCGCCGATCGCCGACCGGTCGGATTTGAACGTGCCGTCTTCCTGTGAGTGGCACTGGATCTTGCTGCCCGCGTTGAGCATGGCGTCGTCGCCGATCGTGACCAGCGTGCGCTCGGTGAGGTAGCAGCCGTCATCGAACACCCGCCTGCCGAGCTGGACCCCCAGGCCGCGCCAGATCAGGTTCTTGAACGGGGTGCCGTCGAACATGTGCAGGTACGCCTCGCCGGGCACCTTCCACAGGCGCTCGTGCCGCCAGAAGTACGGGTCGTAGATCGAGCAGTACCGGGGCTGGAGCCGGCGGAAGCCCTTGATGACGCGTTCCAGCAGGACGAAGTAAACCGGGGTCACCAGGATGCTGACCGCGAGCAGGCCCGCCATCTCCAGCTGCGCGAACCCGCCGTACGCGTCGAACGCGGCCAGGGCGAACACGGTAACCAGGAACAGATGCAGCCACCGGCCGGTCAGGAAGATGGCCATGGTCCGGAGGTTGTGCCAGTTCTTCGCGCGCAGCCGGGTGCGCAGCTCCTCGCCGGTCCGCAGGTCGTCGAACGCCAGGTCGCGCTCGACCGACCGCGGGATCTCGAACGACGGCGAGCCGAGCAGCCCCACGCCCTCGCGGATCTCCCCGTCGAGCGGGATCATCGTCTTGGTCGCGAGCAGGCAGTTCTTCCCCGTCCGGCCGCCGGCCGGGTAGGCGATGTTGTTCCCGATGAAGTTGTTCGGCCCGATCGACACCGGGGATACCCGGAACGACGTGCTGGAGAAGTCGGCGTTCATGATCGACAGCCCGTCGGCGACCATCGTCCCGCTGCCGATCGTGCTCATGTACGGGGTCTCGTGCCCGACCTCGGTGCCGAAGTTCGACCCGGTCTGCTCGACCTGGGACAGGTCATACCCGAGGCAGCGCAGGTAGTAGACGATGAACGAGCTGTCGCCGAACATGTGGGTGAAGAACTTCACGCTGGTCATCCGGGCGACCGCCCGGTGGACCCGGTCGTGGAACCCGTACAGGGGATAGACCTCGGACGGCCTCACGAACAGGCTCAGCAGGCGGGGGACGGTGACCACGAACGCCAGGCCGACGATCAGCAGGCCGAAAAACCCCACCAGGGAGACCCGGAGCGCGTCGGCGTAGAGCGCACGCGATGTGAGCGCGTCCATGCTCGGGTCCAGCACCTGGCCCAGCCGGGGTACCTCGGTCAGCAGCAGGAACACGCCGCCCTCGGCCAGCGGCAGGTACACCAGCAGCACGCAGAGCAGGGTGACGGCGCAGAACCTGACCCGGCGCAGCGCGGTGCAGCGCGCCGGCGAGACCCTGGCGTAGTTCAGGGTCGTGCGCTGGGCCGGAGAGCCGTGCCAGCGCTGGCCGACCGGTACCGTCTGGCCGCTGTACAGCGCGGACGCATGACCGAGCTGCGACACGTCACCCATCGACGTGTTGATGTCGAGCACGCTCTTCTCGCCGATGAACACGTTCCGGCCCAGGGTGACGGGGCCGGTCTGGATCCATCCGCCCTGGGCCCGGTAGCAGAGCAGGAGCGCGTCCTTGCGGATCACCGTGTCCGCGCCGATGGTCAGCAGGTCGGTGCACACGGGCAGCTGGCGGGTGAAGATCGCGACGCCCGGGCCGATCCTGGCCCCCAGCGCCCTGAGGTACAGCGAGTACAGCGGCGAGCCGACCGACAGGAACGCCAGCGGGTTCGACCGGATCAGCATCTTGACGATCCAGAACCGGACGTAGCCCAGGCTCCAGATGCGGATCTCCCGGGGCTTCCACCGGCCGATCAGCACCCATTTGGCCAGGATCGGCAGCAGGCACAGCACCAGGAAGCCCGCGCCGCCGAACAGGACCGAGCGCAGGTAAATGTCGGCCAGGCCGGAGCCGGCCGAGATCCACACGTAGGCCCGGGCGCCGACCAGGGCGGCGATCCACGCGTAGCCGAGGAAGAACAGGAACTGCAGCGTCCCGCACAGCATGTACTGCCGCGTGCTGCCCGGAGCAGCCGGCCCGGGCCGCGCCGGCGTGGGGGCCGGGGCCGTGGACCCGGCCGGGACCTGCGCGGCCTCCCCGAGCGCCGCGGCCAGGTTCCTGATCGTCGGATGCCGGTAGATGTCCTTCATCGACGCCGAGGGCAGGTCAGGCCGCTTCCTGACCCGGGCGCAGAAGTGGGCCATCACCAGCGAGTCGGCACCCAGGTCATCGAAAAAGTGGCTGTCGGCCGGCACCTGCTCGACGTGCATGACGTCGGCCAGCACCCCGGCGAGGCTCTGCTCCAGGTCGCCCGTCCCGGCGGAGGATCCGTTCGCGGTCAGCGGCCCAGCCAGGTCGGCGGTCATGACATCGGCCGAGTTCCCCGTCATGCGAACCCCTTCGAGCCGGCGGCGAACTCGCCGGAGCTGAGCACACCCTCGCCGTACAGGTCCTGGAGCCAGTTGGTGTGATAGATCGTGTCCAGGTAGCGCTCGCCGAGGTCCGGGGCGATCGCCACCGCGGTGAGTCCGTGCGCGTCATGCTGGGCCAGCCAGCCCGCCGCGCCGCTGACCACCGTGCCGGTCGAGCCGCCGAAGAGGAACCCGCGCCGGGCCAGGCGGTGGCAGGCCCGGATGGTGTCCGCCTCCTCGACGGTGATTACCTCGTCCACGTAGGACTCATCGAGCAGCGGCGGACGGACGCTTGTGCCTAAGCCGGGTATCATCCGGCGCCCCGGTGCACCGCCGAACGTCACCGAGCCGACGCTGTCCACGGCGACGACCTGCACCGGCCGGTGCCAGTTCCGGAAGTAGCGTGCGCAGCCCATCAGGGTCCCGGTGGTTCCGGCCCCGACGAACAGCACGTCCAGATTCGGGAACTGGCGGGCGATCTCGGGCGCCGTGGTGCGGTAGTGCGACCGCCAGTTGCCCGGATTGGTGTACTGGTTGAGCCACACGTACCGGTCGTCGGAGGCGCACAGGGCCCGGACGTAGTCGAGCCGGGCGCCGAGGAAACCGCCGCTGGCGTCCGGCTCGGCGATGATGTGCACCTGGCTGCCGAGCGCCTCCATCAGCATCCTGGTCGACAGGTTGCAGCGGGAGTCGGTCACGCACAGGAACCGGTATCCCTTGCTGGCCGCGATCATGCTCAGCGCCACGCCCAGGTTTCCTGACGAGGATTCGACCAGGACTGACTCCGAGGTGAGGACGCCGTCCCGGTCGGCCGCCTCGACCATCTCGGTCGCGGCCTTGAGCTTGATCGACCCGGCGAAGTTGAACCCTTCGCACTTCAGGAACAGCGAGTGCCCGATGATCGACCGGAGGTCGACGTAGAGCTCATCCTCGTTGAACGCCTGGGGAACGGATATAACGGGCACGCTGGCCTCCGCATTGGTAAAGGAACTCCGCCCGTGCGGGACCGCGCATCATGCGGGGGGAATGCGAGGGTCCCGCGGGCTCACCGGCTAGTGGGTCGGGTGATCGACCGGGGTGAGCGGGTCAGCCGCGATGGCGGGGCCGGTGGGTCCGGCCACGCCGTCAGTCGCGGCGACGAGCGGGGTAGATGCGGACGGCAGCCTGGTATCGGCAGCAGGGCTGGACGTGATCGTCCAGGCCGAATCGTCCCAGATGTCGGTGAAACGGTCTTGCTGGTCCGCCGGCGGAGGCGGGATGGCTGTCCAGGCGACAGCCTGCGCCGGCTCGGTTCCGGTTGGTGCGGCGACCGCCGCGGCTACGACGGCAAACGTCGAGCAAACCATAGAGATCCCCCTCTAGATGGGCAACTGCCCAAATGGCCCCACACCTCTTCTACGTCCGTTATCGAGAGACGGTTCAGAGGATGGGTGATCTCTTTAGCGGTTCGGGGTTTGCGAGTCGATGATGTCGGCGGCCTGGCGCAGTGCGGCGGCAACCCGGTCGCGCAGCCGCACCTTGTCCAGCTCGTCCATCAGATCGGACAGGAGCTCGCGCAGCGGCGTCAGGTCGAGCACTCCCGGCTCGCCGCCGGAGTTCGTCACCCGTCCGGCCCGCGCGGCGCTGGCCGTGCTGCGTGCCTGGTCGGCAAGGTGGCCGACCACGGTGCCGGTAACCCGGGCTCCGTCGGCGAGCCCGAACCGGCCGGAATCCCCGTTAGCCGCGGGGGGCGGACTGGGCACGTTCTGCGGTGGCAGGTCCTCAGGCACCGCACTCACCTGTGCTTCTGGACGGCTTTCTCACGCTCGCTCCACTCGTGTGACAGGCGGCAAAGGGTCTTCAGCCGGCCAAGTGTGTTCCAGGCTCCGGCGCGTAGGCATCACCCGCCCCGGGTGGTCCGGCGGGCCGGTTTCAGCCGACTACGCCTTCTGAGCGTTCAGGCTGCCGGTCCGGCTCCCTGCCCGCAATGGCCTGGGCGAGCAGCAGCACGTTCTCGGACAGAACATAGAGCCAGTAGTTCACCCGTTCGGCATCCGTGACGTCCGACCCGGGCGGGAAAAGCGGCGCGGCGTCGGCGAGCGGCAGCCTCCCTTCCGCCTGGTGAACTTCGAGCGTCAGGGAGACTCCTCCCGGACCGCAGGCCTCCAGGGCGGTGGACACGATCGAGGCCAGCCCGCCCAGCCCGTACAGCATGTCCAGGGACTGGCGGCCGCGGTAGCTGAAGGAGATCGGGAACCGGTTCAGGAAGCTGAAATGATCGGACAGGCCGGGCACAAGGGGATGCCCGTCGTGCAGGTGGAAATGCACGGGCTTCCCGATCCGGCCCAGCGACCGGATGACACCGAGCACCACGTCCAGGGCGGAGCCGACCGCGTCCTGAACGTCCGCCACCAGGTCAGGCAGCCGGTCGCCCAGGCGTCCCAGGTTCAGGCCGGGATGGCTGCGGGCGAACTCCTGGCCGGCCTGCCTGATGCCGATGTGGCCGACGTCGACGCAGAAGCTGATGCGCGCCGCGTCCTGAACGCGCTCCGCCGTCTCGATGAACCAGGCAGGCTCCAGGCGGGCCGCGTACTCGAGGAACACGAGCGGGCTGCCGGGCTGCTCGGCGAGGGACGTGTCCAGCTCGCGCAGCCCGTCGACCAGACGGCCGGTCTGGTCCCCCATATCCGGGCTGTCGTGCACGACCAGCCCGGCGACCCGGCCCGCGAAGCGGCGGGCGAATTCCGCGACGGCGGCGCGGTCGCGCTCGTGCAGCAGGTTGAGGCCGCGGTTCAGGTGAACCGTGGGCAGGAGCCGATGCGGTGGCACGAACCCCAGGGTGCTCTCGAGCTGATCCGGCGTGTCGGCGTACAACTCGGCCGCCACACCCATCTGGGCGAACCGGAGCCCGGTCAGCCTGAGCAGCGTCTCGTCCTCGGGGGCCCGGCGCTGGAACAGCGCGCGGACAGGCACAGCCGGGCCGGGTTCAAGATCCATGGCACCACCCTAAGCACCGGCCTCGCGCCCCTTCGGCGCCGGCCGGGCCAGGGCCGGGACGCGGCTAGTAACCGGCCGCGCGGAGCGCGGCGGCGGTGAGCGAGCGGGCGGAGTCGGCCGCGCTGGCGATGGCCTCGTCGGGCGCCAGCCCGCAGAGATCGGTAAGGGTGAACAGCGCCTCGGCACTGACCACGACGGCGAGTCCGCGCTTGAGCTGCTCGAAGCGCGCTGGCTGGCGTACGGCCATGGTCTCGTTCAGCGGGCGCAGGGCCTCGTCTATCAGGCCGAAGCGGCGGCCCGGGCGCTGCGCCGCCGCTGTCGACGGCTTGGTGACCGACGCCGAGATCATCGCCCGCGCCGCTCCCTGGTGGGCCAGCACCTCCCGGAACAGGACCTCGGTGGCAAAGCCCACGCGCTCTACCGGGTCGGCCGACCCGGCCACCGGCTCCATCGCCCGTTCCGGGCTGACCCAGACGGTGGCCAGGGCCTCGCGCAGCAGTGAGGCGAGATCAGGGAAATACCGGTACGCGGTGGCCTCGGACACCAGGGCCCGCCGGGCGACCGCCGGCATCGTGACCTCCTCGCCGGAGGCCACCGCGGCCCGCGCCGCCGCCACGATCGCCGCCCGGGTCCGCTCCTTCTGGTTGGAGCGCCCGGTATCGAGGCGCATGGTCATCGGCCTCGCTCCCCTCGTCCGGCGGCTGAGTGGCCTCTCGTCATGAGAGCATACTTGCATAAACTCTAGATGAGTGTCTACTCTTCTCATGAGAGCTACTCTTACGAAGAGACGGGAGACAGACATGACCGAGGTCTCGATCGTCGGCCCCGGCGACGGCGAGGTCGCCCTGGCCGGGCCGATTCAGATGCGGATCCTGGAGGACGGCAGCACGACATCGCACCGCCTGGGCCTGGGCGAGATCACCATCGCCCCGCACACCGACGGCCCGCAGCAGCACCGGCACGGCCAGCACGACGAGGGCTTCTACGTCGTCTCGGGCACGGCCCGCTTCACGGTCGGGGAAACGTCCTATGACGCCCCGGCCGGGACGCTGGTGATGGTCCCGCCGGGCGCGCCGCACACGTTCGCCAACGTGAGCGACGAGCCGGCCATCCTGCTCAACACGTTCACGCCGGACCTGTACGTGCAGTACTTCCGCGACATGCACGACATGATCGCGTCCGGACAGCCCATGACCGCCGAGGCGGCCGCGGGCGTGATGGGCCGCTACGCCACCGTCCCGGCCGTGACCCCTGCGTCCGCCACCACCACTCATACTGTCGCCATCGACGGCGCCGGCCCGGTGCGGGTCGCCTGCAGCGACCGCGGAGCCGGGCATACGTTCCTGCTGCTGCACGGCGGTGCCGGCCCGCAGTCGGTCACGGGTTTCGCCGACCGCCTGGCCGAGGCCGGCCCCGCTCGGGTCATCGTCCCGGTCCACCCGGGCTTCGGCGGCACGCCCCGGCCAGACGGGCTGAACACTGTCGCCGGGCTCGCGCGGCTCTACACGGCCCTGCTCGAGACGCTGGACCTCACCGACGTCACCGTCATCGGCAACTCGATCGGCGGGTGGATCGCCGCCGAGATGGCGCTGGCCGGGTCCGCGCGGATCGCCGCGGCCATCCTGGTCGACGCGGTCGGGATCGAGGTCCCTGGCCACCCCGTCGCCGACTTCTTCTCGCTCACCCTCGACCAGGTGGCCGAGCTCAGCTACCACGATCCCGGGCCGTTCCGTATCGATCCCGCCGCGATGAGCGCCGAGCAGCAGGCAGCCATGGCCGGCAACCGTGCGGCCCTGGCCGTCTACGCCGGCACCGCCATGGCCGACCCCGGCCTCAGCATCAGGCTCGGGCAGATCACCCTGCCCACGCTGGTGCTGTGGGGCGACAGCGACCGGATCGCCGACCCCGGATACGGGCGCGCCTACGCCGATGCCATCCCCGGCGCCCGGTTCCGTCTGCTGACGGCCACCGGCCACGTGCCCCAGGTCGAAACCCCGGACCAGCTGCTCGGCGCGATCCAGGACTTCGCCGCCGCCCAGGTGCTCAGCTAGGCCGACCCCGGCCGGGCAGCGGCCCTGGCGCCGTCACGAGCCGGCGACGCGGCGTTCCTGGCCGGCCCAGTACGGCTCGCGGATGACCTTGCGCTGCAGCTTGCCGACGGGGCTGCGCGGGAAGGGGTCGGTCCGGAACACGACCCGGCCGGGCTTCTTGTACGAGCCGAGGCGGGCGGCGCAGGCCTCGATGACCGTGGGCTCGTCGAGGCTGGCGCCGTCGTCGAGTATCACCTCGGCCAGCGGCGTCTCGCCCCACTTCTCGTCCGGGACCCCGAACACCACGACCTCGCGGACCCCGGGCAGCGCCGAGATCACCTGCTCAAGCTCGGCGGGCCAGATGTTGAAGCCACCCGAGATGATCAGGTCGTCGACGCGGTCGATGACGTACAGGAAACCGCGGGAGTCCAGCCTGCCAATGTCACCGGTGAGCACCCAGCCGTCCCGCAGCCGCGCCGCGGTCTGCTCGGGGTCGTCCCACAGGCCGGTCATCTGGCCCTCGCACCGGATCGCGATCTCGCCCTCGGTGCCGGTCGGCACGCTGCGGTTGCGCTCGTCCCGGATCTCCAGCTCGGCGAACGGCATGATCCGCCCGGCCGCGCGCAGCGGATCGGAGCCCTCGAGCGTGCCGAACCATTCGCGCGGGCCCATGAACGTCACCGGCACGGCCTCGGTCTGCCCGTACATCTGGTACATGGTGTCGCCGAACACCTCGTGCCCGGCGGCCGCGGTGCGCGCGCTGATCGGTGCGCCGGAGACCATCACGGCCTTCAGGCTGGGCAGGTCCAGCCGCTGGCCGCCGGCCTGCGCGACCACGTCGGCGACCATCGTGGGCACCGCGAAGAAGTAGGCGATCCGGTCGTCGCGCAGCGTCTGCGCGAACGTGGCCGCGTCGAACCGCGACGCCAGGATGTTCACGCCCCCGGCCAGCCAGATGGGCAGGAACAGGTAGCCAGAGCCGTGCGAGATCGGCCCGACGTGCAGACACACATCACCGATGTCGGCGGGCGGGAGCATGTAGAACCAGTCGCGGGTGGCGCTCATCCAGGCCCGGTGGGTGTACGCAATGCCCTTGGCCCGGCCGGTGGTGCCGGCCGAGTGCCGGATGATGAACAGGTCGTCGAGGGAAACGTCCAGGTCGGGGTCGGCGGCCTCGTGCCCGGCGAGCCAGGCCTCGTAGCCGGCGTCCCGCACCACGATGCGCAGCCCGTCGACCGTGCCCGCCAAACTGGCCACCTCGTGGGCGTACTCCTGCGACACCACGACGACCTTGCTGCCGGTGTGCCGGATCATGTGCTCGTGCGCCTCGACGGAGTTGCGCCGGTACAGCGGCACGCGCACCAGGTTGGCGATCGCGGTGCCGAGGTAGAAGTCGACCGCCTCGACGCAGTTGTCCTCGAGGACCGCGACCCGGTCCCCCGGGGCCAGGCCGAGCCCGGTCAGGGCGCTGGCCAGGCGCAGCCCGCGCTCCCAGGCCTGGCCGTAGGTCAACTCGCGGTCGCCGCTGCGGATCGCCGTCAGATCGCGGTGGAATCTGGCCGAGCGCCGCATGGCGCTTCTGACATCCAGCACGCTGCCTCCCGCGACCTCGGGGAATCCGGATGTGGTTCACGCCACATCCGGAGGATTGTCCGGACTGTAGCAACGCCGGTCAGCCTCCGTCAACAGTATCGTTGACGACAGCTCACAGGACCGCCACCGGCGCGACCGGGCTGCCCACGGCGCCGGCCAGCGGCAGCGGCGCCAGCAGGAACAGGAACGTGCTGCGCCCGGCGGCCGCCAGCTCATCCAGGTCCATCAGCTCGGCCAGGTAGACGCCGTGACCGCGGATCAGGCTGATGTGCAGCGGCACCTGGCAGCGGGGGTCGCCGGACGGGTAGGCCTCGACGCCCACGTTGTCGGCGCCGACCAGTACCACGCCGCGCTCGGCCAGCCAGTCGCCGCAGTCACGGTCGAGCCCGGGCCAGGCCGCCGCGTCCGCCTGGCCCGCGGTGAACGCGGGCAGCCATCCGGTTCGCACCAGCAGGGCGTCGCCGGGCTCCAGGCCGGTGCCCGCGGCGGCGAGCAGGCGGTCAAGTTCCGCGGCGCGGATCCGGTCGGCGGGATCCCTGGTGCCGCCGGGCGCACCGTCGACGAACACGCCGCGGGTGACCACCGGCCGCATCTTCTCGATGCCCAGGCGGGCTGCGCCGCGGCTGGTCACCGTGGCGGCCGGGATGCCGTTGTACATCTGGCCGTGCTGCCAGATGTGCGCCAGCGCGTCCACGTGCGTCACGCCGTGCGTGGGCAGCGTCACCGCGTCATCGGCGAAACCGAAGCCGCCGCGCTCGGGCCGCCCGGCCGCGTAGTCGCCGCCGTCGCGCATCATGTAGTGCACCGGGGCCGGGCGGCCGACGATGCCGAACCCCCGGCCGTTCACGATCGGCGCGGCGAGCGGCAGCACGGTCCCGTCCCGGACCGCGGCCAGACCGCGCCGGACCTCGGCCGGGCCTAGCAGGTTCAGCGCGCCGAGCTCGTCGTCGGGTCCCCATCGTCCCCAGCCGTTCATCACGCTCCATCCAACTCCCGGCGGCCGAACAGTGTCAACACATCCGTTGACACCGCTCCGGCGGCTTCTTAGACTGCCCGCCATGGGCCAGGATGGTGCCGATCTCGACGATTTGCTGTCCGACGAGGCCGTCGACCATCCGGAGCGGTTCTACGCGCGGCTGCGCGCCGCCGACCCCGTGTACTGGAACCAGCGCTGGAACGGCTGGATCCTGACCGGCTACGACGAGGTCGCCGGTGGCTTCCGCAACCACCGCGCGCTCTCGTCCGACCGGTTCGCCGGCCCGTTCGGCGAGGAGCTGAGCGCGGTGTCCTCGGGCTACCAGCAGCTGTTCGGGTTCCTGTCGAAGTTCTTCGTGTGGAAGGACCAGCCCTACCACACGCGCGTGCGGAGCCTGGTGAACAAGGCGTTCACGCCGCGCAGCGTGGAGGCGCTGCGGCCGCGGGTCCGCGAGCTCGTGCAGATCCTCACCGGGCCGCTGCGCGGCGCCGCCGGGGCCGACTTCCTGGCCGGGTTCGCGTTCACACTGCCGGTCATCGTCATCGGTGACTACCTCGGGGTGCCCGAGGAAGGCCGGGAGAACCTCCGGCAGTGGGCCGAGAGCCTGGGCGCGGTGATCTTCGTCAGCGGCCGCGATGAGGACCGGATGCGCCACGGTGAGGAGGCCATGGGGCAGCTGGCGGACTTCCTGCGCCCGGTCATCGCCGCCCGCCGCGCGCACCCCCGCGATGACCTGCTCAGCGGACTGGTCCAGGCCCAGGACCGGGGTGACTTCCTGTCCGAGGACGAGCTGATCGCCAACGTTATCCTCATGGTCTTCGCCGGTCACGAGACCACGATGAACCTGCTGGCCAACGGCGTCGTGGCGTTCTCCCGCTTCCCGGATCAGTGGGCCAGGCTGCGCGATGACCCGGCGCTTGCGGTCACGGCGACCGAGGAGATCCTGCGCTACGACGGGCCGATCCGCGCGATGGCGCGCTGGGCCCGTGAGCCGGTGCGGCTGCGCGGCCACGAGATCGGGGCCGGCGACCGGGTGCTGCTCGTCCAGCACGCGGCCAACCGCGACCCGGCCCGGTTCACCGATCCTGACACCGTCGACATCACCCGCTGGCCGAACCGGCACACCACGTTCGGCCAGGGCATCCACACCTGCCTGGGCGCGCCGCTGGCCCGGCTCGAGGCCCAGGAGGCGTTCGGCGCGCTGGCCGCGGCCTTCCCCCGGATCGACATCGCCGAGCCGGCCCTGCACTATGTTCCGAACATCGTGTCGCGCAGCCCGCAGAGCCTGCACGTAACCTTCGGGGAGCAGTGATGCCCGCCGCCCGTGCTGCCGTCGACCATGACCGCTGCGCGGGGGTCACCATGTGCGTGCAGACCGCGCCCGGGGCGTTCGCCGTGAATGACGACGGGCAATCGGAGTACCAGCCCGGGGACTGGGCAGAGCAGGACCTGATCGACGCCGCCGATGCCTGCCCAATGGCCGCGATCACCGTGGTGACCGGCGACCCGGAGGTGAGATGACGGACGCACCCGTGGCGGACTGGCTGCAGCCGGGCCCAGAAACGGTCGCCCCCGGCGTACACCGGATCCCGCTGCCGATGCCCGAGGACGGCCTGCGCGCGGTGAACGTCTACGCGCTCGAGGACGGCCAGCAGGTCACGCTGATCGACGGCGGCTGGGCGGTGCCGGACGCCCGCGCCGAGCTCGAGAAGGCGCTCGACCAGCTTGGCTACCCGCTCTCCGACATCAGCCGGATCCTGGTCACCCACGCCCACCGGGACCACTACACCCTGGCCGTGGTGCTGCGGCGCGAGTTCGGTACCGCGATCGGCCTCGGCGCGGGCGAGCGGGCCTCCATCGCGGCCGTGACAGGACGCGTCAACCGCTTCGAGGCCCAGGTCAACCTGCTGCACCGGGCGGGCGCCGGTGTCCTCGCCGACGGCATCGCGGGCGGCGACTCCCGCATCGATCCGGTCCCCGAGGGCTGGGAGGAACCCGACGACTGGCTGGAGGCAGGCGGGCTGCAGGCCGGCCAGCGCACGCTGCGTGTCCTGCCCACGCCGGGCCACACCCGCGGTCACATCGTGTTCGCCGACGAGGCCGCGGGCCTGCTGTTCGCCGGGGACCACGTGCTGCCGCACATCACGCCATCCATCGGCTTCGAGCCGGTGCCCGCCGACTCCCCGCTCGCCGACTACCTGCAGTCGCTGGCAGCGGTCCGGGCGCTGCCGGACCTGACGCTGCTGCCCGCGCACGGCTCCGTCACGGCCAGCACGCATGCGCGCATCGCCGAGCTCATCGCCCATCACGACCAGCGGCTCCGCGAGACCCGCGAGGTGCTGGCCGGCCTGGGCTCCGCGACCGCGGCCCAGGTGGCCGCGGCCATGGGGTGGACCAGGCGCCGCCGCTCGTTCGCCAGCCTCGACCCGTTCAACCAGATGCTCGCGGTCACCGAGACCGTGGCCCACCTCAGGGTGCTCCAGCAGTCCGGCAGTGTCCAGGCCGACGGCGCGGACGTGCTCATCTACTGGGCCGCCGCCCCGGACGCGCCGTGACGCCAGAGGGCCAGCTGCGCGCCGAGGTTCGCGCGTTCCTGGGCGGCCAGCGCTTCGAGCCGCACTGCCACGCGTGGATGACGGAATTCGACCCGGAGTTCAGCCGGGCGCTCGGCGCGCAGGGCTGGATCGGGATGACGTGGCCTCCGGGCTACGGGGGCGGCGGCCGGCCCGAGCGGGACCGGCTGGTCGTGATCGAGGAGCTGCTGGCCGCCGGGGCCCCGGTCGCCGCGCACTGGATCGCCGACCGGCAGACCGGCCCGGCACTGCTGCGCTACGGCGGGCCTGAGCAGCGCCGCCGGTACCTGCCGCCGATCACGCGGGGCGAGTGCTTCTTCGCGATCGGGATGTCCGAGCCGGACAGCGGCTCCGATCTGGCCTCGATCCGCACCTCCGCCACAGCCACCGCCGCCGGCTGGCGCGTCACAGGCCGGAAGGTCTGGACCGGCCACGCGCATCAGGCGGATTACCTGCTGGCCCTGGTCCGCACCGCGCCGCGGGACTCCAGCCAGCGGCACGCCGGGCTGTCGCAGGTGATCATTGACATGTCCGCCCCGGGCGTGACCGTACGGCCGCTGCGCTCGCTGGACGACGGCCACCACTTCAACGAGGTCACCCTCGACGACGTGCCGGTCGGCCGCGACGCGCTGCTGGGCCGCGAGGGATCCGGCTGGGAGCAGGTCACCTCGGAGCTCGCCTACGAGCGCAGCGGCCCGGAGCGGTTCCTGTCCACGGCGCCGCTGCTGCGCGAGCTGGCCCGGCGGCGGGCCGGTGCGGGCGACCGCCAGATCGGCGGGCTGATCGCGGAACTGCAGACCCTCCGCGCGCTGTCGGCGATGATCGCGGACAAGCTGGAACGCGGCGCGGCCCAGGACGGTGCGGCCCAGGGCGGGGCAGCCCAGGATGGAGCGGTCCAGTACGGGGCGGCCCAGCCCGGTGTGGGTCACCATGGGGCGGTCCGGGCTGCGCCGGCCCGCGAGGCCGCCATGGTCAAGGACCTGGGCACCCGGTTCGAGCTCAAGGTCATCGACGCCGCACGTGAGCTGCTGGACACCGAGCCAGCGCTCGATTCCCCCGATGCCTTGTCCCGGCTGCTGGCCGAGGCGATCCTGCACGGCCCGGAGGGTACGCTGCGCGGCGGCACCACCGAGATCCTGCGCGGGATCGTCGCGCGCGAGCTGGTGAAGCCGTCCGGGGCGGCGGGAGCATGACCGGCGACACCGGCACCGGCGTCGCCGGCACGGGGGTCTCCGGCCCAGGCGCCGCCGATGCAGGCGTCATCGGCACCGGTGAGATCGCGGCGGCGGTCGGGGACCTGCTGGCCCCGCTGGAGGTCTACGGTGCCGACGGAAGCTGGCTGGAGGAGGCCGAGCGCACGGCGTGCGGCCGGCTGGCCGACGGCGACTGGCTCGGCGTCGGCCAGCCGGAGGAGCTCGGCGGATCTGGCGGCAGCATGGCCGACGCCGCCGCGGTGGTCAGCGCGTGCGCCGCGGCCGGGCACCGGCTGCCGGCGGCCGACGCCGGATTCATCGCCGGGCACGTGCTGCAGCTCGCCGGGCTCAGGGCGCCCGACGGGCCGCATCCGCCGGGCGGGCAGCCGGGGCCGGGTGAGCGGTCAGCACCGGCTGGGCTGCTCGTGCCGGTGCCCGAACCCGGGGTCATGGCCGGAGGCCGGGTCACGGTGCGCTGTCCGCGCGTGCCGTTCGCCCGCTGGGCGCAGAGCCTGCTGATCGTGACCGCCGGCGAGTCCGGCACGCACGCCTGCGTCGTCGCCGCGGCCGACGCGCAGATCGTGCCCGGCCGCAACCTGGGCGGCGAGCCCCGCGACCGGGTCACCGTGGACGGCGCGCGCCCGGCGGACGTGTCGGACCCGGTCCAGAACCTTCCGGCCCAGCTGCGCCGGGCCGGGGCGCTGGCCCGCGCCATCCAGATCTCCGCCGCGGTCAGCCAGATGCTGGAGCTGACCGTCCGCTACTGCGGCCAGCGCCAGCAGTTCGGGCGGCGGCTGTCGCAGTTCCAGGCCGTGCAGCAGCAGCTTGCGGTGCTGGCCGGCGAGGAACTCGCCGCCCGGGCCGCGGTCCAGCGCGCGCTGGAGCTCACCCGGCCCGGCGGCTGGCCCGCCGCGCCGGTCGCGGTGGCCAAGGCGCGCACCGCCCTGGCTGCCACCGCGGCCGCGAAGATCGCCCACCAGCTGCACGGCGCGATCGGCATCACCACGGAGTACGCGCTGTCCAGGTACACCCGGCCCGCCTGGGCCTGGCGGGAGGAGTACGGCAGCGAGCATTACTGGTCAGCCGAGCTGGCCCGCGAGACCGGCGCCGAGCTATGGGAAACCCTGACCTCCGCCGGCTGACCGTCCCGCAGGCCCGACCGCCGCAGCCACGATCGCCCCCGAGGCCGGCCAACCCGCCGCAGCCGACCCGCCCGTCGCAGTCAGCCCTTCCGTCACAGCCGTCCCTCGCCCCGGCCGACTCCTCCGTCACAACCGACCCACCCGTCCCACCTGACCGCCCTCAGCGCCGCCACGACCTTGATCCATGTGAGTTTGCTGTAGCCAGGTGTGCAGCAAACTCACATGGATCACGCCCGGGAGGTCAGGACAGTGACGCACGGGATGCAGGAGGCGAGAGAGGTTCAGGCGCGGGCGTGGCGGCCGCTCGTCGGCGCGGGGTTAACCCGCAGCCCCCCACTCGCGCGCGCCCGGTCAGCCTGCGGGCCGCTCGTCGGCGCGGGCCTTAGCCCGCAGCCCCCCACTCGCGCGCGCGCCCGGTCAGCCTGCGGGCCGCTCGCGGTTGCCGGGTTAGCTGGTGCGGACGCCGTTGAGGAAGAGGTCGGCAAACGACTGGCCGACCTCGGCGCCGGTGAGCCGCCCGCCAGGCGAGAACCAGCGGTGCGTCCAGTTGATCGCGCCGAGGATCGCGAACGTGACCAGCCGGGCGTCCAGGCCGGGGCGGAACTCCCCCGCCGCGAGGCCCTCGCGGATGATGCTCTCGATCGCCGCCTCGTACCGCAGGCCCAGGGCCTTGAGCTCCTCGCCCGCCGTGGTGCCGTCGCCGGGTACCCGGTTCATGTCCTCCTGGATGTACAGGTGAATGAACGGGTAGTGCCGCTCGTAGGCCTCCAGCTGGGACTGCACCAGCCGCTCGAGCCGCGCGGCGGGCGGGCCCCCCGACGCCGCGATGGCCTCCGAGGCGACCACGATCTCCTCGACCCCCTGCCGGACCAGCGCGAGGAAGATCTCCTGCTTGCTGCCGAAGTAGTAGTAGACCGACGCCCGGTCGGACCCCATCCGCTCCGCGATGTCGTTGATGCTGGTCGCCTCGAGGCCCTGCGCCTTGAACACCTCGGCGGCCGCGGCCAGCAGGCGCTCCCGGCGCTCGATGTAGCCCGCGCTGGGGTCGCGCCTGGCGACGGCGCGCCGGCGGCCGATCGAGCTTCCGGCACCGTCCTCGCTGGTCACGGGGGCTGACGATCGGCTGGCCACGACGGGTCCTTTCCGCGCGCGAGAGCAGGCCTCCCGCGTCTCACCGAGGGTACCGGACCGGATTGCGCACATCTTTCAACACCTACGTTGACACCAGGACGGCGGTTCCGGTAGCAAGGACGGGTGACCCGGCCGGTTTACCTGCACGCCGCCGTGGTGAGCACCACGTGGCGGGATGCGTCGCGCAGCCTCACCGACCTGATCTTCGACTGCGTGAGCGCCGCCCTGCGCGAGGCGGGCCTGCGCGCCGCCGACCTGGGCGCCACGGTGCTCGCCGCGCACGATCTGGTGGACGGCCGCGGCCTGTCCTCCATGGTGACCTCGCCGGCGGCCGCCGCCTACCTGAAGGACGAGACCCGGCTGGGCGACGACGGGGCGCTCGCTTTTGTGCTCGGCTCCGCGCGGGTCCGGTCGGGCTCGGTGGACGACTGCCTGGTCGCGGCGTGGGGCCGGGCCAGCGAGGGACCGGTCGACGAGATCGCCCACGCCCTGTTCGACCCGTTCAGCGCCCGGCCGCTGGCCCTGACCGAGATCGCGGTCAGCGGCCTGCGGGCGGCCCGGTGCCTGGGCGACTACCCGGGCTACGGACACTGGCGCGCGGTCGCGGCGGCCCGGCGCGGGCCGCGGCCGCCCGACCCGTCGCGCACCCCGGCGCCCGCCTGGCCGCTGCTCCCGGCCGAGCTGCCGGTCTGGGCCGATGTGGTGGCGGCGGCCGTGCTGAGCAGCCGGCCCGGGCCGGTCCTGGTCGCCGGCACCGGCCTGTCGACCGAGCCGTATGAGGTCGGCGACAGGGACCTGACCGGGCTGCCCGCGCTGCGCCAGGCCAGCGGCCAGGCCCTGGCCGCCGCCGGGCGGGAGCCGGGCGGTGTTGAGGTGCTGGAGCTCGACGGCCTCACGCTGTTCGACGAGGCGCTCGCGGCCGAGGCGGTCGGGGCCGCAGCCCGGGGTGAGGGCATGGGCCTGCTGGCAGGCAGCCCGCGGGTCAACCCCGACGGCGGCTCGGCGGCGGGGTACGGCGCCCCGGCCATGGGCCTGGTGCGCGTGGCCCGGGCCGCGGAACGGCTGCGCGCCGCGCCGGGACGGCAGGCGGCGCTGGCCACCGGGTCGTCCGTGGTCGCCGGGCAGGTGCAGGCCGCCGTGGCGCTGGAAGGGGCGTGACATGACCGAATCCGCCGGCGAGCCGGTACCGCCGCTGACCATCGACGGGCACTGGTCGTTCGACTACACCTACTACGCCGGGGACGCGGCCAGCCGCTTCTACGCCGAGCTGGCCCGCCGGCGGATCATGGGCAGCCGCTGCCCGCAGTGCCAGCGGATGCTGGTGCCCGCCCGCGGGTTCTGCGACGCGTGCTTCGTGCCCACCGCCGACTGGGCCGAGGTCAGCCCGCACGGCACGCTGGAGACGTTCACGATCCTCACCGCGTCATTCCCCGGCCTGCCCGAGCCGCCGCTGGTCGTGGGGTACGTCGCGCTGGACGGGGCATCGACCGCGGTGCTCAACTTCGTCACCGGGATCGACCTGGCCGACCCCGACGCGGCCGGCGCCGCGCTGCTGCGCCGGCCGCGGGTCACGGCCCGGTTCAAGGAGGCCTGCGAGGGCCGGATCACCGACTTCGTGTTCACGCTGGACGAGCCGGCGTGACCACGGATCTCGCCATCATCGGCGTGGGCCAGACGCCGTACCGGCGCCGGCACGAGGGCTCCACGCCCGAGCTCGTGCACGCGGCGGTGAGCGAGGCGCTGCGGCACAGCGGCCTCGGCCATCGGGACATCGACATCGTGGTGGGCGGGTTCGCGCCCGACGCGCTGGCCGGGGAGAACTGCCCGGACCGCAAGTTCCTGCCCGCGGCCGGCGCCGTGGGCAAGTGGAGCCTGCGGGTCAACACCGGCGGCACCACCGGCATCGCCGCCGCGTACGCGGCCATGGACCTGCTCGAGGCCGGGCACGGCGACGCCGCGCTGGTGGTCGCGGTGGAGCGGATGGCCCAGGCCCGCAGCGTGCCCGCGGTGTTCAACTCCATCTTCGACCCGGTCTACGAGCGCGACACCGGCCTGTCCACCGTGTCCATGGGCGCGCTGCGGGCGGCCAGGATGATGCAGCGGTGGGGGTACACCGCCGAGCTGTGGGCCCGCGTCGCGGAGCGGAACTTCGCCCACGCGGCCCGGAACCCGCTGGCCCAGATCCGGGTCCCGCACACGGCCGATGACGTGCTGGCCTCGCGGATGCTGGCCTGGCCGATCCGGCAGCTCGACGCGTGCCCGATCTCAGAAGGGGTGTGCGCGGTCGTCGTGGCCCGCGCGTCCCAGACCGGCCGCCCGGCCGCGCGGGTGCGGGGCCGGGCGACACTCACTGATACGTACAACATGGGCGACCGGATCGGCCGGCCAGAAGGTGACCTGGTCGAGCTGCTCACCTTGCGGCTCGCCGCGGACCGCGCGCTGGGCCAGGCCGGCCTGGCGTCGGCGGCGGACGCGGACGTGGTGGAGATCCACGCGCCGTTCACGCACGCCGAGACCATGGCCTACGCGCCGCTGCGGTTCTGCGCCGCCGCGGATGGCCCGGCGCTGGTCGCGGCGGGGTTCGGGCAGCGCGACGCGGGCGGCCCGGTGATCAACCCGTCGGGCGGGCCGCAGGCGGCGAACCCGGTCGGCGCGACCGCGCTGATCCGGCTCGCCGAGTGCGCGCTGCAGGTCATGGGCGAGGCCGGCGACCGGCAGGTGCCCGGCGCGAGCACCGCGGTCGCGACCGGCCAGGGAGGATCAACCCAGTTCTCGGCCTGTACGGTGCTCTCGGGCCCATGAGCGGAGGGAGCGTAACGTGCCCGACGACCTGGTGATCCTGGACCACCGCGACGGGGTCGCGGTGGTGACCCTGAACGACCCGGCCCGGCGCAACATCCTGTCCGGGCCGCTGGTCGGGGCGCTGGCCGCGGCCCTGGACCGCGCCGAGCGCGACGACACCACCCGGTGCGTCGTGCTGACCGGCGCGGGCAGCGCGTTCTGCGCGGGCGCGGAGCTGGCCACGCTGCGTGCCGCGGCCGACGGCGCGTTCGGTGACGTGGAGTCCGTCTACGACGGCTTCCTGCGGGTGCGGGCCTGCACCCTGCCGGTCATCGCCGCGGTCAACGGCCCGGCCGTCGGCGCGGGCTTCAACCTCGCCCTGGCCTGTGACGTACGGCTGACCGGCCCGGGCGCGCTGTTCGACTCGCGCTTCACCAAGCTGCGGCTGCACCCGGGCGGCGGCCACGCCTGGATGCTGACCCGGGCCGTCGGCCCGCAGCAGGCCGCGCTGGGCTGCCTGTTCGGCGAGACCTGGGACGCGCGGACCGCGGTGACCGCCGGTCTGGCCGCGGCCATGGTCGAGCCGCCGGAACGCGTGGCCGACGCCGCGGTCACGCTCGGACAGCGGCTGGCGCACCAGGACAAGGAGTTCGTGCAGCGGCTGGTGGCCACGCTGCGCGCCGCGGTCACGACCACGGACTACGCCGCCGCGCTGGCCCAGGAGACCGAGGCGCAGCGGTGGTCGGCGGGCCTCCCGGCCTTCCGCGACGGCGTGACCGAGATCGAGGCCAGGATCACCCGCAAGAAGAGCTAGGCGGTCCGGCTGGACAGCCAGCTACACCGTGGGCAGCAGGCCGGCCAGGTCGGCCTTGATCTGCAGGGCGAGGAAGCGGGAGAACAGCCGGCACTCGTTCAGCGCGCCGCCCATCAGCCAGAACCTGTCCTGCCCGGTCCGCGTCCACATGCCGCGCATGAAGCCCTGCTCGTCGAACCCCCACACGTCGCCCACCCGGTCCGCCACCGCGTCGCCGAGCAGCCGCCGGATCGCGGCCGGCTGCCGCTCGAACCCGGTGGCCAGCACGACGAGGTCGGCGGGCACCAGCGTGCCGTCGGCCAGCCGCATCCCGCCGCCCGCGAACGAGACCACGTCGCGCGCGTGGGCCAGCCGGATCCGCCGCTGCGCGATCAGCTCGGAGCAGCCGACGTTGATGTAGTAGCCGCCGCCCTGGCGCAGGTACTTCATGTGGAACCCGGTGCGGTCCCCGCCGAAGTCCAGCTCGAAGCCGACGGCGGCCAGCCCGTTCAGCAGGCCCGCGTCGAGCCGGCAGGTCTTGGCCGTCAGCCACTGGTAGGTCTCCCGCAGCACCGGGTACGGGATGGCCGCGGTGATCAGGTCGATGTCGTCAACCGGGCCCTCGGTGTACAGCTGGTAGACCAGCGTCCCGCTCGGCACCAGGCTGACCACGCAGGTCGGGCTGCGCTGCACGATCGTCACCGCGGCCGCGCCGTTGCCGTACAGGTCCTGGGCCACGTCGTGGCCGCTGTTGCCGGTGCCCACGACGATCGCGTTCCGGCCGCGGTACTCCCGGCCGCTGGTGAACTCGCTGGAGTGGATCACCGTGCCGGCGAACTCGGCGAGCCCGGGCAGAGCCGGGGTCTTCGGCATCCCGCTGACACTGCCGGTGGCGAGGACGAGATGAGCCACGCGCAGCTGGCGCACGGGCCCGTGGTCCTGGCGCAGCGCTACGGTCCACATCCGGGACGCGGGGTCGAACGTCCCGCCTGCGAACTCGGTGCCCGGCCAGACGTTGAGCTCCATCGCCTCCGCGTAGCTCTCCAGCCAGCCGGCGAGCATGTCCTTCGGCACGAACGTGGGCCAGGACGGCGGGAACGGCAGGTAGGGCAGGGAGTTCGCCCACACCTCGTTGTGCAGGGTCAGCGAGTGATAGCGCTGCCGCCAGTTATCACCGATACGGCCATTACGCTCCACCACCAGTGCATCGACGCCGATACGGGCCAGCCGCGCCGCGAGCGACAGGCCGGCCTGGCCGCCTCCCACGATCAGCACCTCGGGGTCGCGGTCGGTGAAGGCCCGGGCCTGGCGGCGGCGGTCCAGCCAGTTGCCCCCGGTGAGGTTGTGGGAGTACTCCTCGCCGGTCGGCCGGCGGTCGCCGACGGCCTCCTCGTGCCCGCGCAATTCCTGCAGCGTGGTCAGCAGCAGCCAGGCGACCGGAGTGTCCTCGTCGAGCAGCCGGACGAACGCGGTGCCGCGGCCCGCGCCGGCGTCGAAGTCGGCAAAGCCCTCGATGACGTCGCGGCCGCCGCGGCGCACCCGGCGCGGCGGCATCCGGTCCGGCGCGATCCGGAAACTCCTCGGGCGGGCGGCCGGAGGCAGGCCACGGACCAGGGCGCCGATCTCGCCCGGGCCCGCGCAGGTCCGGAACGACCAGTCCAGGGCCAGGATGTCGCGCCAGTACCCGTCCGCCGCGAACAGCCCGGCCACCCGGCCCACGTCACCGCCGACCAGTCCGGCCTCCAGGGAGGCGAGCCAGCCCCCCAGCACGCTGGCAGCCTGGCGGCGCGCCTGCGTGCGCATGACGTCCACGCCGGTTCATCTCCCTGCTAGCTGGCCCTCGGCCCATCTAAGCGTGGATCCCAAGTGTCGTCAACACATACGTTGACAGGGGCGGGCTGGCCGGGCGCCGGGGCGCGGCGCGGGCTGATCACCGGCCGGCGCGGCTCTCGTCCTGGGCGGACAGCGCCGCTGCCACGGCGTGATCGACGTTCCCGTGCGTGTTGGCGTCGCCGAGGCGATCCAGGACGCCGTCGCGCCCGAGCACCGCACGGACCTCGGGCTTGAGCCGGGCGAGCCGGAGGGTCATGCCCGCCTGGTCGGTGAGCTCGAGGATCTCCCGCAGCTTCGCCGATCCTTGCGAGTCGATGAAGTCCATCCCCTCGCAGTCGAGCACGATCGCGGTGATCTCGGGCATGGCCAGGGCGACCTCCCTGACCCGGTCCTCCAGCGCATCCGAGGTGGCGAAGAACAGGCCGCCGTCCACCCGGACGACCACGATTCCTGGGTACTGCTCGTCGCCGGGGTGCTCGCCCAGGTCCCGGAAGACGTGGGTGCCGGGCTCGCGCCCCAGCAGCGGCATGCGGGGCCGGGTGGCCACCGAGATCAGCCAGATCAGCGAGAGCCCGATCCCGATCACCACCCCGGCGAGCACGCCGAACAGCAGGGTCCCGGCGATCGCCGCGACCGCGATCCAGAAGTCGAAGCGCTGCACCCGGGCGAGCCGGCGCATCTCGGGAACGTCCATCATCCCCATGACCACGGCCTCGATGATCAGGGCCGCGAGCACGGGTTTGGGCAGGACAGAGAACACCGGCGCCAGCACCAGCAGCGTCAGCAGGACGATCACGCCGGAGGTGAGCGAGGCGAGGCCGGTGCGGGCGCCCGAGTGCTCGTTGAGAGAGCTCGCGGACAGGCTGGTCGACACCGGCATCCCCTGGAACAGGCCGGCCCCGGCGTTGGCCATGCCCTGGGCGACCGACTCCTGATTGATGTCGATGCGGTAGCGGTGCCGGGCCGCGAACGCCCGGGCGTCGCCCGCGGTCTGGGAAAACCCGATGAGCACGAGCGCCACCGCCGCGATCGCGATGGTGCTCGCGTGATCACCGAGTAGCCCGGGATCGGGGATCTGCGGGGTGGGCAGCCCCCGGGGCACCTCGCCGACCAGCGCCACGCCGTGGGTGCCGAGATCGAACAGCCACGACGCCAGCAGGCCGCCCACGACCAGGACCAGGGCCCCGGGGACGCGCGGCGCGACGGTCCGCAGCCCGAAGACCACGATCAGCGCGACCCCCCCGACGACCGCCGTCAGCAGGTGCGTCTCACCGAGCGAGCCGATCCAGGACCGCAGCTCCTGGATGGGGTTCGAGCCGGTGACGTCGGTCCCGGTGAGCTTGGGCAGCTCCCCGATCACGACGTCGATCGCGGCGCCGAACAGGAAGCCGGTGACCACGGCTCGCGACAGGAACTGCGCGATCCACCCCATCCTGAGCACGGCCAGCAGCAGGAACACGGCCCCCGACACCAGCGTGATCATCGCGACGAAGGACGCCACGTTCCTGATGCCGGTGATGCCGGCGGCCACGACGGCGCTCGCGGCCACCGCGGCCAGCCCCGAGCTCGGCCCCGTCGAGATCTGGCGGCTGGTCCCGAAGACCGCGTACAGGATCGCGCCGGCGGCCGCCGCGTACAGGCCGTTCTGCAGCGGGATCCCGGCGATTCCGGCGTAGCCGAGGTTCTTCGGGATGATCAGGGCCGCGACGGCAAACCCGGCGATGAGGTCACCCCGGAGCCAGCGACGCTGGTAGGTGCGGATCCATCCGACCATGGGAACGAATCGCCACCGGTCCCGCACCGGAGCCGACCCGGCCCCGGTCATCGGTCCCCGGGGCGGGAGACCTCGTGGGGTGAGGCCGCGTGCAGCGCCTGGAGCATGCGTTCATCGTGCGGCCGGTGCGCCGGCGGCTCCTCACCCTCGGGCGGGTGAATTCAGCCGGGCGGCATCGCGCAGGCAGATCACGGGTGACCGGCGGGTTCCGTTCCGGTGAACGGCGCCGGGTCGAGGAACCGGCGCAGCACGTTGTGCGTGATCCGGGCGACGTCGTTGGCGTAGCCGTCATAGCTGAGCGCCGCGCACCAGGCCATGGAGCTGACCGAGAACGCGGCCCCGGCGCCGCGCAGGTACAGGACCAGGTCGGCGTGGTAGTCGGGGCGCACGGCGCCGAACAGGGGCGGCACCAGGGTGTGGTCGTGCGAGGACCCGAGGATGAGGTGCCCGGGCCCGAGATCGTGGCCCGCGGCGTTGTCCCACTCCTGGCCGACGACGCCGCCGCCAATCGCGCCGAAGTCGCCGATGACGTCGGCAGTGACCCCCTCGAACACGAATGCGGCCTCGGGCCGCCTGGCCGCCTCGGTGAGCACGTAGGGATAGGAGTGGTCGAAGCCCATGGTGGCCGACTCGACGCCGGTGACCGCGGCGGCCTGGCGGCCGGATTCCGCCAGGTACCCGCCGCGACGCCCGTCGGTGGCCTGGATGGCCTCGCTGCGCTGGAACTCCTCGTCCCGCTCCCACAGGTCGACCCGCCGGTTCTCCATGATCCAGGGCCGCTCCGCACCGAAGCTGACGTTCATGGAGAACCCGTTGCCGCCCAGGTACATCAGGCGGCCCCCGGCGCTCACCCAGTCCGCGATCGCGTCGAACATCACCGCGGACATGTACTCGGGGTGGGTGCCGGTGATGATCACCTCGTAGGACCGGAGCAGGCCGCCGTCGCCGCGGTGCACGTCCTCGTCGGTCACGACGTCGTACGGCAGGTCCAGCCGGTCCAGCCAGGCGACCAGGTCCAGGTCGGAGGTATAGCCCTCGCGGCGGACGTGGCCGGGGCGCATGTTCAGGTTGGGGCGCCGCCGCGACACGTAGCAGATGTCGGTGCCGTCCAGGTGGCAGTCGTAGCTGGACGCGCCGAGCTCGGGATGGACGATGAGGTACTGCTCCTCCGCCCCGATCTCGACCAGGCGGTCCTGGACCATCTCCTGGATCGGGTTCTCCCACCAGAACCGGGAATTGCCGTACGCCGCGTACGTGGCGGTGGGCGCTATCAGGAGCACGCGGGCCGCGGGTGTGGCCGGGCGGACGAACAGCGGGATGAAGTCCTGGTGCGGCCCGCTGCTCACTCGCGCGGCGCAGAACCCGCTGCGGGTGCCGGCCGGAATGGTCCAGGTGAAGGTCTCGGCCCACCCGCAGTCCTCGAGCGCGTCGGCCAGGAAGTGCAGCGCCGCGTACTCGGCGGGCGCCTCCCGCCAGTCGTGGTGCCGGCCGGTCCAGTGGGCCCCGCGCACGGCGCGCATGGGCAGGTTGCGCAGCGTGCCGTGCAGGCCCTGCGGGCCGCGGTCGGTGACGGCCCAGGTGCCGACCCCGATGGAGAAGTCCCAGGCGGCGCGGACGCCGTGGCGGGTAGCGCCGTCCGGGCCCGCGGTCATCAGCGCGCGGGCCCGCGCCGGGCCGAGGGCGCCGCCCGTGATCATGGGCGACTCCAGCCGGCCGGTGAAATGCATCCGGGTGGTGCCCGCGGCCGACATCACCGCGCCGAGGATCAGGTCGCTGGGGTCGGCCGCGCTGGGCAGCTCGACAGCAGCCCGGCCGGTCACGCTGGACCAGGACCCGGCATCGTCCGTCAGCGGCCCGGCCGACAGCCGCCCTGGGGCGTCGCCGCCGAACGTCGCGGTCACCACCGACCACACGCCGGGTTCCAGCGCCGCCGGGCCGGTCAGCGCGGGCGCGCCGCCCGCACCGGAGATCAGGGCCGGCCTGAGCTGCTCGTCGAGGACGAGCGCGAAACCCGGCCCGGCCCACGGGTCACCGGCCGACACCAGCACCTGGGGCGTGGCGCTGCGGTAGGTGGGCTGCACCAGCAGGACCAGGCTCACCGTCCCGCCGCGCAGCACCTCCCCGCCGCCGGGGATCAGCGCGTAGGAGCCGGGGTGGACCTCCTGATGCCGCGCCGGGTAGGTCCCGGCGCATTCCCCGGGCACGGGCTCACATTCCGGGCCGGTCACCTCCCAGCCCGGCGGCCCGGCCCGCAGCCGGACGAGGTCGGCCCGGACGCTGCCGATCCCTGGCTCGCAGCTGACGAAGAACCTGACCTGCTCGCCCGGGGCCGCGGACAGCGGATCGCAGTACCCGATGATGCGCTTGGCCAGCGGCAGCGGCGCCGGTGCGCCACCGCCGGACGCCTGGTCACCCACGCGCGCCGCCGGTCAGCGCCCGCCAGCGGAGGCCGAAGACGAAGCGCTCGGCCTCCGCCCGGTCGGTGAAGACCCGGTCGGTAAGCAGCCGGGGCGGCTCGCCGCGCGGCCCGGCCTCGGCCACCATCCAGGCCTGCCCCGGCTGTGTGACGACCAGGATCCACCGCGGGATGGCCCGGGAGCTCCGCACCGCCCCGACCACGAGCTGCAGATCGAGGTCGTGCCGGCCGAGGGGGTCGGCCAGGAACTGGTCGCGCAGGTCGGTCCGGCCGGGATCAATCCGGTCCGGTACCTCGTAGGCGCCGGTGCCGACCCGGTCCAGGATTCCCATGGCCACCCGTCATAGCAAGCGCTTTCCAACCGGGCGACGGTACCATGTCACATATCACTGAGCGATAACGGCCCGGACGTCGATCCGGTAACGCAGGCTGGTGATGACGGGCGACCGCGAGCGGCCGGAGGGGCCTGGATGAGCACACTGTCGATCATCAATGCCGCCGTCTTCGACGGGGTCTCGGACGGGCTGGCCGACGGCCCGGTCCACGTGGCTGACGGCCGCATCGTCGCGGTGGGCGGACCCGCTCAGCCCGCCGACCGGGTCATCGACGCGCGCGGGGGCACGGTGCTGCCCGGGCTGATCGACGCGCACTGCCACGCCTACGGGATCGACCTGGACATGATGGCGATCGAGTCCCGGCCGCTGAGCTACGTCGCGCTGGCCGGGGCCCGGCGGCTGGCGGCCGCGCTGGCCCGCGGGTTCACCACCGTGCGGGACCCGGCGGGCGGCGACGCCGGCCTGGCCCGGGCCATCGCCGAGGGCCTGATCCCGGCGCCGCGCTACCTGTGGACCGGGCCGGCGCTGAGCCAGACCGGCGGCCACGGCGACGCGCGCGGCCCCGACGGCGAGACCTGCCCGTGCTACGCGCACGGCTGCGAGGTGGTCGACGGCGTCGACCCGCTGCGCAAGGCCGTCCGTGAGCGGTTCCGCCGGGGCGCGCACGCGATCAAGCTCATGACCTCGGGCGGCGTCATGTCGCTGGCGGACCCGATCAGGATCCCCCAGTACTCCGCCGACGAGATCCGCGCGGTCACCGACGAGGCCGCCCGGCGGGGCAGCTACGTGGCCGCGCACGCCTACTCCCCCGAGGCGATCCGGCACTCGATCGACAACGGCGTGCGCAGCATCGAGCACGGCAACCTGCTCGACACCGAGACCGCGGCCGCGATGGCCGCGGCGGGCGCCTTCCTCGTGCCCACGCTGGCGGCGTACGACGCGATGGAGCGCCGCGGTGCCGAGATCAACATGGCCGCGGTGTCACGGCAGAAGAACAGCGAGGTGCTCGACGCCGGGCGCACCGCCATCGAGCGGGCCCGGGCCGCCGGGGTCTGCGTGGGCTTCGGCACCGACCTGATGGGGATCCTGGAGGACGAGCAGCTCAACGGCCTGCGCCTGCAGGTGGAGGTGGACGGGGTCCTCACCGCGCTCCGCTCGGCCACCTCCGTCAACGCCGACCTGATCCGCCATCCCCGCCTCGGCCGGGTTCAGGAAGGCTGCGTGGCCGACCTGCTCATCCTCGACGGTAACCCCGTCGACGACCCGGCCGTCCTGTGGTCCCCCGCCACGCAGCGGACGATCGTGCAGGGCGGCCAGGTCCGCTGACCCGGCTCAGCCGTGGGCCCAGGCAGAATCGGAGCGGGACAGCGCGCGGGCGGTCACCGCGATGGCCGCCACCGCCACCAGGGCGATCACCAGCGGCCACACGGTCTGGGCGTGCAGCACGAACAGGGCACCGACCAGCGCGCCCACCAGCATGGCCGCGACGGAGACGAGACGGCGCCCGGCCTTCGCGCCGCTGCCGCCGACCAGCCCGCTGTCAGCGGCGATGCCGGTGACGGTCAGCGTCAGCACGGTCGTGGTCAGATCGGGCACGGCCAGCCGGCGCGCCGTGGCGTTCTGCACCCCCATGGAGGCGGCAAGCACCACGATCAGGGCGTACCGGAAACCAGCCGGCAGAGGGCTGCCGGCGACCGCCGCGAGCACCACCGCAGCCAGGAGCAGCAGGACCTGGACGGCGGCGGTGCCGCCGAGCAGCCGCCCGCGATGGTGCCCGAGGCGGGAGGCCAGCCCACCGCCGGCCAGTGCGCCCAGCGCGAACGCGGCCAGCGCCACCACGGCGGCCAGGAGCGAGAACCCCGGCGCCCCGACCAGGGCGAAGGCCAGGAACACGACGTTGCCCGTCATGTTGGCCACGAAGACGTGGCCGAGGACCAGGTAGCTGAACGCGTCGACCAGGCCCGTGACCACGGTCAAGGTCACCAGCAGCGGCGGCAGCGGGCCGTGCTTGCCGTCACGGTCAGGAATGATCACCTGGCGGAGCTCCGCCAAGAAGACGTTCATAGGCGCCGCACTCCCGTGATCGCACCGGTCCGGCCGGGTGCTAAGTCACCGGCTGTCCGGAAGATTGGCCAGCCTATCTCGGTCCGCCAGGCCGACTCGTCAGGTGTGTCATGCCGCCCGGACAGGTAGTACTCGCGGATGGGTCCGTCCACGGCGATCGCGTGCTCGGTCACATGGGTGGCGAGCGCGCCGTAGGCCCGATCGATGTGGTCATGCGGGCCCTGGTGGACGATGACCGCCAGCTCGGCGGGCGGCACCTCGAGGAGATCGACGCGGCCGACCGCACGGACCGGCCCGGCGCAGGGGATGAACACGGTGGCCTCGCCCCGCTCGCTGGTGAAAATGTCCTCAGAGTAGATGCCGCCCGGAGCACCGCTGGCCGTCACCGCCTGCGCGCTGACGGTGGCCCGAAGCTCGCCGAGCGCTCCCTCGTACCAGGGGCCGATGTCGTCGGTGTCGATCACGGCGGTGATGGCGGCGGCCCGGGTCCCGGCCACGCTGCGGTGACTGATGTCGGCGAGCGCCGGGCTCTGCGGGCCCTCGAGCAGCTCACGCAGCGCGGCTACCGCGTTCTGGGTCTGGGCGAGGCTCTCCTCCAGCCGACCCAGATGCGCGGCGATCAGCTCGTTGCGGGCCGAGACGTCGGAGGCGGCCAGGATGCTCCGGATCCCCTCGATCGGCATCTCCAGCTCCCGGAACCGCCGGATGACCTGCGCGGTGGGGATCTGCTGGAGGCTGTAGCGGCGGCGGCCGGTGAACTGGTCCACGTCGGCCGGCTCGAGCAGCCCCACGCTGTGGTAGTACCGCAGCGTCTTGATGCTCATGTGGGTCGCCCGGGAGAAGTCCCCGATCGGCAGCGAAGAGGCCATGACCTCAGTCTGATACCTCCCCCTGGGGGAGAAAGAAGCGCGGCCCCGGCTCTTGATCCTCTCCGTGCGGCAGCCCGGAGGCTTGAGTTCATGTCCACAGAAAGGACACCACCGATGGAGCCGACCGAGAGGACCAGCATCATGACCCCCACCGACCTGACCGGCGTCGTGGCCGCGCACATCGCCGCCGTCAACGCGCGTGACATCGACGCCATCATGGCCACCTTCGCCGAGGACGCCTACGTCAACGACGCCCGCCGCGAGTTCGCGGGAAGCGCCGCCATCCGCCGCTGGGTGGCCAAGGAGATGGTGGGTGACAAGGTCAGCATCGAGGTCCGTGAGGTCCTCGGCCACCACGGCGACACCATCGTCCGCGGCGCCTACGACGGGGACTTCGACAGGTCGGGCCTGCCCGACGAGATCGTCCTGTCCAGCTACTTCGGCGTCCGCGACGGCAAGATCGTCAGCCTCATCGTGGTCTTCAACCAGCCCGCGTACTGACGGCCTGGCCCGCGGGAGCCACTCGCGGCGGGTGAGGCGGAGACGGCGCTGGCCAGGCCATACTCGAGTGCATGGCGCTGAAACACCCTCTATCCCCCGGCAGGCCCACTCGCGATCACGCCGTAGCCCCGCTCTTCGGGCTGGAGCCCGGATCAATCCCCCGCCACCACCTGCCCCAGGGAGAGCTGGCGCCCGAGGTGGCGTGCCAGATCGTCAGGGACGAGCTGATGCTGGACGGGAACGCCCGGCTGAACCTGGCCACGTTCGTGACGACCTGGGCGGACCCGCAGGCCGAGCTGCTCATGGCCCTGTGCCAGGACAAGAACATGATCGACAAGGACGAGTACCCGTACACGGCCGAGCTCGAGACACGGTGCGTGACCATGCTGAGTGACCTGTGGCACGCACCAGACGGGGACCAGGCCACCGGGTGCTCGACCACTGGCTCGAGCGAGGCGGCGATGCTCGGCGGCCTGGCGCTCAAGCGGCGCTGGCAGAAGGCCCGCAAGGCCGCCGGCCAGCCGGCGGCCGGCCCAACATCGTGATGGGCATCAACGTCCAGGTCTGCTGGGAGAAGTTCGCCAACTACTGGGACGTGGAGATGCGCCTGGTCCCGATGGAGGGAAACCGCTTCCACCTGTCCGCCGACGAGGCGGTGCGGGCCTGCGACGAGAACACGATCGGCGTGGTCGCGGTGCTCGGCTCGACCTTTGACGGATCCTACGAGCCGGTCGCGGAGATCTGCGCGGCGCTGGACGAGTACCAGGCCAGGACCGGGACCGACATCCCGGTTCACGTGGACGGCGCGTCGGGCGCCTTCGTCGCCCCGTTCATCGACCCGGACCTGGAGTGGGACTTCCGGCTCCCCCGGGTGGCCTCGATCAACGCATCGGGTCACAAGTACGGGCTGGTCTACCCCGGTGTCGGGTGGGCGATCTGGCGCGACGCGGACGCGCTGCCTGAGGACCTGATCTTCTGGGTCAACTACCTCGGCGACAACATGCCCACGTTCGCGCTCAACTTCTCCCGGCCGGGCGCTCAGGTCGTGACGCAGTACTACAACTTCCTGCGCCTGGGGTTCGACGGCTACCGCCGGGTGCAGCAGTACGCCCGCGACGTGGCCACCGGGCTGTCCGCGCAGATCGCCGAACTCGGGCCGTTTGAGCTCCTCACCAGGGGCGACGAGCTGCCTGTCTTTGCCTTCAAGCTGCGCGACGGGATCACCAACTACACGGTCTTCGACGTGTCGAACGCACTGCGCGAGTCCGGCTGGCTGCTGCCGGCTTACACGTTCCCGAAGAACCGGCAGGACCTGGCCGCGCTCCGCGTCGTCGTCCGGCGGGGCTTCACTCACGACATGGCCGACCAGGTCGTCCACGACATGAAGCGGGTGATCCCGAGGCTGGAGAAGCAGCCTGCCCCGGTTCACGACCACGCGTCGGGGACCGGCTTCCACCACTAGCGGCCCCAGCCCAGGAGCCGTGCGGCCGCCGCGCGGTCAGTACGCTGAGCCATGACCTCCGCGCAAAGCCAGCGCACCGGCCTGCTCGAGGCCTCCGCCGGCCGGCGAGTGGCGGTGTCCCTGGTGGTGGGCTGCGTCATCGCGGCGGCCCTGTTCTGGTTCACGCGGCCGGTGGTCGCGGTGCTGCTCGGCTGGGACGGGGCGGCCGCCCTCTACGTGCTGTGGGTCTGGGCCGCGGTGTGGCGCCTGGACGCCGGCCAGACCAGGGACCTGGCGGCCAGGGAAGCGATCACCGGGGTCACGATGGAGTTGGTGGTGCTCGGCGCGGGCACCGCGTCGCTGGCCGCGGTCGGGCTGGCCATGCTCAGGGCGGGCAAGAACACCGGGGCCACGAAGATGTACCTGATCGGTGTCGGCGTGCTCAGCGTGGTGCTGTCCTGGGCCGTCGTGCACACCGTGTTCACGCTGCGGTACGCGCGGGCCTATTACGCGCCGGAGCCGGGCGGGATCGACTTCAACAACTCCGGCCTGCCGGCGTACGCGGACTTCGCCTACCTGGCCTTCACGATCGGCATGACGTTCCAGGTGTCGGACACCAACATCACCGCGAAGCCGGTCCGGCAGATCGCGCTGCGGCACGCGCTGCTGTCCTACCTGTTCGGCGCCGTCATCCTCGCCGTGGCCATCAACGTCTTCGCCAGCCTGCTGAGCTGACTTGACGCGGCCAGGCCGGCCGGGCAGGCTCGGCTGCCGTGGAACGGCCGACTCATCATGACTGACCAGGCTGCCGTGACCGTCATCGGCATCGGCGACGACGGCTGGACGGGCCTCACCGACGAGGCGCGCACCGCGCTGCGGGGCGCGCCGGTCATCGCCGGGGCCGCGCGCCACCTGGCGCTCCTGCCCGACCTGCAGGTCCGCCGGGTCCCGCTCCCCTCGCCGCTGCTGCCCCAGCTCGACCAGCTCGTGGCGGACGCACCCGGCCTGTGCGTGCTGGCCAGTGGGGACCCCATGCTGCACGGGGTTGGCGCGACGCTCGCGCGGCGCCTCGGGGCCGGGCAGATCCGCGTGCTCCCTGCGGTGTCCTGCGTGGCCCTGGCCTGCGCGCGGCTGGGCTGGGCCGAGCACGAGGTCGACGTCGTCTCCGTGGTGTCACGGCCGGTCGAGGTCATCCTCCCGGCCGTGCAGCCGGGATCCCGGATCATCGTGCTGTGCCGCGACGGCAGCACCCCGGCCGCGCTGGCCGCGCTGCTGGCCGACCGGGGCTGGGGCGGTACTCAGCTGACGGTGCTCGAGCACCTGGGCGGCGAGCGAGAGCAGGTGCGGGGCCCGTACCCGGCGGGCGCTCCGGGCCGCGGCCCGTTCGCCGACCTGTCCGTGGTCGCGCTGGAGTGCGTGCCTGATTCCCCGGCCGCTGTCTTGCCGCGGGTCCCCGGGCTGCCCGACGGTGCCTACGAGAGCGACGGGCAGCTCACCCGCCGCGAGGTCAGGGCGCTGGCCCTGGCCGCGCTCGGCCCCGCCCCCGGCCAGCTCCTCTGGGACGTCGGGGCGGGCAGCGGCAGCGTCGGCATCGAGTGGATGCGGGCGGCCCCGCGCGGCCGGGCGGTCGCTATCGAAGCGCGGCCCGACCGGGCCGAGCGCATCCGCCGCAACGCGGCCCGCCTGGGCGTGCCCGGCCTCGAGGTGGTGCCGGGGCAGGCCCCGGGTGCGCTGGCCGGCCTGCCGGGGCCTGATGCGGTCTTCGTCGGGGGCGGCGTCACCGTGGACGGCGTGCTCGACACGTGCTGGGCGGCCCTGCCCCGCCGCGGGCGGCTGGTCGCGCACGCGGTCACCGTGGAGTCCGAGACGCTGCTGCACCGGTGGCAGCAGGCCCAGGGAGGCGAGCTGGTGAAGCTGGCCCTCAGCTACGCGGCCCCGCTCGGCGGGTTCACCACCTGGCGGCCCGCGCTGCCGGTGACCCAGTGGCAGGTGACCCGGCCATGACCGTGTGGTTTGTCGGGGCCGGGCCTGGCGCGCCCGACCTGCTGACGGTCCGGGCGCACCGCCTGCTCGCCGCCGCGCCGGTCGTGCTCTACGCCGGGAGCCTGGTCCCGCCCGAGGTGCTGGCGGGCACCCGGCCCGGCGCGCGCCTGGTCGACACCGCCGAGCTGGATCTCGACTCGATCACCGGCCACCTCGTCGCGGCGCACGCGGACGGGGATGACGTGGTGCGGTTGCACAGCGGCGACCCGTCGATCTTCAGTGCGGTGGCCGAGCAGACCCGCAGGCTCGACGCCGCGGGTGTGCCGTGGGAGATCGTCCCTGGCGTGCCGGCCTTCGCCGCCGCCGCGGCCGCGCTGCGGCAGGAGCTGACCCTGCCCGGGGTCGGCCAGACCGTGGTGCTGACCAGGACCGCGGCCCGGGCGACCCCGATGCCGCCCGGCGAGGACCTGGCCGCGCTCGGCGCCACCGGCTGCACCCTGGTGCTGCACCTGGCGGTGCAGAACATCGACCAGGTCGCCGCGACGCTGCTGCCGCACTACGGCGCGGACTGCCCGGCCGCGGTGGTGGCGCGCGCCAGCTGGCCCGACGAGGCCGTGCTGCGCTGCGCCCTGGGCGAGCTCGCCGCGCGGGTCCGCGCGGCGGGCATCAGGCGCACGGCGATCATCGTCATCGGGCACGTGCTCGCGCCCGGCGGCTTCACGGAGAGCCACCTGTACTCGGCCGCCCGCGACCGCAAGGCGGGCGGCGGCCAGGAGGTGTCACGGTCATGAGAAGGCTGCTCATCATCGGGATCGGCGCAGGCGACCCCGAGCAGGTCACCGTGCAGGCGATCAAGGCCCTCAACCGGGCCGACGTGTTCTTCGTCATCGACAAGGGCGCGGTCAAGCAGGACCTCATGCTCCTGCGGCAGGAGATCTGCGAGCGTTACATCGACGGCCGGCCGTACCGCATGGTTCCCGTCCCTGATCCAGTACGCGACCGCTCGGCGCCGGCCTACCAGCCAGCGGTGGAGCAGTGGCGGGGCGAGCGGGCCGGGATCTACGCGCAGCTGATCGCCGGCGAACTCGGCGACGGCGACTGCGGCGCGTTCCTGGTCTGGGGCGACCCGGCCGTGTACGACAGCACCCTGGCCGTCGTCGAGCAGGTCCTGGAGATGGGCACGGTCGAGTTCGAGTACGAGGTCATCCCGGGGGTCAGCAGCATCCAGTCGCTGGCGGCCCGGCACCGGGTGAGCCTGACCCAGGTCGGCAGGCCCGTCCACATCACCACCGGCCGCCGGCTGGCCGAGGACGGTTTCCCCGCGGGCTGTGACGACGTCGTGGTGATGCTGGACGCCTCGTGCTCGTTCGCTGGCCGCGTGCCGGCGGACACCGAGATCTACTGGGGTGCCTACCTGGGCACGAAGGACGAGATCCTCGTGTCAGGGACGGTGGCCGACGTCGCCGGCCAGATCCAGGCCGCCCGCGGCGAGGCGCGGGAGCGTAAGGGCTGGATCATGGACACCTACCTGCTCCGCCGGCCGGACGGCGAGGCCAGGTCCTGACCGTGGCGGCGCGGTGAAAGAGGGGCGGGCGACCGGGCCCGGCCCGACCAAGGCGGCGCGGTGACAGCGGGCGGCGGGCCGGCCACGGTGCTCGTGCTGGGCGGAACTGCCGAGGGGCGGGCGCTGGCCGCTGACCTGGCTGGCCGGCCGGGCCTGCGGGTGATCTCGTCGCTGGCGGGCCGGGTCAGCAACCCGGCGCTCCCCGCGGGCGAGGTGCGGGTGGGCGGCTTCGGCGGCGCCGACGGCCTGGCCCGGTGGGCCACGGCCGAGGGCGTGACCGCCGTCGTCGACGCCACCCACCCGTTCGCCGAGACGATCAGCGCCCACGCGGCCGACGCGTGCGCGCGGGCGGATCTCCCCCTGCTGCGCCTGGCCCGGCCCGGCTGGACCGCGCAGCACGGCGATGACTGGCGGGACGCGGCGTCGCTGGCCGACGCGGCCGCGATGCTGCCGGCGCTGGGCCGGCGCGTGTTCCTGACCACCGGCCGGCAGGGGCTGAGCGCCTTTGCCGGGCAGGACCGGCTGTGGTTCCTGATCCGCTGCGTCGACCCGCCGGCCGGGCCGCTCCCGGCCCGCCACGAGATCCTCCTGGCCCGCGGGCCGTACACCGTCGCGGCGGAGCTCGCGCTGATGCGGCATCACGCCATCGAGGTCCTGGTCACGAAGAACAGCGGCGGGTCGCTGACCGAAGGCAAGCTGGCCGCCGCCCGCGAGCTTGGCCTTCCGGTGGTGATGGTCCGCCGCCCAGCCGGTCCGGCGCTAGCCTGCGTGGCCACCGTGGACGAGGCCGTCAGCTGGGCGATCCGGCAGGCGCGGCCCCCGGCGGGTAGCTCCGGGGCGTGAACACCGCCGTGCGGCCACGGCGCGCGAACGTCCTGGTGGTGCTGGAGCCGATGATGAGCAGGGTGCTCATGTCGACGGCCGCCGGGTCGAGGTCGGCCAGCGACGTGACGCTGACCTGCTCGCCGGGCCGTCCGACGCCGCGGCCGACCACGACAGGTGTGGCCGGCGGCCGGTGCCGCAGGACCAGGTCACGCACGGCGCCGACCTGCCAGGTGCGGGCGCGCGAGGCGGGGTTGTACAAGGCCAGGACCAGGTCGGCGGCGGCCGCCTTGTCGATCCGGTCCGCGATGACCTCCCACGGCTTCAGCCGGTCGGACAGGCTGATCACGCAGTAGTCGTGGCCGAGCGGGGCCCCGGCCCGGCTCGCCACCGCCTGGGCCGCAGTCACGCCGGGCAGGACCTCGACGTCGACGTCGCGCCACCGCTCGTCACCCTGGGCGGCCTGCTCCAGCACGGCCGAGGCCATGGCGAACACGCCGGGATCCCCGGAGGAGACGACCGCGACCCGGCTGCCCTTGGCGGCCAGGTCGAGCGCCAGGGCCGCCCGGTCGGCCTCGGCCGTGTTGCCCGACGCGTGGCGGTGCTGGCCGGGCCGCTGCGGGACCCGGTCCAGGTAGGTCCGGTAACCGACCAGGTCCGTGGCCGCGGCGATCGCCGCGGCCGCCTCCGGGGTGAGCCACCCGGGATCGCCCGGGCCGAGACCGACCACGGTCACCCGGGGCGCCAGGGCGGCCCGCTCGCCCCGGCCCGGGATCAGGGCCAGCGACATGTAGGGGACCGACCCGGGATCGACGCCGCCGAGCGGCGCGATGCGTTCCGCCACGGTGCCCGCGCGCTCCACGTACCAGGCCCGGTCCAGCAGGCCGGTGTCCGCCAGCGCGGCGCGTACCTTCCCGAACTCCCGGCCGAGCTTGAGGATCGCGACCGCGTCCCCGCCCGCGCCGGCCAGCCGCGCGCGCAGCACATCGGGCGGCAGCGTCCCGGTCAGCACGGTGAGCGACTCCTCGTGCTGGACCAGCGGCTGGCCGACGGCGGCCGCCGCCGCGGCCACCGAGGACACGCCCGGCACGATCCGCGCGTCGAAGCGGCCGCGCAGGCGGGCGTGCAGATGCTGGTACGACCCGTAGAAACCGGGATCGCCCTCACACAGCACGACCACGTCCCTGCCCTGCTCCAGGTGCGCGGCCAGCCGGGCGGTCGCGTCGGCGTAGAAGTCGGCGAGCGCGCCCGCGTAGCCGCCCGGATGGTCGGTTCCCTCCGTGGTGACCGGGTAGCGCAGCTCCTCCTCGACCTGGCCGGGCCGCAGGTAGGGGGCGGCCGCGGCCCTGGCCACGCTGCGGCCGTGCCGTGCGCAGTGGTAGGCGACCACGCCGGCCTCGGCGATCAGCCGCGCGGCCCGCACGGTCAGCAGCTCGGGGTCGCCGGGGCCGACCCCGACGCCGGTCAGACGGCCAGGTGTCATGGTCATCACTCCGCGGTGCTGGCCAGGGCGTTGACGGCCGCGGACGCGATCGCGGACCCGCCGCGCCGGCCGTGCACGACCAGGAACGGCAGCCGGAGCGGGTACGCCGCCAGCGCGGCCTTGGACTCGGCGGCGCCCACGAAACCGACGGGCACGCCCACCACCGCCGCGGGCCTGGGCGCTCCCGCCGCCACGACCTCCAGCAGGTGGAACAGCGCGGTGGGCGCGTTCCCGACCGCCACCACGGCCCCGTCCAGGCGGTCGCGCCACAGCTCAACCGCGGCCGCCGCCCGCGTCGTGCCCAGCCGCGCGGCCAGCCCCGCCGTCCGCTGGTCGCCCAGTGTGCACACCACGTCGTTGCCCGCGGGCAGCCGGGACCGGGTGATGCCCGCCGCCACCATGGACGAGTCGCACAGCACCGGCGCCCCGCCGGCCAGGGCCGTCCGTGCCGCCGCCGCGAAGTCCGGTGACCAGGCCAGGTCGCCGACGAGGTCGGTCATGCCGCAGGCGTGCACCATGCGCACGGCCGCGGGCTCCAGCGCGGCCGGGACCGCGGACAGGTCGGCTTCCCGGCGGATGGTGGCGAACGAGGCGCGGTAGATCGCGGCGCCGTCCCGCTCGTAGCCAGAGGTCATCGCAACCTCGCGCCGGCCACGAGGACCCGGTGCCCGTCGCCGACCGTGAACCGGCCTGCGGACGTGGCGACCACCGCGACCGCGTCGGGCGGCAGGCCGCACCGGCGGCCGCACCCCGACCAGTGCACGGCACCAGCGTCAGAAACCCTGGTGGCCAGCACGCGCACGTCAGCCAGCGAGCTGGCGCAGCTCAGGCCGCTGCAGGCGGTGACCGACGCGAGCTCGTGGTCGTCGGAGACCAGCAGCCCCGCCCCGTCGAGCCGCGCGACCGCGGCCGCCGAAGACCCCGCCAGGGGCACGACGATCCGGCCCGCCGTGGCCAGCCTGGCCACCTCACCCGCGCGGATCAGGGCCGCGATGATCCTGAGCTGCGCGGCGGTGAGCCGGGCCAGCGGCGCCGCCGCCACGACCCCCGGCGTGTCACCGGGCACGGCGCCGAGCGGCAGGCGGGCCACGGTGTCCGCGGCCGGCGCGCCGAGCACGCCGCCGAGGGCCGCGGCGATCCCGGCGCCCCGGTCCGGCAGCGCGCCGATCCGGGTGCTGGCGGGAGCGTCGTGCCGCTGGGCCAGGAAGGCCCGCGCGGCCGCGACCAGGTACCCGATCCCACGGCGGGCCGGGCCGCGCAGCCCCGTCTCGCGGCCCGCGACGATGAGATCGCCGCCGCGGGGGTGCCAGCGCAGGCCCGCGTCGCAGCGGCCGAGGCCGGCCCGGCCGGTCCCGTCGTCCAGGCCGAACAGGAACCGTCCCGGCAACCCGGCCAGGGCGGGGTCGGCCCGGACCGCGGCGTCCAGGGAGCCGACCAGGTCCCGCAGATCCGGGCGGCCCGCCAGCCCGGCGAGCGGGCTCGCCGTGATGTTGCGGGCCCGGTCGTGCGCGGGCGACGGCAGGAACCCGGCCGCGGCCGCCCGGCGCGCGAGCTCGCCCGCCCGCCCGGGCCCGATCCCGCGCACCTGCACGTTGCCGCGGGCGGTGAGGTCGACGTGACCGTCGCCCTGCTGATCAGCGAGATCGGCCAGGGCGACCAGCCCGGAGGCCGTAGCGTAACCGCCCGGAAGACGGATCCTGGCCACCTGGCCGTCGCGCGCTTCATGCAGGTCCAGGATGCCCGGGCACGCGTCCGCTGTCACGGAGTGGACCGTAGCCGCCCGTCGCCGCCGTGGTCAACGACACGCAGCCGGGCCGTATTGACGTCGGCCGCCTGGTGCGCCAGAGTCTGCTGGAGAACGCGACGGTCAGTGGAGGAAGCCGGTGTGATTCCGGCGCGGTCCCGCCACTGTCACCGGGGAGCAGACCCCAGCATGGCCACGGCCCTCACGGGCGGGAAGGCCGGGGCGCGCGCCGATCCGGGAGCCAGGAGACTCCGGCCGCCGCCACCCGCGACCCGGGGCGAGGACCCCGAGGAGGCCGTCGTGCATGACCGCCAGGACTGCACTGTCCTGCTGCTTTCCACGTCCGACACCGACCTGCTGGCCGCCCGGGCCAGCGGCGCGGACTACCGCCTGGGCAACCCGGCCCGCCTGCCGCCCGCCGGCCTCGCTCCGCTGCTGGACGGCGCCGACGTGGCCGTGGTGCGCCTGCTGGGCGGTGAGCAGGCCTGGCCCGAGGGACTCGCGGCGCTGCGGCAGCAGCCCGTCCCGGTGATCGTCCTCGGCGGCGAGATGATCCCGGACGCGGCGCTGATGGCGCTGTCCAGCGTGCCCGCCGGGATCGCCGCCCAGGCCCACGAGTACCTGGCGCACGGCGGCCCGGGAAACCTGCGCGAGCTCGCCAACTTCCTGGCCGACACCGTGCTGCTGGCCGGGCACGGTTTCGCCGCGCCCGAGCCCATGCCCGCCTGGGGGCGGCGGCCGTGGCCGGCCGCCGCGGACGGCCCGGTCGTCGCCGTCCTCTACTACCGGGCGCACGAACTGGGGGGCAACACCGCGTTTGTCGACGCGCTGTGCACGGCGATCGGGTCCTGCGGCGCGCGCGCCGTCCCGGTCTGGTGCGCCAGCCTGAGAGCGGCCGATCCCGGGCTGCTGGACGAGCTGCGGCAGGCCGACGTGCTGGTCGTGACCGTGCTCGCGGCGGGCGGGACGGCCCCGGCCCTCGCGCAGGCCGGCGGCGACGAGGAGGCGTGGGATGCGGGCGCGATCGCGGCCCTCGATATCCCGGTCATCCAGGCCCTGTGCCTGACCTCGCCCCGGGCCCAGTGGGAGGGGGCCAGCGCCGGGCTCAGCCCGCTCGATGCCGCCACGCAGGTGGCGATCCCGGAGTTCGACGGCCGCCTGATCAGCGTGCCGTTCTCGTTCAAGGAGACCGGCGAGGACGGGCTGTCCCGCTACGTCCCCGACCCGGAGCGGGCCGCGCGCGTGGCGGGCACGGCCGTGGCCCTGGCCAGGCTCCGCCGCACGCCCCCGCCCCAGCGGCGGGTCGCGGTCATGCTGTCGGCCTACCCGACCAAGCACGCCAGGATCGGCAACGCGGTGGGCCTGGACACCCCGGCCAGCACCGTCCGGCTGCTGCGCGCCATGCGCGCCCGCGGCTACGACATCGGCCCGGTCCGCGGCCCTGACGCCCTGCCCGGCGTCGAGCCGGCCGACGGCGACGCGCTGATCCACGCGGTCATCGCGGCCGGCGGCCAGGACCCCGAATGGCTGACCGACCAGCAGCTGGCCACCGCGGCCGTGCGCATCCCGGCCGCGCAGTACCGCGGCTGGTTCGACCGCCTGCCCGCGGAGCTGCGCGCCGCGATGGAGAAGGCGTGGGGCCCGCCGCCCGGTGATCTCTATGTGGACCGGTCCGCCAGCGCCGACGGCGACATCGTGCTCGCCGCGCTGCGAGCGGGCCACGTGGTGCTGCTCGTCCAGCCGCCGCGCGGATTCGGGGAGAATCCCGTGGCGATCTACCACGATCCGGAGCTGCCGCCGAGTCACCACTTTATGGCGGCCTACCGCTGGCTCGAGGAGGGCTTCGGCGCGCACGCCATCGTGCACATCGGCAAGCACGGCAACCTGGAATGGCTCCCGGGCAAGAACCTGGGCATGTCGGCCGCCTGCGGTCCCGACGCGGCGCTCGGCAACCTCCCCCTGATCTACCCGTTCCTGGTCAACGACCCTGGCGAGGGAACGCAGGCCAAGCGCCGCGCGCACGCAACGATCGTGGATCACCTGGTGCCGCCGATGACCCGCGCCGAGACCTACGGCGACATCGCCCGGCTCGAGCAGCTCATGGACGAGCACGCCGCCGTGGCCGCGCTGGACCCGGCCAAGCTCCCGGCCATCCGGGCCCAGATCTGGACGCTGATCCAGGCCGCCAGGCTCGACCACGACCTGGGCCTGGAATCGCGCCCCCACGACACCGAATTCGACGACTTCCTGCTGCACGTCGACGGCTGGCTGTGCACGATCAAGGATGCCCAGATCCGCGACGGCCTGCACGTGCTCGGCGTGCCCCCCGAGGGGGCGCAGCGGGTCGGCCTGGTGCTCGCGATGCTGCAGGCCCGCCAGATCTGGGGCGGAGCGGACGGCGGCCTGCCCGGCCTGCGCGAGGCGCTGGGCCTGACCGAGGACGGCACGGCCACCCGCGCCGTGGTGGACCGGGCCGAGGAGCTGGCCCGGGCGCTGGTCGAGGGGATGGAACTGGCCGGCTGGCAGGCCGCGGCGGCCCCGGCGGTGACGGCGGGCGTGCTTGGCGCCGCCAGCGAGCCGGTCGCGCGCCTGCTGCGTTTCGCGGCCGAGGAGCTCATCCCCCGGCTGGCGGCCACGGCCGGAGAGATCGACGCGGTCCTGCACGCCCTCGACGGCGGCCACGTTCCCGCCGGGCCTAGCGGATCCCCGCTGCGCGGTCTGATCAACACGCTGCCGACGGGCCGGAACTTCTACGCGGTGGATCCCAAGGCCGTCCCTTCGCGGCTGGCCTGGGACACCGGCCAGCAGCTCGCCGACTCCATGCTGGCGCGCTACCGGGATGACACCGGGGACTGGCCGGCCTCGGTCGGGCTGTCGGTGTGGGGCACGGCCGCCATGCGCACCGCCGGCGACGACATCGCCGAGGTGCTGGCGCTGCTCGGCGTGCGGCCAGTCTGGGACGAGGCCAGCCGCCGGGTGACCGGGCTGGAGGTCACGCCGCTCGCGGAGCTCGGGCGGCCGCGCATCGACGTGGTCGTCCGGATCAGCGGGTTCTTCCGTGACGCGTTCCCGCACGTGGTGACCATGATCGATGACGCGGTCCGGCTCGTGGCCGGGCTCGACGAGGACCCCGCGCACAACTTCGTGCGGGCTCACGCGCTGGCCGATCTGGAGCGGCTGGGTGACCTGCGGCGCGCCACCACGCGCATCTTCGGGTCGCCGCCGGGATCCTATGGCGCGGGTCTGCTCCCCCTGCTCGAGAGCCGGTCCTGGCGGGATGACGCCGATCTGGCCGAGGTGTACGCGGCCTGGGGTGGCCACGCATACGGCCGTGAGCTCGACGGGCGGCCCGCCCGCGAGGACATGGAGTCCGCCTACCGGCGGATCCGGCTCGCCGTCAAGAACACCGACAGCCGCGAGCACGACATCGCCGACTCCGACGACTACTACCAGTACCACGGGGGCATGGTGGCCACGGTCCGGGCCCTGACTGGCACCGCCCCGCGCGCCTACATCGGCGACAGCACCCGGCCCAATCACGTCCAGACCCGGTCCCTGGCCGAGGAATCGGCCCGCGTGTTCCGCTCCCGGGTGGTCAACCCGCGCTGGATCCAGGCCATGCGCCGGCACGGCTACAAGGGCGCCTTCGAGCTGGCCGCCACGGTCGACTACCTCTTCGGCTGGGACGCCACGACCGGCGTGGTGGCCGACTGGATGTACGAGCAGCTTGCCGCCTCCTACGTGCTCGACCCGGAAACCAGGGAGTTCCTCGAGGCCAGCAACCCGTGGGCGCTGCACGGGATCACCGAGCGGCTGCTCGAAGCGGCCGACCGAGGCCTGTGGTCCGCCCCTGAGCAGGCCACCCTGGACGCCCTCCGCGAGACCTACCTCCAGGTAGAAGGCGATCTAGAGGAGGGTCAAACATGAGCGGGCTGCCGTTTACCGCAGTGGTCGGTCAGCAGGACGCACGGCTGGCGTTGCTGCTGGGGGCGGTCGACCCGGGGCTGGGCGGGGTACTGCTCACCGGGGAGAAGGGGACGGCCAAGACCACTCTGGTGCGTGGCCTGGCTCGGGTCCTGCCCGGCATCAACGTGGTGGCCAAGTGCCGGTTTGCCTGCGACCCGGCCCAGCCCGACCCGGCCTGCCCCGACGGCCCGCACCCGCCGGGCGGCGGGTCGGCCCACCGTCCGGTGCGCCTGGTCGAACTGCCGCTCGGCGCCACCGACGAGAACGTGACCGGCAGCCTCGACGTGCCCCGCGTGCTGGCCGGGGCGGCGACCGCAGAGGCGTTCACCCCGGGCCTGCTGGCGCTGGCCAACCGAGGCGTGCTCTACGTCGACGAGATCAACCTGCTGCCCGACCACATCGTGGACGTGCTGCTGGACGCGGCTGCGACCGGCTCCACGAGCGTGGAGCGGGAAGGCATCTCGCTGCGGCACGCCTCGGCCTTCCTGCTCGTGGGCACCATGAACCCGGAGGAAGGCGAGCTGCGCCCGCAACTGCTTGACCGGTTCGGGTTGTGCGTGCCGGTGGTCGCGAGCGACGACCCGGCCCAGCGCGCTGCGGTGGTCAGGGCCCGGCTCGCGTACGACCGCGCTCCTGCGGCCAGCGCCCAGCACCACGAAACCGCAGAACGCGGCGTCACCAGCCAGATCGCGGCCGCCCAGGCCCGGCTGGGTGGCGTGGAGCTCGGCGATCCTGAGCTCTTGCGGGTCACGACCGCGTGCGCGCGCCTGGGCGTCGACGGGATGCGCGGCGACCTGGTTACCTGCAAGGCCGCCATCGCGCACGCGGCGTGGCAGCAGCGCGAGGCGGTCGAAGGGGCGGACGTGCGCGTGGCCGCGAGGCTGGCGCTGCTGCACCGGCAGCGGCGCGGCCCGTTCGACGACCCCGGTTCGGACGAGGCCAAGCTCGATGAGGCACTCGGCCCCGGCGAGAACGACGGCCAGCCGGATGACGACCAGCCGCCGGATGGCGGCGGCAGCGAAAGCCCGCCGCAGGCCGACGAGGCACCGCCGGAGGCCGGCACGGGTCCAGGGCCAGACGGTGGCTCGGCGGGCCGCGACCAGGCCGGGCCGGCGCCGGGCGCGCCGGGCAGCGCCAGCACGCGGCCCGGGCCGTCAGACGCCGCCGCCCCTGCTCCCACGGGTCTGTCCGCGCCGCCGGGAATAGCGTTCGGCGTACGGCACCTGCAGGCCGCCGGTCTTGGCACCGGACCCGAGGGGCGCCGGTCCGGTTCACACGGCCCGCACGGCCAGCCGATCGCCAGCGTCTGGTCGCCCCGCCGGCCCGAGTTGTGGCCCACACTGCGCGCGGCCGTGCTGGCCCGGCCCGGCGAGGCGCTGCGGGTCACGCCCAGCGACCTGCGTTCCAGCTTGCGCCGCGGCCGCGAGTCGAACCTGATCGTGCTGTTGCTCGACACCTCGGGGTCAATGGCGGCACGCAGGCGCAGTGCCGCGGTGGCGACCGCCGCCCTGTCCCTGCTCGACGACGCCTACCGGCGCCGCGACCGCGTTGCGCTACTGACCTTTCGCGGTAGCGAAGCCACGGTCGTGGTACCGCCGACCGCGTCCGTGGAACTCGCGGCCCGGCGGCTGCGCGACCTGCCGGTCGGCGGGCGTACTCCGCTCGCGGCGGGCCTGGAGGCGGTCCGCCAGCTGATCCGGCGCGAAAGCTGGCGTGACCCAGCCCGCCGCCCGATCGTTGTCGTGATCACCGATGGCCGCGCCACCAGGGCGGGCGCGGCCGGGGCGGGCGGCCCGCTCGCGCAGGCCAGGCGGGCCGCCGCCGTGCTGGCTCGCACACGCGCCACGAGCATCGTCGTGGACGCCGAGGAGGGCCCCGTGCGCCTGGGCCTGGCGGCCGACCTCGCGCGCCACCTGGGCGCTGACCTGGTCACGATCCCCGGCCTGGCCGCCAGGACCGGTTCGCTGCGAGAGCAGGCCGGTCACGCGCTCGCCCGCATCATCCGCGCGAAGGAGGCGGCCTGATGCCCCGGGGCCAGGTAACGGTCGTGCCCGACGACGGGCTCAGCACCCGCGAACGGCGCGCCAGGCCGCTGCTCATGGTGCACACCGGGGACGGAAAGGGGAAGTCCACGGCCGCCTTCGGGCTCGCCCTGCGGGCCTGGTCCGCCGGGTGGCCGGTCGGGGTCTTCCAGTTCACCAAGAGCCCCAAGTGGCGCGTCGGCGAAGAGGGCGCGCTGCTGGCCCTCGGCGACCTGCACGCCGCCACCGGCCGGGGAGCGCCCGTGACCTGGCACCGGATGGGCGCAGGCTGGTCCTGGCTCCGGACCCCGCCGGAGGATCACGCCCGTGCCGCCGTGGAAGGGTGGCAGCAGGTCCAGCGGGATCTCACCGCGGAAACGTACCGCCTGGTGATTCTGGACGAGTTCACCTACCCGCTGGCCAACGGGACCCTCGACGTCGGCGAGGTCCTCACCACCCTGGCCGCCCGTCCCGGCACGCAGCACGTCGTGATCACCGGCCGGCGGGCCAGCCCGGCCCTGCTCGAGGCCGCGGACCTGGTCACCGACATGACCAAGGTCAGGCATCCGATGGACGCTGGGCAAAAGGGCCAGCGCGGCATCGAATGGTGAACCTGCCGCGGGTTCTCATCGCTGCCACCAGATCCGGCGACGGCAAGACCACGGTGGCTACCGGGATCATGGCGGCCCTGCGCGCCCGCGGCCTGCGGGTGTCCCCGCACAAGGTCGGGCCCGACTTTATCGACCCGAGCTACCACGCCGCCGCCTGCGGGGCCCCCGGCCGCAACCTCGATCCCTGGCTGGTCGGTGAGGACCTGATCGGACCGCTCCTGCAGCACGGGGCCGCCGGCGCCGACGTGGCCGTGATCGAGGGTGTCATGGGCCTGTTCGACGGCGCGGCCGGGCGCGGGGACTACGCCAGCACCGCGCATGTCGCGCGGCTGACCGGCACTCCGGTCGTGCTGGTCGTGGGCGCGGCCGGGATGTCCCGCTCGGTCGCCGCGACGGTGCACGGCTTCGCCAGCTGGGATCCGCGGGTCACGATCGCGGGTGTCGTCCTCAACCAGGTCTCCTCGGACCGGCACGAAGCTGTACTGCGCGAGGCGCTCGCGCCGTCGGGCATCCCGGTCATCGGCGCGCTGCGGCGGGTCGCGACGCTGCACACGCCGTCGCGGCACCTCGGGCTGATCCCGGCCGGGGAACGCCCCGGGTCCGTCGCCTCCTGGCTGCCGGGCCTGCGGGAACTCGTCGGCCGCAGCCTGGACCTGGACCTGGTCATGCGCATCGCCCGGAGCGCCCCCCGCCTGGGCGGCGAGCCATGGTCGGCGGCACCCGCCGGCCGGGGCGGTGGACGGCCGGGCCCGCGGCCACGGGTCGCGGTCGCGGCCGGGCCGGCGTTCACGTTCGGCTACGCCGAGCATGAAGAACTCCTGGCCGCGGCCGGGGCGGACGTGGTGAGCTTCGACCCGCTGACCGCGGAGCGGCTGCCGGACGGCACCGATGCGCTGGTCGCCGGCGGCGGCTTCCCCGAACTGCACGCCGACCAGCTCACCGCCAACGCCGGCCTGCGCCACGACATCCGCAGGCAGGCGGCCGCGGGCCTGCCGATCGTCGCCGAGTGCGCGGGCTTGCTATGGCTCGGTGCCTCGCTGGACGGCAGGGAGCAATGCCAGGTGCTGCCCGCCCGGGCCGAGATGACCGGGACGCTGTCGCTCGGCTACCGCGAGGCCACGGCCCTCTGCGACACCCCGCTGCTCACGGCCGGCACCCGGGTGCGGGCCCACGAGTTCCATTACACGGTCAGCGAGCCCGGGCATGGCGACAGCCCGGCCTGGCAGCTGAGCGACGGCACCTGGGCCGGCTGGGCCAGCGGCCGTCTGCTGGCGTCCTACCTGCACGTGCACTGGGCCGGTGTCCCCCACGCCGCGGGGCGGCTGGTGGCGGCCGCGATCGCGCGCCGGGACACGAAGGACGCCGCCGGCGCCGGGCGGACCTGCCGTCACGACGATGACCGCCGCGCCGCGGTCTCCGCGCTCCGGCCGGTGAGAACGCAGTCCCCGCAGTAGGTGGTCGCGGCCCGCGGCCCAATCCGGTAGATCAGGCAGCAGTTGCGGCGCTGGAAGCTCTGGGCGGGCTGACCGCGGAAGCTGTGCGCCAGGGCCGGGAAGCGCAGCATGTCGGCCGCCGCGCTGACGGCCGGGGCCCGGAGGTCCGGGCGGGTTCTGGCGATCATGGCCGCGGCGCCGTTGATGGCCGAGCTGACGTTGCCCCACAGCACATGCTCGGAGACCGCCAGGGACGCGGTGGTCCGTACCAGGGAGCGGATCGGCCCGTCGAGCAGTTCCCGGCCGCCCGGGCGTCTCGCCGGCCAGCGGCCTGCGGGGACTGAGCCGGCAGCGACAGGCGGAAAGGCCCGCCCAGCGAAGGAATCCAGCGGGCCTGGCCGGCGTCGAAGCTCAGCGCGTACCCGAGGGCCGCCGCGCCGATCACCGGCGACAGCATCCTCGCGGCCAGGCCGAGCTGGGCCACCGACGCGGCGACCCGGAATTCGACGGTCTCCGGCTGGCGCCCGGCGGCGGCCGCCAGCGCCTCCCTGACCTCCTGGACCCGGGCCCTCAGCAGGCCCGGCGAGGTGATCAGGCCGGCGAGCGGGACCCACGGGCGCGCCAGCGGCGAGACCGGGTCGTGGGTCTCGACGGCGAAGTACGGGCCGAGCGCGGCCAGGCCAGGCGCGGGCGGCGGGACATCCGGTGGGCTAGCGCCTGGCTGGTTCACACGGCGGTGGTTTCGAGGTCGCGCCGGAGCCGGGCGCTGGCCGGGCCGGGGGCGAGGAGCCGGTCGGCCAGCGGCGCGAAGATCAGCCCGATCGCCGACCAGAGGATCACCTGGGCGGCCACGGAGTAGAGCCGGAAGTTGAAGAGCACGTCCGCGGGGAAGCCCGGGTAGACGATCTGCCCCTTGGCGTTGGTCAGCGGCAGCGGTGTCTCGGTGGCATGGTTGCCGTAGGTGTGCTCGTTAAAAGGCAGGTGCCCCAGCTGGGGCAGCAGGGCCATGACCACGCCGATCGCGACCACGAACGCGGCGCCCGCGAGCAGGGCCGCGTTCGGTGTTCCGAACCGGGCCTTGAGCCGCTGCCCCAGCCACACCGCGGCGATCAGCAGCACCACCGAGGCCAGCACCATCAGCAGGTAGTAGCCGCCGCGCTCGCGGATGGTCTCGGGGTGACCGATCGACGGCGGGTTCGCCGGGTACTTGATGAACGGCACCAGGTAGAGGCCCAGGAACCCGCCTCCGGCCAGTAGCAGTGCGAGCGACCGGGGCCGGACGTTGCCGACCCGGCCCAGGCACAGCGCATAGGCCACCGCGAACAGCGCGCCCATGGCCGTGCCGAACGCGATCATCCCGACGCCGATCCCGACGTTGGCCTGGATGGTGCGGCTGAAGATGTCCGGCCCCGGCGGCGGCGCGGGCAGGCCGCCAGCGCGACGAGGGCCACGCCCAGGAGCCACAGCATCGCGCGCGAGATCGGCAGGGCGACAGGAGCGGCAGCGGCTTGAGGTACAGACAGGGTGCTCACGTGGGCCTCCTTCGGGGATCATGCGTCCCTCGGACAACGGCGACGTGACGGCCAAGTATCTGACTCGCCAGCTCCGCGGCTGGCTCACAGTGGCGCGACCGTGCTGGACTCTCACCAGCTTCCTCGCGCCGCCACGTGCCCCGGACGCTACATGGAGGTAAAGGGAGCGTCAATGACCCGGCGCGGGACATGCCGGAGTCCAGGTCAGGCCGCCCGGCGGGGCCGTCAGGGACGCCGGTGATCATCGGGCCGGGTGCCCGACGCGGCGTGGCGGCGGCCCTGGATGGCCTGGCTGATGCGCGAGCTCGGCTGAGCCGGGTGCGGCGTAGCCGACGGCGCGGGATAGGAGTCACGGGGTTCCGCCTCGCGGCTGATGCGTTCCATCAGGCTGGCCTCGGCCCGGATCTCGCGGTGGTCCGGCGTTATGGCGATCGTGGTGGTGAGGATGAACGAGATGACACTGATGCCCACCACCAGCGGCAGCAGGAAGGTAACCGCGGTGGCGCCGCTGCCGGTCATGGCCATGCCGGTACCGGCCGAGACGCGGTAGACATGCATGGCGGCCATCCCGGTGTAGTGCATCCCGCTGACCGCCACGCCCATGATCACGGCGGCGCCGAGGGTGGACAGCACGCCGTGCAGCCGCAGGGCCGCCCACAGCGCGGCGGTGGCAGCCACGATCGCGATCACGACGGACAGCATGAACAGGCCGGGGCTGAACGACATCCGGGCCGGCATGCGCATCGCCAGCATGCCGGTGTAGTGCATCCCGGCCACGCCGAGGCCGGTGATCGTCCCGGCCAGCACCAGGTTGCGCGCCCGCTGCTCCCCGAAGCTGACGAAGAACAGGCCGGCGCAGACGACCGCGACGGCCAGCAGCATGCTGCCGATGGTCTCGGGAACGTCATAGGTAATGGTCATGCCCGGGATGGTGTAGCCGAGCATCGCGATGAAGTGCATGACCCAGATCCCCGTGGCGCCCAGCGACACCGCGGCCGCCGCCAGCCACCGAGCCCTGACCATTCCGGAGTACTCGCGGGCCCGCGCGGTGCACCGCAGCGCCAGGAATGCCCCCAGGCATGACATCAGGAACCCCAGGGCGGGTGTGAGCAAGCCATAGGAAAAGTTCAGCTCCGAGAGCATCCCCGCGATCCCTCCAGTGCCAGATTCCGTAACCCCCGCGGCAAGCCCCCGCCAGGCGGCCAAGCCAGGATATGCACTGATCCGACGGGTAAACGTCCATTTTCCGACACTGACTCCAGGTCGTGATCACGACTATGCCAAGGATCAACCAAACGATCGAAAAAGTCACAGGAATGGCCCGCGAAAAGCACCACTGAGCCCTCCGGATCGGCTGGTCAGGTCACGGGGCAGTCACGCTGACCACGGTGTGCTGGAGGACAATGGACGGCAGGCCGCCCAGAAACCGTCCCCGCCGACACCAGGCCAGAGGTGTTCAGATGCCGTGGTTCCCGGACTTCGCCAGCGCTGTCGCGCTGGCGCGAAAGCAGACCCGCGCCGAGGGTCAGGCCGATCCGGTCGGGCAGTACTTCAAGGCGCTGAACGAAGGCGACGCCCGCAGCCTGGAGACCGTGTGGCCGGGCGAGGTGGTGGTCTACGATCCCCGCGCCGGCGAGATCCGCGGTCACCGGGAGCTGCACAGGTTCGTGGGCCGGAACAGATCCTGGCTGGCAGGGCTCCACGCCCACACCGAAACCGTGGCCTCCACGGTCGCCGACGGGCGGGCCGTGGTCGAGTTGCTGGCCCACCTGGACCACAACGGCCGGGAGCTGACCTGGCCGGTGGCGGTGGTCGCGGAATCGCCGGACGACTCGTCGGTGGTGTTCCGCACCTACTGCAGCCAGTGGCCGGTCGACGAGCGGCATCACCTCAGGCCGCCGATACTCAGGCCAGGGCCCGCCCACCCGGGAGACGTCGTCGGCCGCTACCAGGCGGCGCTGGACGCGGGTGACGCCGAGGCGACCGTCAGCACCTTCGCCCCGGACGGGTACTTCTGGGAGCCCAGCGGCCCGCAGCACGCCCATCGCGGCACCAGCGAGCTCCGCTCGTTCTTCACCAGGGCGTTCAGCGCGGGCGGCGGCATCGGCCTGGAGCCCTGCCGCGTGACCGACGACGGCGTGCGCTGCGCCATGGAGTACAACTGCGTCCGCTGGGGCCGCCACGAGCTGCCGCCCCAGGCCGGAATCAGCGTCTGCGAACGCGGCCAGGACGGGCTGCTGGCCGCGGCCCGCGTCTACGACGACATCGAGCCGCCCTACGAGCACGCCTAACCGGCGGCTGGCCCATGGCGGTGCCGGCACACCGGCAACCGCGTATGTTGATGATCCAGTCATACTGTGATCTGCGGCGATACGGACAGCCGGGCCGGGCGGCCAGGCCAAGAACGGGCGAGCGGAGGCAGCATGATCGAGACGGTGGAGGTTCCGGGCGGAGAGGGACGGGCCGTGCTGGTGCGCGAGGGCCAGTGCGTGCGCGCGGTCGACGTGGCCGGAGGCCAGGTGGGCGACCTGTTCGCGTTCGCCGCGGGGAATCCCGACGAGTACGCCAGCGCGTCGCACACCAGGGTGGGCATCGCGAAGATGTTCCCCCGCCCGGGCGACCTGGTCCTGACCAACCGGCGCCGCCCGATCCTGGTCATGATCGAAGACACCTCGCCCGGGCGGCACGACATGCTGTACGCCGCCTGTGACGCGGCCCGTTACGCCGGGCTGGGTGCGCCGGCGTCCCACCGGTCCTGCGCCGGGAACCTGGACGAGGCCCTCCGCAACCAGGGCCTGAGCCTGACCACGGTGCCCCAGCCGCTCAACATCTTCATGGATGTCCAGCCCAATCCGGACGGCACGATCGTCTCCGCCCCGGCCTCGACGCGGGCAGGAGATTACGTCGCGTTCCAGGCGAGCCAGGACTGCCTCGTGGTGCTGTCCAGCTGCCCGATGGACATCGTGCCGATCAGCACCGGCGGCATCACACCCCTGGAGCTGCAGGTCTACGAGCCCGCCACCGGCCCCTGACCGACGGAAGCTACGGGCAGCGTGCGATCGACGGAGCGGGAGGCGGGACATGCCAGCGACGGCGACCGGGCTGAAGGACATGTACCGGTCCATGGTGCTGATCCGGGAGGTCGAGGAGACCGTGCTCCGGCTCTTCTCCCAGAACCGGATGCCGGGATTCATTCACTCCTACATCGGCGAGGAGGCCACGGCCGTCGGGGTGTGCGCTCCGCTGCGGCCGGATGACTACGTCAGCTCGACGCACCGCGGCCACGGCCACATCGTGGCCAAGGGCGGCGACCTGAGGCTGTTCTTCGCCGAGCTCTACGGGAAGGCCTCGGGCTACTGCAAGGGCAAGGGCGGCTCCATGCACGTCGCCGACCTCGACCTCGGCATCCTGGGCGCCAACGGCATCGTCGGCGGGGGGATCCCGATCGCCGCGGGAGCGGCCCTCGCGGCCCAGCTCCGCGGCACGGACCAGGTCGCGGTGTCGTTCATGGGCGACGGCGCGACCGACATCGGCGTGTTCCACGAGTCACTCAACCTGGCGGCGCTCTGGGATCTCCCCGTCGTGTTCGTGGTGGAGAACAACGGCTACGCGGACTTCATCGCGCAGCGCGACCACCAGCGGATCGAGCAGGTCTCCGGCCGGGCCGCGGGCTACGGGATGGCCGGGGAGACGGTCGACGGCAACGACGTCGAGGAGGTCCAGCGGGCGGCGGGCGGCGCCGTGGACCGCGCGCGGGGCGGGGGCGGGCCCACCCTGCTCGAATGCGTGACCTACCGCTGGCGCGGCCATTTCGAGGGCGACCCGCAGCCGTACCGGACGCAGGACGAGGTGGAGGCCTGGAAGGAGCGGGACCCGCTGCTGCTAGCCGAGCGCCGGCTGTCCGGCCGCGGCGACCTCGACGAGGCCGAGCGCGACGCCATCCGCGACGCGGCGCGGGCGAGGGTCACCGACGCCGTCGAGTTCGCCGAGGCCGCCGCGATGCCCGACCCGCTGTCGGCCCTGGAGGACGTGTTCACCGACGGCACCGAGGAGGGCTGGTGAGCAGCCTCAGCTACGCGAAGGCGGTCGCGCTCGCGCTGCGCGAGGCCATGGCCGAGGACCCCGGCGTGTTCTGCCTGGGTGAGGACGTCGGGTACGGAGGTGCGTACGGCGCGACGCAGGGGCTGCGGGAAGAATTCGGCCCGGCCCGGGTGCGGGACACTCCGATCTCGGAGAGCGCGATCGTGGGCTTCTCGGTCGGCGCGGCCGTGGCCGGCCTGCGGCCGGTCGCCGAGATCATGCACATGGACTTCATCGCCTGCGCCATGGATCAAGTGGTCAACCAGGCGGCGAAGGCCCGCTACATGTTCGGGGGCAAGGCGCGGGTACCGATGGTGATCAGGGCAGGAACCGGCGGCTGGCTGAACGCGGCCGCTCAGCACTCCCAATCGCTGGAGGCGTGGTTCACCCACATCCCCGGCCTGAAGGTGGCGACCGCGGCCACGCCCGCGGACATCAGGGCGCTGCTGCGCGCGGCCATCAAGGACGACAACCCCGTGATCGTCCTGGAGCCGCTGAGCCTGTACGAGAACAAGGCCGAGGTCCCGGACGTCCCCGGCGAGCTGGTGCTCGGCCAGGCCAGCCGCAAGCGCAGCGGCACCGACGTCACGGTGGTGACCTGGGGCGCCATGGTCCCCCGGGTGCTGGAAGCGGCCGAGGCTCTCGCGGCCGGCGGCGTCTCCTGTGACGTGCTCGACCTGATCACGCTCACCCCGTGGGACACCGGCGCGGTGCTCGAGTCCGTGTCCCGCACCGGACGGGTGCTCGTCGTGCACCAGGCATCCCGGCGCAGCGGCTTCGGCGCCGAGGTGGCCGCCGTGATCGGCGAGCGCGGCTTCGACCTGCTGGACGCGCCGGTGGGCCGAGTCGGCGCCCTGAACGTGCCGGTGCCGTTCTCACCGGCCCTGGAGGGCTTCGTGCTGCCGGACGCGGACCGGGTCGTGGCGGCGGTGCGCCGCCTTGCCTGAGCTGGACGGCTGCGCGGCGGTGGTGACCGGCGCCGGCCGGGGCCTGGGCCGGGGCATCGCGCTCAGCCTGGCCGGATGGGGCGCCCGCGTGGTGGCCCTCGACGTTAACGCCGACGGCGCGGCGGAGACGGCGCGGCTCATCCAGGCCGCAGGCGGGACCTCGTGGTCGGCCCGGATGGACGTCACCGACGAGGCTGGGGTGCAGGCGGGGATCTCCTGGGCAGCGGCCCAGCTGGGCGGGCTCGACCTGGTGGTCAACGGTGCCGGCGTGCTGTCGGTGGCCCACGTGGTGGATCTCGAGGCCCGGGAGTGGCGCCGCGTGCTCGACGTGAACGCGACCGGCACCTTCCTCGTCTCCCGGGCCGCGGCCCGGACCATGATCGAGGCGGGCCTGGCCTCGATCATCTCGATTGCCTCGATCGCCGGGAAGATCGGCGAACCCGGCCTGGCGCACTACGCGGCGTCCAAGTTCGCGATCGTCGGCTTCACCCAGGCCCTGGCCCGCGAGCTCGCACCCCACCAGATCACGGTCAACGCCGTCTGCCCCGGCGTCGTGCTCACGCAGATGATCGAGGAAGTGGCCAGCAAGTGGGACATGCCGGTCGACGGCCTGCTGGACATGCAGGCGATCCACCGGCCGCAGACCCCGGAGGACATCGCCCTGGCCGTCGCCTTCCTGCACGCCAGCCGCTCGGTGACCGGCCAGGCCATCAACGTCGACGGCGGGACGGTCTTCTCGTAGCCTTCATGGCTCACGGCAGCGCGGCGCGATCACGGAGGGAAGCCGATGGCAGAGATCCTGGTGATGCCCAAGCTCGGCCTCACGATGGAGGAGGGATTCCTGGAGGCCTGGCTCTGCGAGACCGGCGCGGAGGTCGCCGTCGGCCAGCCGATCTGCGAGGTGGAGACCGAGAAGCTGACCGTGGCGGTGGAGTCCCCGTACGCGGGCGTGCTGCTGCGCTGCATCCAGCCCGGGAGCACGGTGCCGGTCGGGGCGCCGATCGCCGTGATCGGCCAGCCGGACGAGGACGCCGCCGCCTGCCGCCTGTACCAGCCTGGTGACTCGCAGCCGCCCAGCCCCGTCCCGGCCCAGCCTGTCAGTCCGCCGCCCCGGCCCAGCGCCCCTCCGGCCGCCCCGGGACGCGCCGGTGCTCCCGCCTCGCCCCTCGCCCGGCGTATCGCCGCCGACCTGGGCGTCGACCTGGCCGCCGTGACGGGGACCGGGCCGGACGGCCGGATCACCCGAGAGGACGTCGAGCGGGCCGCGGCCCAGCGGTGACGAAGCCGAGTTCCTTGTCGACGACGTTGGCCAGCGGCTGACCGGCCCGGTAGCTGGCCAGCTGCCGGAGGAACAGATTCACGAGCGCCTGTTCCCAGCCCTGGAAATCCGCCGACATATGCGGGGACACGATGACGTTCGGCAGCGTCCACAGCGGTGACGCGGAGGGCAGCGGCTCATGCTCGAAGACGTCGAGCGCGGCGCCCCCGATCACCCCGTCGCGCAGGGCGCCGATCAGGGCCTGCTCATCGACCAGGCCGCCGCGGCCTAGGTTGATCAGCCAGCTGCCGGGCCCCATCCGGGCCAGTGCCGCGGATCCGATCAGCCCGGCGGTGGCCGGGGTCAGCGGGAGCGCGAGGATGACAAAGTCGGCCGAGGGCAGCAGCAGGCCCAGGTCGGCAACGGGCGCGATCCAGCCGAGCTCGGGGTCGGTCCGGCCGCTGCGGCCCACGCAGGTCACGCTGGCCCCGGCCCGGGCCAGCAGGCCCGCGATCGCCCGGCCGATCCCGCCCACCCCGGCCACGATGACCTGGCTGCCGGCCAGGCGGGTGATCTCGCGGTGCACCCACTCACGGCCCTGCTGCAGGCGGAGCGTGGTGTGCAGGTCGGCGCGCACGGCCGCGACCAGAGCCAGCGCGTACTCGGCCATGGCGTCGTCGAACAACCCGGCCGAGTTCGTAATGATCACGTCGCTGCTGACCAGCTCGGGGAACAGGAGCCAGTCGACGCCGACCGTGGATGTGGCAATCCACCTGAGCCGGGAGCTCCAGCCCCAGTGCGCTGACAGCCAGTCGGCCCGCGGCGGCCAGATATAGGCCACCTCCGCGTCGGCTGCGGCCGTGAGCTGGTCGCTGGTTTCGGCAAAGCGGAGATCGCATCCGGGGATGACCTGCTCCAGGCCGGGCGGCGGGTCAGCGGCGGACGCACCGAGTATGGCCACCACGGATGAATCTGCGACTGGCATATGGCCTCCTTGGGCCCGCTGACCTGCTGCCTGGCCGCCGCGGCCGGGCGGGTCAGGCATGATACTCTGCGGCATCCCGTTGGGTCATCATTCGATCTCCTGGCGTATGTTCCATGATGGCGGGTGGCAGAGGGTACCTCGGTGCCACCGATATCCACTGACCGTCGAGGGAGATCGCTATATGAGCGGCGCTGGCGAGTCTGATGAGATCACCCGATCCGAGGCGGTGCTGGCCGAGGCCGACGAGCTGATGGGGATCGCGGTGCAGCGATCGCTCACTATCCGGCTCGCCGGGTCGCTGGCCATCCGGGCCCGCTGCCCCGTCCGTGCGCCGTTGCTGCGGGAGATGGGCCGGCGCCCTTACCGCGATATCGACCTGTTGGCCTACTCGAAGCAGAAGAAGGGCATCGCCGCGATGCTCGAGGAGCGCGGCTACGTTCTTGATCCCGATATCCGCATGGCCCAGGAATTCGGCATCAAGCGGTTCGTCTATGAGAATCACGCGAACGGTCTGAAGGTTGACGTCTTCTTCGACGAACTGGTCATGGCGCACACCATTCAGTTCGGCGGCCGGCTCGACCTTCACGATCAGACCGTCGACCTGACCGACCTGCTGCTGACGAAGCTGCAGATTCACGAGTTCACCGAGAACGATCTCATCGACTCCATCGTGCTGCTGGCCGAGCATGACGTGGGCCGGGCCGGCACGGACGGGATCAACGGGGACTACGTCGCGGACATCATGCGGAAAGACTGGGGTTTCTGCTACACGACGCAGGCGAACCTGACGAACATCGCTGCCAGCGTGGAGCGGTTCCCCGCCCTGCCTGCCGAGGTCGGCGAGCTCGTGCGAACCCGGGCCACCGCGCTGAACGGCATGATCGAGCGCGCGCCCAAGTCCCAGCGGTGGAAGATGCGCGCCCGGGTCGGCGAGCGGGTGCGCTGGTACGAGCAGGTCGAGGACGTGAACCGGTAGCCCGCCGCCAGCTAGATCACGACCGGTCCCGCCGCCACACCGCGGCCAGGCTGATCATCTCGAAGGCCAGGTTCGCGCTCAGCGTGGCGGTGACCCCGCCCGGGTCGTAGGCCGGGATCACCTCGACCACGTCGAACCCGACGAAGTCGATGCCATGCAGGCCGCGGATGAGCTCGAGCGCCTGGGCCGACGAGATCCCGCCGGCCTCGGGTGTGCCGGTGCCGGGGGCGAACGCCGGGTCCACCACGTCGATGTCGAAGCTGATGAAGGCCGGGCGGTCACCCACCCGGCTGCGGATCCGGGCGGCGACCGCGTCGATGCCGTCCCGCAGCATGTCGCGGCAGGGAACGTAGTCCAGGCCGAGCTCGTCGGTCAGGACTGTCCAGTCGGCGCTGTCGTAGAGCTGGCCGCGCAGCCCGACCTCGATCGAATGCTCCGTGTCCACGAGTCCCTCTTCGATCGCGCGGCGCATCCAGGTCCCGTGGGTGTACTTCTCGCCGAAGTGGGTGTCCCAGGCGTCGGTGTGCGAGTCGAACATGATCACGGCCACCGGGCCCTTGGACCGCGTGGCGCGCAGGTGCGGCAGCGTGCACGCGTGGTCCCCGCCGATGAGCAGGGGGATCACCCCGGCCTCGACCACGGGGGTGACCTCGCGCTCGATCGCCTCATACGACCGGGGGGTCGACCCGGGCACGATCGCGATGTCGCCGTAGTCGACGCAGGACAGGATCTCGAAGGGATTGACCTCCTGGGCCGGGTTGAAGGGCCGGAGCATGACGGCCGCCGAGCGCACGGCGTTCGGGCCGAACCGGCCTCCCGTGCGGTAGGTCGTGGCGGTGTCGAACGGGACGCCGATGACCACGAGGTCGACGTCTTCCAGCGTGCGCACGTACGGGAGCCTGGCGAAGGTCGGGATTCCGGTAAAACGCGGCGACTGGAGCGAATCCTCGGGCAGGTAGTGTGGCACTCGCTGGTCTCCTCAACTGAGAATCCGCACGTCAGCGGCCTGGTGACCGATCTTGCCGGCCCCGGGACCGGGGAATAGGCGATTATATTCTCGCCGGGGCGGCGTCCGGCAAATGCGATCATTGCCGGGCACACACGATCTGGAGGAGGCACGGATGGACTGGGAGGGCCGCACTGTCCTGATCACGGGCGGGTCGCGGGGCATCGGCCTGGCCACCGCGGAGCGGTTTCTCGGCGCCGGCGCATCCGTCCTGATCACCGGGCGCAGCGAGAGCTCGCTGTCCGCGGCCCAGGCCGAGCTGTCCAGCCCGGACCGGCTGCGGACGATGGCCGCCGATGTGAGCACGGTGCCGGGCTGCCGGGCCGCGGTGGATGCCGCGCTGGAGTCCTTCGGGCGCCTCGACGTGCTGTTCACGAACGCCGGCAGCTACGAGGCGGCGCCCGTGGCCGAGGTCACCGAGGACATGTGGGACCGCACCATCGACACTCACCTCAAGGGCACGTTCTTCTGCGTCCAGGCGGGTGCGCCCGCGCTGGCCGAGACCCGCGGCTGCGTCGTGACCATGGCCTCGGACGCCGGGCTGCTCGGCTTCCGCGGCGGCTGGGCCGCCTACTGCGCGGCCATGGGCGGCGTGGTCAACCTGACCCGGCAGCTCGCCGTGGACCTGGCCCCCGACGTCCGGGTCAACGCCCTCGCCCCCGGGCCGGTCGGCACCCAGCACCTGTACGACGATCTCGCGTCGGCCAGCTACGGCGGCTTCGAGGATACGGGTGACGCGGTTGCGGCGGTGGCGGAGACGCTGCCGATGGGCCGGATCATCGCGCCGGGCGAGATCGCCCGCGCGGTCCTGTTCCTGGCCGGCATGGAGTCGATGACCGGCTCGGTGCTGAGCGTGGACGGCGGCACCACGATCGCGCTGCCCTGAGCGCAGGCGTCACCGGCTCAGGCCCAGGATGACCAGTCCGGCCAGGGTCATGGCGGTGCCCAGGATCTGCCGCCCGTGCAGCCGCTCGCGGAACACCACCAGCCCGCCGGCGATGACGATCAGCGGAAAGCACGCGGATGCCGTGGCGGTCACCGCCACCGAGGCCACAGTGGTCGCCCGGGCGTAGGCCAGGAACCCGATCACGTCGAGGAACCCGGCTACCCCGGGCAGCAGCAGCGTGCGCGGGCGGGGGCGGGCGCCGGGGCGGCGCAGGAACACCACGGCCGCGGCCGTGAGGAAGACCGTGAACGTCACGGCCCGGGAGACCGCGACAGGGAGAAACCAGCCGAGGTCCTCCGACGTCCGGCCCAGCAGGTAGATAGCCACTCCCCAGCACACCATCGCCACCAGCGCGTACGGCACGCCGTCGCGGTGGCCCCTGCGGGCCTGCTGGGGGTCGAGCCCGGCATCGGACGGCCCGACCGCGGACACCAGGATCACGCCCCCGATCGTCAGCGTCACGCCGGCGATCGCGGCCGGGGCCAGCCGCTCGCCGCCGAAGACCACGGCCAGGATCACGGCGACGACCGAATAGGCCGAGAACATCGGGCTGACCAGGGAGACCGGCCCGAGCTGCAGGGCCCGGTAGAAGCCCACAAACGAGATCACGCCCAGCAGGCCGCTGACCGCCAGCGTGACCAGATCGCCGGTCCCCGGGCGGCTGACCGGCACCGGGGCCAGCGCGATCAGGCCCAGCGCGAGGCAGGCCACCGCCTGGCCGACGGCGATCGTGGCCAGCAGGCCCGCCCGCCGGGTGCTCATCGCGCCCAGGAAGTCGGCCGCGCCCCAGAGCACCGCGGCGCAGAGCGCGAAGACCATCGGCGGCTACCCCCTGCCTCTCGCCGTTGCGGAGCCAGCCCTCAGCCTGCGGCCGGAACCTGGCGCTGTTAACAGTCGACAGTCAAAGTAGCCCGAACTAGCATCGGGGAGCGTGACCCACCAGCCCATCGGCCGCGTCCGGCTCATGGACGGCCAGCCGGTTAACCTCGACGGATTCGCGTTCGAGAACCCCGAGCTTGGCCTGGCCTCGCTGGCCAGCCCGGCTGATCCTGAGCCATCGCTGATCGTGCGCGACGGGCGGGTCGCCGAGCTCGACGGCCGCCCCGCGCACGAGTTCGACGTGATCGACGAGTTCATCGCCCGGCACGGCCTCGACCTGGCCGCTGCCCCCGAGGCGATGGCGCTCGACGATATCGCGGTCGCCCGGCTGATGGTCGATCCCGGCGTGCCGCGCCGCTCACTGGTCGAACTGGCCGGCGGCCTGACCCCGGCCAAGCTCGCCCGCGTGGTGGCGCTGCTGCAGCCGCACGAGCTGATGATGGCCGCGGCCAAGCTGCGGGCCCGGCGCACGCCGGCCAACCAGGCGCACGTGACCAACCGCCTGGATGACCCGATGCTGCTGGCCGCCGACGCGGCCACCGCCGCGGCGTTCGGCTTCCGGGAGCTTGAGACCACGGTCCCGGTGCTCGGGGACGCGCCGAGCAACGCGGTCGCCGTGACCATCGGCGCGGCCGTCACCTCCGGCGGCGTCCTGGTCCAGTGCTCGGTCGAGGAGGCCCTCGAGCTCCAGCTCGGCATGCGCGGGCTGGCCTCCTACGCGGAGACCGTGAGCCTGTACGGCACGGAAGCGGTGTTCGTGGACGGCGACGACACGCCGTGGTCCAAGGCGCTGCTCGCGTCGGCCTACGCGAGCCGGGGCATGAAGATGCGGGTGTCCTCTGGCGCCGGGGCCGAGGTCCTGATGGGCGACGCCGAGGGCCGGGCCATGCTCTACCTCGAGTCGCGCTGCGTGTCGCTGGCGCGGGCCCTGGGGTCGCAGGGCGTCCAGAACGGCGGCATCGACGGGGCCAGCATCGTGTCCTCTGTGCCCCGCGGGGTCCGGGAGCTGATGTGCGAGAACGTGATGGTGATGGCCCGCGGCATGGAGTCGTGCTCCGGCAACGACTCGCTGATGTCCGAGTCGGACCTGCGGCGGGTGTCGCGGACCCTGCCCATCCTGCTGGCCGGGTCGGACTTCATCTGCAGCGGCTTCGGCTCGGTCCAGCGGTATGACAACATGTTCGGCCCCAGCCAGTGGAACGCCGAGGATATCGACGACTTCCTGGTTATCCAGCGTGACTGGGGGGTCGACGGCGGGCTGAACGGCGTGGGCGAGGACGTGCTCGCGGCGCTGCGCCGCCGGGCCGCCGAGGCGGTGCGCGCGGTCTACGGCTACCTCGGGCTCGCCGATTTCGGCGCGGACCACGTGGACCTCGTGGTCGACGCGGCGGGATCGAAGGATCTCGGGCCGGGTGACCCGCTCGCGGTCCTCGGCGCCGCCCAGATCATCCAGTCCGCCGGCATCACCGCGATCGACGTGGTGCGCGCGCTGTACGAGACCGGCTTCGACATCGAGGCGCAGCGCCTGCTGGACATGTCGCTGGCCCGCGTCAGCGGGGACTACCTGCAGACCGCCGCGATCTTCGATCAGGACATGCGGGTGCTGTCCGCGGTCACGGACCCCAACGACTACGCAGGCCCGGGCACGGGATACCGGCCCACGGCCGAGCGGCAGGCCCAGATCGACGGCATCCGCCAGCAGCGGGACGTGTCGCACCTGCGCGCCGAGCAGCAGCGGTTCGCCGGCGAGTGGCTGGTTCCGCGCGGCGCCGCGATGCCGGGCACCGACCCGCGGGACGTGGTGATCGGTGTGTCCCCCGCCGTGGGCCGTGAGGTCTGGCGCACGCTGTCCGGGATGCTCGTGGCCGACGTGCTCGGTGAGCTGCTGGCCGGGCTCGAGGAGGAGGGCTGCCGTGGCCGGGTGGTCCGGGTGAACAGCTCCATCGACCTGGGCCAGATCGGGCTGACCGCGGCCCGGCTGGCCGGCAGCGGCATCGGCATTGGCCTGCAGGGCAAGGGCACCGCGCTGATCCACCGCCGCGATCTGTCCCCGCTGGCGAACCTGGAGCTGTACAGCATCGCGCCGGTCATCAGCGCGGACCTGTACCGGATGATGGGCATCAACGCCGGCCGGCACGCCAAGGGTGCCACCCCGGTCCCGGTCAGGAACCCGTACACCGACGAGGCCATCGAGGCCAGGTACCACACCGCGGTGGTCGGCCTGGTCGCGATCGAGCGCGGCTGCCAGCAGCCGTCGGCCGGGCCCGAGGACGTCGAGGTGCGGCGGTGAAGGCCTACTCGGGCAAGCCCGTCGAGGCGCTCACGCTGGACGCGGTCCGCAGCGGGGAGGTCGGCCTCGATGACATCCGCATCGCCCCGGCCACCCTGGAGCACCAGGCCCGGGTCGCGGCCGAGCACGGCAACCCGCAGCTCGCCGAGAACCTGCGGCGCGCGGCGGAGCTGGCCACGCTGCCCGACAGCGAGGTGCTGGCCATCTACGAGGCGCTGCGCCCGCACCGGTCCACCGCCGCGGAGCTGCTGGCCCGCGCGGACACGCTCGCGGCCCGCGGCCTGACCCGCTGCGCCGCCCTGGTCTCGGAGGCCGCCGAGGTGTACGAGCGGCGCGGCCTCACGAAGTGACGGTCGTCGCCGGGCTCGACATCGGCAACTCCACCACGGAAGCCGTGCTCGCCCGGGTTGGCCCCGGTGGCGGGCTGACCGTGCTGGGGGCCGACCGGCTGCCGGCCCGCGGCCCGAAGGGATCGGCGGCCTCGCTCGACGCGGCCGCCGCGCTGCTGCGCCGGATGGAGAGATCCTGCGGCGAGCGGGCCACGCTGGCCGCCGCGGCCCCGCTGCGGCCGGTGACGACCAGCACCGCCATGGCCGAGCCGCCCAGCGCGGACGGCCGGGTCAGGATCGTGTGGGCCGACGCCTCGACCACGGCCGGTGACGGGGTCGCCGTCGGGCCGCCCGTCCCGCTGCAGGAGGCCGCCGCGGCCTCCGCGGACCGGCCTGTCATCGTCGTGGTGCCGGCCGCCGTCGGCTTCGGCCCGGCCGCGGCGGCGCTCCGCCCGCTGGTGCAGGAGGGCCGGGTCGGCGCGGTGCTGCTCGAGCGCGACGAGGCGGTGCTGCTCGCCAACCGGCTCGGCCACCCGGCGCTGCCGGTGGTGGACGAGGTGCCGGCCGCCCAGCTGGACGGCGCGGCCCTGGTGGCCGTGGAATGCCGTCCCCCCGGGCGCCTGATCCAGCGCCTGTCCGACCCGATCTTCCTGGTCAGCGCGCTCGCGCTGGGCCCGGACGACGAGACCGACGCGGTCGCGGTCGGCCGCAGGCTGCAGGACGCCCGCGCGGCGGTGGTCGCGGCCGTCCCGGCGGCCGTACCGGTCCCGCCCTGGACCTCGGGGCACGTCGAGACCGCAGCCGGCAGCCGGGTGCCGCTGGACGGCGCGGCCGACCTGCCCGTCGGGCAGGCCCGGGCCTACCTGCTCGGCGACGGCGCCCGGCACCCCGTGGACGACCTCTTCGCGGTCAGCCTGCCGCGGCTGGCGGGCGAGACCGCCGGCCGGCCGCGGTCGCTGCGCTCCGAGGGGATCGCGTTCGCCGCGCTGCAGGCCGGCGGCGCCGTCGACCCGCGGCCCGGTCTCGAGGACCGGCTCGGCATCGAGGTGCTGATCGCGCCCAGTGAGGCCACGGCCGCGCGCGCCGGCGCCCTGGTCACCCCCGGCGCGCGGGCCGACGCGGCCGTGCTGGACCTCGGCGGCGGCACCGTGGATGCCATCTGCGGCCCCAGGGAGGTGGTCGCCGCAGGCGGCGGCGACCTGCTCACGCTCGTCGTGGCCGCGCTGCTGGGCACCAGCCGGTCGGCGGCGGAATGGGCCAAGCGCGGCCCGTGCCGCCGGGTGGAAGCGCCGCAGCTGCTGCTGGCCGAGGACGGCGGCCGGGAGTTCCTGGACACGGCGGCCAGCCCCGACCTCATCGGGGCGCTCGTGGCACCGGGCCCGGCCGGGCTGCTCCCGTTCGACCGGGCGCACGCGCCCGCCGAATGGCGGGCGCTGCGGCTGCGGGCCAAGGCGCTGGTGCTCGGGCACAACGTGGCCCGCGCGCTCGGCACGCTCGGCAGCCAGCCCCGGCAGGCCGTGCTGGTCGGCGGCCCGGCCGGCGACGATGAGGCGCTCGCGGCCCTCACCGCCGCGCTGCCGGCCCGGGTCGCGGTGGGCCGGGGCGACGTCGCCGGCCTCGGGCACCGGCATGCGGTGGCGTACGGCCTTATCCGGCACTGCCTGCAGGATTAGCGCCGTCCCGGGCATCCGCACATGGCCGCCTCTTGACGGCATGACCGGCCAAAACCTACTTTGTTAACCGTCGACCGTCGCGGTCGCGAGGAGGCCGGCTTGTATCCCTACGAGCACGACATGCTCGGACGCCTGTGGTTCCCTGTGGCGCGCGAGTCCGACGTGGGTGACGCGCCGTTCGCTACCAGCCTGCTCGGTCGGCGCCTGGTCGTGTTCCGCACCGGCCAGGGCGTGTCGGCGGCCAGGGACCGCTGCCCGCACCGGGGCGCCCGGCTGTCGCTCGGCCAGATGCGCGACGGGCAGCTCGAGTGCCCCTACCACGGATGGCGCTTCAACCACGACGGCGTGTGCACGCTCGTGCCGTCACAGCCCGGCGCTCATCCCCTGGCCGGCCTGGACACCGTGTCCGCGCAGACCGCCTACGGCCTGGTCTGGGCCTGCCTGGGCGACCCCTACCTGCCGATGCCGTCCATCCCGGAGATGGCCGACGATCCGGATGACGGCTGGGAGAGCGGGTTCGGGACGCCGTTCGAGGTGCGCTGCGGCCTGCGCGCGATCACCGAGAACTTCCGTGACTCCTCGCACTTCGCGTTCGTGCACAAGCGCGTGTTCGGCGACGTAAACCCGCTGATCCCCGCCTACGAGGTGCGCCGCGACGGCTGGAAGCTGGGCTGGGAGTTCATGCTGCGCTACGCGCAGGAGTTTCAGGTGCAGGACGGGGCCGGGACCGGGGAGCGGTACCGCTTCGGCGGCACCGATGTGGACCAGGCCAACCCCAGCGTGTCCGACGAGCAGCTCATCCACTACCGGTTCAGCGCGATAGCCCTGTCCTACGTGTACACCGAGCACCCGAACGGCGGCCGCCGCATCGTCTGCCAGGTGCCCGCGCCAATCGCCGACGACGGCACCGAGTGCCGGGTGTTCTGGTTCGTCGCGGCCAACCGCCGGTTCCGTGAGCACTACGGCAGCGTGCCCGAGCAGGTCGAGATCGAGAGCGCCATCTTCGCCGAGGACGTGCCGATCGTGGAGTCCCTGGACCCCACCGAGGCCCCGCTGGAGCTGGACTCCCAGGCGCACGTGCGGGCCGACCGGTACTCGGTCGCCTACCGCAAGCTCTACCGGGAGCTGCTGGACGAGTTCGCGGCGGCGCAGCCCGCCGCCGCAGAGCTGCAGCGGGCGTGAGGACCTCACGATGAGCGAGCTCAGCGTCTACCTCGACTTCCGTGCCCGCCCGGGGGAACCGCCCACGGCCGCGGACTACGACGACGGCGTGCGCCTGGTCCAGGCCGCGGAGCGGCTGGGCTTCGCGCACGTCTGGACGACCGAGCAGCATGGCGTGGACGACGGGTACCTGCCCGCGCAGCTGCCGATGCTCGCGGCGCTGGCCCGGGAGACCAGCACGATCCGGCTGGGGACCGCGGTGATCCTGCTGCCGCTCACCCATCCCCGGCGGGTCGTGGAAGAAGCGTGCGTGGTGGACGTGCTCTCCCACGGCCGGCTGACGCTCGGGCTAGGCGCGGGCAACTACCCGAACGAGTTCCGGATCTTCGGCGCCGACCCGGCCGGCCGGCGCCGGGCCATGGACGAGGGCGTGGCGTTCATCAAGGCCGGGCTGTCCGGCGGCGTCCTGCCCGACGGCTCGCCGGTTAACGTGCCGCCGGTGCAGCGGCCGATCCCGTTGGTGCTCGGCGGCCTGCTGCGCGGGCCCGCGGACCGCGCCGCCCGGCTGGCGGACGGCCACTTCGCCTACTCCTACCTCGATCCCGAGCAGGAGCTGACCCGGTTCTACCGGGAGACCATGCGGCCGGCCCTGGAGCGCCACGGCCGGGGCCCGGAGTTCCGGCTGATCTTCGCGTCGGTCATCTGGGCCAGCGACAACGCAGAGCGTGAGTGGCGGGAGACCGTCGGCCCGGCCTTCGTCTACCAGCAGCGCAAGTACGCCGAGTGGGAGGAGGGGATGCCGTCCGCGGGCGGCTACGCCTTCTCCGGCGACATAGATGACCTGCGCAAACGCCTGCTGATCGGCCGCCCGGCGGAGATCGCCGAACGCCTGCTCGAGCTGCGGGAGGCGTATCCGTTCAGCGAGGTCGTGGTCTGGGCCCGGCTGCCGGGGGTGCCCGCCGAGCTCGCCCACGCCCAGCTGGAGACGCTGGCCGGGGAGGTGGCACCCGCGCTGGCCGGCGGATCAGCATCTTGACGTCTTACGGCCAAGGTGAGTACGTTTCGGTTAACAGTCGACAGGATCGGTAAACCGCTTCTGACGTGCAGGTTCTAGCGGCAGCGTCCGCCCGGCGGGAGGTGTTACCGGTAGTGAACCCGACATCCCCCGGCCGCCTGCAGGGCCGGGTGGCCGTGGTGACCGGCGGCAGCTCGGGGCTGGGCCGGGCCGGAGCGCTGCGGTTCGCGGCCGAAGGCGCCCGGGTGGCGGTCGGCTCGGTACAGCCGGAGCAGGGTGCCGCGGTCGTGGCCGAGATCGAGGCGGCCGGCGGCGAGGCCGCGTTCTTCGAGACCGACGTGCGCCGCCCGGACGACGTGGCCGCGCTGATCGCCGGCACCGAGCAGCGGTGGGGGCGCATCGACGTGCTGTACGCCAGCGCGGGCGTGATGACCACAGGGACGGCCGAGGAAACCTCGGAGGAGAACTTCCAGCTAGCCGTCGACGTCAACCTGGGCGGCTGCTTCCGGCTGGCCAAGTTCGGCATCCCCGCGCTGGCCCGGGCCGGCGGCGGGTCGGTGATCCTGACCGCATCCGAGCTCGGCCTGGTCGGCGCCAGCAGCGCGGCCGCGTACTGCGCGGCCAAGGGCGGCGTGGTCAACCTGACCCGGGCGCTCGCGATCGACGCCGCGCCCCAGCACGTGCGGGTGAACTGCCTGTGCCCTGGTCCCATCGACACCCCGATGATGCAGGGCTGGTACCAGACCGGCGACCCGGCCGAGCTGGAGCGCATCCAGGTCACGCCGATCCTGCTCAAGCGCATCGGCCGGCCGCGGGAGATCGCTGATGCCGCGCTGTTCCTGGCGACCGACGAGTCGTCGTTCATGACCGGGGCGACGCTCGCGGTCGATGGCGGGGCAACCGCCTGGTACGGGCTCTAGCGGACCGAAGGAAGGGCATCTGACGTGACCGCGCCGCTGCTGCTGAACATGACCTCGCCGGAGATCAAGGCGGAGATCGATGCGGGTACGCCGATCGTGCTGGCGGTTGGCTCCATCGAGCAGCACGGGCCCCACCTGCCGCTGGGTACCGACACGTTCATCCCGCAGCACCTGGCCCAGGAAACCGCGGCCAGGCACCACATGGTCGTGGCCCCGCCGCTGATGTACGCGGCCTACTCACGGCCGCGCAGCGGCGGCGGCCGTCACTTCCCCGGCTGCGTGGGCGTGCCCGGCCGGGTCCTAGAGCAGGTGGTCAGGTACGTGGTGGAGGACTGGCTGCGGCAGGGCTTCCGGCGTGTCTTCGTGCTGAACGGCCACTTCGAGAACTCCTGGTCGGTGCTGGAGGGCATCGAGCAGGCCGTCGAGGACTACCGGGACAACTCCCGGGTGCTGCTCGTCAACTGGTGGGAGCAGGTCGGCCAGGACGACGTCACGCGCATCTTCGGCGACTCGTTCCCCGGCTGGGAGACCGAGCACGCCTCGATCACCGAGACCGCCATGCTGGAAGCGTTCGCGCCGGAGCAGGTACGCACCGCCCTGAAGGCCGACGGCGGCGCGGAACGCAAGGTGACCTACGACATCTTCCCGGCGCCGCCGGACATCCTGTGGCCCAACGGCATCGGGTTCAGCGCCCTGCCCGCGAACCCGGAAATGGGCCGGGCCCTGCTCGACATGCTGGTCGCCAAGCTGGCGGCGATCGCTGACCGTGAATTCCCGGAGGGCTGAGCCTGATGCGGATCTATTTCTGCTCCGACATCCACGCGTCGAGGAAATGCTGGAAGAAGTTCCTCGCCTCGGCGAAGTTCTACAACGCCGACATGATCATCGTTGGCGGCGACATCACCGGGAAGTTCATCGTCCCGATCGTGCAGCAGCCGGGCGGCAAGCACACCGCGAAGTTCCTCGGGGTCGAGCGGCGGATCGAGTCCGCCGAGGAGATGCAGCAGCTCAAGATCAGGATCGCCGATACCGGCCAGTACTACCGCGAGATGAGCCCGGAGGAGCAGGCCTGGTACGCCGAGGACCAGACCCGGGTGGATGAGCTGTTCCACCGGCTGGTGCTGGACCGGGTCGAGGAATGGCTGATCGAGGCGGACGAGAAGCTGCGCGGCACCGGGGTGCGCTGCTTCGTGAGCGGCGCCAACGACGACTTCTTCGAGGTCGACGACGCGCTGCGCAAGTCCGAGGTGATCGAGGACCCGAACGGGCGGGTCATCGACATCGGCGACGGCTACGAGCTGCTCGGCATGGGCTACGGCAACCCGACCCCCTGGCCGTGCCCGCGCGACATCCCCGAGGAGCAGCTCGCGGCCCGCATCGACGAGGCCACCGCCGGGGTCAAGAACATGGACAAGACCATCTTCAGCCTGCACGTCCCGCCGCTCGGCACCGGCCTGGACCTGGCGCCGCGGCTGGACGACGAGCTGCGCATGGTCATGACCGCGGCGGGCCCGGAGATGATCGCGGTCGGCAGCACCGCGACGCGGGACGCCATCGTCAAATACCGGCCGATGCTCGGCCTGCACGGGCACATTCACGAGTCCAAGGGAGTGAAGAGCCTCGAGGGCGTCAGGGTCGCCAATCCAGGCAGCGAATACGCCGAGGGAATCCTCGACGGACTGATCGTCGAGATCCACCCGAAGAAGGGGCTCCGCGGGGTGCAACTAGTAACCGGCTAGACCAAGTAAGAGAGGCATTCTCCGTGGCACAGGAAATAAATAGAGCAATGCCCGCGCCCTCGGGCGTGTTCACCCGGGCAAGTTCGGGACTCGTCCGGCAGATCAGTGCCGACGACGTCATGTACTACGGCTGGCAGCAGATCGCGCTCAGCTACATCGTCTTCATCATCCTGGCCTGGAACTTCTATCCGGGCGCCTCCATGGAATGGGCGACGATCTTCGCCACCGTGGGCGGTGTGGCCCTGGCCGTGTGCTACTCGCTGCTGGCGGCGGTCTACCCGCGCTCCGGCGGTGAGTACGTGTTCGTCTCCCGCGTGGTGCACCCGGGCCTGGGCTTCGCGGTGAGCTTCTCGTTCGCGTTCTGGCAGATCTTCTACTACGGGATCAACGGCGCGTTCCTGGCCCTCTACGCGCTGTCCCCGTTCTTCGCCGTCCTCGGCGTGCAGACAGGGAACAGCGGGCTGCTGAGCGTCTCCACCTGGTTCTCCCACGGCACAGGCGTGTTCGTGGCGGGCACCGTCATGATCCTGGTCATGGCGGCCCTGCAGTACACCGGCGCGGGCAGGTACTTCCGCTGGCAGCGCTGGGCCTCGTACGTGGCCGCGGCCAGCATCCTGATCACGTTCATCGTGCTGATCCTCATGATCACCGGCGTGTTCCACTTCCAGTCCAACTTCAACCACTTCAACGGCACTGGCTCTTACGCCAAGGTGGTGGCTGCGGCCGCGCTGCCCGCGGGCTCGCTCACCTCCACCCTCAACTTCTTCATCTGGCCGGCGTTCTCGATCTGGTTCGCGGTGGCCGCGTGCTCGTTCAGCGGCGAGATCAAGAACGTCCAGCGCGGCCAGCTGCTGGGCATCAACGGCGCAATGATCTCCATGGGCGTCATCATGGCCCTGCTGATGCTGCTGTACCGGGGCGCGTTCGGCTCGCAGTTCCTGCTCAACGCCGGGTCGTCCACCGCGTACAAGCTCTCCGCGCCACCGTTCGTGAACGTGCTCACCGCGATCGGGTCGAACAACATCCTGCTGACGATCCTGGAATTCGGGTGGGTGTTCGTGATCGCGTTCTTCGTCGGCGGCACCACGCTCATCTACTCCACCCGGGCCATGCTCGCGTGGAGCATCGACGGCGTGGCGCCGGAGCGGCTGGGCGATGTGAACGAGAAGTACCACTCGCCGCACTGGGCCATCCTGGTCTCGGTCATCGGCGGGGAGATCTGGCTCGCGCTGTACTCGTTCACCCACCTGCTGGGGCCGATCTCCGGCTTCCTGGGCTTCACGATCTCGTTCATCGTGGTGAGCCTGACCGCGGTCGCGTTCCCGTTCCTGAAGAAGAACGTGTTCGAGAGCTCGGCGGTGGCGTGGCGGATCTTCAGCGTGCCGGTGATCAGCGTGGTCGGAGTGATTGCCGCCGCGTTCGTGGTCTACGCGATCTGGCGCATCCTGGTCGACCAGAACTTCAGCGCGAACCTGGCGTTCTCGGACTGGGGCGCGATCATCGTGGTCGTCGCGGGCGCGATCTACTTCTACGGCGCCCGGGCCTACCGGCGCAGTCACGGCGTGGACATCGACCAGCGCTACCGCGAGATCCCGATCGAATAGGCGCGACCGAGATGACATGGCAGCTGGCCATGGCGCGGCGTGCGCCGGGAGTTCCTGATGCCTGCTGATGGCGCCGGGCGGCCCACGGTTGTGGCGGGCGCGGACCTGGATGTACTGGCGGCGGTGGGCCGCCAGGTCCGCGCCTACGGCCCGGTGATCGCCGTCGGCCCGGCCGGCCCGGCCACGGTGGAGGGCCTCACCGCGACCGTGCCGGCGGACGGCGGCTGGGAAGCCGCGGCCGCGCAGGTGCTGGCCGGATGGGGCGCGCCCCGGGTGCTGATCACCTGCCCCTCCCCCGTGCCGCCCCGTCACCTGGCCGGCTCCGGTCCCGGTGACTGGCAGGCCGCGCTCGACCGCAACCTGGGCCCGGCGGCCGCCGCCTGCCGGGCGTTCGCCCCCGTGCTACGCGGGCACGGCCCGGCCGCGATCATCATGCTGGCCTGGCGGCCGCCCGGTGGCCCCGGCCAGGTGCACCTGGCGGCGGCCTCGGGTGCGGTCCAGCTGCTCGCGCTCGCCCTGGCCGCTGACCTCGGCGGCGACAAGATCACCGTGAACGCGGTGACCGTGGGCGAGCACGACATCGCCGCCGCGGCGCCCATGCTGGAGCTGCTCCTGCTCGCCGACGCCGGCTACGTGACCTCCGAGATTCTGCACGCGGGGGCGGAGTGACCGGGGTGAACGGCCGGGTCGCGCTCGTGACCGGAGCCGGGCAGGGCATCGGGGCGGCGATCGCGCGGCGGCTGGCCGCCGACGGCGCGGTCGTGGGCGTGAACGCGCTGCACCCGGAGAAGGCCCAGCGCACCGCGGACCAGATCGTGGCCGGCGGGGGCCGGGCGGTGCCGGTGCCCGGCGACGTAGCCAGCGCGGAGACGGTCGACGCCCTGGTCGGCGACCTCGAGGCCGCGGCCGGGCCGGTCGAGGTCCTGGTGAACAACGCCGCGATCCTGATAATGGCGGGCTTCCTGGAGATGGACCCGGCCGATTTCGAGCGGACCATCGACGTGAATCTGACCGGCGTAATGCACTGCACGCGCCGCGTGCTGCCCGGAATGCTCGCGGCGCGCTGGGGCCGGATCGTGACAATCGCCTCCCAATGGGGGCGTATTGGCGCTCGGGGCGCGTCGCCGTACAGCGCGGCCAAGGGCGGGCTCATCGCCATGACCAGGGCGCTGGCGCGCGAGGTCGAGCAGGACGGCGTGATTGTCACGGCCATCGGCCCCGGCACTGTCGACACTCCACAATTGAATGAGGACGCCGCATTTATGGGCCTTTCTCTCGACGAAGTCCGGTACCGGTATTCTCAGGAAACACTGATCGGCCGGATTGCCAGCCCGGAGGAAATCGCCGGGCTGACGGCGTGGCTCGCCTCGGATAGCGCGGTTGCGCTGTCGGGCCAGACGGTCCCGGCCACCGGAGGCCGGTCGGAGTGACACAGGCCACGAGATCTGGCGGACACTGATGACCCAGCGGCGATCTGACCATTCCAGTCCCAGGCGGCGGCGTAGCAGGCCGGCGATGGCCGCCGACACGCTGCAGCCGCTGCGGGACCAGACCCTGGCCATGCAGGCCGCCGACGCGATCCGCGGCCTGATCGCCCGGGGAACGCTGGTCGGCGGCGACCGGCTGGTGGAGAGCCAGATCGCCGACCAGCTGCAGACCAGCCGCGGCCCGGTCCGTGACGCGCTGTTCCTGCTGCGCGCGGAGGGCCTGGTCCGCGACGGGCCCCGGCGCGGATCGTTCGTGGTGCAGCTCACTACGCAGGACGTACGCGAGATCTACGACCTCCGCGCCGCGGTCGAGACCCAGGCCGTGCGGCTGCTGCTGCAGCGCCACGACCAGACGGCCATCGCCGGGCTCGAGGAGGCCCTCGAGCAGATGCGGGCCGACGCCGCCGACCCGGCCCGCTCGGCCGAGGCCGATCTGCGCTTCCACGGCGCGGTCTGTGAGGCGAGCGGGAACTCCCGGCTGCACGCGGTGTTCCTCCGGCACGCCACCGAGCTGAGCACGCTGGTGCGGCTGGATGAAGAGCATCTGGACCACGAGACCGCCTCAACCGTCCGCGAGCACCAGCTCTTGCTTGACGTGCTGCGGGCCGGGGACCTGGCGGTCGCCGAGCGGGCCTTCCGCACGCACCTGGAGGAGGCCAGGGACCGAGTCGCCGCGCACTTTGCCGAGGCCGAGCACGACGGCCGGGCCGACAGGGCCGCCCGCCGGATGCCGGCCAAGATGGCGCCCTGAGGCGCCTCAGCCGGCCGGGCCGCCGAACTCGATCCTGATCGGCGAGGAGCCTGGCCCGTTGATGCACGTGTCCGCGGCCTCGGTGTCGTAGGCGCACGATGTGACCGCCACCACGCAGTCCATCAGCGCCCGGAGCGTGACGGCGTCCCCCGGCGCGGTCGGGGACGGGCGCGCCCCGACGTTGCCCGACGCGTCCGGGTAGGTGTCCTGGAACAGGTTGATGGGGCTCGGCAGGGCGGACTTCGGCCCCGTCCACACCCCGGCCAGCGCGGCGGCCAGGTTGTCCTGGCAGTTGCGGTGTCCCGGGTGCCCCAGCGAGGCGTACCAGGCGCTGTTGCACGCGGCGTACAGGAAGTCGTGGACCCCGTGCGCGTCGTCGGCGGCGATCTCGAACATTGGCCGGCACTCGCTGGAGTAGAAGAAGTCGCCCACCTGGAGACGGACCCGCGGGTAATTGAACAGGATGGTCTGTGACGGCGACGACCCTTCGCCCGGGTCCGCGGCCGACAGCGCGACGAAGTCCGCGACCTGCTGGCCCTCGACGTCCACCACCCGGAAGGTCTCGCCCGCGGTCACTGTGAAGCTCCGCCCGTCGGCGGGCGGGATCGTGATCGCTGGGCGGCTGTCATCTGGCATCTGGAGTCTCCCGTCTGGTTGTGCCGGTCAGAGCATGGCCCGGCCGCCGTTGAGGTGAATGCACGAGCCGGTGTAGCCGGTCTCGTCCGCCAGGTAGCAGATCAGCCTGCTGATCTCGGCGGGTTCCAGAACCCGGCCGATGGGGACCGTTCTGGCGTGCCGGGCGTAGAGCTCCTCGCGCGTCAACCCGTACGCCGCGGCGTCGACGGCCTGCTGGGGCGTGTCGACGTCGCCGGGGGCGATCGCGTTGACCCGGACGTCGGGCGCGAGCTCACGGGCCAGCGACTTGGTCAGGCCGATGATCCCGCTCTTGCTCGCGCAGTACGCGCTGAACCCCGCCTCGCCGGTCACGCCGAGGATCGAGGCCATGTTGATGATCTGGCCGCGGGTCGCGCGCAGGTGACCGGCCGCCGCCCGGGCCAGCCGGAACGGCGCACCGAGGTTGACCTCGATGGTGTCCCACCACCGGTCCAGGTCGTCGGCCCGCAGCTCGCCGTGGTACATGGTGGCGGCGTTGTTCACCAGCAGGTCGAGCCGGCCGTGCGCGGCGGTCACGGCGTCGACCAGCGCGCCGGCGGCGGCCGGTTCCCGCAGGTCCGCCTCGTAGCCGGCCGAGGTGCCGGGCAGGTCCGTGCCCGCCACCGTCCATCCGGCCGCGGCCAGCCCCTGGCCCACGGCCGACCCGATGCCGCCCGCGGCGCCGGTGACAATGGCAATTCTCGCGGCCGTATTCAGCTGGCGCGCCTCCGGCACGACGTTCACTGGATCACCACCCCGCCATTGGGCGAGACCACCTGACCGGTGGTCCAGGTCGCCTCCGCCAGGTTGACGATGGTCGCCGCCACCTCTTCCGGCTTCCCGAACCGGCCCAGCGGGATCGAGGCCAGGTAGGAGTCGGTCCGCCAGCGCTCGGTCAGCATCGCGGTGTCCGTCGGCCCCGGACACACGCAGTTGACCCTGATGCCCGCGGGGGCCAGCTCCAGGGCCATGGCGCGGGTCAGGCCCAGCACGGCGGCCTTGGCCGAGACGTACGCGACGTGATCCGCGTCGCCGAGCAGCGCCAGCTCGGAGGAGATGTTGACGATCGACCCGCCGTGCCCGCGCGCCCGCATGCGCGGCGCCACGGCGGCGATGACGTTCACGCAGCCGCCGAGTAGCACCCGCAGCGACCGCGACCACAGCGCGTCGTCGGTCTCCTCGAAGGCACGGTCGTGGTCGAACCCGGCGCAGGAGACGGCGACCTCGATGGGCCCGAGGCGCTCCTCGGCCTGCCCGACCGCGCTGGCCACGGCCGCCGGGTCCGAGACATCGACGTCGCAGGCCACTCCCCCCACCTGGCGCGCCAGCCCGGCCCCCTCCTCGGCCCGGCCCAGATCCGCCAGGGCCACGGAGTAGCCCCGCGCGTGCAGTTCCAGGACGGTGGCACGGCCGATCCCGCCCGAGGCGCCCGTAACGAAGGCACTGCCTTTGCTGGAGGTCATATGTCCAGCATAGAGCCCTAAAGGTCCGAACCCCATACCTTTGGGCGGCGAAATCCGGTGGAGGTGGCGTAACAGCACTTGGGCCCTCGCGTACCGTGGTCACCTCGATACGAAGGGAAGGCCAACGGACGATGAGACCCGCCGGGCAGGACAGGCCGTTCAGCTACCTGACCCACCTCGAGTGCGGCCGCTGCGGCCGCCGCCACGACCCGGGCGTGCCGCAGGGCCTGTGCGAATGCGGGTCTCCCCTGCTGGCCCGCTATGACCTCGCGGCCGTGGCGGCCGGCCTGGACCGGGCCGAGCTAGGCGGCCGGCCCCCGTCGCTGTGGCGCTACCACGAGCTGCTCCCGGTACAGGCGCCCGGGATGGTGGTGACGCTCGGCGAGGGCATGACCCCGCTGGTCCCGCTGCCCCGGCTGGGCGCGGGGTGGGGCCTGCGCAGCCTGGCCATGAAGGACGAAGGGCTCCTGCCCACCGGGACGTTCAAGGCCCGGGGCGCCGCGGTGGGCGTGTCGCGGGCCCGCGAGCTCGGCGTCCGGCGCATCGCCATGCCGACCAACGGGAACGCCGGGGCGGCGTGGGCCACCTACGCGGCCCGGGCCGGGATGGACGCGCTGGTCGTCATGCCCACCGGCGCGCCGGAGATCACCCGGGCCGAGTGCGCGATCGCGGGCGCCCGCCTCTACCTGGTCGACGGCCTGATCAGCGACGCCGGCGTGCTCACCGCGGGCGCCGTGACCGCGCAGGGCTACACGGACGTGTCCACGCTCAAGGAGCCGTACCGGCTCGAGGGCAAGAAGACCATGGGGCTTGAGCTGTTCGAGCAGCTCGGCTGGCGGGTCCCTGACGTGATCCTCTACCCCACCGGCGGCGGCGTCGGGCTCATCGGCATCTTCAAGGCCCTGCTGGAATGCCAGGCCATGGGCTGGCTCGGCGCCACGATGCCCCGGCTGGTCGCCGTCCAGGCCACCGGCTGCGCGCCGATCGTCCGGGCCTGGGAGGAGCGCGCGACCGAGTCGCGGGCCTGGGAGAAGGCGTCGACGATCGCGTTCGGCATCACGGTCCCGAAGCCGCTGGGCGACTTCCTCATCCTGGATGCGCTGCGGCGGACCGGCGGGTGCGCGGTCGCCGTGGACGACGAGCAGATCCTCGCGGCGCAGTCCCGCCTGGCCGCGGCCGAGGGGGCGTTCGTCTGCCCCGAGGGCGCGGCCTGTTTCGCCGCCGCCGAGCAGCTCAGAAAGGACGCCTGGATCTCGGCGGACGACGAGGTGGTCGTGCTCAACACCGGCGCCGGGATCAAGTACCCGCAGACGATCCGGGTGCACGCGCCGGTCGTCCCCGCCGGCTCGCCTCTGCCCGAGGCCTGATCGGCCTCGCCGAGGCCGCCGCGCCGGCCCGCGCTCTGGCCCCGCGGACCAGGCGCCGCTCTGGTATGTCGCTCAGCCCAGCCGGGCCTTGGCCACCCGATGGCGGGCCGAGGCGGGCACCGTAGCGGCTGGCCAGCGGGTCGGCACTGAGGCCGTGCGCGAGGACACTGAGCAGCACGGTGAAGGCGATCACGGCGACGGCCGGCCGGGCGGGAGCCGGGGCCAGGTCCTCCAGAACCAGCAGCCCGAAAACGACCGAGGCCAGGCCGCGGGGACCGAACCAGCCAATGAACAGCACGGCGGGCCGGCCCAGCCGGCTGCCGGCCAGGGCGATCGCGACCGGCAGCATCCGGATGACCGTCAGGCTCAGCACCGCATACAGCACCGTCTGCCAGGTCACGTCGGTCAGGGCCGGAGCCACCGCGACCACCCCGAACATGAGCCACACCAGCAGCGACAGCAGGCTGCCGGTTTCTTCCACGAACGGGATCAGCCTGATCGCCCCGCCGGCCGCGGCGGCGAAGGCAATCCCGCCGGTGAACGCGGCGATGAACCCATTCCCTCCCAGCGCCACGGACGTCGTATAGCAGCACAAGGCCAGGCCCAGGACGGCCGCGCCGGCGAAACCCTCGGCTACCCAACCACGGCGCCGGGCCGTTCTGACCAGCCAGCCTCCTCCGGCCCCGACCGCGACCCCGATCAGCAGGCCGAGCCCCAGATCAACCAGCGCCGCGCCGACACCTGTCTCACCGACCTTCTCGGCCGCCCCCGCGCCCGCGATCGCCACCAGAACAATGGGGGTAGCGATCCCGTCGTTAAGGCCGCTCTCGACGTTGATGATCCGGCGGATCCTGGCCGGAACCGAGGGGTTGACCATCATGCCCGCTCCCAGCGCGGCATCGGTCGGTGCCAGCGCCGCGCCGATGAGCAGGGCAATCCAGATGCTGGTGACGCCCGGCAGGACAAAGGCCAGCAGCATCCCCGCGATGATCGTCAGCGGCAGGCCAATGGCCAGCAGCCGGAGGCACGGTCCCACGTCCGCCTTCAGCTCATGCAGCCCTACCCGGGATGCGTCCGTGAACAGCACCAGCGCCAGAGTGGCTTCGGCCAGCACCTTCACCACTTCGCGGCTGGGCGCGATCCCCAGCACCGCCAGCGGCCCATGGGTCAGCAGCCACCCGGCCGCGGTGAACAGGATCGGTGCGGTCATGTCCAGGCGTTCCAGCCGCGCCGATACGGTGCCCCAGACAAACACCAGCCCAGCGATAATCGCCAGATCCGCGACCTTCACCGTGACTCCCGGGCTCGCCATCACCGGGCCCAGGGGCCCGGCATCGTCTCCCCGCTAGGCGGGCTCTACAGGAGATGGTTACAGACTTGCGGAGTCCTGCGCAGGCCCAGACGTCTGCGGGCCCAGATGGCTGGTCTCCTGGAGGGGCCGCTGACACCCCTGCGTTCTCGTGGGGACGGGCGCCCGGGCCAGGCCGCGGGTCATCCATTCCAGCATCGGCGGCAGCAGCTCCCGCCAGGTGAACGCGGTGTGCCCGCCGGGCACCAGGCGCAGCCTGGCGGCCGGCTGGGCCTGCCGCAGCAGCTGGAAGAAGCCCTTGGCGTCCTCGACCCCGGCGCGGTCGCCGGTGCCGACGCCAAGCCAGAACCTCGGGATCACCGCTCCCGCCGGCAGCGCCGCCAGCTCGTAGTCCGGGGTGTTCGCCAGCTTCTGCCGCGGGCTGGCGAACGGGCTGATCTTCTTGTGGCCCAGCTGATTGTCCAGCGGCCGGAAGTAGCCGCTCATGACCCCGGCAAAGCCGAACGTGGTGCGGTAGCGCAGGCCGAGATTCGCCGCGCAGAACCCGCCCTCGGAGTAGCCGGCGATGCCCCATCCCCGGCCCGGGGCTGCTACCCGCAGCGTGCGCGCGATGTACCGGGGCAGGTCGACGGCCAGGTAGGTCGCGTCCTGCGGGCCACGGGCCTGGTTCAGGCACTGCAGCGACTCGCCGCGGCCGCCACTGGCGTTCGGCATGATCAGCACCGCGGGCTTGGCCAGCCTGTTCGCGAGCAGGTTCCGGAACAGGGTGTTGACGTCCAGGACGGTGATCCAGTCCTGCGGCACGCCGGGAAAGCCGTGGATCAGCTCGATCGCCGGGAACCGGTATCGCCGGTAGGCCTGCTGGAAGTACTGCGGGGGCAGGTAGACGTAGACGCTCCGGGTGATCCGGCTGAGATGGCCGGTCACGATCAGGTGCACGACCAGGCCGTCGTGCGCGGCCTGGTCGTTGCGGCTGGCCCGGCCCAGGAACCGGTTAGCCCTCGCGTCCTGATCGCGGGCGACGTACGGGAGCACCGGCGCCTGCAGGTTCTGGTTCGTCACGTCCGCGATCGCCGCGCCCCAGGTCTGGTAGTAGTCGTAGTACTTGTTCACCGCGGCCACGCCGAACATCATGGCCGGGATGAAGGCCAGGAGCGCGGCGGCGAGGCGCAGCACGAGGCGGTTCGCCTTGGCCATCCACCACATCACCGCGCAGAAAGCTGCTACCAGCAGCACGAAGAATAGAGTGCTCTGCGGCTCCAGCAACTGGCCTCCCGCCGGGGTCTGGGGAATAGCCTTGTAATTCCGGAGACGTCGTTATGGATATAGATTCAGGCAATCTCCTTTGCTGCAGCCTAGTCCCGTCGTCCGCCTCAGCTGCCCTGCTGCATGCGCCCTCTATACGCCCGAGATCGCGGCCGCTCACCAGCGGTTTTAGCTGCTCCTGGGGCTTGAGTTGACGATCGCTAGACGTAGCGGTAAGAGAACAAATGCCGAAGCTAGATATGTGGATTAGCGTTGCTACATGGTGGGTTTACGCCAAAGTTATGGAAATGACGCTCGCGTCGGGGCCGAAAGCCGATGACGGAGCCCTCCCGGTCAGGTCAGGCGACGGATGAGGAAGTCGCGGATTACCGCCAGATAGAGGTCAGCCTCCTTTTCGAGAATCGTCAGGTGACTTGAGTTCCCGAAGACAACGTACTCATTGTCGGGGATTCCGTCGGCCAGCGGGCGGCTGCATCGCTTCGGTGACAGTTCGTCGTACCAGCCGCACAGGATGAGGGCGGGCACGTTGATCTCATGCAGCCGGTCGGAGATGTCGAAGTGGGCCTGGGGACCAGTGCCCCGGAACTCATGGGGCCCCCACAGGGCGTAGGCCGGACCGAGATCGGTGAGGTACGTGGCCGCGATCTCCTCGAACTCTCGCCGCGACGTGGCAGGTTCATAGGGGCTCGACCGCCGGAGGTGCCTCGAATTCAGCTCGAGCACGGCGTCCTGGTAGTCGGCAGCGTCGAGGTTGTCCTCAAATTCGCGGCGGAGCATCAGGGCGTGCATATCCGCCCCGAGCGCCATGCGGTGCTCGGCGATGTCGAGGAGGTAGTGCTTGCCGCTGGCATATGTGTTCGACAGCACCAGCGCGTTCACGCGGTCAGGATGCTCAAGCGTGTAGGCCAGGGCCAGCATCCCGCCCCACGACTGCCCGTAGAGTGTTACGACGCCGAGGTCCAGCGTGGTGCGAACGGTCTCGACCTCCTGGATGAACCTGGGTATCTGCCACAGCGCAGGGTCATCGGGCCGGTCGGAATCGCCGCCGCCGAGCTGGTCGTAGAGGACGAGCTTGAGATCGCCGCCCACGACCTCGCTGAGCCGGTCGAGGTAGTGGCTGCTGGCCCCGGGACCGCCGTGCAGGCCGAGCAGGGTGCGGCTGCCCGTGCCAAAGACCCGGTAGGCAATCTGGTAGCCGTCTTCCACCTCAATGCGGCCTTCAGCGGAGCGCGCTGCCGCGTGACCATATTCCATCTCCGTACCATAGGGCAGCTGCGAGTACGCCTGTTCTCCGCCGAGTCCGCCTGGAACTGGCGGTTCCGCACAGCAGAGAACCTGGTTTACGGCCCGTGCTGGGGGTAGCAGGGCGCCGCAGCGATGTGGCACGTGGCCGCGCGCCGGACTGGCCGCGGCGGCTGCATCAGGCCCGGCAGCTTGTGAGCGTGGGCCGGATGGAGGCAGAGCGGCGAATGCGATGGCGTCAGACGTTCACGGCAGAGGTTATGGAGTCGCTTCAGCGACTCGGCTTGAGGGCCTGCCCGGTGTGCGGCTCGGAGGAGTCGCTGAGCATGGGCCAGTGTCCCGTGCTCCTGGTCGACGGCGGGATTCCGCCGGATGCTGACGCGGTGGCCCCCAGGGAAAACAGCGACGGTGACCTGACCTTTGCCATCCGGGTCGAATGCACGACCTGCGGCCACCTCATGCTGTTCAACGCACAGCGGTTTCGCTCCGCGGACGACAAGATTCTCGTCTCGGGGCGGGGCGAGGACGAAGGTCACGTCGCAGGCTGACTACCACGGGACCGGTGTCCCGTCCCAGGAGAAGAACTCCCCGGTGGGCCCGTCGTCGGGCAGCAGCGCCAGCCGGACCGCGCCCGCCGCGGCCTCGGCCGGGTCACCCTCGCTGGCGGCGGCCGTGGCGTTGAGGTCGGTCCGGCGCAGGCCCGGAGCGAGCGCGTTGACCTTGATGCCGTCCTCGGCCAGGGCGTGGGCGTAATAGATCGTCAGCGCGTTGAGCGCGGCCTTGGATGACCGGTAGGCGGCGTAGGTGCCGCGGTGCGGGAACTGTGGCCCGGTCGCCCAGGTCAGCGAGCCGGTGCCGCTGGAGATGTTCACGATCCGGGGGTGCGCGGACCGCCGCAGGGCGGGCAGGAAGGCGTTGGTCACCGCGGCGACCCCGAACACGTTTGTCTCATAGATGCGGCGGAAGGTGCCGATGTTCTCTCGGTCCGCCGTGCTGCCGTCGCCGGAGATGCCGGCGTTGTTGACCAGGATGTCGAGCGTGCCGACCTGGCGCGCGGCGTCGGCGATGCTCGCGGCGTCGGTCACGTCGAGGACCAGCAGCCGGGCATCGCCGCCTATCTCGGCGGCGGCGCGCTCGCCGCGGGCGGTGTCGCGTGAGCCGACGTAAACGGTGTGGCCCGCGCTTGCGAGCTGGCGCGCGATCTGCAGGCCGATGCCCTTGTTGGCCCCGGTTACCAGCGCGACTGACTTATCCGACCTCTCATCCACGTTGTCCAATGTAGCCAGACCCTGCGGGCTAGCGTGGATCCCGCCGACTGCCGCTGTCCCGGAGGGACCCCCGCCCATGACCAGCACCGCCGGTGGCCGCGGTGAGGCCCCGCTCGCGATCATCAACGGCCGGGTGCTCACCGGCCGCCGGGAGCTGCCCCGGGCGGAAGCGGTCGGGATCCGGGGAACCGAGATCGTCGCGGTCGGATCTTCCGGCGACGTCCGCGCCGCCGTGCCGGACGCCGAGGTCATCGACGCGGCCGGCCGCACGGTGCTGCCCGGCCTGATCGACGCCCACAATCATTTCCTGGCCACCGGCGAGTCGCTGGCCAGCATCGACGTCCGGTACCCGGACGTCGGGTCGGTCGGCGAGCTGGTCGCCGCCATCGCCGCCGCGGCCGGGCAGGCGCCAGCCAGCCAGCCCGGTACCTACCTGAACGCCTACGGCTTCGACCACGCCAAGTACGACCGCATCCCGACCCGCTGGGACCTGGACCGGGCGGCGCCGCGCAACCCGGTGCTGGTCGGCCACGTCTCCGGCCACTATGTGCTCGTCAACAGCCTGGCCCTGGAGCGCAGCGGCGTCACCGACGACACGCCCGACCCGCCCGGCGGCCGGATCGACCGCGACGAGTCGGGTCGGCCCACCGGCCTGTTCCGCGACGCGGCGATGGGCCTGGTCCAGCCGGTCGCCGTGGATATCGGACATCATGGGCCGAACTTCCACGTCGCCGCCGAACCCGATGAGCTGGTCGCGGCGGTCGAGCGGGCCGGGCGCGCCTACCTGGCCGCGGGGCTCACCACCGTCTGCGACGCCCAGGTGACCAGGCGGGAGCTCAGCGCCTATCGCGACGCCCGCGCCCGAGGCCGGCTTCTGGTGCGCACGGTCTGCATGCCGCTGTCACACCAGCTCGCTGACTACCAGGCGATCGGCATGTGCGGCCCGTTCGGCGACGAATGGCTGTCGGTCGGCCCAATGAAGTTCTACTGCGACGGCAGCCTGATCGGGGGTACGGCGGCGTTCAGCGCCGAGAGCGGGCTCGGTGCGGACGCGGGAGTCCTGTACTGGGAGCCGGGCGAACTGGCGGCCGCGATCGAGCAGGCTCACCTCGCGGGCTGGCAGGTCGGTGTGCACGCCCAGGGCGACGCCGCGATCGGTATCGTCCTCGACGCCTTCGCCCGCGCCCTGCGGGCCCGCCCGGCGCCCGATCCACGGTTCCGGATCGAGCACTGCGGCTACCCGACGGCGGCGCAGCTGGCCAGGATGCGCGACCTCGGGGTGATCGCGGTCTGCCAGCCGAGTTACCTGCACGACAGCGGCGATGAGTTCCTCGACGGCATGGGCCGGCGGGTCCCCGGCTCGGCGCACCGGCTGCAGCCGCTCCGCGACGAGCTGGATCTCGGGATCCGGATGGTGCTGAGCAGCGACTCGGACGTCGCCTCCTACCGGCCGCTGGATACGATCGCCGCGGCCGTGGGCCGCCGGACCCTGTCCGGCCGGCCGGTCGGGCCGGATCAGGCCCTGACCGTCGGGGAGGCGATGCTGGCCCACACCATCGACGCCGCGTACGCGATCCGGGCCGAGGACAGGATCGGGTCGCTGGAGCCGGGCAAGCTCGCCGACGTCGTCGTCCTCGGAGGCGACCTGGAGGGCTGCCCGCCCGAGGAGATCAGCGGCCTCGATGTCGACATCACGGTGCTCGGAGGCCAGGTTGTGTCCCGCCTCGGACACCGACCATCTGCCTAAATGAGCGGGCTTTGGTTCTTCGATCAGGGACTGGACCACGCCGCGATCACCCTCCCCGCCACCAGCAGCCCCACGGCAGGAACCCGCCGCGACCGCTGTTCACTGGCCGCCCGGCGGCTGACCGCGGCCTTTTAGGATCCTGCCGAAGCCGCCCCTGCCGGCGATCACGTAGAGCAGGCCCCCCCAGGGGCAAGAGAGCAGGCAGATGAACGCCCACGTCCCCTTGCCCAGGTAACGGACCGTCACCGGATCAGCGCGGATGAGATCCCGCAGGCAGAAGCCGTCCCAGGCAACGACCAGCACGACGCCGAGGGCGATGACGGTGATCAGTGCCGGGTTCATCGGGCCTGCCCAGGTTGGGCTAGCTTGCCGCTGCCCGGCCAGCGTGATGGTGACACCGCAGCGGTGCTGGCCGGGCTGAGCCCGAGGTGCTTGCCGGGGCTGGTCCGCAGGTCAGCGCAGGTGGCCAAATGGTAGTTGCGGATGATCAGTTCCTGATCGTCGCAGCGGATTCGGCCATCGTCGCAGGTGGGCGCATTCACGTTCATCTGCTCTCCTGACGGTCAATCCGCTGCCCTGCAGAGCAGCGGTTCACTGGGTGTCCGGGTTGAGGATGAACATTGAGGCGACCCTCTCGTCCGCGTCGAACGCAACCCGGGCCTTCATGTCGCCGGCCTCGTAGCACAGCGGGATGTCGACGACCGTGAGGTCGCCGATGCGGCGGACGAACGGCTCGCCCTTACCGAAGCCCTCGAACGCGCCGACGTGGCCGGCGATCGTGGCCAGGGCGCTGCCGCGAACTTCGTCCGTGAAAGCCTCCATGACCTGCGCGTTGAAGGACTGCCTGGCTTCGTCCATGCGCCCTTCGAGGACGGCCGCGACGATCGTGATCGCGCGTTCCGCCGCGTCGGCCATGCGGACTGTCTTGTCCATGGGTTCTCCCGTCCGGGGATCGATGGGCTTGCCGAACCGCTGGAAGGCGGCCTGGCGGGTGACTCCGAGCAGGTCCCCGATCTCCTGCCAGGTGTGACCCGCGTCGCGGCTCTGCTGGACGCACAGCCTGAGCACCTGCTCCGACAGGTCATCCAGATCCTGAGCGCGCCGGACCAGGTCGAGGTAGGCAGGTGAAGCCAACGGGCTGACCACCGCCCGGGCCAGGGCCAAGGCCCGCTCGGCCAGCAAACCGCTCAGGCTCGTCAGGATCTGAGGGGAATCGTTCACGTGTAAAGAATGCCTTTACACGTGAACCATGTCAAGCTATCCTTTACACCTAGGGCATCGGGGCGTGCCGTTGAGATAGTTCGTCACACTTGAACCCCAGCGAAATCCGGGCTGCCGCCGAGGTTCATAAAGGAGCCGGGGCCGGAGTACCGCGACGCCCGGCGTCGTGCGGCTGGTGGCCGAGGGCCCGTCGAACGCCGAGATCGTCGCCACGCTCTACCTCAGCGAGGTGACCGCCAAGAGTCACATCGTCCGCATCCTCGCCATGCTCGGGTTGCGGAACCGGGTGCGGGTCGCCGTCTACGCCTACGAACACGGCATCGTCCGGCCCGGCCACGGCACTCTGTCAGCGGGCTGGTCGAGTTCAGGCCCCACCGAGGCCCTGACCGAGACGATGGCGGTCATCGAAGAACCTGGCCGCGGCGGGCAACCGCCAGCGCGAGCACGCCCGGTCCGTCACGCTGATCCAGCCGTAGCGCCGGGGCCTTCGGATTCCTGGGCAGTGCCGCCGCGGCCCGCCGTCAGGGCGCAGAGTGCTCAGACGGCACGAGGGCGGGCGCGGTGGCACGGCCCAGGATGGCCGGGCTCACGAACTTCGGGGCCTTGGGCAGGGCCGTGTGCTCCAGCTGCGTGACGGTGAAGCCGACCGCCTTGATGGAGTCGAGGGTGGGGCGGTTGCAGTCGCAGCACACGACGATCCGGTTGAGCCAGTTCATCCGGTCCTGCAGCCGGGCCGTGCCCGGGTCATCGGCGCGCACATGCTCGATGAACAGCAGCTGCCCGCCGGGGCGCAGCACCCGCCGCAGCTCCCGCAGCGCCCGGGGCTGGTCGTCGACCCCGCACAGGACCAGCGTGGACACGGCCACGTCGAAGGCGTGGTCGTCGAACGGCAGGTCCTCGGCTGGTGCGCGCAGCACCGTGGCGGACGGGTACTGCTCACCGGTCGTGCGCTCCAGGCGGCGCAGCATGGGGGGCTGGGGCTCGGTCAGCGTCAGTGACGTGACGGCCGGGCCGTAGTAGGGCAGGTTGGCCCCGGTCCCGCCGCCGATCTCGAGCACGTCGCCGCTCACCCCGGTGAGCAGGCGCTCCCGGAACGCGCGCAGCCCGGCCCTCTCGGTCTTGGCCATCTGGCGGTCGTAGGTCAGGGCGAAGAAATTGCTCCGCAGGCTCATGGCTTCCTCGTTTCCGTGCGGTTGCGTGGCTGGCAGTGCGAACGTAACGAGCCCTATGGGGCCGTGACATGAGGCGAACACCCCATCTTCTGGTTGGCCTGCGGAAGGTCAAGGAAGGTCAAGGAAGGTTAAACTAGCCTGATGGGAGGGGGAGCCGGTCGTTCGCACGTCCGGCTGGCGGAACTGGTCGCGGCGCTGTCGCTTGGCGTGGACCTGGGGTTCGGCCAGCCGATGGAACACGTCCTGCGCCAGTGCCTGATCGCGCTGCGGATCGCCGACCGCGCCGGGCTGGACGAGCAGGACCGGCTGGCGGTGTACTACACCGCGCTGCTGGTCAACGTCGGCTGCCATGCCGACGCGCACGAACAGGCGAAATGGTTCGGCGACGACATCACCCTCAAGTCCGGCAAATACGCGCATGAGCTGGGCAGCGCGCGGGGCATGCTGGCGACCATGCGGCTCGTGGGCGCGGGCAACCCGCCGCTGCACAGGTTCCGGGTGGGACTGGAATTCGCCTTCTCCGGGCATCGCGAGCTCAACGGGATGATCGCCCAGCACGCGAAGCTGGCCCGGACACTGGCCGAGCAGCTCGAGCTGCCCGGCATGGTGCGCGAGGGGGTCGGGGCAGCGTACGAGCAGTGGGACGGGAAGGGCTGGCCGGGCGAGCTGAAAGCCGATGCGATACCGGTCGCGGCCCGGATCGCGCAGCTCTCGGAGTTCATAGAGGTGGCGCACCGCGTCGGTGGCGTCGCGGGTGCGACAACGCTCGCCCGCAGGCGGGCGGGACGGCAGTTCGATCCGGCTCTGGCCGCCCTGCTCTGCTCTGATGCCGCCGAGATACTCGACGACCTGGAGTCGGTGCCGGCCTGGCAGACGGTGATCGCCGCTGAGCCCGCGCTGGCCGTCGAGCTGTCGGCCGGTCAGCTCGACCGCGCGCTGGCGGCCATTGCGAACTTCGTGGACCTGAAGTCGCCGTTCATGCTCGGGCATTCGGTGGCGGTCGCGGACCTGGCCGAGGAGGCCGGCCGCAGGCTCAGGCTGCCGCCGGAGCAGGTGCTGATGCTCCGCCGGGCCGGGTTTGTGCACGGTTTCGGGCGGCTCGGGGTGTCGAACTCGATCTGGGACCGGCCCGGGCCGCTCAGCGCGGGCGACTGGGAGCGCGTCCGGCTATATCCCTACCTGACCGAGCGCATGCTGCGCCAGTCGGCGGCCCTGGCGCCGCTCGGGGAGATCGTGGTGCAGGTCCGCGAGCGCCTGGACGGCAGCGGGTACCCGCGGGGGCTGTCCGGCGGCGCGATCTCCAGGCTGGCCCGGGTACTCGGCGCGGCGGACGTGTACGCGTCGATGCGCGAGCCGAGGCCGCACCGGCCCGCGCGCTCGGCCGAGGAGGCGGTGACCGAGATGCGCGCCGAGGTCCGCGCGGGCCGCCTGGACGGCCCGGCCGCCGACGCCGTGCTCGAGGCAGCCGGCCACCGCCTGCCCCGCCGCCGGGAGGCGCTGGCGGGCCTGACCGCCCGCGAGATCGAGGTGCTCATCCTGCTCGCGCGCGGCCTCTCGAACAAGCAGATCGCCGGGCGCCTGGTGATCACGCCGAAGACGGCCAGCAATCACGTCGAGCACATCTACGCCAAGATCGACGCCTCCAGCCGGGCCGGCGCGGCGATGTTCGCGGTGCAGCACGGCCTGCTGCCCGAGGAGAAGATCGCCACCTCGGCTACCGCCTGACGCCAGGCCGCCCGGCGAAGATGAGGAATTCACCCCATGCCCCGGCCAGGGCACGTGGCTAGCGTCGGAGCCCTGCCGAGATGCACGCCGGACCGGTGCGTATCTCATTTCCAAGGAGGCACCATGCCCAAGCTCAGCAAGGACAGCGCGCCGAAGGTGCAGGACGCAGGCCCGGCCGTCGACCGCAGCGGCGACCTGGACGACACCACGGTCAGCTTCGTGACGATCAAGCAGAGTCACTCGCTGGCCCCGCTGCTGCGGGGACTGCCAGGCGACAGCTGCCAGTGCCCGCACTGGGGGTACCTGTTCGCCGGCAAGATCACCGTCAGCTACGCCGACCGCGAGGAGACCTACGAAGCGGGCGATGCCTTCTACATGACACCGGGGCACGTCCCCGCGGCCGAGGCGGGCTCGGAGTTCGTCCAGTTCAGCCCCACAGACCAGCTCGCCGAGACCATGGCGGCGATGATGGCCAACGCCCGCGCCATGCAGGGCGCGTAGCTAACGTGCTGACCGGGCCTCAGCGGGGCCACCCGTAGTCGCGCTCGATACGGCCGATCCGGACGGTGTAGGCCCGGTACCAGCGCTCCTGGCCCAGGCGCTGGGCCAGCAGATGGTCGGTGTGCTGCTTCCAGGCGGGAGTGCGCGCGATAGCCATACCGGCCATCGTGGCAGGCAGCCCGGCAGGAGGCGTTAGGCAACCGCGGGGTATTGGCCACCGTCCACGACCAGGCAGTGCCCGACTATCCAGTTCGCCCGCTCCGACACCAGGAAGGCGATGCAGTCAGCGACCTCCGTCGGGCGTCCCAGACGTCCCATAGGGATCGCGTTCACTATCCCGGCCACCCGCGCGGGCTCGGTCGCCCGCAGCCGTTCCCACTCGCTTCCTGGTTCATCCATGCCGCCGGGCGCCACCACGTTGACCCGGATGCCGTCCTTGGCCAGCGCGACCGAGAGCGTCTTGCCGGCCGCTATCAGAGCCGCTTTCATCGCGCCATAGGCGTGATCGCTTCCCTCGCCCAGCTTCCCTGATATCGAGCTGACGAAGACGATCGACCCGGAGCGCCTCTGCCGCATGCCGGGACTGAGCAGGTCGGTGAGATGGACCGCGCCGAGGAGGTCCACGGCGTAGTGGGCGTCCCAGAACGCTATGTCCGGGGCGCTGGTGCCGTAGAGATCAAGGCTCGTTGCGTTGGAGACGAGCACATCAACATGCCCGAAGTACTCCTCCGCCTGCCTGGCCAGCCGCTCCCGGTCATCCGGGTTCCCGGCGTCCGCCGGGACCGCCAGCACCCGGCGGCCGATGCCGCGTATCGCGTCAGCCACCTTGTCCAGCGGCTCCTGGTTCCGCGCCGAGACAACGACATCCGCGCCTTCGCGTGCGAGCGCCAGCGCGGTCGCGCGGCCAAGTCCTCTGGACGCACCGGTAACGAGCGCAACCCTGCCATCAAGGTGCAGGTCCATGCCGGGCTCTCCGATCCTCCTGCGTCCCGCCTGCCTTCTCAGGCGACGGTCACGGGCCTGCCGATTCTGGCCGATTCGTCGAGCGCCATCGCGCACGCGACAGCGGCGCGGGCGTCGGCCAGGCTTATGGGCCAGGTCCGCCCGTCCCGAACCGACATAAGGAAGTAGCGGTCCTCGGTCGGCATCGCGCCGTACGGAATCCCAGCCGGATTCGAGTGATAGGTGGTGCGCTTCAGGCTGGGGCCGCCTGCGCCGAATACCACGGCGGGGGTGTCCCGGTTCTCGACGAAAGCCGACCCGGCGGAGCCGAAGACAGCCAGACGGTGATCGGATTCGAGACCACTCGCGGCAGCCATGATCCAGTTGTGGTCCAGAACGCCGACAGCTCCCGACCGGAACCGGAGCGTGGCGACCATGGCGTCGGGCCCGGGCCCGGTGACCGGCTGGGTGTACGGCTCGGCGTAGACACGCTCGATGTCGCCGGCCAGCCAGCGCATGATGTCGAGATCGTGGATCATCATCTCCTGCGGCACCGTCGTGCGGCCGGAGATGATCCGGCCCTCGAAATCGGGAGCGTTCCAGCGCGCCGCCATCTGCACGACAGTGCCGATCTCCCCACTGCTCACCGCCTCGTAAACCGCGATGTAGTCCGGGGAGAACCGCAGGGTGTGGCCGATCACGAGCACGCCCGGGGCGGCCTCAGCGGCCTGGATCATGGCGTCGGCGTCTTCCAGCGTGGACGCCATCGGCTTTTCGCAGAACACCGCGAGCCCGCGGGCCAGAGCCTGCTCGACGATGGGGCGGTGCAGGTGCTGGGGGGTGCACACGAACACCGCTTCCAGGCCCGGGCTGGCGAGCGTAGCGTCAACATCGGTCCGGAAGGAGACGCCTCCGGGGATCGCCTCCTCGCGGGCCGGATCGGTGTCGCAGCAAGCGACCAGGTCTGCTTCCGCGCACTCGTGCAGGATCGCGGCGTGCACGCTGCCCACCATGCCTACGCCGATCACGGCGCACCGGACTGGGATCACGCTGATCCACCTCCATCATGATCTTGCTGGTCTGATTCCGCGTTGTGGGTGGCCGGGCGGGGCCTCACGCCGGGTCCGCCCTGGTGCCCGGCGTCGCGGGCGGCCCGGTAGGTGGCGAGCGTGGCCTCATTGGGCGGATAGGTGCCCGGCAGCGCCGCGCCGGCCTGGACTTGGCCGAGGATGAACCGCTCCAGGTCCTCCTGCTCCGCAGCCGGCCGAGCGATCTGAGTGGCCAGGTGGCGCGGGATGACCACGACTCCCTCCTCGTCGCCGACCAGGATGTCCCCCGGGAAGACCGGCACACCGCCGCAGCCGATCGGCACCTGCATGTCGACGGCGTGATGGAGCACGAGGTTGGTGGCAGCCGAGACCCCCGAGGTGAACACCGGGAACCCCATCCGGCGGATGTCGGGCGAGTCCCGCACCGAGCCGTCGGTGACCAGTGCCGCCGCTCCCCGCCGCTGCAGCCGGGTGGTCAGGATGTGACCGGCACTTGCCGCCCTGCCGCTGCCGCGGCAGTCCATCACGAGAACCTGGCCCGGCCCCACCGACTCGATCGCGAGCCGCTGGGGATGGGCCGGATCCTTAAACGCGTCGAGTACGTCGAGGTCTTCCCGGGCCGGGATAAACCGCAAGGTAAACGCTTCGCCGGCGAAGCGCGCGCTGTCCGGGTCCAGCGGCCGCAGCCCAAACAGGAAGGTGTTGCGCAACCCGAGGGAGAAGAGCTGCGTCTGCAGCGTTGCGGTACTCGCCGCTGCCAGCGCCTGCAGCGTCTCTTGACCGAGCTCCATCTGGCTCACCGCGGAGCTACCCGGTCCCGCTCTGGTTACCGTTCCGCGCCAGCAATCGCCGCGGGTTGGTGACCATCAGCTTATGAATCAGCTCGTCGGTCAGCCCGAACGAGTCCTTCAGCCGCGGCACGATGCGGCGCATCACGTGGTCGTAGCCCATGCCGCCGAACCTCAGCAGGTAGTGCTTCTTGCCCATGTCCTGTGACATCAGGAGCTGGTCCTCGTAGCCCAGCTCGATGAGCCGGACCATCGTTCTCATCTTGGTCAGGTCGCTGCGCGACTTCCAGGTCGGCGTGAAGTACCCGTCCTGGCCGAAGCTGTCGAACCCGACCAGCACACCCCGGTCCAGCGCTGCTACGTGGTAGTCGATGTCGATGATCTCGTCCAGGTGGGATACCGATGTCCGGCGCAGATCATGCCCGCCCGCCTCGAGCCGGTCGAGGACGGTCATGAGCACGGGCAGTTCCGGCGGATGGGCGTGGATGTTCACCGGGGTGCCGGTCTGCCGGGCGGCCCGCCCCGCGGCTTCCAGGATCCGTTCCTCACATGGGAACAAGGTCTCCGACGTCCCGACCTCGCCGATGATCCCTGGCCGTATCCCGGACTCCCCCAGCCCGTCCTGGATCTCCCTGACCAGGAACGCCCCGATCTCGTCGACGCTCGCGTCCTCGACCCAGGCGGGATGGAAGGCGTGGACGTAGAACCCGCACCCGGCCACGATGTGCACGTCCAGTTCCTCGGACAGCCGCTTGAGGTCCGGCGGCGACGGGTTCAGCCCCCCGTTGGTCATGTCCACGATGCAGCTGCCGCCAGCGTCCACGAACTCCTTCACCTCCTCGGCCACCATCTGGTACTCGGTGGCCGGGCTCTGGTGCAGGTCATCGCGGAAGGCCGAGCCGTTCCACCGCGCCGGGCCGCCGAACCGCGGCTCGAACGGTGCCTCCCCGGCCTCTGGATCACTCAGCTCGGCGGGGTTCCAGCCGCCGCGGGCGTCCCACCAGATGTGTTCATGGGACAGCGTCGGTCCTAGCTCTTCCGGGTCAACTGGCCCCCGCACCGTCATCACGTGTCCCACGACGTCACCCTTCCTCTCTGTGTTGCGCACGAGATGTTCCGGCCCCCCGGTCCGCTCACGTCAGGAACCGCCGCAGCACGTTCGCCGTGACCGCGGAGACGGTGTCGTCCACGATGATCGAGCAGGTGTAGGAGATCGATCCCACGGAGAACACCGCCCCGCCCGACGGGGTGTCGAAATAGACCATCTCCCCTCCGCCGCCGTCCGGGTTCACCCCCTTGGCCAGCAGCCGCAGATGCCCTGGCGCGCTCTTGGTGATCTTGTCGGTCTCGTGCCCGGACGCTCCGCCGACCGCCCGGCGGTCCAGCGACGCGGTCCCGAACAGGTCGCCGTCCGTTAGCCCGGTGCCCTCGAAGACCCAGTGGCCCGCGTCCAGCACCCGGTATGGCGCCCCGGTCTCGTACCCGGTCATGGTGGTTGCCGTCCCGAGCAGCCGGGCCGACGACTCGCCGCGCATCTGGAACCGGCTCTCGAACTCCGCCTGCCGGGTGCCCCAGTCAAGGTTGTGCACGGCCATGCGCGTCCGGTCCAGGAACTCGACCTCGCAGTTGATGCCGTTCCCGCCCAGGTAGGCGAGCCTGCCGCCGCGCTCGTACACCCAGTCCCTTACCCGCTCATACATGGACCGGGTCCAGTACTCGGGGTGCGTACTGATCACCAGCACCCGGTACTGGTCCAGATCCAGCAGCATCTCGTGCAGCTGGGTCTCGGCGTACAGGTCGTAGCCGAAGCCCTCCCGCTCCAGCCACCCCAGCAGCCGCCACTCCGCCGGTGCCACGTGCTCGGACCCAAGCCGGCGCAGGGGGTCGGTGATCAGCTCACCGGGGAAAAGCCGGTTCAGCGGTTCCGGCCGGTCGAACGACAGCGGCGGGTAGTCGCCGCCGGACCAAGCCTCCATGTCCGGATCGGTGAACCACAGCTCCTCCTGCCGCACGTTGACCGACGGTGTGGCGGGCAGACCGGACGGCGCAGTGTAGTTGCTCCGGCCGCCGTAGTCGTTGTAGGCGTTCCAGGTGATGTTCGAGGCGAGGACCGCCACCGGCGCGGACGCCTCGGCCGGCGCCACCACCCACGGGAACGAGAAGAACGAGCCCGACTCGCCCCTCATGTGGAAGTAATAGAGCCCTGACCGCTCAGGCGCCGTGACCGATGTCCGCGGGTCGAACGAACCGAACGCGTATCCGTGCCTGCTCCATTGGGCGCCCTGCTGCGTGAAGTCGCCATCGGGCAAGATCTGCAGCATCGCTCCCGGAGGGTGGTTATCCCAGTACCCGATGTCCTGCACATGCTCGGCCTCCCGGCCGTACCGCCACAGTTCGACGCTGAACGGCTCGGCGCAGTTCATGCACAGTTCGGAAGGCTCTCCCGCCCGGACCCACTTGGGCCACGCGTATCCGCTCGGCGCGGCGGACAGGAGCCGGAACTGGTGCACCTCCGCCGGCGGCACGGAGAGCCTGGCCCGCTTGGCGGAGAACCCTGGCTTGGCCAGCGTCACCTCGTACGTCCCCGGCGTCAGGCCGTCGGCGATGACCGCGCCGGACGCCGAGGAGCGGAACGCGGTGATGCCGTCCGGGGAGGCGAACTCCACCAGCGCGTCGGGTATCGCCGCAAAGTATTCGTCGCTCACGTAACCGATCAGCACCGATCCTCCTCACCTGGGTCTGCTCGCCGGGTTAGCCCGGCCGGCGCGATACGCGCCCCCGGGCGCCGCCTATCCGGACGCGATGATTCCGTCGGGGAAGCGGTCGAAGACCTTCGGGTCGTGAATGGGTACCAGGAACCGGGCCGCGTTGCGGACCCGGTCGTTGCAGGCCAGCGCCTCGTACATGTTCTCGCACAGCCCGAGCAGCTGGCCGTTCTCGACGTTCTCGTAGTAGAAGAAGGAGTCCGAGATCGCCACGGTTCCTGCCGGGGTGTCCGCCTCCACCACGATCGATTCCCGGTGGTGCGCCCCGGACCACCAGGTGCGCAGCCCCGGGGCTATGGTGTCCTCGTCCTCGAGCAGGCGGACCCGGTCCCAGCTGTCGGTAATCAGGTCGACGAGGATCTCTTTGGGGAAGGACCGCCAGCGCGAGTCGTGCGGGTGCTCGTGGGTGGTATGGAAATGGATCCAGCCCCGCTTCGACAGGCAGATCTGGGCGTTGCGGAACTTGTCCAGTGTCCCCGTCGTGTACAGCTCGAGCGGCGTGAGGATGACATGAGTGATGTCGTCCGGGCGCAGCCCGGCGAGGGCCAGGGCGCCAGTCATCATCTGGCCGGGCGTGCGCACGAGGTCCCCGTCCGGGGCGGCGTGCAGGTAGCGCATCGCCGGGAAGTCCCGCCGGGTGAAGGTGTCGTCATCCGGCGGTGACGTGTTGACCAGCGCGGTGAGCCCGTCACCCTGAATGAGCGTGACGTTGAAGGCCAGCGGCAGCATCTCGTCCCAGTGGCTCATCCAGAACACCTCAGGGCCCCGGATCCTGGACTCGCCAACCGACAGCACTCGTACCGAATAACCCACCGCACGCCTCCTCTTGCATCATGTTGGCGGCCGCTGCCGTCATGGCCCTCACGCCTCCCTGGCCGCGACCCGGACCGGGCGGCCGGACGTCGCCGACTCGTCCAGCGCGACCGCGGCCGCCAGGGCCGCGCGAGCGTCGGCCAGCGTGAGCGGCCAGGACCGTGCGCCCCGCACCATGGCGAGGAAATGCTCATCTTCGGTGACCAGCACCCCGGACTGCGACCCGTGGATGTCATCCAGCCAGCCGGTCGGCGTGGTATCACCTCCGAAGACCCGCACGGTGGGCGCGCTGGACTCGGCGAAGGCCGACCCTGTGGTGCCAAAGACCGCGAGCCGGTAGTCCGCTTTGAGGGCCGACTCCGACGACATAATCCAGTTGATCTCAATGGTGGCCACCGCGCCGGACGCGAACCGGATGGTGCCCACGACCGCGTCGGTCAGCCCCGGGCCAGTCACGCCCATCGTGGCTTGCTCGGCGTACACGGTCTCGATGTCACCGGCCAGCCACCGCATGACGTCGATGTCGTGTATACCGACCTCGACCGCCAGGTTCGTCCGTGCCGCGATCAGCTTGCCTTCAAAGTCGGGTACGCAGTGACGGGCGGCCATGGACAGGACGCGGCCGACCGCACCGCTGCTGACCGCACGGTGGACTGCGAGGAAGTCGGGGGAAAACCGCATCGTATGCCCGATCACCAGCCGCCCGGCCTGGGCCTCTGGCGTGGCGATCAGCGCGTCGGCGTCCGCCAGCGTGTGCGCGACCGGTTTCTCGCAGAAGACATACAAGCCCCGCGCCAGCGCCTGCATGACCACCTGGCGGTGGGTCTCCTGGGGGGTGCAGACGAACACCGCCTCGAGCTCTGGGATATCCAGAAGCTCGCCGAGATCGCCGGTGACCGGGACTCCGGCCGGCGCCCGCGCCGCAGCCCCCGGATCCAGATCGCAGCACGCCAGCAGGTCCGCCAGCGGTGAGGCCGCCAGCACCCTGGCATGGTCCGGCCCGATCATCCCGAGCCCCACCACGGCGCACCGCACAGGCTTCATCTCACCCACCCCAGTCCGGCAGCGCTCCCGCGCTTGCCTCGTCCCGGCCCGGCTCCATCGCGCTCATCCGTCCATCCGGTGCGCGGCCAGTGCATCGCGGTCCAGCTCCACCCCGAGTCCAGGCCCAGACGGCAGCACCGCCGACCCCCAGCCGACGAACGAGTCGTCGGTGATCAGCGACGACTCGAAATACAGCGGCCCGATCAGGTCAGCGGGGACGACCGGGCTCACCACCGGCGCGGCAGCGATCGCATGGGCCAGGGCGGCCGCGCCGATCCCCAGCTCGAGGTTGCTGCCGAACGTGACGCCCAGACCCGACACGGCCGCCGCCTCAGCCAGGACGGCCGTGGAGCGCAGGCCGCCGCACTTGCCCGGGTAGATGCTCACCAGGTCGAAGGCGCCGGTCTCCGCGGCCGTGCTCACGTCGGCCAGCGTCCAGATCGACTCATCACCGACGAGGGCCGCGGATGTCCTCGCGCGCAGCGCCGCCGACGCCCGCCACGCGGAGCGCGGCAACGGCTGCTCGACGGCGTCCACTCCGCAGGCTGCGAGCTCGGCCAGGGCGACACGCGCCTCTTCGGGCTGCCATCCCTCGTTGGCGTCGACGGTAAGCCGCACGTCGGGGCCCAGTTCCTCCCGGACCGCGGTGACCCGGGCGATGTCGTCATCCGCGCCGAGCCCCACCTTCACCTTCACCACGGGGACACCAAAGACCCGCAGGTCCCTGGCCATGTCGCGCACGACGGCGGTCTCCCGCCCGGGCAGGACGAACTTGGTAGCGATCTCCTCGCGGTGCGCACCACCGAGCAAGTCCACCGCCCGCAGGTCCTTTTCCCGCCCGGCCAGGTCCAGGCAGGCCATCTCGATGCCGGCCCGGAGGAACGGCCGGCCGCCGAACGCCGTCTTTAGCCGGGCCGCGATGGTGGCCCAGTGCCACGGGTCGAGCCCACGGAGAGCCGGGTCGAGGTGGTCGCGCACCAGCGCCACCGTGCCGACCGCCTCCTCGCCGCTCCAGCGCGGCGAGCAGGTCACCTCGCCGAGACCGGTCAGTCCCTCCTCGGTCTCCACCTCGAGGATCACGTACTCGCTGGCCGTCACCTCACCGTGGGCGGTCTTGGGCAGGAACCGCGGTGTGCGCCGGACCCGGACGGGTGTGGCCCGTACTTTGCGGATCTTCATGGCCGCCATCCCAGGCCGCCATGGCCACCGCCCGGTGCGGAGGCGGCGGGGGCCGGCCGGCAAGTCGCATCCTTACGCATCGCTGCGGTAGTGCTCCAGCTTCTCTTCGTCGAGTTCCACTCCCAGCCCGGGCCCGGGCGGCGGTTCCGCCCAGCCGGCCCGGACAGGCAGCGGCTCGGCCAGGATGTCGTCGGTGTAATAGAAGGTGCTGATGATGTCGCACGGCACGATGTCGTCGGCCAGGCCGGGCGTCGCCATCGCGAAGTGGATGTGTGCGGCCAGGGCGGGCCCCAGCTCCAGGTTGCTGCCGATGGTCCAGCCCAGGCCGGCCGCGCTGGCGATAGCGGCGGCGCGCTGGGCCGCCGCGATCCCGCCCGCCATGCCGACGTAGATCGACAGAATGTCGCCGGCGCCCGCGGTCACAACGTCGAGCGCGTCGGCAGGTGTGCCAACGGACTCGTCGGCGACGACGGGGCACGCGGCCCGGCGCCGGACGTCGGCCATCCCGGCCAGGTCGTGCGGTGCCACCGGCTGCTCGATGAAGGCGATGGCCTGCGCGGCCAGCGGCGCCACGGCCGCAGCCGCGTCGGCCCGGTTCCAGCCGCCGTTGCCGTCGACCCCGAGCTTGACGTCGCCGCCAATGGCCGCGCGCACGGCCGCCACCCGGGCGGTGTCGGCGGCCAGGCCGGTGCCGACCTTGACTTTCATGGCCGTGAAACCCTGATCGCAGGCCCAGACGGCGATCCTCGCCGCCGCGTCAGGCTCGGCAGCCGCGACCGAGAACTTGGTGCGGACGCCGGGCCGCGCGGGCCCGCCGAGCAGCCGGTACAGCGGGACACCGTGCGCCTTGCCGAGCACGTCCCACAGGGCCATCTCCACCGCGGCCTTGGTGAAGTGGTGACCGACGATGGCGCTGTCCATGAGGCCAGCCAGCCGGACCACGTGGGTGGCGTCCTGCCCGGTCAGGACCGGCTTGAGGTATCGCTCGATGACGTGCCGGGCGGTCTCGGAGTCCTCGCCGCTCCACCGGGGCGTGCAGGACACCTCCCCCCAGCCGGCCAGGTCCTCGTCGGTGCGGACCCGGACGATGAGGAACGGCGACCTGTCGTGCGGGCCGCGGGCACCGATGATCATGCGATCCGCGTGGATGGGCACCGCCACCGGGATGGTCTCGATGTCGGTGATTCTCATCGCGTCGCTCCCTGATCTCCGTTGCGGGACTGGCCGGACACACCGGGCCGGTCCTCGATGCCCAGCACCGCCAGCGTGTCGCGGGCGATGATCCCCTCGATCACCTCGTCCGGGATCGGCGGGAACCCGGTGTCCCGCACGATGTGGTTGACCCTGCGCAGGGCGTCGATCGTCTGCTGGGTGGTCGCGAACGGGTAGTCGGAGCCGAGCAGCAGCCGGTCGGTGACCCGGTACTCCACCGCGCTGGCCAGGGCGAAGTAGAGCTGGATCGGGCGGGTGTGCAGGGCCGACACGTCGGCGTACAGGTGAGGGTGCTTGCGGATCACCGCCATGAGCTCCTCGCACCAGGGGTGCCCGAGATGAGCCACGCACATGACGAGGTCCGGGCAGGCGATGGCCACGTCGTCCAGGAGGAACGGCCGGGCCCAGCGGAGCGGGGCGTCCCGGATGAACGTCGTGGCCTGGTGGCACAGGACGGGGATGCCCAGAGACTGGGCGCGGGAGAACAGCGCGATTCCCGTCGGCGACGTAGGGTCGAAATGCTGGTAGACGGGGCCGACCTTGAGCCCGCGCAGGCCCATGACGGTCACCGCGTCGGTGAGCCGGTCGAGGGCGTCGGGCCGGGCCGGGTCGACGCTGGCGAAGCCGATGAGCTTGTCCGGGTGGGCGGCGACGTAGCCGGCCACGTAGTCGTTCGGCACCATGATGCCCGAGGCGGGGGCGTCGAACGCGAGCACGATGGCCTTGTCGACCGGTGCCATCGCCCGCCAGTGGTCCTCCAGTTCCTGGCTGCCCAGCTGGACCTCGGACCAGGACCGGGCGAGGTCGGCCCGGAACCCGGCCGAGTAGTGCTCGGCGGTCCCGACGTGGGTGTGACAGTCGACGATCACACGCTCAGCCCTTCGCGGCGGGCGCTTCGGCACCGAGGGTGGCCGCGACCGCCAGGTAGACCCGGGCGGAATCGGCGAGCTCGTCGATGTCAACGTGCTCGTCCGGGGCGAAGTGCCATTGGCTGGCCCCGTAGACGACGGTGTCCAGGCCCGCTTCGGCCAGCGACGCGGCGTCGGTGACGAACGCCTGCCCGGGGAGCTCGTGGGTGATGCGCGGCGCCTCGCCGCGGACCGCGGTGTGCGCGGCGGCGATCGCGTCCACCAGGGGGCCGTCAGTGACGCCGATGAACGGCTGGTGGGCGGTGGTGATCCGGACCCGGGCGCGGACGTCCGGGGGCCTGACCTGTTCCACGATCGAGCAGATCTCCGCCCGCACGGCCTGCCGGTCCATGCCCGGCACCACCCGCAGGTCGCCGCGGACCACCGAGGTGTCGGCGACGGCAGCCGGCGCCTCGCCGCCGCTGAGCTGGCCGATGAGCAGCCGGGGCAGGTCCGGCAGCCGCGGGTGCGGCGTGTGCGCGAACGTGTGCCCGGCGATCCCCTGGTAGACCGCGACAGCCACCGGCAGGGTGTCGATGCCTTCTTCCAGCCGGGAGATGTGCGCCGACCGGCCGGACAGCAGCACCTCGAACTTGAGCGCGCCGCCGTTGGCGGTGTGGATGGTCAGCCCGGACGGCTCGCCGCAGATCGCGAAGCCCTCCCGCGGCCCCTCGCTGGCCAGGGCGTACTTGGTGCCCAGCCCGGATCCGTCGTGGTGCATGACCGCCTGGAAGATCAGGTCTCCGGGAAGCGGCATCCGGGCCGCCGCCTCGGTGGCGGCGGTCATCGCGGCGACCGCCCCCTTCATGTCCGTGATCCCGCCGGCGTAGATCCGGCCGTTGTCGATCCACGGGTCGAACGGATCATGGCTCCAGCCGCGCATGTGCACGCCGGCGTCGGTGTGGCCGTTGAGGACCAGCGGGGGACGCGACCCGGTGCCCTTGACGGTGGCGATGACGTTGGGCCGCCCGGCGACGACCTGCTCGATATGGACCTCGATGCCGGGCTGGTCGAGCGTCTCGGCGATTGCCTCGGCGACCGCGCCCTCGGCCCCGCCCGGGGACGGGATGGCACAGAATTTCGTGGCCAGCTCGGTTACCCGGTCGGTCTCGATCGCAGCGATTGCCTGGTCAATGCCCGCCATTACCTGTCCTCCCCATGTGGTGTGGTGCTGCCCGGTCCGCGGGGCTGGCCCGCGGCCTGTGGGCCGGTATCCCTGGTGGCCTGCGCGAACTCCAGCAGGGCGCTGGCCACCGCCTCGACAGCCAGATCCAGGTAGCGCCGGCCCTGCTCGCCGGTTCCGCGGTCGGGGCTGTCGGAGTACCCGTCGATCCTCAGCCACGCGTCCGGGGTCTCCGTCCGGTAGGCGGCCGCGAAGCCACGGGGGTCGCTGACCGGGAAGTGGTCCCGGTGCGGCCGCGGCTCGTGCACCAGCTCCGGCCGCAACGCCAGGACGACGGAGGTTTCGAATGCTCCGGCGTGGCCGGGAAGCCGGCCGGCCTCACACGCCCCGGCCGCGGCCAGCGCATCCCACGCGATCGACCACCATGAGCCGGCCGCGACCGAGACCGGGTGGGTCAGCGCCAGGTCACGTGCGGCTATCTGGATCAGCTCGTGGTTGCCGCCGTGCCCGTTGAGGATGAAAATCTGCCGGAACCCGGCGCCCGTCAGCGAGGTGCACAGGTCATGAAGGACGCTGCTGAACGTCTGCGACGTGAGCGACAGCGTCGCACCGAACGGCAGGTGGTGCGGGGATGACCCGAATGCCAGCGTCGGGGTGACCACCACCTGGGTCTGGCCCGCGATGCGGGCCGCGGCGGCGCGGGCGACGTATTCGGCGTGCATAGCGTCGGTGCCGGACGGCAGGTGCGGGCCGTGCTGCTCGGTCGCTCCCACCGGCAGGACAGCCAGCGCGGACGGCGCGATCTCTCGCATCTCCGTCCTGGTGAGTTCCTCGAACAGCAGCGGAACCGGCCGGCCCCGGCCCGCCGTCGCCGCGGTCATGCGAGCGCCGCCTGCGGCGGAACCGGGATCGCCATCCCCTTCGCATGCGGCAGGGACTGAACAGAACCGGGACGGTCCCGCTCGAGCCACTCCAGCGCGACCGCGCAGCGGTGCACCTTCGCGCGTGCCATCGCGATCGCGTCACCGACGAGGTGGTCCCCGCCGGGATACACGCCACGGGCGTTGCGCAAGCCCATCTTGATGTAAAGCGGCGCGCCCGCCTCGACGAAGTCCGCGATCTCGTGCCCGCGCACGAACCCTCCCATCGCGTCCGGAGTCTCCAGGTACAGGTCGATCGGGATATCCACGTGTGCCCGCATCTCCGCGAGCTGGCTGAGGGTGATGTCCGAGGCGACATTGACCGTGCCAGCGCCCATCCGCTCCAGCACTCTCACCGTCGACGCGTTAGCGCTGGCCAGATACGCCGAGACCTTCCAGACAATCTCGGGCGGCAGGTCACCCGAGCGCTGCAGCTCGACCAGGGTGGCGAGCAAGCCGAGGTCGGCGACCAGGAAGCTGCGGATACCCAGGCCCGCGCTCCGCTCGATATCAGCCACCGCGTAGCCGAGCTGGCGCAGCCCGCGCAGCGAGCCGTAGTGCACCGCCCCGCCCGGGGCACGGACCAGGCCGCCGGTGTCAAAGCCGGCCCGCGGGCCCACGAACATCGCGACCTCGATGCCCGCCTCGCTGGCGAGCCCGGCCATTTCCTCGAGTTCGGCCTTGCTGAGCAGCATGCCACCGCTGCCCTGCGATACCCGGTTGATCACCACCCCCGCGTCGGCGGCGGCCGCGATGACCGCGGCCAGCACGGCAGGTCCCTCGACGCTGGGAACCTCCAGCCGGAACTCGGCGCCGTCGGGGAACCGCTTGGCACTGGCCGCGGGCGCCGTCACGGGGACGAGCCCCATCCGCTCGAGGCCGGGATGCACCCTCACTGCCTCGCCCCCGACTGCCTGCGCGCGGCCCGCTTGGCGACGACCTCGCTGAGGTGAGTCTGCATCGCGCGCCGGGCAGCCACGGGATCCCTCCGCTCGATGGCGTCGGCAACCGCGGCGTGCAGGCCGGTCAGGTGCGGCAGCTCTGCGACGGTGATGGTGCTGATGGTCCAGTTGGTCGACAGGAACTGGTGGACATTGCGGATCACCTGAAGCAGCGCGCGGTTCCGGGAGGCCCGGGCCACCATCTCGTGGAAGGCGCGATCCTCGCGCAGGAAGTCCTCTAGGTCCTGAGTGGTGCGGGTGATCTCGGCCATGGCCTCGGCCAGCTCGCGGAGCCGCTCGACCTGAGCGGGCTCAGCCCGCAGCGCGGCCAGCTCCGCCGAGCTCACCTCCAGGATCATCCGCACCTCGTGCAGCTGCTCGGCCAGGTCAAACCCCTGGCCGGTCTGCTGGAAGGCCTCCTGCACCACCGGGGCCAGGAAGTCCCAGTCGGCATTGTCGAGCACCACGGTCCGCTTGCCCTGCTGGACCCGGACCAGCCCCAGCGAGGCCAGGTGCTGGAGCGACTCGCGGACGGTCGGCTTGCTGATGCCGAACTGACTGGCCAGGTCCGGCTCCGCATCAATCAGATCACCGGGCTTGATCGTCCCCCCGACGATCTGCCGGGCGAAGTGCTCCACGAGGTGGTCACTCAGCCTCGTCCGTGTGATCTCCAGCCTTCTCACCTCGCATGAGGACAACTCACCAGATGAGCTACTCCCTTGACAACCTGCTGAGCAGAACCGTAGCATCCCGCACATCGTGAGCGAAAGCGGATCTTTAGCAAATGGGCGGCTTATCTGCACGTAGAGAAGTGGCTGGAGGGCGACAATGCGTCGTTGGTTTGTGATCGGAATGACCTGCGCGGCTGCTCTTCTGGCCACCGCGTGCACGGGATCCACCGGCACCACGGCAGCCGTGGGCACCTCGGGGTCAGTGAACCCGGCCTCGTGCAAAGGCGTGACCCTCCGCTTCATCGGCCTGGCCGGTGAGGACGGGAAGGCAGTCTCCAAGGCCTTTCAGGCCAAGTACCACATGAAGATCTCTGAGACCAACGTGGCCGACTGGCCCACCGCCATCTCCGCGATCAAGGTCGGGCAGCCGTACGACCTGATGACCGTGCCGATGTGGTACGCACAGCGGATGATCGCGGCGCGCGTGGTCCGGCCGCTGGACACCTCGAAGCTGACCGAGTGGAAGAACCTCTTCCCCGGGCTGGCGAAGAACAACCTCATCCTGGGCAAGGACGGCACGGTCTACGGCGCGCCGATCGCCTGGGGTGACGGCCCGTTCGTGTACAACCCCAAGCTGGTCTCGAACCCTCCGACCTCCTTGCTTGAGTTGCTCAAGCCGCAGTGGAAGAAGAAGTACGTCATGTTCAACTCCGATGCGGTGATGGACATGCTGGCGCTCGAGGACGGGTACAAGAACGCGCCGCTGCTGACCAAGTCCCAGCTCAACGTCGTGACCAAGCAGGCGACGACCCTGGTCAACAACGCCCAGGCGTTCACCACCAGCTACCAGGACGGGACCGACCGGCTGGTATCGGGAGACGCCGCCATCGACATCTCCGGCTGGGAGGCCATGGTCAACTTCGCTCAGGCGAAGGGCACCGTGCTCAAGTACGGCTTCTACAAGGCCGACCTCAGCGGCTGGTTCGACAACCTTGGCATCCCGGTCACCGCGACGCACGCGGACTGCGCGCTCGCCTACATCAACTACATCCTGCAGCCCAAGAACGAGGCGGCACTGGCGACCTCGCTGGTCTCCGGTACGTCGAACCGCGAAGCCGTGACGTCGCTGGGCAAGAGCGACCGGATCTACAACTACTCAACGGTCGCGCACACCGTGTCCGCCCAGCAGAACCTGGTGCAGTTCCCCGACCCGACCCCGCCGAACACGACGCCAGCCGGGATCATGAACTTCCAGGACTGGGCGAACGCCTGGCAGAACATCACCGCGGGACGGTGATGGCAGCCGGCACACGGGAGCGGCAGACATGAGTCTCACCACGGGTGTCCTCGGCCACCGGCCGAGGGCACCCTGCCGCCGCTGCGGCACCGGGTCAAGGCCCGGCGGGAGAATGTCTCGACAGCCCTGCTGCTCGCCCCTCCGGCGGTCTACTTCGTCCTGCTCTTCGTGGTCCCGCTGGCAGTCCTGCTGGTTTACAGCTTTTACACGTACTCCGACTTCAACTTCACCGCGAAGCTGACGATCGAGAACTACTCCCAGGCGCTGACCAGCCCGGCACTGCGCGACTTCTACTTCCGTACCCTGAAGATCGCCTTCGCGGTGTCGATCACTGTGGTGGTGGTCAGCTATGCGTTCGCGCACATTCTCATGTACGTGCTGCCGCGGGCGAAGCGGACGCTGTACTTCCTGGTGCTGGTCAGCCTGTTCGGCGGCTACCTGGTACGGATCTACGCCTGGCGCTCGATGCTCGGCCGGGACGGGGTCGTGAACTCGTTCCTGATCAGCACCCACATCATCAGTTCTCCCCTGTCGTCGCTGCTGAACAGCAATTTCGCCATCATTATCGCGCTGCTCAACTTCCTGATCCCGCTCGGCGTTCTGCCGATATTCAGCGCGATGCAGAACATCTCGCCGCGGCTTCTGGAGGCCGCCGAGGATCTGGGGGCGTCGAGGTTCCGGATCGTGCGAACCGTTGTGCTGCCCCTGACGACCCGGGGAATCCGGGCCGCGTTCGCCTTCTGTTTCATCGCGACCATGGCCGAGTGGGTCACGCCGCAATTGCTGGGCGGCCCGCTCAACCAGTTCGTCGGTAACCAGATCCTCTACGAGTTCGGCGAGACGCTGAACTGGCCGCTCGGCGCGGCAATCGCGCTCACGCTCATCGCCAGCGTCGTAGTGATTCTCGGAGTCCTCTTTGGCTTGCTGCGCCTGGTGACCCGGTCATGAGCCGCGAGCACCGGCCGCGGCGACGCGGCGCCGTCGGACGGATCTCCGCGCGCGTCTATGTGGGGCTCGTCCTCTTCTTTCTGTTCGCGCCGCTGGTCATTGTGGTGGTGGTGTCGTTCAACTCCACACCCAACATGAACCTGCACGGCGGGTTCTCGCTGCGCTGGTACCGGCAGATCGCGGGCGATCCGCTGGTTGTCGCGGCGTTCGGCCGCACCGCGCTCGCGGCGGTGTGCACGGCGCTGATCAGCGCGGCACTCGGCCTGAGCGGGGCGCTCGGGGCGGTGCGCCTGACCAGGGGACGGTGGCGCACGGCCGTGTTCACGGTTCCGCTCGTCCCGCTGGCGTTCCCGGCCCTGCTCTTCGGCGTCGGCCTGGCCACCTTCTACCATTCGGTAGGAATCGGTTTCTCCATCTGGGCGGTAATCGCCGGGCACGTCATCCTGGCCCTGCCGTTCGTCTTCCTGGTCATGGGGGCGGCGCTGGAACGGTTCCGGTTCAGCCTGCTCGAGGCGGCCAGGGACCTGGGCGCTGACACGCTCACCATCTTCCGCACGGTCACCCTGCCCCTGCTCCGCCCGGCGCTCCTCGGCGCGATGTTCCTGGCCATGGCGATCTCCGTTGATGAGTTCGTTATCGCGTTCTTCACCGCCGGATCGCAGCAAACCCTCCCGCTGGTGCTGTACGGCCGGATTAACCTCGGCGTGAACCCCGGCCTGAACGCGATCGGGTCGGTGCTGCTCGTCATCACGATGGCGCTGGCCTTCCTGGCCGCCCGAACCTCTGTCCTGGAGATTCCATGACCGATGACTACCCGGCATCGGTAGTCCAGATCGACCGGGTCACCAAGTACTTCGGCTCGGTCACGGCGGTCGACGACGTCTCGCTCGACATCCGCGAGGGCGAGTTCTTCTCCCTCCTTGGCCCGAGCGGCTGCGGCAAGAGCACCACGCTGCGGATGGTGGCCGGATTCGAGGAACCCGACCGGGGCTCGATCCGTATCGCCGGAGTTGACGTCACCGACAAGCCGGCGAACAAGCGGAACGCCAACATGGTCTTCCAGAATTACGAGCTGTTCCCGCATATGACCGTGTTCCAGAACGTCTCTTACGGTCTCAAGATCAAGCGAGTGCCCAAGGCCGAGGCCAGGAGCCGGACAGAGGCGATGCTGGAGACCGTCGGCGTCGGCGGGCTCGGGCACCGGCGGGCGAGTCAGCTGTCTGGCGGTCAGCAGCAGCGCGTCGCACTCGCCAGGGCGCTGGTCAACCAGCCGGCCGTGCTGCTGCTGGACGAGCCGCTCAGCGCCCTGGACGCGAAGCTGCGGAAACGGATGCAGCTGGAGCTGAAGACCATCCAGCACAAGCTCGGTACCACGTTCATCTATGTGACCCACGACCAGGAAGAGGCGCTCCTGATGTCCGACCGGATCGGCATCATGAGCAATGGCCAGCTGCTGCAGGTCGGAAGCGCGCGCGAGATCTACGAGTCGCCCGGCAACGCGTTCGTCGCCGACTTCGTCGGCAGCCTGAACGAGTTCGGCCTCCGGGCGGACGACGTCGTTGACCACCGGGCGACCGCGCGGCTGGGCGAGGGCCAGCGGGTGACGGTGGGCGTCACCGCAGACATCGCGGCAGGCTCGTCGCTACGGGTCGCGATCCGTCCCGAGCGGGTCCGGCTGGCCCCCCCGGGCCATGCGGATCTCGGAGGCGGCCCCAGCGGCGCGGCCACCCCCGGCCCGGAGCGCTGCATCGTGTCCGGCGTCGTCGGCGAGGTCATGTACCTCGGGCCGCTGACGCATTATCTGGTGGACTCGCCCGCGCTCGGGCGGATCGTGAGCCAGCAGCTTAGCGAGCGCCAGCAGGCCCGCTTCTCCCCCGGTGACCCGGTCGTCCTGAGCTGGGATGCCGACGACGCCTTCGTGCTGGCCGACACGGATGCCGAGACCAGCAGGGCCGAGAGCGCCCCAAGCAGCAAGAGCGTGGGGGACGCTCTGTGACGGCACAAGCCAGCGTGCGGCTGACCAGAGAGACCGTTAGCTACCACTACGACCCATCGCTGCCACCTCAGGCCAGCGTTCCCCCCGACACGACCGTGGTGTTCCAGACCCACGACGCCCGCGCCGGGGTGCTGCTGGATCGCGGTGCCGGGTCACTGTTCGAGCTGCCGCTGCCGACACCAGGGAAAGGGAACCCGCTGACCGGCCCGCTGCAGGTCGAGGGCGCGGAACCCGGTGATGCACTGGTGGTGACGATCGGCCAGATCGTGCTCGACGAGGCTGGATGGTGTGGCGGCCATGCGCACGTCGGACCGCTCGAGCCGGGGCATATCCCGAGGCCGCTGGGGCGGGTCTGCCGGGTAAGCGACGACGAGGTTCGTTTCTCGGACGCCATCGCGCTGCCCACCGAACCGATGATCGGGTGCATCGGCACCGCTCCTGACGGTGAAACACCCCTGTCCGGGCTGCCCGGCCGGTACGGCGGCAACATGGACCACCCGACGATCGGCCCAGGTGCCACGGTCCACCTGCCGGTTTTCACGCCCGGCGGACTCTTGTATATCGGTGACGTGCACGCCTGCCAGGGTGACGGGGAGCTCTCTGGCGTCGCACTGGAGATCGGTGCCGAAGTCACCGCCACGGTCGGTGTCCGCAAGGGCGCCGGGCTGCGCTGGCCCTGGGCCCAGACCACCGACCGGATCATGGTGATGACCTCGGCCATGGAATTCTCCGACGCCAGGCGGGAGGCGGTCGCCGAGATGGTGACCGCTCTGGAGGACCAGCTCGGGCTCGAGCCGGCCGAGGCGCTGGCCCTTATCTCGATAGCCGGGGACCTGCGGGTAGGGCAGGCGTTCGGGGGGATGGAGCTGACCCTTCGTCTCGAGATGCCCGCCTCTCTGGGCCTGGTCCCGGCGGGTCACCAGGCAGGCCGCAACGGGCCAGGCACACCGGACGGCGCAGGCGCACAGGAGACCGCAGGGGGCCCCGCATGATCGTCGACGTCCACAGCCACCTGTCCTGGTATCCCGACCACATAAGCGAGCAGTTCGCGGCCGAGGCGCTGGCGTCGAAGCTCGTCAAGCTGCAGCAGTCCGGCGGCGAGGCGTACGCCGCCCGGCTGGACTTGCACTCCTACGACTCACATCCCGAGGACCACTGGGCGGCGAGCACCACCGCCGACAGGGTGGTCGTGTTCGGCATCCAGGCCCGGGCCACCGGCATCTGGGTCCCGAACGAGATCATCGCCGACTACGTGGCGCAGCACCCAGAAAAGCTCATCGGCTGGTGCTCAGTCGACCCGAACGAACCGGACTGCGTCGAGCAGCTCGAACACTGTGTCCGTGATCTCGGGCTGGCTGGCCTCAAGCTCGGCCCGACCTACCAGCATTTCGACCCCACGGACCGTAAGCACTGGCCGTTCTTCGCCAAGGCCGCCGAGCTCGGCATACCGACGATCTGGCACCAGGGCACGACCTTCCCCAGCGCCGCCCGCCTGCGCTGGGCTTCGCCGCTCCAACTCGAAGACGTGGCCATGGACTTCCCCGACCTGCGGATCATCGTGGCGCACCTCGGGCACCCCTGGGAAGAGGACCTGATCGCCCTGCTCCGTAAGTCGCCCAACATGTACGCCGACATCTCCGCGGTGCATTACCGCCCCTGGCGGTACTGGCAGGCGATGGTTACGGCGATGGAGTACGGCGTCACGCACAAGCTGCTCCTCGCGTCAGATTTTCCCTCCGCCACCATCGACAACGTCATCGCCGGCCTGCGGAACATCAATCACATCGTGGAAGGCACCAACTTCCCCACGATCCCGGACGAGATCCAGGAACGCATCATCAGCGAGAACTGGAAGGCCGTGCTCCCTCAGTAACAGGCTCACGGCCCGGTCACCCGGCCACTCGGCCGGCTAGCTGTTCCGCACCCGCTCGTAGTGGCGACGGGCCTTCATCCTGTTGCCGCAGACGGCCATCGAGCACCACCGGGCGGTGCCGGCCTTGCTGCGGTCGATGAGGAACAGGCGGCACTCGCCGTTCGCACACGGCCGCAGCCGCCCGGGGCTGGTCTTGGTGAGGGTGTCCCACGTCAGCACGGCCCGCACGGCCAGCTCCCGTTCCGGCAGGACGCTGAGAGACCAGGCGATCTGGCCGCCCGCCACGGCCGGCGTGAGAGCTGCCCCCTGCAGCACCGGGGCCAGAGCGTCCGGCGGCTGCTCACCGCGCACGACCGCCTGCAGCAGTTGCCGGACCTCCACCATGTGCCGCAACTCCGCTTCGGTGCCCAGGCCGCCGGCCCGGGCCAGCCAGGCCCGGGCCCGCTCGGTGTCGGCGAACTCGTCGGCCTGCACCCCGTCGACGACCGGGGTGCTGTTGAGAAGGGCGAGCAGGAACCCCTCGCCGGCGGCTGCGTCTGTCATGGTCATCCTAACCCTCATTTTTGATTTGACAGGTTACATCTTAACCGTATAAACACACTACAGAGGTTAGGCGCGCAGAGAAAGGAACGGAGCCATGGGCCTGTCCTGGCAGCAAGGACCGCTCGCCCCGGGAGCGGTGGGCCGCTTCCTGGTGCCCGACCCGCTTCCCGAGCGGCTGCTGTTTGCCGAGCCGCTGCGGCGGCGGATGCGGGTCAGGTTCGGCGGCGCCTGGGTGGCCGACAGCGCGGACGTCGTGCTGCTGCACGAGCCGGGCCGCTACCCGGTGGCCTATTTCCCGCCCGGGGATGTGCTCCCCGGCGTGCTGCAGGATGAGGGCTACCGCACCGAGCACCGTGACCTGGGCCCAACGTCCTGGTACACGGCCCGGACGGGCGCTCATCGCAAGCCGCGGGCGGCCTGGCAGCACACCGGGCTGCCGGACTACGCTGGTGAGCTCAAGGAGCGGGTCGCGTTCGGGTGGCGGGCCATGGACGCGTTCTACGAGGAGGACGAGCGGATCTTCGGGCACGCGGCCGACAGCTACCACCGCATCGACATCCGCCAGACCAGCCGCCACCTGGTCGTCCGTTCCGGCGACCGGGCCGTCGCCGACAGCAGCCGCCCGCTGGTCCTGAATGAGTCCGGGTTCGCGCCGCGCTGGTATGTCCCGCGCGAGGACGTCGACGAGTCCGCGCTCACCCCGGCCGAGGGCCAGACGTTCTGCCCCTACAAGGGACTGGCCAGCTACTTCGACATCGGGGACGCGCAGCAGGCGGCCTGGTCGTACGAGGACGCCTGGCCCGAGGCCCGGCGCGTCTCCGGCCACATCTCGTTCGAGCCGGACAAGGTCGCGGTGCACCTGGACGGCCGGCCGCTCCAGCTGGAACCCGGCCAGGCCGTGATCCCGCACGGTATCGACCGCGACCTGACCGCCGCTGAGGCCGGGCCCGGCAGGCAGCCGTGACCGGCCCCGCCGCTACCGGTCCTGCTGCGGCCCTGGCCGGTGCCGGGGAGGGCAGCAGCCGGGCGCCGGCGGTGCTGTCGGTGAACGTCGGGATGCCGCGCGACGTGGCCTGGCAGGGCAAGACCGTGCACACCGGCATCTGGAAGTACCCGGTGCCCGGCCCGGCCATGGTCCGCCGGCTCAACATCGATGGCGACGGCCAGGGTGACCTGCAGGGCCACGGCGGCGAGCAACGGGCCGTGATGGTCTACCAGATCCAGGCTTACGAGCACTGGCGGCAGCACTTCGGCCGCGACGACCTGCGTTACGGCATGTTCGGCGAGAACCTCACGGTCGACGGCCTGGCCGACGACGAGGTCTGCATCGGCGACCGGTACCGCATCGGTGAGGCCGAGTTCGAGGTCACCCAGCCGCGAGTCACCTGCTACCGCGTCGGCCTGCGCCTCGGCCAACCCGAGCTGCCCGCGCTGCTGGTCTCCCATCACCGTCCCGGGTTCTACATGCGCGTGATCACCGAAGGGCGCATCAGCGCCGGGGACCTGATCGTCAGGACCCGCACCGGCCCGCACACGCTGAGCGTGGCCGACACCGACGCGCTGCTCTACCTTCCCCACCGCGACCTGGCCAGGCTCCGCGACGCCCTGCAGATCCCCGCGCTCAGCCCGGGCTGGCAGGGCTCGTTCCGCGACCTGCTGGCCGAGGCCGAGGGGCAAGGCCAGGCCGCCGGACTGCCTCCCGGCGCCGGGTCTGCCCCGCGCCCGGCGCCGGCCTGGGCTGGCTTCCGTGAGCTGCGGGTGGACCGGGTGATCAGGGAAAGCGACACGGTGTCCTCGATCTACCTCGCCGCAGCCGACGGCGCCGCGCTCCCCACACCCCAGGCCGGCCAGTACCTGACGCTGCGGGTGACCGGCGCGGGCCAGCCTGCCCCGGTCCGCAGCTACTCGCTCTCCTCCGCCCCTGACGCGAGCGCCTACCGGATCAGTGTCAAGCGCGAGCCGCACGGCGCGGCGAGCAGCTACCTGAACCGCAGCCTGCGGCCCGGGGCGCTCCTCGACGTGGCCGCGCCCCGCGGTGACTTCGTCCTTGGCGACGGCGCCGACCCGGTGCTGCTGATTTCTGCCGGGATCGGGGTTACACCGGTGCTGGCCATGCTGCATGACCTCGCGAGCCGGCGCAGCGAGCGCGAGGTCTGGTGGATCTACGGGGCGCGCGGGCCGCGCGAGCATCCCTTTGCTGCCGAGACCCACACCCTGCTCGCTTCCCTCCCGCGGGCCCGCGAGCACATCTTCTACAGCGCGGCCACACCGGCGGAACGCCATCGCGGCCACGCCGCACCCGGCCGCCTGTCCCAGGACAAGCTGGCTGGGCTCCGCCTTCCCGCTAGCGCGAGCGCGTACGTCTGCGGGCCAGCCTCGTTCATGACCGGCATGCAGCAGGCGCTCGCCGCGATCGGCATCGACCCGGCCCGCATCCACACCGAGCTGTTCGGGGCGCTGCCGGCCACCAACCCCGGCCTGGTCGGGCAGACCCGCCGACCGCCCCATCAGCCACCCGGGCCGCCAGGGACCGGGCCGCAGGTCACGTTCGCCCGCAGCGGCATCACCACCCCGTTCACCGCCAGCGCGCGCAGCGTGCTGGAACTCGCCGACGCCTGCGACGTCCCCACCCGCTGGAGCTGCCGCACCGGCGTCTGCCACACCTGCGTCACACCGCTGCTCTCCGGCGACGTCACCTACTCCCCCGACCCGCTGGAACCCCCGGCCGGCGGGGAGGTGCTGATCTGCTGCGCGCAGCCCGCCACCGACATCGTCCTCGACATGTAGGAGGCGGCCGCACCTGGGCCCGCCGGGAAAACGGCTACCAGCCGGCGTAGTCGCCCAGCACCTCGTCGCTCACCTCGCCGGCCTCGACCTCGCCGATCGCCTGGTCCAGGATCGCGACACCCTCGTCCACCTCCGCCTCGCTCATGACCAGCGGCGGGGTGATCTCCATGACGTTCGAGTAGATGCCGCCGTAGAACACGATCAGCCCCAGCTCGAACGCGCGGTAGACGATCTTCGCCATCTCGCGGTCGGCCGGCTCCTTGGTGGCGCGGTCGCGCACGGTCTCCAGGCCCAGCATCAGGCCCAGCCCGCGCACGTCCCCGATCAGCGGATGAAGCTGCTGCAGCTCCTGGAGCCTGCCCAGGAGGTAGTCGCCGGTCTGGCCGGCCTGCATGATCAGCCCGAGCCGGTCGATCTCGTCCAGGTGCGCCAGCGCCGCGGCGCAGGCCACCGGGCTGCCGGCCATCGTGTACATGTTGATGGCGGGCGCGACGTCCAGCAGCTCGGGCGGGCAGATCGTGCGCAGGATGTAGTTCTCCAGGTAGTCGAGAAGACCGGCCGTCCATCTGGGGCGCGGCCTGGAGGCAGGTCCTCTGTCTGGCCTAGGCCGATCCGCCGGTCGCGAGCCGCATGAGGTCGGTGTTGAGGTCGATGGACACCTCGGTTCCGCCCGCACTGCCGTACTCGTGCTGGTAGCTCTGCCAGGACTCGTCCCTGATCTTGCTGGCGATGCCGCTCTCCATGAGCAGCACGAGCTCGCCCGCGGCCCGGTCGATGCGCTGGTTCAGGGCCGGGTCGCTCCAGTCTTCCGGAGCCGCGAACAGGGAGGTCGGCACCGTCATCGTGCGCAGATAGGCGAACAAGGGGCGCATCTGGTCGTCCGCGACCAGGGCGTGCCGGGCCGTTCCAGCCGTCGCGGCGAGCACGACTGGCTTGGCGATGAGCAGGTCGTTGTCCAGGACGTCGAAGAACGAGGTGAACAGGCCGCTGGGGCCGGCCTTGTAGACCGGGGTGCTGGCGATGATGCCGTCGGCTTCGCCGAGCGCCCTGACCGCCTTCTGCAGTCTCGGCTTGACCAGCTGGGACACCAGCGCGGTGGAGATGTCACCGGAGATCTCGCGCAGTTCGATGGCGCTGACCGTCACCGCGTTCCCGTGCAGGCCGGCCAGCGCCGTGGCGCGCTCGGCGGTCCGGTCGGCCAGCAGCCTGGTCGAGGAGGGTTCCCCGGTTCCGGCACTGACCACCACGAGCTTGAACGGTTCCCGTTCCTGGCTGGTGTTCATAGCAGCATGTCCCCGTTCTGGTGGCTGGCCACCACGAGAGTGGCGTCGGGCTGGTCAGCCAGCTTCAGGCAGATCGCTTCCAGCTGCCTGAGCTCGCCCGGGGTCAGCCCGGCCGCCATGGCGCTGGCCACGCCGCGGGCGTGTTTGCGGCCAACCTGGCGCTGCAGCGCCCGTCCGGCTTGGGTGAGCGACAAGCGGATCCCCCGCCGGTCCGCGGGATCGGGGTGGCGCTGCACGAGGCCGCGGTCGGCCAGGCGATCCACCAGGCGGGAGAGCGCCGGCTGGCTGAGCAGGACGTGCCGGTTCAGCTCGCTCAGCCGCTGCGGCTCGCGGCACTTGGACAGCGTGTAGAGCACGTCGTACTCCCGCATCGAGATGTCCCCCCAGATGTCCTCGGCCGCGAACTGCTTCATCAGCACGGCGTGGGCGGACAGGAGCGCCTCCCAGGCGTCGTTGGCGAGATGTCTGCTGGCGCGCATCACAGGTCCGGGTATTCGGCCTGGAGCTCCGGCGCGGAGTCCTGGTAGGGAGCCGAGCCGGTCACGTTGTCGCCGCGGTTCGCGTTCGGGCGCGGCTGGCGCGGGGCCTGGTCGCCGTACTTGGCCCGGACCAGGCTGGTGTGGGTCGGAGGGTCGGATGCCTCCGGGTCCCGCCTGGCCGCGAGCTCCTTGCGCAGCACCGGCACGACCTCCTCACCGAGCAGGTCAAGCTGGTCGAGGACGGTCTTCAGGGGCAGGCCCGCGTGGTCCATCAGGAACAGCTGCCGCTGGTAGTCGCCGAAATGCTCGCGGAAGGTCAGGGTCTTGTCGATGACCTCCTGCGGGCTGCCGACCGACAGCGGGGTCAGGTCCGTGAAGTCTTCAATCGACGGCCCGTGCCCGTAGACCGGCGCCTCGTCGAAGTACGGCCGGAACTCCCGCTTGGCGTCCTGGGAGTTCCTGGCGATAAACGCCTGCCCGCCCAGGCCGATGATCGCCTGCTTCTCGGTGCCGTGGCCGTAGTGGGCGTAGCGCTGCCGGTAGAACTGGATCAGGCGCATGTAGTGCTCCTTGGGCCAGAAGATGTTGTTGGCGAAGAAGCCGTCCCCGTAATACGCGGCCTGCTCGGCGATCTCAGGGGTGCGGATCGAGCCGTGCCACACGAACGGCGGCACGTCGTCCAGGGGACGCGGGATGGAGGTAAAGCCCTGCAGCGGGGTGCGGTACTTCCCCTCCCAGTCCACGACGTCCTCACGCCACAGCCGGTGCAGCAGGTTGTAGTTCTCCAGCGCCAGCGGCAGGCCCTCCCGGATGTCCTGGCCGAACCACGGGTACACCGGCGCCGTGTTGCCGCGCCCGAGCATCAGGTCCATCCGCCCCTTCGACAGGTGCTGCAGCATCGCGTACTCCTCCGCGATGCGCACCGGATCGTTCGTCGTGATCAGCGTCGTCGCTGTGGACACGATCAGCCTCTTGGTGGTCGCCGCGATGAACGCGAGCAGCGTCGTCGGCGCGGAGGAGAAGAACGGGGGGTTGTGATGCTCGCCGATCGCGAACACATCCAGCCCCACCTCCTCGGTCTTCTGCGCGATCTGCACGACCGCGTCGATCCGCTCCGCCTCACTCGGCGTCTCCCCCGACACCGGGTCCCGGGTGATGTCACTCACCGAGAAGATCCCGAACTGCATGCCTGCCTCCTCGACTCCCCGCCGCAGCAGCGGGCTGGCGCTCGCGAACCGGGCAAGCACGCCAGATATATGCGTTTGCATCTATCTCAACGCCCAGGCGGCCCTGGTATTCCCCTGGGTGGTGCGATGATGATCCGCTGGCCAGAGAATGGCCGGCGACCATATCGGTAGGAAGTTGTGACATTCCCCGCTGGATGCTGCCTCATCGGCGAAGTTACGCTCAGAGCGAACCATAGGCCGACCAAATGGGAGCGCCATATGAACCGGTGGGGACGGAAGCTGCGCCTCGCGGCGGTAGCCGGGGTGGCCGCGGTCGGGCTGATCGCCGCGGGCTGCAGTTCCAGCGGCAGCAGCAGCTCCAGCGGCAGCGGCAGTTCCCCGGTCACGGGCGGGACGGCGACAATCGCGCTGCCGGCCGGCGTGACCTATAACTACATCTTCCCGTTCTACGCGGTCACCCACGCGAGCGTCTACAACCTGCAGTTCCAGTACCTGTTCTTCCGGCCGCTGTACATTTTTGGCAACAACACCGATAACTCGGTGGCCGTCAACTACCCCCTGTCATCCGCCAGCCCGCCGAAGTACAGCAATGGCGGCAAGACCGTCGTGGTCAACATGAAGGGCTGGAAGTGGTCCAACGGCGAGCCCGTTGACGCCAAGAGCCTGATCTTCTTCCTGAACATGGCCGAGGCGGAGAAGGCCAACTGGTACGGCTACTCGAAGGGCCTGCTGCCGGACAACCTGGTGTCCTACAAGGCCACCGGGCCAAACCAGGTGACCTTCCAGCTCAACAGGGCCTACTCGACCATCTGGTTCACCTACAACCAGCTGGGAGAGCTCAAGCCGATGCCCATGGCCTGGGACGTCACCAGCCTGAGCGCCAAGCCGGGCAGCGGCGGCTGCACCACCGACAGCGCCGCTGACAACTGGGCCAAGTGCAAGGCGGTCTTCACCTTCCTGACCGCGCAGTCAAACAATCCCTCGACCTACGCGAGCAGCCCGCTGTGGTCGGTGGTGGACGGGCCGTGGAAGCTGACCAGCTTCAGCACCACGGGCAACGTGACAATCGTGCCGAACAAGCACTACTCGGGCAGCCCCAAGCCGAAGCTGTCGGCCGTCAAGTTCCTGCCGTACACGGCTGACTCGTCCGAGTACACCGCGCTGAAGACCGGGCAGCTCGACGTGGGCTACGTCCCCTCGCAGGACCTGCCGCAGAGGCCGGCGAACTCGGTCCTGCCGGCGACCAACCCGCTGGGCAGTGGCTACACCCTGCAGCCGTTCTACTTTTTCGGCCTCACCTACGCTCAGCCCAACTTCAACAACCCGACCGTAGGCTTCATGGTCCGGCAGCTCTACATCCGTCAGGCCCTGCAGATGGTGTTCGACCAGCCCGGCATCATCAAGGCGATCTACCGCGGGTACGCCGTCCCGACCTCAGGGCCGGCCCCGAATGCGCCGCCGGGGAACCAGTGGATACCTACCGCGCAGACCGCGAACAACAGCCAGGGCCCGTACCCGTTCAACATCGCCAAGGCGAAGTCGCTGCTGACCAGCCACGGCTGGGCCATGCAGGGCGGCGTGATGACCTGCCAGGACCCGTCCAAGTGCGGCACCGGCATCACAAAGGGCCAGCAGCTGAAGCTCACGTACATTTACTCGACCGGCGTGGCCGCCACCACGGCGATGTGGCAGACCTACAAGTCCGACGCCAGCAAGGCCGGGATCGACATCAACATCCTCGGGCAGACCTTCAACACGATCGTCGGCGAGGCCGCGCCGTGCGCGCCGATGGGCCCGAAGTGCAACGTCCAGGTGTTCGCCTACGGCGGCTGGGTCTTCGACGGCCCTGGCTTCGAGCCGACCGGTGAGCCGCTGTTCGCGACCGGCGCGGGGTCGAACGCCGGCAACTACTCCGACCCGAAGATGGACAGCCTGATCAACGCCACACACACCAGCAGTAGCCTGTCCGTTTTCCACGACTACGCTACGTACGGGGCGCAGCAACTGCCGTTCATCTGGAACCCGAACGCGTATATCGTCCAGGGGGTCACCAGCAAGCTGCACAAAGTCACGTTCAGCCCGCTGTTCACCCTGCTTCCCGAGTACTGGTACTTCACCAAGTAGTCACGGAGCGTTCCGGTGCGGTCCCCCCTCGCGGCGAGACCGCTTCTCCGGCACGACGCAGCACTCCGTCCCGTAGCAGGGCATGCACGCCCCACACGTCGTTGGCAACCTGTGTGATCCGCAGATCCACGATGGGGCTCGCCACGGCTATAGCTGCGGCCCTGCTCAGGCCGTATAGCGACTGCATCCAGGTGATCATCGCGTCCAGTGCGTCTCCCATGGCCTCGTTGAGATCTCTGCTGAAGCCAAAGGTGATCCTGCCGGCGGGGGCGACGGCGTGGATGCCCGGCACCGGTGGGTCGGCGACCAGGTCCAGGACCGCCTCGGTGGTCATCGCGCACTCGATAGCGGTTCCCCCGACTTCCCCGTCGCCTTGGGCGGCATGCCCGTCGCCCACGCACAGGAGCGCGTCAGGAACTGTGACCGGCAGGTAGAGGGTCGTGCCCGCCACGAGCTCGCGGCAGTCGATGTTGCCGCCGCCCCAGGTGCGGGGGGGCTTCGTCGAGTGCTCACCGGGCTCATCCGGCGGCATCCCGACCACGCCGAGGAACGGGGCGAGCGCCACCGTGTGGCCAAGGTCGCTGGTCCCGGTGCCGTTGTCGACGTCGAGATCCCACAGCAGCCACGACGGCGGTCCCTCAGCCACTCCCAGCCGGCGTTTCAGGCGATCGTCCGAGGGCACAGCGACCGTCCAGCCCCAGTCGTCGGGCCGCAGCGAGGCAAGCCGGACCGAGAGAACCATGCCGGGCCGGGCGCCGCTGACGGCGATCGGACCGGTCAGACAGTGCCCCCTCGCCGCGCTGAACATGGTCGGCTGCCGGTCCCCGGGATGTTGCTGGCGGGCCAGATACCCAGAAGCGTCGAGCGACCGGACCACAACCGTGTCCCCGGGGCTGACCGTGAGCACCGGTGGACTCTCGCGGCAGAATACGTCGGTAACGGTGTCGCGCGCCGGCGCAAGCTGGTACTTGGCCATAAATGGGAGCATACGCAGATCAGCTTCAGTTCTCTGGCCGCCGCCGCTCAGCACGCGCCGAGGAACGGCGTAATCAGCGCGAGCACTTCGCCGGGCCGCCGCGTCACGCCGACGTGCGTCGTCGCGGGGAGCACTGCGAGTTGCGCGTTCGGCAGGATCTCGAATAGCTCCACCACGTCGGGCAGCGGAGAGAAGTCGCGGTCGCCGAAGACCAGCAGGGTCGGCACCTGCAGCGACCGCAGCTCATCGGTCCATCCCGCGAACTCGTGCACCAGTGCCGCTTCCCTGGCCGCGAACTCCTCGAAGTGCGAGGGGTCGGGAGCGACCGCGTCGTAGGCGTCGCGCATCGCCTGGAAGTCAGCCGGAGTCGGCATGCGGTCGGCGTCGAGTGGCACGCTCTCCCGGCCCGGCGGCCGCTGCGCGTCCGCCGAGGCGACGATCAGCTTGCCGACCCGGGCGGGCGCGCCGAGCGCGACCGCGTACGCGACGAGACCGCCCAGGCTGAAGCCGAAGAGATCGGTCTCGGCGATTCCCAGATGGTCGAGCAGCGCGACAACGTCACCGGCCAGCGCCTCGATCGTCATCGGGCGGTCGGTGTCGGCGGTGTGCCCGTGGCCCTGGAGCTCCACCGCAATCACCTGCCTGCTCGCCGCGAGGGGCTCGATCAACGGCCCGAAGTTGAGGTCGATGGTCATCAGGCCGCCGTGAAGCAGGACGAGTGGCCGGCCGGAGCCGTGCTTCTCGTAGTAGAGCTGCAGGCCGTTCACCGGTGCGTACGCCATACCGACTATGACCGTACGCGGCCCGCGAACTCATCGCGATGCACACCGAAGAGCTCCAGCTCGCCTCCCGGGGCGGAGCCCGGCGGAAAATCAGCCGGGCCAGGCGCCATGCCCGGGCGGCAGGGCCGGCGCGGTGACGGCGTGCCGTGCGGCCCTGCCGGGCCTTCTGGATCAGGCGGTCGCGGTCCTCGGCCCGCTGTGCGTCGTGCTGGCGGGCTTTGGCGAGATACTCGTGGAGGATCATGGCCTGCTCCTTGGCGGCTCCGTGTCGGCCAGGTCGGTGAATATCTCGCTGAGCCGGGTCAGCGCGGCGGCGACGGGAGGCAGCGCGGTGGGATCGGAGGCGGCGAGGGCTGCCTCCTGCTGCTCCTGGCTGTCGCCGTAGAGCATGGCGGTGGCCAGCCGGAGCCGTAACACGCCAGGGGGTTCGCCGAAGGCGCTGCCGGGCAGGGTGGCCGCGCCGTAACGCTGAAGGAGCAGCCGGGCTAGCCCGGCAGAGGTGGTGACCCGGTGGCGGCGCAGGTGGTCGCGCCAGGGCTCGAAATCGGGGTAGACGTAGAAGCGGCCTGCGGGGCCGGGACGATCAGGCCGGCGGTGGTGCACACCGCCGCGACGGCGATGGCGACCTGCGCGTGCAGGACGCGGCTGGCCGCGATGCGGCGGGTGATCGGCGGGGGTTCGGCGAAGGCCAGGGCGGCGGCGTGCTGGACCGGGGCGGCGGGCGCGGACCAGATCTCGCTGCCGGCGCCAAGCAGGGCGCGGCGCAGCCGGACACCGAGCGGCCCGGCGGGCATCCGGGCCACACCGATCCGCCAGCCGCCCAGCGCCAGGTTCTTACTGCCCCCGGTGGTGATCACGGTCTGTGCCGGCGCCGCCTCGGCGGGGCCGAGCAGTGCGGTGGCGTCGTCGTGCACCAGGTCGCGGTAGATCTCATCGCTGATGATGACCAGCCGGTGCGCGGCGGCGACCTCGCAGAACGCGGCGACGGTAGCGGGGGACGCCACCCGGCCGGTCGGGTTGTCTGGCAGGGTCACCACCACCGACCGGATCGGCCGCCCGGCAGCCGCCGCCGTGCGCACCGCGGCCGCCAGGGCATCCGGGTCGGGTATCCCGCCCTCCCCGCCGGGCGCGGGCACGAGATCGGGGCGCAGGCCGATCAGCGCCGCCCCCTCCCCCTGCGCGGCGTAGCTGACCCAGGACGGCCGCGGCAGAGCCACGCCGCCGCCGATGGCCAGCAGCAGCCCGAACAGCAGAGGCTTGCTGCCCGGGCCGCATATCACCTGGCCCGGGCTCGTCGGCAGGCCGCGCCGCGCCCAGTAGCCGGCGGCCGCCGACCGCAGGGCCTCCTGCCCGGCCACCGGGCCGTACCCGTTGGACGCCGCCGCCGCGGCCAGCGCGTCACGCAGCGCCGGGGTGACCATCGCTGTCCCCCTTCCTGCCGCTTCGGCTACCAGTGTGGGCAGGCCCGCGTCCGGTCACCATCCGGCGTTCCGCAGGTGGCCAGCTACGGATGGCCAGGTCAGTGCTACCGGGAGTAGCGTGAGATCAGCCAGGGAAGGGGAGCGCGATGACAGCTCCTGTGACTGTCAGCGAACGAGACCTCCGCACCCTGCTGGGCATCGTCAAGGCAACTCGTGAGGACCTCCCGGAGGCGGGGCTGCCGCTGTCCTTGCTCGGCCGAGCTGACGGACCAGGTCCGCTGCGACAACCTGTCCGTCTTCGGCGGGGACTACCTCGCGGCAACGGCGGCGGAGTCGTTCATGCAGGAACTCCCGCCGGTGGACATCAGCGGGCTCGATGAGTCGGCTTCCGACTGCTGCCACTGGATCGAGTTCACCGGCTATCCCGACGGCGGCGACCTGCGCAGCGTGACGAAAGTCTCGGACTTCTATTCGGCACGGCAGTGGCATAGCACCGTCACGCACACCGATTTCTTCCGGCCGCTTGGAGCCGAGCACGTGCTCCAGTTGTGCCTGCCCGGCCAGCTCGGGCCCGCGGCCTGGCCCTGCTCGGCCGCCAAGATGATGTTTTTCCGCTCGCCCGGCCCCGACTTCTCCGAGCGCGACAGGGACCTGCTCGCCCTGCTGCAACCGCACCTGCACCAGGCCTACCTAGACGCCGAACGCCGCCGTCACGGCACGCCCCGGCTCACCCCCCGGCAGCGGGAACTGATGCGCCTGGTCGCCGCCGGCCACACCAACACCAAGATCGCCCGCCAGCTCGGCATAGCCGAGGGAACCGTGCGCAGCCACCTGGAGGACATCTACAGCCGGCTGCAGGTGTCCAGCCGCGCGGCAGCAGTGGCCCGCGTGTTCCCCGACGGGACAGCCGTATAGCCGGGCGCCTTCGAGACCGGCGGGAGGGACGGTCAGAATCCGATGGCTTCGCGCAGCAGCAGCACGGTGCCGCGCCCGGGGCGGGGTTCTGCGTTCAGGACGAGAAGGCGGTTGATGGCGCTGGGCGACCCGTAGGCCACCTGGGCGCGGGCGCTTTCCAGCGGGTGGCGGTGGTCTTCAACGCGGCGCAACGCGGTGGCCAGGTCAGGTACCACCTTCTGCGCCCCCACGATCCAGATCGCGTGGGCGGCGCCGCCGGCGTAGCCGGGTAGCTGGCTTCCGCTGGCCGAGGCGACCACAAGGGAACCGGTTTCTGTCAGCGCGGCGACGCTGCCCACGATGACGTCGGGGCTGGCGAGAAGCCGCCGGATGTCGTCGGCGGCGGTGGCACGGTCCATGGCCAGGACGCGTGGCTTGACGGCCTGGTACCGCTCACTCGTGTTGATATCCTCATCGATGCCAGACAGGCGGAGGGTCTCGCTGGCCCCGGTGAACACGCTCGCGCCCTCGGGTATCAGATCTCTGATGCGGGTACGCGCGGCGGCGGCGGTGCTCAGGATTTCGACGGTGAACCCGTGTGCGGTCAGCGCAGCGGCCGCCCGCTCCAGGCGATGCGTGGGCGCCGGATCGGTGAACAGCGCTGCCGCAATCGGGGTTGTCATCGTGCCTCCTGAGCTGCTCGCTGGATGATGTGTTCGTCTCAGCAGTTCGACAGCACAACCCTCCGGATTGTGAGGCTGGCGCGTCGCCTCACAATCCGGTGCGCTGTCTTGTCGAACTGGTGAGGGCAGTGCGACCGAGGGAGCCGTCGGCACCATGAGCAGCCAACCGGGGCCCGGACACGGCAGGCCCGATCCGGGCCTGACCGCGATCATGAGCGAGCGGCGCCAGCTGATCAATCTCGCCTACCGGCTCCTCGGCTCCCTGACCGAAGCCGAGGATGCCGTCCAGGAGACCTACGCCCGCTGGTACGCCCTGTCCCGGCAGCAGCGGGAAGCCATCGAATCCCCCGGCGCCTGGCTGACCACGGTCGCCAGCCGCGTCTGCCTCAACCTGCTCGGCTCCGCCCGGGCTCGACGAGAGACCTACGTGGGCGAATGGATCCCCGAGCCGCTGCCAGAACGTACGGAGTGGATCAACAGGCGGCCGGGCGGCACCAGCACCGACCCAGCCGACCGGGTCACCCTTGACGAGTCGGTCAACATGGCCTTCCTCGTCGTGCTCGATGCGATGACCCCGGCCGAGCGCGTCGCATTCATCCTGCACGACGTCTTCCGCTACTCCTTCGCCGAGGTGGCCGAGATCGTCGGCCGTAGCCCCGCGGCGTGTCGCCAGCTGGCTTCCTCAGCCCGCCGTCGCATTCGCGCGTCGCAGGCTCCCGCGAGTCCGACAGCCGAGCAGGCCGGCATCGTCAGGGCCTTCAAGGTGGCATGGGAGGCCAAGGACATCGACGCCCTGATCAGCCTGCTCGACCCCGACGCCACGGCGATCGCCGACGGTGGCGGCCTGGCCACTACCTTCCTGCGCCCCATCGAAGGCAGCGAGCAGATCGCGCGCGCGTGGATCGAAATCGCCAACCGGCTACCCAGCAACATGACGTTCCTGGAACGCACCGTCAATGGCCAGCCCGGTCTGGTGGCTCAGCAGGACGGCCTCACCGTGACGGTGTTCGCGTTCCACATCGCAGGCGACCGGGTCAAGCACATCTGGGCCATACGCAACCCCGAGAAACTCCGGCTCTGGACGGGATTACTCCTCGCCGATGTCGGCCAGGCTCTCGCGCAGCTCCCTGATCAGCGGATCGTCCTCGGGCAGGGTGCGCTCCAGGCGGCTGACTGTGTCGCGTAGCAGCGCGCGGGCGTCGCCATACCGCCCAAGCCGGCGGTACACCCGGGCCAGTTCCGCGCGGCTGCGCAGCGTATCAGGGTGACGGGGACCGAGCACCCGTTCGAAGCCGGCTCGGGCCTGCTCATAGGCTTGCTCCGCCGCCGCCGTCTTGCCCATCTTCTGATAGGCATCGCCGAGACTGTTCCGCGCCACAATGGTGTCCAGGTGATCGGGTCCGAGGACGCGCTCCCGGCCGGTCACCAGCCGCTTGTAGACAGATACCGCCTCTTTCGATCGGCCGCTGGCCAGGTAGGAGTCGGCCAGGCCCTGGCGGGTAGTCATCGTCTGCGGGTGGCGGGCTCCCTGGGCGCGCTCCCGGTCGGCGAGCGTGCGCCGGTACAGGATGATGGCGTCTGAGTGCAGGCCGGCCGCCAGGTAGGCGGCGGCCACCTCGTCTCGCGCGCCGAGCGTGTCGGGGTGCCCGGGCCCGCAGGCCTGCTCGAAATCGGGAACCACGCGCTCGAGGACGGTGATCGCGTCCTGGAGCTGCACCGCCGCCACAAGAGCGTGGCCCAGGTGGCGCCGTGCCTCAATGACATCCTGGTTATCCGATCCGAGCTTGCGGATCTGGGTGTCGAGCACCCACTGGAACCACGGAACGGCGTCCTCTGCGCGCCCGGCCGCCAGGTAGGCGTCGGCCAGCCGCTGGCAACACAGCATCGTGTCCTGATGCCCGGAACCGAGCAGCCGGTTGCTGGTCGCGGCCAGGTCGCGCCAGTGGTCCACCGCCGGCCCGGTCAGGCGGGCATGGTCCAGGCTCTCCCCGGCCCGTAGCAGCAGCGGATGGCAGCCATCGGCCCACAGCAGGTCCCCGGCGATCTGCCGCAGGGTCGCCACGCAGGATCGCAGGCCGGAAGCAGGCCAGCCGGGCAGCTCTGGTTCCGGCCAGGCCTGGAGCAGCGCGTCCGCGGCCGACCGGGCCGCCCGATCCGGCATGCCTTCCGGCATGGCGGCCCGCAGCGTCGCCTGCAGCACTGGGCTGATCCGGACCGTGGGCGGTGTCGTCGCCGGTTCGACGGTCAGCAGGCCGACCCGTTCCAGCGCGTCCAGCGCCGCCTCGCGCTCGCTGCCCGCCGGAGCTTCGCCGCCGCCCGCGAGATAGTCGCCTGCCGCCGGCGCGGCGAAGACGGTTAGGGGAATGCCGTGCCCGTCCAGCAGCGCGGCCAGGGCCAGCAGCAATTTGGCCGATCCGCCCGCTGCGAGCTGGTCGGCGTGGTCGAACGAGAGCGTCCACGTCACCGCGGCCGCCGACGGCGGTGCGCCGGATGAATCAGTCAGCTGCCCCCGCCTGCGGATGAAATAGTCGCGGTACTGGTGGCACGACACCCCATAGCTGGTGATCACCGCGCTGGCCTGCGCCAGCGCGCCCGGCTCGGCGCCCAGCTCACTGATGAGTTCAACCGCGCCGAGCCGCTGGCTCGGGTCGGCCGCCAGCCGCCCCATCAGGTAGCCGAGGGCCTCGCGCGAGTTGAACGGCCCAACCGGCAAAACCTTCATGTCGCCGGGAACGGCCGCGGTGTCGTTGGAGGTCACCAGGACCCGGCCGGCTGGGCCGGCTGGCCACAGACCGTCCAGGTCCGCTGGATCGGCCAGGTCATCGAGTACCACCAGCCACGAACAGCTGGTCTCGCCCAGCCAGCTGAGGAACTGGGCAGCTACTGACTCGCAACTGCTCGCCTGAGTCCGGCCGGTCGCGTCGGCCGTCGCCGCGGCGAATCCGGCCAGCACCGAGGCCCGGCTCGTTGCGTCGATCCATACCAGCAGGTCCACCTCGCCTGACTGCCACAGCGACTCGGCGAACGCCGCGGCAAGCTGGGTCTTGCCCGACGATCTCAACCAGTCCTGGGCTTTGGGAGCCGCCGCCGGGCCGGGGCCGTCTGCCCGGGCAGCCGGCCGATCTGGGATCAGCGCGACCGCGGCCCCGGCCGGCAGCGCGGCCGTCACGCCGGGAGCCGTCTCCGGCCGGGGACTGAAGCCGTCGACCAGCGCCGGGACCGTTCCGGACCGGACGGGCCGGTACGCCCTGGCGGGCACCGTGCCCGCCAGAGCAGCGGGCGGCGCGATGCTGCTCATGGCACGTTCACCGGGGCCGGCGGGACCCGGCCCGCGTGGCCCGGGCCGGCTGGCTGAATTGAAAAGGACATATCGTTTCTCCCGGCTGGCCCGGCGCGATCGTCTCCCCGGCGCGGCGAAGCCGGAACCCTAAAGGTCCGATTGGACCATCTTGCGTCCTCGCACGCCAAGTTTCATCCCGAATGAGTAAATCCGCATCCACGCCCAGGCCGTGCCCCGTCGACGGCAGCCGGGTGGGGAGCACCGCCACGCCTGCCAGGATCACAGGTCCGGGTAAGGGACCAGCACGGAAGTGGTCCTGGTCAGGGTCTGCTTACGGAAAAAGGCGGGGGCGGTCACGCGCATGAAAACAAAGCCGATGACTCCGGCCAGCGCGGACAGCGCGGCGATGATAAAGCTCCCGCCGATCTGCCAGTGCAGGCCAGGGACTGTCCAGGTGGTGTAGCTGTTGAACGCCACCCAGTCGCTCTGCAGGCTGTAGAAGCCAGCCGCGTACATGATCAGCCCGCCGAGCGCCGGCAGGATGCCGCGCATCCACAGATTGCGGGCACTGCTCGTCAGCGTCCTGCGGTAGTACCAGACGCAGGAGAAGGCCGTCAAGCCGTAATAGAAGGCGATATAAAGCCCGATCGCAGTAACGGCGTCGGCAATCGGGTTACCTCCGGACAGGAAGTTCAGCGGGATGTACAGCGCGATCGAAATGGCCCCCATCACGACCGTGGACACCGTCGGGGTCAGGTACCGGGGATGGATCTTGGCGAACGACGAGGGCAGCGCCCCGTAGGCGGCCATCGACAGCGTGGTTCGGGCGGTCGGCAAGATCGTCGTTTGGGTGGAGGCCGCGGCCGAGCTGAGCACCATGAGGATCAGCAGCCGGGACAGGAACGTGCCGAGCCCAGAGGTTCCGAAAATCGCGCCCCCGGTTACCGACAGCACGTCGAACTGGTGCGCCTGGTTCGTCAGCCCGACGCCCTTGCCGCCTATCCCGGCGAACGCCTGCACCGCGATGATCACTACCAGGTAGGTGACGAGCAGCAGGATCGTCGAGATGATTCCCGCCCGGCCTGGCGTCCGGGACTTGTCCGCGGTCTCCTCGTTCACAGACAGGGCGGTGTCCCAGCCCCAGTAGATGAACAGCATCAAGATGATCCCGGACACGAAGGCCGAGAGGGGCAGGTTCGACAGCGACAGCCAGCCGAGGCTCGGGTGCAGCGACCCAGGCGGCGGGTGACTGCCGAACACCTTGACCAGCGCCACTACCGACAGGGCCAGCAGCATCACGAGCTCGACGGACAGCAGCACCTTCTGGAAGTTGGCCGATACCTCGATGCCGCGGTAGCAGATATAGGTCATCGCGACGATCCACAGGATGCCGACCAGCAGCACCCAGCCGCTGGAGGCGTTGGCCCCAATCGCGCTGCTCGGTCCCTGAAACAAGAAGAACAGATACTGCCCGGCCACCTGGGCCAGGCTGGCCATGACCAGGACATCGGACGCCACGACTGCCCAGCCGCCGGCCCAGCCGGTCTTCGGCCCGAACGCCCGGGTAGACCAGATGAACGTGGTCCCGCAGTCGGGGTCGGCCTTGTTCAGCTCGCTGAAGCCGATTGAGCACAGCAGCATGGGCACGAACGCGAGCGCCGCGACCAGCGGAGACTTCAACCCGACGGCCGCCACCACGAAGAACAGCGTCGCGGCCAGGCTGTAGGCGGGCGCGGTCGAGGCGACCCCTATGACAACGCTGGACACCAGACCGAGGGCGCCGGTCTTGAGGCCCTTGTCCCTGGACTCTTCCACTGGCTGCAGACTGGGAGTAACGACGGCCATGACCCACCTCCTACCTAGGAGTCACCAGTTCGTGCTGTGAGACACGCTAAACGCGGGATCGCCGCCGCTCCCGAGCTTCCCGCCAATATCACCCGCGCCACGGAGGATCGCCGCGGTAAGCGTCGCTTTGGCAAGGTTCGAATGTGCAAGGACCGCACGGGTGAGGTCCGGCAGGGCAAGAGTGGTCACGTTTCCCGGTCACCCATGTCTGCTTGCCTGTCCGCGGGTGCCTCTCTGGGCGCCATGCGTTTCGGGCCGCAGAGCGGAACCAGCTCTCCGGCCAGCAGGCGTCCGAGCGCAGCGCCCAGTTCCTGCCTGGCATACGAATGCTGGTGCTAGGGCTCGCCGTTTTGATCGCCGGGGCTGCCCTGATCTGGCTGGCCGGCCGTTTCAGCGGCGACACGGCGACGGCCCTGGTACGGCTAGGCGCCCTGGTCCTGGTGGCCGGCGCCCTGGTGCTCAGGGGCCTCGCCGCTGTCGTGCCCGGCCGCCCGCATGTGGTCCAGTTGTTCGGCCGGTACCGCGGCACGGACGGCAACCCGATAGAGATCGCCGCCGTGGTCGTCTGGCAGGTGCAAGACACCGCGCACGCCACGTACTCCGTCGATGACTACACGCACGAGCGGATCGTCGAGGGGCCGTCGGCATGGTCCAGCGACGCGTCGCGCCAATTCACAGCGAGCGCAGCAGGGCGCGGACGCTGGCGACCGAGTACTGAATGTGGCGCGCGGTCAGCTGAGCGGCTCGTTCGGCGTCTGCGAGCTTTACCGCGGCGAAGATGTGTTCATGGCCGGCGTGGCTGCGCTGCCGCCACATAGGGGTAGAGGGCAGTAGCACGGCGGCAACGCACAACTCGGCTCTGGCCCGCTCCAGCGCCTCGGCGAAGAAGCGGTTCCTGGCCGCCTGCACGATACGACTATGGAACCGGGCGTCAAGCTGGGTGAACTCAACACCATCATTGGTTGCCGCTGCGCGGTCGAGCACCTCGCGCATGGACGTCAGGTCGGCTGCGGAACGGCGGCGCGCCGCCCACGCCGCTGCTTGGGGCTCGAGTTCCAGCCGGCACACAAGCGCTTCCTCGATCACGCGGCGGTCTCGGCGGCCCATGTCCCGCAACTGCCTGGTGCCTTCGTCATCGCCTGTAGCAGCGATGACGAAGGTGCCTCCCCCGCGGCCGCGCCTGCTCGTCACTAGAGCCTGGGACTCCAGGATGCCGATGGCGCGGTGCACGGTCATGATCCCAACTCCGAAAACCGACGCGAGCTCACGCACCGAGGGCATCGAACCCCGCGCGGTGAACAGGCCCAGCGCTATCTCCCGGCGCAGTTGCTCGGCCACATATTCATGCGCCAAGGACTTCCGCTGCGCCTGCTGGCCAGTCTGCACTTCGCCTACCACCTAAGCGTCCGCGCCTCTGCACAGTCACGTGGCCCGTGCCACCGTATGCACTAGCGTCTGCCCGGGAGACGCCTGGGTATGCCATGCGCAAGTTCCCGCCCAGGCCATCCGCACAGATCACCGGCCTCATAACTTAGCGGTTGGCCCGCTGCACGAGGCCTGGTGCCGCGCCATCCACGGCGCGTGCGGACCCCCCGTGCCGGTAGCAGGGCCCCCATCAGGCCATAGTGCAAACCGTGCCGTACACGTACACTACTTCCAGCCCAATCTCCCGGGGGGGAGCTGGATATGCGACCCGGCATGGCTGACGGCAATTACGGCATTGACAGCGCCGAACCGCGCCAGTGGCATCTCCTCCCGCCAGCGGCTGACCCCGTCGTCGGCCCGATGGTATTTCGGGCTCCCGAGATTTTCTGAGCGGAGTGATGTGATGCCCTCACTGCCGATGGTGGGAGATGAGCTGGCGGGTTACCGGCTGCAGGGTGTGCTGGGCCGGGGCGGGATGAGCGTGGTGTATGAGGCCGAGAATCCGCGGCTGGGCAGCACGGTGGCGCTCAAGGTGCTCGCCCCCGAGCTCGCGACCAACGATGCGTTCCGGACCCGGTTTCTGAAGGAGTCGCGGATCGCGGCGTCGCTGAATCATCCGAATGTGATCCCGATCTATGACATGGGCTCGCATGAGGATCTGCTGTTCATCGCGATGCGTTATGTCTCCGGCGCGGACCTGCGCGCGGTGCTCAAGAACCACGAGGCGATCGCGCCCGATCAGGCGCTGTTGCTGATCAGCCAGGCGGGCCGGGCGCTCGATACCGCGCACCGGCACGGGCTGGTGCACCGCGACGTCAAGCCGGGCAACATTCTGATCGAGCACGGCTCCGATGACGACGACGAGCCCGATCACGTCTACCTGACCGACTTTGGCATCAGCAAGCACGCCGCCTCGCGCAGCGGGCTGACCGCGACCGGTGAGTTCATGGGCACCATCGACTACATCGCCCCTGAACAGATCAGGAGCCAGCCAACCGATGGCCGGGCCGACATCTACTCGCTGGGATGTGTGCTGTATGAATGCCTGACCGGCCGGGTGCCCTTCGCCAAAGACATCGACGCCGCCGTCATCTGGGCTCACGTGGAAGAAATGCCCACCCTCCCCAGCTCACTGCAGCCGGCCCTGCCCCCCGGCATCGACCAGGTCATGAGCAAAGTCCTGGCCAAGGACCCAGGCGACCGCTACGCCACCTGCCGCGAATTCGTCCACGCCACCCGCGCCGCCCTGCTCGGCGCCGCCTCCGCCGTCCCACGCACTGCCACCGTCCTGGCCGCCAGCCCCGCCGTCGCCGAGCCCGCCAGCCCCGCTCCTGCCGCGCCCCCCAGCCTGGCACCCGCCGAGCCCCCCAGCCCGGCACCCGCCGCGGCCGCCGCATCCAGCCACGACGTCACCACCCCCACCCCCGCACCCAGCCGCGACACCAACCCCGCCGCTGCAGCCAGCCACGACACGCCTCCCCAGCCAACTGGCACCGCCTTCTCCCCCGCCGCTCCGCCCAGCCCTGCGCGCGAGCAGCCGCCCGCCGGCCCGCCACCTTCCGGCGCGCCACTTGGCGGCCCGCCGTCGTTGGGCCGCCCGGGCCGGCGACGGCTGCTGGTCGGCCTGGGTGCACTCGTGCTGGTCATCGCCGTCGTGGGCGGCTTGCTGATCTGGCACAACAGCACCAACGGCTCCCCCGCGCCCGTCTCCTCCGCGCCTGTCTCCTCCACACCCGCTCAGGCCGCAGGGACCTGGCGGCTGGGGCCTGTTTCGCCGTTCGCGGTGCAGCAGCTGCCCGCGGCGGTGCTGGATGGCCGGATCTGGACGGCCGGTGGCCTGCTTGGCCCTGATCAGGCCACGAACAAGACCGAGTACTACGACCCGACGGTCCGTACCTGGGGCCCCGGCCCGGACCTGCCCTTCAAGTTGCATCACGCGATGATGGTGACCTACCGGGACCAGCTATGGGTGATCGGTGGCTTCCTGCCCCAGGGCAGCAATATGGAGGCCGCCGTCTCGGATCACGTGCTGATTCTGGACCGGGCCAAAGGCCGGTGGGTCGAGGGCCCTGCACTCCATCATGCGCGGGCCGCCGGCGCGGCAGCGGTGGTAGACGGCAAGATCGTCGTCGTGGGCGGGCGCACCGGCGGCCGATCCGAGCAGCTGGTCAAGCCCACAGAGATTTACGACGGCAAAACCTGGACCGACGCCCCCGCCATTCCGGTCCCGGGCGATCACCTGGCGGCCGCGACGGACGGAACCTACCTGTACACCGTCGGCGGGCGCAATCTCAACGTCTCCTTGAACACCAAGGCGGTGCAGCGCTTCGACCCGGCGACCGGCCAGTGGACCCAGCTGACCCCCCTGCCGGTCGCCGACAGCGACCTCGGCGCGGCCGTCATCGGCGGCCAGCTGATCACCTTCGGCGGTGAAAACCTGTTCAGCGTCTTCAGCACCGTCCGGGCCTACAACCTGGCCACCAAGACCTGGTCCACACTGCCCAACCTCGCCCAGCCCCGACACGGAATGGGCGTGGCCGTCATCGGCAACACCCTGTACGCCATCGACGGCGCATCCGAACCCGGACACCACGGATCCAGCCACATCATGCAGGCCTTCGTCGCGCCCGTACCAGCGCCGGCCCTTGAGGTGGCCAGGAGCTGGTGGCTAGCACGTAATTCGCCGTTCGCGGTGCAGCAGCTGCCCGCGGCGGTGCTGGATGGCCGGATCTGGACGGCCGGTGGCCTGCTTGGCCCTGATCAGGCCACGAACAAGACCGAGTACTACGACCCGACGGTCCGTACCTGGGGCCCCGGCCCGGACCTGCCCTTCAAGTTGCATCACGCGATGATGGTGACCTACCGGGACCAGCTATGGGTGATCGGTGGCTTCCTGCCCCAGGGCAGCAATATGGAGGCCGCCGTCTCGGATCACGTGCTGATTCTGGACCGGGCCAAAGGCCGGTGGGTCGAGGGCCCTGCACTCCATCATGCGCGGGCCGCCGGCGCGGCAGCGGTGGTAGACGGCAAGATCGTCGTCGTGGGCGGGCGCACCGGCGGCCGATCCGAGCAGCTGGTCAAGCCCACAGAGATTTACGACGGCAAAACCTGGACCGACGCCCCCGCCATTCCGGTCCCGGGCGATCACCTGGCGGCCGCGACGGACGGAACCTACCTGTACACCGTCGGCGGGCGCAATCTCAACGTCTCCTTGAACACCAAGGCGGTGCAGCGCTTCGACCCGGCGACCGGCCAGTGGACCCAGCTGACCCCCCTGCCGGTCGCCGACAGCGACCTCGGCGCGGCCGTCATCGGCGGCCAGCTGATCACCTTCGGCGGTGAAAACCTGTTCAGCGTCTTCAGCACCGTCCGGGCCTACAACCTGGCCACCAAGACCTGGTCCACACTGCCCAACCTCGCCCAGCCCCGACACGGAATGGGCGTGGCCGTCATCGGCAACACCCTGTACGCCATCGACGGCGCATCCGAACCCGGACACCACGGATCCAGCCACATCATGCAGGCCATACGCTTCCACAGGTAGGGCGTCAGAGGTCACCGGGCACACCGTAGGACGGTGCCGTGCCCGGGTTCAGCGCTCGGGCGACGTAATCCTCAGCCTGCGGTTTCCACACCGCCCAGGCTTCGGCCAGGTCGCTGATCGGGTCCTCGCTCCAGTCCACTCGCAGGTCGGTGACGGGCCAGGAGACCTTGTCGACGACGACTACACCGCAGGAGTGCACGGGGCCTTCCTCACCCCCCGCGGCGCGTCCTGCGATGAGAGCGGCCAGCAATCGGTCGCCCAGGTGCGCTTCGGGGTCGGCTGCGAACGCGTCGACCATGGCCTGGGGTACGGCATCGTCGGCGAGGAGATTGCCGGCGGCAACGACGTTAGGGCCTTGAGCGGTGCGGTACCGGCCGAGAGTCCGCTCACCGCTGTACGCCGCCGTATTGCCGTTGATGTCGACGACGCTCAGCTGGCGGAACTCGGCGTACGGGGCCTCGGCGACAACGCGGTCCAGCGCCTTTTGGGCGTCCAGGCCGGTCGCCAGCGCATCCAGGAGCCGGTGACCAAGAGAGGGGTCGGTGACGTTCTGCGTGCAGGCAGCGCCGACGCCGGCCCGTGCCTGGGCACACCGGGCAGCAACCGCCGGGCTCGAGGAGGTGACGATCACACCAAACATGCCCGTGCGACGGCATCGGGCGGCAAGGGAGAACGTCACGGCAGAACCGCCGTGACCGTGACCTCCACGACCCACTCCGGGCGGGCCAGGGCGCAGACGATCAGGCCGGTAGAGGCGTAGTAGACGCCCTTGAGCCGTTCGCCCAGGACCCGGTAGACGTCCTCGCGATAGCGCACGTCAGTCAGGTACACGGTCGCGGTCACGATGTGCTCAAGAGAGGCACCTGCCTCGGCCAGCAGCATCTCGATGTTGTCGACAGTCTTGTGGGTCTGCGCGGCAACATCACCGACCGCGACAGACTCACGGGTCTCGAGGTCTTGGGCGACCTGGCCACGCAGATAGACGGTGTTACCGGCCACCACGCCTTGGCACAGATCGTTGGACAGGTTCTGCTCGGGATAGGTGTCCTTGGTGTTGAACGGGCGAAGCCGACGGTGCCCGCCCACCACGATGGAGTCGGTCATGTTCGTCTCACTTCCCGTCGATGTCTGCGCGCGCCGACGCGACGTGCCGGATCTCAGGTTACGGCGGTGGGCCCCCGGGTTAGGCGATGCGGCCCGCGTAGCGGCGCGTGAAGCCGTCGCCCGTGTCAGCGGCAATGGTCACGTCGTAGTACCCGTCGGCGTCAGTGGGCCAGTCGACGGTCTTCGAGTGGCCGGTGGTCACGCGGACGCTCAGGGAGTGACCCGCGTAGTCGTTTGGCGTAACAGCAAAGGAAACTTCCTCCTGGCCGTCGTTGGCGAGTGCCAGCCTGACCACGGGCTCGGGCCGCGTGACCAGCGTCGCGGTGACGGCCGGTACCTGGCCGGCGTTGTGGCCGGCCGGAACGACGGCGCCCGCGAACGAGGTCAGGAAGCCGTCCGGGCCGTAGACAGAGAAGGCGTACTTGCCGGCCGTTTTGCTGGTGTCCCAGGTGTAGGTCTTGTCGCTGCCCTCGATCACCGTAAACGGAGTGGCCGTCAGCGCCAGGAAGTCGTCCGGGTAGACGGCGAGCGAGACGCCGATCTTTCCGCGGACGGAAAGGGTCGCCGTTACGTGGCCGCTGGCCCGATTGACGACCGCGTCTGCGTGCGGCTGGTGACTGGTCGGCCGGTGGGGCCGGTGTCCAGGTTCCTGGACAGGGAACGTCTGCCCGCCCTCGGGCGGAGTCGTCACGGGCGGGAAGTTCTCCTCCTCGTCGGACTGCGTGATCAGCGGCACCGTGTCTGGCAGGTCCGGGATGGAGAAGTCGGGGCGAGTGAAGTCGAAGGCGGCTGTCAGGTCACCGGCGACTGACCGCCGCCAGTCAGTGATGTTGCGAGCCCGCACCCCGGTCCAGGTCTCCAGGAACTGCAGCATCGAGGTGTGGTTGTAAGTGTTGGAATCCACGTAGCCGCCGCGGGTCCACGGCGAGGCGATGATCATCGGCACCCGGTTGCCGAAGCCGATCGGCAGGCCGTCGATGAACTCGTCCCTCACGCTCGTCTCGGGTGCTGGGGGCGGCACGTGGTCGAAGTAGCCGTCGTGCTCGTCATACGTGATGAACAAGGCCGTGGTGTTCCACAGGTCCTGGTTGCCCATCAGCGCCTCGAGCACCGTCCGGACGTAGTGGGCGCCGTAACTCGGGCTCGCTTGCGGGTGCTCGGAGTACTCATACGGCGCCACGATCCAGGAGACCTGCGGCAACGTGCCCGCGGTGGCGTCGGCGACGAACTGGGACAGCACGTGGTTGACGTGGTTGGGGCCGAGCGGGACTCCCGCGTTGGGCTGCCAGGGCTGGACGGCACCACGGATGGCCAGTTCCTGTCCGGCCTTGGTGGGCGCGTTCTCCGAGTCCTCGTACTGCTGGTAGAACCACAGCGGGTTGTCCCCGTAGTCGCCGACCCAGCCGTCGACGCCGCCGCCGTCCCCGACCTCGCGGTTGGTGTAGACCTGCCAGCTGATCCCCGCCTTCTGGAGCAGTTCGGGGTAGGTCGTGATGTGGGTCGGGCCGGCGAAGTCCGCAACGTAGTCGTCCGGGTTGGTGATCCAGCCGCCGCTCGTGCCGGCCCAGAAGTACATCCGGTTCGGGCTCGTCGGGGCAAGAATCGCCTGATGGTAGCCATCGCAGATGGTGAACGCGTCGACCAGGGCGTACTGGAACGGGATGTCGGCGCGCGTGAAGTAGCCCATCGTCTGCTCGGTCTTGGCCGGCACCCAGTTGTTCCACAGGCCGTTGCTGCGGGCGCTGTGGTCGCCGTCCCAGCTGTGGTCCAGGTCCCCTGCGTTCTGGGCGTTCACCTTCGAAGAGTCCATATGGAACGGCAGCAGGTAGCCGAGGTCGGTCCGGGCCGCGTCCGGCTGCTCGAAGATGGTGGTGCCGTTCGGGTACTTCAGCGCCTGCCTGTCCGCGAAGCCGCGCACGCCCCGCAGGCTACCGAAGTAATGGTCGAATGACCGGTTCTCCTGCATGAGGATCACGACACGCTTGAGATCGGCGATCGTGCCGGTGAGGTGCCCCGGTTTCGTTGCCGCGGCTGCCCTGGTCGCCCTCGCGATCCCGCCGAGCTGGGCGCCCGCGCCTGCCGCGATCGCCACTCCGGCGGCTGCGCCGCCCAGGCCGAGGAACCGACGGCGCGTGACGGCCGCCTTGAACGGCGCCAGGGCACGATAGTCGGTAGCGAGGAAAGCGGGGCTGGTGTCTTCCCTGCGGTTGTCTGCGCCGGGGTTGCCTGCGTTGCCCATGTCGATGTCGTCCACGTCCTCTCAGTAGTGACGCAACGAAGCCATCTAAGGAAACGCGGGTTGGGAAGACAACGGTAGACAGCAGATCAAAAGGTGATGTTCTGGCAAAAAATAAATGAACGCCGATGAATGGGGTTGTCGTTCCAATGGCTAGAATCGCCGGGATGCCAGGGCCGACCGCGGGAAGCGCCGTACCTGTGGGCAGGGCCCGCACACTCGCCCAGGTGTACCGGCACTTCGGTGAGGTTGACGCCGCCGAAATATCGCCGCTGTACGAGCGCGTCGCCGTCGCCCTGAGTGAGTCCGGCGAGGCGCTGCGCGCCATCGAGGCGGCGCCGGCGCGCAAGCGGCATCCCACGGTGATCCTCGCCGCGCTGCACGATCTCGCCCTCGCCGGACGCGCCCCTGCGCTTGCCGCGGCCTATGCCGCTGCGGACGGCGACGCTGCCGCTGGCGCGGCGATCGACACGCTGCTGCGAATGACCGACTCGGTCGTGGCCATCGCCGTGCGCCGGCGGACACGGACCAACGAGAGCGGACGCTGCGCCGTGCTGTATCCGGCCATTGCCGAGGCGGCGCGCCGGGTAGGCGCGAACGCGATTGGGCTGATCGACGTGGGCTGTTCGGCTGGGCTCAATCTCAATGTCGATCGCGTTGGCATCACATACAGCAACGGACAATCGCTGGGCGACCCGTCATCTCCCGTGCAGCTGTCGTCCTCGATCGTGGGAGGCCGGCCCGTCCCGGCGCGGGCGATGCCCGAGGTCGTCGCCCGGGTCGGCGTCGACCTCGATCCGGTGGATGTAACCGACGCGGATGACGCCCGATGGTTGCGCGCCTGCCTGTGGCCGGATCAGGCGGAGCGGGTCGCGAGGCTCGAATCGGAGATGGCGTTGTTGGCGACGGCACCTCCGCTGCTGCTGCAAGGTGACGCCGTCGAGGTGATGCCCGACGCCCTCGCGCGTGTGCCCGCGGACGCCCTGCCTGTCGTCACCACGACGTGGACGCTGTCGCACTTCCCGCTCGAGAGCCGCCTGCGCTTCCTGCACCGCCTCGACGAAGCGGCGGCCGGGCGGGCGGTGGCGTGGGTGTCAGTGGAGGGGGTCGGAGTCGCGCCGGCGATACCGACACTTGGCGATCGCCGCGCCTCTGGCCACAGCATCATCGGCCTGGCGGTGTTCGACCAGTCGGCTCTGCGCGCCGAGGCTGTTGGCCGCTGCTGGTCGCAGGGCCGCTTGCTGGCGTGGCTGGCAGGCTCCTAGGCGTCCTACGTCTCGTTGCCCAGGAAGGTTGCCATGGAGTCGTCGAGTTCTTGCCACCACTCGGTGTGGTGGGCCGGCCCGACGGTTCCGGTGCAGGGTGAGGAGAAAGACCGGTCCCGGTACCCGGTGATGCTGGCCATCTTGTCGTGTTCCCAGCTCTTGAAGTGCGCGCGGGTCAGGTCAACGTCGTAGCTGGGGTAATCGACATCCTTATTCAGGTCTGCCACGTAGTTGGCCTGGAAGTCGATCTCGTCCAGCGGCCCCGTGCACTCGGCCAGCCGACCGCGCCAACGCGCGATGTCGGCGGCCATCTCCTCGTGCGAGGGCAGCGAGATCCGGCCGAGCACGTAGTCCCGCGCATACCACGCCTGCGCATCGAACATGGTGAACGTGTAGTACTGGTCCTGCATCCCGAGATACATGAGGTCGGGGTTGCCGAGCCAGAAGATGCCCTTGTAGAGGTTGTCGGGGTACAGCACGTTCGCGGTGCGCAACCGCAAATCGTCGGAGATGAACCTGAATGAGTGCTGGTACCCGGTGCACAGGACGATGGCGTCCACATCACGCGCCGTCCCGTCAATGAAGTGCGCGGTGCTGCCGTCGACTCTGGAAAGCAGTGGCACCTCGTCGATGCCCGCCGGCCATGGGAAGCCCATAGGCGCGGTCCGGTAGGAGACGGTTACGGATTGGGCACCGTACTTCTTGGTCTGTAGCGCGATGTCCTCCGCGGAGTAGCTACTGCCGATGACCAGCAGCCGCTTGCCCACGAATTCCTGGGCGTCCCGGAAGTCATGGGAGTGCATGATGCGGCCGGGGAACTGGTCGAACCCCTCGAATGACGGCATGTTCGGCGTGGAGAAGTGCCCGCTCGCGACGATGACCTTGTCGAACTCCTCGGTCCTGGCCCGGCCGTCGTCCCTGGTCTGGACGGTTACCGCGAACTTCCTTGCCTTCTCGTCGTAGCTAATCCACCGGACCGCGGTGTCGAACTGAATGAACTGGCGCACGTTGTTCGTCTTGGCCCGCCCGGTGATGTAGTCGTAAAGCACCTCGCGGGGCGGGAACGACGGGATCGGCTGCCCGAAATGCTCATCGAAGGTGTAATCAGCGAACTCGAGGCACTCCTTGGGCCCGTTGGACCACAGGTAGCGGTACATGCTCCCGTGTACTGGGTCGCCGTGCTGGTCGAGCCCGGTGCGCCAGGTGTAGTTCCACAATCCACCCCAGTCGCTCTGCTGCTCGAAACAAGTAATCTGGGGTACCTCAGCCCCCTGTCGGCGAGCTTCCTCGAAGGCGTGCAGCTGGGCCAGACCGCATGGTCCGGCGCCAATCACGGCGACCTGTGATGCCATCTCAATCCTCCTGAACCCACGCTGTTCTCATCCGGGCCAGCCGACATGCACAGGTAACAGCCACGCCCACTTAGCGGTATCTGAGCACTATATGAGCGGTGAACCAGGTATACAGCGCAGAACCAGATGATCAGCACGCCCAGTGGGCGCCGCAGACGCCTCGCTTGCCGCCGACTTCCCGCCATGGGGCCGAAATCGAGTGGGATCAGCCCGGCCGGACGTCTTACGATCTGACGCATGCCGAGCTATGAGCCAGTAGACCTGTCTGCTGCATGCAACGCGGGTGTGGACGTTCTTGGCGATGAGCCGGGCGATGTTCCGTTGGGGAGGGTAGACCTGCGCGGCCTGCCGTTCTCGATCGGGCCGGAGCCGCCGTCTGCGGAGCGGTGCTTCCTGCTGCCCGGGGCCCCGGCGTCGGTCGGGGTTGGCCGCCTGGCGCGGCGGGTGATCGTCGCGCACCGGCTGCTTGAGCCGGGCGCACCAGCCGGCCACGCGGTCGGGCAGACCGTGGCGGAGTATGTGTTTCACCTTGCTGGCGGCGTAGTCGTCGCCGCGCCCATCCGCGAGCGGTTCGAAATTCAGGTGGTGCCCCCAGGGTGGGGCCGTCTGCCGTTCCTCGCCGTCACCGACACCAGCGATTACAGCCTGCCGCGTTTCGAGGGCAAGTGGGGCGAGTCCGGGATGCGCCTCGCGGAGCACGACATGGGATGGCCCGCCGGATACTTCTTGTGGTGCTGGGAGAATCCTCACCCGGAACGGGTGGTCGAACGGATTGAGTTCATCCCGCACGGCCCGCGATTCATCGTTGCCGGCGTCACGACCAGCGACGTTGATGAGCACCCGTTCGTGTGCGCGCCGGCGCGCCCCGTACGGCTGGTGGCGAAGGACGGGCGCCACGGCGCCCTCGACGTCGATGTGGACCGCGGCGTAGCGACCTATCCGCAGCCGCTGCCCGGCGAGGACGACCGGGCCGGCTGGGGAGCTACCGAAGGAACGTCCGCGTATGCGTCGATCGCCGCGCTGCCGTCGGCCACCGTCGCAGTCCGGCGGGGCGGCGACGAGCTAGGCCGGGTGAGCTGGGGCGACATCGAACGTGACGGCCGGGCAGACGTCGGCAGGGTCTCGCTCGAGCTGGCGGAAAGCGGCCGGAACTGGGTGCACGTCAGCATCGTCGACGACGCAACCGGGCGGCCGGTGCCGTGCCGGGTCCATTTCCAGTCGGCCGAGGGAATTCCCTACCAGCCGCACGGGCACCACAATCACGTCACCCAAAATCTCGGCAGCTGGCATTACGACGTTGGTGGTGACATCCGCCTGGGTCAGCGCACCTACGCATATATCGATGGCACCTGCCAGGGATGGCTGCCACGAGGCGACGTCGTCGTGGACGTCGCGCGCGGCTTCGAATACGAGCCGCTCCGGCAGACCGTGCGGATCGAGCCGGGTCAGAAAGACCTGACGCTGCGGATCGGGCGCGTCGCTGACATGGCTTCGGAAGGATGGTGGTCTGGCGACTCGCACGTGCACTTCCTGTCGACCCCGGGCGCTCAGCTCGAGCAGAGGGGCGAGGATTTGCGTGTCGTCAATCTGCTGCAGACGCAGTGGGGTGCGCTGTTCACCAACACCGAGGATTTTTCCGGCCGGGCCAGTGTCGTCGACGGTGGCGGCTATGTGACGTATGTCGGCCAGGAAAACCGGCAGCACGCGCTCGGCCACATGGTCCTGTGGGGCCTGAAAGAACCGGTCATGCCGTGGTGCAGCGATGGTCCCGATGAGGCCGAGCTCGGCGGGGCGCTGGACGCGACGCTGAGCGACTGGGCCGACCGGACGCACGCCCAGGGCGGCACCGTCGTCGCCGCGCATTTCCCGAATCCGAATGGCGAGCCGGCCGTTCTCGTCGCGACCGGCCGGGCCGACGCCGTCGAGATGCTGGCCCATTCCGACGACGCGATGATCGAGTATTACCAGTACCTGAACAGCGGCTACCGGCTGCCGCTCGTCGGCGGCACGGACAAGATGTCGAGCGCCGTACCCGTCGGTCTCTACCGCACATACGCGCGGCTGGACGAGGAGTTCAGCTATGAGGCTTGGTGCCGGGCGGTGCGGTCGGGTCGCACGTTCCTTTCCGGTGGGCCGCTGGTGACGCTCACGGTCGACGGAGGCGAACCGGGCGCAACCGTCGAGCTTTCCGGGCCGGGAACGGTCAGTGTCCACGCCACAGTCCGCAGCATTTTCCCGCTCGGTTCGCTCGAAGTCGTGCGTAACGGCGAGGTCGTTGTGAGAGCAGAAGCCAACGGCGGACGGCAGGCCGAGATCAGCGAGGAATTGCGGGTCGACGGGAACTCGTGGATAGCCTGCAGAGCGTTCGGTGTCGCTTACCACCTCGATGAATGGGGCCGCCGGGTTTTCGCACACACCTCGCCGGTCTACGTCGCCTGCGGCGGCGACTGGATGATGACCGACCCCGAAGGCCTCCGCTATATCCGGACCCTGGTCGAGGGTGCCCGCGAATACGTACGGCACACTGCGGTCCGGAGGTCCGACCAGCTCACGACGCACCACCACGGCGAGGCCGACCACCTCGCCTGGCTGGAGCGGCCGTTCGCCGAGGCCCTACACGCGCTGGAAGAGCGCGGCCGTAGGTGACAACCTGGAATACGCGGCGCTGGACTTCGACGCAGGCCGCTACCCGCGGCAAGTCCGGACGCACCTTGACTACGACCTCCCGGTCGTCAGCGCGCCGGAGCCCGATGACCGCGGAGATGTATCGGGACCTGAACATCTCATCCGCTGGCGGGCTGCTCCTCAGCATGTCCTGTCCCCGGCGTCCGCCTAAGTCCGGCTTAGCCAGGTCTTAGCGGCTGACCGGCCTAGAGGGCCAGCACAAATACGGCGCACTCCCCATGCGGGGCGGGCCGCCTTAGCTCGAACCTCAAAGTGTTCACATCCGAACGGCTCAGCCAGCCAACTGGCTGGCGGGCCTGAGGTACTACCAGAATGTGGTGATCACGATGACGAGCAACCGGCCCACACACCGCCCCCAGACCGCGCACAGGTCGGCCGCATGGCGTGCCGTGCAGCGCACCGTCCATGCGGTCAAGCACCTCCAAGACGAGCAGGCCTTGATGTGGGAAAGCTTCACGCGGGCCAGCCGGTTCCCGGCGAACCAGGCCGACGGCGATCAGGCCGGCGTAGCTGGCCAGCCTGGCCAGGTCCTCGGCGACCGGCAGCCCGTCGGCGTGCGGTGACCAGGCCAGTCCAGGGCACACGCCATCGACTAGTAGCCCGAGCCGGGCAGCGGACCGGGTGGCCCAGGGTAGCCGTCGTTACCCTTCCGGGACGATGGTCTGGCTATCCGCCTCCGCAAGAACGAGTTCTGCTGCTGACACCACGCCGTCCTGGCCGGAGATGTCATCCAGGCTCCGGCCGGCCGGCTCGGGCAACACCAAGGTGAGCGCCAGCCCGGCTACCGACACCCCGGCGGTGAGCAGCAGCGTGCCGCGCAGGCCCAGCGAGGTCTCCAGCACGGGGAATAGGAAGACCCCGATAAAGGCGCCGAGCTTGCCGATACCGGCTGAGATCCCGTGCCCGGTCGTGCGCATGGTCACCGGGTACAGCTCGCTGGGCATCACGAAGGTGGTCATGTTCGGGCCGAACTCGGTGAAGAAGTAGCTCACCCCATACACCAGCAAGAACGGGACCACCGTGGTGGTCATGCCCGGTATTGCGGCGATGATCAGGAAGCAGAGGGCCATCATCGCGAACCCGGTCAGCTGCAGCCGCCGGTGCCCGATCCGGTCCAGCCGGGCGATCGCCAGCGCATAGCCCGGTACCGCCGCCACCACGAAGATCCCCAGCTGGAGCGCGATCTTGGTCATGGTCGAGGCGTTCGGCGAGATCAGGCCGAGGATCTGCGGAGTGGAGATCGTGTTCCCGTAGTAAGCGTAGTCGAGCAGGAACCAGCAGCCCGCGGTCCCAGCGAGCGTGATCAGCCACCGCCGGTTGGTCAGGAATGCCCGCAGCCCCATCTCGTGGCGCAGCCCATCGGACCCTGTGCCGCTGACCTGCCCGCCGGTGAAATCGGAAACCCGGCTCGCCGCTTGCTCCGCCTTGCCCTGCACCTGGGCCTGATAACGCGGCGATTCCGGCATCCGGCAGCGCAGGTAGATCACCGCAGCTGCCGGGATTGCGCCGAGGCCGAGAAGGACCCGCCATGCCAGGTCATCGCTGACCCCCGCGCCGAGCAGGGCCAGCGCGATCAGCGGCCCGACGATAAGCCCGAGCGCCTGGGTGCCGAACACCATCCCGACTAGCCTGCCGCGGTCCTTGCGGTTGGCGTACTCACTCACCATCACCGCGCTGACCGGGTAATCACCGCCGACACCGAACCCGAGCACGAACCGGAACACGATCAGCACCCAGAACGAGGGCGACAGCGCCGACCCTACCGCCCCCGCGATCATGATCGCGGCGACCAGCCAGTACACCCGCTTGCGGCCGACCACGTCGGCGAACCGGCCGAACACGAACGCCCCGAGGAATGCCGCCGCCAGCATCATGCTGTTGAGCAGGGCGAGCCTGCCTGAGCTCAGGTCCCAGTCCTTGGTGATCAGCGCTGAGGCGATCCCGATGACGAACAGGTCATAGGCATCGGTGAAGAACCCCATCCCCGACGCCAGCACCGCCCGGAAATGGAACCTGCTCAGCGTCGCCTCATCGAGCGCGTCTATTAGATCCTGGGATCGGGTCTCGGCCACTGATGCCCCCTCGACCTTGGCGCAACCTGCCATTACGGTCTGGTCTGGTCTCTGCAGCCGGCCAGGCCGCCCAGGCGCGGTCCGGCAGACCCACGCCGCAGAAACTACGTGGCACAGGCGACGTGACACCGACTTACAGGTAAACGAGAAGTGAACGCAAGGTTGCGACCAGAAAACCCGACCCATGCTCGTTACGCGTAACATGACCCGGATGGCTGACACTCGGAACTGCGAGCAGTGCGGCGGCCCGTTCGCGCCGCGCCGTCAGCATGCCCGGTTCTGCTCTGCTCGCTGCCGGGTCGCATGGAACCATGAGAAGAAGATCGACCCGATGACCGAAGTGAGCGCGCTCCGGTGGTCCATCGCCGCGATGAGCGACGCCACAGAACGGCTCCCCAGGGTCAAGGCCTGGGACCGGCCGCGAGCATCCGCGGTGATCAGTGAGGCGGTGTGGTGGATCACCATCGTCGACGCCACCCTGGTCCGCCACTACCCCGGGACGTACGACCGCGTACTGGCAGGCCAGCTCCCGGCGGAACGCCGGCTGATCGAGGAAACCCTGGCCGGGCTGCGCTTCGTCCGCAACCGGATGGCTCACCAGACCGACGACGTTGACTTCATCCACCCCCAGGCAGGCCATCCCGGACGCGGAAATGACCACATCACGGCCTGGGCCTGGAAGCCAGTGCCAGAACCGGCGCTCGCGTCGCTTCCACCGAACGCCCAGGACTGGGAGATGACGCGGTATCGCGCATACCAGGCCCGGCTTGCGGGCCACACCATCGAGGGCATCTTCGGGCGAGCCGCGGCGTTCCTCAGGCTGACCGCCAACGCAACCTCATCAGGACCTCGGGCCGGGCTCCCGCCCTCAGTCAGGGAACACGTGCCCCCAAGCTCGGCGCATTCGGCAAGATCGCTGTGATCCTCACCCATGACTCGGAGGCGGACACGTCCTGGGCAACGTGACCCGCCCTGGCAGATGGTTGAAGGTTGTCATCGTGAACCACTCATCCAGCTGCGGATCGTAGAGGTTCTGCAGGCCGAACTGCAGCACCTGCCACCACTGGCTCGGGTCTTTCTGGTCTACGTAGATGTCGGCCAGTGCGAGCGGGAACCGGAACCTCTTGCCCGGCCGGGTGGAGCCCGCGACGAGACCAACCCGCCAATGATCGACGTGCCGGTCTTTGGTCCCTTGCAGAATCTCAGCTCCCACGAACCGTGAGGCTTTCAGGCCGCGGTTCAGGTCCCGGCGGCTGAAGGCCCCGACCTTGTCACAGCGGCGGTTCGGGTTCAGCGGGATGTTCGGCCACTTGTAGGTGACCGTGTAGAGCGTGTTGCGGTAGATCAGATTTGTGAACCAGATCCGGTACCGCGGCCCCCCGGCGATCATCTGACTGTTGCCGTGGCTGCCCTGCCAGGTAAAAGGAACATTTACGCCCAGGTCGCGAACGATGTACCGGCCTTTCCCCCGGAAATTCGCCGGAAGTAGCGGGGGGCGTGGCCTGGCCGGCCTGGCGGCCACGGTCACGCTGGCCAGGGTCGTGCGGGGAAGCTGCGGGGCATCGGCCAGGCCCGGTGTGGTCATGGCCGTGGCGATCAGGCTAATGCCAGCCGCCGCCGTCAAGGTCCGGCGTAACCGGGTCGATGCCATGTCCCCCGCCCCCTGCAGGTTTAAGAACGGCCCGGAAATCTGCCGATGTCCCTGTCGGCGCGCCGGACTTCGGTCCGGGCAGCACGACACGGATCAGTCAGGCTTACCGGGCACCCCCACGGCGGCAGGCCGCAGCACTGCCGCCTTCGTCGGCGAGCTTAGCAAGGGATGTGGCACCAGGAGGAAGAACGAGCAGGTCAGGATGGGCGCAAGAAGGGTCACTCCAGGCAGGCCGGCGTGATTGTTGCGCTGGCTTGTTCAGGACAGGCGGCTGAGCCGCCGGAAGCAGTACCCGGCCAGAGCGAGGGCGAGGGCGAGGTAGATCGCGGTCTCGGTCGCCTGGAAGCGCCAGTAGCGGCTGGCGGGCTGGTAGGTGATGGCCTCCCGGATGCCGTGGCGGCCCAGGCAGTCAACGAAGGCGGCAGGGCCCTGCCCCGGTGGGAAGGCGCCTCCGTTCGCGCCCGTGCTCTGGCCGGTGTTTCCTACCGATGTGCAGGCGGCCGGGGTGGTGCTGGTTGCCTGCTCAGCGCCGTTGACGGGGCCGCTGGACAGGAGCCAGGCGCCAGGCTGGCCGGGGATGTTGATGGCGTAGAGCGTGAAGGTGCCGCCGGCCGGGCCGGTCTGTGACGGTCCGGCGTTCCCCAGCGAGGTGACCGGGATGACCGTGTGATCGGGCGGGGCGAGGTTGGGGCGGACCCACAGCGGCATAGCGACCTGGACGGCGGCGAAGATGGCCAGGGTGACGGCCATGGCCGGGATGGTGCGCCGCATCAGCGCCCCGGCGGTGACGCCGAGAGTGAAGGCGAACGCGGCGTAGCCGAGCGGGGTGATGCCGTGGGTGGCGAAGTTCAGCTGGCTGAACCGGCTCTGGGCGACGCCGGCGCCGGATCCGTCGGCGACGGCCTGGCTGATCGGTACTGCCCACCAGGTCTGCATGAGGCACAGCGCCTCGGTGAGGGCCATGGCGGTCAGGCCGCCGACGGTGAGCTTGATGGCCAGCCACCGGGTCCGGGTCACGGACTGGTTCCAGGCCAGGGCGGCGGTCCCGGTCTCCAGCTCGCGGGCGATCAGCGGCGCGCCCCAGAACAGGCCGATGACGGCGGGTGCCAGCAGGATGATCCCGGAGCTGAGCAGGAACAGCACCCCGTAGGGGCTGCGGGCCAGCGACCCGGTGAAGTAGCTGGCCGGGCTCAGGCAGTTGCTGCCGTGGCAGCTGTCGAGCCCGTCGGCGGCATACATGCTGGCCAGGTGCGGCCCGGTGGCCGCGAGCAGGGCCGCATACGCCGCCATCGTGGCGAAAGCGATGATGGCCTGGATACGGAACTGAAGCAGGCTGAGCCGGATCATGACACCACTCCCAGTTGCTGCCGGGGGGCGGGCGTGTGATCGTCGGCCCGGCTCATGTAGGCCAGCACCAGATCCTCCAGGCTGACCGGCCTGACGGTCCAGGCCGGGTCGAGGACCGGCCCGTCCGTGCGGATCAGCAGGTTGCTCTGCTTGTCGGTGTGGCTTTCGGTGATGACTTCCTGGCCTGCCGGGAGGCTGCCGGGGTCACGGCGCGGCCCAGACAGGCGGCGGTGCGAGGCCAGCAGCTCGCTGACCTCGCCAGCGAGCTGGACCTTTGACGCGATGAGCACGATCAGGTAGTCGCAGACCCGTTCCAGGTCGGCGACAAGATGCGAGGACAGCACGACGCTGACCTCATGCTCGGCGACGGCCTCCATCAGGCCCTGCAGGAACTCCCGCCGGGCCAGCGGGTCGAGAGCGGCGACCGGCTCGTCGAGGATGAGCAGCTCGGGCCGCTTGGCCATCGCCAGGGTGAGGGCGAGCTGGGCCCGCTGCCCGCCCGACAGCGACCCGGCCCGCTGCCTGGGGTCCAGGCCGAGCTGCCCGATCCGCTGCCGCGCCAGGCCGTCGTCCCAGCCGGGGTTGAGCCAGGCGCCGAGATGGAGATGGTCGGTGACGGTCATCCTGGCGTAGGCGGGTGTGTCCTGGGCGACGAAGCCGACCCGGGCCAGCTGTCCCGGCCCGGCCGCCGGGCGCTGGCCGAGGACGGTGATCGTGCCGCGGGTCGGCGTGAGCATCCCGGTGGCCAGGCGCAGCAAAGTGGTCTTGCCCGCGCCGTTGGGGCCGACGAGCCCGACCACGTGGCCTTCGGGGATGGCCAGCGTGCAGTCGCGCAGCGCCCAGGTCCGCCGGTAGGCCTTGCCGAGGCCGCTGGCCTCGATGACGGCGCTCACGCGACCCCCTCGGAGAAACAGGTGCGGAACGCGGTCCGGTAGATCGCCTCGATGTCGTCGGGACCCAGGCCCGCCGACCGTGCCGAGCGGAGCCAGTCGGTCAGGGCGGCGAGGAACCGGGCCTGCGTGGCCGGGTCGGTCCCGGACGGCGAGCGGGTGACGAATGTGCCGAGGCCCGGGCGGGCGCGCACCAGCCCGTCGCGCTCCAGTTCCCGGTAGGCCTTGTGCACCGTGTTCGGGTTGATGGCCAGCCTGGCCACCACCTGCTGGGCGGTCGGCAGCCGCTCGCCCGGCTCCAGCATCCCCATCCGCAGGGCCTGACGCACCTGCTGCACAAGCTGCATGTAGGTGGCGACGCCCGACGTCTCGTCGAGCTGGAACTCGATCATGTATCTCTCATTCCACTAAGCTCTTAGTGGAATGAGAGTAGCAAGAGTTGGCGGCCTGAGCAAGAAACGACTCCAGCCAACTCCTCCCGGCCGATAGCGGCGAACGCCTCGAGCCCGGAGAAGATCCATTCTGGACAGTTAGGTAAGCCTAACCTAAGCTAAGCCAATGGGTACCGCAGTCACACGTCTCTTGCCGGTACGCCGCCTGGCACGTTTACCAGAGAGGTGATGATGAGCGAATCGACGACCAGCCTGGCGGGCCGTGCCCGGCCGGCGCGGCCGCAGGCGGTTCTCGCCGTGCTGGGCCGGGAGTGGCTCAGCCCGCACACTGTACGGATCACCGCCGGCGGGCCGGGGATCGATAAGTTGCGGATGAATGAGTTCACCGATAAGTACGCGAAGATCATCTTCACTGACCCTGGCCTGGGGCTCACGCCTCCCTACGACCTGGCGGCCCTGCGGGAATCGCTCCCGCCTGACAGGCGGCCGGTAACCCGTACATACACGCTGCGGCGGGTCGATGTGCAGTGCCAGCAGCTCGCGATCGATTTCGTGGTGCACGGGGACGAGGGGATCGCTGCGCCGTGGGCGGCCGGCGCGAAGCCCGGCGACATCCTTACCTTGTCCGGTGCCGGCGGTGCGTACCATCCAGATGCCGGCAGCGACTGGCACCTGCTCGCCGGGGACGAGTCGGCCTTGCCTGCAATCTGCTCCGCCCTGGAGGCGCTGCCCTGCGATGCGCGTGGCATCGCGTATCTCGAGACGTGCGACCCCGGCGAGTACCTCGATGCGGCGCCGCCCGGCGGCGTGGAAGTCATCTGGCTGCACCGGCCCCGGCCCGGTAGCCAGCCCCGGCTGCTCGCCGACGCGCTGTTGGCCGGGCCCTGGCTCTCCGGCCGGGCCGACGTGTTCGCCCACGGGGAGCGGGAGTCAATGAAAGCGGTCCGCTCGGCTCTCAAAACCCGGCTCGGCGACGGTGACCAGCTATCCCTGTCGGGCTACTGGGCATTCGGCCGGATCGAAGACGTGTTCCAGGCCGAGAAACGCCAGCCGATCGGGCAGATCTAACGCCGCAAACAGCCATAGCGCTTGACCGTGGCAACTAGGGCATCGAGGGACTGAGCCGTCGGCGTCTAGCCAGGCGGCGCAGCCAGTGCCCTCGAACGGTTCCGCCAGGACGCAGTGGCGGCAACAGTCCCAGGCGATCTCCAGCGGACGGCTCGCGGCCACGGGCCTGCACTACCGGCGGTGCCGCTCCAGCCACCCGCCGGACAAGTAATCCCCTCGCCCCTCCGACCGATTCGCACACAAATAATGTTCGTACGTACATCAGCGATGTATCATTGGGTCTGTGGATGCCTCGCAGCGGTTGAGTGAGCTGGTCGAGGTGTTGCGCCGGGACGGCCGGGTCGATGTCGCGGCCGCGGCCGCCGAGTTCGGCACGGCGGAGCTGACAATCCGCCGCGACCTGGATGTGCTGGTCGCGCGGGGCGTGGCGCGGCGGGTTCGGGGCGGGGCGGTGAACCTGCTGATGCGCGGCGAGGAGCTGCCGTTCGCGATGCGCGCGATCGAGGTGGTGGACGGTAAGCGGCGGATCGCCGCGGCGGTGGCGGAGCTCATCGCCGACGGTGAGGCCGTCGGCCTGGACAGTGGCACCACCGTGGCCGAGACGGCACGGGCACTGGCGGGCCGGCGGTTGACGGTGATGCCGCTATCGCTGCACGCGGCGATGGCGCTGGCCGGATCGGCGTCGGTCCGGCTGATGCTGCCGGGGGGAGAGGCCCGTCCCGGGGAGCTGGCCATGGTGGGCCCGCTGGCCCTGGCCGGCATCGCGGCCCTGCGCTTCGACACCGTCGTGCTGGGCTGCTGCGGGGTGTCGCCGGAAGGTCATGTGATGGCCCACGACCTGGGCGACGCCGCGGTCAAGCAGGCGCTGCTGGCATCGGGCGGTCGCAGCGTGCTCGCCGTGGACGGCTCCAAGTTCGGCCGGGCAGCGTTCGCGGTGGTCTGTGAACTGCCCGCGGTCGATGTGGTGGTCACCGACGACAGCGCCCCGGCACCGGCGGTGGCGGCGCTGCAGGCCGCCGGGGTCGAGGTCCACTGTGTCTGACCTCAAGACCCAGGTCGCCACGGCTGTCAGCAGCCCGGTGCGCTGGCCGCGGATCGCGGTCACCGCCGTGTTCGTCGTCCATGGGCTGCTGTTCGCGTCCTGGACCGCGCACATTCCCGACGTCAAGGCCCACCTTGGCCTGACCAATGGCACGCTCGGGTTCGCGCTGCTGGGCGCCCCGGTTGGGTCGGTGACCGCGATGATCGCCTCGTCCTGGCTGCTGCCCAGGGTAGGTAGCCGCCGGATCGTGCAGGCCGCGCTGGTCGGCTACTGCGCAGCCGGGCCGCTGGTCGGGCTCACCGGCAGCCTGCCGGCGCTGTTCGCGGCGCTGTTCGCCTGGGGTGCGTTCCAGGGCACCCTCGACATCGCGATGAACACCCAGGCCATCGCCCTCGAGCGAACGGGGCGGCGGGTGCTGATGTCCGGGCTGCACGGCAGCTGGAGCATCGGCTCGTTCGCCGGCGCCGGCATCGGCGCGCTGGCCGTCGCCGCCGGCATCACCCTAAGCATCCAGTTGCTTGTCCTGGGCACGATCGCGCTGCTCGCCGTAGGGCTGCTCACGGCGCGGATGCTGCCCGCCGCCGCGGAACATCCCGGCAATCCCAACGCCCCCGCCGGGGACACGGAAGCCGGCCAGCGCCCGGGTCGGCCGGCCTCGCGCTGGTCTGGCGGGATGGTTCTGCTCGGCGCGATCGCCTTCGCCGCGATGCTGTGCGAGGGCGCCACCGCGGACTGGTCCGCCGTCTACCTGTCCGGCCCGCTGCACCTCAGGGGTGTGGTCCCTGGCCTCGGCTACACCGCGTTCGCACTCGCCATGGTCACCGTCCGACTGTCCGGCAACCGGCTGCTGACCCGCTTCCGGCCCGACCGGCTGCTGCCTGCGCTGGCCGCGGTCGCGACGGCCGGATTCGCCGCAGCCCTGCTCATCTCCCAGCCGCCTGCTGCCCTCCTCGGCTTCGGCTGCCTCGGCATCGGACTGGCCTCCGTGATTCCGGCGGTGTTCAGCGCCGCCGGGCGGATACCCGGCCTGCACCCGGGCACCGCCGTAGCCACCGCGTCAGCCTGCGGATGGGCCGGATTCGTCTGCGGCCCACCGGTCATCGGCCGCCTGTCGGCATGGGCGTCGCTGCCTGTCGCGCTGGGCTTGCTGCCGCTGCTCACCGCGTTCGTCGTCGCGGGCACCCTCAGCTCACGCGCGCTACATGAGTGCCAGCCCGAGACGCATGCCGAGTGCCTGGTGGCGAGGTGATCCGAAGGCCGTGATAGGTCACTGGAAGACAATCTGCGATCGGCGGCTGACTGCATCCTGCCAGGAGACGGGAGTACCGCAGGAGTCGGTCTGGTCCAGGCTGCTATGACTATCGTGACCGTGGTTGCCGCCGCCATGGTTATCAGGGCAGTCTGGGTGTGCCGGGAACGCTATGGAGACATCCCTGCCGGATCGAAGGGCCGCGCTGATGAAACTGCCTCCCGTTGACTACGAGGCGCCCGAGACGGTTTCCGAGGCTGTGGAATTGCTGGCTGAGCACCAGGACGAGGCGAGCGTGCTCGCCGGCGGTCAGAGCCTGATCCCGCTGCTCGCGCTGCGGCTGGCCCAGCCGGCGTTGCTCATCGACATCAACGGCGTGGAGGAACTGGCCGGGGTGTCGGTGACAGACGGCTGGGTGGCGATAGGCGCCACGACACGGGAGTACGTTGCCGAGGAATCCGGGATGGTCGCTGAGGCCGTGCCGCTGCTGGCGGCTGCGCTGCCGTTGATCGGTCATGAGGCGATCCGCAACCGCGGCACGGTGGGAGGCAGCCTCGCGCATGCCGATCCGGCGGCCGAGCTGCCGGCCGTCGCCCGGGCGCTCGATGCGGAGTTCGTGGTGCGCGGGCCATCAGGCGAGCGCGTTGTCCCGGCGGCGGAGTGGTTCGAGGGATACCTCACGACGTCGCGCGGTCCCGACGAGCTGCTCACGGAGGTGCGCTTCCGTGCCGCGGGACCAGGCACGGGGACCAGCTTCCAGGAGGTCGCCCGCCGCCACGGCGACTTCGCCATGGTTGGGCTGGCGACATCGGTGACGCTTTCCGACGGCGCGATCACCGATGCCCGGCTGGCGTTTGCTGGCGTGGCTGACGTGCCGGTCCGTGCCGCCAGCGCGGAGGATCTGCTGGCCGGCCAGCGGCCATCGGCCGAGTTGTTCGATGAGGCGGCCCGACGTGCAGCTGACGATATTGACCCGCCTGCCGACCTGCACGGGTCGGCGGAGTACCGGAAGAAGGTGGCGGCCACTCTGGTGCGCCGTGGCCTGCGAGAAGCCGTGGACAACGTCCACGAGAGGCAGTGACTGATGCCGGACATCACCCTGACGGTTAACGGCGCGACCTGCACGGGTTGCCCGGAGGCCCGCAAGACGCTGGCGGACTTCCTGCGGGACGACCTCAGTTTGACCGGTACGCATCTCGGCTGCGAGCACGGAGTCTGCGGTGCGTGCACGGTCATCCTCGACGGCCGGGCGGTGCGCTCCTGCCTGATGCTGGCGGTCCAGGCCGCCGGCAGCGAGGTGACGACGATCGAGGGGCTGGCATCCGATGGCGAACTGGGCACGCTGCAACAGGCGATGTGGGATTCGCACAGCTTCCAGTGCGGTTTCTGCACGCCTGGGATGGTCATGCAGGCGACCGCGTTTCTCAGCGACCACCCTGACGCCGACGAGCAGCAGATCCGCGAGGCGCTGTCCGGCAACATCTGCCGGTGCACGGGCTACCAGAGCATCATCGACGGCGTCTTGCTGGCCGCTGAGCGCAACCGCGAGCGCTGAAGGAGGGAGCGACCATGACGGCACTTGCGGCTGAGCGGTACACCGGTGCCAGCATCAAGCGTTCCGAGGACCCACGCATCCTGACCGGCGCGGGCCGGTACGTCGACGACATCAAGCTGCCGGGGATGCTGCACGCCGCGTTCGTGCGCTCGCCGATGGCGCACGCCCGCGTGCTCTCGGTCGACGTTTCGGCGGCGCGGGAGCTGCCCGGGGTCGTCGCGGCGTACACCGGAGCAGACCTGGAAGCGATGACGGTCCCCGGGCCCGACGCGCTGATGGCCCTCATGGGCTGGACGGGCCCCACTCCGCAGTTCACCCTGCTTGTGACCGACAAGGTGCGCTTCGCGGGCGATCCGGTGGCGGTCGTCATCGCCGAGAGCCGTTACCTCGCCGAGGATGGCTGCGAGCTTGTGGCGGTGGAGTACGACGACTTGCCTCCGGTCACGAACGCGTCCTTCGCGCTCGACCCGGCCAGCCCGCCTCTGTTCGCCAACCTGGGCGACAACGTCGCCAGCCCGCGCTCGCGCAACGAGTTCGGTGACGTCACGGCCACGTTCGCGGGGGCCGACCGGGTCTTCGACGTCCACATCGGCGTCCACCGCCACCAGAACGTGCCCATGGAGGGACGCGGCTGCGTCGCGAGCTACGACGCCGAGACCGCCGCCATGACGGTCTACGCGGCGACACAGAGCGTTCACGTCAGCAAGGTTGCCGTCGCCATGCGCCTGGGCATGGAGCAGGACAAGGTGCGCGTGCTGGCCGGTGACATCGGCGGCTCGTTCGGCCTGAAGATCGGGGCGTCACGGGAAGAGCTCGCGGTCGCGGCTGCGTCGCGTGATCTCGGCCTGCCGGTCAAGTGGGTCGAGGACCGCGGCGAGAACCTCACCACGTCCGGTCAGGCACGCGAGGAAAGCTTCGACGTCCGGGCCGCCGTCAGCAACGGCGGCGACCTGCTCGGGCTGGACGTGAAGATGGTCATCGACACCGGCGCTTACCCCGGCATGGGCGCGATGGTTCCGGGAATCATCGAGGCGATGTTCCCGGGCCCGTACAAGCTCGCCGCCCTCGGTTTCGAGTCGACCGCGGCCATTACCAACAAGGCGACGTACGTCGCCTATCGCGGCCCATGGGCGTCCGAGACGTTCGTGCGGGAACGCGTCCTCGACCTCATCGCCAAGGACCTCGGCCTCGATCCGTTCGAGATCCGGTTGCGTAACGTCGCCCTGCGCACCGACCCGCCGGCGGTCATGGTTACGGGGCGCCCGCTCGTCGGGGTCACGACGAAAGAGTCACTGGAGCGGGTCGCCCAGCTCGTGGACTTCCCTGCGTTCCGGCGCCGGCAGGCTGAGGCACGAGCTCAGGGCCGTTACCTCGGCATCGGCGTGGCCACGTTTATCGAGGCCGCTCCCGGCCCGCGCGAGCCCGGTGAGCCTAGCGGGCCGATGGGCCTGGAATCCATGCGGCTCCGGCTCGAGGAAGACGGCATGGTCGTGCTGTTCACCGGCCAGATGCCGCACGGCCAGAGCCACCAGACGACTCTCGCGCAGATCGCCGCCGACGAGTTCGGTGTGCCGTTCGAGCAGGTCCGCGTTGTGGTCGGCGACTCCGACATCGTCCCGTTCGGGCTCACCGGCGGCAGCCGGTCGGCCACCATGACCGGAGGCGTGGCCCTGCACGGCGCCCGTCAGCTCAAGGCCAAGGTGATCGGCGTCGCGTCACATCTCATAGAAGCCAGCGCCCAGGACCTCGAGATTGCCGATGGCCAGGTCTTCGTGCGCGGCGACCCTGCGAGCGGCATCGGCGTGGGCGAGGTCGCGCGGCGCGCGGCCTCGGGCGAGTTCGATGCCGGTGTGGACGCCAGTCTCGAAATCGTGGCCTCGTTCGACGGCGGCGAAGGCGGCTGGTCCGGTGGCAGTCACTGCGCCATCGTGGAGGTCGACGCCGAGACCGGCATCGTGACGGTGGAACGGTATGTCGTCGCCGAGGACTGCGGCGCGCTCATCAACCCCGCCGTCGTCGAGGGCCAGATCCGGGGCGGTGTCGCGCAAGGCATCGGCGCGGTGCTGCTCGAACGATCGGCGTATGACGAGGACGGCAACTGCCAGTCAGCCACGTTCATGGACTACCTGCTACCGACCGCCTGCGACGTTCCCCGCATCGAGATAGAGCACCTCGAGACCGTGCCACTCGACGCCGACGTCAACTTCCGCGGCGTCGGCGAGGGCGGCATGATCGTCGCGCCGCCCACGATCGTGAACGCGATTGAGGACGCACTCTCACCCTTCGGCGTGCGGATCTACGAACAGCACCTGCCTCCGGCCCGGATCCTGGAGCTCATCGCCGCAGCGGCCTCAGGCCAGTAACCCGGGGCGGCTGCTCGGACGACGGCTTCATCAACCTCCGGGCAGGTCCTCAATTGCCGTCAGGGCTGGTAGGGCGGCGCAACTCCCCAGCCCCACCGAGGTACGGGCGCCTGCTGCACGACGTCCGCGCCGGGCTGGGAGTTGTTCATCGCCAGCCGGGTCCCCCACTCCAGGTAGCCGACGAATGCCGCGCGGAACTCCGGATCGCCGGGCAGGTCCGCGTCGTCGGCCGCCAGGCTCATCAGCGACGCGAACCGGAACCGCCGCCCGGGCGTGATGGCGAGGTCCCTGTGGTGGGCCAGCATGGCCGGGTAACCGCCGAGCCGCTGAGTGTAGTCCGCCGGGCCGCCGAGCACCTCGCACCACCAGGTCGTGACGTGCTCCCGGTGCGCCGCGCTGACCCCGCCGGGAAATAGCGGGCTGAGCAGGTCATCGCGCTCGACCCGGTCGTAGAAGGCATCGATCAGCCGGGCAATCGCCGGCCCCTCACCCACTCATACAGCGTCGGCGGCTCGCTCATCCACGAAGTGTAACACTGTAATCATAGACTACCTGGCGGCGGCCTCAGGCGGCGCTAGCCAAGGACAGCCAGGCCCTGCAGGTCGACGCAGGCCGGGCGTCCTGCGGGCCGTCGTTGGCGCGATCGGCTCCGCCGACCCGTGACCCGACGCCCACTCGCACCGGGAATTGGCGCCTGTCAGGAACGGGAGCAGGGCAGGCAGGCGGGCCTGACCTGGTGGCCATTGACCGCAGCTTCCGCCTGCAGCCAGGCTGACCTAACGCGCCAACATCATCGGCTGCTTCGTCGCCGGCACCGGCGGCCTCGTGCGAGTGGCGAGTTATCACTGAACAAGAGCGTGCGCATGGGACATCCGGTGGACCTTGACCTACGGGCCTTTGCCGCGCTGCAAACAGACCAGAACGATCTACCGCACGGAGGACCCCATGAGTCCCTACCGCCACATTCCGCACCCGCACATCCTGCACCGGAAGGCGGCACGCCCAGTCAAGGTGGCCGACCAGTACTCCCGGACCGGCCCGATCACCCGCTTCAACACGGCCTTCGCCCTGAAGATCACGGCAGGCGTCGGTTCGATGTGGTGCGCCTACGTCTTCGCCGCCATCGCCTTGTTCGGCCTGCCGTCCGCCATCCGCGGCGGCCTCGGCGCCATCGTGCAGTGGATCGCGCAGACGTTCCTCCAGTTGGTTCTGCTGTCGATCATCATCGTCGGCCAGAACGTGCAGGCATCAGCAGCTGACGAGCGGGCCGAGAACACCTATCAGGACGCCGAGGCAGTCCTGCACGAAGCCCTCCAGATCCAGGAACACTTGCTCACCCAGGACCGGGAACTCGAAAGAGTCATCGCCCAGCTAGGCGGCGCGCCGCCGAGGCCATGAGAAACCTCCTCCCAAGCGTGCCGATGGCGCGTAGGCGGGCCGCTGCCCGCGCCGCCACCCGCTCGCGGCCGGACAGGCTGCCGGAGAAGGCCGGGCTACGCGCCCTGCGCCTGCCCTCCCAGGCCCACCGGACCGGAGAAATTGCCAGCCGAGACAGGACAGACCCCAATCGCTGAACTCACTTTGAGCACCACGCGGCCAGCAGGCGGGCACACGCTAATGCAAGTGAATCAGGACCAGGTCCTTAAGCAAGATCATCACCAATCCAAGCGCGCTCGCGACCGAGATGGCCCACAACAGCCGCCAGCCGCGCAGCTGGGCCGCCAGCCCGGCCCGCCATCCGTGCCACGCCAGCAGCACGATCGCCACCGCCAGCCCGACGTTGGCGGCCTCCAGTGCGGTAAATCCGGCCAGCCGCGCGATTATCAGAGCCAGCAGTGGCGCGAAGGAAGCGCTGATCATCGGCCACGTCTCGCCCAGCGCTTCCTGGATATAAGCCCAGGCCGGTTTGCGGCCGCCTGCTACCTGCTCGCCCAAGACTTCGGCGTACTCCTCGGCAACCCAGTACACCAGCAGCGTGACTATCACCGCGATCACCAGAGCTTCGGTAGAAAGGCGCCCCCCGGCGGTGTCGAGGATCGCGGCGGTAATGATGGTGCCGTATATCCCGGCGGCGCGGCGCCGCCCCGAGTTCCTTGCGCCAGCCGCCAGCTGGATTCCGCCGTCCCCTGCCGCGATACCCGCCATGGTTGCCCTTCCGTCCAGGTGACCGGCGCTTGGGCAGCGCCCGCCCGATCGGTTGCGAGACCTTCGGTGGAGAGGGCTGCGATCCGGGTGCGATCAGCTGGATTGGGGTCAGGCACCTGACTTGCCCAGGTGTCAGGTGCCTGTCGGCGCGGAGCGGAATGAGGCGAGCTGCCGCAGCGTGGGCCAGTCGATGGCTGGCTTAGGCGGACGGACTCCGGGCCGGTCTTTAGGCACCCGGACCTGGAGCGCTCGTGGCCGGATGGCACAACGGACCGGCGTGGGCATCATGACGGTCTCCCCGTCGATCCCGACCGGGATCTCGGCCACGTCAGCATCCACCACTACCTCGCCGGCGGTGAACCGGGTCAGGCCCTGGCCTTTGCCGCGGCGCAGCAAACTGGCGGCCTGCCGGGCGCCGTCCACGGTCACCGCGATCACGCCAAGCGTCCCGGTGTCGAGCCGCCCCCGGCGGCTGAGGCCGACGATGTCAGTCATCTCATACGGGTCGTTGCTCACCAGCAGGGCTTGCGGACCGGTGACCGTGATAGCACCGGCGCGGGCGGTCAGCCTGGCACCGCGGTGGCCGCTCAGGATGTCGGGCAGCATCTGCAGCGTGGTGCCTCGCTTGTCGTCCCGGTAGGCCGGGCTCTCCACCACCTCGGCGTAGGCGCCGAACGAGGCGTTGTTCACAAACGTGCGCCCGCCGATGATCCCTAGGTCGATCCGCTGTTCCACGCCGTCAGTGAGCGCGTCCAGGCATGCCGCCGGATTCTCCCGGTCCAGCCCCAGGTCCATCGCGAAGTGGTTGCGGGTGCCGGCGCTAATCACCAGGAACGGCAGATCATGCTCGGCGGCGATCCCGGCGACCAGCGCCTGCGTCCCGTCGCCCCCGGCGACCCCGAGCAAGTCCGCCCCGTCGGTGACCGCCTTGCGGGCCAAGGCCGCCACATCGACCTGGCCGGGGCCCTCCAGCAGCACCACCTCGGCCCCCAGCGCCTCGGCCTTCTCCTTCAGCCCGAACTTCGCGACCTTCCCGCCCCCCGACCTCGGGTTCATGATCAGGAACGCGCGGTTGGGCGGCGGGACTTCGCGTACGGGCATCCCCGGGCCGGCGGCTACCGGGGTCAGCGCCAGCCGGGCAGTGGCGATGGCGAGCGCGACGAGCGCCAGCGACGCCACGCCTACCCACAGGACGTGGTTCAGGGCGAAGATCACCAGGACGGCGATCGGAGCAAGTATCAGCACACTGAACGCCAGCCACCGCACCAGCCCTCGGTGGGCAAGAAACCAGTACCCGCCCGCCAGCACCAGGAACGCACCGACCGCTCCGATAACGACCATGGCCAGGCTGGCTAGTCCCGCGAAACCGATCATGACTGCCGCAGCGGCCAGTATGAGCGCGAAGGAGGCCCGGGCGAGCCAGCGTCGCTGAGTCATAGCTTCTCCTCGTTATGGCTACCGGCAGTTCATGCTCAGTTTGCGGCACGAAGGGGCACTGCGGCCGAGGGTTGCCCGCCCGGCTCCTTGGCCCGTGCGGCCACTTCGCGCTGTTGCCCGTGGTAGCGCCCGACATGCTTTTGATATGCCGTGACACCGGCCGCGATCAGGTATGGGCCGCGGATCCGCTTGAGTTGGGGGGAGACCTCGCGGTAGTCCTGGCCGGGATCATCACCGCAGCCGCAGCAGATGATCTCGAACACGTTGGTATAGCCGCCTTCAGCCCGGCCCTGCACGATGCGGACCGGCTGGCGCCGCAGCACCACCGTCCACGCCAGCCCCGTTAGGCTATGGGCGGTCACGTCTGCTCCTGGTCGGGAAGGGCTCTGTCGAGCTTTCGGTGCTGCGCAGGTCGGCACCTTGACCACGGCAGTAGTCACTGCCCGGGTGGCGGGTCCACGCGGTGCACATCGATGGCCTCCAGCCCGAGGCCAGAGATCCGCCGCATGAGCCCGGTGAGAGCCTGATCGGGCAGTTCGGCATGCAGGGTTGTCGTGCCGGGGCCCAGGGTGACTTCGCAGTCGTCGAACTCTGTGCGCAGGGCACGGCCGGCCTGGCCCGTGAAGGTGGACTCGTAAGCCTGTGATCGCATCAAGGTCGCGCCTCGAAGTCTGCTGACTCATCTTTCATCCGCCTGCCAGCCTGCCTGCCTGCGGCGTCCGCGTCATCACCCCTCCGAGGGTGAGCCGGGGCCTTTGGCCCGAGACCACTGCGAGCATGGGTCCCGCGGTTTTGCCGAGACTTCGGTGGGCCGAGCACCAGTTCCCCGGTTGACCGCTCAGCGTGGGCCAAGCGCACGCCGACCATGCCTGAGGCCAGGCCTAGGTCGCAGTGCCGGACCGCAATTGCCTTTCCCCAGCGCAGACTGGCGAGGTTGGCCAGGGGTATCGGGCATCAATCATCCGAGCTGGGTGACGTGAGGTTCGGCAAGCCAGGCGACGCTGGCCAGGAGAAGCGAGGTGCGCTGATGCCAGAGGGGCTGAACCCGATCGAGGCCGACAGAAGCTGCATGAACACGGCGAGGCGCTGAATGAGCGGGCCGAGAAGGGAGACGGCCACGGTGACTCCACCGATCGTCATTCCCGGATACTGCAGATAGGCGAAGCGATTCTGCTCGCGCTCGTCACCTTCACCGCGGCCTGGGCCGGGTACTCGGCGGCGCGATGGGGCACGGAAACGCCGACGGACATCGCCCAGTCCTCGACGCTGCGCAACCTGGCCACCCGCGACTTGATCACGATGAACTGCGCCCAGACACAGACCCGCCTGACGCGGGGCTTCTGGGACCGGCAATCCGAGGCGCGATCGCCGATGGGCGTCATGGAGGTGTGAGGATGCGTTCGCGCCTCGCCGGGGAGAGAAGAACCATGAGGACCGGGGAGGGGTGTCGTGGCGGAGGAGGCCGGTAGCGTCAGCCTTGAAAGGGTCGACCATATCGTCGTCCTGATGATGGAGAACCGTTCCTTCGACCACATGCTCGGCTATCTGTCACTTGAGGGTGGCCGTAGTGACGTCGACGGCCTGCGAGCAGGGCTTGCCAACGAGCACCAGGGCCGCCGCTATCCCGTCCACCCTCTGGGCTCCACAGTCATCGCCGCGGACCCCGACCACTCCGCCAGTTCTGTGGACGTGCAGATTGGCGGCGGCACCATGGACGGCTTTGTGGCCAGCTACGCCGCGGCGCTGCAAAGCAGCGGGGCGGACGGCGACCCGGCGCCGATCATGGGTTACTACCGTGGCGCGGACGTCCCGGTCTACGACCATCTCGCCAGCGAGTTCGCCGTCTGTGACCGGTGGTTCAGCTCGGTTCCGGGGGCGACCTGGCCAAACCGCCTGTATGCCCTGTGCGGCCACGCGGCCGGCAGCCGCGATGGCCGGCCCCATAACTTGCCGCCCTTGTACAACCAGCCCTCGTTCGTACGCCACCTCGACGCGCACAGCATCTCCTGGCGCTGGTACTCCAGCGACGTCGGCAGCTTGCGGATGGCCGATCAGCTCTACAGCCTCGGCCACCACGACAGGTTCGCCTACGTCACCAAGACCGGCCTGCCCTGGAAGGCCAAGCTGAACTGGCGGGTCCAGGGCGATGTGCCCAGCTTCCTGGAAGACGCCGCTGCGGGTACGTTGCCGTCGGTCTCGTGGATCGACCCGACCTTCGGCAATTTCAACCCGCTCGGCCTGCAGCAAAACGACGACCACCCGCCCGCGGACATCACCGACGGCCAAGACCTGGTTCTGGCTGTCTATGACGCGGTGGCGACGAGCCCGCAGTGGGACCGAACGCTCCTAGTCATCTTCTACGACGAGCACGGCGGCTTCTTCGATCATGTTCCGCCGTCTGCCGCGGCAGACGATGACCCGGATATGTTCGGCCGCTACGGCGTGCGTGTCCCGGCGCTGATCGTGTCGCCGTGGGTGGCGCCCCGGTCGGTGTCACACACGCTGTTCGATCACACATCGATCATCAAGACGATCCTGCTGCGGTTTTGCGCCACCGACCTCCAACGCCGAGGTCGCCGGGAGAGCTTGTCGACCTGGCTTAGAGCCGGCCATCCGCACTACCTGGGAACACGCGTCGCGCACGCCAGCAACTTGGGAGAGCTCCTCACCAACACCACGCCACGACCCGCGCCAGCGCACCACGAGCTGATAGCGGCCGCCAAAGCCCGCGCGGCCGAACAGGCACCGGCCGCCGCCGATGATTATGAACCCGACCGGCAGCCAACGACGGACCTGCAAAAGCACATCGCTGCCGCGGCCCGCCTCCTGAGAAGCCGCGGACATCCCGCAGGCCAACCCTAGCCGCGACCGCTCACCCTGATCACGCTGATCGCTGGCCAGGTAGGCCCCCAAGCGTTGCGGATTACCGCAGCAAGGAGGCGTCAGGGCTGGGCGGTAATGGCGGCTGCGGTCAGTCCGTCCAGGCCGTGGCGTAGCTCGGCCGGTGTGGGCCAGGCGTAGCCGAGCCGGAAGTAGCGGTCACTGATCTCGAACCAATGACCTGCCCCGACATAGGTGCCGTGGTCAGCGAGCAGGCGGCGGTAAAAGGCGCTGGTATCGATAGCCACCTCTGGTCGGAAGCGAATGAGTCCGACGACTCCCCCGCGTGGGGGAACCCACTCGAAGATGGCCTGCGAGTCCAGCCAGGCCTGCACGAGGGCCAGACGCTCGCGCACCTCCCGCAGGATCGGCGGCAGTAGCTGGTCACGGCGGGTGAGTACCCTCCCAGCGATGTGCTCATCGATGGTGGCCCCGCAGATGACTATCTGCTCCTTCGCGGCCAGGATCGTCTCCCGCAGCTCCGGGTCGGTCGAGACCGCCCACCCGATCCGCAGGCCGGGCAGGCCGTAGGCCTTCGACACCGAAGCCACGCTGATCGCCCGGGATGACAACGCCGCGGCCATGGGCAGTTGCCCGGCGTGCGTGAGGTCGCGGTAGGTCTCATCCACCAGCAGCACTGCGCCGCTGCTTTCGGCCAGATTCACCAGGCGCTCCAGGTCTGCTACTTCCAGCATGGCACCGGTTGGGTTATGGGGACAGGTGACACTGATCATCTTCGTGCGGCCGGGCTGCACCAGTGACTGCAGCTTGTCGATGTCGAGGGCCCAGCTGTCCTCGTAGTGCAGATCGACGATGTCGACGTCGGCTCTGATGGCCCGCGGTGTTTCAAGGTTGGTGGCATAGTTCGTGCGAACCACGACAACGTGATCGCCCGGGCTCAGCAGCGCCGTTGCAATGCAGAACAGCGCGGCGGCAGCGCCCGGGGTCACCGTCACATCCCCCGCGCCCAGGCCATCACCCTGCGCCGCGATCGCCTCACGCAGCAGCGGATCACCGAGGTGGTCCCCGTAGCACAGCAGCAGGCTGTCAAGGTCAAGATCCAGGCCCAGGTCAGCGAGCCGCCGGTCAGACACCGAGCTTTCAGACAGATTGTTGGCAATGGCCGAATACCCCAGCTGCTCGGGGGATTCGACCTCGATCGGCATTCGCCGGTAGCGCACGCGATCACCTCTCCCGCAGGCTAACCCAGGGCGTGTTCCGGCCCGGGCTCCAGCGGCGGCGCGCCGACCGCGCAGTTGATCGTGCATTCGGGCTTGGCCGCAGTCGGCGTCGCGCGTAGCGCGTCGTCGCGGATCGTGAAGAATGACAGCACCGCGCCGCTGGCGACAAGCGCGGCGCTGGCCAGGATCGCGATCCGGAAGCCGTGCAGGAACACCAGCGGGTACGACTGTGCGTTGCCGGTCAAGCCGGCCAGCGGCGGGATCGCGGCGACGAACAGCAGCGACGCTGCCCTGGCGACCGCGTTGTTGACCCCGCTGGCCACCCCGGCGCGCCGCACGTCCGCCGTCGCCAGCATGGTCGCGGTGAGCGGTGCCACCACGCCGGACAGGCCTACCGCGAACACCACAACCGCGGGCAGCACGTCGGTCAGGTACGACGTGTGCAGGCCGATCCGGGTCATCAGCACCATCCCGACCGTGACGACCACCAGCCCGGCGGTCATCGGGATCCGCGGGCCGATCTTCTGCGCCAGCGCGCCCGCTCGCGCGGACAGTAGCAGCATCAGGAGTGTGACCGGCACCATCGACGCGCCTGCCGCGATTGGCGAAAACCCCGCGACGACCTGCAGCGTCACCACGAACAGGAAGAACACCACGCCCATCCCGCCGTACACCACGAACGTGACGAGGTTGACTGCGGTGAACTCCCTCGACGCGAACACGTCCAGCGGCATCATTGCCTCCGGGTTGCCGGCGCGGGTGCGCTCGCGTTCGGTCAGCACGAACCCTGCGCCGCACGCCGCGCCCAGCACCGCCGCCGCGATGACCGCCACCCGCGACACGCCCGGCTGCGGCGCCTCGGTCAGCGCGTAGGTGATCCCGGCCAGCGCGAGCGCGGCGAGCGTCGCGCCGCGCACGTCGAACCGGCCCTGGGCGGTCTCGTCCCTGGTCTCCGGGACGTGCCGGACGGCCACCACCGCTACGATCGCCGCCAACGGCAGGTTGATCAGGAACACCCAGCGCCAGCCCGCCGCGCTCACCAGCCAGCCGCCGAGGAACGGGCCGATCGCGCCCGCGATGCCGCCCAGCCCCGACCAGGCGCCCACCGCTCTGGGCCGGTCCTCCTTCACGTACGAGGCCTGGATGATCGCCAGCGAGCCGGGCGTGAGCAGCGCGCCGCCGATCCCCTCCAGGGCCCGCGCCGCGATCAGCATCTGCACGTCCACCGCGGCGGCACACAGCGCAGAGGCCAACGCGAACCAGATCACCCCGAGCACGAACACCCTGCGCCTGCCGTACCGGTCGCCGAGCGAGCCGCCGAGCAGAATCAGCCCGGCCAGCGTGAGCGAGTAGGCGTTCACGATCCACTGCAGCTCGGCCACGGTCGCGTGCAGCTCTTTGCTGATCGTCGGGAGGGCGACGTTGACGACGGTAGCGTCCAGAAACGCGACCCCCGAGCCAAGCACCGTCGCCAGCAACACCCAGCGCCCGGTGCGGGACTTCAGCCGGAGGCCGGGATCCATTTTCCTAACCTGTTGCTGGGGTCAGCCAGCGGTCGAGGTCGTCGAGGACCGCTTCGATGGCTGGCCCCAGCTCGTCGGCGATCTGGTCCTGGCTTTGGCCCTCGCGGGTGCGGCGGCCGGCCTCGGTGATGATGATCCGGAAGACGCCAGCCAGCGCGATTCCGCGCAGCTTTGCGATCTCGGGCGCCACCGTCTCAGTCTCGGCCATAGCGGTGGCGAGGGCACTGGCCTGGCGGTCGGACATCTCCAGCGCGAGCCGGTGGACGGCCGGGCTAATGGCGGCCAGGAAGCCGAGCTCGCCGCGCCACTGCCCGGCGGGAATGCGGCGGATCCCCTCCACGGTATCGAGCACGAATTCGCGGATGGCTGCGGCCGGGGTGATTCCGGGTGCCCGGGTGCGGATCAGCCGGTCCAGCTCATCCTGGACCAGCTGATCGCGGTCCGTGACCAGCTGTTCTTTGGTCTGGAAGTAGTTGTAGACGGTCTGTTCGGAGACCTCAGCTTCGCGCGCCACGTCGCTGACCGCGACCTGCTCATACCCGCGCTCGGCGAAAAGCAGCGCGGCTGCGTCGGCGATGACCTGGCGCGTGCGGGCCTTCTTGAGTTCACGCAACCCGAGATCGGTCATCTCCTCATCATAGCAATATTTGATTCAACTAAAAACTTGGTGCTGACTCAATCTATGGCACGCGCTGGCGAGGCCCGAACGGCCCTCCGCCCCTGACCAGCAATTAGGAGCCATCATGACCACCACCAGCCATGACACCAGCCGGATCGCGCACCTGCTCGTGCTAGGCGGCGACGCCGCCGTTCCGGAACCGATGACCTTTCTCCGATATCCAAGGATTGCTGTCAGACTAGGCTGATGGCGCAGGTCTTGTGCCCGGTCGTCATCGGCAGGGACGCCGCGCTGGAAGAGGTCGACGCGGCGCTGACGGCCGCTATGGCCGGGCGCGGCGGGTGTGTCGTGATCACCGGGGAGCCGGGGATCGGCAAGTCGCGGCTGGCCCTGGAGACGGCCAGCCGAGCGGCTAGCCGTGGCATCCGGGTGGTTACCAGCCGGGCGGTGCCGCAATCGGCGACCGCTGCTTACCGGCCGCTAACGGACGCGCTTGTACAGCTCCTCCGGGACCGGGTCGTTCCCGATGACGCGACGATGGAGCCCTGGCTGCCCGCGCTGAGCGCACTGCTGCCGGGGATGGCTGGCCGCGCTCCGGCGAGTGGAGAGGTCTCACCTGGAATCCGCGGTGAGGCGCTGATCCAGCTTCTTCGGCGCCTCGCGCCGCAGGGCCTGGTCATAGTGCTGGAGGACCTGCACTGGGCGGACCCGGACACCGTGGCCCTGTTGGAGTACCTTGGCGAGCACCTTGATGGCGAGTCGTTGCTGTGCGTATTTACCTTGCGCGCCGACCGGCCGTCGGCCGCAATGGAAATGGCCCGCCGACAGCGGGGCCGCCCCGGCGTAGTTCATCTCGGTCTCGACCGGCTCAGCGATGAGGACATGGCGCGCATGGTCCATGCCTGCCTCCCGGGAGCAGGGGCGGAACTCCTGCGCCGGGTGCAAGCCTCCGCCGAAGGAGTACCGCTGCTGGTGGAGGATTTGCTGGCGTCGCCCGGGCTGCCGGAGTCGTTCACCGAGACGGTCCGCGAGCGCCTGGCCGGATTCAGCGAACCGCAGCGACCGGTGATCGAGGCCGCTGCTATCCTCGGCCGCCACTTCGACTGGGAACTGCTCCCGGCCGTGAGCGGCGAGGCTGCGGGCATCGTAACGGAGACGCTCGGGCTCGCTGTCGAGCAACTGCTGGTGAGTGCCGATGGCACGGCCTTCCGCTTTCGGCACGCGCTGACCCGCGAAGCGGTGCTCGATACCATGCTGCCCCCCCGCCAGCAGGTCCTGGCTTCGGCGGCGCTCGCCGTGCTGGACGCCGCGCACCCGCGCCTGGAAGGCGGCCTACTAGAGCTGGCCGTCGAGCTGGCGAACCGTGCCGGGGACCGCCGCCGGGCCGGAATGCTACTGAGCGAGTCCGGTGGCCAGGCGCTGGTCTGGGGAGCGCTGGCCACTGCGATCGGTACCCTAAGGCGTGCCGCTGACCTCCTCGAAGGCACTCCCGAGCGGGAACAAGCGGAACTTCTGCTAGTCGAAGCGCTGGCCCTGGCCGGGCGGGTTGAGGAGGCAGCGGCGGCCGGTGGCCATCTCATCACCCGGCTCGGGACCGAGGCGGCGGAACTCCGCACCGAGGTTCACCTTCGCCTCAGCCAGGCGGCGGTAGGCGCCTCGCGGTGGGGGATGGCCCGTCACCACCTCGGCGCCGCCCGGCGTCTGGCCGGAACCGCCCCGCCGGCTGGCGTGCGTGCTCGCATGGGCGTCATCGATGCCGAGGTGGCCTTCGCCGCCGATGACCTCGATGCGGCCCGGCTTTTCGCCGAGGAGGTCCTCGCCGCCGAGGGCAGTAGTCCGGATGTCCGCTGTCATGCGCTGGAGCTCATCGGCCGGAGCCACCGGCTGCGTGATCTCAGCGCCGCCCGCGCGGCGTTCGAGAGCGCGCTGGTCACCGCGGAGGCAGCCGATCTGCCGTTGTGGCGGCTACGTGCCCTGCACGAGCTGGGCACCATCGACCTGCTTGATCATGCTGGAGTGGAGCGGCTGTCCGAGGCGCGGCGCGCTGCCGAGCAGATGGGTGCGCTGAGTACGGTGGCGATTCTTGACCTCCAGCTCGCTGCGGCCTTCACCTGCCGCTGGGAACTGGACACGTGTGACGCCCATGCGCAGGCCGCGGTCGGCCTCGCCGAGCGGCTCGGCCTGGATCAGGTCCGGGCCAAGGCACTGACGGTACTTACCGGCAGCGCCAGCATGCGCGCCGACGCCGGGCAGACAAAGCGCTACGCCGCCCGCGCCATCGCGGCCGCTCCGGACGACCAGATGGTCGAGGGCATCTGCTGGGCCAGCCGGGGAGCAGTGGTTCTGCTTGGTGGCGAGGCCGCGACGGCCGTGGAACCCTACGCCCGGGGGATGGCGATCCTGGCCCGTCTCCCGCATGCCGAACCCGCCGGGCTTCGGGCGCTATGGCCGCTGCTCCTGGCCTCACTTGGTGATCACCGGGCGGCAAGGGCGATCGAGGAGGCCCGCTGGCTGGGCGTCGGCGCCATCCGCCACAACCGGAGTCTTATCGGCTACGCCGAGGCGGTTCTGGCCGGGCGAGCCGGGCAGCGGCAGCGGGCCAACGAACTGGCGGCGGGTTGCGACGTTGGCTTCACGAACGGCGAGGCCTGGGGTGAGCTGGCGAGGTTCTGCGCCGCCCCCGCTGCTCTCGCCGACGGATGGGGTGACCCGCCTCGCTGGCTGGCCGAGGCCGAGGCCGGATTTGATCGCCGGGACCTGCCCCGCCTGGCCGAGCGCTGCCGCGAACTGCTCAAGGAGTCGCAGCCCAATCCGTGGGTGGCGGCGGGAATCACCGCCAGGGAGGCGGACGTGCTGCGCCTCGTCAACGGCGGGCTGGCCAACAAGCAGATCGCCGCGCGGCTGCATCTGTCGCCACGGACCGTGGAGAAGCACGTCGAGAGCCTGCTGCGCAAGACCGGCGCTCGCTCCCGAACCGGCCTGGCGGCGGCCGCATCACAGGCCGCAACTCGCGACTCTCAGCGGGCGTCTCCTCCTTCGACGACTACGTAGTCCCGGCTGGCATCTACGTGTTGTTCCCGATGTGACGGCAGGCAGCCGCCTTGCATGCTGGCCTGGCAAGCCAGGCCAAGGGAAGGCAACACGCGATGCTCGAAGCTGCGGAGCTAATCGTGGCCGTTAAGAACATCGAGCTGCCCGATGAGCGGCACGCGTTCGAACACGCCTCGATCAATGTGCTCAACCTGCCCGGCGTCACGATCGCCCGCACTGTGTATCAGCCCGGTTGGAAGTGGTCGACCGATATCAAGCCGGTCGTCGGCACGGAAGCCTGCCAGGCTGCCCACACTGGCTACATCATCTCCGGCTGGCTCCACGTCCGAATGGACGATGGCCGCGAATACGACCTCGGCCCTGGTGACGCGCATGTGGTGTCGGCCGGTCACGACGCCTGGGTGGAGGGAGACGAGCCGTGCGTCGCGCTCGACCTCGCTTTCACCGGACGTGCACTAGCTGGGCACGTCGGCCGCTGCCCCTGCGGGGTTGAGTTCCGGGTCGCTAGCGACGACCAGTTCAGCCAGTTTGTCGCCGCCATCCGCGAGCACACGCGCAGCTCCCACGGGCACGAGCTCACCACCCAGCAGGTGCTCGCCGAGGTGATGGCATGACCGGCTCCCACGTGGAGGGCGCGGGCCTGAGACGCCAGGTGGCGAGCTCGGCAGATGCCGGAGCAGCAGGAGGGGGCTGCTCCGTCATCTAGCGAGCCCGCCACCCGGATTCGGGCACGTTCCGCATCCGCCTTGCTGTCGCCGAGCACGATGCGCGGCTACGCCGACGTCTACCTGCACACACAGGGGCCGTGCAGGTAGACGTGGGCGTAGCCGCAGCGAGGCGCCCGTCTCACCGGTCAGCATGTTTCTGGTGCGATGAAGATCTTGGATGTGAACCGCCGGCAGCCAGCCCGGTTATCTGGCGGGCTTGCGGGCCAGCCAGATCGTACGGCTGGTGCGTACCGTCAGGTCGTCGCGGGCCGACAGGGCCGGGGCCAGGGCATCGAGTTCCGCGATGTCGCCGGCACTCAGCTTGTCCTCCAGGCCGTGCCGGGCGCGGCAGAGGGTGACCATGGCGTAGCGGGTCACGGAGGCGGCCATCGACGAGTCGTGCGGCGGCTGCAGCGTGATAACGAAGCGGCGTTCGGATTCGACCGCGAACCCGACTTCGGCGAAACGGGCAGGCCAGTTCTCATGCATGTGCAGGCCGGCCTCGTCACGACCCCGCGCCATGGCGGTGTGGATCCGCTCCTCGAGCGCCGCGCCCGCCGGGTCGGTGAGAAAACGCGGGAAAGACTCCATCTCCGTGACTGCGAGCAGTCCCCCTGGGCGCAGCATCTCGTAGATCTGCGCGACCGCCCGCGCGGGATCACCCATGTGGTGCAGCGAGTTGGCGGCCCACACCAGGTCAGCGGACTTCAGGCCATCGGGCCATGCCTGATCGAGGTCGGCTTGGACGGTGCGGATCCGGTCGGCGAGCCCGGACGCGCGGGCCTTGTCCTGGATGTGCTTCAGCATCTCCTCGTCGACGTCCAGCGCGATCACCTCGGCGTCCGGCAACTGCCTGGCCAGCGCCAGGGTGCCGGTACCCGTGCCGGCACCCACGTCGATGACGCGGGCTCGTTCCGTGAGGTTTGCCGAGACCCATTCGGCTGCCTCCCGGTGGTACTCGCTGAGCACCTCCGCGTCGAGGTCGAGCAGGTCAGCCATGTGTTCGTGTGCCATGTCACCGACGGTACCGCCAGGTTGCCGTTACGGCATACACTCTTGCGTATGAAGCAAGACGCCGACCTGGACGCTCTTGTCCGGCAGCGCATCCGGGGTCTGCGCACGTCGCTGGGCTGGTCGCTGGACGAGCTGGCGGGCCGGAGCTACCTGAGCCCGTCCACGCTGAGCCGGATCGAGACCGGTCACAGGCGGATTGCCCTGGATCAGCTCACGCCGATCGCGAGGGCACTCGGCACCACGCTTGACCAGCTGGTGGAGTCCGACGACGACGCCGACGTGGTGATCAGGCCGCTCCGGGACGAGGCACGGGGCATGACAACCTGGCTGCTGTCGCGGACCGGTGCACCGCAGGGCATGACGATCGCGAAGCTGCGGGTGACCAGGAAAGTGCCCGCCAGGCTGCGCGTCCACCCGGGCCGTGACTGGTTCACCGTCCTGTCCGGCACCGTCGTGCTGCGGCTGGGCGAGCGGACCATCCTCGTCCGGGCCGGCGAAGCCGCCGAGTTCTCCACGATGGAGCCGCATGCATTCGGCGTACGGGAGGGAGCCGCGGAGATACTGTGCATCCTCGACCACGACGGCACCCGCACCCACCTGGGCCGGCCGGCCCCTCCCCCGAGACCGACCCCGAGGAAGCCTGACCAGCCCGACGGCGAGCCGGCGGTGTGACCGTCCGGCAGTGCGGCGCAGGTCATGAGCCGACGGCGCCGCCACTGTCCTGGCCTGGAACGGCGGGATCGGCGAGGACGAGCGAGCTGTGGTCCGGTCGGCCGGGCTGGCCGGGCGGGGGCTCGCTTGCGGGCTGCGGCTGTCCGGTTTGGGTGCCGGCGGCCGGGCGGGCGGGGGCCCGGAAGGCGGCGAGCGAGGGTATGAGCAAGCCGACGAGGGCGGTGCCCGCGATCGTGGCCAGCCCGCCGCTGATGGCGCTGGTGGTGGCCGATGTCAGGGATGCCACGGCCCCGGCGCGGAAGTTGCCGAGCTGGGGGACGCCTGCGCCCACGGCATATTCGGCTGACGAGACGCGGCCCCGGAACTCATCTGGTGTTACTCCCTGGACAAGCGCGGTTCGCAGCACCACGGCGGTCACGTCACCGGCACCGGCGATCGCGAGGGTGAGGAAAGCCAGCCAGAAGACGTAAGACAGGCCAAAGCCAACCAGGCCTGCTCCCCATACCGCTCCGGCCACCAGCATCCCGAGACCTTGCCGCCTCACCCGGCTGACCGGGCCCGACAACACCGAGCCGAGGATCCCGCCGACAGCAATGGCGGTGGTCAGCAGCCCGAGGGTCACCGGATGGCCTCCAAAGCGCTCCGCGTTGATCGCGGGAAACAGGGCTATCGGCATCCCCAGGAAGACGGCGCTCATGTCGGCGATGAACGCGCCGAGGATGATGCGCGTGCGGAGGACAAACCGCAACCCCTCGCCGATCGCGCGCAGGCCGGGCCGTGAGTGCTGGCCCTGCGGGCGCATCGATGGCAGACGTGCCACGGCGTACAACGCGAAGCCGAAGCTGATCGCGTCGATGAGGTAACAGGTCTTCAGCCCTGCGGCGGCGGTGATCAGGCCGGCGATGGCCGGGCCGATGGTCAGGCTGCCGTGCATCGTCAGGGTCTGCAGCGCTGCGCCGGCGGCCAGTTGGTCGCGGCGCAGGAGGCGCGGCATGAAGGTCCTCCTGGCCGGGGAGTTCACACCGTCGACGGCCGATTGGGCAGCAACCAGGCAGTACAGCAGCCAAACCTGATTCAGGCCGGCGAAGGCCTGGTAGGCGAGCAGTCCCGACACGGCCGCCTGCATAACAGTGGCCGCGAGCACTATCGTGCGGCGATCGAATATGTCGATGACCGCGCCGCCTGCGACGGCCACGGCAATAGTCGGAACCGCGATGACGAGCCCGATCAGACCGACGGCCAGCGAGCTGCCAGTGAGGACGAATACCTGCAGGATTACGGCATAGCTAGTCATCTGGCTGCCGATGCTGGACAGCCCGGACCCGATCCAAAGGCGGCGGTACGGGGAGGATTCTCGTAGCGGAGCGAGGTCGACGACCAGCTTGCTGAGAAGCCTCATCGTGCGGGGCCCGGCAAGCGCTCCGGCCTAATCACGCTGATAGCCGTGCCCGGGATCGCTATTGCCTGTCTAAGTCGCCGCGCCATGGGGCGAACATAGGCCATGGCCAAGGAAAAAGGAAATCACAAATAAGCCATTGTCACTTTGGCGTGTAGCTCGCGCGACGCCTCGATCAGTGGCTTATCTGAAGCATATATGCGTCACATGATTGAGCGCAATGCCTTTCAGCGCTGATCACCCGGACTCATCTCCCGCATCTCGAGCTAGGTTGTCACCCAGGGCGGGAACATAGTCGTTGGCAGGCCGTGATCGTCTGCAGTGGGCAGCTGGGCCAGTGGGCGTGGTAGCGGAGGGTGGCGTCGGTGCTGGCGGTCCCGAGCAGGCGCAGGTGGGCAAGGGCCGCAGGTTCCGTGCGGGCGGGTGACATGCTCAGCGCGAGCCGCCGCTTCAGGGCGTGGATGGGGAAAGGAACCCGGCAAGAATTCTGGTCATAGCGCTGTCGAACACGTCCTCCTGGCTCGTGGGGCCGTCGGAAGTGGACGCCCCGGCGAGCGCAGCGGCCAGGTGAGGGTGCTGGCCCGCGGACACGATTCCGGTCAGGTAGGCGGCCAGTTCGCCCTGCCACCGGATGGCGTCCTGGCCGGCGCGCAACTGCTCGATTTCGGTTTGGGCGGTGAGCCGGACCGCTCCGGAGAATAGGCCGACGGCTTCCAGCCTGGCCGGTCCGGGCAGATCCGTGCCATCGAGGGCGGCCAGGGCGTGCTCGACGAACGTTACCGCGTTCGGGCCGGGGATCGGCGCGGCCTGGATGTCAAGGAGCCACGGGTGGCGCAGGTAAAGGGCGCGGCCCTCGCGGGCGATCGCGAGTAGCCGGGCGGTCGGCGACCCGTCGGCCGCCGCCGTGTAGTCGAGTTCGCCGCGCGCCTGGTCAGCCATCAGTTCGAGCAGTTCGCCGCGGTTGACGACGTACCGGTACAGCGACGCGGCGCCGGTCCCGACGCCCGCCGCGACCGAGCGCATGGTGACGGCGTCGAGGCCGTCCGCGTCGGCGATCAGGATGCCGGCCGCCGCGATCTTGGCTCGGCTGTGCTCGGGGACCGGACCACGGGGCGCCCGCTCCGGACGGGTCCAGATGCTGCCGCCTTGCGGCTTGCCTTCCATCATTGCGAACACTGTACCCAGTAAGCTAGCCTGATGGTATCGCGAACGATGATCGCAGTTACCGCAGGAGCGAGGAGACGGACTTGACCGCAATCGGGAGCACTGGCGCTCGGGCTAGCCGGTGGACGCAGACCCAGTTCGCGCACAACGGGACGGTCGACATCGCCTACGACACCCTGGCGGAGTCGGAAGGGGAGCCCCTGCTGCTCGTCATGGGCCTGGCCGTCTCCCGGTTCTGGTGGCCGGCCTGTGCCAGGAATTCGCCGCCCGGGGGTTCGCCGTCGGCCGCTACGACCAGCGCGACGCGGGCGAGTCGACCCGGATGCCCGACACCGGGAGCAGCAATCCGTTCGTCGCCATCGCTCCGCAAGCGGGGTGCCTACACCTCCGAGGACATGACCGACGACGCGATCGCCGTGCTCGACGCGCTCGGCTGGAAGCGGGCCCACCTCTTCGGCGCCTCGCTCGGCGGCATCATTGCCCAGCGCATCGCGCTCCGGCACCCGCACCGGGTGCTCAGCGTCGTGTCGGCCGCCGGGATCCCGAGCGACACCTCCGGTCTCGGCGGCCTCCGCTACGTGCGGTTCGGAATGCTGGCCAGACTGGCGCGGCTGAAGGTCCCCGAGGGCCGCGACGGCGACATCCAGCTGTCGCTCGCGCTCGCCCGCGCCGTCGCGACGCCGACCTACCCGTTCGACGAGACTGCCACCCAGGAGTGGATCGAGCGCGAGGTGGACACCGGGCCCCGTGACACCAGGGCGCAGAGCAGGCAGGCCGGTGCCAGCTGGCATGGCCCCAAGCTGCGCGAGCTGCGCCAGCCGACCCTGATCCTGCACGGCGACCATGACCCGCTGCTGCGCGTCAGCGCCGCCCGCAACACCGCGAAGGCCATCGCGGGCGCCCGCCTCGTGCTGCTGCCCGGCGCAGGCCACGACCTGCCCGAGCCGTTGTGGACCACCATCGCCGATGAGGTCAGACGCAACGCCGACCGCGCAGTGGCCCGCCAGGGCTGACCCGCCCGGTTCCCCCATTTGCGCTCCCATCGAACAGGATCGGAGGGGGTCGGTGACCTGTTTTCCCTGGTGGGCGCAGGTGGGTTCGAACCACCGGCCCCTCGCTTGCAGGTTTGGCTCTTCCCGCCACCGCCATCTGGCTGTTCCTGGACTGCGCCGATGTCTGCACCGCCACTGCCTAGGTCCTAAGCCGCCAAACCCACTCGACGCCAGCATCGCCAAGCTCCTGCTGGAAGCCTGCGTGGCCAAGAGCTGCGGCGACGAGTGCGAACGCCATGCCCATCATCACGAGCCCTGCCGCATCTGCCTTGAGTTCGCCGGGGCTGCGAGCAGGCCTGCCGGGAACTCCTCGGTGCGCCCGAGATAGCAGACCGGCCATTGCGGAAGGCACTGACGACGGCTGATGCCTTGCCAGCGCATGGATCGTCGCATGCGACCGCCTTGGTCGGCATGCTCGACGGGGCGGGGGCTCGAGCAGGCCGAAGTACGGGGGGCTACCGGTTTGCTACAACGCGGACGAGGGCGCTGCACGGAAGCGGGCCCGGGAGCCGTGGCGATGGTCCACTTCCGGGTGGCCCGTGATGTCGGAGCTGCCGAACCGCGGAGCTTCGACGCCGCGTCAAACCATGTGACCGAGGATGACGTGGCCGAGCTTGTGCCGTGCGGCCCGGATACGGCCCGGCACGTCCAGGCGGTGAGGAAGTTCGTCGAGGCCGGCTGAAGTGGAACCGCTGCCCTGGGCTCACGCGCCTGGCTGGGCCACCGGGCCTGGCCGGGCCACGGCCATGGTGGACAGCAGGTGGCTGAACCCGTGTGGCGCCCGGGCGTTGCGGCGCGCCGAGGTCACCACGTTGACCTCGGTGGTGCGCAGGACCCGGCCGCCCGCGGCGGTGAGCGAATCGACCAGTGCGTGGTCCTCAGCGGTCGGGCTTGGGGTGAAGCCTCCGGCCGCGAGGTAGGCCTCGGCGCGGAAGCCGAGGTTGGCCCCATGCACGTGCGAATGGGTGCTCTGGTCAGTGGCGTAACGCTCGTAAAAAAGAAGTGGTATCTCGGGCGGGTGCTCGGCCCAGCCGGTGACCGTCACGGTGCCGACGACCGCATCCCAGCCAGCATCGGCGTGCCGGACGTGCTGGATGAGCCAGTCGGCGGGGACCAGGGTGTCGGCGTCGGTGGTGGCCAGCCACACCTGCGCCGGGTCCAGGGGCCGGGTGCGGATCAGTATCTCCCGCACGCCGGCCTCCCGGGCCGCGCCGACGTTGCGCGCACCGATCTCTATGACTGCTGCCCCGCTGTCCCTGGCCCGGTCCGCGGTCCGGTCGGCGCAGGCGTCGGCGACCACGATGACGTGGGCAGGCAGGCCGGTGAGCTTCTGTGCGGCGTTGCGGACGGCCGCCAGGCAGAAGGGCAGCAGGTCTTCCTCGTTGTGCGCGGGTATCACCACGCCGACGGCCTTGATCACACCAGTCCTTCGGCCGCGGCCACCGACGCCATCTGGTCGCCGGCGCGGATGTACACCTCGGCGAGGAAGTCGGGCTCATGGTGTTCGACGAGCCGGGTCAGCCCGGCCTGGCGGCGCAGCGCCTGGTGCACATCGTCGCCGCTGCGTGGGTATTCGGCTACCGGGTGCCTCCAGTGCACCGTGAGCAGGTTGCCGCCCGGGCGCAGCGCGGCGGCGGCGAGGTCGAGGACCTGGTCCAGATCGTTTCCGGCGAAGTAGTAGAGGAACTCGGAGAAGACGATCAGGTCGAATCCTCCCTGCGGCCAGTCCCGCGGGATGACCCGGTGCTCCACCGTGACGTTCCCCAGCGGGGCGGTCCGCTGGGTGGCCTGGGCGACGGCTGCCGCGGCCCCGTCGCAGGACAGCAGGTAGCCGCAGCGCGGGGCCAGCAGTTCGCTGAGCACACCGATCGAGCAGCCTGGCTCGAACGCGGCGCCGTAGCGCTGGGCAGGCAGCAGGGCCAGGCTGAGCGCGTATTTGCGGGCCTCATACCAGCGGGTCTCGAACTCCCACGGATCCGGTGAGGCAGCGTAAAGCTCGTCGAAGTAGTCCGGCTGCAGGGTCACCGGCGTCTCACCGGAAGAACACTTCCTGTGCGCGGGTGAAATGCGCGATGGTGCCAGGAGTGAGCACAGGCCCAGTGCCGCCGGGCCGGTCTTCCAGCTGGCTGGTGAAGCAGCCGATCGCCCTCCGCTTCAGGCCCGAAACCCACGGCGTCAGCGGGACTCGCATCGCCCGGTTCCAGGGCACGCGGGTATCGCCCGGGAAGGCCCAGTGCCACATCCAGACCGGATAGAACAGCGTGTCCGGGCTGGCCTGGCGGGCCGCCCGGCCCACCGCCTCATGGTCGGCGTGCACGTCCTGATCCCAGGGAGCGAAGACGACGTCGAACCCGGCAGTGAGGTTCCGCAGCAGTGCGCTGATCTCGTGTTCGCGCCCGGCCAGCCCGGTGTCGGGCAGCCGCAGCTGGACCACCTCGGCCGCGTGCGCGCCCAGCACGCGCAGAGCGGCCGCTGTCTCGGCCAGCCGACACTGCGCCAGCGCCTGCGGCTCGGCGAGGCCCGGATGAGACGCCTCACCGTCGGTGACAGAGACCAGCCGGAGCCGGGCACCCGCCGCGGCCAGCAGGCACATGGTCCCGCCAGCCCCAAGCACCTCGTCGTCGGGATGCGCTGCGACCACAACCGCGCTGCGCCAGGCGGAGATGCCGAGTTCGGGCAGATGGTACAGCCGGGTCCAGGCGCGCCAGGTCTCCTCACCGGTGCCCGGGGCGTCAATGGGATTGCGCGCGGGGGTCACCACTCTGCCCCCTGTTCCGCGACCAGCTCGCCCAGCGCGGCAAGATCCCGTTCTGCGTGATGCTGTCTCAGGTAGACGGTCAGGTCGGCGACCAGGCGGCCGTGGGCCTCGTCGTGGCTCAGCGGCCCGGCGCCCAGCGCCCGGCCGACCCGGTCCATGACCTGGGTAGCGACCGACTCGACCAGGGTCCGCACCTGCAGGGCACGTCTCCAGCCTGAGTTGCTCTGATCGTCCGGGTCGGCGTCGATATCTGCGGCGGCCCGGTCCAGGGCGGCGTGCGCGGTGCCGAGCGCGATGTCCACCGCGCCCAGGTGAGCCCGAGCGTGCGGTCCGATGTCCCGTTTCGCGGCGGCGGCGAGTAGCGTGCGGCCGATGGCCCGGGCGCCGCCGTACCAGCAGGCGGCAACCCCGACCCCGCCGTGGGCGAAGCCGGGCCGGTCGATGTAGGCGCCGGGCGGGCCTACCGGTGTGGCCTGGGTGCCCTTGAATGCGACGTCGAGAGTGTCGCTCCCGGCCATGCCGGTCGCCGGCCAGGTGTCCAGGCTGGGGGTAAGCACGTCGGTGGTCACCGCGAAAAGCCGCATGCCGTCCTCGGCAGCAGCCGTGACCAGCGCGTGTGTGCAGGTTCGCGCCCCGGAGCAGTACTGCTTGGTGCCCTGCAGCCGCCAGTCGGCGCCGGTTCGGGTGGCCTCCAGCGAAGGACCGGGAGGATTGGCGGCCCACACCCCCCACCGGCTGCCAGGCGGGATCCTGGGCACGCCGAGCTCGGCCAGGATCGCGACCGCGTCGGCGTGCCCCTCGGCCAGCCTGACCAGTGACAGGTCCTCCCCCGCCAGATCAGCGAATGCCGCCCAGCGCTCCCGGGTATGCCCGCTGCCGGGCAGCGGCAGATCCAGCCGCCCCGACTCGACGGCAACGACGAAGGCCCGTGCCGCCTGCTGCCACGCTGGGATGACCGGGTGTTCCTCGTATGGTGCCTGGCCGGCCAGCGCGACCGGCACTGTACCCAGGCGGGTCATTTGGCGAGGAGGTCAACGATGTCGCCGCCGAGCTGGCTGATCCGCTCCGCCGCCCACATGGCGTGCTGGCGCTCCTCGTCCGCGCGCTCGGTGAACTCACCCGACACCTGGGCACGGTCTCTGCCAGCCGCCGATATGGCGTGGCGGCTGTACCGCATCCAGCACACGATCTCGGTGGCTAGCACCTCGTTGAGAACCGAAATGACGTCAGCGGGCCGCTTGCCGGAAGACTCGGTCACCGGTCCCTGATCCATCTTCTGCCGCCCGCGATCGCGGATCGCGGCGACATCGACACTAAAGCTGCTGCCTACCATGATCCACAGGCCTCCTTCCGGGTGACGGGGAGACTTTCAGCTACCCCGGTGACAGGATTCATGCCTTCCTCATCGCCTGAGGTTGGCGGGATCTGCTGGTCATCCCTGACCGCTGACGGGCCGCCGCTGCGTCGGTGAGCATGGGGCTCGATGGCGGAAGGCCACTCGGGGCGGATGCAGTCGTCCTGCGCAGGCTTACTGGGCTGGCGAGCCAGCAGGAGAGCCAAGCATCTAGCGCTTGCGGCTCTTGCCGCCCTTTTGGAGGTCTCGCCAGCTTGAAGCGGAGATTTCCACGTCGTGACGCCTCGCGGCGGTGAGGATCCGCTTCCACGCCTGATCCCGCTCTGCGTCGCTGACCCCCTCGACCTGGTTAAAACGAGCGACCGCATTGCGCACGTGCCGGGCGTCGGTCAGCGGTTCTTTGCGTTCCTTGGGGAAGGCGAAATCCTTGTCCGCGAGACTGTCTTGCTCGGCGGTACTCATGCCTTCGCTGCGACGGGGGATGTTCGCGCCGCGTGCCCTGGCGCTTTGCACCTGACGCGCCTTGGCGATGTTGCGGCGGGCAGCTTCTTTCTGCCGGGCGGTGGCCATCGCATCTTCTCCTCTCGGGATTGTTGTGGCTGTCCGCGGGGGCCTACCCGCGATCGGCGGCCACATGCTGGCTGAGCGAAGCACATCCGGCGGCCTCTCCCCTGCGTGTCGGCGATAGCGGGCTTTGTGGCTTCGGTGGCATGGGGCGGCGGGTTTGGCGCTGTGGGTTGGGGAAGCCCGGGCAGGTAAGCCAAGACTCAGCACTGGGCAACGAGGCTTCTTGGCCGCAGTCACTGGGGAACGCGAGTTAAGCGGCAGCCAGCGGGTAGTGCACTCCAGCGCCGATATGGGGGCCAGGTCGAGGTCACCGTCGCTGATGCAGGAGGAGCCGTTGCTGCCGCCCGCGTGGATCGTTCCGGATTTCGCGGACTACCTGATACACCGGCGGGCCGCCCGGTTTGATCCGGGCGGCTGGCAGCCCTGGCTGCTGCGGCCGCGTCTGCCTGGCGGCTACCTGGCGTCGGTCGGGACGGCTGTCATCGCGCTGATCGCGGCGCCGTACGCCGAGGAGCTCTGGCGCTGCGCTCGGCACCGGGGAGGCCGGAGGTGACTGTCGCGGTGCAGGTTCCTGGCGATTCCGCGGGGCTCTGCCAGAGCGATCTTTCCGCTCCCGGGATCGGGCGCAAGCGCTGTGGCCGTGGCTTCAGGTACGCAGGTCCGCGCGGCACGCCGGTTAAGGACCCCCGGGTACTGGCTCGCATCAAGGCCCTGGTCATTCCGCCGGCCTGGGAGGACGTCTGGATCTGTCGCGATCCCTGCGGGCACATCCAGGCGGTCGGGACCGACTCCGCGGGACGGCGGCAGTACCGGTATCACGACCTGTGGCAAGAACGGCGAGATCAGCGCAAGCACGACCGGATGCTGGAATTCGGTGCCGCCCTGCCGGGCATACGCCGCGCGATCCGGCGTCACCTGGATGACCGGGGCCTAACCAGGGACAGGGTTCTCGCCGCGGCGATCAGCCTGATCGACCTTGGCTTCTTCCGTCCCGGCGGCGAGGAATACCTAGCAGACAACGGCACCTTCGGCCTGGCCACGATCCGCCGCGAGCATGTGACGTGCCGCCAGAATGAGATTGTCTTCGAATACACCGCCAAGGGTGCGAAGCAGCGTCAGCAGGCTGTCGCTGACGACCAAGTCTGCGCGGTCGTCCGGGGTCTCAAACGGCGCCGCTGGGGCGGCCACGAGCTACTCGCCTACCGCAGCGGCCGCGGCTGGCACGACGTGACCGCCACCGATCTCAATGACTATCTCCGTGAGCTATCCGGTGGCGGCGAGTTCACCGTCAAGGACTTCCGCACCTGGCACGCCACCGTTCTGGCGGCGGTAGGCCTTGCAGTGTCCAAGACCGCGGGCGAGACCCCGACCGCGCGAAAACGCGCGGTCGCCCGCATGGTCCGAGAAGTGGCCGGCTACCTGGGCGACACTCCGGCGGTCGCCCGTGCCTCTTATATTGACCCCCGCGTCGCCGACAGATACGAGCACGGGAAGACGATCGCGTCCGTGCTGGGCGAGCTCGGCTCGAGCAGCGACTATGGCCAGCTGGCGACCGAGGGCAGCGCGGAGCGCGCGGTGCTGCGCTTGCTCGCTGGTTAGATTCTCTGCTGCTCGCCCCCGGACTGGCGGGTCTCCGGCGGGTCGGCCTGGCGGCCTCTGTTGCACGGACAAGACCGCGGGCGCCGGAAATAAGCGAGCCTGGTCCGCAGAGCTGAGTTGCTACTGGCCTTTGAGGCTGATCCGGCCTGCGCCTGGTCGCGTTCAAGCGGATAGCGCCGCCACCGGCGTGACGATCCGGCGCGTATGAAACCGCTGTCGCTGGGTAGTCAGAAAAGCTTCGCATCATGCAAGGAGCCGAGGTGGGGAGGCGATCATGTCAGCTGGCAGCGCCCTTGAGGCTTATCTGAGCGACCATATGGCCGGGTCGGTGAGTGCCAGCGACCTGGCCAGGCGGGGCGCCAAGAATAACGACGGCCCGATCGGTGTGTTGTTCGCCGATCTTGCCCGGGAGATTGAGCTGGACCGGCGGACGCTGAGCGAGATCTCGTCGCGGGCCGGGGCCCAGCCGCACCCAGTGAAAGAGGCGGGAGCGGTGGCGGCAGAACGGCTCAGCCGGTTCAAGATTGATCACCGGATGACCGGCAACCAGCAGCTGAGCTTGCTGCTGGAGCTTGAGCTGCTCTGCCTCGGAATTCAGGGCAAGCATGCGCTCTGGCGGGCGCTGAAAGTAGTCGCCGCGAACGACCCACGGCTGGGCGAGTTTGATTTTGACCACCTCGCCGACCGGGCCGAACAGCAGCTCGCCGCAGTTGAGGAGCAGCGCCTATCCATCGCAGCCAGCGCACTGTCCAGCTAACCCGTACCCGAGGCGGGCAGGCCGAGTACCGGCGCGTGCCGTGGGCCGATTTCAACCTGCTCAAGCTTCCGGCCGGAACCGAGCATGAAAGCGACTCCGCCATGCTGTCGGACATCTTCCCCACCGGCTACCACGGCGCCGAGCTGGCCCGGGTATCCCCGGGGACACCGTGGCGATCTTCGGTGCCGGCCCAGTGGGGCTGATGGCTGCGCACAGCGCCGCGCTGCGCGGTGCTGCGCAGATCTTCGTAGTGGACAAGGGGGCCGACCGCCTGGCGCTGGCTGAGAAATACGGCGCGACCGCGGTCAACTTCGTCGACGCCGACCCGGCCGATGTGATCACCGACGCCAAGGCACGTCCCTCGCTGGTTGTCTCTCACGAGCTGCCGCTCGATCGGGCCCCCGACGCCTACGCCCGGTTCGACGGACGCGAAGACGGCTTGACCAAGGTCCTGCTACACCCAGCCGCCTGAACTGAGCCGGGCCGGGCACCAGTCCTTGGGGCATGTCAACAAGTAGCCGAACGTAGTGCTGCTCGAACACATTTTTATGGACTGACCGCCATGCTCACTCATGTTGCCGATGACATTCATACAGGGCGATCGCAGCGGGGTGATAGCTCCGTTCAGGGCAGCTGGCGGGTAAGTTCGCGCAGCGGAACCTCATAAGCCTGGGCATTGGTTGGAAAGGGGTGCACGACGTCGGCCAGGACGCGGACCGGCACCTGGCCGCGGATGGCCACACTGGCTTCGGAGATCCAGTCGTCAGCGCCAGTGCCAACCGCAGCCGCCCCTACCAGCACACCTCGCTTGCGGTCGGCGACCAGGATCAGCCGCCCTCCGGCCGATCCGTCCGTGGATGATCTGGCCAGCTCTCGCAAGTCCATGGCCGCGACCACGACATCCAGTCCCGCCTCTCGGGCCTGGCTTTCGGTCAGGCCGACGCCGGCCAGCGGCGGGTCGGTGTAGATCACCCGGGGTATCGCGGTGTAATCCGCGGTCGCGCCGCCGCCGAGCAAGTTATCGGCCACAACGCGTCCCTGGTAGTTCGCCCCGTGGGTGTAGGGCGCGATCCCGGTCACGTCACCGGCCGCCCACACATGCTCCTGGCCCTGAACGCGGCAGTGGTCATCGACGCTTAGCGCGCCAGAATCTTGTACCGTGACGCCGATCGTCTCGAGGCCCAGATCACTGGTCACCGGCTCGCGGCCGGCCGCCAGGACCACCCGGTCCGCCTCGACGGCCGGCCCGTCCTGCAGCACGACACACGCAGTGCCGACGGATGTCGGCTTGGCGCGCGCTGCGCCAGTGCCGATCCGCACACTGACGCCGGCCGCCCGCAATGCCGTGCCGAGCTCCCGGGCAAGATCTGGCTCCTCGCCACCGGCGAGCTGACCGGCTGGCTCGACCAGCGTGACCCGCACCCCGAATCCGGCGTAGACCTGGGCGAGCTCGCACCCAACCGCGCCACCCCCCAGGATGACCACCGAGGCTGGGTAGCCGGCCGCGGACAGTGCCTGATCACTGGTCCAGAATGGAACATCGGTGAGGCCATTCACGGGCGGGATCACCGCCCTCGACCCTGTGGCCACGACCAGGTCACGGTAAGCCAGATCACGGCCGCCGACATCAACGCGACCGAGCCCGGTCACACGGCCTGGCCCGCGGATCAGTGTGACACCGCGGTCCTGGAGGCTCGCGGCCGCATCGCTGTCGTCACGCTTGCCCGACAGGTCATCGCGCCTGTGCACGGCGGCCCGGAAGGCATCACGGTCCGCGCCGAGGCGCACCGGGCCAGACGCACCGCCCAGATCGGCGACGCGCCGCGCCTGAGCCCGCGCATGCGCACTGCGCAGCATCGCCTTACTCGGGATACACGACACATAAGGACATTCGCCGCCTACCCGCAGCTTCTCCACCAGCGCCACGGATCTCCCAGCATCGGCGACAGCGCCGGCTACCCACTCCCCCGCTGATCCCGCCCCGAGCACCACTACATCAAATGTCACCTGGCGAATCTAGCCCACGCACTCCCAGCCGCCCAGGTCCGGAGCATTGCACTGAGCGGCCGGTCGCCACTTTCCAGGCTAACCCGGGTGCGCCCGGTCCGACAGAAACACCACGTGACATCTAGACGAGGACCGGTCTCGACTGAGGCATCGCCGTGGCCACGGCAGTCGGCGAAGTAGGCATCTCTTCTACCTGCGGTCTCCTGCGCGACAGCCTGCGGGAGTGGTCACTGACGAAGAACGCCGCGGACTTACTGCAAATCTGGCCAGCGTGACTTTCGTGGACTCGACTGGCATCGGCGGGCTCGTGGGAGCTGGCATCGGGTCCGGGCCAACAGGCTTGCCCTGACAGTGGCCGCGCCCTCACCACAGGTTCGCCGCACTGGATACAGCGGGCCGGGCCATGATCCTCCCCAATCTGGGACTCTGAGGTAGCCGTGGAGGCCGGTGAGCTGCATCTTCAACAGCTAAGCCTCGTCGCTGCGGCACCGGATCCATTCCGCGATCTGCGGCCGCGCGACCTTGGCCGCCTGCCGACCGGCGACGAAGCCGATATGGCCGGAATGAAGGCGCAGTTCGCTTGCGTCTTCGGAGCCCACTAGCTGCGTGAGCGGTTCGGAGGACGCGGCGGGCGTGATCCCGTCCTGTTCGGCGAATGCGTTAAGGAATGGGCAGCGGATGTCCTTCAGGCGCGCCTTCCTGCGGCCCAGTGGGATGACTCCGTCGAGTAGCGAGTTCTGGCGGATCAGCAGGTTCACGGTCTGCCGGAATGCGGCACCGGGGAACGGCACCTGGTCACGTGCCCATTGGCTGATGGCCAGGAACCCCTCGACGAACTCATCGTTCCAGAGGCTTTCGAAGAAGTTGACCTGCTGGACGAGTACGTCGGTTGGTTTCAGCGTCTGGAATCCCTCGTCCAGTGCCCGTGCCGGCACGAGGCCGGTCTCGTCGATGACATCGTCGGGGTCCAGTCGGCCGTCCTGGAACATGTTGCTCATGAACCCCATTTCGCGGTAGTCACATGGGGTTGCCATCACCATCATGTTGCGGATGGGCAGCTCGGGATGCCCGGCCGCGACGAGGAGCGTGAGAATACCGCCGAAGCAGTAGCCAATCAGCGTCACTTCGCGGGCGTCGGCGTCTTCCAGGAGGGCATCGATGGCGTCCGGGATGTAGCCATCAACATAGGTTTCGAGCGTGTTCTCGGCGTCCGCGGGATCTGGCGGCATCCAGTCGAGCAGAAACACGTCGAATCCCTCGCCGACGAGGTAGCGCACCATACTGGTCTTGGGTAGGAGGTCAAGCACGTAGCTCTTGCTGACCAGGCTGTGGACGATCAGTACGGGCGGACGATAGCGTCGCTGTTCGGAGCGGTATCGCCACAAGCGGGCTCCGTCGCGCTTCCAGACCAGGTCCTTGGGGGTCTGCGCCACTGCCGGCCGCTTCGCGCCAGTGAGATAGGCCAGACCGTTGCGCGCGCGCAGCATCTGGCGCTCGAGCAAATCAGGCATCATGCCTCCTTCGCAGGCTGCGGGGCGGCCGACCCGGGCTGGCTAGCGGGCGGGTAGTCATCGCGCAGCTGCAGTTCGCGCTCGAGATCACGCACATGCCGCTCTAGGCTCGCAACCTGGTTCATCAGCCTGAACAAGTCGCCGCGAGCGGGCATCCCCCACGCGTGCAGCCATTGCTCAGTCATACGCTGGCCATCGGCGATGAGCCGTCGCTGCACCCTAATCGTCACGGCGGCAAGATCCATGAACGCCTTGCTTTGCACCCACGACTCAGAAGCTGCGGCCAGTGGCCGCTCGATGGCGTCGAACGCTTGCCGCCAAAGCGACGTCATTGTCATCACCTTCCTTCCAGATCCGCGCCTGACCTCAACGGTCTGGCCGATCGCTCTACCGGCACCCGACCCATTCGAGTTCCCGCAGTACGCGGTTTTGCACCTTGCCCAGCGAGGTTTCTGCACATTGCCCGTAGAGGTCCGCGGCAGTCCGTCAAGCTCGATCACAGCCGGAGACCTTCTTGGAAGCAACTCCTGGCGGCGCCGAAGGCCTGCCCGCACTGGTCAGGCCAGCGCCTGTTTGAGGTCCCGTCCGCCGGCAGAACCATGACCAGGCCGTTTGGCCAGGAGATCTCCTATTTCAGAATGAAGCCAGGTATCAGCTCCGTTGGCCGGTTTCAGCCACTCACAGGGGGAAGACGGATCAGATGTCAGACTTCACCTTCGCCCCGCTGACGCCCGCGTCGTTCCTTGACCGCGCGGCTGCGGTCTTCGCCGACCGGACCGCGATCGTGGACGGCGAGCGCAGGTTCACCTACCGCGATATGGCCGAACGGTGCCGCCGGCTGGCCGGGGCGCTGGCCGCCCAGGGCGTGGGCCGTGAGGACCGGATCGCCGCGCTGTGCACCAACAGCCACGTGATGCTGGAACTGCACAACGCGGTGCCAATGATGGGCGCCGTGCTGGTGCCGCTGAACACCCGGCTGTCGGAAGACGAAATGGCCGCCCTCCTGGATCACTCGGGCTCGTCGGTGCTGGTGGCGACCCGCGAGTTTGCCGACCGCGCCCGCCGCCTGGCTGACCGGGCCGATCTGCCGTGCTTTGTCGCCGGCGGGTCCGGTGACTCCTACGAGGACTGGATCGCCGACGCCGGGGTGTCCGAGCCCGTGCCGGTCGACGAGCGCCAACTGCTGGCGATCAACTACACCAGCGGGACGACCGGGCGGCCCAAGGGTGTGATGTACCATCACCGGGGCGCGTACCTGCAGGCCACCGCGATGGCCTACCACGCCCGCCTCGGCCCGGGCGCCCGGTACCTGTGGACGCTGCCGATGTTCCACTGCAATGGCTGGTGCTTCACCTGGGCGGTTACTGCAGCCGGCGGCACCCACGTCTGCCTGCGGGCCATCGACACCGCCGAGATCTGGCAGCTGCTGCGGGATGAGGGGATCACCCATTTCAGCGCCGCCCCGACCGTGCTGACCATGATCGCCGAAGATTCCGCAGCCGGAGAACTGGATCACGAGGTGCACGTGGACACCGGCGGGGCGCCACCGTCGGCCACCCTGCTGGCCCGGATGGAGGCGATGAACTTCGCCGTGACCCACCTGTACGGCCTGACCGAAACCTACGGCCCGCTCGCGATCAACGAGTGGCAGCCGGAGTGGAACGAACTCCCGCAGGACGAGCAGGTCACGCTGCGCGCCAGGCAGGGAGCGCCCAACATCGTCGCCCGCCCGCTGCGGGTCCTCGACGACAACGGCAAAGACGTCCCTGCCGACGGGCAGACCATCGGCGAGATCGCGGTCAGCGGCAACGACGTCATGCTCGGCTACTACCGCGACGACCAAGCCACCCAGGAGGTCACCCGCAGCGGCTGCTTCCTCACCGGCGACCTGGCCGTGATGCACCCCGACGGCTACGTCGAGATCCGCGACCGGAGCAAGGACATCATCATCTCCGGAGGAGAAAACATCGCCTCGGTCGAGGTCGAGCAGGTGCTGGATAGCCACCCCTCAGTAGTGGAAAGCGCCGTGGTGGGGATGCCGCACGAACGCTGGGGGGAGGTGCCCATCGCCTTCGTGACGCTCAGGAAGGATGACGTCGACGCGGGCGCGCTGACTGAGTACGCCAGGGAGCGCCTGGCCCGCTACAAAATTCCCAAGCGCTTCGAGTTCTGCGAGCTGCCCAAGACGTCAACCGGGAAAGTCCAGAAGAACATTCTGCGCGACCGGGCCAATGAGCTAGAGCAGAGCTCATGAGCGCGGGCCGCACAGGCACGGCATCCAGCTCACGATCAACCGCACCGGCCGCCACTCGTGCCCGTTCGCGCAGCATGTCGGATACGTCCACCAGTCCGGCAATCCCCCGAGTGCTAAAACACACATGCGATCCAGATACCAGGTGGTCAGGCCCTCGACTACAGGGAGCTGGCGGTGGCTGCCTGGTCGCCATCAACACCGACGCTCACGTGCCAGGGCAGCTCGGTGGGCTGGCACGTGAGGGACTCGCAATGGGACTGGACCGCATCATTGAGGCGTGCAGGCCGGCGCCGTGACCGGCCGGGACTGGCCGCCACGTCCTGCGATGCCGTGAAGTGGGTCAGGGCTGGATGGTCTGTTCCAGGGCGCTGGTTACGACGTCGAGGAGGCGGCCGGATCTGTTGTAGGTCTCGCGCTGGAAGCTGGCACCGTTGCCACGTGATAGCACCGCTTCCGCAAGGCCGGTCACCGTCGGGAGGTCGCCGGTGGCCTCGAGGGCCGGCCGCACGTGGTCGATCAGGGCCGAGATCACGTGCGGGGCTGGTTCGGGCCTGCCGGTGGCGGGATGCACCAGGTCGCCGTCTAGGCCCGACCGGCTGGCGCGCCAGGCGGCCAGGGTCAGCAACTCGGGCCGGACCGGGCGGCCGTCCGGGTGGTCACGCCACGACCGGGCTTCGGTTTCGACCAGCGCCCGCACGAGCGCGGCGATGAGGACTGCGTCGGCGGCGAACAGGCATACGTCCGCGATCCGGATCTCGATCGTCGGGTAGTGCTCAGACAGCCGGGCGTTGAAGTAGACCATTCCCGCGTCGAGCACGGTGGACGTGGCGATCATCTCCCGGACCGTGCCGGCGTAGGCCCGGGCCGATCCGAACCAGGCCGTCGGCCCCGAGCATGGCCACCGGCCCCAGGCCTGGTAGCGGTAGCTGGCGTAGGAGCTGTCGCGGCCCTGCCAGAACGGCGAGTTGGCGCTCAGGGCCAGCAGGGCCGGGAGCCAGGGCTGGAGGCGGTCGAGTACGGCGACGCCCTCCTCCGCCGAGGAGATCTCGACATGCACATGGCAGCCGCAGGTGAGTTCCTCATGCGCGGTCAGGCCGAAGTGCTCGGCCATCCGGCGGTACCGGCCCTGGCCGGTGATCGCCGGCTCGACAGGCACCGGTGAGGTACCCAGGGCCGCCACGCTGGCCCCGGCCCTGGCGGCCGCGTCCGCCGCCATGGCGCGGCACCGCGTTACCTCACGCGCGAGGTCCGCCAGCGACACACACGGGCTGGTGTTGATCTCCACTTGCTGTTTCTGCAGCTCGAACTCCAGATACCCGGGCTCCGCCCCGGCGCCACCCGCTACGGCCGTGGCCGCCCGCATGACAGCCCCCGCCATGGCCTGCGGCCGCCCGGTGGCCGCGTCCACAAGCAGGAACTCTTCCTCGATGCCAACTGTCCGGGTACTCATCCGGCCAGCATCTCAGCCCACCATCCCGGCTGTCCGCTTCCTGTACGTGCCTGCCAGTACCACCCTGGGCGGGCGGGTGCGCCAGCCGACTGCGGGCCTGGTCAGCCTGGCGCTGGACCGCCGCGCCGGGCTGAGTCGAAGTCGCCGGTGCCGTCTTTGGTGCCGCTGCCAGAAGTCTGGGGGTAGGCGGTGCTGCCTTCGGCGGGCACGTTTTCCGGATGGCCCATGCCGGACGACATCTGCTTGATCTTGGTGTAGCGGATGATGTCCTGCCACTGGCTCGCGGCCAGTGCTCCCAGCACCACCGCAGCCAGCCAGACTGCCTTACCGAACATCACAGACCCCCTCATAATCTGTGGCCCTTGCCTGCCGGACACGGTCTCTGCCCCAGCGCGGATCGCCAATCCTGCTTCCGCGACCTAGCGGCGCAACAAGCGATTCGACGGCCCAGCCTTGACTGGCTGACCACCGACGTTGAAGCGCTCTCGGATCTGGATGCTCCCGGGCTCGAGCTTGGCCAGCGAGTGCTCCCAGGCGCGGTCCGGCCAGTGGTAGCGTGCGACGCCCTCGGCGGGCCGGTACTCGGCGGTGTACAGCGTGCCGAAGCCCTCGTGGAAGCGGGTGGCGTAAAGCGGGGAGCGCATGCAGGCCGCGACGACGCCCTGCGTGTCGGTGCCGTCCGCGAGCAATTCCTGGAGGCGATCCTCACGTTCCACGCTGCGGATTGCCGCTGCGTATGGCACCCATTCCACACTGCCCTGATGGTTGGTCGTCACCGCACGGCTGGTGACCCGGGCCGGCCGGTCCGGAGCGACGAACACTGTGGCCCACCGGCCGCTGCGGTCTAGCACGGTGACGTTATACGACATGTGGACCGGCACCCTGCGCAAAACCCGGACCGCCTCGTCAACGCTCTCGCAGACCTCGAGCACGTAGCGGATCACCAGCGGGATGCCGAAGCCGTCGCCCACCTGCGGGCGCCCCCCGAACGTCAGCGAGACGGCCAGCCCGGTGTCGTTGACTCCGTCGAGCAGCCCCCACAGGCAATCGGCCATGCCGAGTACCCGGCGGCCGGTGTACGCCGTCTTGGCTATCACACCGTCGAACAGGCGGTAGTCCCAGTCGTAATTGCGGATCAGCGCTGGCCCGCCCTTGATGACCGCAGCCTGCGAGCAGCCGGTGAGAAATGGCGGCGGGTTCCACAGCGCCAGCGCCGGGCCGGCGTCTGAGTCGCCCGGGATCATGGCCGTCAGCCGCTGCCACGTGGGAACCAGCTCCGGCATGTGCTCTTCCAGCCGCGCCCGGGCTTCCCTGAGGACTGGGCGGGAGTTCGCGCCATCCCGCCACCAGCGGCCGAACGCCGGCCAAGTCGCTGTCAGATGCTCGCGAACCCGGTCACCGGGCTCGTCTTCCTCGTAGGCGCGGACGGCAAGACTGACCGGGCCGGCCCGGGGTGCCTCCGCCCAAGGAATGCCAGCCCCGGGTCCTGGCGCCCAGTCCGTCGCCGCGACGCGCCGCATCCAGGAGCGCCAGTCCGACCAGTCGACGCCCTCCACCCAGCGCTGCCAGCCCTGCCAGTCGCAAGGCGCAGCCACGCGCTTACCGTCTTCGGCACTATCCGCCACGACCCTCTCCGCTCTTTCCGCTGCCCGGCATGGCTGCCCCTCGCCGCTACCCCCTGCTGGGGGCCCAAACCCGGTACGCGCGAGGCCGCGGCGGGCTACGCATGCGGCAGATCGGCGCTCCCTACGCCGACGCTCTATAGGGACGGCCAAGCCGCACGGCCACACGTTGAGCCTTGCGTAACGAATCGCCCCGCGTCCGGGCCTATTTAGCTCGGCAGGCGCCTGGACTAACACGCAGGCAAGCCCAGGTTTGCCTCGGCCGCCGGGGGTAGTGGGTGCATCCCCGGAGCCGGGAGTTCGGGGCTAGGCGCAGGCAGGGCGGTGCGGGCGGTGGTGCTTGCGCTGATGACCAGGAGGAGACCAGATGAGATCTCGGCAAGCGAGCCATGGCGCGGTTGGCGAGGGTCTGCACGGCATCGACCGGATGGTGCGCAATGTGGAGACCGGGCGCTTCGAACGGGGCCTGTCGGCGCTCACCGCGGCGGGAGCGCTGGTGACGGCCGCGGAGATCTTTTTTGAGCACGACAGTGCCAGTTTCGGTAACAAGATGATGTGGCTGCCGGTGGCACTCGGCCCGGTGGGCGCGGTGGCGGGCGTGGCCGGGTTCTGCAGCCGCCGGATGGCGAAAACCGCGTTGCCGGTCGCGTCGGCGGCGATCGTCGTCAATGGCCTGCAGGGTCTGTACCTTCACGGGCGCGGTATTGCCCAGAAGCCTGGCGGCTGGTCGAACGCCCGCTACAACATGGAAATGGGCCCGCCGCTACTGGCTCCCCTGCTGGTGACCATGGTGGGCGGGATGGGACTGCTCGCTGCGATCCTCCGGCGGGAGGAATGAGCGGCCAGCCCGACCGGCCGGGCGCCCCTGGCCAGCGGTCAGGCGGCCTGCCGGACCGGTTCCCGGCTTTCGATGCGCTGAGCCAGATGCGGCACTGGGATCAGGTCACGGCTGATGTGGTCATGGGCAGGATCGGGCCGCCGCCGGTGCTGAAGTTCTTCACCGCCGCCGAGGAGGCATGTGCCGCAGCCCTGCTGGATCAGATAACCGGCCAGAACGAAGAGCCCCGGGTGCCTGTGCTGCAGATGATTGACGCCCGGCTGGCGGCGGGAGAGACCGACGGCTGGCGCTACGCGGACATGCCCGAGGACGGCCAGGCGTGGCGGGACACGCTGTCCTATCTCGATGCGGATGCCGCTCTGCGTTGTGGCGTGGTGTTCGCCGACGCGACAGCGGTCGAGCAGATGGCGCTGCTGCAGGCCGTGCAGGACCTGGGGTCCGATGAGTGGCACGCGCTGCCCGCGGCTCATGTATGGAGCCTGTGGACCCGGTACGCGTGCACGGCGTTCTACTCTCATCCATCCGCCTGGAATGAGATCGGTTTCCCCGGGCCGGCGTACCCGCGGGGCTACAAGAACCCGGGTGTCGGCAAGCGTGAGCCCTTCGAGGTGCAGGACGCTCAGCCATCAGACGACCCGGTCCGGGAGGGAGCCTGATGGCCGGGGTGCGCTCACGCAACGAGTCAGCGTGGCTGTTGCCCAATGATGGCACCAGGACGAATCACCGGCTGCGGCGGGACATGCGGCGCTTTGCCGACCAGGATGAGATTGACCTGGTGATCGTGGGCTGCGGGGCCGGCGGTTCGGTCCTGTTGCAGCGGCTGGCCCGAGCTGGCTGGCGGGTGGCGGCGCTCGACGCGGGTCCGTTCTGGGATCCCGACGCCGACTGGGTCAGCGACGAGGCGGGTTCGCATCACCTTTACTGGACCGATCCCCGGGTTATCGCAGGCGCCGATCCGGTGCCGATGGGCTCGAACAATTCCGGGCGCGGCGTCGGCGGCTCGATGGTTCACTACGCGGGCTATACCCCGCGCTTTCACCCGAGCGACTTCATGACCCGCACCCTGGACGGGGTCGGTGCGGACTGGCCATGGGGCTACCGTGAGCTGCGCCCTTACTATGCCGAGATCGAGCAGGAACTGCCCGTCGCTGGGGAGCACTGGCCATGGGGCGACCCGCATGGCTACCCGCACCGTCCGCATCCGGTGGGCGGGAACGGCGAAATCTTTCTGCGCGGAGCCCGCAAATGCGGGATCACCGCAAAGGTGGGCCCGGTCGCCATCGCCAACGGCCGCTTCGGCAACCGGCCGCACTGCATTTACCGCGGGTTCTGCCTGCAGGGATGCAAGGTCAACGCCAAGGCGTCACCGCTTATCACCCATATCCCCGACGCCCTGGCGCACGGCGCGGAGGTGCGCGCCGACGCGATGGTGACCCGGGTCGGCGTCGATGAGCGCACCGGCCGCGCGACCGGAGTGCATTACGTCTGCGGCGGGACAGAGCGATTCCAGCGGGCCGCGATGGTGGTCGTGGCCGGGTACTCCATCGAGACGCCCAGGCTGCTGCTGAACTCTGCGTCCAGCCGCTTCCCCGACGGCCTGTGCAACGACTTCGACCAGGTCGGCCGTTACCTCATGGTGCAAGGCGCCCCGCAGACCGCGGGCCGATTTGACGCCGAGGTGCGGATGTATAAGTCGCCGCCACCCGAGGTGAGCACCGAGGAGTTCTACGAGACCGATCCCGCTCAGGACTACAAGCGCGGATTCTCCATCCAGACAGTGTCCCCGCTGCCCATCACTTGGGCTGAGCACGTCGCCGCGCAGGGACACTGGGGGCGCCCGCTGCGCGAGTACATGAGCGACTACGTGCACTGGTCCTGCCTGGGCGCGCTGTGCGAGTTCCTCGCCCTGCCAGAGAACCGGGTGACCCTGGCCGGCGAGAAGGACCGCTTCGGCCTGCCCGTCGCCCGCTTTGCCTACTCCCAGTGCGACAACGACCGGGCGCTGATGCGGGCCGCCCAGGGCGTCATGGAGGACATCCTGCACGCGGCCGGGGCGGACGAGGTCATCACCATCCAGCGCTACGCCCATCTGGTCGGCGGGGCGCGGATGGCGGCGGACGAGCGGCAGGGCGTGGTCGACGGCAGCTGCCGCACCTTCGCCGTGCCCAACCTGTACATCACCGACGGCAGCGTGCTGCCCACCCAGGGCAGCGCCAACCCCGCCCTGACGATCATGGCCGTCGCCGCGCGCGCGGCTGGCCAGCTGATTGCCGGGGGCGGCGCTGCGTGACACCTCATGAATCATGGAAGGACAGACATGGCACCGACGGTTGCTGACTACCTGCTCGAGCGCCTGCGTGGCTGGGACGTGGATCACGTCTTCGCGTACGCCGGTGACGGAATCAACGGCATTCTCGCCGCCTGGGCGCGCGCGGAGAACAAGCCTCAGTTCATCCAGGCCCGGCATGAGGAGATGGCTGCCTTCGAGGCCGTCGGGTACGCGAAGTTCACCGGGCGCGTCGGCGTGTGCATGGCGACATCCGGCCCCGGGGCCATCCACCTGCTGAACGGCCTCTACGACGCCAAGCTGGATCACGTGCCCGTCGTCGCGATCGTCGGCCAGACCAGCCGCAGCGCGATGGGCGGCTCCTATCAACAGGAAGTCGACCTGCTGTCGCTGTTCAAGGATGTCGCCAGCGAGTACGTACAGATGGTCACGGTGCCCGAGCAGCTGCCCAACGTGCTCGACCGGGCCATCCGCACCGCGCTAGCCGAGCGGGCACCCACCGCAATCATTATTCCCTCCGACGTCCAGGAGCTCGAGTACTCGGCGCCGGGCCACGCGTTCAAGATGGTGCCATCCTCCATCGGAGTTGACTGGCCGACCGCCACGCCGGGTGACGAGGCGATCATGCGGGCCGCCGACGTCCTGAACTCCGGCAGCAAGGTCGCAATCCTCGCCGGGCAGGGCGCCCGCGGCGCCCGGCGCGAGCTTGAGGAGATCGCCGAGCTGCTGGGGGCCGGGGTGGCCAAGCCGCTGCTGGGCAAGGACGTCCTATCCGATGAACTGCCGTACGTGACCGGATCGATTGGGCTGCTGGGCACACGGCCGAGCTACGAGATGATGATGCACTGCGACACGCTGCTCACCGTCGGCTCGAGCTTCCCCTATACACAGTTCATGCCGGAATTCGGTCAGGCGCGCGCCGTCCAGATCGACATCGACGGCAAGTACATCGGGATGCGGTACCCATACGAGGTCAACCTGGTCGGGGACGCCGCTGCTACCCTGCGCGCCCTGATCCCGCACCTGCAGCGCATAGAGGACCGCAGCTGGCGCGAGGCTATCGAGGCCGGCGTCGCCGGATGGTGGGAGTCGATGGACGCCGAAGCCGACGTGGAGGCGGACCCGGTCAACCCGATGCTGGTATTCCGCGAGCTGTCTGCCCGGTTGCCCATGGACGCCATCGTCACAGCGGACTCGGGCTCGTCAGCCAACTGGTACGCCCGGCAGCTGAAGTTCCGCGGCCAGATGCGCGGCTCGCTGTCTGGCAACCTGGCCACGATGGGACCGGGCGTGCCGTATGGCATCGGGGCCAAGTTCGGCCACCCGGACCGGCCGGTGATCGTCTTCGCCGGGGACGGGGCGATGCAGATGAATGGTCTCGCCGAGCTGATCACGGTCAAGCACTACTGGGAGCAATGGGCCGATCCCCGGCTGATCATCGCCGTCCTGCACAACAACGACCTCAACCAGGTCACCTGGGAAATGCGAGCCATGGAGGGCTCGCCGAAATTCACCGAGTCCCAGCAACTGCCCGACGTCTCCTATGAAGGTTTCGCCCGCAGCCTCGGCCTGCGCGGGATCGCGGTAGACGAGCCCGGCCAGGTCGGGCCCGCATGGGACCAGGCCCTGGCCGCCGACCGCCCCACCGTGCTTGACCTGCGAACCGATCCGAACGTTCCCCCCATCCCGCCGCACGCCACCTTCGAGCAGATAAAGGACGCCGCCTCCGCAATGCTCAAGGGCGACTCAGACCGCTGGGGCGTGATAAAGGAGGGTGTCATGACCAAGGCCAGAGAAATACTGCCGGGCACGGGCAACTGACCACCGAAGCTGCCGGCAGCGCCTAGCGCGAAGGCAGCATGAGGCTCCCCTTGGCGCCCACACAGGCGTACTCGTGGGCGGGTTCCTCGAGGTGATCGTCGCCCTCGCGCACCGGCAATGGATCTTCGGTCACTCCTGGGGGCCTTCCTTCATAGACACGGATCCTGGCCGCTAGCTCGTCCGCAGCAACCGCGGCGCACGACCGGGTGAGGGCCTCGGGAGGTGGCAGCCAGAGGCCGTCGGCCACTCAATGTGCACCAAAGGGTACCGGGGAGCCATCCGGGCGAACGGCTTCCCCGCCAGGCACAAGAGCCCGGACAGGCAACCAGCGATCATGCCAGCTCGCGGATCGAGCTGGCCGATACTGAACGCCCCGCATACGGCTGTTGACAAGCTGCTAGACGACACCTGTCATACGCCGACAAGCCTAGAACGCATGCTCAGGCCAGGACAATGTGGCTGCTTCGCCTTAGTACTGGACTGGAGTTACGGCCTCGGAGACAGTGCTGAATATTTTGACGAGCCGGTCCACGCCGGTCGCCTTGAAGACCTTTGGCACGTGGGCCGGGTGCATGACCAGCCGCAGCTCGCCCCCGGCAGTGTCTGCGCGTTTGTGCGCCGAGATGAGCGCGCTCAGCCCGCTGGAGTCACACACCACGTTGGCCCGCATGTCCACGATGATGATCGGACCGGCTGTGCCTGCCGCTGCCAGCGCCGATCCGAAGGCCAGGGCGTTCGAGAAGTCGATCTCAGCGGGAGCGGTCACCACTGGCACGCCGTCTCGTGACGAGATAGGGAAGCTCTGGTCGTGGGTCCTGCCGGTTTCCATCTCACCGTCCCTGGGTCTCGTCACTCCAGCCAGTGGCCGCGAGAGCGGCGGCACAGCCCTGACGTGCAGCTACCTCATCCGCTGCGGATCATGCATACGCGCAATCGTGGCTCACGGCGAGACGTCGACATCCGCGCTGGCTGTTCACCCTCTTGCAACGGCTTCAAGGCCGGGGCCGCCGGTGCCGGTACCCGCGCCACGACGACGGCACCAGCGCGTGCGGGTCACGCGAGGCGTTCCTGTTCCTGGGAGCCGAAGCAGGCCACGCCCGGCGGTCGAACTACGCCAGCCGCATCTTCCGACCCGCCGCCGATGGCCTCTACCCCGCGCAAAAACACCGCCGCAACTACCACACTCAGCCCTGGCGGGTGCACTGCTCAAGCGACTGTTTTCCCGGCATCCCAGTGCCGATGAAAGGCATGCACCGCGCCAAGGCCGAACAGGTGGCCGACTGTTCGTGGGCACCGCTCATCCCAGGCCTGACCCCACACGGCCTGCGGCACGGCCACCAGACCGCGATGCGGCGCGACCGGGTACCACGGGTCTTGCGCCGTGACCGTCTCGGCCACGGCGCCTCGGGTGACATCGCCGACCACTACACCCACATAGACAAGAAGATGATCGAGGACATGCTGGCCCGCCAGACCAAGCGATGGCAGGCCGCGCTCGCGGCACGGGCGCGCATCGACCGGTCCCGCGGCGCGCAGCCGCGGTCGGCTGTGCCCGCTCTGGACGAGTGGCTGGCCCCGTTCCGGGGGCGTCCGGGAGAAAATGCGCTCCAATTTGCGCTCCCATCGAACAAGAACGGAGGGGGTACGTGAACTGTTTTCCCTGGTGGGCGCAGCTGGGTTCGAACCAGCGACCCCTCGCTTGTAAGGCGGGTCACCCGGGTGGCTGGATGTCGCTGGGCGTGGCCTGGCGTGCCGTCTGGCCGCACCGATCGTGGCTGCATGTGGCTGGATGTGGCCTGGTAACTGCGGTCGTTGGCTCTCTTGGTTTGGCTCTTCCCGCCACCGCCGCGGGAAACGCTCCTCCTGGCCGGGTCCGGCCGCCGGACGTAACAAGCCGTAACGGTCACCGTGCACTTGCCGTGACGATCCCACCGGCTGCCCACACACGCCGCCGGACGTTGACGGACAGCTCGGGCAGGTCGGCCACAGTCCTGCGGACTACGATCGCCCTCGAACTTGGCTTCGGGACGAAGAGGCCGCCGGTTCATGTAAGGAACTCCGGCGCTTGATCAGCGCGGGGTTCCAGGGTTGCATAGCATCCCCGGCTGGTCCGGTAGGTGGCGACGACTTAGGTTCTGAGGCTGGCGTTCTCGTCAGGCCTCGCGGATTTGATTGCCACTGCTGGCCTGGCCACGGATGACCCGCATGAGGGAAGTGGGCCGGCCCCAGGCTGGGGTCTGGCCCGGTTGCAGCACATGAGTGGGAGCCGTTGCCGGGCTCTGCCGCCCTGGGACCGTGGCCGATGGGTTGCTGCCTGCTGTGCCGCCGGAGCTGATAAGTCCGGTGATGCAGGAATGAGGTGGCTGGTGGAGGAGCAGGACGGGCAGCCGGTGCCGCGGCGGCTGGTGGGTATTGATCTGGGGATCGCGTCGCGGCATTCGGTGCGGGTGCTGGAGACCGACGGGCGGGTGGTGGGCCGGTCGTCGTGTGTGCCGACGGTGGAGTCGCTGTCGGCGGTAGAACAGGCCGCGCTGGCTGGCGCGCCGGACGGCACCACGCTGGCGGTGGTGTCCGGGTCCGACCGGGCCGGCGTGGATGCCGATCGCAGTGTTCTTCGCTCGCCGTGGGCACGCTGTCTACCGGGTGTCGTCGGCGAAAGCCGCGGACTTGCGCCGGTTCTTGCGGCGGCACGCGAAGACGAACGGGATCGATGCGGAGACGCTGGCGCGGATGCCGCTGGCCGATCCGCGGGGGCTGCAGCGACTCGAGCTGCCCGGCCCGGACGCGGCCGCGCTGGACCGCCGGGTCCGGGCCTGCGGGCGGCTCACCGAGGCGGCCAGCAAGCATAAGGTGCGGATCAAGGACCTGGTCCGGCAGCTGATGCCGATGACCCCGCTGACCGGCGACCTCGGCAAGGCCGACCTGGCCGTGCTGGAACGCTACGCTGACCCGCGCTTGCTGCTGGCGGCCGGCGCGGCCGAGCTGACCGGGCTGATCACCACAGTGTCCAGCCATCAGCAAGGACACCAGCGGGCCAGTCAATGGCTGTCCACTGCGGCCGCTGCGGCCGGGCTCTACGGCGACCACCCGGCCGTGCCCTATGACGAACTGGCCGCGGAAGTGGTCACCGAGATCCGGCTGCTGCGCGCCATCCAGGCCGAACTGGCCGCCCACGCCGCGGCCCGCGAACAGCACTATCTCCAGGTCGATCCCGGGCAGCTGGCCCGGTCGCTGCCCGGGTTCGCCGAGATCAGCGCCCCGGTTCTGGTCGCCGCGATGGGCCGGCCCGGCCGGTTCAGTGATGGGTCCCGGTTCAAGTCCTATGTCGGGCTGACCCCGCGGGCCAGCGAGACCGGCCAGACCGACCGCAAGGGCCAGCCGATGAGCAAAGCCGGGCCGTCCCAGCTGCGGTCGGCGTTCGTCCGCGCCGCTGACACCGCCCGCCGCCAGGACCCGCAGCTCGCCCGGGTCTACTACCTGCAGATGACCGAGCGCGGCGCCACCCACCTCAAGGCGTGCTGCGTCGTCGCCGGGCATCTGGCCGAACGGGCCTGGACCGTGCTGCACCGCGGCACGCCGTACGTGATCTGTGACACCAACGGCAACCCGGTCACCGCCGAGGAAGCCAAGAAGATCATCGCGGACAAGTGGACCGTCCCCGAGGAGGTCCGCAAACGCCGGCGCAGCCGCAAGATAGCGGGGAAAGCCCCTCAGACGGCCGCAACCGGGCCGGACAGGCGAGGCGACCCTCCCCACCCACGATCGTCGCGGCCCCGCAGCCAGGCCGTCAAGACCGCCCCCTCACGCCCGCCCGGGTAAGGAGTTCCCAGGTCACCGAGCAGCCCGTCGGCCACCCGCCGATGGGCCATCCCGGCATACCCGCACATCGCACAGCCAACAACTGATCAGCAGCATCCGCTCACGACGACTTGACACGGCAGCTCCCATAGGGAATCAAATCCCGCCCCCGCTACCAGGAAGTGCAGGTCAGAGGCCTGATCACTGTTCGCAGCGGTCAGGTCCTTGATCATTTGTCCGTCATTCGTCCGTGAGGTTCGCCGTTCCCAGGCGACATCAGGTACCCCTGAAGGGGTGTCGCCGACACGTCGGCATGCCGGAAACATGGGCCAGAGTGAACACCGCCAGCGCACCGCTCAGCCGACCCGGCCCAGGCCGTCGGCCCAGGGGGAGAACAGGTAGGCGGTCGACGACACCGCGCCGGTCAGGCCCTTGCTGAGCACCAGTACGTTGTCCGGCTCGACGCCTGGGATCCAGGGAAGCCGCTGGGCGGCGAGCTCCTCGGCTTTCGCCACCAGCGCCGCCCGCTGGTCCAGGTTCGCCGTGCTGCGCGCCTGCTCCAGTGCTGCGGTGATTGCCGGATCGCTGAAGTTGTCGAGGTTCTCCAACCCACCCGGGAGGACGACCTGATTGAGCAGCGCCGCCGGGTCGGCGTAGTCGCCGTAGTCGACCCCCGGGAGACCGTCGATGCCCGCCCTGAATTTGGGATCGATGAAGAAGTCGATGTAATCCTGGGCGGACACCGACCTGAGCACCACCTTCAGGCCGATCGCCTGCGCCGCCGCCTGGTAGGCGCCCGTCAGTGCGGCGATGCTCAGCAGCTGGCTGGAGGTGCCGATCGTGATCGTCTTCCCGGTGGCCCCGGCCCGCTGGACGAGCTTCTTCGCCTCCGCGATGTTCTGGGTCAAAACCGGCGAGCTGTTGTAGGCCCTGTCGAACACGGACCTGCCATAGCCGAACGTGCCCGGGTTCGACAGCCACCGTGGCAGCTGCGCCGCACCGGCATAAACGGAGTTGATGATGCCCCGGCGATTCAGCGCCAGCGACAGCGCCCGGCGCACGTTCAGGTTTCCTAGCACACCTTTGAGGCTGGTGATGGTGAACGCGTCGGTGGCCCAGCCAGGGCCCTCGTAGACCGTGACGCTCCTGCCGTTCTTCAGCTGGTCCAGAGTGGAAAGCCCCAGGCTGTAGTCCCCTTGGATGGCGCCGGTCAGCAAGCCCGCAGTGAGGGTGGTGATGCTCGGAACGCCCTTAAGGGTGATCTGGCCGACAAGCGGGCGGACCGAGGGGTTCCAGTAGTGCGGGTTGCGGACCGCCGTCACGCCTACGCCCGGCGTCCACGACTTGAACATGTACGCACCCGTGCACATGATCGATCCGGCCGGGGTGCCATAGTTGCTGCCCTGTTTTTCGGCGAAGCCCTTCTCGATGACGATGCCTGGTATCGAGGCGAGTTCGCCTTCCAGCCAGTAGTCCGGCTGTTTGAGCTTGATCGTCACCTGGGACCGGCCGGTCGCGGTGATCAAGGCCACCCGGCTGAAGTCCGCCACATTAAACCCGCCCAACCGGGGATTCATCTGGCGGTCGAGGCTGTACACCACGTCGGCCGATGTCACCGGATGGCCGTCCCAGAACTTCACTCCCGACCGGAGCGTGAACACCATCGTGGTGGGCGACGAATGCGAAACGGTGGCCAGGCCAGGCTCAAGCGCGCCGCCCGGTGCCTGGCGAAGCAGCGACTCACACATCAGCGAGTCAGCTGTGTACTCCGGGAAGGCGGCCGCATGAATGGGATCAAGCGATATCACGTCCCTGGTGGTGGCCCAGAGTATGGAGGACGCCGGTTTGGTGGCCTCGGGAAGGCTCGCCACCAAGCCCTTGACCGGTGAGACATCGCCTGGCGCTGGGACGGGCCGCCCACATGCTGAAGCCACCAGCGCGCCCGCCGCGGCGACGGCACCTAGCATCCACCTGACCCGACCGGAGGTGGGCACACTACCTCCCGACCAGCGTAGACCGATCCCCGCCCCGCCCGGCCGCGCAGTTTAGGCCCAGCCGTCACACCGGGCGCCAAAATTCTACGCCCGTCAGTCTCGTCGGCCTATCACCCCGGTTTTGCCCGGGCTCCTTGCGGCCTGCCGGCCGTGTCATGTTTAGAAGGAATTCGCCTGCCGGGCCCAGCGGTCGCTTGACCTGGTCTACCACTCCGGCTGAGCATGGACGCAAGCTCTTCCGAGGTACCCGTGAGGCCATGGACGTTAGTGAGGCGCGGCAACGGGTCGACCGCTCGCAGGATGCGGGCAGGCCGGTGTCCGACCTCACGGTCTCCAAGTTGCTGCGTCCGCTGGTGCGGCCGGAGACCATCCAGCGTTCGCTGTTGATCGAGAGACTGGTCAATAGCAACGGCGTTCCGATCGTCTCGGTGGCGGCGCCGGCAGGCTACGGGAAGACGACCCTGTTGTCACAGTGGGCCGATCGTGATCCACGGGCCTTCGCGTGGGTGTCGGTCGACGAAGCGGACAACGACCCGAAGGTCCTGCTCACCTACGTCGCCGAAGCGCTCGACACGGTGGAGCGCGTGGACAAGCGGGTATTCGATGCGCTCGCCTCGCCGGTGAGCTCGGTGCCCGGCTCGGTCGTCCCGCGGCTGGGGTCGGCATTCGCGTCGATGACCGCGCCGGTAACGCTGGTCCTGGATGACGTGCACTTACTGCATGACTCCGAATGCCGTGCCGCGCTATCAGTGCTCGCCAGCCACGTCCCCAGCGGGTCACGGCTGGTGCTGGCCGGGCGGTCCGAGCCGCCGCTGCGGACCGCGCGGCTGCGCGCCGAGGGAAAGCTCCTGGAGATCGGCACCGGTGACCTGTCGCTCACGGTGGCGGAAGCCGCATCGCTGCTGCGCGCTGCCGGGGTGCAGGTCGGCGCCGACGATGTTGCTGGGCTGCACCGGCGGACCGAAGGGTGGCCGGCCGGGCTGTATCTCGCTGCGCTGTACCTGCGGGAAGGCGGGTCATTGCCGGGCACGGCGGCCTCGTTCGGCGGCGATGACCAGTTCGTTAGCGAGTATGTGGAGTCGGAGTTCCTGACCCGGATCTCCAGCTCACAGCGGGCGTTCCTGACCAGGACCGCGGTGCTGGAGCGGATGTCCGGGCCGTTGTGCGAGGCCGTGCTGGACCTGCCCGGGTGCGCCGCGGCGCTGGCGGATCTGGCCCGGTCGAACCTGCTGCTGGTGCCGCTGGACCGGCGCGGGCAGTGGTACCGCTACCACCACCTGTTCCGCGACATGCTGCTCGCGGAGGCCGAGCGCCTGGAGTCCGGCCTGATCCCGGTCCTGCGCCGCCGCGCCGCCGCCTGGTACTTGCGCCACGACCTGCCCGAGGAAGCGTTGGAGTACTCCATGGCTGCCGGGGACGTTGACACGGTGGCCCGGCTGGCGGAAGAACTCTGGCTGCCGACGTCCCGGCGAGCCAGGATCACCACCCTGCAGCGGTGGTTCCGGTGGCTCGATGACCGGAGCGGGTTCGAGGACCACCCGCGGGCCGCCGCGTACGCCGCGCTTCTTGCCCTGGCGACCGGGCGGCCGGCTGACGCCGAGCAAATGGCTCATGCCGTCGACCGCTGGCGCTCCCAGGACGTGGCCCGGGCCGGCAACCATCTCATCGAGGGCCTCGCCGCTGCGCTGCGCGCTTACCTGTGCCGCCATGGTGTCGAGCAGATGCACGCGGACGCCGATGAGACCGCACGACAATTTGCGGCGGCGGGCATCGTGCGCCCGATGTCCGGGCTCCTGCAGGGGATCGCGCACATCCTCTCCGGCGATCTCGACAGCGCGGATGTCGTCCTTGACGAGGCCGTCAGAGCCGGACAGGAAATTGGCACGCCCGATACCATCGCGCAGATACTGTGCCAACGGTCGCTGGTGGCGATGGTACGCAACCAATGGAACCAGGCTGAGACCCTGGCCGACCAAGCGCGCTCGCTGCTGGATCAGGCCGGGCTGGAGGACGCTACCGTCTGCGCGGCGCAGGCCCGCGTAGCCCTGCACCGGGGCGATGTCCCGGCGGCGCGGCGCGAACTCGTCAGCGCTCAGCGACTGAGATCCTTGCTGACGTACACGCAGCCCCACCTGGCGGTCCAGACCCGGATCGAGCTCATCCGCGCCCACATCGCCCTCGCCGACATCAGCGGGGCCAGGACGCTCATGCGGGAAGTCGATGAGGTGCTCAAACTTCGGCCCGGGCTGGGGATCCTGGTCGGGGAGGCCGAGGCGCTTCGGGCCCGGCTGGTCCAGGTACGCGGTTCGGCCGTCCTTGGAGCATCGGCCCTGACCGCCGCCGAACTCCGCCTGCTGCCGCTGCTGTCCACGCACCTGTCGTTCCCCGAGATCGGCGGCGAGCTGTTCTTGTCCCGCCACACCATCAAGTCACAGGCATTTTCGATCTACCGCAAGCTGGGCGTCGCCTCCCGCAGCCAGGCGGTCACCCGGTCCCAGGAGCTAGGACTCCTGGAGGGATGACCTTGTCTTTCCGCAAGGGGACGACGGGTTCATCGCCGGTGAGCAGCTCACCCCCGGCGCGCCCTGTGGGCGGGCAGCAGCATGTCGCGGAGTGAATTGGCGGGTGGCCCTGCCGCTCACCGCTGGTCGGTCCCGCCGGCTAGCTGGTTTCGTTCTATCCATGTCATCGCGTCTGCATAGGCGCGCTTGAGGGTAGCGGCCACCCGCTCATCGCCGCTGTAGATGTTCTCGGGGGTGATCAGGTCGGTGACGCCGGTGACGCGGAGCTGTTCTTGGATGCGTTCACTGGCCGAGACGATAACGAGCTTGCTGTCGGTCGCCACGAGGGCCTGGGCATAGCGGTGCAGGACGTCCATGAAAGTAGTGCCGAGGTCGGTGCGTCCCCGCAGCCTCAGGATCACCACGGAGTTGCGGCCGGCGCCGTCCGTGGCCGGGAGCTGTGCTTCGAGTACCGGCGCGGCGGCGAAGAACAGGCTTCCATACGGCTGGAGCGCGACCACCTCGTTGGCGGGGAGCTGGGCCGGTGGGTCGGTCTCGATGAGGTTCCCGTCTGGGTCGAGCAGCCAGCGCTTGATGGTGACCTGGTTCGACTGCCGCACCACGTGCAAGATCACCGACAGGCCCACCGCCACGAGCACCGCGTACTGCAACGGGATGATCATGGTGAGCACGAAGCTGGTCAGCAGCACCGCCTTCTGCACGGCGCCGGTCTTCCACACCGACTGAAGATCGGCCGGCTTGATGGTCCGGTAGCCAACCAGCATGAGCAGGCCGGCCAGGGCCGGCATGGCGATGTAGCCGACCAGGCCGGCGAACGCGATGATCACCACCGCCATCACCACGCTGGCGATCATCAGAGACATACGCGACCGGGCGCCGGCGGCCTTGTTAAGCGACGAGGCCGACATGGACCCGCCCACCGGCATCCCCTGGAAGATCCCCGCGATCACGTTCGCGGCGCCCTGTCCGATGAAGTCACGGGAAACATCGGGGTAGCGGCCGTCCGGGTTGGGGAAGTTAGCCGAAATGGCCGCCCCCTGGACCAGTCCCACGAACGCAAGTGACAACGCCGGGACCACAAGCGACGGGACCAGCCGCAGCATCGGGGCCTGGGGCAACGGCAGCGCGCGGGGAATCTCACTGAGATCCCTGACCAGGGCGACGCTGCCCCATCCCAGGACGGCCACCAGAGCCGAGGTGATGACGACCGCCAGCACCAGCCCCAGCGGGCCGAGCACGGTGCGCTCCAGCAGGAGTATCAGCGCGACCGTCAAGATACCAATCGCCAGGGACTGCAGGTGGAGTTCGCCGGGATGGACGAGAGTGTTGAAGGCGCGGACGACACGGTTTGCCCCCTCCGCTTTGTAGCCGGTGAGGTTGGCCAATTGCCCGAGGATGATATTGACCCCGACAGCACTGATGAACCCCACCATCACGGCGTTTGACACGAACCGCAGGACAGAACCGAGCCGCAGAAACCCGGCCGCCAGCATCACAACGCCGGTAAGCACCGACAGGGTGACCAATGCCCGCGCCGGGTCACCAGCGGCGTGAACCGCCGGGACATCAGCGATGACGATAGCCATGGCCCCGGTGGCCTGGACAGCCATGAATGCCGAGCTGGTGAAAAACGAGCCACCGATCGTGCCGAACAGGTATGCGTAAAGGCCCGAAAGAGGGCTGACCCCGGCGAGCAGGCCAGCAGCGAGGCCGTCGGGAACGCTCTCCACGCCGAGCACCAAGCCGGCGACGGCGTCCTTGCGCAGCGTGCCACGCCTGACTGGGAAGCGAAGTCTCATGTCCAGGTTCTCCGGGTGGCCGCGGGCGTGACCGCATGGACCATCGCGAGCCCTCCATCCCGCCACACCAAACCGCTCGCCGACTTCAGCGAAACCCATCTCCGGGTGATCTGACATCCCCCAATACGGGTAACCCCAGGTAGACCCTCGCTGATTCATGAACCGCCGGCGTATCGCGACAGCGATTAGCGCACTCCGGCACCCCGCCCTGACAGACATCCCAGCGGTGCCGCGCTGCCTGGTGAGCCGGCCCAGCCACGACAATGCTCGCTGCAGCGGCTGGCCACGACCGCTCGTCCAATTCGGCGGCTAGCCCGCGCATCAAGGGCGGCCAGGTGAGCTTCCGCCCTGTAGCCAGGCTCGACGATGAGCCCGGAACTCCGGGTGCCGAAATAATCCTATCTGGGTAATGTCCTCCCGCCGCGGGCGCGACAAGATGGCGAATTGGGGGCAAGGGAAGGGCTGGCCGCGCGAGGCGCCCCCTCGCTCCAGCCATGGCCGCGCACGGAATGTGCCCGCGGCCGGCGCCGGCAGCGTCATGTGCAGAACGGGAGGTGGGCCGGATGGCCGTGCGGAAGACCGCGCATCCGAGCATCGATGATCGCAAGGCGATAGGCAGGGAGGCCCGGGAACGGGCGTCTTTGTCGGACCATACTGGCTGGACCCCGGCCGCGGACCGGCCGGACCCGGTCGCGCTCCTGGAGGAGCAGGACGCCACCCGGGAGCCGGACCTGGTGCCGGTGCGCCATGGCCGGATGATGGTCTCGCCGTTCACCTTCTACCGCGGCGCCGCGAAGATCATGGCGGCTGATCTGGCATCGACGCCGGCGGCGGGGCTGGAGGCCCAGCTATGCGGCGATGCGCACCTGTCGAACTTCGGCGCGTTCGCGTCGCCCGAGCGCAGGCTGCTGTTCGACCTGAACGACTTCGACGAGACGCTGCCGGGGCCGTTCGAATACGACGTGAAACGGATGGCGGCGAGCTTCACCATCGCGGCCCGCAACAACGGGTTCGCCAAGGCCGACGCCCGCACGGCAACCATGGCGTCGGTCACGGCCTACCGGAAGGCGATGGCGGAGTTCGCGCAGATGGGGACGATGGACATCTGGTATGCCTACCTGGATGAGGACGAGCTGATGGCCGCGATCCGCAGCGCGGTGGCCGAGACGAAGAAGGAAGCCAAGCCCGCGAAGAAGGGAGGGAAGAAGCAGGCGAAAGGCGAGGCGAAGCTGGCAAAGACGGCGCAGAAGCGGGCAGCGAAGACGGCCGAGAAGGCTCATACCCGCGACAGCGTGCAGGCGCTGTCCAAGCTCGGCGAGGTGGTCGGCGGGACCTACCGGATCGTCAGCCAGCCGCCGGTCGTGGTCCCGTTCCGCGACTGGACCGCCACCTACGGGCTGCCCGCCGACGAGGTCGACAAGGTGATCCGCGAGCAGTTCCGCGCCTACCGGGCCACGCTGCAAGATGACCGGCGCAAGCTGCTGGAGCGGTTCGAGGTGGTGGACGCGGCCCGCAAGGTCGTCGGCGTGGGCAGCGTCGGGACCCGGGCGTTCATCGTCTTGCTCCAGGGACGCGACGCGCAGGACCCGCTGTTCCTGCAGGTCAAGGAGGCGACCGCCTCGGTGCTGGAACCCTACGTGGGCAAGAGCCAGTACCGGCAGCATGGTGAGCGGGTGGTGCAGGGGCAGCGGATGATGCAGGCCGCCAGTGACATCTACCTCGGCTGGACCAAGGGGGTGGACGTACGGCGTCACTTCTACTGGCGGCAGCTGCGCGACATGAAGGGCTCGGCGCTGCCCGAAGCGATGCCGCCGGTCGCGCTCACGTTCTACGCGGGCATCTGCGGGTGGACGCTGGCCCGGGCCCACGCCCGGTCCGGGGACCCGGCCGCCATCGCCGCCTACCTGGGCGACAGCGACGCATTCGACAAGTCCATCACCGGCTTCTCGGAGCGGTACGCGGACCAGAACGAGCGGGACTATACCGATTTCGTCAACGCGGTCCGGTCCGGGCGGCTGGAGGCGGTCGAGGGCGTCTGAGGACACACCCGGTGCAGACGCGATGCGCCCTCAGCGGCCAGGAGCGTGCGCTTTGCCGCCCGGCTGCGTCCTGGCCTGCGGGGCCGTTTACGTTCCTCTGGGTGGAGGCGATTAGCCGGAGCGGGCCATAGAGCAAGGCGGGGAAGGGAAGGCTGGCCTGCGGCGCCTCACTCGTGCTGGCTGGGTTCCACTCAAACTCCGCCAGAGCTTGAGGCTTTAAGGACCTGCTTGGGTGGTGTTTGGAGGTCAGGTGCCGGACTTCGCTGACGGCAATGCCCTGGCGGGCGCCGAGTCCCGCTGGTGGCGCCGTCTCGGGCGCTCCTTCGTCTCGGCGGACAGTTACGGGCTCGTGCTACTGCTGGTCATCATGACCTATGTGGTGTCGGTGTCGGTGACCCAGGCGTGGGCGGGTTCGGTCGTGCTGACCGTCCAGCTGGCCACCGTCTGGCTGACGCTCCGTACCTCGCAGGCGAGGCGCGTCACCCGGCTCGTCGCCGACATCGTGCTGTGCCTGGCCGCCCTCGTCGCGGTCGTGAGCTTCTTCGCGCACAACCCGGGCGGTGAACGGGGCGGGATCTTCACCGTCTGCTGCCTGCTGTACCTGATCGCGCCGTTCTCCATCGTCCGCCACCTGATACTGCGGCGGGAGATCGACACCGAGACGCTACTCGGGGCCATTGCCGCCTACCTGCTGATCGGCATGTTCTTCGCCTTCGCCTACAAAGCCGCCGGTGAATTCGGGAGCATGCCGTTCTTCGGCTCCGCGGGGCCCGGCACGCTCAGCCAGGATCTGTTCTTCAGCTTCGTGACCATGACCACCGTCGGCTACGGGAACCTGGTGCCGGCCGCCAACCCCGGACAGACGTTCGCGGTGCTGGAGGCGCTGGCCGGGCAGCTGTTCCTGGTCGTGGCCATTGGGAAGATCATCAGCAGCCTGCAGCCCCAGCGCGGCGGGCGATCCGGTTCCTGACACATCCCAGTGGTCCATGAGAGCAGCACATGCCGGCGTGTGCCCCAACCCTCGACGGCCCGGCCTCGGCCGGGGATGATCGCACCTAACAGTCCGGTTCCTCCAGCGCGGCCGCGATGTCATATCCGAGCGCGGTCGCCACGTCGGGGGCGGCAGAGACGACCCGGCCAAGCCCGGTCACTGGGGCGATCGCCAACAGCACGTCGGCGATCTCGTCTTCGCTCGCGCCCGCCGCCATTGCCCGGGCAGCGCTCCATTCCAGGCACACCGCAGGCGATCCGATGGCCACCGACGCCCCAAGTTGGAGCAGCGCCGCCGTCTTGGGATCCAGGGCAGATGTCGCGGCCTGGTCCATCCCGAGCCCGGCTTCGTCTTGGACGAAGCCTTCGTCGATCATCGCCAGCCTGCGCAATGTCTCCTGGAATCTGACTGTCTCGCTCAATGCATCTCCACTCGGCGCCTGAGCCACCATTCCACCTCGGGCGGGAATGCGTTCCATCCCCCCGATTGGGTAAGTCACCGATCGTTATCCCGCCAGCAGCCCAGCTCCACGGGACTGCACGGCCAGGTGCGGCAGGGGTCGCGCGGCGGAGCGGTCGCGCCCGCAGCACCAGCCCCGGCCGGGACGCCGGCAGGGACCTGCCCGGGTCGCACGGGCCTGAGCAGCCCAGAGCCTAGGTTTCATACCAACGGCATGATGCCCAGCCCCAACCGGCTGACGTGTAGTGGGTGAGGGCGAGACGCCCTGCACGGCGGCCCGCTTGACGGCTCCCGGTATCGCGACGTGTGGTCTCACATACCGAGCGGCCATCAGGCCGCTGGCGGGAGGGAGGCAGGTCCCGATGGCGGCCGATGTTGGCGAACAGGTGGCGATCCCCGCCAGACCGCCGGCCCTACCGGCTGATGTCCCGATTCTGGCATCGAAGATCACGGCACCTGTCGTGCCGGGCTGGGCGGTGCGGCGCCCGCGGGTCACCAAGCTGATCGCCGAGGGTGCGCGGTGGTGCCCGCTGACCGTCCTCACCGGCCCACCCGGCGCGGGCAGGACGATGGCCCTGGCGCTGTGGGCAGCGGCGGAACCGGGGCCGATCGCCTGGGTTTCGCTGGATGACTACGACAACCAGCCGGGAGTCTTCTGGTCCTATGTCGTCGCGGCCCTTGGCCGGTGCGGAGTTGCCGCTCCGCAGGCGGTATCAGCCGCCGCATCGGGGCGGGCGGCAGATCACGCGTTCTTGCTGCGGCTCGCGTCCGCGCTAGCGGCCCAGGACCCGCCGGTCACGCTGGTCATCGACGACCTCCATCTGCTGACCGACCCGGCGGTCCACAGCGAGCTCGACTTCGTCCTCCGCAACGTGGGGCCCGGCCTGCGCCTGGTTGTCTCCTCACGGGCCAATCCGCTGCTGCCGCTGCACCGCTACCGGCTGGCGGGCGAGCTGGCCGAAATCCGAGCCAGCGACCTGGCCCTCACCGTCGCTGAGGCCGGCCTGCTCCTGGCCCAGCACGGCAGCAGGCTGTCGGCGGACTCGCTGGAGCGCCTCACCCGGCGGACGGAAGGCTGGGCAGCCGGCCTCCGCCTGGCCGCGATCTCCCCGGGCGCCCACTCCCGCCCCGGCCAGTTCGTCACGGAGCTCATCACCGATGACAGCGCCCTGACCGGCTACCTGGTGGACGAGGTCCTCAGCGCCGTGCCGCCGGAGGTCAGGAATTTGCTGCTGAGCACGTCCATCCTGGAGCGGGTCAACGTCGAAATCGCCAGTGAGCTAACCGGCAGCGAGCAGGCCGGTCGGATCCTGGCGTCCGTGGCGCGGGCGAACGCGTTTGTCCAGCCGATCGGGTGCGGCTGGTACCGCTATCACACGCTGTTCGCCGAGGTGCTCCGGCTCAGGCTGAGGCGCGAGTATCCGGACCGGGTGGCCGTTTTGCACCGGCGGGCGGCCCGGTGGTATGAGCGGAACGGCCCGCTCACCGACGCGGTGCGGCACGCCACGCAGGCTGGCGACTGGCAGCTCGCCGCGAGCCTGGTCGTGGACGGGCTGGCGATCAGCGAGATCATCGAGCCGCGGGACGGCCAGTCCCTGGCCCGCGAGTTCGCGCGTATGCCAAACGGCGGTGCCTGGACCAGGCCGCAGCCCTACCTGGCCGCCGCCGCGGCCGCGCTGGCCGCTGGCCGGCCTGAGTCCTGCGCCGCCGCGGTGGAGGCCGCGGAAGGCATGGTTGAGCGCCTTCCTTCCGGCCAGGAGGCCGCGGCCCGGCTGGCCGCCGCGACGATCCGCCTCGCCGCCGCCCGCCGCACCGGGGACCTCTCGGCGGCGGAGACAGCCGTCTCCCAGGCGGAGGCGCTGATCAGCAGGATGCCGGACGAGCTGGCCCAGCGCCGGCACCTCCGAGCGCGCGTGCTGTCCGGCCGCGGGGCCGTCGCGCTGTGGTCGGGTCGTCTGGACGAGGCGGTCCGCATCCTCGATTCCGGTGTGGCTGCCGCGGCCGCATCGGGCGGGGAGTACGAACGGGCCGGCTGCCTTGGGAATCTCGCGCTCGTGGAGGCCCTGCGCGGCCGGCTCCGCCGCGCCGCAAAACTGGCCGGCCAGGCGACGGCGGCCCTGGCCGTCGACGAGCAGCGGCCGTCTGCCCCGCACCCGGACCCTCCGGCGCTCGCCGCTCTCGCCTGGGTGACCGTGGAACGGGGTGAGCTGCGTGAGGCGCGCAGCAGGCTCAGGCAGCTGGACGCCGCCCTGGCCGCCAGCCCGGACAAGCTGATCGGGGCGGTGGCCTTCCTGCTGGCGGCCTGCAGTGGACTGGCCGAGGGACATGGCGAAGCGGCCGCGCAGATGATAACGAGGGCACGGTCCGGGTGGGCTGTCCCCACATGGCTCGACCAACGACTGACCCTGCTCCAGGCACGGGCATACGCGGCGGCGGGCGACATCGGGGCCGCCGTCGCCGCGGCTGAGCACGCCGGGCGCGACAGCTCGCCGGAGGCGGCAGCCGCACTCGCGCACGCATGGCTGGCGGCGGGGAATGACAACAACGCAAGGCGCGCGCTCGCACCCGCGCTGAGCGCCCGCAGCGGGGAGCCCGACCGAGTGCGCATGCAAGCGGCGCTGGCCGAGGCCCGGCTCAGCTACGACAGCGGTGACGGCGCGCAGGGGCACCGATCGCTCGCATGCGCGCTGCGGCTGGCCGAACGGGAGCAGCTGAAGCTGCCGTTCGTCATCGAGGCTGGCTGGATCGGGCCGGTCCTGCGGCGCGACCCTGAACTGGCCCGCATCCACCAGCATCTATTCGCATCGGTCCCGTGCCACAATCAGCCCCGGGCCGCGCCAGGGTCCTCCGTCAAAGACACGGTCCTGGCGGTCGAGCCTCTCACCGAACGCGAGCGGGAGGTGCTGCGCCACGTGTCAGGCATGCTGAACACCGCCGAGGTCGCCAGCGAGATGTACATTTCCATCAACACGGTCAAAGCACATCTCAAGAGCATCTACCGCAAGCTGGCGGCCACCCACCGCGGTGAGGCGGTCCGCCGGGCCCGGCAGCTCGAGCTGATCTGATCCCACCCAGCCGCGGTGCGGCGCGCAGCCTCAGCCCTTTCTTACGCCGCCGACGTATGGCGTGACCCCTTTTTGGGTCCAGAACCCTCGTTGCCGTTGTCGTCACGGCGACTTGCAAGATCACGAATCTGTTGTTGCCGGGCTGAGCAGGATCATGATGTCCCCTTCTTGCGGCGGGAAAGTGACCGTCTGGGTGACCGCCGCCAGGATGCCGTTGGCCCGGACCAGAAACAGCAGATCGCTGCCGGAGGGATCCCGCCGTGCCGGGATCCGCAGGCGACTCGCCAGCACCTGGGAACCGACCGCGAGCACCAAGATCAGACCGAGTCCGAACAAGACCTGATCTGTCGTCACTGTGGACCCACCGCTTCCAGATCAGACCGATACAGGGCGCTGGCTAGGACCCGTGGCCGCCGGTCCGGCTGAGACTCCCGGATAAGATCCACTGCCAGGCAGCCCGCCTTCATGAGCAAGCGCCCTGCAGCAAGCACTACGACGCAACCCCACGACCATCACCGTCGGCGCGTGGTCGGCACCCATGCTGTCAACGGCGTACTAGCCGGGTCAGGCCGCCAGGACCTTGGCCTTCTCGCGCTCGAAGTCCTCAGCGGAGATAACTCCCCGATCACGTAGGTCAGCCAGCTTCGCCAGCTGGTCCGCTGTGCTGGCCGGTGAGCTCGCCGCGGCCTGGTGGACGTAGCTGCGGAATTCCGCGTCCTCCTGCTGAGCCTGCTGCGTGGCCCGCTCCTGCATCGAGCCGCCGCGGGCGATCAGATACACCAGCACGCCGATGAGCGGGATGAACAGCACGAACAAGAACCACAGCGCCTTGGCCCAGCCGGATAGGTCACGACTGCGGAAGATGTCGATGAACACCCAGATCAGGATCCAGATCCAGATCACCCATAGAAAGAAAATGAACATCGACCAGAAAAGGTTCAGCAGAGGATAGGACGACGAAGCTGCCAGTGACATTCCTCCTCCTTCACGCCAGGGAGTTGCCGGTAGGAACAGACGACGACTCCCGCGCCTCACGTAGGCTCAGCATTCCTCTATGAGTGGATCATCGGCATCACCCAGAATGGATAAAGTAAATGACCTCAGATCACCTGGACGTGCCGCTGGCGATCGCGCCCGTAGCCGGGCTGGGTGGGTCGTCGCCGCCGCTGCCGATGTAGCGACCGCGCTCGGGTGCGACATCGCAGCCGCTGGAAGAACCCGGCGATCTCTGGCAGCTCCAGCTGGTCGCGTCAACATCTCCGCGCCCTCTTGGAGAACCGGAACCTTACCCCTTTGAGGTGATGCGGCGTGCTGTGGCCAGTGTTTTGCTTGATCAGCAAGTTCCGTACCCGGGCAGGGTGAACGGCCCCGGCGGCAGGCCCACGTGCGGCGCAGCTCCGGGAGGTATCCAGTGCAAAGGAGGGAGGCTTGGCGACCCGTGATCAGCCCAGACACGTCTGGACGGTGGTTCTGCGGCGCCAGCCGGCCCGAATCGTGCACGCCGCCCACGTGCGACGCGCGACGGATGCTGGCTAACCGGCGATGAACGCCCAGTTCTTCGCACTCGCGTTCACTGCGGCGCTGAACCCCAAGCTGCTGGCCATAGACCTGCTGCTGATCGAGAACCGGCGCCCGCGGGCGATGTTTTTGTGCGTGCTGATCGGCGGCCTGACCGTGGGCCTGACGGTCGGCCTGCTGGATGTGCTGGTCTTCCAGGCCGATGCCATCAATTCCCAGAAAACGGTGAGCGCGGGCGTCGACCTCGCCATCGGCCTGCTTCTGCTCGCCGCCGGCGCGCTGGTCGTCACCGGCCGCCTGCACGGCCGGCGCAAGACACCCGTCCCGGCGGGGGACGGGCTCCCGCAGAAGCCGGAGGAGAAGGAAAAGAAGGACGGCTGGGCGCAGCGGGTGCTGGCTGAGCCCCGCCTGGGGCTGGCCATGCTCGTCGGCGCGCTGTGCGGCATCCCGGGCGCCTCCTATCTCACCGGCCTGCACATCCTGGTCACCAGCAAATCCTCCACCGCCAACCAGGTCGTCGGCGTCATCCTGTTTGTCCTCATCGAATTCTTGCTGATCATCATCCCGTTCGCGTTCCTGGAACTGCGGCCCGAGGCCACCAAGGCGGCGCTGAAGAACGCCCAGGACTGGCTGCTCGGCCACGCCCGCCAGCTCATGGCCTACACCGCCCTGATCCTGGGCGCCTACCTGGCCATCACCGGCCTGATACGCCTGAGCTGACCGACCAGGACGGCTACAAGCAACATCTGCATCCGGCCCCCCGGATCGGCCGAACCAGCTGAGCATCTGAACACAGCCAGGTCGTCTCATGGCCGAAGGCGCCCTCGGCAGTGGTACCCGAATGGCATGTAACTCGTAGCCAGGTAGCGGCCTGAGGCTTTCTGGCTATCGGTGGCGGCTCATTCCGGGGTCCGAGGTAGCTAGCGGCGGCCTGTGCGGTTCAGTGCGGGGCAGACGCGATGACCCCGACCGAGGCCAGGCCGTCGAGGACAAGCTGGACGCCGATCGCGGCGATCAGGAAGCCGAAGACCTTCTCGGTGACCAGCATGCGGCTCTCGTCGAGCTTGGCACTGACCCGGTTCGCCCAGCGGAACACCGCCACGTCTATCAGCAAGACGACCGCGAGGATGGCGATCGCCACGGCGAAAACACTGACCGACTTGGCCTCGGCGGAGATCGTCATCAGGCCGACGATGCCCACCGGATTGAGCAGGTACGGCACGGCCAGCGGGAATCGTGCGAGCTGCATCGGGTCTTTCCCGGCGGTGAGGTTGCCGTCTCCGGACTGGCCGAGCACCATCCACACCGCCAGCACGAACAAGATCACGCCACCCGCGATCGACAAGGATCCGACCGTGAAGTGCAGTAACGCGCGCAGCAGCTCGCCCAGCACCATGAGTATCAGGGCCACCGTCGCCGCCGTGACCATCATCTGGCGCTGGACCCGCCGCTTAGTCGCCGTGTCAAGGGAAGAGGTGATCTCCACGAACGGGACAAGGGCCAGCTTTGGCCCGATGCCGATCAGCAGCACCAGGAAGGTGTCGATCACACCCGCCGCGGTGATCGATGTCTCGTCCATCATCGAGACACCGCATCACTGCCTGACCCCGCGGTAGCGGCCTGCTGCTCCCGGGCTGCCGATCCGGTGGTCTCCGCCAATGTGATCCTGGCCGCGGCCACGTAGGCCACGACCACGGCCACGATCACCACCGGCATAACGGCGAGGCCGTCGGAGGCGAGCAGGAGGGTGGCCAGCAGGACCGAGGTCAGCGGCAGGGTGAGCATCACCACCGTCATCGCGCCGATGCCCATGGCCACGGCTGGCACCAGCGGCAGCCCGGGCAGGTGGGACAGCGCGATGCCGCCCGCCGCGCCGATGAACATGGCCGGGAAGATGGGCCCACCCCGGAAGCTGCTCAAAGACACGCCGTAGGCGAGCCCCTTGCACACCATCAGCAGTAGCAGTGCGCCCACCGTGTAGCTGGCGGCGTTGTGGATCAGCGGGCTGAGGGCATCCTGCCCGGAGAACAACACGTCGGATGTTGGCTTGCCGGTCGCCTCGGCGTAGATGATCGCGAGCACGGCGATTACCACCCCGGCCAGCGGCACGGCGAGCATGGTCCACTTGTCTACATACGTTTGCAGGGACAGCGCCAGCCGCCGGATGGCCGGGCCGATCAGGGCGGCGGCCAGCCCGATCGCCACCGCCCAGCCGAACTCGGCCAGGTCGGGATGGGCGAAATGGGGCAGGCTGGGGATGGCCAGCGAGAAGGTGCCCAGCCCGGTCAGGCTGTCCAGGCCGATGAAGATCAGCGCGCCGATTCCCGACGCCAGCAGGCCCGGCACCAGCACCAGCCCCAGCAGCGGCCCGCCCAGCCCGGACGCCTCCATCAGCAGGAACGCGCCTGTGAGGGGCGATCCGAGCAGCGTACTAACGGCCGCGAAACTGCCGGTGGCACCCAGCACCCTCGCCGCCTGGTCCGGCACCGGCCGCCGGGACAGCCGGGTGGCCAGGACGGCCAGCCCGCCGCCGAGCGCGATCAGTGGCATCTCTGGGCCGAGCACGGCCCCGAAGACCAGCGTCGCCAGCGCCGCCAGGATGAGGCCGGGAAGCTGGATCGGGGCCGGCGGGGCATGCAGGGCGAAAGCGGGGGCCGGTGAGGGCCCGCCTCTTCCCGGCAGGTACCGGATCGCGAAGCCGGCCAGAACACCGCCCACCGCCAGCACCGGCAGCGGCCACCACACCGGCTCGGTGTTGTAACCGAACCCGTGCGGAAGGTGGGTGAAGATCTCCTTCTGCAGGTAGCTGACGAGGGCCAGGAAGCCGTAAGCGACCACGGAGATCGGCACGCCGAGGATCGCGGCCAGAACCAGCAGCCGCAGGTAACTGCGGCTGCGCAGCAGGGCCACGGGGTCAGGCGGGCCCGGTGCGTCCGGTGAGGCCGGGGCCGGGCGGTCCGCTGGCGTCGCCACCGGGCCATTCTCTCGTCCCGCCGCGGGCATCGGCTCACCTGTACCGGGTAATCTCTGCCTTCCCCGCCCCGCTCGCGCGCCGCATGCGCAACTCGGGCGCCGTCGTCCAGTTCGGTTCAAGAGCGGCGGTGATCTTCGTCTTCCGGGGCCGCCCGACCGCCGTAGTGACCATCGTGATCGCCGTCCTGCTGCTGGTCGCGCTCGGCCTCATCGAACTGATCGGCAGGCCACCACCAACCCGCGCCCACACCGCCCGCCACCGGCGTGTGACCTGTAGCCCGCGACCGTAGACAAGCTCCGATGACCCCAACGGCCCGGGCGGCGTGATGACGGGCCGGTCGGCTCTGGCTCCTGCCCGGGCGCCCTGAGGGTTCTTGGGATTGGTCAGTCGATCTCCTGCCAGACAGCCTGCTCGTCGTGCTCCTCCCAGCCGGCGCCCGGCAGCGCGACGGCCCAGCTCGTCCATGTCCCGGCCGGCCGGGCTGGGGTGGTCCTGACTTTGGCGCGGACGGCCATGCCGGGTCTGAGCCGCACGGGGCGGCGCAGCGGGGCCGTGGTCATCCCCCAGTGCGTCGGTGGATCGCCGGGTCCCACCGACAGCGAGATGCCGGGCGCGAGTTCGGCTGGTCACCGTACGCGACCGTGTCAGGGCTGGCAGCACTCGCTGACCTGGCCGCCCTCCGTGAAGAAGCGTTCTCCAACGTCGTGATCACGTTCCGGGGACTCGACGAAGCGGGCAACAAGGCGTTCGCCGAATGGCTCGTCGAAGCCGATCACACAGGGCCACTCGTGCTTAGCGAGAACAGCGTGCTGGAAGCAACGGGACGGCACGTCCAGTTGCCCGGCGTCACCGTGGCCGACTTCCGCGAGGGAAAGATCCGGTCCTACCGGACCTACTTCGACGACCTCTTGCTGATCGAACAGATCGCCGGCGCCTGACGAGCCGGCCGCCATGGAGTTCCACGTCGAGGACCATCCGGATCCGCTCGACATCGACGTCCTCGAAACGCAGATCCGTCATGAGGCGTCCGCCGCCATGGGACTCGGCGGCGAAGTCGACCTGGCGATCTTCGTACGCGACGCTGGCAGGATCGTCGCCGGCATTACCGGGTGGACCTGGGGCGACTGCTGCGAACTGCAGAGCCTCTGGGTGGCGCCCAGTCTCCGTCGGCGTGGCCTCGCCACGCGACTCATCGCCGCCGCCGAAGCCGAGGCGGCCGCGCGCGGGTGCTCGCAGTCCGTCCACTTCACCTACGGCTTCCAGGCCCGGGCTCTCTATGAGAAGAACGGCTACGAACTAGTGGGCTGCGTCGAGGACTTCCCAACAGGAACGGACGTCCTTTGGTACCGCAAACGCCTGAACCACCCACGTCCCCGCCCAGCCGGGAACGGTCCCGACCCGCAAGCAGGGGCGCCGTGAATCCAGCCGCACGGCACACCCTGGCCGGTTCACCCGAGCCCTGCCGACATCCGCACGACCGTTATTGCCCGGTACGGGATACCGAACCTCTGACCTGGCGTCCATCGGACGTACCGGCCACGCCCCGGCGTAGCCGACTGGGCCGGGATGGCATGCGGGGCAGGGGCACGTGACCCTAGCTGCGGTTGCCGCCGGGGCGTCGGCTGAGACGTTCACTGCGGTGATGGATCATGTTGCCCAGGGTTTCGAGGCACTGGGGGCTGCGATCATGGTCGTTGGCGTGATCTGGTCGTTCGTGCTGGCGGTGGTGGCTGTGCGGCGGTCGGGCTGGTCGGCCAAGGCTTACCTGGTATTGCGCCAGGCATTCGGTGGGACCCTGCTGCTCGGTGTGGAAGTTCTGGTCGCCGCCGACCTGGTGCGCACCGTCGCGGTCGCACCTACCCTCAACAATGTCCTTGTGCTCGGGCTGATCGTGGTGATCAGGACGTTCTTGAGCTTCTCGCTGGAAACCGAGATCGAGGGCGTCGCGCCGTGGCGGCGGGCTGCGATCGGCGGCGCGGGGACGATCCGCCGGGCCTCAGCTAGCGCACTGGAGCCCAAGACGCCGTCCTGATACCAGACCGGCGGGGCTGGACTCCCCGGCTTGTGATTATGCCCCAGGCTGGGCCGGGCTCACCAGGCAGCGCGGCCCTCGCTGGGATGTCTGTCAAGGCGGAGATGGGTTTCGCTGAAGCCGGCGAGCGGTTTGGTGTGGCGGGATGGAGGGCTCGCGATGGTCCATGCGGTCACGCCCGCGGCCACCCGGAGAACCTGGACATGAGACTTCGCTTCCCAGTCAGGCGTGGCACGCTGCGCAAGGACGCCGTCGCCGGCTTGGTGCTCGGCGTGGAGAGCGTTCCCGACGGCCTCGCTGCTGGCCTGCTCGCCGGGGTCAGCCCTCTTTGACACAAACGTCCAGAACCTAGCGACCAAGGATCGCTAGGGCAGCACCTCGTCGGCGCTGCCGGGCTCCTTGCGTTGCTGATGGTTGAGCGTGTGGCGGAGGACGGACGCGTGGCGGTAGACCTCTTTCCTGGCCCGCATGATATTGCCGAGGGGGGAGTGTTCCTCCGTTACCCGCCATGGCGTGAATGACAGCGCGTCCATCTTCTCGAGGTTGTCGTCACCCGAAATGTCCTGCTGCGGGATGCGGACCTTGGCCACCGTGACGAACGGGGACAACTGCTCAGGCCACTCGACGGTAACGTCCTCGACTGGCATTCGGTCAATATCAGCGCACAGCTGGACTTGAATGTCGAATTCGAAGGGGCGTTCACGCAGCTCGGCTACCAGGGCCGGGCGGAATACCTCCGGTGCCGACGCCAGATCGAGAGTATGCTGGGCAACCCTGCTGGCGAACTCGGATACTGGGGCGATACGGATCTTGGCGACGTAATCACCGTGCCGGACTGCGCCCATCGTCCAGTAGTTCGATAGCAGCAGGTTCACGGGGCGGATCTGCGCCAGGCTGACGAAGGCTAAAAGCTCCTCCCAGGCCCACTGGTCCTCATCTAGGGTCCCCTTTCCCGTCACCCACTCACGGAAGAAGCGATGCTGGCCTTGGCGCCCCTGAGCGAAGTACTGTCCTGCCTCGATGAACAGGTCTTTGATGAACAGATAGTGCTCGACGGTGTTGCAGAAGAAGACGGGCGCGTTGATGGTGGCGTAGTCGAAGGTGGCGGTGTCAGGCTCGTCCTCCAGAAGGGTCGGGCCGTTGATGTCGAAGATCTTCAGGGCCAGTCCCGCCACCGGGCCGAGTAGCATGTCGGGTCCAGCGTGCGGCTGTCCGTTGGAGAAGCGGATGAGAGCGCCATGCTTTCCGGGTACCGCGTAGATACCCTGCGCGTACTCCGCAGGTACCTGGCCGAGGATCTCGACGTCCGCCTTGACCACCCCGTATCCCTTGGCGTGCGCGTCACGGACGGCGCGGCCGGTGCCTTCAGTGGTCACCGATCCGGCAATGTATTCCTCTAGCTTGTCGATCACGATCTGCAAGTTCTCATCGAAATACGGATCGGTCGCTTCGATGTCCGGCGTGTATCTGACGAATTGCGTTGACATGCGTTCTCCCGTTCGCGGATTTTCTTGCTCTTGCGCGCGTTGCCGGTTGGATGTCACTGATTGCCTGCTGTTACTGATCGTCTGGATCCTCCAATGCGGCTCCGGCGTCATATCCGAGTGCGGTCGCCACGTCGGGAGCGGCTCAGACGACCCGGCCGACCCCGGTCACCGGGGCGATCGCTAGCAGCGCACCGGCGATCTCGTCCTGCGTCGCGCCTGCCGCGAGCGCCCGGGCGGTGCTCCATTCGAGGCAGACCGCCGATGACCTGCTGGCCACCGTTGCCCCTAGTTGAAGCAATGCCGCGGTTTTGGGTTCCAGGGTCGATGTCCTGGCTAGGGCAGGGTCCCAGCCCGGCCTCGTCTTCGACGAAGCCTTCGTTGATCATCACCAGCCTGCGCAACGTTTCCTGGCATCTCGCCATCGGGCCCATGAGTCTCCCTCGCCGTCGAGCACGATTCCACCTGCGACGGGGCCGAGTTCCATCCCCCTCCTGGAGTAAAAAAGTAGGTCGTCATCCCTTGGGAGCCCCGGCTCATGGGAACCGCGCAGCGCCCCGCATGCCCGCCTGACCGGCCGCTGTCGGCGGGAAGATGGTGACCATCGGGCAGGAAGCGTCGTACGCCTCCTGGCTGCTCACCGGGCCCACTCCCCGCCGGCCGAGGCCACCGCTGCCCCGGCCGGGGGTTTTTGCGCCCGCCTGGCTCACGTCCCGGCCGTAGCGGTTTACCCCCGGGGGGTGATGCCGCACCGTCGATGAACTGGTTCTCCTGGGAGAGAGCGGACGGGGCGGGGGAATGTCTGTGAATGCCCGCCCTGATCCGCGGTGAGGTCGCCTCCAGCGGCATCGCATCCGGTCAGGAGCAGGTCAGCGGACGCAGGGCGGCCTTCGGCATCGGCAGTTACCTGAGGAGGAGATATGTTCAGGGATAGGCGGCAGGACCGCCGTGAAGAGCGCCGCGGCGGCACCGGCGCGACGCACTACCGCATGCGCCAGAAGCTGGTGTCCATCGGCGACGACTACTGGATCGAGGACGACCAGGGCGAGCGGGTCTTCAAGGTCGACGGCAAGGCCCTGCGGGCGCGCCGGACACTGATCTTCGAAGATAGCCACGGCAAAGAGCTGCTGAAGATCCAGGAGCGGGTGGCCCGGGTCCGGGACACGATGGAGATCGAGGACCCGGGCGGGCACACCGTCGCGACGGTGAAGAAGGCGCTGATCAGCCCGCTGCGCGACCGGTGGACCGTCACAGTGGCGGACGGCCCGGACCTCGACGTCAAGGGCAACATCGTCGACCACGAGTACACCATCGAGGACGACCGGTCCACGGTGGCCCAGGTCTCTAAGAAGTGGTTCCGGGTCGCTGATACCTACGGCGTCGAAGTCGTCCCCGGGCAGAACCCCGCGCTGATGCTGGCCGTCACAGCCGTCCTGGACCAGATGGCGCACGAGGAGCGCTGACACTGACGCCTTATCGCCCACAAGGGCCTGCGGGCCGCTGCGGCTCGCGGCTCCGAGCGCCTCGAAACCCTGGCTCACGTGATCCATCGGCCCCGTGAATGTGTCAGTCGACGCCTCGGCAGCACCCCCGGCGAGGGTCACGTGCCCCTGCTCCGCATGCCGTCCCCTCAGCCAGCCCAGCGAGACGCCAAGCAGTACCTCGCTCGCCGGGCAGTTCCGGCACATCATCCGAACTGGTCATGCGGTGCCGTCCGCTGAGGCACCCCGGGCTGGTATTGTCGCCCGGCCCGTTAGCCAAGGCCGACGGCGTGCCCACTGCGTGGCCGATGCGCCGGGGAGGTACTCACTCGTCGCCGCCCACGGACTGGTGCTTGTGCGTCGGCCACCGGGGGTTGCGCTGCGCGCGACGGGCGGCCCCCGGCCTGCCCGTGGTTCCTGCCTCGAGGGCCGCAGTAGCTCCGGGTGTCGATTTACCCGTGACGGGTAATGTGCGCGAGGCCGGCGCCGGTTAGCTTGTGAACTCGCGGCAGAACATCAGCGCCTCGTTCAAATCCTCTCGCGCCGGACCTGCGGGGAGAATCGTAATGGCTAGACACCGACCGACGTGCTCGTCGCGGGCTATCAGGACATCGACGGGTGGACGAAGGACTTCGAGTCGCTGGGGGCTCGTCAGGGACACGCAGGTCTCGATCGACGGCGTGATCCTGCTGGCGCACGCCCTAGACGGCAGTGTGGCGGTGCGGGAGACGCGCGGCAACCTCGGTCGCGAGGGGTTGGGGATGGGCTGTTGCGGGCGGGGTCATCGGCAAGTTCGTCGACTACCGCGTCGAGCAGGACGTCCACGACCATTCTAAGGAGAACGCTATGAGCCAGAGTCATCTCGTCATTGACTTCCCGATTAAGGGTCCGGCCAACGCCAAGGCGCTACCCGAGGAACTTCCCCCGTTGATGTCCGATCTCGCGACAGCGCAGGACGATCTCGGCACGGTGCATTTCTCCCGGTTCATGGTCGAGGGAGACGAGAAGCTTCTCTTCCTTTCGGACATCGACGGCGAGACCGACCAGCACATCGAGCGGCTGGTGGAGAGGGCCGGGCCGGTGTTTGACGCCATCCTCACACACGTGGACAACCCTCCAGCCACGCCCGTGGCTGATAATTCTGAGAAGGCCACCAAATGGCTGAAGCGGCATGTCCGCGAGCCTCTAGACACGTACTTCGCTTACGAGGACGCTTCGGTTCAGGACATCAAGGCATGCGCGCGTGCGGCGGGCTTTACGGGCAATACCTCGCAGAGCACCTTGATGACATACATTTCCTTCAAGTCACGTGTGCAAGCCTTCGGCGTGAAGCTGGTCGCCGGAGCCCTGGTAGGAGACAAGGGACACAAAGCGTCGGATTCCATCGGGACACTGCATGTCGCCCACTGGGTGCCCTTTGAACACAACCACATAGGGTTCTTCACGGTCTTCGACGGTGATATGGAGAAGTACTTCCAGGATTTTGCAGACAAGACCGCCTTTGTCTTCAATGCTCTCTTTCCTCGTGTCACTGGCGGGCCGCCAACCCCGGTGGAAAAGAACGCCCAGGCGTTCTATCAGTGGGGACTGGACAACAACTATCCGCCGATCGGGTTTTACAGCGCCTATCCAGGGCTCTCGGTTCAAGACATCAAAGCCCTGCTTGCTGATCGCAAGTCACCACCGGCCACCGCCGGATAGGACTAGGCGTCACGTGGTCACGAGCCGTAATCAACTCCGGGTTGGACGCTGGCCAGGGAGTACAATTCACAAGGATTACCGGCGGTGAAAGGCCCGGGGGGTCTTCGCCGGTTGCTTGATCGAAGGCGGCATGGACATTACGGGACCGATGGCGGTTCGGCGACCGCGGAAGAGTCGGCGCTCGACCTCGCCGACATTCAGGGGTTCATTCTCCGCAGC
>CAWJPA010000005.1:0-152143 GCA_963844655.1 uncultured Actinomycetota bacterium | reverse complement strand
CTCTACCCGCTGTGCCGGCGCCACCACCAGACCAAGCAAGCCCGCGGCTGGCACCTGAGCCAGCCCGAACCCGGCACCCTGATCTGGACCACACCCAGCGGCCGCCGCTACACCACCAAGCCCGAGCCGTACCCGGTGTAGCGCCAGTCGCTAGCGGTCCTGCTCGCGGATGCGGAGCAAGTACTCCTTAGCCTCGGCCGCCAGCTCGGCTTCTCCCGTGGGGAGGGACTCCCAGTCGAACCCCGGATGCCAGCCCAACGGCGGATCGGTGAACAGGCTGGCTTCGGCGCGGATGGGCGCGTTCATGACCGCCGCGAGCGTCACCGCGTCGCTGGGCCGAGCGTCGACCTCCTGCCGCCCTTCCGGCCCGTCCACGATCACGACCGCGTAGAACACGCAGTCGGTCAGGCGGGTGATCCTCGTTTCGACCGTGCGTCCGCCCGCGGCCGTCAGCAGGCTCGCCGCGAGCTGGTACGTCATCGGCCGCGGGGTCTCGACCGCCTGCAAGGTGAGCGCGAGCGCGGTGCCCTCGGCGGGCCCGATCCAGATCGGCAGCCGCCCGCGCCCGTCGGTGGCCTCGAGCAGCATCACGTACTTGCGCTCCACTGGGTCGTCGCCTCCCTCGCGCCGCACCCCGATCGGGGTGACGTCGACCCATTCCGGTGTGTTCGTTGTCGCGGTCATGACCATTCCTTCCTGGGCGTCGACGAGCGGGGCCAGCCTCGGGGCCAGGGCCGCCCGGGCCTGATGCAGCCGGGCCTTCACGGCGCCGACCGAGATGCCGAGTTCCGCGGCCACCTCGCGGTGGCTCAGGCCCTGCAGGTAGAAGAGGAACACCGCGTCCCGCTGGCCGTCGGCCAGGGCGGCGATCGCGGTCCGGACTCGCGCGGCCAGGTCGGCCAGCTCGGCGAGCTCATCCGGCCCAGCCCGCCCATCGGGGCCGGCGCCGTCGCCCGCCTGGTCGGGGCGGGCTGCCGGGCGTTCCGCATGCAGCTGCCGCAGCCAGCGCCGGGCCACGTTGAGCGCGATCCCGCAGAACCAGGGGCCGAACCTGTCCGGGCTGCGCAGCCGGTCCAGCCCGGTCATGGCCGCGACCGTGGCTTCCTGGACTGCATCTCTGGCCAGGTCTTCCGAGCCGAGCACCCGGGCCGCGAGGGCCGTGGCCGTGCGCTGATGTCGGCGCACTAGTTCGGCGAATGGTTCCCGGGGGCCGAGCAGGGCCTCACGGACCAGGTCCGCATCGGATGCCGAGCGGTCCGCAAGCATCCCCATGCCTAATAGTGCCCCGGAACAGGGGGAGGGTTAGCCGCGAGGCGGGGGAGGTTAGCCGTGGGGCCGGGGAGGGGTTAGCCGCGCGCTGGTTCAGGTGCGGTCAGGTCATCCGGTCAAGGCTGCGGTCAGGTCAGCAGGTCGGCCAGCAGCCGGACCACCTTCGCGGCCGAGGCGCCGTCGGGGTCCCTGGTCGGGTTGAACACGGTCACGTCCATGCCGCGGAAGCCGGGCGCCCTGACGAGCGGCCGGGCCAGGTCGCGCAGCTCGTCCCAGTCCAGGCCGCCGGGCTGCGGGTAGTCGACCGCGGGCATCGCCGCCGTGGACAGCACGTCGAGGTCGATGTGCACCCAGAAACCCGGGCGTTTGGCCAGCCGGCCCGCGGCGGCGTTGCCGGTGGCCTTCGCCCCGCGCATGGTTATCGCGTCGAATCCGGCCTGCCACATGTCGGGGGCCACCGCCGCCGGATCGGGCGCCCCGCTCTCGGCGGCCGCCCGCTGGTCCCTGGCCCCGAGGTGCACGACGCCCGCCGGATCCATCAGCCGGTGACCGCCGGTCAGGCCGGTGAGCTCGGTCGGCCCGATGCCCAGGATCACCGCGAGTTCAATGTCCGCGGCCTCGCCGGTCGAACTGGACGTTCCGCTGTGAAAGTCCAGGTCGCCGTCGATGAAAGCCAGCCCGGTGCCCGGGGCCACATCGCCGAGCGCGGCGGCCACGCCGATCAGCAGGCTGCAGCAGCCGCCGATGAGCAGCGGCGTCCGGCCGCCGCCGAGCAGCCCCCTGACCGCCGACCTGATCACGTCCGTGGCCGCGACCAGGCTGCTCAGGCCGATGATCCCGGACACCGGGTCGCGCACCGGATCGGCCAGGGCTACCTGCAGGTTGCCGAGGTCAGGCACGCCGAGCGCCGCGGTGAGCCCGGCCGCACGCAGCGCGGCAGGCATCCGCTCGCAGCCGGCGAACGCGCCCGACGAGTCGACAGGCACCCCGAGCAGGCAGTCAACCGGCATTGCCCTCCCGTCAGACTGACCCGGACCGGGAACCCCAGCCCGCTGTGAACAGCACACCGATGTAACAGAGCAGCGCGACACCGGTGGCGATGGCCATGCCCAGGGACGCGCTGTCCGCGCCGCTGCGGGTGAAGCTGATCCCGTTGCCCGCGGCCGCGAGGATCGCCAGCAGCCCGATGGCAGATAGCACGATGATCGCGCGGTGCCGGGCGATCACCGCCCGCACCACCAGGGACACCGCGGCCAGGAGCAGCAGCACGCCAAGGACGGCGTGCGCGGCCAGCAGCGGCCCGCTGGAGAAGGCCCGGCCGATGGCGCGCCCGGCGCTGCCGCCGGTCGGCACGGTGATGTAGAGGTTCACGCCGATCCCGAGGCCGTACTGGAGCACGAGCATGACCGCCGCGCCCAGGCTGGCCCGGCTCAGGTTGACCAGCCGGCGGTCCGCAACCTGCAGTCCCGGCTGCGTCGCCTGCACGTCCCGGTTCACCTCCATCGCCGCAGCCCTCCCCGCCGCCACCAGAGCAACCGTAGTGCCATCAGGGGGATCAGCCACCACAAAACGATTCCTGGGCCCCCGTAGTGATGCCAGCCGCCGAAGGCCCCGCCGACCAGGGTGGTCGTGACGAGGGCCGCCACGACGAGCACCGGCAGCAGGACCCGGGGGAGCGTGGCCCGGGGGAGCGGGGCCTGCGGCGCGGCGGGAAGCTGCGGCCCGGCCTGCGTGGCCGGCGTGCGCGGCAGGTCGGCCAGCAGCTCGTCGAGGTCGCTCTCGGTGCGGGCGCGCAGGGCGCGCCCGGTCCGGTCATCGAACTCGGCCTGTTCCAGCCGGCCCGCCTGGAAGTGGTCGCTCAGTTCGGTGACGGCCGCGTCGCGGTCGGCGTCGGACACCCGGAGCCTGCCTGCCGGGTGCGGCGGGTTCTCATTCACTGCGGACACCCCATCTCTGTCCCGATGGCGGCCTTCGGCGGCCGCCTGCCGCTCGGTAGTTAGTCACGATCAGAAACTATCACGCTTCGAAATCATATCTCAACGTGATAATATTTGCTTATGGCTGGTTCCCGCGAAGTGAGGCACGACCAAACCGACGCCGACGGCTTCGGCTTCCTGCTCGTGCAGCTTGGCTTCCAGGTCGCCCGGACCTTCAAGGAGCGGCTCGCGCCGATCGGGCTGGAGCCACGGCACGTCGGCATGCTGACCCGCCTGGCCGCGAACGAGGGCACGTCCCAGCAGGCCATCGGGGAGCTCATCGGGCTCAACCCCACCCGCATGGTGTTCCTGGTGGACGAGCTCGAGCAGCGCGGCCTGGTCGAGCGCCGGCGCAACCCGGCCGACCGCCGCTCCTACGCCCTGTACCTGACCGAGGCGGGCCGGGCCAAGCTGCGCGAGGCGCAGCAGGCCGGCGCGGGGCATGACCGCCAGCTCGGCGCCTCGCTCACCGGCCCGCAGCGCGCACAGCTCACCGCGCTGCTGCGCCAGCTCGCGGAGGAGCAGGGAATCAGCGAGAACAGCCTGCCCGGTCCGCCTCCTGGTATCCCCTGATCGCGCCCCGGACCTGCGGCCGGACGTTCGGTAGGCTCGCAGCAGATGACCGTCAGTCCCCAGACCCCCGAATCCCAGATCCCCGGACTCCAGCCAGGCAGCAGCCACGGCACGCACCGCCGCCCGATCCTGATCGCGCTCATGGTTACCATGGCGCTGTCCGCCGTGGACAACACGATCGTGGCCACCGCGGTCCCGCAGGTGGTTGGCGACCTTGGCGGCTTCTCCCTATTCAGCTGGGTCTTCTCCGCCTACCTGCTGACCCAGACCGTGAGCATCCCGATCTACGGCAAGCTCGCCGACCAGTGGGGCCGCAAGCCGATCCTGATCTTCGGGACCATCGTCTTCCTCACCGGGTCCGCGCTGTGCGCGTCAGCGTGGAGCATGGTCAGCCTGATCGCCTTCCGCGGCCTGCAGGGGCTCGGCGCGGGCGCGACCATGGCCACGGTCAACACGCTGGCCGGCGACCTGTACCGGCTCGAGGAGCGCGGCCGCGTCCAGGGCTGGCTGTCCAGCGTGTGGGGCATCTCGGCGGTCTTCGGCCCGACCCTGGGCGGATCACTGGCCCAGTACGCGTCCTGGCGGTGGATCTTCGTGATCAACCTTCCGCTGGGCGCGGCGGCGATCGCCCTGATCGCCCGCTTCCTGCACGAGCGGGTCAGCCGGACCCGGCACCGGATCGACGCCGCGGGAGCGGTGACCGTGCTGGTGGCGGCCGGTGCCCTGATGTTCGGCCTGCTGCAGGGCGGCGTGGCCTGGCCCTGGCTGTCGCCTGCCAGCATCGCGATCTTCGCTGTGGCCGGCGTGGCCGCGGTCGCGGCGGTGATCGTGGAGCGCCGCGCGGCCGAGCCCATCCTGCCGCCCTGGCTGTGGCGGCGCCGGGCGCTGTCCGGGTCGGGGCTGTGTGCCCTCGGCATGGGGCTGCTGGTCATCGGCCCGACCACGTTCCTGCCAACCTACGGCCAGCTGGTGCTCGGGCTCGGCGCGGTCGCCGCGGGCGCGGTGCTCGCCACGATGAGTTTCGGCTGGCCGCTGGCCACCTCGCAGTCCGCGCGCCTGTTCCTGGGCCTCGGGTTCCGCAACACCGCGCTGATCGGCGCCGGGATCTGCCTCGTCGCGGTGGCCGCGTTCCTGCCCCTGCCGGTCGTCGTGTCGGTCTGGGTGCTTGTCGTGCTCACGTTCGTGCTCGGCATGGGGCTCGGGCTGCTGTCGGTGTGCACCGTGGTCGGCCCCCAGTCCACCGTGGGGTGGAACCAGCGCGGCGTGGTCACCGGTTCGATGATGTTCTGCCGGTACCTCGGCCAGAGCCTGGGCGCCGCGCTCTTCGGCGCGATCTTCAATTCCAGCCTTAACGCAAGTCTGCGGCGTGCTCCCGCGCACATCAGGGCCCGTCTGCCGCACAACGTCAGCGGCGTCAGCGCGACCATCGGCCACACCGCCAGCCTCGGGCCGGCGGCCGGCTACCTGCGCGCCGCGATCTCCGCGGCCACCCACGACGTGTACGCCGGCCTGTCCATCGCCGCACTGGCCACGATCGCGGTGATCATGATTATCCCGCGGCACATGGCCCAGGCCCGCCCCGCGTCCGAGGCGGGGGAGCCGTCCGGGGCCGGTCAGCCGGCGGCGTTACCGGACCTCCGCCGGCCTGCGGCGGAACCTGACGCGATCGTCTCGATCAGCCGGGCCAGGTCATCCAGGTCCGCGTCGAACTCGGCGTCCCAGTCCACGGGGATGTCCAGCCAGCGGGCGAGCGCGTAGTGGGCGGGCAGCTCGTCGGCGGCCAGCTGGCCGCGGCGGCCCCGGGGATTGAGCGTGCCGGTCGAGAACCGGCCCCCGGTCTCCGACGCGGCATAACCGATGACGAACGTGCTGACCAGCCGCTCCACGCGCGGCACCTCGGCGTCAGGCACCCCGGCGTCGATCAGCGCGGCGTAGATCTGGTCGACGACCCGGACCGCGTCCGGGGCCACGGACGGCCGGGAGAAGATGAGCGCCGCAGCCCACGGGTGCCGGAGCGCCAGCCCGCGGGCGTAATACGCGATGGTGCGCAGCCGCTGCCGCCAGTCCGGTGAGTCTCCTGCGGGCGCATCCGGCGGCAGCATGCCGTCGAGCAGCCGGCCGAGCATGCCATCGAGCAGCGCCGCCTTGCTGCCCACGTGCGGGTACAGCGCCATCGGCGTCACCCCGGTGCGCTCGGCCACGGCCCGCATCGACACCGCGCCAAGCCCCTTCGCGTCGGCCAGGGCCAGCGCCGCGTCCAATATCTCTTGCCTCCGGTCGGCCATGGCTGTACAGTGTAGATCTATACAGTGTAGATCGCAAAGGGAGGCACGATGCTGGCCGCTGAGGGACTGATCAAGCGGTACGGCGGCCGCCACGCGCTGGACGGGTTCGACCTCACCGTCCTGGCGGGCGAGATCACCGGCCTGATCGGGCACAACGGGGCGGGCAAGACCACGTTCGTGGAGGTCGTCACCGGCCTGGTCCGCCCGGACGCCGGGCGGGTGACCGTCGGCGGTGTCGATGTCCGGCGCGACCCGCACGCGGCCCGGCGCCTGCTCGGTGTCGCGCCCCAGGAACTGGCCCTGTACGTCAGCGCCACCGTCCGGGACAACCTGCGGCTGTTCGCCGCGCTCGCGGGCCTGCGCGGCCGCGCGTTGCGCCGCGCGGTCGACCAGGTGGCCGAGGAACTCCAGCTGACCGGCGTGCTCGGCCAGCGCATCGGCCTGCTCTCCGGCGGCCAGCGGCGGCGCACCCAGGCGGCCACCGCGCTGGTCGGCGGCGCGCCGCTGCTCCTGCTGGACGAGCCGACCGCGGGTGCCGACCCGGAGACCCGCGCCGCCCTGCTCCAGGCGGTCCGCGGCCGCGCGGCCCGCGGCGCGGCCGTCCTGTACACCACCCACTACCTGCCCGAGCTCGCCGACCTGGGCGCCACGCTGGCCGTGGCCCGCGCCGGCCGGGTCATCGCCCGCGGCGACCAGGACACCCTGATCAAGGGGCTGCCCGGCGAACTGCGGCTGCGGCTGAGCGCTGCGCCGGGCGGAACCGGTGTGCCCGGCGGGCCGCGGCTGTCTCTGAGCGGCGCGGCGGTCGGAACCGGTGTGCCCGGCGGGCCGCGACCAGACCTCGCCGGCGGGCCCGGCCTGCTCAGCCTGCCGACCGGGATGGCCCACCGGGCCAGGACCGTGGACGGCGAGCTGCGGATCCGGAGCACCGATCCGCCCGCGGACCTGGCCGCGCTGCTGGCCGCCGGGCTCTCACCGGACTCCGTCGACGTGCGCCGCCCCGACCTCGACGACCTCTACCGTGCCCTCGCCTCGGAGGCCCCCTATGCCGCCTGACGCCGCACCCAGCTTGGCCCTCTCGCCTCCCGCGGCCGCCCTCTACCGCACGGGCGCGATCATCCGCCACAACACGATCCTGTTCCTGCGCGAGCCCGCGCCCCTGGCCGGCCGCATCGTGCTGCCGCTGGTGTTCCTCGCCCTGCTGCACCCGCTCTACCAGACGGCCCAGGGACCGGCCGCGGGCACCGCGCAGGCGGTCATCGCCACCCTGGTCACGTTCTCGCTGCTCGCGCTCTCCATCGCGGGCAGCTCGATCCTCACCGAGCGGATCTGGCGCACCTGGGAGCGGGTGCGGGCCACCGCGGCCCGCCCGGCCGAGGTGCTGGCGGGCAAGGCCGTCCCGGTGATGGCGGCGCTGCTCGTCCAGCAGGCGATCATCATCGGCTTCGGCGTGGCCGTGCTCGGCCTGGCCGTGAGCAGCCCGCCCCTGCTCGTGCTGGCCCTGCTGGCCTGGACCGTGGCGCTGCTCGGCATGGGCTCGGCGCTCGGCGTGGTGGCCAGGAGCATGAGCGAGATGTCGCTCGGCTACGACATCGGCGGCATGCTCCTGTCCAGCCTGGGCGGGGCGCTGGTGCCGCTGTCCGCGATGCCGCACTGGATGCGGCACGTCGCCCCCGCCTCGCCCGGCTACTGGGCGGTGTCCGCGCTGCACGCGGCCCTCGATGGCGATGGCGCCGGCACGGTCAGGGCGTCCGCCGTGCTGATCGGGTTCGCTCTGGCCTTCGCCCTGGTGGCCGCGCTGCGAGCGGGCCGCGGCGCGGCCCGCTCGGCCCGGATGTGAGCCGCACGTCCTCGGTAAGCCGTCATGTGTCGCGGCGGGTGATCAGGAGGGCGGCGGCCAGCAGGGCGGCAGCTGCCCAGCCGATGAGGACTCCCGCGGACAGGCCCGGGGGAAGCAGCCCTGGCCGAGGATGCAAGGTGACCAGCTGATAGGCGGCGAAGGGCAGGGTGAACCGGCCGAGCCTGACGTCCCACGGGGGCGGCAGGACCAGGCACAGCACCGCCAGGAGGTAGATCACTGCGATGGCCGCGGCAATGGCGCCCGCGGTGTGCCGGATAACCGCGCCCACCCCGACGCCCACGATGGCGCAGGCGGACAGGGCCAGCCCCGCGGCCAGCACAGCCCGCAGCGCACCCGGGTGGGACAGGGCCAAGCCGCGGTGGTGGCGGGACAGGATCGCCTGGGCGAGGAAGAAGCAGGCGAAGGCGAGCAGTTCACCGGCGAGGAGAGCGGCGGCCCCGGCGACCGCCGCCTTGGCGGCGAGCACCGCCCGGCGCCGGGGCACCGCCGTGAATGTGATGCGGATCAGGCCGCTGGCGTACTCGGAGGTGAAGGCCAGCACGCTCAGGACGGTGACCGGCAGCACCGTGTACTCGCCATAGCCGAGGAAGCTGCTGGCGAGCGGGTCTATCGGGCCGCCGGGCGCCCGGGCGGAGGCGGATGCGATGCTCTGCGCGACGATGGCAGTGACGCCGAGCGTCACCGCGGCCGCGATCAGCAGCGTCCAGTAGTTCGACCGGACCGAACGGAGCTTGGTCCACTCGAAGGCGAGCACGTCGCAGGCGCGGGCCAGCCGCGATGGCCCGGCCCGGGCGGCCGTGGCGATCTGCGGTGCGGTCATGAGGCGGCCATCCCTTCCGGTGCCGAAGTTCCGGCGCCGTAGTCGGTGCTCTCACCGGTGAGGTCCAGGTAGGCCTGCTCGAGAGAAGCATGCCGCGGCACGAGTTCGTGCACGGCGATCCCGTTCCAGGCCGCCAGGTCGCCGATCGCGGGCGCATCCAGGCCGGTCACGGCGAGCCCGCCCGCGTCTTCCGGCCGGACGGCCGCCCCACGGGCGGTGAGCAGCCCCGCGAGCTCACCGGCCCGGGGCGAGCGCACCAGCACGTCCTGGCGCGCGCCGGACAAGAACCGGTCGGTGGGGGTGTCGGCGAGCAGCCTGCCGCGGCCGATGATGATCAGGTGATCGGCGGTCAGCGCGATCTCGCTCATCAGATGGCTGGAGACCAGGACGGTGCGGCCCTCGGCGGCCATCGACGTGAATAGCTGCCGGATCCAGCGGACGCCGGCGGCGTCCAGCCCGTTGACCGGCTCATCGAAGATCAGCACCGGGGGGTCGGCGAGCAGGGCCACGGCGATGCCGAGCCGCTGCTTCATCCCCAGCGAGAACTCCCTGATGCGCCGGCCCGCCACCGGCCCCAGCCCGGACGCCTCCAGCACCTGCATCGCCCAGCGCCGGCCGATCCCGTTGCTTTGCGCGACGGACAGCAAGTGAAACCAGGCGGTTCGCCCCCCGTGCACCGCAGTCGCGTCCAGCAGCGAGCCGACCACGTGCAGCGGGCGGACGATCTGCTGGTAGCGGCGGTCCCCAACCAGCGCCCGGCCCGACGTCGGGGCGTCCAGGCCCAGGACCACCCGCATCGTGGTCGTCTTCCCGGCGCCGTTGGGCCCCAGGAACCCGGTCACATGCCCCGGCCGCACCGTGAAGCTCAGCGCGTCCACCGCCGTGACGGGCCCGAAGCGCTTGGTCAGCCGGTCCACCTCGATCACCACCGGGCTTACCGGAACACGCCGGGCCAGCAGCGGCCCGCTCGCGGCGATCCCGGAATCCTCGGCTACGGCGGCCCTTAAGGGCACGCTCGCCGCGGGCCGGGACTTCCCGAAGATCAGGTAAACCAGGCCGCCCCAGGGCACCGAGACACAGATGATCACCGCCCACGCCCATTTGGGCAGGTAGCGCACCTGGCCAGCCCGGGCCACGTCGGCCAGGCACCACGCCATAAACGCAACCGCAAAGGCCAGAACCGGTATGGCCACGGCAGATCCCGGCGGCAGGCTCATCGACCCTCCCGGCAACGCCCGCGTTCCGAGGCGGCCCCGCGGCCGCCCATCGACATATGTAGGCTACAACATTCGACATATGTAGGCTACATGTGTAGACTCACGTACCGTGAAGCTAACCGGACCTTTGGAACGGGTGCTCCGGGTGATGACTACCGACCCGGCCGCACCGTACTACGGCTACGACCTGATGAAAGCGGCCAAGCTGCCGAGCGGCACCCTGTATCCGATGCTGGCGCGCCTGCAGCAAGAGGGATTGGTGGACTCCGAGTGGGAGGCGCAGCGGGAGGACGCTGGCGGGCGGCCGCCACGCAAGTACTACCGGCTGACCGGTGAAGGGCTCCGCGTCGCCCGCCTCGAGCTGGCCCAGGCCTCCCGCGCCCCGGCCCGTCGCGTCGGGCGTGGTGCGACGCGGCCCGCGCCAGGGAGCACGCGATGAGCCAGGCCCCGCGAGCCCAGCGGATCGCCGAGTGGCTGATCCGCACCGCCTGCCGCCGGCTCCCGGCCGACGTGCGCGCCGAGCAGTGCCGGGAGTGGACCGCCGAACTGCCCGCCATCCTGGAAGATCAGAGCATCCGCCCGTCGTTCCTGCGCACGCTGCGGGCGCTCACCTTCTGTCTGGGCATCTCCAGGACAGCCAGGAAGCTGAGCCGGTCGGCGCGAGCCGGTTCCCGGCGGACCAGAAAGTCGCAGTGGCGGACGGGCGCCATGCCGACGCGGCCTCACGGGGTGGCGGTCCGCACGATCCTCGGCCTCGCTGTCTGGCTCGTCATTGTGGTCGGCATCATCGCGCTGGGGCGCATGTTTCCTGACCCGAGCCACTGGCTGCTCATGGCTGTCCTGCCCCTGGCCATCGGCTTTGACGCTTACTGCCTGATCGACATCGCCGGGGCCGCGCACGTTCGCTATCTGCCCAAGTGGGCCTGGGTGCTCATCTGCCTGATCCAGTGCCCGCTGGGCGGAATCATGTATCTGAGCATCGGCCATATCGGCAGGCCGCGGCGGGTCACCCCGGACCGGGGCGGGAGGCGGCTTCGGCGAGCAGGATGAAGCGCTCGACCGCCTCGTCGAGCCCCGCGCGGTCGCCGGTCGCGAGCAGGTCGAGCAGCAGCCCGCGCATCACCGCGATCCCCAGGCGGGCCTCGGCCCTGGCGTTCTCGGGGGAACTGCCGAGCTGCACCGAGTACTGCGTGAGCATGTCGAGCCAGTCGCCGACGATGCCGTCGAGGAATCCGGCGGTGCCGGGACGGCCCTGCAGGGCCTGGCTGTAGATCTCGAAGAACAGCCGTTCGGCGGGCCACAGCCGGGTGTCGGCGAAGTGGCGCCACATCACGGTGATGGCCTCGCGGCGCCCGACCGACGGGTCGACGGCCAGGCTGGCCAGGAAGCGGCGCTGCTGCTCCTCGACCTCCTGCACCACGGCGACCAGCAGCCCCTCCTTGGACCCGAAGTGGTAGATGAGCATGCGGTGGCTGGTGCCGATCGCTGCGGCCAGCTCCCGCAGGCTGAGCTCGCCGATCCCGCGGGCCTGCAGATATTCGATGACCGCGGCCAGCAGCCGGGCGCGCGGCTGGCTGTCCGCCGGCCCGCTGTCCGCCGGCCCGCTGTCCGCCGGCCCGCTGTCCGCCGGCCCGCTGTCCGCCGGCCCGCTGTCCGCCGGCCCGTTAATAGCTGGCACCGTCATGGGTGGTCACTGTACCATTTGGTACAGTGAACCAGTTGGTACATCGAAGGCGCAGGAGGCAGTGTCATGGGCAAGAGGGTCACGTTCTCGGTGTCGGCGTGGTCGTCCGCGCCGCCAGGGGCGGTCTACGACCTGCTCCGCGACGGCGCCACCTGGCCGCAGTGGTCACCGATCGGGTCGTTCCGGCTGGAGCGGGAGGGCCCCGACGGCGGCGAGAGCCTGGGCGCCATCCGGGTGTTCCGCACCGCCACCGTGTCCAGCCGCGAGGAGATCGTCGGGTTCGAGCCCGGACGGTCGTTCAGCTACAGCGCCCTGTCCGGCATGCCGATCCGGTCCCACCGGGCCGACATCGAGCTGACCGCGCGCGACGGCGGCACGGCGATCACCTGGCGGGAGGACTTCGTGGCCGTGAAGGGGGCAGGGGCGGTGGGTGGGGCGTGGCTGACCGGGCGGTTCCTGCGCGGGTTCGTGCAGCGCTGCGTGGACGGTCTCGCGCGCCACGCCGCGGGCGCCCAGCACGGTGACCAGCCCGCCGCCGCGGGCCGATAATGGACCCTGCGGCGCCATAACCGTCGGGCGGCCGCGCGCCGTCGCTCGAGGAGGCGTGGCATGGCAGCTTCCGTACGCTGGGTCGTGGTCGGTCTCGACAACGGCGGAACGATGAACAACGCGACGGTCCTCGACGCCGAGGGCCGGTTCCTGGTTGACCGGATGGCCGAGTCCCCGAGTTACGTGCGGGAGGGCCCGGAGAAGGCGATCGAGGCGCTCGCCCGGTCCCTGGAGGAGGTGCTCGAGCTCACCGGGATCCCGCGGGCCCAGGTGCGCGCGGTCGGGCTGGACACGCCGGGCCCGGTCAGCGCGGACGGCGTCATCGCGCTGCAGGGCGCCACCAACTTCGGCGACCCGGCCTGGTGCGGCTTTGATGTCCGCGGGGCGCTGGAGTCCCGGGTCGGGATTCCCGTCCTGTACAACAACGACGCGAACGCGGCCGCACTGTACGCCCATCACGTGTACTTCGGGCCCGAGGAGGCGCCGCGCCGGTCCTCGGTCGCCGCGATCGTGGGCACCGGCCTCGGCGGCGGCGTGGTCGAGGCGGGCCGGGTGGTGCACGGGGCCGCCGGGATGGCGGGGGAGTTCGGGCACGTGTGGATCCCGATGGAGGGGCTGCTCGGCCCCGGCCAGCCGGTGCCCGCCTGCAACTGCGGCCTGTACGGCGACGCGGAGAGCGTGGCGTCGCTCACCGGGATCGAGAAGAACCTGCTGCCGCACTGGCTGACCAGGTTCCCCGACCACGAGCTCGGCCAGGTCAGCCCGGCCCGCACGGCCGCGAAGCTGGTGCGCGGTTACGGCGAGAAGGGTGACCCGCTGGCCCTGGAGATCTTCCGGCAGCAGGCGATGGCGCTCGGCCGGCTGTTCACGATCGCGGCCAACTTCACCGACCCCGACGTGTACTTCGTCGGCGGCGGGGTGGTGGAGGCGGCGATGCACTTCCGCGACTGGTTCCTGGAGCAGGTGCGCGAGCACACGCTGCTGCGCGAGGAGCAGCGGCGGGCGGCGTCGGTCGCGCTGGTCCCTGACCGGGACATGGCCGGGGCGCGGGGCTCGGCGATCGCGGCCCTGGCCGCGGCCCGGATGATGCCCACCGAACACGGAGCGCCCTGAGGAGATGGTCGCTGCCCCGACTTCCATGATCGAGTGGACCGCCCAGCTATGACCCCGAGGTGGGTGTCCATGGTCCGGTCATATCCGGCTCGGGGGGAAATCCGAACACCGCGAGCAGGCCGGGATTTCCGAACGAGGTAACCTGGCTGATCCCGCGGTCGGTCACGGTCAGCACGCAGACGCCGTAGGGCTGCAGCTCCCCGTCAGCGTCCCGCGCGTACACCGCCGCGGCGGGCTGGCCGTTGGCGCCGGTGGCCAGCATCCGCCAGTCGCCGGCGGCGCCGAGGACGCGGTCGCGCAGGAACGGGATGCAGGCGCGGCGGCCCGAGAACCAGGACCGCAGCGGCGTCGCCTCCAGGATGACGTCATCGACCAACAGCCGCTCGAGGGCAGCGGCGTCGGCGTTCTCGAACGCGGCGATGTACTCATCCAGCAGCGCTCGCGCCTGCGGTACGTCCGGCTCGGTGATCTGATCAGCTGCGGGGGCAACTTCCTCCAGCCGGGCCCGGGCCCGCTGCAGCGCGCTCTTTACTGACGCCGTCGTCGTGTCGAGCATGACCGCGACCTGCCTGGCGGGAAACTCGAGCACGTCGCGCAGGACGAGCACGGCGCGCTGCCGGGGCGGCAGATACTGCAGGCTCGCGATGAGGGCCAGCCGCAGGCTCTCCCGGGCGGTGACGATGACCGCCGGGTCGGCAGCCTCCGGGATCGCCAGCGTGTCCGGGACCGGGTCGAGCCACGCGACGTCCGGTCCGGCGTCCTCGGGCCATACCGCCGGATCCGGCTCCGCGTCGTATAGTCCCGACGGCAGCACCCGGCGATCGCGACGGGACAGCGCCGTGAGGCACGCATTGGTAGCGATCTGGTACAGCCACGTGCGCACCGAGGACCGGCCCTCGAAGCTGTCGTACGAGCGCCAGGCGCGCAGGTAGGTCTCCTGGACCAGGTCCTCGGTGTCCGCGACCGAGCCGAGCATCCGATAGCAGTGCGCGAACAGCTCGCGCCGGAACAGCTCCGTGTCCCGGCCGAACGCCGCGCTATCCGGCATCAGTCACACCGGCCGGCCGAGGTAGGCGGCGAGCTGGTCCGCGGGCCCGGCCCCGGCAGGCGCGGGCGCGGCGGGCCCGAACGGGGCCTGCCCGTCCGGCCCGCGGAAACCGTCGGTGATCGCCAGCCGTGCCGAGGCGAGCAGCTCGGTCGCCAGCTCGGGGTCCAGGTCGCCCGGGTAGCGGATAGCGCGGGCCAGGTCCCAGCCGTGAGCGAACTGATCGAGGGCCGCCATGCTCCGCACGGCAGCGCCCGGGAACTCGCCGAACGGCAGCCGGATTATCCGGCCGAGCACGCCATCGGCCTCGAACGCCGCCGCTGCCATCCGGGCGCTCTCCTCGTAGGCGGCGACGAAATCACCGGCCGCGTAGTCCGCGTCGGTGGGCTCGCTGGTGCCGCTGACGACACCGGCCCACCAGCGGGCCGTGTCGGTGAAGTGGTTGATCAGCGCGCGAACGTCCCAGGATGCGCATGGCGTGGGTGCATCCAGGTCGCCGGGCTGCACTTTGTGAAGGACTGCCAGGGTGCTGCTCAGGGCTCTATCCAGTTCGGTCACGTGCTCGCTCCTGATTCTCTCGCCTGCAAGGGCCGTCAATCAGGTAGACCTGGCCGCCCGGCGAAAGGAATCGGTACCGTTCGAGCAGGTCTCGGTGATGATCTTGACGGTCTGGCCCCTGACGGGCCGCGACGCCCAGGTAGTCCCGGTCGTCGCACGAGATCTCCAGACGTTCGCTCGGCGATCGCCGCGATCACGCGGTGAAGCCGTCGAGGCGGGCCAGCAGGCTCAGCATGACCTCGTCCGCGCCGCCGCCGATCCCCACCAGCTTGGTGTCCCGGTAGAACCGCGCGGTCCAGGTCTCCTCCATGTAGCCGATGCCGCCGTGGAACTGCAGGCAGGTGTCGGCGATCTCGCGGGACAGCCGTCCCACGGCGAGCTTGGCGACCGCGGAGAACCGCCGGGTGTCCTCCCCGCGCAGGTAGGCCTCGGCGCACGCGTAGTTGTAGTGGCGCACCATGTCCAGCTGGGCCGACAGCTCGGCGAGCCGGTACGCGACGTGGTCGTTGGCCAGCAGCGGCCGCCCGAAGACCCGCCGCTGCGCCAGGTAGTCCCTGGTCCGGTCCAGGGCCTTCTGCATGGCGCCGACCTGGAGGTACGCGGCGATCATGCGTTCCGCCTGGAACTGCTCCATCTGCTGCTGGAAGCCGCGGCCGATGATACCGATCGTGTGGCTGACCGGGACGCGCACATCGGCGAACGAGAGCTCGGCGGTGTCGGAGGAGCGGTTCCCGAGCTTGTCCAGGGTCCGGGAGACCCGGAAGCCCGGCCGGCTGGTCTCGACCACGATCTGCGACATCCCCTGGTAGCCGCCCTCGTCCGAGGTCCGGGCCAGCAGGCAGATCCAGTCCGCCTGGGCGCCGTTGGTGATATACAGCTTGCTGCCGTTGATCACCCAGTTGTCCCCGTCCCGCACCGCGCGGGTGCGCAGGCCCGCGACGTCGGACCCAGCGTCCGGCTCGGTCACCGCGATCGAGCAGACCATCTCGCCGCGGATGGCCGGGGCCAGGAAGCGCTCCTTGAGGTCGTGGCTGCCGTACTGGTGCAGCGAGGGCGTGGCCATGGCCATCTGCACGGCGATGCCCATCGGCACGCCGCCGCAGTCGATCCGCCCGAGTTCCTCGCCCGCGACCACGGTGAACGAGTGATCCGCACCCTCCCCGCCGTAGGCCGGGTCGTACTCCAGCCCGAACAGGCCGATCTTGGCCAGGGCCGGGAACAGCTCGTGCGCGGGAAAGTGCCCGTCCCGCTCCCAGCCATCGACGTGCGGGTTGATGTCGCGCTCCACGAGGTCGCGCACGCTCGCGCGCAGGGCCTCGTGCTCGGCCGTGAACTGCACTGCCTCGTCCTTCCTTCGCCCCCTTCAGTTAACGCGATGCCGGCGGGGACCCCGAAGCGGCTCAGCGCAGGATCTCCACCAGCAGCACCCAGGCGTTGATCAGCCCGCCCATGATCGACACGATCACGCTGGGCACCAGCCAGTACAGCCCGCCCCCGGCCTGCGCGAGCAGGGTGGCCCCGGCCAGCACCAGGCAGCCGCAGCTCGCGACGGGCGGGAAGACCCGGGCCAGGATCCACGTCAGCCTGGTCTCCTGATCCGAACGCCCGGACCGCTGATTGATGATCAGCTCGAAGCCTCCGATGATGACCCCGGCGGCGAGCAGTTCCCCGGCCAGGGCGGCGCGAACCTGGCCGGGGACCAGCAGCAGAATGCCCACGAGCAGCGGCGTGACGAACAAGATCAGGGTGAGTCCCGCGCGGCCCGGCAGGTTCCGGTACTTGAGGATCTCGCTCAGGTTGATCGACACGGCCACGAACACCAGCCCGGCCAGGGCGGCCGACGCCCCGGCCACCCCGACGCCGAAGTCGGACCAGCGGTCGGCCGCGTACGCGGTCTGCAAGATCACCTCTTCGCGCATACCCGGAATCATGCCCCACGGGCCGGCGCCTGGTGCGGGGTGGCACCGGCGTGCCCTGTGGGGTGGCGGCGGCGCGTGGTGCCGGGACGGCGGAAAACCGGTTGCCCGGGGTCGGCCGCCCGTGTCACCCTCGGGACGCACAGCGATGCCGGTGCTGCCGGCCGAGCGGAAGGAGGACGCGGATGTCTATGACCGTGGCGCGGTTTCTGCCGCCCTTCCTGACCACCGCTCGCCAGAGGAGCACCAGCAGTGCCCGACTTTGCCTACAGCCGCCGCCTGGATTCGCCCAGGAGGAAGCGGCGCCCTAACCGCGACGCCGACGGCGACTCAGCCTTCGACAATGACGAACCCACCTTTGCCAAGCGAGACCGGCACCGCCGCTCGCTGCCCTCAGCCGACGCGTTCGACGGCGTCGACGGCCTGCCCGAGGGCGCCCGCTGGTCCACCTGGGACCAGTCCACCGCCAGTGAGCACGGGCCGCAGCCCTGGCCGGACTGGCTGGTGACCGAGCTGGCCGCGGTCGACACCGAGCTCGGGATCCTGAAGACCGGCAAGGAAGCCGACGTGTTCCTGCTGCGCCGGGGCGTGCCGGGCACCGGCCGGTCCTGCCTGCTCGCGGCCAAGCGGTACCGGTCCGCCGAGCACAAGATGTTCCACCGCGACAGCGCCTACCTGGAAGGCCGGCGCGTCCAGGAGTCCCGGGCCAGCCGGGCCATGGCCAGCCGCACCTCGGCCGGCCGGGAGATGATCGCCCAGCAGTGGGCCATCGCCGAGTTCGCCGCGCTGAGCCAGATGCACGTGATGGGCGTTCCCGTGCCGTACCCCGTGCAGGTGCTCGGGACCGAGCTGCTGCTGGAGTTCATCGGCGATCCCGACGGCACGGCCGCGCCCCGGCTGGCCGAGACCCGCCCGCGCGGCGGCGAGCTCACCGGGCTGTGGGACCAGCTCGTGCAGGCTCTCCTCATCCTGGCCGGGCTGGGCCTGGCCCACGGCGACCTGTCCGCGTACAACCTGCTGGTGCACGACGGCCGCTTGGTGCTGATCGACGTGCCCCAGGTCATCGACGTGATCGCGAACCCGAGGGGCGCCGAGTTCCTCGACCGCGACGCGGCCAACGTGGCCAAGTGGTTCACGGCCCGGGGCGTGGCCGGGGCCGATCCCGCCCCCGGGGACCTGGCCGCGGTGCTGCGCGCGGAGGCGCGGGTCGGGTAGCTGCGAACCGCCGGTGCCGGGCCTGGAATGCTGGTGCCTTGTCACTGACACCTGCGGAGGAACACATAGATGGACGAGAACCGGGCGCGGGATCTGCTGAAGACCGAGCGCGCCGAGGTGCTGAGCCTGATCGCGGACACCGAGAAGGCCGGCCAGGAGGACCGGGAGACCGAGGACGAGCAGGGCCAGGAAGATGTCTCCGACGCGGCCCAGCCGCTGACCGCGCAGGGCATGGACGACGCCATCGCGGAGAGCCTGCGGGACCGGCTGGCCAAGCTCGACCGGGCGCTGAAGCGGCTCGACGACGGCAGCTACGGGCGCTCGGTGCGCAGCGGCGTCCCCATCCCGGACGAGCGCCTGGAGGCCGACCCGGCGGCCGAGCTCACGGTCGAAGAGGCCAGGACCTAGGCGCTGTGCGTAACGGCTCTAAATTCTGCCATTACGCAATAAACCGCGCCTTACTGTCCCGCACTCGGAGATCTATCGCTGATCTGGGGTCCGCGTCCGGCCCGGCCGGGAGAGGCCGTTTGAGCCGGGGAAAGCCTGGGCAGGGTGAATTACCTTCCAGGCAAATCCATCCCAAGTGAGGTGCTGAGTGTGCTTACGCTAACCGACAGGGCCGCGGCAACGATCCGCAGTCTCACTTCACAGCCGGGTATCCCCGAGGAAACAGGCCTGCGCATGTCCCTGCAGGAGAGCGACCCCGGCACGCTGACACTGTCCCTGGAGGGCCCGCAGCCGGACGATGCGGTGATCGAGGACGCGGGAGCGCGCGTCTTCATCCAGCAGGACGCGGCCAGCATCGTCGAAGACCGGGAGCTCGACGCGCAGCTCGACGACCAGGGCCGGGCGTCGTTCATGCTCGGCAGCCAGGCCGGGTAACCCGGGTCAGTCACGGGGCCGCCAGCACCCGGCGGACATCCATCAGGTGATGGTGGCCCTCATGCAGGGTGTGGCGGCCGAGCCAGGCCAGGTCGTGCTCGGTCGCCTCGGGCCAGTTGTAGATCAGGCGGCGGGTCCAGGCGGCCTGGTTCAGGCCGCCGAACACGATGGCGCACAGGCCGGCGGCCATGGCCAGCTGGGCGAGCACCTCGCCGGCTGGCTGGGCGTCGTAGTGGCACAACGCGACCCGCTCATCACGGTGCATCCTGGCGAAGCTGGGCGTGTCTTCCACCTGCGCGAGCACGGCGCGGTCCCGCTGCACCAGTAACACATCGCGCACGTGGCATGCGTACTCGAGCGCCGACCACACCGACGGCGCGGGGCGCCGCGACGCCAGCTCCGGGTCGACCCCGCGCAGCACGCCGGCGAAGCTCGGGCCGAGGGAGCGCAGCCGGCCGCTGATCTCGTCCAGTTCCACCAGCTCGGACCGGAAGCCGCACTCCAGGCACGTCATGGGCGCACGGTACCCCAGGCCGCGGGTCAGGCGACCGATGCTTCGCTGTCAGGGTCGGCCGGGTAGCTGTGGCCGGGCAGCAGCGTGATGCCCTGGCCGAGCGGGATGACGCCGGGCAGGTCGAGGCGCGCCTGCCTGGTCATGACCTCGGTCTCCTGGACGGTCAGCCTGACGGTGACGAGGCAGCGCCCGGAGTGCAGGGCCGCCAGCCGTCCCGCCCTGATCCCCGCCAGCACGGCGCTGACGTCGAACACGACGGAAACGCCGAGCTGTACGGTGGCCAGCCGGTTACCGTCCACCAGCACGGCGACGGCGGGGCGCTGGGTCGCGGTGATCTTGTGCGCGACCAGGTCAACGAGCTCGACGCTGCCCGGCGCGGCCACGGTGCGCCGGGCCGCGGCGATCATGTCGTGGTGCTTGCGCCACCCGGCGGCCAGGAGACCGATGAGGTCAATGTTCAGCTGCCCGGCCGCTACGTTGGCCGTCTCGCGGATGGCGGTCTCGCGGAGCGAGGCAGGGACGTTCCCGAGGGCCCGGCCCAGATCCCGGTAGACGTCTGGCGACATGAGCTGCTGCGCCAGGACGCCGGGGCTGTCCTCGCCCGGGGTGATCAGCAGGTCCAGGACGGTCTGCGGCCGGTCTGGCGTGGCTGAGGTCATGGCTTGGCCTCCCTGATCGTGATGACGCTGGCTCCGGGGCTGGGCTCGAGGCGCACGGTGTGCGGCACTCCTGCTTCGGTGTTCTGGACGCTAACCAGAGCGGGCGGACCGGGATCGGGCGCCACCCGCAGGCCTGGCTGAGGCGGTGGCGGACGGCGCGGGCGCCGCACCCGGCGCACGAGCGCGGTCACGCCCGCGGCCGCGAGGACCACGGCGCCCAGCAGGAAGGTCAGCATGCGGGGCAGTATCGACGTGGCCGCCGCGACCTGGAACGACTGCTTCACCTCGCGGGCGGCCGCGTAGCGATCGCTGCCGGCCTGGCTGGCGGTGACGATGCAGGTGCCCGCGGCGGCGGGGGTGACGGCGGCGCCCGACATCGTGCAGGTCCGCGGCGTGTCCGAGCGGAACGCCACCGCCAGTCCCGACGACGCGGACGCGGAGAGGACGACCGGGTCGCCGACCGTGGCCTCGGGCGGCGGCGCGAAGGTGATCGCCTGCGGCAGGTGACCAGCGTGGACCGGGAACGACTGCGCTATTTCGTGCGCGGCCAGGTAGCGGCTGTCGCCGGCCTGGGAGGCGGTGACGGCGCAGGTCCCGGCCGAGGCGGTGGCAACGGTGGCGCCGGAGACCGTGCACACCGATGGGGTGTCGGAGATGAAGGACACCGGCAGCCCTGAGGTGGTGCTGGCGGATAGGGGGACCACCTGGCCGACGGCCGCGGAAGATGGCGGCCCGAAGAAGATCGCTTGCGATGTCTTCTGGCCGGGCGGCTTGTTTCCGTGGGGCTTGTGAGCGTGGACGGCGAAGGCCCGCTGCGCGCTGGTGGCCGCCGCGAAGCGGTCGTCCCCGGCCTGGGAGGCGGTGACGGCGCAGGTACCAACTGTGGCGGTTGTGACGGTGGCGCCGGAGACCGTGCACACCGACGGCGTGTCCGAGCTGAACGACACCGCCAGCCCCGAGGTGGCAGAGGCGGACAGAGGGGCTGTCTGGCCAGCGGCCGCGCTTGGCGGCTGTTCGAAATGGATCGACTGCGAATCTTTGTGGCCGTGGTTGTCGGTGCCGGGCCGGACGGGGAACGACTTGGGCACGTCGGGCGCCGCCGCGTACTTGTCGTTGCCGGCCTGGGAGGCGGTGATGGTGCAGGAGCCAGGTTCGCTTGGGGTGACCGTAGAGCCAGAGACCGTGCACACCGATGAGCTATCCGTACGGTAGGTCACCGGCAGCCCGGAGGATGCTGACGCGGACAGCGTCACCGGCTGGCCCATAGCCGTGCCATCAGGCGGAGTGAAGGTGATGGTCTGCGTGGCCCGCTCGACCTGGAAGGAACGCGCCACGCCGCGCACGGGTGCGTAACGGGCATCGCCGGCCTGGCTGGCGGTGACCCGGCAGGTGCCAACCTTCGAGGTGGTGACGGTGGCGCCGGAGACCGTGCACACGTCCGGTGTGCCCGTGCCGAAGCTCACCGGCAGCCGGGAGGACGCTTTGGCGCTCATGATGACCGGCTTGCCGAAGGCGGCGTCCGGTGGCTGCGGGAAGCCGATCGTCTGGCGGAGCCGCGCGACCGCGAACGACTTTTTCACCGCCTGGGCCGCCGCGTAGTTGTCGTTGCCGGCCTGGCTGGCGGTAATCGTGCAGGTTCCGCCCTCGGCGGGGGTGACGGTACTGCCGGAGACCGTGCACACGCCCGGGGTGCCCGAGGTGTAGGTCACTGGCAGCCCGGTCGGTGTCGGCGGCGACGTCGCCGTGACCGATGACGCGGTTAGGGTGAGCGGCTGATCTACCGTGGCGGACTTAGGCGGCGGGAAGTCGATAGTCTGCGAGGCCCGGCCGATCTCCAATCGTGTTGCCGCCTCGGCTGGCTGGTGGTTGGTGTCGCCGGGCTGGGTGGCGGTGATGGTGCAGGTGCCGGTCTTGGTGGCGGTGACGGTGGAGCCGGTGGTGCCGGAGACCGTGCACACATCGGTGGAAGCTGAGGTGAAGGTCACTGGCAGGCCGGAGGATGCGGTGGCGGTCAGCGTCTGCGACTGGCCGTAGGTCATCTGGGGCGGCGGCGGGAAATCGATGCTCTGGGGGGCAGGCCCTACCTGCACCGGCTGCGGCGAGGAGGCGGACGCAAACTCGGCGCTGCCGCCCTGGAGGGCGACTATCTCGCAGGTGCCCGTGGCCAGGGGGATGACGGTGCGGCTTGAGACCGTGCACACCGTCGGCGAATCCGAGTCGAACACCACCGAAAGGCCCGATGAGGCAGTGGCCCACAGGGTGAACGGCACTCCCACCGTGGCGCCAGGCAGACGGTCGAAGAGAATGCTCTGCCCGGCCTTTCCCTCGAAGACCTGAAATTGCAGAGGCTGACGAACAGGCGCATGAGCAGGTGCGTAGGTGGCGTTGCCGCCCTGGTAGGCGGTGAGTTCGCAGATGCCAGGCGCCAGGAGGATGACGGTGCGGCTGGATACCCGGCACACCGCGGGCGCGTCTGACTGGAACTGCACAGCCAGCCCCGACGAGGCAGAGGCCGTCATGGTGAACACCACGCCGACCCATGGCGCCTGCGGCATCTTCGAGGTGAAAGCGATGTCCTGCGGGCGCTGCCCGCCGCCGACGGGAGACGAGTACACCCCAGACGCTGGTCCGTAGGCGGTGCTGCCGCCCTGGGAGGCGGTAAGTTCGCAGGTGCCGGGCGCCAGCGGGATGACGGTGCGGCTGGATACCCGGCACACCGCCGGGGCGTCTGACTGGAACGACACAGGCAGCCCCGACGACGCGGAGGCCGACAAGGTCACCGGCTCACCGACGGTCATGCCCGCCGGCGGTGTGAACGAGATGTCCTGCGTGGCCTCCCCGGCGCGGACCTGGGACGCGGCGGCCACGTCGTGCGCTGGCGCGAAGTCGGCGCTGCCGCCCTGGACGGCAGTGATCACACAGAGGCCCGGCGTGGTGGGGGTGACGGCGGATCCCGAGACGCTGCACACCTGCGGTGTGTCCGAGCGGAAGGTCGCCGCCAGCCCTGAGGTGGTGGGGGCCGACAACGTGACCATCTCGCCCACGGCCATCTCCGCCGGCAGTGTGAAGGAGATGTCCTGCGTGGCCTCCCCGGCGCGGACCTGGGATGTGGCCGCCATGCCGGCTGGCGCGAACCTTTCATTGCCGCCCTGGGAGGCGGTGACCACGCAGGTCCCTGGGGTCACCGGAGTGAGATCAGGGCCCGAGACGGTACACACGGCCGGTGTATCCGAGCGGAAGATCGCCGGCCCTCCCTGAGCCTTGGCCTGTAGACGGCCCATCTCGCCGACGATCATCTCTGCGGGCATGCCGAAAGAGATCTGCTGCGTGGCCTTCCCCGCTCGGACCTGGGACGCGTATGCCACATCGGGGGCCGGGGCGTAGGTCGCGTCGCCGTCCTGAAAGGCGGTGATGACGCAGGTGCCCGGCGAGACCGGGGTAAGCGCAGAGCCCGAGACGGTACACACGGTTGGCGTGTCCGAGCGGAACGACACGAGCAGCCCAGTCCCGGCGGGCTGCGACGCCGTGGTCACCGACGATGCGGTCAAGTTGACCGGCGGCTGGTCGGCCGTGGTGTCTGGCGGCTGATCGAAGGCGATCTGCTGAGGGATGGCCGAGGTCTGCGACTGCGGGATTCTGGCCACATCGGCTGCGACGAGGGTGTGCTGCAGCTTGGCGGCCGGGCTGGTTCCGTGGCCGGGCCCGCCGGTCAGCCGGGCCGGAGCGGCCACCATGACGGCGAGGAAGCAGAAGCCCAGGAACGTCCACAGCCAGGACGAGCGCAGGGCTAAGGGAGAGGCAACCCTTCTGGTCAGCCTCCTCAGGTCAGGCACCTTGTCCGTCGACTGCGGGCCCATGACCGTACCCCTTGCCTCCTGACAGAACGTCCCGGGTGGATGTCACTTCGTCACTGATTCAGAGGCTTGGACTGACCGCGAGATACATGACCGAGGTGAGCGGCGTGGCAGACTCCGGTCCATGGCCTCGGCGGCGATTTCCGCAGCGGCGGCGGGCACCTGGAGGCTCGGTGACCTGACCGTCAACCGGATGGGCTTCGGTGCGATGCGGCTGACCGGCGGCACCGTGTTCGGGAACGGCCCGCCCAGCGACCGGGACCAGGCGATCAGCGTGCTGCGCCGCGCGGTCGAGCTCGGCGTCAATCACATCGACACGGCTGCGTTCTACTTCTCGCCGCTGCGCTCGGCCAACGAGCTGATCAGCACCGCGCTCGCCCCGTACCCCGACGACCTGGTTATCGCTACCAAGGTCGGTCCCGGCCGCGATCCGTCGGGGGAGTGGCTGCCCTGGGCCAGGCCGGAGCAGCTCCGCGGCCAGGTCGAGGAGAACCTGCGCCAGCTCGGCCGTGACCACCTTGACGTGGTGTACCTGCGCGTAGTGCCGACTGACTCGATCGCCGAGCACTTCGGCGCGCTGGCCGCGCTGCGCGACGCCGGGCTGATCCGGCATCTGGGTCTGTCCGCGATCAAGCCCGCGCGGCTGGCCGAGGCTCAGCCCATCGCGCCGGTCGTCTGCGTGCAGAACCGCTTCAGCATCGACTCGCGGCAGGAGGGCACCGACGAGGTGCTGCGGGCCTGCGGCGAGCAGGGCATCGCGTTCGTGCCGTTCTTCGCGATCGCGGGCGACGGGCGCGAGGGCGGCGCGAGCGGCGCCGACGACGACGGGATACTCGCCGTCGCGCGGGCCCACGAGGCGACGCCCGCCCAGGTGAGGCTGGCCTGGACGCTGCAGCAGGGACCGCATGTGCTGGCCATCCCGGGTACCGGCGATCCCGGCCATCTGGCCGAGAACGTGGCCGCCGCGGCGCTGCGGCTGTCGGAGGACGAAATGACCCGCTTTCGAACCGGGCCGCCTCCGCAGTCGTGACCACGGTTGACGGGCCTTGTGTAGCGGATGTTCGGTAAGGACATGGCTACGGGGGATCGACCGGGGAGGTCGCCATGATGGGGGAGTTGCTCGCCGCAGATCCGCGATCGGTGGGGCCCTACCGCCTGCTGGGGCGGCTGGGGACCGGGGGAATGGGCCACGTCTACCTCGGCCGTTCGGCTGGGGGGCGGCTGGTCGCGGTCAAGGTCATCCGTCCGGAATTAGCCGGTGAGCCCGGTTTCCGGACCCGGTTCGCGCGCGAGGTCGTCGCGGCCAGGAACGTCAGCGGGATGTTCACCGCGCTGGTGATCGACGCAGACGTGCAGGGAGCGATTCCGTGGCTGGCCACCGCGTACGTGGCCGGGCCGTCGCTGGCCGAGGCGGTGGAGAGCCACGGGCCGCTGCCGGCCGCCTCGGTGCTGACGCTGGCCGCGGGGCTGGCCGAAGGCCTGCAGGCGATCCACGCGGTCGGCGTGGTGCACCGGGACCTTAAGCCCTCGAACGTGCTGCTGGCCGACGACGGGCCGAGGGTGATCGACTTCGGGATTTCCCGCGCCGCGGAAGCGACCATGCTGACCCAGTCAGGGACGGTCATGGGCTCGCCCGGGTTCATGTCCCCCGAGCAGGCCGAGGGCAGCGCGGTCGGCATTTCCAGCGACGTGTTCAGCCTCGGCGCGGTGCTCACGTTCGCAGCCACCGGCGACGGGCCGTTCGGGCCCGGGCCTACCCCGGCGCTGCTCTACCGGGTGGTCCACTGCGAGCCGGACACCGCGCATGTGCCGGAGGAGATCCGGCCGCTGGTCGAGCGGTGCCTGGCCAAGGACCCGGCCCAGCGGCCGGCCACCGGCGACCTGCTCGCGGAGCTTGGCGCTGGGCAGCTCGCCGCGGACTGGCTGCCCGCGCCGATGACCGAGGCATTCGAGAGATACGTCCCGCCACCCCCGTCGTCCCCGCCGGTCGTCCCCGGGTTCGCCGGCTCACCGGGCTGGGCGGATCCCGAGGACGCGACCGTCGGCTTTGACGCGGTGCCGGCGGACACCCCGGGCGTCGATCCGCCGCCCGGGGACTCGCTCGACGGGCCTCCCACGGAGGCGGCGGGCTTCGCCGAGCCCGCCGGCTTCGCTCGAGCCCCTCGGCCTGGTAGGCGCCGCCGCCCTGGCGGGCGCCGCTGCGGCGGAGCCGGGCGGCCCGGCGCAGCCCGCCGATCCGGCCGGGCCCGCCGGCCCGGGGAAGCCTGCGGGCGCAGGGAAGCATGAAGGCGCGCCGTCCGGGGGCGGGAAGGGCCGCCCGCCCCGCACTCAGTGGGGGCGCCTGGCCTGGGCCGCGGTTGTCGCCGTGCTGATCGCCGGGTCCGCGGCCGGGGGCGTGGCCCTGCGCACCGCCCTGGGGCATCAGCAGATCTCCACGGCGTCGTCGACGCCCCCGCCGGGCGCTGCGTCCTCCACCTCCGGGTCTTCGCCCTCCGCCGGGCCAGCGTCCCCGAAGCCGGCCAGCACCCCGAAGCACGATCCGGGTACCCAGGCTCCGGCCAGCTCGGCTCAGGCTCCGCCCGGCGGCAGCCAGATCCAGCCGTCGACGTCGCCGGACTCGCCGGAGTCACCGACCTCGCCGCCCAGCAGCCCGCCCGCCAGCCCGACCACGGCGGCCGTGCCCAACGTCGCGGGCTCCACACTCTCCGCGGCCACGTTGGCGCTGAAGGCGCGCGGCTTCAGCAGCATCTCCTCAGCGACCGGCTGTTACGGCGGGACCGCCGGTGACGTGGTCAAGCAGAACCCCGGGGCCGGGGTGACGGCCGCGCTCACCGTGGCCGTCCAGCTGTCGGTCCAGGCCAGCAACTGCTTCCCGGTCCCGAATGTGGTCGGGATGACGCAAGCGGATGCCACAGCGGCGCTCCAGGCCGCGGGCTTCACCGACGTCTCCGCGGAGGTCGGCTGCTACGGCTCAGCCAGCACCGGCGACGTGGTGACCCAGGCACCGGCCGCGGGCACCAGCTACGCCGCCGACCAGCAGGTGACGATCGACGTCCAGGCGGCGACCTGCACCTAAGGTTTGCGCGCCACGCCGCCGTGGGCCGACTTCCCGTCCTGGGGCACGATATCGCCCGGGTCGGGCCGCCAGCTATGCACGTACACGATGCCCGGCGGCACCGGCTCCAGCCCGTCGAAGAACCGCTCCACCTCTTCGCGGGTCCGCAGGGTCTGCGGGGTGGACACGCGCTCGTTATAGCGCCGCTGGGCCTCGGCCTGCGCGGTCACGTGGATGTCGATAGCCGGATGGGACAGGGCCAGGTAGCTGCCCGACGGCAGCGCGTCCATCAGCCCGGCCACGATCCGGTACGGGTCCTCGGAGTCCTGGATCAGGTGCAGGATGCCCAGCAGCATCAGGGCCGTCGGCTGGGTGAGATCCAGGGTGCTGGCGGACGCGTCGAGGATGGCGGCCGGGTCCCTGATGTCGCCGTCGACGTACTGGGTGGCACCCTCCGGCCCGCTGGCCAGCAGGGCCCGGGCGTGGGTGAGCACGATCGGGTCGTTGTCCACGTAGACGATCCGCGCGTCCGGCGCGACCGCCTGGGCGACCTCGTGGGTGTTGTTCGCCGACGGTATGCCGGTGCCGATGTCGAGGAACTGCCGTATCCCCGCCTCGGCGGTCAGGTACCGCACCGACCGGGCCAGGAACGCCCGGTTCGCCCGGACCCGGACGCGCAGGCCGGGCGTGACCGCGAGCACCCGCTCGGCCGCCTCGCGGTCGGCCGCGAAGTTGTCCTTGCCGCCCAGCCAGTAGTCATAGACCCGCGCCGGATGCGCGACGCTGGTGTCGAACCCCGCCTTCCGGCTCACTGCGGCGGAGCCGTCCGAGCGGTCCGCCTGTTCCTCAGTCACGTCGCGCCTCTTCCGTTCTGACCCGGGCTCTCGCCGGTATCCCGGCGCTGCCCACGGTAACCGTTGCTCAGGGAAAGGCCACCTCGATGTCGAGGCCGCCGCCAGGCCGCGGCCGCGCGCGGAGCACGGCGCTGTGGGCGCTGGCGATGGCCTGGACGATGGTGAGCCCAAGCCCGTGCCCGTCAGTGTGGCGGATCCGCTCGCTGCCAAGTTGCTGGAATGGCTCGAACAGCCGCGCCAGCCGGTCAGGCGGGATCAGTATCCCGGTGTTGCTGACCGATATCACGGCTCGCCCGGCATCCTGCGCCGTCGAGATCTCAACCCGGCCGCCCGCCACATTGTGCCGGAGAGCGTTGTCGAGCAGGTTCGCGACCAGGCTCTCCGCCAGCCTCGGGTCGCCCGAGGCCGGCGCCGCGGCGAGAGCGGCGTCGACCTGGATGCCGCGGCGCTCGGCTTCGGCGCGGCGGTCCGTCATGGCCTGGCCGGCCAGGTCGGCGAGGTCGAACGGCTCCCGCCGGACAACCCCCCGCTCACTGCTGGCCAGCGTGAGCAGCGCCGCGATGAGGCGCTCCTGCTGATCGCTCAGGGCCAGCAGCTGCTCGCAGGTCGACCGCAGCGCGGGCGCGCTGGCGTCCGGGTCCGCGAGCGCCACCTGCAGCAGGGTCTTCTCTGCGGTCAGCGGGGTGCGCAGCTCGTGCGAGGCGTTGGCCACGAAATGCCGCTGGGACTCGAACGAGGCCTCGAGCCGCCGGAACAGGCCGTCGAGCGTTTCCCCGAGTTCCCGGAACTCCTCGGGGCCGTCGATGTTGAGCCGCTCGTGCAGGTTGCTGGCTGAGATGTGCCGGGCGGTCGCGGTGATCGTGCGCAGCGGCCGCAGCACCCGCCCGGCGACCAGCCAGCCGAGCGCGAGGGACACCCCGACCATGACGACCAGCGCGATCCCGGAGGTGAGCAAGATCATGTGGGCCGGGGTGCGGGGCAGGACCGTAGGCGTGGCGCCGGGCGGCTGCTGGCTGGCGGGGGCGGGGACCGTGTGGCGGCCGGCCCGGCCGGTGAGGATGGGCACGTTGACCAGGAAGAGCAGGGCCAGGCCCGAGGTGAAGAACAGTCCCGCATAGAGCAGCGTGAGCCGCAACCGCAGCGACCACCGGGGCCCCAGGAACACCGTGAGCCTCCGGCGGGGGAGGGCCATCACTCGGCCCCGATCTCGTAGCCGCCCTCGCGGACGGTGCGGATGACCGGCGGGTCGCCGAGCTTGCCCCTCAGCCGCCGGATCGTGGTCTTCACCGTGGTGGTGAACGGGTCGGCGGCCTCGTCCCAGGCCCGTTCCAGCAGCTCCTCGGCGGGGACGACCCGGCCGGCGGACTCGAGCAGGCACTCCAGCACGGCGAACTCCTTCGGGCTGAGCGCGAGCCGCCGCCCGCCCCGGAACGCCACCCGGCGGCTGGGATCGAGGGTCACGTCACCGGACTCCAGCGTCGGCGGCAGCGCCGGGGCGGACCGCCGTCCCAGGGCCCGGACACGGGCCACGAGCTCGGAGAAGTCAAACGGCTTGGGCAGGTAGTCGTCGGCGCCCAGGCCGAGGCCGTCCACCCGGTCGGCGACCGTACTGGCCGCGGTCAGCATCAGGACCCGGCTGCCGGACCGCCCGGCCGCCAGCCTGCGGCAGACCTCGTCGCCGTGGGTGCCAGGCAGGTCCCGGTCCAGCACCACCACGTCGTAGCGGGTAAGAGCCAGGTGATCCAGTGCGTCGCTCCCGTCCAGGACGACATCCACCGCCATCCCCTCCCGGCGCAGCCCGGCTCCCACGGCCCGGGCCAGGACCTCAAAGTCCTCGACGACCAGCACTCTCATCGTCGTGATCCTTCCCGCGGCGGCGCCTGGGCCGACGTGACCCGGTCCCAGACTGCCAGGTCACCAGTGTCAGCCCGGTGCCAGCCGCGGACACCGGGCTGACACCGGCCCGGGCGTACAACCGCTTCCGAGACAGCATCCCCGGCGCGGAGGACGGCCCCATGAGCGAGGCAACCATCGAAGTCACCGGGCTGCACAAGCGGTTCGGGCCGGCGCTGGCCCTGGACGGGATGACGTTCGGCGTCGGCCCGGGCCAGGTGACCGGGTTCGTGGGCCCGAACGGCGCGGGCAAGTCGACCACGATGCGGGTGATCCTCGGCCTGGACGCCCCCGACCGTGGCACCGCGCTGGTCGGCGGACGGCCCTACCGGAGCCTGGCGCACCCCATGCGCCGGGTCGGGTCGCTGCTGGATGCCTCCGCGCTGCAGCCCAGCCGCAGCGGCCGCAACCACCTCCTCTGGCTGGCCCACTCCCAGGGCCTGCCCGCCCGCCGGGTCGATGAGGTGATCGGCCAGGCCGGGCTGGAGTCCGCGGCCCGGCGCAAGGCCGGCGGGTACTCGCTCGGCATGCAGCAGCGGCTGGGCATCGCCGCGGCCCTGCTGGGCGACCCGCCGGTGCTGATGCTGGACGAGCCGTTCAACGGCATGGACCCCGAGGGCATCGTCTGGATGCGCGGGTTCCTGCGGTCGCTGGCCGCGCAGGGCCGGGCGGTGCTGGTGTCCAGCCACCTGATGACCGAACTGCAGGACACCGCCGATCACCTGGTGATCGTCGGCCGCGGCCGGGTGATCGCCGACACCACCGTGGCCGACCTGCTCGCGGCTGCGCCGGGAGATCAGGTCACCCTCCGCGCGCTGGAGGAGGCCTACCTGGCCCTCACCCGCGACGCAACTGAGTATCGCTCGGCTACTCCGGAGCAGGCGTCATGACCGCACGGACCGTCGCGCCGCTGGCGTCCGGCCGGGAAACTGCCCCCGGTGCCATTACGCAATTGCTGCGGGCGGAGTGGACCAAGTTCAGGTCGCTCCGCGGCTGGGTAACTGCCATGATCGCCGCGGCCCTGGTGACTGTCGGCCTGGGCGTGCTCATCGCGTCGGGCAGCGTGTGCAGCGTGGGACCGTTCCCCGGCCACCCGAAGGCCGACGCCTGCTCGGCCCCGCTCGGGCCGGGCGGCGTGGCCGTAACCGACAGCTTCTACCTCGTGCACCAGCCGCTCACCGGGAACGGCAGCATCACCGTGCGCGTGACCACGCTGACCGGCGTGATCCTGAACTCGGGCGCGCCCGGCCTGCAGCCGTGGTCCAAGGCCGGGATCATCGTAAAGGCCAGCACCAGGCCGGGCTCCGCGTACGCCGCCATGCTGGTCACCGGCGGTCACGGGGTGCGGATGCAGTACGACTACACCCACGACGTGGCCGGTCCCGCCGGCCCGGTCTCCGCGGCCTCTCCGCGCTGGCTGCGCCTGGTCCGCTCCGGCAATACGCTGACCGGATTCGCGTCGGCCGACGGGACCCACTGGACCCGGGTCGCCGCCGCGACCCTGCCCGGCCTGCCCGCCACCGTCCAGGCCGGGCTGTTCGCCACCTCGCCGCCCGTGGCGCAGGAGTCCCAGTCCGGCAGCACGAGCTCAGGGACCAGCGGCCCCACCCGGGCCACCGCCGCCTTCAGCCAGGTCAGCCTGACCAAGGCGGGGCACCGGACCAGGGGGGCTCATGGGTGGGCCGGCACCGACGTCGGCGCTCCTGCCGGCCCGCTGGCGGCCGGGCAGGCCGGAGCGTTCCACCAGGCCGGCGGCACGTTCACGGTGAGCGGTTCCGGTGACATCGCGCCTTCGGTCAGCCCGCAGGGAGTGGGCACCCCCATCTCCATGACCCTCATCGGCGCCTTCGCCGGGCTGATCGCGATCATCGTGGCGGCCACGATGTTCATCACCGCGGAGTACCGGCGCGGCCTGATCCGCGTCACCCTGGCCGCGAGCCCGCGGCGCGGCCGGGTCCTGGCGGCCAAGGCCATCGTGATCGGCTCGGTCACGTTCGTAACCGGGCTGGCCAGCGCCGCGGCCGCGATCCCGCTCGGCGAGCGGGTGCTGCGCCGGCACGGCAACTTCATCGCCCCGGTGCCGGCCCTGACCGAGCTGCGCGTGATCGTGGGTACCGCGATGCTGCTCGCCGTGTCCGCCGTGCTCGCCCTTGCGGTCGGCACCGTGCTGCGGCGCAGCGCTGCCGCGATCACCACGGTGATCGCGCTGATCGTGCTGCCGTACCTGCTCGCGGTCGCGTCCCCGGCCCTGCCCGCCGGGGCCGCGGACTGGCTGCTGCGGGTTACCCCGGCGGCCGCGTTCGCCGTCGAGACCACCAGCACCCGGTACCCGCAGGTGAGCAACACCTACCTCCCGTTCTTCGGCTACTACCCGCTGGGTCCGTGGGTCGGCCTCGCCGTGCTGTGTGGCTACGCCGCGGCCGCGCTGGCCCTGGCCACGGTCCTGCTGCGCCGGCGCGACGCTTGAGCGCGGGACCGGTCGGCGTGCGCGCCGCGCTGCACGCGGAGTGTACGAAGCTGCGCACTGCGCCGGGGCCGGCCTGGCTCCTGCTCGCCGTCATCGCGCTGACTGTGGCGCTGGGCGCCATCGTCTGCTTCACGGTGACCGGCACGGGCAGCGCTACCGGGGGCACGGGGCTGAATTGCCCGGCATGCGCCGCCGACCCTGCCAAGATCAGCCTGACCGGGATCGTGCTCAGCCAGGCGGTCGTGGCCGTGCTGGCCGTGCTGGCGGTCAGCGGCGAGTACAGCACCGGCCTGATCCGGGTCACGCTGGCCGCGATGCCGCGCCGGATGACCGTGCTGGCGGCCAAGGCCGCGGTGGTCACCGGCCTGGTGCTGGCCGCAGGCGGGCTCGCGGTCCTGGGCTCCGTGCTGGCCGGGCGGCTCATCCTGCCCGGCCGCGGCTTCGTCCCGGTGCACGGCCGTGTCCTGCTTTCCCTGGCCGACGGGCCGGTGCTGCGGGCCGCGGCCGGGTCTGTCCTCTACCTCGCCCTGATCGGGGTGCTCAGCCTCGGCGCGGCCGCCGCCATCCGGGATTCTGCGGCCGCCATCGGGGTCGTGCTCGGCCTGCTGTACCTGTTCCCGATCATCGCTGCTGCGGTCTCAGATCCGGGCTGGCACCGGCTGCTCGAGCGGGTCGCCCCGACGAGCGCCGGGCTGGCCATCCAGGCCACCACCGGCCTGCGCGGTCAGCCCCTGAGCCCCTGGGCGGGCCTCGGCGTGCTCGCTGCCTGGGCGTTCGCGGCACTGCTCGCCGGCGGGCTGCGGCTGGGCTTCAGCGACGCCTGACGGGCGGGCAGAAGCGGGTGAGACGTAACTCACAAAAGCCGCTAGTCCGGGCGTTCTGGCGGCGTACCGTGAGGTGATGTTCTTCGAGCCTTTGCCGGTCGGCGAAGAGCCGGACCCCGGCGGAGTACCAGAACGCCCGCCCTGGTCGGGTCCGCCCGGCCTGGAAACCGGCACGGTACTTCCCATTGAGCGGACAGTTGCCCGCAGCGCGAACGTCGTCGTCCTCCTGCCCACCATCCGGGCCTTCCAGCCCGGCTGCATGCTGGACGTGGAGGTCGTGTCCCGGCAGGACGGCCTGTCCGAGGACGACTGGTGGGACCTGTGCACGTGTGCTCAGCGCGGCGGCTTCGGCGTACGCGGCGGCGCGCCCCTGCCGGACAAGCTGCTGCGGCTCGGCGTGCGGTTCGCCGACGGCACCAAGGCCACCACGATCGACCAGCACCGCAAGGTGCGGCCCGGTGAGGACCCGCCGGCCGGGCCGATGCTGTCGTGGTGGCCAGGCAGCAGCGGCCAGCGCGGCCGTGGGCTCTGGTTCAACCGGCTGGGGCTGTGGCTGTGGCCGCTGCCCCCGGCGGATGCGTTCGAGTTCGCTGTGGAGTGGCCGCTCGGCGGGATCGAGCTGACCACGATCGAGCTCGACGGCGCGGCCGTCGTGACGGCGGCCAAGCGGTCCGGGTACTACTGGCCGGATGCCCAGTAAGCGGCATTACTTTGCCATATGACTGTTGTGCGCTGGCCCGAACGCGCGGATTCTGGACGTATGAGCGGATCCACGCTGACCGCCATCGTCACGCCGATCGTCGCGTTACCCCTCCTCGCGGCGTGGCTGTGCCTGGTGTTTTACGCGGACAGTCACCCGGAGCACGGCACTCATGCCGCAGCGCCCGGGCGGGCCCTCCCGGCTGCCCGCGAACCCGCCCGCGCGGCCGCCCCACCGGTGCCGCGCGGCAGCCTTCCGGATACCGGAACGGAGGCCGCGCGTCACCCCGCCCCACCGGGCTAGTCCGGCTGGCGCCAGATCGGTGCGGTCAGGCAGGTCGGGCCGCCATCGCCCTTGAGTGAGACCTCGGACCCGTCGTAGGTGTGCACCTCGCACCCGGCCGCCTCGAGCGCGGCCTGGGTCTCCGGGTTGCCGTCCAGCATGACCACGCGCCGGGGCCCGGTCGCCAGCACATTGCAGCCCATGGTCTCGTACTCGCGGGCGGGGACGGCGACCACCCGGATGCCGCGCTCGGCCAGCGTCTCCATCAGCGCGACCGGCGCCAGCGGCGGGAACACGACCGCGAGGTCGTCGGCGACCGGGGAGATCAGCGACATCAGGTGCAGCACGTGCCCGGGGCCGCGGTCGTGCGGGAGGTCGACCGACTCCAGCCGGGTGCCCTCGGCGGCGAGGATCTTGGTCAGCTGGCGCAGGCCCTCGGCGTTGGTGCGGTAGCTGCGCCCGGCCAGCATGGTGCGCTCGTCGAGCCAGATGAAGTCGCCGCCGTCGGCCCGGGCCGCTCCCTCCAGCGTCGCGGCCACCGGGACGCCCGACGCGGCGAGCGCGGCACCCAGGTGTGCCGGTTCGGCGGCGCGGGCGGGCTTGGCCATCTGGAACAGCACCGCGCCGTCCCCGGTCACCAGGCCAGGGTCGCGGACGTAGGTGGCGTCGACCAGGCCGTCGGCGGCGGGCACGACCTCGACCTCGCAGCCGAGATCGGTGAGCAGCTGGCCGAACGCCTCGTGCTGGCGGGCCAGCAGCGCGGTGTCCGGCGGCCGCCAGTCCGCGCCGGCGAAGTCGCCGGTGAGGGCAGGGCGGCGGAGCAGGACGCGGCGCAGCGGGGCGGACATGGACCGCACCCCAAAGCGCGGCGCTTCCGGTACCTGGGTCATGATGCCTTCCTCACGGGGCCTTCCTCACAGTGTCTTGCTCACGGCACTAGCCGAGGCCGGCGGTCAGATCATCCGGCGCGCGCATCCGCCACGCGTCGGTCACCAGCTCCGCCAGGCGCCCGCCGTCCACCTCGGGCAGACGCAGCATCACCAGCGGCCAGCCGTCGTAGCCCGGTGCCGTGAAGAAGATCCCGGGCTCGCCGAGCAGCAGGGCCTGCTTCTCGGCCTCGTCGCCGACATACAGCACCGCGATGTCGGTCCGGATGACCCGGGGCTGGCCGGCCCGGCGCTCGGGGTAAGACCAGACGAACCCCTTGCCGCCCACCCGGAAGTCGAAGCCGTCGCTGTCGATCTCCTCCACATGCGGCAGGGCCAGAGCCAGGCGGCGCACATCGTCGGCGTCAGCCATCCGGGCCTCGCGGTCGAGCCAGCATGCGGACATGCTAGGCCCTGCCCCGGACAGCCGGCAGCGGGCCGCTAGCCGGTTACTGAACGGCCCGGGCCCGGGCGGAACTCGTCCGGCCGTAGGCGGCGCGGAAACCCTGGCGCCAGCTCGGGTAGCGGAGCGTCCAGCCGAGTTCCCGCTTGGCCTTGGAATTGGAGGCGCCCCGGGACTCGGTCATCATGACCAGGCCCTGGCCCGCGATCATGCGCGCGAGCCAGCGGGGAATATGGCGCGGCGGCTTGGCACCAAGCGCCTCCGCGAGCACCGGCAGCCATTCGCGCATGGCGGCGGGCTCGTCGTCCACGATGTTGTAGACGCCGGTGGCGTCGTGCTCGAGCGCGAGCACGGTCGCCGTGGCCGCGTCGTCGAGGTGGACGAACGAGGAGACGCCGCCGCCGTCGCCGATGACCGGGAACTGGCGCTTGCGCACCGGCCCGATCAGCCCGTCGTTGGCGGCACCGTAGAAGCCGCCGTAGCGGAGCGCGGCCCCGCCCGCGGCCGTCACGGCCTCGTCGAGATGGCGCATCGCGGCGTTGGTCCCGCGCGCCCCGGCGGGCGGGTTGGCGTCGAGCGGGTCGTCTTCGGTCTTGACCGGCCCGCCTTCGCGGGCGTAGCGGTAGCTGGCGAAGCTCTGGGCCACGAACCGGCGCACGCCGGCCTCGCGGGCGGCGGCCAGCAGCGTGTCCGTGCCCTCCGTCCGCAGCCGGTTGGTCGGAGCGAAGCTGCGGTCCAGGTTCCGGGAGAAACCCACATCGGCCAGCGCGGTCGCCTGATGGATGATCGCCTCGGGCCCGGCTTCGAGCACGGCCCGGCGCACGGCGGGGGCATCCAGCAGATCGAGAGCGAGCGGCTGCGCGCCGAGCGCGCGTAGCCGCTCGGCGTTTCCCTGTGACCTGTAGGTCCCGATCACCTCGTGCCCCCGGTCGGCCAGTTGCGGGACGAGCCGGGTGCCTATGGCGCCGCTCGCCCCGATGACGAGGACTTTCATCGTGTCTCCCTGTCACATCGATCGTGTTCTGCGGGTCACGTGTCATGACACCCGGCAGCGCGAGGATGTGACAGATGGACGAGAGCCAGTGGCTGGCGGACCGCTTCGATGAGCACCGGGCCCATCTGCGGGCGGTGGCCTACCGGATGCTGGGCTCGCTTAGCGACGCCGACGACGCCGTCCAGGACGCCTGGCTGCGGCTGAGCCGGTCAGGGGCGGGCGGGGTCGAGAACCTCGGTGGGTGGCTGACCACGATCGTGGCCCGCGTGTGCCTGAACATGCTGCGTTCGCGCAACCTCAGGCGCGAAGAGTCCCTGGAGATGCGCCTGCCCGACCCGGTGATCAGCCAGGACGCCGAGCTCCAGCCGGAGGAGGAGGCGTTGCTGGCCGACTCGGTGGGCCTGGCCCTGATGGTCGTGCTCGACACGCTGACCCCGGCCGAGCGGCTGGCGTTCGTGCTCCATGACATGTTCGAGCTGCCGTTCGAGGAGATCGCCCCCATGGTCGGCCGGACCCCGGCGGCGGCCAGGCAGCTTGCCAGCCGGGCGCGGCGCCGCGTGCGAGGCGCCGAAGTGCCCGCGCCCGACCCGGACCTGGCCCGCCAGCGGGACGTGGTCGACGCCTTCTTCTCCGCGGCGCGTGGTGGCGACTTCGACGACCTGGTCGCGGTGCTTGATCCCGATGTGGTGCTGCGGATCGACGCGGGCGCCAGGCACCCGTCGTCCTCGATGGAACTGCACGGCGCGGCCAGCGTGGCCCGGCAGACGCTCACCGGGCTTTCCAGCGCCTTGCGGGTCGCGCACCTGCACCCCGCTCTGGTGAACGGCGCTGCCGGAGTGGTCGTCGCCGTGCGCGGACGGCCCGTCACCGTGATGGGCTTCACCATCGCCCACGGGAAGATCGCGGAGATCGACGCGATCGCCGATCCGGAGCGGGTCCGCAAGATCACGCCGGGCGTCCTGGGCGAGCCGTAGCCTCAGGCCGCGAAGAACTCCAGCAGCTCCGGGGCGACCTGCGGCAGCTAGCCGATCCGGCGGTCGTGTCCCTCCCATTCCCGCTCCCGCAGCTCCGCTTTCTGGATCTTGCCTGTGGAGGTCTTGGGCAGCTCAAGGACGATCTCGACCGCGGCGGGCCGCATGAAACCGGAAAGCTGCTCCCTGGCGAACGTGAGGATGTCGTCCGGCGATGCATGCTCGCCGGATTTGAGCTCCACGAAGGCCTTGGGCCGCTCGCCCCACTTCTCGTCGGGCGTGGACACCACCGCCGCGGCGGCCACGGCTGGGTGCCGGCCGAGCGCCGCCTCCACCTCGATGGTGGAGATGTTCTCACCGCCCGAGACGATGATGTCCTTCTTGCGGTCGCGCAGCTCGATGTAGCCGTCGGGATGGCGGACCGCCAGATCGCCGGAGTGGTACCAGCCGCCCGCGAGTGTCTCGGCCGTCTGTTCGGGATTCTCGAAGTACCCGGTCATGACGATGTTGCCGCGCATCAGGACCTCGCCGAGCGACTGGCCGTCCGCAGGCACCTCGCGGCCCTGGCCATCGGCGACCCGCACCGGATCAGCGACCAGGTACGGCACGCCCTGGCGTCCCAGCAGCCGCGCTTGCTCCTCGGGCGGGAGCTCAGCCCAGCCCTCCTGGCGTTCGCAGATCATGTACGGGCCATAGAGCTCTGTGGCCCCGTACACGTGGATCGGCCGCAGGCCGATGCCGGTCAGGCGGGCGAACAGCTGCGGGGTCGGCGGCGAGCCGGACACGGTCGTGATGATCTCGTGGTCGAGCTGGTGAGCGCTGGCGTGATCGAGGATCATCGCCTGGACGGTAGGGGCGCCGTTGTAGTGCGTGACGCTCTCGTTGTCGATCAGCTCCCAGACGCGCCCCGGATCCATCTGCCGCAGGCACACGTGGCGGCCGCCCACCGCGGTGACCGCCCAGGTGAAGCACCAGCCGTTGCAGTGGAACATCGGCAGTGTCCACAGGTACACGCTCTCGGGGGTCAGCCGGGTTTCGATCACCTCGCCCAGCGCGTTGAGATACGCGCCGCGGTAGTGGTAAATGGCACCCTTGGGCTGCCCGGTGGTGCCCGAGGTGTAGTTGATGGAGATCGGCTCGTCCTCGCCGAGTTCGGCGGGCACGAACTCAGGCGAGCCGTGGGCCAGGAAGTCCTCGTAGGGATCCCCGGGATCGCCGGTGTCGTCGATGCGCACCGTGCGCTCGACCCGGGCGCCGTCGGCGAGGTGCTCATGCTCATGGTCGACGAACAGGAACCGGGCGCCGGAGTGCTCCAGGATGACGCCGATGTCCTGGGCGCTGAGCCGGTAGTTGAGCGCTACCAGCACGCCTCCGGCCGCGGGCACGCCGTAGTGGGCTTCCAGCAGCGCCGGGATGTTCGGGCAGATGAAGGCGACCCGGTCGCCCTGGCGTAGCCCGGCCGCCTGCAGCGCCGAGGCCAGCCGGTTCACCCGCTCGCCGAACTCCCGGTAGGTGTAGCGCCGGTCGTCCTGTACGACGGCGACCTTGTCCGGGTACACCAGCACGCTGCGCTCGAGGAACCGCAGCGGGTTGAGCTCGGTCCGGTGAGCGCGCTCGATGCCGCTGGGGCCGCGGGGATTGCGGGGATCGCTTGTTCCGGTCACTTGGGTTTCCCTTCTCAGGCAACGCCGCCTTCTGTACCCCGCTCCGGCCAGGAAACTCAGGACCCAGGCTCCCGGCCAGGCAGAGGACGGATGAGGGGCGCCTGGACCATTTTCCTGAGAGTTGAATAGCTTTACAGTTGGCGCGTGGACGCTGAGAAATCCCTTGCGGGGGGTGCTGCACCAGCGCTTATGGTGCGGATCGAGGCATTGGACCTGAGCCTGCCGGCCGGCCGTTCGTATCTGATCGGCCGTAATCCGGAATGCGACATCGTGGTCTCCGATGCCCGGGTGTCCTGGCAGCACGCCATGCTCCGGCTGGAGCAGGGACGCTGGGTGCTGTCGGACAACGGCAGCACCAACGGCACCTTTGCCGGAGAGCGGCGGGTGGACCGGATCGAGATCATGGGGGAATGCCTGGTCCGGCTCGGCCACGCCTGGGACGGGCCGCTCCTGAGCTGCACCGTCAGCGCGGGCCCGCCCCCGACCGAGGTCAGGCCGGCGGCCGGGGACGGCACGGCCGACTGGCGCCGGCCGGACTTCGCCGCGGTAGGCGCCGGAGCCTACGCCGCGGAAGCTCAACCGCCTGCCGCCGCATCGCCCGGCGCGCGGCCCGGCGAGAGCGCCGCCCGGCCGGCAGGCGGCGGCGACGGGCCGCTCGAGGTCCCGTACGCGGTCCGCTGGCTGGTGCCGCGGGGCGAGCGGTTCGCGAACTTCGGCATCCTGAACGACAACGACACGCAGCTCGACTACTACCGCCGGTTCGGTCACATCTACGCGGTCGGGATCCCGACGAAGAAGTGGCGGCTCGTCGTCGTCTCGGATCCCGAGTTGCTCGACCAGGTGGCGGGCGACGAGGAGCAGTTCGGCAAGCGCGTCGAGGAGATCAACTTTTTCGCCCAGCTGGCCAACTCCCGCGGCGGCGGCATCTCGGTGATCGGTGACGGCGAGCACTACGAGCAGGTCCGCCGCGTGATGCTGCCCTGGTACGCGCCGTCGCATCAGCGGACGCAGCTTGAGCGGATGAAGGAGCAGGCGCGCAACCTCGTCGTCGCGTGGGCGTCCATGCCCGATAACGAGCCGCTCGATGCGCGCGCCTGGATGGAGCGGTACACCCTCGAGGTCTCCGGGCGCGGTGCGTGCAGCTACAACTTCGGCCTGCTCGACGGCAGCCGCGAACCGCACGCGTTCGCCGCCGCCGTCCCGGAGAGCACGAAGGAGAGCATCCTGAGGGTCGCCGAGCCCCGCCCCGACTTCACGTTCTTCGCCGGGCCCGGGAAACGCGCCCGCCGGAAGCGCTACCTGCGTAACAACGAGGAGCTGTTCCGGACGGCTAACGCGCTCGTGCGCGCCCGCCTGCACACGTGCCCGCTCGGGCAGCAGACGGACCTGCTCAGCCGGCTGGTGAGCACGCCGGATCCCGAGACCGGCGAGTTCCTCGACCCCGTGACCATGCGCGACCAGGTCCTCATGCACCTCTCGAACGGCTTCAACGGCGCGTCGATCACGGGAGGCTGGCTCGCCTACGTCCTCGCCACCCATCCGGATGTCGAGGAGAGGCTGATCGCCGAGATCGACGGGATCACCGGCGGCGACCCGGACTACGACCTGCAGTACGACGACCTGATGGCGCTGACCTACACCACGCAGGTGATCAAGGAGACGATGCGGATCTACCCGCCGATGCCGGTCACGATCCGTCGCAGCCTCAAGGACGGGATGCTCGGCCGCTATCACGTCAGGAAAGATGACATCATCCTGGTCGGGACGCTCGCCGCGCAGCGCGACCCGCGCTACTGGGGGTCGGACCCCGACCGGTTCGATCCGGAGCAGTTCGCGATGGAGAAGGTCGTCGACCGGCCGCGGCACGCCTTCATCCCGTTCTCGATCGGGAAGCGGCAGTGCATGGCGCAGGAAGTCACGTTCATGATGCTCCGCGTCGTGCTGTGGGAGATCTACCGGCACTACCGGCTGCGTCTCGCGCCGGGCGCGACGGTGATCAAGAACACGGTCGTGACCACGAAGCCAGTCGCGGTTCCGGTCATCCGGGTGCAGCGTGAGCAGCAGGCGCGGCATCAGGCGCCGGCCGCGGTGCGCGACCGCCCGGGTGCTCTCGTTCCCGCGCTGGCTGATGCGGCTCCGGCTGCCCCGTCGCCGGCGGCCACGTCCGGGTGGGGCGAGCCGACGGAGATTCCCGAGTCGAGCGCCTACCGCCATCTCGTCGTCGCGTACGGCAGCAACTTCGGCGCGAACAAGGAGCTGGCCGAGCGCTTTGCGCAGCGGAGTCACTTCTACGGCTACACCAGCGACGTGATCACGCTCAACGAGTTCGCGGAGTCGCCGCCGCACAGCCAGGCCTGGCTGCTCGCGGTCATGACCTCCACCTACACGTCGAACCCGCCGTCGAACGCGGCCGCGTTCAGGGCGTGGCTCGAGCGCACCGAGCCCGGAGCGCCGGCCTGGCGCGGCTGCCGGTATCTCGTCTGGGGGCTCGGCAACAGCCAGTGGAACGCGTTCCTCGCGTTCCCCCGCTACGTGCACAAGAAGCTGGCCGAGCTGGGCGCGGCGCCGCTCGCCGACTTCGCGTACGGCGACGTGGGCTCGCCCGTGTGGGAGCGCCTGCACGCCGACTGGAACGGCCGTGTCTGGCCCGTCCTGCTCGAGCTGTCCGGTGCCCGGCCTACCGCGGCCGCGGCGGCCCGCGCCGCGGCCGAGCGGGCGGCCGCGGGGGCGCTGACGGGCGCCGACTCGAGCACCGCGATGCACAGGTCGCTGGTCGCCGCCGAGGTGGCGCCGGCGCCGCAGCCGGTCGGCCGGGCGACGAGCTTTACCTCGATCATGCGGCTCATGTCACCGGGGTCACGCAAGCGGGACGCCTCGGGCCCGGCCGAGCCGGGCCGGAGCCAGCCGCGGGTGCTGCTGGCCCCGACGATCCTCCCCAACGCCGTCGGGATGGACACGGTCGAGGCCCGGGCCGTCGTGTGCCGGGAACTCCTGGCGCCCGGGTCGCCGAAGCAAGCCAGGCACCTGGAGCTCAGCCTGCCTCCGGGCGTCGCCTACCGGGTCGGCGACCACCTCGGTGTGTGCCCGAGGAACGACGAGGACCAGGTCGGGCGGCTGGCCCGGCGCCTCGGTGCCGAGCTCGACGGCCTGCTGATGGTGCCGAACACGCTGGACGTCCGCGCGGTGCCGAAGGGAACCGTGCTGCAGGTCCGCAACGTGCTCACCAGCCTCGTCGACATCAACGGCCGGCCGCTGGCCCCGCTGCTCGATCTCCTGCTCGGGAAGGTGACCGACCCGGCCGAGCGGGCCCGGCTGGCCGAGATCAGGGACGTGCTGCAGACGCCGGGCGGCCCGGAGTCGCCCTTGCGCGCCGCGGTCGACGCGGGCGGCTACGACGTGCTCACGCTGCTCGACGACTTCCGGTCCTGCTCGCTGAATGTCTTCGAGTTCCTGCAGGTTGCGCAGCCGCTGCGGCCGCGCTACTACTCGACGAGCTCGAGCCCGCGGGTCCACGGCAACGACGTCGCCCACCTGACCGTCGGCCTCGAGGCCACGCCGGTGCCGGGCCGGTCGGGCCGCGACTTCCGCGGGATGAGCTCGCACTACCTGCACACGCTCAGGGAGGGCGACCGCCTGAACATCTTCCTCGACAGCGCCGACGGGTTCCACCTGCAGGATGACGTGACCAAGCCGATGATCTTCGTCTCCGTCGGTACCGGCTTCGCCCCGATGCGGGCGTTCCTCTGGGAACGGCTGGCGTTGATGCAGGCCGGCGCCCCGCTCGCCGAGGCGGCGCTCTTCAACGGCATCCGGTCGAGCAGCCTCGACCTCATCTACGGCGACGAGATCAGGAGGTTCGCGGCCGAGGGCGTGCTCGATCACGTTCACGTCGCCACGTCGCGCGAGCGGCCCGACCGCCGCGAGTATGTCCAGGACCGGATCCGGGAGCAGGGCGCACTCGTGTGGCGCCTGCTCACCGCTGAGGGCTACGTTTACGTCTGCGGCTCGCAGCCAATGCGGGACGCCGTCCGCGCCGCCTTCGTCGACGTCGCCGCGGACCACGGGTCGCTGCCGCGCGAGCAGGCAGAGGCCTACGTCGGCGACCTGGAGACCACCACTCACTACCGCCCAGACCTCTGGGGCTGACACCTGGGAGCCGCATGGACGCCCTCGCCCTCATCCTGACCGTTGCGGCCCTGGGCATGTTCCTGTTCGCCGCCGCCGGCCGTGAGCTGCGCCGCTTCAACGAGATCGCGCTCGGGCTCGTCTTTCTCACCGCCGCGCTGATCTGCCAGTTCACCTCGATCACCAGCACACACATCGGCCGGTAAGCCCGCGCCGGCCGGCCCCGCGGTCACAGATCCATGGTCGCCAGGACCCGCCCGGCGGAGATGGCATCGAGCAGCCGCCGGTAGTCCTGCTCGTTCTGGTCGGCATAGGCGACCGCGAAATCCCCGATGGCGTGATCGAAGTCCTCGCTCATGCCCAGGTAGCCCGAGATCAAGGTGGCCCGCCCGGTCCTGGCGTGCGCGCGGGCGAGCGCCCAGCCGCAGAGCTTCCCGTAGTAGTCGAGCTGGAGCGGGTCCATCAACGGAACGCTCATGCTGCCCTTCATGTCGCGCAACTGCCGCACGTAGTAGTGCTTGCTGGCCGCACCGTTGGTCCCGGTGCCGGTCGTCCAGCCCAGGAACGGGTCGGCCGCGGCCTGGGTCAGCCGCTGGCCCCTGACCACCCGCTCACCCTGGTGCTGATACTCACTCGGCCCCGCGAACGGGGCCAGCACCGACTCCTGCGCCTCCTTCATCTGCAAGAACAGCGGTTCGTCGGCCCGGTCGCCGAGCAGCAGCATGATGAAGGCCTCGGTGCCCACCGACCCGACGCCGACGACCTTGCGCGCGAAGTCACCGAAGTAGTAACGGCGCAGCACCTCGCGCCGGTCCTCCTCCAGCGTGTCCTGGTAGAGCGCGACGGCGCTGCGCAGTTCCTCCTGGACGCCGGGGTAAAGCTCGATGGGGAAGCGGACGATCACCGGGTGAGCCTGGCCTGATGCGGTACTGCCCCTCGACCTCGTCGCACATCTTGAGGAATGCTTTGAGGCTCGTGCTGCGCTGCGCCTTGGCGATGTCCTGGTGGCGGCGGCGCACGGCCGCCTTCGGCTGGAGCGCGTCGAACAGCCTGCTCACTTCGTCGACGTCGATCCTGGAATACCAGACCTTGAGGAAGCGCATCGCGGCGTAGTTCGCCATCTCCTGGCGATAGCTGCGCACGGTCAGGCGCGCGGCAGTACGGGCGTCGCGGTCGTTGAAGCCATTGTCCCGCGCGGCGACGGCGACGCTGGCGCCCAGCCGCTTGACATCCCATTCGAACGGCGCGGGAAGCGTCTCGTCGAAGTCGTTGACGTCGAAGACCAGGCGCCGGTCCGGCGCCGCGTACATGCCGAAGTTGAGCAGGTGCGCGTCACCGCAGGCCTGCACCCGGATCTCGGTCGTGGACGTGTGCGCGAGGTCCCATGCCATGGGCGCCGCCGCGCCGCGGAAGTAGGCGAACGGCGACGCGGCCATGCGCCCGTAGCGGATCGGGATCAGGTCAGCAACCCGGGACCTGGCCTGCTCCTCGAGAATGGCGACCGGGTCCGGCCGGTCCCCGGGCGGTGCCCACTCTGCGTGGCTGGACCGGGCCGCCGCCTTGCGTTGCTCGCGGCCCTTGGCCCGCCACTCGTCCGGCGTGAACACTTCATGCGGCGGGGCAAGAATGCCCGGAGAGATCTTGCTCATGAAACCACCGGCCCACCGAACGTGGCCGCCGACGGCAGCCAGGCCCGGTCAGCGACATCCCCGGGGGCCCACAGCCATATCCATGATCTCGTCATCATCCGACTCTAGGTCGGCGGCGTTGCCCCCGTATAGCCCCATACGCTGCGGCGGCCTCGGCTGGCGCTGGCCCGCGCGACGCCGGCGCCCGCCCGGCGGATCCAGGAAGTCAGGCTGGAAGGCCCGGCTGCCGCAGGATGAGCACGATCGAAAGAATCAGCAGCACACTGCCGAACACGACGAGGGCGTAGCGGATACCGGGCAGCTTGAACGAGCTGCCGATGCCGACCAGGAACAGCACAGCGGCGAGGAAGACCGTGATCCGCACGTAGTCGTCGCCGACGAGCGCGGCATCATTGCCCGCCGCGAACTTCGCATCGGCCTGGCTGTCGAGCCTGTTGGCCTGCGCCTGGATCGGCTGCTTGTACTGGGGCATATAGGTCGGGCCGGGCGGGGAATGCGGATTGTGCAGCGGGTCGGTCGCCATCCACGCGTTGAAGGCGACCCGGAACGCGGGCCGGAATCGGCGCTCCGCGACCACCTCCTTCTGCGGGCTGTTCAGAGTGAACGCGATGAACCACGCGTTGAAGGTCGAAGCGTCGAACTCCCGGAGCGACAGTGCGGTGAGATCATCCCGGGTGGCGAGGTTGCGCAGCGTAGAAGACTGGGCGATATCGACGCGTGATGCCGTGCCCCACCGCGCCGCCGAGTAACCCGCCCAGGCCGCCGTGATCGTGACCAGCGCGAGCAGCACCGCTTCGCAAATCTGGACAATCCGGGAATGGCGGGCCTCGGCACCGTTTCCTGACTCAGTCTGCCGGTCCGGCGTCTCGCCGTGTTCATGCAGCTTCTTGCCAGCCTCGATGGGATTCAGTCCCTCGGGCATCAGCGAACCCCCGCTTCCACGGACAAGGCCAGGCCAGCATATATAGCAAGCTCGGCGGAAACTCGCCCCGACCGGCCAGTGAGCCGCAGCCGACCGGAGGGCCGTGGCGGCGGGCCGGCTCAGGCTAGCTGCCTCTCGGCGCGCGTGTAAACCTCAAGATCGGTGGCTTTGACCGTGAGCCACACCTGGCTGCCCGGGTCCAGCGACAGTTCCGCGACCGCTGCGGGCGTGACGTCTACCAGAGCAGGTGGCTGCCCTTCGAGGTCGAGCCGGACGCGGTCGGCCAGCAGCGAGAGACCGGCGACGGTCGCGGGCCAGGTGTTCCTGGCGCTGCTGGGCTGAGGCCGTTGATTGCTGACGACCACTGCGGACGGGCGGACCGCGACGAGGACGTCACCGTGCCGGCCCCGGTCGGTGATGACGAAGGCCCCGCCTGCACTGAGCGCCACCTGGGAGCCGTCGGCCCGGCCGGCATACAGGTTCAGGCCGACGAGCTTGGCGACGTACTCGGTGGCGGGCTGGCGGGCGACATGAGCGGGTGTGCCTTCCTGGACGATCCGCCCGCCTTCGAGCACGATGAGCCGGTCAGCCAGTACGAGCGCTTCGAGCGGGTCGTGGGTGACCAGCAGGCACGGACCCGCGAAGTCGGCCAGGTGCCGCTTGAGCTCGGCCTGGACGTCAAGGCGGGCTCCCGCGTCCAGAGCCGACAGGGGCTCGTCCAGCAGCAGCAGGGCTGGCTGCCCGGCCAGGGCGCGGGCCAGCGCCACTCGCTGCGCCTGCCCGCCTGAAAGCTGCTCGGGCTTGCGGTCGGCGAGGTCAGTCAGTCCGAGCCGGTCAAGCCAGTGGCTGGCGGCCGACCTGGCCGACCGTTTCCCCGAGCCCCGGGCCCGCGGCGAGAAGGCCACGTTCTCGGCCACGGTCAGGTGCGGGAAGAGCCGGTAGTTCTGGAACACGAAACCGACCGGCCGGCCCGAGGCCTCGACAAAAGCCCCTGCGTCCGCGTCGTCCATGACGTGGCCGGCGAGGGTGATGCGCCCTGCGGAGACCGGGGTCAGCCCGGCTACGGCACTGAGCAAGGTGGACTTCCCGGCCCCGTTCGGTCCCAGCAAGCCGAGAACCTGGCCGGGTGCCGCGGTGAGGCTGACGGCGAGCACAAAACCGCCCCGCCTGACCTCGGCATCGACGATGAGGCCGTCGCTGCCCTCGTGCGTCATGAGGCCGAGCCGCCCCGCAGCCAGTGATCGCGGAGGGAGACCAGCACCACGATGGAAACCACCAGCAGCACCAGGCTGAGAGCGATCGCCGCATAGGGGTCGGTCTCCAGCGCGTAGTAGACGGCAATCGGCATCGTCTCTGTCTGGCCGGGGAAGCTGCCGGCGAACGTGATCGTCGCCCCGAACTCGCCCAGCGCCCGCGCCCAGCACAGCACCGCCCCCGCCCCCAGGGACGGAGCGACAAGGGGCACGGTGACTCTGCGGAAAACGGTCATCCGTCTCGCGCCCAGCGTGGCCGCCGCCTCCTCAAAGCCCTGATCCGCGGATCGTAGTGCTCCCTCGACAGTGATGATCAGGAAAGGCATGGCCACGAAGGTCTCGGCCATCACCACGGCAATGGGGGTGAACGGGATCGTCAGCCCGAACCAGGAGTCCAGATACTGGCCGAGAAACCCGGTCCGCCCGAACGCCAGCAGCAACGCGACCCCGCCGACCACCGGAGGGAGCACCAGCGGCAAGGTCACCAGCGCACGGAGGAGCCGCTGTCCCGGGAAGCTGCTCCGGGCCAGCACCCAGGCCAGCGGTACCCCGATGACCAGGGAGATCGCGGTGCTCGCGGATGCGGTCCACAGCGAAAGAACGAGCGCCTGGGTGGCATCGGACCCGCTGAGGGCCGCTCCGAGATGGCTCCAGGGAGCGCGGATCAGCAGCCCGACCAGGGGCAGCACCAGGAAACCGACCGCGATCAGTGCCGGCACCAGCAAAGGCGCCGGCACTGATCGCGAAGCACCGCCCCGCGTGGCCCGCCTGGCTCGTTCCCGGGCTGTCAGGTGCGACGGCGCGGGGAAGGTCACCATGGCGGCTCCGGATGCTAGATCAGGGCTTCTCGAACCCCGCGGCTGTGAGCACCTTCTGGCCCGCGGGTGACAGCACGTAGGCGACGAAGGCCTGAGCGACGGACATGTGGTTGCTGTCCTTGATGGTAGCGATCGGGTAGAGCGTCGAGGCGTTGTCGCTGGCCGAGATCGTCACGCCCTTGACCTTGGTGCCGGCCGCCATCACGTCGGTCACATACACCATGCCCGCGTCGACGCTGCCCAGCTCGACCTGGGACAGCACCGACTTCACGTCCGGCTGGAGCGTAACCGGCTTGACCTTGATGCCGGCGTTCGTGAACACCTCGGCCGCCACGACCCCGCACGGTACCTGCGGCTGGCACAGCGCCACCTTGACCGACGACTTCGCCAGGTCGTTGACGGATGTCACGTTCGCCGGGTTCTTCGGGGGTACCGCGACCTCCATGGTGTTCTTGGCGAAGTTCTGCGGGCTGGCCGCATCGCCCGCCTTGACCACCGTGTCCATGTTGGCCGGCGCTGCCGAGGCGAACACGTCCGCGGGCGCGCCACTGGTGATCTGGGTGGCCAGCCCGGAACTCGGCCCGAAGCTGAACTTCACGGTGTCGCCGGGATGGGCGGCGTCGAATTGCTTTCCGAGCTGGGTGAAGGTTCCCATCAGCGATGCCGCGGCGAAGACGGTTATCGTCCCTGTGGACGGGGCCGCGGAGGAACTCGGGCTCGAGGCCGAACTGCTGGAACCGCTGCTGGAGCAGCCCGCGAGGGCGACCGCTGCCAGCCCGGCCACGGTGATGATTAAACGTCGCATTGTAAAACCCCCAAGGTTGAATCTGCGCAAGCCGAGATCAGCCCTTCTGGGGAATCTCGACGGAGACATTAGTGGCCTTAACGGCGGCAACCGCGAGCATCCCTGGCTCCAGGCCGAGTTCGTCGGCCGCCTCGCGGCTGAGCAGGGACACGAACCTGTGCGGCCCCGCCTGGATCTCTACCTGAGCCATCACGGTGTCGCGGACAACCCGGCTGACGAGTCCGCTGAACCTGTTGCGGACCGAATGAGCCACTACCATCCTGCGGTCTGCGTCGTCGGCCGACTCGGCTAGGTTCTGGGCAAACCGGGCAAGCGTCACTCCTTCCACGGCCAGCCGCCCGGAGTCGTCAGTGACCGTTTCGATCCGGCCTCCTCCCGCCCAGCGGCGCAAGGTGTCCGGGCTGACCCCGAGCAGGCTGGCTGCCTCCTTGATCAGGAAAGTCGGCATCTCGCGACTCTAACGCACATGCGGCTGCAAGCTCCAACGACAGGCGCGTTCACGCCAGCTCGCGTGCCATCGAAGACGCATCCGCATCTGGCCCGGGCGGGCAGCGTCGGTCTGGCCGCCCTCCCCGGGCACTGGCGGTCGACCAGCGGGATCACGCCGAACTGCCGGGTGCATCTCTACGATGAGGCCATGTGCGTGGATAACAGCCCGGGTGGCCACGTCCCTGCCGTGCTTCACGATTTCGAGCCGGACGTCGAGATCGAGCTGGATCCCGTCGACTCGGTCGTGGTGACCACGGTGATGGACAACGTCACCGACGGCCTGATGCCCGATCAGGGCCCGGCTCGCCGGCCCGTGCTCGGCCGCGGGCCGCGGCGCCCGTCCGCCGTGATGGAGGGTGGGCAGACGCCCGACGCGCTGATCGCCGAGCACGGGTTCTCGGTGCTGGTCACGGTGACCAAAGCCGGGCGTGAGCACCGGTTCCTGTTCGACACGGGGACCAGCCCCGACGGGGTCACTGAGAACATGCGGCGCCTGGACATCGACCCGGCCACGATCGAGGCCATCGTGTGCAGCCACGGCCACTTTGACCACACCACCGGGATCGACGGGCTGATCCGGGCCGTCGGCCGGGCGAACCTGCCGATGCTGATCCACCCGCACTTCTGGCGGCGCCGCCGTATCCAGCTGCCCGGCCGGGAACCGCTGGAGATACCCACGACGAGCCGCCGGGCCCTGACCGAGGGCGGCTTCGACATCATCGAGGAACAGCAGCCCAGCTTCCTGTTCGACCGCTCCGTGCTGATCACCGGGGAAGTCCCGCGTACCACCGGCTACGAACCCGGGTTCCCGCCGCAGCAGGCCTGGGTCGGCGGCGGCTGGGAACCCGATCCGCTCGTGCTCGACGACCAGGCGCTCATCGTCAACGTGGCCGGCCGGGGTCTGGTCGTGATCACCGGCTGCGGTCACGCCGGCGTGGTCAACATCGCCAGGTACGCTCACCGCCTGACCCGTGGCCAGCCGCTCTACGCGCTGCTCGGCGGCTTCCACCTGAACGGCCCGGCGTTCGAGCCGCTGATCCCGCGCGTGCTGGACGACCTGGCGGCCATGAACCCCGGCGTGCTCGTCCCCGCGCACTGCACCGGCTGGCGCGCCCAGCACGCCATGGCCGCCCGGTTCCCCGGCGTGTTCGTGCCGAACACCGTCGGCACCAGCTTTTACCTGTGAGGAGCGGGTCGTTCAGTCCAGCAGCTCCACGGTCACGAACCGGAGCGGGGTGTCGCCCACGTTCTCCAGGTCGTGGATCGCCGGCTCGTCCGGCGAATGCTCGGTGTAGACGGTGTCGCCGTCCTGGATTTCCCGGGTGATAAGCGAGCCATCGGCGCTGCGCTGACGGGCGGTCCCGCCGTCCACGGCGGTCCAGAAGTAGCGCCGGGTGTGCGCGTGGAAGGGCGTGCGCTGGCCGGGCTGCAGCTCCACCTCCCACACCCGGATGTGCTCGTTCTCGAATCGCAGCCGGGTGCCGACGTCCAGGTTCCCCGGTGCCGCGTCGAGCTCGCCGGCGTAGTCGGCCGGGTCGAAGCTCTCCTCGCGAATGATCGTGGCCATCTCGTGCCCTCCTTTGTGTCATCCCGCGGCGCGCTGCCCGCGCCGCGCTAGTTGCCGGGGCCGTACAGCCCGAAGATCAGCCGCGGGTCGCCGGGCCGGAAGGTCCCGGCGAACTGCGAGCTGTTGCCGAGCTCCCGGCAGCGGGCCAGCAGGCTGCGGCCGAGCGCGAGCTGACGGCGCTCCCAGGCGGCGAGCGCGGCCGGGACATCCCCGCCGGCGGCGGTCAGCTCCTCGGCCAGGGCCCACCCGTCGGCGGCGGCCTTGGCCGTGCCTGCGGCCGCGTGCGGGCGGACCGCGAACGCTGCGTCGCCCATCAGGCAGGTGCGGCCGAACGCCATCCTGGACACCTCGATGTCGTAGACGACCTGAACGAACGGCTCGGCGGTCCGGGCGATGGCCTCGGCGATCGGCCCGGCGAGCAGTTCCTCGGCGGCCTCGCGCATGCCCGCGACGGCCTGCCCGGAGGCGGTGCCTGGGGGCAGGGACACCGGGCGCCGGATGCCGTCCCGGCCCGTCATCAGGGCCTCCAGCGGCCCGCCGGCGGGGATGTTGACGTACCAGACGGTGTTGATCAGCCGGTCGCCCTCGCTCAGCGAGCCGTCCAGCGCGGGTATGGGGTAGACGAGGATGTGGCTGTCGGGCAGCACCTGGTAGGTGATCGCGTCGCCGAGCAGCTCGCGGGTGCCGGGGGACAGGTCGCGCTCGGGCACGATGCCGCGCCAGGCCACGTAGCCGGCGTAGGTCCGGGCGGCCGCGGGCGCCAGCCGCTCCCGGCCGAGCGAGCCGACCCCGTCGGCGCAGACGAGCAGGTTGCCGTCGGCCCGCTCGCCGGAGGCGAGGATGACCGTAACCGTGTCCCCGGCCTGGCGGAAGTCGGTCACCTCCTGGCCCAGCAGGTAGCGGTCGGCGTCGAACAGGCCGAGCAGGGACCGGTAGATCGTGTTCCAGGACGAGAACAGGTACCGGTGCCGCTGCTCGAACGCAGTGGTGCCGTCCCGGTGCAGGAACCGGATCCAGTCCGTGGCTGAGCACACGTCACGGGCCTGGAATCCGCCGCGCTTGACCAGGTAGGCCAGGGTGGTGCTGAGCGCGGCGATCCCCGCGCCCCGCGCGGCCAGCTCCGTCGATGAACGCTCGAGCACCCGGACGTCACAGCCGGCGTCCCGGAGCACCAGCGCCGCGGTCAGGCCGCCGATCGACCCGCCCATGACGATGACCCGCGGCATCCCGGACATCGGGCTGTGGCCCTTCCGGCGGCTAGGGTCGGCCGAAGGTCGCGACCTTGACGACCTCCATCTCGAACAGCACCCGCCGCTCGTCCATGGAGGGATCGCGCAGCGCGTAGGGCGGCTCGTTCCCCGTGTACTTCACCCAGATCCGGTCCAGCTGGTCGGTGACGCGCTGGCCCTCCGCCGGGTCGTCCTCGGAGATCTCGCGCTTCACGACCGTCTTGATGCTGAGCCAGTGGTACGTGTTATCCGGGTTCATCAGCAGGAAGGTCGCGTACGGGGCCTTGCGCAGCCAGTCCACCTTCTTGCGGTGCGTGGCCAGGTTGAGCAGCACCGTGTCGCCCTCGTAGTCGAACCACACCGGGGTGAGGTTGGGCTGGTCATCCCGGCCCATGACCGCGACCACGGCCGTGACCGGCTCATCCAGCAGCCGCTTGTAACTCGGGTCGAGATCGGCCAGCGACGACACCGGCTCCCGCTCGCCGATCATGAACTGGCCGGGCTGGGTTCCCTCGGAGACGTCCCTGAACTTCGCAACGGTGATGGCCACGACACATGCTCCTTCGCACTAGCCCTCTAGGGGCGATTGGATGATGACGGGCTGGCGTCCTGCCTCGCCCCGGCTCAGCTCCATGATCATGGGATAGCTCGCTGGGTCAACCCGGGCGTCGATAACGGTCGGGCCGTCCCGGCGCAGCGCCACGTCCAGCGCTTCGGTCAGCTCGGTCTCGGTCCGCACGGCCGCGCTCGCGGCGCCCATCGCCTCGGCGGCCCGGGCGTAGGAGACCGGGCCGTAGTCGACCGCCTCGCCGCCGCCCTGCCCGGCCGGGTGCTGCTTGATCTTGATGAGGCTCAGGGCGGCGTCATTGAACACGATCACCACGATCCGGAGCGCGAGCCGGACCGCGGTCTCGATTTCGGCCAGGGTCATGCCCAGCCCGCCGTCGCCGGTGAAGGCCACCACCGGCTGGCCCGGCGCGCAGAGCGCCGCGGCGATGGCGGCCGGCACCGCGAAGCCCATCGTGGCCAGCCCGCTGGAGATCAGCAGCTGGCGCGGCCGGGCTACCTCCCACAGGGGCATCACCGCGAGCATGTGGGCGCCCGCGTCCACGGTGACGGTGCAATCGTGCGGCAGGCGTGCCCGCGCCGTGGCGGCCACCTGCTGCGGAGCCAGCGTGCCGGGGGCGGCGCGGGCGGCGCCGGCGAGCCGCTGCCCGGTGCCCAGCCGGGTGTCCCGGCCGATGTCGGGTGGCCAGTCGTGGCCGCGGCCGGCCGTCAGCAGCTCAACCGCCGCGGCCAGCGGCAGCCGCAGCGCGCTGGCGCCGGTGAAGTAGGTCGCCGGGCCGGGCGTGGCCGGGTACCCGGCGACCAGCATCGTGGGTCCGGGGTATGTCCACGGCGCCGGGATCATCTCGGCCTCATCGACGCCGAGCCCGAGGATGAGGTCGGCGGCGGCCAGCAGCGGCCACTCCATCGTGCCGCCGGTGACCAGGCCGGCCGCCTCGGCCGCCGCGTCGGGCACGATGCCGCGCGCCCGGTAGGTGTGCAGGGCCGGGATCCCGCTGCCCACCAGCGCAGCCCGGATTGGCCCGGTGTACGGAATGGCGTCCGCGCCCAGCAGGACTACCGGCCGCCGCGACCCGTCCAGGGCCCGGGCCAGCCGGGCGAGATCCTGATCGGCGGGGCCCGCGTGGTCCGTCGCGTCGCCGCGGGCTGCGTAGCCCAGGCCGGGGGCGGGCGGGGTGGCGCTGTCGTCCATCAGCGCGATGACCGGCCCGGGCGGCGGCGCGAGCGCCAGCCGGACCGCGTCCGCGGCCGCGTCGCGGGCCTGGCTCCCGCCGATCGTCACCGCCGCCTTGCCCACCGACCGGCCCAGCGCGGCGAGGTCCAGCCGCTGGTGGCTGATCCGGTCCGCTTCGGCCGAGCGCACCGTGTCGGCGATGACCACGACCGGCAGCCGGTCCAGGGCCGCATGCGCGATCCCGTTGGCCGCGCTGGCCAGCCCTGGGCCCCGGGTGACCACGACCGCGCCGGGCGCGCCGGCCAGATCGGCGTAGGTGGCGGCCATGATCGCGGCCGCGGCCTCGCCGTGGGTGAGCACGAAGCGCAGTCCGGCCGCCGCGGCGGCGCCCACCACGTCCAGGTTCGGGCCACCGCCGGGCAGGCCGAACACCACCCGGGTGCCCGCCCCGGCTAGCGCGGTCACGATCGCCGTCGCACCGCCATCCGGCGGCGGACGGTACCCGTTCTCGATCATCGGGTGTCTCCGCAGGCCACTCTGGCTTCCACCCCCGGACTCCTGCTCGGTCGCTGAGCTGTCCCGCCTGAGGTGGCAATACAGCCGAACTAGGTCCTTTAGATCTTTGAGGCGGGCACCGGATCACGTCAAGAGAGGATCGGGCCGGCTTACCGCGGCCCGTCTCGCCGCGCCGCCAGCAGCGGAATGGCCGCGATCTTCTCCTCGGTCAGGTCCTCCCAGCGGATGCCGGGAGCCGGCCGCGGGCCGTGCCCGCCGCGGCAGTCGACGACGCGCTCGGGCGTCACGATGAAGTCCACGGGGACGTCGTGGCCGGTGACCGGGATCGTCCCAGCCGCGCGTACCTGAAGCTCGTGCACGGTCGTGACGCACACGGTGCGGGGCCCGATCAGGCCCGCCGCGGACGCCAGCGCGTATTCGAGGTCGGCGAATCCCCCGCCCTTGCCGAGCCGGGCCCCGTCCTCGTCGGCCGCTACGCACCCCATCACCACCAGGTCCACCGGCGACAGCTCCGCCAGCGTGACCCGCCGGGCGGACCGGGCCGCGCCGCTGATCGAGGCCGCCTTGCGGGGCGGCTCGCTCAGGTGGTCGGGATCGAGCGCGAAGAACGGCTCCGGCCCGGCCAGGCGCGGGACGGCCATGTACACGGTCTTGCCGTCCTCCAGCGCGCGCTGGCGCACGGGGAGCTGCGCGGAGTCCGGGTTGGATTTCAGCGTTCCGGCCGCCTGCCACTGCGGCATGGCGCGCAGCCGCTCGGCGGCTGCCTCGGCGCCGGTGAAGTTCGGGATGCGCCCGGCGGCGCCGGGGAACCTGGCTACCCGCGCCGCGCGCATCGCGGACCAGACCTCCTCCCGCAAGGCGGCCTTGGCGGCCAGCACCTCGGCCGGGCCGCCAGCGTCACGATCGTGACGCGGCGCGGGACGGGCCATGTGCCCATCCTGCCGCACGCTCCACAGCACGGGCTGCGCTGGATCTCCACACGGGTTACATCCGGCTCACACCGGGCCCGTTTAGCCTGGTGAACAATCTAGGGAGGGGCGATGGCGCAGGTAGCAGGACGGAGAATGGCCGCCGAGATCGACGGGGACTTCGTGGTGTTCCTTATCGGAGCGCGCCTCAACGACAAGCTCCACCTGCCGCGCAGCATCATGGACCTCGGCGGGCGCCGTGGCATGAGGCACATGCTGGACTATCTGGTCGCGCATCCGGAGAAGGGCCTGCTTGGCTACCAGATGGGCCTGCCAGTGATCGTCCAGTACTGGCGGTCTTTCGAGCATCTGGAGGCATTCGCCAAGGACACCAGCGACCCCCATCTGGCGGTATGGCGGAGCTACTGGCGCCGGGTCGGCAAGAGCGGCCGGACCGGGATCTGGCACGAGACCTACCTGGTGCGGGCCGGTGAGTATGAAGCTATGTACGGCAACATGCCGGCGTTCGGGCTGGGCAAAGCAGGCCGGCTCGTGCCGCTGTCAGAATCCTCGACCGCCCGCGGCCGGCTCAAGGCGGCGGCCGGCGCCACCAGCCCGGTGAGGTGATCAGGACCCCGCGAGGCGGCTGCCGGTAACGCAACGGTAGACCGCCCGGCTGGCTGAGGTCAGAATGAGATCAGCAGGCACGCCCGGCAGGCAGCTCGACCGCGCCGCCGAGGCGGGCCACGCCTGAATGACCTTAGTCAAGGGGAGGGACCACCCATGGGCGCTGGCGTCGACGGGACCGCGATCGACAAAGTACTGCGGGATGCGGTGGAGTCTGGCGGAGTGCCCCACGTGGCCGCGATCGCCGCCGACCGCGACGGCGTCATCTACCAGGGCTCGGCGGGATCCCGGGCCGCGGGCGAGAGCGACCCGGTCACCGTCGACACGCTGTTCCGGATCATGTCGATGACCAAGATGCCGTGCACCGTGGCCGCGCTGCAGCAGGTGGAGCACGGCAACCTCGACCTGGACGCACCCGTCGCCCAGTACTGCCCGGAGTTCGCCGACGTGCAGGTCCTGACCGGCTTCGACGGGGACACCCCGCAGTTGCGCACTCCGGCCAGCCAGGCCACGGTCAGGAACCTGATCACGCACACCACGGGCCTGGGTTACTGGTTCTGGAGCGAGGACCTGGTGCGGTGGCAGAACGCCACCGGCGTGCCGGCCCTGGTCGAAGGATCTCGCGCGAACTTCACCGCGCCGATGCTCGCCGACCCGGGCCGGGCGTTCGTCTACGGCATCAACATCGACTGGCTCGGCCAGGTCGTCGAGGCGGTCACAGGAACCGGCCTCGACGTGGCCATCAAGGAGGGCATCACCGGCCCGCTGGGGATGGACCACACCACGTTCCTGATGAACGATGAGCAGCGGCCGCGGTCGACACCGGTGCACGTCAAGGGCGAGGACGGCACCTGGGTGGCGATCGGCGAGGTGCTGAACCAGTCGCCGGACTACTGGGCCGGCGGGCACGGGCTGTACGGGCCGCCCAGCGACTACATCAAGTTCGAGCAGGCGCTGCTGCGCGGCGGGGAGCTTGGCGGCGCCAGGATCCTGCAGCAGGCCACGGTGGACGCGGCCTTCACCAACCAGATCGGCGACCTGGACTTCCCGGCTGACCTGCCGACCGCCGACCCGGTGTCGAGCTGCGACTTCCACGCCGGGACCGGGTACAAGTGGGGCTACGGGCTGCTGCTGAACACCGCGGACATCCCGGGCATGCGGCGGGCGTGGTCCGGGGCCTGGGCCGGACTGTGCAACACCCACTTCTGGGTGGACCGCAGCACCGGCATCTGCGCGTCGATCTACAGCAACTTCCTGCCGTTCGTGACGCCCGAGGCCGTCACGATGTACAACGACTTCGAGGGCGCGCTGTACGCCTCACTGTGACCCGGCGTCGTGCGCTAAACGCGGAGCCGCTGCGAGTTCGTACTGCCGGTACCAGTAGATCTCGTCGACGAAGCCGAGCCTGCGGTACAGCGCGGCGGGACGGCCGCCGTCGTCCGCGTTGATGATCAGGGACCGGCAGCCGAGAGCCAGGCCCGCGTCCACCCAGCGGGCCAGCATCGCCTGGGCGATGCCCCGGTGACGGTAGGGCACCCGGGTGCCGAGGTTGTACACGAGCTGGTCGGGGGTGCCCGCGTAACAGGCGAGGACCGCGACGGGCTCGCCGCCAAGCAGGCCGAGCTGATGTTCGGTGAGCGCCAGCTCGGCCCGGTGGGCGGCGACCTCGCCGGCCAGCTGGTCGGGCGGGGGAGCGGCCTCGGTGTCGCCGAAGCACCGCAGCTTGACCGAGGCCCATTCCTCGAGCCGGGCCTCGCCGACGGCCTCGACCTCCAGGTTCTCCGGCCCGGCGTGGCTGGCCATGGCGCCGACCAGGGCCAGGTGCGTGGTCGCGTGATCGGTCTGGCTGCCGCAGTCACGCAGCGCCCCGTCGAGCCGGGCCGCGCGCTCCCTGTCGTCCACCCAGATCGTGAGCTCGCGGTTCCCGCTGGCGGTCCTGGCCTCGGCCAGGGCGGCCGGCAGGGCGCCAGGGTCGTCGATGACGAGAATCAGCCGCGCCGTGCTCTCGCTGAGCTCGCTGAGGTACCCGTACCAGTGCTCGCCGACCTCATAACCGATCTCGGGCGCCGAGGTGGTGAACCAGCCCCGGATCTCCTGGGCCACCGCGTCGTGGTCCGGGTGAGCGCGTGCGCGCGCAGACGGCTCCCGGGTATCACTCACCCGAGGATTCTGGCACTCGGCCCCGGGCCGTCAGCGCCTGGCCGGTCCCGCTACATCCGCGCCGCGGTCTCGCGCCGCTCGGCCTCCTCGATGAACGGCGCGAAATTGATGCCGTAGAACAACTTGCGCAGGAACGGTTTCATCACCAGGCCCGGCACCTGGCTCATCTGCTGCGAGGCGTCGATCGTCAGCGTGCAGTGGTCGGCGTCCACGGGGTGGACGGTCCAGGTGGAGCGGGCCGACGGCGAGCTCGCGTAGGTCCGGTGGATCACCAGGTCGTCGCCGCGTTCGTAGCGGTCCTGCGCGTGCACCCGCCGGCCGATCCTCGTCTTCCTGTCCGCCGCGAACTCGGCACCGTCGTCGTCCCGCCTGACCACGCTCACGTGGATCAGCGCCGGGTTGAACTTCGGGTAGTGCGGATAGTCGATAAGCACGTCAAAGAGCGTCGCGGCCGACGCGTCCGCCATCCGCGTGGCGTTGAAATGGATGTCCATGCCGACAGTCCAGCGTCGCGCTGTAAACGCGCGGTGGCGGGCATATGCAGACCGTGTGGGGTTGGCTCTAGGGCGGGGCGCGCCCGCTAGCATCACAGGGCGACGGCCCACGCCCCAAGGGAGGCAGCATGCCGGACGGTCTGAGGCGCACCCGGCCGCTGGGTGCGACGGAGCTCGAGGTGTCGGTGATGTCGCTCGGCTCGTGGCGGACGTTCGAGCGGCTGCCCGCCGGCACCGGGGTGGCCATCATGCGCGCGGCCCGGGATGAGGGCATCAACTTCTTCGATGACGCCAGGTACAACGACGAGACCGGCACGGCCCCGATGCCGACCGGGTACTCAGAGGTCGTGTTCGGGAACCTGTTCCGCGGCGCGGGCGTGCCCAGGGACGAGGCGGTGGTGGCCAACAAGCTGTGGTGGGAGTTCTGGCCGGAGCAGAGCGCCGCGGCGGAGCTTGACGGCTCCCTGGAGCGGATGGGGTTCGACCACATCGACGTGATCTACGCGAATGAGCCGCCACCCGGCCTGGCCGTCGCCGACCTGGTGTCGGATACGGCCGGGCTCGTCACCGCCGGGAAAGCCCGCGCGTGGGGCCTGGTGAACTGGGCCGCGGATCTCGCCGCCCAGGCCGTCGATGCGGCGGCTGAGCTCGGGCTCATGCCGCCCTGCGCGATCCAGCTGCCCTACAGCCTGGTACGCCGCAACTGGGTGGAGGATGCCGTCATGAGCCAGGCCCTGGAGTCGTCGGTCGCGGGCCTGATCGCCTCGTTCTGCCTGGCCGGGGGCGTGCTCACCGGCAAGTACCGCGACGGCGAGGCCGCCGGGCGCGCGGCCGGGGCGCTGGGTGATCCTCACTACGCGGCGGCCGCCGCCGCGGCCGGGGACCTGGCCCGTATGGCCGCGCGGCTGGACACGACCGCGGCCGCGCTGGCCCTGGCCTTCCCGCTGACCAACCCGGCCACCGCCAGCGTGCTGTTCGGGGCCACCAGCCCGGAGCAGCTCAGGGCCAACTGCGCCGCGGCCGCCCTCCTGGACCGCCTCACCCCGGACGACGTAGCGGAACTGCGGGCCATCGGCGCAGCCTGATCGCGGATGGCCTACCTCACAGGCGGCCTTCGTGCAGGGCGGCGCTGATCGCGAGCACGGCCTGAACCGTGGGGCCCGCGGCCGGGCTCAGCGCGCTCGGCCAGGTGGACAGCTTGGCCACCACGGTCTGCGAGGGCACGTGGACGAACACGTTCTGCCCGTTGATGCCCGAGCCGTGGTAGAAGGGCACGCTTGGGTCCCTGACCCACCAGCAGTTCCGGTAGTGCGCGCCCGGCGGGAAGCCGGGCGTGTCATCGCCGCCGGTGAACGCCGCCGCGCCGTCGGGCGCGCCCTGGATCGTGTCGTCGATCCAGGCCTCCGGCACGAGGACCCGGTCGCCGGCCCGCCCGCGCTCGGCGAACAGCTGGCCGAACCGGGCCAGGTCGCGCAGCGTGGCGCAGATGCCGCCGTCGGCCATGGGGTTCCCGCGCGCGTCCACGGTGATCTCCGCGTCGAACTCCGCGCCCATCGGCTGCCACAGCTCACGCGCGATGAGCTGGTGCAGCCGGTCCCCGGCCGCCCGCTCGATCACCCAGGCCAGCACGTCGGTGAGGATCGAGCGGTAGCGGAACGGGCCGCCGTGCGGGCCGTCGTTGGACAGCGTGGCGAAGTAGCTCAGCGCGTCCGGCGGCCTGGGGTCGTCGTTGTCCGGGCGCCACAGGTACACCCGCTCGTACGTACGCACGTCGGCTTCGGCGTTGTCGTAGCTCTCGTCGAAGCGGGTGCCGGCCCGCATGTCCAGCAGGTGCTGCACCGTCGCGCCCGCGAACGACGTGCCGTCCAGTTCCGGCACGATGTCCTCGACCGGGGCCGAGGTGTCCAGCTCACCCCGGCCGGCCAGGATCCCGGCGACCGTCGACGTTACCGACTTCGAGACCGACATCAGCAGGTGCGGGACGTCCGGCGTCATGCCGTTGAAGTAGTGCTCGGCGACGACCTGGCCCCGGTGCAGGACGAGGAAGCCGTCGGTGAAGGTCTCCTCCAGCATTTCGGCGACGGTCAGCTCGCGGTCGCCGTAGCCGAACCGCAGCGCCAGCACATCGCGCTCGGCCCGGGGCAGCGGCCGGGCCGGCCCGTCCCCGCGGGAGATCCGCGCCGTCGGGATCAGCTCGCGGACGTGCTGGAACGCCCACCGGTTGAACGGCGGGTCCTGCCAGTTCGCCAGCGTGACCCGGGCCTCGGGCGGGAACGGCGGCGGCCCGGTCATCAGCGCGGGCCCGGCGGCCCCGGCGTTCACAGTGTTTACGGGAACAGCGGGGGACGTCGGTCGGGTGTGTCCAGCCAAGGGAAGCGCTCCTCGTGGGCGGCGGCGATCCGGAACACCGTTATATCGTCGTAGGTCTTCCCGACCACCGACAGCCCGGTGGGCACCCCGTCGCGGGAGCGGCCGGACGGGATGCTGAGCACCGGGCACCGGCTGGCGATGTTGAACGGCAGCGTCATCAGCACGTCCAGCCAGTCCTCGCGCGGCTGGCCGTTCACGAGCACCGGCTGGTCGGTGTCGTACTCCGCGGGCAGCGCGGGAACCGCGAACGTCGGGCACACCAGCGCGTCGAACTCCTCGAGCAGCTCGCCGAGCGGGGCGTAGATCCCGGCCTCGAGGGCCAGGCCGGCCACCCAGTCGGCCTTGGTGATCTCGTCGGACTCGGCGATGAAGCGCTGCGCGTACGTGGTGAGCTCGTCCGCGTGTTTCTCGTAGATGTCCCGCACCGACGGCCCGAAGATCATGCCGAAGTGGATCCTGGCCGCCCGGTTGATGGTCTCCAGCTGCCACGGCAGCGAGACCTCCTGCACCGTAGCGCCCGCGTCGCGCAGCCGGCCCGCGGCCGCGCGGGTGTTCGCCGCGACGTCGTCGTCCACCGCATAGCAGCCCAGGTCGACCGAGAGCGCGATCCGCATCCCGGTCACCGGCCCGAGCCGGCCCGGGATCTCCAGCTTCGGGCGCAGCGAGGCCACGTCGCTCGGGTGCGGCCCGGCGATGACGTTCTCCAGCAGCGCGCAGTCGGCCACCGACCGGGCCAGCGGCCCCTCGTGGCAGTAGTGGTCGAGGTTGAAGATCTCCATCTCCGGCACCCGGCCGTACGGCGGCTTGAACCCGGTCACGCCGCAGAACGAGGACGGGATCCTGATCGAGCCGCCGATATCCGAGCCGGTGGCCAGCGTCGCGGACCCGGCCGCCAGCGACGCGGCCGACCCGCCGCTCGAGCCGCCCGGCGAGAACGCGGTGTTCCACGGATTGCGGGACACGCCCCACAGCTTGGTCCAGGTGAACGGCGCGCAGCAGAACTCCGGCGTGGCGGAACGGGCGTGCACGATGCCGCCCGCGTCGATGATGCGCTGGACAAAGGCGGCCGTGTGGTCGGCGACCACCTCGCGCAGCGGCAGCGAGCCGAGCGTGTTCTTCTGCCCCGCGATCGGCGCCTCCTCCTTGACCGCGACCGGCAGGCCGTCCAGCGGCCCGGGCGGGTCCCCGGCGCCCGCGTACCGCTCCTGCGCGGCGCGCGCGGCGTCCATCGCCTCGTCGAAGCGGGTTTCGGCGAACGCGTTGATGGCCGGCTCGACCGCCTCGGCGCGGGCGATCACGGCGTCCATCAGCTCGACTGGGGACAGCTCGCGCGACCGGAACAGGCGCAGCGCCTCGTTCGCCGACAGGTAATGCAGATCGCTCACGGCCCGCTCTCCTCCTGTGCTGTGACGTCTGGGCAGGCCCGCACCCGGCGGACCGGCTTCCAGCCCGGCCGCGGGACGCTGGCCCGCAGCCGCTTGGTGTACTCCTCCTGCGGGTCGTCCAGCACCCGAGGCGTCGGGCCGCGCTCTACCACCTGCCCGCGGTACAGCACGACCACCTCCTCGGTGAGCTGGCGGACGACCGCCAGGTCGTGGCTGATCAGGATGAAGGACACGCCCGTGGAGTCACGGATGTCGGCCAGCAGGTTCAGCACCTGCGCCTGGATGGACACATCCAGGGCGGCCACGGACTCGTCCAGGATCAGGATCCGCGGCTCGGCGGCCAGGGCCCGGGCGATCGCCACCCGCTGCCGCTGCCCGCCGGACAGCGCCCGGGGCAGGGCCCTGGACTGCCGCTCGTCGAGGCCCACCAGCTCGATGAGCTCGGCCACCCGGGCCCGGCGGCGGTCCGCGGGCCAGCCGTGGTGCAGCCGGAGGATCTCGTCGATGGCCCCCTCGGCGGTCTGGCGCGGGTCCAGGCTGGTGTACGGGTCCTGGAACACGATCTGCACCTCGCGGCCGCGGCGCCGCCGGTCGGCGGCCGACCGCGCGGGCCGGGACCTGTCGCGCCCGCACGCGGCGATCGACCCGGCGGTCGGCCGCTCCAGGCCGACGATCATCCGCGCGATCGTGGTCTTGCCCGACCCGGACTCGCCCACGATGGCCATCGATCCGGCCTCGGCCACCCGGAACGACACATCGTCGACCGCCACGAGCTCACCGAATTCCTTGCGCAGTGAGGTCACCTCGAGGACTGGCGTAACGGCACGGTCAGGCATTGGCCGGAGCCCCCAGTTCCCCGCGCAGCTCGTGCGCGCGGACGCACCGGGACAGGCCGCCGTCCAGCTCGGTGATCTCGGGCAGTTCCTCGAGGCAAGCGTCCTGGGCGTAGGCGCACCGCGGCGCGAACGCGCACTCGGCGGCCGGCGCCTCGAAGGCCGACAGCGGGCGGCCGGGGATGGCCCGCAGCCGGTCGGCCGTCTGCGCGATGTCCGGGCGGGCCGCGGCCAGCGCCGCGGTGTAGGGGTGCAGCGGGTCGTCGTGCAGCCGGTCCGACGCGCGGATCTCCACGATCTGCCCGGCGTACATCACCGCGGTGCGGTCGCAGATGGCGGCGGCGAGCTCCAGGTCGTGCGTGATGAACACCATGGCCAGGCCGAACTCGTGCCGCAGGTCGTCGAGGATGGCCATGACCTCGGCCTGGGTGGTGACGTCGAGCGCCGTGGTCGGCTCGTCGGCCAGCAGCAGCCGGGGCTCGGTGAGCAGCGCGGCGGCGATCATGACCCGCTGCAGCATCCCGCCGGACAGCTCGTGCGGGTACTGCCGCAGACGCCTGGCGCCGCCGTCGATGCCGACCTGGGTCAGCATGTCCGAGGCGCGGCGGCTGGCCTCGGCGCCGCTCACGCCGAGGTTGGTGCGCAGCGCCTCGGTCATGTAGTCGCCGATCCGGCGGACCGGGTTCACGTGCGCGCGGGGGTCCTGGAAGATCATCGCGACCTGGTTCCGGTAGCGGCGCAGGTCCGCCCCGGACAGGGCGTTCACGTCGCGGCCGTCGAAGCTGATCGTGCCGTCCACCTCGGCCCCGCGGGGCAGCAGCCGGTCGATGGCCCGGGCCGTCATCGACTTGCCCGAGCCCGACTCGCCGACCAGGCCGAGCGCCTCGCCCTGGCGGACGGTCAGGGCCACGTCGCGCAGCACCGCCCGCTGGGCGCCGCGGACCTCCAGGCGCACGGTCAGCCCGTCGACCTCGAGCAGCGGGAGCGGGTCGTTCACCGGCCCGCCGCCTGAGCCTGCTCGAACAGCCGCTCGCCCAGGACGTTGAACGCGATGACCACGGCGACGATGCAGACCCCGGCGGACAGGGCCGGCAGCGGGTAGCCCTGCAGGATGCCGGTCTGGTTCTCCGAGATCATCACGCCCCAGTTGGCCTGCGGCGGCTGGACCCCGAGGCCGAGGAACGAGATCGCGGCCAGATCGACCATGGCCCAGCCGAACATGATCGTCGCCTGGGCCACGATCAGCGGCAGCATGTTCGGGATCAGGTGCCGCAGGCAGATCGCGGTGGCCGACGAGCCCTGCACCTCGAGCGCGGCCACGTAGGGCTGGCTGCGTTCGCGCAGTGCCACGCTGCGCAGCACCCGGGCGACGTAGGGCATGTACGCGATCGACAGCGCGATCGCGGCGGCGGTCAGGCCCGCGCCGAAGATCGCCGTGGCCAGCACGGCCAGCAGGATGCCGGGGAACGCGAACAGGATGTTAAGACCGGAGGAGATCACCGAGTCCACCGTGCCCCGCCGCCAGGCCGCGGCCACGGCGAGCAGCGCGCCCGCGGTCATGCTGAGCACCACCACGGCCAGCGGCCCGAGCATCGAGGACTGCGCGCCGGCCAGCAGCCGGGAGAACACATCGCGCCCCTGGAAGTCGTACCCGAGCAGGTGCCCGCCGCCCGGGGCCACCCAGGCCAGCGAGAGGTTCGGCAGGTTGGGGTTGTACGGGGCGATCAGTGGGCCGAAGATCGCCGCGAGGGTCGCGAGCACGATCACCGCCGCCGACACCATGCCCGCGACCCCGGTGCCGCGCAGCCCGGACAGCGACCGGGAGCGCCTGGTGCCGGGCACGACGACGGTGAGGCCTGTGGTCACCGGTCCCGCGCTCACTGGGCCCGGCTCCCCAGCGAGACGCGCGGGTCCAGCAGCGCGTACATCACGTCGACCAGCAGGTTGACCACGACGAACGCGGTGACCAGCACCAGCGAGATGCCCTGCACGACCGCGAGGTCCTTCGACTCGGCGGCCTGGACCAGGTAGGCGCCGAGGCCGTTCAGGCTGAACGCGGTCTCCACCACGGCCGCCACCGCGATCAGCGACGCGATCGTGATTCCGGTGATCGTGGTGATCGGTATCGCCGCGTTGCGCAGGATGTGCCGCCGGATCAGCTGGCGGCCCGGGATGCCGCGGCTCACCGCGGTCTGCACGTGCTCGCGGTCGCTCTCCTCGCGGATCGAGGCCCGGGTGACCCGGGCCACGATCGCGAGCGCCGAGAAGGCCAGCGCGATCGCGGGCAGCGTGAAGTGCCGCAGGTTGCTCAGGAAGTCGGTCCCGTTGCCCAGGGCCGGGAACCAGCCGAGCTTCACCGAGAAGAGCAAGATCAGCACGATCGCGGCGACGAACGCGGGGATCGCCGCGGAGACCGCGGTCACCACCAGGGTGCTGGTGTCCAGGAACCCGGGCCGCAGGCCGGACACGATGCCCATGCTGATCCCGAACAGCAGGATCAGCACCGACGCGTACAGGACCAGCCCGGCGGTGGTCCAGACCCGCTGCGATATCAGCGTGGACACGTTCTCCCGCAGCGTGATCGAGATGCCGAGGTTCCCGTGCAGCGCGTTCGTAAGCCAGTACCAGTACTGGGCGAAGAACGGCTCGTTGAGGTGGTAGCGCGCCTCCAGGACCCGGATGCTGCTGGCCGGCAGCGCCCGGCCGCCGGACAGCGCCGAGATCGGGTTGCCCGGCGCCAGGTACACGGCAGCGAAGATCACGAAACTCGCGATCAGCAGGCTGGCCACCAGCATGGCCAGCCTGCGGGCGAAGAACCTCCAGTTCACCGGCTCAGCCGGTTCCGCCCAGGGTGTTAGCCCACGGCGCGAACATGTACGCGAACGACCCGGTCGCGCCGGTCAGGCTCTTGTTCAGCACCAGCAGGTTGGTGGGCTGAACATCCGGGATCCACGGCAGCAGCTGGTTGTTGATGTTCTCGGCCTGCACCATGAGCTGGGCCCGCTTGTCCGGGTTGGCCGTGCTGCGCGCCTGCTCCAGCAGCGAGGTCAGCTTGGGGTCGTTGAAGTTGTCGTAGTTCTGCGACCCGCCGGGGATATCGAAGGTAGACAGCATCGCGGCCGGGTCGGCGTAGTCCCCGTAGTTCACGGTGAGGAACCCGTCGATGCCCTGCCGGGCGCTGGCGTCGGTGAAGAAGTTGATGTAGTTCTGCGCCGAGACCGACTTGAGGTTGGCCTTCAGCCCGATGGCCTGGGCCGCGGCCTGGTACGCGCCGGCCACCGCGGAGATGTTCGCGAGCTGGCTGGAGGTGCCGATCGTGAACGTCTTCCCGGTCGCGCCCGCCTCCTGCACGAGCTTCTTGGCCTTGGCGATGTTCTGGCTCATGACCGGCGCCTTGGCGTAGGCGGCGTCGAACACGGACTTGCCGTACCCGAACGTGCCCGGGTTCGACTCCCACTTCGGCATCAGCGCGGCACCCTTGTAGACCGAGTCGATGATGCCCTGGCGGTCCAGGGCCAGCGACAGCGCCTGGCGCACCTTCACGTTGCCGAGCACGCCCTTGAAGCTGGACACGATGAACGCGTCCGTGGACCAGCCGGGACCCTGGAAGACCTTGACGTTCTTGCTGTTCTTCAGCTGGTCCAGGGTGGGCAGCGCCTGCGAGTAAGAGCCCTGCAGCCCGTTGGTCAGCATGGCCGAGGTGAACGCGGACACGTCGGGCGCGCCCTTGATCAGGATCTGCTTGACCAGCGGCGACTTGACCTTGGTGTTCCAGTAGTGCGGGTTCGCCACGGCGGTCACGCCGACCCCGGGCTTCCAGGACTTGAACATGTAGGCGCCGGTGCACATGATCCCGCCGGCCGGGGTGCCGTAGTTCTTGCCCTGCTTCTCCGCGTAGCTCTTCTCGATCACGATCCCGGGCATCGAGGCGAGCTCGCCCTGGAGCCAGTAGTCAGCCTGTTTCAGCGTGATCGTCACCTGCGTGGGACTGGTGGCCTGGATCGACTTGACCCGGCTGAACACCAGGCTGTAGAACCCGCCGAGCTTGGGGTTCGTGTTCCGCTCCAGGCTGTAAACGACATCCGCGGAGGTGACCGCGTGGCCGTCCCAGAACTTCACCCCGGGCCGGAGCGTAAAGACCATGGTGGTGGGTGACGGGTTCGAGATCGTCGCCAGGCCAGGCTGGAGCGAGCCGTTCGGCGCCTGCAGCAGCAGCGACTCGCACATCAGCGAGATCGCGGTGTTCTCCGGATAGTCGAAGGCGAAGATGGGGTCAAGGGAGTTCACGTCCCTGTAGACGGCCCAGGTGATCGAGGACACCGTCTTGGTGCCCGCGGGCGTGGTGGTGACCAGGCCCTTCGTGGCCGATACATTGCCCGATGCGGCGTTACCCCCGGCCGACCTGCCGCAGGCGGAGGCCACGAGCGCGAATGCCGCCGCGACGGCTACCGCCGTCCACATTCTTCGTCTGCTGGCCATCTCTCCTCCTGGTTCTGTGCTGCATCCGGTGCATCAAGCCGCAGCGGTTCATCACCTCTGAAAGGCGATCTGGCCGCGGACCCAGGTCGCGGTGACCGCGGCCTGGCTGATCTCGTGGTCGCCGATCTCGCTGAGGTCGGCGTCAACCACGGCGAAGTCCGCGTCCAGGCCGTCGCGGATGGAGCCGGTCACCTCGTCCAGGCCGTTGATCCTGGCGCTGCCCGAGGTATAGGCGGCCAGGATCGTGGCCAGGTCGAGACGCTGCTGGGGCAGGAACGGGTCGAGGCCGTACCCTCCCGCGCTCGCGGGCAGGGTCCTGTTCACGGCCACGTGCGCCCCCCACAGTGGGTTGGGGCTGCTCACCGGCCAGTCGCTGCCGGCGCACAGGCTGCCCCCGGCGTCCTGGAGCGAGCGGAACGGGTACTGCCAGCCCGCGCGCCGCTCGCCGAGGAACGGCACGGTCAGGTCGTCCATCTGCGGCTCGTGCGTCGCCCACAGCGGCTGGATGTTCGCTGTCGCGCCGAGGCGGCCGAACCGCGGCACGTCGTCCGGGTGCACGACCTGCAGGTGGGCCAGGTGATGCCGCTGGCCGTGGTCGCCGTGCTCCCGGCGGGCCGCCTCCACCGCGTCCAGGGCGTTGCGCACGGCGCGGTCGCCCAGCGCGTGGAAGTGGACCTGGAAGCCCTCGCGGTCGAGCGCGGTCACGAAGCGGGGGAGCTCACGCGGGTCGATGAGGTCCAGGCCGGTGTGCTCGGTGGCGCATCCATGGCCGTCGAGGTAGGGCTCGAGCATGGCGGCCGTGTGGCTCTCGGCGATGCCGTCCAGCATCATCTTCACGCTGGTGGCCCGGAACCGTCCGGACCGCCCGCCGTGACGGCGCTGCAGCAACTCGGGGAGCTGGTCCAGGCCGCGGTCGCGGTCCCACCACAGCGCGCCCACGACGTTGGCCAGCAGCGTGCCGGCCTGCGCCGCCCGCAGGTAGGCGTCCATGGGATCGGCGAACTCGTCGCCGTAGGCCCGGCCCACGATGGCGTCCTGCCAGCCCGTGATGCCCAGCGACAGCAGCCGGCCCTGGGCGACCAGCAGGGCCTGGTCCCAGTCGTCGTCGGTCGCGGTGGGCAGCAGCCGCGAGACAATCTGCGCGGCGCCCTCCTGCAGCATGCCGGTGGGCTCGCCGTCCGCGTCGCGCTCGATACGGCCATCCGGCGGATCCGGGGTCGACCGGTCGATCCCGGCCAGTGCGAGCGCCTTGCTGTTGACCCACGCGCCGTGCCCGTCCCGGTTGGGCAGGAACACCGGGCGGTCACTGACGACGGCGTCCAGCGCCTGGCGGTCCGGCAGGCCGCCGGGGAACGACTCCAGCGACCAGCCGCCGCCAAGGATCCATTCCTCGTTCGGGTGATCGCGGGCGTAGGCGGCGATCAGCTTGGTGTACTCCGCCGCGTTGGTGGCGTCGTGCAGATCGCAGCGCCGCAGGTTGATCCCGGCGAACAGCGGGTGGGCGTGGGCGTCGATGAACCCGGGCAGCAGAGTGCCACCCTGCAGGTCGACCACGGACGCGGGCCCGAGCGGCTCGGCCGGGCCTACGCCGGTAATCCGTCCGCCCCGGACGCGGACGCAAGTGCCAGGAGGCAGAAACCGGCGGCCGTCGAAGACCTTGCCGTGACAGAAGACAAGATCATCGCGGGCAGCGGGCATCCGGGACCTCCCTGGCGAGGGAGACATTGCCGGATATTGCATCATTGATGCAAATCCATTGTCAACGCTTATGACATAGGGTTTGACGAGCGTAAACTTGCGCGAGAAGAACATTGGGCGGTGGCCCACCAGCACGGGGTAGGCAGATGACCGCACCCAATGTCAGCCGCCGGCGGCCGCGGAGCGGCCGGCCCGGTCTCCGGCGCGGGAGCCTGACCCCGGAACGGATCGTCACCGAGAGCCTCAGGCTGCTCGACGAGCATGGTACGGGCGGGTTCAGCCTGCCCAAGCTGGGCCGCGCCCTCGGCGCGGACCCGACCGCGATCTACCGCCATTTCGCGAGCAAGGACGACCTGGTCCTCGCGATCGCGGACCGCCTGATCGAGGAGGGAATGGTCGGCCTGGAACCCCAGGCTTGCTGGGTCGACACGATCATCGACATCACCGGGCGGCTCCGGGCCGTCTACTGCGCCCACCCGGCCGCGGCCGCGATCTCCGCGCACCGCACCACCCAGCGTCCCGCGGAGATCAGGACCGTGAACATCCTCATCGGCGCGGTGCTCGAGGCCGGATTCGAGGACGGCGAGGCCGCCCGCGTCTACCGGGCCCTGGGCGAATTCGCCCTGGCCGGAGCCGCCCTGGAAGCCGCCTACCTGGCCCTGGACGAGCGGCAGCTGGCCACGGACGAGGCCGCGTGGACCTCCGCCTACCTCGCCGTGGACCGCGCGCAGTACCGGCACATCTGGCAGCTGCGCACAGACCTGCCTGGCGTCACCGACGACCAGATCTACGAGACCATCATGTCCCTGGTCATCGGCGGGCTGCTGCAGCGCGCCCCGCGCCCCTGCCGGTGCGGCGGGCACATGCCGGCGCCCTCAGGAGATGCTCTGCAGGGCGCGGATGGCGAGGTTCGCGTGCAGCAGGCAGCCGTCGGCCATAACTGAGTCGTCGAACTCAGCCAGCGGGCTGTGGTTGTCCTCGGCGGCGTCGTAGTCGTCACGGGTGCAGGCGCCCAGGAACAGGTAGCAGCCGGGCACCCGCTCCAGCACGCGGGAGAAGTCCTCCGCGCCGGCGTCCGGGTCGCGCATCAGCGCGAACCGGTCCGTCCCGAAGACCTCCTCGACCACTGTGGTGGCGAAGGCGGCCTGGGCCGGGTCGTTGACCGTCACCGGGTACTCGGCACTGAACCTGACGTCGGCTTCCAGGCCGTGGGCCGCGGCGATCGACTGGCACAGCCGCACCGACGCGGTCTCCATGCGTTGGCGCGCCGCCTCGGAGAACGTGCGGATGGTGGCGTCGAAGGTGGCCTGCTGCGGGATGATGTTGCGCCGGGTGCCCGCGTGGAAGGTGCCCACGGTGACCACGACCGGGTCGAAGATGTCGAACTGGCGGGTGACCATCGTCTGCAGCGAGGCCACCATCTCGGCCGCCACGCTGATCGGGTCCCTGGCCCGGTGCGGCGCCGATCCGTGCCCGCCGGTGCCGTTCACGGTCACGAACAAGCCGGAGGTAGAGGCCATCATCGTGCCGGGCCGCGTGGTGAACTGGCTGCGCGGGAACTTCCCGGCGATCACATGGATACCGTAGGCCCGCTGCACGCGGGCCCCGGCCGCGTCCAGCACCCCCTCAGCGATCATGTGCCCGGCTCCGTCCCAGCCCTCCTCGCCGGGCTGGAACATGAACACCACGTCGCCCCGCAACTCGTCGCGGTGGGCGCTGAGCAGCCGGGCGGCCCCCACGAGCATGGCGGTGTGCAGGTCATGGCCGCAGGCGTGCATCGCGCCGTCGATGGTGCTGCTGAACTCCACGCCGGTGGCCTCCTGCACGGGCAGCGCGTCCATGTCGCCGCGCAGCAGCACCGCGGGCGCGGGCTGGCCGTCCGTGGTGCTGGCGGTGCCGTTGGCCGTGCCCGTGCCCCGCAGGACCGCGGTCACCGACGAGCAGGAGGTTCCCGTGGAGATCTCCAGCGGCAGGCCGCTGAGCGCCTCGAGGACCGTCCGCTGCGTCTCGGGCAGGTCCAGTCCGATCTCGGGCCGCTGGTGCAGCTGATGCCGGAGGCGGGTGATGTCGCCGGTGAGCTCCTGCGCGTCGTCGCGCAGACGGTCCTGCAGTGCCATGTGTCCCCGCTCTCGATGGAGGGTTGCGGTCAGGGCCAAGCCTGCCAGCCGCGGCGCCCGCCTCCCAGCCCGGCTGGCAGTTAGCCCGCGCTCATGGCCGGCGCTAGCCGAGCGAGGCCCCGACCCGCTCCCTGACCTCCTGCACGGCCCAGTTGTTGCCGTCGGGGTCGGCGAAGAAGACGAACTTGCCGCCGTCGCGAGGATCCAGCGTCTGCACCGGCGAGGCCTCGACGCCCCGCGCGGCCAGCTCGGCGCGCGCCGCGTCGATGTCGGCCACCACCAGCTGGAAGCTGGCCCCCGGCCCCCGGCCGGCGTCCGCGCTCACCACGGTCGGCCCGATCACCACCGAGCACGCCGATCCCGGCGGGGTCATGTGCACCACCCGCATGGCCGGTGTCGGCTGCGTATCGGCGTCGAGCCGGAACCCCAGCTTCGCGGTGTAGAACTCCTTGGCCCGGTCGATGTCGGTAACCGGGACCACCACAACTTCCAGCTTCCAGTCCATGGTTCCTTGCCTCTCGTGTTCCGCGCCCCGGTGGCGCTCCCAGCCCAAGGACACGGCTGCGGCGCCGGTTTCGACATCCGGGCGCGGTTTATTTCTGAGGTTCCGGGGACGGGGGGACGGTCCCGCCGCTGCGCCAGTACACGCCGCCGGCCCGGGACAGGAATTCCTCGTCCACGAGATACCGGCGCAGCGCGGCGAAGTCGGGGTGGATGGCGCGGAGGAACAGGCTGACCCGGCGCTCGGAGTAGCGCACGCCGGGCTCGAAGGCCTGGGCGATCGCATCGAGCAGCAGGAGCCGCCGCGACTGCCGCGCCGGGAGGGTCTCGATCCGGCCGTGGTCGATGAACACCCGCAGCAGGGGGTCGCGGGCCACCGCCTCGAGAACCGGTGCCGGGTCAAGATCGGCCATGGCCACTATTGTCCACCCGGCTCAGGGGCGGCCGCATCGTCCCGGCCAAGGAGTCCCGCGGAGGGGGCAGACCCTGACATAGTCCTCCTGTGGGGCGAGGCAAGACTCTCGTGGCAGTGTCAATCGCGCTGCTGCCGCTCGGGATCGGGCTGGTGTGGGGCGGCATTCTCCTCGTCCGGGGGCATGACGCGAAACCGGCGCCGTGGACGAGCCGGGCCAGGTTCACCATCAGCCAGGTGGGCACCTACACGGCGGCCGACAGCACGGTACCGGTCGGGATCAGCGGGCACGCCGAGATCGCCCTGGGCATGGGCCTGTCCGGGAATGAGAAAGACTTCGAGGCCGTGATCGGCGACGACCCGGGGACCGCCTCGAACGTGTCCCGGTGGGAGCTCATCTTCGACGGCTACCACGGGGCCGGCACGTACCCGGTCACGTCCGGGTCCGGGGAGATGACCGTTACGGTCCGCGACCTCAGGGGCAACACCGACACCTGGCAGATGGAGCATTCGAAGGCCGCCGCGTGCGCCGTCCACGTCAGCTCGGACACGGCGATGACGGACCCGGCCATCAGGGAGATCCGGGGGACCGTCAGCTGCCAGTCGCTGTACGACGCGAATCGCCATACCGCCACGACGGGGCTGAGCAGTCACTTCGACATCTTCGCCGCCGTATGGTGCCGGGGCCAGAAGGTGGAGCCCTGCCGCCCGCCGCAGCCCTTCCCCAACGTTCCCGAGGGCTGACGGGCCCCACACGCCTGGCCCCGGCGCGGGCTGCGCGCCGGGGCCAGGCGGTGGCCCGCCGGTGAATCCGGTCAGCCGACCGGCTCCAGCTCGGCCGGGGCGGCCTGCGCGGGCGCTGTCGCCGTCGCCGTCCGCAGCCGGGGCAGCAGCAGCGCGGCGCCGGCGGCCACGGCCACTGCTGCGGCGCCGACCCAGACCGCGGCCGACAGGCCGGAGACGAAGGCCGGCCCGCTGGCGTAGCTGCCGTGCGCGGAGAACACCGCGCCGAGGACCGCGATCCCGAACACGCCGCCGAGCTCGCGGATCGCGTTGTTCGCGCCGGAGGCGATGCCCTCCTGGTCCCGGCGCACCGACCCGAGGACCACGTTCGCGACCGGCGCGAAGAACAGCGACATCCCGATGCCGGAGACGACGAAGGCGGGAACCAGGGTCAGGTAGGCCACCGTGGGGCTGCTAACCGCGGCCAGCCAGCCGAGGCCGATCGCCTGCAGGGCCAGCCCGGAGACCAGCAGCGGGCGGCCGCCGATACGGTCGGACAGGGCGCCGGCGATGGGGGCGATCAGCACCGGCATGCCGGTCCACGGCAGCGTGCGCAGCCCGGCCTCCAGCGGCGAGTAGCCCTGCACGACCTGCAGGAACTGGGCTAGCAGGAAGATCGAGCCGAACATCCCGAAGAACATCAGCATCGAGGCCAGGTTGGTCACCGTGAAGCCGCGGCTGCGGAACAGGCCCAGCGGCAGCATCGGCTCGGGCGCACGCCGCTCCCAGGCGATGAAGGCGGCGACCAGCAGCCCGCCGATGACCAGGGACGGCAGCACGGTCAGGCTGGTCCAGCCGTGGTCGTTGCCGCGCACCACGCCGAGCACGATCCCGAACAGGCCCAGGCTCGCGAGCACCAGGCCGGGCAGGTCCAGGCGGGTCGCCGGGCCGTAGCTCTCGGTGAGCCGGGTCCAGGCCAGCGGCAGCACGGCGAGGCCGATGGGGACGTTCAGCCAGAAGATCCACTGCCAGGAGGCGCCTTCCACCACAGCGCCGCCGACCAGCGGTCCGATCGCGATGGCCAGGCCGCCCACGGCGCCCCAGGCGCCGAGCGCGACCCCGCGCCGCTCGGGAGCCACGGCCGCGGACAGCAGCGTGAGCGTCAGCGGGATCAGCACGGCGGCCCCCACCCCTTGCACGGCCCGGGCCGCGATCAGCATGCCGATGCTGGGGGCGAGCGCGGCAGCGGCCGAGCCGAGGGTGAACAGCGCCAGGCCGGCCACGAACATCCGGCGGCGCCCGTAGCGCTCGCCCAGCGAGGCGCCGGTGAGCAGCAGTACGGCGAACGTGAGCGTGTACGCGTTGACCGTCCACTGCAGGCCGGCCAGCGACGCGTGCAGGTGGTCCCGGATCGACGGCAGCGCGGTCGTGACCACGAGGTTGTCGAGCGAGGCCATGAACAATGCTGCGGACGTGATGACGAAGGTCCACACGGTGCGGCGCTTCGCGGTCATCTCCTGCTACCTCCTAGAAAGTGATTAGTCACTTACTTCTTGGCTGAAAAAAAATCAGCTGCGGCTCACCGGCGTAGCTCACGGCCGGCACCATTTGGTCCACCGCTCGTCCACCGCCGGCAGGTCCATGGCCGCGGCCACGTTCATCAGCATGCCCAGCGCGAAGAACTCCTTGACCTGGTCGAACGGCAGCCCGGTCAGCCGCTCGACCAGCAGCCACAGCCGCCGGAAGCCGGTGCGGGTCGCCTCCCGGATGTCGGGGTCGTCGCACGCGGCGTACGCGTGCATCTGCAGCAGCAGCAGGGTGCGGTTCTCGAGCAGCTGCTCGTAGGCGTCACCCATGGCCACGAGGGCCTCCTCGCCCGTGCGGTTGCCGGCCGCGGTGGTGAAGGCCTCGGCCACCCGCTGGAAGCACCGCTCGACCAGGGCGATGAACAGCGCCTTCTTGGTCGGGAACAGGCGGAACAGGTACGGCTGGCTGATCCCGGCCCGCTGCGCGACATGCTCGGTCGAGGTCCCGTCCAGGCCGCGGGCGGCGAACTCGATGAGGGCCGCCTCAAGCACGCTCTCGCGCCGCTCGTCGGCGCTCATCCGCGTTCCGGTCCTGGCCATGGGAGCTAAGTTAGTAACCACTCACTACTTTGTCAAGTGGCGGCCGGTGCGCCTGCCTGCGGCGGCTACTGGCTGCGGCCGCCGGCGGCCTCGCCCCGCTACTGCCAGGCCGCGACCGGGGCACCCGGCACGTAGAGGTAGCCGCCCATGCCCTTGGCCGCGTTGGGGTCGGCGGACAGGTGCTTGTAGTCGATGCTGAACTGGTACTCCGCACCCGGCGCGACCCGGTGGTCGGCCGGGTTGGGCGGCTCGGTCGCGCCGTGGTTGATGTAGGACCCGTCCTGGAAGTAGAACTGGGCGGGGTTGACGACGAACCCCGCCGCGCCGCCGATGATCGTCCAGGCGATGATCGCGCCGCCGCTGTTGTCGCCCTGCGTGGACACCATAGTGATGCGGGACCCCTTGGGCGTGGTGTACCAGGAGAGATCGCTGGGGTTGATGCTGTCCGTGGCCTTGAGCATCGCCTCCGGGGGCGTGATCCCCTTCACCGCGTCGAGCCGGGCGGTGCTCTCGTCGAGCAGGCAGTGGGAGACGTCGACCGCGTCCGGCTGCCCGTCGCCCACGAAGGCCTTGGTGCACACGGGCTCGCGGGCGGAGAGCCAGGCACCGTCGTCGGCGAGGATGGCCGTCCGCTGCGCCGGCGACCCGTTCTGGAAGGCGGGTTGCTGCACGGCGTCGATGGACGCGTCCATGTTCTCGGTCTGGGCCTGGTAGCACTGCTCGACGGCCTGGCTGGTCGCCTGGCCGCCGCAGGTGGCCGGGGCGGGCTTGGTCATGGCCGGGTGCCCGGGGTCAAAGGTCTCCACGATGGGCACGAACGCCGCCGTGCTCCCTGACGCCGTCCCGCTCGGGGCGGCGCTTCCCGACGCCGCGGCCGTGGGGCCGGGCGCCGACGAGGAACTGGAGCCCCCGCCGCCGCACGCGGCCAGGGTGCCGATCAGTGCGGCGAAGATCGCCACGCCGACAAGTCTTGAGGGCTTCGCCAACCGCACCACGCCTGACCCGCACCTTTGCCGCATCGGGTCACCTCCCCACTCTCCAGCCCCATATTTCCCGGATGACCCGAGGTGATCGTAGCGGGCCACAGCCAGGAACCGCCCCGCACGCACGCGGGTCGCTCACCGGCCCGCGATAATTCCGTTCTGGGCCTCGCCCGCCGGGCCCCGACGGAGGTGAACATGCGCGTCCTGCTGTTCGACGTGTTCGGAACGCTGGTGGACTGGCGGTCCAGCCTGATCGACATCGCGGAGGCGGTGGCGGCCGGCAGCGGCGTGCCGGGCGACTGGGCGGGCGTCGTGGACGACTGGCGTCGCGCGTATCAGCCCGCGCTGGACCAGGCCCGCCAGGAACCCGTCTGGCGTGACCTGGACTCGCTGCAGTACGAGACCCTGGACGGCGTCCTGGCCCGCCGCGGCCTCGTGCTGCCCGCCGCCGGCCGGGACACCCTGGTGCGGGGCTGGCGGCGGCTGCGGCCCTGGCCCGATACCCGCGACGGGCTGGCCCGGCTGCGCCGCGGGCACATCACCGCCACGCTGTCGAACGGGCACGTCGCACTGCTCGCCGATCTGCTGAAGTTCGGCGACCTCCGGGTGGATGCGGTGCTGTCCGCGCAGCTCGCGGCCAGCTACAAGCCCGACCCCGCCACGTACCTGACCGCCCTGCGGCTGCTCGAATGCCCGCCCGAGGAGGCCGGGATGGTGGCCGCGCACGCCGCCGATCTGCAGGCCGCCGCCTCGCTTGGCCTGCGCCCGGTGTTCATCAGCCGCCCGCTCGAATGGGGTCAAGCCGCGGGCCAGGAAGAGCCGCCCCCGCTGGACCGCATGATCGGCTGCGACGGGCTGATCGAGCTCGCCGAGGCGCTGGGCTGCTGACGGCGCGGAAACGCGGCCAGGAAAACCGGTTGGGCGCCGCGTTGGCGGCTCTTATGCTGCACGTGATTCACCACGGCCATCAGTCGTGCCAACCCAAGGAGAACCGACCAGGGGAGCAGTGATGAGGACAGCGTTCATAGCCATCGACAAGGGGATTCTGACCCGTTCGGAGGGTATGACGCTTGCTTCGTTCCACGCTGAATCTGGGCATCCTGGCGCACGTAGACGCCGGTAAGACCACGCTCACCGAGCGGCTGCTCTACGCCGCCGGTGTGATCGGGGAGGTCGGCAGCGTCGATGACGGCACCACGCAGACCGACTCGCTGGCGCTGGAGCGCCAGCGCGGGATCACGATCAAGTCCGCGGTCGCCTCGTTCGTGATCGGCGACGTCGCCGTCAACCTGATCGACACCCCCGGCCACCCGGACTTCATCGCCGAGGTGGAACGCGCCCTGAGCGTGCTCGACGGCGCGGTGCTGGTGATCTCCGCTGTGGAAGGCGTCCAGCCGCAGACCCGCATCCTGATGCGGGCGCTGCAGCGGCTGCGCGTCCCGGCCCTGCTGTTCGTCAACAAGATCGACCGGCGCGGCGCGGGTTACGGCCGCGTGCTCGGGGAGATCTCGCAGCGGCTGACGCCGGCGGTCATCGCCATGGGTTCCGCGCACGGGCTCGGCACGCGCCCGGCCGGCTTCACGCCCTTTGCCGGGGACGACGGCGCGTTCACCACCAGGCTGGCGGAACGGCTCGCCGAGCACAGCGATCGGATTTTGTTCCATTACGTCAGTGGCGATCCGCGGGTGCCGCCGCCCAGGCTGCGCGCTGAGCTCGCGGCGCAGGTGCGCCAGGTGCAGGTGCATCCGGTGTACTTCGGCTCGGCGCTGACCGGGGCCGGCGTGGACGCGCTGATGAGCGGCGTGGCGGAACTGCTGCCCGCGGCGGGCCGGGACACCGGCGGCCCGGTGTCCGGCCGGGTCTTCAAGATCGAGCGCGGCGCGGCGGGGGAGAAGATCGCCTACGTGCGGATGTTCTCCGGCACCCTGCGGGTCAGGGACCGGGTGCGGTTCGGCCCGGGTGACCAGCAGAGCAGCCAGCAGGGCGGCCAAGGCGTCCAGGGCGGCCAAGGCGGCCAGGGCGGCGCTCAGCGGAAGGTCACCGCGATCAGCGTGTTCACCGCCGGCGCGGCCGCGCGCCGTGAGGCTGTGTCGGCCGGGCAGATCGCCCGGCTCTGGGGCCTGACCGAGATCCAGGTCGGCGACGCGGTCGGCGCGCCGCCGCGGCAGGCGGGGCACCAGTTCGCCCCGCCCACCCTGGAGACGGCCGTCGTGCCCCGCGACCCGGACGCGGTCGGTGCGCTCCGGGCGGCGCTGGGCCAGCTCGCCGAGCAGGACCCGCTGATCAACGTGCGGCAGGACGACGTCAGGCGGGAGATCTCAGTCTCGCTCTACGGCGAGGTGCAGAAGGAGGTCATCGGGGCCACGCTGGCGTCCGACTTCGGCGTCGACGTCAGCTTCCGCGAGTCGACCACGATCTGCATCGAGCGGCCGGTGGGCACCGGGGCCGCGATGGAGCGGCTGCACCAGCCGCCCAACCCGTTCCTGGCCACGATCGGGCTGCGCGTCGAGCCGGCCGCGCCAGGCTCCGGCGTGGAGTTCCGCATCGAGGTGGAGCTCGGCTCGATGCCGATCGCGTTCTTCCGGGCCGTCGAGGACACCGTGCGGGAGACGCTGCGGCAGGGCATCCGCGGCTGGCAGGTGACCGACTGCCGCGTCGCGATGACGCACTCGGGCTACCTGGCCAGGCAGAGCGCAGGCCACGCGCGCTTCAGCAAGAGCATGTCCAGCACGGGGGAGGACTTCCGCAAGCTGACCCCGCTGGTGCTGATGGCCGCGTTGTGGCAGGCGCGGACCGTGGTCTGCGAGCCGGTGCACCACTTCCGGCTGGACGTGCCGGCCGACACGCTAGGTACGCTGATGCCGGCCCTGAACCGGATGCACGCGATCCCGCATACCCAGGTGCCGCGGGACGGGTCGGTGAGGCTGGAGGGCGACATCCCCGCGGCCCGGGTGCACGGCCTGCGCCAGCAGCTGCCCACGCTGACCCGCGGCGAGGGCGTCGCGGAGGTCACCTTCGACCGGTACGACCCGGTGACCGGACCGGTCCCCACCCGGTGCGCGAACGTGACCGCGGGATGACGCTCAGCGGGGGTCGGCGCGGACCGGGCGGCCGGGCAGCGCGCCGGCCACGATGTCCCCGTCCCTGACCACGAACGTGCCGTTGACCACGACATGCCGGATGCCGGCCGACGGGCGGGTGCTGTCGCTGTAGGTGGACTGGTCGCTGATCGTGGCCGGGTCGAACACGACGATGTCCGCGTCGCTGCCGGCCTGCAGCCGGCCCTTGCCGCGCATGGCCGGCACGCGGTCGGCCAGCAGCTGGGCCGGGCGCAGGCTGCACTTGGCCAGCGCCTCGGGCAGGCTGAGTGGCCCGGCTTCTCCCGCGGCGGCGCCCCGGGTGAGCTGGCGCAGCGCCCGGGAGAACGTGCCGGCCGTCCTGGGGTGCGTGATCGCGGTCCCGGGCAGCGGCCAGGCGAGCGGGTCGGGCTCGGGCCCGGTCCAGGTCAGCGGCATGGCGTCGCTGGCCACGATCGCGCCGGGAAAGGTCAGCGACCGCATCAGCAGCCGGCGGTCGGCCGGGTCGTCCTCGTCGAGCAGGCGGATGATGGCCAGCCCGCCGGGGTCGGTCTGCCGCAGCTCACGCAGCCGCTCCTCGCTGGCCACCCGCTCGCCGGTCGGCGCGTACATGAGTGAGGACGGGGTGAGACCGCGCTCGCCGAGCCGTTCCGGGGCCAGGAACGCGGCGCCGATGCCGGTCATGCCGGAGCCGTACGGGTAGGCCTCGGTGGTGACCCGCGACCCCGCGGCCTGCGCCCGGCCGACCAGGCCAAGCACCCGGTCGATGTGCCGCTGCGAGGTGCTGTTGACGTGGCAGTAGTGCATCTGGGCGCCGGTCTCGCCCGCGGCCCTGACGATCTCCTCCGCGCCGTCGATCAAGGTGTGCGGGACCAGCTCGACCAGGTCCCGCGCGTGCGTGAACGTGGGTGCGCCCGCCTCCGCGGCCAGCCCGGCGACCTGAAGGTACTCCGACGGGTCGGCGGCCGGCGCGTACCCGGCGAGCACGCCGATGCCCAGCGCGCCGTCGGCCAGGTCGGCCGACAGCCGGGCCAGGATCGCGGTGACCTCGGCGGGCTCGGCGCGGCGCTGCCAGGCCGGGCTGGCGATGTTGCCCAGGAACGTGTCCAGCCTGCCGTCCATCGGTATCCCAGCGACCGTCTCCATCCGGGCCAGGGCCCAGGACGTGGCGAAGCCGTAGTTCACCGGCCGGCCCTGCGCCGCGGCCCTGGCGTACCCGGCGGCCACCGGGGTGATGCCCGCCTCCAGCTCGAGCGCGGTGGTGACCCCGTCCCTGGCCTGCAGCCGGAGGCCGGCGATGTCGTTCACGTGGCTGTGCAGGTCGATGAACCCGGCCGTCACCACAAGGCCCGCGACGTCGAACTCGGCCCGCGCGGGCGGCAGCCCGTCCCCGATCCCGGTGACCCGGCCCTGCGTGATCGCGACGTCGCGGACGGCGTCCAGGCCCGATTCCGGGTCGATCACGCGTCCCCCGCGCAGGACGATGTCCGCCTCGCTCACGCCGCTCCTCCTCGATCGTGTCCCGGGCTGCTTGCCGCCCCGGCCGGTGGTGCCCAGCCTGGCAGGGGTCAGCGGCCGAGCCGCGCCCGGGCCACGCGAGACCAGGCGGCGGCGCCGCTGATCGGCTGGAACCGGGCCGCCGCGGCCTGCAGGGCCTGGTACTCGAGGTCGGTGAGCTCGATCTCGGCCGCGGCCACGTTGCTCTCCAGCTGCTCGACGCTGGACGCCCCCGGGATCGCGGTCACCGACGGGTGGTGGATGACCCAGGCCAGCGCGATCTGCGCCGGGGTGGCGGAGTGCGCGTCGGCCACCTCGCGCAGCACCGTGATCAGGCCCTCGGCACGCTCGAGGTTCTCGGGCAGGAACAGCGGGTTCCCGGCCCGCACCCGGTTGGCGGGCCGGTGGTCCCGGTCATACCGGCCGGACAGCAGCCCCTGGGCCAGCGGGCTGTACGCGATCACGACGCGGCCGTGCGACTCGGCGTACGGGAGCAGATCGCGTTCCGGCGACCGGGCGACCAGGCTGTAGGAGACCTGGTTGCTCAGCACCCGGCTGCCCAGCGCGTGCTCGGCCGCGCGCCAGCGCTGCAGCGAGTAGTTGCTGACGCCGACCTCGCCGACGAGCCCGACCTGCTGCAGCGCCCGCATGCCGCGCATGATCGTGCCGTCCCTGACCACCGGGTTTTGCTGGTGCACCTGGTACAGGTCGAGCCACTGTGCCCCCAGCCGGTTCGCGCTGGCCACGCCGCGCTGCTCGACGACGGGGGCAACCGGCACGACCGGGAGGATCTTCGTGGCCAGGAAGATCGACTCCCGGCGCTCGCCCAGGGCCCGGCCGAGGATCCGCTCGCTGCGCCCGAACCCGTAGGCCTCAGCGGTGTCGAAGAGGGTGACGCCCAGTTCCAGCGCTCGGCCGACGATCGCGCCGGCCACCTCCTCGGCGTAGCTGTCGCCGTATCCCCACTCCTTGGACCCGAACTGCCAGGCACCCAGCCCGACTTTGGAGATCTTCTTGGCGGTGTCGACGTTCAGATAGCGCATGGTCCCAGTGTCCGCCTCACGGCCACAGACCGGGCCCCTGGGGGCGACCTAGCTGCCCCCAATGCCAGGGAGGCTGGGCCCGGCTAGGGCTTGCGGGCCACTCCCGCCCACAGCGCGGCCGGGCTCGCCGCCTCAGCCTCGCTGTCGGGGCGCCATTTCGACGCCTGCACCATTCCCGGTTCCACTAGGTCCAGCCCGTCGAAGAACCTGGTTACCGAGTCGCGGTCGCGGAACGTTACCTTCTCGGCCATCATCTGGTTCAGGCGCTCGGCCATCTTGGCCATCTCCGCAGCATCGATGTCCTTGGCCGGATGCGACAGCGCGAGGTAACTGCCGGCCGGCAGGCCGCCGATCAGGGTCGCCACCACCTGGTACGGGTCGTCCTCATCGCTGAGGTGCTGCAGGATGGCCATCAGCATCACCGCGACCGGGCGGCCGAAATCCAGCACCTGCTCCGCCCCGGCCAGGATCTGCTGCGGATTGCGCAGGTCAGCGTCGATGTAGTCGGTCGCGCCCGCCGGGTCGCTGGCCAGCAGCGCGCGGGCGTGGACGAGCACGACCGGGTCGTTGTCCACGTAGACGATCCGGGCCTCCGGCGCCACCGTCTGGGCGACCTCATGGGTGTTGTTCGCCGACGGAATGCCGGTCCCGATGTCCAGGAACTGGCGGATGCCCGCTTCCCCGGCCAGGAAACGAACCGCCCGGGCCAGGAACGCGCGGTTGGAGCGCGCCGACAGCACGATGTTGGGAAAGGCCTTGATCGCCTGCTCGCCCGCGGCCCGGTCGGCGGCGAAGTTATCCTTTCCGCCCAGCCAGTAGTTATAGACCCGGGCGACATGCGCCACGCTCGTATCAAATGGCGCAGGCTCACCGTCGATGGTCATTATCCCGGCTCCATCCGCGTGCCTTGGGCGCGCTTTGTCCGCGGCCCCCGCCAGCCATGTAGCGTACGCCGTCCGGGGACCCGCGGCCCGCCCGGACCGGCGGCACCCGCGGCCCGGGCGGGCACCTGGCCCGATGCGGCCGGACCGCGATCGCCCGTTCTGCTACGTTCGGGTTTCCGGTGATCTTCGCCTATGGCGATCTTCCCGCAAGGAGCCGCTATGGCCGGAAGGCCGCTGACCGTCCTGTTCATGCCGGAGAGTGCGTTCGGGCCGACCAACAACTGCATCGGCATCGGGAACGTGCTGCGCGAGCGCGGGCACCGGGTGGTGTTCGCGGCGGAGGCGTCGTGGCGCGGCCGGCTCGAGCCGCTGGGCTTCGAGGAGGACCTGGTCGACCTGTCCGAGCCCGCGGCGGGGGAGCAGGACGCCGGGCAGTTCTGGAAGGACTTCATCGCGGACACCGCGCCGGAGTTCCGCAAGCCGACCATCGAGCAGCTGCAGACCTGGATCAAGCCGGTCTGGGACGAGCTGATCGCCGGCGCGCGGTACTGCCAGCCGCAGCTCACCGAGATCGTGGCCCGGACCAGGCCCGACGTGATCGTCGAGGACAACGTGGTGGGCTTCCCCGCGCTGCTGACGGCCGGTGTGCCGTTCGTGCGGATCGTGTCCTGCAACCCGCTGGAGGTCAAGGACCCGGCGCTGCCGCCACCCTTCTCCGGGTATCCCGCGGCCGACCAGGCCGGATGGGCGGAGTTCCGCGCCGAGTACGAGCGGGTGCACAGGGAGGCCTGGGCCGACTTCGACGCCTGGGTCGTCAGCCAGGGCGCGCCGCACCTGCCCGACCTGGAGTTCATCCACGAGGGCGCGGTCAACCTGTACGTGTACCCGGAGCTCGCCGACTACCCGCGGGCCCGCCCGCTCGGCCCGCGCTGGCAGCGGCTGGACTCCTCGGTGCGGGAGACGGACGAGCCGTTCTCGCTGCCCGCCGGGCTGGACGGCGACGGTGCACTGATCTACTTCTCGCTCGGCTCCCTGGGCTCGGCCGACGTGGGACTCATGCGGCGGGTGATCGAGTGCCTGGCCGCCACGCCGCACCGGTTTATCGTGTCCAAGGGGCCGCTGCATACCGAGTTCGAGCTGGCGCCGAACATGTACGGCGCGGAGTTCCTGCCGCAGACCTCGGTGCTGCCGCTCACCGACCTGGTGATCACGCACGGCGGCAACAACACCACCACCGAATGCCTGCACTTCGGCAAGCCGATGATCGTGCTGCCGCTGTTCTGGGACCAGCACGACAACGCGCAGCGCGTGGATGAGCTCGGTCTCGGCGCCAGGCTCGACACCTACCGGTTCACCGACGCGCAGATGCACGGCGCGCTGTCCCGCCTGCTGGGTGACTCGTCCCTGCGTTCCCGGCTGGACCGGGCGGCCGCGCAGATCCAGGGCCGGCAGGGGCTGCGGGTGGCGGCCGACGCCATCGAGCAGGTGGCCGGGACGTGACGACGGTCAGGGCACGAACACGACGCGCACGCCGCTGTCCGGGCGGGCCCAGGTCTTCTCGACCTCGGCGAGCGGCACCGCGTCGACGTCCATGACGATCTCGCCGGCGGCAACCTGGTTCAGCAGGCCGGCGTAGGCGGCCGCGGTCTGCGCCAGCGAGGCCGCCCCGCCGATCCCACTGCCGGCCAGCTGGACGGGCGCGGCGCGCAGTGCGATCGCGGGCACGGCCGCCTTCTCCCCGGCGCTCATGCCGACCAGGATGTAGCGGATCCGCTCCGGGGCACGCCCGGCCCGGGAGCGGGCCAGCGCGGCGAGGACCGCCTCGGCGGGCGCGCCCCACAGGTAGTCGACGATCAGGTCGTAGGGTCCCTCGGCGGCGATGGCCGTGACCAGCTCGTCCTGCGGCCGGTCGACCCGGACCGCGGCCGCCGCCCCGCGCGCCAGGAGCTGGTCGAGGACTCGCTGGTTGCGCCCGGCGGCGACGACCCGCGCGCCCTGGCGCACCGCGAGCTGCGCGGCGATCCGCCCGGACAGGCCGGTCGCGCCGAGCACGAGCGCGGTCTGGCCTGCGGCCAGCTCGCCCTCCCAGACAACCGTCTTCCACGCGGCCATGCCCGGGTTGGCCAAGGCCGCCGCGGTGACGTCATCGATGCCGTCGGGTACCGCGAGCCACATGCCGTGGCGTACCAGCGCCTGCTCCGCCATCCCGCCGTACGGCCGCACCGGGGGCAGGAACGCCACCCGGCTGCCGTCCCCCAGTCGGCCCACGCCGTCGAGGCCGGCGACCTGGGGAAACGCGGTGGGGGCGTAGTGCACGCCGCTGGCCATCAGCCGGTCCGACGGCTTCAGCGCCGCGGCCGTGACCGTCACGACCGCCTCGCCGTCGCCGGGCACCGGTGCCGGGAACGGCTCGTAGCGGGGGGACTGGCCGATCCCGTGCAGCACGGCGGCGCGGATCTGCGCTCGCCGAGCTGCTCGAGCAGAACCACCCCAAGGCCAGCCGCTCGCTGGCCCGGCTGGAGCAGCTGGGCCTGGTCCGCCGGGCGGCGGCCGCGCACGACCGGCGGATCAAGACCGCGGCGGTCACGCCGGACGGTCACCGCATGGTCGAGGCGATCAACCAGGGCCGGCGGCGGCTGCTCGACGAGGCACTGGCGGGCTGGAGCGACCGCGACCGCGCCGAGCTCGCCCGCCTCACCCGCCGGTTCTCGGACAGCATGCTCACGCTGATGGACGAGATGGCCCCCACACCTGACGAAACCAACCCGGGTTCGTAACGGCTTTCATGATCCGGTAGCGAAAATCGCACATAGAGCGGGTTTCGCTACGGATCATGAAATGACCATTCCCGCCGGGGGAGTCGAGCCGGCCACCAGCACGCCGGGCCTGGCGGCCGCCGCGGCGGTGGCGGCCGCGTCGCCGCGCTGGCTCTCGTGCATGGGTACGCGGCCGCGTTCTGGCGGGCGGCCGGGATCTTCGCGGCCGGCGCGGTCCCCGCCGCGGTCCTGCTGCGCAGCGGCCCGCTCAGCCACCAGATCGGGCGGCCAGCGGCAGCCGGCCGTGGTGCGCCTGAACTCCCCTCCTGGTTCAGGCGCACCACAGCGGCTACTCCGGCCCCTGGCGCAGCACCTCGATGCGGTGCAGAATGCGCTCGGGGAACCGGTGCCGGCCGGTCACGGCCAGTGCGAACCACAGCCGGGTCTCCCGGTCGGAGCGATGGATATCGCACCGCAACAGGGCCCGGGCCATGTGGTTGCGCACGGTCAGGGGGCGGACTCCCAGCCGCCCCGCGATCTCCTCGTCCGTGCTGCCGTCGGCGTAGAGCTCGAGGACCTCGCGCTCACGCGGGGTCAGCTTGCGCGACAGGCTGGCCGGCCAGTCGCCCTCGTCCGGCGGGCCGGCCGGGCCGGGCACCGCCGCGGCCGGGAGCCGCAGCCGGTCCAGGCCCGCGCGCACGCACAGCTGCCTGATCCGGGTGATCTCGTCACCCAGGCCGTCTTGGCTGAGCCCGGCGGCCTCCATCACCTCGGTCCGCGGCCTGCCGCCCGCGATGTCGTTGAGCATCGCGTGCTGCCGCACCGTGAGCGGCAGCGCGCCCGCGTCCACGGCATCCAGCAGCGCCTGCGCGAGCTGGGGCTTGATGTCCTCCGGGATGTGCGCCGCGTCCCACACCGCCTCGACGAGCGGCGGGCCGTAGACATCCTTGCCCAGCACCGCGTGGGCGCCGAGGGCCCAGGCGGCGACCCGGATCTGCCAGTCCTCGCTGGCCGTGCAGACGACCACTTGGCGGGTCTGCAGCAGCCGCTCGATCTCCCGGGCCGACCCCACCCCGACCAGGTCAAGCACACACACGTCGTAGGCGGCTCCGGTCACCCCGGAGGCCAGGTCGGCGATCCGGCGCACCGCGGCCACGATCCGGAACCGGCCCGCGGGATCGCTGCGCAGCACGTCGGCGGCGCCGTGGCCGTTGATCCCGTGATCGTCGACGATCGCCACCGAGAGCACGGTGGCCGCGGGCGGGCTCATCCCGCACCGCCGCGGCCTGGCGCGACCCGGCTCAGCGCGGCGGCGGCCAGCTGCGTCCCATGCAGCAGGCGGAAAAGAATGAGGATCTGTGCTATCCGCCATTCGAAGCCGGCCTGCGCGTTCTCATCCCACGCTGGCCTGCCGGAATGACGTAGCGCCAGGGACAATGACAGCGTCATTCTGACGCGGGAACCCTGGTTTTGGATGGCCTTGACTCACGCCCCACCGGTGCCCTCCCTAAGCACCCGGCGCTGCCCCCCGACAGCACCGGAAGCGTCCTCGCCCGACGCCCCCGCATTGCTCTCTCATAGACCAAGACGCGCAAGAACCGCCCGGCGGGTACAGGCGGCGCACACAGAATGCGATTCTGTTTTAGACAGGAATGCCCGGCCAGCCGGAAAAGCAAAGCCAGACAGATGTGTCGTTAGGCGATACGGGTTCCGACTATCAGCGAATTCTGCAGGTCAGGAAGCACGACCTCGGTTGAGACCAGCCGGGGGTCTGAGCTGAAAAACTCCCGCTTGGGGTCATGCGCGCGCAGCGGAGAATCCGGCGGCAGGGCCCGCACCGGGGTCACGTCGTCCACGACGAGCTGTCCGCCGACGGCGACCAGGCCGATGATCGCTCCCGACCTCATCAGTTCGCGCGTGCTGCCGCCGTCCGCGAACAGCAGGTCAAACGGCCCCCAGGCGGGCAAGATCTCCCAGGCGTCACCGCAGACGACCTCGACCCGGTCCTCCGCGGCGAGCAGTACCGCGGCCGCGCGCGCCCGCTGCTTGTCGTACTCCACGGTGACCAGGGTGCAGTCGGCGGGCATCGCACTGGCCATCCAGGCCGCCCCCACGCCCACCCCGGTCCCGGCCTCGGCGATGCGGCCGCCGCGACATCCGGCGGCCAGCACGGCCAGGAACCGGCCCACCCCAGGCAGGGAGGCAGACGCGACGCCGGGCGCCGCCTCCTGCCTGGTCAGCGGGAAACCCATCGCCCTGGCGAGCGCGTTCGCCCGCTCCACCAGGGGCGGGAGCTCGTCGATGGTCATCGGTATCGTCTTTCGTCACGCCCCGGGCCCGATAATTTCATGCCGCGAGCGCGGGGTCGGCATGCGCGGGTCCGGGCCGCATGATTGGCTCTGCACCGGGGTCACCACGGAAAGGGGCAGCCGTGACCGGGAACTCAGCAGGCTCGGCCGGGAGTCCGGCGGCCGGGCCTGCGGGCCAGGCGGACGAGACGTGGTCTGCCACCACGCGCCAGCGGCGGCGGGCCGCAGGGATCTACGGGACGATCATCACCGCGGCGGTCATGGCCGCCGCGGGATCCCGGCTGTCCACGCTGGAGCTGGAAGTGTCCATCCTGATCACGCTGCTGGTGTACTGGGTGGCCGAGGTCTACGCCCACCTGATGGGCGGGCAGCTCGAGCGCGGGCGCCTGCCCACGGTGCACCAGATCCGCCTGGAGCTGACCGCCACCTGGACCATGGTCAGTGCCTCCTTCCTCCCGCTGATCGTGTTGCTGCTGGCCCGCGGCGCCGGGACCACGGCCCCGACGGCCGCCAACGCCGGGCTGATCTCGGCCGTGCTGCTGCTGGTGTTCTACGGCTGGTCCGCGGGCCGCGCCGCCGGCCTGCGGGGCATGCGGCTGATCCTGGTCGCGGCGATCGCGGGCGCGCTGGGCCTGCTGATGATCGCGCTCAAGAACCTGGTCCTGGTTCACATGCACTGACCTGTGCTTTTGGGCCCTTCCGGCCCCGGCCCCGCGGCCGGTACGCTCGGCATGCTCGTGGCGGCTGGCGGAAGGACCACGATGGCGCAAGAGGGGTTCATCGACGTTCCTGGCGGGCGGGTCTGGTACCGGTCGGTCGGCGAGGGCGGCACGCCGCTGCTGTGCCTGCACGGCGGGCCCGGCTTCACCCACTACTACCTGGAACCCCTGGAGGCGCTGGCGGACCGGCGCCAGGTGATCTTCTACGATCAGCTGGGCTGCGGGCGCTCGGACCGCCCCGAGGACCTCGGCCTCTGGACCGTGGACCGCTTCGTCGAGGAGCTGGCCCAGGTCCGCGCGGCGCTCGGGCTGGACCGGCTGCACCTGTTCGGCAGTTCCTGGGGCGGCATGCTGGCCATGCAGTACGTGCTGGACCGCCAGCCCGAGCTGGAGAGCCTGATCCTGTGCGGCAGCCCGGCCAGCATGATCAGGTGGGTCCAGGACTGCGACGCGCTGCTGGCCGCGGAGCCGGCCGAGGTGCGCACGACCATCCGCGAGCACGAGGCGGCCGGGTTCACCGCCTGCCCGGAGTACCAGGCGGCCATCCTCGGGTTCTACCGCGAGCACGTGTGCCGCATGTCCCCGTGGCCCGCGGGCCTGGAGCGCTCGTTCGCCGAGGCGGGCTACGCCGTGTACACGACCATGAACGGCCCCAGCGAGTTCACGGTGACCGGGACGCTGAAGACCTGGACCGTGATGGATCGCCTGGGCGAGATCACGGTGCCGACCCTGCTGGTCGGCGGCAGGTACGACGAATGCACGCCGGGCCACATGGAGGAGATGCACCGGCGCATCCCCGGGTCGCAGCTCGCCACCATCGAGGACGCCTCCCACCTCTGCTTCGCCGAGCAGCCGGAACGATTCAACGGCCTGGTGAACGCGTTCCTCGACCGCCACTGAGGGGCCGCCGGCGCAGCTCGCCTCCCGGCTCGCCCGCGCGTCAGCCCCGTCGCGCTGTCAAGAGTTCTTGACAGCGCCATAGTGTCAGGATATCCTGACACTATGGCAGGCGACGACACCCCGGCCGTGCTGGCCGGGCAGATCACCAGCAAGGATCCCGCCGTGGGGCTGCGCGCCGTGGCCGCGCTGCGCCGCCTGCTGGAGGAACTCGAGCGGCTGCACGTGGACAGCGCGCGCGACCAGGGCTGGTCCTGGCAGGACATCGCGTCGGCAATGAAGGTGAGCCGCCAGACCGTGCACGAGAAGCACGCGAGCCGGCGCAAGGCGGCGGGCAGGGAGAACTGACGTGTTCGAGACATTCACGAACCTGGCCAAGCGTTCCCTCACGTTCGCCCAGGACGAGGCGATCACCCTCGGGCACGACTTCATCGGCACCGAGCACCTGCTGCTCGGGCTGGTCCGGGTGCGCGAGGGCGTAGCCGGGGAGCTGCTGAGCGAGCACGGCATCACCCTGGAGCGGGCCCGCGGCGAGGCGCTGCGCGTGCTGGAGGCGGCCGGGATCCCCGCGACGGGCGGCCGGGAGGCCACCGAGGCGCTGGCCGCGATCGGCATCGACGTTGACGAGATCCGGCGGCGGGCCGAGGAGTCGTTCGGCCCTGGCCGCTTCTACTTCCCGCGCCCGGCCTTCACGTTCCGGGCCAAGACGGTCCTGGAGCTGGCCATGCGCGAGTCGCAGGACCTCGGCCACGACTACGTCGGGTCCGAGCACCTGCTGCTCGGCATGCTGACCGAGGGCGACGGCGTCGGAGTCGGTGTCATCAGCGCGCTCGGCGTGGACCCGGCCACGCTGCGCCCGGTGATCCTCGGCCGGCTGGCCTCACGGGCGTCGTAGCGCCTCTCGCAACGCCGCGACCCGGCTGCTTGAATGAACGGGTGCCGGACATACTGACGGTTTACGCCATAAGCCAGCCGGACAAGCTCGCGGTGGTCGACGACCGGGGCGACGGGCACGCCATCCGCTGGACCTACGCCGAGTTCGAGGACCAGGCCAACCGGCTGGCCCACACCCTGCTCACGCTGGGGGTCACCCCGGGCGAGAACGTCATCTGGTGCGGGCCCAACTCGGCGCCGGTGATGGCGGCGATCAGCGCGATCAGGAAGGTTGGGGCGGTCAACGTGCCGCTCAACTACCGGCTGACCCCGGAGGAGGCGCTGCACGTCATCGGCCACTGCGAGGCCTCGCTCGCGTACGTGGACGCCGAGTACGCGCCGATGTTCGCCGCGCTGCGGGACCGCCTGGACCGGCTGCGGCACGTGATCGTGTTCGGCGGCCCGGCCCCGGCCGGGGCGGACGGCTGGATCCTCGGCGAGGATGCCGTGGCGGCCGCGCCGTCCGGGCCGCCCGGCGCTGGCCCCGGCAACGGCGCCGCGTCCACGATGATCTACACGTCGGGGACCACGGGCAAGCCCAAGGGCGCGGTCCGGCGCGGCCAGGCGGGTGGCAGCTCGGTCATGGGGCTCGTCCAGCTGATCGGCTATCAGCCGGACGACGTCTACCTGACGTCCGGGCCGCTGTACCACAGCGGGCCCTACGGGTTCGCCAACGGTGCCCTGGCCCTGGGGCAGACAATCGTGGTGCAGCGCAAGTTCGGGCCCGAGGACTGGCTGCGGCTGGTGCACAGCTACCGGGTCTCGTCCACGTTCTCCGCGCCCGCGCCGATCCGGATGGTGTGCGGCCTGCCCGCCGAGGTGAAGGCGCGCTACGACCGGTCGTCCATGAAACGGATGATCGCCAACGCCGCGCCGTGGAGCTTCGCGCTGAAGCAGCAGTACCTGGCCGACTTCCCCGCCGACTCGCTGTGGGAGGTCTACGGGTCGACCGAGCTAGGCGTGGACTGCGTGCTTGAGCCCCAGGACCAGCTGCGCAAGCCCGGCTCGTGCGGCAGGCCCGCCCCCGGCGTGGAGATCCGCCTGCTCGACGAGGCCGGTGCCGAGGTGACCGGCACCGGGCCCGATCACGCGGGCGAGCTGTACGTCCGGTCGGACGGGGTCTTCGACGAGTACTACAAGCAGCCGGACAGCTACGACTCGGCGCGGCTCGGCGACTTCCACACGGTGGGGGACATCGCCTACCGCGACGACGAGGGCTACTACTTCATCTGCGACCGCAAGACCGACATGATCATCACCGGTGGGATGAACGTGTACCCGGCCGAGGTCGAGGCGGCCCTCGAGCAGCACCCGGTGATCTACGAGGCCGCGGTGTTCGGGATCCCGTCGCCGGACTGGGGTGAGGCGGTGCACGCCACGGTCGTGCTCCGGCCCGGCGCGTCGCTGTCGGATCAGGACGTGATTGCGTTCAGCCGCCAGCACCTGGCCGGCTACAAGACGCCGCGGTCTGTGTCGTTCGCCGGCGAACTGCCCAGAACCGGCTCGGGCAAGATCCTCAAGAGGGTGCTGCGCGCCCCGTACCGGGCCAGCCGCGGCGCCGGAGACCCGCGGGACATGGCCTAGCCTGACCCACGTGATCGCTGAGATCCTGCCGCCGCCGGTGGCCGCCGTGGAGGCCTTCGACGATCCCCCCGGGGCCACGCTGTTCCCCGAGGAGGAAGCGGCCATGGCCCGGGCGGCGGCCAGGCGGCGCAGCGAGTTCACCGCGGGCCGGGCCTGCGCCCGGGCCGCGCTGGCCGGGCTCGGCCTGCCCGCTACGGCGATCGTGCCCGGCCAGCGGGGCGCCCCGCAGTGGCCGCCGGGTGTGGTCGGCAGCATCACGCACTGCGACGGCTACCGGGCGTCGGCGGTCGCGTTCGCCCGCGACGTGATCACGCTGGGCCTGGACGCGGAGCCGGCCGGCCCGCTGCCCGGCGGCGTGCTGGACGTGGTGGCCCTGGCCGAGGAGCGCGACCGGCTGCCCGGGCTGGCCGCCGCCGCCCCGCAGGTGCCGTGGGACCGGCTGCTGTTCTGCGCCAAGGAGGCGGTGTACAAGGCGTGGTTCCCGCTGACCGGCCGCTGGCTCGGCTTCGAGGAGGCCGCGATCACGTTCGCGCCGGACGCGGGCACGTTCACCGCCCGGCTGCTGGCGGACGGGCCGGCGGCGGGCGGGCGCCGGCTGGACCGGCTCTCCGGCCGGTGGCTGGCCCAGGGTGGCCTGGTGCTGGCCGCGATCGCATTGCCCGCCTGAAGAGAGACACGGCCGTTACGCGAGATCCGCCGCCTAATCAGCCTGCGTCAGGCGTCGACCCATCCGCGCTTTCTGCCAAAATCGAGCAGGCTTTGCCGGACGGCCACGATCTGCCGGGAGGTCAGATCGGGCGCGGCCTCTAGCAGCAGTTCGGTGACCTCGCCGGTGAACTCGGCCTGGGAGAGGAGGTCACACATGACCTCACCGTCGGCCGATTCGTGCGCGGCCAGAGCGGAATCCGCCTGATGCAGAGACACCGAGCCATTATCCGCCAGATGCGCGGCGAAAGCCTTCCGGCCCCGGTCTCCCGCCATTGTCTGGAATTCGACCCGGGAACCAGGGATGAGCGTTTTAGGGTCACCCTCAAATACCGATGAGTGCAGGAATACATCCTCGCCACCGTCATCCGCCGCGATGAATCCGTACCCGCGTGTGCCGTCGAACTGCAGAACCCGCCCTGTAGCCAATGCCGACCGACCTCTTCTCCCGTCCCCCCGTAATTCCCTCGCCAGCGCCGCCGCCGCACAGACCGGTGAGCTCGCGGCTGCCGGGCGCCATCCTACGCCGCTGATTAGCGCCAGGTATCCTGGTCTTCTGCCCGTTAACCTTTTGCTGGACGGAGGCTCCATGGCACGGCACACGCCTGACCAGCCAGATGACCAGCCACTTGAGGAGTTCCACCGCAACCGCCGCGAGCACCCGGGGAAGCTGGCCCGCTACGACGACGACCAGCTGGCCCGGCTGACCGAGGAAGAACGTGTCGAAGCCGGGCTGGACGCCTACGACCCGGACGAGGTCCCTCCGGCCACCGACGCCCCGCCCACGCCGGACATCACCGAGTCCGATGTGTACCAGGAGGCTCGGGCCGAGATCGAGCACGAGCTGGACGAGGGCGAGTTGCGCGTCCGTGGCGAGCGGGACCCGTTCCCGCCCACGCGCTACGACCGGACCTGACGGCAGCCGCCGCCCTGCGCCGGTTCAGCCGCGGTCAGCCCGGGGTATCCAGGCTGCGCAGGCCGCTGAGGTCGACGCAGTTGATGCCGTGTGCGTGCGAGAACACCATGAGTGCTGCCTCGCAGGCCGGGCACCTGACCACGGTGCCCGGGGCGTGGAGGTAGACCACGAGCTCGGCCACCAGGCCGGTCGCGCCGCAGGTGCCGCACGTGCACCTGGCCATGGTCATCTCCGCGCCGAAGACCTCGAGCAGCAGGCCGCCGATCGCATTTCCGTCGAGCGCTTCCATCAGCGTCCTCCCGAGGCCCCGAACCGTTCGGTCTTGACCCGTCCCGGCGGGTAGCCGAGCCCGACCAGCCCCGCGGCCACGGTCTCGACGAAGGCGGTCGGGCCGCAGACATAGGCGAGCGGCGCGGTGCCGGCGGGCCACGCCACGTCGCCGAGCAGCTTGTCGTCGACCCGCCCCGCGTGACCCGTCCACCCCGGCGGCTGCTGCCGGGTCAGGGTGTAGATCACCTCGGCACCGTTGGCGTAATGGCTCAATTCAGAACGGTAAATCACGTCGGGCAGCGTGCGCGACGAGTAGAGCAGGCGGGCGGGGGCGTCGCTGCCGGTACGCTCCCTGTGCCGCAGGATGGAGCGCAGCGGCACGATCCCCGACCCGCCGGCCAGCAGCATCAGCGGCCCGCCGTCCCCGGTGTCCCAGACGAAGTAGCCGCCGATCGGGCCGCGCAGCTCGAGCTCGTCGCCGGCCCGCAGCTCCTCGGTGAGGTAGGGCGAGACCTCGCCGTCGTCCAGCCGCTCGACCGTGATCGCGACCGGCTCGCCCGGGGCCGAGGCAATGGAGTACGAGCGCTCGGCCCGGTAGCCGTCCTCCGCGGTCAGCCGGACGTCCAGGTGCTGCCCGGCACGGTGGCCGGCCCACTCCGGAACCTTCAGGGAGATGGTGCGGACCTGGGGCGTCTCGTCGACCACCTGGTCAACGACGGCGACCTGCCAGGTCAGTCGCCCGCGTACCGCTGTTCCTTCCATGGGTCTCCGTACATGTTGTAGCCGTACGTCTCCCAGAAGCCGGGCACGTCGCGGTCCAGCAGCTCGAGGCTGCGCACCCACTTGGCGCTCTTCCAGAAGTACAGGTGCGGAACCAGCAGCCGCGCCGGGCCGCCGTGCTCGGGATCGAGCGGCTCGCCGCCGTAGTCGAAGGCCACCCAGGCCCGCCCGCCGGTGACGTCGGCGAGCGGCAGGTTGGTCGTGTAGCCGCCGTCGCAGTGGGCGAGCACGTAGCTGGCGTGGTGCTGCACCTGGCTGAGCAGCGTGTCCACCGACACGCCCTGCCATATGGTGTCCAGCTTCGACCAGCGGGTCACGCAGTGGATGTCGACCGTGACCCGCTCGGCGGGCAGGTCCCGGAACTCATCCCAGCTCCAGCTCCTGGGCTGGTCGCCGCCGGAGACCGAGAAGCTCCACGCATCCAGCTTGGTGTGCGGGGTCGGGCCCGCGGCCAGGACGGGGAAGTCGTCGGTCAGGTACTGCCCGGGCGGGACCCGGGACGGGTCGGCCGCGGGCCGCCGCCGACCATGGAATCCGCGCGAAATTGGGCTCACCGCCGGTCAGCTCCTCCCGTAATGGACCAACAGGAGCTATGTTCCCGCAGCGGCCCATCATACGCCAGTGATGGGGGCACCGCCCGGGTGAGGCGGCCCGGCGGCGCCGCTCACCGCTAGCCCAGCCACACCCGGTAGCGCGGGCGGGAGGCCCGCTTCCAGGCCCGGCGGGCCTGGGCCTGGAGCTGCTCGGCCTCGTGGGCGTCGTCGGCGTAGAGGAGGCCGTAGGTGAAGCTGTTCTCTCCAGCCAAGTGCGCGCTGATGCCCAGCTGCCGCTCCTCCTGGCGGGCGATGACCGTGTCCTGATGATCACCGAGTACGGTCTGGACCTGCTTGATCCGCTTGGTGAACCGCCGGGCTGGTTGGCCGAGGGCCGGGGCGGCCGCCTCGCCCGCGTACCGGGCCCGCTTGGCCGCCTTGCGCGCCTCGTGCAGGGCCCCGTCCCGCGGCTGGCCCGGTTCGGCGGGCCAGGCCCGGTGCATCCGGCGGGCGGTCTTCCGGTAGGCGCGCCGCACCGCTCTGGCTACGGCCTTGCTGGCGCGCTTGTCCGCATCGGGGCCGAACGGCGGATCGGCCAGCAGCTGGTCGAGCTGATCGAGGAGAGCGAAGTACCGCTCTGAGTCAAGCACGGCCAGCGCCGCGGTGCGCGCCGCCGCCTTGGCGGGCGGGAAATGGCCCTGCACACGCGCCTGCACCGGCCCCATAACCCGCTCGACCGGGGTCCGGTTCAGCCGGGCCTGCAGGTGCCCGTCGAGCACCTCGGCATCGCGCGCCTCGCCGAGCACGCCGCCGAGCCATTTGAGCTCCGTGGCGAGCTCGCCGGTCGCGTCGCGGCGGATGATCTTCCTGAACGACCGCAGCGTGCTGCGCAGCCTGCGCGTGGCCACCCGCATCTTGTGCACGGAGTCGGGCTCGTCGCGCCGGACCATCGGGTCCATCGACTTCAGTGCCTCGACCTGTTCCCGCAGGTAGGCCACCACCACCTGACCCGCGGGCGAGGACGGCCCGAGCGCTGGCGGGCCCGAGGGCGCCTGGGGCGGCAGGCCCAGGGCCCGCTCCAGCTTGGCCACCCGGGCCGCCCGGTGCAGGCCCCCACGGCGCAGCAGCTCGTCCGCGGCCCGCAGCAGCCGCCGGTCGCCGTTGACCAGCTCGACCTCGACCTCATCCCAGCGGGAGACCGTGGTGGTGTCGCCCAGGGTCTGGGCGCGGACATCATCGACCGCGACCTCAGCCAGCGGCTCGCCGTCCCCGTCGAGCAGCACCAGCACCTGCCGCGTGGTTGTCACCCGCGCGATGGGCCGGAGCGGCTCGCCGCGGGTGTGCACCCGGACCAGCCCGGCCAGATCGCCGGGTACCCGCTGCCCGGTCCGACCCAGCGGCAGCCGGATCTCGGTGCGGGTGCTCGCTCCGGCCGGCAGCTTCAGGTGCCAGCCGGCGTCATCGCCGCCCCGGCGGCGCCGGAGCGTGACTCCGGCCCGGATCAGCCGCAGGTCGGCGGTGTCGAAATAGTCAGCCTCGAGCTTCTGCTGCTGCGGCCCGGAGGTCCCCGCAACCTGCGGCAGCTCATCCAGCTGCGGCAGGACGGTGCCGGCGGGCGCGTCGTACTTGGTCTCGGTTTCGCTGGCCGTCACAGTCATGCCGTCCTGCTACCCCCAGCGCGCGGCCCAACCGTCCTGGCCGGAATCGCAGTGCCGGTATTCGCCGGGTCCGCACAGCATGTCGGCGGGCCGAGATCCGGTATAACGCCATAAATGCGGTCGGGGTGGGCGCGGTGGCCGGGGCGGCGCTGCGGGACGGCCCGCGGTCAGGACGGCCAGCCGGCCGGGGCCCGCACAGCACCGCGGCTCGCGGCCAGCACGCCCCGGTAGTCCTGACGGCAGGGATCACAGCTGCGCAGGTGAGCCTCGACCGGGGCGTAGTTCCGCGCCGGGTCCAGGCCGCGCCGCTCGGCGTCGACGTAGCCGTCCAGGTTCTGGAACGTGACATCGCATCCGGCGTCGCCCTGGGTGACGCCGAGCAGCCGGTCCAGGCCGGGCGGCTCGCCCAGGAGCTGCTGGGTGACGGGCTCCAGGCCGAGGCCGTCGGCCGCGAGGCTGTTGCGCAGCTTCCTGCGGGCCTCGAACAGTGCCTTGTAGACGGCGTTCCTGGTCGACCGGAGCTCCATGGCCAGCACGTCGATGGGGATATTGCCGAGGACGACGGCCTGGAAGGCCGCGCGCTGCTGCTCGCTGAGGTCCTCGGTGACGGCCCGGCGGAGCGCGGCCACGGCCCGGGTCCAGCTGGCCTGCTCGTCCGCGCTGAGGCCGGCCAGGGCGGGCAGCCGCGCCCAGTGCTCCTGATCGGCCGGGATCGACACCGTGCGCCAGGCCAGCCGGGCGATCTCCGCGGAGATCTCCGCCACCACGTACTTGCTGGCCCAGATCGTGAACGCCGTCCGGCCGTCGTGATCACCGAGATTCGCGGTGATCGCGGCCAGGGCGCTCTTGGCCACCTGCTGGGCCAGGTCGTCCGCGTCGAGGTCGCCCATGGGCAGCGCCGTGCGGCGGCGGCTGATCTCGTTCCCGGCCGTTCTGAGCAGCATCTCGTTCAGCCGGACGGCGGTTTCATCGGGCTGTGCCATGACCTCGCCGGGTGCCTCCGGCCAGACCGTGCTCCCTGCTCCCGACGATGGCCCTGGCCTCGTCTTGGTGTCCAAGGTGCTCACTTCCTGCCCCGGCCGGGGTAGGGCGCTGGGGACGTACGTGGGGAGGCGGTCCCCGGAGGCGTACGTGCCGGTCCCAAGATCCGGGACATTCGATTCATATGAGCCCATCAAGTCGCCGATCCTAAGTCAACTGCCATTATCCGCACCGCCTGGGGCAGATGGGTCACCCGGAGCGGATGGTTCTTCCGCCGTTAGCCCAGGGCCGAGACCGCGCCGGGGGTCAGCCCGGTCAGGCTGGTGAGCACCAGCCTGGCGCCCGCCAGCGCGTCGGGATCGGGCGGGTACTCCGGGTGCGGCACCGCGATGACCTGCAGGCCGGCCGCGGCCGCCGAGCGGAGGCCGTTGCTGGAGTCCTCGACCGCGGCGCAGTCCGGCGGGCGGAAACCGAGTTCCGCCGTGACGGACAGGTAGATGTCCGGGGCGGGCTTGCCGTGCGCGACCTGCTCGGTGGACATCACGACCGCGAACGACGAGCGGAGGCCGGAGGCGGCCAGAACGGTGTCGATCAGCCGGGACGGGGCCGAGCTGGCCAGCCCGAGTGGCCAGCGCGCGGCCAGCCGCCGTACCGCCTCGGGGGCGTCGGGCAGCAGCGGCAGCCGCTCTCGGTAGCGGGCGGCCATCCGGTCGATGACGTACTCGGCGATCTGGCCGGGGGACAGCCCGACGCCCAGGTCCTCGCTGAGGTACCTGGCCCACTCCTGTGTACTCATGCCCATGATCCGTTGCTGCGCGCCCGGGACCCAGTGCCCGCCGTGCTCGGCCACCAGCTGCCTGCGGACCTCCTCCCAGACCGGCTCCGAGTCGACGAGCACGCCGTCCAGGTCGAAGACCACCGCCTCGATCATGCGGGACCCGCCGGAGACTGGGACATGCAGTGGATCATGCCATGTCCCGGTCTGGCGCCTGCGCTAGGCCGGCGCGGCCGCCCGCAGCCGGGCGTGCGCGGCCGGGGGCACCAGCCAGCGCAGCAGCTCCCTGCGGCCCAGCCGGCCCAGCCGGCGAAGCAGTTCCGGCCTGGCCGCGGACTGGCTGACGTGGGCCTGCGCCGCGCACTGCTGCAGAGCGCGGGCCGCCGCGGCCTCGGTTCCCAGGTCGATCATCCAGCTGCGGCGGGCGCCCGGCTCTGTGCGGGCGACGACCGGCAGGCCGCACGCCTCGGCGGCCAGGCAGGCCGCCTTGGCCACCCGTGCGACATCGGGATCACCGGCCGCCGTGGGGTCGACGACCAGCAGCAGGTCCGGCCGGTAGTCGCGGATGGCGCGCCGCACCCGCTCGGTCAGCTCGGTCACCGGGGACAGGCGCAGCCCGCCGTCCGGGTAGTCGGACACCGAGACCGACGAGACGCCGAGCAGCCCGGCCGCGACCTGCAGCTCAAAGGGCCTGATGGTCTCCAGCCGCTGGCACGTGGCGTTCTGCGGCGAGGCCTCGCCCCGGGTCAGGCACAGCAGGGCCAGGCTCGCGCCCTGGCGGCGGAACCCGTACAGCAGCCCGCCGAGCTCGGCCGATTCCTGCCCGGGCCGGGCGATGACGGCCAGCACCATCCCGGCCGGGGGCAGCGACCGGACCGTGAGTCGCGCGTCCTGGCCCGCCGGGGCCAGTGTTACCCGGGCCGGTGGCTGGGGGGCCGGTATCTCGGGGGCCAGTGCTTCGGGGGCCAGTGCTTCGGGGGCCAGTGCTTCGGGGGCCAGTGCTTCGGGGGCCAGTGCTTCGGGGGCCAGTGCTTCGGGGGCCAGTGCTTCGGGGGCCAGTGCTTCGGGGGCCAGCGTGTCGCCCGGCGGGGCCAAATCCGCGTCATCCGCCCAAAAGGGCGCTTCGCCGTAAGCCCTGCGGGGCATGCTGGTGTACACGATCGGAGTCAGCGTGTCGTCCATGACAGTGATCCCTCGTCTCCTTCCTGACACCTGCATCACAGCGGGAAGCCGTGAACCTCTGGTGCGGGGGAGATGGAGATGGCGTGGATACGAATGTGACGACGGCCAACCAGTGACGAGATGACTGAGGCAGGCGGGCGATGACCAGCGAAGGACTCATTCAGCAGCGCGTCGTAGTCGGAGTCGACGGATCAGCGGAGTCGGTGGCGGCCCTGGGCTGGGCAGCCAAATACGCCCAGCAGGCGGGCGCCACGGTCCGGGCCGTGCTGGCCTGGCACTATCCCGGGGCCGTGGGCGGGCCGCCGATGGAGCACTCGCCGCTCCGGCCCGAGGAGGAGCGGGAGATGCAGGACCGGCTCAACGAGGTCATTGCCCAGGTGTACCCGGGGCCCGGGCCGAGCGGCGTGGAGGCCAAGGTCAGCTACGGCCACCCGGCGGAGGTGCTGATCGACGAGTCCGCCGACGCCGGCCTGCTCGTCGTCGGGCACCGTGGCCACGGCGGGTTCGCTGGCATGCATATCGGGTCGGTGAGCATTCACTGCGTGACCGCGGCGCACTGCCCGGTAACGGTGGTCCGCTCGAAGAGCTGAGCCGGGTCGCGACGGCGGGCCGGTTGCGTCGGCCCTGTGATTGGCGCGCCCGGGGCCGGTCCAGCGGGCGCTGTTGCCGCGGCCGCCCGCTGCGCACAATTGCCGCTGAATTGATATTCGAAATTGCTTCCTAAAGCAAATTAATTGTGCTATACTATTAACGATCGGTGTTAGCATGCGCTAATGCCCGAGAATGAAATCACTGGTCAATCCGCCGGTGTAGTGGCCGCCGACGTTTCGGCCGAGGCCCTGGCCTACAGCGACGCGGGTACCGAGCTCACCGGCGTGCTGTACCGGGATCGGGTCCGGCCCGGCCGGCGGCCGGGCATCCTGCTCGTCCACGGCGGCGCGGGGCTCGATGAGCACGCACGCGACCAGGCGCGCCGCTACGCGGCGCTCGGCTTCGTGGTTCTCGCGGCCGACATGTTCGGCGACGGCGTCGCCGGGGACCGGGAGCGGGTGATCAGGACGCTCACCGGGCTGCGCGATGACCCCGGGCGGCTGGTCCAGCGGGGCCAGGCCGGGCTGGCCGCGCTGGACCGCTGCCCGGGCACCGACGGGCGGTTCGCCGCGGTCGGCTTCTGCTTCGGCGGTCTGGCCGTCCTGGCCCTGGCCCGGGCGGGCGAGAGGCTGGCCGGCGTGGTCAGCATCCACGGCAGCCTGGCCACGCCCGCGCCCGCGGAACCCGGCGCGGTACGGGCCAGCGTGCTCGCCTGCCACGGCGCCCTGGACCCGCATGTGCCGCTGGCCGATGTCACCGCGTTCGCCGACGAGATGAACCGCGCCGATGCCGACTGGCAGCTGATCATGTACGGCGGCGCCCAGCACGGGTTCACGCACTCCCGCGCGGCCCAAGGAGCCATTCCGGGTGTCGCCTACGATCCGGTGGCCGACGCCCGCTCGTTTACGGCCGCGCGCACGTTCCTCACCGGGGTGTTCGCCGGGCCCGCGGTTCAGCCCCGGGGCTGACCGGCCCGGTACCGCGTCAGTCGGCCCGCTTGTAGGCGCGGACCGCGAGCGGCGCGAAGACGATGAAGGTCCCGGCCAGCCACGCGATGCTCCACCACAGATTGGCCGCGATCGGGCCGCCCAGCGCCAGCGCGCGCATGGTGTCGACGACGTAGGTGACCGGCTGGTGGCTGGCGAAGGCCTGCAGCCAGCCGGGCATGGTCGAGACCGGCACGAACGCCGAGCTGACGAACGTGAGCGGGAACAGCCAGATCAGCCCGAAGGCCTGCACCGACTCCTCATCGCCGATGGCCAGCCCGGTGAAGGCCGCGACGCAGCAGACGGCCAGCCCGAAGACGGTGGCGAGCACGACCATGCCCACGGCCGGGACGAACCCGTTCTGGAACCGGAAGCCGACCGCGTACCCCACCCCGACGATGATCAGGATCGTGATGAGCATCCGGCCGGTGTCGGCCACCAGGCGGCCGGCCAGCACCGCGGACCGCGCCATCGGCATCGACTTCAGCCGGTCGATCACGCCCTTCTGCAGCTCCTGGGCCAGCGCGATGGCCGTGCCGAAGGTCGCGAACGCCGCGGTCTGCGCGATGATCCCCGGCATCAGGAAGTCCACGTAGCTGTGGCCAGGGACCGGGATAGCGCCGCCGAACACGTAGACGAACAGCAGCACGAACATCACTGGCTGGATGACGGTGAACACGATGTAGGCGGGCACCCGCATCCAGACCAGCAGGTTGCGCCGGGTGATGGTGAGCGTGTCGGTGATGGCCCAGCGGGCCTTGGTGCCCAGGCCCGGCTCGGCGGCGGGAATGGCAACGGCGGTCATGATGCAGCCCTCGCAGTGTCCTTCTTGGCGTCTTTCTTGGCGTCTTTCTTGGCTGACCGGCGGCCGCGGCGGCCTTTCTCCGGCTGTTTTTCGTCTTCGGCGGCGTGCCCGGTCAGGGCGAGGAACACGTCATCGAGGGAGGGCCGCCGCAGGGCCAGGCCCTGCGTCCTGACGTCGGCGCCGTCCAGCTCGCGCACGGCCTCGATCAGCGCGTCGGACCCGCGCCCGCCGACCCCCGTCGTGACCACGCCCGTTTCCTCGTCCACGTGCGGCTCGCTCTCGCCGATCTTCGTGATCGCGTTGACCGCGTCGCCGGTCCTGGTCCGGTCGGGCACGGAGAACTCGAGCACGTCCCCGCCGACCCGGCTCTTCAGCTCCTCGGCCGTGCCGGCCGCGATGACCAGGCCGTGGTCGATGACCACGATTTCGTCCGCCAGCTCGTCGGCCTCGTCCAGGTACTGGGTGGTGAGCAGCAGCGTGGTGCCGCCCGCGACCAGCGACCGGATGATGTCCCACATCCCCAGCCGCGAGCGCGGGTCCAGGCCCGTGGTCGGCTCGTCCAGGAACAGCACCTTGGGGTGGCCCACCAGGCTGGCGGCCAGGTCCAGGCGGCGCTGCATGCCGCCGGAGAAGGTCTTGGCCGCGCGGTCCGCGGCGTCGGTCAGCCCGAACTGCTCCAGCAGCTCGGTGGCGCGGCTGCGGGACTCGGCCTTGCCCAGGTGGTGCAGCCGCCCCACGATCTCCAGGTTCTCCCGGCCGGTCAGCTCCTCCTGGATGGCGGCCGACTGCCCGGACAGGCCGATCAAGCGCCGGACCGCGGCCGCCTGCCGCACCACGTCGCGGCCCTCGACCAGGGCCTGGCCCTGATCCGGGAGCAGCAGCGTGGTCAGGATGCGCACCGCGGTTGTCTTGCCCGCGCCGTTCGGCCCCAGCACTCCGAGCACCGTCCCGCGCGGCACAGAAAGGTCGATGCCCCGCAGCGCGCGCACATCCCCGAATGACTTGGTCAGGCCCTCCACCAGAATCGCCGGCCCCGAGCTCATCTGTGACACCACTCTTTCCCGATCAATGTTTCCGGAACCCCGAACTTACCGGCACCCCGATCGAATCTGCGAACCAAATAGACCGGCCTGGCTGGCCGCACCAGGTCTGCTCCTGGCCCGCACGTCCCGGGTCGGGGACACATCCGGTGGTGGTGACGAACGGGCCTGCGGGAACTCATCGGCGCGGCCGCCGGCCCCGCGGCCAGCGACCACAGCACGAGATGCCGACGGGGCTCCCGGCCCGCCTGCACGGGTCCAGTAGGTATGTTGGCGCCGTGGTTTCTGGCCCCTATCGGGATCTTTTGATTGCGGTCGCCAGCTCGGCCGGCGCCCTGACTGGCTTGCTGTTCGTCGCCGTGTCGGTGACGCCGCTCAGGAACGCGAACTCCGGGCCTCTCGTCATCCAGCAGGTGCGGGCGGCCGCCGCCCTGCTGGCGTTCAGCAATGCGCTGGCGGTGTCGCTCTTCAGCCTGGTGCCGGACACCAACAGCGGGTATCCGGCGGTCGTGCTGGGCGTCATCGGGATCCTGTTCACGGCCGCCGCGATCCGGTCAATCCGGGCCAGCCGGGCGGCCAAGACCCTGCAGCGGCGGCAGATCTGGCTGATCCTCCTGCTCTTGCTGATCTTCGGCACCGAGCTCGGCAGCGGTCTCGCCGCGATCGCCAGCCCGCGCAACAGTACGGCGCTGCAGGTACTCGGCTACGCGCTGGTCACGTCGCTGATCGTCGGGGTCGCGCGGGCGTGGGAGCTCGTCGGTGACCGGGACACGGGCATCTCCGCCTCGATCGCCGTGCTCACCGGCCATACGCCCCGCCCGCACCGTGTCACCCCCGCCGAGGTCGCCGCTGCCGAGGCCGCCGACCGCCCCGGCCCAGGCGAGCCCCCAGGTCACGAGCCCGGCGGGTGAGCGCCACGCCGCCCTGCCCCGGCTCGTGGCCAGGATACCTGTTACGCGTAACATGGTCGGGTGGCTGACACCAGGGACTGCGAGCAGTGCGGCAGTCAGTTCGCGCCGCGCCGCGAGCATGCGCGGTTTTGCTCGGCCCGGTGCCGGGTGGCCTGGAACCGGGAGCACACGAGCGAGCGCGCGGCCGAGGGGAGTGCTCTCGACTGGTCTATCACCGCGATGCGGGAGACGACCGGCCGGCTGCTGCGGCTGACGGCCCGGGACCGGTCCCGGGCCTTCGCGGTGATCAGCGAGGCGGTGTGGTGGGTCACGATCGTGGACGGCACGCTGGTGCGCTACCACCCGGACACCTACGACGGTGCGCTGGACGCCGCGCTTCCGGCCCAGCGCCGGCTGATCGAGGAGACCCTGGGCGGCCTGCGTTTCGTGCGGAACCGGATGGGTCACTACCTCGACCCCGATGACCTGGTCCGGCCGGCCGGCGTGGCCACCGGGCCGGGCGAGGGCCCCGTCACGGACTGGACCTGGAGGCCGGTTCCGGAGCCGGCCCTCGAGTCGCTGCCTCCGCGTGGCCAGGCGTGGGAGATGACGCGGTACCGGGCGTACCAGGCCCAGCTGGCGGGTCACGCCGTGGGGGAGACCTTCGAGCGGGCGGTGGCGTTTCTCGAGCTCGCTAACGGCCAGGCCAAGCTCGCGCCTGCCGCGGCGGCGTCGCTGACCTTGCGGGTGCGGCCGCTGTCCGTGTAAGGCTCACCGGGCCTGTGGGTCAGGCCCCGGCGGCGGTGACCACGGCGTCGGTGGCGAAGCCCAGCAGCACACCGAACAGGATGCCCCAGGTGGTGATCTCCTTGAGGGCCTGCTTGCGGGCCACCGCCAGCAGCTCGATCACAACGTAGAGAATCGAGCCGGCGGCCAGGGCCAGGAAGCCGATGGAGATGGTCTCGTTCACCACGCTCTGCCCGACCAGGGTGCCTACGAACGTGGGGCCGCCGCCGACGAGACCGAGCACGGCCAGGTAACCCCACGTGGGGCGTCGGCCGACCGCGGCCATGGGCGCGACGATGCCGAAGCCCTCGGTGGCGTTGTGCAGCCCGAACCCGATGACCAGCAGGACCGCGAGCTGCAGTTCACCCTGGGCCGCCGAGTTGCCGATGGCGAGGCCCTCGGCGAAGTTGTGCAGGCCAATCCCGATGGCGATCATCATCGGCAGATCGCTGAGCCGGGCCAGGCCGGTCAGCTTGGGCTCCAGTTCCGCGACCGACGCCGTGCCCGGGCCGAGCGATCGTGCGCTGCGCCTGGCGACCCACCGGTCGAAGTACACCAGGCCGGCCAGGCCGACGCCGAAGCACGCCCCGAGCACGATCCCGTTGCCGAGGGCCGAGCCGTACTTGTGATCGCTCAGCGCGGCGTCGACGGGCTCCCACGCGTGGTCAAGCACGTCCCAGAGCAGGAAGATCAGGATACCGGTGGCGGTCGCGCTCAGCAGCGCCCGGAGCTTGGGCATGGGCTCGCGCAGCCTGCCGATAGGCAGGCCCAGGAAGATGGTCAACCCGGCTATCGCACCGAGCGCGGCGATCTGCGCGGAACTCACTGCGGGCCTCCTCAGGCCGTCATGGACCGGTGCCGCGGCCGGGTATTAGGAAAGGCTAACCTAACTCACGCCGGCAGGTGTGGCAATAACTTAGGTGGCAGCGACCGGGTCGGCAATTCCAATCCGTCTCGCCGGCCGGACGCTAGGCGCGCGGGCCGGTCTGGGCGGCGGGAGTCCGGCCGTAGGCGGTCTGGGCGGCCTCAATGCGCTGGTGCGCGGCCATGGTCACGGTGAGCGCGGCCGTGCCCGAGGCCAGGGCCAGCGCCAGGGCCAGCGCTGCCGCCCAGGGGTGCCGCCGGGGCGGCGGCCCGGTCAGGGCGCGTACCCGGGCGCAGGCGTCCGTCTCGGCCAGGGCGAGCACGCCGGGCGCGGCGGTGCGGGTCGCGGCCGCCGCCAGGCTGGCCCGGGCCAGGGTCCGCGCGACGACCCTCCGGTCCCCGACCTCGTCCGCGGCGGCGGCGTCCGCCTGCAGCTCCACCGCGAGCCTGACCTGGTGGGCGAGGGGCCGGAGCAGCGGGTTGGCCGCTGCCGCGAGCCCGGCCAGCACCACGTAGACGGCGTGGTTCTGCCGCAGGTGGGCGTCCTCGTGGGCGATGAGCGCGCGCCGCTCGTCGGCGCTCAGCAGCCGCATCATGCCCGTGGAGATCACAATGGCCCGCGGCCCGGCGGGCACGGCGTAGGCCAGCGGACGGTCGTCGCGCGCGATGACGAGCCGGCCCGCGCCGCCTAGCCGCCGGCTGGCGCGGCAGGTCCGGGCGGCCCGCCCGAGCTCGCGGCCGGCCCGGATGGCGAACCCGAGCGCGGCGGCAAGCAGCGCGCTCGCGACGGCGCCGGCCAGCAGACCCCAGGTCGGCTCCGGCTGGCCCGGCCGCAGCGCCGCCACGGACCAGCGGCCGAGCTCGGCCAGGGCCGGCAGCTGCGCGGCCGCGCCGAACGCGATCACGCAGAGCACGAGGCCGGTGGCCAGGGAGGTGGCCAGCGCGAGCAGGGTGAGCAGCGGGGCGGCCGCGCGCGGCGTGAGCCAGCGGGCCAGCCAGCCGCTGCCGACCGCGAGGGCCGCGCTGACCGCGAACGGGACCAGGCCGAGCAGGGTCATGCCGGATCCACGGGCGGCGGCAGGCCCTCGGCGAGCAGGTCGCCGAGCAACTGCTCGTCCTCGGGGTTCAGGTCGGCGACGAAGCGCGACAGCACACCGGCCCGGTCGCGGCCGCTCTCCAGCAGCTTCAGCATGCGGCGCGCGGTCATGGAGTCCTGCGCATCGGCCTGGCCGCCGCGCAGCCCGTACACGTACCCCCGGCCCGCGGGCTGGCGGGAGATGGCGCCCTTGGCGTGCAGCCGGGACAGGGTGGTCATCACCGTCGTGTAGGCCAGCCCGCCGCCCAGCTCGGCCAGCACGTCGCCGGGCGTCAGCGGGCCGTCCGCGGCGGCCAGGCAGGCGAGGACCTCCTGCTCCAGCGCGCCGCGCGGCCGTGCGCGTCCTTCCGGGGCCATGGCCGCTCCTCTACTATGATGTTTGTAGTACGACGTTTTCTGTAGTCAATACTCTCACGGCCGTCCCGTCTCTGACCACGGAAGGGCTGCATGTCGCACTCTGCTCCGGTCGCGCTCAACCTGCTCGACCCGCACAGCCTGCTGGCCAGCGCGGGCGCCCTGGGCATCTTCCTGATCCTGTTCGCCGAGACCGGGCTGCTGATCGGCTTCTTCCTGCCCGGCGACTCGCTGCTGTTCACCGCGGGGCTGCTGTGCGCGAGCCCGAGCCACTCGGCCGTGCACCTGAGCCTCCCGGCGGTACTGATCGCGGCCACCGCGGGCGCCCTGGCCGGGGCGGAGACCGGGTACTTCATCGGGCGCGGGGCGGGCCAGGCGCTGCTGATCCGCCCAGGCCGGCCCCGGCTGAGAGCCGGCGTCGACCGGGCGCGGACGACCATCCAGCGGTACGGGCCGCGGCGGGCCGTGGTCCTGGCGCGCTTCATCCCGGTGGTCAGGACCGTGATGAACCCGCTGGCCGGCGCGATCGGCATCCCGCTGGCCCTGTTCACGATCTGGCAGGCCGCCGGCGGCGTGCTCTGGACCGCCGGCATCACGCTGGCCGGCTACGCGCTGGGCTCACGGATTTCCGGCATCGACCGCTACCTGCTGCCGATCATCGCCGTCATCGTGGCCGTTTCGCTGATCCCGCTGCTCCTGGAGGCGTGGCGCCGCCGCCCCGGGAACGGCGGCGGGGACCGCGCCACGGCCGGGCACGAGGGGAGCTCATGAACGCCGCGCATCACCTGACCTACCTGCAGGCGGTCGTCATCGGCCTGATCCAGGGCCTGACCGAGCTGTTCCCGGTGTCCAGCCTCGGGCACACGGTCCTGATCCCGTCGTGGCTGGGTGGCAGCTGGGCCGCCCTGGTTCGCCAGGAAGACAGCGCGGAGAGCCCCTACCTGGCCTTCATCGTCGGCCTGCACCTGGCCACCGCCCTGGTCCTGATCGGCTACTACTGGCGGGAGTGGCTGCGGCTGGCCCGCGGCCTGGTCACCAGCGTGGCCCAGCGCCGGGCCGAGACGCCCGAGCAGCGACTGGCCTGGCTGATCGTGATCGCCACGATCCCGGTTGGCCTCGCCGGGCTTAAGTTCGAGCACGCGTTCCGGGTGCTGTTCGCCCGTCCCGAGGTGGCCGCCCTCTTCCTGATGATCAACGGCGGCATCCTGCTCCTGGGCGAGCGCTACCGTCGGCGTGGGCGTATCCCGGCCCCGGCGGACAGTACCGGGCCCGCGGAGGATCACGACCCGGAAGCCGCTCCGGTCGCCATGGCCGCCGCGGCCGCGGCCGGGGGTGCGGGCGCGGGCGCGGACCGGGAGCAGCCTGCGGCCCGCCGCCCCGGGCCTGGCCGGCCACGGCCGGAGCGCGCCTCGGTCGACCTGGCCGCCGAGCAGCGCCTGGCCGGGATCGGCGCGGGCTCGGCCCTGTGGATCGGCGCCGCGCAGATCCTGGCCCTGTTCGCCGGCATCAGCCGGGAGGGCGTGACCATGGCCGGAGGCCTGGTCCGGGGTCTGAGCCACGAGGACGCGCTGCGTTTCGCGTTCCTGCTGTCCACCCCGGTGATCCTGGCCGCCGGGGCCCTGAAGGTCCCCGACCTCACCGGGCCGCTGGGCGACGGCATCCGGGGCCAGGTGCTCGCCGGCAGCGTGGCCGCGGCCGCCACATCGCTGCTGGCCATCGTCTTCCTGGCCCGCTGGTTCCGCACCCGCACGCTCACGCCGTTCGCGGTCTACTGCCTGGCCTTCGGCCTGCTCAGCCTCATCCGGTTCACGATCTGGTGAGCCTGGCATGGTCAGCTTCGAGCGCCGCGAGCTGTAACCGGGTCCGCGGCCCCGGCCCTGGGCGGCACTGGGGCGGCCGGGTTGATGATCAGGATGTTGCTGCGCGTGTGCCGCCACAGCTCCCGGCTGGCGCTGGCGTCCATCAGGGCGGCGAGGCCGCCGTGCGTGGGCGCGCCGATCACGATCGTCGACGCCCCGGTGTTGTCGGCGTACTCGGCGACCATCCGCCCGGCCGCACCGTGGTCGGACGCGTGCAGCAGGATCTGGCCCTCGGCCGGGACCCGGTGCGTGGCGAGTTTGTCCAGGTGGCTCAGGACCAGCGCCCGGGCCGCGGTCAGGTCGTCGACGTCGACGCCCGCGTCGCCGGCGATCGCGGCCTCCTTGGCGTGCACCACATGGACCACCCGGTCGGTGGCCGCGGCCAGCTCGGCGGCGGTCTCGGTGACCAGCCTGGCCACCGGGGATTCGTCGACGGCCGCGACGATCACGCTGCCGGGCGGCACGGCCCCGGCGGGTGCCGTCGCATGGCCTGCCACCGGCACCACGGCCGGGCGGGGTGCGGGCCGGGCGGAGCCGCTGACCTGTTCGGCCTGGACCCGCTCGGCGTCGGCCAGCAGGCCGTGGGCGGTGGCCAGGATCGCTATGCCCAGCACGATCGCACCCGCGGCGATAAAGAACGGCACGTGGATGCCTGCGGCGATGACCAGCCGTCCCGCCACGTACGGCGCGAGGCCGCCGCCGATGAAGCGGACGAAGCTGTAGGCGGCCGAGGCGACCGGGCGCTCGACCGGGGCGACGGTCATCACGGCCTGCGTGGTGACCGTGTTGTTGATGCCGATGAAGACCCCGGAGATGATCACCGCCGGGATGAGCACCGCGCGGTCGGTCGTCCAGGCCGCGATGACCAGTACGACCACGGCGAACGCCGCGAGGTTGCCGTACATGGTCCGGGCTATGCCGTAGCGTTCCTGCAGCCAGGGCGCGCCGAACACCGCGAAGATGGCGACCAGGATGCCCCAGCCGGTGAAGACCAGCCCGAGCCTGATCGGGCTCAGGTTCATGGGGAATGGCGCATAGCCCAGGACGGTGAAGAAGCCCCAGTTGTAGCAGAGCGCGGTCAGCGACATGGTCAGCAGGCCGCGGTGGCGCAGCGCGCGCAGCGGCGCGGACAGGCCGGTCTTGCGCGGCGGCCGTGGCGTGGGCTCCACCAGCACCACCGTCGCGATCAGCGCGATCGACATGAGCGCGGCCACGCCGAAGAACGGGCCGCGCCAGCTGATCTCGCCCAGCACGCCGCCGACCAGCGGGCCCATGGCGATGCCCACGCCCAGGGCCGTCTCATACAGGACGATGGCCCCGGCGAACCCGCCGCTCGCCGAGGCCACGATCACGGCGAGGGAGGTGGCGATGAACAGCGCGTTGCCCACGCCCCAGCCGGCCCGGAACCCGATGATCTGGCCGATCGTGGGGGAGGCCCCGGCCAGCGCGCTGAATACGACGATCAGGATCAGGCCCACGATCAGCGTCGGCTTGGCCCCCAGCCGGCTGGACACCCAGTTGGTGATCAGCATCGCGACCGCGGTCACCACCAGGTAGCTGGTGAACAGCAGTGTCACCTCGCTGGGCGAGGCATGAAGCTCGTGCGAGATCGACGGCAGGATCGGGTCGACCAGGCCGATCCCCATGAACGACACGACACAGGCGAACGCGACCGCGAACACAGCCTTCGGCTGCCGGAACGGGCTCGCGGTCGAGCCTGCGGGTCCCCTGCTCATGAATGCGCTCCATTCCGGGAGGTCTGAAGTGGTGAGGGCCGGGCCGGTGCCCCGGCCGGCGCGGTCAGGAATACTGGTGCGCCACGTCCGCGGGGTCATCGCGCCGGGCGCTGGCGAGTGCGTCCATGGCGGGCAGCGCCGCGGCCAGGGCGGCCCGGTGTTCCGGGCTCAGCCGGGCCAGCACCCCGGCCAGCCGCTCCGCCCGCGCCTGCCGGCGGCGGGCCAGCGTCACCTCGCCCTCGCCGGTGATGCTCACCCGGACCACGCGCCCGTCGGCCGGGTCGGGGTCGCGGGTGACCAGGCCCGCGTCCTGCAGCCGGGCGGCCAGCTGGGTCATCGCGGGCTGGGTCACCCCCTCGCGCGCCGCGAGCGACGTCAGCCGGCACGGGCCGGAACGCTCCAGGGTGGCCAGCGTCGCCGCCGCCGTGAGCGAGAGTCCGCCCGGCGGGCTCAGGGAGCGGAACAGCCCGAACAGCCGCTCGAGCCCGGCCGCCACCTCGGCCGCGAGGGCTCCGCCGGCCGCGTCATCCACGATATCCATAAGATATTTATATCATATGCTTATGTATTACTTCGGCGGGACTCTGGCGGACCTGGGCCGCGGTCGTGGCTGGACACTTTGACGCGCCCCGGCAGAACGTCCAACCACGGATTCGCGGTGCGCGGCGAGGGCGAGGGGAGCCCTGCTGGGCGGACCGGGAGACGGCCGCGTTCCGGTCACTACGCTGGTTGGCAGAGAAAGACGGCGCGCCGCCCGCGCCGGCACCGGCCGGCACCCCGACCACAGGGAGGCACAGTGGAAGCGCACTGGCGTATGCCCGCCGGGCTGCACGCGCCGTCGGTCCGGCTGCCCGTCGAGGGTGAGCTGCCATCTCTGGACGGCGCGACCGGGTGGCTCAACTCGCCGCCGCTGACGGCCGCCGGGCTGCGCGGGAAAGTGGTCCTCGCTGATTTCTGGACCTATACCTGCATCAACTGGCTGCGCCAGCTTCCCTATGTCCGCGCCTGGGCCGGGAAATACTCCGGCCAGGGGCTGGTGGTGATCGGCGTCCACACACCCGAGTTCGCATTCGAGAGGAACGCCGACAACGTCCGGCGTGCCGTGCAGGACATGAGGATCGACTACCCGGTCGCCACCGATAACGACTATGCGGTATGGCGTGCCTTCGGCAACCACTACTGGCCCGCGCTCTACTTCGCCGACGCGCAGGGGCGTATCCGGCACCACCACTTCGGCGAAGGTGAATACGGCCAGTCAGAAATGGTTATCCAGCAGCTGCTGGCCGAGGCAGGATCCACCGGCGCAGGCAACGAGCTGGTCTCGGTCGACGCCAGCGGCCTGGAAGCCCCGGCCGACTGGGGCAACCTGAGATCACCGGAGAACTACACCGGCTACGACCGCACCGAGAATTTCGCGTCCCCGGGCGGGGCTGTGCCCGGCGAGCCCCACGTCTACGCTGCTCCCGCCCGGCTGCACCTCAACCAGTGGGCTCTGTCGGGGGACTGGACGATGGATGACCAGGCCGCCACGCTGAACACGGCGAACGGCGAGATCACCTGTTCCTTCCATGCCCGCGACCTCAATCTCGTCATGGGGCCCGCCGTGCCGGGAGCCTCGGTGCGATTTCGCGTCCTCGTCGACGGGCAGCCGCCCGGCCCGGCCCACGGCAGCGACGTTGACGGCGACGGCCACGGCACGCTCTCCGGCCAGCGGCTGTACCAGCTCATCCGCCAGCCCGGCCGCATCACCGACCAGACCGCCGAGATCGCATTCCCTGACCCGGGGGCTCAGGCCTACGCCTTCACCTTTGGCTAGACCGGCAGGTCAGCCAGGCCCGTGGGCCTTAATTACTGAGTCCTCCGCCTTTGCGGTAGATGGTGACGCTGAAGGCATCGGCGAGGTGGTACTCGTCGGAGAACACGACCGGTTCCCCTTCGCTGAGGTAGTCGACCTGCGAGATCCGCAGCAGCAGCGCGTTCCGCTTGATCTGGAGTCGGCGGGCTTGCGTATCGGTGGCCATGGCGGGACTAATTTCGGCGATGCCGTGGTGGATGACGAGCCCGATCTTGTCCAGCGCCCGTTGCATGGATTCGGTTCTGGTGACTATGGCGGTCATCTCGTCAGCGGCGATGCCCATTTCGGCGAGCCGGATGACGGGCAGCACGTCGGTGACGTCGGCGACCGGCGTGCCGTCCGCGGTGCGGGTGCGTGTCAGGGTGATGACCTCCGAAGTCTGAGGGAGGCCAAGCGCCCGCAGCGCCCGTGACGGTCCGCGGCCGAGTTTGACGGAGACATTGACGGAACCTGGCTGCCGGCCCGCGGATTCGATGACGTCGGTGATGCCGAAATTGACGTTCATGTTGTTTTTCAGGCCGGCCGACGGGAGCAGGTACGTGCCTGAGCCATGCCGCCGGTCGACGAGGCCTTCGCTTTCCAGCAAGGTGATGGCTTCGCGCAGGGTGGCGCGGCTGACTCCGAGCATGGCGGCTAGCTGAGGCTCGGAGGGCAGTTTGCCGGTGGAGGGCAGGGTGCCGTCCGCGATAGCTTCGCGCACGCTATTCGCGACGAGCTCGGGGAGGTTTCGTCCCCGGGTTACCGCGATCTTGCGCACCATCGTGACACGTCCACCGAATCTTGAAACGGAGCTCGCTGTCCTGCTGCCGATCTTAACTGGCCATCTCAGGGGCGGCCGCACCAGCGCAGGCGGGGTCGGCGGGTGTCACGCCGGGCCCGTCGTGAGGTCATTGACCAGCGGCTCGCCAGCGCAGAAGCGGCGAACGTTCTCAACCACCAGCTGTGAATGCCGGGCCATCACCTCGACGGTCGCCCCGGCGATATGCGGAGTCAGCACGACATTGTCCATCGCGAGAAGCGGGTCGTCTGCGCTCAGCGGCTCTTCATGATGGACGTCGAGCCCGGCGCCGCGGATGCGCCTGCTCGTGAGGGCCTCGATCAGCGCGGGCCGGGAGACCAGGCCCGCGCGCGCCGTGTTGATGAGCACGGCGTCCGGTTTCATGAGCCGGAACTCCCGCTCGCCGATCATCCCGGCGGACTCCTCGGTGACACGCGCGTGGATGGACACGACGTCGGCCTCGGCTAGCAGCGTGTCCAGGCTGCACATCTGCACGTCGCCCGGGTCACGTAGGTACGGGTCGTGGGCGAGCACGCGCATCTCGAAGCCCCGGGCGCGCTTGACCATCTCGCGGCCCACCGTGCCGAGGCCCACCAGGCCTATCGTCTTGCCGCTGAGCTCGAAACCCTTGAACCTGTTCCATGGGTCCCGCGGCCCCATGCCCCACCCGGTCTCACCGCTGTCATCGTCAGGATCGCTCGCCAGCCGTCCCGTTCGCAGCATCCGGTCGGTGAAGCTGATGTGCCGCAGCACGCTCAGCATCAGGCCAAAGGCGTGATCGGCCACCGGTTTGGCCTCGCGGCCCACCGTGCCGGTGACGGGGATCCCGCGTTTTGCCGCGGCGGACAAGTCGATGTTTGCGCCCGGGCCGCCCCGGATCGAGGCCAGGTACTTCAGGTCCGTCGCGGCAAAAACCGCCTCAGTGACCGGCTCGTAGCCGATGGCGACGATGTCGGCACCGGCGAACATCCGCGCTGTCTCGGCTTCACTGGCGATGGTGCCGGTGACACCCCAGCCGTCCACGGTGACCTCGCCAAGTTCCCGCAACTGCTCCAGGCCAGCTTGAGAGAAGTCGGCGGTCACCAGAATTTTGCGAGTCATTTACAGCGTCATCCTCTGTCCCGTAGTTTCATCGGCTGCCGCTGCGGCGTGAGGTGATCGCGTGGCTCAGCGGCGCCACCGCCCGGACCAGTTCCAGGTAATCGGCGAAGATTTCGTCATAGACCTGCTGACGCACAGGATTCGGCTCGAATACCTTCACCGGGCGGACCCAGGCGCGGATCGGGTCGGCGGCGGAGTCAAACAGGCCCGCGCCGACTCCGGCCAGGCATGCTGCGGCGACGCAGCCCGCCTCGTCGACGTTAACGGTCGAAATCGGCTTGCCGGTGACGTCGGCTTTGAGCTGAAGCCACTGCGGAGACCGGGCGCCGCCGCCGGTAGCGCGCAAGCCGGCGATCGAGATGCCGGCTCCCTCGATCCGCTCGATGTTCGCCCGCAGCTCGAAGGCTGTTCCTTCGAGGATGGCCTTGACGAATTCCCCGCGGCTGGTGGCCAGGCTCAGGCCCACGACCGCGCCGGTCGCGGCGGGATCCATCCAGGGATTGTAGGAACCCTGGAAGTGGGGCAGCACGATCATTCCGGTCGGCTCGTCCGGCAGATCCCGCAAGATCACATCGAACGCGTCCGCCTGGCTGCGCCGAGCGCGGCGCACCTCGTCGGCGCCGAAGGTGTCCTTGTACCAGCGCAGCAGCGACCCGCCGCCGGCGTTGCTGGCCAGGCAGAAGAACCGGCCGGGAAGGACGTAGCAGCCAAACGGGTAGCCAGCCTCTAGCATCCGGCCGGTCAGCACCGGCGCGTCGGTGACGGCGACCAGCGCTTCCCATGTTCCCGTTCCAACACCTGCGTCACCGGCGTCGATGAGCCCAGAGCCCAGGGCGGCCATGGGCTGGTCGAATCCGCCCGCGATGATCTTGGTGCCGGCCTGAAGGCCCAGGTCGGCGGCGACCCGCGCGGGTACTTCGCCGACCGCCGTCCCCGATGGTGCCAGCCCGGGCATGAAGGAGGAGCTGATGCCCGCGGCGGCCAGTACCTCCTCCGACCACTCCTGGCGGACGATGTCGAACGCCATGGTGCGGGAGGCGACGGAATAGTCGCTGACGGCCGCCCCTCCGAGCAGCGAGGTGATCAGCTCCGACCAGCACAGCATCTTCGCCGTGTTCGCGAAGACCTCAGGCTCGTGCTCGCGGATCCACATCAGGCGGAGCAGCGGGTGCATGCCGTGCACCGGCAGGCCTGTGATCTCGTAGATGCGGCGCCGCCCGGCCTGCTGGCCGAACGCCTCCGCCAGATCGGCGGTGCGGTTGTCCATTGCCATCATGCACGGCCGCAGGGGGCTTCCGTCGGCACCGACCGGGATGGCCTCGTCGCCCGACACCGACAGGCTGACCGCTGCTATCTCGCCGCCGTTCGCCCGCGTCTGCGCGGTGACCTGCCGGATCAGCGAGGTCACCGCCGCCCAGACCACGCTCAGGTCGAGCTCGACCCAGCCGCTGTCGAGGTAGGCCAGCTGGTACTCCACGCGGCCGCGCGCCAGCTCGCGGCCGTTCTCGGCGAGCACCAGCGCCTTGCTGGAGCTGGTCCCGACATCCAGGCCGAGCAGTGCGGGCTCCGCCATCAGGCCTCGGCCTTGACATCCTCGGCGGCCGCGCCGGCCTCGGGCAGGACGAAGCTCTTGCCGGTGAACACCTCGGGCCTGGTGGCGCGCAGCCATAGGACATACGCCAGCGCCACGAGGCACCAGGCCACGGCGAACACGACGACGCTGCGCCCGGTACCGAACGGGGCGTCCCAGAGCGCGACGAAGAACGATTGCCACAGGACATAGATGTCGAGCCCGATGCCGATCACCGGCACGATGAGGTTCAGGACCGGGTTGAACCGCTCGCGGAGGAACCGCCGGTAGAAGGCGATGCTCGCGATGTTGACCAGGACGTAGGTGACCAGAGCGAAGAACACCGAGGACTCACCGAACCAGACGTAGGCGTTGTAGTAACTGTGCTGCAGCAGGCTCATCAGCAGCGCGCCGAGCGTGCCGACGATGAGGACAACACTGACACCGTTCGCCGGGATCTGTGTTCTCGGGTGGATCGTCGCGAGTCTCTTGGGGGCGACACCATCGCGGGCCATGGCGTACAAGACCCTGGCAGTGACGGGCACGGCAGCGACGTAGATACCGATCGACGCGGTCAGGCCGCTGATGGTGATGAAGATCCGGCCCGGCCCCCAGTAGATCTTCGCTATCGGGGTGATCGCGGTGAACCCGGAGCTGATGTAGCCGGGGATGTCGGTCAGCGGCACTGACTCGGAGTACGCGTACGAGCAGATGATCCAGAACAGCCCCACGGTGACGGCGGCCAGCAAGACCCCGAGGGGCATGAACCGACGCGGGGTCTTGGACTCCTCCGCGACCACGCAGGCGTAGTCGTAGCCGATGAAGCTCAGGATCCCGAAGATCACGGCTGTCTTGATGCCGGTGAAGCCGGCGGTGGCGTTCCCGAAGTCGAACGGCGCCAGACTGAGGTGACCGTGCGCTCCCTGGCGGACCAGGATGGTCACTGCCAGCGCGAACGCGACAAGCGATTCGAAGATCATGAAGCCGAGCGCGACCTTGGCGTTGAACCGGATGTCGCGGTAGACGATGAGCGCGGTCAGGCCGCCGAGCAGGACAATGCCGACGGACGCTGATACCGGGTTATTGGAGACGCCGAAGTAGCGCAGCAGCTCGGCAAAGAACAGGCCGAAGAACATGTTCACCAGCCAGATGCCGGCGAGGTAGTACATGACAAAGACCGGGCCGAGCCACATCCCGGCCGAGGGGCGCAGCGCCCGCCACAGCCAGGTGTAGGCCTGCCCGGCGGCCGGGAGCTCCTTGCTGACCATCGCATAGCTGATCGCCGTGGGGAGCGATATGAGCAGGGCGAGCAGGAAGATGAGCGGGGCGATCTTGCCGGTCGTAATGCTCATCGGCGCCCAGTTGAAGTACAACCCAAGCGACGGCGACATGATCACGGCGCCCATCGTCGCCACCGCCACCAGGCCCAGGACGTTCCTCTTCAGCCGCAGGGGCCGGTGGGGAGTGCCGGCCGGCCCGGTCGACGGCGTCGTGGTCATGACGGCTCCTCACTGCCCTTCGGCGGCTAGCCGACGACGGCGAATACAGCGAATGTTGTCTGATGACCTGGTCACTAGTCAAGGGTTGATCTGTCGGTATCCTGACGTCAGCCGCCGCGTGGGAGGACGACATGGCAGACGATTTCGCTCACCGCCGCAACGCGGCCTACCGCAACTCCACGCGGATGCTGATCGCGCATGGCCGCCAGACGCAGGCTGCCTGGCTGCGCGAGCTCGCCGACTGGATCGAGCAGGCGGCGGGGGGCCTCGATCCGCTGCCTGACCGCCGCGGCACCGGCGCCGAGGTGACCGACCTGGAGAACGAGGTCGCCGATCTGCTCGGCAAGCCAGCGGCCGTTCTGATGCCGAGCGGGATCATGGCCCAGCAGGCTGCGCTGCGCGCCTGGACCGAGCGTTCCGGGCACAACACCGTCGGGCTGCACGACAAGAGCCACTTCCTTGTCTATGAGCTGGATGCCCTCCGCGAACTGCACGGCCTGCGCCCGGTGGTGGTGACCGAGCCGCCACGGCCGACCCTGGCCAGTGACCTGGCCAAGATCCCCGAGCCCCTCGGCGTGCTCACCGCGGAACTGCCGCTGCGCGACTGCGGGCACGTGCTGCCCTCCTGGGACCAACTTGCCGAGCTCTCGGCGGCGGCCGCGGATCGCGGTGTCCCGTTCCACATCGACGGGGCACGGATATGGGAATCGGCACCGTTCCTCGGCCACAGCTTCGCCGAGATCGCGGACCTCGGCGAGTCGGTGTACGTATCGCTGTACAAGGGCCTCGGCGGCCTGGGAGGCGCCCTGCTCGCCGGGCCGGAGGACTTCATCGCGGACGCGCGGCGCTGGCGGGTCCGGCACGGGGGGAACCTGCCGAGTCTCTTCCCCCTCGCCGCAGCCGGGCGGCTCGGCCTGCGCCGGTACCTGCCCCAGATGGAGACCTACGTGGCGCGCGCCCGGGAGATTGCCGCCGCCGTCGAGGCGTCCGGAGTGGGCCTGACGTACCCCGTACCGCCGCACACGAACACCTTCCGCGTCTTCCTCACCGCTCCCGCGGCAGCACTCAACCTCGCCGTGGTCACGCACGCGGAGGCCACTGGAGTGTGGTCCTTCCCGCGGGACTTCCGCGACACCGAGGTGCCTGGCTGGGCGATGGCGGAATTCATCGTCGGCGAAGCCACGCTGACCTGGCAGCCCCAGGAAGTGGTCGACCTGCTCGCCGAGCTACGTGACCGAGCCCGCAGCGGCGAGGGCTCCGCAGCACGAATGCTCCGGTCGAGGTAGGACCGCTCACTTGGCGACCTGCACCGCTCCGGCTTACGGTGGAAGTCACAGTGAGACTACTGATCTGGCGGCGGGGTTTCTGGAACCGCCGTGAGCGAGCGGAGGACAGCCGGTGAGCTTGGCGGGCAGGGTTGAGGGGCCGATCAGGAACGCGGATCGCTTCTTCATCGGCGGGCAGTGGGTGACACCGTCGTCCGATGCCACGATCGACGTCATCGACTCGGGAACCGAGGAGCTGTTCTGCCAAGTCGCCGAGGCACAGGCCGATGACATTGTCCGGGCCGTCGGTGCGGCACGGGAGGCGTTCGACGAGGGCCCGTGGCCGCGGCTGACTCACGCCGAGCGGGCTGGATACCTGCGGGCGATCGGTGCGGAGCTGAAGGAGCGGGGCGAGGACATCGGCCAGATCTGGCCGCGCGAATCCGGCGTGCTGCACGCCATCGCCCGCCCGCGGCGGGGCCGGCGCGCAGGCCACGTTCGAGGCGTTCGCGAAGCTGGCGGATACGTTCACGTGGGAGAAGCCGGCCAAGCCAACCACGGGTGAGTTCGGCCTCATCGTCCGGGAGCCGGTGGGCGTCGTCGGGGCGATCATCCCGTGGAATGCGCCAATGGGCCTGATCAGCAACAAGGTCGCCCCGGCCCTGCTGGCGGGGTGCACCGTCATCCTCAAGTCGTCACCGGAGGCGCCGGGCGAGGGGTACCTGATCGCGGAGGCCGCCGAGGCAGCCGGGCTGCCGCCGGGAGTCCTGAATGTCGTGACGGCCGATCGTGAGGTGTCCGAGCTGCTGGTCCGCGACCAGCGCGTGCTCCGCTCAGGGACCGTGGGCCACAACGCGTTCCGTACCGACTTCGGCATTGCGTTCGGCGGGTTCAAGCAGTCCGGCATCGGCCGTGAAGGCGGGCGCGAGGGGTTGCTGCCCTTCCTGGAGACCAAAACGGTGATCCTCGAAGGACGCCCGGCGGGCTACGAAGACACGGTCCTCTAACCGCCCTGCCGCGCCACGCCTTCAGTGACCTGGCCCGCGGTTCGTCATGACGGCCCGGAGTCCAACGGCAAGCCAGAAACGAAGACCCCAAGGAGGCGGTCTCATGGCAGCAGGAAGCGATACCGGGCTCAGTACCGGCCTGCTCATCGGCGGTGAGGAACGGCCAGCCGCCGAGTCCTTCGCTGTCCACGACCCGGCATCGCCCGGAGCGATTGTCGGGTACGCCGCGGCCGCGTCGGCGGCCGATGCGGAGGCTGCGGTAACGGCGGCACACGAGGCGTGGCCGGCCTGGGCTGCCCTGTCGGCGGCTGAGCGCACGGGCATTGTGCTCAAGGCGCTGGACGGGCTGGATGAGGACGCCGACGAGCGCGCCGAGATCCTGTCCCGGGAGAACGGGAAGGTCCGGTTCGAGGCCACGATCGACGTGCATGTGTTCGTGGGCAGGTTCCATCAGGCCGCCGAGTTCGCTCCCGCCCTCGACCAGCCCGAACTGATCACCGGCCCGCCGTTCTCCACCACGATCACCAGGCTCTCGGCCGGCGTGGTCACCATCATCTTCCCGTTCAACTGGCCGCTGGCGATCCTCGCGGCGAGCCTGCCGTATGCGCTGATGGCGGGCAACACGGTGGTCGTGAAGCCGCCGCCTGCCACTCCGCTGTCGTCGGTGCGGACGCTGCGTCACCTGGTGCGCGCGCTGCCGCCCGGCGTGCTGAACGTCGTCACCGGCGCCGACGAGATCCTCGGCCCGATTGTGATCGGCGACCCGCGCGTCCGGCATGTCTGCTTCACCGGGAGCGTCGGCGGCGGCCGCCGGATCATGGCGATGGCGGCTCCCAACCTGGCCAATGTCACCCTTGAGCTGGGCGGCAACGACCCGGCCGTCATCCTCGGCGACGCGGGCCTGGACGAGGCTGCGTTCGGCCGGCTCAGCTCGGCGACGTTCATGACCACCGGGCAGGTCTGCATGGCGGTCAAGCGGCTGTATGTGCCGCGCCGCCGCTACGGCGAGGTCGTCGACGGGCTGCGGGCCACGCTGGCGGGGACACGGGTTGGCCCCGGGCTCGACCCGGAGGTGACCATGGGGCCGCTGAACACCGCGGGGCAGCGCGACTACGTAGCTGGCCTGTGCGAGCAGGCGCGCGCGGCTGGCGCGGAGGTCCTCACGTTCGGCGAGTACACCAGCGGGACCGACGGCAACTACCTGCTGCCGGCCCTGGTTCTCGACCCGGCCAGCGACCTGAAGATTGTGACCGAGGAGCAGTTCGGCCCCGCGCTTCCGGTTATCCCCTACGACAGCGAGGCGGAAGCCGTCGCGGCGGCCAACGACACCTGGTCCGGGCTGTGCTCGTCGGTATGGAGCGCGGACACCGAGCACGCCATGGCGGTCGCCAAGCAACTCCGCACCGGCGTGACCTTCTTCAACAACCACAACGCCACCGCGGTCGACGAGCGAGCGCCGTTCGGCGGGTTCAACCAGAGCGGCATCGGCCGCGAACTCGGGCGCCAGGGACTGTCCGAGTTCACCGAGACCCACGTCATGAGCGTCCCATCGGCCTAGCAAGCAGTACTGGCGCCTTCACCCGGCCATCATCTGAACCACATGCGGCTCAGACACGACCAGCTTGTGCTGACTCCGAAGCTACGAGAAGCGGAGTACGCCATGAGCGCCAGCCCTGCGGCCCCAAGCCGCGTCCACACGCTCGCGTCGGGCATCTGGTGGCCGTGGGCCATTACCTTCATCGCCTTCCCTCCGGCCGGGCTCCTCGGCCGTGCCGTCGCGGGCCCGGTTGACGACCTTCCGGCCGCGGCACTCGCGGGCATCGTCGCCGGGGCTGTCCTTGGCACTGTCCAGTGGGTGTTTCTGCGCCGCCGCGGCGTTTCGGCTCGCTGGATCCTGGGGACATGCGTCGGCTTCGGGGCCGGCCTCGCCGCCGGCGCGGTCCTCGTGTCCTATCGGACCGACCGGCCCTCCCTGGCCCTGATGGGGGCGGTCTGCGGCCTGGCGGTGGGCTTCCTGCAATCCATAGCCGCCCGGGCGACGGCCAGGCAGGTGGTCGCCTGGAGTGCCGCGACCGCAGCATTGTGGGCCATCGGCTGGGCGGTCACCGCCGGCGCCGGGATCGACGTCGCCGATCAATGGCCCGTCTTCGGCGCCTCCGGTGCTCTGGTCGTCGCCTTCCTGCAGAGCCTGTTCATCACGCGCGTTCTCCCGATCACCGTCAGGACGCAGGAATCTGATCGTCCAGTACCGCGGGCAGGCCCACGCTGAGCATCTTCCTGCGGACCCGGCCCAGCAGCTTCGCCATGAAGAAGCCGCCGACGCCGGTGAAGCCGGTGTGCTCGTAGGTGAAGCGGGTGCCGGCAGCGTGGGGTTCGAGCCGGTAGACGACCTCCGTCACGTCGCCGCCGTCGTCGCCCGTCCACGAGTAACGCAGCAGCGAGGGTTCGTTTACCTCAAGCACCTCGCAGTCGACGACGCCGCTCCAGCCAGGCTTTGGCTTCGCGACGAACCGGAACTTCGTGCCGACGGCGGGGGCGAATCCTTCTGGCCGCCCGCCTGCCCCCGTCGCAGTCCACAGCGGGATGAGCGCCGGGTCCGTCACGGCACGCCAGACTTTCGCGGGGGGATGGGGGTAGTCACGCACGATGCGGATGTCAGTCATGGGACCTCCTCTGGCTGAACGAGGGCGACGCGAGGGTGCTAGTTCAGCAGCTAGAAAAGTATAGTAACAGAAAAATTCTGGTGACTGTACTATGCTGGAGGCATGAGCACACGGACAGTGGAATGGACGCTGCCGGGCACCCCGGAGACCGGGGTGCCCGGCGCCGAAGGGCTGCGGGAGCGCAAGAAGCGCCTGATGCGCCAGCAGCTGTCCGATACCGCGACGCAGATGTTCATGGAGCGGGGCTTCGACGCCGTCCGCGTGACCGAGATCGCCGAGGCCTGCGGGGTGTCGGAGAAGACGGTCTTCAACTACTTCCCCACCAAGGAATCGCTGATCCTGGACCGCCTGCAATCCACGATGATCTCGCTGCGGACCGCCCTGGCCGAGCCCGGCGTCGCCCCGGCCGAGGCGGCCCTGCGGATCCTGGATGACGAGCTGGGCGCCATGACGTCCTGGCTCGCCAGCCAGGACGACCCGGTCCAGGCCAGCGCCGCAATCCAGCGTTTCGGCACCCTGATCCAGGCCACGCCCTCGCTGCGTGCCTACCAGAGCGACATGATGGACCAGTGCGTGGCCGTGGCCGCCGAGATCCTGGCCGGACGGGCCGCGATGAGCGCTGACGACCCCGAACCGCAAATCGCGGCCACCGCGCTGCTCGGGCTGTGGCGCATCCAGTACCAGGCCCTATCGAAATACCTGGACGGCACCCTTACACCCGCACAGGTCCACCAGGCCGTGACCGCCGACGTCCGCCGCGCGGCCCGGCTCATCGAGACCGGACTGACCACACTCCGTCGCGGGCCTGGTTAGTCAGCCGCCGGAACCGGGGTATTGCGCATCTGCGGGCTTCCCATACACCGAGATATTAGGTTAGCCTAACCAAACCGCCGGTTCTGGCGGGTTCTGTAGGCGTCGCCCGCCGGGCGGAGAGGAACGGGCCGAGACTGTGTTCGCGTGTATCTGCAACGCCGTGACCGACGACGAGGTCGTCACCGCTGTCGATCTGGGCGCAGACACGGTCGAAGCGGTAGGCGACGCGACCTGCGCTGGCACCACGTGCGGCACGTGCCATGGCCACCTCGAGGAGCTGATCATGGAACGCTGCCGCACCTGCCCGGTGGTCCAGCTTCACGTGGCCTGAGGCCGGCGCCTGGACCGCATGTGCCCCGCAATCAGCAGAACTACGCAACACAACGCCGGCAGAGGTTCGGTCCTGTGCTGGCGGCACCGTCTAAGGTAGGCGGATGCAGGGTGACGGGCAGGTTATCGACTTCCTGAACGAGCAGCTCACCGCCGAGCTGACGGCAATCAACCAGTACTTCCTGCACGCGAAGATGCAGGAGAACCTCGGCTGGGTGAAGGTCGCGGAGCACACCCGGGCGGAGTCCATCGACGAGATGCGGCACGCCGAGATCCTCACCGACCGCATCCTATTCCTGGACGCGCTGCCGAACTACCAGCGCCTTCTCCCGCTGCGGATCGGCCAGACCATCACCCAGATGTTCCAGTCCGACATGGCCGTCGAGACCGAGGCAGTCGACCGGCTCCGCCGCGGCACCGAGTACATGCGCAGCGTCTCGGACATCACCAGCGCGCGGCTATTCGAGTCGATCCTCGCCGACGAGGAAGAGCACATCGACTATCTGGAGACCCAGCTCGGGCTCATCGAGCAGATCGGTGAAGCGCATTACCTGTCGCAGCAGATTAAGCAGCCCGACAGCTGAACCTGTTGGGTGCCGGAACCGCGGCCTCGCCCGCGGATCGCCGGGCCATATTGCTGCGTGCCGCCCAGCTCGTGAAGGAGCGGACCAGCGACGTCATCGCGACGATGACTCCCGAAACCGGCGCCACCTTCGGCTGGGGCATGTTCATGGTCACGCTGGCCGAGGGCATGTTCCTCGAGGCGGCCGCGGCGGCGACCGCGCCAGTGGGAGAGGTGCTGGCCACCAACGACGCAGGGGCTCTGTCCCGACGATCCGCCGGCCGGTCGGCGTTGTCGCAGCTTTCTCGCCGTGGAACGCGCCGACTTATCTCAGCGCACGGGCAGTAGGAATCCCGCTCGCGGTAGGGAACACCGTGGTCCTGAAGGCCACCGAGGAAGCCCCGATCAGTGCCGGCTTTTTCATCGCTGAGCTGCTCCGGGACGCAGGACTGCCTGCAGGGGTGCTGAACGTCATCACGACCCCGCCGGCGAACGCCGAAGCTGTCTCCAGCACCCTCATCGGGGATCCCCGGGTGCGGCGGGTCAATTTCACCGGCTCGACCCGCGTCGGGCGCAGGATCAGCGAAATGGCGGGCAACTCGATGAAGCGCGCCGTCCTGGAACTCGGCGGCAAGAACTCGCTCATCGTGCTCGCCGATGCCGACCTCGACTACGCCGTCAGCGCCGCAGCCTTCTCGTCGTGGATCAACGGCGGGCAAGTGTGTATGAGCGGTGACCGGATCATCGTCTCCAGCGAAATCGCGGAAGAGTTCGCAGAGCGTCTGGCCCAGCGCGCAGAAGGACTGCGCACCGGCGATCCCACAGACCCTCAGACGGTCATCGGCCCGCTGATCAGCGCGTCGGCCGCCAGCCGGGTAGCGGGCATGGTGGATGAGGCCGTCAGGGCCGGCGCAAAGGTCCGCAGTGGCGGTGGCGAACCCGACGGTGCCGTCTACCGTCCCACCGTGCTCTCTTCCGTCAACCCGTCAATGCGCGTATCGAACGACGAGATCTTCGGCCCCGTCTGCACGATTCACCCGTTCGACACGCCCGCTGAGGCAGTCGCGATCGCGAATAACACGTCCTATGGGCTGAGTGCCGGCGTCATTTCAGAGGACATCCCTCTGGCCATGAAGGTGGCGGCGGAGATCGACACTGGCCTGGTCCACATCAACGGCCCGACCGTGGACGATGAGCCGATGGCCCCCTTCGGCGGCGTCGGGGATTCCGGGTTCGGGCGTTTCGGCGGTCAGGACGCCCTCCGAGAGTTCACCGAGCCGCGCTGGGTGAAACAGTGGGACCGCAGCCAGCGCCAGTTCCCGATCTGACGGCACCGGGCTGGGTTGCTTACGAGCTCGTCCGGTTACTCGTTGGGGCCTTCGAGCGCCAGCCTGTAGCCGCTGGGAGTGCGGATGAGCAGCCGCCGGTAGGTCCACTCCGGACCAGGGTTGTTGTGTTCGAGGTCGAAGCTGATGCCCGCCGAGCGGCACCGCTGGATGGCGGCGTCGATGTCGGTGACGCCGATCTGCCAGGTGAGCACGCTCGGCGGGTCGTTGTCAGCGGCGGCTTTCTGGATGCCGAAATGCACCGTATCGGTGCCGAAGCCGATGAAGTCGGGGTACTCCGGGCCCTCGTAGATGACCGGCAGGCCGAGCTCCTCATAGAAGGCGCGCTCGGCGGCTAGGTCGCGCACGTTCAGCACTGGTGCCAGCCTGGTGAACAGGCCTGCTCCCTCCTGATTCATGGCAGGCAGCTACCCCAGGGCGGACCTCTTATGCCGCACTGTCACGTGCACCACGTGGCCATTGCTGGTGTGACCGGGAAGGCAGGTCACTCGTGGTCGGTCATCGCCTGAAAAGGAACCAGCGCCAGAAGCGGCGTGTGCGCATCAGGCGAGGCCAGTCACGGAGCGGAAACCCTCGGTAAGGACTGACGTGGATGCACAGGTCCTCATAGCCAGGGACCAAACAGCTACCGGGGCAGTCTCCCCAGCAATGCTTGCAGTGATGAGTCTGCGGCACCTGACTCCCGGGGCAAGGAACGTAGGCCATGGAGACCCGGCCGCCGAGCGCTCTACGGTCGGTTACCGGTGCGAGCGGCTTGCAGCGACTCGGCCGCGGTCAGGAGGGCAGCGCCGAGGAGCACAGTGTCTTTGAGCAGGGCCTCGCCCAGCACAGACAGCTGCGGTGTCCCGCCCGGCCCCTCCCGCCAGGCTTCCGGTGTCGTGGCCAGGAAGCTGAGCGTACTGAGCATCATCCCCGCGGCGCCGAAGCTGCCCACCGCCGAGGCCCGCGGCGCGAGAGGCTTGGCTGCGATCAAAGAACCGAAGGTTATCTGCGTGATCCCGACGAGCCACGCGAGCTTCTGGGCGCCCAGCTTCCTACGAAGCCGCGAGGTCAGCGGACTCGCGGTGACCAGAACCTCTGCGTTCTGGACCTCGTAGTCGGTGAACTTCAGCGCCCCGATCCACACCAGGGTCGTCACCAGCCCGTAGCGCGTGACCGAGGATCCGGCGGCCGCCAGGGCGCTAGCCGGTGCGTGCCGTGTGCCCATACTGTTGCTCCCTGGTCCGGGTCGGCCTAAGCGGGCTCGTACCGCTCGCCGAGGGACTTGGCTATCTCAGCCATGAACGGTGGTGAACAGGGGCCCATCTCTTTGACCTCGGAGAAGTTGTCGAAGAACCACAGCGGACCGGCATCCGTCGTCTCGCCGGGATACAGCGGCTGGCCGAAGACGGCTATGGCTCCGGCATCGCTGATCCAGGCAGTCTGACCGCTGTCGTCGGCAACCTGCCAGCCCTCAAGGATCAGTCGGCCCCCGCTGCCGTAGATGCGGATCTCCCGGGCCGTTGCGCCTTCACCGCTAACCGCGACGCGCTCGTACTCGTGGACCTTGTTGTGATCGCCCATTCTGGGACCTTCTTCCCCTGCGGCCGTCACCTTGCGGATAGATGGAGTGGCGTCCGGCCTCAAATGCACGCGGAGCCACTCCAAACATCCTTCCCGGCTTAGGGCGGCCAATCACCCCGGATGTCCTCGATGTCTTGAGACATCACATGGCGCCCCCAGCGGAATTCGAACCTGTGCACACGGCTCCACATAACCTCCGCACCATCTCCAGCCGGCCTCCACCTGAGTCTGAACACGGTGGCAGGAGTAGCCGCTCGGCCAGCAGAACCGCCCCTACGGGCCGTGTGTTCGGAGGTGGATTCGGCCATATCAGGTGGCTGACAGCCGCACCGCCAGACGACGCGGGCGCGGCCGAAGCCACGAGGCAGTCAACTAGTGACGCCTCGCCGATCCACTACCGAAATGAGTCAGATGAGCTCAACCAGAAAGACCGCGTTCATTGCGGGCGCGCTCTTCGTGATCACTTTTCTCACTTCGATCCCAGCGCAGCTTCTTCTTTACAGCCCGGTGCTGAACCACTCCAACTACATCCTCGGCGGCGGCGCCGACACTCGCGTGGCCTTTGGCGCATTGCTCGAGGTCCTGCTCATCGTCGCCAACGTTGGCAGCGCGGTGGTGCTGTTCCCGATCCTCAAACGGCAGAACGAAGGGCTCGCCCTCGGGTACGTCACCGCCCGCATCATGGAAAGCACCTTCATCGCCATCGGCATCGTCAGCCTCCTAGCGATCGTGACGTTGCGGCAGGACGTCGGAGGCGCAGGCGGCGCGGGCTCGCTCGTCCCAGTCGGCAGGTCGCTCGTCGCGGTCCATGATTGGACATTCCTGCTCGGGCCGGGCTGGATCGTCGGCGTCGGGAACGGGCTGATCCTGGGCTACCTGATGTACCGGTCCGGCCTTGTGCCGCGGGGTATGGCGATGCTGGGCCTGATCGGAGGTCCGCTGATCATAGTCTCGGGGACTGCCGTGCTGTTCAACGTCTTCGAGCCAGGCTCCGTACCGCAGTTCATCGCGACGATCCCGGAATTCGTCTGGGAGCTGTCGCTCGGCATCTACCTCATGGTCAAAGGATTCAAGCCGTCTCCGATCCTGTCCGGCACTGTCGGAGATGCCGGAGCGGATGAGCATTCCCCGGCCCTTGCGGCGCCTGGCCGGTAATCCCCCTCCACGACCCCGCACAGCCCGGAGCCCGGCTTCGGCCGGGCCCCGGCATACCATCCAGGAAGGCGGCCCTAGCAGGATTCGAACCTGCGCACACGGCTCCGGAGTGCAACACCAGAGAACGCTCTGACCAGCACGGCTGTGGCGCGCCGTGGCGGCCATCCCTGTCACGCAGACGGTAAGCGGGATTCGGACCGCGATTAGCCGCCTCTCACATTTCTGCTCGTCCCTCTAGGGCCAGCAGCCGGGGCCTGCCTGTCGACCCTCGGTTGGCCCGGGCAAGACGGCACGCTGCGGGTCGCAGGCCCGGCGTGTATGTCGTTAGACGAGCGTGCTGATGGCCTTGTGCACTGAGGCGATCGCGCTGGCACCCTCGCCCGTGGCGGCGGCGACCCGCTTCATCGAGCCGGAGTGGACGTCGCCGACGGCGAACACGCCCGGGATGTTGGTCTCGAACGGAAGCGGCCTCCGTCCCAGCGTGGCCCAGGTCGGCCCGAGGTCATCGTCGTTCAGCTGAACGTCGGTCCGGATGAACCCGTCGTCCCCGGTAGCGATCCCGGTCAGCCAGCTCGTGGCAGGTTCGGCACCGATGAAGCAGAACAAGCCCGAGCACGGCTGGGCTCGCGTGCTGGCCGTCGTCCGGTCGGTGATGCTGACTTCGTCAAGGAAGTCGCCGCCATCCAGCCGGGTAACCTCGCTCTGGCAACTCACCGTGACCCGCGGATGGGCTTGCAGCCGGTCGACGAGATAGGCAGACATCTCGGCCGCGATGTCCGGGCCGCGAACGACGAGGGAGACCTCACTATCTCGCCCGGCCAGGTACAGTGCCGCCTGGCCTGCGGAGTTCGCGCCGCCGACCACCGTGACCGGGCTGCCCATGCACCCCCGGGCCTCCAGTTCGGTGGCCGCGTAGTAGATACCGGCGCCCTCGAAGTCAGGCCAGCGCTCCAGCGGGAGCGCCCGGTAACGGGCGCCGGTCGCGATGACGACGGCTTTGCTGTCGATGACTTCCCCGCCCTGCAGGTGCAGGCGGAGCAGGTCGCCGTTCCGGTCGGTGTCGAGCTTTACCGCCTGGCAGGGGCTGGCCAGCTGGGCACCGAACTTCAGCGCTTGGAGCACGGCCAGTCCGGTGAGATCGGCGCCGGACAGGCCGAACGGGAAGCCGAAGTAGTTCTCGATCCGGGAACTGGCTGCGGCCTGGCCGCCGGTGCCGACGCCATCCAGCAGCACGGTGTCCAGGCCCTCGGAGGCCCCGTAGACGGCGGCCGCCAGGCCGGCCGGGCCAGCGCCGACGATCGTGACATCAACCGGCTTGGTGGAAGAACGACGGTAGCTCAGGCCCAGCTTCTCGGCTAGGCCACCCGGCGTGGCCTGTTTCAGCGTGGTACCGGGCATGACGACGGCGGGCAAGTCGTCCTCGGTCAGGCCGGAGGACTCCATCATCGCCCGGCCCGCCGGGGTGTCGGCATCGAACCAAAGATGGATCAGACGCTGCCGGGCGGCATACGTCCGCAGCGCCAGCGCCGCTGCCGACCTGGCGCCGCCGACGATCTCCACCGCCAGGGCGGCGGTGCTGCGCTGCAGCAGCTCCCGGCGGGCGATCAGCGCCTTGAACACAATGTCTGACAGTTCGACGTCGGAGGCCATGAGCTGCCGCAGGCGCTTCGGCGACACCCGGTAGACCGTCCCGGCTTCCCGCACCCGGCACAAGAGGTAGACGTTCTGTCCGGTCAGCAGGTTCAGCTCGCCGACAAAGCCGCCCGCATCCACCACCGCGACGGTCGCGGCGGGCACGTCAGCGGTCGCCGTCCGGACAACTTCCACCGATCCCCGGGCGACCACGATCAGATCGGCATCTTCGTCGCCCGGACGGAACAGGACATCGCCCCGATGAATCTCCTGCGGCGTGCCGTAGGACAGAAGCCGGGCGAACAGCTCATCGCCCAGCCGCGGCGATGCGACGCTGGTCGGCACCAGCGGTTTGCCCGGCCGTCTGCGTGGGCGGCTGGCCCGCAACCGATCCAGATCATGCGGTGTGGCCCAGTCCACCGGCCGGGCCAGGCCGGCCTGGCTGAACATAGAGCCGCGCGCAGCCCAAGGCGCGGCGCCGGCACGCGACCGTTCATCCATCGCTGTCACGCTTTCAGCTCTGCCGCCATCTGGTCAAACGTCGAGCAGTTGCTCGAGCACGCGAGCGGACGCTGTGGCGGATGCTGTACGAGACTGCGGCCAGCTCTGCCGAGGTCCTGGGCCTGGACGTTATGGCCCGGTCCGGGCACATGTCGGTCCGATCGCTGGCCAGATATGCCCGCGTCTCGGCTGAGGCGCTGCAGCGTCACCAGGCTGATCGCGACCCGGGGCGGCGACGCTAACCACAGGTCTCGGTGGCTGGGATCGCTAGGTGCGGCCTCGCGGTCGCGAGGCGTTAACTCGCGCCCCCCACTACAGGAGGTGCGACATGAGCACAACGGTTGAAGAATCAGCAGTCGAGGAAGTGATGGGCCGGATCGCCGCCGACATGGGCGGTGCGCTGGGCGTCCTGCTCACTGCGCTCGGCACGCGCAGCGGCCTGTGGGGGGCGCTGGCAGGAGCGGGCCCGCTCACAGTGGATGAGGTGGCGGCGAAGGTCACCGTGGCGCGACCGCTGGTGCGCGAGTGGCTCGCGGCCCAGGCGGCCGGCGGCTACCTGATCTACGACCCGGCGACCAGGACATTCGCGCTGCCGGACGCTGTCGCCGCTGCCGTGTACTACGGCCCTGGCGGGCAGATCGTCGATGCGGGCGCGACGATGTTCAGCTCTATGGGCGCAGGGTTCGCCGAGTTCGCCCGGGCGTTCGGATCCGGGCAGGGCTTCGGCTGGCACCAGCGTACGATCGAGCACTGGCATGGGCAGGATGCATTCACCAGAGCGACGCTCCCGGACGAGCTCATCACGGCCGCGGTCGGCGCACGGCCCGACGTGGCGGCGGCCCTGGTGGCGGGCGGCTCGGTGGCGGACGTCGGCTGCGGCTACGGCGCACCGACCCTGGTCATCGCCAGGCAGTATGCGGCGGCTCGAGTCCTCGGGATCGACTACCACGATGCCTCGATCGCTCACTGCCGGGCCCTGGCTGCACAGGCCGGCCTGGCGAACGCGCGGTTCGAGGTCATGGCCGCGACGGACCTGCCCGGCACGGGCTATGACCTGATCACCTTCTTCGACTCGCTGCACGACCTAGGCGACCCTCTCGGCGCGCTGCGCCGTGCCCGGGCTGCGCTCGGCCAGACCGGGTCGGTGCTGCTGTTCGAGCCCGCTGCGGGTGACGATATCGCCGCCAACCTGAATCCGAACGGACGGATGTTCTACGCGGTCTCCACGCTGATCTGCACGCCGAATGCGGTGGCGCAACAGGACCCGGCATCAGGCGAGCCGCTGGGTGCGCAGGCCGGTGAAGCCCGGCTACGCGCGCTGGCCGCGCAGGCGGGTTTCAGCCGGGTGACCCGGCTGGACATCCAGGCTCCGATGAACATGGTGTTGGATCTTCGGCCCTGACCGGCCAGGATGAGGACATGAGCGGCGGGGGGCTTCTCGTCGGCCGGGAGCCGGTGCTGGCAGCGGCGGGCCTTCTCATGGCCGAGGCTCGCCGCGGCGCTGGCCAGTTCCTGCTGATCAACGGCGAGGCCGGGATCGGCAAGACGGCGCTGCTGGCGGCGCTGGCGCGTAGCGGCGCCAGCGCCGGAGCCCTCGTCCTGAGCGGCTTCTGCTGGCAGGGCGAGGGAGCGCCGCCGTACTGGCCGTGGTCGCAGGTGCTGCGGACGAGTGGTCTGCCTTCCGGTGAGCTGGGCGCGGCGGCGTGGCTGACACAGCCCGCCGCGTCCACGGCAGAGCTGCGCACCGCCGCGGAGGCCGCGCACGCTCAGTTCCTCTTGTTCGAGGCGGTGTCGGCAAGTCTGGCCGGGCTGGCCGCCACCCGGCCGCTCGTCGTGGTGCTGGACGATCTGCACTGGGCGGACGCGCCGTCGCTGCGGCTACTGGGGTTCCTGGCCCGGTCGCTGGCCGGTAATGCGGTGGCGCTGCTGGGCGCCTACCGGGATGCCGAGGCGCCTGGCGAGCTGCACGAGCTGGCCGCCTCGGCTCAGCAGCTAGCGCTGCCAGGCTTGGACTCAGCACAGGTCGGCGAGCTGGCCAGGTCGCTGGCAGGAACGCATGTGCCACAGGAGGTCTGCGCCAGGCTCTGGGAGCGCAGCGGCGGCAACCCCTTCTTCGTGCGCGAGCTGACCCGGCTCCTGCTGGCCCAGGGTTCCGCACTGGACCAGACGGCCGTGCCAGCCGGCGTCGCGGAGACGCTCCGGCGTCGGCTCGCGCGTCTGTCCACGGATTGTATGAGGCTTCTGGGCTGGGCCGCGGTCGCGGGCCGCGATATCGATCACGGACTGCTGGCGTCTGCGGGCGCGGTAGCGGATGAGACAGTGGCCAGGACGCTACTTGATGAGGCCCGAGAAGCCGGAGTGGTGAGCGACGCACCCGCCGGCCCGCAGTTCGCCCACGATCTGTACCGCGAGGTGGTCGTGCAGGGCCTGAGTTCAGCGGCTAGGGCTGAGATCAACCTCGCAATCGGCTATGCACTGCGGTCGGGGCCGGGCCCGGCGGCGCGGATCGCGGCGCACCTGGCAGCGGCAGGCGGGCAGGCGCGTCCGGAGGCGCTAGAGTACTCGCTCCGCGCGGCCAGGGAAGCGACGGCGCGGCTCGGACACGAGGAGGCGTGCGCGCATTATCTGCGTGCGCTGAAGCTGGCGGAGCTAACCGGAAACGCGGACTTTACCGAAATACTGCTGGAGCTCGGCGTCTCCTATGCGCGGGTCGGACAGGCCGGTCTGGCCAGGCAGCAGCTCCTTGCGGCAGCCGAGGCCAGTCGGGCGGCGGGCGACGCGGTGGGCCTAGCCCGGTCTGCGCTGAGTATGCAGATGCTCGGGAACCGGTCGGGTGCGCAGAACAGCGAGCTTCTCGGCCTGCTCCGGCAGGCCTCGCAGCAGCTCGCCGCCGCGGACGGCCCGCTGGCACTGCAATCGCGGGTGCAAGCAGCACTGGCCAGGGTTATCAGGCACGGATCGGAGAGCCTGCCGGGTCCTGAGGTCAGGCAGGTCGCGCGGCGCGCTGTGGAACTGGCGGCTGCTGCGAATGACGCGCACGCGCTGGCCACGGCGAAGCTTGCCATGCAGGACGTCGTGTGGGTACCTGGCAGTGCGGCCGAGCGGCTGCCAGTCATCGCCGAGATGCTCGATGCCGCACAGGCGGCCGGTGATGATGACCTTGTCGCCGAGGCGCACCTGCTCCGCGCGGCGGCACTGCTGGAGCTCGGTGACCCGGCCGGCCGGGACGAGATGCAGGCCTACATCGCCCTGGCGATGCGCCTGGGCCATGCGAGGGGCCGCTGGGGAGCGTTGACGCGGCGGGCCACGTATGCCCAGCTGGTCGGACGGGTTGAGGAGGCGGCCCGGCTTGGCGAGCAGGGTCTGGAGCTCGGGCTGGCGATTGGCGAGCCGGACGCCATCGGCTGCTTCAGCACCCACCGCTGGGCGATGGTGGCTCTCGGTGTTGCCGAGCCGGGCAGTGAGCTGGAGTCGAACCCTGACGATCCGCTCTGGCCGATGTTCCCGCTGTTCAGATCCTGGGCGCCGGCTGCCCGCGGACAGGCCGCCGCCGCGGCGGCAGCACTCGGGGACTTCAGCGTGCTGAACATCACGCCATGGACGGGCCTGGAAGCGCTCGCCGTGGCAGCGGTCGTCTTCGCGGTGGCGGGCTCGGATGCCCAGCGCCGGTGGGTGTACGAGCGGCTGCTGCCGCACGCGGGAACCCACGTCATCGTAGGTGGCTGCGCGTCATACCACGCAGCCGTCGACTACCATCTCGGCGCCCTGGCTGTCGCACTGGATGACATCTCTGCTGGCAAAGCCCACTTTCGCGCAGCCCTGGCCATGCACGAGCGGCTCGGAGCAGCCGGCTGGGCGCGCCTGTCAGCGCAGGCGCTCGCCCATCTGGAGCCCTGTTCCGGGCCGCCGGAGGCGAACGAGTTCCGGCTGTCCGGCGACGTCCGGTTGATCTCCTACAACAAGAAGCCAGCTCAGCTGCCGGAATCCAAAGGGCTGCATGACATCGCGGTCCTCATGGGCGCCGGAGGGGCCGACGTGCACGTGCTCACCCTGGTGGGCCGCGAGCTGGCGCGGCTTGGCGCCGATCCCGTGCTGGATGACCGAGCCAAGGCCGAGTTCCGGGCCCGGCTGGACGACCTGGAGGAGCAGATCGATGATGCAGCGGCCGTCGGCCGTTCTGACCGGGCCGAGGCGCTCCGGGCCGAGAGGGCTGCTCTTGTCCGCGAACTGGCAACAGCTGCAGGGCTTGGCGGACGGGATCGGCGGCTAGGCGACGAGACCGAGCGAGCCCGCAAGACTGTTAGCGCGCGCCTTCGCGATGCTGTGGCCAAGCTGGACCGAGTGCACCCCGAACTCGCCGCGCACCTGCGCGACGCGCTGCACATGGGCACGGTGTGCTGCTATCGGCCGGGCGAGCCAACGTCCTGGCAGACTTAAGGCATCCCGGTCGAGCTCGGCCAGCGGAACCCACTGCCCACATCGCTGACGCTTGTGCAGTCGGCGACGTAGTAGCCGAGGTACCGCACCCGAAGCCACTCGCCGTCATGCCGGTCCGGAGTTGCGGTCGGCCGGACCGCCTCGATGTTCCAGCCGCTGACGCTGCAGTACCGGTCGGCCATGGCGCCATCCTGCCGCTTCGGGCCGGTGGTAACGGGACGGCTGAGCGGCTCCCCACTGTGCGCATTCCGGCTGCGCCTGCACTGTCGAAGGTATTGCCTGACATGAGCCATATCTGCCCGGTCGGCCCCCCCGGGCACGCTAACCCAGACCTCACAGCTGACAGCGACACAACGCGACGACGGTAAACCGTCACCGGTTGGAGCCGATCCTTGATCGCGATCTCCAGGTGAGGGGAGACGCGGTCCTTGTGCTTCGGGGCGTCACCAGCGGCGCGGTCAGGCACCGGACCAGCAGTCCAGGATCGTTGCGGCGACAGCGAGTGCGATATTTGCCCGGCTAAAGGGTGGCGAGCCAAATTGTGCGGGCAGTCCGGAGATATCAACAAGGAGGACCTTATAGTCCTTGCGGACAACAGCCGAGCCGTTTTTGGTGGGGAAGAAGATGCCCTGACCGAGGGCCCGGGGCCGTTGGGTTTGGCCGAGCCGGCGCGCAAGCGATGTGAAATAGCTGTCGGTTTCGGTTTTGCTGGAGAGCTCTTTGAGGGAGAGCGCCATGACGCCGTTGTGGTAGGTGTAGCGGCAGGAGTAGAGGTGGCTGGCCCTGGCCCAGGTCGGGACGACGGGCTGAGTGGTGCGGACGCCGAGGACCGCGGCGAGTTCGTTTTGGGTGTCGGGCGCGCAGACCAGCTTCGCGGAGACCGACGGAGTGGCGCGCGCGGGCTGCGGCACGTGCACGGTCGGGCTATGGGAGTTGCCCGGCGGCGCGGACTGCTTCGAGCTGCCGCAACTGGTCATGCTCAGCATGCAGACGAACACGACCAGCACACAAATTGTCTTGTGCTGACGCATCACCAGCAAAGTAACCTCCGGGCTTCGGGATCTGTCAATTCTTGCGGGGAAAGGACTTTTAGCCTCGCGTTCGGTGGTGGACATGGTGGGCACAACGTCACCGCGGGATGGTCTGGGAGAAGTATCCAGACAGTGTCCTACCATCGGCTGTCGTGCCGTTGATGCGGAAGGTCCACCGCCCGGGCGTGAGGCGCGGGAACGCCACGAAGTGCCCCTTGCCGAGCCGGATCAGGCTCATGGGCTGGTTGGTGCCTCCGGGTGTGATCGCCGTGGCCGTCGCGGAGGTGATGGGCGCCTCGCGCTGCGTCCCCTGGAAGAACGTGAAGTGAACAGCGGCATGCCCCGGCGCCAGTTGCTTCAGGTACGTCTGGAGGCTGCGGCCGTTACTCAGCTCGATCGTGTAGAGAGTCGGCTGGCCCGCCTGCCGGGAGACAGTGACATCTTCGGGTGGCAGCCGGGTGCGAAGCCGCAGCGGGACGTCAACCCCGGTCGCCGCCTGCTGGACCACGACGTCGATGTCCCACTGGCCGTCGATGGAAAGATTGGTCCCCTGCCCGGTCCACGTGTCACCCGGGCCGCGCGCCAGGTTGAGGCTGGAGGCCACGTTCGGGTTGGCAGGCAGCGAGAACTCCAGCCGGACGCCGCGCGCGGAGATAGCACGGCCTGAGTCATAGTCCACGACATGAACGGTGAACCGGTTAAGGCCCACCGTGCCTGGGAACACGGTGAGGCGCACCCGCACCGTTGTGGCGAAGTCGCTGCCGGTCACGGTGACCGAGGAGGAGGCGGTCTTGTGCCCGGCGGCTTCGACGAAGCTAGCCGGGGGGAGCTCACTGAGCACCGCTGTGACCAGTAGCACGATGGCGGCTAGGGCCACCTCGGATCTGACCGACCGCTGGAGCGAGGCGACGGCGCGGGCGACAGCGCCTCCGGACGGCGGGACGCCAGCCTGGGTGGACCGGTTTTCGGCACCGCCTTCGTGCTCCGGGTAGTCCGCAGGCGTACCGTCCATGGCTGGCGCGAGTCCTCCCGGCGTCGCGGGAGCAGCCGCGGTGATTCTTGGCACCAGCCTGTACCGGTTCCGCCACGCCACCCCCAGGAGCGCCACGAAGAGGGCAGATTTGATGAGCAAGGTGACGCCGAAACTGGTGGACACCAGCCCGGCGAGACTGCCCACCTCGGGCACGGCGCGCAGCACCCCGGTCACGGCGATGACGGCTACGGCAGCGAGGGCGAGCTGCGAGAAACGGCGCACAGCGGATGCCCGCTCGGCACCGTCCAGACCCCGGAGCCCGAGCAGCAGCCAGACCAGGCCGCCGACCCAGACCCCGGCCGAGAGCATATGCAGCCACTGGTCGGCCACGTTGAGCAACCGAACCGAGGACTGGGTCTCGGCGTGCCCGGCCTGGGCGTGCACGAACAGCGCGCCTGCGGCAGCCACTCCCAGCACGGCCAGTCTCGGGCCCTCCGGGCGGTGCGCCGCGAAGAAGACGGCCACCCCGCACACGGCCACGGCAGCGGCCTGGGCCAGCAGCGACCGCCCGGTGGCAGCGCCGAACAGCTGCCCGAACGACACGCGCGCCGCTGTCTGCTCCGCGACGATCATGACGACGATGCCGAAGGTCGCGTAGAGCCACCCGGCTACTAGCACCGGCCCCGCCCCGGCCGGCAGCTGCCGCCCGAAGACGAGGATGCCGGTAGCGCCGGCGGCGGCGAGCAGCGCCAGGCCCCAGTACAGCAGCCACAGGCCGACCACGGCAGCCGGAGCCGGGAGCGGACTTCCGTTAACGCCCTGGGCTGCGGCAACCCCCGAGGGGGGCAGGACGCCAATACCGAAGGCGAAGGAGCCGCCGGTGACGTGCCCATCCACCTTCGACACCGTGCGCCAGTTGACCGTGTACACGCCGCCGGCCAGCCGCGGCAGCCTCACCCGCAGTTCTCGTGGGTTACCGGGCACCACGGCGGGCTTGCCGACCCCAGAGACGGTCTGGCCTGAGGAATCGAGCAGGGAGGCCGTGGACAGGATCGGGTCGGGCGCTTCGGTGAAGTAGAGCAGCATCGCGTGGGGGGCGCGGGGCAGTGACGTTCCAGCCGCCGGATACGACCGTTCCAGCAGGGCGTGCGCGTACGCGGGTGAAGCGAGAGCAGCGACCCCGGCCAGCGCGAGGACGGCTATCAGCAGCACTGCCCGCAGCGATCTCATTCCACGTTGACCGGGTGCTGCCCGCCTGCCGCCACCCGCCGGGCCAGCGACACGCTGCGGGCCAGCGCAACCGCGCCGATGCACAGCCCGGCCGCGCCGACGGCGAGGCCGGCGATACCGATGGCAAGCGCCGTGGACGCTGACGCGGCTTTGGCGTCGGCGGCCTGGGCCTCAGCGGACAGCCGGGCGGACTCGGCGTCCAGCCGCTGCGTCAGCTCCAGGTTGGACGCCGCCTGCTGCGGGAACTCGATCGCCGCTGGGTCATGTGCGCTGTCGAACGTCGTCGGCGACGACGTCACGGTGATGTTCACCTTCTGGCCCCGGATAGCGCCGAAAAAATGGAAGGTGTAGTCGCCGGGGACGGTCGGGACGAAGTAGGCGTTGTACACACCCTTTGTTCCCTGGCCGCTGTCCGGGTCGAAGGACGACACCAGCGGCAGCTGCTTGGCCTGGGTCCCGAACCCCACCGACACCTTCAGCGTGTCGCCGAGCCCCTCATCGACGATCGGGGCTCCGGTCTTCGCGTCGGTCAGCCGCAGGAAGACCGAGTTCTGTGCTCCTGCGTACGTCGGCTCGTTGCCGAACCCGATCAGCAGGTCGTAGGGGCCCACCGTCTTCAGCACGTGAGCCGAAGCCGGGCCCGCGGCCGCGAGGATCAACAGCGCTGGCAGCACAGCCATGATGGCGAGCGCCATCAGCACCCTGGCTCGCATCCGAACCTCCTCAACGTATCCGGCTCATTGTCCTGCAACACCGCTTGCCGGCCCGCGGGTACGCCGGTGTACCAGCTCGCCGCTTCCCGGGTGCCATCGGGCAGCGGTCGTCGGCATGCGGGGGGGGTGAGGGCGGGCCGGCGGCGGGACCGGTTCAGAGCATAAGGATGAGCATGTAGGCCATGGTGATGCTCATTGCGATCTTGCCGCACGCGGCCAGCTTGGGGGCCATCAGTGACTGTCCGGTATCCAGGGGCAGCGGCCGGGTGAGATCTGCCGCGCTAGTGGTGCTGGCCATGCGTGTGGGGCGGCCAGCTGCAGGGACGGCAACTAGCGCGCGCTGCTGCGGAGATCTAGCCGGGGCTGCTGACCTGGGTACGGCTCGGGCCAGGGAGGCGAGCTGGTCGGTGGTCCACATGAGGTAGCCGAGCATGAACAGGGCCAGGACGACCGAGAGGGCCGGAAAGCCCCCCAGCGCACTGGCGGATGTGCCCATGCCGGGCATCGCCATTCCTGTTTCGTGCTGTGCGCCGCGCAGGGATACGAGCATGTAGAGCATGGCAGTGCATTCGATCAGGTGCGGGACCGGGAACCGGCATTGCCAGCTGAACCTGCCCGGGGTCCGGGCACGGATAGCGGATGCGCCGAACCATGCGGCCCCGGTCCCGAACACCACCATCCAGATGCCGGCGGGCAGCGGGTTCAGCTGGGGCACGAGCATTCCGGCCATGGAGGTGCCCATGAGGGCATGGAGCCCGTCGGCGTCGGCTTCGGTGGCCAGCCCGCGCAGGCGGGAGACGGCCAGGCGACTGGCGGAGTAGGCCGCGGTGAGGAGCATGACGGCCGCGAGGACACCTGCCAGCCAGGATGGCCCGGCCACCTCAGCGGTCCCCTGACGGCGTGCTGGGGGCGCCGCTGGCGGTCTCGGGGGAGCGTCTGAAGCCGCTGCGCGGGGCCCGGGGTTGCTGCTGGCGCATAACGCCACGATAGTAATAGGCGGCCGATGGCCCGCACAAGAAGGATATTCTTGGGGCGCCGGCCAATGGGAATGAGACCGGAAACCCCGTGGGGGTATTCCGGAAACCCCCGGGTGGTATGCCAGGAAACCCTGGTGGGGTATTTCCGCCATGGCTGAAGATTACATTTTTGACGCCTTGTAATGCGGGTGGCTTTTGGCGGTGTAGATTCCGGCACGATGGCAGATGGTGATGCCGTGCCGGAGCTGGCAGCAGGTCCGGGCGCATGTGCACCCCGGCGGTGCCGGGCGCTGCTCTGCGAATGGCTGGTGAGGTTCTTGCTGGAGGACAGGATTACTTAGGTGTCATCTGCGGCAGTGGCTGGTGAGGCGTCATCCGCGCCCTGGCAGGTCGAGTTCTCGGTCGGCGGGATGACCTGCGCGGCGTGCGCGGCCCGGGTCGAGAAGAAACTCAACACCTTTGACGGCGTCACGGCCACCGTGAATCTGGCGACTGAACGCGCCATTGTCACTGGTGCGGTAGTTCCGGTGCAGCAGCTCATCGACGCGGTGCAGCAGCTTGGTTACCGCGCCGACGTGGCCGGCCGCGGCCCGGCCGGGGGCGTGGGTGACGGCCCGGCGGAATCGGGCGCGACTGGCCCGGATGCGGCCCGCGTCGCGGACCTCCGCAAGCGGCTGATCGTTGCGCTGGTGTTGTTCATCCCGCTGAGTGACCTGTCGGTGTTGTTGTCGCTGTTCCCGTGGTCGCGGTTCCCGGGCTGGCAGTGGGTGCTGATCGCGGTGGCGGCGCCGGTGGTGGTGTGGTCGGCGTGGCCGTTCCACGCCGCGGCGCTGCGCAACGCCCGGCACGGCTCGTCGTCGATGGACACCCTGGTGTCGCTGGGCATCGCCGCGGCGTGCGGCTGGTCGGTGTATGCCATGTTTGTGCTGGACCGCGGCCAGGCGCGGTTGAGCGCGTGGTATCTGCTGCTGCACGCTTCGGGTGGCGGTATCTACCTGGAGGTCGCCGCGTCGGTGACGACGTTCTTGCTGGCTGGCCGGCTGTATGAGGCTAAGGCGCGGCGGGACGCCGGGGATGCGATGCGCGACCTGGCGGCGGCAGGTGCGCGGGATGCGTGCGTCCTGGACGCTGACGGGACCGAACGCCGGGTCCCGGCCGCTGAGCTGGCCGCGGGGCAGCGGTTCGTGGTGCGGCCGGGGGAGCGGATCGCCGCGGACGGGGAGGTGGAGTTCGGCCAGTCGGCGGTGGACCGCGCCATGATGACCGGGGAATCGGTGCCAGCCGATGTCGGTGAGGGTGACACGGTCGCCGCGGGCACGGTGGTGGTGGCCGGGCGGCTGGTGGTGCGCGCGGTCAAGGTCGGCAGCGACACCCAGCTCGCGCACCTGGTGGCCCTGGTGGAGCAGGCGCAGTCGCAGAAGGCGGCTATCCAGCGGCTCGCCGACCGGATCTGCGGGTGGTTCGTCCCGGCGGTGCTGGTGGCGTCGGGGCTGACACTGGCCGGCTGGCTGCTGGCGGGCAGCCCGGTGGAGGAGGCGTTCAGCGCCGCGCTGGCGGTGCTGATTATCGCCTGCCCCTGTGCGCTGGGGCTGGCCACGCCGGCGGCGCTGATGGTGGCGTGCGGGCGGGGCGCGCAGCTGGGCATCTTCATCAAGCGGTACGAGGCGCTGGAGGCCTCCCGGGCGGTGGACACGGTGGTGCTGGATAAGACCGGGACGGTCACCACCGGGGTGATGGCGGTGACCGGTGTCCAGGCCGCGGGTGGTGTGAGCCGGGAGGTGCTGCTCCGGCACGCCGGCGGGGTGGAGCAGGCATCAGAGCATCCGGTGGCCGCGGCCATCAGCGCCGCGGCACGCGCGGACCTGGGGTCGCTGCCGCAGGCGGACCGGTTCCTGGCTATGCCGGGCCTGGGCGCCTGCGGGCGTGTGGATGACCATGACGTGCTCATCGGCCGTGCGCACCTGTTCGCCGAGCTGGGGATGGCCATCCCCGCGGGCCTGGCCGGCCACTGCTCGCAGTGGGAACAGGCCGGCTGGACGGTGGTGCTGGCCGGGTGGGACGGGCAGGTGCACGGCGCGGTCGCGGTCGCCGACACCCTCAAGCCATCCGCCGCTGCGGCGGTCGGCCAGTTGCGCCGCCTGGGCTTGCGCACCGTGCTGCTGACCGGCGACAGCCAGGCAACCGCCGCCGCGGTCGCCGCCCAGGCGGGCACCGATGACGTCATCGCCGGGGCGCTGCCTGATCACAAGGTCGCGGTGATCGCGGACCTGCAGGCCCAGGGCCGGCGGGTGGCCATGGTCGGGGACGGGATCAACGACGGGCCCGCGCTGGCCGCGGCCGACCTGGGGATCGCGCTGGGCACCGGCACCGACGTGGCGATCAGCGCGGCGGACCTGATCGTGCTGCGCGATGATCTCCGCGTCGTGCCGGACGCGATCGGCCTGGCCCGTAGCACCCTGGGAGTGATCCGCGGCAACCTGGCCTGGGCGTTCGGGTACAACATCGCGGCGATCCCGCTGGCCGCCGCCGGATTCCTCAACCCGCTGATCGCCGGCGCCGCGATGGCGCTGTCCTCAGCGTTCGTGGTGGGCAACAGCGTGCGGCTGCGCCGCTTCGGCGCCGCGCCCGCCGCCCGCCGCAGCAGGCCACGGCCGCACCGCGCCGCCCGGGAGAACCCCGGCCCGGCACGGCCCGCTGCCCCAGTGCCGGCCAGGAACCGGCTGGAACACAGGAACAGGTGAGCTGATGCCTGGGATGAACTCGGGGATCAACGTCAACGATCCCACGGTGATCGCGGCGTTCAAGACGGCGCTGCTGCACCAGGGAATCATCGCGCTGGCGATCTTCGCGCTGCTCGGGTTCGCCTGGATCACTCTGCGGGCCTGGCTGCCCGCCGCCCAGGCCACCGGCGGGGCGGCAGCCGACGGCGCAGCGGCTGGGGCTGAGCCGTCCTGGCGGCAGCTGCTGCGGATCGGGTTCGGGCTGCTGTGGGTCTTCGACGGGATCTTGCAGGCCCAGCCGAAAATGGCGGTCGGCCTTCCCTCGCAGGTCATCGAGCCCACGGCGGCGAGTTCACCGCACTGGGTGCAGCAGGTGGTGAACTGGGCCGGGACCACGTGGTCGTATCACCCGATGCAGGCCGGGGCGGCCGCGGTATGGATCCAGGTCGGGATCGGCATCTGGATGCTTGCGTCCGTCCGCGGCCCGCTGTCCCGGCTGGCTGGGCTGGCCAGTGCCGGGTGGGGGCTGGTGGTGTGGGTCTTCGGCGAGTCGTTCGGCGGGATCTTCGCCCCCGGGCTGACCTGGCTGTTCGGCGCTCCCGGCGCGGTTCTGATCTACGTGGCGGCGGGCGGGCTGATCGCGCTGCCCGAGCATGCCTGGCACGCCCGGTGGGTCGGCCGGGGGATCCTGGCCGGGACCGGTGTGTTCCTGATCGGCATGGCGGTGCTGCAGGCCTGGCCCGGGCGCGGGTTCTGGCAGGGGCTCTCGCATCACCAGCCAGGCACGCTGGCCGGGATGACCAGCGACATGGCGCAGACACCGCAGCCGGGTTTCCTGGCCGCCTGGGTCAACGCGTTCACCGCGTTCGATGAGGCGCACGGGTTCGCGCTCAACCTGTTCGCCGTGGTGGCGCTGGCGGGGATCGGCGCGGCATTCCTGACTGGCCGGCGGCGGGTGGTCCGCCCGGCGGTCATCGCGTTCACCGTGCTGTGCCTGGCGGACTGGGTGCTGATCGAGGACATCGGGTTCTTCGGCGGCCTGGGCACCGACCCCAACAGCATGCTCCCGTTCGCGCTCCTAGGCGTCGGCGGCTATCTCGCGCTCACCCCAGGCCCGGCCACCGCCAAGCAGCTGGCCGGCGCGGAACCGGCGCCGGCCAGCCCGGGCCTGCCCGCGGCGGGCTGGCGGGAGCGGATCCGCCCGGCCTCGGTGCGCCGGTCGGTGGCCACCGCGAGCATCGGGTCGGTCGCAGCCGCCGGGGCGGTCGGGCTGATCATCCTGGGCGCTGCCCCGATGGCCGCCGCCCAGGCCAGCCCGAACGCCGACCCGATCCTCGCCGAAGCCATCTCCGGCTCGTCCGCGCCACTGAATTTCCCGGCCAAGCCCTTCCAGCTCACCGACCAGCACGGCCAGACGGTGAGCCTGGCCAGCCTGCGCGGCAAGGTCGTCCTGCTCACCTTCCTGGACCCGGTCTGCACCACCGACTGCCCGCTGATCGCCCAGGAGTTCCGCGCCGCCGGCCAGCTCCTCGGCGCCGCCGCGCGCCAGGTGGAACTGGTCGCGGTCGTCGCCAACCCCGTCTACCACCAGGTCGCCGACACCCAGGCCTTCGACCGCCAGGAACACCTGACCCAGGTACCGAACTGGCTGTACCTGACCGGCAGCGTCTCTCAGCTCCAGCAGGTCTGGAGGAACTACGCGATCTCCGCGGAAATCCTGCCCGCCGGTTCCATGATCGGTCACCCCGACATCGCCTACGTCATCGACCAGGCCGGCCGGGTCCGGGAGGAACTGGATACCGATCCCGGGCCGGGGACCACCGCCACCGAATCCTCGTTCGCCGTCCTGCTCGCCAATGCTGCCCGGCACGCGCTGAGGTCCTCATGAATCGCCGCACCGGCCTCCTCACCGTGGCGGCCGCCACGATCCTGGCCGCTGGCTGCGGCAGCACAGCCAGCCGCACCGCAGCCCCGGCCAGCGCCGCCAGGCCGCCGTCCCTGGCCACCTCGCTGGCCACCGCCACCGGGACGTGGGCGGTCGCGGTGATGGGCGGCTCGGCCGCCAGCCACAACAACTTCTGGCAGCTATTCGTCCGTCCCGCCGGGATCAGCACCTGGCAGCTGGCCACCCCGCCAGGAGTGGCCAGCAACGGCGGCCTAGTCCTCACCGGCATGCCAGCAGGGTCGGTGCTGGCCGGGTTCCGGCCCAGCCAGGACCTGTCCTATTCCCCGCTCGCCAGCACCAAGGACAACGGCACATCCTGGTCACCCGGCCTGCTCGATGCTGCCCTGGCTGATGTCCCCGGCGCTCTCGCGGCTGACCCGGTCAGCGGACGGCTGCTGGCGCTGCTCGCCAACGGGACCACCGACATCTCCGGCCCCGACGGCACAGCGTGGACCCCGCTGGTCACCCGGCGGGCTCTCGCCGCGACCCCAGCAGATACCCGGTGCCACCTGGTCAGCCTCACCGCGGCCACGTTCGGCCCCTCCGGCCAGTCCATGCTGGGTGCTGGCTGCGGCCGTCCCGGAACCGCAGGGATCTTCTCCCACACCGGCGGAACCTGGCAGCTAACAGGCCCTACGCTCCCTGCCGCCTACGCCCACCAGGCCATCACCGTGCTCCGGCTCACCACCTCCGCCGGCACCACTACGGCCCTGCTAGCCGCAGGAACCGGGCCCGCAGCACACCTGGTGGCCGCCTGGTCCACTGATAGCGGCGCACACTGGAAACTGTCACCTGCGCTGGCACTCAAGGGCGCCACGCTAACATCGGCGTCGCCCGGACCGGACAGCAGCCTGGCGATCACCCTAAGCAGCCGACGCGCAGCAGCCATCACCACCGCCGCGGGCTCGTGGCAGCCGCTGCCGGCCCTGCCCACCGGCACCGCAACCCTTGCACCCAGCCCATCAGGCGGATGGGACGCCCTCGCCGTCCACGGCACCCAGCTCACCATCTGGCAGGCCGCACCCGGCGCCCAAACCTGGGCCAGGGAACAGGTCATCAAAGTTCCCGTCCAGTTCGGCTCATCAAGCTAACGGCACCCCAGTGCCTAACTCCTGGCCGGGCGACCACCGAAGGTCGGTAACGTCTCGATCGGCAAAGGTCCGGGCCATGGAGACCTTGGCTAAAGACGGCTAGCGGCACACCTGCTGCCGTTGCCCGGGCCAGATCGTCATTGGCAGCTGGCGCACAGGCCAGTGGCGGCGAAGCGGTGCGGCTGGATGGTGAATCCGTAGCGGGAGCGGGTCATCTCGGCGAGGCCGTCGAAGAGCTGGCCGGGGACTTCGGTCATCGTGCCGCCTTTCTCGCAGACCAGATGACCGTGGGCCGGGGATGCGAGGTGGTAGGTGGCGGGGCCGTGGCCGAGGTGGGTGCGGTCAACGATCTGGAGGCGTTCCAGCTCGTCGAGGATGCGGTAGATCGTGGACTTCTGCACGCAGGGCACGCGGGCCTGGACTTCGGCGCCCAGTTCCTCGGCGCTGCGATGGCCCGGGCTGGCGAACAGCGCGGTGAGCAGCAGCCGCCGCGCTGTTGTGGCCCGTCCGCCGTGCTCGCGCATCCGGGCCAGCGCGTCCTCAACACCGCCGAGACCGGCGGCCAGCCGGGTATCTGTAAGCAAGCGCAGGCCGCATTTCGTGCCAGCGTCTATCGACCGGTTCAGTTGCTGACTACGTCCCCGCCAATCGCATCAGCTTTCTGACGAACCCGTTCTACAAGATCAGTGATGGATGAGGTGACAAGCTCAGGATCGTCGAACTGGATGTGATGTCCCGCACACGGAGCCATGATGTGGGCGCTGTCCGCTGACAATGTCGCGAGTTCATCCTGGAGTTGCGCCCAGCCTGGGTAGAAGCGGCTGCGGACGCGCTGTGCCCGGCTGTCCTCCGGCACGGCCGGGGCCCGCTCGCTGGAGGTGATCACGGTGAGCGGAAGGTCCCCGAGGTCTCCGAGGATCAAGCCCGCTTGCCGGCAGATTGACTCGAACGCGAGCAGTTCTTTCGCCTGGGCCCGCCGGGCCCGAGATGACAGCGCCATGACTTGCTCCGCAGAGGCTGGGGCTTGGGAGCGGAGGCTGCTCCACGCGCGGCGCAGCCCGAGTGGCCGGGCATAGTCAAGCGCCACCTCAGCTAGCTTCCCGCCGCGGTAGTCCTGCAGCCATGCCTTCTGCAGGCGCCCAACCTGACCGGGATGGGTCGAGTCGATCAGGACCATGCCGGCAACCTCATCCGAATACATGTGCGTGAATACCCTGGCAATCACGCCCCCCAGGGAATGGCCCGCGATCACGAACGGCGGCGCGATCCCGCCACCGGTTAGCAGACGGCGAAGATCACTTGCTATTCCGGTGGCGGTGGGCCAACGGAGAGCGGGTTCGCTCCAGCCCAGGCCAGGCCGGTCGTACACACAGACGGTGGTGCACGGGACAAGCGCATCCTGCACTGCCAGCCAGTCGGTGGCGGCGGCTCCCATGGCCGGGATTATGACCACGGCGGGGGATCCGTCACCAACGCATCTGATATGCAGACGCCTGCCATCCACTTGCACTAAGCGGCCAGGTGGCGGATACCTGCGGCGGTCGTGTAATTCACCAGCAGTCTGGTAAGCAGTGCTGGCCAGTGCGGACGCGGCCACGCTGACCCCAAGCCCCTCTGTTGCCCGGATTAACTTCATAGTCGAATTTTGCCACCCGGTCGGTGCTTCCGGATGGCACGCAACGCTCTGGCCGCGTTCTGGATGCTGTGTAACTCCCGGGCCCAGTTGAGCAGTGCCGCTGGTAGCAGCGGGCTGCTCGCGGTGTCACTGCGCTTGCAGTTTCGAATAGGCCCGGTTTCGGGCCGTGTCTGGCTCCATCTCGTCGAGCATGTGAAGGAATACCTGGTCGGTCACCATCCGCACGCCGAGCTCACCTGCCTGCCTCGCCTTCCCCGACTGGGAGTAGGGATCTGAAGTTACGACCAGCGTGGTCTTGCTGCTGGCCGATCCGGTGACCCGCAGCCCGGCGGCCGCCGCCAGGGCCTCGATCTGTGCCCTGGGCAGCCCCATGTCACCCGTAAGCAAGACCCGGTCACCTGGAACCAGACCGGTCGACCCGGCTCCCAGCCGAGACGCCGACTGCCCAGCCGCATCGTCCAGGATCGCCAGCGCCTCGGCGGCCGGGACGCCAATGAGCCGGGCCACCTCGAGCAGATCTGCCCGCTCGGGTTCGGTCACCTGGCCGTCACGCCACGCAGCCTCGCACACGTGGCGCAGGTACTCCCAGTGAGCCTGCTCGGCCGTTTCTCGCGTCAGACCGAGTTCAGCAGCCAGATCGGAGACCGTGGCCAATTCAGCGTCGCTGACAAACCGGTCTTCCAGCACCCGGTCGAGCACGCCCAGGTAGGAATCCAGGCCCGCGCCGCGGCCGCGGGGAAGTCGGCTGACCAGGTCGACCAGCGGTGGGCGCTCGATGGCGCGCCGCAGCACCTGGTGCGTGAAACCGGCCCGCTGGTAAAGCCGCTGACGTGCGGCCACTGGCCGGGCACCCGAACACGCCGCGCACCGGCAGCTCACCGCCCGCATGCTGACGCGTCACACCCCACCGCTCCAGTTGCTGGATGCACGCCGCAATCAGTACACCTAGCACAGCGGGAGCACGGGCGGTAACTTGTGTTACCTGATGTGGGGCGCCGGTGCGGTATCGCTGGTTGGGGAGCGGTCCCGCTCCCGGCACGACGGCTCAGAACGACCAGTCTGCGCGACGCAACTGGAGATCATCAATTGGGCAGTGGCGCGCGGATTGGCGGATACTCGCGCTTCATGCGACGTCTTGAGCAGGTCACGAATTATGCGAGATAACGTCGGCGTCACGGCACAGTGACGAGGATCAGGGCGGCGGTCACCATTTCGCTCGGCGACGCGATCGCCGCTGACTTGGCCACGCCTCCGGCGGAGGAGCGGAGCCCCAGCAAGCATTCCGGCTAGCAGGCCGGGTAGCTGGGCGTCGGCTTGCTAGCGCATAAGCACCCCCGTCGGCGCGAGTCAGCCGCCGATGGCTGACATGGGCCGGGCGGGCTGGAGGAAGCCGGGATCGTTGATGCCGTGTCCGGGCAGTTTGGCGGCGACCGCGCGGCGCCAGATGCCAGCCAGCTGGTCGTCGCTGGCGCCGGCTCGCAGTGGGGTGCGCAGGTCGCTCTCGTCGCGGGCGAACAGGCAGTTGCGGATCTGGCCGTCGGCGGTCAGCCGGACCCGGTCGCATGCTCCGCAGAAGGGTCTGGTCACTGATCCGATGACGCCGACGCGGCCGGGGCCGCCGTTGACCAGGAAGGTCTCGGCGGGCGCCGATCCGCGGCTGGTGGGATCTGTCGGGTGTGAGTGAGAACTGTGCCGACAGGGCGGCCAGGATCTGATCGGCGGTGACCATGTCGGATCGCCGCCAGCTGTGCTGGGCGTCCAGGGGCATCTGCTCGATGAACCGGAGCTGGTATCCGCGGTTCAGGCAGAACCGCAGCAGCGCGGCGGCCTCGTGATCGTTGACGCCGTGCATCAGGACCGCGTTCACCTTCACTGGTGCCAGCCCGGCGGCAGCGGCGGCGGCCAGGCCGGCCAGGACGTCGGGCAGCCGGTCGCGGCGGGTGAGTGTCGCGAACGTGTCGCGCGGACAGCGTGTCCAAAGACACGTTGAGCCGGTCCAGCCCGGCCTCGTACAGCGGCGCGGCTATCCGGGTCAGCCCGATCCCGTTGGTGGTGATCGAGATCTCCGGTCGCGGGTGCAGGGCTGCGGTGCGGGCCACGATGGCGGGCAGGCCGCGGCGCAGCAGCGGCTCGCCGCCGGTGTACCGGACCTCGGTGATACCCAGCCGTGTGACCGCGATCGAGATCAGGCGGGCCGACCTCCTCGTCGGTGAGCAGGCCGGGGCCGGGCAGCCAGTCCAGCCCTTCGGCTGGCATGCAGTAGGCGCAGCGCAGGTTGCACCGGTCGGTCAGCGATACCCGCAGGTCGGTCGCGACGCGGCCGTAGGAGTCGGCCAGCATTAGCCGCCTGCCATGGCGCCGACGATCAGGTAGGGCTCGGCGCCGGTGGTGACCGCTTCGGGCAAGGGATGTCGGGTGGCTGGTGGGACAGGTCCTGTTCGCAGGCGAAGAACCGGATGAACGCCCGGCGCTGGCCGCCGTCATGGTTGCGGATGGTGCCGCGCAGCATCGGGTAGCGCTCTTCCAGCGCGTCCAGGACCGAGCCCTGGGTGACCTGGCCGGTGACGTCCAGCTCGACTTCGCCGTCGATGCGGGCCAGGGCCCGCAGGTGCGCGGGGAGCACGACCCGGATCATGGCAGTGTCTGGGTTTCGACCGACAGCACGGCCGGCAGATCCCGCACGATCGGGGCCCAGGTGTCGCCGGCGTCGGCGGAGGCGTAGACCTGGCCGCCGGTGGTGCCGAAATACACGCCGCAGGAGTCGAGGGCGTCGACGGCCATCGCATCGCGCAGGACGTTGACGTAGCAGTGTTCCTGCGGCAGGCCGCTGGTGAGGGGCTCCCAGTCGTCTCCGCCGGTGCGGCTGCGGTAGACACGCAGCTTCCCGCCGGGCGGGTAGTGCTCGGCGTCGCTTGTGATCGGGACCACGTAAACAGTGTCTGGCTCGTGCGCGTGCACGTCGATCGGGAACCCGAAGTCGGTGGGCAGGTTCCCGCTGATCTCGTGCCAGGACCCGCCCGCGTCGTCGCTGCGCATCACGTCCCAGTGTTTCTGCATGTACAGCACCGACGGGCGGGCGGGGTGCATCGCGATGCGGTGCACGCAGTGCCCGACTTCCGCGTCGGGGTCGGGGATGCCCTCAGATTGCAGGCCATGATTGATCGGCGCCCAGGTCTGGCCCGCGTCGTCGGACCGGAACGCCCCGGCGGCCGAGATGGCGGCGAACATCCGGCCCGGAGTAGCCGGGTCCAGGATGATCGTGTGCAGGCACATCCCGCCCGCGCCCGGCTGCCACGACGGCCCGGAGTCGTGGCCGCGCAGCCCCGCCAGTTCCTGCCAGTGCTGCCCACCATCAGCGGACCGGAACAGCCCGGCGTCCTCCACCCCGGCGTAGACGGTGTCCGGGTCGTCCAGCGACGGTTCGAGGTGCCACACCCGCTCGAACTCCCACGGGTGCGGCGTGCCGTCGTACCACTGGTGCGTGCCGGGGACCCCGTCGTAGGAGAACTTATTACCGACCGGATCCCAGGTCTGGCCACCGTCGTCGGAACGCTGGATCACCTGCCCCGACCAGCCGCTGGACTGCGAGGCATACAGCCGGCCCGGGTCGGCGGGCGATCCCTTGACGTGGTAGATCTCCCAGCCCGCGAAATGAGGTCCGCTGACTTCCCACTGCTGACGCTTGCCGTCCGAGGACAGCACGAACGCGCCCTTGCGCGTGCCGACCAGCACCCGTACGCCACTCATGTATGTTCTCCTCGTCTCTCCCGGAGGCCCATCACAGCCTTCGGACGTTGTGACTGCTCCCGGCCGGGGTACTCATCGCCGAAGCGGGCCGGAGAGCAGTTGGTTACGGCGAGCGCCGGTACCCTCGCTGCTGGATCTGCTCGGGCATCTGTCCTCTCGCGGGTCGTGTCACCGGGCCGGTTATGCCAGCCCGAGCCATAGGTAGCGGGCACCGATGGCAATGACCAGGACGCCGACCATGCGGCGGATCAGGACATCAGGCAACCGGGACTGGATCCGGGCACCGGTGTAGCCACCTGCCAGGCCGCCGATACCCAGCGCGATCCCGGTTGACCAGCTCGGCGCCACGGAGCCATGACGATGCACGGACAAGATCATGAAGGTGATCACCCCGGCGACTGAGGTCACGAATGTGGACGCCAGAGCGGCCGGGCGCGACCTCGGACGCGGGCCTGCCGGACCCGATCAGGATCGGGGCCAGGATCGAGCCGCCGCCGATCCCGTAGATACCGCCGACGCAGCCCACCATGGCCGCCAGCGCGACCAGGACCGGGACCGGGACCAGCCGCACCCGGCGGCCCGGTTCGCCGGGCAGCGCTGGGCGGGTCAGCGCCAGCCAGATGCCCAGCGGAAGCAGCACCGCGGCGACCACCAGGTCGAAGACCTGAGGACCAGGCAGCAGCGTGACACGGATGACCGATCCGGCGATGACGCCGGGCACGGTCCCGGCGATCAGCACCAAGGCCAGCCGGCCGCCGGTCTGTCCTTGCCGCCAGTACCGATACAGCGCCCCCGGAGTGGCGACCACGTTGTACAGCAGGTTGGTCGGCGTGACCGCTGGGCTCGGCGTGCCCAGCACACTGACCTGAAACGGCAACAGCAGCACCGCTCCGGAGATGCCCGCTGGCGTCGCCAGCACCGCAATGACAAACGCCGCCACCAACGCGACGATCTCGGTCCAGCCAGGCCCGAACACCCGGCCACGCTAACGGCCGTCCGCCCTGGTCAACGGGCACTTTCCGGATGCCTGCCCGGGCCTGTACCCGGCGTCATTACAGCAGCAGCAGCCTGCTCCGGACCGGATAGCCGCCGACGCGCCGCCCCGCCCCGGGGGCCGCCGCATCTGCGTTACCCTCCGGCCATGCCGATGTTCCGAATAAAAGAAGCGGCCAGCCTTCTCGGCGTCAGTACCGACACCCTGCGCCGCTGGGCCGACGGAGGACGGATCACCACCGTCACCGACGACTCCGGGCGGATGGCCGTCGACGGGGCCGCACTCGCCGCGCTGGCCCAGGAGCTGGCCGAATCAGCTGACCACACCGAGAACAGGATGGCCGTGGCGCACTCAGCCCGCAACAGGTTCAGCGGCCTGGTCAGCCGCGTGGTCCGCGACACCGTGATGGCCCAGATAGAAATCCAGGCCGGGCCACACCGCTTCGTCTCCCTGCTCAGCCGCGAAGCCGCCGACGAACTCGGCCTGGAACCCGGCAAACTCGTGGTCGCCGCCGTCAAGGCCACCAACGTCGCCGTCGAGATCCCCTACC